>CAVPJZ010000006.1:0-99385 GCA_963705555.1 uncultured delta proteobacterium | reverse complement strand
CGGCGTTGAATTAAAGCGAGTCCTTCCTGTAATTGAGAGCTTGGTGAAACAGGTAAAAGTTCCAATATCCATTGATACAAAAAAAGCGCAAGTCGCCAGGCAGGCTATTAATGCAGGCGCAGAAATAGTCAATGATATAAGTGCACTCAATGGCGATAAAATAATGTCTAAAATCATCAAAGAAACCGGAGCTGCTGTGGTTCTTATGCATATGCGGGGAAAACCGCAAAATATGCAAAAAGGCAATTTGGTATACGCTGATATAATGGGTGAAATTATAGCTTATCTGAAAAAAAGCAGTGAAAAAGCCCTAAAGGCAGGTATAGAAAAAGATTGTCTGGTTATCGATCCGGGAATTGGTTTTGGGAAAACACCGCAAGACAATTATAAAATTATTAAAAACCTTTCCGAATTGAAGGGATTGGGGATGCCGGTAATGGTCGGGACCTCACGGAAGTCTTTTATCGGGAAGCTAACCGGTGGCGAACCGCGGCAAAGATTGGAAGGAACGGCGGCGACTGTTACCGCGGCAATAATGAATGGATGCCATATTGTCAGGGTGCATGATGTTGCCGCAATGAAAAAAGTTGCCGCAATTACCGATGCGATTCTTCACGCTTAGAGAAATATGATGGTTTATGGAATTGGCATAGATTTAGTGGAAAACGGCCGTATCGAAAAGATCATCGAAAAATGGGGTCAAAAATTTTTGCAAAGAGTATTTTCCGATAGAGAAGTTGAATACTGTAGCAAACATATTCAAGCTTCCGTCCATTATGCGGCAAGATTTGCGGCCAAAGAATCTTTTTTAAAAGCTTTAGGCATTGGTTTGGGTATGGGCGCAAAGTTAAGAGAAATAGAAGTGGTGCATGACGAAAAGGGGAAACCTGATCTTGTCTTATGGGGCGGGGCGAAAGCTCAAATGGAAAAAAAGAAAATCACAAAGATTCACTTGAGTTTGACACATACAAAAAAATACGCTACCGCTTTTGTTGTACTGGAAAAAAAATGAGTGCCGGATTACTGTCATTTTAAATGAACAGGGAAAAAGCAACAATTGAAATAATATCTCGTAGCGCACAACAAACCATGGAAATAGCGCGTCTTCTTGGCGGAAAGTTAAGAAAAGGCGATATCCTGGCTTTATCCGGTGAGCTTGGTTCCGGGAAAACCTGTTTTACCGGCGGTTTAGCCCGTGGTCTGGGAGTAAGCGAAAACTATCAGATTACCAGCCCGACTTTTACTTTGATTAATGAATATCCGGCCAGCTGTAATCTTTATCACTTTGATGTTTATCGGCTGAACGGATATTCGGAATTCGAAGATTTAGGTTACGAAGAATATTTTTCCAGAGGCGGTGTTGTTGTTATCGAATGGGCGGAAAAAATAGCTCAAATTCTTCCGGGTGATACTTTTTTTATAAGTTTTGAATATGCTTGATGAAAATAGCCGAAAAATTATGATAAAAGGATTGAAAAGCAGATTGAAAGAATTGGCAGTAGATTTGAAAATGGAGGTTAGTTGAAGATGGCTTTAATTGTTCAGAAATTCGGCGGAACATCGGTTGCAGATATCGATAAAATAAGAAATGTGGCCGAAAAAGTGATTAATGGAAAAAAAGCGGGCAATGAAGTAGTCGTGGTTTTATCGGCGATGGCCGGGGAAACGGACAGGCTCATCGCCCTGGCCCATAAGGCTTCTGAATCGCCTGATGAAAGAGAATATGACTCCTTAATATCCACGGGTGAGCAAGTTACAGTAACCCTGCTGGCTATTGTTTTAAATTCAATGGGGTATAGGGCAAGATCATTTTTGGGATTTCAAGTTAAAATAATAACGGACAAGGCCCATAAAAAAGCCCGAATCGTGTCTATTGATACGGAAGAAATTAAGAATGAACTAAAGCGTGGAAGTATTGTTGTTGTTGCCGGTTTTCAGGGTGTGGACAAAGACAATAATATTACAACTCTCGGGCGCGGCGGTTCCGACACAAGTGCGGTAGCTCTTGCCGCTGCGTTGAATGCGGATCAATGCGACATTTATACGGATGTGGACGGTGTCTATACAACGGATCCCAATATTTGCAATAAGGCGCGGAGACTGGATAAAATATCGTACGATGAAATGTTGGAAATGGCCATAACGGGCGCCAAGGTTTTACAGCCCCGTTCCGTGGAAATGGCTAAAAAATATGATGTTCCTGTATATGTAAAATCAACATTTTCAGATGAAGGAGGAACGCTTGTGACTAAGGAGGATAAGGATATGGAAAGAGAAATAGTTTCAGGTATAACTTATGATCGTGATCAAGCTAAAATTACGGTGGTTCATGTTCCGGATAAACCGGGAGTAGCAGCCGCTTTATTTACGCCTTTGTCGGATAAAAATATCATCGTCGATATGATTATTCAAAACGCCAGCCTGGAAGGATTTACCGATCTTACCTTTACGGTGTCCAAGAAAGATTTGAAGGATGCGCAAAAGATAGTCGAAAATACGGCTAAATCGGTAGGGGCGAAAAAAGTCGAAGTTGATGATCAAGTAGCCAAGGTATCCATAATCGGTGTAGGAATGGCTAGCCATTCCGGTGTAGCGGCGAAAATGTTTACCACACTGGCCAATGAAAGCGTCAATATTATGATGATCAGCACGTCGGAAATTAAGATTTCCTGTGTTATCCAAAGAAAATATACGGAGCTTGCCGTAATGGTTCTTCATGATGCTTTCGGACTGGAAAAGAAAAAATAATTCAATGACTGTTTCCGAAAGTCAAATAAAGGGGCTAATCGCTATATGCATAACGTTGGCGATTATTCCCTTTTTTAGTTTTTTTTACCGTTTGTTCATCAGCTATAAAGCTCCTCTTTTTACCGATCAATTTAATGATTCACTGGTGATAGAAGTTGTTGACAAGAATCAGACAAATGGAATTTATTTTGTTACTCCTGAAACTTCCGCCCACCAGTTGTTGAAAAAAGCCGGTATCGGTGAATTTTCGACTAAAGACTTTCAGCTCGATGATGGGATGAAAATATCGATTGATTCCGATTCAGGGAGAGATGATATTATTGTTGCAAAAATAGAAGCTGACAAAAGGCTTGCCCTGGGAATGCGGCTTGATATTAATAAAGCTACGGAAGACGATTTGCTTTTGATAAGCGGGATTGGCGAAGTAACTGCAAAAAAAATATTGGATTTACGCAGTAAATTAGGGCGGTTTCGAAATATTGAACAATTAATGGAAATTAAAGGAATTAAAGAAAAAAAATTATCTAAGTTCAGGAAATATCTATATGTCGAAAAACAGAAAAAACAAATTCATTTTTTGCTGAACAACTCGTAATAACTCAAAACGCGCCTTATGTAATTTTGCGTTTCCCTGTAAGGGGGCACATTATTGTTATATTTGGCGACAGAGCTTTCGCCGGCATTGTAAGCGGCAAGAGTAAGCTTCAAATTACCTCTATAAGTATTAAGAAGGTACCGCAGATAACGAGCACCGCCTTCGATATTATTTTCAGGGTGAAAAACATTTTCCACCTGAAGAGCGGATGCCGTCGCGGGCATTAGCTGCATTAAACCTTGCGCTCCTACCGGTGAAATGGCTTCATGATTAAAGTTGGATTCCGCCTTGATTATTGCCTTGATTAAGGCACTGTCAATTCTAAATTTTTTGGCAGCGTTCGAAATTATATGGTCGAATTTATTTACGTCGATATTCGACTGAAAAAGAATCCGTTTCTCTTTGAGAATCAAAATATATTTGGCCTTAGGAATTGAAGGCACGTTAGTCAAATGCAGAACACCTTCATTATCAATATACTTGTAAATATCGGCATAGACAGCTTCCGTCGTTGTAATAGCTAGAAAAGCTAAAGCCGCAATAACGGTTCGTAGAGATAAGCTTACGCCGTGTTTGATAAAGTATATGATCGAATCATTTTGCATGTGCATCGTTACATTATACTTTATCGGCAATTTTACTTCAAGCTTTTTTTAAAATAATAATTGTAAGCCGAAATGTGCGTTCAAGAGATTTCGGGTTATTTTTTCCCCTCGTCTGGATAAAACTGAGAGAGAATAGGCGTTGGATCGGTCAATCCTCCAATAAAAGAAATAGGATACTTGAATCCTATTTTAGCAAGTTTTTTCATTCCTGAGATAGCCCTGTCCAGTTCTCCCGGCGGCAAAGCGACTACTATTTCATCATCCGCCACCTGCCCCATCGATCTTTCCCCATAACAAGGAATTGCCAGAGCGGGTTTGCCGGTTACATAGCACTGGGCCAGTGAATCAGCGCATGCACCCTCACCGATGAAAAAGAACTGGAAACGTTCATATTTCTCTTTCTGCAATCCGCAAAGAATCATCATGATCTGGGCAGGATTGCCGTAAATCGAAACCACTTCCGGCTCAAACCTTTCTTTTCCCAACGGAGCTATGACTATGGCCTCGCCAACGGGAATTCGCGGAGTTTCCTGCTGCTGCTTTAATGCTTCTTCGGGCGAACCGAACCATGTTTTCGAAAGCATCGCTGCTTCACCGAGCATACTCTTTTCTGTTGCTTGCCGCAGTCCGTGAAGACGCGTGCAGCGGGCGCCGACAGGATCTTGTTTGGTGATTCCCACAGTCTGTCCCATTACCCTTACCAGGAAAGGAACCTGGCAAAAGGTGAATCCACGGCTAACCCGGACCACCTTGTCGATTTTGTCCATCTCCTCGGCTTTTTCCAGCCGCCGAAAAGCGACCGGTTCAGTCTTCAGCCGTAATAATGCCTTAAAGTCTTCGGCTAGTTTTGCCCACATGGCCATCTTTATTTCTCCTTTCTCTTTAGTGAAACTAAATTACAGATTGCCAATCATAAGGAGATAGATTGAAGACAAAATTATTTACTTAATATTAAAAAATCATCATCGGTTTTATATGGTAGTCCCGCCGTCTACGGCAATAACCTGTCCCGTTACATAACTGGACGCGTCGGAAGCCAGAAAAAGGATGGCCCCAAGCATTTCCTCGGGTTCTGCCGGTCGCCCTAATGGAGTTCTGCTCATAGCAATATTAAGAATGTCGGGATTTCCCCAAAGTGCCTCGCTGAACTTTGTTTTGGTTAATCCCGGAGCTACAGTGTTAACCCGGATATTATATTGACCCCACTGTTGCGCCATTACCTTTGTGGCCATGATCACACCCGCTTTGCTTATGGAGTAAACGGCCAATATATCGGGAGAAATCCCGGCGATGGAAGCAATGTTTATAATTTTGCCTCCGCCTTTTTCCTTCATTGTTTTGGCTACTGCCTGACTCAAGAAAAACAAACCCTTGAGGTTCAGGTTCATAATTGAATCCCAGGCGCGCTCGTCTATGTCCATCGCCGAAGCCATGGAGGGATTCGTAGCGGCATTATTTACCAGTACGTCGATTTTCCCGAACTCGTCCAAGGTTTTCTTAACAAGAGAGTTTATTTCTTCCATTCTGCCGACATGGGTGGCTATAGGTATGCATTTCCTTCCTAATTTTTTTATTTCCGCCGCTACTTTTTCCAGGTCGGGAAGTTTACGGCTGGCTATGGCCAGGTCGGCACCGGCCTTGGCCAAACCGATTGCTGTCGCATGACCGATACCCCTGCTGGCTCCGGTGAGCAGGACAACTTTATTCTTTAAAGATAATTCCATTGTTTGTTACCTCCTGTATGTAGTCAAATTTTACAGCTTCATAACTTGGTATATATTTTTAGTAATAACGACTTGCTTTGAATAACGATATGTATAAGAAAAATAAAAATACCTGTCAAGGGAAGAAAGGAGAACACCGATCAGAGGCTTTATCAAATTAACTTTATATCGCTGCCACCGCAGGCGATATTAAACAATTCCCTTTCTTTTTTTCGCATTTTGCTTGTTTCTTTTTTAGTCGTATTTTCATGATCATAGCCCAACAAATGTAAAAGGCCATGGATAATGAGAAAATCGATTTCCTGATCGATTGTAAGATTACCGTAAGCCGCGTCTTTTTGGGCTGTTTCGACGGAAATAATGATATCACCTAAAACTTGGGGATTAATGTTTCCGTATTCATCTTCTCGCAAAGAAAAAGAAAGAACGTTGGTTGCCTTGTCTTTTCCCAGATATTGTTTGTTTAATTGTTTTATTTTTTCGTCGTCGACAAAATTAATGCTGATTTCTTTGTCCGCGCATTCAAGATTCTTCAGAATTTTTAGAACCGCGCTGCGAATTTTACGCTTATCAATCTTAATTTTATTCTGATTGTTTTGGATCTGTAAGTTCATTGATTTCTTTTTTGCCGTTTGCTTCTTTATTCGGATATTCTGGGTAATCGACGCGATGGTGGAAAATTCCGGTAAGAATTTTAGTAAAGGTTTCCGCTATTGTATTGAGATTTCTTAAAGTCAATTCACATTCGTCAAGCTGCCCGTCCATATAGATACGTTCAATTCTTTCCCTGACCAGTGAACGGATTCTTGCCGGTGTCGGATCGTGAAGAGTGCGTGATGAAGCTTCAATAACATCCCCCAGCATGACGAGACCTGATTCTTTTGTTTGCGGCTTCGGGCCGGGATAACGGAAATCGCTTTCCGACAAAGAACGTATTGATATCATCCTTATCCTTTTTGGCTTTGTCGTAAAAGTAGCTGACCATGCTCGTGCCGTGGTGTTCGCGAATAATGTTTATAATTTGCTGTCCCAATTTGACGCTGGACGCTAATTCACAGCCGTCTTTTACGTGGGAAATTATAACCAGACTGCTCATTTTCGGTGATAGTTTGTCGTGTCTGTTTTCATTATTCGGCTGATTTTCAATGAAGTATTGAGGTTTTGTGAGTTTACCGATATCGTGATAATAAGCGCTGACTTTAGCCAGTAGAGAATTTGCGCCTATAGCTTCACCGGCTGCTTCCACCAGCGAGGCCACGATGATGCTGTGATGATAAGTTCCGGGAGCTTCGATGATCATTTTTTGAAAAAGAGGTTGATTGAGATTGGCCAGTTCCAGAAGCCTGATATCGGTTATAAAACCGAATAAACTTTCAAAAACAGGCGTGATTCCCGCTACCAGTATTGCGGTGAGAATTCCTCCGGCAAATCCCATTGCTAGCCGCAACAATAAATCATTCAATAAATTTCCGGCGAGAAAGTTTATGCAAACGATAGCGGCCATATTTATAATTCCCAAAAAAATACCGATCCTTAAAAAAGCCGAGCGTTGATGGCTGCCGACAATATGATAAGACGCGGCAACCGAGCCTAAAAAGCAGAAAAGAGGGAAAGTAATCTTTTCATCAAAAAGAAAAGCAATCAAAAAAGAAGTGAAGACACTGATGAATCATCGCTACGTTTCTGTTGATTAAAACGGCGATAATCATTGCGCCCCACGCAAAAGGTATGGCAAAATAACAGGCATCGGCTGATATGGAGGGGAAGGCTTTGTTGATGGCGAGCGAAATGAATATTCCCGTCTTGATAAATAATATTTGTATCACGACAATAATGCCGAAAACAAACAAATCGACATTGGAGCGGATTGAAGGTTTAAGCCAGTTTCTGGTGCGCCAAAAATACAAAACTAAAGAAAGGAAGAGAGCCGTCAAAAAAATTCCCAGCAAGGACCGCAAAACTGGAAAATTTATTGTCTCCCGTGGATTTAAAAAAAGCATCTAACTTGATTAGTTCTGGGTAGCCGATTTTTTCTCCTTCCCGCACGATCATTTCGTTTTTTTGCACCTGGAAAAGTACCGGCTTCACTTCCTCCATGACGGCAAGCTTTTTCTTTTCCGTCGTTTCTTTATTAAAAGTAAGATTCGGCTCGATTAATTTTTTGGCCAATGAAAACATTACTTTTTTTGTGGAATAGTCATCACTGTTAAAAAGAGCATTCACTCTTTTGAGAAGCTCCGCATCTATTTCCTGAGTATTTAAAATTTTGGAAATATCTTTGATTTCTTGTTCGGTTTGAGTATTTATATTTCTTACAATAATACCTTTTTCCTTTTCTTGTTTGCTGAAAGTACTATTAGTTATGTATTTTCTTTCATAGAAAGGAAAAATTAAACGGGAGAAATTTTGTTGTAGTTCGGAAGAAAATTTGAGTTCTTTTAAAACATAAAATTCTTCCGGGCTTAAGGGAACGCCTAAATTAGCTTCCAAACTCTTTTTGCCTTTTTGCGATTTACTGATGTCAATGGGGCTTGCTTCCGGCGGTTTTTCTTTGAGGGCACTTTTATAATCTTCAGCGGCGTGTGTGAGAGCTTTGGTTAACTTTACCCTGATATTACCGGCAACTTTGCTGTCGTAATCATAAACAGGCTTTATATTTTCCGCGGCATCATTTTTTTTGTCTTCGGTTGATTTTTGATCTTCGACAAGGAAGTCGCGGTCTGCTTTAATATCCTTGGACGCGATCATTCCCTGTTTGAATTTCGGTACGGAAAAATGAATCTCGGGTGCCAGGATAAAAGCTAAAATTAAGCAAAGAATAATACCGTTAGCCCATCTTTGGAAGGTGCTGTTTTTCAGAAAACCAAAGGTAATGTTATACCTTTCCAATAGTTTTTTGAAAATGTTTGCCGCTTTGCTTGTAGCCGAGTTTATAAAGTTCATAAATTTATTTTTTCGAGTTAGGTTTTCTTTCTTTGTCCAAGCGGGCGTAGGCTTTGATGACATCCTGAACCAACGGGTGGCGGACAACGTCAATTTCCGAAAAATGAACAAAACGGATACGGGCGATTTTTTTTAAAATATGTTCCGCTTCAATTAATCCGGAAACTCTTTCCTGGGGCAGGTCGACCTGCGTAACATCTCCGGTAATTACCGCTTTCGAGCCAAATCCGAGCCGTGTTAAAAACATTTTCATCTGCTCGGAAGTGGTATTTTGCGCCTCGTCTAAAATGACAAAAGAATCGTTGAGAGTTCTGCCGCGCATGAAAGCGAGAGGTGCAACTTCAATCAACCCTTTATTGATAAGTGCGGCTGCTCTTTCCAGGTCAATCATATCATAAAGTGCGTCATATAGGGGGCGCAGATAAGGATTCACTTTTTCGGCCAGGTCTCCCGGTAAAAATCCCAATCGTTCGCCTGCTTCTACCGCGGGACGGGCCAGAATTATACGCTGGACTTTCTTTTCCAACAAGTACGATACGGCCATGGCCATCGCCAGGTATGTTTTACCCGTTCCGGCAGGCCCTATGGCAAAAACCATATCGAACTTTCTCATGTATTCTATATAAAGACTCTGCGCGATACTTTTGGGAGTAATTATCCGTTTTTTAGAAGAAATGAAAACTGTGTCGAGAAATATACGCGCCAATTCGAATGTTACGTCTTCGGAAAGAATGCGATGAGCGTAATCGATATCGGATGTGTGAATATGCCACCCTTTCTCCATTATCGAATAGAGCTGTTGTAAGAGAGCACTAATCTTACGAACGTTGTCTTCTTTGCCGGTAATGGAGATATAATTTCCCCAGGCCTTTATCTGAACCGGTTCCAGATTTTCGATAAGTTTTAGATGCTTATCATGTCTCGCCGCAAAGATTTTTCAGCAAATGGTGATCGGCAAAAGAAATTTTCTCTATGGAAGTGCTTTTAGTTATTTGCTGCAAATAGCTATCAACCTCTAATGTTCTGGTTAGTTTTATTTTGCCATAAAATTAAGCGAGAGCTTCTATCACTTTGTTTTATCTAAAGCAATACAATTTACTCCCGCAAAAACAGATAGGCAAAGACTTTGGCATTGCCCATCATGTTATCGATGGAACAGTTTTCATCCGGCTGATGAGCTGTTTGGTTGGTTTTAGACCAAACAGCCACCGGAAAATCCTTCTGGCGAAAATAAGCGGCAACGGTTCCGGCGCCGACACCGCCGGCAAACGCTTTTATTTCGTAAACGGTGTCGATGGCTTCAGTGAGTGCTCGGACAATCGGAGCGGTAGGAGAGGTCGGTTTTGGTGATTGCAGGTATTGGACCGGAGATATTTCGATTTGCACCTTAAATTTCTTTTCAATTTCGTGAGACAATCTTTTTTATTGCCGCCATAACATCCTGCAGTTGATAATCGGGAAGAACGCGGCAATCCATATAAAAAACATCTTCACCGGGGATAGTGTTGATATTGCCGACATTAGCTTCTTTTTTTGTCGGTTCAAAAGTGCTGGCCGGCGGATCAAAAAGCGGATCGGACTGGGGAAAGGATTTTTTTAATGAAGCCAGTTTTGTAACCAGATGAGATGCCGCGACAAACGCATTATTGCCCAGTTGCGGATTGCTTCCGTGACATTGCTTCCCCTTTGTTTTAAAAGCAAAGCCAGAGCATGCTTTTTTCGGCGACCTCGATTAATGAGCCTTCTCGGATTTCCGGAATCGGGAACAACAATCAAATCATCTTGGTTGAAAAGGCTGATCGGCGCAATCCAACATATAGCAGAGCTCCCATTTTGCTGGATGTTTCCTCGTCGGCAACAAAAGCCAGACCAATGGAATTGGCCGTGATGATTCCTTCATCCAGAATCGCTTTGGCGGCAAAAATGGAAGCGACCATATCCTGCTGATTGTCTTCCACGCCGCGGCCGTAAATATAGCCGTCTTTAACGTAAGCGTTGTATGGATCGTTGCTCCAGAGTTTTATTTCTCCGGGAGGTACAATATCCAGATGAGTCATAATCCAGACAAATCCGGTTTTATTTTTACCTTCGATTGTGGTTATAAAATTCGGACGAATGCCGGAAGGAACGCTTTTATCTTCCGCATCATAATGCCGGAAATTTTTAAAGCCCAATTCTTGCAGGCGTTTTTCCAATAGATTAGCTTTCAATAATTCGCCTTCACCGCCGTTTTCCGGTCCCACGGCGGGAATGGCGCTGAGAGCCATTTGCAATTCAATCATCGCCTCGCGGTAGGAGTCGATTCGCTGAGATACCCTTTTAAATTTATCTGCATCCATCATAAAAATATTTTTATGAAAATTCTAATCTTCGGGAGTTATTAAAATAGGCTGTCCGGCTTTGGTTGAGGGTTCGTCGAACTGTTTGGTGTCGCCTAAAATCAGAACGATGTTTTTTGTTTTATCCAGATATTTCGCGGCGACTCTGTTGACATCTTTAAGAGTAACGCTTTCTATTCTATTGCGGTAATTGATGAGAAAATCCGCAGGTAATTTTTCATATTCGATATTCATTTGCTTTCTCGCAATCTTTTCGGCACTGGTAAAAGAAAAAATAAAACCGTTATTGATTGATGTTTTGGCCCAGGCGAGTTCTTTTGGGGTTAGAGTGTTGGATTTAATATTATCCACCACGGAATTAATCAACGAAAGGGTTTTCAGCGTTGAGGATGTTTTCGTAAAGGCGTAGGTGCCAAAAACTCCATACACTGGTCTTGCCCGGTAAAAGCTTCCGGCGCTATAGGCGAGACCTTCATTGTTGCGCACGGCGTTGAAAATTCGTGAGGGGAAACCGCCGCTCCCGGCAATAAAATCGAGAACGGTAAAGGCGTAAAAATCAGGATCGGTTTTACTTACGGCAAATTGGCCGCTGATGATTGTGGATTGAGGGATTTCTTTATTGAGATAATAAAGCCCGGCAGTGGATTTTTGCGGCGGCAGAGCCGTCTGGATAGGCCTGCTTTCGGCCTTCCAGTTTCCAAAGTAATGTTTTAATTTATCTATCGCTTGTTGTTTGGTTATATCTCCGGTTACGGCAAACATAATATTGTTGGGCTGGAAAAAACGGCGGTGAAATCTGATTAAATCATCACGGTCGATATTGGCCAGCGATTTATGAGAGGGGAAGCGGCCGCGCGGGTCACCGCGATAGATAAGGCGATTGAATTCCCGGAAAGCGAGCCTTTGCGGGTCGTCTTTTAATCTTCGTAAATCTTCCTTCTTTAATTCTTTGGCCAGCTGCAACTTCTTTTGTTCGAATGCGGGCGCAGTAAGTATTTGAGCCAGAAGATCAAGCCCCTGGTCGAGGTTTTTGCTTAAAACGGAAAAATCAACATAAGCTGTTTCCATGGACATGTTAATTGCCGCGGAAGCAGCCAGAAAATCGAATTGGCTGTCGACCTCCTCGCTATTTAACTTTGCCGTTCCTCCGGTTCTCATCACATAGGCGGTTAATTCGGCAACTCCTTCTTTGTCTTCCGGGTCATGGATTGTTCCAGTTTTAATGACGGCGTTGATATTAACAATGGGCAATTCGTGATCTTCCAGAATATAAAGCACAATCCCGTTTTCTAAAACAGTGCGCTGGACTTGCGGCAAATTAAATTTCAGCGGCCGGTAATTAATTTTGTCAGGATTTGGTAATCGGCTGTCGCCCGCAGATGCCGCGGGCGCAACGCCTCCCGTGAGGAGAAAGGAAATGAGCAGTAAGAGGGTGAATTTTGCCGACAGCTTAATGATTTTTCCTTTGATCATAAAATCCCGCCTTTAATCTAGTGAAACTCCAATTGCGAAAACGAAGCCGGGCGTATGCTAGGCGAAGTGCATTGGAATTGGCAAGTTGAACTATCCCACACAGCGAAAGGCATACTGCCTTGGAGCTCGTTGTGAGACTGTTTCCCGCGATTTAATACGGCGATTGTGCAGTTTTCTTTATTCAGATAAAGTTTTGCCGCATTTTGAATATCGGCAGACGAAACCTTATCGATATAATTTAGATAATTGGAAAAATATCTGTAATCACCCAGCAATACTTCATAATATGATAGAAGAGAGGCGATTTTGGAATTGGAGTCGAGGTTACTGATATATTCCATCTTCATCTGATTTTTCGCTTTGGCTAATTCCGTATCCGTTACCGGTTGAGTCTTAATCTTTTCTATTTCGCGAAAAATAATTTCTTCCAGTTCCGTATTTGTATGAGGATAACGGGGCTTGGCAAATATTGTAAAAAGGTTGGGGTATCTTGTTGCCGGTGTTCCGTTGGAAGCGCTCACGCTTTCCGCGATACCCATTTCGGTTACCATTAATTTATATAACCTGCTCGTCCTGCCTGTGGTCAGGATTGTTTCCAGAACGTCGAAAACGTAGTCATCGTAGGCAGGAGCTGTGGGTTTGTGATAGCCGATAATCATCATCGGATTGGCATCGAAGATGACTTCCACTTTTCTTTCTTCGGTTTGCGGAGGCTCCACCGGGATCACATTTTTCTTTTTATTGTTCGCGGGAATCCGGCCGAAATATTTTTCGATCAATTTTAATGTCTCTTGAGGATTGATATCGCCGACCACGGCAATCACAATACTCTGCGGCGCTCTATATTCGGCAAAGATTTTCTTTACCGCGTCCGGGCTTAAGTTCATGATATCCTGAGTCCAGCCCAGTACCGGCCGTCCGTAGGGATGTATTTTATAAGCCGTGCTTAAAAATTGTTCGTATAATTTACCGTCAGGGTCGGCCTCCACGCGCTGCCTTCTTTCTTCCATCACCACATCGCGTTCCGTGTAAAACTCGCGAAAGACCGGATTGATGCAGGCGATCAGCTTCAATTCTTGCCCAGAGCTCGATTTTATTGGCGGGCAGGCTGACCTGATAAGTAGTTACATCCTGGCCGGTGGAGGCATTCATATCCAGGCCACCGTTTTCAGTATAGAGGCGGTCAATTTCGTTGGGAATGAAATATTTTTTTTGTTGATCCTGTAGTTTTTTTAGCTCTGCGGATAGCTCTTGAATAATTTTTGGATCGGCCTTTTGGCCTTTTAGTTTTTCTTTATCCAGGGCTGTGCCGGTTTTTTCGATCTCATCAAGAATCGTTTTTTCGGCTTTGTAATTTTTAGTCCCGATGGTTGTGGTGCCCTTGAACATCATGTGCTCCAGAAGATGGGCCGCGCCGCTTTCGCCTTTCGTTTCATCCGCGGCGCCGACACGATGTCGGATGTAGAGAGAAACAGTCGGGCTTAAATGCCGCTCGAGCATCAAAACCGTTAAGCCGTTTTTCAGCTTTGCTTTAACAACCTTCTTTTCCAGATCAAAACCGAAAGCACTGGCGGCAAGGCAAAGAATAATGGCCAATATAAAAAACAATCTGCAGCCGAAGGTATTATTTTGCGTCATCTTCATCAATTCCATCTTGTTGTTTTGTTGGGAAAAAGCGAACGACAAAATAGATGATCCCCACAATGCAAACTAAAATTAAAAGGGAAGCGGAAAAAAAATACATCAAAAACTCCTGTGGATTGTTCAGTTTGAACGAGCCTAACAGAGTGTTGATGCCGCTAATTAGAAAAAACAAAGAAACCAAAAGGATGGCAATATTTTTAATCCAGATAAGAATAGTCATCATTAAACACAGCCTTAATTATTCTTCTCCTTAAGCGCCGCCTTCAGTTCCGTATAAGCGGCAAAACTAAAATCATTGCTCCGGCAGGGAAGCAATGAATTGTTATGATATAGCGGTTCGCGCTGAATGTCAAAGGGGGATGCGGTTACAGCTTCCGCCCACATTTTTGTGCCGGGAATAGGCGAATATTCGGCGAGCACTGGCTTGGCACCGCATTTTCGAACAAAATCAATACTGTCTCTTACTTCCACGGCGCTCTGATTGGGCAGGCCGCAGAGGAGATAAATTCCTATATCGTCTGTTTTATAGCCCGCTTTTTTTAAGTAACGTACACCTTCAAACAATTCTTCGTTTTTGACTTTTCCTCCGGTTTGCCTTTGCCTATCGAAGTCCGCTGTTTCAAAGCCAAAGCGAATTGTCTTAAAACCTGAATCATAAAGTAATTTGCTTAATTTTGTGCTGATTTCCCGCAGATGCAATCCGTTGGGGCAATGGAACTGACAGGATAGGTTTCGCTTTTGAAGTTCATTAAGAAGCGGAATAATCATTTTGTTAGGTTCAACAAGAAGAGCATCATCGTAAAAACTGAAATTCTTCACGGCGAATTTTTTTTGCCAGTGCTCGATTTCGTCGGCAACTTTAATCGGATCGCGTCTGATAAATTTCTTGTTAAGCATGGGCGAGGAGCAGTAACTGCAACGATAGGGGCAGCCGCGGGAAGTGATAATGGGCAGTTGCTCAATTTTGCGGATTAAGTCGAAAGCGGGGTAAGGGAAGGAATCAAGGTTTTCTTTATCAGGCATGAAGCAAGGTTCTTCGCCAAATAAATCTTGCAGTAGCTTAAGGACTGGCTTTTCTCCCGCGCCGGAAATTACAAAATCAGCGCCGGAATATTTTACGGCATGCTCAGAGCAGAGTGTCGCGTATTTGCCGCCCAGCACAACGGGAATTTTAGGCAATGCTTCTTTGATTATTTTAATGGCTTCAAAAACTCCGGGATACCAGTATGTCATCATCGAAGTGATTAAAACGATGTCTGTATCCTGATGGTTTTTTAACTCCTCGCGAAATATTTCCAGCAGAATTCCGTAGCGGCAGTAATTTTTCGGAATCATTTTTAAGCTATCGGGTTTGGGAATAACCTGCCGGAAGAATTTGCCCCGGCCAAAGGAATGCCTCTGTGGCTGTTTGCAGCCTTCTTTAAGCATTGCGGGGTGATAAGGGTCAAGGCAATCAATAAAATCAACCTGATGGCCGTTTTGGCGCAAAAGGGCGCCTATATATAGAAGCCCCAGAGGTTTTAGCCAGAAATCATAAGCCGCAAAGTCGTGAATCCAGGGGTTGATCAGAAGAATCTTCTTACCCATATCCATTAATCTATATTCGATTTTGCAGATATTGTCCAATCAAGTACTGTTCGGTTATTGCTTTTACCTACTTATCCGCACATGCTACTTGAAAAATAAATTGAAGATTACCCTTTGAATTATGGTATCCGACATCGCTAATGAGCCAAGCAAAGATTTAATACCATGACTTTTTACTTTTGGAAAAACGTGAGACAAAATTATTTGAAAGCTATGCTTTTTGTAATTATATATTCAATGAATTATAATTATAATAAATCTTTTTAAAAATATTGTTCTGCAATAAAATTATCTCCATATGGATCATGACAAAGCAATTTTTCAATAAGCGCAATGTACTTTTTTAATCCTTCTTCTTGTGTGGAAAATTCATCTATCGGAAGTATTGATAATAGATATTGACGTTTGATTCTTGTAGTACCTAGAAATAGTATTGGGATATTATATTTTATCGACAACTTAAATGGGAGTTCTGAAAAATATACATTTTTACCAAATAAAGTGTGGTTACGAGAAGAAGTCCTTTTTTTTAAAGATACATCGTTTAGAAAGCTTATCCATTCCTTTCTCAGTAATCCTTCCAGAAATTGTTTTTCTTCACCTACAGCATAAATTGGAAAAGAAGACATTATTTTATGTATTTTTTCAGAAGAATTACAGTAAATATTCTTGGTATCTACATTTGCAAATGATAAAATACTTATTCCGAACACCTCTTTAAACAATAGTGTCCGAAGTGTCCGAAACATGGGCCCGAAATGCCCGGATATTAAAATAACTCCTCTATCATTATCAATAAGCTGTCGCACATATTCTTCGCCTTCTATGCAAACATATTTCAAATATTTCTTGGGATTTTCCGCTATAAGGTGAGGAAATATCCCGTCATAAGTTTTATTCAGAAAGTAATTAAATAAAAATACAATATTTTTTTGAGAATTATTTAATGCTTTTTTATACCCTAGTATGTTTCCAATTTTTTTTCTACATGTATAAGCATACCACAAGGTTGAAACAACCAAAACAAAGAAAAAACGGTATGAATTTAACGGAGTCCAGAGAGCGGTTTTTAAAACAACCTTTTTCACTCCCCCCTTAAAGTCTTTAAGCGCATTCGTTATTGCATCAGTCATAATTTCTAAATTTCCAACCCCATTTTTATCCATCCCTATGCAGCTTCATGCAATTATTATAGTATATTGAATAAATATTCTCAACTTTTCTCAAGATATAAAAAAAATGTTGGGAACCACGAACCTCTTTGATAAGAAATTGCTTGTTCATGGGTGAAGTATAAAAATTTCGGTCTTCTACGTCAATTAAATATTGGCCACAAAATCTGAGGTGTAATGACGATGTTTGTCGTCGGGCTTGAATGACATTTATTACGGATTGAAATGTAGCATACCTAGCACGGTTGAAGAATTGTTGAGTACAGGAAGGCGCCAATAAAAAAACTAAATTATTATTTTCTTGGATTGCCGGACCTACAGATTCACTGTTTCACCTACCACTATTCAGTAGCCAACAGTTGTCAGAATTGATGATTACTGGTTGAAAGAGTGTAATAGGTTGAGAAAGGTATTTTTATTCTTATCAAAGACCAGATATCCAGGACTTCCTCTCGTTTACCGGTTCAGCTTGAAGATTCTTATGGCGTTGCTTTCGACAAACATGGTCGCGGTTTGCGGCTTGAGCTGTGCAAGGAGCTCGCGGATGCGTTGAGCCTGACGGCTATAGTTCTCGCGGTTCATCCCCGGTGCGTGGGCTATGTCCATACCGATTATGAAGCGGTCCGGGAAGGCTTCATACACCTCGCGCATCTCCGGATAGCATACCAATGGTAATCCTCATACAACGATATTTTTTCATTTGCTCTTCCATGAACCAGTTCCGCCAAAACCTTCCCATGTGCCGTTGCCTGATAAACGTCTATCTTCAATACTTAAATGACCACTAAAGTTGATACCGGAAGAATCGCTGGTGTGGAGTTCTCCACTAGAGCTCACGGTTCCAGCTATAGTACCTGATTTAAATCCGGAAAAGGTGCCTGATACAGTGCCATTGGCGGCAATGGTTAACGAGAGCGTTCCGTCAACCTGTTGACTCATTATTTGGCCGCTCCACTCTCCGGAAATAGTTCCCTGATATTTTGCCTTATTCTTATCTTTAGAATTGGCCGTACTCTGCGCATCCGCTGCAACGAGATTGCTGAATAATAAAAATAATATTATGAAATACTTAATAAAACGCATAATTATTGTTAAATTGAATTTCTTTTCTGTGATCTCTTTGTTCATATACTTCTCCTTTAATCGATTTATTAACTTTACATATGTTATCCCAACACATGTAAAGATTTGAGTCAAGGCAGATCTATTTGTTGCTAATATGAGATATGGGCCGCAGAATTTGAGTGCGGTATCGGTGTGGTCAATATTCCCGATTGAGCAACACGATTTTAGACTGTTTCACCTGCTACGAGGGACTCTCTTGTCACAATTCAGGCAGACCCTCCCGCAATGCGTCTTTTTCACGATGGGTTATGATTGGATGTACTCATACCAGGAATAATCGAGGCTCAATGAGGTGATCATTACCAAGTGAAAGCTTGAATGCTTTTTATTGTCCCAAAATTGTGGACTTCAGGAAGAAGTGTTTACTGACTACGCCTACTAACAAATAACTTTGAAAAGTCTTGCCGCTGTGGATTACGATTTGAAATGTTTGATTAACAGCAAGCATGACCCGAGGCGCCGAACTCAATAGAGTAGGGAATTTACTTCACATATCAGGGAATTTAAATTACGGAACTTTGTAAGAACTTTTACTCTATTCTGTTATTTCAATATAAAAGAATGTCGATAAAGAGTGGATCCCTTTACCCTATCTCCCCTGCATGACGAGTTTATAACATCCTGCCGTACGTATATTGTCCAAATCGGGATCCTTCTTAATTTGCTCCCATTCATCATAACCATTGTGAATAGCCTTTTCCAGCCATTCGCACGCTTTGAAAGAATTCTTCCTGAGTGATTCAATGCAAGCAAGATTGTAATATCCTTTTACAAATTTAGGATCTAGCTTTATCGCTTCCCGATAATCGTCTATCGCCGAGGCATACTCTTTCTTAAAGTACCATGCATTGGCGCGATTGGCATAAACCATCGCTAAACCGTCCGAGGATAAATCACCATTCTTTATTATTCGCGTACATAAACGAATTGCCTCGGTGTAGTCGGCTCTATTACTTGCTTGTTGCACCGATTCAAGGTCTTCCTTTGTCCCGGCGAATGACCACGGGGTCAACATGACGAACACCGCAAACAACAAAAGTACCCCTGCATATGCGTTTACTTTTTGTCTTATCTTCATTTTCCGTCTCCTCATTTTTAGATATTGCGCTTCTTAGAGTATGCGAATTAGGTTTGATGTTCATTTTCTCCGATATCGCCTGCTTTCCGGCGACGCCGCAGTAGTTCAACATGCATCAGTTTACCCGACCTCTCGGTTGAGGTTGACGCTATATCATTTTTATCGCGGCGATACAATTGGTGATTATGCTTTGAAGTACACAGCTTCTTAAAGACTAACAATTTGAGGAGTACAGGAAGAACTGTTTACTGACTACACCTACAACTGTTCAGCGGTGGGTATTCATAATAACTGATGATTACGAATTGAAGTGTTGCATCAAACAACGGATATCAAGAATAACAAATATTGGAAATACTACCTCATCTCTATTTAATTGCGTTCCCCACCTTATTAGCCAGATCGCTGACGTACTGCAGCATACCCGTTAATGCGCCGTTTGATCGAGCGGCGTTTATGTTAGAGATCAGGGCATTGAACGGACCCTCATATTGACGCATCCCGGGAACCCCACATTGAGACTCAAGGGAAAGGGTATGATCTCGTGCAGCTCCGAGGTTTTCCGTTATCTCAGCTTTTGCTTGCGCAAGGTCCGCGTGACTACCATGCAGATGCAGCCCTTCTTCGACAACACCAAGCAAGTGGCCAGCGCAAAACGCTTGATAACCCTTATTGTAGAAAGCGTGAAGCTGATTATCACGAATAAAGGCGATTGTGTCATAAAATTTATCGCGTATAGAGCCACTCGGCGAAATAGCTGCGAGTTTTTGAAGCTTCTCCGCACAAACCGCAAGGTTCGGTAGAGTTGCCCCCACGCTTGACATATCAGTTTGTGCCGTCCTGATAAGACTGAGTGCACGACCATTTTGTTGTTTCTCCACATTCGGAACGGCTTGACCCAGCTCTCTTCCGGCTTTGAAGATTAAATCCATAACTGTATCCTTGTGATAATTATTAATTGATGAAGCATTACTTTTTGTATTTGGATTATATGAAGAGAACATTTGTATGTCAAGAGACTTATAGCCAACAAATGTGGGGCTGATTAAGGAATACCATTCGAAAGAAAGTATGTCGGTGAAAAATTCTAATCGCTCACTTACAGGAAGACGGCCTGAGTCTACATTGACTGGAAATTGGCTGTCAAGAATTTCCACATTTCATCCCGTAAGTCGCGCCGATGGTCAAAACTCTACCTTTCCACCCGTTATCAATAGGGCTGAGCTTGATCAAATATCAATGAAGTCAATCACCTGTGCACCTACAAGTCGTTAAGTCTGAATGATATGAAGATCAACGATTACCATAAGAATGTTCGATGATCCTTACCCTCTGTCATTAATCGTCTCGGCCTAGAAATAACCTTTTACATCCCTTTTTTTCATCAGAATTGGCAGAGGATTCGGGTATTCTATCGTATGAACCAAAAATTCACTATCTAAGGGGCGCCTCGCCCTCCAATGTTCACCGTTAAGCTCTCAAGGTCGATAAAATGTAAAATGTTTCATGTTGCTATTATTTTGCTGTTTAGCTATAATATTACCATGCCGTTGAAATGTTCGTATTTCGTGGATACCCCTGCTTCTCACGTGTCTGTATTCAAAAGCAAATTCCATTCAAGTTCTGGAGGTGCTGATTATCCAATACTTTAAGAGGAACCACTGTAAAGGTAAGCCGGATGTATGTCTTCAAAAGAGACCGATACCGATCATGGTCTCTCTCTTTCTTCTTGCAGTCTTTATCATCTTCTCCATGGCTACAGTGGCTATTGCCCAATCACGACAAGGGGCACCGCAAAGCCCACTATCGCTAGAGGAAGAAAGAATCATGAAGAATTGTTCCTATTTATCTGCAATAGGCCCAAAATCGGCAGATTATCGTGCTACAGTCAATGAATTACAGAAGGATCTAGAACACTATATGAGAGATGGGTGCAAAAAAGCTCTTGTCGGGGATTGGCGTTGGGCTGATTGGGGAGATATTGTCAGGATTCAATACAAAGAGGACCAAAAGGTTTTTGTGGGAGATGTGAAAAGGGGCGTTGAAATGCCTCAAGGGCATCTCCTTTTCAAAGTGTATTTTCCCAAAACCCAAGAAGAGAGTTATGGATGGACTTGCACCATTAATAGCCTGCGGGCGCTAAAAGCTTGCTCAGGATGGAGTTTTACAGGGACAGAATATTCATTCAAACCAAACACAAAAGAGCGCACCGCATTCAACCTCCAATTAATTCTGGATGGAGACCGGATCGAATATAAAGTCGAAAAAGAGGCTTATTTCTTGACGCGGGTAAAATAAGCCTGCCCTTATTTTAATGAGGAGGATGACAATGAAATCCCATAGGTTATTTGGATCGGCTCTCATCTTTTGTGCTCTCTTCTTATCCTTCGGGCCATGTAATGCACAGCAATACTCTCCCGATTTCCAGGCCCTTCTGAATCAAATTCAGCAGCATTATCTTGCGCCACAAGGAGACAATCTTTCCTCCACCCGGAATCAATATCCCGCCGTTATGGCCGCACTCGTAGGCCATGCTCTGAGACAGCAGGCGTTTCATGTCCAGCGGAACCCTTCGTTGAATAATCGGTTTACGAGCCTTCAACAGGAAGCACGGACATACATAACAGAAGTTGCCCGGACCACAACCGACCGTAGCCGGAATGAGGATGGCAGCCTGGTGGCAAGTCTGGAGAATTTATTGTTTATAATGAACAAGTTCTTTCAGGGGCAGGAGGATGCCGTGATCTTGCAGCATTATGGTGTCCGAACCGGGACAATGCCGTCGGTTTTAGCTGCCCGTTCTGAACCTCAACAACCGGGTCCCCCTGTCGGGACCCCGCCCAGAAAAGAAAAAAAGGAAATCAATCTGCTTGGCCAGAGGGCTCCATCGGTAAAGCAATCGGCAGGGGAACGTGATAATAAATGTGAACTACTGGCATTTTATTTAAGTGACGAATGCAAATGGTACCGTGATCAGAAAGAAGCCGAAAGAAAAAAAAAGTAAAGCCCTTAATTATGACGGTATAACGGGAACTTGATTCACCAGACAAAGAAAAGACCAGTTGAAGATATGAAAACAGGGCGGCATGTAGCTCGGCAGTATAAGCGGTGAAACAAGCTGGAGCTTCAACTTTAACCTAACGAGGTTTGCCTCCGGCCAAAGTATGCAAGAACTGGCAAGGATGGGCCGGTCTACAAAGGACAGTATTATGAGTCGAGAGGCTGGTGGCAACATCTATAAATGGGAAAACATTACCTTCTATTACTTTGTTCGCTGGAGAAAGGAGGTATTTTCAAACAGGGAGAGTGAGGTTGAAACAATGGATTTTATAAAATGATGATAATTTTCGAGGGAATTCGGGGAACATAAAAAAACTCAATCTTGGTTATTCAGAAAACTTTGATCGCCATATCCAGCATATAACAGCCAAAAATAGGCCGGTAAGGCCAGCCATTTGATAAGAACTTCCTTTTTTGTGGGGGAAATATATGAAGCGAAATATGTGTGTCAAGTAGAAGGATGGCCTTGATGAGATCCCGATCATCGATGAAGCTGATGCTTAGAGCTTTACTCAATACACTTGTCGGGATATAACATTAACAATATAATAGAATAGCTTACCGGGAGGTGCGGTTGTGAGGAAGGCATCACAATACGCGATCATGATTTCGTGCTGTGTATCCCCCCTGTGTGCAAGCGGTAACGCCTTTGCGCAAGCAGGCAATAATAGTACATCATCTTCAGTCGTTCAGGAACTCAAGACCCTGTTGGACAACAGGAGACCCGACCTCAAGAAATCCCTGATAATGTTAATCAACGCCAGCGCAAAACGCTTGATAACCCTTATTGTAGAAAGCGTGAAGTTGATTATCACGAATAAAGGCGATTGTGTCATAAAATTTATCGCGTATAGAACCACTCGGCGAAATAGCTGCGAGATTTTGAAGCTTCTCCGCACAAACCGCAAGGTTCGGTAGAGTTGCCCCCACGCTTGACATATCAGTTTGTGCCGTCCTGATAAGACTGAGTGCACGACCATTTTGTTGTTTCTCCACATTCGGAACGGCTTGACCCAGCTCTCTTCCAGCTTTGAAGATTAAATCCATAACTGTATCCTTGTGATAATTATTAATTGATGAAGCATTACTTTTTGTATTTGGATTATATGAAGAGAACATTTGTATGTCAAGAGACTTATAGCCAACAAATGTGGGGCTGATTAAGGAATACCATTCGAAAGAAAGTATGTCGGTGAAAAATTCTAATCGCTCACTTACAGGAAGAAGTCAGTACCTGCCGCGGTAATTTCTTCGGCCGTTAAGAAAGCGCCGCAGTCTCCCCTCAGGTGAGCGACGCATAGGACAACACATTCAGCTCTCACAGTTCTTTGAATGACCGTCCTCCCGCATCAGAGACGGTCATACATTGATAAATAAAAAATCACTGAACTCTGGCTTAACATGTGGTACAGATATCGGAGACAGATCAGGATTAATATATCGACGTTTTCTATGGCTCTTATCTGACATTAGTTAAGAAAGCGGATGGAAGTTACAATGTTGTTATTTTGATGAAACCATCCTACATATGAATTGGTGGAATCGGAAGGAGAAGTACTATGTACAAACAGAAACCCTGGTTGAAATTTTACAATGGCGCTCCGGAATCAATCGATTACCCGCGCGTCACCATGTACGAGGCACTGATGCAGACCGTCGAAAAATTTCCCGACCACATTGCATATGATTTCTTTGACTATACATCGACCTATCGGCAGTTCGCCCGGGATATCGATATCTGCGCTAACGCTCTGGCCGCGCTGGGCATGAAGAAAGGGGACCGGATCACCATCTCCATGCCTACGTCTCCGCAGGGCATCATCTGTTTTTATGCCGCCAATAAACTGGGGGTCGTGGCCAGCATGATTCATCCGCTTTCGACATCGAAGGAAATCGTCTATTATCTGAATATCAGCAAGAGCCGGGTGGCTCTGACCTTGGATCTTTTTTACGATAAGTTTAAGGAGATTAAAGGCGAAACGCAATTGGAAACGCTGATCCTGACGGAGATCTTCGATCAGTTGACACCGCGGGAGCAGGGCGCCGATAAAACCCACGAAGACCCCATGGTCAGATGGTGGAAGCCCCTCATGGCGTCATCCTACCCCGAGGCGCCGAAAGCCGACATGGATACGGACGAGATGGCTGTTATCCTTTACAGCGGCGGCACGACGGGATTCCCCAAAGGGATCATGCTGTCCAACTATAACTTCATTAGTGAAGGTCTGATGGTCGCTAACTGGGGAAGCGGTCTTCAGGCCGAAAACGCTTCCGTCCTGGCCATCCTTCCCATTTTTCACGGTTTCGGTCTGGGCATCTGCTGCAATGCCGCCTTTATGGGGGGCGCCAAGAGCATTCTCGTGCCGCAATTTACGCCGGAGATTGTGGCTGATCTCATCAAGAAAAAGAAGCCAACACTCATCACCGGTGTGCCGACGCTCTACGATGCCCTGACCCGGAACCCCGATTTTCAAACGGCGGATCTGAGTTGCCTGCAAAATACGTCCTGCGGCGCTGATTCCCTGCCCCGGCAGGTCAAGGAAAGGTTCGAGGAGATTGTGAAGCGCCAGGGAGGCAGTGTTCAGCTTGTAGAAGGCTATGGCCTAACGGAGGCTGTAACGGGCATTATATCCACGCCGATGGACGGCTACCGGGAGGGAAGTGTGGGGATTCCCTTCCCGGACATGCTCGCAAAAGTTGTGGCTATCGGCACGACGAAGGAAGTTCCGATAGGCGAGGAAGGCGAGCTTTGTGTAAGCGGTCCCGCAGTGATGCTCGGCTACCTGGAGAGCCCCGAGGAAACAGCGGCGGTGATCAAAAAGCATGAAGACGGCCTTACCTGGCTCCACACGGGGGATATTTTCACGATGGATAAGGACGGGTATTGCTATTTCAAACTGCGGCTTAAACGGATGATCAAGTCTTCGGGAATGAATGTCTATCCCGTTCAGGTGGAAGCCGTTCTGGACAAGCACCCTGATGTACGGGGTGCTTGTGTGATCGGTGTACCTGACGAGACGCAGGTGGAGAAGGTCAAGGCCTTCGTCGTCCTGAAGGATGCCGCAAAGGCTACGCCGGAAATGGAAAAAGCCCTCATTGATCATTGCCGCGAACATCTTATTAAATGGTCATGTCCCCGGGAAATAGAGTTCCGCGACAGCCTGCCCGTGACCCGGGTCGGAAAAATCGCTTATACTGAACTGGAAAAGCAGGAGATCGAGAAACTCCGCTCAGAAGGAAAATACACGGGAGGCAAATAAATAAATAAATGAAGCTGTCGTGGTTGACAGTGGCCGTGTTCATGGTGAGCCGTCTTGGCTGAAAAGAAATAAATTCCCTTTAATGATAGGAGAAAGAAAATGAAGCTGAAGTCTGTTGATCACATCAGTTATGCCGTAACCGATATCGACCAGGTGATCAAGGCATGGTCGAGGCTATACGGCATCGGACCCTGGACCTTCAAGGAAAACGGCGGTAAAGATGTAAAGGGACGCCCCTGGAAGATCAGAATGGCCTTTGCCTATTTGGGAGCTATGGAGATTGAGCTTGTTCAGTGCGTCGAGGGGAAAATCTTCCAGTCCAGATTTATCGAAAAGTGGGGAGAGGGTATCCATCACCTCGGATTTTTTGTGGATGATGTCGATGCGGAAGTGGCCAAGCTGGTAAAAGAAGGTGCGAAACTGCTTATCCATGATCCTGGTCGATTCGCCTATGTGGATGCAGGAGGTCCTGGCGGCACTATCTTTGAATTGATGAGCAGAAGAGACTGAGCAGATATTGTCCAATCAAGTGCTGTTTGGTTATCTCTTTCACCTACAACCATTTAGTTTTGTGCGGTTGTCAGAATTAAGTATTAACAATCGAAAGAGAGTAGCAGTGTGGCTCTCCTGTGTTTAGATTTATCCCTTTTGTCGCTCTGTTTATTTCTTCGATATGTAATATATATAGCCAATCGAACCAGCCACTACTAAAAGAGGAATCAAATACCTTTTAATAGTAAAATCGACATTAGGTAAGTATAGAATAATCAGGCAGATAACAGCTGTTGATAAAGAAATAAAGAACCCAATTATGAATTTATTCAAAATAATATCCTTCGTTCATACGATCATTATAATTATATATAACGGATAAGCATAAGCCGCACTGCCGTCGTGTGGCAGTGTCGGCTTCATGCGCTGGTTATACCTCAAGTGGGCAATCGGCTTTCCGCTTTTTCCTTTAAATAAGGCAACTGAATCAGATGAGCATTGAAATATGGTTGGGAACCGGCAGCTCGTGATCCTACAACAGTAAC
Source organism: uncultured delta proteobacterium (assembly GCA_963705555.1). GTDB lineage: Bacteria > Desulfobacterota > Syntrophia > Syntrophales > Smithellaceae > UBA4810. The sequence goes on along the minus strand of CAVPJZ010000006.1, from coordinate 72,995 downwards.
CCACGTCGGCTGCCCCTCCGCCCACAATATATACCAACTCACAACCTTTGCCCCAACTTCAGGGATATCGACAACGGCAAAACCAACCTCTGCATTTTGCAGTGCGGCTTGTGAGAAAGAAGGATTGGGAGTTACTCCTTGTTTTGCCGCCATATCAACATTGACCTGAACTATATCTCGCCACACTTGCTGTCTTTGTGTGTCTAAATTATTGAATTTCCATTTGAGATACCCGTCTTTCAAAAGAGCTTGATGAGAATCTGCAGGAAGATTGGCAAACAAAGTGATAAGTTTACTGGTGTTCGGGTCGCTCAATTGCATTATTAACGGGTGATTACTCTTCCTTAAGTCTTCTTTTTCATCTGAGGTAAACTGTCCTTTCCCAGCTTTGATAACCAAATTTATTTCCTTTTGAAGCCCGAATTGCTTGAGCTTTTCACATCCAAGCAATGCAGTCACAAGAACGAGTACCGCGAGTACAACAATTGGTTTCTTATTTATCATGATCCCTCCTTGAGGTATAACAATTAATATACGAACTTCGCTTCTCCTTGTGAGTTGAATACATAATAGCAACTTTCATTTTTTTTGAAAGAGAAAATACACGGCCTCGTTTATTACGGATTGAAGTCCTGCATATTAGTCATGGTTAACGATCTGTTTGTTACAGGAAGAAGTGCTTGCTGAAAACATCTATAAAGCGTGACGGTAAGTTTCTGAGGCGTTATTTTACTAATTATCAAACAAATTCAATAGTCAGGTCGGGAAATTCCTTTTGAAATTCAGTCGTCAGATCCCGGATAATTGTGGACATTATCGTCCAGCCAATAACAGCGCAGAAGCAAATATATTCGTGAGTTTGATAGTGCTGATGAAAATATAGTTGACTCCATAAATTTCCTGTTTTGGTAATTCCCAAAAAGTAATAACTAGATTTAGCCATATAGTGCCTTATATACTGGATACTGAAATCACTATGTGTTTGCTTTTCAGTTGCAGCTCCAAAAAAAACTATGCTTAAAAATATATGGGCATTTAAATATATATTCCCCTGAAAGCGAAAATTATCAGAATTGCTTACCATCAACCATGAAGAAACAACAAGATTTGTTAGTGACTACTGTTTGAAATGTTGAATGGATGGACTGAATCAGAAAACAATATTACAGGAAGAAGTGCTCGCTGACTACACCTACAAAGTCTCAGTAATGAATCTTTGTAACAATTGTTGATTACTGGATGAAAGAGAGTGACAGACACAGGTCAGGAGTGCGGTAAGGCATTGCCCGTCCGCGACTCGCTACACCTATTTTATGGCCTTCGCCTCGTTATCAATCGCCAGCTGCACTTGCTTGTAGAACGCATCGCGCTTCTCACTCTGATCGCCACCCTGACGATCAGTAGCCTGCGGCCAGTTGCTGTTTGACGCGATGATCAGTTTCCGCTTGGGGTCGATGAAGATGCCCTGACCGAAAATCCCCCTTGCTGTATAGCTGCCATCATTCATGGTCCACCATTGATAGCCATAGCCATATCCGGCCTGATCGGTATCGGCATGCTTCATCGTTGCCGCAGCGATCCAGCCGTCGGGCAACACCGACTTGCCTTCTGCAATACCGCCGCCCAGCATGAACAGACCAAAGCGGGCAAAGTCGCGGGTTGATGCCTGCAGGCAGCAGCCGCTGATTTCATGGCCGGTGGATCCCAATAGCCAACTCGCATCCTGCTCCATGCCAAAAGGTCGCCAGATCTTCTCCGACAGATAGTCGGACAAGTTCTTCTTGGTCGCCGAACTGACCAGTACCCCGATCAAATTGGTCTCGCCGGTCTTGTAAACCCATTTCGTGCCCGGAGGCGCTTCGCGCTTCAATTTGCGCATATAGCTGACAGTCACATCGACGCCCGGCTCGGCCTTGTGCGCGTTGAACAAAGCGACGTCCGATTTGGGGTCAGCATAATCCTCATTCCACTTCACGCCCGATGTCATTGTCAGCAGCTGCTTGATCGTGACATCATCATAGACCGACCCTTTGAGGTCGGGAATGTAGTCCGACACCTTGTCGTCGATGCTCTTGATATAGCCGTCCTTGATTGCCGCACCGACCAATGTCGAGGTGAATGATTTCGCAACCGAGAAGCTGGTCCAGCGTCCATTGCCACTGAAGTCGAGTCCATATTTTTCGAGACGGATTTTGCCGTTTTGAATGATCACCAATCCGGCGGTGCGCTGGTCCTTCATATAGGCATCGACATCGATACCAACATCAAGTGGCGCTCCCTTCGGCAAGGGATAGACGTCTTTGCCAGCAGGAACGATCCGGGATTTGGCAAGGAAAGTAATCCGGTCCATCGCGCGAAAAGTAGCATCGCGCTGCGGGATTGACCAGAAAAGGACATCCCTGTCGGTCGGCATGTTGAAGACCAGCCGGCGCATATCCTTGTCAGCCGTCGCCCAGAATATGCCGCCTGCAGCCACCAGCACTACCAATATCCCAATGATCCATTTCCGCATAACGCACCTCCCTTAGTATTCTGTAATGAAACATGATCTATTCATAATACATATACCATTTGTTAAGTTAAAGTTCAGCCATTTTAATTATTTCTGATTGAAAGGTTGTATACTTTGGAAAAATAAGAAAACCAACATTTCAGGAAGAAGTCAATACCTGAAATTACATCTGCTGTCCAATCAAGTGCTATTCGGTTATCTCTTTCACCTACAAAGAAATAACTTTTTTAAGTATTGATGTTGAGGATTACCAATTGAAAGGTGGTATTCCACATCATTAATGAGACCAAAAAGAGACTTGACCCATTTCCTCTTATTATAAGTCTAAATTCTTACACTACCTATGGAGAAGATATTAGTTTGCAGTTTGCTATTTCATCAGCTCCTACTTCCGGTGAGACTAACTGCAAGTTCGCTCTTCCACCAGCGCCCTTTCCATGCGCGCCTTTAAGATAATATGTCTGCCGAGATTTTGCGTCTATAGTTATGGAAAATATTGAGCTTGGCGCCAAGAATCCAATCTCGAAAGTCGTAAATTCTATCTGGCTGGGTTCCGTAAGATATGCGTAATATCCATTCTGCACTAGTGTTATCAAAGTTTTGCCGTTTACTTTTACACCGAAAGGTAATGCTAGCCCGCCAGTAAAACCGCCAGGACGATAAATATAGATTACCGCTTTGTCCGCCGGTATTGTCTCCCCGGGTTTGAAACTCGGGCCAAGTACTGAGACCGTCGGCGAGGCCGTTGTTGAGGCTGCGGTCGGGGCTGCTGCCGAGGTTGTTGGGGAGGCTCCCCTCAGGTTCGCGGGTCTTTGGTTAAACACATACGCCCAGACAGCGATGAGCTTGCCCTCCGGACTTTTTGAACATTGCGCGACCAGATATTTGCCCGCGCTGATTTGATCCAGTGTCGCTTTTGTTTTTATTTGGCGATCTCCGTCGCGAAGAACAGTGGTTTCCGCCAACGTTACGTTCAGCGGCTGTCCCTCGTCGGTTTTGATCTGAACGGTCTGTTCCGAAGCGTTCACGGCGGTGACCGTTCCCTGTGAGCGGACCTGACCATTGGGTCCGCTCACACAGCCCGACAACCCGAGGCACAGAACCATCAGTAACAGGCCTGTCTTGTTCATGTGTCTTCCTTTCATACCAACAATGTTTATATGTATTTTGTATAATAACCTAAAACGCCAAAAATTGCCTTATAAAACATAAAATCAATATGGATTGTCTAACGATTACTGATTGTAATCTAGCATAAAATCGGGAATTTGAAAATTGAGGATTACAGGAAGAAGTCAACACTTGGGGTTACACCTGCCCAAAAAAAGAATTGAAATAAAGAAAATTACGCGTATATTGAAGCAACTATTTCACATTATTAGAAGTTTTACATCAAAATAAGAAAGCCTTACTTGTGATGCTAAAACGCTACTTAAATAACTTACAGGATACTATCAATCGAAGCGATGCAAGAGAGGAAAGTTATTATAAACATCTTGAGAGTTTGCTTTTAGAGTTCGCCGAGATTAACAAACTCAAAAAAGTTAGTATAACAACCCTGCCCAAAAAAACTGAAGCTGGCAATCCAGATTTTCGCATCTGGGACGGGAAAAATCATGTAACAGGATACATCGAAGCCAAAGACCCTTCGGTAACTAATCTTGATACGATACAAGAATCAGACCAATTAAATAGATACAGAAATACCTTTCCCAATGTCATCCTGACAAATTTTTATGAATTCAGATTGTATCGCGACGGAGAGTTGATAAAAACAGCATCTGTCGCTCGTCCTGTAATTGCCAGGAAATTGAAGACCATGCCGCCGGTAGAAAACGAAGACAAGTTCATTGATTTATTAAACACATTTTTTTCATTTTCTTTGCCAAAAGTGAGAACAGCAAAAGCGTTAGCTTTGGAACTTGCCAAAAGAACGAAGTTCTTGCGCGACGAAGTCGTCAGCATTGAACTTGCGGAAGAAGGAAGAAAAGGGAAAAAAGCTATCTTAGGCTTTTATGAAGCTTTTAAAAAATATTTAATCGGCACACTTACAGAGCAAACATTTGCCGATTTGTACTCTCAAACCATTACGTATGGTCTTTTCGCGGCGCGAACCCGTTCGGACAATTCATTCAATCGGGAACTGGCTTTCAAATACATTCCGAACACGATAGGAATATTAAAAGATGTTTTCCGTTTCATTTCGCTTGAAGAGCCGCCAAAACCACTAGAAGTTATTGTAGATGACATTGCCGAGGTGCTCAATGTTTCCGATGTAAATAAAATACTCCACGATTTCCATCGTGAAGGTAAAGGCAAAGATCCGATTGTTCACTTTTATGAAACATTTCTCACCGCTTACGATCCGGCCATCAGAGAAAAGCGCGGGGTTTATTATACGCCTGAAGCAGTAGTCCGGTACATTGTTCGTTCAATTCATCAGATTCTGAAGGCGCATTTTAATCTTGCTGATGGTCTGGCAAGTCCAAATGTAACGTTGCTTGATCCAGCTGGTGGTACGTTAACTTTTCCGGCAGAAGCTCTGAAACTGGCCGTTGAGGAGTATACGGGGAAATATGGTTCCGGCGGCAAGACCAAACTCATCAGAAATCAAATCATACCTAATTTCTACGCCTTTGAGCTCATGATGGCACCTTATGCCATAGGTCACATTAGAATGAGTTTTTTGTTTGAGGAATTGGGTTATCGTCTGAAGGACGACGAGCGGTTCAAACTTTATTTAACCAACACGCTGGAAATGGAAGATTTAGCGCAGGTCGATATTCCCGGATTGAGCTCACTAAGCGAAGAAAGTCATTTAGCAGTCGCAGTTAAAAAAGATCAACCAATTTTAGTCATATGTGGAAATCCACCTTATAGTGGCATATCCACAAACATTAACGCTTGGACAGAAAGACTTTTAAAGCAAACTGTTGATGGCGCAATAAGTTATTATGAAGTTGACGGAAAGCCTTTAGGCGAAAAGAAATTATGGTTGCAGGACGATTATGTAAAGTTCCTTCGTTTCGCCCAGTGGAAAATTCATCAGGCTGGTTTCGGCGTCGTGGGGATGATAACCAACCACAGCTATCTTGATAACCCCACATTTCGGGGAATGCGCCAAAGTCTGATCAACACGTTTAACGAAATCTACATCCTCGACTTGCACGGTAACAGCCTGAAGAAAGAAATTTGTCCTGATGGCAGCAAGGATGAAAACGTGTTTGATATAAGACAAGGTGTTGCCATAGCGTTATTTGTTAAGCAGAAAGATAAAAAAGGATGTGATGTGTTTCATGCCGACCAGTATGGCTTACGTGAAACAAAATATGACTGGTTGGATGCAAATGATTTCCATCTGGATAATTATAAAAAGCTTAAACCTGAAAGCCCCTGGTATTTTTTTGTTAAGAGAAATATAGGCAAAATCAAAAACTATCTGGATTGGAAATCAATACAAGATATTTTCCCGGTAAACGTAACGGGTATTGTTACAGCTAGGGACGGATTTGTTATTGATTATGATAGAAACGTCTTGAGAAATAGAATTTTGCAATTCCGTAATTCGTCAACACCTGATGATATTATTCGCAATGCTTTTCGTCTGAAAGACACTCGGGGTTGGAAACTTAGTGAAGTCCGGAAAGAATTGGCTAAAGATGATAATTGGGAAAAGCACTTTCAGAAAATTCTTTATCGGCCATTTGATGTAAGAGATATTTATTACACCCCTAAAATGGTTGATTGGGGAAGACCTGAATTTATGCGTCACATGTTAGAAAATAATCTCGGTCTCGCACTAAGTAAACGTGTGGAAGGGAATAAACCTTGGGAACACTCTTTTATCTCTCAAAATATGATTACGCATCATTCCGTTTCCATGAAAGAAGTAAATATTTTATTTCCCCTTTATCTGTATAAAGAAAAAATATCAAAAAAAATTCATGTTCAATCAATCATGGTCTTTGAAGCGGAAGCTGTTTATGACAGTAAAGACCGGACACCGAACATTGGTAAAGCCGTTTATGAAGAACTCCAAAAAACATATAACAAAAAAATCACACCGGAAGAAATTATTTATTATATTTATGCCATCTTTTACAGCAACATTTATCGGGAAAAGTATGCCGAGTTTTTAAAGATAGATTTTCCGCGCGTGCCGTTTACTTCAGATTATAAAGTATTTAAGCAGTTTGCAAATTTGGGGAAACAACTGGCAGATTTGCACTTGATGAAAAGCGAAATTTTAAATAAACCTATCTCTAAATATCAAGGCAAAAGCGATAACGACAAAATTGAAAAAATAATTTACGACGAAAAAGAACAAAAAATTTACATAAATAAAGAAAAATATTTTGACAATATTTCTTCCGAATTATGGAATTATCAAATCGGCGGCTATCAGGTTTTACAAAAATACCTCAAGGACAGAAAAGACCGAACTATGGATGATCCGAGATATTATTGCAGGGTTGTAACCGCAATTGAAAAAACCATTGCATTACAAAATCAAATTGATGAAATCTACAATGAAGTTGAAAAAGGACTCATTGAATTTTAACTTCAGAGAAACCTCATGCCGGACAAAATAAACCTAAACGAAGTTGAAAAAGTCGAAATCACAACTTTGATTGATAACTACATATCATAAAGCAATACAGACAGGAGGTCATATGCGTAAAATTCTCATTTCTTTTTTTACTTTCTTAATTATTGCAGCATTCTCATTCCACATAGCTTATGGACAAAGTAATTTACTTCCTAAATATGGTTCAATGCCGAAAAATGAAGCTCAACTGGCAGCGGACAAAGAACTTCTTGCCCGCAATTGATAAAGCAGTACAATGGCGACCGGAAAAAAGCGGCTGAGGATGCTGCGATGCGGGGCTGGCAATTTTTCCGCCAGGGAGATACGGCAACCGCAATGAAGCGTTTCAATCAGGCCTGGCTTTTGGATAACAAGAACGGCACAGCGCTCTGGGGGATGGCGGCAATTCAGGGCAAAGCCGGGAAAATGGATGAATCAGTGAAACTATTTTCCGAAGCCGAACAATTTATGGGAAAAGATATTGATTTTGCGGTCGATCACGCTAGAACAATTGGGTTTGCGGCCCTGGCAACTAAAAACGAGGTGCTTTTAAAGGATGCTTTCAAGCGCTACGAGCAGCTGCATAGAAGAGCGCCGCAAAATATTTTGAATTTGCAAAATTGGGCGATAGTTTTATATTCTATAGGCAATTATGCCGAGGCATGGAAAAAAATAAAGCTGGCGGAAGCTGCACCCCGCGGAAACGAGCTTGATAAAAGATTTATTGCTGACCTTCAGAGCAAGATGCCGCGACCAAAATAGGCCAGGCAACAAGGTTAAAGACTAAATGCCGGACAAAATAAAACTAAACGAAGTTGATAAAGTCGAAATCACGACGTTGATTGATAACTACATTGACGGCGTGGCTTTGGATGGATCAAATATCATATCCAGAGCCTATCCCATCAAGGATGGAAAAATTAGTAACTCCATTCTGGCCGAACACGGTTTTTCGGCAATTGCTACCACGGAAACGAATAAAAAGCCCCACTCTGTATTGCTCGATTTTGGTTTTTCCGCGGACGGCGCGGCATTCAACGCGCGGGCGCTGGGAATAAATATGTCGACAATCGAAGCGTTGGTTCTATCGCACGGTCACAGCGATCATACAGGCGCGCTGGAAGCAATAATCAAATTAATCGGCAAGAAGAAAATCAAGTTGTATCTCCACCCGCAGGCTTTTGCCGCGCCGCGGTATTTGAAATTCGGCGAGGAGATTAAAGTCAGCTTTCCCGAATTATTGAGAGAAGAATTAGAAAATTTGGGGATCGCAATCATTGAATCCGCAAAGCCGGTTTCTCTTGCCGGAGACAGTATTTTATATTTGGGAGAAATTCCCAGGATCACAGATTTCGAAAAGGGCATGCCCAACGCCTATTATGAAGAAAACGGCAAGGAAAAATTTGATCGGAATCTTGACGATACATCGCTCGTGATGAATTTGAAAGGGAAGGGCTTAGTTATTCTTTCCGGCTGTGCCCATGCCGGAATTATCAACACGGTTCAGTACGCGCGCAAAGTTACCGGCATGGAGAAAGTTCATGTTGTCATGGGCGGTTTTCACCTGACCGGCCCTAATTTTGCGCCGATAATCGGTAAGGAAATCGAAGCTCTTCGAGAAATAAATCCTGACTACATTATTCCCACCCACTGCACCGGACGAAATGCGACCAACGCCATCGAAAGAGAACTTCCGCAAAAGTTCCTGCTCAATATGTCCGGCACCAAATTAACGTTTGTTTAATCTTGACCAAAAACCAAATTTATTTTATCGCCATCTTTACTCAATCGTGCTATAGAAAGCGCAAATTTTTTAGATGCAAAGGAGATTTTTATGGAAAAGTATCTTTTTATGAAACCGGTTCTTCAATTAATTTCGGTAGGTCACTTCTTTAGAAAAACTTTTGCGGTTTTTTTGCAAATACTCGCGGTAGTCATTGCGATTGCCGGCCTTGTGACCTGGATAACCGTTTGGAAGTCCGTCGCGGGGCAAGATATTTCGTTAATATTTGGACTCATTATATTCCAGTTATTTTTTGTTATGGCCATTTATATGGTTGTCCATACTATGTTCATTCGCGCCGGTGATATTTCCGCACTGCCGGATTCCGACTATACAGTAATTCCGATAGTGTCTATCACTCTTAAACTTTGCGGAGAAGTATATGCCTGTTTCTCTATTGTTGTTGCCATCGCCGGCGGCATCCTTATCTGGTTTATCGGCGGCAATGCTTTTTATTTTATCAAAATGTCCAGCCTCTTTATGCCGGGGCCGGGTTTCGGCGGCTATAGTTCCGATTTTTTAAGCGGACTGATGTTCATCGTGGGCGGCTGGTTAATGGCTTTTCTTGTGCTGGTGATTTCTTATTTCCTGTCAGAAACGGTCGTTGTTTTGGCCGATATTGCCAAAAATACCAGAATTACGCGGGAAGTCGCCGAGCAGTATATCAAAGAATAAATAAAGTCGTTATTCTCCAAGCTTACTTTTAGACTTGACTTTGACGCCGCTTTTCACAGCGGCGTCAATTTTCCATCTTCAATTTTGAGGAGTATTTTAATGTCCAATGATGCTCATTACCGGAAGCTTGAAAACATGATGCATTCCGCGCCGATTGTAAAACTTGTCGGCGCGCGTGTGGAAATAAGCCATGGTCAGGCCGATATTACTCTGCCTGTAAATCAAAATCTTTTTCATGCCGCGGGCGCTCTGCACGGCGCCATGTATTTTCTGGCGCTGGATAACGCGGCTTTTTTTGCCGTCAATTCGCTGGTCGAGGATACTTTTGTATTGACCGTAAGTTTTAATATCTATCTTATTCGGCCTATTGATAAAGGTATTATAAAAGCCAGTGGAAAAGTCGTTAATTCCACCAGAACTCAATATTTCGCGGAATCCATTCTCTACGACGCAGAAAACAGGGAAATTGCCAGAGGCAGTGGTGTTTTCGTTAAAGGCAAGGTAAAACTAACGCCGGAAATCGGCTACAAATAAAGAAAATATTTTAGTTTCCTGCTTTGCGAAAGCTTTTTATGACGCACGCCTTTCACTAAATTGACTTAATAGGCCATTTATGTTAGCTAGATTCACCAAATAAAACATTATTAATATGCAAATAACTGTTATTAAGGCCGAAAAAAAGTGAAAAAATCGATATTGATAAAAATTTTTTTGAGGTCTTTTTTTATACATACGGCACTGAATTTTCGGCGGATGCAAAACTTAGGCTTTGCCCTGGCCATAATTCCCCTTATCCGGGAATGGCGATTGCAAGAAAAGGATTCAGAATTAATGCTGACCAGACATTTGCAGATGTATAACAGTCACCCCTACTTTTCTGCGCCGTTAATCGGTTCGGTTATCCGCCTGGAAGAAGATTGCTTGGGTAAGGGAGATGCTTCCGGTGTAATAGCGCTTAAACAAGGTTTGATGGGATCTTATGCCGCGATCGGTGATATTTTCTTCTGGAGCGCGCTGAGGCCTTTTGCGGCGATTGTCGCCGTCTATTTGGCTTTTATGGGGTTTATCATCGCTCCTGTTGGCTTTTTTGGTAATTTATACGCCGGCTCACTTCTGGCTGAGGGTTAAAGGTTTTATCGAAGGCTACCGGAGGGGAAAGCAGGGTATTGAATTTATCCGCGCGATGGATTTGCCTCGTGTTTCCGTAAAGCTTCGCTGGCTTTCTTTGCTGACGCTGACCATTTTGGCCATTTGGCTTACGCTATGGCTGGTATTGGCCTTTTATCGCAGATACCTCCGGTATAATTGTAAAATCAGCGGCATTGGCTTCTATTTTGCCTTCTTTTTTCTTGATTAAAAAAGGTGTATCGCAAATTTATATTGTTTATGGTGCTTTTGTAATCTTTCTTCTTATTATTTCCTGCAGAGAATTATTTAATTGATGGAGAGTAGAACCTTAAAATTAAAAAACAAACTAGGAATGCACGCGCGGGCAGCAGCGGCTTTTGTAAAAGTAGCTCAGCAGTTTAAAGCGGAAATCTATCTCGAGCACAAAGGACAAACTGCCAACGGCAAAAGTATTCTGGAAATACTTACTCTTGCTTGTCCCTATGGTGGAATGTTAACAATAAAAGCCGATGGTGTTGACGCGTTCAATGCCTTAGAGGCGTTGGAAAACCTGATTGAAAATAAATTTGGAGAAGATTAAACGATAAATGAGCGCTGAACAAACAAAAAAAACATTTGCACTTAAGGGAATAGGTGTTTCTCCGGGCGTTGTTATCGGCAGGGCTTATCGTTTTGATCCGCTGGACAGCCAGATTTCTTTTTATAAACTTAAAGAATGCTTCGTCTATTCCCAAAGAAATTCAAAGATTTAAAAAAGCTTTGAAAGAATCGGAAATTCAACTATTGGAAATTCAAGAAAACCTCAAAAAATCAAGAGTTACCGAACCTCTGTATATCATTGACGTTCATATTTTGATTTTAAAGGATAAAAAATTCAGCAACCGCACCATTAAATATATACGCAGATTGGGAATCAACTGCGGAATGGGCGGTGCGTTTGACGCTGGATCATTACAAACAGATATTTGAAGGCGTGGACGATGCTTATATCAGGGACCGTATCAGCGATGTCCAGTATGTCGGTCAGAGAATTTTACGCAATCTTTCCGGTGAAAAAAGAGAAATTGTTCTGGAAATCGGCGGTGAAGTAATTGTCATCGCGCCGGATCTTTCTCCGGCGGATACAGCGCAAATGAAAATGGATAAAATTATCGGTTTTGCCACCGACAGCGGCGGCCGCACGTCGCACACGGCTATTGTTTCCCGCGCCATGGAATTGCCCGCTGTAGTCGGCCTGGACAATATCACCCGCTCTGTCCAGACCGGTGATGAATTGATTGTCGATGGCACCTCCGGTGTGGTCATTGTTAATCCTTATCCGGAAATGCTCAAAAGATACGAAGAGAAAAAGCTGCATTCTGACGCCGCCAAAGATGAGTACATGAAATACGCGAAATTGCCTGCCGTTACTACTGATAATTATCATGTGCAGATAGGAGGCAATATCGAATTTGTCGAAGAAATTCCCTCGGCAATTGCGCATGGTGCGGAAAATATCGGGCTTTACCGGACGGAGTTTCATATATATCTAGCCGCCATGATTTGCCGACGGAAGAAGATCATTTCAATAATTACTGTCAGGTCGTTAGCGTCAAAGATTTACTCTGGTCAACCATCCGAACTTTTGATTTGGGTGGCGATAAACTTACTCCCAACCAGAAGCAGAGTCAAGGAATTGAATCCGCAAATGGGATTGAGGGCGATTCGTTTTTGTCTGAAGGAAGTTGAAATTTTCAAGACGCAACTGAGAGCCATCTGGCGTGCCAGCGCAGTTAGGAAAAGTTAAAATTCTTTTTCCGATGATTTCGAGCGTGGAGGAAATTCGCGAAGCAAAGAAATTGCTGGAAGAAGCCCGTCAGGAGCTTTTGGCGCAAGGTGTGAAAATTGCTCCGAAGATGGAAATAGGCGCGATGATTGAAGTGCCTGCCGCAGTTGTGATTGCCGATAAACTGGCGCGTGAAGTGGATTTTTTCAGCATCGGCACAAACGATTTAATTCAATATTCCCTGGCTATCGACAGGGCCAACGAACGTTTGACATATTTGTATGAACCTTTGCATCCGGCTGTTTTAAGATTGATAAAAAGAGTGGTGGATGCAGCTCATAAAGCAAATATTCGTGTGGCCATGTGCGGGGAAATGGCCGGTGATCCCCTGTGTGCTTTGATTCTTCTGGGAATGGAATTGGATGAGTTAAGCATGAACCACTCTGGCCATTCCGCGAATTAAAAAAATAATACGGGAATCAACGATTAAGGAATCCAAAGTACTATTGGAAAAAGCCCTTTCATTTAACACCGCTTCCGAAGTGCGCGCTTATGTTCAGGATTATATGATGAGACGTTTTCCTGACGAATTTCAAAAGAAGAAGAGCAAAACGGCTCACAGACAGTTGGAGCACACCTGCAGTAAAGTCCAGCGGATAAGCGCAGGTTTTTTTGAATATATACCAGTAAAAAATTGGAAAAAAACGCGAATATTTTCTGTTGTTACTAATGGAGCATTTCATTTATGAAAGAAAAGGCAAAACCGATAACAAAAACTCAAGATAAAGAATATTATTCCGGACGTATTTACGATGAGCAAAATTTTTTGCGGTTCCATCTGGCAAAAGACATTACTTTCACGTGTTTCCATTGCCGATGAATATGTCGAGGCAATTAAAAAACTTTCCGCTGAAGGAGTTGTGGTTTACGCTTTAAAACAAAGAAGTAAACTCAACAGCCTCATCGTTTATGAGCTTGGCAGGGCGCAAAGGACTTCCGCGACCGGTGTATTGCCATGGTATGAACATGTCTTTTTGGCAGCCGCTGCCGGAAATGCTGAAATTTCTCTGGTCGTCTTTTCTGCGCCGTTTCGGGAAAGAACAAAAGGTCTGGTTGGGCAAACTGGCTTATTTAGAGAGAAAAGTCAGCGAAAAAAGCAGCATTGTTATTCATTTAGGCGAATCGGAATTCATTGAAAACAGATCGGCAGAAAGTGCGATTGTAAGCCTGATCAATGTGCAGAAGAGAGTTGATTTTCCCATTTTTATCGTGCCGGTTTTGGTTTCTTACGGGCGAAGGCGTGAAAAAGAGGACGAAAGCCTGATTAACATTCTTTTCGGACAAACGGAGCATACAGGAGCTTTGCGCCGTTTAATTACTTTTATACGCTATTCCAGCAATGCTTTTGTTATTCCCGCGGAACCGGTTAAATTATCCGAATATTTAAATAAAAGTAATAATCTTTCTCAGGAAGCGATTGTTCACGAACTGCGCGGCGAGTTGATTGACCGTATAGACAGAGAAAAAACCACAGTGGTTGGACCGGCTTTGAAATCACGGGAAGAACTCATCGGCATGGTTTTGAGTGACGAATCCCTGAAAAAGTTTATTGATGATTATGCGGCGAGGGAAAAAAAGGAAAAGACAACGGTGGAAAAAGAAGCGCGCCGGTATCTTTATGAAATTGCCGCCGATTACAATGAAACATTTATTGAAATCTGGTTAAAAGTGCTCGACTGGCTGTGGAACAACATTTACGATGGTTTGTCTGGTCGATCTCGAAGGCATGGCCAAAATAAGAAATATTTCCAAAAAAATGCCTTTTGTCATTATTCCCTGTCATCGCAGCCATATTGATTATCTTTTGTTTTCTTATGTTTTATACAAAAATAATATTCAACTTGCCTTTCATTGCCGCCGGCAATAATTTATCCTTTTTTCCGCTGGGTTATATTTTTCGAAAGTCCGGAGCTTTTTTTCTGCGGCGTAGCTTTAGAGGCAATGAAATTTATGCCGAAGTATTTGCCAAATATATGGCCATACTCTTGAAGGAAGGGCTGCCTTTGGAGTTTTTCATTGAAGGTGGACGCAGCCGAACCGGAAAAATGGTAATGCCTAAGTATGGTCTTCTTTCCATGGTTATTCAAGCCTATCAGGAAAAATATTGTGATAATTTTGCCGCCATTCCCGTTTATATCGGTTATGACCGCGTGATAGAAGAAAAATCATATCTTAAAGAGCTGTCCGGTGCGCCCAAGTCTCCGGAAAACACAACCGAGATAATCAAGACCAGCAAAATATTGCGCAAGCGCTATGGCCGAGTTTATTTAAACATCGGCGAGCCGATTATTATGAAATCATATCTGGAAGCGCAGGAAAAGCAAATAGATCAAATGACTCTGGATGAACGGCAAAGCCTTTATCGAAGAATTGGCTATGAAATAGTTCTGGAAATTAATAAAGTTTCTGTAGTCACGCCTTTTTCACTTGTTGCCGCCGTGATTTTGAGCCATGACCGCCGGGGGATATCTCACGGTGAGTTGCTGGATATTTTGAATGAATTCTATGAATACCTGTCTATGAAGAAAGTTAAGTTTGCCGCGACTTTTGCTTACCGGGAAAAAGCTATAGCCGATGCCCTCAATATTTTTACGCAATCGGAAATCATCACGAAAATTGAAGCTGACGAAGACGAAGTGGAAGAAATGCAGGAGATAGTTTATTCCCTGGAAGACGAAAGAAGGCTCTATTTGGAATATTATAAAAATAACATTTTGCATTTCTTTGTGCCTTTATGTTTTGTCGCTACTTCCATGGTGAAAAGCAATGAAGACGTGATGTCGCTGGGCCGGATTATGGGAGATTATAAGTTTCTCAAGAGGCTTTTGTGGAACGAGTTTATTTTCGATGAGACCAAGGATGATGTGGAAGAAGTAAATAACGTGCTCGCTTATTTGTATAGCAGAAAAATGATCAAGTCCGAAGAGCGTGAAGATCAGGTTTGGATGGAAGTAAAAGGAAGGGGCAGAGTAAAATTGAAACCTTTTGCCGGATTGATTCACAATTATTTGGAATCATACTGGATGGTCATTAGAAGTTGCTCGTATTTAAAGAAAAGTCCATTGGAAGAAAAGGATTGGCTGAAAAAAATCAGATCTCTTGGAGACAGGATGTATCGCAAGGGTGAAGTTTTACGTTCAGAGGCTCTCTCTCAATCAAACTATATTAATGTCATCATATTTCTTGAAGAAGCGGAACTTATAACCAAAATATTGAAAGAGGAAAAAGGCGATAAGAAAGAAATATCTTATGCTCTGACCGAAAATATGGCGGAAATGGAAGTGTTGCGCCGCCGCCTCTTCAAACTACTGTAATGTAGAATCTTATTGATTATGTTTTCTTGCTTGTTTTTGCCTTCTTTTTGATACTGTAAAATGCCGCTTTGCCGCGGTAATTTGCTGAATCGCCTAATTCTTCTTCAATGCGCAAAAGCTGATTGTATTTGGCCAGTCTCTCCGATCGCGAAACCGAACCGCTTTTAATCTGGCCGCAATTGGTGGCCACCGTCACATCAGCCATGAATGTATCTTCGGTCTCACCGGAGCGATGCGAAACGACACAAGTATAGCTAGCTTCTTTGGCGCGTTCAATCGTCTCCAGTGTTTCTGTCAGCGTTCCAATCTGGTTGAGTTTAATCAAAACGGAATTAGCCACGCCCAGGGAAATGCCTTTTTCGAGCCGTTTTATATTCGTCACAAAAAGATCATCGCCGACAATCTGGATTTTGACGCCCAGTTCATCGGTTAAAAGTTTCCAGCCGGTCCAGTCATCTTCCGCTAGTCCATCTTCAATCGAAATAATCGGATATTTCTGGACAAGATCGGCGTAGAACTTAACCATTTCTTCAGCCGATTTTTGCGGTTTCTTTTCCGCAGATAAAATATATTTGCCTTTGGAGAAAAAGGAGCTGGCCGCCGAATCCAGCGCGATCATGATATCCTGTCCCGGACGGTAATTAGCTTTTTCGATAGCCGTCATAATGAGCGAAAGAGCTTCTTCATTGGATTTCAAATTAGGAGCAAACCCGCCTTCATCGCCGACAGAGGTATTGTAACCTTTGCCTTTGAGCACCGATTTCAAAGAATGAAAAACTTCCGAGTTCATTCGGATACCTTCTTTAAAATTGGGCGCGCCCACGGGCATAATCATGAACTCCTGAATGTCCACATTATTGTCGGCATGCTGTCCGCCGTTTAAAATATTGGACTGCGGCACAGGCAGGTCTTTGGCGTTGACTCCGCCCAAATATCTGTAAAGCGGCAGTCCGGATACTTCCGCCGCCGCTTTGGCGGAAGCCAGGGAGACGGCAAGAATCGCGTTGGCGCCGAGTTTGCCTTTATTGGCTGTTCCATCGAGTTCGATCATGGCAAAGTCGATATCACGCTGTCTGCGGCAATCCATACCGATTATTTCCGGTCCGATTTTATAAAGAATATTTTTAACGGCAGTTTCTACACCTTTGCCGTTGTATCTTTTTTTGTTGCCGTCACGAAGTTCCAGCATTTCATGTTCGCCGGTAGAGGCGCCGGAAGGAACAGCCGCTCTGCCCGTAAATCCTGATATGGTGGTGACTTCGGCTTCGACGGTTGGTTTTCCTCGGGAATCGAGAATTTCTCTGGCATGAATATTGATAATTTCCGGCATAAGACACTCCTTTTTTTTTGCTCTCTATAGCAAAGAGCGCGCGGTATTTCAAGACGATAATTGAAGTCTCTTGATTACTCTTCGAGAAGTCAGATAAATAAATTCCTGAAAAATATCATTTTACAAAATCGGTAGGAGGTTTTTACGAATGGATAGCATTAAAAAAGATAAAAACACAAAACTTTTTCTGCCACTTGAAAAAATGGCTGGAAAAGGCCGTGCTTGGATTTCAAGATGATCGAAGAAGGGGACAGGTTGCTGATCGGCGTATCCGGAGGGGCGGACAGCTTTGCGCTCTTGGATTTACTGGATTCACCGATGATATTCACTCCGAAGTTTTCTCTTCTTGCCGTCAATATTGACATGGGTTTTGATATTTCTTACAGCGGCTACAATACACTGGAAAAATATTTTCAGGAAAATAATTACCGTTATGTGATGGAAAAAACGGATATTGGCCTTTTGGCGCACTGTGATTATAATAGGAAAAATCCCTGTTTTTTGTGTTCACGCCTACGCCGGAAAAGAATTTTTGAAATTGCCGCCGCCGAGGGCTGCAATAAAATTGCTTTTGCTCATCACCGCGACGATATCATCGAAACACTGCTGATTAACATGTTTTATGGACGGGAAATCAGCACAATGATGCCTAATCAGAAGATATTCGGCGGTAAACTGCATATCATCCGGCCGCTGGCGTATCTGCGGGAGGAACTGATTAAAAAATATCAGCGGGAGATGTCATTTACCAACTGTAGAAAATAATTGCCCGACGAGCAAAAAATCAAAAAGGATTTATGTTAAAAATCTTTTGAATGAACTTGCTCGAGAGAATAAAGATATTCGGGAAAATATTTTTAAAGCTATGAGCCACGTAAAACCGGATTATTTGCTGCCTTTATCAAAAAAGAGGTAGAAATATTCATATATTAATGTAAAATTTAACTATGGCAAAAGAAAATACAGCACAAAAACTGATTGCTTCCAACAAAACGGCACGCCGCGACTATGAGATAACGGATACTTACGAAGCCGGAATGGTTCTGACCGGCACGGAGGTCAAAGCCCTGCGCGCCGGCAAGGCGAATCTAAAAGACAGTTACGCTCTGGTAAATGACGATGAAGTATTCCTGCGGGAATTGCATATCAGCCATTATGATCACGGCAACCGCTATAATCACGATCCGCTGCGAACGCGAAAGCTTTTACTGCACAAGAGGGAAATCAGCAAACTCTACGGCAAATCGCGGGAAAAAGGATTGGCGCTGATTCCGCTGAAGCTCTATTTCAAAAACGGCAAGGTTAAGGTGGAAATCGGCATCGGCAAGGGGAAAAAATTGTATGACCGCCGTGAGGATATCAAAAAGAGAGAAGAACGCCGCGACATTGCCCGTGACTTTAAATCAAAGCTGATAAAAATTTGACGATAGGAAAATAAAATGAATTAAGTAGCATTAAGGGTTATAGGAAAGGGGCCGTGATGATGAAATGCAGAAAGATACGAAAAGTCATCAAAAGCAAACCAACCCTGGAAGGAGCCGGCGTTCATTTAAAGCGTGCTTTCGGTTTTAGTGAAGTTCCGCTGTTGGATCCGTTTTTGCTACTGGACGATTTTCGATCCGGCAATCCCGGCCACTACCTTAAAGGCTTTCCCTGGCATCCGCACCGGGGGATTGAAACAATCACTTATATGCTGGGAGGAAATGTCGAACACGGAGACAGCATGGGGAATAAAGGTGTGATTGGTCCCGGAGATGTGCAATGGATGACTGCCGGCAGCGGCATCATCCACCAGGAAATGCCCAAAGGTGATAAAACAGGCTATATGGGAGGATTTCAGCTTTGGGCTAATCTTCCGGCATCGCATAAGATGATGCAGCCGCGTTATCGTGACGTAAAAAGTAGCCAAATCCCGGAAATTTCCACAAGCGATGGTGTGAAAATCAAAATCATTTGCGGCGAAATTGAGGGAACAAAGGGACCCGTTTATGATATCGTTACCGACCCTTTCTATTGTGATGTTACGATTCCGGCTAAAACAGAATTTACACATCCCACCAAACCGGGGCATACAGTTTTTGCCTATATTATCGAAGGCAAGGCCAGTTTCTGTAAGGAAAATAATCCGTTTGTCTATGAAGTCGAAGGGGTAAACTATTTCGACATCCATAGAGACGCCTATTTAACAAACGGGAATCTTGTTCTATTCGATAATGGAGAAAAAGTGATTGTTTCCACTAAAGATGAGCCTGTTCGGTTTCTTTTAATATCCGGTAAACCCATCGCTGAACCGGTTGCCTGGTATGGCCCTATTGTAATGAACACACAGCAAGAATTGCAGATTGCCTTCGAAGAATACGATAACGGTACATTTATCAAACATAAAAAGACTAAGTTAAAATAAAGAGATAATTTCACATGCAGCTAACAAAGCTATTGAAACTTCAGTATTAATATCTATAGAGAAGATGCTGAAAAGCCTCCTTTTGAGAAGGGAAAAAAGAATTACGCACGTTGATTCAAATCTTCCGCATGAAGTCTGAGTTCACATTCAAAATCAAACTTAAGGGTAAGATTCTTTTAAGGCAATTGTTAATTTTGTTTCCTTTGACAAATCAGTGATAAATTAATATATTACAATCAAATAAATATTAGGGGGCGTCACGGTTTCGACGGGGACATTTGAAGTTGTAGAAGCGTACCGAGGTTCCTACAGGCCTCGTTAAACAGGTAGGAAACATATAATCGCAGACAACTACGATTACGCTTTAGCCGCTTAGTCGGCTAACGTTCTCCCCGGTTTCGCCTGTTGGCTGGTACAGGACGTCATTAAGACAGGATAGCCAAACTCTCTTGCCTGGGGGAGGGCGGCGAAACACTTACAGGATAGCGCGGTGCGATCCGGCCTTAGGGAGCAATCCAGGCGTGAAGGTTCTAAAACGAAGGCTACGTACGTAGAAACTCCAGCGGAAGGTTTTCGGACGCGGGTTCGACTCCCGCCGCCTCCACCAAAAAGTAATTTAGTTTTTAAAGTTATCATTTAATTTGCCCGATGATGCTTGGAGAATTTGTTTACAGTTAAATGGCAGTCGGGAAATTATTAAATTACGATCCGATCCTCAAGGAGTGAACTATGTGGGAATATACGGATAAAGTTAAAGAGCACTTTCTCAATCCGCGCAATGTCGGTGAGATTGAAAATCCTGATGGGGTCGCCGAAGTAGGATCGCTCGCCTGCGGCGACGCACTGAAGCTGACCTTTAAACTGGATGAGAATAAGAAAATCAAAGAGGCGAAGTTCAAAACATTCGGTTGCGCCAGTGCCATTGCTTCTTCTTCGGCGCTGACCGAAATAATCAAAGGAATGACTTTGGAAGAAGCTCTTAAAGTTAGCTAATCAGGACATCGCCAAATATCTCGGCGGTCTTCCGGATGAGAAAATGCACTGTTCCGTAATGGGCAAGCAGGCGCTGGAAAAAGCAATCGAAAATTACAAGGGAGTTCCGGCAGCAGAGACTGGCGCAAAAATTATTTGCGAGTGTTTCGGCGTTACGGACAAAGAAATCGAGCAGGCGATCCGGGAAAACAATCTGAGTACCATCGAAGAAGTAACAAATTATACCAAAGCGGGCGGCGGCTGCGGCGGCTGTCATGATGAAATTCAGAAAATAATTGATCGAGTGAAGACTGAACCGAAATCGGACGGCAAAACAGAAGCTCACCAATATCCAGAAAATTCGAATGATCGAAGAAACTCTCGAGAGGGAAATCCGGCCATCGCTGAAACATGACGGCGGAGATATTGAACTTATCGATGTAATCGGCAATCGTGTAATTGTGGCTACAAGAGGGGCCTGCGCTACCTGTAAGGCTTCGGATATCACTCTGAAAAACTTTGTTGAGCACCGTCTCAAAGAACTCGTATCGCCCGATTTGGTCATCGAGGAGGTGCCCTCATGAGTATAATTTATCTGGATAATAATGCCACTACCGAAGTCGCCAAAGAAGTGCTGGAAGCCATGCTTCCGTATTTTCGTGAGTTGTACGGCAATCCTTCCAGCATGCATTCTTTCGGCGGCCAGGTGGCACAGAAAATTCGAGAAGCCCGTGAACAAGTGGCGGCGCTAATCGGTGCGTTACCCGACGAAATTATTTTTACGAGTTGCGGCACGGAAAGCGATAATGCCGCCATTCGGTCGGCGCTGGCGACACGTCCGGATAAGAAACATATTGTAACCAGCCGTGTCGAACATCCGGCTATTCGCGCTTTATGCGCGCACTTGGCCACGCAAGGCTATCGAGATGACGGAACTGCCCGTCGATAAAAATGGGCTGCTTGATCTGGAAAATCTGGACAAGAGCCTGACTCCCGATACGGCCATAGTCAGTCTGATGTGGGGAAACAACGAAACGGGAGTTATATTTCCGGTGGAAGAAGCGGCTCAGATGGCGCATGAACGGGGGATCCTGTTTCATACCGATGCCGTCCAGACTACCGGAAAAATTCCGATCAATATGAAAAAAAATGTCATCGATATGCTTTCCATTTCCGGGCACAAACTGCATGCCCCCAAAGGTATTGGCATTCTCTATATTCGTCGCGGAACAAAATTTTCTCCGTTTCTCATCGGCGGGCATCAGGAAAGGGAGCGTCGCGGCGGCACGGAAAACACGCCGAGTATCATCGGTTTGGGCAAGGCTTGTGAACTTGCCGCCAAGAACATGGAAAAAGAAAATACTTATGTCAAAGGCCTGCGGAATAAACTGGAAAAACAGATTCTAACAAAGATTCCTCAAAGCCGTGTTAATGGAGACACTGCCAATCGTCTACCCAACACAACTAATATCAGCTTCGAGTATGTCGAGGGTGAAGCGATCCTGCTTTTGATGAATGAACATGGGATCTGCGCTTCTTCCGGCTCAGCCTGTACTTCCGGATCTCTGCAGCCTTCGCACGTTCTGCGCGCCATGGGCGTTCCCTTCACTATGGCGCACGGTTCCATCCGGTTCAGCCTAAGCATTTATAATACGGAAAAAGAAATTGATTTTGTTATTGATAAAATGCCGGCAATCATCGATCGGCTGCGCGGCATGTCGCCTTACTGGACGCAAGCTGAGCAAGCCTGCACAAATCAATAAAGGAGCATATAATTAATGAAGCGCCCCGGGCAAGACAAAGAATGCAAGAATGAAATTAATTCGGCCAGAAATTTCAGAACAAAGATTCCGAATATCGTTCATAAACTCGTATCATCCTGCAATAAAGAAGGCTGTTTCGATCATGTCAGTGCGGAACCGATACCGTATCGGGAAGCGATGATCGATATTTTACGCCAGCTGGCGCTTGTTCTTTATCCCGGCTATTTTATCAAGACGAGACTTGATCAAAACAACCTGGAATATTACCTCGGTCAGCAAATTACTTCTCTTTATGAAATGCTTTCGGAACAGATCATTCTAGCTATACGGCATGACTGTATTCGTCAGAATAAGCCTTGCGTAAATTGTGAGGATTTGGGGCATCAGATAACGATTGATTTTCTGAATGGACTGCCTGAATTAAGGGAGCTTTTGGCAAAAGATATACACGCGGCTTATTACGGGGACCCGGCAGCAAAAGGGTATGATGAAGTCATCTTCAGTTATCCGGGGCCTTGGGCTATCACGGTTTACCGTATAGCTAATAAACTTCATCATAGCAAAGTTCCTTTGATCCCGCGAATCATGACTGAATATTCTCACAGTCGCACCGGTATAGATATCCATCCGGGAGCCGAAATTGGGGAGAGCTTTTTCATTGATCACGGAACAGGCGTAGTCATCGGCGAAACAGCCTCAATAGGCAAGAGGGTGCGCATCTATCAGGGGGTTACGCTGGGAGCCTTGTCTCTCTCCAAAGAGGATTGTCAGCGTTTGAGAAATAAAAAGCGCCATCCATCAATTGGAGATGATGTCATTATTTATGCAAACGCTACCATTCTCGGCGGCGAGACAGTTATAGGTGATCGTTCGGTTATCGGAGGTAACGTTTGGATTACTCATTCTGTGCCGCCGGATACGGAAGTATTTATCGAAAAACAAGATTTGATTTTCGGCGAGAAGAAATTTAAAGCACAAGCGGTAAAAAAGGGCTTCAAATAATATATCTTTATGCCTGCGACTCTAATGGTTTTCGCTTCAGCGGTTAACATTGATTCCCATTATCAATCAAAAATCGAATGCAGAGTCGCCGCATAAGTATCGGCTGTACTATTCAGATTCACTTTCGAGGAGAGGGGACATGGTTACGCAGCAGATCGGCAAACTGTTCGGGCACAATGGGTTTACTGAAGTAATAACCCTGCATCTCGTCACAGGAGTGGTCTTCTAAGAAATTCATTTGTTCTATCGTTTCTACGCCTTCGGCCACGACGGTAAGACTTAGAGTCCTGCCCATAGCTATAATTGCCTCGGTAATCGCCTTGTCTTCAGCGTCTTTCGGTATGTTACGGATGAATGATCTGTCCACCTTGAGCGTATCGATGGGGAAGTGCTTGATCTGGGCAAGAGATGAGTAACCGGTGCCGAAATCGTCGATGGCAAGACGCACGCCCAAGTTCTTGATTTTGGCTAACACGGCGATCATGCGCGCGGGGTTATGCATCACCATGCTTTCGGTAATTTCCAGCTCCAGCAGATTTGGTGCCATGCCGGAATCATTCAGGGCTTTTTTGATATCATCTATCAGATTGTCATCCGTGAGTTGCCGAAGCGATAAATTTACCGCCATGCAGACAGGGGGAAGGCCATCGCGCTGCCAGGCGACATTTTGCGCGCACGCGGTTCTCATTACCCACCTGCCGATGGGAACGATCAGCCCGGTTTCTTCGGCTACCGGAATGAATTGAGTGGGTGTTACGGAGCCGAGGTAGGGATTCTGCCAGCGCAGCAGAGCCTCCACACCGGTGATTGTGTTCGTTTTGAAATCCACTTTGGCCTGATAGTGCAAAGACAATTCATTGCGCTCCAGTGCAAAGCGCAGGTTTGTTTCGATCGATAGACGTTCCAACGATTTTGATTGAATATCTTTGGAATAGAATTGGTAATTATTCTTGCCTTCTTCCTTGGCAAAGTACATGGCTATATCGGCAGTTTTTCATCAGGGTTTGCTCGTCTTCTGCATCCTTTGGATACATGCTGATGCCGATGCTTGCCGTTACGCGGCATTCTTCATTCATAAGATTTACAGGTTTGATGACGGCGGAAAGTATTCTGCCGGCCACTATTTCGACTTGGCTTAAATCGCTTACTTCCTCAATCAATATTACAAACTCGTCTCCTCCCAGGCGGGCGACAACATCGACTGCCCGCAGCGTTTGCTTTAAGCCGCATGGCGATTTCCTGCAGTAATTGGTCGCCTGCCTCGTGGCCCATGGTATCATTGATAATTTTGAAGCGATCCAGGTCGATGAATAACACGGCAAACTGCCGCTGATAGCGACGCGCGGCCTGGATGGCATGATTTAGCAGTTGGCTGAACATCAAGCGGTTGGGCAATCCCGTCAGAGCGTCGTGTGTGGCCAGATACTGAATCCGCTCTTCGGCGCGTTTGCGCTCGGTGATGTCATGTCCAACTCCACGAAAACCGACTAATCTTGGCCTTCTTTGTCCCATTTGGGAAAAATGGAAAACTCGGCAAATGTTATACTGCTGTCCGGACGGACAAATTCATAGGGAAAGTTTTTGGTCGACTTACCTGTTTTATAGACCTGATTGAATAACCTGTAGACAGAATCCGAATCTTCCTTTTTGATGAAGTTTCGAAAATTCAGGCCGGTTAGCTCTTTTTGAGAATATCCCAAAACATTGGCAAAAATGTCGTTGAAAAAAGTGATATTGCCCGTGAGGTCTGTTTCAAAATACCATTCCTCCATCTCCTCGATAATGGTTCGGTATCTCTCCTCGGACTGCCTTATCTTTTCTTCCATTAGCTTGCGTTCGGTGATATTGCGGGCAATACCTCTAAATCCAGCCGGCTCACCTTTGGAATCTTTTATAAGGGAGACGGATATTTCGTCATAAGATTTAGTTCCGTCTTTTTTGATCAGCTCCAGGTCATAGGCTTTAACCGGCACGCCTGTATTGTAGACTTCAACGAAGAGGTCTAATAATGCCTTGGCGTTTTTTTCATCGGCATACTTCTTGCGGCTCATGCCGAGCATTTCATCGCGGGAATATCCGAGATTTCTGCATTCTGCTTCATTAACGAAAGTAAAATGACCGGAAAGATCAGTCTCAAAATATCCGTCCTCCATTTGCTCGATGATGGTCCGGTATCTTTCCTCGGACTGTCGTATCTTCTCTTCCATTTGCTTGCGCTCGGTGACGTCCCGGGAAATACCCCGAAAACCGATTGGTTTGCCTTGGGAATTTCTGATAAGAGACACGGATATTTCATGGATGGCCTTAGTCCCGTCTTTTTTGGTAATTTCTAAATCATATGCTGTAACCGGCTTTTTCTGTTTTGTAGACTTCAGTAAAGAGGCGGATCGATGCTTTAGCGCTTTCTTCATCCGTGTACAGCTTTCGATCATGGCTCGATTAATTCTTCGCGGGTATATCCGAGATTTCTGCACTCTGCATCATTAACAAAGGTGAACTTACCGGCAAGATCCGTCTCAAAATAACCGTCCTCGATGGTTGCTCGATAATGGTTCGATATTTTTCCTCGGACTGTCTTGATTGCTTCTTCCATCTTTTTGCGTTCGGTGATGTCCCGAGAAACACCCCGGAATCCGATTGGTTTACCTTCTGCATCCCTGATGAGAGATACCGACGTTTCGTAAATCACTTTAGTCCCATCTTTTCTGATAGATTCAACTTCTAATGACTCAATCGGTTTGCCTGTTCGGTAAAGTTCACGGTAGGGCTGATACAATTTTTTAGCGGTTTCTTCATCCATATGCTGCCGGGAGTTCATCCCGACCAATTCTTCTTTGGTATATCCCAGATATCTGCAGTTAGCTTCATTAACAAAAGTATAATTACCGGCAAGGTCAAGTTCAAAATAGCCCTCCTGGATGCTCTCCAGAATGTTGCGGTATTTTTCTTCACTTTTTTGCAGCGCTTCTTCCGCCTGCTTACGCTCGGTGACATCCCGGGCAACACCACGGAACGCCAACGGTTTGCCTCTGAGCGTTTTTGATGAGAGAAACCGAAGTATCATATATGATTTTTTGGTTCCATCTTTGCTGACGGCCTCCATATCCAGGGACGGCAGCCGGTTTGCCTGTTTTCAAAAGACTGCCGTATAAGCTTATTTACATTTTTTCACGTTCTTTCTTCCGTGTATTGTTTATAATTCATGCCGATCAATTCTTCCCGGGTATACCCGAGATAGCGGCACAGTGGCGTCGTTGACAAAAAGTAAAATTGCCGGCAAGGTCATCTTCGCAATAGACCATTCCTGCATGTTTTCAAGATAGTTCGGTATTTTTCTTCACTCTGGCGCAAGTTTCTTCCATGCGCTTGTGTTCGGTAATATCCATAAAGCTGCCGAGCGCGGCCCGCTTTCCTTTATAGATTATGGAAGTGACCATCTCCAAAACCCATATTAATTCGCCATTCTTTCTCAGGAACCTGTATTCATAACTGTCGCATTTCTCCTTTAGGCTTTTAATGGCCTTTTGCCTGACTGCTTCTCTATCCTCGGGATGAATATGATCAAGGGGATTTGTGCCTAATAAATCACTATGTGAATAGCCGCTGAGCCTCTGAAAAAGAGGGCTTGCGTAAACAAACTTTCCGTTTTGCACAATATAAATCCCGACACACACATTAGATATTATTTCTTCGGCAAGATTAGCAAAATCGTTTTGTTTGGACGTTGTTTTTTTGTTTGGTTGGACTGTTGATTTCTTTTTAGCAGCCGGTTGGGTTTTAGAGGCTGATTTAGATTTACCGGATGATTTGAGTTTAATAGCCATAGTCCATTAACCTCCTCAGGATTTTATGAATAAAAACAACTCCATTCGGCATAAACAAACATTAGCCATTATTGGTTTATTATATATTGTTAAAGTGTAATTTGGAAGAAATATTCTAAAGTAATTTAGTGGCTTTGTACTTATGCTGCTACAACCCGGTTGATTGGAGCTCGCAACGATCGGAAATACCGGCAGGTGGCACGCCCAAGGCCTGAAGAAGCCGTGCCCAGTAGTTGACCTGAGCGGTGGTGCTTGCCAAGATAACGATTTCCCTTTCCGGAAAGGTTGCTTTTAATTTTTCAATAAAAGATGGAGGAAAAGAAAGGGGCGCATGGGAAATTAATCGCGCGTATTCCATAGCGATCTTTTCTCTTCGTGAAAATGTTTTTACATCGTCAATCTCAATTCGGCCTTGCAGGGCTGAAATCTCATCGGTAGTAATCTCATATTGGGCATAATCATACGAATTCATATCAATGCAGAAAGGACAGGCAACGGCAAAAGAAGTCTGCAGCCGGACAAGTTTGAGGATGCGTTTGTCCAGCTTTGCATCTTTATGGGCAACCAGGGATTCCATAATACCGGAGCTGATGGCTACTTTGGGGTACCAGGCCAAAAGTTTTGCGGGTAAAAGATCGCGGCCGGTAACTTTTCTGGAAATCCAGATACCAATTTTCAGGTAAAATGGAATATGCTCTGGCGGGTCGATAAAGGCTTGCATGATTAACTCCTTAATGAAGACCAATAGGAGAATTTACCTGGCAATATGCTATTTATCTTTGAGTATTGCAATAAACAATTTTATAAATTATTAAATATTGTCACGAAGCTATTGGAGGCAGGAGTAATAAAACTAGAGAAGATTATCTTTCTTATCAGACAAGGAGATTGACAATGGTTCGCCCAAAAAACTTGACAGCCAGGAATATTCGGGCAGCTGTTTTACGCAAAAAAGGCGGTCCGCTCAAAATTGAAACGCTAAGCATGGAAGGCCCGCAGGATACAGAGGTGCTCGTAAGAACAGTAGCTTCCGGAGTATGCCATACGGATATCAGTATGGCTCATCACTGGGAAACAGCTGACGGTCCTCTGGTGCTGGGGCATGAAGGTGCGGGCATTGTCGAGCTCACCGGCAAAAAGGTAAAGGCTTTCCGGCCGGGGGATCATGTCGTTTTGTCTTACCAATCTTGCGGCACATGCCGTCACTGCGAAAACGGGCGTCCGACAAAATGCCGCCGATTTTATGAACTGAATTTCGGCTTCCACCGTCTGGACGGCAGCAATGCCCTTGCGCCCAGTGGCGTGAGGGGACATTTCTTCGGCCAGTCTTCATTTTCTTCCTACATTCTGGCAACCGAACGCAACATAGTCAAGGTTTCTAAAAAATTACCGCTGAAAACTCTGGCGCCGCTAGGCTGCGGTATTCAAACAGGAGCGGGTACGGTGATAAACACACTCCATGTTCAGAGGGACGCGAGTATCGCCATTTTTGGTACGGGAGCGGTAGGTTTGGCGGCCGTCATGGCGGCTCGCATTGTTGGAGCCAATCCGATTATCGGGGTGGATATTACTCCTTCTCGCCTTAAACTGGCTCTGGAACTGGGTGCAACGCATGTCATTAACAGTCGTCGCGCTGGTGTGGCATCAGGCCTTAACAAGATTATTGCGGGCGGCGTAGATTATGTTCTGGAAATTACCGGCAACCCCCGGATGTTACAGCTTGCTATTGAGGTGTTAAAAAAACGAGGCACAGCGGCCTTCTTCACCGGTGATGGCGTCCCTGATTTTGTGCCTAAGGGGAAAAAGGCTGTGGCAGTAATCGAAGGTGACTCGGTACCGCAATTATTTATTCCCAAACTGATCAAATTATACCAGTCGGGTAAATTCCCATTCGACCGTCTCGTGAAGTTTTATGATTTCAAGGATATCAATCGGGCTATGAAAGATTCCAGAAATGGCAAAACCATCAAACCAGTATTGTGTATAGGCAATGAAAAGGGTTAATCCGGACACTGTGATTGACATTCTATTTCCAGAGATATGGTAAGTCCGGCGGTTCCGACCAGCCGTATTGACTGTAGTAACAATAGTCCTTACACAGTAAATTGGATCGATGCGCGGAATGAAACTCATCCCGGCCAAACCACCGAAGGTAGGCAATCTTGCCGGAAATCTTCATATTATGCATGTTGTTTCTGTAGTCACGCTTGACCCATTCATCAATGGCCGGATCGTAACCACGGGTATGAACCCCAAAGCAAGCTGTGGAGTATTATACCCTCCGCTTCGCGGGATTGTTCAACTTACCAATTCCGCTGCGCTTCGCTTTCGGAATTGGAGTTTCACAATAAAGTTTTAAAGCGTTGATATGCTGGTGCCACATTCGGACAACTGGATGCCTGCTATAACCCCAATGACTTATTAAAATCCGGATAAGGAAGAAATGTTCGCATAGTCTAAATATCATGACAGATTGTTATGTCATCGCCGATCTTGATATTCCCTTCAGACAGGACGCGGGTAAAGATGCCTTCTTTCGGCATGACGCAATCGCCCACGGCATAAAAAATAGCGCAGGGTTTGACGCAAGTTTTACCGATTTGTGTGACTTCCAGCAACACATCCTTACCAACTTTTATTTTTGTGCCGAGCGGCAAGGTATAGAGCTCGATGCCTTCTGTTGTGAGATTCTCAGCGAAATCACCGTAGCTGACATTTAATCCCTTTTGCCGGATTTTTTCGATGCTTTCTGCAGCCAAGAGACTGATTTGACGCAATTCCATTCCGATATGCGCATCATGGGCGAGCCCCAAATTCATCAAAGCACAACCTTCACCGACATTATGTTTTTTTTCGCCTTTTCTTTCACTGATATTGACTGATAGAATTTTACCCATAATAATCATTTCCTTGTTGCAATGGCTTCAATTTCCAACGGCGCATTTTTCGGCAGCGCCGAAACTTCAACAGTCGAACGGGCCGGAGGCCTCTCAGGGAAAAAACCGGCATAAATTTCATTCACAGCCGGAAAATCTTCCATATCTTTTAAAAAGATGGTTGTCTTGACAATATTCTTCAGTGACAGCCGATTTTCTTCAAGGATGGTCTGCATGTTTGTAAGCACTTGTCTTGTGGCCGCTTTTATATCCATAACGATTTCGCCGGTTGATGGATTAAGCGGCAGTTGGCCTGATATGAAAATAAAGCCGCCAGCCTCTACTGCCGATGAGTAAGGTCCCAAGACCGGAAGCTTAGCCGATGCCAATAATTTTCTTTTCCATACAATCTCCATTTCTTAGCGTTTCTCAGTGCCGTGTAATGACAAAGAGCGCATTTTGCGCAAATAAATTGGGCAGAATATGGATTAATCCGGACTTGCCCAAATAATATTTCTGCTCAATATTAATATCTTTCTTCCGACAATAATCGATAAAATCGCGAATCGTCAGGAAACGGATGTTGGGCGTTTCAAACCAGTAGTAGGGCAGGGCATCATTAATCGGAGTCTTTCCCTGTGCGAAGAAGAGTTAAGCGTGCCTTTAGATGCGCAAAATTAGGAAAGCCGACAATGACGCGTTTTCCGACACGCAGTGATTCCTGAATGACAAAGTCAGCTTTTTTAATTTCCTGCATGATCTGATTGAGAATGACGTAATCAAACGACTGGTCAGGATAATCAACCAGACCGCTTTCGATATCTCCCTGAAGCACCGTCAGACCGCTTTCGACGCACTGGTGCATTTGATCTTCGTCAAGTTCGATGCCCTGGACGAGTGCATGGTTTTGCTTTTCGAGAAATGAAAGAAGCTCTCCGTTACCGCAGCCAAGATCAAGAACATGCGCTCCCGCAGTGATAATTTGTGAAATGATTTGATGATCTAGTTTCATATTGATTTATTATTTTTTCAGTATTTAAAAGCTCTTCTTATCTCGCTTCAATCCGGGCTGATGTTGGCTAGGAAATTCTTAATTAATCTTGTTTCATCTTCAATTTCAATTAAAAAAGCGTCATGGCCGTAAGTGGAGATAAGATCGAAATAGGTGGTGTAGGCATGTTTTCTTTTCAGAAGCACGGACGATATCCTGCGACTGATATGAAGGATAGAGCCAGTCGGATTTGAAAGAAATCACCAAAAATCTTACGCTCGTTTTTCTTGACATCCGGCATAAAATTATCACCGGAGAGATCAAAGTAGTCCATTGCCTTGGTAATGTATAGATAAGAATTGGCGTCGAAGCGCTTGACAAAGTTGTAACCGCGATAGCGCAGATAACCTTCCACTTCAAAGTCGTCGATAAACTGGAAACTAAGATTATCATTTTTAAGTTTGCGGGAAAATTTTTCTTCCATGGACTGATCGCTCATAAACGTGATGTGTCCGATCATCCGTGCCACAGCCAGTCCATTTTCCGGCTGGCCATGTTCGTAATAGTAACCCTTGCGCCAGGCCGGATCCGACATGATCGACTGCCGGATAACTTCATTAAAGGCAATCTGTTGTGGTGAATGTTTTAGGGCTGTTGCAATCGGAATTGCCGCGATAATTCTTTCCGGGTATGCCGAAGCCCATTGCAGCGCCTGCATGCCCCCCATAGAGCCGCCGATTGACGCAGAGAAGTTTTTCAATGCCGAAAAAATCAATTAAATGCCGCTGGGCTTCCACCATGTCGGCAATTGTGATCAGCGGAAAATCCAGAGCATAAGGTTTGCCGGTATCCGGATTGATGGAAGAAGGTCCGGTGCTGCCTTTGCAACCGCCGATCACATTGGAACAAATCACGAAGTAAAGATTTGTATCCAGTGCTTTGCCCGGGCCGATCAAATCATCCCACCAGCCCGGAGTTTTATCATCTTTGTGAAATCCCGGCGGCATGCGCGTCTCCAGAGAGCGCGTGACAGACTAATATGGCATTTGATTTTTTCTCGTTTAACAGGCCGTAGGTTTCATAAGTCAATGTGATCGGTCCTAAACTCCGTCCGGATTCCAATTTTAAAGTGGCCGGCGGTTCGGCAAAAGAAAAAAAATGTGGTGTAACGATACCTATGGAATCTTTTTTCATAAATTATTAGCCAGGTCTAATTAAACATTTACATATTTGATAAAAAATATATTGTTTAGCTTATGTTATTTGCAGCATTCTTTCTATGGAGAGCCTTGCTTTATCCATAATATCCACCGGCAGTGTAATTTCAAAAGATAAATCCTCCAGCGACCAGAGTACTTTTTCCACGGTAATGCGTTTCATATTAGGACAAACGGCCGCGTCCGCTGCCGGGTAGAAATTTTTTGCCGGATTTTCTTTTTTCAACCTGTGAATTATGCCGTTTTCCGTAGCGACGATAAAATCGGTTTCCGTAGTATTTTGGGCATAACCGCACATCTTTTCCGTAGAAGCTACAAGGTCAGCAAGCGCAGTTAAATCCGGTTTACATTCCGGGTGGACAAGAACCTTCGCTTGCGGATGTATTTTTTTAGCCTGAATAATATTTTCCGGCAAAATTTTAACATGTGTCGGGCAATAGCCGTTCCACATGATGAAATTGTGTCCCACCTGGGCAGAAACGTATTGCGCCAGATATTTGTCGGGAACAAAAATAATTTCTTCATGAGTGAGCAAAATATGCTGCACCATTTTTAGGGCATTAGATGAAGTGCAGCAATAATCGCACTGGGCTTTTACTGCAGCCGAAGTATTTACATAGCAAAGGGTTACGGCATTGGGATGTTTTTCCTGAAGAGTTTTTAAGCTTTCGGCATCAATCATATCGGCCATCGGACATCCGGCATTAATATCCGGAAGCAAAACTATTTTCTGCGGTGATAATATCTTTGCCGTTTCCGCCATAAAGTGGACTCCGCAAAAAACTATTATATCAGCGTCTGTACGGGAGGCCTCAATGCTTAAGCCCAAAGAATCACCGACAAAATCGGCAATATCCTGAATTTCAGGCCGCTGGTAATTGTGCGCAAGAATGACGGCGTTTCTTTCTTGTTTCAGTTTTTTTATTTTATCGGTTATTTCCATATAAAAGTCTCAACTCCCGATTGTATGGATATGTTTGGCTTTGGCTACTTTCTCCTTCTTTATTCGCGCCAATTCGGCCAGGGTAATGCTGTTTAAAGTTTCGCTGATTTTATTTCCCAAAATATTCCAGATGTCGCGTGTCGGGCAAATTGCGGAACGGTTGCAGCTTGAAGGTTGCTTGATACAATGCACTAAACAGATTTCTCCTTCGAGCGCCTCGATAATGTTTCGCAAAGAAATCTCATTTGGATCTTTGGCTAAATTGTATCCGCCACGGGCTCCGCGCAGTGATTTTATCAATCCGGCCGCTCGCAATGGTATCACAATTAAACTCAAATATTTTTCCGATAGTTCTTCACTCGCGGCTATATCTTTTAATAAAACAGGTTTAGTTCCATTACCGCAGGCCAATGTAGTCATTAATCGCAGGCCATATCTGGACCTCGTTGTGAGTTTCATTCTAAAACCCTATAAAATATATAACAAATTGAGTTTATTTGAAAAGCACACATTATTCTGTCGATTTCAAGATGATTTCAATAGCATAAGGCATTAAATACTATTTATTTAATAGTAATTAAAGCAGAAAAAAATATTTGTCAAGACTTATATCAATGGGAAAATCCAGAATGGCAAATGTTGCGACCGTTATACATGAAACATGTTATTGAACCGAGAGAGCTTCAACTTAAAGGTTATAGACTTTTTTCGCGTTTTCCCGCAAAATATTACGTGCGATAACCATGGCGGTATTTTCATCAATAATGTCGTCGTCAATCATGCTCTTCAGGGCAAAGTAAACGGCATCACGTCCAATTTTGGAGCTTACATATATATATCTTTCACCGCGAAGAGAACCGGAACCGTACATAATTTTATTCCAAAGAATCGGTTTTTCCAGCCATTTCCTTAAAGTGCCGGCAAGGATACGTGGGTGATTCATAAACATAATGAACCCGGAAATATCAATATATACTTCATTGGGCATGATTCCACCGGCTAAAGCCAGTAATTCTGCATTGTCAAAACGCGGATAGCCGCCATTGAGAATAACAATTTTTGCTTTGCCGACAACAGAATCGCAAATCATTTCGGAAAGATTCAGACAATCAAAACAACTGATATAGGGGTCGGACAAAGCGAGATGCCACTGTACAGGTAAATTATATTCTACACTTTTGCGCATTATGTGCCAAATAAGAAAATCTTGTAGTCTTTTATAAGCGGCAGATTCACCTTTCTTAGCGCGTTCAAAAAGCCTTAAACATTCGGATGGCAGTACTTTCTCGCAATAGGTATTGCGGACAAAAGCGGTAAAAAAATTGAAACCAACTGCGCCCTCCTTGACGTAATTATCAAGAACCCTATCTACAAATTCGAAATATTCCGTAAAATTTTTAGATGAATAATTGTTTTTAACCTTGATTCTATTTAGCATGTGGTCAAAAGCAGCTAAACAGGAAGTGGTTAAAGGGCTTCTATTGGTCAAGTATGTATTATCAAAAGGAAATAGAAGCGGATCTATTGCGGGAATAAATTTAATCCGTGGTTTATTCGTCAAGTCATAGTTAAGGAATGAATCAACGATGAGGAGTTCCACGTTGGCGGCATCCATTACATTATCGATAAAATGCTTCAGGTTATTGCGCTGGCGGTCGTACTCTATGACCAGAGCGTCTTGTTTGGCGGGATTATTAATGTCTTCACGGCTGAATCCGTAAAGTTTCTCATATGCTTCATAGTGAGCTTCCCGCAAATAAGGAAAGTCGGCCCCGGAATTTTCAGGAGTGCGGTAAGAATCAGTAGCAAGGATAATTCTGTTTTCCGGTGGAAAATCCTCGAAATAGCCGGCAAATCCTGGATGAGCATGCTGGTCAATCAGTTTAATGCCATCGATTGATTCTCTCAAATTGTCAGTCATTTCGTCTCACCATGGTAAATAACGGAATTCATAATGTAATGCTTATATTTTTTAATTACCGCGGACGGCTTCCGCAATATATTCAGCGATCATCTTGCCTAAATCAGAAGGCATGGTACGATCAGAGCTGACATTGGTCGATGACGATGCGTAAGTGTTATTAGCTGAAGAAAGGTTCTTTTTACGCAGAGTTTTTCCTGTTTCCGCGTCAATTAATTTTATGTCAGCA
Organism: uncultured delta proteobacterium; assembly: GCA_963705555.1. Taxonomy (GTDB): domain Bacteria; phylum Desulfobacterota; class Syntrophia; order Syntrophales; family Smithellaceae; genus UBA4810. The sequence continues at coordinate 37,698 of CAVPJZ010000006.1, read as the reverse complement.
GCCATTTCCGAGTTGCCCACATATGCTCCGCCTAAACCGCGGGCAGAACTGCTGGCTAGCCTTAAGGTAGTGATACGTGTTTTTACTATAAGAGCGCTAGACTCACGTGACGTGCTTAAACGGGACTTTTCAATTTTCGAGGCAACATCTTTTTTTAAAAGTTCATTCATTGCCGTGCTTTCGCAGTTAACAGCCGCATCGGGCAAATCTTTTTCCAAATCCTGATCAATTTCGAATTTCTGAAGGATTATCTTTTTGTATACCTTTTGTAACGGTATATCTTTTTTCCAGGCGACTTCTTCATCGAGCTTAACTGTTTTTAATTTTCCACAGGAGATTGTAATAATTATGCAAATTAAAATTAAAATGAACAAAAACATCTTGTTATGACTTCTTGTTTTCTTGACCATGAAAGGAATCCTTAAAAAAAATTTCATGAAATGTGCAGAATTTCTTATAATAAATTCCATATAAAAACAACTGCAAACAACTGACATAAAATTCTAATAATGAGGGGGTGTTATTACGGTTCCGATTGATGATATATTGTGTTTATCATCAAAAGTAAAATCATATATTTACACTGGATTTACTATTGATTTTGTTATACTGAACTGTTAAAATTATGTGGAAGATAATGAGGTAAACATAAATGATTCATTTGAAAAGAGTAGGATTTTTTTTCTTAGTTTTTATCTTCTTGCCTGTTTTTGCCTCCGCCTGGGAAAAACCAAATGGACATTTAAATCTAAAAGCTGCCCTGCTGGTGGATATAGATAGCGGTAAGATTCTTTATAAACAGAATGCGGATAAACTCATTCAACCGGCTTCTCTTGCTAAGATATTAGTGCTTTATTTGGTCAACGAAGACATCCGCGCAGAGAAGGTTAATCTTAATGATATGGTCAAAATAAGTGCGAAGGCCGTAAATACCAATTCTAGTTCAAAAATGTTGTTTGAGGGTGAAGAAGTCCGTCTCGAAGATCTCATTAAAATTATGGCTATCCTTTCCGCAAATGATGCTACTATTGCGATTGCGGAACATTTAGCTGGAAGTGTGGATAAGTTTGTCGCGAGGATGAATGCTAAAGCTAAAGAATTGGGCATGAAACAAAGCCATTTTGTCAATCCACATGGTTTATCTGATAAGCATCAATTTTCAACAGCGCGCGATATATTCATTTTATCGCGAGATTACCTTCAGCGTTTCCCTGATTCTATAAATATTCACTCAACCCAGTATTTTACTTATAATTCCGTTACTTACCATAACACGAATACATTACTGCAAGAAAACGGTGATGTTGACGGTTTAAAAACGGGCTATGTCCGCGCTGCCGGTTATCATTTGGTGGCTACAGCAAAAAGGGGCGATAAGCGTTTGATGTCCGTCGTTTTGGGAGCGAAAAATCCGAAATTACGCACCAGCCAAACAAAAAAGCTTCTAGATTTTGGTTTTCGGATCATTGGTGAAAAGGATCAGGATTCCATGGTCGGCGCCTGATTTTTTTAACGCCGCCAGGAAAACAGACGCTTTGCCGAAGATTTCAGCTTAAATATTTTCAAAATACGTTACCTTCGAAAATTTAACTAGTATAGTTTTACAATTGGATCTTCTGTTGGTGTATTTTTAATTCTATTGGCATTAGTTTCCTTCTTTAGTGTGTCGGAAAAGATGAAGAGCTTGTTTCCGGGCAATACTTTCTTGCCATTAGTGATATCGTTCCAGATCATAATTGCTTTTACCGGGACGTTAAATCGTTCGGCAATAGTCGATAAATTATCCCCCTTTTGAACTAAGTAAGCATATTCATTTTTTTCCGCCAGCCATTGCGATAAAAAATTTTCATAACGTTCGGAAAAACCCATGGCCGCTCCCTGCGGAACCAACAGTTTATATTTGCCGGCAGGCAGGTAATAGTTTTTTATGTGCGGATTAAGGTCTTTGATAACTTTGAAATAAGTTTTTGCTGCTTGAGCGATGATATATAACGGTACAGCCTGGTTTGCAGATATTTCGACTCGGTCGAATTGAATAGGTTTGTAAAGATCATCCGAGGCCAGACTGTAACCATATTTTCCCGGATTAGAAATGATTATCTTTGCCGCTAAAATTCTAAAAATGTACCTTTGTGTTTCTTGGTATAAATCGAGTTGATAGTAATTACTAACTTTTTGAACCAGTATTTCCGTTTTTAGTCCTTCTTCCCCCATATTATAAGCGGTCGCAGCCAGTGTCCATGAACCAAACATAGCATAAAGATCTTTGAGATAATTTATCGCTGCTTCTGTGGAGGTAAAAAAATTGCGGCGCTCATCAATATCGTTATTGATTGCCATGCCGTATTTCGTGCCGGTACTTTCGATAAATTGCCAATATCCTACAGCTCCTTTATTTGATCTGACGAGTGGTCTCAACGAGCTTTCAACAATGGCGATGTATTTCAAATCATCGGGCAGGGAATTATTCTTCAAAACTTTTTCAATATGAGGGAAATAGCGGTTGGCGCGTTTAATCCATAAGATAACTTCGTTGCTGTTATCCAAAGATATCAGTAATTCTCTTTCCAGTCTCTCTTTTATATCAGTTTCGTTTAACGGAACCGGTTCATTGCAGAAAGTTAATGGTTCGTTTATTTTTACAGCTTCGATGAGAGTCTGCCCGGACGAAAGTGGGGTGCTGGCGTAAATCTCTTCAACAAAAGTTCCGTAATTTGGTGTTGTCCAGATTAAAAAAAATATTAAGAATCGATATAAATACTTCAATAGATGACTTTCTCCTAAATTATTGATATCATCTTTACTAGGGAATAGGTAGTTTTGTCAAATGAAAGAAATCCAAGCAGACGCGACGAGAAAAACGATGCCAATATCCATGAAATGAAACTCAAATTTACATTCCGTTGTATTTGGCTAATAACTGCGCAATTCAGTGAGATGAATGCATTACAGTTAACCGGCTATTGAAACCCGGCCAAGCTATATGATGACCGGACAAAAGATTGAAAAACATCTCAAATAATTGCTTATGTGGGAAATTCCCATAGACAAAGTAGAGTTATTACAATCGAATCACGCAAAAAAATATTTACATATCACTTAAAAACTCGAAGGTTTTCCTCCCGGAGCATTTAAGTTCAATAGTAATGCATCTCTTGAGTTAAACGTCAGTATCCCAGAAAAAATATACAGAAACTTTTCTTTAGCTCAATCCGCACCAGATTTATATAAGTCTGTCATTTATTCAATCAATGATCCAGTTATACAAGATTATATTTTCTGCCCGTGATCTGACCCCCAGAATCAGCTCAAGAATACCGCCAAAATTGGCAATCCCACCGTAACCATTCGGAATAACCACATATATTAAAGCTTGATGTTATTCAAAAATTTAACTAAATATTATTCGTATGAAAAAGATGAACTTATTTTCGAAGAATGATCTCCGGCAAATCAAAGCCCTGGGCTTGAGCCTGCGCGATATCGAGAAGCAGATGAATGCTTACCGACGCGGTTCTGTTTTTTTTGATTTGAACCGTCCTTGTACAGTTAAAGATGGAATCATATCCGTTACTCCAGCGCAAAAGAAAAAGCTGATTGCCCTTTATGAAAATGATGCCGGAAAATACAAGCTGTTAAAGTTTGTGCCGGCTTCAGGCGCAGCAAGTAGAATGTTTACCGAATGGTTTTCTGCTTGCGAAAAAGGTAGTTTCGGATCCCCTGAACTTGATCGGCTCTTTCTCCAAAATTTAAGAAAATTAGCCTTTTTTATTTTGATTGAACAAGATAGGCGTGGGAAAAAGATTTTTGATCAAGAGAACATAAAGAATTTGTTGGAATTTATTTTACTCCCGGATGGTTTAAATTTTGGGCAGTTGCCTAAGGCTTTAATCCCTTTTCATCAGTACTCTTCAGGCGATACGCGAACAGCACTGGAGGAGCATCTTTGCGAGGCAGGTAAATATATTCACGGCACCGCCGGCCTGAGCTTTGTTCATTTCACTACTGCTGCCGAACATAAGGCGGATACGGCAAAATATTTAAAAGCCGTGCTAAAAAAATATGAGAATCTATTCGATGTTAAGTATAAGATAACTTTATCCATACAGTCACCGGCCTCCAATACGATTGCCGTTGACGAAAATAATTTACCGCTAAGAGATGATAAAGGCAGGCTCTTATTCCGTCCAGGCGGGCACGGCGCGCTGCTTAAAAACTTAAACAATGTTGATGCCGACTTTATATTGGTAAAAAATGTTGATAATGTTGTGCCGGAAAAACATTTAGAAAAAATTCTTCCGTATAAAAAAATGCTGGGCGGGTTGGCTCTGCAAACGCAAAAAGAAATATTTGCTATTTTGAACAAGATGGAAAAAACTGAGCTTAGTCTTACACAGATGGGAAAAATAATTGCTTACTGTTCGCAATCACTTAATATTATATTTCCGATAGGTTTTTCGCAACAATCAAACAAACAAAAAAAACAAATTTTATTTTCTTTTTTAAATCGTCCCTTGCGCATCTGCGGAGTAGTAAAAAATGAAGGAGAGCCCGGCGGGAGCCCTTTCTGGGTGGAAGAAAATGACGGTACTCAAACGCCACAAATCGTGGAAACCGGGCATGTTGATAAAGACCAACCTGGAGCAACCGACTATTTGGTCTAGAGCAAAATATTTTAATCCTGTCGATATGGTTTGCTGCATAAAAAATTATCGCGGGAAAAAATTTAATCTGGATAATTACGTAAATCCGGATGCCTATTTAATTACGAGTAAAAATGAGAGGGGACAGAAACTGAAAGCTTTGGAAGTGCCAGGTCTCTGGAACGGCGGCATGGCCTACTGGAACACTGTTTTTGTCGAGCTTCCGATTAGCGTCTTCAACCCTGTAAAAAATGTTCGGGATCTACTGCGTCCTGAACATTTAACCGAAAAGCGACACACTAAAACTTAATGATCCATTTTTCACAATCATCATTTTTGGCAGCTTTGGCGCTGATTGTTGTTGATGCATTTGCGCACTGGTAAATTACTTTAATTTCAATGTTGTCAGGGGCATCGGAATAACGGACACAAAGGGAAGCCGCAATCGGCAGTGCCGATTTATCACCGTAAGGTACCAAAACATGAGGTCCGGGAAAATCATCAATAAAAAGTATAAGGTCATCCTCCGTGGAAAGCTTTTGCAGCTCTTCGTTATCAGCATTATTCCGGCCGACGATAATCTTGCCGCCGGATCCGGCACGAAAATGGCGGCCGTATTTTAATAGTTCGATATCGCGTATTTGCCGGTCCTCTTGGTGAGAAAATAAATCCAGAAGGCGAATCGTAAACATTTGATCGGTAAGAAGGCAGCCACCTGCAGGCGGTGGGTAATTGCTGATGCCGAAAGCGGCGGCTAATTGGATTTGATTCTTGCGGCTGCGCCCCTGAAAAGCAAGCAATCGAGAACGTTCGATTTTTCCTTCTCTTTCGGCTTTTATAGGTTCAAGGAGCTGAGCGCTAAGAGGGCGTAGAATGTAATCCGAGTAGCCGGAGGTTTTAGCCACGACATAAAGGGATTGTCTGCCTTGCGACATCGGGCGCTGGCCAAGAACTTCACCGGTCAGGACAAAATCGGCGCCTGTCTCTTCCATCTTCTTACCGGCTATTTGCAGCATCAGTGTATGGCAATCAATGCAGGGATTCATGTTTTTGCCGTAGCCATATCGGGGAGACTTAAGCATCTGGAGATGAATACCGGTTATGTCTTCAACAATTAGCGGCAGATTCATTTGCTTCGCCGCCGCCTGCGCTTTTCGTGAGCTAAAAAACGGTGTTGTAAACGTTAAACAGTGAACATCTATGTTCTGTCTTCGGATTAACTCTGCCGCTAATATGCTGTCTAAACCGCCGGAAAGAAGGGCGATAGCTTTAACCATAATGAAAATCCATTCCCATTATAAAATAAATTAAAATGCGCTGCGGAGAACAAAATCCGCAGCGCCAAAAATAAATCCTCTTTTATCTGGAAAGGAAAATATTAATACTTGGCTATATTTGCCGACCATACCTCACGCAGCAAACCGCGCAATTCCTGATCGATGTCAAAATCAATAACGTACAAATCTTTATCCGTCTTAATCTTAGTACCGGCGAAGCTCATAGTGTAAGGAGCTTGATTTTTATCCATGCCGGAAAAAGTAAAATAGCCGGAAGCAAAAGTAATATTGAAAGCGCGTAAAATCTTTTCCATGATACTTTTCGGAGCTTCATTGTCGGTAACAAAGATAAGTTCATTGCCGGCTTGTTTCAATATAGTGATGAACTGCTGGGTCAAATTTCGGGAAAAAATAACATATGTTTTGTTTCCGTCTTTTACCAAAACATCGGCTTTAATCGAGAGATTAACCCCGTCTTTAGCGGTATCGAATACTTTAATGTCAACATCCTTATTGGCATTAAATCCCAAATTGGAAATAAGCGCGTAAGAAAAATCTTTGGCTGATGTCGTAGGATATACCGGCATTGGCGGTAGAGAGTAGATTTCTTCAGGTTTTCCGATCAAGCCGGATTCTTCGGAAATTTCAGTTATTATTATGTCGTTTTTCCGTGCATAATTTTTGACTGCCTTGGGCAGCAATAAATTATTTTCATAAATTATACGCAATCCCTGTGTTAATGCCTGCGCTTCTTTTGCGTTGGTTTTGATGATTATCCAGTCGACAAAAAATTCCACAGGGGGAAGAGTTCCTATAGTCATGGGTTTGTCTCTTTTGGTCATACTGTAAATTTTAGTTGCATTAAAAACTTTTTTTAAAATTTCAATGACATCATCTTTTTTATCGACTTTAATTAAATAGTAGTTAGTCCAGTTATCATTAATTATCTTTTTTAGATTATCTGGCGCGCGGTTTTCCAAATCAAGAAATAAGGTTGTCTCGTCAAATTCAATTACCGGCATTTTAGAGCAATCAATTGTCACTTGACCTGTTTTCGGGATGGGAAGGTAATAGTTACCTGTCGCAGTAAATGATCCATTCATTTGCGCGATAACGTGTTTGAGAACAGCTAGGCGCGCTTCCGGCGGCATGGATATTTTTTCCTTTACTTCGATTCTTTTGCCCGGTGGTTCCGGAGTTTTTTCAACTATTGTTTCTTCCTTTTCGACAGCACTGGTTTCCTTTGCGGCCTGGACAAAGACAGCGCCGGATGGTAATTTGATAGTGTCTCCGGCATAAATTTTATTGACATCGACAATATTGGGATTCATTAATTTAATAATTTTTAGCGTTTTCTTTGGGTCGGTTTTGATTTTTAGTTCGCGGTGAATAATTTTAATTAAGGTATCGCCCTTTTTTATTGTATAAGACTGGCCGCTGCCGGACGGAGCCGCCTCGGTAACTGCGGGAGTAGCAACTGTTGAGTCGGAATACGCGAAAGGTTTTCCGGGGAGGACCAGGGATTGCCCCACCTTGAGTTTATTGAGATCCATTATATCAGGATTAAGCTCCTGAATTACCCGGTAATTATCGGAAACGACCTCTTCGGTAGCGCCGGGAATATTTCTCACGATAGCCGAAAGAATATCACCCTTTTTTACGATGTAAGTATAAGTATTTTTTTTAGATATGGCTGTTTTTTTTAGTGTAATTTGAGCCGTGTCCTCTTTTGCCGTCGCCGGCAGGTAAGAAAAGACGACTGAAAAAATAATCAAAACTAATGATAAAACGAATCGATTAATCATTATGCTTTCCCCCTGATTATAGATAGTAGATAAAAAACACTCACTATTTACATTAAAATACTTCAATTAATAATAAAAGTCAAACCCTTATAAGGTATTATTTTTGATGGAGTTGAGGTGATAAAGACGGTCAAAAATCAAGTTGGGAAAAGATAAAGATTGATTTTGATGGGCTAAAACGGCTTTAAATTACTTTTTTCATCGCGGCAATGGCGACTTCAATTTGATCATCGGATGGTTCTCTGGTGGTAATCTTTTGCAGCATTAGTCCAGGCCAACTCAATAATTGCACCCATTTCCAATGACTGTGTTTTCCGGTAAAGCGGATAGCTTCATAAGAAATACCGGCAACAACGGGAAGAAGCAAAATTTTATAGATAACTCTATGTAAAAAATCCGGACGTCCCAGCAGAGAAAAAACCAGAATGGAAACTATCATTACGAACAGAATAAAGCTTGTTCCGCAGCGCGGATGACGGGTGGAAAAATCTTTTATATTTTCGAGAGTTAATTCCTCTCCGTGTTCCCAGGCAAAGACGGTTTTATGTTCCGCTCCGTGATACATGAAAACGCGGCGCATATCCTCCATCAAGAGAGTGGAACAAAGGAAAAGCAGAAAAATTCCCAGCCGGACACAGCCCTCCAGAAGGTTCAGTAGAATTAAACTCGAAACAAAATATTTAATCTTCGTAAAGAAGAATGCCGGAACAACAACAAAGAAAAAAATCGCTATAGTGAAGCTGATGATGAAAGAAAGAGACATTTCCCAGCTTTTTGGTTTTCTTTCTTCCTCGGATAAGGCCACTTCTGCCGAGAACATCAGACACTTTATTCCGATGATCATCATTTCGAACAAGTTGATCGTTCCGCGGATAAACATTAATCCTAACAATTTGTAGCGTTTGGTCAGAGGAATATATTCGCGTTCCTGAAAAACAATTTCTTTATCCGGCCTTCTCACCGCAGCGGCAATTTTATTGCCGTGTCGCATCATGACGCCTTCAATTAGAGCTTGTCCGCCGGCTATATCCTCAGGATTAGGTTTATTAGGCATATTATTATATTCATCCATGTTTTTATAAATTTTGTGGAGCCCATTTGTGAGACTCAAATTCCGAAACGAAGTGCATAGAAATTTGCTAGCCGAATTATCCCGTATAAGCACGGATATGATACCCCGCCCCTTGTGGCCGAATTTGAACTCGGGGCTTGTTACAGGTTTATACCATAATTTATAGTATTTAGCCGGTAGTGTCAAATTATCATTTAATAAATTGTAAATTGATTGTTGCAAGATGGACCTTCAATGATATAATATCTGAGTTTTAAAAAAAGGAGGATAGGCAATGGCGTCAATGGACTCATCCAATGAATTCATTAAAGAGTATCAGGAACGTTTTGAGAAAAAAATGAAAGAAAATGAAATCGCTCTTTTGGAACATTGGAAAGCACAACTGGATAAGATCGCCTCTATGAGGCCGGAGAGCATAGCCTCTGTGCAAATACAGATAAAAAAGATGGCGGAAATGATGGCCAATAGGATAAAAATATTGAAGAAGGACTAAAATGGATAGTATTGCGAATTTTTTGTTTGAAGTAGGTATGCTCAACAAAACGCCGCGCAGCGGCTATCAGTTTCTGGGAAGCGGCAGAGAATCGGTGGCGGAACATATTTTGCGCACTATATTTGTCGGCTACAGTCTTTGTAAAATGGACAAGTCGCTAGATGAGTTGCGTGTATTGAAAATGTGTTTGTTTCATGATTTGCCTGAAGCCCGCACAGGCGACATGAATTATGTAAATAAGAAATATGTTGAAGTCGATGAGGAAAAAGCTGTGCGGGAATTAACCGAAGGCCTTTTTTTCGGCAACGATATTAAAGCGGTAATTGATGAATTTAACCGGAAAGAAACAAAAGAAGCGTTGATTGCCCTTGATGCGGATCAGATTGCTCTTATATTACAGCTGAAAGAATACGGTGATTTAGGCAATAAATATTCGGAAGAATGGATAAAATATGCCCTACAAAGGCTAAACACAAAAGAAGCAAAAGACCTGGCCGGAAGAATTATAAAAACTGATTCTTCTAATTGGTGGTTTAGAGAAAAAAGCGACTGGTGGGTGAATGGAAATAGAAAATAGCGGCGATAAAACATCATGAGGCAAGCGATATGATTCAACGCAGATTCTTTTTTTTAGTACTCATCTTAAATATTATTAATTTAATAGCTTGCGGCCCGGAGCTTGGCCAGGTTGTTATTTCCAAACCCGATGAGTACAGGCACACATTTGAAGCGAACGAAAAATTTATTCTCAAAGCGATTGCCCGGGTTTTTAGGGATAAAAATATGGGTATTAATGTTACCATAAATAAGGAAAAACAAACGGTAGAAACAGAGTTTATCACTCAAGGTGATTGGCGGACAAGAAGCAGCGCTTATGTCAGGAAACTCAACTGGAAAGAAAGTGAAGTGTTTCTTTCCGTTATAGCGGAGAAGAAAACCGAAAAAGGCTGGGAGATGCGGCGGCTTTTAAATAAAGAGCAATACACTAATTTGTTCGATTTAATAGAGTTGAAGATTTATGAGGAAATGGCCAAGATCGAATAATAAATATTTTGTTGTTCATATAGCGATATTCAGATAAATGCTTTTAGTGCAATCCAAAAAAAATACAAATTATTAGGTGGAGAAATGACGGAAAATCAAAAATTACCGCCGGTGATTTCACGGCGCACCAAATCAATGATATCGATAATCCTTAATCGTCCGGATACATTAAATAGCCTCAATATAAAAATGATTGATGTTATTGCGGGCTATTTGAAAAGCGCAATTGCTGATCAAAAGTGTAATTTTATCCTTTTTTACGGCAACGGCGGCAGGGGATTTTGTGCCGGAGGAGATATCAAGGAACTGACACAAAACGTGAGAAAAAATGCATACACCGAAGTGAATTTATTTTTTAAAAAGGAATATGCGCTTGATCTTATGATTCACAATTCGCCAAAACCTATTGTCGTAATTGCGGATGGAATAACCATGGGCGGAGGCTTGGGGATTGCGGCTGGTGCGGGTATCGTTATAGCTACGGAGAAGACACGAATGGCCATGCCGGAAACGAAAATTGGCTTTTTCCCGGACGTGGGCGCGACGGGCTGGATGTTTACAAAATGCCCTAAAGGCTATCCGGAATACCTCGGCCTCACCGGCTACGACATGTCCGGGGTTGAATGTGTTCGCCTTGGTTTGGCTACTCATTTTATGAACTCTAAAAATATCCCTGAGTTAATTGAAGCTTTGGAAAAAATTGATTCGGAAGAAAAATTAAATAAAGATGTTTTAAAACAAGAAATAATCGGGGAAATATCAAGATTTATAGATTTTAATATTCCCACCAATAAAGATATGGATGAATGGGTGGAAAAATATTTCGCGGGGAAAGCGGATTTAGAAAATATTTTAGCTTCTTTAACTACATGCGGCATCCAACAGGAACTATGCGATGGAGTCTTTGCCAGTATTGCCGAGAGATCTCCGACAGCGCTTGTTTTAACTTTGAAATTACTGCGACATAATGAAGGAAGACAATTGCCGGAGGTATTTGCTGCCGAACTTAAAGCGGCCGGTTTTTTAACAAGGCATCATGATTACATTGAAGGCGTAAGAGCGAGACTTCTCGATAGGGATGATAAGCCCCGTATGGAGACCAGATAAAATCGACCAGGTTGATCTGGCAGATTTTAAGTTATAATTATTTTACGACTACTTTTCTGCTTTGCGTTTGCCGAAGAAACCCGTTAAAAAATCCGCATCTTTTGGAGACAGGTCGAATTTGAAGACGGCTTTTTCGATGAGAATCGATAAAGGCTGATTATCCTTTTCCTCTAAGGTACCGGATATCCATTTAATTGCCTTTTTTATATTTTCTCCTTCCGGCATTATATTGGCCATAACGATGAAAACCTCCTGATAATTAAATATTTCTACATGATCTATATAATAGGCAATTTAACAACTACTTTGGTTATTTACGTACACTGCCATTATAAGTTCGATTAAAAAATTTACATTTATGCTATATTTGACTTCGACATTTTGATGACTAAGTTTACATCATTGGAGATAAAGAAGCAAATTTATCTTCTCATTAATGAAAAAGGAGGCAGTTATGAAAAAATCTTTTGGAGCGAAAACTCTGCTTTATCCCACGCCCGTTTGGATTATCGGGACATATGATAAAAACGGCAAACCCAACGCCACAACTATAGCCTGGGGAGGAATATGCAGTTCTAAGCCTCCCTGTGTCGCGATTTCATTGCGGAAGGCTACGTATACTCACGGCAATATTATGGAGCGCAAAGCTTTTACGGTAAATGTTCCCTCCGCCGCACATGTTAAAATTGCCGATTACTGCGGCATGGTATCGGGGAAAAATGTGGATAAGTTTTCTATTGCCCGTATCACGGCTGTGAAAAGCGAAAAAATCGATGCTCCCTACATTAAAGAATTCCCCATGATTCTGGAGTGTAAGCTTTTAAGCGCCACGGAAATAGGAATCCATACACACTTCATCGGTGAGATTATGGATGTTAAAGTTGACGAAAACATGCTGGGAAAAGACGGGTTGCCGGATATTGCAAAAATAAAGCCGGTAATTTATGGACCGGAAACATTAACTTATCATGGCGTGGGAGAATATTTAGGGCAGGCTTTTTCCGTTGGAAAAGAAATCGGTTAAGATGTTCATAAAAATTTTATAGAATATTTCGAAAAATGTCTTAGACAGCAATTAAAAATGTAAAAAATGAAAGGAGTTGAGTAAATATGGGCTAAGTCAATTAAAGGAACAAAAACGGAAAAAAATTTATTGGCTGCATTTGCCGGTGAATCGCAGGCAAGAAACAGATATACCTACTTTGCCAGTGCCGCGAAAAAAGAGGGATTTGAGCAGATTTCCAGAATCTTTCATAGAAACAGCGGAAAATGAAAAAGAACATGCCAAAGTATTTTTTAAATATCTTGAGGGCGGTGATGTTGAAATCACGGCCGGCTTATCCCGCGGGCGTAATTGGGGATACAAAAAAGAATCTGGAAGCGGCGGCGGCAGGAGAAAATATGGAATGGACTACTCTTTATGCGGATTTTGCCAAAGTTGCCGAGAAGGAAGGTTTCCCCGAAGTGGCACGCTCTTTTGAACAAATAGCCAAGGTGGAAAAGTTTCATGAGAGCAGATATCAGAAAATTCATAAAGAACATCGAAAATAACGAAGTATTCAAGAAGAAAGCAACCATTAAATGGCATTGCATTAACTGCGGTTATGTCTATGAAGGGACGGAAGCGCCCAAAGAATGTCCTGCCTGTAAACACCCGCAGGCTTACTATGAGGTTTTAGCGGAAAATTATTAAAGCCGAATAAGAGATTTCATATAACAGCTCACGCGTACTTGGTTTGATGATACCGAGAATGCGTGGGCTATTATTTTTATGTAAGTATGTACTTGTCCGGCAATTTAAATTCCGATACTTTAAAATAACGACCAGCAAACTATTAAGCGAAATTCAGAAATTGTCTATATTTAATAATGCTTTGTTCTTCTTGACAGCTAAGTGAAAATACCCTAGATTGACGCAGTTTTTTTAAGGAGTTCATTTTTTATGACGTCCAAAAGGCAACGCCGGGCAGAAGAAGCAAAGGGAAGGAAAAAAAAGAAATCTACGAGGATTCTTTATTTTTCTATTATACTCGGGGAATATTTGCTGCTACTGGTTTTTTTCTTCGTGATTTTATTTAACGCCTTGTTTCCGCCGGTGGATATGGATTCCCTGAAAAAAGAAAGAAAAACAAATAGCCATAATATATTTTTCCGATCCGCAGGAGAGGTTTTTAATGCCGGAAAAGCGTTATGTGATTAAAGAAGAAGATCCCGCGCTGCAGGCAAAAGAAATTGTTAAGGCTCTGCTGGAAGGTTCGAAAGAGGGGCTGGTTAATACATTTCCCGCCGGTGTTACCGTCAAGAGATGTAAAAGTGGATGATGCGGGGACACTGCTTTTGTTAACTTCAACAAAAATCTTGACCAATCTGCATCCGGGCGGCTCCACGGCGGAAATGGCGATCAATTTATTCCTTAACCAATTCGATAACTGAAAATATCCCGGAAGTAAAAAAAGTCAAAATATTAATGGAAGGCAAGGAACTGTCGTCTATCAAAGGTCATATTTCCACTAAGAATGCTTTTCGGCCCGATCCGGAACTCTCTGTTCCGGCGAAAGAGAAGAGAAGCTGATTTTCTTATGGCGGCAAAATCCAAAATATCACGAACGCGCAATATCGGTATAGTCGCTCACATTGACGCGGGAAAAACAACTGTAACCGAAAGAATTCTTTTTTACACCGGTAAATCCTATAAAATGGGAGAAGTCCACGACGGCGAAGCCGTTATGGATTGGATGCCTCAGGAACAGGAAAGAGGCATCACCATTACATCGGCGGTTACAACCTGCACCTGGAAAAATCACGAAATTCATATCATTGACACACCCGGACACGTGGATTTCACTATAGAAGTGGAACGTTCTTTGCGCGTACTGGATGGCGCCGTGGTTGTTTTTTGTGCAGTTGGCTGTGTTGAACCGCAATCGGAAACTGTCTGGCATCAGGCGGATAAATACGGTGTTCCCAAAATAGCCTTTATTAATAAAATGGACAGAGTGGGCGCTGATTTCTTTCACGCAGTCAGATATGATGCGCGAGCGCTTTACTTCTATTCCCGGTGCCTATCCAGATTCCTGCGGGCAGCGAAGATAATTTTCGCGGGGCAATCGATTTGCTTAATGAAAAATTCCTGACCTGGGATGATGCAAGCCAGGGCATGGAATTAACAGTGCAGGAAATACCGGAAGAATTTATATCTCCAGTCCAGGCGTGCACGGGAAAAAATGATAGAGACGCTTGCCGAGTTTGATGATGATCTGGCCGAAAAATATCTGGTCGGCGAAGAAATTGAAGCAGCACAAATCGATAAAGCCTTAAGAAAGGCGACAATTTCTCTGAAAATAGTACCAGTGCTTTGCGGCGCGGCTCTGCGCAATAAAGGAATCCAGCCGATACTGGACGCGGTTATCAATTATTTACCGTCTCCGGAGGATATTCCGCCGGTCAAAGGTATTAATCCTGTTACCAAGAAGGAAGAAGTGAGGCATAGTTCCGATAAAGAGCCGCTCGCGGCTCTGGCTTTTAAGATCATGCTTGATGAAGGCCGAAAACTTGCCTATTTGCGTATTTATTCCGGTCAGATAAAAGCTAACGATGAAATTTATAATGCGGTAAAAAAGAAGAAAGAAAAAGTTGCCCGTCTTTTGCGCATGCACGCCAATAAAAGAGAAAGAATCGATAAAGCCTCGGCGGGAGAAATAGTCGCCGTGCTGGGGCTGAAAGAGACGACAACAGGCGATACGCTTTGCGATGAAAAACATCCGATTATGCTGGAGCAGATAGAATTTTATGAGCCGGTTATCAGCCAGGCCATTGAAGCAAAAACTCCGGCGGATCAGGAAAAGCTTGCGGTCTCGCTGGCTAAATTAGTCGAGGAAGATCCGACTTTGCGGGTGAAATATGAAGAGGAAACCATGCAGACGGTAATTTCCGGCATGGGGGAGCTGCATCTGGAAATTATCGTTGATCGTTTGCGCCGGGAATTCAACGCGCGTGTAAATGTTGGCAGGCCCAGAGTTGTTTATCGGGAAACCATCCAAAAGCAGGTGGAAGTGGAAGGCATATTTGAAAAGGAGCTGGGCGAAAAGAAGCACTTCGGCCATGTTCGCCTTTCTTTAGTGCCGCGTAAGCGGGGTGTAGGAAATGAAATAATCATCATGGTTGATGAGAGCATAATCCCCGTTGAGTATCATGAAGCTGTTATCGAAGGTATACAAGAGGCCACAATGAGCGGAGGTCTCAATAGTTATCCGGTTACGGATATTGGAGTGGCCGTAACCGGCGGTTCTTTTCGTGAAGGCGAATCATCGGTGCAGGGCTACAAGATTGCGGCGGCGACAGCTTTCCGGGATGGATGCGGCAAGGCCGATCCGATTTTGCTCGAGCCGATTATGCTGGTAGATATTATTACGCCCGGCGAATTTATGGGAGATGTAATCGGCGATATTAACGCCCGCAAGGGAGAGATTCAATCGGTCAATCCCAAAGGTACGATAAGCGAAATTAAAGCCAAGGTGCCGCTGAAGGCGATGTTCGGTTATTCCACTGATTTAAGATCGGCGACACAGGGCAGGGCGGTATTCTCCATGCTTTTTTCCGAATACGGAAAAACTTAATCAACTTCCCAACAGCGACATAGCAGGTTATTACTAATAAAATAGCGCGGGAAGCATTAGAAAAATACTTCCCGCGCTTGAAAATTACTTTAAAATTGAAGATTAATTTTTTTATCTGTAGGTATAGCCACCATAGCCCAGAATTCCCAGAATTCCAATGACGATCAGATAAATAGCGACAATATAATTCAACATTCTGGGTACGACTAAAATAATGATACCGGCGATAAGCGCCAACAACGGGGCAATGCTAAGATTTAGAGTCATAATTTCATCCTTTCTTCATAAAAAAAGATTTGAAAACTTCTCCGAACTGCTCCATGACAATTATACCGGCGTGGAGTAGTTCAAACCATTACTATGCGCTGTGTCTTTTTAATAAGAACTTGAATCAAGTTGAAGTGAACATATAAAAACTACGCTTCCGTGTCAAGATAATAAGATAATATTTTTACTCCTGTTCCTCGCTCAATATTAAGCTGTTAGCAGTCCCATGTTTAAACTCATAAAAAAGTCTTGATAGAGAGGGAAGGGTGTTTTATACTCTAGGGAGAATTGTTAAGAAAACTATATCGAAGGAGGTTAGTTATGAGTAAGGATGAACAAAATTATTTGCTGGAAAATTTAGCCGGTATTTTTATCCGTTGTTTCTTTCTGGCTTACGCGCTGCTGCTTATATGGTTTATTTTCTGTTTAGTCGGGGGAGACTGGGGTTATAATTTGACTTCACAATGGTTCAAGGTAAGCAAACACGAATACGATTTGGTGTGCTATTACGGCATAGCCTTCATGAAGATTTGCGTCATAACATTCTTTTTGCTTCCCTATATCGCGATAAAGCTGGTCGTGCGGAAAAACAAAAAAAGCAGTTAACATTGGAATAAGCAGTGCAGTGGAAAGGATATCGAGATGAATAAACCTGAGTTGGCCTCCGATTATTTAAAAAAAGGATATAACTGCGCCCAATCGGTTATTAAAGCCTATGCCGTTGATGTGGGGATGAATGAAGAAGAAGCGGTAAAAATGGCGTCCGCACTGGGAGGCGGTATTGGAAGAACCGGTAATATTTGCGGCGCGTTATCCGGGGCAGCGTTAGTGATTGGAATGAAGTTCGGCAGCACCGACAATACAAACAAACATTCCAGAGATAAAGCGTATCAAAAAGCCAATGAATTACTGGAAAAATTCACCGCCCAAAACAAAAGTGTCTCATGCAAAGAACTCCTTGGATATGATATTAGTACTAATGAGGGGCTGAAACAGGCCAGAGCATCCGGAGTAATGGTGCAAAAATGCCCAGGGCTTGTTTTATCGGCAGCGAAGATATTGGAGAGTATAATCAATGAAACTCAAATTCCGAAACGTAGTATATCGGAATTTGTTAGTTGAATTAATCCCGACAAGCTTCGCTTGCGGGATAATTTACCTGCAAGTTTCAGTTCACTGCGTTTCTGAAATCTGGGTCTCATTAAAAAAGCGCCCCAGAAATCGGAGCGCTTTTTTGTTGATTGAAAGAAGTTAAATTTTATTTACCCTTACCTTTATGATCATCAAGTTTTTCCTCGGAAATTCGCATCCTGTAGAAGGAACGATAAACGAAAATCAAGGCGATGAGAAAGAAGCAAGCGGCCAAACCGAGTTTCAAGCCGACATTGGTCATCGTCACGGCGATTTCCACAGCCAGCAGACCGAACAGAGTCGTGAATTTGATGACCGGATTCAAGGAAACCGAAGAGGTATCCTTGAACGGGTCGCCGACGGTGTCGCCGACAACGGTCGCTTCATGCAGCGGAGTGTTCTTCATCTTCAGATCAACTTCGACGATCTTCTTGCCGTTATCCCAGCAACCGCCGGCATTGGCCATGAAGATCGCCTGGAAGAGGCCGAAGAAGGCGATGCCGATCAGATAGCCGATGAAGAAGTAGGGGTTGAAGAAGGACAGCGCCAGAGCCATGAAGAAGATGACGATGAAGATGTTGATCATCCCCTTCTGGGCGTAGTGGGTACAAATCTTGACGACTTCCTTGCTGTCTTCGATAGAGGCTTCTTTCTTATCCAGTTTGATGTTCTTCTTGATGAACACAACGGCCTGATAGGAGCCGGTGATAACGGCCTGGATAGAAGCGCCGGTAAACCAGTAAATGACGCAGCCGCCCATGAGCAAGCCCAGGATGATTTCCGGCTGGACAAGGCAAAGTTTGGCGACAACATTACCGAAGAGGCGTTCCAGCAGGATGATGATACCGAACACCATGGTGGTGGCGCCGACGACGGCAGTGCCGATGAGCACCGGCTTGGCCGTGGCTTTAAAGGTATTGCCCGCGCCGTCGGCGGATTCCAGAAAGTGCTTGGCCTGTTCAAAGTCAGGTTCAATGCCGTAGTGCTTTCTTGACAACTGTCTTTCGCGTCCGGTACGGGATTCGATCATGGAAAGTTCATAGATGGACTGGGCGTTGTCCGAAACCGGACCGAAGCTGTCCACGGCGATGGTCACCGGGCCCATGCCCAGGAAACCGAAAGCCACCAGACCGAAGGCGAAAACCGGAGCGGCAAAAACGAAATTCCGGCGGCATCAGAGCCATGACGGCCGGATTTTTCGATACCAGATAGGCGATAAACATCAGAAACATGATGGTCAGGCCTTCCCAGAAAGCGGAGAAGTTACCGGCAACCAACCGGAAAGAATGTTCAGCGAAGCGCCGCCCTGCTGGGAAGCATTAACAACTTCTTCGCAGTGGCGGGATTTGGTGCTGGTGAATACCTTGGTAAACTCCGGAATCAAAGCGCCGGCAATGGTTCCGCAACTGATGATGATCGAAAGAGCCCACCACAAACCCTCGTATTTATCCGTCAAGATCGCCCAGCAGAAAATAGCTGGCGACGAAGGTGACGACGATGGAAACAATCGAGGTGATCCAGACCAGATTGGTCAGGGGATGTTCAAAGTTGAAATCCTTCTTGCCGTGAAAAGACGCTTTGCTGATAACATCATTGACAAAATAAGAAGCGAGAGAGGTCAGGATCATGAGGATTCGCATGGCAAAAATCCAGACGATCAATTTGCCGCCCATTTCGGGATTTCCGGCCAGAGCCAGGGCCAGGAAGGCGATCAGGGCGACGCCGGTTACGCCGTAAGTTTCAAAACCGTCCGCCGTGGGGCCAACGCTGTCGCCAGCATTGTCACCGGTACAGTCGGCAATAACACCGGGGTTTTTGGGATCGTCTTCCGGAAGATGGAAGACGATCTTCATCAGGTCGGAGCCGATATCGGCGATCTTGGTGAAGATACCGCCGCAGATACGCAGAGCGCAAGCGCCCAGAGATTCACCGATGGCAAAACCGATAAAGCAGGGACCGGCCAGTTCCTTGGGAATGTAAGCAAGAATGAGGATCATGAAGAAAAGTTCGATGCTGACCAGCAGAAGCCCAACGCTCATGCCGGAACGTAAACAGATGTTCACGATGTTTAAGGGATTGCCGCTCAGGGAGGCAAAGGCGGCGCGGGAATTGGCGACGGTATTGATGCGGATGCCGAACCAGGCCACACCGTAGGAGCCCAGAATTCCCACAATCGAGCAGAAAAGAATTATTATGATGCCGTCTACCGGAGATACCCTGCAGGCCGCAGAAGTAGTAAATGATACAGATGGCGATCAGTATCCACAAACCGACCAGGAATTTTCCCTGCTGGAAAAGATAGGTTTTGCAGGTTTCCCAGATGGTCTTGGAAACGTCCAGCATGGACTTGATGGGCGGGCAGATTTTTTGTCTGCACGTATTGCATCAAACCGAAAATCATTCCGATGACGCAGATAAGCAAGCCCGACATTAAGAATCGTCATACCGCTCAAGGCGCCGCCGAGAAAGGCAATATTGGTCAGATCAGGCAATTTAATGTCCGCTTCACCGGCAAAAGCGGTACCGGCAAGCAAAAGAAAAATGATGCCGCTTAGTAAAAATGTCCAGATACTTCGTTTGTTTTGTAACATTAGCTATCCTCCTTTTTTAAATTACTTATATTTTTTGTATGGTATTTAACCATAGCTGTTTGAATACCTGATAATAACAATTTCCGAGGCAGCGTCTGCCGCCGATTGAATAATTGCGGCAGCAACGATAGCTTCCTCTTCTGGTTCAAATCGTTCCAGAACATAGCTTTCAATGCGAGCTTTGTCGGCTGGTCTGCCGATACCCAGTCTCACTCGCATAAAGTCGGAAGAACCCAGGTTCTCCACGATGGATTCCAAACCTTTATGGCCGGCATTTCCTCCGCCGGTTTTCAGGCGAATCGTGCCAAAAGGCAAGTCCAGGTCATCGTGAATAACGATCAAATTATTTATATCCGCTTTAAAGAAAGCAAGCAGTCTTCTTACCGCATTACCGCTTAAATTCATGTATGTTTGAGGCATGGCCAGAAGCACATTTTTACCTGCGATCTTACCTTTGCCCCATAAGGCGTTAAAGCTTTTTTGCTTTAAATCAACTTCAAGCCTGGTGGCCAGTTTTTCCAGAACCATGAACCCGATGTTATGTCTGGTCAGCCGATAACGATTGCCCGGATTACCCAAACCAAATATCAAATACATCTCTTGCTTCCTCTCAGAGCCGCGTCGGGAAAATATTTTTTTCAAATTCGAGAGGAGCACTTTCTACCGCCCGATTATTGATAACTCGATAAGAGACTTACTTTTCCTTTTTTTCTTTCTTTTCTTTTTCCTTCTTTTCTTTTTCCGGCTTCTCTGTTTTTTCTGTCGGTGCAGCGGCTGCATCCGCGGCTTCAGCTCCTTCGGCTACGGCTTCGGCGCCTTCCTCAGCTACAACCTCTTCCACTACAGGCTCTTCAACCTTGGCAATTTTAACAACGGCGACCGCTGCCACAGCGCTATCAGGCAAATCCAAAACAGTTATCCCTTCGGGGATTGTTAATTCTCTTACTTTTATGGAATCTCCGATATCAAGCCCGGCTACATCCACGTCAATATGATCCGGAAGATTGGCCGGCAAACAAGAAACTTTAATTTCTCGTTTTATATGCTGCAATTCGCCGCCGTTTTCAACGCCAATAGGCTTGCCGATAAAACGCAGGGATACTTCAACAGTAAGCTTATGTTTCATATCGACTTCATAAAAATCAGCATGATAAAATTTCCCTGTTAAAGGCTGAACCTGTAATTCTTTGATTAGCGAAAGTTTTTCTATTTTTTTCTTGCCGCCGTCATCGATAATCAGTTTGATGAAGGCGTGATCTTTTTTATCTTTATGTATTTTGACCAGTGCGTCATTTTTTACCGACAACAACATATTTTCAGCGGAACGGCCGTAAAAAATCGCCGGTACAAATCCGCTTTTGCCGTAATCGGCGGGCTGGTCCTTTCTTCTGTTCTTTACGGACTTGAGCCGTTAAATCGGTTACCTCCATTTGTTCCTCCTATATAAATAATGAGCTTACAGAATCGTTATAATAAATTCGGCGCACGGCTTCTGATAAAAGGCCGGATACCGATAAAACCTTTATTCGTTTGCAGTTTTTTGCCCGATCATTAAGCGGTATCGTATCGGTGACGATGACTTCTTTAATATCGGAGCCTTCAATGCGATCAAGCGCCGGGCCGGATAAAACGGGATGCGTACAGCAGACAGAAACTTCCAATGCGCCCGCATCTTTGAGGGCATTGGCGGCCTGGACTACAGTTCCGGCCGTATCAATCATATCGTCAAGGATGATAACTCTTTTGCCTTCGACATTACCGATGATATTCATTACCTGGGCTTCATTGGGTCCTTCTCTTCTTTTATCGATAATCGCCAGACTTGCCCCCAGTCTCTTACCGAATGCCCGGGCGCGTTCCACACCACCGGTATCCGGCGAAACAACCACAGTATTGTTCAGGTAAGTTTTTTTCATATAATCGAGCAAAACCGGCGTGGCAAAAAGATTATCCACCGGAATATTGAAGAAACCCTGAATCTGACCGGCATGCAGATCCATGGAAAGAACACGATTAGCTCCGGCGGTGGTAATGAGATCGGCCACTAATTTTGCCGAAATCGGCGCGCGCGGGGCGACTTTTCTATCCTGTCGGGCATAACCGTAATAAGGAACGACAGCGGTAATCCGGTCGGCTGATGCGCGCTTCATCGCATCGATCATGATCAGAAGTTCCATGCACAGTGACATTCACCGGCGAGCATGTGGATTGGATAATGAAAACATCCATGCCGCGAACATTTTCATTGATTTCCACCTGAGTTTCCCCATCGCTGAAAGTCGTTACATTGGCTTTGCCTAAAGGCACACCCAAATTTTCACAAATTTTCTTGGCCAGCGCGATATTGGCATTTCCGGAAAAAATCCTAATTCTTTCTAACATTTAAAGCCTTTCCCGATTTTATTTATGGCTGGGGCGGGAGGATTCGAACCTCCGAATGCAGGAACCAAAATCCTGTGTCTTACCGCTTGACGACGCCCCAATGTATTCATACAAATCACGATTTTAGCCGGATAATGCAGCGATTACAACGATTGGGCAAAAAAAACAGCACATGCAGAGGAAACTTCTTTTTCCATAGCTTCCGCAGCTTTTTTTGCCGATTTTTCGTCCGGAAAAATGCCAAAGACCGTAGGGCCGCTGCCCGACATCAATGCACCAAGCGCGCCATGACACAGCAACATCTGCTTTAAATCATTTAATTCGGGATGCAATTTTAGCGAAACTGTCTTCTAAATCATTATGCAATTCCCGGATTATATCACCCAGTGCGAAAAATCGCGGAATGCTATAATTAATTTTTTCCCTTGTCAATCTTAAATTGAGGTTTTCATAAACCATTTTTGTCGAGAGGGGAAATTGGGGATTGATGAGGACAAAGTTTAGTTCGGGTATGTTTTTCACGGCTTTCAACTTATCGCCGATACCGGAAGCTAAAGCCGTGTTTCCAAAAATAAAAAAGGGGACATCCGCCCCCAGTTTTGCTCCCAGTTTCATCAGTTCACGTTTTTTCAATCCCAAAGAACATATTTCGTTTAAGGCCATTAAAGTTGTAGCGGCATCGGAACTGCCGCCACCCAGACCGGCGGCCAGAGGAATTTTTTTGGTAAGCTTAATTTCCACACCGGAAGGATAGTTGGCATAAGCGAAAATAGATTGTGCGGCGCGAAATACCAAGTTATCTTCGGATGTTGGCAGATCGCTCCCGGGACAATTAAGGATAATTCCCTACGGGCGTGGGAAAAAGTTAACTCGTCGTAAAGGGTTATTTTTTGCATGAGGGAAACAATATCGTGATAACCATCGGCACGCTTCCGCAGGACGCGCAAGAAAAGATTTATTTTTGCGGGCGCCTTCCAGAGCATTTCATGCCTTTTCTTTGACGTAGCGCATTTTCAGCTCATAGAGAACACTTTGAATTAATTTATTTTCGTTCTCATCCAGATTGCCTTTTGTTTTTTCATTGAGCATATCCAGAATATCAATAGTCTGTTTTGCCGCCGGCAAATTCTTTTGTGTTTTACCGTCTTCAGGATCGGGAAAATCACCGAAATGGAAAAGGGCGGAAGTGCTGAGAGAGAAGACAAAATTAGTAAAATTTACCGGCTGGATAATCGGTCTCCTGACTGGTTGCGGTCTCCGGGGTTTCCTGAGGTTTGGGCGCCTCTGTCGGCCGGGGAAGCCTCTGCCTCTTCCTGTGGACGCGGCTTCGTCCGATTCGGCAAAAAGACGTTTATCCTTTACTACAAACCCTGAATCTTTTTTCTTTTTTTCTTTCATTATTATTCCTTCCTTTATTACGGCGTGGAAAAATTTTTAGTATGGTTTCATACTTTTTAAACGAGCAATTCTATCTTCCAGCGGAGGGTGAGTGCTGAAAAGATTCATGAGCAATTTTCCCGAAAGCGGATTGACGATAAATAAATGAGCGGTGGACGGTTTGGCATCCATGGGAATTATTTGTGAAGCTTTGGAAAGCTTTTCCAGCGCTCCGGCCAACCCATATGGATTTTTTGTAATACCCGCGCCGCTGGCATCGGCCAGATATTCGCGGGAACGGGAAATGGCCATTTGAATTAGCGCGGCGGCAATGGGGGCAAAAATAGCCATGGCGATCAGTCCGATAATTCCTCCTCCACTGTCTTCATCATCACTGCGGCCGCCGCCGAAGATAGCCGCCCATTGAGCCATGTGAGCCAGCATAACAATAGCGCCGGCCAGAGTAGCGGCAATCGAGCCAATCAGCATGTCCCTATTTTTAATGTGAGAGAGCTCATGGGCAATTACGCCTTCGAGTTCTTCCTTATTTAAAATCTTCATAATCCCTTCAGTCACGGCAACGACCGCATGTTTTTCATTACGGCCGGTGGCAAAGGCATTGGCCGTTTCTTCGGGAATAATGTATACTCGCGGCATCGGTAATTGGGCTTTTAAGGCGAGATTACGAACAATGTTGAATAAGATCAGGCGCCGAACTTTCAGAAACCTCCTGCGCATGATACATTTTCAAAACGATTTTATCGGAAAACCAGTAACTGCCGAAATTCAAAATCATTGCGAAGATAAAAGCGATAAATACGCCTCCCTGGCCGCCGATTAGGCCGCCGATCAGCATCAGTAATCCGGTTAACGCTCCCAGTAAAAGAGCGGTTTTTACAGTGTTGCCCATTTCTATCCTCCTTTATTGTGAAACTCCAATTCTAATGAAACTCAGATATTACAAGCGCAGTAAAGTAATATCTGTAAGTTGAATTATCCCGCAAAGCGGAGGGTATGACTCAAAGCTTGCTTTGGGTTCATACCCGTGGTTTCTTTGTTAAAGTTATTTCACCTTTTTTGGATAAACCCGCTACGATTTGATCGCCCTCAGCAAATTTGCCGGCCAGAATTTCCAGTGCCAGCGGATCCAGAATAAGTTTTTGCAGTGAACGCTTAAGCGGACGGGCGCCGTAAACAGGGCTGTAACCGACTTCAGCTATATATTTTTTTGCCTCATCTGTCAATTCGATGCTCAGTTTGCGGTCTTTGAGCCTTTTGTCAATAAGTGCCAATTGAATATCGACGATGTGGTTGATATCTTCCAGCGTTAATGCGCGGAAAATAATAATATCGTCAATACGGTTTAAAAATTCCGGTTTGAAAGTCGCGCGCAAAGCTTCCATTGTCCGGTTTTGTTTTTCTTTTTCATCCAAAGTTGAATCCTGTATCCATTGTCCGCCGACGTTGGAAGTCATAATAACGATTGTGTTTTTGAAATCGACAGTTCGGCCATGTCCGTCGGTCAGCCGTCCGTCATCCAGTATCTGCAATAAAATATTGAAGACATCGGGATGAGCTTTTTCGATTTCATCGAAAAGCAGAACGCAATAAGGCTTGCGTCTTACGGCTTCGGTTAAATAACCGCCTTCGTCATAGCCGACATAGCCGGGCGGAGCGCCGATTAACCGGGCCACCGCGTGTTTTTCCATATATTCCGACATATCAATACGCACCATCGCCTGTTCATTGTCAAACATAAATTCCGCCAAAGCGCGTGCCAGTTCGGTTTTACCGACACCGGTTGGTCCCAGAAAAATAAACGAGCCGATGGGACGGTTAGGGTCCTGCAATCCGGAGCGCGCGCGGCGCAGCGCCGCAGAAACCGCTTGAATGCCTTCATCCTGGCCGATAACACGCATTTTGAGCCGTTCTTCCATGTGAATGAGTTTTTGCACGTCGCTTTCCATCATCCGTGCAAGCGGAATGCCCGTCCAGTTGGAGACGACTTCGGCCACGTCTTCCGCATCCACTTCTTCTTTGAGCATTTGTTTGTTTTTCTGGATTTCCAGCAGTTTTTTCTGATCCTCTTGAAGTTCTTTATCCAAAGCTACCAGTTTGCCGTAACGGATTTCCGCGGCTTTGGCGAGATTCGCCTTCGCGCTGGGCATTGACTTCTTCTGTTTTCAAAGCCTCCACCTGACTTTTAATATGTTGAATTTTTTTGATGATATCCTTTTCGCTTGACCAGTGCAATTTCATCTGATTCATGCTTTATTTCAGCTCGGCCAGTTCTTTTCAATTTTGTCGCGCCTTTCTTTGGCGGTTTTATCCGTTTCGTTTTTCAGCGATTGCCGTTCGATTTCCAGTTGAATAATTTTCCGGTCAATTGCGTCAATTTCCGAAGGCATGCTGTCCAGTTCGATTCTTAAACGGGATGCCGGCTTCATCAATCAGATCAACAGCTTTGTCCGGCAGAAAACGGTCGGAGATATAACGGTTGGAAAGAGTGGCCGCGGCGATAATGGCCGAATCTTTTATTCGCACGCCATGATGCACTTCATATCGTTCTTTCAAGCCGCGTAAAATGGCAATGGTATCTTCGACGGTCGGCTCTTTGACAAAAACAGGCTGGAAGCGCCGCTCCAGCGCCGCGTCCTTTTCGATGTATTTGCGGTATTCATTAAGAGTTGTGGCTCCGACACAGCGCAATTCTCCTCGCGCCAGTGCGGGTTTCAGCATATTGGAAGCGTCCAACGAACCTTCGGCGGCTCCCGCACCGACAACTGTATGTATTTCATCGATAAAGAGAATGATTTCGACCATCGGAACTGATGACTTCTTTTAGAACGGCTTTGAGCCTTTCTTCAAATTCCCCACGATATTTTGCTCCAGCAATTAAAGCTCCGATGTCGAGGCCGATTACCCGTTTGTCTTTCAGATTTTCCGGCACATCGCCATTGACAATGCGTTGCGCTAATCCTTCAACAATCGCCGTTTTTCCGACACCCGGCTCTCCGATCAATACCGGATTATTTTTTGTGCGGCGTGAGAGCACCTGCATGATGCGCCGTATTTCTTCATCCCGTCCGATTACCGGATCAAAAGAACCTTTACGAGCCAGTTCATTGAAGTCCGTGGCGTAACGTTCGCAGAGCCTGATATTTCCCTTCCGGATTAGGATCGGTAACCCTTTGATTGCCGCTGATTTCCACCAATACCTTAAAGATGCTGTCCTTGGTTACACCCGCCTGACGCAAAATTTTCGCGGCTTCACCGGTCTTTTTCCTCGGCTTATCGCAATCAAAACATGTTCCGCGCTCACATATTCGTCTTTGAGACTGCGCCGCTTCGGTGAGCGCTTTATCGAAAATTTTATTGAGTGCGGCCAGAAAGATATACCTGACCTGTGGCTGAGCCCTCGACACGAGGCTGTTTTTCCAGATAACTGATCAAGCTTCTTGTTCAATCTGATTGAGGTTTAGCATTCAGCTTATTCCAGAATAGCTCCGACAATGCCGTCTTCCTGCCGCAAAAAAGAAACAAGCAGATGTTCCGGCTCAATCGCTTGATGGCCGTATGAACCGGCAAGCGATCTGTGCTTCCTGAATCGCTTCCTGGACTTTCAAGGTAAATTTATCAAAACGCATATGTTATCCTCACTACCCCTGCTCTGCGGGATAATTCGACTAACAAATTTTAGTTCACTTCGTTCCTGAAATTTGAGTCTCATTACTCCACAGGTTTTTCAATGGTGACAAACAGTTTACCGTTTTTAAAAACGGTAACGTTTCCCGAAGATTCGGAAATTACTATGGCGACGGCTTTGGTTACGTTGGTAATGCCGGCGGCGGCGATGTGGCGGCTCCCCAGACCAGCAGGAAAATCACGGCTGTCTAGGCGGCATTCAGATGTCTTCCGGCAGTAACGAGGACTCCGTTTTCTTTGATAATAAAGGCGCCGTCGATTGCCGATAATTCTTTGATCGTTTCTTCCAGTTCCGGATTCAAAATGTTAAGTTGTTCTTCCGAATATCCTAAAAACGGATTGATAATCATTTGCCGGGAAAGCTGCATGACCTTTTCATCATCGCCCAGCACAAAGATCGTACCTACTTTTCTGTATTCTCGACCTTGGGCAGCCAGTTCGCAGGCAAGATTTAAGACCGCGTTGAAGACTTCCGGCTGAACATTCTCAAGAACATCAGTGATGAAATCGGAAGTTAAAATTTCAAATTCTTTGCCGACATCAATAACGATGATGCTGTCAGCGTAACCGAACTTGGGCACACCGCTCAGACAGACTATTTTATCTCCTCTTTTAAAAAAGCCTAAAACTATTCCTTTGGCAATGGCTATTTTGATTTTTCCCACACGGGTTAAATTAACGTTGGGAACATCCAATTTTTTGGCAAATTTCTTAATATCTTCGGAGAGTTCTTCATCCTCACGTGTAACGATAATTACGCCGATAGGTTTTTTCATTTCTTCAGCTATAGCGGCAATATCCCGTGTGATATCAACGCAGACGAGCAATGAATCGGCCTTGACTGCATACGCGATTTTTATGGCATGTTCAATCATGGTTTTATTTATCGATTTCATTTCAATTCCTTAGATTGTTTATCTATAGAATAAACATTGATCTCTTGCCTGTCAAGAAGCGACTTGTTATTAAAGCATAAATCCCGATACGTTGCGCTAACAGGATTAATTCCACCTACGCTCTAAACGGAACTCCGTTCGTTTTCAGCGAGTGTCATAAATTCAACTTACAAATATTGCCAGCAAAGCATATCAATATTCGATTTCATTAATCCGATTTACGAGGTTCAGTTCGCTTCGTTTCTGAAACTTGAATCTTATTAATTCAACTTACAAATTTCAATTCGCTTTGCTTCTAAAATTTGAGTCTTATTAATAAATTCCTTGACCGGAAAAATTTAGTTAGATAAAAAGTTATAGCGGATCAATACAATGAGGAGACAAATCTTTGAAACTGCCTATAGTAGTCGGCACTCTTGATTTATATATTGCGGAAATTAACCACTTTCCGCTTTTGACCGCGGAAGATGAATTCAAGTTCGCGGTGCGACTGAAAAAGCATAATGACATGGAAGCGGCCGAAAAGCTCGTCGTTTCTAATTTACGCTTTGTGGTCAAAATTGCCCACGAATATCGCAACTACGGATTCAAACTGGCCGATTTAATTCAGGAAGGTAATATCGGCCTTATCCATGCTGTGAAAAAATTTGACCCATACAAAGGCTACCGCCTCATTTCTTACGCAGTTTGGTGGATTCGCGCCTATATTCAAAATTATCTTATCAAGTCCTGGAGTATCGTTAAAATAGGCACAACGCAGGCGCAGAGAAAACTCTTTTTCAAATTAAGTCAGGCTAAAAAACAACTGGAGACGCTTTCGAAAAAAAAGCCGGAGTTTGCCGAAATAGCCGAATCTTTGGGAGTCAAAGGCTCCGAGGTGGCGGAAATGGATTTACGCATGGGTTCGCGCGATGTATCCTTGCATGAATTCATCGGCGACGAAGGAGACACCACACATATTGATTTGCTTGCTTTTGAAGGTGATGATCAAGAAGTAGCTTTGATTAAAAACGAAGAAAAAAGCTTGGTCATGCAAAATATTGCCAACGCTCTGACTAATCTCAGCGAAAGGGAGAGTTATATTATCCTAAATCGCGTAATGGCGGACAATCCCGAAACCCTACAAGAAATAGGCAACAAATTCAACGTAACGCGGGAGAGGGCGCGTCAAATCGAAAAGCAAGCACTGAAGAAAGTGCAACTGGCCCTGCCGTATTTGAAGCCGGATAAATAGAGGATACGAAATGGTAGTATGTAAGTATCACTTTTAAAAAAAAGCTAGTATAATGTCCGGGAAATATGCGTCTAAAAACTAGGCAGGGGCAACTTCTCTTACCTATAGAGCTACTGCATCTTCCCGATCAGTGGGGTGGCGATAACCAGCTTGGATATCATTCACATGCAAGACATGTATTTCACTGCTAAACATCTAAACTGATTACGATGTTTTGGCCGCTTGTTTTTGTTATAATAGGTATTTGGATTATTGGAGCGGCGGCGATAAAAAGAAGGAAATCGTAATTGCGCCGGAATATAAATGCAAAATTAAAAATGGGGCACTTCCCAAATTAAATCAATTTTCGTATAAATATGGGAGGTGCCCCGCTGTTTTAATGTTTCCCAGGGGTTAAGTGTAAATATCTTACTGGCCCAGGAACAAATTTCTGGGGTTTTCCACCATCATGGTTCTGATTTGCGCATCGGTTACGCCTTGCTCCTTAAGAAGAGGGAGAACCTTTTCGGATATAAAATCAATTCGCCAGTTATCGAATGCGTGCACATAAGCATCCGGCACCCATATCGGCCGTCCCAGCCAGACATTGACCGTGTCATGAGAAAGCATGATCTGATTAGCATAGCCCAGCTTGCAGAGTTCGGCTATATTTTTTACATTAGTTGCAGTAGGAGTGATGATTTCCAATCCGATGCGATCAAAGGCAATGTACACGCCCTTTGCGAGAATCGCTTTGTGATATTCGATATCTTTGGAATTGGATACATGACCGATCATGACTTTCTTCGGATTAGCGCCTTCCGCAAGAAATAAATCAGCCTGCTCCACGCCGCCTAACGGACCTTCCGTATGAGTAATGATGGGCACGCCGGTGGCCTTTTGCGCAACAACCGCGGCTTTCAGAACCGCCGTTTCATAAGGAGAAATTGGGCCGCCGCCGCTGGTTCCGCACTTGATTACGCCAGCTTTGACGCCGGTCTTGCCGATACCTTCGGTGATCTCTTTAATAAAAAGTTCGGCCATCATTTTGGAAATATCCGCGCCCCAAACTACCCTCTCCTTCCAGTAGACCGGAGAACCTAGATGCTCCGCATATAGGCCGGTGGAACAAATGATATTCATGCCCGTTTTCTTGGCCAGCTCTTTGTAAAGCATGGGGTTGCGTCCACCAACGTCATTCATCGTGGCATCGATGATGGTTTTAATACCGTATTTTTGTGCCTTCTTGATAACTCCAAGATTGGTTTTAAGTACTGCCTTGTAATTGTAAGGAGCAATTGTTTCATCCGCAAACCAGCCGGGGTAAGCAAAGGAAAAATGTTCGTGTACAAGCGTTATCCCCAGTTTCTCGGGTGAAATAGGTCCTAAGACTGAGTTGATCATGCCAGGCGGTGTTGCCATAACTTTTGTCTTGGCCTGAGCAGAGACCACAAAAGCCAATACAAACAATAAAGATAGAATAGCTAATAATGAAACCCTTGTAACTCTTCGTTTGTCCATGGTTTTTCCTCCTTTTTTTATTATCCGGCTCGTTTTAGACTCAAGCCGGAAGAATACTTATTAGTCATTAATGGTCTATTCGCATACATAGCTGGTGATTGTCTGTCAAGGGGAAAAATTTCTCCCGTACATGCTTCTTATACCGATAAAGTAAAACTTTTTTGGGGTGTATAAACAATAAAGGCTAGGATAAATTCTCATGGGTAGAGCAGATTAAAATAAAATTATTTTTCATCAGCATCAAGATCCATGTTTTCACAAGCATGCTACTGTCTTTCTTTAACAAGCTTGTGATATCGGGCAAAAAACCATCATCAATTTTTTTGCCGATCTACGTCTGTAAACTGAGAATTTCTGAAATGCGGAAGCATTATGTTCAAAGTTTCTTCGGATACTTGTATTATATAATTAAGGTGTGCTTTCGGCTCTAGTTAGATTTTCGAAGCTGGTAAATTTTTCCAGGAAGGCGAGCTTGACGGTTCCGGTGGGGCCGTTTCTTTGTTTGGCGATGATAATTTCCGCTAATCCTTTTTCCGTATTATCTTCCGACTTGTTATAAACTTCGTCGCGGTAAATAAAAGCGATAACATCGGCGTCCTGTTCAATGGCGCCGGATTCCCTTAAATCCGCCATTTGCGGACGGCGGTTGGTGCGGTCTTCCACTTTGCGGTTGAGCTGGGAAAGAGCAATTACCGGCACTCTCAACTCTTTGGCCAGAGCTTTTAAGGAACGGCTGATTTCCGATATTTCCTGCTCGCGTGATTCGCGGTAACTGCCGGAGCGCATCAGCTGAATGTAATCCACGATAATTAGCCCCAGTCCGGTATCGGCTTTGAGCCTGCGTGATTTAGCCTTCATTTCCAAGACAGTTATAGCGGGAGTATCGTCGATAAAGAGCGGCGCTTCCGAAAGACGTCCGGCGGCAGTCGTCAATTTCGGCCAATCGGTTTCGCCTAAAAATCCTTTTCTCAGCCGCTGGGAATCGACTTTAGCTTCCGAGGCGAGCATACGGAAAGCGAGCTGTTCTTTGGACATTTCCAAAGAAAAAATAGCCGCCGGTGTTTGCGCTTCCAGCGCGGCAAATTGCGCGATGTTCAAGGCGAAAGCGGTTTTTCCCATGCTGGGACGTCCGGCGACAATAATCAATTCGGATTTCTGCAAGCCGGAAGTCAAATCATCAATTTTTTCAAAACCGGTCGGCACGCCGGTAATCAGATCTTTGCGGGAGATAAAGATCTTCAATCGACCGGAAACTGTCCTTTACAATCTCACGAATCGGAAAAAATGAAGGACGCACTTTATTTTCGGAAATTTCAAAAATGCTGTGTTCGGCTTTATCCAGAACCTCATCAACATCAGAGCCGGTTTCATAACAACTGCTGATGATTTCCGTAGCCGAACCGATTAATCCGCGAAGAATCGCTTTCTCCTTAACAATTTTTGCGTAATTGGCAACGTTGGCCGCAGAGGGGACGTTATCCACCAAAGAAGCGAGATATGACGTGCCTCCCACCGAATCCAACAGGCTTTTATCTTTAAGGGCATTGCTTAAAGTAATGAGATCAACCGGCTTCGTTTTTCTCGGAAAGCTCGATGATGACACTGAAAATCTTGCGGTGCGCCTCGTTGTAAAAATCATCTTTGGAAAGAATTTCCAGCAGCGCTGTTGATGGCGCTGTTTTCCAGCAGGATGCTGCCGAGAATGGACTGCTCGGCCTCGATATTTTGCGGTGGAACTTTGTATAAAGATGGATCTATATCTCTCATTATAATTCGCCAGTAACGATTACTTTAAATTCGGTTTCCACCCCGGCTGTCAACTTTATTTTTACTTTAAACTCACCCAGTGATTTTATATGCTCATCAAGGATAATCATTTTGCGGTCAATGTTGTAACCTTTTTCTTTTAATGCTTCTTCGATATCCTTGGTTGTTACCGAACCGAAGATTTTATCCTGATCGCCGACTTTGCGCGAAAAGGAAAGGGTGACATTGGCTAAAACTGAAGCGACGTCTTCAGCGCTTTTTTGCTCCTTTTCGGCCTTTTGCAGAATATTCCTTTTTTCATGCTCAAAAGTTTTGATATTCTTTTCATTGGCTTCTATGGCCAAGCCTTTGGGAATTAAATAGTTGCGGGCATAACCGTCATGTACTTTGATTAAATCTCCGGCCTTGCCTAAAGAAGGCACGTTTTGCTTCAAAATTACCTTCATGAAAATCCTCCGTTAGTTAAAGCAATAGTGGTAATAACATCAAGTATTTGCCTCGTTTTTTTGAAAATATTTCCTGAAATCAATCCAAATGTCGAATAATCCGGTGGCCATTATTGGTATCATAAGAATTTGTTGAACTGCAATTAAAAAATAAAAAAGATAGCGGAAAAAAAGAGGCACGTTTTTGTTTTGGAAAAGGAAGCTAATAATAGCAAAGCCTTGCAGTAAATAAACAAAGCAAGTCATAATCAATATGTTTCGGCTGAAAATGATTATTTGCTCAAAGGGAACAAAAAGCAGGCCGCGCAGGAGGTGATAAATATCCAGATCATAAATTCCGGAGCTTTCCAGCGGGATAAACCTTCAAGCTGAGGCAATAAAATGCTTTGCTTGCGCAGCAAATCCCTTCCCAGGAGTATGTTAATCCAGGCAATAAAAGCGGAAACAACGATAACTAAAGAAGGAAATATGCCTGTGAAGAAATCAATGATGGACTGCTTGTTATCATTAATGAAATTAATGTCCTCTTTTTCGACAGGAAGCATAGAATATATTTTTATATTTTCTTCAACTGTTTCAGTGACAAATTTTTGAACGAGATGCCACGGGTTAATATTTTGGCTATAACCGCCATAAAGGAAATAGGCACAGATTGATGTGATGATAAAAAGGGAAGTATAAATTACCGTTTTTTCAGTAGATAAATTTTTAGAAACTAACGCGGCAATTAAAACACCGGCAATTCCCATCGTTAATATTGCGAGATAAGACGTATCAAATTGAAAAAAGTGAGAAAGAAGAAAAAGGGGCAGTAAAGAAATGAACAAAGCTCCTGCAGATTTAACCATGCCTTTGGATACGCTGTAGAAAAACAAAATCATCGGGAGAAACAGAAGAAAAATAAAGCCGAAAAGCGGAACGAAAACCGCCGCCGCGACAAAAAAAGAAATAATTAATAAAATTCTGAGAAAGGGGTTATGGGGAAAGAAACTGCCGAAAGTTTTCAAAATTGATAACCTGCTCAAAGTAACTGTTGGGAAAATTAAAAGTTGGCCGGCCTTTTTCGTTACTGGGAAAAGGCCGGGAGCTTTGTTTATAATAAAATTTCTTTTATCTTCCTTCGGCGGTGACAAAAGGCATAATCGCAATAGCGCGAGCGCGTTTAATTGCAATAGCCAACTCTCGTTGATGCTTGGAACAATTACCGGTAATTCTACGGGGCATAATCTTGCCTCTCTCGGTTACGAAACTATTGAGAATAGCAGGATATTTGTAATCAATCTTTATATTAGAATCCGTGCAAAAACGGCAAAACTTCTTTCTATGAAAAAACTTTTTTTGGGGATATCGAGCCGGTCTGTCTGCATTAGCTGTTTCCATTGCTTATTCCTCTTTTTTTGATTGTTCGTCTTTTTTAACAGATTTTTTAGGAGAAGGTCTGCGCGGTTTTGTATCTTTTGTATCGGTAGAAGCTTTTTCTATCTGGCGGATAACTTTTTCGTCAGCAGGGGAACCGGTGGAGTCGGTTTCTATGCGGGCTTGAGTCCGTTTTGCTTCTGCCGCAGCGATTTCCTGGTCAATGCCTTCGCGAGTTACTGCGCCTTCCTTTTTTATTGTTATGAATTTCAAAATGCGGTCGTCAATTTTATAGTTTCTTTCAATTTCATCGATAATGGGGCCGTCACCAACGAGGTCGATAAGAAAATAATAACCGTCTTTTTGTTTGTTGATTTCATAAGCGAGGCGTCTTTTGCCCCATTTATCAATTTTAACAATCAGACCTTTGCGTTTGGTAATGATTTTCTGAATGCGTTCGATCAGAGTGGTGATATCGTCATCGGGTAAATCGGATTTAACTATAGCTATAACTTCGTATCTTTTCAAAAATTCCTCCTTTCGGCTCTAAAGCCCATGGTCAAAGCCACAGGCAAGGGGAGTCTCAATAAATTTGTGATTGTGCTTCCTATACCAGACTGAATAAGAAATCAAGAATTATTATGTAAGTGTTCATTGCTAAAAAATTCATCCACTTTAATTTGGGTGGGAAGGGCTCGTAAAAAAAGCGCAGATAAAAATTTGCCTGCCGGTTTATTTTTTCACCTTCTTTCCCCCCGGTGCTTTGTTAATTTCATGGTTTCTTTGTGCTCGTTTGGTTTAATGATTACCTTGATCGATTTCCTGCCATCTGATACCAACTGAAAACCTTTAACGATATCGGTTAAGGGAAGCCGGTGCGTAATCAGATCATCCACTACGATCTTGCCCGATTCGATCAGCTTCATCGCTTCAATAATATCGGGAGGCCCGCAATAATAAGAAGTGAGGATGGTAATTTCCTTCATCCAGAAATCATTGATAGGAACGACAACCTTCTTGTCCGGTCCGGGAACGGCAAACAGTACAATCACGCCGCCCTTATCCACACACTTCCAGGCCTGCTCCACTGCTGAATCAGCCGAGGTGCATAAAAATACGACATCGGCCTTTTTGCCATTTTCCGCAATCAATCGCTCCGGAACATTATTCACCGCATCGATGATGACGTCGGCCCCCATTCGTGAGGCAAATTCCAGTTTCATTTTGTTAATGTCGGCGGCGATTACTTTACATCCTTTTGGCCTTGGCCAGCTTCACATGAAGCAATCCGGACATTCCGCAGCCGATGACCAGCACAGACTGTCCCTTTTTTACGCCGGCCAGCCTCTGCGCCCTGACGACGCAGGCCAGAGGTTCAATGAATGTGCTTTGATCGTAGGTAATATTTTCCGGCAGCAGATATGTTCCGTTTTCTACAAGAATCTCCGGAACCAGAATGTATTCGGCAAAACCGCCGGGGAGCCGTTCCTTAACCTCCGAGCATTGAGGATAGTGCCCGTTTTGGCAATAAAAACATTTCATGCAGGGCACTTTAGGGGCGATAAATACCCGGTCGCCCGGTTTATATTTTTTTACGGAATTGCCGACTGCGACAACCTCCGCGCCTATTTCATGCCCCTGCACCAGCGGCGCTCGCGGGAGACGGTACCATTCGACGATATCGCTGCCGCAGATGCCGCAGGAAATAACCTTGACCAGCATCTCCTTCGGGCCTGGGCTTCGGAGTCGGCACTTCTTCGATCCGGATATCTTTGTTGTTGTACCAGTAGGCAACTTTCATTGGTTATTTTTCAAAGTATTATAAAGATCAAAAGCCTTTTTCGGAGTCTCGTTGTCATGGACGACGGCCCGCACCGCCTTAATCATGGCAATCGGTGCTTCCGACTGGAAAATATTGCGTCCCATATCGACACCGGCGGCGCCTTTCTGAACCGCGTTATAGGCCATAGTCAGGGCGTCAAGTTCCGGTATCTTCTTGCCGCCGGCCATCACGATCGGCACAGGGCAGGATGCGGTGACGGTCTCGAAATCTTCATCTACATAGTAGGTTTTGATATAATGGGCGCCAAGCTCCGCGCATATCCTGCAAGCCAGCCGGAAGTACTTGCGCGTCGCGGGCCATATCCTTGCCTACCGCAGTTACGGCGAGAGTCGGAATGCCGTAACGGTTGCCGATATCAACCATCCTGGTCATGTTGATGATCGACTGCCTTTCATATTCACCGCCGATAAAGACCTGAACAGCCATGGCGCAGACATTCAAACGGATGGATTCTTCGATATCAACGGCAATATCTTCATTGGACAGCTCTTTGAGAATGCTGGCGCCTCCGGAAACCCGAAGCACAATGGATTGAGAAGTCGAAGGCGGCACAACGCTGCGGAGAATTCCCCTGGTCAGCATCAGGGTGTCCGCATAAGGCACTAAAGGAAGGATATTGATATCGACCCGTTCCAGACCGGTGGTGGGTCCCTGAAAATAACCGTGATCGATGGCCAGCATAACCGTCCGGCCGGAGACGGGATTAAATATCCGCGCCAGCCTGTTTTTCATTCCCCAATCCAGGGAATTCGAACCTTTGAGGAAAAATCCCTCTGTCTTTTGCGGCATATCGCGTATAAAACATCTTGGCTTCTTTGATTCCATCTGCGTCCGGCATCTTTTGTGTTCTCCTTTATACCAAGTCGCATTCTTTAGCTAACTTTGTTGGCATCGTCGTCGGCTTCCTCAACGTATAACCTGAAGGTCACACGTTAGTAATACGCCTGCGGAGCCTCCTCCTTGCCGCCGCTGATGCGGGACAGTTCAACTAAGAAATTCCAGTTCACTGTGTTCCTGAAATTCGAGTTTCACTGCCGCCTCGTTATCTTTTGAATGCAACTCGTTATTATTGGTTGTAATCTTGCATATTTTTCAAAATCCGTCAATTTTGCTTTCAGGAAGGTCTAAACAAAAATTAGATTGGTG
>CAVPJZ010000005.1:0-15656 GCA_963705555.1 uncultured delta proteobacterium | reverse complement strand
CCTTGCCTCCGGTTCGGCGCAGAACTTCCTTAATTGCCATAGCACCCAGCTCCATTGCAGAAAAATCTTTCAGCATGCCGCCTGCTCGTCCATACGGCGTCCGGCATGCTTCCACGCAAACAACCTCGCGGAATTTTTTATGCGGATTTTTTATTTTTTTACCCATTGTGCTGAAATCGGGTTTTCTTTGTCCGAACTTCGCGATGGGCGCGTTTTTGTAAATATCAGCTCTTGTTTTTTCCAGTTTCTGCGGCACTTTTGCCATATTATATTCCCCCTTTAGCTATACAGATATTTAACCGCGGTAAGATCAGTTTTTGTTAAGTTAGCATTTGATGGTGTTTTTTTACATATAGAATTTATTTAGTCAACTATATTTACTTCAGGAATTAAATATTATTTCTTGTCGCTTTTCACACTATCCGGACAACAGTAATTTCCCCTAACAATCAATTTGACGAAAGCAAATTAATGTTATAGAGATGCATACAAGAGGGAGGTAATTTCCATGTTTGAAGGACTTTTTCAACCAATGCACTTAATTATTATCCTGGTGATAGTTCTAATTATTTTCGGACCAGGCAAACTTCCGGAACTGGGAAGTGCAATCGGCAAAGCAATAAGAGGGTTTAAACAGGCAATGAATGAACCAGAAAAGAAATCTCCGGAAGAAACGAAGAAAATCGAAAAATAAAATAAAGGAACAATACCGACTAAGATTTCCCAATGAATAAACGTTTAGTTTTCAGGGTTCTATTCCTGCTCCTGTTCATTGTTTTATCAATTTATCTATTCATTCACTTTGATATATATTTACTCTTCAAAGATAGAGACAAATTAGTAAACTTCATAACATCATACCCTTATGATGAACTCATTTTCATTCTGCTCCAGATTGCACAGGTTGTGGCCGCTCCGATTCCGGGGGAACTGACAGGTCTTATCGGCGGTTATTTGTATGGACCTTTTTGGGGAACTGTATATTCCACTATCGGTCTTACAATTGGTTCCTGGCTGGCCTTCCTGCTGGCACGCTTTTTTGGTATGCCGCTTTTAGAAAAAGTTGTCAAACCGAAAACGATAGAAAAATTCGATCACTTCATGGAACATCAGGGCATTCTGGTATCATTTCTTCTCTTTTTGATTCCAGGATTCCCCAAAGATTATTTATGTTATATTATGGGTGTCAGCCGCATTCCCACATGGACATTTATTATGATTGTTACCGCTGGGCGTCTCTTTGGCACCATAATACTTTCTATCATGGGAAATGCCGCCCGCAATGAACAGTATTTTCTTTTAGCCGCTATTGTGAGTATGGTTATAGTAATTTTTATCGTGGCTTATTACTATCATGATAAAATGCTGGAAATGCTGAAGAGGAAAAAGAAGTAACCATCAGAAGAAATTATTTTAACATATATTGGCGGCAGGCCGCGCATCTGACAAGTATTATATCTGCCTTTGGTCCACCACCCGTGCAATTTTCCCCTTCTGCCGCAGTATACTTTTGGATTCGACCAACTTAACGTCGACATTAATACCGATTACCGATCCGATGCGCTTTTTAAGTGTTTCCAGAAAAGATCTCTGCTTTTGCAGTTCCAGAGAAAATATTTTATCCGTAACCTCAACAATCAACCTCCAGGCTATCCATTGCCCCTTTTCTTTCCACGACAATCTGATATGGGGGTTCACCCTGCGCAACGCTAAAAAGCGCCTCTTCAATTTGCGAAGGAAAAACATTTACACCCCTGATGATGAGCATATCGTCGGAACGCTGCATTATTTTTTCCATGCGCACTAAAGTTCTTCCGCATTCGCACTGAGCATAGTTGAGACTGGTGATATCTCCTGTCCGGTAGCGGATCATGGGAAAGGCTTCTTTGGTTAAAGTAGTGAGCACCAGTTCACCTGTGCTGGCCGGGAGGCAATACGTCGCTCCTGTTTTCGGATCAATGATCTCCGGAATGAAAGCGTCTTCATAAATATGCAAGCCTTTTTTGCACGAACATTCGCCGGCAATGCCGGGACCAATTACCTCGGAAAGACCGTAATTATCAGTCGCGCTCAGTAACAACCTTCTTTCAATTTCTTCGCGCATCTTCTCCGACCAAGGCTCTCCGCCAAAAAGTCCTATTTTCAGCGAAAGAGCTTTGGGATCCAAACCAATCTGTTCAATGCGATCCGCCAAAGCAAGCGCGTAACTGGGCGTGCTGACCAATACTGTCGTTTTATAATCCTGCATAATCATAATCTGTTTTTCCGTGTTGCCGGTACCCATCGGAATTACCGATGCGCCGATCGCTTCCGCTCCATAATGTAATCCAAAAGCTCCGGTGTAAAGACCGTAACGAAAAGCTATCTGCACCAGATCGTCACGAGTTACACCGGCGGCGGTCATAAACCGTGCCACAAGGTTAGACCAAATGCGTATATCGTTTTTGGTATAACCAACAACAATCGGTTTGCTTGTGGTCCCCGAGGAAGAGTGAATGCGGACTACTTCTCGGAGCGGCACGGCAAACATGCCATACGGATAGTTAAGGCGCAAATCATCCTTGGTAGTAAAAGGAAGTTTCGTCAAATCGGATAAGGAACGAATATCTTCCGCTATTATACCTAAATCATCAAATTTCTTTCCGGTAACAGGTAACATTCTTGTGAACCCTATTGATTATAGCCTGAAGTCTTTCCAGTTGCAGTTGTTCGAGTTCATCCCGTGAGATACACTCATGTTCAGGATCCCAGATATTCATAAAATACCTCCCTGCAAATTGTGCCCCCCTTCACATGGAAGGCGAGGATCGTTTACCTGCGTTGCCGATATATTTTTTACCGTTCCCATATTTCTTTCTTATCTTTACCCAGATACGCACGCTGAACTTCTTTATTTTGCTAATAAGTCGGCGGCAGTTCCTTCTAAAATCAACCGGCCTGTTTCCAGAACATATCCGCGATTAGCCAACTTCAGCGCTGCCCGCGCATTTTGTTCGACCAGAAGAATAGTTGTTTTCTTCTCCCTGGTCAGATTTTCGATAACCTGAAAAATTTCCTGAGCCACCATAGGCGCGAGCCCCATGGAAGGCTCGTCTAGAAGCAGCAGTTTTGGTTTGGCCATAAGCGCTCTGCCGATGGAGAGCATTTGCTGCTCACCTCCCGATAATGTTCCGGCAAGTTGTTTTCGCCTTTCTCTGAGAATAGGAAACAAGGCATAGACCATTTCGTTTGTTTTTTTTGCTTCAGCTTTGCCCGCCCGCATCTTGTATTGCAAATAGGCGCCTAATTCCAGATTATCCTCCACGGAAAGAGGTTTAAAAACCTGTCTTCCCTCCGGAACCTGGGAAATCCCCATCTGGACAATTTGATGCGCGGCAAGATTATTTATTGGAACCCCATCGAAAATAATTTGGCCGCTTCGGGGAGGAACAATTCCGGACAACGAATTAAGAAGTGTTGTCTTACCGGCGCCGTTAGCGCCGATAAGAGTGACTATTTCTCCTGCAGTCAGATGCAGAGAAACATTTTTCAAAGCATGTACCTGACCGTAGTATGTATTGATATTTTTTATCTTCAGCATAATATTCGGTTCATAGTATATCTGTATTATTCTTGGCAGTCGTCATACCGTTTCGCTTTCAAAGGATAACGAGGCGGCAAGAAGTGAGGCTCCGCAGGCGTATTACTAATACGTCGAGGAAGCCGACGACAATGCCAACAAAGTTAGCCAATAGAAAGCGAAACAGTCATCAGCCTTCACCTAAATACGCGGATATCACCGCAGGATTTTCCTGAATTTCCCTAGGCGTTCCTTCCGCCAGCTTTTTCCC
This sequence comes from uncultured delta proteobacterium, assembly GCA_963705555.1. Taxonomy (GTDB): domain Bacteria; phylum Desulfobacterota; class Syntrophia; order Syntrophales; family Smithellaceae; genus UBA4810. The sequence continues at coordinate 11,826 of CAVPJZ010000005.1, read as the reverse complement.
CAGATTCAAAACAATTATGGAATCACAAATATCCATAACCAGTTCCATATCATGTTCCACAAGCACTATTGTTATACCGGATTCCCTGATTCTGCGGATGAGATGGCAAGCTCTGTCGTCTCCCGGCTGTTTAATCCCGCAGCCGGTTCGTCCATCAAAATAATTCGCGGTTCTACAGCCAGCGCCCGGGAAATTTCCAAGAGTCTTCCCTTGCCGAAAGGTAAATTGCCGGCCTTGATATCAGCCAAATCAGCCAGGCCGGTAAATTCCAGCCACTGTAAACTTTTCTCCTTAATATATCTTTCTTCTTTAATCTGACCGGGCATTTTGAAAGCACAGGAAAAAATACCGCTATGGCTTTTGGTATGGAGCCCAACCATAACATTTTCCAGAACGGTCATTTGTCCGAATAGCTCCACATTTTGGAATGTGCGCACCAGACCCAGCCCGGCAAGAACCTCCGGAGCAAAGAGCGAAATATTTTTTCCGCCCAAATAAACTTCTCCTGACGTTTGTGTATAAAGACCGGTGATGATATTGAACAGTGTGGTTTTCCCCGCGCCGTTAGGGCCGATAATACCGGTTATTGAACCGCCCGCTATGGAGAGAGAAACATCTTCCAGTGCAGTCAACCCGCCGAATATTTTGGTTATACCGCTTAAGTCTAAGCATTGCTGCTGGTCTTTCCTTTCATTTTGGCGTAGGCATTTTCTGCCATTGACTGAATGCCGCTGATCAAGGCCGCCGGGCATAAACATAGTCATTAAAATCAGCATCAATCCATAAATAACAATATCAAAATCCTGAAATACGCGCAAAAATTCCGGCAATATCGTTAAAATTGCCGCACCCAGGAATGAGCCGTAAATACTGCCAAGACCGCCGATAACCACCATCGTAACCAATTCCACGGAAAAGTTGAACCCAAAGGATACGGGAGAAATAAAAGTCATGGTATGAGCATACAGGCTTCCGGCCATAGCTGAAATAAGAGCGGAGACAGTAAAGATCTGTACTTTCAAAACCTGGGCATTTACACCCATAACTCTGGCTGCCACTTCCGAATCATGAATTGCTCTCAGAGCTCTGCCGATTCTTGATTGAGACAAATTTATCGATAACAACATTACAATAAGAGTGATTATCCAGATCAAATAGTAATTATTCAGATCATTATCGAAAATCCAAGAACCGATATGGAGATTGGGTATACCGGATAATCCTGATGGGCCGCCGGTCCAGCCGACAGTTTCATTAAAAATAATATACATGATAATACCGAAGCCGAGTGTGGCCATCGCCAGATAATGACCCTTGAGCTTTAAAATAGGAAAACCGATAACAAATGCCAATGCCGCCGCACAAACAGCCGCCAGAATAATTACCAGCCAAGGATCAAGAGAAAATCGGGTTGTGAGTATGCCAGATATATAAGCTCCCAAACCAAAGAAGGCGGCATGCCCGAGCGAAATCTGACCGGCATATCCAAGTAACAGATTAAGCGCCACGGCCAGCATGGTATTTATACCGACAAAAACAAGAACGTTTAAAAAATAACTCCCTTGAAGAAAAAATGGCGTGATCAGTACGGAAAGCGCAAATACTAAAAAAATAATTATTTGGCGTTTTTCTTTTGTCATGATTTTTAATTGCAATCTTTCCGGCAAAATATATTCAAATCACAGATATAATAAGGAGCCCGCCCAAACCCCAAATTTCGTCACAAGCCGCGGCAAATTAACCCTAAGATTCTTCGATTCGTTTCATTCGCTCAGGGCCGATTCGACTAATATTATTTTCGGCAGCGTCACCTTGAAAAAGAGCAAGTCTGTTGATCTAAACTCTTTCCGTCTCCTTTTTCTTGAACAATCCTTCCGGCCGGATAAATAGTATCAATAACAAGATAATAAAAGCGATGGCATCTTTATAACTGGCAGAGATAAAACCGGCGCCCAAAGATTCCAATAAGCCCAGCAGAAGTCCTCCCAGCACAGTACCCAAACCGCTGCTCATTCCGCCGATGATCACCGCGCAAAATCCTTTAAGCCCCAGCATAATGCCAACATCATAGGAAGTCATGGTAAGCGGGGCAATGATTATCCCGGCCATAGAACCAATAGCCGAGCTGATAACAAAGGAGAGCAAAACCATAATCTTAACATCAATTCCGACCAGGCTTGCCGCCTGAGAATTATAAGCGCAGGCGCGCATGGCTTTGCCGACGAGACTGTAATTAAAGAATATCCTGCTGGCGATAATGATTAAAATGGTTATGGCAAAAATCCAAAGATGCTGGGGAAGGATAGTTGCTCCGGCGATATGAAGAGGATCATTGCCCGAAAAAGCAGGCAGGGCATGGGTATCTTTTCCCCAGATAAGCATCACCGCACCGCGGATAAAAATGCTTGCGCCGATTGTAATAATAATAAGACTAAGCGGCTTCGCATTCTTAAGCGGTCTGATGGCGAGACGTTCAAAAGACATACCGACTATTGTCGAAAGAAGAATGGCCAGAATTATTGCCGGCACGAGCGGCAGATTTAAAATGGCTAAGAAAAAAACCATCAACATTCCGCCGAGCATTACAAACTCACCTTGGGCGAAATTGATGATACCGGTCGCGTTATGAATAATGGCAAAACCAAAACCAATCAGAGCGTATATAGCGCCGTTAGAAAGGCCGGATAAGATATATTGAAATAATTGCCGGGAACTATCCATTTATTAGTCACAGTTTTGATAAATATTAATGCGGCGCAGGCATCAGCCCGCGCCGCTTATACAGTCTAACTAATTCACATCACTTCATTATTTAATCAATTTCCAGTCGCCTTGTTTGATTTGCACCAGAACAAAAGCGTCACTGGTCAATCCGGCATGATCCTGCGGAGAATAACTGAAAGTTCCTCCGATACCCGCGAATTTTTTTGTTTTCTCGAGCTGATCACGAATTGCCGCAGACGAGTAGGCTCCTTTTTCGATAGCGCTCTTGAGCAGCATAATGGCATCCCAAGCATGCCCGCCAAAATGATCACCTTCCACTTTGTAGCGTTCCTTATACTTATTTACATAGTTCATCAGCGACTTTTTTTGCGGATCGGATTTAGGCAGCTGATCGGCAACAATGACACGACCTGAAGGAAGTATGATTCCTTCGGCTCCATCACCGGCAAGTTCAATAAATTTTTTAGAGGAAACGCCATGACTCATATACAATGGAATATTAATTCCCAATTGTTTAGCGTTTCTGGCAACTGTGGCCGGGCCGGGATTGGTTCCCCAGCATATAATTGCCTGAGCTTGGCTATCCCGGATTTTTGTTAACTGAACAGTCATATCCGTATCTTTCGGCCCGTATGTTTCATCCGAAATTATCTGCATGCCGAATTCTTTGGATTGTAAGGTCAGTTGTTCTCTGCCGGAAGAGCCGAAGCCATCCGAAACAGTAAGTATTGCTATTTTATCAATTTTTTGTTTCTGCAAATGTTTATAAATTTTTGTTACGGCAAGAACATCGTTTTGCGCTGTTTTAAAGACCCACTTCTTTACGGGGTCGGTAATCTTAATTCCCGCCGCGCAGGAAATAAGCGGTATTTCGGCTTTTTCAACCACGGGAATCACAGCCATACTGTCGCCCGTCGTGCTCGGACCAATGATCGCGACAACCTTATCATCCTTAATCAGTTTGTTGACTGCCTGCACAGCTTTTGTGGCATCACCCTGAGTATCATAGACTATAAGTTCCAGTTTACGACCTTTTATTCCACCGGCTTTATTTATCTCCGCCACCATCATTTCCGCCGTATTGCGTTCCGGCTCACCAAGAAATGAAGCGGGCCCGGATACGGAAAACAACGCCCCAATCTTTATGGGAGGAGCGGCGAAGACTACTCCGGCCATCAAGACACTAAAAAATAAAACAAAAATTATTCTAAAAATATTTCTTGACATACACACCTCCATTATAAAATACTTAGTCACTTATAAATCCAAAAAATTAAAAAAGCCACGGACTTTTTTATTTCTGCCCGTGGCTTTTAATGCGATCTATTTTCGAGTCGTCTCAGCAATGAGCAGATATAGATAGGACAAAGTAATAATAACCATAATAGTTAGTATTTGGTGAATCGTTTATTTTGTATCTATTACTGCTAACCATTTACTTCAAAACTCCTTGATGTTCCGGTAAGATTTTAAATCATAGATAAAAATTCATGTCAAATGAAAAATGGAAGGATGGGAAACGATATCACGATGTCATTTTGTATGGGCATATCCATATGGCACGAGACTCATAAATGCTGTAACCCGCAAAAACTAGGCTGAGTTTATCCTCCTCCCATCTCGCACGAAGTAACTGAATGATGACAAATAATGTAAAAAGGGTTAAATTGAGAATGGAATACCGCCAAATAGTAACAGCGAGTGCAGTGAGAATTTCTCCCAGATATACAGGGTGTCTAATCCAGCGATAAGGCCATTAGTTATTAAGGTACGCACCTCGACGGTAATACTGAAAAAACAACGCAACGTCCACAAGCTCCAGATTGTAAGTGCCGTGGTGGCAGTCATCAGTAAAAAATGATATAGACATTCAACCAATTGCCGGTCGTTAAAAGGCTGGGTGGCGATGAAAGCAGATTTTTACCAAAAATTTTTTAGTGGAGCTCCCTCAGGCAGGAGCCGGAGGCTCCCTATAATAACGCGACCTCCCGCGATTTACGGCGCATACCTCCCCCGGCTGGAGTCGGGGAATTCCAAGTCGCGGGATCAAAAATTCAATTCATCGTAAATTTAAAGCCTTTCCTTAGGAAGTATTTATTTTAATTCCTTTGATGGTCTTCACTATACAACCGGCATTCTTATAGTAAATGTCGTCCCTTTTCCTTTTTTACTTTGAAACGAAAGGTCTCCTTTATGCCTCTGCATAATTTCATAGGAGATACTAAGCCCTAGACCAGTTCCCTTACCCACTTCCTTGGTCGTGAAAAAAGGCTCAAATATCTTGTTTTGATTTTCCTGCGGGATTCCACAACCCGTATCGGATACCGTAACCCAAATCGAGCCGCCTTTTTCCCATGTTTTGATTTCTATTTTTCCTTCTTTTTCAATAGCTTGAATCGCATTCATCAAAAGATTTATAAAAACCTGATTCAGCTTTTGGGGATAACATTTGGTCGGGGGTAAATTGCCGTAATTTTTATGAAGAGTGGCTTTTTGTTTTAATTCATTCCAAACAATATTAATACTGCTTTCAATGCATTCATTGATGTTTGCACCTTTATATTCCGCGTCATCCACTCTGGAGAAACGATTAAGTCCCTGGACAATCTTTTGCACCCTCTCCGAACCGTCACAAGATTCCTTAAGTAAGAGGTCTATATCGTCAATAGTATAATCCAGTTTCAATTCTTTGCGCATTTTTTCAAGTTTCTTGATAGCATCAGTAGCCTTAAGAGATTTGATTGCTTCCGACTGCGCTTGGATAAAATCTTTCAACCTTCGGATATATTTATCGAGTGTTCCCAAGTTGCTTGCTATAAAAGCCATGGGATTATTGATTTCATGGGCAACTCCCGCGGCAAGTTGTCCGATGGAAGCCATTTTTTCCTGTTGTAGAATCTTCGCTTGGGTGGTTTTCAGTGTTTCATACGCCGCCCCGAGCCTTTCCAAGGTAAGCTGTACATTCTTTCTGCTTTCCTCGTTTTCCTGATTCTTCTTGATCAGTTCTTCCTGGTTTTTCTTTAAAGCATCCTCAGCCCTCTTGCGTTCGGTGATGTCGCGAGAAACTCCACTGAATCCTATTTTTTTTCCTTTTGGATCTCTTATAAGAGCCACTGAGATCTCGTTAAACTTTTTAGTCCCATCTTTTCTAATAATTTCCAAATCTATTATCTTAATTGGTTCACCTGTTTTATACATATTATTAAAGACTTGATACATTTTTCTACTCGTTGCTTCATCTTGATACTGCCGGTTGTTCATTCCTATTAATTCCTCTTTGGGATATCCAAGATTCCTACATTCCGCATTATTAACGAAAGTATATTTGCCAACAAGGTCGATTTCAAAATATCCTTCTTCCATGTTCTCGAGAATAGTCCGGTATTTTTCCTCGCTCTGGCGTAATGCTTCTTCCATCTGCCTGCGCTTAGTGATATCGCGAGTAATCCCCCTAAACCCGATCCGTTTACCTTCAAAATTTACGATAAGAGATACTGATGTTTCATTAATCGCTTTAGTCCCGTCTTTTTTGATAACTTCCATTTCCAAGGCTTCAATCGGCTTCCCTGTCCGGTAGAGTTCCCGAAAAACATTATATGTTTTTTTTGAATTTGTTTCATCCATATACTGCCGGGAATTCATGCCGAGCAATTCTTCTTTGGTGTATCCCAGGATTTTGGCCTCCGCGTTATTGGCGAAGGTATAATTGCCTTCTAGATCGATTTCGTAATAACCATCATCGATGTTTTCCAGAATAGTCCGGTATTTCTCTTCACCCGTGCGAACGTCTTCTTCCATTTTCTTGCGCTCGGTTACATCCCTGGAAACACCACGGAAACCAATCGGTTTGCCTTTATTATCTCTGATAAGAGATACCGAAGTTTCGTGAATCGCTTTTGTTCCATCTTTCCTGATAGATTCAATTTCTAAGGTATCAATCGGTTTACCCGTTAGGTAAAGTTCGTTGTAGGGCTGATACAATTTTTTAGCGGTTTTTTCATTTGTATGCCGCCGGTAATTCATCCCAATCAATTCTTCTTTGGTATACCCAAGAAATCTGCAGTTTGCTTCATTCGCAAATGTATAATTACCATCAAGGTCAAGCTCAAAATAGCCTTCCTGGATGCTTTCCAGAATGTTACGATATTTTTCTTCACTCTTGTGCAACGCTTCTTCCATTTTTTTCCGCTCGGTTATATCTCTAAAAATTCCCTGAAAAATTTTTTTTCCACCATATTCAATTACACTTCCTGAAATATCTACGAAAACTTTTTTGCCGTCTTTTCTCAAAACTTCCGTGTTATTTACCGTTCCTAAACCATTCTGCTTTATTTTTTTAAACCCATTTATGATATTTTCCATCTCTTTTGGAGGATGAATATTGGTAATATTGATTCCCAATAACTCTTGCTTTGTGTAGCCAAGAAGCTCTTCCGCTTTTTTGTTCACTTCCAGCAAGTTACCATCCTCATTCGCCAACAGTATCGCATCACTGGCATTATCCAATAGAGTGTGGTACCTCTCTTCACTCTTCCCCAGTGCTTCTTCGGCCTGCTTGCGGCTGGTAACGTCTCTTATAATCCCTCTAAATCCTATCGGTTTATCTAATGAATCTTTTTTTATAGATGCAGAAGCTTCAATGTATCGCTTAGCCCCATCTTTTCTAATAAGCTCATAACTATAGCTTATATTGGTGTTCCCTGTTTTGTAAATTTCATTAAATACTTGAAACAGTTTTTTTGCGGTTTCTTTATCCGTAAACTGCCGATAATTCATTCCCATCAATTCCTCTCGGGAGTACCCATATATCCGGCACATTGAGTCATTGAAAAAAGTAAAGCTACCCGCGAGGTTTTCTTCATAATAACCCTCTTCCATGCTTTCCAGAATGTTGCGGTATTTCTCCTCGCTCCTACGCAGAGTTTCTTCGTCCTCCCGACGCACAGTTTTTCTATGCTCAAAAATATGTGCCATTATTTTCCCCCGAATAAATTGACGCAATATTTAGCAATTTTGTTCAATTTTTTTATTTACAATAAATTCGAATTAAAAAAACCTAAAGAATAACTATCGCCAGTTTAACAGAAATCAATTTTTGAATAGCATTAACATTTGGTTAAGGTTCTTCCAATTCGTCAAATGCCTTATCTTCCAGCAAAATTTCGGCAGACGCCCCGGGCAGTTCCTCTACGGCACGCAATCTATTTTGAAGGGTGCGCGATTTCCTTTGCGCGTCATCCACAGAACTGGCTGCCTGCTCCAGTCTCTTGCGGACGGCATCGAGTGAATCGCCGAACTTACCGAATGCTGTTTTTACTTCACCCAGAACTCTCCAGACTTCGCCGGAGCGTTTTTGAATGGCAAGCGTTCGAAAACCCATTTGCAGGCTGTTCAAAAAAGCGGCAAAAGTGGAAGGTCCGGAAACAACAATGTGATATTGCCTCTGCAATATTTGTACTAAAGCAGTCCTTCGAATCACTTCGGCATATAGCCCCTCCGACGGTAAAAACATGATACCGAAATCTGTTGTTTTCGGCGGTAACAGATATTTTTGAGATATATCTTTGGCTGCCTTTTTTATACTTGCTTCGAGTTGTTTTGCCGCCTCTTCCGCAGCGACAGTATCGGCTTTTTCCTGAGCATCCACAAGCCGCTGATAATCTTCGACCGGAAATTTCGCGTCCACCGGCATCCATACGGGTTCGGCATTTGCATCACCCTGACCAGGCAGTTTGATAGCGAATTCTACAAAATCATTACCGTGTTCGTGAATTTTGACGTTTTTAGCGTATTGTTCCGGCGCCAGGATTTCTTCCAATAATGCCCCCAATTGGACTTCGCCCCAGGTACCGCGCGTCTTGATATTGGTCAGCACCTTCTTTAAATCTCCCACCCCGGCGGCAAGGTTACGCATATCGCCTAGTCCCTGGTGCACTTGCTCCAAGCGTTCGGAGACCTGCCGGAAAGATTCTCCCAGCCGTTTTTCCAGAGTGCCCTGTAATTTTTCATCGACCGTTTCGCGCATCCGCTCGAGTTGGCGGGTATTGTCTTCCTGAAGCTGCAGGAGTTTTCCATCTATGACAAGGCGGACGGCTTCCATCTTTTGTTCGACGGAATCTCCAAATCCCTTGAGCGAGCCAGCTAATTCCTCTCTTTCCTGGCGTGCCTGAGTTTGCGATTCGGCTCGGAATTTGGCGATTTCATCGCGCACCGAACGATCGGTTCTTTCTTGAGAGCTTTGCAATGCATCCAGTTGCCTCTCCAGCGGTTTAAGATCAATTGAACCTGAAAAGCGTTTTAACGGCCAAAATTGCAGCGCCAAAACGATAAGTACAAAAAATAAAATTACAGCTAAGAGAAGCATTTCCATTTAATAATACCGATAATATTATAGAAAAAATTAAGATGTCTAAAAAATTATACTGTAAAGTGAGAGTGGACTTTTTCTTCATCCGCTATCACCATACAGTATTGATAAAATTAAAACACTCTTTGAAAATCTTTATCTTTCATAATAGTGGTGAAAGCCAAATCCACCAGACGGTAAGAGCGTTTCTCCAGGTCGGCAGCATTATCCGTCCCTGCCGCGCTCATCGTTACCGTAAAATCTTTCTCTAATTTAGTTTCGCCATTTTTATATACGTATACTTTAAAGCGGAATTCCTGATCGGTAAGAGATGTCAGGGTCAGCCCGAATTCTGGTACACCTCTGGCGGCTCGTGCCGCCTCCGGAGGTGGCGCATAACCCCAATAGTATGGACGGTAGTGATAAGGACGCGGACCGCCGCCATAGTTATAATCAACAATATTTACGCCGATATGGCGGAAGGCTTTTTGAAAGCAATACCAGTAATAGCTTTCCAATTGGGCATCGCCCTCATACATATATTTATTGTCGGCACTGTTATAGCTCCATGCTTTTGTGTTTCCGGCCTGATTGGTAAAACCGGCGAGAATCAACTTCTTCCCTTTATAGCGACTGTAATCGCCGGAGCGAAATGAAGGCGTATATTTGCCCTGTTTCATCATTATTTTGCTGCTGGCGGCGCCGCATCCTGCGAGAAAAAAACCGATAATACAAACTAGGATTATATTTTTCCACGTAATATTTTTTCTCATATCTTAGATACCTCCTCTAAAAGTTATCATGCTATGCTAATGGTTTATAATGTCGTCTAAATATAGCGGTTAAAAGATGGAGGTGTCAAGTAAAATGACTGGCACTTTATTAGCTTATTTTATTGCTTAACTTATTTAAAAATTAAAAAAATCCGAATCAATTTCAGAATATATTTGGAAGTTGCTTTATTGTCTGCTTTTCGGTATAAGCGCGTCGTCTATCTTTTTCCGGAGGATATTCTTCCAGAAAACACTTTTTATTTATTAGGTTAAAAAGATGGCACATAGGATTGAAGTAGGTTTTAAAGAAGGAATTCGTGACGCTTTAGGCGAAAAGACCAAAAAGCGCATTATCGATCATCTGGCACTGCCAGTCGAAAAAGTTGCCACAATCGAAGTATATACAATTACCGGAGAGTTAAACGCTGCCGAACTGCAAGAAGCTGCCGCGGGGCCGCTCTCCGATCCGGTGATTCAGGAATTCTCTATTAATAAGCCACTGGCTAAAAATTTTGACTGGCTTATCGAGGTTGGCTTTCGTCCGGGTGTCACCGACAATGTCGGGAAAACCGCACGCGAGGCTATTGAATTACTGCTTGAGTGAAGAGATAGACACCCGCAAAGTCAGTGTTTATACATCCCGCCAATATTTAATCTGCGGAAAGATATCCAAAGCAGACGCGGAAAAAATCGCCTCCGGTCTTTTAGCCAATGACCTTACCGAGCGCCATCAGGTTATCGCTGTCAGCGATTTTGATTTTAGCTACGGCATGCCCGCCTATGTCCCTCAGGTGCTGGACAAAGACGAGCCACAAGTAGCCCAAATCAATCTGGTAGCGTTCGATGCGGATGCGTTGCTAAAAATCAGCCAGGAAAAACTTCTGGCCCTGAATCTGGAAGAAATGGAAGCCATCCAGAGCTACTATCAAAATCCTGCCGTCATCAAAGCAAGGAAAAAAGTGGGGCTCTGATCAAACCACAACCGATGTCGAACTGGAATGTCTGGCGCAGACCTGGTCGGAGCATTGCAAACATAAAATATTCAACAGCCGGATTGATTATACCGACGGCCGCAAAAAATCAAAAATTGATTCGCTTTTCAAAAAATATATCAAAGGCTCAACCGCCAAAATCCGCAAGGCCAAAGGCAAGAAGGATTTTTGCCTTTCTGTTTTTGTCGATAACGCGGGCGTGATCAAATTCAATAAAGATCACAATTTGGTCTTCAAGGTGGAGACACACAATTCGCCCTCCGCGCTAGATCCCTACGGTGGAGCGCTGACCGGTATTGTCGGCGTCAACCGCGATCCTTTCGGCACCGGGCATGGGCGCAAAACTGATTTTCAATACGGATGTCTTTTGCTTTGCTTCGCCCTTTCATAAAAAGAAACTGCCGCCCCGCATTCTGCATCCACGCCGCATTTACGAAGGCGTGCGCGAAGGTGTGGAACACGGCGGCAATAAAAGCGGTATTCCCACCATCAACGGCAGCATTGTTTTTGATGAACGGTTCTTGGGTAAACCCCTTGTTTACTGCGGCACCGCCGGCATAATGCCCGCGCACCTGAAAGGGAAACCAACTCACACCAAAGAAATAAAGCCGGGTGACGTGATCATCATGACCGGCGGACGCATCGGCAAAGACGGCATTCACGGCGCGACTTTTTCTTCCGAGGAACTGCATGAAGGCTCACCGGTGACCGCCGTGCAAATTGGTGACCCCATTACGCAAAAGAAGATGACTGATTTTTTGCTGGTGGCTAGAGACCGTGGACTTTACCGCGCGATCACCGATAACGGCGCCGGTGGGTCTATCTTCATCAGTCGGCGAAATGGCTACCTATTCCGGCGGCTGCGAAATCGATTTGTCGCTGGCGCCCTTGAAATATGCAGGACTTCAGCCCTGGGAAATTTTGGTTTCCGAAGCACAGGAGCGCATGTCACTGGCGGTCGATCCGAAAAAAGTAGATAAGTTTATGGAAC
>CAVPJZ010000004.1:0-334377 GCA_963705555.1 uncultured delta proteobacterium | reverse complement strand
TGTTCTCCTTATACCAAGTCGCATTCTTTGGCTAACTTTGTTGGCATGCGTCGTCGGCTTCCTCAACGTATAACCTGAAGGTCACGCGTTAGTAATACGCCTGCGGAGCCTCCTCCTTGCCGCCGCTGATGCGGGACAGTTCAACTAAGAAATTCCAGTTCACTGTGTTCCTGAAATTTGAGTTTCACTGCCGCCTCGTTATCTTTTGAATGCAACTCGTTATTATTGGTTGTAATCTTGCATATTTTTCAAAATCCGTCAATTTCGCTTTCAGGAAGAACTAAACAAAAAATTTGATTGGTAATTTTTCAAGATTGCCCAACCTGCGGAATCGTAGACTGCACCTACAAACAAATAGATTCATGAAGCAAGAAAAACTGAAGATTACCAAGTGAAAGAGAGTAAAGCGCCGATCAATAACTAAAGAGCAACAGCCTAATTGTCAAAACATTCAGGGATTAAATATAAAATCGCCCCCGATTATTATTAAGGTTTTCTTATCGCTATTTTATTATTGCAATAACAATACTTGCTATATCTTTTATAACGTCTTTATTGTTTGATACAAAAGACTTGAAATCCATCCAATAAAACTTTGAATGAATATCAAATTTGGAGACTTCTTTTCTCCTGATTTTTGCTTCAGAGAATATTCAATAGCTTTAGTAATATCTGTAGATGTTTTGTCCTTAAAACCAATCGCAACGGCAAAATCATCACGCATTGGAGGGACATTTGGGCTGCGAGTCATGAATACTAAATAAGGACCATCGCTATATTCTAAACTTAAATTATACCATTTGTGTATGCGGTCGGCATAAGTTTTGCCAAGCTCTATATTCAAATCATCTGAATCTGGATTTCTGACCCAAACTGCAACATTTCCTTCACCTATACTTTCACCAAATTTTTTAAAGTAACCTTTTAACTCATCTTTTGAGCTGACAGTTAAGAATTCTTTAGTTTGATAGGAAGTTGAGAAAAACAATGTATACGACTTGTAATTATCTGGGATGTCATAATTTCCTGAAAATTGTTCAATGTAAATAGGCAAATATTCTTTTTTTTCTAATAATACACAACCTGATATAATTAGAAAAAGCACTAAATATAAAAAAAAGTGTCCAACAAATATTTTATTTTTTATTTTAGTCATCATAATCTCCTTTTACCGTTTATAAACAAATGGGAATAAGGGCATTTCTATTATTTTTTCAGGAAGCACTATACAATTTTTAACCTCCAAAGGCTTCATCAAATGGCCAGTGGTTGTATTCAGCTTTACGCTATTAATAGGCGCAACACTGTTGTCTTCGTAGAAAGCAAAATCAGAATAGTAAGCCGATTTTCCCATTGTCAGCAATGCATGAGACCAATATACAACAAACTTTCTAAAGATTGGGTATTGCTGTAGACTATATTTCACATATTCAGACGCTGGATTATTATCCACCACATCTTTCCTTTCTATTATTAAATATTCTAGTAATTTAAAGTTTTCAGCCGTAGTAAGACCTCGCAAGGAGTATATTCTAAAATCAAGTTCCTTAATTTTCCTTTTATTTGGATTATCTTGACTGTTTAAAAATTCTTTAAGATTTACTAGAAGATTAATATATTCTTCAATGTTATAACCTATTTGAAACATAATCATAGCTGTATAAAAATCAGCCATACATTCTATGTTGTAATCGATAAAATAAATTTTAGACAAGTTCTTTGTGCTGTATATAGTCATAGAGTATGATATGGGCAATAATTCTAAAATCTTAGTCCAGTTTACCATCCATTGTGTCTTTTTGAACTCATTAAATGCACTAGCAACAGCCCACTGATGTTGTACATGTCGGTGCCTGATGTGAATGAATTCATGTGCAATTAATCCTGTGAGTTGCGCAATATTTTTCGCACCAAAAGGAGAATCACTTTCTAAGAAAGCCCTTGATAAATGTATTTCGCCATTTGGAAATGATACAGACAGTGGATTGCATAGTGCGTATATATTAATGCTAATTGGGGGGCATAAATTCCTAATTCTCATGCCGGTTATTGTAATCGTATCTTTTTCATAAAGCGACGAAAAAAGATTGGCTTTATCTAGCTGTTCATAAGCTAATTCAACATCACTAAAAATTAAGTCAATTTTCTTCTTCAAATTGTCATCTTGCCTTAGCTTTGTTCCCTTAAATTTTTCATTGAAATTAAAACAATATTCATCTGCTTTTTCATATTTTTCAAAATAATAAGGCAACATATAAGCTAATGGATCATGATATTCTGTGCTCCTATAGAATAAGCAACCATAAAAAATTTGAATTGTTATAATAGAAACCAGTAAAAATAATATATTTTTCATCTTATATACAAATTTAATGAAATGTTTTTTTATCTAATTTTATTACTATTGTCAGAAATATTAATAACATCTGTACAATAGAAACATCTATGCTCTACCTGCTATACTTATATCACATGTTAGGTTATAATTATTTAGTTTTTTGAATATTATAGATTGAAATGTTGTGCAAGCAGATAGAATTAGAAAACAACATTACAGGAAGTAGTCCAAAATTATTGACTCAAAGAAAAAGGGTTTCTGTTAGTAAATTGGTGGGCGATGCGAGACTCGAACTCGCGGCATCTGGCTTCGGAGGCCAGCACTCTATCCAACTGAGCTAATCGCCCTTGTAAAAACTGATTTCTAGTATAACATATATCAATAATTCAGCCTAAAATTTTAGCTACTGCCTTGTCTTTTTGAGGTATGGTCTTTCCCCAGATAGAAATTGATCCAGGATGAGGTTTGATAAAGATCCCAGTTGCAGGGCGGGACAATACCTTTATCCAGTTGCGCTTCCTCCCCGTGTTTCTTCAATCGGGCATAGGCCCGGACATAGACGCACTGCTTCTTTCCGGGATAGACTTCGCACCATCCCTCGAAGCTCCCGCCGCAGGCCCCGTTGCGCTGGTTCTTCGGGCATTGCGACATCGGGCAGAGGTAGGCCACATCGATGAGGGCGCAGTCCCCGCAATCCTTGCAGTCAAAGAGCACGACCTTGGTCAAGTGTTCCAGTTTGTGAAAAATGTTCTCCATCTTTGTTCCTGCCACTTTGCCGCTGAGTCCCTTCATGATGCCGTAAAGTTTCTTTCCCGGCTCAAACATGAGTTTATGGAAGAGTCGCGAAAACCCATAGGAACATTCGACTTCGGCATCGAGCGGCCTGAGTCTGTCGTTCGGTTGGCGTTTCCCGGTTTAGGCCCGTATTCGGATCATGCTCAAAGTAATAAAAGCCGTCGGTAATGGGATAATCGAAGTATCGGATCAAGTCGGTCCATTGGGAAGTGAGCGCCTCTCCCTGCCGGATAATTTCTTCCACCTGTTCATATTTGATATTGTGCCCGCCGATATGAACCCCGCTGAAGCCCATTCCCTTCAGGATCGCATACATCCGGGCGGCGCGCAGTATTCTGGCTCCTTCTCCCTTATCGGGATCGTTTCGCTCCCGATCCATTTCCGCCAGGAGTTTATCCGTGACGACGGAGCCGGGCAGTTCGTTGCGGTTCATCATTTTGGCCGCACCGTAGGGAAGGATATAAATATTTCCCATCAAGCGGAATGTTGAAACCGTTCTGTTTCATAAAGAGGAACACTTCATGAAATTTTCGGGCATCGTATCCCAGTTGCGTAACGATGAATTGGGCGCCGGCAGCGATCTTCTTTTTCAGTTTGTAATACTGGGCCATCTGCTCCGCTTCGGTTGCCTTGAAGGGAGAAACGACAGCTCCGGGGAAAAAATCGCTGGGTTGATGACGGACGTTACCTTTGACCCCCGGATACGTAAGCCCCCGGTTCATGTCCGATATCAGTTGCAGGGTATGGATCGGATCCAGGTCAAAGACCGGGGCAGGTCTCCCCTGGTAACCGGATACAGGGTAATCGCCGCTCATAACCAGGAGGTTTCTGACTCCTGCCCGATCCAGGGCATAAAGCTGGCTTTCGATTTGACTGCGGTTCTTGTCTTTGCAGGTAAAATGGACGAGAGGCTCGATGCCCAGCTTCAGAATTTCGCTGCCCATGAAATCGGCAGACATGGCCGGGGTTCCACCCGGATTGTCTGTAACGGTCAGGGCATGAGATCTTTCCTCCGTGAGCGGCCTGTTTGGCCAGAGCCAGGGTCTTTTCCTGGGCCGCTTCTCTTGCACCTCTTCCCGGCACCAGTTCCCATGTGACCGGAAACATGGAGGGATTCAATAAAGCCTCTTTAAAACGATTTTCCTGCATAGATATCCTCAATTTTCCACTCCTTAATTTCTCTGCACGGAGAAAATGGCATTATAAAAAGTACTTGTCAATATCTTTTCTATCTAGCAGTTGCAGTTCCTGAATAAATTTGCTATTTTAAGGCATGATGAGTGAAGCAAAAAAGCTTTTAGAGAAAATTATTTATTGCCTGACTATTACAGTAGTGGCCTTGATATACGGTAATTGTTATGCGTCCGTAGAAATATTGAATGTTCGTCACTGGACGGCGCCTGATCATACGAGAATTGTTCTGGACGTGGATAGCGAAACCGTTTGTGATGTTAAGGAAAGCGAAAACCTGCTCGTTTTAAATTTTAAAGATGCCTCCTTGAATAAATCAATACCGACTGAAATCATCTTAAATAAACCGGGGATTAAAAAGCTTGTTTTTTATCATATTGATAAAGGCGGTATAAAAATTGAATTAATTTTGGATAAATACCGGAAAGCGGAAGTCTTTAAGTTAAAAAAGTTTCAGGATAGGCCGGACCGGGTTGTCGTGGATATATTTTCGCAGGAAGCTCCCGTGGAAGAAATTGCCGAAGAGCAGATTCCGATGTTGAAGCAGAAAAAAATTATTGTAATTGATCCCGGACATGGCGGTGATGATCCGGGTGCTGTGGCCAGGAAGGGCGTTTATGAAAAAAATATTGTACTTTCGATCAGCCGCGAAATTAAAAAAGAAATTAATAAAATGCCGGGGTATCGCGCGGTATTAACCCGTGAAGGAGACTATTACGTCTCTTTTAACAAGAGGCTGCAAAATAGCCAAGAATTTAGATGCCAGCCTCTTTATCAGCGTCCATGCGGATGCCGCCAAAAACCGTAAGGCCAAAGGCAGCTCGGTGTACTGCCTGTCAACCAGCGGCGCCAGCAATGAGGCCGCAAAACTATTGGCTAATAATGAAAACTTGTCGGATATAATCGGTGGCGTACCCAATGGCGAGGGCAAGAATGAATCCGGCCTGATTATCCTGAATATGTTTCAAACAAGTACAATTAATTTGTCGAAAACTTATGCCGACACTTTAATAAATCATCTCAACAGAATTAATTCTGTAAAATATAAAAGCGTTCAGGAAGCTCCTTTTTACGTATTGAAGTTGCCCGATATTCCGGCAGTTTTAATCGAGACCGCATACATATCAAATCCACAGGAAGAAAATTTGTTAAGAAACCGCAATTTTCAGAAGAAACTGGCAGTAGCTGTCGCCTCTTCAGTGAGAGATTATTTATCCGGGACTGCTTCCATTAGTCAAAACAATGATGCACTAAAAAATAACTTTGAAATTAATGACGCGGGTGAAAAGCAAGCGGAAAGAAAAAATAATAAAGAGATAACTACAATCCATTACGAAATAAAACGTGGCGATACGCTTCATTCCGTGGCTCGGCATTTTAATACAAAAGTCGCCATTCTTTTAAAGCTCAATAACTTAAAATTAAAAGATCAGCTTTTTGTCGGCCGGAAAATATTGGTGCCGGCGAATAAAACAGGGGATAATGAATTTGCCGCATCAGCTCAAAAGAACAAATATAGTAATCGGAAAAAGCCTTCAAGGATTTATAAGGTGCAAAAAGGAGATACCCTTTTTTCTTTGGCCAAACATAATTCCATAACAGTTCAAGAATTATGTAAACTCAATAATATGAAGAGTAGTGACCGGTTATTATATGGGCAAAAAATAAAGCTGCCTTAAATTGAATTCGGTAGCGAGCGCATACTGAATAATATTGTTCCTTAAGAATAGAAGATTCTCCGCAGCTTGCAGCGGAGAGGGTCAAATTATTTCTTAGGAACGCAGGCGAGCATATCTTGCAGCTTGATTTCGGGGTGATGGTAGCGTTTCTTCTTTTTAGTGTTTTTGCCGTATTGGATTGCTTCTTCCGGACACCATTGGAGACAGGCAAAACATTGTTCACAATGGTGCTGCCAGGCAGGTTTGCCTTCGCTCATCATTATATTTTGCACCGGGCAGATTTTCTCGCATATCATGCAGCCGGTACATTTAGCGTCAGCCCAAAACGATTTATCCATTTTTGGTATTTGCGGAAAGGACATCCGATATAATGCCGAAAACAAAATATTTTGCCATAATGGTCCCTTATCAGGATTTCTTGCTTCTTTCGTTTTGATAATCGGTGAAATACGGCTGATTTTTTCGAGGGCTTCATTGAATTTTTTCTGCTGCTTTTCTTGTGCCGGAGCACCTCCCCAGGGTATATAATTACTGGGTAAGTTGATTGAGAATCCCGCGGAAAGATTAAGACTCCGTGCCTGCATCATTTTCTTCAATTGAAGCAGAGTGGCGGCAACCTGACCGGCATTAACTGCTAACGCGAAATAATATTTTGCCGGTTTTACTTCCAAACGGTTGATAAAATCAATGACCAACGAAGGCATACCCCAAATATGTACAGGAAAGACAAGGCCGATATTTTCTGCTTGAGGATGAATTGATTCTTTGCCTGTAAGTGTCATGGGACAAAGTTCAGTATTTTCCAATTGCTCAGAAAGTTTTTTCGCCGTCCACAGGGAATTACCTGTTCCGGTATAAAAATAAATTAAAGTTTTCATTTGTTTTTCTTAAGGGGTAAGTTGCAGCGCCCGGTTGTAAACACTTTCAGAAAATCCATATACTTGAGTTCTGTTGATAATTGCGAAGGGTACATCATCGCTGTCGTCGATTTCTTTTCTTCGCGCTACAGCATCCGTATCTTTATCCATATTATATTCTTTAAAAGAAATATTTTTGGATTTCAGGAATTCGCGCGCATTATCGCAAGTTTTGCATTCATCCTTGGTATAAAAAGTTATTTCCGGGTTCTTATTCTTTTTTGATTTGGAATCTTTAAAAGGTGCTTCTTGCTCCTCCTTGTCTTGCGGTGAGGAGGTATTGTCATCTTGATATTTGTGAACTTCAACCTTGTTGGAGGATTTGGTATCGGGAGGCGGATAGTCCGTTATGTGAACAGTTCCAGTTTCATCTTCCCATTTATAAAAATCGGCGTTTGCCGCTCCATAAAAAAAGAAAACCAATATCATCAAAAATAATGGATATTTAATCATGAATACCTCCACCGGGAAAGCTTGTTTATTGTGAGGATTTAATATTTCCTCTTTAACTTCGGTGCTTTATTATACAGGTTAATGCGTGGTATTGCCAGGTCAAATTCCTGCCAAGTTTGAGCCCATCCTCCGCGGTAATAAATAAAAAATTATTCCAGAAACCTATTCAGCAGAAACAACATATTAAATTATTTAATAAAACAACTTAAAAACCTCATTGTTTCAATTTAATTAGAACAATTACACTTCACATTCTACTGGATTTGTTTATAAATTGCAAATCAATACATTGATTTTTGCCATATAAGCATTATCTTAAGAAGAAAGTATCTCATAAAGGGTAATTATGTTTGGTCGTCCGATAAGACTTTTCAACATTTTTGGATTTGAAATTAAAATTGATATGAGTTGGCTGATTTTAGCAGCTTTGGTAACCTGGTCGCTGGCCAGCGGCCTGTTTCCTGAATATTACAAAGATCTCCCTCGTGCTTCTTACTGGTGGATGGGTGTAGCTGGCGCTGCAGGACTTTTTCTTTCAATTGTTTTTCATGAATTAGCTCATTCTCTTGTGGCCAGAAATTATGGTATTTCCATGAAGGGTATAACTTTGTTTATTTTTGGCGGTGTGGCCGAAATGGAAGATGATCCGCCTAATCCCAGAGCTGAATTTTTCATGGCTATTGTCGGACCTTTATCGAGCGTGGCAATTGGTTTATTTTTGTTTTTAATAATATTTTGGGGAAAGGAAAGAGGCTGGCCGGTGACAACCAGCGGAGTGTTGGCTTATCTGGCTTGGCTAAACATTGTTCTGGCAGTTTTTAATTTAGTGCCTGCTTTTCCTTTGGATGGCGGAAGAGTATTGCGTTCGGCATTGTGGAGTTGGAAAAAAAATTTACGCTGGGCAACGGCCATTGCCGCGAAAGTGGGGTCAGGTTTAGGAATTACATTAATAATCCTCGGAGTAATTTCCCTATTCATGGGCAATTTTGTCGGTGGTCTGTGGTGGTTTATGATTGGATTATTCATACGGTCTGCCGCGCAAAGATCGTATCATCAACTTTTAGCGCGCGGTCTTTTTCACGCAAAAAAAGTAAAAGACCTGATGATAAAGAATCCTCTGACGGTGCCGCGTTCTATATCACTTTCGGAATTCGTTAATGAGTATGTCTATAAACACCATTTCCAGATGTACCCGGTACTTTCATTTGGGAGATTGACCGGCTGTATTTCCGTGAACCAAGTGGCAGCGATTCCGCGTGAAGAATGGTCGACGCAAACGGTAGGGGCTATTGCCTTGCCTTGCAATGAAGGGACAACGGTCGGGCCGGAGGAAGACGCCAACAAAGCATTAGAAGTTATGAACCGGACAGGTAATAGCCGGTTGATGGTTGTGGATGGGGATCAGCTTGTGGGTATTATCGCGCTCAAAGACATGCTGACACTTTTATCCCTGAAAATGGAACTAAATGATTTAGAAAAAAGCAATTAAGGGGAGGAAATATTATGATTTGCAATGTAGGCATGGTTGATAAAAGTATTCGCTTGATTATTGGTGTCATAATAGCAGTGTTAGGATTGTATTATCAAAGTTGGTGGGGACTATTGGCCATTATTCCCATATTGACCGCTATCTTCGGTTTTTGCCCTCTTTACACCATTTTAAAGATTAATACCTGTAAGAAGGGATAGTAAGAGATTGCTCAATCTCGCGATAATAAGAATAAGTTGCATGTAAGGTAACCGGGAGGTAATCAGCCCACGAGTATTTATGTAACCGCCTGACGGCGGGGATAAAGCTGTTTTGCCGTGTAGTTTTTACGAGGGAATTTAATATACGGCCTGATTTTCTGATTGATATTTTTGCCGGTGCCATCGTAGTTAAGGGTGACGACGGGAATCCCTGTGTATTCTTCAATGCGCGGCGCCATTGCCTCTGTAATCAACCCGGCACAGCAAAAAGCGGGATTGGTCTGCACGAATAAAGATATATCGGGGTAATGGCGAACCAGTGCGGCAATTTTGAGCAGGTTGTCGGCGGATTCTCCGCAGTGTTGTACTTTCACATCGAACACATCATATATTTCTTTGTAATCAATATCAGTTCCCAGAGAAGGCTCATTGAGCAACTCGTTAAACAATTTATAATAGCTTTTTTCCAATTGATTGACGAGTGCGATCAGAGTTTTGGTATAGATGACGTCGAGGAATTCTCCTTCCAGAAACCAGCGCCGCATATAAGGATTGGCGATAATTTTAGCGAATTCATTAAAGGGAGTGGTTATCACTTCGCCGCCGTATTCTTCTATACAATGAATCAGGTCCTGATTGAAGACGTCATTGTCACGCGCGTACAAATCGCCGAAGATGGCAACCTTAGGGCGCTTTTCGGGAAGTGTTACAATCTTTTTAAAAAGGCTGATAACTTTGGCCAAATCATCATCCTTGTTTCTTCCGCCCAGCAAGGTATTGTAGAGAATATTCAGCGACTGGGCGATAACTTTGTCCGTCATTCCTTTTTCTCTTTCATAAGGCCTTATCTTACAGCCGATTTTTCGGAGCATTCCGCCGAACATGTACGCAAAGTAAGCTTCGATTGACGCCTGTATGGAGATATCTTCCATAGATATCTCTCCGACATAAACTTCCACCTTCTCTAAGCCGTTGCCGGTTGATTCCATAATACCCTTGATCAGTTGAGGAAACATTCTGATATTGCAAGCAACATGGCTTTCAAAGCACCAGACAGCAGTTTGCGCGGGATCAAGAACGTTTTCTTCAATATAATCCATATAGCTTTGCGCGATTAAATTGACAGGAAGGCATTGTCCTGTATTTGTCCGCAGACCGCGTTGAATTATTTTTTCGGTCAGCGGCACCAAGCGCGCGTCGATTCCCTCTTTTATAAAGACGGCTTCCATTAATTTTGAGTTGAGCGGATCAAAGCTCGGGAAAAGCAATGTCTTATCTTTTATTTTATTCACACTCTCCGAGTTAAGGGGCAGCACGCGGGAGGAAGCCAGGCGAAGCGTTTTATTTTTAGCGTGGTTGCGAAACGACCGTACGGCAGCCTCAATGCGGGTTTCGTAACCGACATTAGAATCATGCTCATCGAGTTCCAGGATCAGATAGGGTTTGCCGTATTTGTCCATAATGCGTTTAAAATATTCGATGGTGAATGAATCGGGACTGCATTTAAATGATGTTACATAAACCGGATAAAGCCCGGGAGTGCGTGCCGCGAAAAGCGCACCTTTTAAAATCTTAGCGGAATAGTTCCAGTGTAATCTTTTAAGCAGCGGATCAATCTCGGATATATCATCGTTATCAGTGGGCAGCATATCCTGATAGAAAGCATTGATATTGAGATTGCCCAAAATGTCCGGTATCCCTTTATTCATTGTATTTTGTAACAACGAATATGGCCTGCCGAGCAGTGCCACACTTATATCATCACTGTGGGGCATTTCGCGTTCGTAAATATTTATTAGATTTTCGAGGCCATCGTTATAAAATGAAAGCGCGGCTTCATAGGCGTTATAAATTTCCCAGTAGCTGGCCTTCAAAATAGGTTTCAATAACGAGAACAGTTCGATCCGTGATTGGAAGGAATGATGATCAATAACGGGCATGATTGCTTTCTTTTTTAAATGCAGACTTTTGATACCGACAGCGAGAGTAGCCGCGAACTGTGTATAGTAGCAGTAATATCTGTAAGCTTCTTCTTTTGGCTTTGTTGCTTCCAGATAGACAGGAAGAAAAATATAGTCGCATTTATCGGCAAGATTTTGCACATGGCCGAAAAATGCGTTCATCGGAGCGCAGAATTCAGCCGCCGCAATTTTTTTGCCGGACTTAATCGCGTTTTTAAAATTATCATCTGTTATTGTTTCTACGTCAAGTGTGGCGAAAAAATGTTTCCATAAAGGCATTTCTTCGGCAAGATAAAGAGCGTTCGGAATGCCTATTTTTACAGGCTTCTTGAACGGAGACTGCTTTTTTGCTGTATGGAAAACTTTGTTTCTTTCTTTGATCAACTCGTATTGACGTTTTGCCGGTCCGACATAATGCTTCGTGTCGTAATCACGGCCGCATAGAAAACCAAAGGCAACCGTTTCCCCCTGTACGGTTACCTTGTTTATTTTGCAGTTATTATGACAGAGCTCGCAAATTTCATTTTCCACAGGAATTGATTCTTTATAAAGAGACAAACTGCGAAATTCAGAATTCTTCACCGCGTTTTCCGCAAGGATCAAAGCGCTTCCTAGAGCCCCCGTCAAGTGGCAGAACTGAGAAACGAAGATTGGTTTTTTTAAACGGTGTTCAAAGGCGGCAATGAGCGCCTTGTTGCGGGCTGTTGCTCCCTGAAAACAAATCCTCTCGCCGATGTTGGCTTCCACGGCAACCTTAGCCAGATAATTTTCGCAAACCGAATGCAGTACGCTGGCGAGTACTTCATCAACGGAATAGCCCTCCGTAAGATAATTGTTGATGTCGCGTTCCATAAAAACTGTGCAGCGGTCGCTGGAAATCGGGGCGGGCGTATTGATAGACCTCGGGGCGTATTCAGTGAGCGGCACACCCAGCTTTGACGCTTGCTCTTCGATAAAACTGCCTGTTCCCGCGGCGCAGACATTATTCATGACAGAGGAGGTGACCATGCCGTTTTTCATGGTGGTGAATTTAGAATCCTGCCCACCGATTTCGATGATGGTGTCAGCGAGACTATCGAGTTCATATGCGGCGCGGGCGTGAGCGGTGATCTCATCAATGACTAAGTCCGCTTTGATTATGCGGCCGATAAATTTGCGTCCCGATCCGGTAGTGCCGACGCCGAGAAAAATAAAATCGCAATTGTGTTTTCGGCCGATATTTTCGATTGCCTCAAATAGAGCCTGCATCGCCTTCACCGGCTGGCCGTAAGTAATAGTATAAACGCCGATGAGGACGTCGTTATTGTCGTTGATTAAAACTGCCTTGGTGCTGGTGGAACCGATATCGATACCCAGATATACTTTCTGTTCCTTTTTTAACGGCGCATAAATATCTACCTCAATATCCGCGTGATTATTTTTCGGTTTGTAGAGGTAACTTTCAGCGCTCACAAACTCAGGATATTTGGACATGGATAATTGCAGAGGCGGATAACCATAGTTTTTTTCTTTTTGTTCCTTGTTAAAAAGTTCGTCCCATTTTTTGAGTTCAAGTTTTCTCGGTTCTGCTTCTTCCAGATAAAGAAGCGCGGCGCCGATTGCTCCGTAGAGATGGCTGTACTGGTCGATAATCGGTTCCGTCTGTAAAAGATTACGGAAATGTTTAACCACAGCCTGATTCATAGAAACACCGCCGGCAAGTATCAACGGAGTTTTGATGTTTTGATCGGGCATTAATGTGTCGATTACATTTTTAGCCAGCCCTTCGCAGAGACCGTCGCTGATCTGGCCTATGGAATAACCTTCCTGTTGGGCATGGATTAGGTCGGTCTTGGCGAAAACAGCGCAGCGCGTCGCGATTTTGGGTGAAGTTTCACGGTTGCAGAAGGCAATGGAGCTCAGTGTATCGATACTCTTGAGGTTGAGCCTTTTGGCCTGCTGATCGAGAAAACTACCGGTCCCGGCCGCGCATGCGGAGTTGGAGCGGTAGCGTTCATAATCGCCCTGATCGGTAAAGGTAATAAGGCCGAAATTCTCACCGCCGACAAACAGGATACTGCCCACTTCCCGGTGATACTTTTTTACCGCGGCAATAATAGCAATCTGCGTGTCGTAACGGGAAATGTTGGTTAAAATTTCCGGACCGGAAAGGGTCATGGCAATGCCGCCTACCCGGTGAATGTCAATATTGTTAAGCATAGAGAGCAGAGTTTCGCTGATTGCTCCTTGATGAAACTGATAAGAAGAGTTAATCACCGTTCCCTTCTCATCAAGAATGACCAGCGAAAGCGCGACAGAACCAATATCTATTCCCACAATGTGCAGCATAAATTTGATACCCCTGATTTTTACGTCAAAATCATGCCGCGTTTCTCACCATTCGTCAACTGTGAACTTTTGGCATTATCAGACGGAAAATGATTTTTTTATTGCCTAGTGCCTGTTTAAGGAAGCGGCTCTTCCTTCAGCTGTGTACAGCATCTTTATGATCACGTATTTTTATCTGGCTTGATAACCGCGGAAGATGGCCGTAATGACGCGCCTATCTCATTTAAAGAACAGGTCGAATTTATTACCACTTGATCTTTTGTAAAATTTTCATCAGCAAGCTTTTGTTGGGATACGTTAAGGCTAAAGGATCAATTCTGCTGGAGCTTTGAAGTATGCTTTTAAAATGAGTAAATGTGTTGAAACTGGCTTTTCCGTGGTAGGCGCCCATCCCGCTGGAACCGATTCCCCCAAAGGGCAGAAAATGGGATACAAAATGAAGGATAGTGTTGTTAATAGCGCCGCCGCCGTAAGAAATTTCTTCGGTGATCTTTTTTTGTACCGACCGATCATCGCTGAACAGATAAAGCGCCAAAGGTTTCGGCCGTTCATTAATTTTTCGGATTATATCATCTAGACTGGAGTATAAAAGTAGCGGCAAAACAGGCCCGAAGATTTCATCCTGCATAACCGGTTCATTCCATTCCACAGGATAAAGAATTGTGGGCTCAATATAGCGGTAAGCCGGATGGGCATTTCCGCCGTAAACAATTTTATTGGTGTCGAGTAAATCGTTTAGGCGCTGAAAGTGCCGGTCGTTGATTATCCGGCAATACCGTGGATGATCTGCCGCGTTTTCACCGTAAAAAACACGTATCGCTTTTTTTAATTCTTCCAGGAATTCATCTTTTCGCTTTGTATGAATCAGAACATAATCCGGAGCTATACAGGTTTGTCCGGCATTGATGAATTTTCCCCAGGCTATTTTACGCGCCGCGTGTGTCAGATTGGCATCTTCGTGTACAATCGCCGGGCTTTTGCCACCCAACTCCAGTGTGAATGGAGTCAAATTTTTGGCTGCCGCGCTCATCACGATTTTACCTACGGAAGAGTTGCCGGTATAGAATATATAATCAACAGGCAAATCCAAAAGCGCCTGTGTTTCCAATGCGCCGCCCTGCACTACATGCAAATATTCCTTAGGGAAAGCATTATTAATGATTTTTTCCATTATTGCCGCAGTGTTGGCTGAAATTTCAGATGGTTTAAGAATCGCCGTGTTTCCGGCCGCAATCGCGCCGACCAGCGGAGTTATAAGAAGCTGAAACGGGTAATTCCACGGAGCTATGATAAGCGTTACGCCATAAGGATTTTTTTGCACGTAACTTTTAGAAGGCAAAAGAAAAACCGGAGTTTCGACTTTTTCGGACTTAGCCCAGGAGTGAACATTGCCGAGAGCATATTTGATCTCGTCATACACTCCGGAAATCTCTGTGGCATAACCATCTACTGAGACTTTATGGAGGTCTCCATATATAGCGTTTAACACTTCTTCCTCATGAGCTGTGATAGCATTTTTAAGTTTAGTTAGCGCTTCGATGCGGAAGTTAAGGTCACGTGTTTTTCCCGACCAGAAGAATTCTTTTTGTAATTTTAATAGTTTTTCGTAGGAGATTTTTTCCATTTTGACCTCCCTTAAGGTTATTGCGTTGGCAGATTACTTTTAAGAAATATATTCATGGGTCATATTTTAGTCAAGCTAACAACAATAAACGGTTAAACGCCGATGGCAATTCTTTGTTGGTAAAGAGAAGAAATGTTATATAAAGAAGTATATATATGGGCGAGTGAAGATTTATTTGCCGGGGAGATTTTAAGAGGAATTTCCCGTCAATCCGGGCTGGCCGACTTTCTACGAAATCCAAAAGATGAATATATTTGATAATATGGATGTATTACAACAACTTACAAGCCTGCGGGCATATCATTTTTCACTTTAAATAGTCCGTCTATAAACCTTGACAATTATAATGCAATCCATTAGCTTACCGCTTTAAATTTAAGAGCCTGGCTGAAAAGAGCTAAAGGGGGGATAATATAATAATGATTGGTGTGCTTATTACTACGCATGGAAACCTGGGCAATGAGTTGATTAAAGCAGCGGAGTTAATTAAAGGGCCGCTTAATGATATATCGCATGTTAGTGTCGATCAGACAAAAGACGTTGAAGAGATAAAAAAAGAAATCAGCAATGCCATAAAGAAACTGGACAAGGGCAGGGGCGTTTTGATTCTTACAGACCTTTTTGGCGGGACGCCTTCAAACATTTCGCTTTCTTTTATGAAAGAAGGGAAAGTTGAAGTTCTCACCGGAGTTAATTTGCCAATGTTGCTCAAATTGTCAGAATTAAAAGAAGATATGTCATTGCGGGAATTTGCCTGCTTTATTAAAGAATACGGGCAAAAAAATATTTCCCTGGCTAGTGAAATTTTAAGCAAAAAAGCTCTCGGGTAATCAATTGGCTCAAGATCTGAATATAGCCCTGGTTCGGGTTGACAACAGGCTTGTCCACGGTCAGATATTGGAGGCATGGGTGCCGTATATCAAGGCGAAATGTATTATCGTTGTAGATGACAATATATCCGGGGATGTTTTTAGTGAAACCGTGATCAGGATGGCCGTGCCCAGTGAAATAGAATTAATTATCAGCTCTGTCGATGATTTTGCTCAAAATTATATTTTCGCTCATGATGGCGGTAAAAAAACAATTGTGTTGTTCAGCAATATAGCCGATGCTTGCCGAGCTTTTAATTCAGGCTTTCATTTTGATAAATTGAATATCGGCAATATTCATAATGAAGAATACAAAATTTGCTGTTCCCCTTCCGTTTTTTTATGTGATAAGGAAATTCATGATCTTCTAACGCTGTTGGAAAAAGCCGGAGTTGTTATTGAATTAAAACGAGTACCGCGGGAAAGGGCAGTTAACATTAGAGAAGCGCTTAAAGATTACTGCAGTATAAAGCCATAAAATATTGGTATTCACTTGTTTACAAAAATTATCTTAATATCTTTTTGCGGCGGCCTGATCTGTCTTGATCGTGTTTTCATTCAGGCGATGATTTCGCGGCCGATTGTAATTGCGCCTTTAATCGGCCTTCTTCTCAACAATCTTTACGCGGGATTGATAATTGGAGCATTTGTTGAACTCATTTGGATTGACCGCATACCGGTGGGAACATATATCCCGCCCAACGATTCGATTGTCGCTGTAGTGGCGACTTCCACAGCGGTAATAGCCGGTCAACAATTAGGAGGCGAATTCACTCAATTAATCGCTCTTTCTATACTTATGGCCATTCCCTGCGGCATTTTAGCCAAGCAGGTGGATATTCTGATTATCAAATCCAACGATATCCTTTCCGACCAAGCGCTGGAAGACGCGAAAAAAAACAACATTCGCGCGATAGAGAAAAAAGTTTACTTAGGATTAATTAAAGTATTTTTATTTGACGTGTTTTATCTTCTGGTTGTTCAGATGATCTTCATTACCCTGGTAATCTGGGTGTATCCGAAATTACCCGCAACGATTATAGCAACTCTTTCCTTTATGTATTATTTTTTGCCCCTGCTGGGCATTGCCGTGGCCATGAACACGATCAAGCTGCGGGGAGCCATTCCCATTTTTTGCGCAATATTCTTAATCGTGGCCATATTTTTGGAATTCTTCCATGTCCTGTGAAAAAAATGCTCCCCAGGTAACACTTGATCTGATGAAAGAAGCAGACCTGCCGGAAATATTGGCAATTGAAAATGAATCATTTCCCTTGCCCTGGACGGCGGCGATGTTTATAAAAGAACTAAATAACGCCAATGCCCAATGTCTGACAGCGCGGATGAATTTTGGTAAGAAAAGTGTCCTGGGTGCTTATATTATTTTTTGGATAGTCGCCGATGAAGCTCATTTGCATAATCTTGCGGTAAAAAAAGAATTCAGGAGGCAGAACCTCGCTTTCCATCTTTTGAAAGCAATGCAGGAAATAGCAAGACAAGTAGGAATTAGAGCCCAAACTTTAGAAGTCAGGCAATCCAATACAGCAGCAATAAAACTTTACGAGAAATGCGGTTTTGTAGTAAAAGGAATAAGACCGCTTTATTACACGGAAACACATGAAGATGCCTTGATTATGTGGGCGGACGTAAAATAAAAACAGTTCACCCCGTTAGAGACAACGGGTGCTTCGCGAAAAAAATGGCGGCTTGCAATCGCCATCTAATAACATGGATTAAAAACGCCGACCGGAGTCGGTGGCATTCTCTAACGGGGTAAAGATAAAAAATGGCTAAAGATATTTTCATCGGGGAAATTCTAAATAACGAAGAGATTCAGGAAAACTGCTTTCTGATGAAAGTAATCCTGGCTACCTCTTTTTGCGATCCGCAGCCGGGTCAGTTTGTCATGATCAGGATTTCCGGTTTATATGAACCGCTACTGGCACGGCCGATAAGTATATATTCTTTTTCTCGCGGAAAAGATTCCTGCGCGATTGAACTCCTCTACTCTGTAGTGGGCAAGGGAACGCAAATTCTGGCGGGACTGATCTGTGGGTCACAAGTCGAAATCCACGGACCATTGGGTCGCGGCTTTGCAATCGATGAGGCTAGGCAAACAGTCGTTTTTATCGCCGGAGGAATGGGGATAGCTCCTCTGTCAATGCTGACCGAGCATTTATGCGGGGATAAGTGTTTTTCTCAATCAGCGATGACTTTTTATTTGGGCGCTAAAACCACTAAGGCCGTTGTAGGTTTGGATAAACTGCAAAAGCTTTGTTACAATATTAATATTTGCACCGACGACGGAACTCTGGGAGAAAGAGGATTGGTGACGCAGGTATTTCAAAAAGACATAAAGAAATATTCGCCGGTAAACACTGCCGTTTACGCCTGTGGGCCGAAGGAAATGCTCAAATCACTGGCAAAAATATTAGGCGGAAGTAAATTCGTCTCTCAGGTGTCGCTGGAAGAACGGATGGCCTGCGGCATTGGCGCATGCCTCGGTTGCGCGGTTGCCTTAAAGGATAATAAAGGGGTCTTAACTTATAAGCGGGTTTGTGCCGACGGCCCGGTGTTCAATCTGCGTGAAGTTATCTGGGAATAATATTGGATACAATGAAAACTAAAACATCTGTAAATATGGCCGTGAATTTGGGCAAGTTCAAGCTCAAAAATCCGGTAATGACGGCATCGGGCACCTTTGGTTACGGGGAAGAATATGCCGATTATGTTGACTTAAACCGGATTGGGGCGATTGTTGTCAAAGGCTTATCGCTGAAACCTCGGCTCGGCAATCCACCGCCGCGAATTATGGAAACTGCCGGCGGCATGCTCAACGCGGTCGGATTGCAGAATATCGGAGTGGATGCTTTTATTGACGAGAAGCTTCCCTTCTTGCAAAAATTTGATGTGAAGGTCATCGCCAATATCTACGGTGAGACTTATGATGAATATATAAAGGTAGCAAAGAAGTTAAGCATGGCCAAAGGCGTGCATGCTTTGGAAATAAATATTTCCTGTCCTAACGTAAAAAAAGGGGGGGTAAGTTTTGGTTCCGACCCGAAAACTGCCGCCCATGTTACGCGTAAAGTCAAAGATGAAACAGGCCTGCCGGTAATTGTAAAGCTTACTCCCAATGTTACGGATATAGCAGCAATCGCCCGGGCAGTCGAAAAAGCAGGCGCAGATGCCATATCGCTGATCAATACGTTGGCCGGTATGTCCGTTGATTTAGAAAACAAGAAAGCCGCATTTAAAAAATATTACCGGAGGACTATCCGGTCCGGCAATAAAGCCGATAGCGCTGCGAATGGTCTGGCAAGTGATCAAAAGAGTTTCGGTGCCCGTAATCGGAATCGGTGGAATAATGACAGCCGAAGATGCGCTGGAATTTTTAATTCTGGGAGCTAAAGCCGTACAAATCGGCACGGCCAACTTTATTAATCCCCACGCGACTATTGATATTTTGGAGGGAATACGAAACTATTTGGAAAGAAATAAAATAAAAGATATTAACCAAATCATTGGTACATTCAAACCGTGAAGTAAAGACGAAAGATAAATGCAAAGTTACTTCCATGAGAATCAAAACGGAAGAAATAATCAGCGGCATTTATTTAATTGGCGGACCAAACATCACACTGCCCGATGACGCGGCTGTATATCTGATCGATTTTTCCGGGGTGCTTGTTTTAATCGACTCGGGGGCGGGCAGAAGCTTTAATCAGCTTGTAGGCAATATTGAATTATTAGGTTTAAATCCATCCAACATTTCCCACTTAATTTTAACGCATAATCACATCGACCATATCGGTTCGGCGCCTTTATTTAGAAAACAATACGGGACTAAAATATTGATCCACGAATTAGACGCAGACGCAATGGAGTCCGGTGATTCCATCCGCACCGCCGCCAACTGGTATGACACGACATTTCCACCTACACCAATAGATCAGAAACTAAAGGGCGCTGACGGAATATTGAAATTCGGCAAAGATGAAATCCATTGGCTGCATACTCCCGGCCACACACCCGGCTCTATCTCTCTTTATTTGGATCGCGGGGGAAAACGAATTCTTTTCGGGCAGGACATCCACGGCCCCTTTCGCAAATCATTTGGTTCCGATATCGAAGCGTGGAAAAAATCAATGCAGGCTTTGCTTGATCTTCATGCCGATATCCTTTGCGAAGGACATTTCGGCATATATCAGCCAAAAGATCATGTGCGTCAGTATATCGAAAGGTATCTGGAAGAATACGAATAATTCAGATCATGTGTTTCCGCAATACTTGATTCCAAACTACTGCCGTAAACTATTTTTTACTTTAATGGCAATTGCTCTAACCTTTTGCATGACTTCAGCTTCGTCAATAGTTAACAGTTTACGGTTTTCCATAACAACTTTGCCGTTGATCAATACCGTATCCACATCGGCTCCGCTTGCCGCGTAAACAAGATGAGAATATTCGTTATAAAGCGGTGTTAAATGAGGTTTGTTCAAGCCGACAATAATAATGTCGGCTTTTTTACCTACCTCCAGAGAGCCGGTGATTTTTTCCATGCCGAGAACTTTTGCGCCTTCAATTGTAGCCATGCGCACGACTGTCTGGGCATCCATCACTGTCGGATCAAGCCGGGCGACTTTATGGAGCTTGGCGGCGGTGGACATTTCTTTGATCATATCCAGATTATTGTTGCTGGCGCAGCCGTCAGTTCCTAAGCCGACGGTAATGCCGACCTTGAGCATATCGGGGACGGGAGCGACACCGCTTGCAAGTTTCATGTTGCTGGCTGGATTATGGGAAACTTTACAGCCATAATCGGCAAAAAGTTTCATATCTTCATCGGAGAGATAAACACAGTGAAACGCAATCAGCCGTTCGTTAAGATAACCAATATCTTTGAGGAAAGAAACGGCACTTTTGCCATACTTTTGCTTAAGCTGTTCTTGTTCAGATTTGTTTTCCAAAAGATGAATCCCCAGAGGTGTATTGTAACTATCGGCAATCTTTTTCGCTTCGGTCAGCAATGGAGCGGAGCAGGTATAAAGCGAGTGCGGTTCGACAATGATGTTGATCAGCGGATCGCTTTGCCATTTTTCAACGAGCATTCGGGTATAAGCAAGACCTTCTTCAGTAGTTTTAAAGTTCGGTGAAGGAAAGTCAAATAGCACTTCGCCGATAAGGCAGCGCATGCCTGCAGATTTTGCGGCGCGGGCAGTTTCGTCTTCGAAGATATACATATCGCAAAAAGTGGTAGTGCCGGATTTGATCATTTCGGCAGCGGCTAGAAGTGTTCCCCAGTAGGCCAGTTCCTTATTTACATTTTTAGCTTCAGCGGGAAAGATGTAATTGTTGAGCCAATCCATAAGTTCTAGATCGTCGGCGATGCCGCGAAAGCAAGTCATGGCCGCGTGCGTATGGCAATTGATAAAGCCTGGCATAATCAGAGAGTCTTTGGCACTGATCGTTTTTTTTGCGCGATATTTTTTTGCAATTTGTTCGGCCTGTCCGATGGCGACTATCTCGCTGGCGTTGACGGCAATTGCTGTATTTTCTAAATGTGTGTTTTGATAATCTAGTAGGAGCGCCTTTCCGCCGGTGATTATAATATCAATCTCTTGCATCGGATATTTTCCTTGCTTTTGTGTTGGTGAGGTCATACTTATCATAAAATTTGTCCAACCTTCAAGAAACAAAAAATTGCCCATCAAATCCTTGACACTGCAAATTAAAAATAATATAAGCCGCAGAGTTTCTTTCCGCTTGTTTATCTAAAGCCTGGGTGGCGGAATTGGTAGACGCAAGGGACTTAAAATCCCTCGGTCCTTGAGGCTGTGCGGGTTCAATTCCCGCCCCAGGCACCAAAGAAAGCGCAGGTTTTTTATAGTCTGATGTAATTCAGAAAATTAGTTTAATCTGATATTCAGGAGGCTCACCATCGCCAGTAACAAATCCGAGATCATAATGAGGCCGTTTTCCGAGCATGTTCGCCATGCCCTTCAATTTACCGATGATATTGTCAAAAAATTCCCGGACCGGTTGGCGGGAAGTGATTCGTGCAGAAGGGCAGGGGAAGCGATCACAGAGGAGTTTTCGCGCCATTGTGATTCCAATTCCGTTAAACGTGAATCCTTTGCGTTCCACCCCACGGCTTTTATGAAAATTGTTCGGCCTACGGTCATTCTTTTTGTTATTGCGATTATCTTTATTTTTTTGAAAATGCCTGTTGTTTCGCTATTTTGCCTCTTATTGTCTCTTGCTGTGTTTTCCTCTCAATTTGTATTTTATAAAAAAATATTCGACCCCTTTTTTCCCAAAGCACTGGGGTACAATATTTTTGGAATTGTTGAACCAGATCGTGACGTCAAACAACAGATTATTCTCTGTGGTCATCATGACGCAGCCTATGTGTTTCATTATATGGCATTATCACCCAGGTTGTATCCTTTTGTTATTTTCGGTGGTATCCTGCCCTTTCTGCTGGGGATCGGTCTTTCCATTGCCTGTATCATCATGGGCAATCCGCCGTGGTGGATACCTTCTGTAATGGCCGCATCTTTTGTTCTGGTGTTACCGCTATGGTGGTTTACGACAGGTACTATTTCGCCCGGTGCCGGAGACAATATGATCGCCGTAGCCCTTGCCAATGAAGTCACCTGCATCCTATCGGACGGTAAAAAATCTGGAGACAATTCGCTCCGTCACACCCGAATAGTGTGCCTTTCTGTTGACGCGGAAGAGAGCGGACTGAGGGGTTCAATGGCCTATGTTTTGCGCCATGCGGAAGAGATGGCCTCTACCAAATCTTATGTTTTATGTTACGATACCTTGTATAAGGCCGGTAAACTGATTTTTTTCAATAACGATATGAATTTGACCACAGACCTGTCGGATTCCATGGCATATGATTTGACGAACATTGCCAAGAAACTGGGATACGGCGCCCGCGTAGCCCGGATGCCCTGGGGAGGAGGGAGTACCGATGCGGCGGCGTTCGCAAGGGCTGGAATTGAAGCAACATGCATGCTCGCCTTTGATCTCAATGTGGGGAGACTACCGAAAGACTTAGCCTATCATACTTTAAAAGACACAACGGATGCCATTGAACCGGCAATGGTGGAGCAGGCTCTTAATGTGACCGTTGATTATATCCTGAAGAAGGATAAAGAGATAAGCTGAGGACTTACTGGCGCAGCACCATCTTTATTTTTTAGCTTTTGAAGCCGGCATGCTTTCTATAGTTATTCCTGTTATCCACAAATCATCAACCTCAATTAAAATGCACAATCTCGAACGATAATCGTTGACTATTCATGCCTGATGATTCCAGAACGATAACTTTCCTGCCTGCGTGGGCCAGCAGAGCCGCCGCGCTCATTCCGGCGTAACCCGCTCCGATGATGATTGCATCCACCATAAAAACCTCCAATTAATGAATTAATCAATATTGAATGCTGAAATTTTAGCATCTTTTAAAAGCAGAAGACAGCTTTGTTCTCATAACATTTGCGATCATCTGCACCCCGGACCCATATCTTGTGGCATTATTTCATTGACGCGCAAAGACTTACATATTAAGATTCTACTCTGTAAAAGTTAATTCTTATTAAAAAATATCAAATTTCATGATGCATGGAGAATAATATGGCCGAATATTTCAAAAGATTTAAGATCAAAGCGATACTGATCGGATTCGTTGCTTGTATCCTGCTGGTGCTGTATAGTTATTTCGTTGCCGACACGATCGTGACGAGGATAACCGACGCGCAGATGACGAAGGTAGATGGAAGATTCATGATAGCGACGGAGTTTAGACCTTATGTGAACTACGATGCCAGATACAGGTTAAAGTTCAATTCCGGCACGGTTCAGAATGATGCAATCAAGCTCAGGGGTAAAACAGTGAGGATCAAAAAATACGGCTGGAGAATCCCTATATTTTCTATGTACGAAAATGTAGTGAAGATTGAAGAAGAGAAGTAACCTTCCGGTCACGTTATGTTTATTTAGGTAATACGAAAAGGTCAGTGATGAAGTAAGCTCAAAGGCAGGTATTAAAATAATTTGGAGAGTTGACGGGTGCCTGTAGATATTGATCCTGCAAACATTCCGGTAATATTATTATACAACGTTAATCCGGAATGGACACAAAATGAGAAAGATGAGGTGATAACAGTCTCGTCTCAGTTGGGTAACGCATTGATAGAAGAGGGGCATTCCACTGTTTTTGTCCCCATTTTTGATGATGATATAGCGAGTCATCTTGATACTTTCAATCCCCTGGAACACATTGTCTTTAACTGGTGCGAAAGCCTGCCCGGAACAAACCACGGCGAATGGCTTGTGGCAAAAAGAATGGAGATGCTGGGTTTTGTTTTTACCGGTGCGGGCTCCAACTCCCTGGCACTCTCTCAAGACAAGTGCCGCGTGAAAATAATCCTTGATCAAAAAGACATCCCGACGCCGATGTGGCAGATATTTAATCTGGCTGAACCTGGATCATGGGATCGTTTTCCCGCAATTGTCAAACCTGTAAACGAACATTGTTCTGAAGGCATTACGCCTGATTCCGTCGTGATGACACCTATGGAGCTGAAAAGTAGGATATCCTATATACTGGATAAATACCATCAATCTGCTCTGGTCGAAGACTTCGTTGACGGGCGGGAATTTCATGTCACCTTGTGGGGAAATAAACACCTTGAAATGCTGCCTCCCGCCGAAATGGACTTTTCTTTTTTCAGTAATATAAAAGACCGATTATGTACCTATGAATCAAAATTTATTCCCGGTGCCGATCACTATGAAAAGATAGAGACATTACTGCCGGCGCCGCTTAGTGAAAAAGAAATGCAGGCCTTGGAGCAGGTATGCAAGGCCGCCTATCGGGCTTTGGGATGCAGAGATTACGCCCGTCTTGACGTCCGATATCAAAATAATGTTTTTTTCATTCTGGATGTAAATCCCAACCCGGACATTAGTAACGATGCCAGCATGGCCTGTGTCGCCGAATTTGCCGGCTTCAGTTACGGACAAATGGGAAGCCGCATCGTCCGTCTTGCCGCGAAGCGGCATCCCATCTGGGGAAAGAAACAGGCAAAAAAGAAAGGAAAAAATAAATTCAAATAGAAAATCAATGACTACCTTTCGATGCATAGGTATTTACTCTTGACATGGTTTTGCGATGATGGTAATGACCTCACGACTTAGCAAAATGTCGGGGCGTGGCGCAGTCTGGTAGCGTATCTGAATGGGGTTCAGAGGGCCGGTGGTTCAAATCCACTCGCCCCGACCATCGTAAAATCAATTGGTTAGGCAATAGCGCCTGACCTTTTTTTTGCCTTTTTAGCAATTCTATACCGCTATTCTACCGCTTTCAGAAAAAAAAGGCGGATGATTTCACGCCCGCCCATCCTGCTGCTGATCATGGAATGTTTGGCTTTCAAAAAAAAGAGACCGTGCTATGCTAATATTCAAATTATCGTAAAAAGCGACGTTCGTATATTAATTGTTGGGAGGAGAGATGATGAAAGCAAAAAATGTTCAGGGCATTATATGTTTAGTAATTCTTTTCCTATTCGCTAATCAGGCATGGGCGTCAGACTGGATATTGCTTGCGTCATTAAACGTTGGGGATATTTATTATGATAAAAGAAGCATTAAAAAATTAAATAATAATATTACTCACGTATGGTGTAAATTAATATTCAATAAAAAAGGGAAAACAGAAATTTTTTCAGCCCTCAAAGACATTGATAAAACTCCAGACAATCCTGATATATTGAATTGTGAGTTATTCTTGCGGGAAATTGATTGCGTAAATGAAAAAACCAAAATTATATCTACAACTATTTATGATGAAAAAGGTGATACTGTTTTATTGCCACAGAATAATGTTAATGAATGGCATGATATTGTTCCCGGATCACTTACTGAAACACTTAAAAATATAGTTTGTAGTGGTGGCAAGACTTCCAAGACAAAAAAGAAATAAGTTTTTATGATATCCAAATTTATCGGGAAAAGCTTGTCATAAATGGGTATCCGGCGCGGCTGTAACAGAATCCGTTGAAAGAAAAGAAGGCTATATCCGCTGGTTTACTGCAACGATCCGAGGCTGGCAGAATTGGGAAATCTGCGAAGGTATTAACGTGGATGCACAGATCAAGCCAACTGTATCCCCCTTTCTTTCTAACCGTTTTCTAACGGAACATAATCAAAAGGCATAAAACAGCATAAAATTGATGTGATCTTATGCTATCTTATGCCTCTGAAATAAATGAATTATCTTTATTTTATTTTAATCTCCTTTATGTTTAAAAATCGGCTCACAACCCAAAGGTCAGAGGTTCAAATCCTCTCGCCCCGACCATCTTCATAATAAAATATTCTTGATAAAAATTTTATTATTTGTCGGTTTATTTTTCAAAGATCTTTTCTTTTTTTCTTCGTATAAATGCTTATCGGCTTTGTCCAGTAAATCCTGTAGAGAAAATTTCAAATGAGGATGAAAGTTAGCTATGCCCATGCTCAGAGATAGATTCTTTTTTTCTTTTTTATTATATTTATTTATATTTTTTTGAAAGCGGTTAATAGTTCTTTCCGCGCTGTAATCTCCAGTATCAGGAATTAAAACAACAAATTCGTCTCCTCCGATACGGGCAATAATATCGGAATCGCGAAATGAATAACGCAATATATCGGCTACTTTTTTTAGAACGAGGTCACCTTGAATGTGCCCAAAAACATCGTTGATTTTTTTCATGTCATCAATGTCGGAAAAAATTAAGTAGAAATTTTTGTGCATACGCTCAGCAAGTTTAAGGTGATGTTCGGCTAGAGTAAAAAAACCACGGCGATTAAAAAGCCCAGTTAAGTCGTCAATCAAAGCAAGACTGCGCACAGCATCTTGCAGCTTTTGTCTTTCAATTGCAAAGCGAATGACGCGGAATATTACCTCCGCGTTTATTTTTTGTTTGACAAGATAGTCTTGGGCTCCTTGTTGAACGGCACACAGGGCAATTTCTTCATCATCAATGCCTGTAAGGACGACAATGGGTATCTCCAATACTTGAGATTTTAACTTGATTAAAGTATCCAATCGTTGACTATCTGGTAATCCTAAATCCAATAGAATAATGTCTATGGCCTTATCAGCAAGAATAGAAAGTCCTTCGTCAAGCGAACTTACATGGGTAATTTCATAACGCTGAGAAGAAATATCTTTCAGTTTTTCAGTAAAAAGACGTGCATCACCAGGATTGTCTTCTAACAAAAGTATTTTAATAGGTTTATCAAACATCGAAATATTTTATGGAAGTTTAACTATTTTTAACCAAAACTCTTCAACTAGTTTCACTACATTAAAAAACTGTTTCAAATCAACAGGTTTAGTTATGTAGCAGTTTGCCTGTAGATTGTACGCATTTGTTATATCTTGTTGGGCTTCAGAACTGGTAAGGACTACAACAGGAATATGCTTTAATATCGGATCTGTTTTAATTTCTGCGAGAACTTCCCGACCATCTTTACGGGGCATGTTGAGATCAAGTAAAACAAGATCAGGGCAGGAAGATTTTTTATATGCACCTTCTTTGCGCAAAAAAGAAAGAGCTGCTTCACCATCTCCAATAACGGTCAGTTTATTGCAAGTTTCTCCCTCTTTAAATGCTTCCTTAATGAGAACTACGTCACCAGGATTGTCTTCAATAAGGAGAATATCAATCATTTTTTGTTGTTTATCATTACTCATAGGAACCTTCGTCTTATTGTTTGTTAGGCATGGTGAAATAAAAAGTTGAGCCTTGACCAAGTTTTGATTCCACCCAGATACGACCTCCGTGTCTTTCCACAATTTTTTTACATATGGATAACCCAATTCCTGTTCCCGGATATTTTGATTTATTATGCAATCTTTGAAAAATGGTAAAAATCTTGTCAATATATTCTTTATCAATTCCTATACCATTATCCCGCACTGAAAACAGCCAAAAGTCTCCTTCATTTACTGCCCGTATAAGTATTTCCGGCTGTCTCTTGCCATGATATTTTATCGCATTAATGATTAAATTCTGAAAGAGTTGTATTAGTTGTGTGTAATCAGCCTGAATTGTCGGTAAATGATCTATATTGATGATTGCATCGTTATCTGCAATCATTTTGCTTAAATTAGATATAGCATGGCTGATGACTATGTTGAAATTGGTCGGTTCCAAAGTTTTGCCGTGAGTACCCACGCGCGAATATTTCAGAAGATCATTGATTAGCCGCTGCATATGGGATGCACCATCAACGGCATAAGATATGAATTCATCGGCATCTTTATCCAGCTTTCCTCGATACCTGTGTTGCAGTAGTTGGACAAAACTAGTTACCATGCGCAACGGTTCCTGTAGATCATGCGAAGCGACATAAGCAAACTGGGCAAGGTCGGTATTGGAACGTTCCAGTTCTTGAGTCAGTTTTTTCATTTGCTCGGCTGCTTGTTTGCGTTCCGTAATGTCTCTGATAATGGCTTGAAAGTATTTTTCTCCTTTTAAAGTGATGGTATTTAAGGTTAATTCCGCATCAAATATACTTCCGTCGCAGCGGATAAACCGCCATTCCAGAAAAAGCATTTCTCCTTTCAAAGCTTGTTTTATTTTTTCTTTGGCCATGTCTTTGGAAAAAAGGCCGTCAGGCTGAAATTCCGGCATAAATTCCCATGTCGGACGTCCGATAAGTTGCTCGCGAGTACTACGAAACATTTTTAATGCAGCTAAGTTACAATCGGTTATTAATTCATTATTTATGAGAATAATGGTATCAATTGCAGATTCATATAGTGTTCTGTATTTTGCTTCGCCTTCTTTTAGGGCTATTTCTGTGATTTTTCTTTCAGTTATATCCCGGACAATTGCCTGGAGGTATTTTTTCCCGCTTAATTTAACGATGGTAAAAGTCAGCTCAGAATCAAAAATGGTTCCGTCATAACGGCAATGCTTAATTTCAAAAGTGGACGTGTCGCCGCGGATGGCGGATTTGATCGCTTCCATTAACATAGCTGAAGTTGGCTTGCCGTCAGGCTGAAATTCCGGCCAAAATTTTTGTGGATTCGCGGCAAGAAATTCTTCGCGGCTGCAACCGAACATGTCCAGCGTCTTCTGATTGCAGTCAATAAAACGATCGCGATCTACTAAAATAATCGTGTCGCCGGCGGACTCGAATAATGTACGAAATTTTGCTTCGCTCTCATTAAGAGCTTCTTCAGCTAATTTTCGATCGGTTATATCGATTAAGGAAGCAATGCTTTTTTTTGTACCCGGGATGACGGCTTCGGTATTAACAATGTACTTCATTTGGTTTAACTTGTTAATCATTCGGAATTCATAATGATCAGGAGCGGCATGGGGATCAAGACGCCGCATAATATGATAATGCTTCATGTATTCGATATCATCTTTGTGGGAAAAATCGGTCCACTTGATAATCCCTTCAATTTCTTCTTTTCTTGCCCCGTATAGGTTTTCAAATTGTTTGTTGGCCAAAGAAATAATCATATCATTTTCAATGATTATAGTCGCTGCACCGCTGTTTTCGAAAAAAGTACGGTAAATGCTTTCTGCTTTACGGTATTGTTCATCGACAGAAGCATATTGAGCGCACTTATTTTCGAGCTGATCAATTTTCTTAACAAGCTCAAGATAGGTCGGTTTTTTAGCCATAAGATAAAAGTCAACTGAAAGAATATTCCTTGTCTTGAAATAATCTTAAGCAACTTTTCACAACAGCAGTATCATAAAGAATACCTTGTTTCTGGGTAATTTCATCTATAGCTTCCCTGGTTCCGAAAGCCGGTCGGTAAGGACGATGTGAGGCTATTGCTTCCACTACATCAGCTACAGCAAGAATTTTAGCTTCCAATAGAATATCGTCATTTTTTAAACCGGCGGGGTAGCCACTGCCATTGATCCTTTCATGATGTTGTAAAACGGTTTTGGCAATGGGCCAGGGAAAATCAATCTCCTTCAATATATCGTACCCAACTTGAGGATGAATTTTTACCAAGCTAAGCTCCAGGTTGGAAAGCAAGGCGGGTTTGCTGAGAATTTCAGCCGGAATGGAAATTTTACCGATATCATGAATCATACCGGCTAATTGAACTCCTTCGACTCTTTCCGGGGCGAGATTCATTTCCTGAGCTATAGCACGAGCCAAATCTGCGCCGCGTCTCTGGTGACCAGCAGTGTATGGGTCCCTTATTTCCACAGCCATGGCCATTGCTTTCACTGTTCCGGTTAAAGCCTTGGTGAATTTTTCTAAGCTTCGTTTTAATTCTTCCTCATAATTTTTTCTCTCAATGGCGTAACGAATAACCCGGGATAACGTGTTTCCGGTGATAGAACCTTTAATTAAATAGTCTTGAGCTCCCCGGCGCACAGCTTCAATGGCAACACTCTCATCATTAAGACCGGTTAAAATAATTATCGGAATGGAAGATTTTTTGGCACGTAAATATTCTATGGCGTTGAGGCCTTGACTATCCGGCAATCCTAAGTCCAAAAGAATAGCATCAATATCTTGAGAAGCAAGGGATTTCAATCCTTTAGATAGAAGATCAACGCATTGTAAATTGAAACTAACGTCGGTATCAGTGAGCTGTTCACGAATTAATCTGGCATCACCGGGGTTATCCTCGAGCAAGAGCAGGTTGATTGATTTATCTTTCATTTAGAAGTGGAGAATCCTTAATTTAATGTGCTTTTTTATAACTCGAAAGTTGAGCAAAGTCAAAAAGTATAATTATTAACTAAACCATTAATTGATTAAAAATAATCCTTTAAGAGAAACTATTTAGGAAGACATTTTTCTTGCATAAAAGAAGATAATCAAATACATGAGCTCACAAATAATCTAATATAACTGGTTTTGTTTGTATTCGCTCATAATAATCCGCGTTGACAATTTTAGGTGTAATGCATATATAACTCGATGAAATCAAAGGCGAGAGTGGCGGAATTGGAAGACGCACTGGACTTAGGATCCAGCCCGCCTATGCGGATAGGGGTTCAAATCCCCTCTCTCGCACCAATCTTAAAAGAGATTTATAAATAATTGAGCAATTAAGGAGATATTATATAGTGAGTCAAGTTGCAATAAAAATGGAAGAACTAAGTCCTGTAAAGAAAAAACTATCGTTTGAAATACCATGGAATGATAGTTAAAAACGAACTGGATGCCGTATATCGTGATGTTGGGAAAAAGGCCAAAATTAAAGGTTTTCGTCCGGGAAAAATTCCCCGTAAAGTATTAGAAACGTATTTTAAGGAACAGGCAGAAAAAGAAACCATCAACTAATATAGTTAACAAATTTTATTGGCAGACGTTGGAAGAAAAGAGAATAGTTGCACTCTCTAGACCGGATATAGATCAGGAAGGATTGAAAGAAAATTCCGATTTTTCTTTTTCGGCTTCTTTTGAAACAGAGCCGGAATTTGAGCCCAAGGGATATAGAGGAATTGAATTGGAAAAAGAAATATTTCAAGTAACGGAAAATGATATGGAGAAAAGAATCAATGAAATAAGGCAAATGTTTGCGACAATGGAAGAAGTTAAAGATGACCGTCCGGCTGTAAAAGGAGATTTTGTTGTAATGGACTTTGCCGGAAAATTTAATGGGGAATCGCCTCAAGAATTGAAAGCTGACAATTATTTTCTGGAAATCGGATCACAGAGATTTATTCCCGGTTTTGAAGAACAATTAATCGGCATGAAAAAAGGGGACGAAAATGCGATAAAAGTTATTTTCCCTGAAGATTATCACGAAAAGAAATTTGCCGATAAAGAGGTAACTTTCAATGTAACAATAAAAAACATAAAAGAGAAAAAGTTACCGGAATTAGATGAAAATTTTATAAAAAATTTTGATAAATATAATTCTTTAGAAGATTTAAAAAACGATGTACGCAAATCTTTGGAAGAAGAATCTCAACGTCTATCGGAAATGAATTTGCAGAATAAGATTACGGAAATTCTACGTAAAGAAAATGATTTTGAAGTTCCGCCGTCACTAGTAGAGCGACAGATTTTTTACATGATGGCCGATACTCAAAGAAG
Organism: uncultured delta proteobacterium; assembly: GCA_963705555.1. Classification (GTDB taxonomy): domain Bacteria; phylum Desulfobacterota; class Syntrophia; order Syntrophales; family Smithellaceae; genus UBA4810. The sequence goes on along the minus strand of CAVPJZ010000004.1, from coordinate 302,435 downwards.
AATGACTTCTGCCGGTATGGATGAAAAAAATGCTATGGAACTAAGCTTTAAAATGCACGATAAATTTAAAGATGAAGCTGTCAAAATAGTTAAATCTTTTTTACTGTTAAAGAAAATTGCCGAAAAAGAATCATTTATTGTGGAAGAAAGCGATACAGAAAAACATATTCAGGAATTAGCCGTTAAATACGGACGGGATTACGAATTATTGAAAAAAACATATGAAAATGAAGAAAATAGGGATAATCTCAAAATCGAATTAATTCAAAAAAAGGTATTTGACTTTATTGAACAAAGTGCCAATATTAAGGTTGTTGAAAAAAAAGGTATGGACGCGGAGGTTAAATAGTGAATTTAATTCCCATGGTGGTTGAACAAGATGGTCGGGGTGAACGCGCTTTTGACATCTATTCACGTCTCTTAAAAGATCGCATAATTTTTCTGGGTACAGCTATTGATGATAATATAGCAAATTTGGTTGTCGCTCAGATGCTTTATTTAGAATCGGAAGACCCGGATAAAGAAATCTTTTTTTACTTAAATTCTCCCGGAGGTAATGTAAGTTCGGGTATGGCTATTTATGATACGATGCAATATATTAAGTCTCCAATTTCGACGGTTTGCATGGGACAAACAGCAAGCATGGCAGCTCTGCTCTTGGCGGCAGGGAAAAAAGGGAAAAGATTTGCGCTGCCTCATTCACGAATTTTAATCCATCAACCATTGGGAGGCTTTCAGGGGCAGGCAACAGACATTGATATTCAGGCAAAAGAAATATTAAGATTAAAAGACGAGTTAAATCGAATTTTAGCTGATTTGACAGGAAAGCCTCTTTCCAAGATTATTAACGATACCGAACGTGATTATTTCATGAATAGCCAACAAGCTAAAGAATATGGTTTAATTGATGAAATTATAATTCGCAAGCCGGAGTCCGCAGCAAACACAAAAAAAGGAGAATTAAGTGATAAAGAAAAGTAAAGATAATCGAATGGGGCAGGGCATGCTTTTTTGTTCTTTTTGCGGAAAAATGCAAAGCGAAGTGCGAAAACTGGTTGCCGGTCCTACAGCATATATCTGCGACGAGTGCATTGAGCTTTGCCGTTATATTGTTGAGGAAGAAGAAGATAAGACAATAGAGAAAGATTCCAAAAATGGTTTGCTGCAACCAAAAGAAATAAAGAAATATCTGGATCAATACGTAATCGGTCAGGAAAAGACCAAGAAGATACTTTCGGTTGCCGTTTATAATCATTACAAAAGATTGTTTTCCAATGTTGATTCCGATGGTATAGAAATTCAAAAAAGCAATGTGCTTCTAATCGGGCCAACAGGTTCAGGAAAAACACTGCTGGCGAAAACACTGGCGAAATTTCTCAATGTTCCTTTTACTATCGCCGATGCTACAACTTTAACTGAAGCCGGCTACGTCGGTGAAGACGTGGAAAATATTATTTTAAGTTTGTTGCAAAATGCCGATTATGATGTGGCCAGGGCATCCAAAGGCATTGTCTATATTGATGAGATAGATAAAATTGCGAAGAAATCCGGTAATCCTTCCATAACCAGAGATGTCTCCGGTGAAGGAGTTCAGCAGGCGTTGTTAAAAATTATGGAAGGAACAATGGCCAATATCCCGCCCAAAGGAGGCCGCAAGCATCCCCAGCAGGAATTCATTCAGGTGGATACGACAAATATTTTATTTATCTGCGGCGGAGCTTTTAATGATTTGGAAAACATCATTTCCAAACGATTGGGAGTAAACGCGATGGGCTTTGGCGCCGAAATAAAAAGTAAAAAAGAAAAAAGATTCGGTGAATTACTTGCCGAAACGCGGGCGGAAGATTTATTGAAATTTGGATTAATACCCGAATTCATTGGCCGTTTACCGGTTATTGCCACGTTGGATGATTTGGATGAATCGACTTTGATTCGAATTTTAGTGGAACCAAAAGATGCTATTATCAAACAGTATAAAAAATTATTTGCATTGGAAAATGTAACTTTAAAATTCACGGACGGGGCTCTGCGCGCTGTAGCCAAGTTATCAATGGAGAGAAAATCAGGTGCGCGCGGTCTACGCTCGATACTGGAAAATACAATGCTGGAAGTTATGTATGATATTCCTTCTCAGAGTGATATTAAGGAATGTGTAATTAGTGAAGAAGTGGTTTTAAAGAAAGAAAAACCGATTTTAATTTACGAAAGAAAATCTGAATCAGCTTAATAAATATACAGGAAAAATATGTTTGAAGAAAAAAAATTAGATGATCAGGAAAAAACAATTGTGATTCCGCTTTTGCCGCTGAGAGATGTTGTGGTCTTTCCACATATGATCGTTCCTTTGTTTGTCGGCCGCGAAAAATCGATTGCCGCGCTGGAATCGGCAATGAAGTATGAAAAAGGCATTTTCATGGTTGCTCAGAAAAATGCCAAGAAAGATGATCCGAGATCAGGAAGATATTTACAATATCGGTACAATTGGTATTATCATTCAACTTTTGCGTTTGCCTGACGGAACGGTCAAAGTGCTGGTTGAAGGAAAAACTCGCGGTGTCATAAAAGAATATTTACAAAATAATGATTTTTTCCTGGTCAAAGTAAATGAGATCGAAGATATTGATGATCAAAATGATGTCAAAAAGCAAGCGCTGATACGCAGTATCAAAGAATCTTTTGAGCTTTATCTGAAACTCAGCAAAAAAATTCATGTGGAAATGATGGGAACAATTGCCGCTATTGAAGATGCCTCCAAGCTTGCCGATGTTGTTATTACCCATCTTAATGTGAAGCTGGAAGATAAACAAAAAATTATAGAGATATTTAATATCGGCGAACGTCTGGAAGCAATTTATTCACTGATGCTTTCTGAAATAGAAATCCTGCAGGTTGAAGAAAAGATAAAGCGGCGCGTTAAAAAGCAGATGGAAAAAACGCAGAAGGATTATTATCTCAATGAACAAATGCGGGCTATTCAGAAGGAAATGGGAGAAAAAGATGATTTCCGTAATGAAATAGTCGAACTGGAAAAACGTTTAAAGCAAAAGAAGATGTCCGAAGAGGCTACGAAAAAAGTCCGGCAGGAAATTAAAAAATTACAAATGATGGCGCCTATGTCCGCCGAAGCTACGGTTGTCAGAAATTATATTGACTGGCTGTTGGATATGCCCTGGTCGGAAAAAACGGAAAATAAATATACACTTGAAAGAATCGGAAACTATTCTGGAAGAAGATCATTACGGATTAAAAAAGGTTAAGGAACGTATTATCGAATATCTTGCCGTACAATCGCTGGTAAAGAAAAACAAAGGTCCGATTTTGTGTCTGGTTGGACCTCCCGGTGTTGGTAAAACATCTATTGCCAAATCAGTGGCCAGAGCCACAAATAGAAAGTTTGTACGTATTTCTCTGGGCGGTGTTCGCGATGAAGCGGAAATTCGCGGTCATCGCCGAACCTATATTGGAGCTATGCCGGGGAAAATCATTCAGTCTTTAAAAAAGGCCGGTTCCAATAATCCCGTTTTCTGTCTGGATGAAGTGGATAAGCTGAGTTCCGATTTCAGAGGAGATCCTTCATCAGCGCTGCTGGAAGTTCTTGATCCGGAGCAGAATTTCGCCTTTAATGATAATTATCTGGATGTTGATTATGATTTGTCCGATATTATGTTTATTACGACGGCAAATGTTTTGCAGACAATACCGGCTCCTCTGCAGGACAGAATGGAAGTAATCAGAATTGCCGGATACACGGAACAGGAAAAACTGCAAATAGCGAAAAAGTTTTTGATCGCGAAGCAAATGGAAGCTAATGGTCTGGTGGCCGAAAATATTGAATTCACCAAAGGAGCATTGCTTAAGAATTATCCGCCAATACACACGGGAAGCCGGTGTGCGCAATCTGGAGCGTGAAATTGCTTCCATCTGCCGCAAAGTAGCTAAAGAAATAGTCAGCAATGGCAACAAGAAAAAATTGATCATTAGTTCCAAGTCTATCGTCAAATATTTAGGTGTACCCAAATTCCGTCATGGTGAAACAGAAGGAAAGAATGAAATTGGTTTGACGATTGGTTTGGCCTGGACGGAAGTTGGCGGAGAACTATTGGCTATTGAAGCTTCCATCATGGAAGGCACGGGCAAGATGGTAATGACCGGAAAATTGGGCGATGTCATGCAGGAATCTGTTCAGGCCGCTTTGACTTATATTCGGGCTCGCGCCGAACAGATTCGGCTTAGCCAAGAATTTTTATAAGAAAATTGATATTCATGTTCATGTCCCGGAAGGAGCGATTCCCAAAGATGGTCCATCCGCGGGCATTGCCATGGCTACATCCATTGCCTCGGCGCTGATGAAGAAAAAAGTGCGTGCCGATTTAGCCATGACCGGTGAAATTACATTAAGGGGCAGGGTTTTGCCGATTGGTGGATTAAAAGAAAAAATTCTTGCTGCTCATCGGGGTAATATAAAAATAGTCATTATTCCGAAAGATAATGAAAAAGATTTGGCGGAAGTTCCGCAAAATGTGCAAAATGCACTGAAGATTAGTTTTTGTCGAGCATATTGATGAAGTGCTGAGATATTGCTTTTGTTAAAGGATGAAGAAAATTTCGGCGCAACAGTTACGAACCGAATGTGCCGGTAAGTCCTCAGTCGGTGAATTAAAAGGTTTTCATTGTTTTTATAACTTGACAAGAAATAGTCAATGTTGCTAGAAGCCTCACAGCGTTTTTGAGGAATTGCGGGCGGGTAGCTCAGCTGGGAGAGCGCCACGCTTACACCGTGGATGTCACAGGTTCGAGTCCCTGTTCCGCCTACCATTAATGCTAATTGAAAGAACTGTAATTTAAAGTATAATGATTTTTTGGGGTCGTAGTTAAGTTGGTTATAACGCCGGCCTGTCACGCCGGAGGGCGTGGGTTCAAGTCCCATCGGCCCCGCCAGAAAATCAAAGGGAGTCAGCTGTTATAGCGACTCCCTTTTTTTGTTGTCCTATGACTTGCTTTTTAGATGTTGTTCATATAAAGTTCTAAACAATTTATTAACTTCCATAAAAAGTGGAATGATCAGAAGGAAAGAATCAATTATGGATTATGAAGGATTAATAATAAGACCGCCCAGCGAAGCTTACAGCCTGCTGTTGCAAGTAACTGTCGGTTGTTCGCATAATAAATGCACATTTTGCGGAACTTACCGCCAAAAGAAATTCAAGATAAAACCTCTGGAACAAATTAAAAAGGATTTACAGGAAGCCCGCAATTATCGGAAATGTGGAAAAAGTATTTTTATGTGACGGGGATGCCTTGATAATACCGCAGCCGCGTCTGGAAGAAATACTAAATCTAATTAATGATAACCTGCCGAATATTGAACGCATCGGAACATATGCCAATGCTAAAAGCATTTTAAGAAAATCCGTTGATGAGCTTAAAGAACTAAAAGAGATGGGTCTGAAAATAATCTATTTAGGTGTGGAAACAGGAAATGTTGAATTACTGCAAAAAATACATAAGGGTGTAACTTACGAGCAAATGGTCGAGGCGGCACGCCGTGTCAAAGAAGCGGGCATAGCACTCTCTGTTACGGTACTATTGGGAATAGGCGGAATAGAGAAGAGTGTTGAGCACGCTATGGATACTGCCAGAATTTTGACCGATATTGATCCGGATTATGTGGGTGCGCTTACTTTGATGCTTGTTCCGCATACACAATTATACGAGGATTACATTGCCGGCCGCTTTGTTTTACCGGATAAATTTGGTTTTATCCGCGAGCTTTATTTGATAATTGCCAATTCCAATTTTACAAATTGCTATTTCACTTCCAATCATGCGTCCAACTATTTGCCGATAAAGGCTTATTTGCCTCGGGAGAAAGAAAAAATTTTGAAAATGATCGGTTCGGTCATAGAAGAAAAAAATCTAAGCCAGATGAGACCGGAATATTTGCGCGGTTTATAATTAAGGAGAAATATTTTTAAATATGACGAGAATATTCTCTAAACTATTTTTCTGGCGTAACCTAGAATATATCAAAAAGGAAATTGAAGCAGTATTGTCCAAAGCGCAAAAACATGGCTTGGTAGATTCTTCATCTCGGGAAATAATCGAAAATATTTTAGAGTTTACGCATATTTTAGTTCGCGAGATAATGATTCCGAGAACCGAGATCGTCGCTGTGAGCACAGAGGCGACGACTGAGGAAATCATAAAGGAAGCAATTGAATCGCGGCATACGCGCATACCTGTTTATCGCGGAACGATCGATAATATTATCGGCATCTTGAATGTCAAAGATTTGCTTAAATTCTGGTCAAAAGCAAATTACGAAAGAAGATATATTAACTCAGCTGACCAAACCATATTATATTCCGGAAACAAAAAACACCCATCTGTTGTTTTATGAATTCAAAGAAAATAAAAAACATATAGCCATTGTCATTGATGAATATGGAGGAACATCAGGTCTGGTGACTCTGGAAGACCTGCTGGAAGAAATTGTCGGCGAAATTCGTGACGAACATGAAATAAATACCGACACTGATGGAATTTTGCAATCAGCAGATGGTTCCATTATAGTCGATGGACGAACGGAAATCGAAAAAATTGAAGAATATTTAAATATTAGTCTGGAAAAAGGAAGATATGAGACTCTCGGCGGCATGATCCTAAACGCGACCAAAAGAATTCCTCTGATCGGCGAAACATATCAAATAAAGGGACTGGAAATTACAATTGAAAATGCCGACGAACGCAGCATCAAAAAAGTAAAAATCAGAAAACTTCAGACCAATAGTGAAAATGAATAACAAAAACATCTCCGTGAAAAAATTAAATTTCAGTTTTTATAAAGAATTATTGGAAAATAAAATTATTTTAGCCGTTCTGAGCGGGCTGCTTATATTTTTATCTTTTCCTAAATATGGCCTTGGCTTAATTGCCTGGATTTCTTTTATTCCTCTTTTTTTCGCATTGTGGAAGGTCACTTCACTCAGGCAAGGGTTATTTCTGGGTTTTATTACCGGGATTGTAAGCTATATAGGAATAATATACTGGATTACTTATGTTGTTGTAAATTATGGTTATTTGCCTATATATCTTGGCATTATTTTGATGTTGCTCTTAACTTGCTATTTAAGTATTTACACTGCGTTATTTGCTGGCGGCTATCGTTTTCTTTCGGGGTAAGATTCCTTTTTTTATTGGCGCCGGTTTTCTGGATTTGTCTGGAATATTGTAAGTCCAATCTTTTAACAGGATTTCCTTGGGAAAATCTTGGCTACTCCCAGTATTTGAATTTCTACCTTATTCAATTTGCCGATATTTTAGGCGTCTTTGGTTTGTCTTTTTTGATTGTTATAGTTAATGCAGCTTTGTTTGATGTTATGGCGAAAAGATCAAAAAAAGCGATTATATCGGCTGCCGTGGCCTTTTTAATTTTAGGCGGTGTTTTTATTTATGGTTTTATTAGAGTTGGATCAAGTTGAAAAAGCGATGGATAATGCGAAAAGCATGGAAGTTTCGTTGATTCAAGGCAATATCGATCAATCAATAAAATGGAACGAAAATTTTCAAAAAGAAACATTAAATATATACGAAGGTCTTTCTCTGCAAAATACTCCGGCAGAGGGGGGATTGATTGATCTGGCCGGAAACCGCTCTTCCCTTTAATTTTCTGGATGTAAATAATTTGCAAAGACAAGTAAAAAATATAGCAGTAAAGACAAAAAGCTGGTTTATATTCGGTGCAGTGAGTTATTTGCCGAAAAGAGGGTACGCAGATTATTTTAACAGTGCCTACCTGCTGTCCCCTGCCGGTGAAAGTCAGAGGTAAATATGATAAAGTTCATTTAGTTCCCTATGGCGAATATGTTCCTCTAAGAAATATTGTACCGTTCGTTAAAGGGCTTACTGCCGGAATTGGAGATTTTACAGCCGGAGCTGGATTCTATCCTTTGCTCTTGGATGATAGAAAAATCGGGATTCTGATTTGTTACGAAGGAATTTTGCCTTATGCCGCGAGAATGTATAAGAAAGAATCAGCTGAGTTATTGGTGAACATTACCAATGATGCATGGTTTGGCGCAACCTCAGCACCCTTTCAGCACTTTTCCATGGCATTATTTCGCGCTGTAGAAACCAGACTATATTTGGTTCGAGCCGCCAATACAGGCATCTCCGGAATTTTTGATCCACGAGGGAAAATAATTGCGCAAACAAAAATATTTCAAAGAGAAGCTTTGAAAGGAAACATAAAATTTGTAAACATACCGACTTTTTATGCTGAATACGGCGATATTTTGGTAGTTGTTTGTTTTGTATTAATTATGCTTTATTTTTTAGTGAGTTGGAAAAGGAGGTTAAAAAATGACAATCGAAAACATACAAGAAACAATAAATGATTTGAAAAAAAGAATCAAATATATCGGAGAATGTCTTTGACGTTCCGGAGATGGAACTAAAAATAAAAGATTTGGAAATATTATCTTTAAAAAAAGAATTCTGGGACAATCAAAATAATGCACGTGAAATCCTTCAAAAAAAGACGAAGCTCACCGAATCTTTGGATAATTGGAAAAATTTTAATGAGGAAATAAGAGATATTGAACATCTCTGGGCAATCGCTCTGCAAGAAAAAGACGAACAAGTTCTGCAAGATTTGTCCCTGGAAATAGATCATTTAAATTCTGCTGTTTGCCAGGAAGAAATAAGAATGATGCTGGCCAGTGAACAAGATCCTATGGATGCAATTGTTTCTATTCATGCCGGAGCAGGAGGAACAGAAGCACAGGATTGGACGGAAATGTTATTGCGCATGTATTTGCGCTGGGCCGAAAAAAAAGGATTTGCCACTAAAATTATCGATTGTCTGCCTGGAGATGAAGCCGGCATTAAAAGCGTATCCTTCACGTTGGAAGGGCAGTACGCTTATGGTTATGCGAAAGCTGAAATCGGCATTCATCGCCTCGTTAGAATCTCTCCTTTTGACGCCGGTGCCCGGCGTCATACTTCGTTTGCTTCCGTTTTTGTTTATCCAGAAGTTGACGATGATATAAAGATTGAAATAGATGAAAAAGATTTACGCATAGATACTTTCCGTGCCGGTGGCAAAGGAGGGCAACACGTAAATAAAACGGATTCGGCTGTAAGAATCACCCATTTACCAACAAATATAGTTGTGCAATGCCAGAATGAACGATCCCAACATAAAAACAAAGCGATGGCTATGAAATATCTGAAATCAAGGCTCTACGAGAGGGAACTGCAATTGAAGAATGAAAAGATCAATGAAGAAAATAAATTGAAAAAGGATATTGCCTGGGGCAGCCAAATCCGGTCTTACATCCTTCATCCGTACAAAATGGTCAAAGATCACCGGACAAATATTGAAAACGGCAATGCTAACAGAGTACTTGATGGTGATATTGACGATTTTATCCACGCATATCTGATGAGCGCGACGGAACATTTTTTACCTAAGGTTTAAGAAATAGTTAGGGGGGATTTTGCACATCCATGAACTTAAGAGAACACCGGTTATTTGAAAATTATTATGGGAAAAATTAAAAGTATGATATAAATATTTGTAAAATATATTTATCAATTAAATTAAAAGAAGCATTCCCGCGATGCGTTTTCCGAAAAAAGATTAAGGAACTGGTTTTATAATGAGAATTGAAAAATGCTGTGTTGTTTTAACAATAGCGGTTAGCTTAACTTTTGCTTTTCCTTTATTTAGTTCTGCTCAAAGTTCAATCGATCAAAATTATGAAAAGACGGAAAACTATTCAATCAATAATCCGGCGATTAAAAAAGTAGCTGCATCCCCCAAAGAAGAAAACAAGGAGGATAGTCAAAAAGAAGGCAATAGTTCATCAAAGGGAAATTGGAGAAATCTATTTTCTTTTCCTGCCAAGGCAGAAAAAGACAAAAAAGCACAAGAAGAACAGGATATTATGGAAAAGGCGCTGGATTTACTGGAAGTCGCCGATAATTACTGGGAAAAAGGTGATGTAGAAAATACAATAAATACATTAGATAAAGCTTATGCATTAATTCTGGATGCTGACGGAGATGTGACTATAGCTCGGCAAAAAGATGATCTGCGATTATTAATATCTAAACGTCTGTTGTCCGTATACTCCAACAAGCAAACCGCTACTAACGGTAAAGCCAGTGAAATACCGTTAACAATGAATGAGGCAGTAGAAAGGGAAATTCATTCTTTTCAAACGCTGGAACGTGATTTTTTTATTGCAGCGTATCAACGCTCCGGGATGTACCGTCCTGCCATAATTGCAGAATTAAAAAAAGCGAGAATTCCGGAAGAACTTTCCTGGCTTCCATTTGTGGAAAGCGGGTTCAAGATTAAAGCTCTTTCGCGCGCCCGAGCACTTGGTTTGTGGCAATTTATTCCATCAACCGGCTATAAGTACGGATTGAGCCGTGATGAATGGATAGATGAACGCATGGATGTAGAAAAATCTACTCAAGCTGCAATTGCTTATTTAAATGAATTACACGGCATGTTTGGAGACTGGCTTACCGCGTTAGCTGCATATAATTGCGGGGAGGGAAAAGTGCTCAGAGTCATATCAATACAGCACATTAATTACTTTGATCGTTTTTGGGATCTGTACAACCTATTACCGCGAGAAACAGCTCGTTATGTTCCCCGATTTCTGGCAACATTACATATAATCAAAAACCCGCAGAAATATGGATTCGATTTGGGTGGTGCTGAGAAGCCAATTCCAGTAGAGACAGTCAAAGTCAATAAAATAATGAAACTCGAAGATATTGCGTCAAGAATTGAAATATCGGATGAAAAATTACACTTAATTAATTCGGACTTGAGATATAAAATAACACCGGATAGAGAATATGACTTAAAAATCCCCAAAGAAACTCTAGCCAAGTTTAATTCAGTGGTGAGTGAAATTCCTGAAAGTGAAAAACCGCGATTTCTTTTAGCCAGAACGGTTTTTATCAAACACCGGGTAAAAAGCGGCGAATCGGTTAATTCTATTGCCGGTAAATATGGAGTACCCGCATCCAGAATAATATCTTATAACAGATTAAATCCTCAAAAAGCATTAGTTGCCGGAAAACGTTTAACAATTCCTATAATTAAAGAAAAGCGTTACGCAAAAGGGAAATCAAGACAAAAAAGTGATAAGGTACAAATAACATCTTCTGGACAATATAAAGTTAGAAGGGGAGACACACTCCAGATGATTGCGCAGCATTCCGGTACGACCGAAGCGCAAATTAAAGAATTAAACAACTTGAAAACGGATACAATACGTGCAGGTCAAGTACTAAAAGTATCTCCGGATGAAAACATCACCAAATCAGCAGAAAAAAACGATAAATATGAAAATATAGCAAAGACAGCGCAGAAATCAAGGATAACAAACAAAATATTGTCGGCGGCTGATGTAGATAAATTAGGAACGAATAAGTATATAGTTATTAAAGGAGATAATCTCTACAGTATTGCCAGAAAAAACAACATCAATGTCGCCAAGCTGATAGCATTAAATAATCTAGCTGGAAATGAAAAAATAACCCCGGGGCAGATTTTAGTTGTTAAATAGATAAATCAAAAAGAACATTCAGGGGGAAAATACGGAAGCTTTGATGACTGTTTGCCCCCTGAATTTATTTCCTTGACAAAAATTGTTAAATATTGTTAATATTTCTTCACGCTTGGATCCGTAAGGACCGGGACGGAAGGAAGAAAGAATTAAGAAGTACAATTAAGCCTCTCGTCTTGCGACGTGGGGCTTTTTTAGTGCAAAAATGAAAACAAAAATTATTAACTCAGTAAATGAAATGCAATCTTATTCGGAAGCAATGAGGAGGCAAGGGAAACGATTAGCATTTGTTCCAACTATGGGCTATTTCCATGAAGGGCATCTTAATCTCATGAGAGAAGCTAAAAAAATGGCTGATTGTTTAATCGTAAGCATCTATGTCAATCCCACGCAATTTGGACCAAAAGAAGATTTATCTAAATATCCGCGTGATTTTGATCGCGATCTAATGATGGCGGAAAGTGTCAATGTTGATGTAATTTTTTATCCGGCAAATAAAGAAATGTACCCGGAAAATTATCAGACATATGTGAATGTGGAAAAAGTTACCAAAAATTTGTGCGGGTTATCGCGTCCCGGTCATTTTCGCGGTGTAACAACAGTATGTATCAAGCTATTTAATATTGTTAAACCGCATGTAGCCGTTTTCGGGAAAAAAGATTTTCAGCAATTTATCGCTGTAAAACGAATGGTTGCCGATCTGAACCTTGATCTGGAAATAGTCGGATTGCCTACTGTTCGTGAGACCAATGGGCTGGCAATGAGTTCGCGCAATGTTTATTTGAAAGAAACTGAGAAGCCTTCGGCCTTAACGTTGGTTGCTTCCCTTATATTAGCGCAAAAACTTTATGAAAGCGGAGAAAGAAATGCTTCCGTTATAATAAATGAAGCGAAAAAATTAATTACCAACGCTTCATATACCGATATTGATTATATAAAAATATGCGATACGAAAAAGCTTACCGATATTGATGAAATTGCTGGCGAAGCGGTTATAGCAGTGGCCGTAAAAGTAGGGAACACGAGACTTATAGATAATCACGTTTTTGGTGAGAAGTTATATTCATAATCCATAGCCTTAAGGAGTAATATGACTATGCAAAGATTCATGTTAAAATCGAAAATACATAGAGCTACAGTGACCGATGCCGATTTACACTATGAAGGCAGCATTTCCATTGATGAAACACTAATGGAGGAAGCCCAGATTGTGCCTTATGAAAAAGTGGCAATATACAATATTTCCAACGGGGAAAGATTTTCCACGTATACGATAAAAGCCAAGCGTAACTCCGGGACAATTTGTCTCAATGGCGCCGCTGCGCGCAAGGTATCTAAGGGAGATTTAATTATTATTGCGACTTATGTAATTGTTGAGGAAAAAGATACAAAGAAATGGCATCCTAAATGTGTTCTGGTTGACGATAAAAATAAAATAAAAAAAGTCAGTTAAATTTAATAATTGATTATTAAAAATCAAGCTAATAATTAAGAATATCAATCGATTTCCTGGGTACTGTTTCTTAGCTTTTCAGGCAGGTTATCCTCATTAATATAAAATCTATTATAAATTGAAAAAATCATTTAACTAAACTACATATATGTGTTAATTGCTTCCAGCGTATTTTGGCGCTGGCGAAAAAATATAGAAGGAGATTTTAAGCATGCAAATTACATCGGAAAGTGTAAAAATAGGTCATCCGGATATAGTATCTGATTCCATCGCTTCGAATATTATTGCCTCGATATTGGAAGCAGAGAATAAAATAGGCATGGACATAAACTGCATGCCGCACTGTGGTCTGGAAGTATTTTTAGGTAAGGGCCTTTGCGTTGTTGGCGGCGAAGTTTCTACGCGAATTTATATTGATATTGAAAAAACGGTGAGACAAACAGTTCTCGGTATCGGCTATCGAGATTCCGATTTAGGTCTTAACGGTAATTCCATGGGTATACTAAACGCGATTATTCCACAATCGCCCGACATCAATATTGGGACGAGAGCAGATTTAGGAAAGCACAAAGAAATTGGAGCAGGAGATCAAGGCATTATTTATGGTTTTGCCTGTGATGAAACTCCAGAACTATTACCGTTAACATATGTATTAGTCAATAGAATGATGCGCGCTTTTGAAAATTGCGGTAATCCTATTTTTGCTCCGGATGGAAAAGGACAGGTCACGGTGGATTATGACGCCGATTGGCGTCCGAAAAGAGTAACCACAGTACTTATGTCTAACGCCATAGATTATCGCCAAGTGCCGGATAAATTCCGCTCATCGATCGAAGAACAGGCCCGGCAGATTGCCTTTGATTGTTTAAACGATTGGATAGATAATAAGACAAGATTTATTTTTAATCCCACAGGTGAATGGAACGCGATTAACTCCTGTTCTGCGGCAGATTCCGGTGTGACCGGCCGCAAATTAGTCGTACAACTCTATGGCGGTTACCCGGGCGCTCAATTGGGCGGCGGTTCCATCGTCAATAAAACACCGGAAAAGGTAGATTGTTCAGCAGCCTTCGGTGCAAGATATGTGGCCAAAAACATTGTTGCCGCCGGGCTGGCGAAAAAATGTTCTGTACAGCTTGCTTACGCGATCGGAATTGCGCAACCGATATCAATCTATGTCAACTCTTTCGGAACTGGAGTTATGTCGGATGAAAAAATTGCCGGGGTTGTTAATCAGGTATTTGATTTAACTCCCAAAGGAATGATTGAAAAGTTTGAGCTACTGAAAGGTGATATATATAAAAAGCTTCCTAAAACCTTATTTCTGGATATGAATTATCTTTGGGAAAAAACAGATAAAATTGACGCTCTAAAAAAAACGTTAAAAAATAAGTAACCGGACAAGAGTAACCATGGCAAAAATACAGTGGAGGAAAGATGGCTTTTCTGGAAGTTGATAGGGCTTTAAAATATAAAATTGCCGATATTTCTCTGGCCTCGTTTGGCCGGAAAGAAATGCAATTGGCGGAAAATGAAATGCCCGGTCTGATGGCTGTGCGCGAAAAATACGGCCGTAAGAAGCCTCTTAATGGATTGAAAATAATGGGCAGTCTACACATGACTATCCAAACGGCTATGCTTATTGAGACGCTAAGAGAATTAGGTGCCGATCTTCGTTGGGCATCCTGTAATATTTTTTCGACGCAGGATCATGCCGCCGCAGCAATAGCCAAAGCAGGTTCAGCAGCTGTTTTTGCATGGAAAGGCGAATCTCTGGATGAATATTGGTGGTGCACTGAACAGGCCTTAACCTGGCCGGATGGTTCCGGTCCCGATTTAATCGTGGATGATGGAGGCGATGCGACTTTATTTATTCATCAAGGAGTAAAGATCGAAAAAAATCCAAAATTGCTAAAACAAAAAACTGATAATAAAGAATTTAAAATTATTATTTCCCGATTGGAAAAATCTTTAAAACGTAACCCGCAAAGATGGCAAAGGGCAGCCGCTAACATTCGCGGCGTTTCCGAAGAAACAACGACGGGCGTGCATCGCCTTTATCAGATGCAGGCAGCGGGAGAACTATTGTTTCCGGCAATAAATGTTAACGATTCAGTCACTAAATCAAAATTTGATAATCTTTACGGATGCCGCGAATCGCTCGTTGACGGTATTAAAAGGGCAACGGATGTAATGATTGCCGGCAAGATTGTTGTTGTTTGCGGTTATGGAGATGTAGGCAAAGGTTGCGCCCAATCCATGAGAGGTTTTGGAGCCCGGGTTATTATTACGGAAATCGATCCAATTTGCGCGTTGCAGGCGGCGATGGAAGGATATGAAGTTAAGACACTGGAAGAAGTGGCGACTATCGGCGATATTTTTGTGACAGCCACCGGTTGTTGCGACGTCATTACCGGCAAACACATGGAAATGATGAAAGATGAAGCAATAGTCTGCAATATCGGCCATTTTGACAGCGAAATAGATATGCAATATTTAGAAACAAGCAAACACTGTAAAAAAGAAAATATTAAACCGCAGGTAGATAAGTGGAAACTAAAATCGGGGCGTTCGATAATAATATTAGCGGAAGGCAGATTGGTTAATTTAGGCTGTGCCACCGGTCATCCCAGTTTTGTCATGAGTAACAGCTTCACAAATCAATGTCTGGCGCAAATAGAACTGGCCACAAAGAAACATAAAATCGGCGTTTTCACTTTGCCGAAGATATTGGATGAAGAAGTCGCCCGGGTGCATTTAGGTAGATTGGGTGCGCGGGTAACCAAACTGACGCGAAAACAAGCAGATTATCTTGGCCTGTCGGTAGAAGGTCCATTTAAACCGGAATACTACAGATATTAGTTTCCGACCCCATAGAAATCCAAATAATATTTTAAGAGCAAAATCTAAGTGCGCGCTTTATTAAACAATACTAAAGCGGCGGAAATGAACAATATATTTGCTGCCCAGGCGGCTATAAACGGAGATAGCGTACCGGAGCGTCCCAGAGACATACTAAACGCATGGACTATCCAATAAGAAAATCCGATAAAAATGCCAATTCCCACGCTTTGCATTACGCCTCCGCTTCTTTCTGAGCGTAAAGAAAAAAAGACACCAATAAAAACAAGTATTATGGTTACCAGGGGAAAGGCAATTTTTCCCTGCAAATCTACCAGATATCTTGTGACATCATATCCTTCGGCCTGTATTTTCTTGACATATTTTCTCAGCTCGAAATAGCCCATCTTTTCCGCGTCTTTTTGTATTATTTTAAAATCATTCGGTTTTTCAGGGATATTTATTATTTTCTCTTCTGATCGCTCTAAGACAGGAATATTGTTGCTGTCAAAAGTAGTTACAAGCAGGTTATGAAAAATCCAATTATCACCATTCCATTTAGCGCTTTTGGCATCTATGCGCATATTTA
Organism: uncultured delta proteobacterium; assembly: GCA_963705555.1. Taxonomy (GTDB): domain Bacteria; phylum Desulfobacterota; class Syntrophia; order Syntrophales; family Smithellaceae; genus UBA4810. The sequence continues at coordinate 285,958 of CAVPJZ010000004.1, read as the reverse complement.
AAGTAAAATCGGGATTTAAATAATTAATAGTTACACCGCGCAAAGTGTCTTTATTAACATCAAACATTTTGAAATTATAAATTGCATTTTCCGAACGGTACCAAATCTCATTTTGCTTAAAGAAACCCAACGCCTGCTGTTTTTGGACTTCAATTTTTATGATATTTTCAGTTTTTTGTATTGATGCCGGCGTTATAAGCTCGCTGAAATAAAATAAAAAAACAGCTAATACAGCCGCGAAAATTAGGGCGGGAAGGGAAATTCTATAAAGGCTAATTCCGTTGGCTTTCATCGCGGTTATTTCATTGTGTTTTGAAAATGAGCCGTAAGCCATCAGAGTTGCCAAAAGAACAGCGGAAGGCAAAACAAGAGAGATAATCATTGGGATCGAATATATAAAATATGATGCCATTTGCTCAACAGACGCATGATTGCTGAGAAACATTCGTATTTTTTCGAAAAAGTCGACAATCAAATAAAGTGCAATAAAAGTGATACAGATAATCACGAATAATTTAGCGAATTCCCTGATAATATATCTGTCAATTATCTTCAATTTATAATCCCTAATTATTTAGAGTTTTACGCCAAAGAAAAATTTTTGTCATATGCCAGAGAGATATTTCTTTGTAAGCCATATAAAAAAGATAAACGCCAAGAAAAGCAAAAGTTAAATTTGGCGTCCAGACACCGATTACTGGAGAAAGACGGCCGGTTTCCACAAGAGCTTCACCGCCTATACGCAACAAGTAATATAAAGAAACAACGATAATACCAACGGCAAAGCCACGCGATTTTACCGCTCGATGACTTCTTATGCCCAACGGCAAAGCCAGAAGACCGAAGAAAATGCAGGAAAGGGGAATAGAAAATTTTTTGTGGACTTCAATTGCCAATTCGCGGATTGAAGCTTCATCAATACCCGGTTTTTTCATCTTTTCCAGCAGCTCATCCATTGTCATTTCCGTGCTCGATTTTGAATCTTCACTCATGCCGGCAATGGCAGTTGATAAGTTAAGATTGATATCGTAGCTTTCAAAATCAATTTTGCGGTAATTTTTTAAATCTGAACTTACTGTATGAACGGAACCGTTTTCCAGTCTTAATTTGACAGTCATCAATTCCGGATCGGATATAAGAAAAGCTTTTTTAGCTAGAATCGTATTTTGTTCGCCGATAATACGGCTGTCGGAAACAATAACTCCTTCCATGTATTTGCCATCAAGAGGAATTTTTTCCGCATAAAGCAAAAGACCTTTAAAATCAGCGTTGAAAACTTTTTCTTTTATGCCGATGCTCGCGTTTTGGGAAGCGATTTCGAAAAGCAAACGCTTGGTGGCAAAATTGCTATGTGGCACAAGAAAATGGCTTATAAATATGGTAAAAATAAATGTGGCGAAAGAAGCAATCGCGACAGGATAATAAATTTGTAATAAACTTATGCCCGAAGCTTTAAGCGCTGTTATTTCGTTATCAGCAGAAAAACGACCCATGGCGATGAGTATCGCGATCAAAAGGGCGATGGGTATGGTGAACATCATGAACGAAGGTAAAAGTAAGACAATGAGCTTGGCGATAGAAAATACGCTGATACCCTTATTGACCATTAAATCCATTATCTGCAGGATTTTTCCCATAAGCAGGACAAAGGTCAAGACAAACAAAATGATGATAAAGGGTATGGCTATTTCTTTAAATATATATCTGTCAATAATTTTACGCATGTATTTAAACCACTATTCTTTTAAATTAACATGTATTGATTAATTTTCTCAAGCAAAACATGGTGGCTAAGTAAAATGTTTTAATGCTCTTTTAAAAGTTACGTAAAGGCAGGTATTGTTGCAATGTTTTATTGACAGTCGTCGCTATTTTGCCTATATTCCTCTAGAATTTAACCAAAATGCCGATTTTTGAAAGAATAAGAGTTGGTTGCCCATGAAAGTTGATACCATGCGTCAGATTGATTATTACCTTGGCGTTCCTCTTTGCTTTTTGGGTACATTATGCCATAAAATTGTTAAATTGTTGGGAAGACCCGGGAGTAAACCTTTACGTAATGTGCTTTTTATCGAATTATCGGAAATGGGTAGCGCCATTTTAGTTGATCCCGCGATGAAAAAACTGCAAAAAAAAACAGGCGCTAATATCTATTTTGCCATTTTTAAAAAAAATAAACCCAGTTTGAATTTACTGAAAACAGTTCCTGAGGAAAATATTTATTCGATCCGAGAAGGAAATATTCTGGCTTTTGTGCTCGATACGTTGAAATTCTTTTTCTGGACTCGAAAGAGAAAAATTGATGCCGTAATCGATCTGGAGCTTTTTTCCCGTTTCACAGCTTTGCTTACTGGATTCAGCGGTGCGCCTAATAAAGTAGGGTTTCACGCTTACTATAACGAGGGGCTTTACCGCGGGGATTTTTTATCGCATAAGGTGGCTTACAATCCTCATATCCATATTGCCAAAAATTTCGTTGCTATGGTCAATGCTCTTCTTGCAGCTAAAAAGGAAATTCCCTATTCAAAAACGCTGATTACCGATGATGAAATCATTTTGACCAAAGTTAAATTTTCAGCTTTGGAGCAGAAACCAATTATCGATATTGTTCGCGGTTGTTTCGGGAAATTCAATCCTGAAAAGCATAAAATCATTTTAATTAATCCCAACGCCAGCGAACTCCTTATCCAGCGGCGTTGGCCGCAAGCAAATTACGCACAATTAATTAAAATGATTTTAGAGAATTGCTCCAAAGCAATAGTTTTAATTACGGGCGATCCGCGGGAGAGGGAAGAAGCCGAGCGACTCAGAAAACAAGTGCAGGCTGAAAGATGTATAAATTTTGCCGGAGAAGTAACACTGGACCAACTACCACTGCTTTATAGCATCTCCGAATTCATGGTGACTAATGATTCTGGCCCACCACATTTTGCTTCGGTAACAGATATGCATTCATTTGTTATCTTTGGCCCGGAGACACCAGCGCTTTATGGATCATTGGGGAAGACCACACCTATTTATGCCGGCTTGGCTTGTTCACCCTGCGTGAGCGCAGCCAATCACCGTAAAACTGCCTGCAAAGATAATATTTGCTTACAGGTAATAAAACCCGAAAGAGTGTTTGCGGAGATTAAACCTGCTTTAGAGAAGATAAATGCTGAAGACAAATAAACAAATATTTCTACTGATTGGCTTATTTACTTTAATCCGTCTTATCGTGGCGCCATTTTTTGGATTGGGTGTTGATGAAGCTCATTATGTTTTATACGCTAAATATCTTGACTTAAGTTACGTTGATCATCCGCCGCTTGTCGGCTGGGTGCATGTTCCTTTTTTCTATCTTTTAGGTACTAATGAATTTTTAGCCCGCCTGCCGGCGATTTTGATTTTTGCTGTAACATCATATTGCGCGTATTTGTTTGTGCTAAAAGTAACACAATCAATGCAGTTGTCGTTATGGGCGGTTCTGGCATTGAATTGTTCGTTTATGCTCAATGTATTAGGTCTAATGCTGTTGCCGGATTCTCTTTTGCTATTATTTGTTTTTCTGCTTATTTTTATTGCCGAAAAAATTATCCGCGAAAAAAGACCGCTGGATTTTATTTTGCTGGGCATTCTCTTAGGTTTAATGGGACTGACAAAGTACACTTCAATTCTGCTTGTTCCGCCGTTAATAATTTTTTTCGTACTGAAAAAAAGATACGATATAATTTTTTCCCTCTATATGGTTTTAGCCGCTTTTATAGCTTTGATTCTCATCACACCCGTTATTTACTGGAATATTACGCACAACTTTATCAGTTTTCGCTATCAGGGCTCTCATGTGTTCGGTTCTCTGGCTACAAGTTTTTCGAGGTTTTTCGAATCGCTGGCCGCGCAATTCGGCGCGTATAATCCGTTCTTATTTATAATTGCCTTTTATGGTTTTTTCCAAGTGCTTCGTGCGCGCGACGATTATCTGCGTCTGGCAGTTTTATTCGGCGGAACGATTTTGCTTTTTTTTCTCGCTACCTCCTTTTATGAAAGGACGCTTCCCCATTGGCCGGCTGTGTTTTATTTACTTTTTATTCCGGTCGGAACTTACAACTTATTCATTGCTCAAGAAAGGTGGAAGAAAAACTTTCTTTATGTTTCCATCGGAGCTCAGTCTAATTTTAACATTGTTTGTTTATATGGAATTGACGGTAAAATTTTTTACTTTTCCCGATTACAAATCGCCATTTCGCGATATTTATGGTTTTCCGGAAATTGCCAAAAAAGCCGATGAGCTTATGAAGAAAAATTTATCAGAAGCGCCAAAAGCAATAGCGGTGACCAACTGGACGATGGGCAGCAGGACGATGTATTACAGCTTGCCTTATAAAAATGAAGTATTTGTTATTGATAATCGAAAAGATCAATTCGATGTCTGGCAAAAAAAACCACCTATTGGTTATGACCTTCTTTTTCTTAATACTTATTTTCATAATTTAAATATTGAAAAGTATGCTCGTTGTGAACGTATTGAAGTAGCCGCGAAAACCGATTTAATTCTGCGCAAGGCAAAGGTGGATACGGTGGAATTTGTCTGGTGCCACAATTATGGGGGAGCTAAACCTTGATTAAAAAATGGATGACCGCTATTTTCTTTTTCGTTTGCTTGTTGCTGGTCGCTGTTTCCTATTTTTACTGGGATATTCCGCTGGCGATATACTGTAAAGGCTTAAAGCGGTCGATAGTTGATATTGCTGAAATTGTCACTATCCTGGGTGAAGCGAGATGGTATTATATTTTGTTGATTCCGGCTTACCTGCTTTTGCGCATAATTTTGAAAAACAAGGTATGGCCGATGAAGTTGTTGTTTATTTTTCTATCTCTTTCGGCATCGGGATTGATCAATATGTTGGTTAAATGGCTTGCCGGAAGAAATCGGCCTATTAATTATTTTACGCACGGTCTTTATGGATTTAATTTTTTCGGAGTAGGTTATGAATTAACGTCTTTACCTTCCGGACATGCCGTTACGGCTTTCTCTTTGGCTGCCGCAGTAAGTATATTATTTCCACGCGCAGGCATTGCAGCCTTTATTATAGCTATATCTATAGGAATGACACGGATAATACTAACATCTCATTACTTGGGCGACGTAATCGCCGGCGCCGGTATCGGCATATTGTCTACAATGCTTGTAAAATACTTTTTTGATCGCAAGAAAATCGAATTAATTCAGAAGTGAAAAGGCATAAAGTATTTCCATGCAAAAAAGATATATACTGCTTTTAATACCCTTTATCCTTTATATCGGTTTGCTCGGAATCATGCCGCAAATGGAGCCGGATGAAGCTCGCTACAGCTTGATTCCCAGCGCCATGAACCAATCCGGCAATTATGTCACCCCGCACATTAAAAACGTCGTTTATCTGGAAAAGCCGCCATTGGTTTACTGGGTTACAGCAATATCTTTTAAAGTATTCGGTGAAAACGATTTTTCCGCAAGACTATTTGCTGCTCTCTGCGCATGGGGGTGCGTGTTACTGACATATTTTATCGGGAAACATTTCCGGGATGAAAAAACAGGACTTTATGCCGCGGCGCTTTTAACGGTATCCGCTTTTCCTTTTGCCTTGGGCCGGATCAACATATTGGATATGCCGCTTACTTTCTTTCTGTGTCTTTCCATTTGGCTGGGTTATTTGTCTTTAACCCAGGAAAAGAAAAAATACCTTTATTATTTATTTTATTTTTCCTGCGCTCTGGCCTTTTTAACTAAAGGTATTATCGGCGTTGTATTTCCCTTTACTATATTGGTTTTATGGCTGATCTGGATTGGTAAGTGGCGTCAAATGTGGCAGCTATTTTCGCCAATTGGAATATTGATATTTCTGATTGTCGTTTGTCCCTGGTTGATTCTGGCGCAAAAAGAAAATTCCGACTTTCTCTGGTTCTTTTTTGTGCGGGAGCATTTTCTACGTTTTACCACGAAGATGCACGGCAAGACCGAGCCATTTTATTTTTATTTGCCGATAATTATCGCCGGAACCATTCCGTGGTCGGTTTATCTGATCAAAGCCTGGCGGGAAAAATCAATTAAGGAGTGGCTATTCAGCAAAGAAGAAAACAAATTACTGACAGTTTGGGTTTTATTTATTTATTTGTTTTATACATTTTCTTCTTCCAAGCTTGCTACATATATTGCTCCCGTATTTTTACCGCTTGCTCTTTTTGCCGGTAGTGTTTTTCGCAATTACGAACAGAATTTATCGGAGGCAAGCGGTGGGAAGAAAGTATTTTACCGGATTGCCGTTATATTTCAGTCTCTAATAATAATTATTGCCCTTTTTCTGCCGCCTGTATTGAAACAGTACTCCGATCCTGAAAAAGGACTTGTCATCATGACTTCCGGCTACTGGTGGTTATATATATTGTTGCCTTTACTGGCGGCGGTTCTGATGGTTCTTCTACCGGACCTGATTGCCAGAAAGTTAAGGCGTGGCTGGTTTTTAACTATTTACTTACTGTGCGCTGTATTTCTGGCAAGCGTTCTTTTCCCGATAAATGATTTTCTAGCGCCTTATCGTAGCGCTCGAGTCGCTAAGGAAGCAATTTCAAAATTTGTACCGGCTAGTCATGATTTATATCAATATCGCGAAAATTTTTACGGAATTGACTTTTATAATAAGATCAGAACGCCGATTGTAGAAGATTTTGGCGAGTTAGTGGAAGGAATAGCCAAGCTTCCTTCCGCAGAGAGAGAGCGTTATTTTTTATCCAGAAACGATTTTTTTCAATTGTGTACTCAAAGAAAAGATGTTTATTGTATCACCCAGCACAAAAACAAGTTAAGAGAAATTAAAGAAAAACTGCCTGAGGTTGATGTGCTCTGGGATAATAAAGCTTTTTATTTGTTACATATAAAAAAATAATAATTCGCAAAGGCTGTAAATGAAAATCAGAAAAGATTTCTTACCCTTTAGTAGGCCGTCAATAGGAAATGCCGAAATAAATAAAGTTGTATCCTGCCTGAAATCCGGCTGGATTACGACCGGAGCACAATGCCAAGAATTTGAAGCCGGCTTCTGCAAGCTCACAGGCGCCAAACAGGCGATAGCGCTAAACTCGGCCACCGCCGGCATGCATTTAACCTTATCGGCGCTGAATATCGGTGCTGGCGATGAAGTCATAACTCCCTCTCTGACTTTCGCCTCTACAATTAACATGATTGCCTTAAGGGAAGCGACACCGGTATTTGTCGATATCGACTACGGCACGCTTAATATCAATGCCGCTTTGATTGAAGAAAAAATCACACCGAAAACAAAAGCAATAATTCCCGTTCATTTCGCCGGAGCTACGGCCGATATGGAGAAAATTAATCAGCTCGCTCAAAAGTATAATCTAGTCGTAATAGAAGATGCGGCTCATGCGGTTGGTAGTTATTATAAAGGAATTCATGCTGGTGGTTTTGGTCATGCTGCCATTTTTTCTTTTCATCCGATAAAAAACATTACAACCGCCGAGGGAGGGATGATAACTTTAAATGATGCTGTTTTGGAAAAGAAATTGCGGCTGATGAGATTTCATGGAATCGAGCGGGATGCCTGGAAAAGATACGGCAAGGGAGGAAATCCTTCCTATGATATAATGGAACCGGGCTATAAATATAATATGCCGGATTTGCTGGCGGCGCTAGGTTTGGCGCAGTTCGAGCGCTGGTCAGAATTGAATTCAAAGCGTTTAAAGCTGGCTCAGCTTTATTTGGAGGGGACTGAAAGGTATAAAGGGTATAGATTTGCCGCAAGCTCCCCAATATGATCACACCCATGCCTGGCACCTTTTTGTAATCAAGGTTTTGGCTTTAGGTCGGGATAAATTTATGAACAGGCTTGCTGAATATAATATCGGATATGGGTTGCATTTTCCTCCTGCCCATACTTTAAGCTATGTTAAGGAAAGATATGCCTTAAAAATAGGTTCGCTTAAGGAAACTGAGCGTGCCGCTGATAAGATAGTATCCTTGCCTTTATTTCCGGATATGCGGCAAGAAGATGTTCAATATGTTTGTACAGCCATAAAGGAGATAGTGAATAATGAGTAATGCTAAAATAGCTATCGTCATTCCCGTTTACAATGAAAAAGAAAACCTCCCGACTTTAATGCAAAGGCTTACAGCCGTGATGCAGAGTTTGGGAAAAAGTTACGAAATAATATTCATTGATGACGGCAGCCGCGATAATTCACTCGAAATTCTGAAAGAATTTTCTCAAAAACCATCGGTGAAGATAGTAGAATTAACGCGAAATTACGGACAGCATGCGGCCATCTTAGCGGGCTTTTCCGTATCCAGTGCTGAAATTGTCATTACCATGGATGCGGATTTACAGAATCCTCCCGAAGAGATACCTAATTTAGTTAAAGTGATGGATGAGGGCAATTATGATGTTGTCAGCTCGATCAGAAGGGGACGCAAAGATTCCTTCTGGCGAATTATTCCCTCGAAAATTATTAATGTGGTTGCGCGAAAGATTACGGGCGTCAGTCTACGGGATTGGGGATGTATGCTGCGGGCATACCGGCGCAGTGTGGTCGAAAGAATGATCCAATGCCATGAGCACTCTACATTCATTCCGGCTTTGGCAACGCTTTTCTCTAAGCGCGTAACGGAAATAGAAGTGGCTCATGATGAGCGGTATGGCGGAAAATCAAGCTACCCTTTAAGAAAATTGATTAATCTCCAATTTGATCTGGTGGCGGCTTTTTCGAATTTACCGATAAAGCTTATTATGTATGGCGGCATATTGATGTCACTGCTGGGCGTTTGTTTCGGTATTTTTCTGGCAATAGCGAGGTTGTTTTATGGCGCGCGCTGGGCGGCGGAGGGGATATTTACTTTGTTTGCCATCTTGTTTGTATTTGTCGGTCTGCAATTTTTTGCCCTGGGCGTTATCGGTGAATACATCGGTCGAATTTACCGGGAGGTACGCAAGCGGCCGGAATATGTGATTGAAAACATTTACAGCGCAGAAGGAAAGAATAAATAATTTGAAAGCGGTTGTTTTTGCGTATCACAATATGGGCATTGCCGGGTTGGAAGCGCTTTTCCAGCATGGTTTTGATATTGCCGCTGTGTTTACACATGAAGACGACCCTGATGAGAATTGCTGGTTCGGTTCGGTTAACGATTGGGCTGTAAAAAGAAATATTACCGTATACACTGACGAAAAAATAAATGAACTGCAATGGATTAAAAAAATTGGCGAGCTCAAGCCCGATATTATATTTTCCTTTTATTATCGAAAAATGATCTGCCACGAGATTCTGGAAATCCCCAGGCTGGGCGCGTTTAACTTGCACGGCTCGCTACTGCCTGCCTATCGGGGACGCTGTCCGGTAAACTGGGTTTTGATCAACGGGGAAAAACGCACCGGCGTTACGCTTCATTACATGATTGATAAACCCGATGCAGGAGATATCGTCGGCCAAAAAGAGGTCGAAATCAGCTTTACGGATACGGCAAGAATTTTGTATGAAAAGCTCTGTCATACCGCCAAAACGCTCTTTGATGAAATATTGCCCTTAATTAAAAAAGGCCAAATTCCGTGCCGTAAACAAAATTTAGCGGCGGGGAGTTATTACGGAGGAAGGCGTCCTGAGGACGGCTGTATCGACTGGAATAAATCAGCAGAAGATATTTACAATTTGATTCGCGGTGTCACAGAACCTTATCCGGGAGCTTTTGCGATTCTGGAAAATGGCGGAAAATTAATTATCTGGTGGGCAGAGCCGGTAAAATCAAACATATCCAAAGGTCCCGGCGAGGTAGAAATAAGCACAGAAAATATTCGCGTCTATACCGGCAAAGATGCTATAAAACTCATTGATGTCGAAGTTCAGGGAAGGCGCATGAAAGGTTCGCAAATTTCCGAATATTTTCAAAAAGGGAAGGTGATAAAGATAAAATGAAAATATTGATACTGGGTGTAAATGGATTTATCGGACATCATCTGATTAATAAAATCCTCACCGAAAAAAAAGATTGGATAGTTTACGGCATGGATTTAGGCACAGACCGCCTCGGCAAGAATATGAATAATCCGCGTTTTAATTTTTTGGAAGGCGATATTGCCATCAACCGGGAGTGGATTGAACTGCAGATAAAAAAATGCGATGTCATCATGCCGCTCGTAGCTATTGCCACTCCGAAGCTTTACGTGGAAGATCCCATTGCCGTTTACAATCTTGATTTTGAGATGAATGTAGATATTATCAAAAAATGCGTAAAATATCATAAGCGGGTTGTTTTTCCCTCGACTTCGGAAGTTTATGGTGCCTGCACTGATCCCGAATTCAAAGAAGATGAAAGCTTTTTGGTCGTAGGTCCCATCAATAAGGAACGCTGGATATATTCCTGCTGTAAGCAACTTCTTGATCGTGTAATTTACGGCTATGGAACAAGAGGGCATTTGGAATTTACCTTGTTTAGACCGTTTAACTGGATTGGCCCTCGGCTTGATTCACTCTACGCGGCGAAGGAAGGAAGTTCTCGCGTCGTCACGCAATTTATCGCGGAATTGTTCATGAAACGGCCGATAAATCTTGTTGACGGCGGAAAGCAAAAACGCTGTTTTACCTATGTTGATGATGGAATAGCCGCGCTGATGAAGATATTAGAAAATAAAAATGATATTTGTAAAAACCAGATTATCAACATTGGCAATCCTGAAAACGAATGCTCAGTGAAAGAACTGGCCAATATTTTAAAAAAGCTATTCAAAGAACACCCTGATCATAAAAATGATAAAAGCTATTCAGATATAATCGATGTTTCCGCGGATAGCTACTACGGCAAAGGCTATCAGGATATTTACACACGCAAGCCCAGCATCGAGAAGGCGAGAAAACTTTTAAATTGGGAGCCGAAAGTAGGCTTGGAAGAATCACTTCGACTAACCCTCAATTCGTTTTTGGAAGAAAACAAAGACGCCGACATCAAATAAAATGGCAATGCTCGGATTAAAAATAGATGTAGATACCTACTGGGGCATGAAAAATGGCGTGCCATGTCTTTTGGAAATCTTAAAACAATTCCAAATAAAAGGAACATTTTTTCTAAGCATCGGGCCGGATAATTCCGGTAGGGCGGCATTGCAGTTAATTAAGAATCCACTTTTTTTAAAGAAAATGATGCGGACAAATGCGATAGGCCTCTATGGCTGGAAAACAGCGCTATACGGCACATTGCTTCCGGCACCCATGATCGCGCTTTCTTTTCCGCAAATTGTAAATGATATAATTGCCGCTGGCCATGAAGTTCAATTTCATGCCTGGGATCACCGCCGCTGGCAAGATGAACTGCCGCACAAATCCGAAAACTGGATTCGAGAGTGGTTTAGCAAAGGCATTGCCGGTTTTGAAAAATTAACCGGAAAGAAACCAACAGCGTTTCGGTGCTCCTTCGTGGGTTATTGATGATCGAGTGCTGAGAATAATTAAAGAATACAATTGTGATTATCTAAGTTGTACGCGGGCTAAAGCGCCTTTTATTCATGAAATAGCTGATGTTCTGGAGATACCCTCAGACTTGCCTTGCTTTGAGGAAATTGACGCACAAAAAGGCGTATCAATTATTACGGACTTGATTAAAGATGGTGCAAACACATGTCCTGCCGGTTCACGCCGAAGTTGAAGGGGGCATCTTTCAAAATCAATTCAGAGAGCTTTTAAAAGATGCGATCAACATGGGTATAGAAGTAGTGCCGCTAAAGGAAATCAAACAAAAGCTGGATATTAAAAGCCTTCCACAAGCGCAAATACAAAATGGAATTACTCCCCGGTCGCCATTCGGCTTGTGCTGTATAGATAGTTTAAAACTTTTATTATCAGCCTTTCTTAAATAACCCTTCCAACTTATCTTTAGTTTTTAAATCAGTCGTGCCGGAAGGTTTCGTTATTTGTTTAAAGCTGAAAAAATCACAAAAATTGGAGCGGCTTTTATCCAATACTCTTTCGGCCTGAGGTTCGCGGCAGTCATTATAAGAGCCTGCATCATAAAAGGAGCAATTGAGGCAACAATGCAGATCAGCTCCGCAGGAGGGACATTGCGCTTGCCTGCCGACAAAAAAATCCTGTGAGATTTCTTTTTTACATTTGTAACAAATGTTCATAAAAGTAAAAACCAAGCTGTGTATTATTAGAACTCATTGTTCTATTAGGCTCGGCTTCAGCGGGAGCGGCATACGACCAGCTGCAAGCCGTTGTTAGAGGTTCCTGTTATTTTAACCTTCCTATCGGAGAAACTATACAAAATTCCCCATTGTCATTCGGTGTAGATGAACCTTTCGCTCGTTTTTCGCACGAAAATGGCGTGACGGTCTTGCCCAGTAAAGATGCGGCTTTATTATTACCTCTATTATATTGCTCCGAGGCTTTTAAGACTTCCTTATTAGTGGCGAGATCGATTAGTGCATAATTAGACTCTGCGCACCCACTACCGCCGCAGAAGTGGTTAACAAGAAGGTAGTCTTTACCTTTCTTATCTTTTTCGCACCTCACATCAAGGAATTCGTTAGTCACGGGGAAGGGATAATATTTCTTTGATTTTCCATTCCAAACAGTAATGACGAAGAAGGGAGATTCCGCTGTATTGCCGTTGTAAAGAGTGATGGAAGTTTTTCCGCAGGAAAACTTCGTTACCCCATCATCGGCCATTGCGCAGGTTGAAGTGAGAAACAAGACGAACAGAATACCTATCATTATCAGTTTATTATTCATTATTCTTGCCTCTAACAATTAATGTACGAACTTCGATTGATAAATTAAGCCTCCTCCATCCAGTCCTTACCGCCCAGCATTCGTGCGACAAGCATACTAGAGACATTATCGCAGATGGCATTGACCATTTTGCCGGAGCGTCAACCAATGTCCCAATCATCGTGATAATGCGGGAAAGCCTCCAGACGAAAACCATATAAAGAGATGATTAACAATTCGCCGATCGTTCCGCCGCCGGGAATCGGGAATGCATATAATCATTAACCGGATTGCCGTTGCTTATAATCCGAAGAGTCTCGGAACCTCGGTAATGACCACGGATCCAGCTTCCTGCAGCGGGCCTAAAGGTTTAATGTCAACTTGTTCCGTATGAATTAAGGGTCGGCCTCCGGGCGGGTCTCTGTAAGTAACAACATTATCAACAATTGTGATTAACCCCTTGAATTCCCATCCGGTATTTACTGTATGGCGTTTGAATGTGAACAAATCCAGCCAGAAATTACCTATTCGATTGACATTTACCATGCTGGGCAAAATTTGGTAAGCCGTACAGCGGTCCTTACTCTCGATGCATTTTTGAATGCCGGGATCTAAATCCTCCTTTTTAATAGAAGGATTCGGCAAGAATAGGTTGATAACCTCTGTGACAGTTCATGACCCTGATATTGGGCAATAAAAAAGGATCAAACCCAAGTTTTTTCATATCATCCACAGTGGTTACACCAGGAATTATTTTTTCATAGGCTAATCTGGCGCCATCGAAATCCTGCCAGGGTGATTGTACAGTTATCTTGCTGGACGGCAGAAGCCTGACGCACCCTGTCAACATCATTAATAAGACGACCACGACCAGTGAATTGTAAAATGTTTTCATGAGATTCCACCTCACTTTAATTTTGGAAGAGCATAATTTTAAGCTGCAGTGCAATAGAAACGCTTTAAATTTTATTATATAATATCTTAATGGATTTAAAAAAGTCAAGAAATGGCAATTGGTCACTCCGGGCCTTTCGTCCTGTCTCCCTCGGAGTAGTCGGAAGAGCCGATTTTTTTGTTTCAAATACTACACCGAGGTTATCGCAGTACACAGAGCCGGGTTGTAAAAAATGTACTTGCATATATTGTTTCAAGATGGACCTAATACAAGATCAAAATCAAACGAAATTACCCCCACTTTACTCCTGATTTTTATGGGGATCTTTTTTTCATCAGCAGTTACCCAGACTTTGAGTTGCGGATGATCGCTTTTTTTTACTACTTTATCCAGTTTATCCAACATTTGCATATTAGGCGTAATTTCAATGGTGTCATACATTTTTCCTTCAATTTCGATCATATCTCTTTTACCGACAATTGCTCTGACATCGATGTTGAGGTTGCCGTCGGTCAGCGGCAGATAAATTTCTGAATTTTCTATCAGATTATGAAGGCGAAGAGCGTAAAAAAGACCAAGCGGATCGAAGGTACCCGGTAAGATATGAATCGGCGGCCTCGTCTCGCCGAAATTGGTATAAGTGGCTTCCAGTTTTTCCCAGTTAAAATTTATGTTTTCATCACGCGGATGTTCACTTTCCGTCTTTTTTTTATAGAAGATGCTATGAGTCATGCCGGTATCGACATAGGAATCCTGTCTCTCCCGGATTTTATAGATGAGGTCGACTAGTGCACTAGTTTTAGTAATCATTACAAAGTGATAGGCTTCAATACCATTGATGGTTTGTTTAGGAAGAACTTCCAGTGTGAGTTCTCCGGCCGGAATTATTCCCCATCTTCCCTTGTATGTAAGTTTTTCCCCGGGCTGAAAAGGGATTGCCCTGGCCGGCGCTTTATCGGCGACGCTGCTGAGGGTAAAAAGCAGAAACAGCAGGGGGATTAAAACGAGAATGATGAACTTCGTAAATCCGCGGTAAATTCCTTCCGGCTTCGACACAATTACGGTGTTTTTGTTTTGGGGCATCATTCGATTAGCCATTACCCGGGTAATTGTTAAAAAATGTGTGCACAGTTATGGCTGCTCCGGTCCGTTCGGCAATATATACCACATGCTCAACGGGACTTCCTCTATTTTTATTTTGCCTTCTTAAAGGTGTCTCTATCCTTTCGGTTTGTCTTAAATGGATCCGGCAGAGAATGGATATATACTTTTTGAAAAGTTCCTTAAAGTGGTAAATGCATTTGAGATGCATGTAGAATTGGTGACGGTTCCATTTAAAGTCATTGCCCGCCTTTCATCCAAGCCTTACCGCCCAGCATTCGCGCGACAAGAATACTGGAGACATTGTCGCCGACAGCGTTGACCATTGTGGCCGGAGCGTCAACCAGTGTTCCGATCATCGTGATAAGCGGGAAGGCTTCCATCGGAAAGCCATAAACGGAAATTATTAGAATTTCGCCGATTGTACCGCCTCCTGGTATGCCGCTCACCACTACACCGACCAGAAGTGCTATACCGAGCGCTGTCGCGATGGTTTCAACTCCTGAAAAACTAATATTGAATATCCCAAACAGAAAGGCAATCTTCACAACAGCGGCAAGGCAGGAGCCCTCCATATGCATGGTCGCGCCAACGGGGATGACAAACTTCGCTGATTTCCTGGGGCACACCAGTTTTGTCTGCTGCTTCCAGATTGGCGGGAATTGTGGCTATAGAGCTTCCTGTAGCCAGAGCAATAAGAGACGGCGGTATGATGTTGCGCCAAAAACGCCGCAGACCTTCGCTTCTGGCGGCTACAAAGACATAAAGGGTGAAGGCAATGAAGAAGTACAAAATGGCCGTCGGGTAATATAGAATCACAACTCTGGCGTATGAGCCCAGCAGTTCCGGTCCGAAGACGCCGACGAGATAGGCGAAGTAAGCGCAAAGACCGATCGGTGCATAGTACATGATGAAGAAGATTAGTTTCATCATAACCTGACTTGCCGAGGTCAGGAAATTTGCAAAATTCTTGCCGCGTTCGCCCGATGCTGAAGTCGCCAGACCCGTGAGGACGGCAAAGATGATAAGCGCGAGCATATTCTTCTTGGATAAAAGATCGGTAAAATCGCTGACTGTAAAAGCCTTCACTATTTCTTCGGAGGCCTTAAACTGTTCGAGATTTACGCTGTTACCGAAGCTCACATTGACACCGACTGCAGGAGGGTAAAGTATGACTCCGACTAGCATGACAATCGAAGCAATCAGGCCGGTGATTACGAACACAAAGATCATCGCCGATAAGATTTTCCCTAAGCGCCGGATATTAGTCATTCCGGCAACCGCCGATGATATGGAGAAAAAGACGAGAGGAACAATGGTGGTAAAGAGAAGATTTAGGAAAATATCACCCAAGGGTTTTAGGACAGCGGCGTCTTTCTTGAAAATAATTCCGATAATCGCACCGATAATGATGGATACAATCAGGATAATTGAAAATCCGTATGACTTTAAAAATTGCCGGTAATTTAATTTTCATATTTTTCACTCAATCACAAAATCAAAATATGTATCCGGATAAGGTTCATTCTTCAGTGTGTAGTGCCACCACTCCAAATCATAATTTTTAAATCCGTGTTTTTCCATGAGCGTTTTAAGCAGAAGCCGGTTAATTTTTTGCTGCTGGTCAATACTTTTATTGGCAGTATGCGATAGTTCATGGAAACAATCAAAACCAGTTCCCATATCAATACTATTATCCCCAAAGCGTTTTGCTGCTGGTAGGTAACATTCATGTAATTTCTGGCCGGGAATGTATTTTTCCTGCGTGGGAGTAGGTAAGGGGACGATGGTCAAATCAACAGTACTGCCGCGGCTGTGGCCTGATTTGCTGTCGATATAGCCATCCCGAAAAAGGTTTCTTTTATCCACTGTCGGATAGAACTCTTTTTTGGTTTTGGAGTTATCAATTTCCTTGGCCCAGCGCACAAAGTGATCCACGGCGCGCTGTGGGCGATAACAATCGTAAATCTTCAGCGTCAAGTGAAAACTGGCTCTAGATCTTTCTGGACGTCAGGAGAGCGCTTCGGCCGCTTCTTTTGTCAGGAAACATTTTGGCGCCAGGTAACCAGTCAACCCTTTCTCCGACGAAGTTATGAGAACCGAAATAACGAATATCGAGCTGTATATCAAGAATCATTTCTTTTATATCGACAAATCCATCAGGAACCTTATCTGCATCTGCGCAGAAAGAACTAACTGCGAATTCGGAAAAGCATAAAGCTATGAATAGAAATATAGAAAATACGATTCTTGATTTCATCAGGGAAGCCTCCACGTTGTGTCTTCGATTCCCATAATAATGAGCGGCTCTGCCTTTGGATCAAGCCATTCGAGAATTTTAATGATGTTTTCTTCGGAAACTGCTACACAGCCTTCCGTAGTTATATCAGCTCCTCCCCAGACATGGAAGAAGATGGCACTGCCATATCCTTTGATAACCGGGTTGGTGTTATATTCGATGACAATACCATATTTGTATAGATTATCATCACGTTTCATTTTTTCATAGGATTTAGCTTGCGTACTCGCCTTTTTTGACCCAACAGTTATAATCATCGGCATTCACGTCATCGATCCAGAGATCATCTGCTAGCGCCTGACGATAGGGCATTTTTGTTTTGATGGACTCATCATAGCCGAAAGTCATTTTAAGAGGAAAGATGCCGGAAGGGGTTTTACCATCGCCTTCTCTTTTTTCTCCGGGCTGTGCAAAACCATTTTTCCCGATTACGGCATTAAAGGGCTCAAAAACTAAAACCCATTTATCAGCATATTTTTCAACGACGTAAATTTTTTGTTCAGTAAAAAAAAATACAGTATCGGTGGTTACGAGAAGAATCTGTCTGGATTTGCCGATTTTGTCTTCAGAAAATGTGGATATGGTTTCTATATTAAGTATGGAAGCTGAAGGACGCAAGAGACATGCCGACAAAGAAAGAATCACCAAAAAGACGGTTAACGAGAGATAAATTCTGAAAAATTTTATAATTTTTACCAAGCAGTTAAACTCATTTTTTTATTGTTTTAATGGAAAAAAGGTGCAATTTCAATAAGAGATATTTAATTACCACTTTGAGCGATTACAAAAATATTACCAAAAAGGCAATAGTTTCTCAATGTTTTCATAAAAATGTGTTCAAAAAAGTACTGATAATTTCCTTGATATCCCAATACACTATGACATAACTATAGGTAATAAATATGAGAAATCTTAATATTATCATATAAAAATCAGTCGGCAGGTGGTCTTAGATATAGAAGAATTTAAAAAAGTGACTAATAATTAGTAATTCTTGACTTTTCTCTTTTTTATGATAGGTAAGAGCCTTATGTTAAACTGGCAATCCTTCAAATCTATATTAAAACATAAAATGTCGGGTAACCTGTTTACTTTAATGGTTATTTCGCGTACGAACAGTGCCGTAAAAAAAATATCACTTCCCAGAATTTTAGTTAGCAGTTTTCTTGTAGTTTCTTTCGTCGCTATCCTCATAGCACTTTATTTTATTTATGATTATGCGAGTATAAAAAGAGATAGAGCTGAGTTAGTCAGGCTAAGAGAACTAAATAAAGAACAATCTCAGCAAGTTCAAGATTTAGCTCTGCGCGTGGATGAATTTTCCGATCGCATGGAGGAACTAAGGCAAGTTGATACAAAGCTTAGAATATTAGCCACCCATCAGACAGGACGAGATAAAAAACTACCATTGGGTATTGGCGGAGCAGCTAATACTGAAACAAGATTAAAAGAATTATTGGATAAAGATCAAAAGAGGTTGATCTTTGGGATGCGTAAAAACATTACTGCGTTAAATGAAGATGCTAATTATCGGGAAAAGAGTTTTAATGAGTTATTAGCTTTCTTGCATGAACAAAAGTCAATTCTTGCCGCTACACCGACTATCTGGCCGGTTAAAGGGTGGATAACTTCTGATTTTGGCTCAAGAGAATCGCCTTTTTCATCCGGTGTTGAATTTCATAAAGGAATTGATATAGCAACTAGATTTGGAAAAGAAGTGCTGTCAACGGCGGACGGGCTTGTAATTGATGCTTCTTACCATTCTCAAGATGGCAATTTAGTAAAAATAGATCATGGCCACGGTTTGGTTACCGCTTATGCTCATTTGTCGAAGATAGCCGTGAAATACGGAGTAAGAGTTAAAAGAGGAGACGTAATCGGCTATGTAGGCGATACCGGCCGCAGCACAGGTTCGCATCTTCACTACGCTGTTTTTGTTAATAAAGTACCTGTCAATCCACGAAGGTATTTGAAAAATAAGTTCTAAAAAGCGGAAGCGCAAAATGCGATTCTCGTCTTATGGCGAAAATTAAGGAGCAAAATAAAAATATTCGTTTTCTTTGGCGAAAATTCCGCCTCATGGCCTGATATCTTATTGTTAATAAATTAATCTTGTCGAATCCACCGGTAAATATGCCGGTTTTTTTTTAGTAAGGTAAGGTGATCAATGATCGAAATGATATTGAAAAAAATTGTGGGAACGAAAAATGATCGCGAATTGAAGCGATATTCATTGCTTTTGGATGAAGTAAATAATTTTGAATCGCTGATGATGTCTTTGACTGACGAAGAATTGCGGGCAAAAACTCCTTATTTCAAGGAAAAGTTGAAAAATGGTTCAACCCTTGATGATATTCTTGCGGAAGCATTTGCCGTGGCCAGAGAAGTATCACGCCGCACTTTATTGATGCGTCCCTTTGATGTTCAGGTAATCGGCGGAATTGTTTTACATGAAGGCAAGATTGCCGAAATGAAAACAGGCGAAGGAAAAACGCTGGCCGCGACCATGCCCTTATATCTTAATGCGCTGGAAGGAAAAGGCTGCCATGTTGTTACCGTAAATGATTATCTGGCCAAAAGAGACGCCGAATGGATGGGGCCGATTTATAACTTTCTGGGTTTAAGCGTAGGAGTTATTGTTCATGGTATGGATGATGATGAAAGAAGAGAAGCATATCACGCTGATATAACCTACGGCACTAATAACGAATTTGGTTTTGATTATCTTCGCGATAATATGAAGTTCAACCTTGAGGATTACGTTCAGCGAGAATTTAATTATGCCATAGTCGATGAAGTGGACAGTATTCTAATTGATGAAGCCAGAACCCCTTTGATTATTTCCGGCCCATCGGAAGAATCAACGGATAAATATTATAAAATAAACCAGATAATTCCAAGATTAAAGAAAGATAAAGATTATACGATTGATGAAAAAAGCCGTACGGTTGTTCTGACGGAAGAAGGAGTTGCGCATGTTGAGGGATTTTTAAATGTGCAAAATCTTTACGAGCCGCGAAATATTGAAATTGTCCATCATGTAAATCAAGCTCTGCGCGCCCATACTTTGTTCAAAAGGGATGTCGATTATCTCGTCAAAGATGGGCAAGTTATAATTGTTGATGAATTCACCGGAAGAGTTATGCCCGGAAGGCGTTACAGCGATGGTTTGCATCAGGCGCTGGAAGCCAAGGAAAAAGTAAAAATTGAGAGAGAAAATCAAACACTGGCTTCCATTACTTTTCAAAATTATTTTAGAATGTACAAAAAACTGGCCGGTATGACAGGAACCGCGGATACGGAAGCGGCCGAATTTAAGAAAATATATAATCTGGATGTTGTTGTCGTGCCGACCAATATGCCGATGATTCGTAAAGATAATAATGATCTTATTTACAAAACTGAAAAAGAAAAGATTAAGGCTGTTATCGAAGAAGTCAGAGCTCTGAATAAAGAGAAAAGGCCAGTGCTGATTGGAACTATTTCCATCGAAAAATCAGAACTGTTAAGTAAATATCTTACCCGTGCCGGTATTAAGCATCATGTTCTGAATGCTAAAAATCATGAAAAAGAAGCGGAAATAGTTGCTCAGGCCGGTCAGCCGGGCATGGTTACCATATCCACCAATATGGCCGGTCGCGGGACGGATATTCGTTTGGGCGAAAAAGTTGCCGAAATAGGAGGTCTGCATATTTTAGGCACAGAACGTCACGAAAGCCGCCGTATCGACAATCAATTAAGAGGCCGATCCGGACGTCAGGGCGATGATGGTTCTTCGCGCTTTTATCTTTCTTTGGAAGATGACTTGCTGCGTATATTCGGCGCCGAAAGAATATCGTCAATTATGGACAGGATCGGTATTGAAGAAGATCAGCCGATTGAACATAAATATATTTCCCGTGCTATTGAAAATGCCCAGAAACGTGTTGAAGGACAAAACTTTGATATCCGCAAACATCTTTTGGATTATGATGATGTAATGAACAGACAGAGAAAAGTCATCTATGAACAACGGAAAAAAGTATTACGTGGAGATAACTTATGGGCAGATATTGAAGAAATGGTTGAAGAAATTGTTGATGATCTTTTATTCGAATATATTGATGAAAAAGGACATGCCGAAGACTGGAATCTTAAAGGACTTGATGACGCCATATTTAAGCAATTCAATTTAAAACTTAATTTGGCTAATTCGAGATCAAATTAGCTTCCGCTCAATCCTATCCGTGAATTTATAATTGAAAATGTCCAAAAACTTCTTGCGTGAAAAAGAAAAAGAATTTCGGCAAAGAACTAATGGATTACTTGATGAAAGTAATCATGCTGCAGGCAATCGATACTCACTGGAAAGAACATTTGCTGGCCATGGATCATTTAAGGGAAGGAATTGGTTTGCGCGGTTACGGTCAAAAGGATCCCGTAAGAGAGTATCAGCGTGAAGGTTATGAAATGTTCATGGAAATGATCTTCCGTATTAAAATGGATACATTGGAAAAATTATGTTTGGTCAGAATACAAAGAGAAGAAGAAGTAGAAGAATATCAGGCAAAAACAAAAACAAGATTACATTTTAAGCCGTGGAGAAGATATGCCGGCCAAGCACAAACAATTAAACATGAAAGCGGTAAAGTCGGACGGAATGATCCTTGTCCCTGTGGAAGCGGTAAAAAATATAAAAAATGCTGCGGTGCTTAAGTTATTTAATAGAGGAGTAGGCTTCATGGCTAAAAAAAAAAAATAGAGTCAGCGTTCCCGGTTTTTTGGCCAATGGAATTTCCGTCGGGATTAAAGATTCGGATCAGAAAGACCTCGGTTTGATTTATTCAACCGTACCGGCGAAAGTAGCGGCCGTATTTACTAAGAATACTTTTAAAGCCGCACCACTGTTAATTGATGCAGAGCGTGTTAAAAAAGGAATGGCTCAGGCGATAATTACCAATAGCGGATGTGCCAATGCCGCAACAGGAAAAGAAGGTTACAAGGATGCTTTAGCTGTTTCCGCCGCATTAGCCAAACAATTGAAAATAAAGGAAGAACTTATATTGGTGGGTTCGACAGGAGTTATCGGAAAAAGACTTCCCGTTAAAAAAGATAGAAGGCGGTATCGGTAAACTGGTCAAAGGATTAAATGAATCCGGCATTGAAGATGCGGAAACGGCGATGATGACCACCGATAAATATCCCAAAATTGCCATACGGAAAGGAATTGTCGGAGCAAAAGATATTACCATTTGCGGCATAGCCAAAGGCGCCGGTATGATTGAACCCAATATGGCCACTTTGCTGACTTATGTAATGACCGACGCTTTAATTGATTCCAAAGCTTTAAATACGGTATTTCATCAGGCGATTGATTCCACTTTCAATTCCATCAGTGTTGACGGTTGTATGAGCACCAATGATATGGCGATTATTTTAGCCAACGGTTTAGCCGGCAACAATCCCCTGGAAAGGGCGCAGGCCCGATTGCAGCGTTTTCGTGATATGCTTATCCGATGTTTTAATGGAACTTTGCCAGGCAGTTGTTAGAGACGGTGAAGGGGCAACAAAATTTATTTCTATCATGGTCGAAGGAGCAAAATCCAGAGTCAGATGCTCGGTGCGCCGCTTATGCTATTGCCAACTCCAATTTAGTAAAAACGGCTTTTTTTGGAGAAGATCCTAATTGGGGAAGAATTATTGCCGCCCTTGGTTCTTCAGGAATACCTCTGGAAAAGGAAAGAGTAAGCCTATCAATAGGAGATATATTGGTATTTTCCCAGGATTCACCGGTCAATATTAATTTAAATAAATTGAAAGAAGTATTTCAAAAAGACCGAATTGATGTGCGTATTGGGTTGGGGGGTGGCGATAAATCATATTGTGTTTATACATCTGATCTTTCCTATGATTACGTGAAAATAAACGCTGATTATTCAACTTAATGCACAGATAAAAGATATTAATATTATTGACTGAAAACAGTTATTTAAACTTGATCATTTAGATTATTTATGTTAATTGCCGCCAAATCAAATTTCACACATCCTTGGATTGCCGGTATGTTGCTTTTTAATTAAAGTGTGCCGTGTAAGTTGAAAAGGATGGAGGAAAAAACAAAATAAGGAGAAAAATATGTCTGCAATTTCAATGAAACTTTTACTGGAAGCGGGTGTCCATTTCGGGCATCAGACCAACAAATGGAACCCCAAAATGAAGCCGTATATTTTTGGGGCGAGAAACAATATTTACATTATTGATCTGCAACAAACCGTCGGTATGTTTCAAACTGCTTATAACTTTGTTGTTGATACTGTCAGCCAGGGTAAAGATGTTCTTTTTGTCGGAACCAAAAAGCAATCACAGGAAGCTATTAAAGAAGAAGCTGTGCGTTGCGGCATGCCTTATGTCAATCAGCGCTGGCTTGGGCGGTATGTTGACAAATTTCTTTACGATAAAAAAGAGCATTGACCGTCTAAATACTTTAACCGGCATGTTTGACGATGATTCCATCAAGGCATTTCCCAAAAAAGAAATAACAATGCTGCAGAAAGAGAAGGAAAAGCTGGAAAATGTCTTAGGCGGAATTAGAAATCTGAAATCTCATCCCGCAGCTGTTTTTATTGTCGATCCTAATCGTGAACATATAACAATTAAAGAAGCGAAAAAATTAAAAATTCCTATAGTGGCAATAGTAGATACGAATTGCGATCCCGATGATATTGATTATGTCATTCCCGGAAATGATGACGCTATCAGGGCGATAAAACTATTTGCCTCTAAATTTGCCGATGCGGTTTTAGAAGGAAAAAAGCGGTTTGAAGAAAAACTATCTGCCGAATCGAATAAAGCAATCGGGAGCTGCAGTCGAAGAGAACAAAACCGGGAAACAGATATTCCTGAAAGTGTAGAAATGGAAGAAAAGACTGAGGACATCAGAAGAATATAGCGACGTAAGTCATATAAATAATTAGTCACAGTTCTTGTTGAAAATATTAAGGAGGGAATATAAATTGGAAATATCGTCAGCAATGGTTAAAGAATTGAGAGAAAAAACCGGCGCCGGCATGATGGATTGCAAAGAAGCGTTAACGGCAGCAGGTGGTGATTTTGAAAAAGCTATTGATATTTTAAGGAAAAAGGGATTGTCCGCGGCAACAAAAAGATCTTCGAAAGCAGCTAAAGATGGTACCGTAGCTTCATATATTCATATGGGCGGTAGAATCGGCGTTATGGTGGAAATAAATTGTGAAACAGATTTTGTGGCTAAAACAGATGATTTTCAGGCAATGGCCAAGGATATTGCTATGCATATTGCCGCGTCTAATCCGCTTTATGTCCGGCCGGATGAAATTCCGCCGGAAGCTTTAAATAGAGAAAAAGAAATATACCGTAGTCAGTTGCGCGAAGAAAAGAAACCGGAAAAAATATGGGATAAAATAATAGAGGGAAAATTAAAGAAATATTATGAAGATGTGTGTTTAACAGAACAGAAATTTATAAAAAATACAGATATTACTGTAGAGACGCTTGTTAATAATATGATTGCCAAAACAGGTGAAAATATTATTATTCGGAGATTCGCCAGATTTCAGCTGGGAGAGGAAATTAAAAAATAAATGCCCGAGAAAAAAGAAAAAGCCGTTTATAAAAGAATATTGCTGAAATTAAGCGGAGAATCTCTTTTAGGTAAACAATCTTTCGGTATTGATCCGGATGTGGCTAATTTTATAGCCGAAGAAATAAAATCAGTTTCCGATTTGAATGTTCAGATTGGAATTGTCGTCGGAGGCGGTAATATATTTCGTGGATTAGAAGCTGGTTCCAAAGGGCATTGATCAGAACTTCAGCGGATTACATGGGTATGCTGGCCACGGTGATCAACAGTCTTGGCCCTGCAAAGTGCTTTGGAAAAGCATGGATTGCCGACACGTGTGCAATCATCAATTGAAATGCATGAAATAGCAGAGCCTTTTATTCAAAGAAGAGCCGTACGTCATTTAGAAAAAGGAAGAATAGTGATATTTGCCGGTGGAACCGGCAATCCTTATTTTACGACGGATACAGCCGCAGCTTTAAGGGCAATGGAAATAAAAGCGGATGTTATCATGAAAGCCACCAAGGTTGATGGAGTATATGACAGTGATCCGGTAAAGAACAAATCTGCAAAAATGTTTAAAAATAATAAGCTATATCGATGTATTAACCAAAAACCTTAAAGTAATGGATGCAACCGCAATATCTCTTTGTCGTGACAATTTGTTGCCAATTATTGTTTTTAATTTACAGAAGAAAGGAAATATTCGCAGTGTAATATGCGGCAAAAAAATTGGTACTTACGTGGGAGAATAATATGAAAGAAAATATTTTTCAGAAACTTAAAGATGAAATGGAAAAGATTATTACAAGTTTAGATAAGTCTTTCGGCAGGGTAAGAACAGGAAGAGCATCCGTTTCGCTGCTGGATGGAATTAAAGTTGATTATTACGGTGTTCCTACTCCCATTGCTCAAGTGGCCACACTTTCTGTGCCGGAAAGCCGTTTAATTGTTATAGTGCCGTGGGATATATCTATAATCGGCGCAATCGAGAAAGCAATTCAAAAATCGGATTTAGGTTTAATGCCGGCCAATGACGGCAAAATAATACGTCTTTCTATTCCGCAATTAACGGAAGAAAGGCGCAAAGAACTGGTTAAAGTCGTAAAAAAGATGGCCGAAGAAGGTAAAATCAAGTTACGTAACGCGCGCAGAGACGCAAATGAAGAATTGAAAGACCTCAAAAAAAATAATAAAATGGCCGAAGACGAACTTTTTGGTGCGCAGGAAGAAGTTCAGAAATTAACTGATCGCTATATCGAAAAAACGGATAAAATCCTCGTGGCTAAAGAAAAAGAAATTATGGAACTATAGAGTTAACTTTATAGAATCAACAAATGGGGAGTCAAAAGCTCCCCATTTGTTTTTTGGGCACTTTTTGTCTTCGGCATGGTCGTTATTTAATTCAGGAAAAATAAGAAATATTTCTAATTTTTGAAAAGCAGATCTTCGATTGAAAAGAACTTATCTGTCTGTTAAAGTGCATATTACCCGGGAGAAGAATATTCATGAAAATTGATTGGAATAATCTGCCTCAGCATATAGCTATAATTATGGATGGAAACGGACGCTGGGCAAAACGACATACAATCGGCAGAATAAGAGGGCATAAGAAAGGAGCTCAAGCGGTAAGGGCAACGGTACGTGCTTGCCGTGAAATCGGTATAAAGTATCTTACCCTGTTTGCTTTTTCCATAGAAAATTGGGGGCGTCCGGAAGAAGAAGTAAATGCTTTAATGTCCCTACTGGAAGAATATTTAACCAAAGAAACTAAAGAATTGCAAAAAAAAAGAATAAGGCTTACGACTATCGGCGAAATAAATCGTTTCCATCCCGAAGTGAAGAGAAAACTTCTGCAGGCAAAAGCAAAAACGGCAAAAAATAATGAGATGATTTTAAATTTGGCGTTAAGTTACGGAGGTCAGGATGAAATTATCTACGCCGTAAAAAAAATAAATGAAGATAGTAAAAAAGGTAAAGTTAATATAAATGAGATCAATAAGGAAACTTTTCAACGCTATCTATATACCTGCGGGATGCCTGATCCCGACTTGTTGATTCGTACCGGCGGTGAATATCGCATCAGTAATTTTTTACTCTGGCAAATAGCCTACACAGAACTTTATTTTACAAATGTTCTTTGGCCTGATTTTACAAAGAACGAACTTTTCAAAGCAATCGCCAGTTATCAAAAACGGGAAAGACGTTTTGGCCTGACAACGGAGCAATTGCAGGGATAGAATAATTTTAAAAACGGAAAATATATGCAAAAAAGATGGTTGACCGGTATTATTTTAGCGGCCATAATACTTGTGATTATTCTATTTTGTTCTACAGAGGCACTGGCTGGTGTTATTACTATATTCATATTCGGCGGCGTCTGGGAATACAATAATATTGTCTTTGGTAAAGGGTTTATCAAGGAAAAAATCGAAGGATTGATTTTTGCTGTTTTAATACCACTGGTTGTTTTATCTGCTAATAATCAAATTTTGATTGCTGTCATAACATTTTGTATTTTATCAGTATTTATTTTATTTCTCTGGCAGATTAAAGAATCAACCATTGATATCTCCTCAGTGGCAAAAGTTATTTTCGGGATGATGTACATACCTTTTTTGATGTCTCATTTAATTTTGCTGAGAATGTTGGAAAACGGAGTATTCTGGGTATTGTTTGTTTTGGTTCTTGCCTTTGCGGGAGATACAGTGGCGTTGTATGTTGGAAAATATTTCGGTAAACATAAATTAATTCCCTTGGTCAGCCCCGGTAAAACTGTTGAAGGCACGATAGGATTAGTTTTAGGAAGCACTATGGCTTGCTCGATCTTCAGTTATTTTTTATTCCCCAAAGTATCGTTAATTCATATAGCCATTCTTGCTTTTGTGGGAAGTATTATAGGTCAGTTGGGAGATCTTTGTGAATCGGCGCTTAAAAGAAATTATGGGCTCAAAGATGCAAGTTCGCTTCTGCCCGGCCATGGCGGTCTTTTGGATCGGATGGATTGCCTGATTTTCATAGTGCCTTTTGTTTATTATTACCGGATATTTGTGATTCGTTGATGAAGAAAATAGCGATTTTAGGCTCAACAGGTTCGATTGGATGTAATGCGCTGGATATTGTAAGAAAAAATCCGGAACGTTTTCAAGTCGTGGCACTGGCCGCAGGGCAGAATATAGCTTTACTAAGAGAGCAAATAATAGAATTTCGGCCAAAAATAGTCGCTGTAGGTACTAAAGAAAGCGCTCAAAAATTACAGGAAGCTCTAAGTGTTAAGAACAAGATCAAAATTCTTTACGGCGAAGATGGTTTAAAAGAAATTGCTTCTTTTCCCTCGGCCAATATTGTAATTTCCTCTATATCGGGTGCTGCTGGTTTAATGCCGACCCTGGCAGCAATTGAAGCGGGTAAGGATGTCGCTTTAGCCAACAAAGAGACAATGGTAACAGCCGGAGAGATTGTAACAAAAAAAGCAAAAAAGAAAGGTGTAAATATTATTCCCGTTGATAGCGAACACAGCGCAATATTTCAGTGTTTGGAGGGGAGAAAATACAAAAATATACGGCGGATAATTTTGACTGCTTCCGGCGGACCTTTTTTGAATTTTACTAAAAATGAATTAAAAGAAGTTAAGCCTCGTCAGGCATTGCAACATCCAAAGTGGAAAATGGGTAAGAAAATAACTATTGATTCAGCATCATTAATGAATAAAGGGTTGGAAGTAATCGAAGCAAAATGGCTGTTTAATATGGACATCGGTAATATTGATGTTCTAATTCATCCGCAGAGCATAGTGCATTCCATGGTTGAGTTTATTGACGGTGCTGTTTTGGCGCAAATGGGCATTCCTGATATGAGAATACCTATTGCTTATGCTTTAACTTATCCGGAAAGAATCATCAATGATTTACCGTCTCTTAATCTTTCGCGAAGCTCAAAATTTAGAATTTTCCCAGCCGGATATAAATAAGTTTCCGTGTCTTGGGGCTGGCTTACAGGGCCGGCATTTGCGGAGGTACTGCTCCGGCTGTTTTAAACGCCGCCAATGAAATCGCCGTAGAAGTCTTATTTAGACGAAAAAATAAAATTTACCGATTTACCTGAAATAATTGAAAAAGTTCTTAACATGCATGATTCGTCAGTTGATCCGTCTTTAGAAGAAATACTTCAAGCTGATCAGTGGGCGAGAATGCAGACGAAAAAGAACATAGAAAGGATGATATCTTGATAGGAATATCTATTGTTTCCGTTATAATTTTATTGGGTGTGTTGATTTTTTTTCATGAATTCGGCCATTTTCTGGCGGCGCGTTTTGCCGGTGTAGGTGTAGTTAAATTTTCTCTGGGATTCGGTCCGAAAATAGTCGGCAAAAAAATAGGAAAAACAGAATATGTTCTTTCTCTGATTCCTTTAGGCGGCTACGTTAAGCTTCTGGGCGAAGATGGAAACGAAAAATTGTCGGCCGAAGACGAAAAAATGTCGTTTACAAAAAAGTCGGTCTGGAAAAGAATGATGATTATCTTTGCCGGGCCTTTTTTCAATTTTTTATTGGCAGTGCTGATTTATGCCTTCATCTATATGTATGGTATTCCGGCGTTAAGCAATGTGGTTGGCGAAGTACAAAAAAAATCCGCCGCTTCTGAATCAGGAATGAAAAAAAACGATAAAATTATTTCTATTAATGGAAATAAGATAACATATTGGGAGGAGATAAAACCGATAATATCTGAGAGCAAAGGTCAAGAGTTGGAATTCATCTTGGAAAGAGAAAGACAAACAAAAAAAATGTTTATTAAGCCGAGATTGTCAAAAGCAAAAAATATTTTTGGTGAAGAGGTATCAGCTTATCTTGTGGGGATTACTCCTTCGAACAATATCGTGATAGAAAGAAGAAATCCTTGGGAATCGTCAATTATTGCCTTGAAAAAGACCTGGCAATTCAGTGAACTCACAATTATTGTCTTTGTCAAAATGATTAAAGGAGAGGTTTCACCGAGAAATTTGGGGGGACCGATATTCATTGCTCAAGCCGCAGGAGCAGTTGCCAAGGAAGGGATTGTCCCATTTCTTTTTTTAATGGCACTGCTTTCCGTAAATTTAGCCATAATTAACCTATTCCCGATACCTATTCTTGACGGCGGCCATATAATGTTCAATATAATCGAACTTGTCCGGCGTAAACCTGTGAGCATGAAATGGCAGGGAATTTTTCAACAAATCGGCTTCGTGTTTTTGCTGATGCTGATGATATTTGTCGTCATGGTCGATGTTGAACGATTGAATCTAAAATTTGTTGATGACATTATGAAACATTTCAAATGAGCAATGTTAACCTTAGCTTTTGATACTTCTTCTAAAACTGCCGCCGTCGCACTGTTAAGAGATAGCGATATACTGTACGACAACATCGTTAATACAGGCTTAAAACACTCGGAAGTGCTAATGCCGGCAATTGATGATGCTTTAAGGGCGATATCAGTAAAAATAAAAGATGTAGATTTCTTTGCCTGCACAATAGGTCCCGGTTCATTCACCGGCCTGCGCATCGGTGTCAGCACTCTCAAGGGACTGGTGCTGGCGACAAGAAAACCTGCCGCCGGAATTTCTTCCTTGGCGGCGCTGGCATTAAACGCCGGCAAAACTTCCAAATTAATATGTTCCGTAATGGATGCCGGACGGGGGCAGGTTTACACAGCTTTTTACCGGTGCGATAAAAATGAATATTTAGAGCAGATTGGTGTGGAAAAAGCCGTTCAACCGGAAAACGTATTAACCGGTATAGACGAAGAAATAGAATTAGTCGGTGACGGAGCTGTTAACTACGCTGATGTCATAGGCAAAAATAAAAAAATAGTAATTAATTCAAAACTACCCAAATATATCAAGGCTTCATCTGTTGGTATTTTAGGTATTGAGAAATTTTACCGGAAAGATTTGCTGAATGCCGAAACATTAACTCCTGTCTATCTGCGTCCGGCAGATGCTCGTCCGAAAAAAGGACTATTCGAATCATGAATAAATCTACATTATACGAAAACTGTTTATCGACGGAAGAATCTCGGCTGAAGGCTTTAAATGCCGTTCTGCAATGGATTCAAGTGCCTTTTAAAAAAAATGACTCTATCGGCATCAAATTGCACTGGGGGGAAATCGGCAATAAAAATTTCTTACCGCCGATATATGCAAGAACAATTGTTCAATGGCTGAAGAAAAATGATTTTAATCCCTTTGTTTTTGACAATACGGTTCTTTACTCCGGCGGAAGACGTGATGGGAAACAATCATTAAAAACTGCAGAAACGCATAACTATAGCCAGGATTATTTAGGCTGCCCCGTAAAAATAGGCGATGGCCTTGATGGTAAAAGCGTTGTTGATCTAACTGCAGATTACAAAAATTTTGAGAAGGTTCAGGTGGGGAAAGTAGTTCATCAGGCAGACGGCTTTATTATTTTCTCCCATTTCAAAGGTCATATGGAAACCGGATTCGGAGGGGCGATAAAAAATATTTCCATGGGTTTTGCATCGCGGGCACAGAAACAACGTATGCATGCCGATGCCAAACCAAAGCTCATTGAGGCTAAATGTATTCAATGCGGAGAGTGTGTAGAGGTTTGTCCTACCGGAG
Source organism: uncultured delta proteobacterium (assembly GCA_963705555.1). GTDB lineage: Bacteria > Desulfobacterota > Syntrophia > Syntrophales > Smithellaceae > UBA4810. Next base: position 254,734 of record CAVPJZ010000004.1, on the reverse strand, counting down.
CAGCAAAAATGGAAGGGGATGTATACCCTTCTTACGATCTGACAAAGTGTATCGGCTGTGCACAGTGCATTGCCATGTGTCCGGAAACGGCGCTGAAAATATTTTGGGATACCGATATTAAAATATTTCAGGAAAAGCTTGTGGAGACGGCTGCTGCGGTCTGGAGAATAATCCATAATAAAACAGTTATTATCAATGCTTTGCTTAATATTGTAGCCGAATGCGATTGTTTGCCGGGAAATCATCGCTCAATTGCTGAAGATAAAGGTTTTATCGGAGCTTATAATCCGGTTACGGCCGATGCCGAATCAATTAAATTATTAGGCGCTGATTGTATTAATCAAGCGCACCGAAATATTCCCTGGGGAAGGCAATTTGAATATGCCCGCCAAATCGGTTTTGGCGGCTGATGCGTATGAATTTAGTACGAATTATTCTATTGTTGCCCGTATTTTTCCTTTGCCTGGGATCCGCCCTGATTGCTGATGAAGTTCGGCAATGGCCGTCCTACGCCCTTCAAGTGAAAACAAAAGCCCCCATATCAGAAATAAAGGTCATTAACATCTTTCCGCATGATCCTGACGCGTTTACACAAGGCCTTATTTATTACAAAGGATATTTATATGAATCCACGGGTCTCAATGGAAAGTCAACTTTAAGAAAGGTGGAGATTAAAACAGGAAAAATTATAAAGATAATTAAATTGGCGCATGAATATTTTGGTGAAGGAATAACCATTCTCGGCAAAAATATTTATCAGCTTACATGGCGAAATAAAACCGGTTTTGTTTACGATCTGGTAGATTTCAAGAAAGTAAAAACATTTTCCTATCAGGGGGAAGGGTGGGGGTTAACGACAGACGGCCAATACCTGTTTATGAGCGATGGATCAGCGGTTATTTCCTGTATTGATCCGGTGACTTTTGCCGTTCACCGAAAAATTATTGTTCACGAAGGACAGCAACAAATCGGCAATCTCAATGAGTTGGAATTTATTAAAGGAGAAATTTGGGCAAACATTTTCCAAAAAGACTTGATTGTGCGTATTTCGCCGGTAACAGGTAAAGTTTTAGGGTGGATAGATTTAAGCCAACTTTATTCTTTAATTCCGGAACATAACCGGATAGATGTGTTGAATGGAATAGCTTATGATGATAACCGGGACAGGATTTTTGTTACCGGGAAACTCTGGCCGAATATTTTTGAAATTAAAGTTTTACTTAAAGATTAAAAGTAAATACCAAAGTTTATTGTGAAACTCCGATTCCGAAAGTGTAGCGCAGCGGAATTGGTTAGCTGACAATCCCGCAAAGCGGATGGTATGAGACTCCGCAGCTTGCTTTTGGGCTCATACCCGTGATTAAAGATTTATCTGGAGAAAATCATGAGAATAATTTTATTAGGATCTCCGGGAGCGGGGAAGGGCACTGTAGCGAAGCTTCTTACGGAATATGACGGCTCGATTCAAATATCCACCGGAGATATTTTACGTTCAGCGGTCAAAAAGGGAACCGATTTAGGGAAAAAAGCAAAAAAATATATGGATAGTGGAGACCTTGTTCCTGATTCGCTGATAATGGAGATTATGGAAGCGCTTTTGCAGGAGCCTGATTGCCGGAATGGTTTTATATTGGACGGTTTTCCCCGGACGATACAACAAGCGCAGGAATTAAAAAAAATACTGGCCAAATTAAATATAGAGCTGGATTTTGTGGTCAATTTGGAAGTTCCGCTAAATATTATTTTAGAAAGGCTTTCTACCAGACGAACATGTGTAAATTCGTCTTGTCAGGAAATTTACAATGTTAAAAACAATCCTCCGGCCCAGGGAGGAAAATGTAAAAAATGCGGTCATGATGTTATCCAGAGAGAGGACGAGACAGCCGAAGCAATCTCCGACAGAATAAAGATATACAACCAAAAAACCGCGCCGCTTATCGGTTTCTATAGAAACGAAGGTTTGTTGGAAAATGTTCCATCGCTAATTGCCCCGGAAACTGTTGCTGAAATTAAAAAATGCGTTAAAAATAAAAAAAGAGTTGTTGCCGTTTAATATAATTTAAATGATTGATTATGAAAAAGAACTCAATCCGGAGCAATATCGTGTAGTAATGGAAGAAGGCGGGGTGCTTCTTGTTTTGGCCGGAGCGGGAAGCGGCAAAACACGGACGTTAACATACCGCGTCGCCCGTCTGTTGGAAAGCGGCATTCAACCGGAAAATATTTTACTGGCAACATTCACCAACAAAGCGGCTCGTTCCATGTTAAATCGAGTGGAAAGCCTGATTAGCTTATATACCGGAAAAATAATGGGCGGCACGTTTCATCATATTGCCCATATGTTTCTGAGAAATTACGCTTTCCGCCTCGGCTATCGAAGTAATTTTTCCATACTGGATAGCGAAGATTCGCGCCAGTTGATCGCTACCTGCCTTTCCGAATTAAAAATTGACCCGAAACTCAGCAAATTTCCCAAAAGTAATATAATTGCCGAAATCATCAGCTTGGCTATTAATACTCAAAATTCGATTTGGAAGACGTGCTTCAATCCCGATATCCTTTCTTTCTCCATCTGATCAAATGAAATTAATCAAATTGCCTGTCTGTATATACAAAAAAAGAAAGAGCTATCCGTAATGGATTTTGATGACCTGCTCCAAAATTGGCGCCGACTTTTAATGGAAAATTCGGATGTATTAAAAAATTATTCCGGCAGATTTCAACATATTTTGGTAGATGAGTATCAGGATGTCAATATCATTCAAGCCGATATTATAGATATGCTGGCCACCGGGCATCGAAATTTAATGGTAGTCGGCGACGATTCACAAAGTATTTATTCCTTTCGCGGCGCAAGTTTCAGCAACATAATTAATTTTCCTCAACGCTATCCGGATTGTAAAATCTATAAGTTGGAAACAAATTACCGCAGTACACCGGAAATATTGCATCTGGCGAATTTAAGTATAAATAATAATGAAAAACAATTTCCCAAAGTATTAAAAGCGGTGCGCAATAACGGCATGCGGCCGGTTATGGTTTACGCTCAAAATGTTTTGAAACAGGCTGATTTTGTGGCGCAGAGAATTGAAGAATTGAACCGTGGCGGTGTGCCCTTGCAGGAAATAGCAGTCCTATACCGCGCGCATTACCATTCCATGGAATTGCAAATGGAATTAGTGCGCAGAGACATTCCTTTCGATATTCGTTCCGGCATTCGTTTTTTCGAACAGGCGCATATTAAAGATGTAACTTCATTTATGAGAATTTTAGTCAATCCTTTGGATGAGCTGGCCTGGAGACGCGTGCTGACAATGTATCCCAAAATAGGAAAGATAACTTTTGAAAAAATCTGGAAATATTTATCAAAAAAAGAAAATGCCCTGGAAGCGTTTTTGGCTAGTGAATTTATGCAAGTTGTGCCGGTACCGGCAAAAACAGGAATAGATCAATGCCGTAAAACTATGCAGTCGCTTTTAGAGTTGCATCCCCATGACCGCAGACCGGAAAAAATTATCGATGTATTATTAAATGAGGGAGGCTACCGATCCCATCTGCAGGAAAATTATTCCGACGCAGTATTTCGAGAGGAAGATTTGATTCAGTTGGGAAATTTCTCCGCTAAATATTCGCAAATGGAAGATTTTTTAAATGAATTGGCCTTGCTTACAAATATGGCCAAGGAAGATGCTTATGAAGAAGAAGAAAAAGAAAGCAAGGTAATATTGAGTACAATTCATCAGGCTAAAGGGCTGGAATGGTCTTATGTATTCTTGATTTGGTGTGTAGACGGAATGATTCCTCTGCAACGGTCATTGAAGGAACCAGGCGGAGAAGAAGAAGAAAGAAGGCTCTTTTATGTCGCCTTGACGCGAGCAAAAGATCAGCTATATTTGTGCTGCCCTGCCTTGGATTATAGCCGCGCTTCAGGAAGTATAATGCTTGCGCAATCGCGCTTCATCAAAGAAATAGTTCCACTTTCTGATCAAGATGAAAATCGCCCTTTTGAGCAGTGGAAACTTTATAACGATTATTAAAGTGTGATTAACGCCGCAAATCTGCGTTTGCGGGATAAGTGAAACTAACACATTTCAGTTCACTTCGTTTCTGAAATGTGAGTTTCTCTAATGTCGGTCATATTTCGCTTTACTTTTTACTTCTTCATATTCCGCGCGCAAAGCTATGTGATCCATGTCCGCCATGTCTTCCGCACTTTTAACCCAATCCTCAAACTGAATGTCTACGCCAAAAATGCCGATCATTTCATCTTTATCATTAACGATAGGCGCGGAAACGGTGAAGCATAAAACAGCGGTCATCTTGGAAATGAAGAAATCGGTAACATGAACTTTTCCCGTCTGCAAAGGTTTTATAAACCATTCCCGGTCGGATTGGTCGATGCCTACTCCATAATTTTCATATTTAGCACGATCAGCAATGTTGGTAATGTTTTTAGTAGTCTTTCTGCCGTTCATATCCACTATATACGCAAACTGAATAGACGGATGTTCGTCGACGAATTCTTGCATCAGAGGCTCTTGTTGTTCGGTATTCATGCTCTTCATTAACGGATGTTCGATAATCTTATTAACGGCGGCCACGGCGGCTTTTTCCGCCATATATTTGATTTTTTCCAATGCCGACATAAAATATTCCGGCAAATACAAGCGCACCCTTTTTTCCATCTCTTCGGGAGAAATCGTGGTAACTCGGCCGGAATCATATTGTTCCGCAATCCATTTATTGATTTTTGAAATTCCCGGATGCCTTTTATCCACAACGCTGTCACTTTTAAGGCCGAAGCGCTGATTAATCCAGAAGGCTATACCGGCATTGCCCGATTTGTCGGTGATCATGGTGACAATAGGTCTTTTTAAAATTTTGTTGGTATCGAAGATGTTATAAATTTCTTCGCATTTAATAAGGCCGTCAGCATGAACGCCCGCGCGGGTGACATTGAACTCCGAACCGACAAAAGGATAATTGTGAGGTATCTTCACTCCCAGTTCGGCTTCAAAATATTCGGCTATATCGGTAATTACGGTCGTATCAATTCCGTTATTATTCCCTTTAAGCGCGATATATTCAATAATCAGACCCTCAATCGGGGGATTGCCTGTTCGTTCGCCTAGGCCCAAAAGAGTCGAATTGGCCGCACTGCAGCCATAAAGCCAGGCAGTCGTGGCATTGGTCATGGCCCGGTGAAAATCATTGTGGCCGTGCCATTCCAAAAGATGGCCGGGCACCCCGGCTTCATCAATAAAAGCGCGGACCAGTTTATCCACACTGCGGGGAAGAGCCGCTCCGGGATATGTTATGCCGTAGCCCATTGTATCGCAAAGCCTGATTTTGATATCGATGCCGCTTTCTTCCCTCAGTTTCATTAGTTCCAGCGCAAAAGGAATGCAGAAGCCGTAAATATCGGCGCGGGTAACGTCTTCGAAATGGCAGCGGGGAATGATGCCTAATTCCAAAATAGATTTGACGATGCCCAGATAATCATCCATGGCTTCGCTTCTTTTCTTGTTCAGCTTTAAGAAAAATGTGATAATCGGAAACTGATGTGAGCAATCCTGTTTCTTTGATACCGGCGTTTTTAACCAGGGGTATATCTTCTTTTGCCGCTCTGATCCAACCGGTGATTTCCGGGTAAGAGAGACCCAGTGCCTGACATTTTTCTACCGCTTCCTTATCTTTTTTGCTGTAAAGGAAAAATTCCGATTGCCGGATTACGCCATTGGGCCCGCCGAGTTTACTCAGAAGTTGAAAAATATTAACAATTTGTTCTACCGTATAAGGAGGACGAGCTTGCTGTCCATCTCGAAAAGTAGTGTCCGTAATAAATATTTCCTTGGCCTGACTAACGGGTAAGATTTTGTGGTCAAAAACAACTTTACTTACTTCAGTGTAGGGGAATATATCTTTATATAAATTAGGTTTATCGAGTTCCTTTAACTTATATTTCCAGTTCTTTTTATTAGCGGGTGATTTTTTTACTTTACTCAATTTTGCCATCATTTATTCTCCATAAATTTATAGCTAAACAATTTTTAAAGAAAGTTCCATAAGTTGTTCGATGCGACTTTTGATGGCGCATCCGATAAGAGACAAGCCGCTTTTTGCGTCTTCGGGAAAGCAATCACATCGCGGATTGATTCCGCGTGAGTCATAATCATAGTGAGCCTATCCAGACCGAAGGCAATTCCTCCGTGAGGCGGAGCGCCGTATTCCAAAGCATCCAGAAGAAAACCAAACTTTGTGCGGGCTTCGTCATTGCTTAAACCTAAAGCTTTGAACACTTGAGCCTGTACATCCTTCCTATGGATCCGAATACTGCCGCCGCCGATTTCCGAACCATTCAACACAAGATCGTAAGCGCGTGCGCGAACTTTGCCCGGCTGAGAGTTAAGTAACGCAACATCTTCCAGAACAGGCGATGTGAAAGGATGATGCATGGAGACATAACGCTTTTCCGAGTCGGAATATTCCATCAGCGGAAATTCGGTAATCCAAGTGAAGGCTAAATCATCCGGTTTAAATAAATTCAGTTTCTTCGCCAGATGCAGACGTAAATTGCCGAGAGAATCGTTAACAACGCGGGGAACATCGGCAACAAAAAATATAATATCACTTTCTTTCGCGCCCATTGCTTTATTTATTTTTTCAACTTCCTCCGGCCGTAAAAATTTATAAATGGGTGAAGTCCAGTCGGCGGCGTTAATTCTTGCCCAGGCCAGACCCTTGGCGCCGTAAATGGCAACGTAATCCTTTAGCTCGTCGAGGTCTTTGCGTGAAAGGCCGGAAGCTTGTTCCACTTTAATCGCTTTGACAATTCCACCCGAGGCAACGACTTCCTGAAAAAGCTTAAAGCCGGAATTACTTACTATTGACGTAATATCCACTAGTTCCATATCGAAACGCGTATCGGGATTATCTTTACCATAGCGGTTTACGGCATCGTGATAGGTGAGGCGGGGGAAGGGGAGTTTAAGCTCACGGTCGAGACATGCCTTAAATATTTGCGCCATCAATCCTTCCATGATTTTCATTATATCTTCTTCGGTGATGAAGGACATTTCCACATCGATTTGCGTAAATTCCGGTTGACGGTCGGCCCGTAAATCTTCATCGCGGAAACATTTCACAATTTGATAATAACGGTCAAAACCGGAAACCATCAGCAATTGCTTGAAAATCTGCGGCGATTGCGGCAGGGCGTAAAACATCCCTTTGTAAATTCGGCTGGGGACAAGATAATCGCGAGCGCCTTCCGGAGTGCTTTTTGTCAGAAAAGGCGTTTCCACTTCAATAAAACCGTTTTTATCGAAGTAATTGCGCGTAGCGGCGGCCAGTTTACTGCGCAAAAACAAATTTTGCTGGAGCGCCGGACGGCGTAAATCCAGATAGCGGTATTTAAGACGAACGTTTTCCGATATTTCTTCCTCGTCAAAAGAGAAGGGAGGTGTTTTGGATTCATTCATTATTTCCAATTCCGAGACGATGACTTCGATTTCACCTGTTTTCAGGGCCGGATTTTCCATGCCCTGCGGCCTTTTGCGCACAGTTCCTTTAACCGCCAGGACAAATTCACTGCGGATTTTATGCGCTTCTCCATGAACAGCTTCTCCGGCGTCGGGATTGAAAACGATCTGAACAATTCCTTCGCGATCGCGCAAATCGACAAAAATAACACCGCCGTGATCGCGCCGGCGATGCGCCCAGCCCATTAAAATTACTTCTTTACCGGCATGGGAAATGTTCAAATTGCCGCAATAATGCGTTCTTTTATCTGTGGTTAAAAAATTGGCCAAAAGATTTCACCTTTCCTTAATAATTTTAATTATTGTTTCCAGCAAGTTGTTCATAGGCAAAACTTGCTGGTTTTTAGTGTTCATATTTCTTAACTCGACGCGTTTTTCATCAATCTCTTTATCGCCGACAATCAGTGTAAAGGAGCTATTTAATTTGTCGGCGCGTTTCATCTGGCTTTTCAAACTTTTATCGCTGTAATCCATTTCCGCGGAAATACCGGCCCGGCGCAATTCGTTAGTCAGACCGAAGGCCATCTTTTGCGCGCGTTCGCCGAGAGCGGCAATAAATAAATCCGTCTGGAATATTATATTTTTTTCATTATCAGGCAGACAAGCAAGAAGACGTTCAACACCTACGGCAAATCCAATACCGGATACTTCCGGTCCGCCTAAGAAATTAACCAGACCGTCATATCTGCCGCCGCCGGCCAGCGCATTTTGTGCTCCCAGCCCAGTAATCCTGATTTAACTTCAAAAGCCGTTCTGGTATAATAATCCAAACCGCGCACCATTTTCGGGTTAATGCCGTAAGTAACATTCAAATCGGTTAAATACGATTTTACCTGAGTAAAATGTTCTTTGCAGTCAGAGCACAAGTAGTCGAGAATTTGCGGAGCTTTGGCGATAATTGAATTACAGCTTTCTACTTTACAGTCGAATACCCGCAAAGGATTGGTATTCATACGTCTTTGACAATCGGGACAAAGAGCTTTTTCCGATCCTTTTAAATACTTGATGATAGCTTGTGAAAAAACCGGACGGCAAGTTTTACAGCCGAGAGAATTAATTTCCAGAGATAATTCTTCAATTGCCGTCGATTGCAGAAAATGCATCAGCATGAAAATAACTTCCGCATCAGATTGAGGCTTCTCATCGCCGAATAACTCAACGTCAATCTGGTGAAATTGACGGAAACGGCCTTTCTGCGGTCTTTCCCGTCGAAACATCGGCCCGATTGTATAGAGTTTCGTAATCTGGTCAAAAGAGTGCATATTATGTTCGATATAGGCACGGATAACGGAGGCCGTGGCTTCCGGACGCAATGTCAACAGTTCATCATCGCGATCACGAAAAGTGTACATTTCTTTTTCGACGATATCCGTTGTTTCCCCAATACTTCTTTTAAATAATTCGGTTTTTTCCATAATCGGGACACGAATTTCGCGAAAACCGAAAGAACCAAAAACCTGACGAGCGATTGATTCGATATGATTCCAAGTGGGAGAATCTTCGGGCAAAATATCTTTAATACCCTTAATTGCTGTAATTTTTTCCATAAGTCATTGACCAAAATAAAGAAATTTATAGCATACAGTATGCATGTTCGCAATGAAAAAAAATGATTAAACGGCAAGGACTTATCTGCTTTTTAGAAAAGTATTAACGTGCAAAATTGTACCATCGGTTGTCAGTGTTATCGCGCCGTCTTTATCCGTACGGAGGATATTAACCTGAAGAGATTTGTATCGATCCAAAGTGCGTTGATGCGGATGATGAAAAACATTCGCTTTTCCGGCACTAATTACGGCATAGCGGCATGATACTTTTTTAATAAAGTCGATGCTGCTGGAATGGTATGAACCATGATGGGGGACGAATAAAACGTCGCTATGTAAATCGCGTTTTGATTTAATTAATGAACTTTCCACTAAGGAGGATATATCGGCAGGGCAGAGAAAACTCACGTTTCCATATTTCATCTTTAATACAAGAGAATCATTATTAACTTTACGATAAGATAAATCACCAGTATCTGCGGAAATAGGTTTCAAAGGCCATAAAAAATTCAATTGCACACCGTTTATTTTTGCGGGGGGTGATTGCGCCGATATAAAATTCATTTTGATTTTTTTCTGTACAATTATTTTTTGCCACTGCTGAAAAATTTCGTCTTTCGATAGCTGTCCTGTGCTCCACACTTCCTTTACGTTAAAATTTTCAGTAATGTAGAGAAGGCCCTGGAGATGGTCGGGATGCGGATGGGTAAGCACCACTGTATCAATAGTGCTGATTCTTTCGTGGTAAAGAAAAGGGGCAACGACAAGTTTACCCATGTCGAAAGAACTTTCGCTAAACCCTCCGCCGTCGATGAGCATATTTTTGCCTGTCGGGAAACGCACTAAAATCGAGGAGCCCTGGCCTACATCAATTGCCGTTACCCTCAAATCAGAGGAAAATTTATCCTTGAGGGTAAGATAAAGGGCGTCGGCAATAAAAAAACAAAGGAAAATGACCAGAAGAGATTTTAAAATAAGAGGATGGCGTTGAAGAAAACCTTTCCTGTTCATTAGAGCATAGCGCAAATCAAAAAATTGCATCAAAATAGAAATGAAAAGATAAAAAAAGAAAATTTCGGCGATAGTGGGCTTCGTGAAGGTAAAAGATGACCAGGATAACGCAGCCATTTTGTTGATAATATCTACCGAGATTTGAACAAAAAATGAAGACAATTTAATAAAAAAACCGGCAATTGCCGGAGAAATAAAAGCGCCGAGAATAAAAGGCATGGAAAGAGCCAGGGCAATAGTTCCCAATAAAGGAACTATGATTAAATTGGCGATAATTGTAATGGCGGATACACGATTAAAATAAAAGACAATTAAGGGCATTGTGCCGATAGTTGCCGCAATACATACTATTATTGATAAATAAATTTGTTTGATGATTTTTTGCACCACAATCGGCCATGATGCGATAAAAGAAAAGGAGGTATCGCTGAAACGGGGCACGAGATAAATGATCGCTAACACTGCCGTGAAAGAAAGCTGAAAGGATATATCGAAAATAGCTTCCGGCGAAACAAGCAAAATGATTAATCCAGACAGCGTCAGGACGTTGTAAATATCTTTTTGTTTGCCTAAAAGCAAGGCACTCAAAAAGATTAAAGCCATCAGACTGGATCTGACAACAGTTATTCCCATTCCGGCAATTAACGTGTATATTAAAACGATAATGAATGCTCCCGCCGAAGCTAGTTTAATGATATTAAATCTGAGCATCAGATATTCCGATGATTTTAAAATAAGAAAAATGAAGAAAAAGGCCGTAGTCGCTACTATTCCAATATGCAGGCCGGAAATAGAAAGGATATGAGATGTTCCTGTCTTATTGAAATTTTCACGCACATCAGCCGGAATTTCATTTTGATTGCCGATCGTCATCGCTTCGATAATTTCTCTTTGCGGGGAAGGAGCGTTTTTATAAATTATCTGCTTTAGATATGATCTAAATGATTCTAATTTTAATCTCATGCCACTGGCGGCATTTTTTCTCAGCAGTACAATTTGTGAATTATTGGCAACAAACCCGGTGGCGTAAATACCCTGGAGATTCATATAGCGTTCATAATCAAAACCCCCGGGATTTTGAAAGCTTTGTATTTTCTTCAATGCAGAATGAAACCGAATAAAATCACCATATTGGAAACTTAAATCAGAAGGAATTACCAGGCGAATATTACCTGTAACCGGAGTATATGATTTATCGGTGATAATGCGCTGACAGCGAACAAATAAAATTGTTTTATCGGGAGGATGAGTGAAGGGATTTTCGATGACAATGCCTTCGAAAGCCAATTTGCCCGCATTGATATAGCGGGTTATATGTTTATCCGATCGAATTAAATATTCTTGACTTTGAATATCGAAGTAACCAAGCAGGAATGTAAAACTGATAATTAAAAGGAAGCTTGCCGCAGTCCATTTTTTTATTATGGTCACAAGAAGAGAAATAAGTATTACTGTGATTCCTCCGAACAACAAATATCCAGGAATGGCCAGATAATAACTGCTGATAATACCGGCAATTAGAGCGATTAAGGGATAAATTAACGGTCCGCGCATACATTTTTAAATATTTCTTTTTTCAAAAAAGAGTTCAAATTTATTAGCCAAAATTCGTAAAATATTATAGCATGATGTTGAAATTATAGCGCCCAGAAATAATTGAGAAGATGGTGATGTATAAAGAAACCTCCATAGATGAAAAAGATAAAAGGCGGTTACGGTTTTTAATCATATTCAGAGTTATCATCATGACTCTGTTTCTGGGGATTGCAATTTATATCGATATAAAGAAGCAGGGATCACCAGTTTCATCAAATACCACACTCTACTTGCTTTATTCTATTATCACCTTAACTTATATAATCTCCGTTGTTTATGCCTTACTCTTGAAATATATTAAAGATTTGCGCTTCAATATTTACCTGCAGCTAACCGTAGACATCATACTTATTACTTTCCTTGTCTATTTCACCGGTAGTTTCCGCAGTAATTATTCACTTCTTTATACGCTAGTTATAATATATTCGGTAATTTTCCTTGGCCGTAGAGGAGGTTTAATTGTCGCCTCAGCCTCCTGCATATTTTATGGACTGCTCTTAGACCTGGAATTTTACGGATGGATACCTTCCATTTCAGTTGTTGATCATGATTACAATGTCAGCACTGGAGATGTTCTAATTCGTGTTTTGGTGCACATTGTCTCATTTTATATTATAGCATTTTTAGCCAGTTTTGTTGTCGAACAAGAAAAGAAAACAAGATATTTATTGCAAGAAAAAGAATCGGCTTTTGCACAACTGGACTTGCTGTTTCGCAGTATAATTGAATCCGTTGACACTGGTGTAATGACGATAGATTTACAAGGTCGAATAAAAACTTTTAATCGAGCTGCCGAAGAGATTACCGGATTTCCGCTACGCGATATAGAAAACAGACAAATTGAGGAATTTTTCCCGGAATTTATGCCATTTTTTTCAGAAAATAAAATGACTGAACAAAGCAAAAGTCGAATAGAAGCCATTATCAAGACGCCAAGAGGTGGAAAAATTAATCTGGGTTGTGCAATTTCTCCGTTAAAGGACAAAAACGAAAAACAGATAGGGAATATCTTGATTTTTCAGGACATCACAGAAATTAAGACGGATGGAAGAGAACCTCGAAAAGAGTAAGAGATTAGCTTTAATCGGAGAAATGGCCGCGGGATTGGCGCATGAAATGAGAAATCCGCTGGCTTCGATAACCGGTTCAATTGAGCTTTTAAAGCAGGGATTGAACTTAGAAAAAACCGATAAGCGTCTGATGCAGATAATTTTACGCGGTAAAAATCAACTGGATAGCTTTGTGCGGGACTTTCTTCTGCTGGCGCGTCCCATTCCTTTGTCCAGGGAGTTGGTTGATGTAAACATAGTTGCCGAAGAAGTTCTTGAGAACATGAAATTATCCAGTGAATGGTCGAGTAAAATAAAAATTATGAAAGTATTTTCAGATAATGCCGCTATTTTTGCCAATAGGGGACAGATCAGACAAATTATTCACAACCTTGTTCTTAATGCTGTTCAGGCAATGGAAAAAGGAGGCGTTTTATCTGTGGAAATTGCATTGGTAAAATTGGACGATAAAAAGGAATACGCTGAAATTAAAATTACTGATACCGGTTGTGGCATTGATCAAGAAAATTTGAGGAAAATATTTGAACCTTTCTTTACCAATAAAGATAAGGGAACCGGTTTAGGTTTAACGATAGTCGGCCGTATTGTTGAAGGCTACAGTGGAAAAATAAAGATAGAGAGCAGTATAAATATTGGTACAAGTTGCGCAGTTTGGCTGCCTGTAATAGATGAAAATATTCAGCAAAAAAATTTATATAATGTGTAAGTAAAACCGAGGTGAGGCTATGGCTAGAATTTTGGTTGTTGATGACGATCAGGGCATGAGAGAATTTATGGAGATAATGTTAACAAAAGAAGGCTATAATGTAACTTGCGCCGAAGATCCGTCTAAAGCAATCACTCTCTGCAACAAAAAAGACTTTGATCTGGTTATCACTGATTTGAGAATGCCTAAAATCGACGGCATTGAGTTTCTTAAAGCCATTAAGGATAAAAAACCGGAAACAATAGTTATTCTTATTACAGCCTATGCCTCAGGAGAAACAGCAGTAAACGCCATGAAAGAAGGTGCTTATGATTATGTGGAAAAAGGAGGCAGTATTGAAGAACTGAAAAAGATCGTGCGCGCCGCTTTGGTGAAAAAAGGGTTATTAACCGAAAATCAAACTGTAAAAAAAGAGCAAGTCGAGGATATAACGTTTGGCGGGATGATTGGAACAAGCCGGGAAATGATGAAAGTATTTGCGACAATCAAAAAAGTAGCCGACACTCCGGCAAATATTTTGATCTTGGGAGAAAGCGGAACGGGCAAAGAACTGGTTGCGCGTGCAATTCATGAAAACTCACCTCGTTCTAAAATGCCTTTTAATGCTATTAACAGCGGCGGAATTCCGGAAAATCTGCTCGAGAGTGAACTTTTCGGCTATATGAAAGGTTCTTTTACCGGCGCTTATGCCGATAAGCCGGGACTTTTCGAAATGGCAAAAGGTGGTACAATATTTCTTGATGAAATCGGTGAGTTACCTCCTGTACTTCAAGTAAAACTTTTACGTGTTGTTCAGGAAAAAACCTTTCGGCGCATCGGTGGTGCTGAGGATATCAAAGTTGATGTGCGGATAATTTCTGCCACCAATCAAAATCTGGAAGAAAAAGTCAAGAAGGGAGAATTTAGAGAAGATCTTTATTTTCGGCTGAATGTCATTCCTATTCATATGCCGCCGCTGAGAGACAGAAAAGAAGATATACCTCTTCTAACGAAGCATTTTATTGAAAAATACGCGAAAGAATTCGGCAAGGAAATAAGAACAATTTCTTCATATGCTATGGAGTTGTTGATGAATTATGCCTTTCCCGGAAATATTCGCGAATTGGAAAACATAATCGAACGCGGTGTGGCGATGGAAAGCTCCAATATAATCTTGCCGGAAAACTTAGTATTAGCAGCAAATGCCGCCTCCGGCGTACAAAATTTTGATGTCGGGATTACAGACGCAGGAATTGACTTGAATTCGGAGTTGGAAAGAATAGAAAAAATGATGATCGTAAAAGCTCTACGAAAAACTAATGGCTCAAAAACAAAAGCCGCGGAGCTTTTGCACGTCACCTTTGATTCCCTGCGTTATCGTATGGAGAAATTAGGTGTGGAATAGTTTATAATATGTTTGGCCTAAAGAAAAATATTAACAGAAACATGGTTACGGCAGGCTAAGTGGCCTACTGGTGCAAAACTACTTTTACCGTGCACCCCCGTGTTGTCGAAAACTGGCGTTTGGAGGGCAATGTTCGCCGAAGCATGTGAGCGAAACAGCCGAACAACGGCATGCAGCGGACGACGCTTCGCGCTGCTGCTGATGCCGAACGTTATTTTTTGGGGCGCTTTTTCTTGATTTGTTCTTCTTTTGATTCATCGTACTGGGCGAGAAGGTCTTTGAGATCCACGTCATGGTCTTCCAAGATTACATAACGTTGCTCATCGTCGTCACCGAGGGTTAATTTTGTAGTACTGTCGGTTTTATTGGCATCATCTACAGATGACATATAAATTACATCCTGAACAGCATTGGGATCGATAAGAGAAGAAACGTAATCCTTTTCCTTGGAGGAATCCGCCCCCATGCCAAAGCTCTTGTACGGATGGACAAACGAAAGGCGGTTGCTGATAAATTCCTTTTCATAAAGGTTCATCGTGAACATGCCTTCGTTTCTACTAGTCAGCATAATATTTTCCAACTGTGTCAGCTTGTTTTCTCGGATACTGCTCTGAACCGATGATGTCCCCTTTAAGATGGAAAGGATCGGTACGCGGAATCCAACTCTTTCAATAAAGGTCAACTGCTGAACAACTAGCCAGGAAAGCATTGATGCAAACTGGTAGCGTATGACATCCTGATTCTCGCCGGTCACGCAGTTGTTAATGCGGTAGACCGCATCTTCGGCATTGGCTGCGTGCAGCGTCGCGAAAACGAGGTGCCCGGATTCGGCGGCATTGAGGGTTAGTCGAATTGTATCCGGTTCTCTTAATTCTCCTACGAAGATCACATCGGGATTTTCTCTCAGAACGTCCAGAAGTCCTTGGTTGAAGGAAGGGACGTGTACACCGACTTCGCGCTGTTCGATGAAAGATTTCTTAGGTTTAAACCTGTATTCGATAGGATCTTCAATTGTTATAATATGGGCGGGTTTGGTGCGGTTGATTTCTTCAATGATGGCGGCTACGGTGGTCGATTTGCCGAAACCTGTACTTCCACAAACCAGTATAAGACCGGATTGAAGTTCAACAATCTGGCTAAGCGAGGGATGCAGGTTGAGCGCGGTGAGGTCAGGAATCTTATCGGGAAGCAGGCGGATGGCCAGACTCAACCCACGGGTGGTATAAAACGCATTGATACGCGCCCGCACATGGTTGAAGGAAAGAGCGAAGTCGACAGACCATCTTTTCCTGAGGGTCTGTAATTGCCTGTCGCTCAACATTTCCTTAACCATAGCGTCTATTTCCGTGTGCGACCATTTGATGTTTTTATCGAAATGGATGACGCCGTCTCTACGGAAGATCAAGGGAAAACCTCCCGTAATATGGAGGTCCGAAAGTCTTTGCTTGATGGCGGCTAGGATCAAATCTGTAAAACGCTTATTCATATATACTTCCTAAGAGGTTATTTGTGCTATCGCGATAATGATTATATGCTTCCTCTCCGAAAAAAACTGTATCCGGTGTCCTAACTATATGAAAATGGTCTGCATGTGTCAAGAAAATTAAACTACATGATATCGTAGTTTTAGCATAAAAACTTATTAATTCTGTTGAGAAAATATAAGGTCAATAGCGTGGATTTTTGATTAGCCATAACGTTGTTGGCTATTAATGAGTCGATAATATTTTAAAGATTGTCGAAAATGGTTATTTACTTTTTTCTTGACTTTTTCCGCATATTTGCTCTATATGCGCCATACAAGAGGAGAGAATGGTATGATTGAGAAATTGGTTTTTAAAAGGGCAGCGGCTTTTATATACTTTTTTAGCTTTATCAACTATAAGGGTCTGCCTTATAGAGTCATGACCGGTTATATAAGGGAAATGAACCGTGGGCAGATAAATATCAGCCCACGGTTTTTTTTTGTCGTGAAGCATGGAAAACAAATATTTGCAGAATAATGGGAGGGGAAAATGAAAAAGAGGATTGGTATTTTAATTGCATTGATGGTTACTGTTTTCTTGTTTGCCGCTCTTATCAATGCGCAGGCCAAGACGATCAAAGTAGGTGCGGCTATCAACTTGACCGGGCCGGCTTCGACTTGGGGCCAGTTTCATGAAAAAGGTCAGCGCGATTATTTCCGCTATGTAAATGAAGTTAAGGGAGGAGTATTCGGCAACAAGATAGAAATGATCACCGTGGACACGGCTTATAAAGTGCCGGAGGCTCAGGCTGCTGTACAGAAATTCGTTTTGCAGGATAAGGTAGATATGATCGCCACCTGGGGCGCCGGTGAAGGATTGGCAGCAAAACCGATAGTTCAAAAATACAAGGTGCCGACGATCAATTATTCCACCAGTTGGGAAATACTCGAAAAGCCGGTGGATTATATGTATCTTCCTTTCGGCAGTTATAAAATGGATTGTCACGCCGTGTTGGAATATATTAAAGCAATCCACAAAGGCAAAGAAACTCCTAAAGTCGGTCTTCTCACCTATAATAACGCTTATGGCCGGTCAATTCACGAGCCCAGCAAAGAATACGCCGCTAAACTAAATATTAATATCGTTGCTATTGAGGAATTTCCACCGAAAACAGTTGATCTGAACACTGAACTGCTTCGTCTGCAGAAAGCCGGAGCGGAATATATCTTTATGCAAATGCTGCCTTCAGCGATAATAACCGCTTTCAAAAGCGCCGACCGCATTAATTTCAGTCCTCTGTTTTTGGGAACATGGACATCCACCGATCCGGATTTCTTCAAAATGAGCGGCGGGCTGATTCGTGATAGGCTTGTCATTCAATTTCCCGGAGCATTGCCGGCGGACAAATCCAGGCGGAATGAAGATAATGAAAGAATTATGGAAGCGTTATAAGACAGTGGAAAAATTTGATGCTTCCTATTGGGAGGGTGTTGTTATCGGAATGATTATGGAAAGAGCATTTATGCGTGCTTATGAAAAGAGCAAGAAAATAAATCCGGAAACCATCAATGCCGCCATGGAATCATTTAAGAATGAAAATTTCGGCGGTTTAGTTCCCAATATAACATACACTAAAGATGATCACGGAGCGTCATTCACTGCCCGCATGGTCAAAGTAAAAGAAGACGGAACATATATACCACTGACTAATTTTTATGTTCCGGGCAAAGACAAAATTAAATTGCTCAAGAAATAGTTAATCGCAAATATTTCTTAATTGTGACGAGAGAATATGGATGTAGAGAAACCCGAGTCTATGCAGGGTAAACGCCGCAGATTAATTTTTTGCGAAGCAACTGAAGGATTATAATGAAAGCTTTCCGCAGTCGGCCATCGATAATGATCAGCCGGCGAGAAGAAAATAAAAAAGCTGAACTGGAAATTAAAAATCTGCATCTTAGTTTTGGCGGCGTTACAGCTGTAAAAGATGTTGATCTCAACGTTCATACCGGTGAATTAATGGCAATCATTGGTCCGAATGGGGCGGGTAAAACCAGTCTGCTCAACTGCATCACCGGATTTTACCGCCCCCAAAAAGGCCGAATAATCTTTAACGGCGAGGATATTACCGACTTACACACTCACCAGCTTGTTAAATGTCGGTATCGGCAGAACATTTCAGAATATTGAGCTTTTTCCGGGAATGACGGTGCTGGCCAATATGACACTGGCCCGCCACATTCACTGCCATTACAGCTTCATTAAATCCTGTCTTTTTTCTCCAGCGGTAAAAAATGAAGAAATTCGCCACCGACAAATATTGGAAGAAATCATTGATTTTCTGGAAATGCAGTCAATCCGGAAAAAAACAGTTGGTTCTTTGCCTTACGGAATGATGAAAAGGGTTGAGTTGGGAAGGGCGCTGGCGCTGGAGCCCAGGCTTCTTATTTTGGATGAACCTTTTGCCGGAATGAATCTGGAAGAAAAGGAAGATATGGTTCGTTTTCTTCTGGAATTAAATCAGAGATGGGGCCTGACGATGATTTTGGTGGAGCATGATATGTCCATAGTCATGAGTATTTCCCAGCGCATTATGGTTTTGAATTTTGGTGAAAAAATGGGTGAGGGCACCGCTGAAGAAATCAGCAGCCATCCCGAAGTTATCAAAGCCTATCTGGGCGATTCCGGTACATTATAAAGATATGAAAAAGGCGTAAATAATTTGGGCATTGTGACACAAAAACAATCGTACGGATATAATTTAACGATACCGCAAATCCTGGCCGAAAACGCCGTCCAAGTACGGCGAAACAAAAACAGCTATTCGGGAAAAAGCATACGGCATCTGGCAAAAATACAGCTGGTCTGATTATTATCGTTATATGAAGAAAACGGCCGGCGGATTTGCCGCTCTTGAATCTTCAGCGCGGTGAAACTGTTTGCCTGATTGTCGAAAATCATCCGGAATGGCTTTTTTCCGAAATTGCCGCCCATGCTCTGGGCGCAACCACACTGAATTTATTCACATCATCTATCGCCGAAGAATTATGCACATCTATTAAACGCGTTAATTCCTCAATCGTTGTAGTTCAGGATCAGGAACAAGTAGATAAACTTCTGGAAGTTAAAGAGAAGCTGCCGCAAATCAAGAAAGTTGTTTATATTGATCCCACCGGGATGACATCTTATGAGAATGATTCCTGGTTGATCAGCTATGCCCGGCTTTTAAAGGAAGGAGAAAAATTTAATTTAGAAAATCCTCGCTTTATTGATGAGGAAATAGAACAAAGGCCGGCCTGACGATATCGCCGTTATGATTCAAACTTCGGGCACAACAGGCATTCCCAAATTGGCCATGCTTTCCCATCGCAATTTTATGCAAATGGCTGCTCAATGGATAGAAGCAGCAAGGGATTAAACCCGAAGAAAATTGGCTATCCATGTCGCCGCCGGCCTGGATTGTTGATCAGATGTGGGGTATGGGCGTGGCGCTTGTAGAGCGCAATGACAATGAATTTTCCGGAAACCGCGGAAACGGTACTGGAAGATTTCCGGGAAATCGGTCCTTCCATGATAATTACGGCATCGCGCTTTTGGGAAGATATGGCTTCGCGCATTCGCGTAAAAATATCCGATGCGGGCTGGATAAAGAAGAAATTTATTTTACTGGGGAGAGATCATAGGTAAAGCCGTTGTTAAAAAAACGAGCAAAAAAAGCTAGAGTTCCTCTGTCCTTAAATGTTTTATATAAATTAATGTCTATCGTCGTTTACCGTCCGCTTTTGGATCGTATGGGCTGCTCTCGTTTTCGCAGCGCCTTTACCGGTGGCCATCCGATCAGTCCCGATGTAATTTTGTTTTTCCGCGCCATCGGTTTGAATTTAAAACAATGCTATGGATCTAACCGAAGCAGGCGGCATATTTCAAATTCAGCCGGATAATGAAGTAAAGCTGGAAACCGTGGGTAAACCCTTGCCGCTGACCGAAGTGAAAATTGCCGATGATCAGGAAGTGCTGGTTAAATCCGAAGCCAATTTTTCCGGCTATTATAATGATTATCAGGCAACGCAAGCCGCTTTTGAAGACGGCTGGCTCAAAACCGGTGATGCCGGTTACATCGATAGCGACGGACATCTATTGATCATTGGCCGCAAAGAAGATATTATCCGCAACAAAAGCGGCGAGGCTTTTTCTCCTGATTTTATTGAAACCCGCTTAAAATTCAGCCCCTATATTAAAGAAGCGGTCATTTTCGGTGAGAGCCGTCCATTCATTACCGCCATGATTAATATCGATATGGGAAATGTCGGCAACTGGGCGGAAGACCGCATGATTCCCTACACGACATATATGGATCTTTCCCAGCAGCCGGCAGTGGAAGAATTGATTTTAAAAGAAGTGCGTAAGGTCAATGAGCAGCTGCCCGATGTGATGAAGATCAAAAAATTTATTTTGCTGTATAAACTTCTGGACGCGGATGAAGAAGAATTGACGCGTACCGGCAAAGTTCGACGCCGTTTTGTTTACGGTTTATATATTAAAATCATCGAAGCAATGTACCGTGATGAAAAAAATGTTAAGGTAATCGGAAAAATTCGCTACCGTGACGGACGAATAGGCGAAATTGAAACAACAGTAAATATTATCAAGGTCAGTTGAGGAATCTATCCATGGATTTTTTTCTGCAATTATTGGTTAACGGCGTTTGCGTCGGACTTCTCTATGGCATATCCGCGATGGGCTTTGTCATGATTTTTAAATCATCCAGCGTTTTGAATTTTGCTCATGGCGAACTTCTGGCCCTGGGAGCTTTCTTCTTTTTAGCATTGATTACCTGGGCTAAATTGCCGATTTTAATTGCTTTTATTTTGACACTGGTTGGATGCTTTATTCTGGGATTTCTAATTGAGAAATTTTTTCTGCGTCCGTTAATCGGAGAAAAACTGATTTTTGTCATTATGCTGACGGTAGGTTTGGCGGCCATGTTTAAAGGATTTATTCTGCTGATCTGGGGCGGAAATTTGCATACCTATCCGGAATTTTTAACGCGAATCAATGGCACTGCAGTTGGGGTCCATATACATTGCTCCTGTTTATACGGCTACCCTGATCATCAGCATTATTTTTCTGGTTTTATTCGGGCTGTTTTTCAAAAAATCAGCTCAGGGAATTTATATGCGTTCCGTAGCCGATAATCAAAAAGCGGCTCTTTCTCTGGGAGTTCATGTCCGGCGGGTCTTTGCGCTATCCTGGGCCATTGCCGCGCTGGTAGCCAGTATGAGCGGTATCGTGCTGGGCATAATCAATGGCGTTAATGTGCATGATTTGAGTTCGATCGGCTTAAAAGTATTTCCCGTGGTAATTTTAGGCGGGCTGGACAGCATCGGCGGCGCGATTAGTAGGCGGCATTATCATCGGTCTTCTGGAAACATTTACCGGCGGCTACTTGTCGCCTTCACTGCGTGATGTCGTGCCTTATATTGTGCTTGTTTTTATTTTGCTGGTCAAACCTTACGGCTTGTTTGGCCTGGTGGAAATTGAAAGGGTTTAAATGAAAAAATTTTCATTTCATCCCTGCGGCAATTATCGCGAAGATTATGCTGAGGAATTAAAAATATTTGAAACATGATTTCGGCCGGATTTGCCTCGGATTATTTTTGATTTTGCTTTTTGGTGTTGCTCCTTTTGTTGTGAGTCCTTACATGCTGTATATTTTGAATATGATCGGGATTGCGGCTATTGCCGCCATCGGGCTCAATATTCTTATCGGTTATACCGGGCAGATATCTTTGGGTCACGGCGCTTTTTTCGGAGTCGGCGCTTATGCCGCCGCTATTTTGGCCACCAGATTAGGATTGGGATTTTATTTAGCCATACCGGCGGCGGGTATTATAACCGCCCTTGTCGGAATGATATTCGGTATTCCTTCGGGACGTTTAAAGGGACTTTATTTGACCATTGCGACACTGGCCGGACAGTTTATCATTGAATATGTTTTGATTCATTGGGATAGCCTGACCAAAGGAACGATGGGCATTACTTTGCCCGCGCCGAAAATTATCCAGTGGGAAATTGCCGGAGATAAAGCATTTTTCTTTTTGATTTTTATCAGCCTGGTTCTAATGACCTGGTTTGCGGTAAACATCATGCGCAGTAAATACGGCCGGGCTTTCATTGCCATCCGCGATAATGACCGTGCCGCAGAAGGTATGGGTATCCCCATTTTTAAATACAAATTGTTGTCTTTTGCGCATCAGCTCTTTTTATGCCGGTTTTGCCGGAGCACTCTGGGCTTATTATATGGTAAGCATAACTACGGAACCATTTAATTTGGGGCTTTCCGTAGAATTTATCGCGATGGTCATAATCGGCGGAATGGGAAACATTCCCGGAGCTATTTTCGGAGCCACTTTTATTACTTTATTAAATGAATTTTTGAGATTTTTTACCGGCCTGCTCATGAATATCGGCTTTGTCACGAACCTGGGTTTGAATATGGCGCCGCTTCGGGAATTTGTCTTTTGGGCTGGCTATTGTTTTATTTATATTGTTTGAACCGCGAGGCTTGGCCGAACTATGGCGAATTGCACGTTCCAGCTTCCGGCTCTGGCCTTTTTCATATTAGAAAATTAGTATTTGCATTTTTATAAAAAGCAAATACGTAAATTTTCTTATCCCGCATAGCGGGATTAGTAAGTTAGCACTTATCCCGTTTATCGGGATTAGGATAAAAAATGGGCGAGATGCTTTTACAGTTAAATAATATTTCCGTTGTATATTCAGATGTTATTCAGGTATTGAAAGGTGTTTCTTTATCTGTGGAAAAGGGACATATCGTCTCATTATTAGGCAGTAACGGTGCGGGAAAAACAACTACGCTTAAAGCGATATCCGGTCTGCTTAAGCCCGAAAACGGCGAGGTTACGGATGGGTCGATTATCTATAACGGTAAAAATATCCAAAATCAGGCGCCGGAATACATTACGCGTCAGGGTATAATTCAAGTTCTGGAAGGACGTCAGCCTTTTAAATATCTCACGATCGAAGAGAATCTGCGTGTAGGTACTGCTACACGATTCAGGCCAGCCCTATAAACAGGATTTGGAACTTGTCTATAAATATTTTCCCGCACTAATACCGAGAAGAAAATCTCTGGCCGGATATTGCAGCGGTGGCGAATTGCAGATGCTGGTTATCGGCCGGGCTTTAATGGCTCATCCGCAACTTGCTGATGCTAGATGAACCTTCATTGGGGCTTGCACCGCTGGTTGTTCAGGAAATATTTCGCATAATAAAAAAGATCAACGAAGAGCATGGAACAACTATAGTCCTGGTGGAACAAAACGCCAATATGGCTCTGCAAGTCGCTCATTACGGATACGTTATGGAAAACGGCAAAATCGTGATGGAAGGCATCGCTAATGATCTAGCTAAAAATCCGGATGTTAAAGAATTTTATCTGGGCATGGCCGCTTCCGGCATTGCCAAATCCTATAAAGATGTCAAATCGTATAGACGCCGCAAACGCTGGTTATAATGAGACCCGATCTCCAGAAACAAAATGCGCTGAAGCTTGCAGGTTGAATTAATAAAACTCAAATTTTACAAATTCAATGCAGTAATATTTGCTTGTTGAATTATCTCGCCGCAGGCAGAGGATACACAGATATCCGTGGTATCTCTATAGCGCAGCGTGTCGGGATAAATATCATTTCGCTCGTAATTAACGGCAAGTAGTATCACGGACAATCTTTAATAGATCAATTGGGATGTTATACTGATCCATATAATATCCTAACTGAGAAAATAGGAAATAGATTGATCATTGTTTAATATTAAGTTATTAGACCTAAAATTGCAGTTGTTCCTGCAGGGTGTTATGCTGGCAGCATTGCGGTGTTTGTAATATTCGCAATGATGCATATAAACATTGTTAGACCTTGAGGTGGAACGTGAATCGCCACATTAGAATTCTGATATTAATTTTCTGCACAGCTGCCATAGCTTTGGTTGGGGGTAGGTTATTTTTAGGCTCTTATTTTCATTGGCCCCAGAAAGGGGAACAATGCAGAGAAGAGCAAGACCAAGGGGTGACGGCAAAAGGTGAGGATGAGTTAAGAGGTTTGATAGCAGCGAGGTCCTTAGACTCGCACCGTTATTTGTCAATTTACTTTAACCCAACACAGGGGCAGGATTATGGTCATGGTTTAGGGTCTTCAGGAGGATGGTTTGAGGTTATTGACGAAAGTGGAAAACAACTTATTAAAAGGATGCCATTCTCATTTATTTACTATTGGTCTGTTAAACAACCGAATGCAGACGAGTTTGAAAAATCAAGAGATAAAGCGCCTGATCGTCCATCAAGCAACTTTTTTTATTACCTAACAAAAAACGGCAAATATGGTTACATCCAAGTAGGTGGAAGCCCAGGATGTCTTGATACTTTCTTGTTCTTCAATACCGACAGCGGGCAAGTCCACCGATATGAATTCACTCCATATTGCGATCCTGGATTATTACTACCTGGTTTTCCATATGTAACTGAGAGTGGCTTGGCATTAGTGGCCAAAGCGAGTGATTCTACCTGCCTTTATAATGGCGTTATCTGCGAACCGGTTATTATCTACGGATATGATCTTACTACAGGAACACGATTAGCAGTTGAACAATATCCGCGATTCGAGAGCCTAGGCTGTGGCAACTGTAGCGAAGAAGGGTAAGCCTAACGCATCGTTACACTGGACTGTCTGTGGCAGCCGCTGAACTCAAACATTAAGATGATATTCTCGAGGCATAAAATTATTTATTATAACGAAAAGGAAATATATGAATCGCACATTTGATAGAAAAGAATCGTGTAGTAATAAAGAGAGAAAAGTGCGGCAGGACGGGAGTCTCGCCAGTATGGTGAAGTTGGGCTATAAAAAATCAAAACGCTTGAAAGCAATATTGGATCAAAACATGATCAATCCAAAAAACATCAAGACTAGAGAGGATTTGGAAAAACTCCCGGTTACATCGCGCGAAAAACTGGTGGAAATGGAAATGCATGATCCTCCTTATGCCGGATTGGAAAATGCCGCGATACCAATTGATCGAATTTTCACATCGCCTGGGCCTGTTTATGAACCGCATCTTTCGGAAAATGATTATTTGTGGGCACGTGCATTTTTCGCCGCAGGTATTGGTCCTGCCGATATTGCTCTTAACGCCTTTTCTTATCATCTGGTAGCGGCAGGGCTCACTTTTCATAATGGACTGCGCAGGGTTGGCGCTACTGTTGTTCCTTCCGGCACTTCCTCTTCCCAGATTCAAGTGCAATTAATAAAAGATTTGCGTGTAGCCGCTTATGTCGGTACGCCCAGTTTTTTGATGGCGATAATTATTAAGGCAAAAGAGATGGGCTTTGATTTCAAGAAGGATTTCCGCCTGAAAAAGGCTTGCTTCGCGGCCGAACCTTTGTTTCCGGACATGCGCCGTTCTTTTGAAAATGATTATGGCATTGATACTTACCAGATGTATGGAGCTACTGAAGTTGGTGATGTGGCTTATGAATGCTCGCAAAAGAATGGCTGGCACATTTGCGAAGAAACTATAGTCGAAATTGTCGATCCGGCAACGGGGAAAAATGTTGCTCCTGGACAATTAGGTGAAATTGTAGTTACCAGACTCAATGAAATATTTTTTCTGTTGCGTTTCGGGACAGGAGATTTATCGCGAATAATTACCGATAAATGTAAGTGTGGAAGAACATCGTATCGGATTGCCGGAATCTCTGGAAGGATAGGGGAGGCGGTGAAAATTCGAGGGCTGTTTATAGCGCCAAGCCAGCTAAAAATGATTCAGTCAAAATTCAACAATATTCCATTGCAGGCGGTTGTGAATCGTAAAGGCCATGAAGACATACTGAAAATTGTTATCGAAAAGGTCGTGTCGGAAATTGGCAGCGCTCAGTGGGAGCAAAGTTTTAAAAATATATTCAAAGAAATTTGTACCGTGAAAGTAGATCAAGTGGAGTATGTGGATAAAGGTAAAATCAAACCGGACGAGAAGTTGATTGTCGATCAACGTCAGTGGTAGTGAGACTCAAATATAACAAACGTAGTGCGGTAATATTTGTAAGTCGAACTATCCCAGGAGCGGAGCGACGCGGGATTTGACACACAGTGAAAACAAGCGTAGCGAAGTTAGATTTGCTAATCGTAATGAGGTTCAAATTTCAAAAGCAAAGCGTATTGAAATTTATAAACCGAATTATCCAATAGCCAAAGGCTATTGGGAATTATCCCGGAGAAGGCCGAGGTCTAGGATTTTCACAACTATTTATAATTACTGGATTCCGGCTTTCGCCGGAATGACACATCAAGGACACTTTCGACTTTTTACGGGTTCATCAGCTTTTTATACTAGCCTTTTTTCCTAACAAATAGGCGTCGAATATTGAATATATCCACAGGCCGATAATAATAAGCATAATCAAGGAAAGAGTTGTTGAATCCAGAGTTTTTAACGAATCATCTGTCAATTTGAGTACAGTGTTTAAATCGACTGAACCTTTTTTTGGAGGTGCCGCCTTTATAGTACTAATAGCTACTTGCATTAACGACCAGCAAATATAGATAATTCCGGCCGCAACAGGCAACATAATCGCTAATCCTCTTTTATATTTTTTTAAATACAACTGTCCCCAGCCGGGGAATAACAATGCGCTTAATAATGCTGCTTTAGTGGCTATGTTAATAAATTATCCTCCTCAAAAAAATAAGTTTGGTTATTAAGAAAGAATAGTAACGTCTTTCATCTTCAGCTGAATATCGGAAGCTCCATTCCAATGGTTAATTTGCGGCGTGAAAGCAACATCAAGATTGGCTCCCGTAAGAGCATTCAGATATTTACCCATACTAAACCAAATAGAATCACAAGACATTCCTTTGCTCGTGAGCCTCATTTTTAAATGATTATTGCCGACTATTGACGGTGACGAAACTTTAATATTACGGGCACAAAGGACCGGTTCCGGATTTTTGCTGCCGAAGGGCGCGAGCATATCCATCTGACCGATTAAATTCAGATTGATATCAGAAAGTTGGCATTCCGAATCAATAAAGGTTTGGGAAATAAGTTCCGGAGATTGAACGCTATCGTGAATTATTTCATCCAAAAGACTGGCAAATTCATCAATATCATCTTCCTTGATGGAAATTCCTGCCGCATGGCTATGACCGCCATAAGAAAGCAAAAGAGAAGCGCATTGCTGAATTCCCTTGTAAATATTAAAATCAGAAATGCTTCTGCCGGAGCCTTTGCCCACACCTTTATTCAAACTAATGACAAATGTCGGACGGCTGAAAAGGTCGACAAGACGAGAGGCGACAATGCCGACAACTCCCGGATGCCATTTATCAGAGGCAAAAACCAGCGAGTTCATTTTTTCCATATCGGGTATATTGCCGATTTTTTCGAGAATTTCGTGTAAAATATTTTTTTCCATTGATTGCCGGCGGCGGTTATAGGAATCAAGCTTTTCGGCCAATATGCGAGCTTCGTCAATATTTTCAGTCAAAAGCAATTCCACGGCATCCAGAGGAGAGGCGATGCGTCCGGCGGCATTAATTCGGGGAATGAGACAAAAAGAAGCTTTAAAAGAATCGATCGTTTGGCCGTCAACGCCGCTAACTTCTTTGAGGGCTTTAATTCCCGGCCGTTTGCCTTCGGTAATCAGTTCCAAACCGATTTTGGCAAAAATTCTGTTTTCATCAACAAGAGGCGCAATGTCGCCAATAGTTCCCAAAGCGACAATATCGAGATAATCTTTTAAATTGGGATAATCTTCGTTTTTCCAGAATCCTTCCTTACGCAAACTGCCGCGCAAAGCGATGAGAAAGTTATAGGCAATGCCCACGCCGGCCAGATCTTTGAAAGGGAAAATACAGTCTTCGCGATTTGGATTTATGGAGGCGACAGCGGGAGGAAGTGCTCCTGATATTTCATGGTGATCCAGAACAATCGTATCAATGCCGATTGATTGAGCATAGGCAATTTGTTCCGCATCGGAAATACCGCAATCAACAGTAATGATCAGATTGACATTATTGCTTTTAAACTTGTCTATTGCCGGTGTTTTTAAACCGTAACCTTCTTGTACTCGGTCCGGAATATAATAAGATACATCAGGCGTTATTTGCCGAATAAACTTGAAAAGTATTACAACGGAAGTTATCCCGTCGGCGTCATAATCGCCATAAATAACTATTTTTTCGTGGTCGTGAATCGCTTTCAACAGACGCGAAACACCCTTTTTCATATCTTTCATTAAAAGGGGGCTATGCAGATCATTAAGGGAAGGGTAAAGATAGCGGCGGGCTCCTTCCATATCCAGAATTTCCCTGTTGGCAAGAATTTGGGATATAATCGGATAAATGCCGAATTCTTTACTCAAAGAATGTTCTATATCTTTGTTGACGGATTCTTTCAATTTCCATTGAGTTGTCGGCAGTTGTTTGGATATCGTCATTGTTTTGTCTTCATCTTAGGTTTCTTTTCCATTTATCATATCAATGCAAGGTTTAATGTCAAGCTGGCATCACTTTTTTTCCAGAATAATGTTTTTTAACAATGATTCATGCTTTTGTAGTTCCAGCGCATAATTTTTAAAATCATTAAGATCTGTTAATTCAATAGTGTGATCAAATGATTTTCTTTCTACAGCTACTTCTAGCGATGTGCCTTGAAAAGAATATTTTTCGCTTCTTTGTATAAATGGCTTTTTCAAGGAAAAAGCCGGAGGTAATTTTTTTATCTTAAAGCCGGTTGGGAAAACGTAGCTGTAATTTTCTTTAGACTGATATGAAGATCTGACGACAATTGGATATTTTCGTTCATTTGCTGCTGTAATATCGCGGTAAGAATCTAATTGAATAATGTTAGATAATACCATCAGATTTTTATCCGGTTTTTGCGCCAGATTTTTCATAGAGCCTTTCAACTTAATTACAAAGGGTTCCTGAGTGTCGGTAAGGTTGCTTAAATGTAGTTCTTTTACGGAGATACCTCTACCTTCAAAATATTTCTTTCTTTGTTCCGGCGGCGAATATTTATAGAGATATCGTATCGATTCGGCTGCTTTTCCCGAATAGGTATAGGTGCAATTCAGATCAGCGTCGCCTTCATTATCAATTTTATATTTAATTTCCGTGTATGATGAATCTTTTATATTATCTAAACCCGGTGTTTTTATAAATTTATAAGATCCATCGGTATTGATAATAAAAACGTTAGCGGGACGGAAGAAGGGAACAGAATTGTATGCGGCTGTCTCATTCGTTGCGTCTAACCAGAAGTATTTGTCGCCGGAAGGAATTACGGCAATGATATGGTTAAAAGCCTCCAGAGACGGCACGGATTCATCAAAGTATTCGCTATATGCCGGAACAAGAGCAGGCTGGCCTTCAATACCGGCAATTTTAAGCATAGTGAGTAAAAGAATCGTCTTATCTTTACAATCGCCGTATCTTTTTTGGAAAATTTCGTATGCGGCATGAGGCTTATGAGTGTAGGGCCCAAGAAGCACGGCCACATATCTAATCTTTTGCGAAACAAAATTAAATATCGCGTTGATTTTTTCTTCCTGAGTATTTTTATCGCCTACGAGTTGCCTGGTAAAACTCGTAAGTTCATTATCGGATTTCATTTGTTCCTGAACAAGATTTATATACCAGCGAGATATAGTCTCCCAATTTTTAAGTGTCCAGACTGTCAGTTGGGGAAAAGTATTTCTGTCTCTTAAAGAGGGCATGCGCGGTTCAGGAATTATTTCTTTTTGTTTACTATTGGTAAAAATATAAGTTTTTTTATTTTCCTTGGAAATTATTTGCGGCGTTAGGTTTGTGTTGAATTTTTTATACTTTAACTCGATATCCGGCGGTAATACTATTTCCATTATATCTTCTTCCATAGGATAAAAATTTTGGCAGTAAAAAGTAGCGAAGAAATCGAAGGGGAGAACAAGTTTTAAGTTTTTTATTTCGTAGGCATATTCGATAATGCAGCCATCTTCCACGGCGGGCATTGTAAAGCTCTTTTGTTTAATATCTGTATAAAACTCATATCCCGCATATTCGGAAGAATCATGAATATCTTTGCGATCAACAGGTATGACTTGTCCATTGGGCTTGATGGTATTGGCAAAAAATATTTTGGCTTGCTGATAATGCTCTCGATAGGAAATTGTTTTGGAGGCGAAATGCCGCCCTCGTTCATTGAATATTTTGATGCGTTCTATATTTCTGGTAACGCTGGTGCCATCATTAAAAAATTCGGTATAAGAATAGGTATACAAAATATCGGCACCGGCATTAGGATATTCATCCGGCCGGGGAGCCTGCTTTAAATATGCATTGACATCACCGGCAGTAATGCTTCTGATATTGGAATTGGTAGCCGAGCAAGATAAAACAAATAACAATAAAAAGATTAGTATAATTCTGCCGATACGCATAGATCACCTCAGGTGTTTTTTAAACATACAGTGTTTATCTGCATACGTCAATCCCGCGACTCGGAATCTCTCGGCTACAGCCGGGGTAGGAAAGCGCTGTGATTCGCGGGAGGTCGCGTTGTTTTAGAGAGCCTCCGGCTCGACTCCTACCGGAGGCTCCACTTGGCCGTTAATCTTGATCTTTAAGGAGATCAGTGGTAATGCGAAGCTAAAATGATAAACAAATTGGTTAAATTAAATCGTCGTAACATTGCCGTCGTACAGTTTATTATCGAAGGCTATGAAGGAATGGCCACAGTATCAACGATTGATCCATACGCCGCAATAATAAAAATTTCGATTATGCGTGATTTTATTTCGGAAATTAACGGCCTTATTGATGATTTAAAAAATAAATATAAAATCGAGGAAATCGATCCCGCGACTTGGAATTCCCCGGCTACAGCCGGGGGAGGAAAGCGCCGTGACTCGCGGGAGGTCGCGTTGTTTTAGGGAGCTTCCGGCTCCTACCGGAGGGGGGCTCCACTAATTATAAAGGAAAATAATTTATGCTGATGCTAACCCATACATATCTTTTGCAGAAAGTTTTGGGTTCGGCAGATATAAAAAACAAAAATATGGATGTTTATGTTTATAATATTGTACCGGATTTATTAACAATTCACCCTCAAATAAGTTCCAGCAAAACTCATAGCATAAAAAGAACTCTGCAAATTCCGGCAGGCTACCCCCGATCGGCTTATGTGATGTTTCATCTTTTAGTCGATGACCTTGCTCATTACGGGTATATTTGTCAGGATTGTAAAGAAGAATTCGATCCCCATTCTCAAGGTTATTCCTATACCAAAGGAAAACCTCTGATCAACTCCATTTTGAAATTATACAATACTATTCAAAAGGAAATTTCTTATAATGAGGCGGCTTACCGTTCCCACCTCATCATCGAAATGGTCTATGATCTTGTAATCTTGAATCAGATCAACTCACTTAAAACTGTTGATCTTTTGGCGGAGGCAATAGATTTCACAGCAAAAAATAAAATTGATGAATTTACAGCCACAGTCAACCGGCTTTATGATGTGGGAGAAAGTAAAATTAAAGAAGTAATGAAAGAGGCTTCCTTCTATATTACAAAGGAAAGAATGGATCGCATCATGAATATTGAAGGCAGGATTCGTCTCTATACAAACAAATTCTCCTTAAAAAGCAATGATCAATTGCTTTATGAAGGCATTAGAAATTTATTTCTGCAGGCAAAAGATTTAATTGAGGACGATGATGAGTTATTTCTTCAAGAAACCGCTCAAACTATAAAAAAATATGGTTGGTTTCCACCCCTCATATAGCTTTTTTAACAAATCCGGAGCGAATACATCGCGTGCAGACTTTCATTTTCTTCACCGATCCGTTTTTTTTGTCAACGCAACGTAATCTTTGTAAATTGGGATACCACACTGTTTTTGTTTTATTGTTAGCATGGCTGACGCTATTGCCGATTGCCGGTTTTTTACCGCATACATCACAAACACGGGACATTAATAAATCCTCCTAAAAACTGCGTCGTTACTAGAACATAAGGCAATATTTTGCAAGCATTATTTTAATGAGACCCAAACTTCAGAAACAAAGTGCACTGAAGTCTGCAGGTCGAATTATCCCGTGAGCATAGCGAATCGGGATTAGTGACACAATATAATAAAAACGCAATGCATAACCTGATAACCTAACCACCTCAAGGTGTCACGCGAGGTCACAAGTTGAGATTGGCAAGTCGAATTATACCGCCAAATGGTGATTGCTAATTTGACATTGATGAAGGCTGTCCTGTCGTTTCCAGTACTCGCAACCAGACATTGCCTCGTGGATCGATTCTACGGCCCGAAATTGCTGAACTTAGAGGCAAGTGCACGTATTCATCTTTACGCAGCGCCACCAGAAGACCTGTTTTCCCGGCCATACCCGCATGTACAGCGTATTGTCCAAGTGAACTGCAATAAATACTGTCCGCAGCATTGGCCGGGACCGAGCGGATGAGGTAGCTTGGTTCTATGTATTTCAAATTAATTTCCAGATCAATTCTATTGAAATAATCCTCGATGGAACTTTTCAAAAAATGTCCAATATCAAACAAGCGAATATTTCCAGAAGCGTCTCTTTCCGGAGCCGAGTCATTTTTTTGGAAAAGATTTTGCCCCGCGCCTTCCGCAACTAAAACCACGGCATGACCGTTGGATTTTATACGCGTCTCCAGAGCCTTCAAAAATCCTTTTTTACCTTCCAGATCAAAAGGCACTTCGGGAATTAAAACAAAATTAACGTCATTTTGGGCCAGAGCGGAGTGAGCGGCTATATGTCCGGAAAGACGCCCCATGATTTTGATCAAACCAATGCCGTTGAAAGCACCTTTGGCTTCCACATGAGCGCCTCTAATAGCTTCAACGGTTTTTTCTATCGCCGTATCGAAGCCGAATGATTTCTCGATTAAATCGAGATCGTTATCGATTGTTTTAGGGATGCAAACGACCGATATTTTTAAATTATTTTCGGAAATTACGTCGGTTAATTGCGCGGCAGCCCGCATTGTGCCGCCTCCGCCTACAAAAAAAAGAATACAAATTTTTAACCGGGAAAGAGAGTTCATAATTTGTACTGGATCTTGAGGACCACGCGAAGTTGAAAGGATACTGCCACCGATACTGGTTATATCATTTACAATTTCGGGAGTTAAATTGATTAACTTGTGCCGGTATATTGGGTTTAATCCTCTTAACCCATATTTAACACCGAATATATCTTTGACACCGTAACGATGAAAGAGAGTCATTGTAATTGATCTGATTACATCATTGATACCCGGGCAAAGGCCACCACATGTTACGATAGCCGCTTTTGTTTGGTGTGGATCGAAAAATATTTTACCTCTTGGGCCGGCAAGTTCCAAGGAAAGAGGTTTTCCTTCCTTATCGGTGAAAGATGAATAGTCGTCTAAATAAGAGTTAAACAATAGTCTTTTCTTATCTTGCGTGAAATTTCCGATATTTAGGGGGGATTTAATGAGCCTCTCGCCAAGATTCTTGATAGAAAAATTATAATTCATAAATCATTTCCTTTTATCAAGTACACTGTATACGGCAAGCATACCGGAAATGATTTCGCCATCGGTACCCGCGTCCGTTAATAAAGAAGCACCGGTTAGGTAAATATTTCTAAAACGTGTTTTATTGTTTTTCGCGAAAAAGCCTGTAAGAGAAGATTTTCCCGGCATATATTTTGGATTAACTGTATTACGGTATTTAATTGAAATATCGATTGATTTATCAATATTGATGAATTTAATGTTTTCTTTTAAGAAAGGCAGAAAATATTCCAGGCGTTCGATTATTGATTGAACTTGTGCCTCTAAATTTTCTTTCGACCAGGCAGCTGAATCATTGGAAAGAAAAACAGTCGCAGTTAGTAATTTTTTATCTGAAGGACTTCTTTTTTCTTCAGGAGAGATATTCGACTCTAAAAGGATCAAATTATTATCGTAAATATCTTTATTTACGTCGGATATTACAGCAACATGTCTTGCCATTTTTTCAGGAATGCATTTTTGCAGAATGCCCAAATGAATAGTAAAAGGGTAATGAGAAATTTTAACCGGCTTGGTCAGATTAGCGATATTGATTTTCTTTTTACCTTTAAGCAAAAAGCACATTTCTTCAGATTTAGTACTGATGATCATGTATTTTGCGGATATATTAGAAATAATTCCTTCGTTGTTTTCTACTTCAGCTTCGATTGTTCTGCCTTTTTTAAATGTGATAGATTTATTATCACTTAGATACTGACCGTTGGAGGCTTGTATTTTTTTTGTCAACAAATTAAAAAGTGTATATTTTCCTTGCGGGAAGTGGTAGACGCCGCGCAGAGGAGCAGAATAATGAAAATATGAAGTAAAAGAATCATTACCGTTTTTAGTGCAGGAAAGCAAAACATATTGCGCCTCCAAAATTTTTCTCAAATAAGGATTTCGCAAGATTGTTCGCTCAATTTTCTTGGCATCGAATTTAGATCTCATTAAACGAGGGAAAAATTTTAGATAGTTAAAGAAATCTTTTATACTTTTTGGCTGAATAAACGGATGATCGTGAAGCCATTTAGTAAAGGCGGCGGAATTTCTTATAACTACATCATAAAAGTTATTTATTTCCTTAGACATTTCAGGAAATTCCCGTATAATTTCGCCAACGAGTGAATCTCTATCGTTGAAAAAATCAATCCTGTGCTCCGGCATTATTATTTGATAAGCGGGATTTAATAAAGAAGCTTCTTGCTCAGTGAATGGGATATTAAGTTCAGCTAAAAGAGAAAAGCCAGTTTGGTTAACGCCAAAACCCGTTAAGGGTGTCGGATCGATATTAAGAGCGTAACCGTCAATCGTATTTTTTACTGAGCTATCGTTTTGTGCAATATGCAGTGTGCTGAGTCCGTAGTGAGAAGCAACAGCCGCGGCAATGTAGGATGAAAGGTCGTCGCCAATCACAATAAGATCATACATAAATTATTTTATTCCCTTATATGCAATTTTATTTCGATAATAATCATCAAAAGCCGGTCAAAGGCGGATTGTGTAGCGAAGGGGAAGAATATTTTTTTACAAATTTAAACTTCACTTTACGGTCCTTTATCTTCAGCCTGCCTTCAGCGTAAAACTGGATCGCTTGCGGATAAATCCGATGTTCTTCCTTTAATATTCTTGCTGCCAGCGTATCTACCGTATCATCATCGTTTACGTGCACGACACTTTGAATGATTATCGGTCCTGTATCCACGCCTTCATCGACAAAATGCACTGTACAGCCGGAAAATTTAACGCCGTAGTCCAAGGCCTGTTTTTGCCCGTGCAATCCGGGAAAAGACGGAAGCAGGGCAGGGTGGATATTCATAATTTTATGGTGAAAGGCTTTCAAAAAGCTTGGGGTAAGAATACGCGTAAAGCCGGCCAAAATAACCAAGTCAACATCATTTTTTTTTAAAATATTTATCAATTCGGAATCAAAGTCTTCTTTGGAGTTAAAGTCCATATTATTTAAAACAGAAATCTTAATGTCGTGTTTTTTTGCTCTGGTTATTCCGAAAGCATCAGGATTGTTGCTGATAACAATTTTGATAACCGCTTTTAACGAGCTTTTTTCGATATGATCAATAATTGATTGGAGATTAGAGCCGTTTCCGGAGATTAAAACTCCCAATTTCAATAAATCAGCCATAAATTTGACCCTAATTTTCAGTAAGACAAACTTGATCCTGACTATTTTCTCTTTTTTCTACGGTACCAAGTAAGTAGGCTTTTTCACCCAGCGCCAGCATTTTCAACTGCTCGAGAACTCCCTGACATTCCTTTTCCGAAACAATGATCATCATACCTATGCCCATATTAAATACACGAAACATTTCTCTTTCTTCGATATTACCTATTTCCCGGATGACATCAAAAATGGGTGGCACATCCCAGCTCTTTTTGTTAATCACGCACCGGCAGGAATCAGGAATTATTCGCGGGATATTATCGTAAAATCCACCTCCGGTAATGTGGACGATACCCTTAATATTGAAGCTTTTAAAAAGATTAAGAAGAGATTTAACATAAATTCGTGTCGGTTCTAAAAGTTCCAGGCCTATTGTTTTATTCAAGCCGGGAACTTTGTCTTTAACACCAAATTTGC
This sequence comes from uncultured delta proteobacterium, assembly GCA_963705555.1. Classification (GTDB taxonomy): domain Bacteria; phylum Desulfobacterota; class Syntrophia; order Syntrophales; family Smithellaceae; genus UBA4810. The sequence goes on along the minus strand of CAVPJZ010000004.1, from coordinate 218,205 downwards.
CTTTTTCCAGTAGAACTTTCCGGGCTAAAGAAAATCCGTTACTGTGCAGACCGCTGGAAGCAAGCCCGATCACCCGGTCATTAATGCTGATAGTAGAGCCGTCAATTAGTTTATCGGATTCCACTACACCGACACAAAAACCGGCAAGATCGTATTCACCGGCTTTATAGAAACCGGGCATTTCAGAGGTTTCTCCGCCTAAAAGGGTACAACCGGCCTGAATACAACCCTGAACAATGCCATCGACAATTTGCACGCTTTTTTCCAAATCGATTTTGCCCGTGGAGAGATAATCGAGAAAGAACAAAGGTTCGGCGCCCTGAACAACAACATCATTGACTGACATCGCTACAAGATCAATCCCGATCGTATCATGCTTATCCATTAATTGGGCGATTTTTAGTTTAGTGCCCACACCGTCGGTGGAAGAAACCAATATCGGATTTTTTAGTTTTGCCGAATCCAGATGGAAAAGCCCGCCAAAACCGCCGATTCCCGAAATAACTTCTTTGCGTGCTGTTGTTTTGATCAATGGTTTAATGCGGTCGACAAATTCATTGGCGGTATCGATATCTACGCCTGCTGACTTGTATGTGATTTTAGTTGGCATAATCCCCTATGAGTTTGATTTTCTATGTAAAAATATAGTGCGCGATCATGTAACGTAAATCATCTTTTAAGTCAATCATTCCTTGCGTAAATAAATGATATTTGTTAACAAAAAAGCATCAATTCATCGGAAATAATTTAGCTTTGCCAACTTTCCACTGCGGAGACTTAAATGGATTCACTAAAAAAGATTCTGCAAAAAATTGAACAGCCTTTGAATTTTGCTTCCAAAGATAATTATAAAAATTTGTCTCACATAAAAGATTTAGGCAAATCTCTTTTGAATTTGCTGGCGTTGCTTAAGGGTTCGTTGCCGTCGGCTGCCGATAATGATGCCTCTAATTTGGTAGAGGAATTGTCGGAGATATTCTCCGATTATGATTGGCAGAAGCTGGAATTAAAAAAGAACAGAATGGATAAAGCTCAAGTTATCTGGGAAAAACTGAAAAAAGCTATTGATTCTTTGTCAGCAACAGCTTCAGTTTACACTGATGATCCACAGACAATACAAAGAGTCTCTGATTTAAGAGAAGCTCTGTCCAAGCTGTCCCTGCCGGTTCAATATTTGAAAGGCGTTGGGCCGAAAATGGCACAGCGTTTATTAGCTAAAAAAATCAATACAGTCGAAGATTTATTGTATTTTTTACCCAGGACTTATGAGGATAGGCGGGAAATAAAAAAAATCAATCATCTGGAAGCCGGTAAAATTCAAACTGTAGCGGGCAGCGTTGTTGGCACTCAATACAAATACTACGGAAAGAAACGTATTTTAGAGGTTACAATCAGCGATAATACCGCCAATTTAACGGCGAAGTGGTTTAAAGGTCAGATGTCTTATCTCTTGGGCATCTTTAAGAAGGGGACCAGAGTAATTTTTACAGGAGAAGCAAGGCCGAATTACGCGGGAAAAGCGATGATTCATCCTGAATACGAAATATTGGAAGAAGATGAAGCGGAAAATCTTTTAAATTTTAAAAGAATAGTGCCTATTTATTCGGAGACGGAAGGCCTGCATCAAAAGTATCTGCGCAAAATCATGTATCAGGCGCTGGAAAATTACGCCCGCTATGTAGTTTCACCCATACCGGCGGATATTTGTCGAAAAGCGCAATCTGTCCAATATTCAGGAATCGTTAAGGTCGGTACATTTTCCGGAAAATAATAAAGATGTGGAGGAATACAATTCCAACCGGTCACCGGCTCATCGCAGATTGATTTACGATGAATTTTTCTTTTTTCAATTAGGGATGGCTATAAAAAAAACGGGGCGGATTTTAGATGCCGGTATTAAGTTCAATATTGAGGGAACTCTTTTAAATAAATTTCTTGCGCTCCTGCCTTTTGAGTTAACTGCGGCGCAAAAAAGAGTGATCAACGAAATACAATCAGACCTGGCTAAAGAAAGCGCGATGAACAGGCTATTGCAGGGTGATGTCGGCAGCGGGAAAACAATCGTTTCGATGGCGGCAATGGTTACAGCTTGCGAAAATTCATATCAGGCGGCGATAATGGCGCCTACTGAAATATTAGCTCAACAGCATTATCGAGAATATTCAGAACTGGGCATCCGCGCTGGGGCTAAAAGCGGTTTTGCTTATCGGCGGCTTCAATACCGCGCAAAGAAAAGAAGCGCTGGATAAAATAGGCAGCGGAGAGGCAAATATAGTTATCGGCACACACGCATTGATTTCGGAAGGTGTTGATTTTCATAAGCTGGGGCTGGTTGTTATTGATGAACAGCACCGTTTTGGCGTTATGCAAAGAGCAACTTTACGCGGCAAGGGAATTAATGCGGATGTATTGGTCATGACGGCGACACCCATTCCGCGGACATTGGCAATGACAGTTTACGGCGATTTGGATGTTTCCGTAATCGATGAAATGCCCCCCGGAAAAAAACCTGTGCGCACTGTTTTGATGGGTGAAAATAAAAGAGGCAATGTTTATCAATTAATCAGCGAAGAATTGGCCAAAGGACATCAGGCTTTTATCGTTTATCCGTTGGTGGAGCAATCGGAGAATCTGGATTTGAAAGATGCAACCAATATGGCGGAACATTTACAGAGCGATATTTTCCCTGATTATAAAGTCGGCCTCATTCACGGCAAGATGAAGGAGAAAGAAAAAGATGCCGTGATGAAAGAATTTCTGGCCAATAAAATCAATGTCCTTGTGTCCACAACCGTAATCGAAGTGGGAATTGATGTGCCGCGGGCATCGCTGATGGTAATTGAACATGCGGAACGATTCGGCCTTTCGCAGTTGCATCAATTGCGCGGCCGCGTCGGCCGCCGGGAAATTGCTTCCACCTGCGTTTTGCTCGCCAATTACGCTTCTTCACAAGATGCCCGCAAAAGATTAAAGGTGATGGAAAAAACTACCGATGGTTTTATCATTGCTGAAGAAGACTTGGCCATTCGCGGCCCCGGTGATTTTTTAGGCACCCGCCAATCCGGCCTGCCCGATTTTCGGATTGCCAGCATTATCCGCGATGCCCGGATTTTAAATGATGCCAAGGAAGACGCTTTTAAATTGGCTGCCAGCGACCCTTTTTTAGAAAAACCGGAACACTTAATTTTGAAAGAAACATTACTTTGGAAATGGCAGGGGAAACTCGATTTGGCGAGGACAGGATAAGAAAAATATTGATATCCTACAGGGCACAAGAGACTAAAGGTTGAAAAAATGAGAATAGGTATAGTCGGTATCGGCGGGGTAGGGGGGTATTTTGGCGGGAAACTGGCGCGGGAATATGGGCAATCCGGCAAGCATGAAATCATCTTTATCGCCCGCGGCGAGCATTTATTAGCCATAAAAAAAAGCGGACTAACGTTATTCACCAAAGAAGGCGATTATGTTGCTAAACCAACATTAGCTACGGATATTCCTGCTGAGGCCGGAGTGTTTGATTTGGTTTTCTTCTGCGTAAAAAGTTATTCGCTCACGAGTTCTGCCAAACAGCTTAGCAGCAATATCAATAAAAATACTGTGGTCATTCCCCTTTTAAATGGAGTCGATATAGCGGATAGATTGCACTCAATATTGCCCGCGGCAAATATTGTTCACGGTTGCGTCTATATTTCTTCTTTTATCGAAAAGCCGGGGGTTGTGCGACAAACAGGAGGTATTTGCAAGCTTGTTTTTGGTACAGACAATCAATCCGCAAAGCAATATAAAAACATTTTGGATATTTTGTTACAAGCTAAGATCAATACCGAACTGAACAACAAAATCTCTACAGCTTTGTGGACAAAATATCTGCTTATTTGTCCTTTAGCGGGCTTGACCACCGCAACAAATAAAACATTTGGTGAAATAATGGAGAATGCCGATTGGAGAGAAAGGCTCAAGAAAATGATTAAAGAAGTAAAATCAATTGCCGATGCCCGCAAAATCGAATTGCCGGAAGATATTGTCAATAAAACTCTGGAGAGTATCGGCCGCTTTGCCTATGATACCAAGACTTCAATGCAGGTGGATAGAGAACGCGGGAAAGATACGGAGATTGACATTTTTACTAAGTATATTATAAAATCGGGCAAAAAGTTGGGCATTCCCACACCATTGCATAATGAAATTTATTCCCAACTCAAAATATAATAATATAGAATGCCGTTAAACATTTGCTAGGTTCCGGAAAGCTCATAAAATTATATCTAAACAACAATAGGGCGTAAATCGCTGACTTTCGTTTTATCCGTTTCCTGAGTTTACAATTTCCTAAATTTACTTACAAAAAATCTCGTCTCATTACTTTATATCTGTTTGACAAAATAGGCGGATTTGTTATAGGTAATGACGTTTAAACTCATCGTCCGGTAAACAAGAAAATATAGGATTTTATAACGATTTCAGGTAAATGAGATGAAAAATATTAATATCGGTTTAATCGGGTTAGGAAATATCGGAACAGGCGTTGTCAAGCTACTACAGCAAAACGAGGAGCTGATTACCAGAAAGCTTGGCGCGAAGCTGGTTTTAAAGAAAATTGCCGATATCGATATTACCACTCCGCGGGCAGTTAAACTTGATAAATATCAGTTGACTACCGATGCCCGGGAAATAATCAACGATAAAGATATTTCCATCATCATCGAACTCATGGGCGGCTATGAACCGGCGCGAACTTTTCTTTTGGAGGCTATCGCTCAAGGCAAACATATTGTCACTGCCAATAAGGCGCTTCTGGCCACTCACGGCAATGAAATATTTTCGGCCGCCGAGCAAAAAGGCAGTTGATATCGGTTTTGAAGCCAGTGTCGGCGGCACTATTCCGATTATCAAAACTCTGAAAGAGAGCCTTGTTGCCAATAAAATCAATTCTATTTTGGGCATTATGAACGGCACTTCCAATTTCATTTTGACCAAGATGACCGATGAAGATAAGAAATTCGACGTTGTTTTGAAGGAAGCGCAAGCTCTGGGTTTTGCCGAAGCTGATCCTACTTTCGATGTCGAAGGAATCGATACAGCTCATAAGACTGGCCATAACGCTATCGCTGGCCTACGGGGAAAAAGTCAATTTAAAGGATATTTATTGTGAAGGTATAACCAAAATCGGCAGTGAAGATATTGCCTTTGCCAAAGAATTAGGCTACCGGATAAAACTTCTGGCAATTGCCATCATGAAAAATTACGTAGTGGAAGCGAGAATTCATCCGACGATGATTCCTTCCGGGCATCTTCTGGCCAACGTCAATCAGAATTATAATGCCTTTCACATCGTGGGCGATGCTTCCGGTCCTGTTTTTCTTTTCGGACAGGGTTCAGGGATGATGCCCACGGCCAGCGCCGTTTTCAGCGACATTATCGACAGCGCCCGCAATATTTTAAAAGGCATCTCCGGCCGGGCGCCGCTTAGATCAATCAATGAAGCAGCCATGGCAGATATAAAACTCATACCGATGGATGATATCGAAACAAAGTATTATTTCCGTTTCTCCGCTGTTGACCGTCCCGGTGTTCTTTCTAAAATATCCGGCATACTGGGGGAAAATAATATCAGTATTGCCACCGTGTATTCAGAAAGCAAGAATAGAAAATAGCGCTGTGCCCGATAGTCATGACAACTTATAAAGCCAAAGAAAAAAATGTGCGCGAAGCTCTGAAAAAGATAGATAAACTTGATATTGTGCTGGACAAAACAATTTTGATTAGAATTGAGGACGAGTTAAATTAAAATTTTTCACAACGAAGATTCTAGAAACATTTATATGAAATATGTAGTATTGCTCGGCGATGGAATGGCCGACTATCCGACAAATATGCTCGGAGGAAAAACACCTCTGCAGTGCGCCTTTACACCTTATCTGGATCAGATTGCCGCGGAAGGCACTCTGGGCCTGGTGGATACAATTCCTGCCGGATTAAATCCCGGCAGTGATGTTGCCACTTTGAGTGTGCTCGGGTTATGATCCTCTGCAGAACTTATACCGGCCGGGGGCCGCTGGAAGCGGCCAGCATGGGAATAAATCTGGGGCCAAATGATATAGCTTATCGCTGTAATCTTGTAACCATCGGTGAAAAGGATTCCGCGAATGCCTTTATGGATGATTTCACTGCCGGCCATATTTCCACTGAAGAAGCCAGAGAAATTATTCTCGATATAAATAAAGAGACTTGGTTCGTCTCAATTTCAATTTTACCCGGGCGTAGGTTATCGTCATTTATGTGTTTGGCGCAATGCTTCTTCATCTCCGGAAACAACTGCGCCTCATGATATAACGGGAAAAAACATTGCAGCTTATCTTCCGCGTGGTGATTTTGCCGAAGAAGTAAATTCTCTCATGCAGAAAGCCGGAGAAATTTTAGCATGACCATCCGATTAACACCCGACGAAAGGAGCAAGGTAAAAAACAAGCAAATTCCATCTGGCTTTGGGGGCAGGGGAGAAAGCCTCAGATTATTCCGCTTACTCATAAATATAATTTGCAGGGAGGAATGATTTCCGCCGTTGATTTGCTCAAAGGTATCGGTGTTCTCGCCGGATTAAAAGTTATTCCCGTGGAAGGGGCGACCGGTTATATTGATACAAATTATGAAGGCAAAGCCAAAATGGCTCTGGATGCTTTGAAATTTATGGATTTCGTCTTTGTCCATTTGGAAGCTCCCGATGAAATGGGACACGAAGGTAACGCCGCCGGAAAAATTCAGGCCATTGAATTTTTTGATGAAAAAATAGTGGGACCGATTTTAAATAACATCGGAGCTTTCGGTGATTATCGCCTTACTTGTTTTAAGCGATCATCCGACACCGCTTGATTTGAAAACCCATGTCAGCGATCCCAGTCCTTTTGCGGTTCTATCTTCCGAAAAGACAGAAAACAAAGCTGCCGGCTTGCCCTTTAATGAAATAACCGCTAAAGAAAGCTCCATTTTAATTTCTCCCGGCTATTTATTAATGGAAAAATTTATCAAGGATTGGAGAACATTTGTCAGTCAATAATTTAACAAAAATTAGAGTGATTTATGCCGATACAGACGCCATGGGTATAGTTTATCACACCAATTATATCAAATGGTTTGAAGTCGGTCGTAATGAATTGATGCGGCAATTGGGCGTTGCCTATACGGAAATGGAAAAACTGGGCTTTAATCTTCCCTTGACTAAAGGTCAATTGTCATTATCTTTTACCGGCAAAATACGATCAATGTTCTTACAATTGAAACTGAAATAGATTATATAAAAAGAGCGAGCATGAAATTTAATTCCTATGATCTGGGACGAAGACAGAAAAAATCTTCTCGTGGAAGGTTATACTGTTCATGCCTGTACAAATAAAGAGGGGAAGATACGCAGAATTCCTCAGCAACTTCTCGAATTATTAAATAAATATAATATTAAAGGGGAATAATATGGCGGCAAAATTATCCAAAAAAGAACTGAAAGGACCTGATATTTTTCAATCCAGCTTCGAAAAAATCACTGATTATATTTACGAAAACACGATTCGTTTCTTATGCTATTGTGACGACAGTAATTTTAACTGTCGTTATCGCGTTCGGTATTTATCTCTACTGGAGTAATTATCAATCATCTGCGGCAGAAATATACGCCAAGGCCCAAGCCAATGTGTTCAGAAGCACAGAAAACCCTGAAGGCGCTCCAGAAAGCATAAAAATTTTCCAGGAATTGATTGATAAATATCCGCATAGTTGGAGCGCGCGGATGGCCCATTATCATCTGGGTAATATTTATTATAATTTAGGTGAATTCGATAATGCTATTAACTAGTTATAAAAAATTTGTGTCTTCTGCAAAAAGCTGATAATGCCGGAATTAAATTTCTGGCTTTAACATCATTAGGATATTGTTTTGAGGCGAAGAAAGATTTTAAATCCGCACTCGATTATTTTGAAGAAGCGCAAAAAAGCAACAACACAGGTTTTGAAGCAATTGGTTATCGCAATATCGCCCGAATTTATGAAGAATTAAATGATAAAAAGAAAGCTTTGGAGAATTATAAAAATGCTTTGGTCAAGACCACTGATCCTTCCATGACTATTTTTATCAAACGCAAAATATCATCTCTGAGCTAGAACTGATCCGGAGAATTAAACTTTTGAAAGTATTAATGTCAGGAAATGAAGCGATTGCCCGCGGCGTGTATGAAGCGGGCGTTCGTTTTGCCGCCGCTTATCCGGGAACTCCCAGCACGGAAATCCTGGAAGAATTTTCCAAATATGAGGGAGTATATGCGGAATGGTCACCCAATGAAAAAGTCGCCGTAGAAGTTGCCATTGGCGCCGCTCTGGCCGGTGAAAAGGCAATGGCCGTCATGAAACACGTCGGTGTTAATGTGGCTGCCGATCCGATCTTCACCGTCAGTTATACCGGTACCAACGGCGCGTTGGTAATCGTCAGCGCCGATGATCCTTCCTTGCATAGTTCTCAAAACGAACAGGACAATCGCAATTACGCCAAGTTTGCCAAAATTCCCATGCTGGAACCGGCAGACGCGCAGGAAGCAAAAGAATATCGTCAAACTCGCTTTTGAAATCAGCGAAAAATTCGATACGCCGGTTTTTTTGCGTTCCACAACCCGGGTTTCACATTCCAAATCAGTTGTATCTCTTGAAGAGCCGGTAGCTTATCAAGACAAAACAGCGATTACGTATAATCGCGGAAAAATATCGTCATGGTTCCGGCTTAATGCCCGCTTACAGACGAGTTGAAGTGGAAAAACGTTAGCGAAGCTTAAAAGAATTTGCCGAAACATTTCAGCGAAAATAAAATGGAAATCAATAATCCGGATGTCGGCATTATCACGGCCGGAATGCCCTATAACTATGCCAAAGATGTTTTTCCGAATTATTCCTACCTGAAACTGGGGATGGTTTATCCTTTGCCGGAGAAATTAATCCGCGATTTCGCGTCTAAAGTTAAAAAAATATATGTTGTTGAAGAGCTTGATCCTTTTCTGGAAGAACAAATCAAGGCCATGGGTATCAAAGTAATCGGCAAGGAAATCTTTCCTTATACCAATGAATTTGATCCCGGGATTATCGAAAACGCGATTAAGTAAAAAAACTAAAGCGGCAACCGTTCCTGATGCAGAATATTCCATCACGTCCGCCAAATCTTTGTCCGGGCTGTCCGCACCGCGGATTATTTTATGTTTTGGGCAAACTGAAGGTTTTTGTCCCCGGCGATATCGGCTGTTACACTCTTTCCTTTATGAAACCTCTGGAAGGATTGCATTCCTGCATTTGCATGGGGGCAAGCATCGGCATGGCTCACGGAATGAGCAAAGCCCTGAAGGAAAAAGGGAAGGGCAAGATAGTAGGGGTAATTGGTGATTCCACTTTTATTCACTCCGGCATAACCCCGCTCTTGAATATGGCCTATAACAAGAGCAATGCCTTGATCATTATTTGTGATAACAGCACAACAGCCATGACCGGCATGCAGGAACATCCGGCAACCGGTTATACTCTGCTGGGAGAAGAAGACAAAACAGCTTGATCTAAAGGTTTTAGTTTCCGCTCTAGGAATTGATAATATAAAGGTTATCGATCCGTATGATCTGAAAGAAACAAGAAATGCCATCAAAGAAGAACTGGCCAAAGATGGCCCATCGGTAATTATTTCGCAAAGTCCCTGTGTTTTATTTAAAAGGGCGAAATTAAAGAATGAAAAGGCGCTGAAGATTGATCCTGATAAATGCACGGCTGTAAAGTATGCCTGGGGCTTGGATTGTCCGCCAATTTCCTGGCAAAAAGTTGAGAAAAAAGAAGGTTCGAAGAGGAAAGGGATTTCCGTAATTGATGAAACTCTTTGCAACGGCTGCGGTTTATGCGCTGCAGGTATGCAAATTTGGAGCGATAAGTTAATATACATGAGGACAGTCTAAATGGATGATAATGAAGTAAAAAGCATATTACTGGCCGGCGTTGGCGGACAGGGCATTTTGCGGGCAAGCGATATTATCTGCGAGGCGTTAATGGAGGCCGGCTTTGATGTTAAAAAAAGCGAAGTCCACGGAATGGCTCAGCGCGGCGGCTGTGTGACCAGTCATGTCCGTTATGGAAGCAAAGTTTATTCTCCCTTGGCCAAGCCCGAAAGTATTGATATTCTTATTTCTTTTGAAAAAATGGAAACTCTGCGCTATCTGAATTACCTAAGCAAAGATGCTTCACATTATAGTAAACAGCGAAAAAATTTATCCTCCGGCGGTAAATATGGGTGATTTACCTTATCCTGAAGATATTATTAAGTTTTTAAAAGAGCAGTTACAGAACGAGTCAAACAAATTGATGCCGCGGAATTGGCCCAAAAAGCGGGAAATATTAAAGCTGCCAATGTTGTTCTTTTGGGTGCAGTATCCAATTTAATGAAATTAATTCAATCTATTTGGGAAAAAATCATCAAAAAATCATTTCCGGAAAAGTTGGTAAAAATGAATTTAGCGGCTTTTCAAATGGGTAAAAGTGCTTAAATTAATAGGCAAAGCGCATTGGCTATCAAAAATAGTTAAATTTAGATAAAATTTTAGGTACTTATAATTATGGCAGAAGATTATTATCAGGTTTTAGGGGTCGATAAAAAGGCCTCCGCCGATGAAATTAAAAAAGCCTATCGTAAATTGGCCGTCAAGTGGCATCCGGATAAGAATCCTAACAATAAAAAAGCGTCTGAAGAAAAATTCAAAAAAATAAGCGAAGCTTACGCTGTTTTGAGCGACGAGAAAAAACGTCAGGAATACGATACATTTGGTTCGGCGGATCAGTATCGTCAGCAATATTCTCAGGAAGATATTTTCCGCGGCTTCGATCTCGATGAAATATTACGCAGTTTCGGTTTTGGCGGAGCAAGAGGAGGTGGCAGAACAACATTTCGCACAAGCAGAAGGGGAGGCGCCGAGCTCGCAGGATTTTGACGATGATCCCTTTGCCGGTCTATTTGGCGGTCTACGGGTGGCGGCCGGCAATACGCAAACATGCCTCAAAAAGGACAAGATGCCGAGTATAACTTATCGATTTCTTTGGAAGAATCAGTATTTGGCGCCGATAAGAAGATTTCATTTCAGCTGGAAAATCGTGTCGAAGATATAAATGTTAAGATACCGCCCGGAATCAGCACCGGCAAAAAGCTAAGATTGCCCGGTAAGGGCCTTTCCGGCTATAACGGAGGCCCCGGTGGTGATTTATACTTAAATATCAATGTGTTGCCTCATCCTATCTTTGCCCGCGACGGCAATGATTTATATATTGAAAAAACCATTAAATTTACCCAGGCCGCACTGGGAACAACCATCGATGTTCCTACCTTGGATGGTGCTACAAAAAGACTCAAAATAAGCCTCGGCACTCAGAATAATACAAAAATAAGAATGAAGGGTTATGGTGTTCCGGGATTAAAAGGAGGCGGTAAGGGAGATCAATACGTAAAAATTAATGTCGAAGTTCCGAACAAACTTTCTGATCACCAGATGAAATTAATCAAGCAATTAGCAGATGACGGGCTATAAAACCAACCAGGCGATCCAAATTACATCAAAATCATAATAGAATTAGTCTTTTTGACGACTTTTATCGTAAACTATCTACGTCCTATAAGATATGTTATGTAAACATGACGTGTATAAATATTAATCTTTTATGCTTTTTTCCGACTTCTGCCTGATTTTTCTTCCCTATAAAGCGGCCCTATCTGACAAATAAAATTTGCCTTTTTGTGTTTTTTTAAATATTCAACATTCACTGTAAAATAATGTTTAAAATCTATAACAGATGAAACAATTGGCACATTAGTGGGAAATTCTAAATAGTGATACCGCGGCGTTTGATTTTGTAGTAGGGTTCTCCCTGACGTTGCGTTTTTATTAATTTTTGCCATAGTCATTTCTAACTCAGATAAATGCTCACCCTCGTAAACATGTTCTAAATTATATAAGGGAGCAACAATGACTGAAATTAATTTTTTGTCATGATTAGAAGTTTCCCTTCTTGCCCAACGAACTTTATAGTCTTGGCTTAAGTCGCAATCTTGTGTGAGCACTACTACAAAAGGGAAAATAATTTTTGAAATTTCAATAACACCCGCTTTTTCCATCGCATACTCTATAAACTCAACATCCTTATAAATATCTCCTTGGGATATACGCGCACCTTTCCGAGTTAATATATTTTTCGTTTCGGTATAATCCTAGCACGAATTATATTACGTCTTGGCTTGGAAAGCTTAAAATCTGATTATTCTTTCAATAAATTCATTCGATTCATTAACTGATGCAGTGATTTTGAATATTCATTTATTTCAATCATTGGAACCGTGCCAAGTTGCTGTAATCGCGAAAGCAGATGCAGGAAAAAAAAGATTAAGGCTTCTTCTTGATGGCTGATCTCAATCCTTGAATCTTTTTTATCTGTATACTCAATTTCGAAAGCACCACATTGCGCGGATGTGGATAATAGGCATGTTATTTGTTCGCCAGTGCGCTAGCAGTCGCCTTACGTTCGATTCAGCTTGAGGATTGTTGCGCACACCCCAAGAAGGATCGTCAATCGCCTTTTGCAGATCGATCAAAACAAGCGTCGTATTTTTCGGAAGACTTGGCATCATAACCCTTTCCCTGTCTTTTGCTTATACAGTTGAGGGAGGAATACAGGAAACTGTGCCATCTCCACAATATTATGTTTTCGTAACTCATCGAGAAAAAGCTGAGGTGCAGCCTCCGACAAAACAAACGTAGAGCGCATACGTGTTCCGTAAGAAGTTGCTTCGTATTCATGAACCACGCAGCCCATCGGTATGTCTTCAGGCCCTGGTCCGAGGGGACTCGCCACATTGACATGGCTGTAAATGGTACAAATAGGCGCCGCTTCCGGCTCTTCCCAACGTATCCTTAAAATATGGGCGGGAATTTCGCTGATCTTCTCGCAGGCCATATGAATAGCGCCTGCATGCCCTACCCTGGCCGGCGGAATTTGCCATGTGAGCGCAATATGATCCTCCGGATCCCACATTATGTAACTATCATTATCCATATTGTCCCACCACCAGTCGAGCATCTCCGGCGTACAGCCGCGTAATTCATGATCCATGACAAGATTCACAGTTTTCCCCTTTAATAATTCTTTATAGACGTTTTCCGGAAATGATTTACCTATCTTTTTTAGTGATTTCTTTTTTACGATGTTTTTCTTCTTTGCAATCTTCGTCTTTTCAAGTTTTTTCTTTTTCATCGATATTGGTTCTCCTGTTAAAAAATCAAATCATCAACTGATAGAAAACTACATCAATCTTCTCTTTAAATTTAAAACCAACTTCTTTTAAATGCGCTACTTTTTGAAAGCCAAATTTTTCGTGTAAAACGATACTTGCGGTCTGATCGTCTGAGATCTTAGCAATGATACTATGATATCCGATCTTCTTAGCCAATTTAATTATTTCTTTTAGTAGAGAGGTCCCCAATCCTTTTCTAAGATTATCGTTTCTTATATAGACAGAATTTTCAACCGTTGGTTTATAGGCTTGTCTTTTATGGAAAGGGGAAAGAGATGCCCAGCCAATAATTTCTTTATTAATTTCATAAACAATTATTGGATACTCATCGCCATGAGATTGAAACCAATTCATTCTATCTTGAATTGTTTCTATTTCTGTTTGAAATGTACATGTTGAATTAAGAACATAATAATTATAGATATCATTAATTGCATTTAAATCATTTTCAGTGGCTTTTCTAATTAATCTTTTCATAGATTTATAATTAGTTCAAAGTGCTTTAATTGCCGACCGAATCGTTTGCACTGAGGGTACGTTGATGAGTCTTCCAGACTCATCACTGAACATCCTTCAGGAAAACCCAACTAATCCCTGAGGCTGCAACTCCTTACCGTTGATAAAGACTGAAGGCGATCCTGTTATGCCAAGAGCTAGGGCTTTGACGTCATCGATCCTGTGAAAAGTAAGCTTTGCTTCGACCTTTTCGATAGCGAGGGCACGCGTGATATTCTCGCGCAAAGCCTCTTCCGAGGCACATTCCAGAGACAAATAACAGTCAATTTTCATAATCCGCCCGTCCTAATTTCGAAGCCACCTAACGCTACCTTTCTGCGCCGCGTCCACTGCAAGGGCTTATTGGACGCATTTATTTTGTGGTTGAATTATATTCCTTTAGTTTTTCTCGAAAATATTTTTCTGATTTTATGGTCTTCCCATCAGATAATTTGATCATATACGGTTTGCCGGTAACAGAAGATTTGGAAGCGCATAGCCTTATAAAATCATCAGCGGTTTCGACCACCAAAACGTTTTGAAGTTTCATTCGTAAATGCTGCGCGGCTTCCTTCCCATTATGCTCTGAGCCGTTTCTGATAAATTTTACTCCCTTTAAATTTTCTACTGAGGATATTAAAAATTCGATTTTCTTTTTTTCTATATTATCTTGGGCGCTGACCGCCCCGGAAAATAGTGCAAGGATTACAAATGCTGTGACCATTATGTTTTTCATTCTTTCCTCCTTAAATTGCGCCTAATAATATTTATATTTATCTTGTCGAACAACAGAATCACAGCAAAATTTACGATACCCGACGACTGATCGATATGCTTATTAGCCTTTCTCTTTCAATCTTTCAGGTAAGCTGGCCTTACCACTTTCGCTTTGAAGAAGGTCGGTAGCAAGAGCAACGCACTCCCTTATGTGCGTCTTCCCCATGTATTTCATCCCGGCAAAGCTGATAACACTCGAAATTGCTGGCCCTATGAATGGGACGAATTTCGTCACCTGCTTTGCCGTCACGCGGACACCAATTCGCTTGAGTAAAATGATAATTAGTTCCTTTGTCACATACTTGCCGACGATGGCTTTGCCGGTTGCCTTGATGAGTTGATAAACAACGATTATTGTCTTTTCGTCCAATGAATCAATTTGCTCGGGGGCAAAGCCGAACCGACGATTGATGCGTGGCAACAAATCGAGGAGAAGGGCCATATCGGCAGCGATGTCTGGGCCTATTATGGGTGACAAGCTGGCGGCGGCAGACGCGAACGCCCGCTTGGTCAGCATTTTTTCGCACGCTTCTTTTGCCGCCTGGATTTCCTTCTTAGTCTTGGGGTACATTTATCTTCCTTAAATTCAACCTCAACTGGAGCAGTTTGGTTAAACCCTTTGTTTTAAATAAGCAGGCGCTTTGGGGTTCTTATCAAAGCCGCCATATGATTTTGTTGATGGATAGTATTCAGTAGCAAATTGAACTATTCCCGCAGTCTCTTCTCCGGCAAAATCTGCAATAAATGCCAACATCATGTCCATACCGGCAGATACGCCAGCCGAAGACCAGATATTTCCGTCTTTAACAAAGCGCTCTTCAACGACTGTAACATCACTAAGTGCTCGCAAACGATCAAGCGAATTCCAATGCGTTGTTGTTTTCTTCCCGGACAATAGTCCGGCTCGTTGTAATAGGAATGAACCGGTACATACAGAGAGAACAGCTTTGCAGTTTTTAGACTGTTTAGTGATAAAACCGATGAGGATTTCGTTATCAACTTCTTTTCTTGTTCCTTCACCACCGGGAACGAGGAGAAAATCCAGTTCAGGACATTGTTCGAACGAAACATGAGGATTAATGGATACGCCCTTTGCGCATATTACCGGTGCGGTTGCTTGAGCTACAATAAGGCATTGATCCGGCCCGCCGGCAAATTTCTTCCATGCTCCGAGAAATTCCCATGGCCCAAAAATATCCAAATCTTCAGCATTAGGAAAAACAAGAACACCAAATTTCATATGAATTCCTCCTATCAATGTGGCTTAAAACCACCGAGAAATTACTTAAGATAGTAAACATAGCTCATCAATTTATATACATTAAATAAGATCAATATCCCCTATCACTCCCATTTCACTTTCCAGGATAATTATTATTCCTGTAACGCCTTTAATTTTCATTCCGAAATCAAGAGCTTTTTTAATATCGTTTTTGCTTTTAACTTTATTGCCGATGGCTGAAGCCGCGGCATCGGCCAGTGTCGCCGATGGGGAAATAACACAAACCGCGTCGGCTTTTCCAAAACTCAAAGATGGGCCGACAGTGGCCGATGATGTGCAAATGCCCAGAGGAGTTTTTTCCGGTTTAACAATAAAATTTACTTTATAGCTTAAAGGAGATTCTCCCGCATATACGGAAACTGTTAATTTATCCTTGGATTTAAGGAAAATATCCCCTCCATTTTCGATTATTAGCGTTTCTGTAAGATCAAGAAGGTCATTGCCTACAAATTGTGCAATTGCTCCGGCAACCGCAGCCATCGGCCCTACCCCGCAAATATTTGAATTAATTAACATATCTCGTACAATAGGTGGAGCTAAATTATCCTCGGGCAACGGCAATAACGAAGTCAAAAATTGAGGATGTTTTTTGATGTAATTTTCTAATAACGAACGATGATGGAGTAAGGATTTTTTTGCTTCTGAGGAAAGATCGATGTCCGAGCTTATAAAAAGATCGCTTTCGGCGATAGTGACATTGTATGATTTTAAATTGTCTTTGGAGATTAAATTTCTATAAGTTCTTTCTTCATATCTCATGGAAGTTAACTTATAAAATGCTTAATTAAATTCATATTAGTGTATGGTCTTTACTGCCATGTCAAGGAAGCCTCGAAAGCTCTGTTATATTTTCACAGAATAGACTGTTGCGCCCTCCCCTAATATACTATCTGCTTCCTTTTTCAACTTCTCACTAATATCCACGCGCATTTCATCCCCTAAATATATGATAGTTTCGCTTTTTCCGTTGATAATATGCAGGTAACCGTCATATTTACCATGATATTTTTTTATTGTTTCATTCAGAGAAATAATAGTTTCCGAAGAAATTTTATCTGCGTTAACCATGAAACGTACTTGTTTGTAAGGATTTTCCAGCGCCTTGGAAAGTGCTACTGCCTCCTGCGCAATGATTTTTAACGATTCATCTCCGACATCAACAATTCCCTGAATGACAACCGGCTCATCTTCATGCAGCACGGAGTAACATTTCTTATAGGTGTCCGCCCAAAATATAATGTTTACGGAGCCTTGCAGATCCTCCAGAGTAACATTACACATGGTATCTTTTCTCCGGGTCTGCTTTTCGGCCAAACTGCTGATTACTCCGGCAATGGTAACGGTATCTTTGTCTTTTTTGGTGTTTAAATTGCTGGAATCACTGTTGGTGACCAATTTTAGACGATCCGCAAAACGCAGTAAGGGATGGCCGGAGATATAAAAGCCCAAAGCCTCCTTTTCGACAGATAAGAGTTCCTTTTGATCCCATTCTGGAACATCGGGCATTTCATATGATTTCATTCCATTTTTTGCAGAAGAGCCGGAATCAAACTCTTCAAAAAAACTCGACTGTGAGCTTAGAGTTTCTTTTTGTCTGCGCTGAGCTTCATCCATGGCCGCCTCATAATGCTGGATGAGCTGACGCCTTTTATGACCTAAAGAATCGAAAGCGCCGCATTTAATCAAACTTTCGATAACTCTTTTATTGGTCTTGCGCAAATCGGTGCGTGTCAAAAAATCCATAAATGATGAAAATTTGCCTTTTTCCCGGGCGGAAATAATGGAATCAATGGCGGCCTCACCGACATTTTTAACGGCAGCCAGACCGAAGCGGATATTTTCTCCTGATATGCTAAAATCTTTAAATGATTCATTTATATCCGGAGGCAGAATATTTATGCCCATTTCCTTACAGGAACTCATGTGCCTTATTATTTTATCGCGGTTATCCTTCTCACTGGTTAAAAGAGCGGCCATAAAAGCAACTGGATAATGGGCCTTCAGATAGGCCGTCTGGTAGGAAATCATGGCATAAGCGGTGCTGTGCGACTTATTAAATCCATATTCGGCAAAGTCTTGCATCTGCTCCCATATCTTTCTGGCTTTGTTTTCATTGATTTTATGTTTTTTGGTGCCTTCCAGAAATTTTGGTTTTTCCTTATCCATCTCCGCGGATTTCTTTTTACCCATAACTTTACGCAAAATATCCGCTTCGGCCATGCTGTAATTAGCGAGAACGCCGGCAATTTGCATAACTTGTTCCTGATAGACAATAATCCCGTATGTTTCCTTGAGAATCGCTTCCAATTCGGGAAGCTCATAGCTGATTTTTGTTTTTCCCTGCTTGCGGGAGATATATTCCGGAACCATTTTCATGGGGCCGGGACGATATAAAGCGATCAAAGCAATGACATCTTCGATACGGTCCGGCTTCAAATTTTTCATGATATCTTTCATGCCGTCGCTTTCCAATTGGAACACGCCATCGGTATCGCCTCTCATTAGGAGCTCATATGTTTGTTTATCATTTAGAGGTAAGTTATTAATATCCAAATCAATATTATGCGACACCTTGATGAATTTAACTGCATTCTTTATGGCGGTCAATGTTTTAAGACCCAGGAAATCGAATTTGGTCATACCGACGGTTTGAATGTCGTTCATCGAATATTGGGAAACAATTTCATCCTTGGGCATGCAAAGAGGAACTCGTTCCACCAGGGGCACATCGGATATAACAACTCCGGCGGCATGAGTGGACGCGTGGCGGTTCAAACCTTCCAAAATTCTCGATAGAGATAAAAGTTTGGCCACTTGCGGATTATTTTTAGCCTCTTGCTGTAGCCTTGGCTCCGTCTTTATCGCGTCATCCAGGGTAATATTCAAAACATTAGGGACTAATTTGGCAATCTTATCCACTTCACTATAAGGAATATTCAGGGCTCTCCCGACATCGCGAATAACCGCCTTGGCCTGCATTTTTCCAAAAGTGATGATTTGGGAAACTTTATCTTTGCCGTATTTTTCGGTTACGTATTTGATAATTTCATCCCTGCCCTCCTGACAGAAATCGATATCGATATCGGGCATGCTGATGCGGTTGGGATTCAAAAAACGTTCAAAAAATAAAGCATAACGGATGGGATCGATAGTGGTGATTTTTAGAGCATAGGCCACAAGACTGCCGGCCGCCGAGCCGCGTCCCGGCCCTACGGGTATATCATTATGCTTAGCGTGTTTAACAAAATCGGAAACGATCAGAAAATAACCGGCAAACCCCATCGTCTTGATTATTTCCAACTCTTCGTGCAAACGTTTTTCATATTTTTCCCGGATTTCTGGTTCACTTTCTTTTTGATCTTTTAAAATATCCGGCAGGAGCTTTTCCAGCCCTTCCCTCGCCTTGCGCTCCAGATAATCATTTAAAGTTTCTTCCGGATTTTTAATCTCAAAATTCGGCAGGTAAAACTTACCGAATTCCAAGGAAAGATTACATCTTTCGGCAATAGCTCACCGTATTGGATAAAGCCTCCGGCGTTTGAGAAAAAATCTCGCTGCATTTCTTCCGGTGAGCGAAAATAAAATTGATCAGTGCCTAACCGCATGCGGTCGTTATCTTCGATAGTCTTGCCGGTTTGGATACAGAGCAAAACATCATGAGCCTCGGCATGATCACGGTTCAAATAATGACAGTCATTGGTCGCTACAAGAGGAATGGATAAGTTCTTTGCTGATTTCAATCAAAGCCTTTATTGGCAATTTTTTGTTCCGGAATGCCGTTTTCCATCAGTTCCAAAAAGAAATTATCTTCACCAAAAATTGCCTGATAAGAACGCGCCGCTTTTTTAGCTTCATCCATCTTGCCTTTAAGGATTAAATCGTTGATTTCTCCATGCAGACAGGCGCTAGAAGCGATAAGGCCTTCGTGAACATTCTTTAAGTATTTCTTTATCCACTCGCGGCCGGTAATAAAAACCTTCCAGATAGCCGGCGGTGGTAAGCTTCATCAGGTTTTTATAGCCCTGCATGTTTTTTACCAGAACAATCAAATGCCTTGCCGTTTCACCGATAGAGTAGCTTTTGTCAAAACGGCTGCGAGGCGCTACATATAATTCACAGCCGATTATCGGCTTTATTCCCTGCTTGTAGGCCTGCTGGTAAAAATCAATTGCCCCGAACATATTGCCATGATCGGTAATAGCGATAGCCGGCATTTTATATTCGCGCGCTTTTTTGAAAAGATCTTCGAGACGAATCATTCCGTCCAGAAGAGAGTATTGGGTATGGACATGAAGGTGTACAAAATCAGAGTGTTTCATAATTACACTTTGTCAGAAATAAATATATTGATAAAAAAATTTATAAGTTCTTAATCCAGCCAGTAATTAGGAGCTTCTTTGGTAATAATTACGTCATGGACATGGCTTTCTCTCAAACCGGCCTGGGTAATTCGGACAAAACGGGCCTTTTCCATCAATTCCGGAATTGTTTTACAACCGACATAACCCATGCCTGCCTTGAATCCGCCAATAAGCTGGAGAATGCTTGCGGAAAGTGAACCGCGGAAAGGCACCCTTCCCTCAATTCCTTCCGGTACTAGCTTCGATGGGCCTTCTATATCATCTTGATAATAACGGTCACGGCTACCCAGTTTCATTGCTTCCAATGAACCCATACCGCGGTAAACTTTATAGCTTCTTCCTTGAAACAAAATAGTTTCTCCGGGGCTTTCTTCCGTACCGGCAAATAATCCGCCGACCATTACACTGTTTGCGCCGCAGCCGATTGCTTTAACAATATCTCCTGAATATTTGATACCGCCATCCGCAATTACCGGAATATTATGCTTGGATGCCATCTTGTAAGCATCTCGAATGGCGCTCATCTGCGGCAACGCCTACACCGGCGATAATGCGGGTTGTGCAAATCGAACCAGGACCGACGCCGACTTTCACCGCATCAACACCGGCATCAATTAAAGCCTTGGCCCCTTCTGTCGTAGCAACGTTGCCGGCAATTAATTCACATTTGGGAAAATTAGTTTTTGTTGATTTAATGGCATTTATCACACCGATAGAATGTCCATGCGATGCATCAATGACGATGACATCAGCTCCCGCAGAAAGCAGTGCTTCTATTCTGGCTTCCCTGTCAATAATACCAACAGCGGCACCAACTCTCAGCCTGCCAAAAGAATCTTTGCAGGCGTTGGGGTAGCGTCGAATCTTTTCGATATCTTTAATCGTAATAAGACCTTTTAAATTGATATTCGTCATCTACTACCAGCAATTTTTCGATTCTATGTTTGTGGAGAAGCTTCTTGGAATCTTCCAGAGAAATGTTTGCGGACACAGTGATCAGATTTTTTTTGGTCATGACATTGGAAACAGGTTGATCTAAATTTTCTTCAAATCGCAAATCGCGATTAGTCAGTATTCCGACAAGTTTCCCTTTCTTCACCACCGGGACACCGGATATGGAATATTTGCTCATTAGCTCCAGTGCAGCGCTTACTTTCTGATCCGGTTCTATTGTTATGGGATCGACAACCATACCGCTTTCCGATTTCTTGACCCGGTCTACCTCAACGGCTTGCTGTTCTATGCTCATGTTGCGATGAATAATACCGATACCGCCTTCCTGAGCCATGCAAATAGCTGTGCGCGATTCAGTTACGGTATCCATTGCGGCCGAGATGATGGGAATATTCAAGGAAATATTTTTTGTTAACTTTGTGGAAGTATCGACATCCCGCGGCAAAATACTGGAAGCCGCCGGAACAAGGAGAAGATCATCGAATGTTAAAGATTCTTTTACCACATCATCAAGCATTATACCCTCCGTTATAATTTAAAAAAAAGTTAATGGCAGTTAATCACGGATAATTCAGCTAACAAACTTCTGTTCGCTTCGCTTTTGAAGTTTGAGTCTCATTACCCTCCGCTTTGCGGGATTATTCAACTTACTAATTCCGACGTGTGACCTTCAGGTTATGTGCTTTAGTTTCGGAATTCGAGTTTCATTAATAAAATATTTTTGACCATTTAATCTGATGAAAAACATTTCTTCATTTTCCGACTGCTCGATAAATTCGGCCAGTTGGTAATAACTTTTACGGGAAAATCTGGCGGCAAACTTTCCTTCCTTCACCCGACAGTAAAGAACATTATCCTTGCCTATTTGTAAAGTGCTCAAATCCAATATTTCCAAAGAATCATCGGTCAATAGAACGTAAATATTATCATGATCGCCCTTCGGAAGGCCCGTTTTATAAACGGCTGAAACAACAAATGCTGTGTCTTCCACATCGAGATAACATCGTTCTTCACCCAGTTCAATTAAGTATTTTCCGCATTCGTCAATTTTAAGATTTTCAAAAAAAACGCATAATATTTCTTTGCGAAACATATGAGCACCTCGATAGTACCACGTGCCCTCTTTATCGATTTTAATCTCACTTTCTTCCATGTTTTCTTTAAGAAGTCTTTCTGCTATCGAGTAAAATTGTCACCGGGCCGTTATTAACAAGTTCAATCCGCATCATCTCCTGAAATTTTCCGGTCGCCAAATTTTTTACTTTCTTTCGGGCTTCCCGGATGAAATATTCATAAAGTTCATTAGCTTTCAGGGGTTCTTCGGCTTTTATGAACGAAGGTCTTCGTCCCTTGATGCAATCACCTAAAAGAGTAAATTGGGAAACAACCATCATCTCACCACCAATATCCAGCAATGAGCGATTCATTTTTCCTTTGTCATCTTCGAAGATACGCAAATTGATCGATTTCTCCAAAATATAATCAGCGCCGGGTTTCGTATCTTCCTTTTCTATTCCCAAAAGAACAACAATTCCAGCTTTTATCGAGGAGAACTCTTCATGATTGATTATCACACCGGCACGGTCGACTCTCTGAATAACTGCACGCATTTAAAATCCCGCTTAAATTTCGGGGTATGTTAGCAACAAATTGTTCTGCATTCAAGTCATTTCTATGACGGCAATTTAATTTTACGATTTAAAGATTATTTTATTTGTGAAACTTCAATTTCCATAACGAAGTCTAGGGAAATTGGTAAGTTGAAGAATCCCGCGAAGTGGAGGCAATGAGACTCAAATTTTAAAAACGCAGTAAATTAAAATTTATTAGTTGAACTATCGCGTATAAGCAGTGGTATAATACCCCCGCAGCGAGCTTTAGAATCGGTTTTCAAAGCTTGCTTTGGGGTTCATACCCGTGATTGAACTACAAAATGTTTTTTGATATTGTAGTTCGCAACTAATTGAATTATTAAGACAGTTTCGCTAATAATGATACCAAGAGGAGACAAATGAAGAAAAATGAGAAATTCATTTTTTATATTATCTTTGGCGCGATTTTATTGCTTGCCGGTTGCAGCACTGTAATGTTCAAAAACTGGGGCAGCATCAGACCGGATACCAATGCTACTAACGCTTTTGAAAAGTTTCAAATTAATACCAATTTAAACTATTATATCAGTGGCTCAGATGTTTACCCAACATCAATTTTAGGATTGAATAAGGCCTATACGCTGGATACAGACTTGTGGAAAAAAATAGAAATGACACCGGAGATATTTAGGCAAACCGTAACAAACATGCAAATGAAACTATTGACTTGCTGTGGACAAAGGCAGGTAGGATTTGTGATTCTCGACGATAAAGGAAAGCAAATCGGCATTTGGTGTTCAATGCTTGCGGGAAGTATTGGTGTTAAAATGAAAGAAGACAATAAAGTGGTTATATATCCGCCAAGGGATGATGATTCATATAGGTCGTATGAAGGGAAATTAGAAAGATCGGGAGGTTCTGCAAAGTAATCTATAAACCTGCAAAATATTCTACGATGTGAATTTACGATAACCTTCATTTTTTCTTGACAAGCGCTTTTTTTGTTGTTAAAGACTCCTCCATTTTAAGGTCAATGGCGTTCGTGGAAATTATTCATCATTTATTTTTACCGCAACGTCTTTAAAAAAGGATAATTTATCATATAGGAGGATCGTTCAAATGCTTTGTCAAACTGTTAAAGCGGAACTCGAATGCGCTTTCATGAACAAAAAAGGTTGCGGTTTCTTTGGTGGCAGTTGTAGCGCAATAATTGAGAAATGCGAGGATTGTAACAAAATAATTAATTATGAATCCGGCAAATACTGCGTTGTTTATCCAGATCCGTCAAGCAAGTGGATTAGTGGAAAATGTCCAACCGCAACGCATATCAAGCTGGAACTAAATGAAACAACGCAAAAAATCAATCCGCTAAAAGCTTCCAAGAGAGCTAGTAAAAAGGGATAACAACACTCTAAAATCCTGCTGTTGTTATAACATCGAATTTTTGCAATCTTTTCAGAAACTAAAAAGCCGGCTTTTAAGCCGGCTTTTTAGCTGATCATTTTTTTTATTTGTTCTAATTCCTGTTTAATCCGAATTAACTTTCCTTTCTCCAAGTTAATATTTTCCGGCTCAGAACTTCCACGTATTTTAAAAAGCTGTTTTTTAGCACCATCAATGGTAAAACGCTGCGAGTATAGCAAATTTCTGATTGTTAATAATTCCTGCACATCCTTTTTTCTGTATAGGCGTTGTGCACTACGGGTTCGCACAGGCTTGATTGTTCTAAATTCAGTTTCCCAATACCTGATGACGTACGGTTCTACATTGAGGATTTTACTTACTTCACCAATACGAAAATAAGCCTTGTCGGGAATTATTGTCTCCATACAATTCCTGAATCCTTACGGCCAAATTCCCCTGCACATCAGAGAAGTAATAAAAAAATACACAATACCTTAACTTTAAATTATGCCAAAAATTGGCATTCAAAGTATATAAAGATGTGTGTGCAGGTAAATAATTCTATATATTATTAATTTAGAGCTTTGCGCAATACCTGAGATGATTTAAAGGTCAACACTCTCCGCGCAGTAATGGAGATTTCTTGGCCGGTTTGCGGATTGCGGCCGCGGCGAGACCTTTTTTCTTTTACTACGAAGTTACCAAATCCGGAAATTTTCACTTTTTCACCTTGCGCGAGTTTATCTTTAATAAGGTCAAACACAGATTCAACAATATCCGCTGAATCTTTCTTAGAAAAACCCAGCTTTTCGTAAACATTTTGGATGATATCGATTTTCGTCATTTTTCTCCCTCCGTTTTTTACTTCGTCTTATTGCTCGCCTCTTATCTTCGCATTCGTTAATTTAACGATGTTACGTATAATCCTATCGTGGACGCTATTGACCTCAATATCAGTAAGCGTCCGGTCAGCTGCACGATAAGAAAACCTCAAACCAATACTTTTCTTTCCTTCCGGTATTTCTTTCCCTTGATATATATCAAAAATTACAACATTTTCAAGTAAATCTTCATGTTTGATTCAAAACAATATTCAGCATCTGATCAGCTTCCAGTGCCGCGGAAATAACAAAAGCTACATCGCGTGTCACTGCCGGAAATTTTGATATTTCTTTGCATAAGATACTTCGCTGCAAGCGCTTAACTAAAATATCTAGATTAATTTCAAATATATAGGCACTATTTTTAATATCCATCTTTTCCAGAATTTTCGGATGTACTCAGCCTAAATAACCCATATGCATGTCATCTAAATAGATAGCGCAAGATTTACCGGGATGCAAGAATGGCTCAGTATTTGCCGAGCGGTACTGGTAATTTTTTAATTTCAAATCGAAAAATATATTTTCGAGGCAACCTTTTAGGTCAAAAAAATCTGTACTTTCTTTAGCACCCCATAAATCATCGCTAATATTGCCCGCTAAAAGTCCTGCCAGCATGTTTTTTTCGCAGGAAGCTCGCCTGTTTTGCGTTGAAGAAATATTCTGCCTATTTCAAATAACTTTAAATCATCAGAGCCGTTACTGGCGTTATTTTTCCACGTCTCGAAGCAGACCATAAACCATCGTCGTTCGCATTGCGGATTGATCTTCCGTCAGCGGATTCTTTATCCGCACCAAACTTCGTCTTTCATCATTTTTCGATAAAAAAAGATGGTCAACAAAAGAGGGATTGACGAAACTGTAATTTACTATTTCAGAATACCCGCTGCCATTAAGTAATTGTCTGATTCTTTCTTCCAGATCCAAACGGGGGATGACGTCTATTTCCGTAAGCGCAGCATTAGGCATGGTTACCGGCACACGATCATAACCGTAAAGTCTGATGACTTCTTCGATCAGGTCAATTTCTCTGATTATATCGACTCTAAATGTTGGGGGTGTAACAATATATTTCCCCTTATCAGCTTGTTTTACATGCATACCGATACTGCGTAATATTCGAACAACGTCTTTTGACCTGATAGACGTGCCGATTATGTCCCTGATTCTGCTCAGCCGCAAGGTAATGTCTTTAACAGCGGGAATCTTTCGCGGATATTCATCGATGTAATTTTTACAAATAATTCCGCCGGAAAGATCAGCAATGAGTTGCGCCGCGCGATTGAGTGCTCTCACCACTCCTTCCGGATCAATGCCTCTTTCAAAGCGAAAAGACGCATCAGTAGGCATAGACAATTTACGAGCCGAACGGCGAATTGAAGTGGGATTAAAATAAGCGCTTTCCAGCAAAATAACCTGCGTATCTTCCTTTACTTCAGAGTTTTGGCCGCCCATAATACCGCCAATGGCGACAGGTTTTAAGCCATCACATATCAGTAAAGTGTTCGCGGAAAGTTTACGGGTTTTCCCATCGAGTGAAATAAATTCTTCATTTTCTTTGGATTTGCGGACAACAATCCTTCCTTTTTCCAGGAAGCGAAAATCAAAAGCATGCAGGGGCTGTCCCATCTCCAGCATGACAAAATTAGTGACATCAACAATGTTATTGATGGCGCGCAATCCGGCTGCCTCAAGCCTTGTCTTCATCCAGACAGGCGATTTACCGATTTTTACATTTTTGATCATCCTTGCCGTGTAACGCGGACAAAGGTCTGCATCGATAATTTTGACTGAAGTCAATTTGCTGATATCTTCGGAGGATTCTTTAACCTTCACGGATGGCTGTTTCATTTTTTTGCCGGTAATGGCGGCCACTTCTCGCGCCATGCCGATCATGCTTAAGCAATCAGAACGATTGGGCGTAACACTTACGTCTAAAACAGTATCACCTATGTTTAGAGCCGTCTCCAATGGCAAACCAAGCGATAAATTTGAAGGCAAATGCATAATCCCGGAGGCATCGTCGCCGATTTCCAGTTCGGCTTCCGAACAGAGCATGCCATCCGATTTTTCCCCGCGTAAAACGGATGACTTGATTGTATATCCGCCGGGAATTACCGCTCCAACTTTTGCCAGAGGAACAATATCGCCTGGCTTTATATTCTTAGCGCCGCAAACAACAGGATAAATATGCTTGCCGTCACTTACTGTCACAAAGAGACAACTTATCCGCATTAGGATGAGGTTTTACCGACAAAATTTTGGCAACAACAACACCGCTGAATTGAGGAAGAATGGTTTTGATCTCGTCCACTTCCAAACCGGCCATAGTCAATTTATCAGCCAGTTCTGACGCCGTTAGATCAATATCAACATAATCTTTAAGCCATTTGAGACTGACCAGCATAAAGAAAATCTCTCCTAAAATTGTTTAAGGAATCGAATAGTCGTTTTCAAAAAATAATCGAATATCGGAAATGCCGTACTTCAGCATGGCTATTCGTTCCAGACCAAGACCGAAAGCAAAGCCTGAATATTTTTCGGAGTCATAACCGACATTTTTGAAAACTGCGGGATCAACCATACCTGAACCCAAGATTTCCAGCCACCCGCTCTGTCCGCAAACCCGGCAGCCGCTCCCATGACACATTACACAGCGGATATCAACTTCCGCCGAAGGTTCTGTAAAAGGGAAAAAACTGGGCCGAAACCGCAGGATAGTATCTTCACCGAAAATCTTTTTCAGAAATGCGGTCAAAATTCCTTTCAGATCGCCAAAACGTGACGCCTTTATCTACCATCAATCCTTCTATTTGATGAAACATCGGGGTGTGGGAAACATCGGAATCACGCCGGTAAACTCTTCCGGGTGATAAAATCCGTATCGGCGGCTGAACCTTTTCCATTATCCGTACCTGAACCGGCGATGTATGAGTGCGCAAAACTATATTTTCTTCGATATAAAAGGTGTCCTGCATGTCTCTGGCGGGATGATCCTTGGGAATATTGAGAGCTTCAAAATTATAATAATCCAACTCTACTTCCGGTCCTTCGACCACGGAAAAACCAAACGAAGCAAAGATGGCGCAGATTTCCCGACGGATTTGAATTACAGGATGGATTCTGCCGTAACGAACAGACCTTCCCGGCAAGGTAACATCAATTTTTTCTTTTAATAAGATGTTTTCTTTTTGCAGCTGTGATTTGTTCCGGAGTGCTTCTTCAATTTTGGTATTAAGCAGTTCTTTAAGCTCATTGCAGCGTTTTCCGAATAAAGGTTTTTCGGCATCAGGCACCTGGGCAATGTTACGTAAAAGGCCGGTCAAAAGCCCTTTACGGCCCAGATATTTTGTTCTAACAGCTAGAAATCTGATCTTCCGTTGTTGCCGCATCTGATTTCGGCAAGAGCGTTATTCTCCAGCTGTTGAAGATCGCCGATCATGCCGCCTGCTCGCCTTTTGCCATTGAAACAACTTGGGCGAAACCCTGCGGATCATTGACAGCCAGTTCCGCCAGTATTTTACGATCCAACTCAATGCCCGATTTCTTCATTCCGTCAACCAATCGGCTGTAAGATATATTGTTGAGACGGGCCGCGGCATTAATACGTGCGATCCATAATTGGCGAAATTCTCTTTTTCTTGCCCGGCGATCACGATAAGCGTATTTCATCGCTTTATTTACGGCTTCAGTGGCTGTTCTGATCAGACGGCTGCGTGCGCCAAAGAAACCTTTGGCCAGTTTTAAAATCTTTCTTCTTTTTTTGCGGGCTGTGATACCCCTCTTTACCCTGGACATTTCTTTTTCTCTCCTAATTAATAACGAATATGATAATCCCTGCTACCTACAGATAAGGAATAAGCCTCTTAATTTCCTTTAAGTTTGCCGAATCAACCAAAGTGGCTCTTCTTAAACCTCTTTTTCTCTTGGTCGTCTTTTTTGTGAGAATGTGGCTGGCAAAGGCTTTACTGCGTTTAACTTTGCCCTTGGCGGTAATCGAAAAGCGTTTAGCAGCTCCTCTGTGTGTTTTTAGTTTTGGCATTAAATCTCCTCTATTTCAACTTTTTATATTATTTTTTTGGGGAAACAATCATTACCATACTTCGTCCTTCAAGGCGCGGCTCCTGATCAATAATGCTGTCATCAACCAGTTGACTTTTTATTTCTTCCATAAGTTTTCGGCCTATCTCGGTAAAAGCAATTTCCCGCCCTCTAAACATCATTGATATTTTTACCTTATCGTGTTTTTCTAAAAATTTTTTAATATGTTTAACTTTAACCTGCACATCATGCTCTTCCGTTTTTGGTCTTAATCTAATTTCTTTAACATGAATAACCGTCTGGCTTTTTTTGGCATCATGCAGTTTTTTGCTTTGCTTGTAACGATATTTACCATAATCCATTATTTTGCATACCGGCGGTTCTGCGGTAGGTGATACTTCCACCAAATCCAACCCAGCTTTTTCCGCATTGGCTAATGCTTCTTCTAACGATATTACTCCCAACTGCTTAGCGTCTTCAGTGATTACCCGAACAGTGGCCGACTTTATTTCCCTGTTGATTCTTAAATCTTTAACTATACGTCACCTCCTGCAAACAATAAACTTCAAAAAATAATTATTACTTTTTCTTTTCACACATTTCCTGCACAAGAGCAATAAATTCTTTAACTGATAGCGATCCGAGATTTTGGCCGTCACGCGCACGTGGAGCAACCGTATTGGCTTCCACTTCCTTATCGCCGATAACCAGCATATAAGGAATTTTTTGCATTTGCGCCTGACGAATTTTATACCCTAATTTTTCATTTTCAAAAGATTTTTCACAACGAATTCCGGCCGCAATTAATTTATCATAAACTGTCTTCAGCGTAAGGTATATGTTTGTCTGTAACGGTCAACAAAATACATTGTGTTGGTGAAAGCCAAACAGGAAATGCTCCGGCATAATGCTCGATGAGCACGCCCATAAAACGTTCCACCGCACCAAGAATAACCCGGTGCAACATAACCGGCCGATGTCTTTCCCCATCTGCTCCTATATAATTTAAATCGAATCTTTCCGGCAGTGTAAAATCGCATTGAATTGTCGCACACTGCCATTTTCTTTTCAAGGCATCTTTTAATTTAAAATCAATCTTTGGTCCGTAAAAAGCTCCATCGCCTTCATTCACTTATAATTTATTTTGTTATCCTTGAGAGCATTCTCCAGCGCCGTCGTCGCCAGTTCCCAATCCCCATCCGAGCCTATAGAATTTTCCGGTCTGGTGCTTAATTCCACTTCATATTCAAAACCGAAAATGCCCATGGCATAATTGACAAAATCGGCAATGGCGCGGATTTCGGAATTAAGCTGTTCGGGTGTGCAAAGAATATGCGCATCATCCTGTGTAAATTGTCTCACCCGCATCAGACCATGCAAAACGCCCGTCTTCTCGTGACGATGAACTGTGCCCAGCTCGAAATAGCGCAGGGGCAAATCGCGGTAACTTCGAATTTTAGATTTATAAATCAGCATATGTGAAAGGCAATTCATCGGCTTAATTCCATAAGCCTGTTCATCCACTTCGGTAAAGTACATATTGTCGCGATAATGATCAAAATGTCCGGATTTCTTCCAAAGATCAACCTTAAGAATTTGTGGCCCCATGACCATATCATAACCGCGCTTCAAATGCTCTTTTCGTTCCCAATCTTCAATTATGTAACGCAACATCATTCCCTTGGGATGAAAAATAATCAAACCGGGACCAGCCTCTTCATTAATCTGAAAAAGATCAAGTTCCTTGCCCAAACGGCGATGATCTCTTTTTTTTGCTTCTTCCAGTAAATTTAAATATTCATTAAGAGCGTTTTCATCGGCAAAACCGGTTCCATAAATACGTTGCAGCATTTTATTTTTTTCATCACCGCGCCAGTAAGCTCCGGCAACGCTCAGAAGTTTGAAAGCCTTAATTCTGCCTGTCGAAGGAATGTGCGGCCCGCGGCATAAATCAACATAATCACCCTGCTTATAAAGACTGACAACTTTTACATCAGCTGGCAAATCATTAATTAATTCAACCTTATAATTCTCACCTCTTTTTTCAAATAATTTTACCGCGTGCTGCACGGGAAAGCTCCTCACGAATAAAAGAATAATCAGCCGCGATAATTTCCTTCATGCGCTTTTCAATTTTAGCAAAATCATCGTGTAGTAAATGGCTCCTTATATTCAAAATCATAGTAAAAACCATCTTCAATAGAAGGACCGATGGTAACCTTTGCTCCCGTAAAAACATCCTGAACAGCCTGAGCCATTACATGAGAAATACTGTGACGTAAAATAGATAATCCTTCGTGTGAAGAAATATCAATTAAAGAAATTGTTGAGTCTTCCTTCAGAATATAGCTTAAATCCACTGCTATTCCGTTAACTTTAACTGCTACAGCAGAATCCAAAGCCTCTTTTTTGCCATTGAGCAGATAGCTTCCCTGACGGTAATACCCGGCTTAATAGCTGCTTCTTTATTATCGGGGAAAATAATTTTTATATTCATAATATTACTAAATTATTGATGACTCACTATTAATATTAAACACTCATTTTAAAAGGGCATCACCATTTTGCTGATGCCCTTAATGTATTGGCATTTATCGACATAACTTTACCGTAAAAAATGGTAGGCAAGCAGGGATTTGAACCCTGGACATCCACCGCGTCAGGATGGCGCTCTCCCCCTGAGCTACGTGCCTATATATATTAATTCAGCTTTTGAACTTGGAGCTACTAGCAGTAAATCGCTATAGTGTCAAGCAAATATCTTATTTATTAGCCTCTTTTTAGGCGGCACGATTGAGATATTTTATTCCCCGAATTATATAAGTCAATCCTGAAGTAATAGTAAAAATTGCCGTTAACCAGCAAAGAATTATAATCCAATTATAACTGATATCATGAACAACCGCTTTAAAAAGCAAAGCGAAAAAAATAGTAGCAAGTTGCAGGGCAGTTGTAACCTTACTGACAAATGCCGGTTTAATTTCATATGTTATCGACATCATTGATAATATGCGCTATACCGAGTAGTATTATAAAATCTCTGCTGATAACTATTACAGTAAGCCAGCTGGGAATTAAACCAAAAACAGACAATGTGACAAAGCTTGTAGACAGAAGTATTTTATCTGCAATAGGATCTAAAAAAGAACCGAGTTTGGTTTGTTGATTTAACGTGCGAGCCAGGGTGCCATCAATAATATCGGTTAATCCTGCAACTGTAAAAGTAATAAGAGCTTTGGTGTATGACTCTTGAATCAAAAATATTACTATTACAGGAACAAGAATAATCCGTAATAATGATAAAAAATTTGGTATATTCATCGCTAACTTGATTCTCTATTCATTCTATATATTGTACCACGAACACCGGCAACAGCTTTTTCGTAAGAAACCTCAAATCCCCTTCTACCACTTAAAGAATAAGCTCCAGCCCGCGGCTGTCTTCCGTGGTAACTTCACAATCTGTCTTAACCATATCCGATACTTTCAAGTTGCGGAAATCTTTTTGACCCTCACACCACCTTTTGGCTGTACCTTCCAATTCGGTAACTTTTGCACCACTTGCGGCAGTTTTTAGAGTTACTGGCGCCTTGGCAAAAAAATAATAACAAAAACTAAACGATATTTAGGATACACAAAGTTATTTTTAAATTTTTTTTTAAAAGCGCATCTTCATTGATGTTTAGTTCTTGTCTAACGTTTAACAAAATTTTTTAGCCACGTAAGTTGGGACCGTCAGGAAGAGTTTCTATAATTTTGATGATTACATCCTCAATGACAGATTCGTAACATTCATAAGATTTCATCTCTAGATTTTTGCCTGTAAAATCGAAATTTCTGTTTGTTGCGTTAGATTTGTCCTTCCAAAGAACTTCGCCACTCTCAGATCTGCGTAATTCACAGTAAAGAGAAATTGTTACTGACGCATAAAAGAAACCTATCGAATTACTGCTTTCCAATAACGTGCAATACATTACGGCATCAGCACCAACTAAATCTTTCAATACTTGCGGTGCGATTATGCCGACGTTTCCTTTTTTGTCGCTAATATATAGCGATTCCAGTTTTTGGTCAATTGCAGCTAATGAAATTTTAGAATAACCCTTAAAATAAAGTTGATCAAGTAATTTAGATCTCAATAACTGGGCAGCTTTATTGTCCTTAGTTTTATTTTCCACAGGGAGAACAGCAATAGCCTTTACCCAACTTTGTTCATATTCAGGTTTCAAAACATTTGTTGATATCGAAGAACATCCGGCAAAACCAATGATTAAGATTATCGATAAAAATACATGAATTTTATAAACCTTCACTTTTCCTCCACTTTTTTCAAACAAATCATCTCTATTCTATTATTGTCGGTTTGTTTAATATCCAGCATGCAAGCAATGTTTTTCACCAATTCATCTGCGAAAGAATGTGCATCTCCAAAAATCTCGATTTCAAAATGAGCTTCAGACCATTTAAAACTGCAAGGATAAATATTTTTTACTAATTTTGTGCGCTTATGTAAAAATTCTTTTAAATGTTGGAAATCCGAATATTTTTTTAACCCAATAATACTTAAAAAAACTCTGGTATTATTTTTTCCCAATTGCGCTGTCTGAAGAAAACCCATCTTCTGCAAGACATTCTTCAGAGCTGACAAAGCTACCACAACATTTACATTAACTATAAAATCCTGTGATTGTCTTTTTTCTTCCGTGATTTTATAATATTGGACATACTTATCCTGTTCATTAATAATATTGCCTTTTACCTGCTGGAACTTTTTGTCTTTAATCGGAACAGCTGATAGTTCAGATACGGCCGACAGCATTGCTTTTTCTAATGCATCCTGAATGGCTTTTTCGCGTGCTCCTGCAACATCGTCTTGTTTTATCTTCGCTCTACCTTCCACATAAAAGCTTAAAACATCTTCATTGTCTTGAGCACAAACGGGAATCGAGATAATCGAGATAAAAGTAATTAGAACAAAAATTGATAAAAGCAGGTATTTTTTCATAGACTAATCATTCGTCGTTGAATCATTGCCGCTTATCTTCTTTATTTTTTCAATTTCTTCCCTCACGATTCTTTCGGCAATTTCCGGGATTATTTCGCGGGCTATTTTTTCGGCGATTTCTGTTGTCCGCTGGATAATTTCTTCATTAAGATTATTTACTATTTGATGTTCTTCAACTTCCTGTACAATATTGTGCATATTTTTATCTTTAGTATTTTTCTCATAACCACGGCCGTCTATCACAATTACTTCTTGATTGTTTCGGCCATTTCGATCTTCTTTATATACATCTGTCAAGTCGAAAATTTTCTTAGTATCTATAGAATCTGAATCCATACATCCCCCCTGTAAAACGCATTATTTTGCCATTATTTTGCGTTGTTTTATTGAAGGCTCCTATTTGTTTTCAGTGATTTTCTAGTTATCACAGAGCATAAAAAAGTTCAAGATATAACATGATTCTAATATATTATCTTAAAACTAGGCTAATCCTGATTTGATTATTGAATCTTTATTAATCTTCTGCCGGTCTCAAAAGCTTCTTTCAAAAGATCTTTGTTCCTTGCAGCTGGACGCTCTTCACTATTTACGTGGATAATCCGGCCTACTTCCTCCATTCCGAGACCGCTTCCCGCCATACCAGCGAGGTATTGAATTGATTTTTTATACTGCTCCGGATTGGGAGCGCCCTGTGAAACGGCAAGAGCATAGGTTTTGTTGGGCGGTACCATGGAATCATATCCACCATCAGGACGGTTGGCGTAAAGTGAGTATATTCTATCAACGAAGAGCTTCATCTGACCGGAAATACGATACATGTAGATGGGACAACCGATGACAACGCCAGTGCAACTTTTTATTGCTTCTAAGTATGGACTAAGATCATCCTGTTGCTTGCAGTGACCGAAATTTTTTCGACAACTCAGGCATCCCATACATCCTTTCATGTTGATATCATGGAGTCTTATCTCAGTTGTTTGGGCACCTTTGTCGCGAGCGCCTTCCAGAATAGCTGCAATGATTGTCGATGTGTTTCCCTTTTTACGGGGACTTCCGTTGAAAGCTAAAACTTGCATCAGTTATTTCTCCCTTTTTAAATTCTTATTATATACATCGATATTATCTATATTCCTTAATCGATAAAGTGTAATAACGATAACGTATTGAGCTTTAAAATTGATGAACACCACCTAGTTTCGAGTATATGAAGGTGTAGTTTAGGTGTCAAGAAAATAAAGCCGCAAAATAATATCCTTGCTCAAAGGTTTTTTTATGCAAGATAGGAAAAAACTTGATTATGCTTTCTATATTGATATAGATAATTCATGCTGTAACAATCTCAAGGAGTAAATTATTATGGATATCGATCTGAAAAATTTTCTGGATGACAAATTGGCATTCCCGGATTCCAGTGGCGCGGGAAAAGTTATGGAGCTCTCCGATGCTGTGCGCAGGTTTGTCAAACCGGGCATGAGCATTCAATTTGGTAACGGCATGACCACACCGATGGCTATATTTTTTGAGATCGCCAGACAATTCTGGGGGAAAAATCCCGGATTTACCCTGGCTGCTATTGGTGGAGGAGTCTACAATTTAGCCTTGTTTGTTCATGGAAAATTATGCAAAAAAATCATCTGCGCGTTCAATGGGGACGGGTATCCCTTCCCCGGCCCCAATCCCGTACTTACCCGAGCTCTAAGAGAGGGAACTGTCCATCTCGAAAACTGGACACAATTAACGATTGTTCTACGTTTCATAGCCGGAGCTATGGGCGTGCCATTTTTCCCTACTAAATCAATTCGTGGCAGTTCTATGGAGTCGGATAATAAAGACAGCTTCTCTCAAATTCCTAATCCCTTCGAAGAAGGAGAATCAGCAAATGTTGTTAAAGCCTATAATCCGGACATTGCTATTGCTCACGGATGGGCGGCAGATGCTGACGGCAACACAATCATGTCCGTACCCCACTCTGGAAACCATTTCGGCGCACTGGCTGCAAAGGAAGGCGTTATTGTCAGCGTCGAAAAAATTGTCGATACCGATTTTATCCGCCGTCACGCTCATATGACGCGCATTCCAGGATATATTGTTAAAGCTGTTTGCCCCGCCCCTATGGGGGGATTTCCTATGGGGATTCACGCTCTCGGCATTGACGAATTAGAAGGATACGGTGAAGATGAAGAATGGATTCTGGAAGCCAGAAAAGCTTCGCGAACTCACGATGGATATCAGGCCTGGGTGGAAAAATGGGTGCTCGGTTGCTCAAATCATGAAGATTTTCTAAATCTGCTGGGACAGCGTCGCATCTGGCATCTGAAAGGAAAAATTCAAGATGATTCCTGGATGTCGGAGTTATCCGAATTAGCCGGCCGCCTGCCCATCCCCCAAAAAGCTACACCGGCGGAATGTCTGGTCAGCGCCTCTGCCCGCAAGATCGAGGAAATAGTCAAAGCAAAAAATTATCGCTTAGCCCTTTGCGGTATCGGCGTTTCCA
This sequence comes from uncultured delta proteobacterium, assembly GCA_963705555.1. Classification (GTDB taxonomy): domain Bacteria; phylum Desulfobacterota; class Syntrophia; order Syntrophales; family Smithellaceae; genus UBA4810. The sequence continues at coordinate 181,583 of CAVPJZ010000004.1, read as the reverse complement.
ATCTGGCCGCCTGGCTGGCTTATTATAAGTTGCGCCAGGAGGATTATGCCCTCGAGTTGGTGGCGGAAATCGGCTATTACGGCTACTCGCCTCAGCCATCGGACCCTTATGTTTTTAATCTGCGCAATATTCCTTCTTGTCGCATGATCTCGGATATTTTTACTTCTCTGGCTATTTTTATGAGCGGAGCGCAAACTTCGAGCATCGGCGTAATCGGAGCGGGACAAGTTGACAAGCTGGGAAATGTAAATACAACAAGGCTATCCGAAGCAGGCCCTTTTTTGGTTGGATCAGGCGGAGCAAACGATGTCGCTTCAGGCGCCAGCGAGACCATCGTCACTTTGGAGCAGAATAAATCCCGCTTTGTGGAAAAAGTCGCTTATATAACGTCACCCGGAATTAGAGTTACCACTGTTATTTCCCAGTTAGGAATCTTTGAAAAAGAAATCGGAAATCACGAATTCGTATTGACCGGATACTTTTCTGCAAGGCCTGGGGCATCTGAGGAGGAAAGCGTGAGGAGTATTCAGGAAGAATGCGGCTGGAAATTGAAAGTAAAAAACACGCTACAGATTCTTCCCCTGCCCTCCGCAGACGAATTAAAACTTATGCGCTGTTTCGATCCGAAACGTTATTTTCTTAAAGGTGACGAATCGCAACGCTAGGAGTATAAAATATTTATAATATTTGCCAACTGTCACACATCCAAATGCATTGGCGGTTTAAGATTATCGGATACTTTTGTTCTGCTCACATTCGGATTCGCTCTAAGCAAGTGTCCGGGTAAGGGTTCTCCGGCAAATTTTTCTGCGATTTTGACGCATTCAAGAAGAAGATTGAAATCGATCCCCGTTTTTATCCCCATTTCTTCAAATAAGTAAACAAGGTCTTCCGTCGGCACGTTCCAGTATCCCAGATCAAGCTCCATCGAACCGTAAGGTGTTCCGCTCATGCCGCCAAGCGACGTATCGAAAATTCTTATACCGGCCTCATATGCTGCGACACAATTAGCAATAGCTGTACCTCTGGTATTATGGAAATGCACGGCAAGATTAATATTCAGATTCAAATCAAGAATAGATTTTATAAGGCCTTTTACCTTTTTGGGATTGGCCATACCGGTCGAATCTACAAGTGAAATTTCTGTTGCCCCCATATAACTTAGTTTCAATACAAGTTGTAATACTTCTTCGGGAGAAATCTCCCCTGCATAGGGACATCCAAAAGCAGTAAGAATATAGATTCTGACACTCTTTCTGCTTTTGCCGGTAGCATCGAAAATAGCAGGCAATGTTTTGTTTAATGTCTCCTTCAGTGTTCGTCCTATCGTTACTTTATTGAATATGTCGCTCGCGGCAACGAGCATAAGAATTTCGTCAATTTGAGTGATCAATGCCCGTCGGCAGCCGATCTCGTTAGGCACCAATCCCACGTAAGTGACGTCTGATTTTTTTTTAATCCCGTCAATAATTTTTTCTGCATCATAGTCTCTTGGTAGAAGACGTGGATGCAAGAATGATGCGCATTCTATTTTTTTAAAACCTGCTTGAGATAATTGATTGATAAACATTACTTCATTGTCAGTCGAAAGACTTTTACGCACGGCCGTTAAACCGTCACGTGGAGATATTTCTACAATAGTTACTTTATTTTCCTTTTTCAAAATAGCTGTCCTTATAAAAGAAATCACTGATTACGGTATAGTTTTGTTTTTTTCTCAGGAATATTGTATGCATATTATGTTCCATAAATATTTATGCCTTTAAAATAATATGATACAAGAAACATTTTTAAAGACTGATAAATTTGAGCGACTTCTTTTAATCAAAACCATATTGTTTCATCTTGATGTAAAAAGTTCGTCTGCTGATTCCCAGTTTTTTTATAGCCATGGTTCTGTTTGGGGATGTTTCCAGGACTTCTTTGATTAGTTTTTTCTCCAAGCTTTTAACGGCTTGCGTAAGATTGTAGGTTTTATATTGTGAAAAAGTTATTGATAAACCGAGATGATTGTGTTCCGGTTCCTGGGTAAAAAGAAAATTGGGAAGTGAACTCGGAGAAACAATTGAATCTCTGCTCATGTTGACTGCATAGCTCACCACACCTTTCAATTCACGCACATTCCCAGGCCACTGATATAAATTGAGAATTTCCATAGCCGAGGAGGAAAATTTCAAATTTCTTTTTTCAATATCATCATCGGACTTGAGAAAATAATCGACCAGCAGGGGGATATCCTCTCTGCGTTCCCTTAGCGGCGGAAGGTAAATTGTGAAAGCGTTTAAGCGAAAGAAGAGATCTTCCCGAAATGCCTTCTGTTCGATTAAAGAGGTTAAATCTCTGTTCGTTGACGATATTATGCGGACGTCAACCTTAATGTTTTTCGTACCGCCTACCCTCTTAAAAGTACCCGATTCAAGAACCCTTAATAATTTTGATTGCGTCTGAAGCGACGCGTCTCCAACTTCATCCAGAAGGATAGTCCCTTCATGAGCTTCATCGAAATATCCTTTGCTTCCTTCAGTTCTTGCTCCGGTAAAGGCCCCTTTTTCATATCCAAATAGTTCACTTTCGATTAAAGTATCCGGGATAGCGGCACAATTGACATCAATCAATGGCTTACCGCTCCGCTTACTTGTACGGTGAATCGCACGCGCCAGTATTTCTTTACCGGTACCGCTCTTTCCAATGATAAGCACAGAGATATTGGATTTTGCGGCCATTTGAGCTATAAAAAGCGCCTTTTTAAATTCTATATTCTCACCAACTAATTCACTGAACTCAGGAGAGAGTTTCTCTGTTCTAAATTTTTCCTCATCTTCATATGGATTAGCTTTTTTTAGCTGGTAAGATTTATCATCTTTTTTTTCAGAATCCCTCGCAATTAAGAGATAAAATTGCTCTTGATTTTTTGACTTGTTTAATAAGTATACAAAGAGGCTAATTTTTTGTCGATGACCGGGTATGATTATTTGTTGCGGCGATGTAATTACTTTAGTTGGCGTTTTTATGTTTAGGCCTGAAAGAATATCGCAGCGGTTTTTCCCTTTACCGCCGATTTTAAATTTGAACAGATTTTCAAAGTTATTGTTTACATAATATACATATTTATTTTCATCAATTATTGCAGCTGCATCCGAGATATCTTGTAGAGTTTTTATCAAAAATTGAGGAATTTTTTCCATAATATTTTCTTTTTTCATATAAGATTGTATACAATAGATACAAAAGAGTCAATAAAAAATTTATGCAAAACTATTTCCTTTTGAAATAACAAAGTATCTTACATCTGATGACTCATAGGATTTTTTTAATATTTTTTCTTTTAATAAGGCTGTGTAGTTAGTCCAAATCATGAAGGACATAAAAAATATTCTATATTGCATATTGGCATAAGACGTTTTTAAAGCGCGATGATATAAGTGGTATGATATTTGCTGATTTTCTGAAGGATAGGATTAAAAACGATAAGCAAGGAGTAAAAATATGGATATTAAGAATATTATGGTTATCGGTTCTGGTCTCATGGGATCGGGTATTGCTCAAGTTTCCGCTCAGGCCGGATATAATGTCATCATGAATGATGTAAAGATAGAGTTTACCGACAAGGGCTTCAATTCCATCAGCAAGATACTTGATGGACAAGTAAAGAAAGAGAAAATAACAGCGGCCGATAAAGATGCTACTTTATCCAGAATCAGCAAATCAGCCGATCTGGAATCGGCAAAAAATGCCGATTTCATTATTGAAGCTGCTTTTGAAAACTTCGAGGTGAAAAAATCCATATTCGAAAAACTCGATACTCTTTGCAAAAAAGATGTAATATTAGCAACCAATACTTCTTCCATTCCGATTACCTCTCTGGCGACAACGGTGAAGCGGCCGGAAAAGTTTATTGGTATGCATTTTTTCAGCCCCGTAGGAATAATGAGGCTCGTGGAGATTATTCCCGGCCTTAAAACTTCTGAGGACACAGTGAAAATAACGCAAGAATTAGCGTTCAATTTAAAAAAAGAAACTGTACGAGTAAAGGATGTGCCGGGTTTTCTTGTAAACCGGATTAATGCGGCATTCAGGTCTGAGGTTTTTACCTGTTTGCTGGAGGGAGTGGCAAGTCTTGAAGATATAGATAAAGCCGTCAAACTGGGGCTTAATCATCCTTTGGGGCCATTCGAACTAAATGATGCTGTAGGTCTGGATATCGGTCTTAATGTTTTTAGAACTCTCTATGAGGGGTATAAAGACAAAAAATTTCGCCCTCCCCTGATCCTGGAGAAGATGGTATTAAGCGGAGACCTCGGCAAAAAAACAGGTAAAGGATGGTATGATTATACATCAGGAGAAAAGAAGCCGAGAAAAGACGTAAATTTTTAAAAAAAAATTATTGTGAGATGAAACCATGGAAAATGTAGTCATTTTAAGTTGCGTGCGCACCCCCATCGGCGCTTACGGTGGTTCTTTAAGAGACATTCCTGTTTATAAACTTGGCGCCATTGTTTTGCAGGAATTAGTTAAACGGGTAAAAATAGATCCGGCGCAGGTTGAAGACGTAATCATGGGTACGTCCTATCAAAACGGCGAATGCGCCAACGGCGCGCGTATGGCGGTTCTTGAAGCCGGCTGGCCAGACAGCGTTCCGGGAGTCGTTCTTGATCGGCGTTGCTGTTCGGGTCTAGAAGCTATTTTTTTTGGGGCCATGAAGATACAAACGGGAAACGCCGATATCATTATCGCTGGCGGCATGGATTCAATGAGCCAGGCAGAGCTATATATTCCCGGTGATATAAGATGGGGACTTGGAGGCAAGAATCACGAAAAATACGGTTTCATGCCTAGAGGGCACGGAGCCCTGGCCATGTGGGGAATTCCCTTCTATGATCGCATCCAGCGCGCGCGAGTTATGTCTCAACCCATTGCCCGATACGGAGAACTAAGTTCGATGATGACTTGGGCCGAGGCCGCGGCCAAAAAAGAAAAAATAACCAGGGAAGAAGCCGATCAGTGGGCATTCCGGAGCCATCAGAGAGCGATTGCGGCGCAGGATGCCGGAAAATTTGCCGAAGAGATTGTTTCTGTGCCCGTCGGAAAAGGCAAAACGGGAGAAACTGTTTACTTTAGTATTGATGAGGGGCCACGCCGGGAAACCACTCTGGAAAAACTAGCTAAGCTAAAGCCTGTTTATTCCGGCGGTGTTTGCACAGCCGGAAACTCTTCCTCTGAAAATGATGGCGCGGCGGTTATAATGCTTGCTTCCGAAAAAAAAGCGAAAGAGTTGGGAGTAAAACCCCTCGCTTATTTCAGTTCTTGCGCAATTGCGGCAACTGACCCAACCTTGACTTATCCGGCCGTGCCTACGTCTGTTAAAAAAGCGCTGCAAAAAATAAATGTTACCATTGATCAGGTCGGTCTGATTGAAATTCAGGAAGCTTTTGCCGTTCAGGCGCTGGCTGACGCCAGGCTTTCCGGCATTAAAGACAAAGAGATGGACGAAAAAGTAAATGTTAACGGTTCTGGAATTTCATTGGGGCATCCAATCGGTGCTACCGGCGTAATGCGTCTAACAACACTTATCAACGAAATGACTCGAAGAGAGTGCCGATATGGTTTGGAAACCATATGCGGCGGCGGCGGTCAGGGCATCTGTATGATCGTGGAAAGAAAATAATTTAAGAGAATATTGGGAGGATTTTAAATATGGATTTCGCATTAACCGAAGAACAAAAAATACTGCAGGATATGGCAAAGAATTTTGCCGAAAATGAAATAAAACCCCATGTGGAAGAAGACGAAAAAAATCAGCATTGGCGCAAGGAAATATTCGATAAAATGGCTGAATTAGGTTTCTTCGGTTTCTGCATTGATGAGAAATATGGAGGAAACGGCATGGGCTTTCTGGACGGTACCCTGGTCATCGAGCAAATCGCCAAAGTCCATACATCTTGGCGCATGGCCTTTAACATGCAGTGTTGGGGACCCTCATTGACTATTCAAAAATTTGGAACAGAGGAACAAAAGCAGCATTACATTCCCAAATTTGTCAGCGGCGAATATATCGGCAGTTTCGCCATGACGGAAACCGATGTCGGTTCCGATGTCGCCGGCATGAAATGCCTGGCTGAAGACAAGGGAGATCATTATCTCCTGAATGGAAATAAGATGTGGATTACGAACGGAACAGTTTCCAATCATGGTTTATTGTATGTAAAGACGAATAAGGACGCCGGAGCCAACGGAATCACCTGCTTTATCATGGATTACAGCCTCCCCGGCATTACCCGTAAAAAGATTCACGAAAAAGTGGGGCTGCTGGCTTCCGATACGGCGGAAATTACTTTTGAAGATGTGAAGGTACCGAAAAAACTTGTTCTGGGAGCTGTCAATAAAGGATTCCAAATGTGCATGACTCAATTGAATGCCACACGCCTCGGATGTGCAGCAGGCGCAGTGGGACTTTCCGGGGCTATCCTGGAAGCTTCCATTAAATACGCCAATGAAAGATCTCAGTTTGGACAAAAGATCGGCAAATTCCAGTTGATTCAACAACAGATCGCGGAAATGAAAATGGGACATGCAGCAATGGCTGATCTTGTTTACAAAGCAGCTTGGTTAAAGGATAAAGGCCTTCCCAACGTGATGGAAACATCGATGTCCAAACTTTTTGGAGCCAAAGAAGTCGTTCACGCAGCCAATGAATGCATGAAGTTATTCGGATCATTCGGGTATTCCGATGAATATCCCTGCGGCAGATTCCTGCGCGATGCAAAACAATTCGAAACATTGGAAGGAACCTCCAATATGCATACTATGATCGTGGCTAACGCCGCGCTTGGTTTTGCTCCCAACAGAGCATAAAATATTATCAAAAAATTATTTATCCAAGATGCTCAAATGTTTGAACCGGTAAAATGTAATGAATATTCATGAATATCAGGCCAAAGAGATTCTGAAATCATATGGTATCCCGGTGCCCGGCGGACGAATGGTGAAAACAGTCCGCCAAACTCAGAAGGCTGTAGAGGAATTCGGACCTCTTTGCGTGTTGAAAGCGCAGATTTACGCCGGAGGCCGCGGCAAAGCCGGAGGGATAAGAAAAGTGCAAGATTCTCTATATGCCTGCGGAGCGGCAAAAGATCTCCTTAAAAAAAAGCTCGTGACTATTCAGACCGGAAGCAAAGGTCTGGCCGTCAAGTATATTCTTGTTGAAGAAACAGTTGAAATAGAAAAGGAGTTTTATCTTTCCATTACCCTGGACAGACGGACATCCCGCTATTGCCTTATCGCTTCGGCTGAAGGCGGCATGGATATCGAAGAAGTGGCGCAAACATCGCCGGAAAAAATTCATACGCTCTATATCGATCCTTTTATCGGAATCAAATCGTATCATGCCCGCCGGATTGCTGCCGCTCTGGGATTAAAAGGAAAGCTGGTTGAAGACTGCGTCAAGCTCATTTTAAATTTGTATAAGGTTCTTTTAGAAAAAGATTGCTCTCTGGTTGAAATTAATCCTCTCGTTATCAGCAAAGATCAGAGGCTTATTGCCATGGACTGCAAAATTAATTTTGACGATAATGCCCTCTTCCGCCATTCTGATTATGAAAGAATGACCGATGTTTCCCAGCTGGATCCTCTGGAGATTCAAGCCAAAAAATACGACCTTGCCTATATAAAATTAAACGGAAATATAGGCTGTATGGTTAACGGCGCCGGGCTGGCTATGGCGACACTGGATGTTTTGAAAGAATACGGCGGCAAACCTGCCAACTTTCTTGATGTCGGCGGCGGAGCAAGCCGCGAAAAAGTAGCCGAGGCTTTTAAAATTATTTTAAAAGACAAGAACGTTAAAGGAATTTTCGTCAACATCTTCGGCGGCATTATGCGCTGTGATATTATCGCGCAAGGAATTCTTGACGCTACTAATGACATATCATGCAATCTTCCCATCGTGGTGAGAATGGACGGCAGTCGCCTTACCGAAGGTATAAGCCTGCTCACCCAATCAAGATTGAATGTGGAAATAGTGGATAATTTGGGGAATGGCGTTGAAAAAATTGTACAGATGATGAGTAAAAAACGCAAAATCATCGCTAATTGAGAAAACACTTGATGAACCGGTAAAGGAAAAAATGGCCATTCTGATCAACAGAGATTCGAAAATAATAGTTCAAGGTATCACTGGGAAAAGCGGCCTTCTCCACGCGCGGCAGTGCCGTGATTACGGAAGTCATATTGCCGGCGGTGTCACGCCGGGAAAAGGCGGCACCACCATTGAGGGATTTCCCGTTTTCGATACTCTGGATGATGCCGTCCAAGCATCCGGAGCAAGTGTTTCGATGATTTTAGTTCCCGCTCCCTGGGCAGCCGACGCGATTCTGGAAGCGGCAGATGGCGGAATCGATTTGTCCGTTTGTATAACAGAAGGAATCCCAATACGCGATATGGTGGTGGTGAAACGATATCTTAAGGAAAGCAAAATGAAACTCGTCGGGCCCAATTGTCCCGGTGTGATTACGCCAGGTGAATGTGAAGTGGGAATTATGCCCGGTGCCATTCATAGAAAAGGAAATATCGGTGTTGTTTCCCGCAGTGGCACGCTCACGTATGAGGCAGTCAAACAGCTAACTGATGCCGGATTAGGCCAATCAACCTGTGTGGGAATCGGCGGCGATCCGATTATCGGCATGGATTTTATCGATGTGTTGAAACTTTTCAACGAAGATCCGGAAACTAAAGGAGTCTTTATCATCGGTGAAATCGGCGGCGACGCGGAAGAAATCGCGGCGCGTTGGATAAAAGAAAACATGAAAAAGCCGGTAGCCGCTTTTATCGCCGGTCTGACCGCGCCTCCTGGTAAACGCATGGGACACGCGGGAGCGATTATCACAGGCGGCAAAGGACTTGCCGCAGATAAAATCAAGGTGCTTGCCGAATGCGGTGTTACCGTGGCAAGCAGTCCCACAAAAATAGCACAAGCGATGAAGCAGGCATTAAATAACCAAGTTTAAAATTCACGATTTGTGGAGAGCAAGAGATGAAACAATATTTTGAAAAAATGGATCCCATAGGAAAAACGCTTTCGCCGAAGCAAATGGAGACCATGAAAGACAATATCACTCAGGCGGAAGAGATCATGAAGCAGATTCGATGCCGAACAGGAAAGAATCAAGAAAGTCGGCGTTGCTCTGGAAACAATGCATGAACGCGGTGAAATGAGCGTCTGGGAGCGCATCGACTATTTAGTAGATTCGGGAACGTTTTGCCCGTTGCACACCATATTCGATCCGGAGAACGAGGAATCGGGCAGTACCGGTGTTGTTGACGGTCTGGCGCGTATCAACGGCAAATGGTGTATTCTTATCGGTTTTAACAACAAATGGATGGCCGGCGCCTGGATTGCCGGGCAGGCGGAAAACAATCTGCGGGTAACAGATATCGCCAAGATTCTCCATATTCCTCTTGTCTGGCTGGTAAACTGCTCGGGCGTTAAGCTTCCCGAACAGGAAAAAGTTTACGCCAACCGCCGCGGTCAGGGAACATGCTTTTTCCGTCACGCGGAACTGGAACAGATGGGCATACCGGTCATCGCCGGAATCTACGGTACCAATCCGGCCGGTGGCGGTTATCAGGCTATCAGTCCGACGATTTTACTTGCCCATAAAAAAGCGAACATGGCTGTGGGCGGCGGCGGAATTGTCAGCGGCATGTCTCCCAAAGGCTCTTTTGACGAAGCAGGAGCAGAAGAAATCATCAACGCGACCAGGCACTTCAAATCAGTTCCTCCAGGAAGCGTTAAAGTTCATTATGACGTGACCGGTTTTTTCAGCGCAGTCTTTGATGAAGAAAAACAAGTGCTCGACGCGATCAAAGATTATATGGCCGATATGCCGGCGTATAATCCCAAATTCTTCCGCGTGAGTGAACCTGCCGAACCCAAATACGCGCCCGAGGAAATCGCCTCCATAATTCCCATGAATAAAAAAAGGGTTTATGATTTCGAACAGGTTCTGGCCAGACTTGTGGACAACTCCGAGCACCTGGAATTTCGTCCGGGATTCGGATCGGAAATGTACACGGGCCTGGTTAAAATCAACGGTTATCTAATGGGCGCCATCGGCAACCGTCAGGGAATTCTGCCCAATTATCCTGAATACACCAATGAATATATAGGCGTCGGCGGCAAGCTTTACCGCCAGGGTCTGATCAAAATGAGCGAATTTGTAACACTATGCTCCCGCGACAAAGTGCCCGATAATCTGGTTTCAGGATACCACCGGAATAGATGTGGGAGATATCGCGGAAAAAGCGGAACTTCTGGGTTTGGGACAATCACTGATTTATTCTATTGAAAATTCAGCTCTTCCCATGATGCTGGTCGTTTTACGCAAGGGAACAGCCGCCGCGCATTATGTTTTGGGAGGCCCTACAGCCAATAACAATAACGCATTCTCGCTGGGCACGGCCGCGACGGAAATCAATGTCATGCACGGCGAAACTGCGGCTGCCGCAAGTTACGCCCGCAGACTGGTCAAGGAAAAAGACGCGGGGAAACCTTTAAAACCAGTTATCGACAAGATGAATGAGATGGTCGAACATTATGACAAGACGTCGGGGCCATTGTTTTGCGCCAAGAAAGGTTTTGTGGATGAAGTTGTTCGTTTTCATGAAATCCGTAAATATCTGGTGGCTTTTACCAATTGCGTTTATCAAAATCCGCAAGCGATCTGTCCTAAACATCATATGATATTGCCGCGCATCATTCGCTCTGAAATAGTGAAAGGTCTAGACCGTCCATAAGAAGAAAAATATGCACCCGGTTATTCCGGATGCGATAATTAAAACCGTATGAAAGAAGGTTGTGCAGATGAACACAACAGCATCGATGGGGCCTGTTCAATTAGCAGGTGTAACGTACCTGATTAGCGGCGTCGTATCTCTTGGCGTTGCCGGGATTATCAAGCTTTTATTCGGACTAATCAACTTACAGAAAAATCGGGTTTTGATTAAAGTCATTGTTGCGGGTGAAGTTCCTATAAAGACGGAAACCCCCGCTTTAACTAAAAGATAATTATTATGTCACAATTAGATATTTTGAACCTGTTTCAAGGCATTGCGACAATGGTCACGGGAGATCCGGCCATTGCCATCGCCCGGATTATTCTAATCGCTGTCGGCATTGCCTTTGTTTACCTTGGGGCCAGGGAAATACTGGAGCCATTGATTATGATTCCCATGGGTGTCGGAATGGCAGCCGTAAACTCGGCTGTGCTTTATTTATCGGCAACCACTATGGGCACAATTTTCATCGACCCTATGGTAAGCGATCCTCTCAAATTAATGGATATTTTGCAAATTAATTTTCTGCAGCCGATATACACTTTCACTTTCAGCAATGGCCTGATCGCCTGCCTCGTGTTCATGGGTATAGGCGTTATCACAGATATCGAATACATTATGATGGCACCGTTCAGCAGTATGTTGATCGCAATTTTTGCCGAGTTGGGAACAATAGTAACATTTCCCGTCGCTGTCTGGATGGGTTTGACCTACAAAGAAGCGGCCGCAATCTCTATTGTGGGCGGAGCGGATGGACCGATGGTCCTTTTTACCTCTCTCATCCTTGCCAAAGATCTTTTCGTTCCTATAACTATCGTTGCCTACCTGTACTTAAGCCTTACCTACGGCTGTTACCCGTACCTGATCAGGTTGCTGGTCCCTAAACACCTCCGGGGAATAAAGATGAACACCAAAAAAAACCTGAATATTTCTGCCGGCAAGAAAATTGCCTTCGCCATAATTACCTGCACCATACTTTGTCTTCTTTTCCCGGTGGCAGCTCCCCTTTTTATGTCTTTCTTTGTAGGCGTTATCATAAAAGAATCTAACGTTCGCCACTTCATAGAATTTATCGAAGGGCCTGTTCTTTACGGATCTACATTCTTCCTCGGGCTTCTGCTCGGCGTTCTATGCGAGGCAAGTACAATCCTCAATCCTAAGGTTCTCCTCCTTCTGATTCTTGGCAGTCTGGCTCTTCTTGTTTCCGGCATCGGTGGAATCATCGGAGGGTACGCGATGTATTTCTTGACAAAGGGAAAGTTCAATCCGGCAGTGGGAATAGCCGGTGTTTCCTGCGTTCCCACCACAGCCAAGGTAGCCCAGAAAGAAATATTTAAAGTTAACCGGCTCGCCATGATTCTTCCTTATGCTATGGGCGCGAATGTTTCGGGAGTCATAACTACAGCGATCATAGCTGCTATCTTTATAACGTTATTGAGGTGAAGATGTTCAGACAGGGGAATATACATATAATTACCGGAACAACCATCGCACTTTTTGGTGTCATAGTTGCCCGCTTGATTGCACCGGAACTAGTTGGAATAATAAATAAGGCGATGTTAATTTCAGGCTACGTACTGTCACTGATGGGGATTATTATTGTAGCTCACGGCGCTAGAATTTAATAATATATTTTGAGGGTTACAGAAAAAATATCTATGAAGATTTTAAGTGTCAAAATGGAAGAGGAAAAGATTGCCAGCGAAAATCTTCCCCAGGAATGGAAATACCTTGGCGGCAGCGCTTTGATTGCTAAAATCATGAACAAAGAGGTTTCCCCAACTGCCGATCCTTTGGGCGCCGAAAATCATTTTATTGTGGCGGTAGGCCCTCTTGCGGGCACGAAAGCGCCGCAACTTGGTCGAATATCGATCGGAGCAAAGAGTCCTCTCACGATGGGAATAAAAGAAGCAAACTCCGGTGGCCCCGCCGCGCAAGTCCTTGATCGACTGGGAATTCGTGCCATCATCATTGAAGGCTTACCCAAAAATAATAAATTATACACTTTGTTCATATCGAAAGATAAGGCGCAATTAATTGCAGCCGATGAATATCGCGGGATGAAAAATTACGCGCTTGTTGCTGCTCTGCAAAAAAAGTATGGAGATAAAATCACCGTTATCTCAACAGGGATCGCGGGGGAGAGAAAATATAAAGGTGCATCGGTTTCTCTTACGGATATCTTTGGAGATCCCTCAAGAAACGCCGCCCGCGGCGGTCTGGGAGCCGTAATGGGTTCAAAGGGAATCAAGGCGATTATTTTGGATTCCTCGGATACGGCTCAGGTTAATCTTGTCCATCCAGAAGAATTTCGAAAAGCCGTCAGATCATGGGCCGATACTCTCAAACATGACGTCAGCTGCAGTCTCTTTTCGCGATTTGGCACCCCATTTGCGATTAACAACTCGGCCAGCCACGGAACCCTGCCTGCAAACAATTACCATTCGGGCCGGCCCGATAACTTCATTGCCGTCAGCGGCAACAGCATACAGAAAATTCTTTTTGAACGTGGCGGAAAAATGCACGGCTGTATGCCCGGCTGTCTTGTTCAGTGTTCTATCATTTATCCCGACAAAGATGGAAAACGTCTTTGTGGCGCCTATGAGTACGAAACAATCGCCCTTTTGGGAACGAACCTGGGCATTACCGATAACGACGCCATTGCCAGGCTAAAATTCATGTGCGATGATTTGGGAGTCGACGGTGTCGAAACTGGAAGCGCACTGGGACTTGCGGCTGAAGCTGGGAAAATGACCTGGGGCGATTGGAAATCGGCAGTAAAACTTCTGGAGGAAATCGAAAAGGCAACCCCTTTGGGTGTTGCACTGGGAAACGGCGTAGTCGCCACCGCCAAATATCTCAACATTAGCCGTGTACCGGCATTTAAAGGTCAAGCCATACCGGCACATGATCCGAGATCGGTCAAAGGAACAGGCATGACCTATTTCACCAGTCCCATGGGAGCCGATCATACGGCAGGCCTTACCTACCGTATGCCCAAAAATAAAGATCAGCAGGCGGAAAATTCTCTCAAATCCCAGATTCAGGCCGCAACTTGCGATGCCTTCGGTTATTGTTTGAACTCCGTTCCCGGAAGCCGATCAGTGTATCCGTTTTTTGCCGAGCTCATGAACGCCAGATACGGCCTCACGATGACTCCGGAAGATGCTATGGAAATCGGCAAACAAACCCTTCGGGATCAACTCGCTTTCAATGCAAAAGCCGAATTCAGCAAGATGGATTTAAAAATGCCTTCTTTTGTAAGAGAAGAAACTGTTAAGCCTACAGATTCTATCTTTGACATTGATGAGGCGGAGGTAAAAAATCTTTGGAAAGGATTGGATTCTTTCCGGGAAAAAGAAAAAGTGTGGGAAATACGTATTCCTCCCCTGCCGGATGTAATGCTGGGAGCGGGGGTAGCGCAAAATATGGGGCAAAGGATAAAACAGCTTAAGGTAAAGAAAGTATTTTTAGTAACCGACCCCTTTATGCTCAAAAGCGGCAGAGCTGACGATGTTAAGAAGATTCTGGAGGGAAGCGGAATCGCGACCGTTGTTTTTTCCGAGGTAGAACCGGATCCGCCTATTGAATTGATTGAAAGAGCAGGCAAGTTCTACAAAGAAACCGGCTGTGACGGCATCCTTGGTCTCGGTGGCGGAAGTTCCATGGATACGGCCAAAACACTTGGGTTGCGGGTTTCCCACGGCGGGGATATGAGAGAATATGAAGGCATCATGGGCGGAGGCGCCAAGATTAAACCGCTTTTCCCGCCAATTATTTGTGTACCGACCACTTCCGGAACGGGCAGCGAGGTCAATCCCTGCGCTGTTCTTACCGACAAGGAAAGAGATCTCAAATTTATATTAATGAGCAATCACTTCATCCCCAAGCTGGCGGTTGTCGATCCTCTGTTTTGTAAAACAATGCCGCGAGGACTTACTATCGAATCAGGTCTGGATGCCCTTGCTCATTGCATTGAAGGATACGTATCGCTCGCTACGCCCTATCATCCCTATTTCGAATCCATGGCACTTTACGGCGCTAAACTGATTGGACGAAGTTTAATTCCGGCATATAAAGACGGGAATAATATATCCGCCCGAACCGATATGTGTATGGCTGCCATCTGCGGCGGTCTTGCTTTTTTGAAAGGTTTGGGTATCGGACACGCCATAACCCATACTCTGGGCGCTCATTATCACATGCCCCACGGAAGAGCAGCCATTTTTGGGCTCTTATGTTTTGTAAAAGCTAACAAGGAAACATGTAAAGAACAATTCACCGATATGGCTCAGCTCATCAATCGCTCCAATGATCTGGAGGAAAGTCTTCTTTATCTCTATCGAGAACTCGAGATTCCTCTGAGCTTGAAAACCCACGGAATCTCCAAAGATGACTTGAAGGGAATTGCTTTTTATTCCTCACGTGATGCGGTGAATATGGCTACCGATCCCACAACTCCCAGCCAGGCCAAAATTTTGGAACTGCTCACGGAAATTTATTAGTAGAGAAAATAAGCGCTGACAGAAACATAATCGTCAAGAAGGAGAAATAAAATGGAATTTAAGTATGACCTGAGAGATTTAAAATTCATTCTTAAGGAATGGCTGCCTGCGGAAGAAGTGCTAGCCTGCGATAGATTCAAGGAAAATTTCAGCCTCGATGATGTGGAAATGCTGCTGAACGAAGGATACAAGGTTGCGCGGGAAATATTGAATCCGATAAACGCCCCGGGAGACAAGATCGGCGTTAAGTTTGAAGGCGGCAAGGTGACGCCGGTTCCCGGATTCAAAGAAGCATACCAGTTTTTACAGCAAAACGGCTGGGGCTCCAGCAGCGAATGTATCAAGACAGAAGCGGGAATGCCTCTGATATTGTATAAAGCTATCTTTGAAATGAATACTGCCGCCTGCCCTGCCCTAACCTCGTGCGTCAAGCTGACCAGCGGCGCAGCCAATCTCATCCTGCGTTTCGGCACGCAAAAAGATAACGATATGTTTATCCCAAAAATGCTCAGCGGAGATTGGCAGGGAACGATGTGTCTGACCGAACCTAACTTCGGCTCGGATACCGGCGATATCATCACGCGAGCCTATGCCACGGAAGATCCCCGCATCTGGAAAATCAAAGGAACAAAAATGTTTATCACTGCCGGAGACCAGGGCACGGGTGAAAATACCATCCATCTGGTACTGGCTCGTCCCGAAAAAGGAGCACCGGGCTCGCCGGGTATAGGTCTTTATATTGTCCCTAAAATATGGGTAAACGATAACGGCTCCATGGAAAAACCAAATGATGTAATCACCGCCGGCGTCGAGCACAAAATGGGACTGCACGCTCAGGCAACGACACTGCTTAATTTCGGCGATGATGATAACTGCCGTGGCATTATGCTTGGCCCAGCTCCCGATGACAAAGGCTTCTCTCAGGGATTATCCATGATGTTTCACATGATGAACGAGTCCAGAATCGGCACCGGCCATAATTCCAACACACAGGCGGCAGCGGCTTATTACTACGCTGCCCAATATGCCACGGAGCGTATTCAGGGCCGGCCTTTCGGCATCAAAAACGCCGAGCGCGTGCCGATTATCAAACATGAAGATATTCGCCGCATGCTTCTCGATATGAAAGCCACGGTCGAAGGAATTCGCGCGATGATTTTCAAAGGTTTTTATTATCTGGATATTCAGAGCAATTCCGGCGACAAGGAAAAAGCTAAAAAACTAGGTGAATTTGCCGAAATTCTCACTCCGCTGGTAAAAGGCTACGGTAGTGAAGCCAGTCTTGATGTTATCGCTCAGGCGATTCAGGTTTTAGGAGGCGTCGGCTATTCCACGGAATATCCGGTGGAGCAGTATCTGCGTGATTCCAAGATTCTGACCATTTGGGAAGGCACATCTTTTATTCACGCCAACGACCTTATCGGGCGCAAAATGCGTATGAAAGAAGGAGCTCCTTTTGCCCAATGGATGGCCTCTATCAAAGAATTTATTGATGCCAACATGAAGGCCAAGGGATTTGCGAAAGAAATGAAAAAGCTGGCCAAAGGTTATAAAGCCCTGACCGAAGTTAAAGCAACCTATGATTCCTGGTATGGTAATTTTGATGCCAAGCGGCAGTTGATACCTCTTAACGCCATGCGGGCGCTTTTTGTCTGCGCGCAAGTCTTTGTGTCCGAATGCCTTATGGAGCAGGCCCTGATCGCGGCGGCAAAGCTTAAGTCCCAAAAGAAAGGAACAAACGAGGCGAGATTTTATCAGGGCAAAATCGCGTCCGCCAGATATTACTTAAACAACATACTCCCCAATGCGTTTCTGGCGACAGAGCTGATTAAGAGTGAAGAAGATATTGTTTTGACTTGCCCTGAAGAATCATTGTTGGTTAATTAAATTTAGAAGGAGGATTTCCATGAGCTATACTACTGTTATTGTCGAGAAAAAAGCCGAGGAGAAACTCGGCATCATTACGCTCAACCGTCCCGAAGTGCGCAATGCGATAAATCAGACAGTGAGAACGGAATTAGCCCAGGCTATAGCCGATATGGAGGCCGATGTTAACGTTCGTGCCATCATTATCACCGGAGGTCCGAAGGTTTTCGCCGCGGGAGCGGATATCGCCGCCATGGTGAATAATACAGCCATGGAAATGTTTTCCAATTCGGAGCTTTGGGATATAACATTAAGGATGGAAGAATCGAAAAAACCGTTTATCGCTGCGATTGCTGGTTTCTGCCTGGGCGGCGGATGTGAATTGGCAATGGCTTGTGATATCCGCGTAGCCGCGCAAAGTGCGCAACTCGGTCAGCCAGAAATCAACATTGGCATTATTCCCGGCGCCGGCGGAACTGTTCGTCTTTCCAAACTGGTCGGCCTGGGCAAAGCCAAAGAGCTTGTCCTAACCGGTAAAATGATTTCTGCCGAAGAAGCACTGGCTATTAATCTGGTAAATAAGGTAGTTCCTGATGATAAACTGATGGAAGAAGCTTTTACCATGGCCAAAATGATTACCCGGCACAGTCCCGTTGCCGTGGGTCTGGCAAAATTCTCCGTGCAAAACTCACAGAATCTTGATAACTACACGGGTAAAATAATTGAAAGGGCATCTTTCTCTCTGGCGTTTGCCAGTGAAGATCAAACGGAAGGCATGAAGGCGTTTCTGGAAAAAAGAAAACCGAGCTATAAAGGAAAATGAGGGATTTAATCATATAGGGGGAACATATGTTCATCTGGCTTTTTCACCGTATCAGCGGCGTGACTCTGATCTTTCTGATCGGCATTAAAATTTTAACCGGCTATTTTCTTTTGCCCAAGGATAATCGGCCTGATTGGGCTTTGAGTCTGCACAGGCATCCGGTTATTGATGTTCTTATCCTGATTCTTTTTACTTTTCACAGCATCTACGGTATTCGAACCATTATTATTGATTTTGGTTACCGCAAGGAAAAACAGTTGCTCTGGATATCGAACATTGCCGCCGCCGTTGTTTCGGCTGTTTTAATTTACTTCTTTGTCAGGGTTTCGTAATCATGATTACTCACGATATTCTCATAGTTGGCGGCGGTCTGACCGGTCTTCGGGCGGCCGTCGGTCTTTGCGATAAATTCGATGTAGGATTGATCTCCAAGGTCTATCCCGTGCGTTCTCATTCCATCGCCGCGCAGGGCGGCATCAACGCGGCGCTCACCAACAATCCCGAAGGCCGTGACGACACCTGGGAAAAACACACTTTCGATACGGTCAAAGGAAGCGATTATCTCGGCGATCAGAACGCCATAGAAATTATGTGCAAGGAAGCGCCGGGCATAGTCTATGAAATGGAACACTGGGGCTGTCCTTTCAGCAGGTTTCCCGACGGAACGATCGCCCAGCGCCCCTTCGGCGGCGGCGGCTATCCGCGCACCTGCTATTCCGCCGATATTACCGGCCACTCTCTTTTGAACACCCTTTATGAAAGAGCCGTTTACAAAAAGGTCAAAATTTATCCCGAATGGTTTGTAGCTGAACTTTGCGTCGAAGACGGCCAGTGTCACGGCGTGATTGTTCTTGATATAAAAACAGGAGAACTTATTCCCGTGCGCGCCAAAGTTACGGTATTCGGCACCGGCGGCTACGGCAGAGTTTACCGAAACTCCACCAACGCTCTGATTAACACCGGCAGCGGCATCGGCATGGCCTACAAGGCCGGAGTGGGCCTGAAAGACATGGAGTTTGTCCAGTTTCACCCCACACTCTGATCGGCACGAATATTCTGATGACGGAGGGCTGCCGCGGCGAAGGCGGCTACCTCTTGAACAACAAGGGTGAACGGTTCATGAAAAAATACGCGCCCACGGCGATGGAACTGGCCCCCCGAGACATCGTTTCACGCTGCATTCAGACAGAAATGGAAGAAGGCCGCGGTTTTGAACATCCGCTGGGCA
Organism: uncultured delta proteobacterium; assembly: GCA_963705555.1. GTDB lineage: Bacteria > Desulfobacterota > Syntrophia > Syntrophales > Smithellaceae > UBA4810. The sequence continues at coordinate 162,331 of CAVPJZ010000004.1, read as the reverse complement.
AATATATTCAGCTTGATTTACGGCATCTGGGCGAGAAAAAGATTCTGGAGTGGCTTCCCGGCATCCGCAGTATTTGCATCGATTTTATCGGTCTCGATCCGGTGAAAGAACCAATCCCCATCATGCCCTCTCAGCACTATTCTATGGGTGGCATAGACGTCAATGAAAAAGGCGCATCCGAAATAAAAGGCTTTTACGCCGCCGGTGAATGCGCCTGTGTCAGTGTCCACGGCGCCAACCGTCTGGGCGGAAATTCTCTGCTTGATACCATCGTCTTCGGCAAACTCGCCGCAATAGCCATTGATGAAGAATTGTCAGGGGGTAAATTAAAACCCGAAGAAAGGCCCCTGCAGAAATTAAAGACAAATGTAGAAAATAAGATTAATCGCCTGTCGAAACCGGGCGGGGAGCGGCCTTACAAGCTTGCAGCTGATCTAGGCGCAGTAATGAGTGAAAAAGTCGGTATTTTCCGCACTAAGAAAGAACTAGATCAAGCATTGCATGAAGTCATAAAAATCAAAGAAAGATACAAAAACGTGAGCATCTCCTCAGCGGATAAGCACATGAATTACGAACTGCATAACGCGCTGGAGCTAGAATATATGCTGGAAGTGGCGCACACCATTGTTCTGGGCGCACTTCTTCGTCGAGGAGAGCCGCGGCGCTCATTTCCGGCGTGATTTCACCACCCGAAACGATAAGAAATGGCTCAAGCATACCATTGCCAAAATGGGTAAAAAAGGCGAACCACTTATCTCGTATAAAGATGTTGTCATTACAAAATATCAGCCCATGGAGAGAAAATATTGATTAAGAGCGATACCTATACCTTTAAAATTCTCCGGTATGACGCCAAAGAACCGAAAAAAGAGCCTTGCTTTGAATCCTACAAGATCAACGTCATTCCCGGCCTGACAGTACTAGCGATGCTTTTGCGCATTCGTGACGAAATCGACGGAACTTTATCCTTCCGCTCTTCCTGCCGTTCGGCCATCTGCGGCTCCTGTGCGATGGTCATTAACGGTAAAATTGACCTTGCCTGCCGCACGCAGGTGGCCACTTTCGACACCGACACGATAATTCTGGAACCTCTGCCCAATTTCGAGGTCATCAAAGACCTTGTCGTCGACATGACGCCTTTCTGGCAGATGTACGAAAAGATACAGCCCTATCTTATTCGTAAGAGCCCTGCTCCGGAAAAAGAAGTATATCAAAGCGAAAAAGACAGAAAAAAAATAGATCAGTTTGTCAATTGCATCCTTTGCGCCTGCTGTTACGGCGCTTGCCCGGTTTTAAATAGAGACGCGCAATACGCCGGGCCGGCAGCGCTCGCCAAATTACAGCGTTTTTCTTCCGATTCCCGTGATGAACGACCCGCCAAAGCGCTGGAGAAACTCAACAACGAAAAAGGTGTCTGGGGTTGCGATACCGTCTTTCGCTGTATCGACGCCTGCCCGAAGGATGTGCGTCCGACCGACGGCATTGTGGGCCTGCGAAAAACCATGCTAAAAAACAGCGTTAAGAAAATGTTGGGGGTGGGAAAAAATGAAGCTTAAATATTCCCTCATTACACGGAGACAATTTCTCAATACACTTTTCGGGGGATCGCTCTTGGCCTTTTTCTCCGGCAGTTTCTTTTCCCTGGCGAAATTCGCCTTCCCTACCCTCGGCAAGGAGCCCGATTTCGTAGTGCTCGCCAAGAAAGATTTTACCGATATTCCCAAAAATTCGGCTAAAGCATTTGCCTGGGGAGGAGTACTGGGGCTCTATTTTAAAAAAGAAGACGGAAGCATTGCCGCTTTGAAGGGCGTCTGCACGCACATGGAGTGCAATGTGGCTTATCGTCCGGAGGAGAAAAAATTTTACTGTGCCTGCCATAAGGGCTGGTTTGACGAAACAGGCAAGAACATTGCCGGCCCGCCGCCCAAACCGCTGGAGTTTTTTGAAGTAATGGAAAAAGGCGAAAAGCTGATCATCGCCAGGAAGGGAGCTAAAGTTGATCTGGCCAAAGTTTAAAGATTGGATTGAAGAACGCTACGACATTGCCGAACTGAAGAAGCTTGCTAAAAGCAAACTTATTCCCCAACATCGTTACGATTTTTTATATTATACCGGCGGCATCACGCTCTTTCTTTTTATCCTGCAATTTATAACAGGAATGCTGCTGGCTTTTTACTATATTCCGCATATCGATTTTGCTTATGAAAGCATCATCGATATCGTCACCAAACTCAACATGGGCTGGTTTTTCCGTGCCTTTCATCACTGGGGAGCACAGCTCTGCATTGTCTTTGTTTTTATTCATCTCTTCGGAACGCTGCTTGTGAAGTCCTACCGTAAGCCGCGGGAATTTGTCTGGGTGACCGGATTCATCCTTCTGGTCATCTCTATTTTCTTTGGCCTGAGCGGTTATCTGATGCTCTGGGATGAACGGGCCTTTGCCGCAGTGCGGGTGGCCACCGGAGGCGCCGGCGCCTTACCTTTTGTCGGATGTTTCATCAAAATTTTCTTAAGAGGAGGCGCAGATGTAACCGGCGATACCCTCACCCGCTTCTATGCCTTTCATGTGGCGATTCTGCCCGTTTTATCGCTGTTGCTCATCGGCCTGCATCTGCTTTTTGTGCAGTACCACGGCATGAGCGTTCCCGTTTCTCTGGAACACAAAGATCAGAAAGAAGAGCCTTTCTTCCCGAATGTTTTTTACAAAGATATGATGATCTGGCTGGTCGTGCTGGGGATTGTGGTGACGCTGGCGATTCTACTTCCGCCGGAGATAGGCAAAAAGGCCGATCCGCTGGCTCCGCCGCCGGAAAACATCAAGCCTGAATGGTATTTTCTCTTCATGCTGGAGACGCTGAAGCTCTTTCCCGGCACCATTCTGGGCTTCAATGGGGAGACCATCGCCATTGTCTGCGTCTCGATTGGAATCCTCTTTTTCTTTCTCATTCCGTTTCTGGATCGCAAATCCAACAGAGGCGAGAGAAGCCCGATATTCACGGTGATCGCTGTTGTTTTCCTGCTTTATTTTATAACTATGACTCTGGTCGGCTTTTTAAGTTAGGTGAGCTTATGAAATATTATATCAGGATACTATTTACTACATCAATAAACTTCGTATTCAACTCTTTGGCCTGGGCAGAAGAGAAAATTCCCGTCTTCCCTACCTCGCCTGTTGAGGCTTACACTATTTACACAAGCCTGGCTGTCTTCTGGCTTGCCATCATTGGACTAATCGTGGTTATCAAAATGAAGCTCAACGAAATCGAACGAATTCAGAAATTAGGGATTGATAAGGAAGGCTCTAACATCCCTCGGCTGGAGTGATACCCCCAATTTGTATGAAAGTTCCCGCTCTATGCGCATTAGTTCCCTGTAATGTAATAATCTATTTAACTAGGCGCTTTCCTACAGAATGAGCTCCCAGTCATTCGTCTGGCTTCTTTTTTGAATATTGTTCGTTCCTTGAAGATTTCTATTGCTTCTTTCTGATCAGGTAACCTTAACATCAAAAGTCGATTCCCATGTACCGTGAAGGTTGCAATGCTGAGTGGCTACAAGCGTTACTTTGCCGTCAGGCGCCGTTTCTTTTGTCAAAACAACATTAAATTTTGCCTTCGGTTGCAAATATCCTCTGGGCTCGAAACTGATCCGGCCCGCGGGCTCATTGCCGATCCTCAGCTGAATATATTCTATCCAGTGGGCAGGTGTCATGACATGAAGACTTTCTCCTACGCTGACCTCAACGGCAAATGGTTCATCTGCTTTGACTGAGCGAGGCGCAACTATAAACGGAGCATGGGTTTCTTCCAGGTGGGTTTTTTTGGCAGGATCTTTAACTCTGTTGATTCCCTCAAATAATGTCTTATCCACTTTAGAGGGAAAATAGAGATCTGCCGCGCTGACCAGACCAGCCAGACCTAATGAGGCAGAACTCAATACTGCCCCTTTTATAAAAGTTCGTCTATCCATCTCATACCTCCTTCGATTCTTTTATAATTGTACATTGGCAAAAAATATGTTTATTGCCGCTATTTACAAATAGCTTTGTCTTATTACTACCCATTTATGTGCAATGTACTTTGGGATAAGATTGTTGTTACGTATGCAGTTTCATTTAACTCATCATTGAAATAAAAGTGATGGATGTAACTACAACCATCTTTGCTGCAAAAGTAAAATTATCTTTCAGCCAAATATAGCGGCCAAAAGTAATAAGAAAGAAACAACCGCACCTGCGCCGTGTATTCCGATCAGAGCAAGAGGATGAGCTTTTTTTCTCAAGTGATATGAAAGCAAAATAAAACCACCCAATGCAAAAATAATGAACAACACTAGTGATATATTCATTAATTTGTTGGATGAATCATTGTAAATATTTACAGCCAGAGTGATAAGACCGGCTGCAGCAAAAATTCCATGAGCAGCTGCCAAGGAAAGAGGCATTCCCTTGCCGGTGAATTTTCTGACGGCAAGTATTGCACCCCCAACTGCCGCAACCGCAAAAAGGATAACAGGCCAATAAATCATAATCTCCTCCTTTTTTCATGTTTAAGACTAATGGTTTATTTTTTTACATTACTTTAACATTACTTAAGGTAATGTTTGATTAAATGCAATAGTAGTTTTTAAAGAGTATAGTAATAGGTAAACTATACCAATCTTAACTGCATCGGGTATGAGAATAATTAAGCAACGCAGTTTCAAAAAAGCGAAGCGAAGATCAATTATTGTTCAAAAGCTTATTTCTGCATTTCGCTCAAAAATACTCTTACCCTTTCCGCATTCTTGCCAAAGTCGCTCTTCCCAACCCGGGCTACGGAACGAATATCCACGTTGCACATTTTATCGTCTGCTTTAATCCGAATAACAATGTCATCTTTATAGCCCATCCAAAAAGTCGTGGCTATAGCCTCGATACGTCCTTCTTTGGGTTCTGCAGCCACTATTTCCCAATCCATGTTTTTGGCAATTTCAAGCGCTTTGGAGAAAGCCTTATCAGCAGGCATATTTAAGCTCAGTGTTTTAATGTCGGGGTATGCTTTTGTCTGTTGCGCCGCCACATCCGCGCCGCCGTATTCGGATTTGTTATATGCATCTTTTCTCAGCGGCAATACGGAAACAAAGGCCGGTGGATTGGTAATATCCGTTGTTATATCATGAATGGGAGGTACTTTGATCTCATAGCGCATATATAAAGGAATTACCGCAACAGGTATGCTGATAATCAGGCCCAAAATACTTAGATAGATGCCCTTGTTAAGCGGAGTAAAGAAAAAGGCAAGTAAACCTATGATGGATATCGCTATCGCCACGAGCCCGACAATTGTCGCTATGCCCATTATTTCCAGTCCTATCCGGAAGAAAAACCAATTGAATCTCGTGCCCAACCCGGCAACGAGCGAAATTAAAGCTGAAATGACGGCAACCAAAAACCCGCTTGCTGCTATATAATAAACAACTTTATTTTTTTCCATATAATCCTCCTTTTCGTTATGTTTTTCTAATGAAAACAAAAACTCACCTACTTAAATAAAAAGGGGCATCGACCTCACCGCTAGCAACATCCTCCAATATGTTTTTCTAACAAAAAATGCAAAGAGGGGCGAAATGAAGACTCCGCCCCTCTTCTTCTCTGCTATGATACCTCAACCCGATGGACGCGTACTGCGCTAGTTTTTTCCCTTCAAAAAATCCTGATATACTGAAGCTGTTTCTTTAGGTTTTTCCATCATGGGAAGATGACCGCATTCTTTTATTATCGCCGATTGGGAATTTTTGATATTTTTCTTAAAAATCGGGACAGAGGACACGTCAATAACCTTGTCCGAATCTCCCCATACGATTAATGTGGGAGCGGTAATTTTATTTAATTTGCTCTCCAGGGCGTTAAGATCTGTGTTCGTAATTTCATTGAATATCTTTTCGTTAAGGGGTGCGTCTTTTATTGCTTGTTTCGTTAAATATTTTTTTATTATGGAAGGCAATTGCGGCGGTTTGTAAAAAACGATTTCTAACAATCTATCATATCCCTTTGCATCTTTAGCAACAAGAGGATTAATGCCTTTTTCCAAAAGCAAAGCACGTTCGCTTTTTATTGGAGACACTACACCGGCGGCATCAAATAATGCGAGGGTTTTAACCATATCCGGGTAAGTCGCGGCATAATTGCCGGCGATACTGCCGCCCATTGAATTTCCTACTATATTAAATCTTGTCAGTTTCAATTCTTTTGCGAATAAATTCAATCTTTCCACCTGCGACATGATGTTATATTTCGCATCCTGTGGTTTGGAGCTGTCACCGAAACCGGGTAGATCGGGAATTATTACCCGATAATTCGGCGTAAAGTATTTAGCGAACCTCGGCCAGTTGTCTTTGTTTCCGCCAAAACCGTGAAGCATGATAATGGTGTCGCCTGCTCCGCCTTCGGCGTAAACAATTTTAAAATCAGGAATGTTCACCGATTTAATCGTTAGCCCGGCGTCTTTGCGCAATCCATCAATTGCTTTATTGTATAAATATGCCGGGGCTACAAGATAAAGTATCACTGAAATAATTATTACAACAACTGCAAGCGTCAAAAAAATTGTTTTCTTCGAAAACTTTTTCATTTGGAAACCTCCCTATAATTATTTTAAAAAATATGTAAAAAGAATTGTCTTTTGATTGAAGGAAATATATTGAAAATACCCTCCAATGTCAAAGACAAATAATGACCGCAAATCGCCCTATTCCCTATTTAAACCCATTCCATTTTTTTTATAGTTACAGCACTTTTCACGTTACCGGTATTTGGCGTGTCCTCCGGTTCGATCAAAAGAACTTTATACCCGTTGACTGATGAAGGTTTATGTTCAACTCCTTTGGGAATTACTATCATTTCACCTTTATTGATTTCTACTGTTCGATCTCTAAAGGTCATAACTAATGTACCATCCAAGACAATGAAAGTTTCATCAGTCTCTTCATGTTTATGCCAGATAAAGTCACCTTTAAATTTAACCACTTTGAATTCGTAGTTGTTCATTTTCGCGATGATTCCCACTGCGTAATCACCGCTTGGAAGCTTAGCAAACTTTTCATCAAAATTAATCTTGTTAATTTTCATCTTCTCTTTCCTCGTAACGTAATTGGCTATTTCGATCGATTTGCATCTTTGCTTTCTTTGATGACTCCTCGAAGTATCTCCGACAACTTTCCTTTGGCGCCGAATTGCCATTTACCCAGCAGTTGAAGGTCATGCACAACCCATCTGTTATTTTCCTTTATCAGAATAGCCCTATCCTGCCATTTTACAATTTCATGCTTATCATAAGGATCGCGATATTCCAGATTGACTAAATACGAGACAGGCTGTTTGTCTGGCTCGGGTTTAATTGAGGTGTACTTGTCAGCGCCTTCGAAGAGCGAGAAAAACAGACTGCCTTCAACCAATGGCGGTTCAGAACCTTTAGTCTTTTGAAAGTGCTTGTCCTCGGCACAACGAGCACCAAGCAAATTATTCCGAAAATCTGCAGATATGAAAGGTGAAAGTCGGTCGATTTTTTTCCGGGAAGGAACACCGCCGTCTTTGAATGTCAATATCGTTTTGTAGAAATTGGCCACAACCAATGCTTGCTCATTTTGCTGCGCGTGCGCATTGGAACAAAACACAAAGGATAAAATGACAAATAGGAATGATGAATGCAGGCGAACCATAAGATATCTCCCCATATTTCTAGCTCACTATAAAACCCTCGAATACTATAAAACTACACTATAATTATTATTATAATACGCTTGAGGCAATACGGCTAACATATTAATTTACAAATGAAATCGATAAGCATACTCGACAACAAGAATAAAAATGTATCAAGTGAAACCCTTTAGAATGTTGTGAAGAATGAAGTGAAGTGAATTAATCTAATTAGATTGCTCAGTGTTTGTCAATATTTTTTATCCGGTTTTAAACAACTGATTTACCTATTATTACTCTTCTTTTTTGCCGCGCGGAATGAGTGGCTCAATTATTTTAATCGGCAAGGACAGAGTTCTCTTCATGGTGCCCAACACTCCTTCTCCGACAGATGTAGGGGAAAGCACTGTTATGTCAGGATCGGCAAGACTGCCGGTTACTTTTAAGGGTATGGAAATGAGTGTTCCTTTAAAAATATATCCCACCAGAGGGATTTTGCTGACAAGAAAATCAACTGTCTTGAAAGGCGCTACCAGAATAGTGAGGTTAATTTTATTGTTGCCGAGATCGATTTCGCCCTCTCCCGCCAGCTGCATGGCTGTTCCGTCAATAACCGCCTCCTGGATTATAAAGATGCCCTGGCGAATATTGCCTTTGATGGTTATGGAATTATACTTAAATCCTTCTGTTCTGAAATCGGGAAGTTTTCCCCGCAGAAGCTCCGTGAGATTCAGAAATGAGAAAATTTTTGCCATTAGTGGAAAATGGTAAATGATTCCATCCCTAGACAGGAAATCCATCCTTCCTTGTAATGAAGAAAGCAGTGCATCGGATTTTCCCCGGGAATTAATCGCGGCTTTCAAGTTTAAAATCCCGGTGATGCGTGAGTCTTCATGAAAAAGACAATTAAGTGTAGGTTCAAGCTCTTTTCCCCAAGCTACCGGTTTGAAATCAAATCGGATATTTTTCCTCCCTAAGGTCAGATTTCCGGGAATAGCAATGCCACAGAGAAAGGCTTCTGTAATGTTAATATTGATGCCTTTATTATCCAGCAGTATATCGGCACGAAGCGGATTTGCGGTATAGCGCCCCCAGGTTATAGACGGCGCTTTGACCCGGATAATACCCCTAATCACCCTTTTTTTAGAATGTTTCCCTGAGGGCTCCGCTTCCTGCGTCTTTTCCGGACTTGCCAGGTTATTCTTTATGGTTTCCACGTTTATCGCGTCGGAAGAAATATCCGCATCGAACCGGAATCCATCCTGCACTGCCTTTACATCGCCTTTCAAGTCAAAATTGATTTCTCCCCAATTTAAAGCGGCGGATTCCACTTTTAGCGATTTATTGTCCGCTCTAAGAACGACTTGGCGCACTTTCAACGGCATATTCATGGGGATGGGGATGATAAAGTTAGCGCCCTCAAGATGTCCTCTTGCTTTGGATTTCCAATACTTATCCAACTGTACACGAGCACGCAAATCTCCCTTTATCCATCCGCGATGAAATGAACTACTCTCGAATATTCTGTTGAGGGTTTTTTCCGTCAAACTTCCATGAAAAGAGGCATCTATGAAATTTTTTGTGTACCTGAACGCAATATATGCCTCCGATTCATGATCATAAATCTTCAACTCGCTTATTGCCAAATCCGTAGCGTTTTTACTTAGAGCAAGATAAATTTTCGGGCCATTATCAATAGCGGCTTTTGCAGTAATAACCAATTGCATTCCGGCCTTCCATACAAGCTGAGTATCCGAGATAGATACAGGGGCGCGCACGATTTGCTCGGGCGGCAAACTGAAAGTTTTAGCAACCCACCGGATGGTTTCCTGTCCGATCTTGCCGCTCATGGTTACATTGGCAGAATTTATAGCTTGTGCCGTCAGGGAGAATACAGCAGAAGCTGCAAATGAAGAATCAAAGACCGAAGCCTGAATATTGTTCATCGTTATCGTATTTACGGCCAGACCATTTACCAATACGCTATTTTTCTCCGTGCGCACATTCCCTTGAACGGAAAATCCACCCCATTTGTCCACATTGGCTTTAACCTTAATTTCTACCTCTTTCGGCTCAAAAGCAACGCGAGCATAAATACTGCGTACGGTGGCTACATCATCCTTAGCTCCCCGTATGATCAATTTTCCCCGCTTTATTACTGCGACCATGCCGGGTTCAACTGATTGTATCGATGAAATGACCGAGGTAATATTTTCAATAATTTTCGCTGGCAAAGAAGGCTTATTTTCTACCCTTCTTTGTTTGGGCTTATCAGTAATATTTACAATAATGTGAGGTTCTTGAAACCTTACTTTCGCTATTCTTACCTCTCCAATTAGCAGTGGCAATATTTGAGGATAGATTTCTACCGATTCCATCCGAACAGATGTCCTTGCGGGAATATTTATTTTTACCAGAGAAAAAGTAAGACCCGGCCGCGGGAAAATTGCCACTCCGACTCGCTCAAATTCAACAATATCACCCGTCCCCTGCGCAACTATGGTTTTGATATTTCTTTGCGCCGATTCGGAATTAATATAAATGGAGGCAAATAAAATCCCGCTTGCGATAAGCGCAAGAATGATTCGAACCGGCCACACAAGCCATAGTTGTAATTTTCTATTTTTCCTCATCAAACGTACCGTTTCCTTTAAGCGCAAATTTGTCGCTTGCTGTCTTACTTCCTTACCTCTACTTTAACTATAAAAATCCGTGTAACAATGCAAATAAATAATCTTGATGACCGAAACTTTTTGGTTTGACAATATCTCAATTCAATACTATTCATCTTTTAGTCTTGACGGTTAAAATTCAAAAGCAATACATATTTTCAGGAGCATGGGCATGAGCAAAAGATTAGAGAATAAGGTAGTGGTTATTACAGGAGGAACCAGCGGCATTGGCGAAGCAACAGCCGAAGTGTTCGCTGCGGAAGGAGCCAAGGTTATTATCGCCGGCCGCTCGGAAAAAAAAGGGGCGGCAATTGCCAAACGCCTCGGTGGCAATGTTATTTACCAGCGGACAGATGTCATGCTTGAGGCAGACATCAAAGCACTGATCGATGCGGCTGTAGCAAAATTTGGCCGTCTAGACTGTCTCTTTAATAACGCGGGAGGACCTGACCGCGGCACACTGGAAACCGTAACACCGGAAGATTTTAATTATAGTATCAACCTCCTTTTGGGAAGCGTTGTCTTCGGCATGAAGCATGCCGCACCTGTTATGAAAGCGCAGGGTGCAGGCTCTATCATCAATAATGCTAGCATCGCGGCCATTCGCATGAATCAAGGCGGCTATCTTTATACGGCAGCAAAGGCGGCTGTTACCCACATCACCAAAGCGGCAGGTATCCAGCTCGGTCCTTTTGGTATCCGGGTCAATTCTATTTCCCCGGGGGCTATCGCCACCCCGATCTTCTGGGGCGGCTCACAGGTTTACAATACTCTTTCTGCGGAACAAAACGCGCGAAAGATGGAAAAACTGAAAATGAGCCTGGCCAAAGCTACACCTCTCCCTCGATCAGGTCTCGATAAGGATATTGCGTTTGCCGCACTCTTCCTAGCCAGTGATGAGGCAAGCTTTGTCAATTGTCACGATCTGGTAGTGGATGGGGGGAGAACATCACTCTTTCGCGAGGGAGTTTAATAACAAATTACATCTTGCGCAGTTCTTTTTTAAGAATTTTGCCGACGAGCGTTTTGGGCATAGCAGGCAAAATGGCAACTTCTTTGGGCACAAAGAATCTTTTGAGCTTTCCTTGGCAATATTCCATTACTTCAGCGGGAGTTGTCTTTTGCCCCGGTTTTAAAACAACGCAGGCCTTAATATCCTCGCCGTAAACCTTGTCTTTAATGCCGATTACGGCCGCTTCGGCAATGCCGGGGTGAGCGTAAAGAACTTCCTCGATCGCCCGCGGCGAAATGTTCTCCCCGCCTTTGATGATAATATCTTTCTTGCGATCCGTGATGAAAAAGTATCCGTCTGGGTCAACATAGCCAATATCGCCTGTATGAAGCCATCCCTCGTGAATGATTTCGGCTGTCGCTTCCGGCTGATTCCAGTATCCCTTCATCACCATCGGTCCCCGTAAAACGATCTCGCCTTCCTTACCTTGCGGTAGTTCCCTATCTTGATCATCGAATATTTTCATTTCCATCCCTTTCATGGGCACACCGACGGATCCGACTTTTTTCAAACCGTCTATGGGATTAACTGAATTATTGGCGCAAGCTTCCGTTAACCCCCAGCCTTCGGCAATTTCTCCGCCGAATTTTTCCTTAAATTGCTTCCAGGTGTCTATGGATAATGGCGCAGAACCGCAAATAAAATATTTTACCGAGCTTAAATCATATTTGGCGTAATCAGGGTAAGATAACATATAAATATACATGGTCGGCACGGCCGCCACGCTGGTGACTTTATATTTTTCAATCGCTGAAAATAATTGTTCCAAATTGAATTGGCGCAGAACAACCGTTTTCCCATGTGTGCGAAGGGAGGCTGAATTCATAATACCGATGCCATAAGAATGGCACAACGGAAGCATAGCCACGTTGATTGCTTCCATTGAATAATTATTTGTTTCCTGAACTTTTGTCGCTGTGTAATAAAGCCCGTAATGAGTCTGCATAACACCCTTGGGTTTGCCGGTGGTACCGGAAGTGTAAACAAGCGCGGCCACTTCATCATCGTTTGTCGGGAAAAGCTCCAACTGGTCGGAACTTTCATTCAGAAGCTTAGCAAAAGAGAAAGTGCCCTCAATCGGCTTTTCCGAAACAACAATAACATTTTTCACTCCGGGAGATTTGGTCCGAGCCTCCCGGACTTTATCCATGAATTCCGGCGTGGTGATAACAGTATTAGCCCCGGAATCCTGATAAATATAGGCTATTTCTTCTGTTCCTACCTGATAGTTGATAGGCACGGCGATAGCACCTATTTTCCAGATACCCTGAAATCCCTGGAAAACTTCGGGCGAGTTGGGCATTTGCAGAATAACTCTATCTCCCCGTTTCACACCCAGATTTTTGAGCGCGTTGCCCAGCTTCCGGGAGGCTTTGTCCATCTGGACGTTAGTAAATTCTTGCCCTTCGAAGATGATATTGACATGTTCGCCTGTAGATAAACTTGTTAAAGCCAATCGAGCAATGTTCATTCCGGAGACTCCTTAGCTTTTTACAGATATTTCCGCTACGAACTGGTATATTGTCCGCGGCCATTTTGCTACATCGTTTATATTATTGGCGATAAGCAATTGCGCTTTTGGCATTAGCGCTTTTAATTCCTTCGCTGTCTCTATTGGATGAGTTGTGTCATCAGGCCAAGCTAATATCAAGGTTGGTATTTTAGGTGCTTTAAACCCATTCCGGGGCGGTAAGTCGCTAATACTTGAGCCGCGAAGAATATGTGGCAGTATATTCTTATTCATTGAACTGATGTTATTCAGATATTTCTCATTTTCTTGCGGTTTCGCTTGCAACAACCATTGAGGAAGCAATGGCCGTTTTCGGAGGAGTTCAACTAAGGCCTCTACACCTTTCGCTTCGATGATACTTGCGGATGTAATATACAGAGCTGATTGGGCTTTACGGGTTTCCCATATCGTGCTGGGTGTTGCCAGAACTAACGCCTTAATACGTTCAGGAGCAGCCAGAGCGGCATATAGCGCAGTCATGCTCCCCATGGATTGACCACCGGCGATAACTTGCGCCAGTCCCAATTTATCCGCGATTCCAATCATATCCTTGGCCAGATTCGACCAGCGATAATCATCGGGTGTAAGAGTTCCCTGAGAAAGTCCATGACCGCGAGCATCGTAGCGGATTAACTTGGCTATATCCGGGATATTTTCCGAATGGAAAAAACCGGTGCTGTCGTCCAGAGACATGCTTCCCATAAGACCATGCGCCCAGACAAAGGGAATACCTTCACCTTTTACACTGATGTTTAATTCTACGTTGTTCACTTGCATGGGAAATCCTTTTCTGAATTATCTAATTATTTTACTTGTTGTTTGTCAACAATATTTAGGCGTTTCTATATATCTTCAATCAAGTCACTATAGCTTTTATTAAAATTACTTTGACATATAAATACTGTTCTTCTATGTTGTTCTTACAAGAATCATAAAGGAGAAAATTATGTTTAAAACAAGAATGACTCAGATGTTCGGAATTGAGCATCCCATTATGCTCGCAGGAATGAATTGGATTACAGAACCAAAACTGGTATCGGCGGTATGCAACGCCGGAGGCTTAGGCATACTGGCTATCGCGCGATGCACTCCTAAAGAAACTAAGGAAAACATTCACCAGTTAAAAGATATGACCGATAAACCCTTCGGGATAAATCAGATTTTGGTTGGCCCCGGAGCAAAGGAAAATATTGCCGTGGCAATTGAAGAAAAGGTGCCCATCATCAATTATTCACTGGGCAAGCCCTGGTTTGTCAACGATGTGCATGCCTATGGAGGCAAAGTGGTAGGAACGATTGCTATTGCCAAACACGCCGCTAAGGCTGCCCAACTGGGCTGTGATGCTCTGGTGGTAACGGGTCACGAAGCAGCGGCGCACGGCGCGGCGGCTACCTCTATGGTTCTGATTCCTCTCGTGGCCAGCATAGTGAAGGTGCCGTTAATCGCAGCGGGAGGATTTTACGATGGCCGGGGATTAGCAGCGGCATTGGCTTTGGGGGCGGATGGCATTTCCATGGGCAGCCGCTTTATGATAGTCAAAGAAAGCATGGTTCATGAAAACTTCAAGCGTTTGTGTATCCAGGCAACGGAACAAGATACGCTCTACGATAATGTGTTCGACGGAATGGACGGCCGTGTGCTGAAAACAAAGGAAGCAGAAGCAATGATGAAACGTGGATTTCCGCTCATCGAAGCAATCAAGGGATCTCTTTTAGTTAAACGTTTGATGAATCTATCCTTTTTGAAATTTATGGGTATCAGCATTGAAATGTTAAGGGCTGAAGAAGGCCATCCGCTTATGGTGCTCGCCCGTCAGGCTGTGGGAAACATGAAACATCTAAAGGCTCTTAACGAAGGCGATGTGGAAGGCGGCATCCTCTTTGCCGGCCAGTGCTGCGGCGGCATTACTGATATACCCACTACACAAGAACTTATGGGCCGCATTATCAGTGAGGCGGAAGCGACTTTGGCTAAACTAAATACACTGAAAGTGTAACGCCGGAAAAGAAAGCGATAAAATAATAAAAGTGCAGGTATTCTCTCCTGCACTTTCCATTATACATCACCCTACCCTTTTAATTACTTTTTCCCCGAACGAAGTTTAATGGCAAGATCATAAACCTTCTTTTTGGATATACCTGTTTGGATCGCAACTTCGGCCACTGCATCGCGCACTGATAACTGCTTATTTTTTGAAAATGACTTCAGTTTGTTTATTATTTCTTCATCAGTTAAAACGACTTGAGCTTTTTGTCCACCCTGGATAATTATTGTGATCTCTCCCTTAAGTTTTGTTTTGCGGGCAATAAACTCCGATATTTTACCCCGTTTAATTTCTTCAAATATCTTGGTTAACTCGCGCGCCACAACTATTTCCCTGTCGCCCAGCACTTCCTGTAAAGTTTTCAGCGAGTCTGAAAACCTCATGGGTGATTCATAAAAAACAATCGTTCTTTCGTCATCTTTCAGAGATTCCATAAATTTTCGTCTTTTATTTTCCCGGGCAGGCATAAATCCGCAAAACAAAAAACTATCTGCGGAAAAACCTGATGCGCTCAAAGCGGTAATTACTGCGCATGGCCCCGGAATGGGAATGACTCTGATATTTTCATCTTGGGCAAAACCTATCAGGTAATGACCGGGGTCGGAAACGCAGGGAGTACCGGCATCGGACACATATGCCACATTCATTCCGGAATTTATTTTGGATATGATAAGCTCGCTTTTTTCCTTTTCATTGTGTTCATGCAAACTAATCAAGGGCGTTGATATTTTATAAGCATTAAGTAATTTCTTCGTATGGCGAGTGTCTTCGGCGGCAATAAGATTAATTTCTTTCAATGTTCGTATTGCCCGCAGGGAGATATCTTCAAGATTTCCGATGGGAGTGGCAACAACATAAAGAATCCCTTTTTTTATACTTGCTCTTTCAGCCATAAAAATCCGCACAAAATATATTTTTAAGTTGACATCTGAGGCCTGTTTAAGTTTAATAGCAAAACAACAAGATAATTACCACAATGAATAATAAAATTATATGATAAAACGTATATTAATTACCGGTGGCGCCGGATTTTTAGGTTCTCATCTTTGTGAGAGGCTGCTCAACGAAGATAACGACATTGTTTGCCTGGATAATTTTTATACGGGCAATAAAGATAATATAACCCCTTTTTTGGCGAATCCGCATTTTGAGTTGATTCGCCATGATATAATCAATCCCGTTTATCTGGAAGTTGATGAAATATATAATCTGGCTTGTCCGGCATCACCTGTACATTATCAGCTCAATCCGATTAAAACAATTAAAGCTAACGTCATCGGAGTGATAAACGTCCTGGGTATTGCTAAGCGGGCTAAAGCAAAAATTCTGCAGGCTTCCACTTCGGAAGTTTACGGTGATCCCGAAATGCACCCGCAAAACGAATCATACTGGGGACGCGTCAATCCTATCGGAATTCGCAGTTGTTATGACGAAGGGAAAAGAGCCGCGGAATGCCTGATGATGGATTACCGTAGACAAAACGGTGTCAATACTAAAATAGTTCGTATTTTTAACACTTATGGACCGCGCATGGCAATTAATGACGGCCGAGTGGTCAGTAATTTCATTATTCAAGCCCTGCAAGGTATAGACATTACTGTTTACGGAGACGGCAGTCATACCAGATCCTTTTGTTACGTGGACGATATGGTGGAAGGATTAATCCGGATGATGAACTGCGCTGATGATTTTTACGGCCCAGTCAACCTCGGCAATCCGGAAGAATTTACCATTCTGGAATTAGCGCGATTAATAATTAAACTGACAAAAAGCGCCTCGAAGATAATTTTCCAGCCGCTGCCCATGGACGATCCGACTCAGCGCAAACCGGATATAGCTCTTGCCGGAAATAAACTGGGATGGAAGCCGAAAGTAGATTTGGAAAAAGGTTTGAAAAGCACAATCGAATATTTTCGTGATATTCTAAAGCATACTTAATTTACGGAGGCTCTATTAGTAAAATAAAATTCAAAAAGAAGATACTTTGTATCGGAGCAGGTTATGTCGGAGGCCCTTCGATGGCCATGATTGCCTATAAATGCCCTGATTGCGAAGTAACTGTAGTTGACGTTAATCCTGAACGCATTGACGCCTGGAATTCTAGTGAACTTCCCGTTTATGAACCGGGATTGGATAAAATTGTAAAAAAAACCACGAGGCAAAAATTTATTTTTCGCCAAGGATATTGAAAAACAGATCAAAGAAAATGACATCATTTTTGTCAGCGTCAATACGCCGACGAAAACATTCGGCACCGGCGCGGGTATGGCCGCAGATTTACAATACTGGGAAAAAACAGCCCGGCAAATTCTGGAAAATTCCCAATCATCGAAAATCGTAATAGAAAAAAGCACTCTGCCCGTAAAAACCGCCCTCGCCATGGAAAAAATTCTAAATTCAGCAAAGGGCAAAATTAGATTTGATGTTCTATCCAATCCGGAATTTATGGCCGAAGGCACCGCTATTGAAGATTTGGAAAATCCCGACCGCGTGCTAATCGGCTCCCATGAAACAAAAAGCGGCTTAAAAGCCCGTCAGGAATTGCTAAATATCTACTCCACGATGGGTTCCGAAAGAAAAAATAATCACCTCCAATATCTGGAGCGCTGAACTCTCCAAATTAGTTGCCAACGCTTTTCTGGCTCAGCGTGTTTCATCCATTAACTCTATTTCCGCTCTTTGTGAAAAAACCGATGCCGATATTTCCGAAGTCGCCAAAGCCGTGGGAATGGACAGCCGTGTGGGCAGTAAATTTCTCCAAGCCGGGATAGGATTCGGTGGTTCCTGCTTTAAAAAAGACATTTTAAATCTTGTCTATCTCTGCAGTTATTACGGCCTTAAGGAAGTGGCCGATTATTGGGAAAGTGTAGTGAAAATCAATGAGTATCAACAGGATCGTTTTATTGCGAACATCCTCGGCAGCATGTTTAACACTTTGGCCGGAAAAAAGATTTGTATTTTAGGTTTTGCTTTTAAAGCCAATACCGGCGATACCAGAGAAAGTCCGGCCATTTATATTGCGCGCAAACTGCTCGCGGAACACGCTGAAGTCATCATCTCCGATCCCAAAGCGTTGAAAAACGCGGCTTCCGACCTTGTCGGCGTTAAAGGTAGTGTAAAATATGTCGAAGACCCATACCGCGCCGCCTCCGGCTGTCATGCCTTAGCCATTCTTACCGATTGGGATTTATACCGAAAATTGGATTTCCGGAAAATATATAAGTCCATGGTCAAACCGGCTTTCCTTTTCGATGGACGCAATATTATCGACCACAAGAAATGTTTTTCCATTGGCTTTAATGTTTATCCTATTGGTAAACCGGCTTTGAGCCATTTTAAAACAGAAAACAACTCTTAAAAACCAATATAATCAAAAGCGTTTTTGAAAAGTTTAATTTCGTTTCCGGAAGAAAGCATTGTTATAGCTACGACGTCAAACCGCGCGCTGGTATCGATAATTTTTTTCTTTTGCAGAAACCACAAAGCCAGTTGAGACATTTTTTTTTGTTTTCTCATTCCTACAGCTTGTTCGGGATAACCTAATTTGCTTGATTTTCTGGTCTTCACTTCGACAAAGACAATCGCGCCTTTTTCACGCGCCACTATATCTATTTCACCCAACGGACAACGGAAATTTTTATCGATAATCCTGTAGCCGTTTTTTTTCAGAAAATCCGCGGCAATTTTTTCGCCTTCTTTTCCGGTAGTAATTTTTGTCTTATCTTTCATTTTACTTAAAGCAAGTCCAAGATGGTTTGATTTAAATCAAAATTTTTTATATGAAATGATTTGCGATGAATTTTACACAGGCCGAATTGTTTTACGGCAGTGCAGTGTTCTTTAGTTCCATAACCCTTATTTTGCAAAAAATTATACTGCGGAAATTGGCGATGGTATATTTCCATAATCCTGTCGCGCGATACTTTGGCAATAATCGATGCTGCAGCAATGGAGACACTGCGGTTGTCTCCTTTTACCAATGGTTTTTGGGGGATTGGCATGGGGATACAATGAAGGCCATCTATCAAAAGAAAATCCGGCGGAGTGGAAAGTTCCAGTACCGCTTCGCGCATAGTTAAAAAAGTTGCTTGCAGAATGTTAACTCTATCAATTATTTCTGCGTCGGCAACTCCCACGCCGACGGCAATTGCTTCGCTTATAATTATATCGTAGAGTTCTTCTCTTTTGCGCGCGGAAAGCTTCTTGGAATCTTTTATTTTTGAATTCTTATAGGCAACGGGAAAAATTACCGCTGCAGACACGACTGGTCCCGCCAGTGGTCCACGGCCTGCTTCATCAATGCCGGCAATTTGTTTGTATCCTTCCTGGTGGGCAAGTTTTTCAAAAGTATCCATTGATAACAGATACCAACAATTAATTTTTCATCGAAAATTTAAGAAATACCGTGTAAATTCAAAACAACCCGATCTTAATTGTTGCTTGTCGCTTCCTTGATTCTCGCTTTTTTGCCTCTCAAGCTTCTCAAATAATAAAGACGGGAACGGCGTACCTGCCCTTTGCTGACAACTTCAATCCGGTCAATAATCGGCGAATGCAAAGGAAATGTCCTTTCCACGCCGACACCATAAGAGACTTTTCTTACCGTAAAATTAGCCCGGCTATTGCCGCGTCGTTTGCGAATGACTATCCCTTCAAAAGCTTGAATCCTCTGTTTTTGACCTTCAATAATGCGCACGTATACTTTCACCGTATCACCCGTTTTGAAACCGGGAATATCGCCTCTCATATGTTCCTTTTCAATCATTTCCAAAACATTCATTTTCTATTTCCTCCTGCAATCCTCAACTTATATATAATAAATTCGACTAATTACCAATAATTCTATCCAATATTATAGCCACCGCCGAACGAACGGCAAGATGATTATACTTTTTAATTCCTATTATCGGTTCCAGACGGAAATCGGCTTTATTCACCAATTCCATTGCAATTCCCGAACCTGTACCAAATATTAAAAGATAAGGCAAATCATCATTTCTTAATATTTTTTTCAGCTCTGTAAATGATAAAAGCCTGTCTTTCAGAGTTAGCTCCGGTTACAATCGTTTTCGGGACAAATCCTGTTTGCCCTTCAATTTCCGTCAAAACCTCTTCAAGACTTGCTTTTAATTTTACAAGTTCAAAGGCTTCTTTGCGCGGTGAATTGAAATTAGCTCCGTAACCATCCCGCCAGTGGCTGATGATATCTTTCGCCAAATCGCGTTGGGCAGATATTGGGTTTACTATATAAAAACCTTTGACATCGTAGGTCTTGGAGCATCTGGCTATATCATGAATGTCCATATTCGCGATAGCCGTGGTCACAACCTTTCCATCTTTGTTGTATACCGGATAATGTAAAAGAGCTATATAAAGCATAAGTACTTTTCTTGTTTTATATACTTTAAAGTCGGCTTTACTACCGCAAACTACTCTCAAAATCAAGATTTTATATGTCTTCCGCTTTTATTTTCTTCAGATTTTTTTTATCTACCTCGGAAAGTTCGGTTTTATCCAGCAAATCCGGCCGGCGCTTATATGTCCTTTTGAGCGATTCATACCTGCGCCATCGTTCAATCTCGGCATGGTTTCCGGAAACTAAAACTTCCGGCACCTTCCAGCCTTTATACTCAGCAGGCCTTGTATATTGAGGATATTCCAAAAAACCATGGGAAAAAGATTCGCTAAGCGTCGATTCCGAATTTCCCAACACACCCGGTATAAAACGGGATACGGCATCTATTAAGACCAAAGCGGAAAGCTCACCCCCGGTTAAAATATAATCTCCGATGGATATTTCCCTATCAGTTAAGTGTTCTCTTATTCTTTCATCTACTCCTTCATAACGGCCGCAAATAATAATTATTTGTTCTTTTTCGGCTAATTCCTTGGCAATTTGTTGATTTAAAGTTTCCCCCTGCGGAGTCATCAGCACCACCAGTGTTTCTTTTTCGGGATTTTTAATAACCGCCAGCGCCTTTTCCACCGGTTCGACTTTCATAACCATACCGCAACCGCTGCCATAAGGGGCATCATCGGTCATTTTGTGTTTATCCTCCGCCCAATCGCGTATATCATGCAGAGAAATCTCCACAAGACCTTTTTCCTGGGCTTTCTTTAACAGGCTAAAACTGAGAGGAGAAACCAACATCTCGGGAAAAATAGAAAGGACATCAAACCTAATCACTTTATTATAGCCCTTTTGGCACTTTTACAGTCATTATACCGCGAGGAAGATCTATTTGCCGGATAACATCAGCAATCGCCGGAAGAAGTATCTCTCTTGGGCCTCCTTTGCAGACATAAACATCATTGCTTCCTGTGGGAAAAACCGATTCTATCCGTCCCAGATGCTTCCCTTCCTCGCTAAAAACATTAAGCCCGATAATATCCTGCCAGTAATATTCATCCTCTGGCCAGATTTTTGAAATAATTCTTTCGGCACAAAAATCTTACAGCCGACAAAACGCCCGGCCGATTCCACATCGTCTATTCCTTCCAGTTCGATAAATAAAAACTTGCCGGATACATCGATTTTTCTGATGTTATAGTGATTTTTTTGCCCTGCAGGCTTTTCAATATAAATAAACTTAAGCCCGGCAAAATTTTTCTGCGTCCCTGCATAAGAGAAGACTTTTAAACATCCGCGGAGACCTCGGGTTTTTACGATCTCCCCGATCGCAAAGAGATCCATTTTTCTTTATTCAATAATTTCTAAAACTGACCGTTTATGAATCTTGGCAGAAGCTGCGCTTAAAATTGTGCGAATAGCTTTGGCTGTTCTGCCCTGTTTTCCGATGACTTTACCTAAATCTTCTTTTGCCACACGCAATTCAATCACAGATGTTTGTTCGCCGACGACTTCAGTTACTTCAACTTTTTCCGGATTATCTACCAAAGCCTGAGATATATACTTGATCAACTCTTTCATCGTCATAACCTCCACTCGTTTTGATTAATTCTTTGGCCAAATTATTTTATCAACCACAATTCTTTTGTTCAGGCGATGCGTTGTCATACAAAGATTTCTGTCATTATACGTTATAAATGGTTAAAAAAATCACTTTTATTTAACTCTGGCTTCTATTCCTTTTGTTTTCAAAAGGCTCGCAACTGTCAGAGTCGCTTTAGCGCCTTTAGCCAACCAGTCACGAACGCGTTCTTCTTTTAGAGTAATTTCCGCCGGATTTTTTTTGGGATCGTAATTGCCTAAAATCTCCAAAAACCTTCCATCTCTGGGAAAATCCGTATCCGCCGCCACAATACGATAAAATGGTTTGCTTTTCGCACCCATACGAGTTAGTCGAATTTTAACCGCCATTGATTTTAAGTAAAACCTCCTTAAACAATAATTTTATGTATTTATAATTACTTATCATAGTTTTTTATATTTTAAAAGGGAAAATTCCTCATTAAAGATTTTACGGAATCTGTTTTGGTTAAATTTTGTCATCATCTTCTTAATTTCGCCGTAATTCTTCAACAAACGGTTGACATCCTGAACTGTCGTGCCGCTGCCTGACGCTATCCTTTTTCTCCTCCGTCCGTCGATAATCTGGTAATTGAAGCGTTCTTTTGGTGTCATGGAATCTATAATAGCTGTTATTTTTATAAGTTCCTTGTCATCAGGTTGAATTTCTTTCAGAGCTTTTACTTTTCCTAAACCGGGAATCATCCCCAAAATTTCTTTAACCGATCCCATTTTTTTAATTTGACCTAATTGATTACGGAAATCATCCAGGCTAAATTCATTTTTTCTTATCTTCTTTTCCAGTTGCAGTGCTGTTTTTTCATCGATAGAGGCTTTAGCTTTTTCCACCAGTGTCAGGATATCGCCCATACCCAGAATGCGCGAAGCCATTCTTTCCGGATGAAAGACCTCCAGGGCATCTATTTTTTCACCAACGCCGACAAATTTTATGGGTTTCCCGATAACTGCTTGGAGAGAGAGCGCGGCACCGCCGCGTGCATCACCATCCATTTTGGTCATAATAACGCCGTCAATACCGATCAGTTCATTGAATTTTATGCCGACATTGACGGCATCCTGGCCCGTCATTGCATCAGCAACATAAATGATTTCCGCCGGATTGATTTTATTCCTGATATTTTTCAATTCTTCCATCAATAAATCGTCAATATGCAATCTGCCGGCTGTATCGATAATTATTACGTCATAGCCCTCTTTTTTGGCTTTCTCCATAGCTTGGGTACAAATTTCCACTGGGTCTTTCAGCATGCTACCGGCTTCAAAAACACCTGCATTTATCTTTTTTCCCAATATTCTAAGCTGCTCCAGAGCTGCCGGACGGTAAATATCAGCCGAGACAAGATAAACTTTTTTTTGCTCACCCGATAATAAACGCGCCAGCTTTACGGCTGTCGTTGTCTTACCGCAGCCTTGTAAACCAACAAGCATGATGGCGGAAGGAATTCTAGCTCCGAATTTAATATTAGTGCTGGCCCCGCCCATTAAATTAACAAGCGTATCGTAAACGATTTTTACGACCTGCTGGCCGGGAGTGATACTGTCCAATACTTCTTTGCCTATCGCCCGGACGCGGATATCTTCCACAAAATCCTTAACCACCTTGAAATTTACATCGGCTTCCAGAAGCGCCATACGTATTTCTTTGAGCGCGGCAGTTACGTCTTCTTCGTTTAAAATTCCGCGCCCCTTTAACTTTTTGAAAATATTTTCCAGTTTTTCTGATAGATTTTCGAACATAATCAAATAATTGGCCATTTTTCAGTTTTTCTTTGCGTTACTATCAACATTTTTGATGATACAATTTGTTCCTGTTTTTTTGGAAATTTTTACAGCGGCCGCCTGCGCCTGCGCTTTACTTTCAAAGCTGGAAATAATTACGCGATACCAGATCCCCTTACCTTTAATTTCTGTCGGAACTATCAGTGCTTCAAATCCTAATGACGCTATTTTCTTATTCAACTGGTAAGCCTTAGCCTTCTCCTTTAAAGATGCCGCCTGAATTATGAATTTTTGTTTATTCGCAGGGGCAGACGCCGGAGTTTCTTTTGTTTTGGGCTTGCTTTCTTCTTTAGTTATTTCTTTAATCGCCGCTGCCTTTTTTTGCGCCTCCAAATCTGCATCGACCGTCGAGTTTTCCTCATCACTTTTTGCTAAGGAAGTAGTTGTCTGCAGCGGCTGAGCCTCTATACTATCCTTCTTTGGTGCAACAGGTTGTTCTTTAGCCATGCCTTTTTTACTGGTTAAAGTATTGTAATATGTAAGGTCAATATTTTCTCCGTCCTTAGAGTCTTCTTCTCTACTTTTATCCTCTGTCGCTTTTTGAGGAGTCTGAATTTTTGCCGGACGCCAGATAAACGCTAATACCTTCCGGGGCAGTGCGGCAATTTGCTCGGGATAAGTATCGATATTTTTCCCTACATCTACTCCCAATAAAAAAGCAAAACATAAAAGGGCAGCCATCCCCACAATAACGATAATCAATCCCTGCTTTTTCAGTCTCAATTCAAAGTTTTTTATATTTCCAGAAGCCATTTGTTTACCTGATAATGCCAATTTTCTGTTTTTACGGTAATTACAAAAAAATATTATTTAAACTTTGGGCAATTTCTTCTTTTTACATCTTTTCCGGTGCATTCACACCCAATATTTTTAGTGCATTGCGCAACACAATACCAATTGTTTTTACTAATAATAACCGGGCGGCAGTCAACTTATCATTTTCGGAAATTACCTTATTTTTATTATAGTAGCTATGGAAAACTCCGGCCAGTTCATTTAGATAAAAAGTAAGCCGATGCGGCTCCAGAGTTTTTGCTGCGCCTTCGATAATTTCCGGAAAACGAGCCATTAATTTGATCAAAATTTTTTCATCGGGCTCATTCAATAAGGCAGTTTCGATATCAGCGTAACTAGGCAGAGAAATGCCGCGTTCCCGCGCCATAGTTAAAATAGAGCAAATCCGGGCATGGGCGTATTGCACATAATAAACCGGATTTTCGCTCGACTTGTCTTTTAGCCAGTTCCAGATCAAAATCCAAATGGCTGTCGGAACGCCGCATCAAAAAATTATAACGGGCGGCATCTTTACCCACTTCATCGAGTACTTCCCGCAAAGTCACAAATTCGCCGGAACGTGTGGACATGGCCACCGGAATTCCGTCTCGCAGTAAATTAACCAATTGCACCAAAATGATTTTTAAACTGTTTTTATCGTGCCCCAGGGCCTGAATTCCGGCAAACAAACGCGGCATATAACCGTGATGGTCGGCACCCCAGATATCTATAATCGTCTCAAAACCGCGGGAAAATTTATTTTGATGATAGGCAATATCGGCGGCAAAATAAGTCGGCTCGCCGTTTTTACGGATAACAACACGATCTTTTTCATCATCAAAAGCAGTGGTTTTAAACCATAAGGTTTCACCGTCGGAATAAACAAATCCCTTCTTTTTCAAACTTTCCAAAAGTTTTGTCACGCCGTTATTTTTATACAATTTTTTTTCGCTGAAATATTCATCAAAAGTAACGCCAAAATCCATTAAATCCTTTTTAATTTCATTCATGATAATCCGGCCGGCAAAAGAGGTAAAATATCGGATTGTTTCTTCCTCATTTATCGCCGTCAGGTATTTATTCCCTTCCTTTTTAATAATGTCACCGGCAATCTCTTTAATGTAATCTCCCCGGTAACAGGTTTCGGGAAATTCAATTTTTTCGCCTAATAGTTCGCGGTACCGCAGTAATACTGATTTGCCCAGATTATTCATCTGGTTTCCGGCATCATTGATATAATATTCTTTGGAAACTTTATAACCGGCCGTGGTCAGTAAATTAGTGATTACATCGCCGACAACCGCGCCGCGGGCATGACCGATATGCAAAGGTCCCGTCGGATTGGCGCTGACAAATTCCACCTGAACTTTCTTGCCGCTGCCGCTATTTATTGAACCATATTTTTCTTTTTGCTTTTCGATATCGTGGAGAGACTTTCGCCAAACATCGTCTTTAATAAAAAAATTAAGGAAACCGGGGCCGGCTATTTGAGTTTTCTCAATAATTTTTTCGGCGTCAATTAAATTTGCCTGTATAATTTCGGCTATTTTACGCGGATTTTGTTGAATTTGCGACGCCAGAATCAGGGCAACATTGGTGGCGTAATCTCCGTGGGAAGGTGTGCCGGGAATTTCCACTTCAATGTAGGCTAAATTTACTGCGGGAAGCAGCTCCTTTCTGAACACAGGCTTGCAGAGCTTTTTTAATCAAGGCGCTAATTTTGTTCTTCATGAAAAAACCTTTGCTTAGTTCCCATCAATCTTAAACAATATCCCCTAAAAAAAATGGCAAGCGGCTTTCAATATCATTTGCCGCTTGCCACTGCAAGTTGAACTATTATATTTATTCGTGAGACTCAAGTTTCAAAAACGAAGTGCATTGAAACTTTTTAGTCGAACAATCCCGCCATAGGCGGAGGGTATAACATATACCCGTGATTCGTGAAACTCCAAATTCCCTAACGAAGTGCAGGGAAATTGGTTAGATGAACAATCCCACGCAGCGGAGGGTATAATACCCGTGATTAAGCTTGTTGATCCTTTTTTACAGCTTCGTCAATGTCCACATCCTTAATGGTTAAGTCGCGGGAATAATCCGGACAGTGAACAAATCCCTGCGCATCGGTGGAAACACTAAAACGCTTTTGACAACTTACCCGCCATGCACAAATCGCACAATATTTCTTTTCCGTTCCCATAATCAAATCTCATTACAATTGGCGCAACACTATAAAGATATCGGTGCCCTGTCCAGTTTTGTTTTCTTCTCCTAAACTTTTTTACTATCACCAACTGACATTCTATTGCAATCGGCGATCCTTCCAGTAGAGCAAGTTCGACCTTGTTGCTATTGAAGGAGGATTAAAAGGATCCAATAAAGTTGCTCCCTCTTGTCCACCTGCGCCACTTACCGTATAATATAGATTCGCCAACCCAGTTGGTCCATATGATATCGCTACACCTGTGGCAATTCCGACTCCGATGCTTTTACTTCTGGCACCGCCATCAAGTACACCTTGCCCGGCGTTGCAAAAAGCCCCGCTTGTCTCGATGCTTATGGCATATAAATAGGCTGTGCCGGTTTTTGTGCACTCAGCGCTGCTCGCCGCGGCCGGAACAAAGGAAGTAAAATATAAGATGTTATCGAAGGCAGTTAGCGGAGCGAGTACCTGCTCGCTAGGGCCCGCAAGATTTATCCGCCAGCCTACTTTATTTAATGCATCCCCACAATACGCGTCTTGTGCACCCGTTATATCAGCCATATCACTTCTATTACAGGGAGAAGGATTTCCATTTATATCCTTACAAAGAAGAGCTTTTAAACCATAAACCTGTGCGGCCGGTCCGTTTCCCGTCGGATCAACTTTATCACCCGTTGCCCAGAAAACCCATATAACACCATCAAGATCCCTGGTTACAGTAGGCGGGTAGTAAATTGGATATTTAGTTGGACCAGCTATCATATCAAGAAGCAAAGAACCTTTCCAGCTAGCCGTGCCGCAATTAGGATCGCTTTGCAGGTCTGCTTTTGTACAGAACTTAATCTGCCACATATTACCTTTAACATCACCGACATAAGCGCGGTCAATAAATCCGTCGAAATCACTGTCCACCAAGGAAACCTGCGAAGGGATAGAATAGTCCATATTCCCATTGTTAAAGTGCGTAAAAGTCCAAAGAAGCTGGCCGGTTTTTAAATCAAAAACAATAATACCCTTACCTCTCCTGTCACAGGGAGGGGCACCGGAACAATCTGCTGCGTTGTAACCACCCCCAATAACGCCGATCCATCTTTCCTCACCGCCAATTCGCACTCGTCCAGTACTAACGGTGCTCCAGGGCTCGCCGAAATAACGAGATTGTATTGAAGTAGGTTGCAGCGTCCATTTAAATGTGGGATCAGAATCCGGAGCAGCAGTAAAATCAAAGGCATAGTAACCGCAATAATTATGATGATCTGTATCACGGTTCTCTTGTAAACCGGTATCGCAGGATGCCGAAGAACTCCAGTATTTTGTGGACTGGCGTATAGCGGATTTGTCTGCTGTTGAATAATCACGGTCATTTCTTCCCAAACTGAAAATTACCAAAGTTTTCCAGTCTGTTTTATTTTTTAAACTTCCATCAGACCAAGCAGCGGGCAGCCAGGCATCCGTACCGGTTATCGGGCCATCAACATAAAAATTATGCGGAAGACCTGATGGGTTAGATGTATGGTAAATATCTTGTAGCTTAGGCAAAAGATTCGGTGGAATAAAACTCCAAAATTCTTCACCGGTCGTTGCTTTAAAAGCATGAAATTGCCCGTCATTAGCGCCTGCAACAATCATACGTTTTCCGTAACCTATACAGCCTGTACCCCCGCCTGAACAATAACTGGCTCTAATATGATCATCTCTGTATAACTCGAAAGCATTATTCGTATCAATAACATCGTGAAATAATGGAGATGGCGTTCCCAGAGTAATTGGGCTTGAATGGTAAATATCTCCCAGCTTCCAGTTATCCGGGTTGATAACAGTAGCATCTATGGGAACATTAGTAGCATAGCCCCTGACGTATTTGATAACTTTATCTGCAATGACTTGATTGGCAACACTCATTTTCGTGAAGGGGACAGGGGTAGAAAAATCAATATCGGAAGATTTGAAGTTAACAAGATTTCCGCCAATCAACGTTTTGATATTTCTATCTGCTGCACTCTTACCCTTCAAGGCATTACCGGCCTCCCATATTACAGCATTCAGGTTTCCATCGTCTTTTAATGACCACTTTTTCAGGTATCCCTTCCAGAACGGGTCGATGGAAGTAGGTTCAAATGTCGCTTCATAAATAAAATTTTCATCAGCTGTGCGGGACGCGGAAATCGATGAAGTCGCAAAAGAATATGAGCGGTTGAGAATATCAGAAAGAATCTTGTCCAATTGGGCAAACATGACATCTTTATTATCAGCATATAATGCTTTCCCATCTACTGCTGTTCCGCCATGGGCAGCCATGTCATCCAATTTCAATTTACTCTCCGCAGTTAATGCCACTCCCAATACGTAAGTCAGTGTATTAAATGTATAAGTTGTCGCTCCTAATTGCTTTTGCAAAGCACGTAATGCATCAATCTTAGCGATAACCGCAGGCATCAAAGCCGTTGACGTACCTGGTGCTCCGGTTTCACTAACGCTGGGTAATCCATCGGTAACAAAAATAACAAAATTCTTCTGACATGAATCTTGAATCGGGCTGCTCGCACCTTTAAAATAATCAATAGCTGTTTGGAAGGTTCCGGCTATAGGCGTCAAGCCGGCATTGACGATATAAGGGCAAGTGTTTCCGGTGCCGCAGCTCATATAACCGGCCAGATTCCCTTCTTTCATATCCAGTTTAGCCAGTAGTTTATTTAGTTGAACATTATCAGATAGATTTGTAGCAGCCGGGACGTGAAGATAACCGCTACCGGGCGAGCTGTTGGCAAACCATGTTCTGCCCACCCAATACCATGCCTGTCTCCTGCCGAAATCAAAAAATCCCAGAGCTATATCTTCGTCCGTCGGACCAAAGGTCGGGTTCCAATAGAAGCCGCCGTATCCTGTCTCAGTATCGGCCGTTCCGGTCTTAGTCCAATAAATACGATATTGATCCCCACCCTCGGCAGGATTATATGCGTTAGCATAACCAAAGCTGTTGCCATAATTTCCCGCGTCATAAAATGTTCCCGGCAATTTATAATAAAGGTAATTAGATAAATCCGTTGGATTAGCAAAACGGTTCGTTTTAGGGTATATAATATTGCAATACTTGTCTCTTAGGGGATTACCCGGAGCGTAATAAGTAATGACTTCATCGCGATAAGTGGCATCAAAGAGAGCGTTCGAAGCACTGCAACCAGCCTGACAGATACCCTGTGAAGCCGCGTTACCGGTTTTGCAATAATCCTGACAGGCAGCCAAAACGGTGTCATCCGTACTGGGGCAATAAGATTTCGGCTCATAGGACGCAAAATAAACCGCATTATGAACATTGTAGTTAGCAACACCGGGCAATCTGTAAGTCATTAAACCCATACGCATTTGACTGGCATATTTATTAACAATCTCCTGCAACGCCCTTTTTGCTTCCACAAGCCTGCTGCCGGTTGCATAAGGAGCAACGAGATTTCCCACGAAATCTTCGTCCATGCTTTGGGAATTATCCAGAATAATCAAAACATTGGGCATATAAGCTGCGCCTGCCGTGAACAATTCCTGTTCATCGGCAGATGCTGTATGTATATTTAGCGGTATCAGGCATGTCATTATTGCTAAGGCGACAAAAACAACGGCAAATTTTGCTACCTTCTTCATAGGAAACCTCCTAATTAATTGTTTTAAACTATTTAATTACTACTTCTTTTAAAATACCATTGACGAAGAACATCTCCGCGGTTGTTTTATTTCCAGAAAAGCTTTTGCCTTTATTATAGGTAACTTTGACATTGCGGAGATCATATTTTTTATTGTTTTCCAAATAAAGAGTGTCATTGGTAATTTTTGCCACAACTACCACCACTTTAAGCATTTTAGTCTGCGCGGGCTGCGCGGTCGAAGAAACTTTTGATTCTCCAGAAGAGGGTGTTAAAGCCATGCTAGCTATACTAAACGATACGGACGCAAATATTAGCAAAACTACTAAACCTATAACAAATCTATATTTTGACATTTTACTCACCTCCAGCTAGGTTAACAGTACCTATTTGTTAGAAAAGTTTATTACTTGTAAATTAGAGATAACGATACCGGGCCATACCCAACACCAACATCTATCTGCGCATTTGTACTGTATGTAGAATTTTCGCCCATTACCGTAACATCATATCTAGCCATGCCCCATCCCTGAGACGATTCCATCGAATAGCCTGGCGGCGGCAGTGGTGCAAACGTACTCAAAGCGACATTTGTAATTTTATATTTTGATCCGGGGTCATTGGCGGCATCAACATACGTCCAATTATTCAAAATCAAGCCTATACCAAAACTTGTCGCCAGCGGGTCAAAAGTTTGTGTCATTATATGATAGCCACTTTCCACGGCACCTAAAGCTTTCTTCTCTCCCACAGTTGAAACACTGGTTCTTAAATCTCCCGTCGATAATGAAATTACTAAAACACCTAAGGCCGCAAGAATTGCACAAGCAATAACTGCAACTAAAAGAATAAATCCTTTCTGAGATTTTATATTTTTCCTATTTATAAAATCATTACAGAACATACTTTTCATGGCTTTGCTCCATGGTTTCTTGGTATTACACGGGTTGAATAAATTAGCCTCTTCCGTACATTTGTTGTTGGATCAATATTTTCCGTCTCTACGGCGAGAGATATTTCTATAGTTCTAATATTGGGTATCGCTGCCGGAAGGCTTGCCGGCAATATTGGATTATTTTGAAAATCAAGATATCTGAATATAGGCACATTTACATCAGCATCGCCGTTTATGACTCGAACTACTCTCCGTCCACTGGCTGCGGTATCACCGATAAACGACAATGCCGGGCCACAATTAGTACTCCTGCTGACTAGAAGATTTGCCGGCATTGTAGGTGTATGTAATAATTTCATTGGGGTTGTTTGCCGTACCGTCTATTACCTTAGTATCATTAATATCCATTTCGATTGTCATACTATTTGCCGTTGCTACCTGAATACCCTTATAAGTAGGGTTTGCTGAGCCTGAAGTGCAATCATTAGGATTCCGCCAGATGTTATTATCCAAAGTTTGGTTATAAGATGCCATACGAATTTCCAAGGCCATTAGATCCAATGCTCCCCTTACATCTTGCTGGGCAATCACTTTTCTTTCAATACCGGATGAAGTATGTTGGGACATATTTACGGCGCCGTACACAGCCAGCATAATTAAACTGCCTATAAATATCGCGACAAGAAGCTCAATAATCGTGAATCCTTTATTAATCATCAGCAACCAGCCTTAAAGTATACTTGTCTCGAGACAAACATGGTTTGAGAAATACCAGTCGTATTCAGACTCCATGTTACATTCACGACAATACGAAAATAAGTTGCAGTTATACTTGTAATAGTCGTACTTACAGAATAAGTAGCATCGCCAGTAATAGCCGGGCCTAGCCCGCTGGTTATAACATTATATGTTGAGGTTGCGGATGCACCCGCGGCCGGTATTGCCGGTATTCCGGTTGATGCAACCGAATTACAGACATTCATTACATAAACTTCTGTACTTTCCAGTTGCCGATGCAGTATTTCCGCTGCTCTGCCTAAATAATCAGATTGGGTTGTTGTCCGCAATGCGGGTGCCTGCAGAGAAAAAAGAGCTAATACAGCCACCGCGGCTAAAAACGTGGCAATAATGACCTCCACCATCCCCATTCCTTTAGAGACCCGTAAAAGCGACATCAACTCTACCTCTTGAATTAATTGTTACCGTTGCTGTTGCACCACGGCTGTTGTTTAACGTGATAGTTCCTCCTGCCGGGGGAGCAACTAATCCCCGTCGCGTAGCTGTTATTATCGGGCCCCCATTAAAATCGACTGCAGTTATCAGACCATCTTGAGCTTGCGACGCTTCTGTAGGAGTAACACCGTTTAAAGCAACGGCCGCTAAATCATCTTTTACCGGCGCGGCAATGTTATAATTATTAGACGCTACAATTATGGTAATTGTATAATCTCTTCCTTCTGAAATTGCTTTTGCCCTGTACATGGCAAAGTCTGCTGCTACTTTTCTTGCCCCTGTTCTTAGATTTGAATTTGTTACATATCTTTGCCATGAAAAAGACGCAACCGCTGACATAATGCCGATTAGGACAATAACAATTAAAACTTCAATAAGGCTATAGCCTTTAATATTCATCTTTTACACCAAGCAAATTATCTAATTTCATCTTAAAAAAATTACACACACACTGGTTAATATCGTTTTTATTTATCCAACATAGCTGGTTTATGTAATCATATAGTTTATCATAATAAATAACTTTTTACTAATACATATCAAATGAGACATGCACTCTACCCGTCAAACCCGAAACGATATTCGCCATTGAACCCAAATCGTTAGCTAATACAATAGTTCCTGCCGATGTAGTCCCGCGCGGCTGAAATATAACTTGCGATTGTGGATAAGTTGGAGCCGGATTGGAAGAAATTACTATATCGCTACTAAAATCACTGAGACTTTTTACAATTGCAGTTGTTTCATCATATTCGGACGCAATACCACTGGAACCGCCTTTTATAATTTTGTAATTATTGTTTTCGGCGCTTAGCACAATTTTATAATGGACACTCTCGGCACTAGCTTTTTGTTTAAGATATGCAAAATCAGTGGCAATTGCTCTCGCCGCATTTCTTAAATTTATATTTTTTCTATACCGGGTAAACGCAGGCACCGCTATCGCTGAAACAATAGCAAATATCGCCATAGTAATAATTATTTCAATAAGACTAAAACCTTCTCTTTTCCCAATCTTCACGACATGCTCCAATTATTCCTTAAAATATTATTGCAATTAACATACCAAACTAAAATCAGCTTCAACGGACAATAAATAATAAATATCATTTTAAATATCAATATCTTACGAATTTATATAAACCCTGCCAATTCTTTAGCTTGATTAAATGAACATCATAAAATGGTTATTTAAGCTCATTTTACCGTGATTTTCACGCAACCTTTCTCAATATCGCATAAATAATAAGCGCATAAAGTAATCACCACAAAAAAGATAAGCTACCGCTGCTGCTGATAAAAATGGTCCAAAGGGCACGGCATACTTCATATCCTGTTTTTTGATAATCATAGCAATGATGCCGACAAACGCCCCGAAAAAAGAACTAAACAAAAGTATAAATATCAATGATTTCCATCCAAAAAATCCGCCGATCATTGCCAGAAGTTTAATATCACCGCCGCCCATTCCTTCCCGTTTGGATATAAGTTCATAAAAAAAGGCGATGGCAAAAAGCACCCCGCCGCCGACAGCAAGGCCGATTAAAGCTTCCAGCCAATCAACCTTCATCACAAAGACAGCCAAAAGGAAAAATACAGGTATCCCCGGCAAGGTCAAAACATCGGGAATGATTTGATGATCTAAATCAATAAACGCAATCACGATTAATACGGCAGTGAAAATAAATAAGACC
This sequence comes from uncultured delta proteobacterium, assembly GCA_963705555.1. Classification (GTDB taxonomy): domain Bacteria; phylum Desulfobacterota; class Syntrophia; order Syntrophales; family Smithellaceae; genus UBA4810. Next base: position 128,214 of record CAVPJZ010000004.1, on the reverse strand, counting down.
AAAAAAATTAAGGTTGATCCAAATTTTAAAAACAGGAGCAAGGAAAGTAACGCGGTAATTAATTCCACCAGCGGATAACGCCAGGAAATCTTTTCCCCGCAATCGCGGCATTTTCCTTTCAATATAATAAAGCTGATCAGCGGAATATTATCAAAAAAGCGGATAGGATGTTGACAATGCGGACAACGCGACAGCGGTTTTATAATCGATTCATGAGCAGGCAGGCGAAAAATACAAACATTTAAAAAACTGCCGACGACAGCGCCAAAAATAAAGGCAAATAAATTTAATAACATTAATTTACTTTCTATCAAATTTTAATTAGTAATTTAACGGGGATGGGAATATAGAATTGCTGTACTTCCGTAGAAGTTACACGGCAGTTCTGCCACCCTATCCTTATAAATTTACAAGACTTAGGTCAGTAACTTTGCGTCCCGTCTTTTCAAACGGTTTGCCCTTTCCTGAATCGTAGTAATACTACATGATTTTTGATTCTAATGTCAAGAATAATTTTTAAAACTATTCTGTAATTAAATTAATGATATTAACTATTTACAAAAACTGTGATCAAATGGACGATGACTTTCTCCATAGATCAAAGAAATATAACCCTATCGTCAATGTTGATTTTATAAATAGTTGGGTTTAGCGGTCCGTTCTCTCCCAATCATAGGGTATTTCACTGCCGTGAGCGGGTAGACGAAATTCGTCCGGTTCATTATATTTATAAACCTCCGACGGTATATTTATGACAATTGCCTCCTCTTCCGAAATACATTTAAAACCGTGATAAACGAGATGTGGTATATGCACCAAAACGGGATTATGAATCCCGGCGAATATTTCATTGATTTCGCCAAAAGTAGCTGACTCTTTGCGGCTATCATATAGAACTATTTTCATCATTCCTTTGACTACGGCCATGTTATCATCCTGTTTCTTATGATAATGCCAGGCTTTAACAACTCCCGGATAGGCGGTGGTCATGTATACCTGGCCGAATTTCCGGAAAAATTCATCATCAGCACGAAGTATTTCCATCAGCCTTCCTCTCTCATCAGGAATAACTTTGAGTTTTTTCACCATTACACCGTTGATCATATTTTATTTGCTCCTGTTTTAGCCACCATGTTTCCCGCTGATTGCAGGGATTCAAAAGTTCCGGCATCAGACCACCAGCCCTCCAGCACATCCCACTGCATCTTACCTTCGGAGATATAAAAATTATTTACATCGGTAATTTCCAACTCACCGCGCTGAGATGGTTTTAGCGATTTGATAAATTCAAAAACCCGGTAGTCATACATGTATACTCCAATAACGGCATAATTGGATGCTGGCTTTGACGGTTTTTCTTCTACGCGAATAATTTTTTCTCCATCGAAGACAGGCACGCCGAATCTTTGCGGATCGGACACTTCCTTCAACAAAATGCGGGCGCCTTCTTTTTGCTGGCGGAACTTTTCCGCCGCCGCTTTAATATTTCCCTCGATAATATTATCGCCCAAAACTACAGCTATTTTATCCCTATCCGCAAAATGTTCAGCAAGACTCAAGAGCGGCGGCAATCCCGCCTTCTCCCTGCTGATAGGTATAATTAATATGTTTTAGTCCAAAGTCTTTGCCGTTTTCCAAAAGACGCAAAAAATCACCGGCATTATTGCCGCCGGTTACAATTAATATTTCGTCAATTCCGGCATTGACTAAAATCCTGATAGGATAATAAATCATCGGTTCATTATAAACCGGAAGCAAATGCTTATTGGTTACTTTGGTCAGAGGATAAAGCCGGCTGCCCAATCCACCGGCAAGAACAACGCCTTTCATGATCGCTCCTTAAATTAATTGCTTTTAGTTTAAATATTTAGAAATTGTTTTTTTATACCATATCTGGAGACATATCGACAATAAATTTCTTTGCATCTGATAGGCCAATGAGGTAATTATAAACCATGAATGACGAATACTATATGAATTTAGCTCTAAAGCTTGCCGCAAAAGGCAGGGCGTATGTCAGTCCCAATCCCATGGTCGGTGCCGTGATAGTCAAAAAAGGGGAAATCATCGGCCGGGGTTATCATCAGAGCTATGGTGAGAGTCATGCCGAAGTAAACGCGCTCCAGAATGCGACCGAGGATATTACCGGATCAACTCTTTATGTAACATTGGAGCCATGCTGCCACGAAGGAAAAACTCCACCCTGTGTGGAGATTATCGCCCAAAAAAATATAGCCCGCGTAGTTATTGGGGCAATAGATTCCAATCCCCTGGTTTCCTGCCAAGGCATTAATTATTTGCAGAGTCGAGGTATCGAAGTAAAAACCGGCGTTCTGGAAAATGAGTGCCGCAATCTCAATGAAGTTTTTTTCCATTTTATGGAAACTGGGCTGCCCTTTGTAACCATTAAATACGCTCAAACCCTTGATGGACGCATAGCAACAACGAAAGGCCAGTCGCAATGGATAAGCTCTGGGGCTTCCATGAAATATGCCCATAAACTCCGAGCCGAACATGACGCCATATTGGTCGGCATCGGAACCGTAAAAAAAGATGATCCCGAACTCACAGTGCGACTCACGCGCGGCCGCAATCCACTGAGGATTATCGTTGATTCCAAATTACAGATTAATAACCAAGCCAAAGTTTTAAAAAATATCTTCAAAGCAACAACACTTATTGCCACAATTAAAAATTACAGTGATGCCGAATTTCAAAACATTACCGCAACAGATGCCCAAATAATCACCATCGACGCCGACAACCAGGGAAACGTTGATTTAAAAAAGCTATTAAAAAAACTTGCCGCAAAGGGAATATCGTCGGTGTTAATAGAAGGCGGAGCTCAAATCATTACTTCTATCTTAAGAGATAACTTAGCCGACCGCTTAGTAATAGTGATTGCGCCAAAAATTTTAGGTAAGGGAATCGAAGCAGTGGGTGATTTGAATATTAGTGATCTGAATTCGGCAAAATTTTTATCTATTCGTAAAATTATAAGATGCGGAGAAGACATCATTATCGATAGCCGCTTTTTGTAGACGGGAAAAATCTACTTTAAAAATATTATCGAAATTGGCTGGTATTAACAATGCCTTGGTATGCTGTACACACAAAAAGCCACCATGAATATACGGCAAACTTTGCTCTTGCCCAAAAAAACTTTACAACCTTTCTGCCCGAGACAGAAGTATGGAGCAAGCGCAAAGACCGAAAGAAAAAAATCTTTATTCCCCTTTTTCCCGGATACCTTTTTATAGAAACACTTTGTTTGGACAATGAAAATAAATTAGCTATTTTAAAAACATCCGGCGTAGTACGCATTTTAGGTAAAAAAGAAAATTCTGAACCTCTACCTGTGCCGGATGATAAAATTAGTGCCATTCGGCACCTGATAGAAACAAAAGCGGAAATTTTTACCATAAAATTTCCCAAAGTGGGCGAACCGGCGCGCATTATCGACGGACCTTTTGCCGGATTGGAGGGTACAGTAGTAAGCGGCGATTTCAAAAAGGAGCTTTTCGTAATTACCATAGAACTTTTGCAACGCTCGGTTGCCATGAAATTGGAGGGGTATCAAATCAGCAAATTTTAATCTATTTATTGCATTTTTCTCAAAAAATTGCATGAAAATACTTGACTTTCCAGCCATTATGCGCAACATAGCTTGGCCTGCTAGTATCAAAATATCAACATAAAATTTTTTTGGGGATTGAATTTTGAAAGGATACATAAAAATTGATAAAGAACATTGCAAGGAATGTCACCTCTGTATTCATTTCTGTCCCCAAGGCCACATTACCTCAACCAAAGAATATAACTCCCGCGGCTACCATCCTGTGTGTGCGAATGACGAAAAAGAATGCACCGGCTGCGCTTTATGCGCCACAATGTGTCCGGAAGTAGCCATCGAGGTTTACCGTGAATAAAGTATTGATGTCAGGAAATAATATCATCGGAGAAGCGGCAATTCGCGCCGGATGCCGCTTTTATGCCGGCTATCCGATCACTCCCCAGAATGAACTTACCGAGTATATGGCCGAGCACATGCGCAATGCCGAAGGTGGTGTTTTTATTCAATCGGAAAGCGAAATTGCCGCCATTAATATGATTGCCGGCGCCAGCGCTGCCGGTGCCAGAGTCATGACTTCATCATCCAGCCCGGGAATTTCTTTAAAGCAGGAAGGAATTTCTTCCATGGCCGCCTGCGAACTTGCCCGGTATTATTGTCAATATTATGCGCGGCGGACCCGGATTGGGCAATATTCGTCCATCGCAGGGAGATTATTTTCAGGCCACCCGCGGCGGCGGGCATGGCGATTATCGCACGATTGTTTTCGCCCCGGCAACCTGCCAGGAACTGGCCGATTTAACCATGGACGCTTTCGATCTTGCCGATAAATACCGCACACCGGTGATGATTCTGGCCGACGGCATGATGGGACAAATGATGGAGCCGGTAATCTTTAAAAAACCAAAACCTCGTCAATATAGCGAAAAATTCATGCTGCGAGGCGCGGGCACCGGCAAAAGCAAATTTATCCGCGGTCTTATTCTCGATGCCATTGACATGGAAGAGCACAACTGGAAATTGGCGCGTAAATATCAAGTTATTACCGAAAATGAAACTCTGCTATGAAGAGCATAAAATAGAAGACGCCCAACTGGTTATTGTCGCCTACGGAACGGCTGCCCGCATTGCCAAAGGAGCCATTAAACGCCTGCGCGATAACGGCATGAAAGTGGGGCTTTTCCGTCCGATAACCCTTTGGCCTTTCCCGGAATTGAAACTACGGGCATTATCGGCAAAAGTTAAAAATTTTCTGGTTTTTGAAATGAGCACCGGTCAAATGCTGGATGATGTCCGGCTTGCACTGCAGGGCTATGCCAATATTGAATTTCATGGCCGTCCGGGCGGCGCTGTACCGACACCGGCAGAGCTGGCTAATGTCATTGCTCGTACATTACGACAAAAACGATTAATATATAGTGAACTTGAGGATCAAGAAAAAATATGGCAAAAAAAGTTTTTAGCAGACCAAAAAGTTTAAAAGAAAATATTTTTCATTATTGTCCCGGATGCGGACACAGTATTGCGCACAGGCTTGTCGCCGAAGTGATTGATGAATTGGGAATCAGAGGAATCACTATTGGCGTCCCGCCGGCAGGCTGCGCTGTTTTGGCTTATAATTACTTTGATGTCGATATGATCGAAGCGCCCCATGGACGAGGTCCGGCAATGGCTTCGGGAATCAAGCGCACACTTGCCTGATCGTGTTGTTTTTTCTTATCAGGGAGATGGAGATCTCGCGGCTATCGGCATTGCCGAAAGTTTTCATGCGGCCAATCGCGGTGAAAACATCACCGTCATCTTTATCAACAATGCTGTTTATGGCATGACCGGCGGGCAAATGGCTCCGACAACAATGCTGGAACAAAAAACAACAACCACTCCCGCCGGACGGCAGAAGACTCAGGACGGTTATCCTGTCAAGGTATGCGAACTCTTTTCTCAGCTGCAAGGTGTAACTTATGTAGAAAGATGTACTGTAACTTCTCCGGCAAATATCAACAAAACAAGGAAAGCGATAAAAAAAGCCTTTCAATGTCAACTCGATTGCCTTGGGATTTTCGCTGGTCGAAATTCTCTCTCCCTGCCCGACTAACTGGAAAATGATGCCCATAGATTCCTGCAAATGGATTGATGAAGTGATGAGCAAAGAATTTCCTCTTGGCGTGTTCAAAGATAATATTACTCCGGAAAAGAAAACTGCGGAGGCCGTATAATGATCGATCAAAACAATTTTTTCGGGGTTTGGCGGTCAGGGCGTTTTGATGATGGGCTTTAGTCTTGCTCATAGCGCAATGAACAAAGGATATCATGTAACTTATCTTCCCGCTTATGGCGCGGAAGTAAGAGGAGGAACAGCCAACTGCACGGTGGCCATAGCCGATGAGGAAATTGCTTCTCCCGTCGCATCGGAGCCGGATTATCTTGTGGCCATGAACTCACCTTCCCTTTTTACTTTTCAAAATAAACTGACTTCCGGTGGAACTATCTTTCTTAAATTCTTCCATTATTGAAGAGCGTCCCAACCGGCTGGATATTAAAGTCTGCGCTGTTCCCTGCGGTGATATGGCGCAAGAATTAGGCAATAGTAAAGTGTAGCCAATATCATCATGATGGGGGTATTCATTAAGAAAACAGGCATTGTTTCGACTGAAATGTATTTAAAAAGTCTGGAATCGATTATGGGCAGCAAGAAAAAATCGGTTGCGGAAGTCAATCGTAAAGCCTTTACCGCCGGATTCGATTATGTTAAAGATAAATAAAGGATAATTATCTATGGCTGTAAAACAAATTTCCGTTTTGTTGGGCAATGTTCCCGGTTCTTTTGCCAAACTGACTCATATTCTGGATTCAGAAGATATCAGCACCAAAGCCGTATCCGCAGCCAGCACTGCATGACAGCCTGTTCGGCTTGTCGTAAATGATCCTGATCGTGCCGCTGCGGTTTTGAAAAGCTTCAATTTTAATTTCGAAGTTACACCTGTATTGGCAGCGGAAGTTCCCCTGCATGCAGGAGGCATGAATGCTATTTTGAAACCTCTGGCCAAAGCGGAAATCAATATCCTTTACCTCTACACCACCATCAATCGCATCGGCAAAGAAACTATTTTAATTATTGGCGTAGATAAACTGGAAGAAGCCAAAGAAATTCTCACTGAAAACTGGATCCATTTAATCGATGACGAAATTTATTCCATCCTGTAAACGTTAAATCAATCATGCCTGTTTCTCGGGAAAAAGAAAAAGCCCTGTCCGCAAGAATGCTGAATCTGGGGGTCTCTGAAAGTGATTTTGAGGAATCTTTTATCCGCTCCTCCGGACCGGGCGGACAAAAAGTCAATAAAAGTTCCTCGTGTGTTTACCTAATCCACATGCCTACCGGTCTTACAGTAAAATGCCAGCGGGAGCGATCACAGGCATTAAATCGCTATTTGGCTCGCCGTTTATTGTTAGATAAGATTGAATTTATGCAAAAAGGTTTTATCGCCGAAGAAAGAGATAAGATGAGAAAAAATTCGGCGCCAAAAGAGGAAACGTACGAAACGGGCGAAAGAAAAAATCCTCACCGCCAAGCATAAACAAGCTGAAAAAAAAGTTTTACGCGGTAGAGTTATTATTGACGATTAACCTAATATGATAGTTGCAAGTAAATTACTATATCTACGCTATCCCGATACGCTGCGCTTCTGAATGAGGTGTCATTAATCCCCTACGCTTCGCTTCGGGGATAAGTGAGACTAACAAACATGACTACGCTCCGCTTGTCCTGTTTGAGTCTCACTAAAAAAGGGAGTGAAAGTCGATGCACGCTTCCCCTCCCTGATTTATAATAGCAATAAGTTTAGCCAATACCAAAAGCCTTTGAAATCGGATTGGCATAAAGCACGATCAAAGAGATAACCAGCGCGTAAATAGCCAGAGATTCAATCATGGCCAGACCGACCATCATGGTCAGAAGAATCTTACCCTGAGCTTCAGGATTTCTGCCAACGGCGTTTGTAGCGCCATTTAAACCATTACCCATGCCCAATGCCGTGCCAATTGTTCCGAAAGCTATCGCAACACCGGCAACCGCTAAGGAACATGCCCCGATAATAGCCTTGGTGTAATCAACGGTTGCAGCTTTCGCTGCTTCAGCAGCCGCAAAAGCAAAGGGAGAAGAAACAACAATCAACAATGTTGCTGCTACCATATAAATCAACCTTTTTTTCATTTTAATTCTCCTTATTTAATTAATATTAACTCCAGAAAATGGAAACTTCTGCACGCCTCCTTTCGTCTATATTTTCGTTCTCTGACTTTCGCCTTAGTTAATTTTTAATGTTCCGCATAATAATTGTCAAGAAATATTTATCTATAACACACTTCTTGATTTTCTTTATCAAGCAGGTTAAAAGTTATTTCGAGGAAACAATGACCACTAAAAAAATTAAAGTTGCAAACCTGCTTCAGAGCGATATTCAGCTAAAAAGCCGCCCTTTCCGGGACATCGCGCATTCTTGCGGCCTAACTGAAAAAGAAACTTTTAATATAATAAAGAAGCTTAACAACGAAGGTTACATACGCAAATTTGGAGCTGTTTTGCGCCACCATAAAATCGGCTATGAAAAAAACGCGCTGGTTGTCTGGTCTGTCCCTCAGGATCAAATAGAAAAAGCCGGATTTACTTTTGCTTCATTTCCCTTCATCTCCCATTGCTACGAAAGGAATCCAGTATTTAAGTCCAAATACAATCTCTTTACGATGATACATAGCAAAGGCGAAGATATGTCTTCCCTGATAAATAAAATGGCAGCTTCCATTGATATCCATGATTTTTTAATTTTGGAAAGCCTTCGGGAATACAAAAAGACATCTCCGGAGTATTTTTAATGTCCAAAGCACAGTCTGATTATTTTACTGAAGCCAGCTATGTTATCGCCGGCGGTGTCAATTCTCCCGTACGTGCTTGGAATGCGGTCGGCGGCGAACCTCTCTTTGTCAGCAGAGCTAAAGGCAGTAAAATTTATGATATCTCCGGTAAGAAATATATTGATTATGTCTTATCCTGGGGGCCGATGATTTTAGGTCACGCTCATCCCGACGTAATTTCTGCTATTTGCCGCACTGCTCAAAAGGGAACAAGCTTCGGTTCACCGACTGAAGCGGAGACGCAAATGGCCAACCTAATCTGTTTGGCTATTCCTTCCATAGAGCTTTTGCGGATGACTAGTTCCGGCACGGAAGCAACAATGACGGCAATACGCTTGGCACGCGGCTTTACTGGCAGGGATATGATTGCCAAATTTGACGGCTGTTACCACGGCCATGCCGATTCACTTCTGGTCAAAGCAGGATCTGGCGTGACAACCTTGGGCATATCCGGTTCTCCGGGTATACCTGATGAATTAGCGCGTTTAACCTTGAGTCTACCTTATAATTCCATGGAAGCCCTTAAAACAACAATCGAACACCATGGTCCACGTCTGGCAGCCTTCATTATTGAGCCGGTAGCAGGCAATATGGGTGTGATTCCTCCGCGGGCTGGATTTTTAGAAGAGCTAAGAAGACTTACGGAAAAAAACGGCATAGTTTTAATTTTCGATGAGGTAATTTCAGGATTTCGTTTTAACTTTGGCGGTTATCAGAATTTAATAAAAATTAAACCCGACTTAACTTGTTTGGGCAAAATAATCGGCGGAGGAATGCCCGTCGGGGCCGTCGGCGGCAAAAGGGAAATTATGGAGCAGATTGCTCCTGTGGGCGATATATATCAAGCCGGCACACTCTCCGGTAATCCTTTGGCTATCGCCGCAGGTTTAGCCACCCTCAAAATTCTTAAATCAAAAAAAGCCTCTTATCCTGAACTGGATGATAAAACCAACCGGCTTTGCATGGAGTTAAAAAACCTCTTTGCCGCTAAAGGAATTTCTGCTTGCATAAACCGCGTCCATTCGATGTTCACGATCTTCCTTCAGGAAGGACCTATCTACGATTTAACTTCCGCCCAAAAATCAGATACGACGCTATTTGCCCGATTTTTCCATAGTATGTTGAAAAAAGGTATATGGCTGGCTCCTTCACAATTTGAGGCAGTTTTCATGTCGTTTGCCCATAATAATGCAGATATTGCTTTTACTCTGGATGCTTGCGCATCTGCATTGAAAAAGCTATGACCACGCAATTGACAACTGTCTATCATTACTGTAATGTTTGCGTTAATTTGCATTATAAATTTATCCGAGGAATCGAGTCATGGGAAAACAGCTATCCGTTCAATCTTTTCTTGCCAAAAAAAATATAATCGCTGTTATCGGTTTAGGATACGTGGGATTACCGCTGGCTGCTCATTTATCACGCAACTTTAAAGTTATTGGTTATGACAATAACGAAGTCAATATTGCTGAATTAAAAAATGGCCATGATCGCACTATGGAACTTACCGATACCGAATTAAAAAAAGCCGATATTTATTTTACAGCTGATGCTGCCGAGCTTTCTAACTGCAAGCTTTTCATAGTCGCTGTTCCCACGCCGGTAGACGATTCCCATGTTCCCGATTTGCGCCCCATAGAAAATGCTTCCGCCATAATCGGCCGGCATTTATCTTCCGGTTCCTGTGTAGTTTACGAATCCACAGTTTATCCCGGTGCTACCGAAGACGTTTGCATCCCTATTTTAGAAAAAGAATCAAACCTTAAATTCGGCCGCGATTTCACGGTCGGCTACTCCCCCGAGCGCATCAATCCCGGCGACAAAGTGCACACCATTGATAACACGGTAAAAATTATTTCCGCATCTGATCAATCAACTCTAGATTTCTTGGAAGGTATATATAGTTCGATAGTCAAAGCCAGATTACATAAGTCATCATCAATAAAAGTTGCCGAAGCGGCAAAAGTAATAGAAAATACTCAGCGCGATATCAACATCGCTTTAATGAATGAGCTATCTATAATTTTTAATAAAATGGGAATTGATACCATTGAAGTTTTGGAAGCGGCGGAAACAAAATGGAACTTTTTATCATTCCGTCCAGGTTTGGTAGGCGGTCACTGCATCGGCGTTGATCCCTATTATCTCACTTACAAAGCTCAAAGTACCGGATACCATCCTGAGGTAATTCTCGCCGGGCGACGCATTAACGACAACATGGGCAAATATGTTGCGCAACGAACAATCAAAATGCTTATAGATGCCGACAAACAAGTGCACAATGCCCGTGTAGCCATCTTAGGACTTTCTTTCAAGGAAAATGTTCCGGATATACGCAACACGCGCGTAATCGACATCATAACCGAATTAAAGGAATATGGTGTTGATGTGCTGGTACATGATCCTTTGGTCGTCCCCGAAGAAGCCCGCCATTATTACGGTGTAGAGCTGGTAGAGTTGAGTGATATCCGTGATGTTGATGCTATTGTCCTAGCCGTAGCCCATAGCGCATTTAGGGATTTGGGATTAATTCGCATTGCCGGACTCTGCCACAAAGGTTGTTCCATCTTAATTGATATAAAATCATTATTCGAACCCGAACGCGCGCGAAAACTAGGTATTAAATACTGGCGTCTATAAACACCGCTATTTTTTTTTAGGAGGTAAAATGAAAAAAGCTTTTCTTACGGGCATTACCGGTCAAGATGGCTCGTATCTTGCTGAACTTCTCTTGGGCAAAGGTTATGAAGTTCATGGTTTGATACGGCGGTCCAGCACTTTTAACACCGACCGCATTGATCATCTTTACCGTGATTTTCATGACCCGGATACAAGATTATTTCTGCATTATGGCGATTTAAGCGTTTCCGGCCAACTTATGGATATACTTCATTCTATTGCGCCCGATGAAATTTACCATCTGGGAGCTCAAAGCCATGTCCGGGTGAGTTTTGACATGCCTGAATATACCGGAGATATTACCGCGATGGGAACATTGAGAATTTTGGAAGCAATTCGTAAAACCGGTATCAAAACCAAATTTTATCAAGCTTCTTCGAGCGAAATGTTCGGAGCTGCGGCGCCACCCCAAAGTGAAAAAACAATATTTCAACCGCGCAGTCCTTATGCAGCGGCTAAAGTTTATGCCCATTATATTGTGCAAAACTACCGAGATGCCTACGGTATTTTTGCCACCAATGGAATCCTTTTTAACCACGAATCGCCGCGACGCGGTGAAACATTTGTGACTAGAAAAATCACCCGCGCGGCAACGCAAATTAAGTTAGGTCTTAAAGAAAAACTTTATTTAGGTAACCTTGACGCCAAAAGAGACTGGGGCTTTGCCGGTGATTATGTTGAAGCTATGTGGATGATGCTGCAGCAAGAAAAACCTGACGATTTCGTCATTGCCACCGGCGAAACTCACTCGGTACGGGAGTTTGCGGAGAAAGTATTTGCTAAACTCGGATTGGATTATAAGAAGTATGTGATGGTGGACCAGCGTTATTTTCGGCCAACCGAGGTAGACGTTCTTTTAGGTGATTCCGCCAAAGCCAAAAAGATTCTCGGCTGGCAGCCCAAAATCAGTTTTGAAAATCTTATCGATATGATGATTGGGGCGGATTTGGAACTGGCTAAGAAAGAGAATACTTTAGTTAAAGCCGGATTCGCATGCAATAGCAGCGAGCGTATCATTTGAAAACTAAGGGTTGTTGAATGCTTAAAGAAAAACGCATCACCGTAACCGGCGGAAAAGGATTTTTAGGAAGCCATTTACTCAAAAAATTGGAAATTCAAGGCTGTTGCCATGTTAAAATTGCCGATCTTCCCGAATACAATTTGACTAATATTACCGATATTCGCCATATGTATGAAGAAACCAACCCGGAAATCGTCATTCACCTTGCTGCCAGGGTTGGCGGCATCGGCTTTAATCAGAAAAATCCAGCCGAACTATTTTTCGATAATTTAATCATGGGTGCTCAGTTAATACATGAAGCATATCTGCACAAAATTGAAAAATTTGTCGCTCTGGGAACAATTTGTGCTTATCCTAAATTCACGCCGGTACCTTTTAAGGAAGAAGACATCTGGAACGGTTACCCGGAAGAAACCAATGCCCCCTATGGCCTTGCGAAAAAAATGATGCTGGTACAGTCCCAAGCTTACCGGCAACAATATTCATTCAATTCAATTTTTTTACTTCCGGTAAACCTTTATGGTCCGGGAGATAATTTCGATCCCCGCTCCTCTCATGTTATTCCCGCACTAATAAAAAAATGTTTTGATGCCATTGAAGTAAATGCCGGTAAAATTGAAGTTTGGGGTACAGGCTCGGCTACACGCGAATTTTTTTATGTGGAAGATGCCGCCGAAGCTATTTATCTGGCGACTAAATTTTACAACAAAAGCGAACCGATCAACATCGGCGCCGGTTTCGAAATATCCATTAAGGAGCTTGCCGAGTTAATTGTCCAACTTACCGGTTTTAAAGGGAATATTATCTGGGATAAATCAAAACCAGACGGCCAGCCGCGTCGTTTGCTCGACACTTCAAAAGCGATGAAAGAATTTGGATTTAAAGCCAGTACTGATTTCCAGACTGGATTGTTGAAAACAATTGAATGGTATAGGAACAACCGCCACATTGCACTTTAATAACTGAACGCCGGTCATCTTTTTGTTTGACTTTGATTTTCATTAATGTTAAGGAGCAACTGCAGCAAATGGATCAAGAAACCAAAAAAATATGCCATGCAAATGGCTTTTGCCAGCAGCATCGGCATTGCCATGGTTCTGGCAATTTTTGGCTGTCTCTGGTTTGGATCCTATTTAGATAGAAAATTTGAATCCGGTCATGTTTTTACCATAGTTTTTTTGTTTATAGGTATTGCGGCCGGATTTCGTAATATATATGTTTTGATTAAAAAAAATTTTACTGATGATGAACAAATAATAAAGAGTATAAAAAGTGAACCTCATCGCCAAAGACCCGCTCCAAAGAAAAATTGAAATTGCCAATTGGATTATTCTCGCCATTATTTTTATTCCTTCTTTAATTTTCGCACCTTTTAAATTTGCCCTCGGTGTGCTTCTGGGTGGTTTTATCAGCATTCTAAACTTTTACTGGATGGAACGCAGCTTACGCCGTGTTTTTGAAAAACTTGCCGGCAATGTAAAAGGATCAGTAGTATTCAAATATTTTATCCGCCTGGCGTTAACTGCTATCATTTTATATTTTTTAATTTCCAGTGACACTGTAAATATTATTGGTCTCGTTATTGGACTTTCGGTAGTAGTAATAACTATCGTTGTAACCGTTATTACGACCCTGACAAAAAAAAACTTTCTTGAGGAGGTTATTTAAGATATGCACCCCCTGCTTTTTTTGGAGAATCCCTATTTTCCCCCACACGTAACATACGCCTGGTTTCTTGCTATTGCTATTGGCCATATTATCTTTTCTGGCGACCCGCCGTCTGGAAATTTATCCCGGCAAATTTCAAAATGTAATGGAAGTAATTATTGGCGGACTTGATTCCCTGCTTAACGAAATAATGGGACATAACGGCCGGAAATTCTTTCCACTGATCGCCACGCTGGGTATTTTCATTTTAACGGCGAATCTTGCTAGGTATCATTCCCGGTTTTGAATCACCGACTTCCAACATTAATACAACTGCTTGCTATGGCAATTGTCGTATTTTTCTCCACGCATGTTGTTGGAGTAATGACCCATGGCTGGAAATATTTCAAACAATTTTTGGGACCCGTTTGGTGGCTTACTCCACTGATGGTGCCCATTGAAATCATCAGCCATATTTCACGGCCGCTTTCTCTGACTTTTCGTTTATTCGGCAATATCAAAGGCGAAGATATTGTTCTTCTCGTTGTGCTGTTTCTTGTGCCAACTGCTTGTTCCCTTGCCTATTTTTGTGTTGATGATTTTTACATCGATCATCCAAACTATAGTTTTTATGCTGCTGGCCATGATGTACATTTCGGGTGCAGTGGAAGAAGGACATTAATAATTGCTTGCAGTAATAGGAAGAACGGATAATTGACCGCCCCTAATAATACTTCCGTTTGTGAAAGAAATCGAATTATTTTAATAACAATTATTAAAAAGCTGATAGCTGCCTGCTTTCAGCTTTTTAATTTATTTAGAATATCGGTAAAAAATATTCTTCAAATAGTCTCATCTGATACTTGACGGCTAAGCTCAATCGTAATATCTAATATTCGTCTATGACTTTTTTATATGTGAGTATTTATGCATAGTTTAGGAATTAATATCGGCTCCTCCAATGTTAAAGTAACCATGCTGGAGGGAAATAACATTTTATGGAGCTCCGTAGAACCTCATGAAGGAAATTTTCTTTATACGCTCAAAAATATATTATCCTCACACGATATTCCGGCTGATATTAAATCACTGGCCACCGGCACCGAAGGCCGACATCTTCTTAAATATAAACAGCGTAATCGAACCTCTCTGTATCGAAGAAGCGCTTCAACACCTCAATTACGAAGTTGATGCTTTGGTTTCTCTGGGCGGCGAAGATCTTGTTGTTTATACCATCGATAAAAACAACAAGATAATAACCAGTTTTTCCGGAAATAAATGTGCTTCCGGCACCGGCGAATTTTTTAAACAGCAGCTCGCCCGGATGAACATGAATCTCGATGATATTAATTCAATTCCCGAACATTGCTGCGTGTTGAAGCTATCTTCGCGCTGTTCCGTTTTTATGAAAAGCGACTGCACACACCGCTTGAATAAAGGCGAAGCCAATAAGGGCGACATTGTTTTATCTTTGAGCGATGTAATGGCGATTAAAGTGATTGATTTTCTTAAAAGAGCCAGGATAGCCAAGGGTAAAGTGATGCTTGTAGGCGGTGTTACACAAAATCAATACATCATTCGCTTTATCCGGGAGCGGATGCCGGAAATAGAATTAATAGTTCCCGATCAGGCTCCGTATTTTGAAGCGTACGGGGCTGCGCTTATGGCCAGAAATTCCGGCAGCATTCTTGCCTCCTTTAAATTCTCTTTTTAAGCAAAGCCGTATTCAATTTAAGAGATTTAAAAACTTAAAAACTGCCGAAGGCAGAGTAACCTATCTACCCTCCTCTAAAACGAAAGTTATTGCTGGCAGAGAGTATATCCTTGGCGTTGACGGCGGTTCAACGACCACGAAGGCCTGTTTAATTGACATAGAAACAAATGAAATTACCGCATCCTTCTATGGACGTACACATGGCGATCCTGTCGCGGCTCTCAAAAATTGCCTTGTCGAAATGAAGAAACAAATCAAAGAAGATATAGGCGACGGCAAAATCAGCATAACACTTGCCTCCACAACCGGATCATCGCGAGAAATACTCGGCGTTTTTTTGGAAACGCCGGCTGTCTATAATGAGATTATAGCGCATGCCGTCGGCACGACTTTTTATAGGGATAATATTGATACAATATTTCGAAATCGGCGGACAGGACGCCAAATATGTTTTTCTAAAGAATAAAGTTCCGATAGACTACGCCATGAACGAAGCCTGTTCCGCCGGCACCGGTTCGTTTTTAGAAGAATCGGCGCAGGGCGATTTGAATATCGCCAATGCTTCGGAAATCGGCGATATCGCTCTTGAAGCTAAAGAGCCGTTGAAATTCGGCGAACATTGTTCCGCTTTTATCAACTCGGACATCCGCAATGCCATTCAGCAGGGCGCCTCCCGTGAAGATATTACCGCCGGTATTGTCACCTCCATCGTTTCCAATTATCTAAACAGAGTTGTGGGCAACAGGACCATCGGCAAAAACATCGTCCTGCAGGGGGGCGTAGCCAAAAACAAAGCAGTGCCTCTGGCTTTTGCCATGTTATTGAATAAGGATATTCTGGTTCCTCCTGATCCCGAACTAATGGGTTGTTTTGGAGTAGGAATTCTTGCCAAGCAGAAATTATCCGATGGCTTTCTGACCAAATCTGCCTACGATATTGATCAGATTCTGGCGACGGAAATTATTTATGAAAAAGAATTTCAGTGCAAGGCCTGCGATAATTTCTGCCCGATACGCATTCTCAACGTGAACAACAACAAGTATATGTTCGGCGGCAGGTGTAATAAATATGCCAATATCAGAAAGAAAAAAACGATCAATGAAAGCGAAGTCTTTGACTATATTGAAAAGCGTAATGATCTTCTCTTTAAGGAATGCGCTCCCGATCCTGATGAGCTAATCAAGAAGAAAGATTTCATCGTCGGAATCCCTCGTTGTTTTTCCATCTATACCCTCTGGCCTCTTTATTCCTGGTTTTTTCACGCTTTAGGAGTTGAAACTGTTGTCTCGAAGAACATTTCCCATGAAGGAACGGCGCGGGTCGAAAGCAGTTATTGTTTTCCTGCGGAAATTGCCCACGGAGCTGTTCAGGACATATTTGACCGCAATTTAGATTACATTTTCCTGCCCCACTTCAGAGATATGGAAAGTTATGAAAAAGATTCTCCGGCAAATTTTTGCCCCATTACACAAGCTCTGCCCTATTATATTAAAAAAGCATTCCCGGAAATTCCGGAAGATAAATATTTAACTCCTGTTGTCAGTTTTATGTACGGTATTGAAAAAGCCAGTGAATCTTTTATTGAGATGGCCAATGTGCTGGGATTTTCTGAAAGCGAAGCTCGAAACGCATTTTCGATCGCCTACGAAAAACAGACTGGAATGTTTTGCTCGGCTCGCCCAACTGGGAAAAACCGCGCTTGAAGAAGCACGTAAGGCCAAAAGGCCGGTTATTGCCCTTCTGGGACGTCCCTATAACGCCTTTACAACTGACGCCAATATGGGTATTCCCCGAAAATATACAACCCGCGGCTATTCAGTTATCCCTTATGATATTCTTCCTTTTGCCGATAAAACGATTTATCCCAATATGTACTGGTATTACGGCCAACAGGATATGAAAGCCAGCATGCTGCTCAAAGATGAAGATAACATATATATTACCTATATCTCCAATTTTTCCTGCGCGCCCGATTCTTTTATGCTGCATTATCTTAAATGGATAATGGGTACCAAACCCTTTCTGATTCTGGAATTGGATTCCCATACAGCCGATGCCGGAGTAGATACGCGCATTGAGGCTTTTCTGGATATTATCGAAGGATACAGATCAAAGTTTGCTGAGATCAGCGAGAGCAGATATGATAATGGTTTGAGATTTATCAATAATCACAACGAAGAAATTCACATTAAAAATATTCTCACCGAAGAAAAGATTCCGATCAAAAACAACCCACGCGTCAAACTGCTTCTCTCGAGCATGGGCAGGCTTTCGGCCGAGCTTATCGCAGCGACTATCAGAGGATTCGGCATCAATGCGGAAGCAATGCCGGTACCGGATATATACACACTGCAGATGGCGCGTAATCATGCTTCCGGCAAGGAGTGCGTGCCGTCGCATCTTGTTTTGGGCAGTGCATTAAAATATTTTTCCTCCGAAAAATACCGCAAGGATGAAATTTATCTTTTGTTTGTTCCCACCACAACAGGACCATGCCGCACAGGTCAGTATTTTGTCTTTTATGAAAACCTCTTCAAGGATTTGCGCCTGGAAAATGTTGTCGTCTTTACGATGGATTCAGACAACTCCTATACCGAACTTGGTCAGGATTTTGCCAAATATGCATGGTGGGGAGTTATTATCGGCGACTATATGAAAGACGTGGAAACATCGCTGAGAACATGTGCGGCAGATCCGGTCGAAGCGATGGCAATCTATGATCGGCTTTGGCGCAGAATGATCAGCGTCGCCGAACATGACGTCACCGAAGTTCTTCCTGTTTTAAAGGAGATTTCCGACCGATATTGCCCATATTCCTCTGAAGAAAA
The DNA here is from genome assembly GCA_963705555.1 of uncultured delta proteobacterium. GTDB lineage: Bacteria > Desulfobacterota > Syntrophia > Syntrophales > Smithellaceae > UBA4810. The sequence continues at coordinate 109,840 of CAVPJZ010000004.1, read as the reverse complement.
AAATGGATGAATGCTCCAAGGTGCTTATTGTCGGCGAAATATATGTGCGCCGTGACGATTTTGCCGTGGATGAATTGATTCAGCACTTCAGCAATCACGGTATTATCGGCAAAGTATCGAATGTTGCCGAATGGATTTACTACTGTGATTTTGTCCGCAATTATGAACTCAAAAAGAAACTGCGTTTAATTCCCTGGTATCGTCGGATATTTGCCAGAGAGTTTATGGATTTGATCAACTGGAATATAGAACATGCCTACAAACATAATGTGGAAAAAAATGTCCGCGAGGCGTTGAACTCAACAGGCTTGGTTCCGCAAACTCCGCATGATATGCAGGAAATTATGAAAAACACCGAAAAACATTTCGTGAGCCATGAGCTTTATTCGGAAATAAGCATATCCAGCGGCGTTGCCGCCACGGCAATGATGGACGGTTATTCCGGCATAGTAAACATTTCGCCTTTTGCCTGTCTCATTGGAAGAGTCATCGAGGGTCTTTTCACTCCGTGGGCCAGAGAACGAAAATACCCGATAATATCAATCGAAATTGACGGCAACCTTTTACCGCCCAATGTTCTCAGCAAACTGGAAATATTCATGCTCAATGTGCTGAGGTTCAAAGGCAACGTTAATGTTGATACAATGGTAGAAAAAGAAGGTGTCCAACCGGTGGCTATAGACAGAAAGATAATCAGATAATGTCTTATCCGGGTGCTAAATCTTTCATCTTTTATGCTATATATATATTTCTATTCGCTATAGATAATTTAATTGCGCGATAATCAAACCTATGAAAAAAGCAAACGTCAACGCGAAAAAAAACATGACTGGAATCATTTTGGCCGGCGGGAAAAATTCCCGCATGGGCATTAAAAAAGCTTTTCTAACAATTGACGGAGGTCTCTTAATTAATAAAATTCTCGACGTATATCAAGATATCTTTGCCGAAATAATTATTGTAACTAACGACCCTTTAGCTTACACAGAGTTTTTCGCCACAACCTTAGTAACCGACATATACAAAGAAAAAGGGGCTTTGGGCGGTATTTATACAGGCCTCTTTTTTGCCTCTCACAATTACTCTTTCGTTGCCGCCTGCGACATGCCTTTCTTAAGTAAAGATTTTATTATTTATTTAATTGAGCAAGTGGACAAATATGACATTGTTGTTCCCCAATTATCTGACGGTTTTCAGCCTCTACACGCTATCTATTCCCAAAATTGTCTTTCCTCCATAAAAAGACTGCTGATTGCGGATAAACTTAAAATCACCGGGTTCTATAAAGAAATGCGTCTGTTGAGTATTCCTGAAGAAAAGATTAAGCCATTCAACAAAGATGGACACCTTTTCCTCAACATTAACACGCCGGAAGATTTAAAACACATCTATAGAAATAATGTTTTATAAAATTTTAATCATGCATTGGTATCGGTTGCACCCATTTTTTATTTTCACCGTCATAAAACCACTTATTTGTAAAACCACGGCGGTGAATAAAACTGGGATTTTCCGCCCAACGAAGAAGCTCCTGATAGGCTGCATTGAGCTTTCTAAAAGTTGGAGCATGACCGCCCAGGTCGGGATGATGAATTTTAGCTTGTTTTCGGTATGAGGTTTTAATGATTTTTCGCAATTCAACGGAGGTTAAATCAACTTTATTAATTCCCAGATAGTTTAAGGCATTAGTTTTAACGCTGGGGATATTGATTACTGTAGGCCGTAAGGATATATGAGCAGGATGTTTTGTCGCCAATTCCAGCACACGGCGGGAAGCTAAATACTTTTTCGCTGTGTGCTTTTCCTCTTCCCACCAGGCTCTGCCCAGCATATTGGCCATTTTGCTGAAATCCTCCGCTGGTTTCTGGTTTATTGATCGCTGTTGCGTAAATCTGAATATCTCTTTTGCTCCGCCACTATGGAGTATTATATCCAGAATAATTATAGTGTCGGAAAAATAAAAAATCGCGTAACGCGTGTTTAACGCCTGCAGTAAACCGCTTCTCATATTCAGTTTCTGCCGGAGATTCTGCCGGCATTTGATCGAACAATATTTACGGTTATTTATATTTTCCGTTGTTCCGCAGGAAAGGCACCGATTCTGCTTCTCATTTTTAACAGTAGCTATACTTTTTCTCAAAACTCATCCATTATTTCTTTGCCGCTGCCAGATAACCCTTCGCCAGAGCAATGTTCACATGTAGCACTCCTTTATTCATATCTTTAAGCGGATAATCGGGAGTAATTTTCGGCAAATTATCGGCCTCGGCCTGGGTCTTTATAACCGCGCCCGCCGGCACATAGCGACCGTCGGCAACTTTCACACCCATAAGCACTGCCGCCGGCTCAATCACACAATTTTGACCGACAAAAGACTTAAACACCAGAACTTTCATGCCCACGAATGTATTATCCATAACCACAGACGGCCCGTGAATTTGCACCTGGTGAGCCAGCGAAACACGGCTGCCCACATAAACGGCATATTTCTTTGAGTTCACTTCACAAAGATTCTTCTCTACCGGCTTTCCGCCATCTTCGGTTTCCAGCGCGTGAATCACAACGCCATCCTGGATATTGGAATCATCACCCACGTAAATAGGCTGGCCCTCATCACCGCGCACCGAAGCCGTCGGTGCGACCATTATATTCTTCCCTAAAATCACATTACCGATTACCGCCGCCAACGGATGAACATACGTGGAAAAACCAATAACCGGTTCGGATATGCTTGTACTGAAATCAGTCTGAACATTTTTTTCAATCATTTTCTTGCCTCCGTAATATTATTCTTAAAAATCAAAAATCCGTAGTTTTAAGTTTTTTCTCCACTTTCATGCAGGGTTTTATTTTTTTCAATTTTTAAAAGCTTCCGCCATACTTCTTCCACTCTTTTTTCCGTTTCGGCAACGGTCTTTTGATTATCAATCACAATATCCGCCAATTTCGCCTTTTCTCCAATCGGCATTTGGTTCACAAGCCTTCTTTTGGCTTCATCTCTGCTCAAGCCATTGCGGGCAATCAGCCTCTGAATTTGCTCTGCGGGAGATATTAAAACCAGTAAAGTTAAATCGAAAAGATGCTGCATTTTTTCTTCAAATAAGAGGGGAACATCTGATAAAACAATAGCATTTCTTTCTTTTTTCTCGGTTTTTTCCAGAAGGGTTTTCCACTCATTCGAGACGAAAGGATGGACGATACCATTGAGGATTTGGAGTTTTTGTGAATCGGCAAAAACAATCTGAGCTAATTTATGACGGTCAATATTTTTATCCGGCAGCAGAATACTTTCGCCAAAATATTGGACGATTTTTTCCCACGCAGGTTGTCCCTGTTTTTCGACATTGTGCGCAAGCTGATCGAAATCAATTAGATGAGCGCCCCGCCGGACAAACATCTCCGATACCGTAGATTTTCCGCAGGCGATGCCGCCCGTCAATCCGACGTTTAACATTTTTTTGATAACCTCGTAATAAGTCCTAAAACTATAAATGCCGGACGACTCTTTACGAAATCGTCACGATTTGCTGTTTAAGTTATAAATAATGCGTAAACCTTCCAAAGTCAGCATATCTTCAATCTTATCGATGCATTTTGTTTCCGAAGCCACCAAGCGAGCCAATCCTCCTGTAGCAATTACCAGAGGTTTAGTTTTTATTTCGGCTTTCATCCTCTCCACGATGCCGTCAATAAGCCCGGCGTAACCAAAAATAATTCCCGCCTGCATTGCGCTCACTGTATCTTTGGTAATCACCGATTTAGGCTTGCTGAATTCCACGCGGGGAAGCTTTGCCGCCCGTTCAAATAGCGCTTCGCTGGAAATCATTATTCCGGGCGCGATACATCCACCCATGTATTCTCCTTTTGGTGAAATATAATCAAAAGTTGTCGCTGTACCGAAATCAATTATAATCGCCGCCTGCCGGTATTTATTATAAGCGGCAACAGCATTGACGATTCTATCGGCGCCAACTTCTTTGGGATTATCATAGAAAATAGGCATTCCTGTTTTAATTCCGGGGCCCACAATTAACGGTTTTACATTAAAATATTTTACGCATAAAGGTTCCAAAATATTAAGCATCGGCGGCACTACACAAGAAATAATAATCGCACTGACCGCCCTAATTTCCTCGGTCTTCATCCTGCTGGATTGGTACAAATTGAAAATGAGCATGCCATATTCATCAACTGTATGATCAATCTCGGTGCGAATTCGCCAGTCATGAATCAGCCGATCACCGTCATAAAGCCCCAGCACAGTATTGGTATTGCCAACATCAATTACCAGCAACATTTTTTTGAGTCTCCTTTAATAGTCTCACATCTCCCGCGGATATCTTGATTTTTCTGTCTCCCGCCGTAAGCAGTACCAGTGATCCCTGTTCGTCAATGCCTAGTGCCTTTCCGTTTATCACTTCATCACCAGATATTATCTGAACTCTCTTGCCAATCATCGGCGCCATGCTCAGCCACTCTTCTTTTACAGAGCTAAAACCATCCACAATAAGCTTTTTATACCATTTTGCCAGATTTTCATACAGGCTAATTATTAATTCCTGACGGGAAATTTTTCTGCCTGTTTCTATAGCTAAAGATGTGGCGGTATTTTTAATATCCTGCGGTAATTGATTATAGTTAATATTTATATTAATGCCAATACCCAAGATAATAAAATCAACACGGCCTGCTGATGTTTTCATTTGAGCCAAAATACCGCATACTTTTTTTCCCTTTAGAAGAACATCATTGGGCCATTTCAGATTAACCATGCCGGGGCAGTAATTATCTATAATTTCGGCTACTGCGACACCGGCTAATATAGAATACTGCGGCGCACTATCTGGATCTAAGTTAGGACGCAGGATAATGGAAGTGTAAATATTGCATCCTGAAGGTGAATGCCAGGCTCTCTGCAATCGCCCTTTGCCTTTGGTCTGGCTGTCGGCTATAACAACAGTGCCTTCAGGCGAACCTCCGGCAGCAAGATTAAATGCCTCATCATTTGTGGAACCGATTTCCGGATAAAAATGAATCTTATGCCCGATAAGACTTCCCGCAAGCTTATTTTCCAATAGTTGAATGGCATAGTCCATAAAGACAAACAAGAATTTGGAGAGAATATCTTAGGTTAATTTTTGAATAACAATTTCAACCGCATATATTAAATTTTATAAAGGCAGCATCTGGGCTCTAACTTTGATGTTTTTGTTATGCCCATACATTCTTTTTTAAATTTTTAATTGTTACTTCTTTTATCAGGTACAGGTCTTCGACAATTTCATCGGGTTGAAACCAAAGCTTTATCTCCTTTTCCGCGTCTTCAGAATTAGCAGAGGCGTGGACAACGTTTTCAAATACCCCACTTGTCGTAATCCTTCCATACGCTCCTCTTATGGATACCGGATTTGCCTTTTCCGGATCTGTTTCACCCACAATATCCCGGATTTTCTTTATAGCATCCTCACCCTGATACACTAAAGCAAGTACTCTATACGTCTTGTGTACATCTCCAATGATATAGCTTATTAATTCGGGGAAAAATGGCTTTTCTTTGAGATGTTCATAATGTTTTTCAGCAAGCTCCCGGCTGACGCGTACAACTTTCGCTCCCATAATAGTCAGTTTTGCTTCTGACAACCTGGAAATGACATTGCCCGTAAGCGATTTAACAAGTCCGTCTGGTTTAATAAGTATCAATGTTTGTTCAATTGCCATAGCGACTCCAATTTAAATATTTTAAAGTTATAATTTATTCAATCCGGTGAAACTTCGTTATTATAATTATTTACGATGTATTTTTGCAATAGATAATATTGGCATTTTTTGTCAATTTTAGCTTTATCTAAACATCTTACACAAAGAATAAATTTCTCAAATTGCGCCGGCCATAATTTTTAAGGCAATGTCTGCCGCCCTTACAGAATGCGTAATTTCCCCCACTGAAATAAAATCCACACCGGTAGCCGCGATCCGGGCGACATTTTGCAGGCTGACATTGCCGGATGCTTCCAAAAGCGCTTTTCCCCTGACCAGCTTCACGGCTTTTATCATTTCATCAACGGGCATATTATCCAGCATGATAATATCCACACCGGAATTTAATGCTTCCTCGACTTCCATCAAATTTTTAGTTTCAACTTCAATTTTTAACTTTTTGGTCGAGCTTTTCTTTTGCGCTGTTACCGCTGCTTCAATACCGCCCGCCGCAGCAATGTGGTTATCTTTGATCAGCACGCCGTCATAAAGCCCCATCCGATGATTAAAACCACCCCCGATTTTCACCGCCATTTTATCCAACAGCCTCAAACCGGGTATGGTTTTGCGTGTATCGAGAATTTTTGCTTTTGTACCGTGTACGGCTTCCACAAATTTTCCCGTTAAAGTTGCTATACCGCACATCCGTTGAAAAAGATTCAGGGCTACTCGCTCCGCCTGAAGAATGGAGGCTAGCGGACCAGTAACTTGAGCGATTTTTTCACCTTTCTTTACTTTTTCTCCGTCAGCGATCAAGGCTTCAAATTCAATCCGGTCATCTAAAAAAAGAAAGGTTTTTCGGAAAACATCAATTCCCGCTATGATAAAATCGTCTTTGGCAATGGCGTGCGCCCGCCCTCTCTTATTTCCGCGTGATAATTGCCGCCGTGGTTATGTCCCCTTTACCGATATCCTCAGCAAGGGCATTTTTTATAATCCGCAGTATTTCTTTATGTGAAGTAGTTTCTTGTTTTGTCATATAAATTGCCTTTGTTTACGCAAAAACAATTCTGTCTATACTACAATTCCCTGAAGTTTTTTTAAGGCATTTTCTAAAGCGGCATGACGCTCTTTAAATTCTTTTAATTTTTCTTCTTCTTTTTTTATGACAGCCTCTGCGGCCTTCTCTAAAAAATCACGATTGGCAAGCTTCTTCGAACATTGGTTCAAATCTTTCTCGATTTTTGTAATTTCTTTTTGCAGGCGAGCTTTTTCACCGGTTGTATCCACAATACCGGCCAGTGGAACAAATATTTTTGTTGAACCGACAACTCCCGTGGCCACTCCTTTGGGTTCAACCAAATCTATTTCTACTCTCAACGTTTCTAAATTAGCCATGTTGATTATGTAATCTTTTCCTTTTTCAATTATATTTTTTACATACCGGTCACTTGCCGAAATCAAGACTTGCAATTTGCGGGAAGGAGGTATTTGCATTTCTCCGCGGATATTGCGGATGCTGGTAATAATATCCATTAATAATTCCATTTCCTTTTCTGCTTTTTCGTCTTTCCATGCTTTATTTAGCGTTGGAAACTGACTGATCATAATTGAATTTTCATCGCTTCCGGTTAATACCTGCCAGAGCTCTTCAGTAACAAACGGCATAAAGGGGTGTAATAGTTTCAGCGTAGTTTTAAATACATCATGCAGCGTTCTCTGAGCCGCTTGTCGTTGTGGAGAACTTACTTTGCCGTAAAGCGCTGGTTTGCTCAACTCCAGATACCAATCACAGAATTCATGCCAGATAAAACGATAAATAGCCGCGGCGGCGTCATTGAAGTGATACTCATCGAGGCTGGACGTCATTTCTTCAATCGCTTTATTTAATTTGGCCTTAATCCATTTATCGGGAAGTGAATCTGTTCCGGATATCTCATCTTGCTCATCATAGTCTTCCAGATTGGCGAAAGTGAGTTTTGCGGCATTCCAGATTTTATTGACAAAAAATTTATACCCTTCGATTCTTTCGGGCGACATTCGTACATCCCGTCCCTGCGCGGTATAAGCCGCCAGAGTAAAACGAAAAGCGTCAGTGCCATACTTGCTCGATCATTACCAGCGGATCAATAATATTGCCGCTTGGATTTGCTCATCTTTTCCCCTTTTTCGTCCCGCACAAGAGCATGCAGATAAACATCTTTAAAGGGAACATCTTTCATGACGTAAAGCCCCATCATCATCATGCGGGCCACCCAGAAAAAAAGAATATCGAATCCTGTAATCAGCAGTGATGTCGGATAAAATGTTTTTAGTGCTTGTGTTTTTTCAGGCCAGCCTAATGTGGAAAAAGGCCAAAGAGCAGAGCTGAACCAGGTATCCAGCACATCTTCATCCTGCCTTAACGAACTGCCGCCGCAATCAGGGCATTTATCCGGATCGTTCGTGGCCACGATTACTTTGCCGCAGTCATCGCAATACCAGACGGGAATCCGGTGACCCCACCATAACTGCCGGGAAATGCACCAGTCGCGGATATTATTCATCCATTCAAAATAAGTTGCCTCCCAGGTATTGGGAACAATCTTTGTTTTTCCTTTAACTACAGCCGCAATCGCCTGCTTGGCCAATGGTTTTATTTTTACAAACCACTGTTTGGAAACCATCGGCTCAATATCCGTTTTGCAGCGGTAACACTGGCCGACACTGTGAGCGTATGGTTCCGTGCTGACGAGATATTTGCCTTTTTCCAAATCGGTTATTACATTTTTGCGTGCTTCGTAACGGTCCTGTCCTTTATAAATTCCGCCGTTTTCATTGATAATGCCTTTCCCATCCATTATCGTGATAATTTCCAGATTATGGCGCTGGGCCATGGCAAAGTCATTGGGATCGGAGCCGGGCGTAATCTTAACCGCGCCCGAACCGAAATCCATTGTCACATATTCATCGGCAATAATCGGAATTTTCTTATTGACTAAAGGCAGAATTACATATTTACCGACTTTATCTTTATATCTTTTATCCTGCGGATTAACAGCCACAGCGGTATCGCCCAGCATCGTCTCCGGACGGGTTGTGGCTACAATAATTTCTCCTTTACCGTCGGCAAAGGGGTAACGGATATTCCACAGGAAACTCGCATCCTGCTTGAATTCCACTTCCAAATCCGAAATCGCCGTATGACACCGCGGGCACCAGTTGACAATATAATCTCCCTGGTAAATCATACCGTCATTATATAACCGGACAAAAACCTCCCGCACCGCCTGAGATAAGCCTTCGTCCATCGTGAAGCGTTCCCTTTCCCAATCACAGGAGCAGCCCAGTCTTTTTAATTGATTGATAATTACGCCGCCGTATTTTTCTTTCCATTTCCACACACGGGCAATAAATTTCTCCCGCCCTAAATCATGGCGCGATAATCCTTCTTTGGCCAATTCCTGTTCCACTACATTTTGAGTGGCAATTCCGGCATGATCCATTCCGGGCATCCAAAGAGTATTGAAACCTTGCATTCTTTTGAAACGAATGATGACATCCTGCAGAGTGTTATTCAAAGCATGCCCCATATGCAGCATTCCGGTTACATTGGGAGGCGGTATTACTATGGAAAAAGGCTGGGCTTCACTTTTATCCTGGGCGTGAAATAAATTATTCTCCAGCCAGTAATCATATAACCTTTTTTCCGCCTCCCGCGGTTCAAATGCTTTGCCTAATTCTCTCTTTGCCATTTTTTAATTTCACTCCGATTGGATATTAATAAATAAAAAGGGCTTCACGCCCTTTATTAATTTCTCCGAAAACTACTATTTAAAATTTAGGCAGGGCATAAAACATCCCACCTCTTTAAAACCATTCTTGTAAACCCCTATTAATTAAACTTCAATTCTTCCTTGATTTTGCGGATAATCAAAAGGGCATCAACACCAGCCACCGGACTGAGCGGCGCGAATTCACCGGAAGTCATATCTTTAGCCTCCATGATACCGCGGGAGGTAACAACCATTATTGCATTGAAATAAGGCAGGTCTGCCCTTAAATCGGGGAAGGGAGAAGTTGAACCGATAAATTTTGTCGCCAGTGAATCATCACCGCTCACCTTAATCAAAATGTCTTCCAGCATCATCGCGAAAGCGGCTCGAGTGACTAATTCACCCGGATGGAAATTGCCGTCCGGATAATTTTCCAATCCGCGCAATCCAATTCCCAGGATTCCTTCGATATCTACTTTTAAAGGATGATCGGCAATATCATTGGCTGTTATTTTGGCAGTTTTTGCTGCAGCTTTTTCCGGATTTTTAAATGAAGTGTCGAAAGTCTTCGGTGTTCTTTTTTTGTAAAGCACATCTATCTTTAATTCCTCCATGAACAATGCCGCCGCATCCGCACGGGTAAGACGTTCCACCAGGGCAATCTGTTTTCCCGTAGCTGTTACGGGCATTGCCCTCTGAACTTTTTGCAGGAATTTCCATTGTACATCGGCCTCATCCACATAACCGGTTTTCAGTTCCAACACTTTTGTAAACATCTGCCCGGCGGAATCAAAATTGAGACCGGCTTCGTAAGCTAAGCCCATGAAATAATATGTAGGGGAATGTTTCGGATCCAACTTGACGGCTGCATCAAAATCATCTTTAGCCAGAGCCAGCCATTTCTTTTTACTCTTACCCAGAGTATAGTACTGAATGCGGCTGACATAAACGAATAATTTTTCCTCGTCAGTCTTGGCATATTTCCAGCCGGTTTTAAGGTTATCCCAAGCGGCATCAAAATTAGCCGTATAAATTTTAACCAATGCCATTCCGGTATAAGCTTTGGAATACTTTGCATCCAACTGGATTGCCAGTTCAAATTCCCTCTGAGCATCGGCATATTTTTCCTGATCAATTAATTTTAATCCTGTATAGGTATGATATGCAGGAGTATCCAGTTGACTTGACGCCACCCTTTCCTTCCGTGCGCAGGAGACTAAAAGCAAAACACAGGCAAAAAAGATAAATAGGGCGAGCATCTTGCTGGTTCTGATTGGGCTCAGCATATAATTATCCTGTTTTTATGAGTTGTATGAACTCTTGAAAGAATTTTTTTTAAATATAACCCCTATAAAAACTAATTTGTATAATTATCTTCACCGCCTGCCGATGTCAAGCAATATTGCATGTCCTTACTAATAGCCATTTTCTTTCCAGAATTTCTTCACGTTCTTTTTTATTTCCGCGGAACTATCAGGACTAAACCAATTTATTTCTTTGTCCGCGGCAAACCAGGTTATCTGCCTCTTGGCGTAGCGCCAGGTATCTCGATTAATTAAGTCTACAGCTTCCTCCCAGTTACATTCGCCCGACAAATATTTAATAACCTGTTTGTAACCCAACGATTGCAAAGGTTTCAGGTTTTTACTATAACCTCGTTCTAAAAGATTTTCAACCTCGCTCATTAAACCTGCAGCTATCATTTTCTCTGTTCTTTGGGTGATTCTCTCTTTTAATTGCGGGGAATCAACTCGAAGACCAATTTTATATGTATTGTAAGGGTTATCAGCAAATGAATGCTTGATTTGTTTGGCTATAATCGATTCGCCGCTTTGGTCCAAAACTTCCAAAGCCCGGATTACCCTGATTGTATCATTAGGTTTTATTTTTTGGGCTGCTTGCGCATCCTTCTTTTGCAATAATCCAAAAAGATATTCTTTCCCGTGGATTTCGCCAAGATGACGGTAATAATTTCTTATATTTTCATCCACTTTTGGAGTTTCGATAATTCCTTTAAGCAGTGCGCGGATATAGAGTCCTGTTCCCCCCACAACAAAAACAGGCTTACGCTTCTTTGCCAATTCGGTAATTATAGTACGCGATTTTTCGGTAAAGATAGCGGCGTTAAATTCCTCGTCCGGGTCAACAACATCGATTAAATAATGTTTAACTTTATTTCTCTCCCCCCTCGTAGGCTTTGCTGTCCCGATATCGAGGTAGCGGTAAACCTGCAGAGAGTCCGCGCTGATGATCTCGCCCCCGAAATCCAGCGCCAGTTCTATCGCCAATCCGGTTTTGCCCGTTGCCGTAGGCGAATTAATTATAACCAAAGGCGCTTTTTCCATTTTACTTTCTTTTGAACATTCTTTCGATTTCAGTGAGCGAGAATTTAATGCTGATAGGACGGCCATGAGGACAGGTAAGATTAAAAGGAGTAGCTGCGAGATCTCGGCAAAGCGCTTCTACTTCCGCGGAAGAAAGAGAACTGTTGGCCTTGATTGCCGCCCTGCACGCGAGCGCGGCATATATTTTTTCTTTTTTCTCCTGCAGAGAAGATGCACGACTTTGATCGCTTAATTGATCGACAATATCATAAATTAATTCTTTGGGCTGGAGTGAGGATAAAATCGCCGGAAGCGCCTTAACAACAACTGCATCGCGGCCAAATATTTCAATCTCCAATCCGATCTCGCGTAAAAAATCAATGTAGCCGGAAAATAATTCTATTTGCGCCGGGTTTAAACTGACAACTTCGGGCATAAGCAATTGCTGGCTGACAATTTTTTGTCCTTCTACTCTTTTTAGTCGTTCCAGCATTATCCGTTCATGCGCGGCATGCTGATCGATCAGAAGCAATCCGTCATCACCCGCAAACACAAGATAGGTATTGAAGAATTGTCCCAGATATCTGAAGTTAACAAAGGTTATTGGTTCTTTTCCTCTGGCATCACTGCTTTCGATATTCCTTGACTTTTGCGTCACCGAGCGCGTGAGCAAATCGTTATCAATCGCCTGCTGCAAATTTTGTCGGGAAAATATGCCGGCGGATTTTGCCTGAATTTGCTCCGGCTTCGCGTTCTGAATAAAGAACGATTTTTCACGTGGTTCCAACCGATATATGAAGCTTCCTCTCAGGTCTCTTGCCAAGGCCAAATTCCTGGCAATAGTCCCGGAAACCAACTCATAAATCCCGCGCGAATCCTTGAAACGCACTTCCATCTTGGCCGGATGCACATTAACATCTACATCACCCGGCGGAAGATCAATAAACAAAACAGCAGCCGGATAGCGCCGCGGCGGAATAACCTGACGGTAGGCGGAGAGAACGGCGTGGGTCAGGCTGTTATCGCGGATAAAACGTTTATTGACGAATAAATAGATATTTTTGGAGTTGGACCGGGTGAATTCCGGATGCGAAATGAAGCCCATCAGGCTGACATTCTCCTTCTGCTCCTGAACGGAAATGGAATGAGAAGAGAAGTCCATCCCCATTACTATAGCAATTCGCTCCGCTATATCGGCGGCTTCCGGCACGGCAAAGACTTCGCGCCCATTGACTAAAACCTGAAAACGAATTTCCGGATGAGCCAGGGCCAGACGGGTAACTACGTCCAGACATAAACTCTGTTCCGTTGATTCTGTTTTTAAGAATTTCTTGCGCGCGGGAATATTGGCAAATATTTTCGTCACTAATATTTGCGTGCCTGAGGGACATCCGACAGGCGCTATTTCTTTAATTTTGCCCGCTTCAACAATAGCTTTTGTGCCTTCTAAATCACCTTCCCTGCGCGTCAGTAACTCCACACGCGCAATGGAGGCAATGCTGGGCATGGCCTCGCCCCGGAAACCGAAAGAGACCACACTGTAAATATCTTCAAATTTATTAATTTTACTGGTGGCGTGCCTTTCAAAGACCAGCGCCACATCTTCTTTTTCGATTCCCGAACCATCATCGACAACTCTTATCGACTGACAGCCGCCCTTCTCCAATTCCACGCGGATATTTTCCGCTCCGGCATCGATCGAATTTTCTACCAGTTCTTTGACGATGGAAGCAGGCCTTTCCACCACTTCGCCGGCGGCGATTTTGTTGGTTGTTTCTTCGGATAATATGACGATGCGTTTAGACAATTAAACAATCCTTCATAAAGCGGGCATATTGTTTTACGACTTACGCTTCAAACTTCACTTCGCTCGTTTTCAGCAAGTCTCATTAAAAAAACCGCAGCCACTGAATACCTTCGTGACTGCGGCTGTCTTTTCAAGTTTGCGCGAATTGCGATTCTTCTTTAGTCCAGAACAATCATCACCCGGCACTGTTTCATAAAAGCGGCATTTTCCGCCGAAGCTCTTATTTGTTGTGCGTCGGCATTACTGATAACGACATCTGATTTGCCGGGGCCGGATGTTTTCAGCGCCTTAACTGTCACGGGATTTGCTGTTACTCTCTGGTTGCTTTGGGCAGCGGTAAGGTCACGCGCGTAACCGCTCATGCCCTGCTGTACCGCGAATTCACGGTCAACATTGGCAGAGCCATAAACTTCTTTTCCGTCTTCATCAAAGATTCGGGGTGACATTGCCGGTCTTGCTTGAATTCCGCGGGCATCTACAACCATGCCTGAATAAACAACAGGAGCCGGAGGTGCGGCAGGCTTTTCGGGTTCTTTTATTTCTTTGCGCTTTTCGATGGCCGCTGGGAACAATTATTTGCGCCAAATCTCCATAAAGAGGCATTCTTAATCTAACTTCTACCGTTCCATCGGACATATATTGATGATCCACTTCTACAGCGCCTTTTACCAGCCCGTTCACTTGCGTATTGATAATATCACTTTCCACCGTAAAATCTTTTATCGTTGTTACTGAATTAACCCGTACACCTTTGGTAATTTCCAGCAAATTGCGATAGGCATCTACTGTAGCTGCGCGCAAAGCCATCGGACGCGCGTTGATTTTACTGACAGATTTATCAGCAGGAGCGCCGATGCCCACGGCTTCAATGTAACCACCCGTCCAATTAATAGAACCTTGATTGACCTTTTCCACCCAGTCGTTCATGCTCACTTTTTCCTGGCAAATACCTTCACCCGCAAAAAGGAGTAACAGACCCAACATTATAATTATAGATACGAACTTTGACTTCATGGAATCCTCCTTCTCGAATGTTTGCCTAAGACAAAACATCTTGGGAAAACAAATTAACCTCTCATACCTGATGATAGAAATTAACAAAATCTCGCAAAGGTTGCAACAGGAATTAATACTTACATTTTTAATACCTTGTCGGTGCCCTATATCACAAAAAGCGACTGCGCGTGGACAAATACTGTCCGTGATTCATCAAGTGTTATGCGCCACACTTTCACCTACTACTGTTCAGTGGTGGACAGCTGTCAGAATGGAGGATTACGGATGGAAAGAGAGTAACATCTCGGCTGTGCGGCGTTGGCCACTAAAATATCAGGAAACATGGCGCGTATTCCCCGGCGTCCGCACGAGCGGGGAGTTAGAGCGAATCGTAGAACATCTTTGCAAGCGCCAATACTGATGCTCCGGCTAAGGCCAGACGCACATAATACTCCAAATGCCCATCCGCGTTACAACTTTGATTGCGCGCTTAGTGCGTTGCTGCTGAAGCCGATAGGCTTCGACAGATCTTTTACTTCGTTATAGTCTGGATACAGCATTTGCCAGTAGCTTTCGGGCTCTTTCTGCGCCTTTTCTATCCTCTCTAGTCGTTCCAGTATATACGTCACATGTTCATAGAGAATCAATGAATGTTCCTTTTTAATCTCGGAGTCTTGAAGCAAAGCGAGCAAGAACATGCCGGACCAATACGCTAGCAAGACAAATGCGACAACGAGGACAGGTATTTCTGACGCTCGTGAAACATTCATCCCAAACACATTCATGTTCGATAGATGAAGATTAAGTAAGCAGGCAGAAAGAATCACGAAAGCGATGGCGCTGACATTGCGCCGTGCCTTCTTCGCTTCGTCTGACCTGTATTCGAGTAACAGGTCAAGAAATTGTTTCTTGTCATATGCCATCGCGGTGGTGCTCTCTAACACAGTTTATATGTATCTTGTATAATAACCCAAACTGCGACCTTATTTCTCATTCAGCAATAAACTGCCTGACTTCTTCAAGGTAAGAATATGACAATACCTTTCCATCTTTTGTGCGAATCTTTACGATGTTACCCACACTGATTATTTGCCCTTCGATGACATTTCCGTTCATTAGCTCTATCCCTTTTAATCCTTTTATGTAATGCTGGCCTGCATCCTTAGAGGGTTTGGCATTTTTCATTGATGTTTGAGATTGCTTTTCCGGACTCCTGGTAATTGAGACATCCGCCTTAGGAATTTTTATTCTCCCCCGATGAGAAGGTGCCCGCACTGGCGCTTCAACAATGGGGATGTTATTGGCCTTCTTAAATTGGTTAAAAAGGACAATCACGGCATCGGAATCACCCTCATTGTAAACTCTTTGCATCTCCTCGCGGAGATGGGCTGGCTGTTTTTCAATCCACTTTTTTAACGACCCATCATCTCGATACTTCCCAAAGGCTGGATGAGCTCTCCTGATTCTGTCAAAATGTTCCTGTCCCTGCTCAGGTGATATAAGAGCAGGTGCGGGGACAGGAGTAGGCAAAGGTCTGGGTGGTGGTGCAGGAATTTGGTCTGTGGTTGGCCTTCCCGCCCACGGATCAACCAACTGTCGACTGTCACTCTGTTTCAGTATATGAAGCGTATAAATCACATAAGTTATAATAAAAAATATTGTAACGATGTAATATACATATTTGGCGCCATTATGTTTCGGATAAATACTGTAGACGATGTATGTTATTAACGGCACAGTGGAGATACCGATCATAAAGGCTATCTTCTCCGGAATACTTCTTCCCGTAAACGCGCCTGTCATGTAACTAGTGACAAATACCAGAAGATAGAAAACCACTAAAACAACTGTTGCTACTACGTGCGTTTTTTTGATTTCCGCCTTCTTTTTATCCTGTCTACGGCCTTGGGTTATATCTCTACTTTGTTGAAGCGATGATCTTGGGGTCGATTTTGCCTTTGGTGTCTCATTAGCAAGAAATGTCTCTCTTTCCCTACGTTTTGCTTCTTCTGCAACATGTAGCAGTTCTTCTTCAGCTCTCTTTCTTTGTTTAGCAATATATTCTTCTTCCTTTTTATAAATTACACCACACTTAGGACATTCTGCGGCTGAGATAAAAGCATCATCTTTCTTGGTTCGCTCATACCCACACTTAGGGCATTTCCTAACAAGAGGAGATTTCTCTGTGACTTCATTATCTTTACTCTGATCATTTGGCTTTCCGGAAGATACGGACATTTTGAAACCTCCACTTTCTAAGCAGACATAATACAGGGCACAGGCAAATAATTTAATAAGTGCTTATATTTCTCTCGCTGAAACAAGCTTATCATTACTTTTTTTCAAAAACAATATTACTAATGCTACTTTTGCTACTACCTGTATCGCTATCTATCCACAAAAAAAGAAATTGTAAATTCTCGTATATTGCCCTGTGACCTGACATTGATTTTCTCAACAATCAGGTCCTTCTTGTTTTGGCCCCAATGTTCTGCAAACAAGGCAACCATACAATGTCCACAGAATTAGACCAGCCATCCGCTGACTTCCGTTAGCTCTTTGTACATCCTATCCATAGCTTCCTGAAGGCTATTACTCTTTACATAAGTCGTCAACATGGCCCTGGATACGATTTCCTCAGACAAATAGTAATTACTGTTGGCATGTTGCGTTCCAAGATACATGTGCAGTTCCGCATCATCCGGTATAGAAGCCAAAAGGTCTCTTATCATTTCAAAAGAGGGATTATGAAACGAGAAGTTATTTCGTATTTTGGAAATGACATCTTTCTTACCAAAATACTTCTTGAGGTTCTGCAACGCCTCTGATCCCGCCGCAGAAAGTTTTGCTTCATATTTCTTGAATAACAACGATGCAAAGAAACTACTTTCGAGTAGACGCCATCCTTCGAAAATCTTACCAATGCAGATCATGCCAATTACAGAGGCTTGGGTCCTATATGCTTTTCTTGTTGTATCTGATTTGGAGTCAGCATGAGCATATATTAGTAGTTTCATTAGAATTGTCAGCTCGTTTGCAAGATGACCAATTTGAATGAAGAGCACTCTCTATTTTTCAGGGAAAAGGCTCAATTGTTTTTTTGATACTCTTATCTTATAAATAATCATAGTGTCTCATTTTGTTGACCAAACAATTAATGTACGAACTGTGCTTTTTTGATAATTTGGATATTATGATAACATATGTCCTTTTTTTACCAAAAGGAAAACATAATTAATGATTATTGTTTGAAAGAAAGTATGCCAGTCAAAGTTACCGGACGCCTGACTTCAGGAAGAACTGCTTAATGAAAATACCTATTAAGCTTGAGATAAAGTTCTCTCTACCATCAATGCCGCGACTTGGAATACCCCGGCTCCAGACAGGGGAGGAATGCGCCGTAACTCGCGAGAGGTTGCTTATTATCGTTATTATAGGAGCCTACGGCTCCTGCCGGAGGGGGCTCCTCTGACTTTCCCGGAAAGCCTTGGGTTCTTCTTTTTCCAACCACGGTTTAATGTTGATGTTATCGCCCCAAATCATATTTCTATCGGACTTCAGTATCAAGACTAATTAATTTAACGGCTTAATACTTTTCAGATAATCCTGCAGAGCCAGTTGCCAGGGCTGCATTGTTTTTCCCGTCGTTGCAATAAATTTCTGCATGCTCAAAACGCTATACGCTGGACGCAGAGCCGGTCTTGGGAGTTTATCGGATTTAATAGGTGTTATCTTAATATCATCTAACCCGGATTCCTGCAAAATCTTTACTGCTAACTGATACCAGCTGCAGCTTCCTCTGTTGGTTATATGGAAAATTCCTTTAAGGTTTTGTGAAATCAGTAAATCAACTGCCGCCGCCAAGTCTTTCGTGTAGGTGGGCGAACCGATCTGATCGTCGACAACTGAAAGCATTGGTGTTGTTTTTGCCTTTTCCAAAATCGTCTGCACAAAGTTTTTGCCCTTCACTCCGTATAACCAGGAAGTGCGAATGAGAACATAATCGTCCGCCAAAGATTGCAGGTAACGTCTCCCCTGCCAATTTGGATTCTCCATAAGCGTTAATTGGATTGCATCTATCATCTTCTTTGTAGGGCTGTTTGGCCGTGCCGTCAAAAACATAGTCCGTGCTGAAATGGATGATGCGTATATTTTTATTGCGGCAGGCTTCGGCAATATTTTTTACGGCATCGGCATTTACGGCAAAGCATTCTTCTTTTGCTGTTTCGCAACCGTCAACATTGGTATAAGCGGCGGCATTGATAACAATATTCGGCTTTATCTCTTTAATCGCCTTTTTACACTCGTTTGCGGAAACAATATCAATTTCTTCTTTATCCAGTCCGATAACTTCATGCTTGGCAGAAAGTTTTAAAAGAAGGTCGCTTCCCAGCATTCCTTTATGACCCAAGAGCAATATTCTCATTTTTAGTATTTGACCTCCTTCAAAAACAGGCCGCAGGCCGGCGCTGTTACGCCCGCAATTTTTCTGTTTCTGGATTCAATAATTACCTTCATTTCTTCCGGCTTTCGTTTACCACGCCCAACTTCAACAAGAGTTCCGATAATGTTGCGTACCATATATTTTAAAAAGCCCTGCGCTTCCACTTTAATTTCGATTAGCCCATCATCGACCGGTTTTTATTTCAATATCAATAATCGTCCGCACACGGTCTTTAACATGAGTTCCTGTGGCGCAAAAGCAGGAAAAATCATGCGTGCCGATTAAATAGCGAGCCGCTTCTTTCATCAGTGTCAAATCCAGAGGAAAACGAATGAACCAGAAAATAATTTCGTCCCAATGCCGGTCTTAATCGCTGATTGCATATCTTGTACACATAAACTTTGCTTTTAACGTCACGCTGGGCGTGAAACTCACCCGCGACTTCTTCCATTTCTTTGACCACAATATCCGGCGGTAATACGCTGTTCATACCCCGGTATATATTAGTTGACCGGCAAACTTGTCGCACATTTAAAACTGGCCACTTGATTTAAGGCATGCACTCCGGCATCCGTCCTGCCGGAACCGATAACGGCAACTTTTTGCCCGGTAATAAGCTTGACGGCATCTTCCAGCATCTGTTGGATCGATGTGCCGTTTTTCTGCCTTTGCCAGCCGCAATAAGCAGTGCCGTCATATTCCACAATCATTTTAAAATTGCGCATAGTTCTTCCTGAAACTTTTGCCACTTAAGAATTTATTCGGTTTGGGCAAAAAAATAAAG
The DNA here is from genome assembly GCA_963705555.1 of uncultured delta proteobacterium. Lineage (GTDB taxonomy): Bacteria > Desulfobacterota > Syntrophia > Syntrophales > Smithellaceae > UBA4810. The sequence continues at coordinate 90,033 of CAVPJZ010000004.1, read as the reverse complement.
AAGAAGTTTTAATTTACCATTTTCTTGCCACGTACTTTTTTAGCCAAATCTTATCATTTTTTCTTGCCAGTTTTTATCAAACACGCTAGTATTGTCCGGAATCAAATATATTTCCGTTTAACATTAAACACTTAGTAATTATCGCTTCCAAATTCGTACTGGCCTAATTAAAAAATTTACTGAAGGAAATGGAGAGAATTTATGAGTGACGATTTACAAAAAGATACAACACAAGGCAAAATTAAAGATTTTGAGAAAAAAAGCCATGACCTTAAGATGATGGGCGGCGAAAAACAAATAAAAAAACAGCATGAAGGCGGCAAACTTACCGCCCGCGAACGTCTGGATTTATTATTTGATAAGGATACTTTTCAGGAAGTTCAGCTTTTTGTTCAGCATCGTTCCACTCTTTTCGGTCTGGATAAAAAAGAAATCCCCTCCGACGGCGTTATTACCGGCTTCGGCAAAGTAAACGGACGCGTCGTTTTTGCGGCGGCTCAGGATTTCACCAGTTCCGGCGGAAGCCTCGGTGAAATGCACGCGAAGAAAATATGGAAAGTTATGGATATGGCCATTTCCGCCCAAAAACCTTTTGTGGCTCTTAACGATTCCGGCGGCGCGCGCATTCAGGAAGGTGTTCCGGCGCTCGAAGGCTACGGCGGAATTTTTTACCGCAACACTATCGGTTCCGGCTACATTCCGCAAATAACGGCCATCATGGGACCGACAGCCGGCGGCGCCGTTTACTCTCCTGCCCTTACCGATTGGGTCTTTATGGTTAAAGAAAGCATCTTACATGTACATCACCGGTCCGGATGTCATCAAAGCGGTTATCGGCGAAGAAGTTACGCATGATGAATTGGGCGGAGCGATAGCGCACGCTACGAAAAGCGGCGTCTGCCACTTTGTCACGGAAAACGATAAAGATTGCCTCGCCAAAATTAAAAACCTGCTTTCCTTTCTTCCCGATAGCTGCCATTCACCTCTTCCGGTAACAAATTGTACACGACAGCGCGGAGAGAATTTGCACGGAACTGGACACGTTCATTCCCGATAAAGGCAACCGGGCTTATGATATGAAAAAAATCATAAAAGCTGTTGCCGATAATAATGAAATATTTGAACCACATGATCTGTGGGCGCAAAATATCATTGTCGCTTTTATCCGTATAATGGGAAAACCGGTGGGAGTCATTGCCAACAATCCGCGTTTTTTAGCCGGTGTGCTGGATGTGAACGCCTCCGATAAAGCTTCCCGTTTTATTCGCTTCTGCGACGCTTTTAATATTCCGCTTTTGACTTTTACCGACGTTCCCGGTTACATGCCGGGCACCAATCAGGAATGGGCGGGCATAATTCGCCACGGCGCAAAACTTCTTCACGCTTATTCGGAAGCGACGGTACCGAAAATAACGGTCATCATACGCAAAGCTTACGGCGGAGCATATCTAGGCATGTGCAGTAAGCAGTTGGGAGCGGATTATGTTATGGCCTGGCCGACAGCGGAAATAGCCGTTATGGGCGCGGAAGGAGCTTGCAATATTATTTACCGTAGTGAAATCTCCGCCGCCAAAGATCCCGCGGCTAAAAGAGCTGAACTTGTCGCCGCTTATGAAGAAAAATTCAATAACCCATATTTTGCGGCATCGTTGGGCATTATCGAAGAAATCATTGCCCCGCGCGATACACGAAAAAAAGTAATCGCTATTATAGAGGGGTTGAAAGATAAGAAAGAAACGAGGGTATCAAAAAAACATAACAATATTCCACTTTAAATTATCAACATGGCAATGGTCATCAGAAGTCAGATGGTCATCACCAAATGTAAACCGTCGTATATTGGCTGATTGCTGTCGATATGTATATCAACTTCTTCCTATAAGCGTTAATTGACGAATTCTGAAAATTATGCAATATTACAAATATTAATAGTTGAAATATTATGACACAGCCGGAAAACCAGGCAGCTCAAACAGAAAACAAATCAATAAAGAAGGAGGTAACAGCTAATGAAAAAGACATTAGGAATGATGATAACGATAATAGTAGTGGCTATTTTAATGGGAACTTTTATTACGGTGAAGTCTTCCATAGCCGGAGAGAAGGCCAGGGACGGCCGTTTCATCGCCTACGACAACGGGACGGTTCTGGACACGAAGACGAAGCTGATGTGGGCAGCCAAGGACAACGGAAGCAACATATACTGGCAGGACGCCAAGTCCTATTGCGAGAATTATCGGGGTGGCGGATATACGGACTGGCGGATGCCGACGCAGGATGAGCTATCAGAGTTGTATGATGAGGCAATTACCGGAAAATATGGCCATCATCTAACCAAACTAATAACCCTGACCTGGTGTTGCGTCTGGGCTTCAGAAGAAAAGCGCGGAGGCTTCTACGCCGACTTCAATTTTATCAAGGGCGTTCGGCGCTCGGCTTCCTTCAACTCGCGCCGCGCTCTTCCGGTGCGTTCAAGCAAATAGGTTATTTGGTTTTTTGATTATTTTCTTTTGCGTGCAGGGCTTCTCCCGCCCTGGCCGCCCTGGACGCTACAAAAAATATACGTTCTGATCTTTGCCAGACATGACCTATGGCCCATTATGAGCACCTTCCCATGACTTTTGATCGCCAAAAAAATGGTTCGAATAAAGATCTGTAAAACTAATGACTATAACTGGTAATCCTCATTTTTATTCCAAACTAAAATCTGACGATAAGCAGGTGAAACAAGTAGATTAGCCTGTAAAAAGCTTCAATCTTTTCACTGAAGAGTCTTTGCCCAATATCGCAAACACTTTATCTAACTCCGGCCCGGTTGTTTTGCCGATGAGTGCCGCACGTCGCCCTCATTTTATTTATCTGTGCACTAATCAAATTATCATCATCGCATTGCCTATATCTTGGTAATGGTCAATCGGTACGGCAGACTCATCGAGAGAGTAGAACGATCAAAAGACATAAAATAATCATAACGTGGGCGGCGATAATACCAAATTTATGTCGCTGGTAGAATTCGTTTGCTTTTTGAATCCGCTCAAGTCCTCCGCACAATCGCCTGAAACGCTCAAGGCCCTGGTATTTGTTGTCATTGTCCGAGGAAAAATCGTTTTGAAACGCAAACATGGGATAAACGGCATAGAGGTGATCAGTCAGAGGCCGAAACAGGGTGTCGATGATAATCCCCTGCCAGGGTTGATAAGCCACGGTTTCAGCGTAAGGTCTGTTTAAGGCATATGCATGCGCAAGGCTCTGGTAGCTGACTTTTTGTATGAACGGATTAGTCGTTCTCCGGCTTGAGCGTATTAAAGCCCCCAAAAGCAGCACTTTCCAGTCCGGATGTTCCACTAGAAATTGAGTGCACTGCTTGAAGTGCTCAGCGTCAAAGCGGTCAAAGACGACATCGTCTTCGAAAACGACGATCCTCTCTGCGCCGGCCTCCAAGCCTTTACGCAGGCAGGTTCATGTGAGATTCATACATCCCTTGTTCGACATTGAAGGGATGACGCTGGACAATGACGAATTCAACTTTTCCGGTCAGTCCTACTTTGGAGAATGAGGCCGCAGCCGCCTGCCGCCGGTCTTCACGCTCTTCCAAGGAGATGCAGTAGATGCGATCAAAAAAATCCCAGCCATTAGTCTCTTTCTTCACGGTATCCTCGAGCAAGCGTCTTTTTCTTTGCCGTCTCCTATAATATGAGCATTTTGCCCTGTCAAGAAATTGCTATTGAGTTGCGGGAAAGCGGTTGCAGAAAGGGAAAGCCTCGTGTATTTAATCCAAGGGCAAAGCTTTATGATTCGAAGAAAAATTGCCAAATACCTTGCCGGGAAGAAATATATCATTAAGCTACTGGAGAATCCGGCGGATCTCAGTGAATTCAAGGAGCGTCCGACGCCGCAGGTTGATTACCGGATTGATCTTAATGGGTTTTAGTTATGTTATAGGGTGGCCGGCAGTGACCGCTTTGGGCGTTTTGGCAGTCTTATTGAAGGAACCGATGATCGCCATCATCGGCTGCCCGACGATCTACGGTCTTTCCCATGTGGTTTTTATTCTCGGAGCTTGGCTGGCGCGCGCGCCCCATTACATGGGGACGCTGACTAGATACGCGATACAACGTTTTATTAAAAAATACTCTCCTAATTAACCAGTAAAAGGCTTCAATCTATTTAAAGCAGTATTTCTGCCCAATATAGCAAAAACTTTATCCAACTCCGGGCCGTGCACTTTTCCGGTAAGTGCCGCGCGAATGGGCATGAAAATCTCTTTACCCTTAACGCCTGTTTTTTCTTTGGCATATTTTATTGCCGCAGGGTATAGCTCTTGTAAGTTGTCCTTGGCAGTTTTCAAATATTCATTAAAGGCAATGATTACTTTGCGCGTTTTTTCATTATCCAGAATTTTTCGTGCTTCTTCGGTCATTTTATATTTATTATCAAAAAATATGTTTATGTGACTGCCTATTTCGGAAAGCGCGGTCAATTCACTTTTGACTAATTCAATAACCTGACTAAGCCACTTTGCATCAATAACGTTAGTTTTAAAACCTGCTTGTTCTAAAAATGGTTTAAGCCGCTCAACTAAATCTTCCGTTTTGCAATTTCTGATATAAATCGCATTGAGCCAGTGGAGTTTCTCTTCATCAAATATTGCCCCGCTTTTTGATGTTCTCTCCAGAGAAAAATCCTTAATCATTTCCTCGCGCGATAATATCTCCCGGCCTTTCGTAAAAGAACTTCCCAAAAGAGCCAGATAATTCATCAGCGCTTCCGGTAAAATCCCCTGCTTACGGAATTCGCCAACTGAAACCGAACCGTGGCGTTTGCTGAGCTTGGCGCGGTCTTTACCGAAGATTAAAGAATGATGTGCAAAAGTAGGCGGCTCAAACCCGAAAGCTTTGTAGAGCATCATCTGCAAAGCGGTATTGGAAAGATGATCTTCTCCGCGGATGACATGTGTAATCGCCATAAGATGATCGTCAATGACCACGGCAAAATTATATGCAGGCATGCCGTTGGAACGGACAATAATGAAATCTCCTATGGCTTCAGCTTCAAATTTCATTGCTCCGCGTATTAAATCTTCAAATTCGATAACTTGCGGCTGTACTTTAAAGCGAAATGAAGGTCTTCTGCCTTCGGTTTCCCGGTGTTTTCTTTCACCTATCGTAAGATTTCTGCACTTACCAATGTAACGCGGCGTGCGTTTGCTCAAAATTAACGCCTGGCGTTCATCTTCCAATTCTTCTTCCGTGCAGTAGCATGGATAAACCAAACCCGCGTCTATAAGCTTCTGTAGATGACTTTTATAAACCTCTAACCTTTCGCTCTGCTTATATGGACCGTATGAACCGTTTTTCTGCGGGCCTTCATCCCAATCCAGCCCAAGCCATTTTAAATCATCAAACAAATTAATCTGGTAAGAAAGTGCACTGCGCGATTCATCCGTATCTTCAATACGCAAAATAAAAGCGCCGCCATGATGACGGGCAAACATCCAGTTAAACAACGCCGTACGGGCATTGCCGACATGCAATTCTCCAGTGGGAGACGGAGCGAATCTTACTCTGGGTTTTTTAGTCATCATTTTTTTTTACCGTTGCCACCGCAAAGACCGCCACTCCTTCGTTTCGGCCGATAAAGCCTATGCTTTCATTTGTTTTGGCCTTAATGTTCACGGAAGTTTCAGTAATATCCAAAGCACGGGCAATATTAGACACGATTTGCGTGGCATAAGGCGCCAGTTTTGGCTTTTCCATAATCACGGTGGCATCAATGTTGTTAATTGAAAATCCCTTTTCTGCAATTATTTTTTTTACTCTTTTCAGAAGGATTATACTGGATATGTCTTTGTACGCCGAATCGGTATCAGGAAAATGCCTTCCGATATCGCCGCATCCTGATGCCCCCAAAAGCGCGTCACAAATAGCATGAATGAGCGCATCGGCATCGGAATGTCCCTGCAGGCCCCTATCGAAAGGAATTTCCACCCCGCCTAAGATAAGCCTTCGGCCTTTGGCAAACCTGTGGATATCGTAACCAAAGCCGTTTCGAAAATTCATTTCTCCTGATTTTTTTTTCATCAACGCTTCCGCCAGAATAAGGTCCTCGGGAGTGGTAATTTTAATATTTTCATAACAGCCTTCAATCATTATTACCTTTGCGCCAATTCGCTCGACTAAAGACGCATCGTCTGTTCCATAATATTTATCGCGGTAGGCGGCAGTGTAAGCTTTTTTCAAAAGATCGAATTTAAAAGCCTGGGGAGTTTGTGTCAGCCATAAATTTTGCCGCGGTATTGTTGCTGCAACCAAATTATCTTTTTTTGTTTCTTTTATGGTGTCTTTGGCCTTCACACCAACCGATGCCGCCTCAAAACTTTTCACCGCAGCAACAACCTGATTGATCATTTCTTTAGTAACGAATGGACGCACTGCGTCATGAATGACCACAATATCACATTCTCCGGTAATAGCGGCGAATCCGTTTCTCACCGAATCCTGACGCTCCTTGCCACCGGCAACAACAGCTGTTATCTTTGTCAAACCATATTTATTAATTAATTGTTCCTGTGCTGATGCGACATCATCCGGCGGTAAAACCAATATGATTTCATCGATAACTTTCGCTTGCTGAAATACTTTGAGCGTATGGACTAACACCGGCACGTCATCCAGAAGCAGATACTGTTTTGCCCTTTGCGCTTTTAATCTTTTTCCCACCCCCCCGGCAGGAATGATGGCCACTGTCCTCATGAAAAGTCCTCAAAAAAGAAAAGCCCGGAATATTACTTTCCCGGGCTTATTTACCAAATGATATTTACCTTGAACATTAAAAAACCTTAGCTTGCCGCCTCTGAAGATACTTTTAAGTTGTGCTGATTTTTCTTTTCTGCCGCTTCTTTTAATTCCGTGAAAATCATGCGGCCGGCGGTTGTCTGCAAAACACTGGTCACGACAACATCTACATTCATATTTACCAGTTTTTGCGCGGCGTCCACGATAATCATTGTTCCGTCATCCAGATAACCGACACCCTGCCCTGCTTCTTTTCCTTCGCGAATGATTTTGACGTTCATCTGCTCGCCCGGCAGAACGACCGGTTTCATGGCATTGGCCAGTTCATTGATATTCAAAACCCGAACGCCCTGCAATTCAGCTACCTTGTTCAAATTATAATCATTGGTCAGAAGTTTGGCATTGATTTTCTTAGCAAGCGCCACAAGTTTTCCGTCCACTCCTTTAATTTTTGGAAAATCCTGTTCAACTATTTCAATGTTAATGTTCGTGCTTTTTTGCATGTGGTTTAGGATATCGAGTCCGCGTCTTCCCCGCGATCGTTTCATGGAATCTGAAGAATCAGCGACAAACTGCAATTCATTCAACACAAAACGCGGAACAATCAATTCTCCTTCAATAAATCCGCTGTCACAAACATCGGCAATTCTTCCGTCAATGATTACACTCGTATCCATGATGCGGTATTCACTGCTAATTTTAGTACTGGCACCTTGAAAATGAAATTCTTCGACTTTTTTCGATCCTAAAACAAGACCCAGGTAACCCAAAATTCCCGTTAATAGCAGGTAAATCCAGGGTACTATTTGCTGATTCTCACTGATTTTACTGACTAGATTTAAACCAAAACCCAATATAAAGGCGATCAACAATCCGATTATCATGCCTATTACGCCGCCGGCAATAATTTTTAAAGATAATTTACGAATGTCCTGTTCAACTTTTATAACAAATAAAGCAATTAATAATCCAATAATAAAGCCGGCAATTAATTCAAGAAATAAATATGAATTTGGCGCTGCGGAATAATAAGCGATAGCGCAACCGCTTATCGAACATGCCAAGATCAAGATAATTCTAATGATCAACCTTTTCACCTCCTTTCAATTTACTATATTATATATTCTTTGTTTTCACCATTTTCATAATTATCAACCGTTTGATATTTAAAACGGAGGTAACTTTTGCGGTTTCCCATGAAAAAAGGAAAGGCAATTAACTTGTCTTCAATTTTCAAAGAACGTTTTCTTAATGAGCAATTTATTATTGTACAGTGAAAATCATTTGCAAATCTTGTTCAACTTTAGCTTCCTGTTTATTTGTAGCCACAGATATTTCTTTGACCAGCAAATTTTTAGCTGTATCCATCATTTTTCTTTCGCCAAACGAAAGATTCTTATCGCTCTTCAAGATAAATAAGTCACGTAAAACGCTTGCTATTTCAAATACTGAACCCGTCTTAATTTTTTCCAGGTATTCCCGGTAGCGTTTATTCCAAGTCTGCTTGTCTATAGTAACGTCTTTATTCCGCAATATTTCAAATACTTTGGGTATTTCTTTTTCCAATATAACTTCGCGCAAACCAACAGCTTTAGCACTATTCGTGGGAATCATTATTTTCATGCCATTTCCCATAATCTTCATAATGTAGAAGGGCTGCTTCTTGCCCATTACTTCCCTGTTTTCAATAGCTTCAATGACTCCGACACCTTGTGCCGGATATACCGCCAAATCCCCTACTTTGAACATTTTTTATTTTCCTGCCTTTCTATGACGAAAAAATATGTTTATCACTAATTGTATTTATAGTCAATGACTAATAGCTTTATGAACAATTGACCGACAAAATGTGAATGCAAAATAAATAATATTTTTAACTGCGGGAAAGATCGGAACGATTTTTAAAAAGTGCAATTCTTGGTGAAAAATTTGAACTATATTTTTTCTACAAGCAAAATTATTGATATTAAATTTAAATCAAGTTCAATACAGATGTAAAAAATCCAATAATATTTATTCAACATCTAAATATAATTATTCATTATTTTTACCATATCTTCTTCTAAATTGCCTCCTTCTGCGGCATAATTATCAACTACTGCTTTTAATCTTAAATAAGTTTCTTTATCGTCAAGATCATCCAGTCTTCTTAATGTACCGCTGCGTCTTCCCAAACGAAAAATCAGTCGTTCTTCATCGGACAAATCAAAATATCTTTTGATTGACGATAAAATTTTATGTTTATCTTCAGGAAATCGTACCTTCCAGTTCTTCCAGCAAGATTTAAAATATGATCGCTAACCAGATGACATTCCTTGACTTCCAGATTTTCGATAAATAACTGTATTTCTCTGAGGATATCCTCATCACCCAACGGTTGGAATTCACCGCTTTTAACTAAATCTTCCAGCTCTGTGCCCGGTACAACATGCAATGTGCTTAGCCGAATGAAATCGGGATTGATGGCATTAATGACTCTGGCTGTCTCCAAAGCATGCTGGATGAGTCAATTTAGCACCGCCCAATCCGGGCATGAAGTATTCGCTGAGTTCAATTCCGGCTTGCCTGAATATTTTGACCGGCTTTAATATGATCGACTGCCTTTACACCCTTATTAATCAAAGACAAGACCTCATCACTGCCGCTTTCCATGCCCACGTGGATACGCGAGAGACCGGCTTTTTTTAATTGTTCAAATTCACCTACAGTCTTTCTTGCCGCCGTGTGTGAACGGCAATATGTTGTGATTCTTTTTATTTGCGGAAACTTTTCCTTTAGAAAATCAAGAATAGCTAACAGATCGGAAGTTTTCACAATTAACGAATTGGCATCCTGCAAAAATACATTTTCACCGCCGAAGTAAAGCCACACCGCCACCGTCTGAAAAAAATTATTCTGGAATTTGTGATTAGATATTTTCTTCAACACATTTCTGTTAACACGGCCGCCCTCTCCCAATTTCCAGGAAAGCTCGACAATTTGATCGGCAATAGTCTCTCATTGCTTGGATATCCTTCTTAACTTCTTCTACACTGCGCAGTTCAAACTTAGTGCCGCGATAAGTGTGGCAAAAAGCGCACTTATTCCATGGACAATTTCTGGTTACACGAATTAAAAGGCTTGTTGCCTCGCTGGGCGGACGAATCGGTCCCTGTTCAAAATAATTATTCATCTTTTACCTCTTAAAATAACATATAATTATAATATAACTACTTCTTATGTTCCAGGCAAGAGTTAGGAAAAAATTTCTCAAGGCAGGAAAAATAATGGGATTGCGCGCTTTGCCCTGTAAACGGATTTCAAAATTTATATATGTGTCTCCGGCTATCGTCTATTTCTCCCACCAGAGCAATCGTTTCTCCTTTTTTTACATTTTGATCCGCTTTGACGTTTATTTTCTTCAGATGAGTATAGACAGTAGCTGAAATTATTTTCGTGGCGAACTAATAACTGTCTGTCCATAATTTTTTAATTTCGAAGAAAAAATAACGGTGCCAGATGCCGCAGCTTTTACCTTCGTTCCCGCAGACCGAAACAATTTTAATCCAATTATGGTAAGTTTTATTAGGCTGAATGCCGAAACGCGTCTTTACTCTTCCGTTTACCGGCCAAATAAATAATTTCTTTTCTAATTTAATTTGCTCTTTTTCTTCTATTCGTGGTTTTGCTTTAGGTTCTGTCTCGATTTTTTCGTCAGGAAGTTTTATTGCCGGAGTTGCTTCCGCCTGTTTCAATTCATCGCGATGTTCAATCTTCGTTTCCTGTGGTTTTTCAGATAACGCTGCGGTGACTCTATCTTTTTATCTGTAACGGGTTTAGTTTCAGTCGAGGATTTTCCTTTTTCCCCGTTGATAATTTCCGCGGAACCTTTAACCTTATCGGACCCATAATTTGTGGCCGCGGTTTTAGACGCTGCATCCAAATTCTTTACATAGGTCATAACATCATCAATTACTTGATTGGCTTCGGGAATAAATATAACAGCGCCTTCTTCAAGTAAATTGGGATCAGCTGATATTGTTTATTTCCGCCAAATCCTGTAATTTTATATGATAAGCACGGGCAATGCTCCAAGCCGTTTCACCCTTTTTCACTCGATGATAAACTCCCTTTGCCTGTTCTTTTTGCACCTGAGTAGCGGAACAAGAAGGAATAAATAACAAAGCCAGAAATATAAAAAGACTTGAAAACTAATAAATGCTTTAATCTTTCCATCCGCTCTCCCCAATCAGGCTTACAAAGCGGCACCCGCCTAAATCCTCTTTTTTTATCTCCTGCTGATTTTCCGAAAGGACGAGTCAATTTATATAAAGTTTGCACATCGCGGTCACCGACCGGAACGACAAGTCTCCCGCCAACCACAAGCTGTTCGACCAAATATTGAGGAATTTCCGGCACTGCGGCCGTAGTGATAATGGCATCAAAAGGAGCTTCTTCTTTCCAGCCGTAAGAACCATCTCCGACTCTTATGGCCACATTGTAATAATTAAGCTGATCAAGAATTTTACGCGCTTTTGCCGCCAGAGCGGCAATGCGTTCAATGGAAAAAACACGATCGGCAAGAGAAGCTAAAATCGCCGTCTGATAACCGGAACCGGTGCCGATTTCCAAAACTCTTTCCTTTCCTTTTAATTCCAGTGCCTGCGTCATGAGGGCGACTATGTAGGGCTGGGAAATTGTTTGATTTTCACCAATAGGAAGAGGATTGTCATTGTAGGCCTGATCAATCAGTCCTTCGTCAACAAAAAGATGCCGGGGAACGGTTTCCATAGCTTTCAATACACGGGCGTCGTTTATATCGCGCGTATTTTATCTGCGTCTCCACCATTCGTTTTCGTTGTTTCTTATATCTGTCCATTAAATTGACCTGTAATTTTTTCTTTTCTGCCGGAATCCTGTAAATTTCCTGAATCATTTCATGCCGCCTTAATCCCAGTGCTTCCCGGGTAACAATCAAATAATAATATTGGAGTTGCGCTTTTTGACAAATAGCGTTGAATTGATCAATGCTTAAATTGATTTCTTCGCAGATCAATTTTTTTTCCTGAAATATTTCCTGTTTATTTTTATTTCTGATTAAAGCCTTTAATAAAGACGTTTTCTTCTCAATTTCCCGATCCATACGCATAAGGCGATCAATAGCATCGCTTACGGCCGTACCCGCACGACTCAAAACTGCCGCTCTTTCCCGCAACAATTCTTCGCACAAATTATCTTGTTGCTTGTCTTTTCTGTTTTGCGGCGTAATCATGGTTTTTTCTCTTATTCAAACGTGTAGAGTCTCTAGCATTTAAGAACTTAATTTTCAACTAAAAAGGCCTTCTTGTCCAGCTGCCAAAAAGTATTTCTTTACAGTTGTTTAGTCTTTCGCTTAATATGGCAATCAATAATTATCCGGAGATCAAAATGTAGGGAGAACATAGCTAGTGGAAACAAAAATCAATGAAACTCTGATAGTACTTGCCTGTGGCGATATCACTGAGGAAACTACGGATGCCATCGTTAACGCCGCCAATGAACGCCTAGCTGGTGGTGCCGGTGTTGACGGCGCCATTCATCGCGCCGGAGGTACTGAAATTATGGCTGAGTGCCGTCTAATCGGCGGTTGTGAGACCGGTAAGGCTGTAATTACTACCGGCGGAAATCTGCGGGCTAAATACGTAATCCACACTGTAGGACCGATTTATAAAGGTGGAACAAAAGGTGAAGCGCTACTTCTGCAGAGCGCCTATAAAAAAAGTCTGGAACTTGCCCGCGAAAAAGGATTGCAAAGCGTCTCATTCCCGGCTATAAGCACCGGTATTTATGGGTATCCTCTGGAAGAAGCAGCTCGTTTGGCGCTGAAGGCTTGTATTGAATTCGTCCGAAGTAATACGGATATAAAGCTTATTCGCCACATCTTATTCAGTTGGCCGATTTATGAAGTTTATTCCGCGGAATTGAAAAAATTGGTTTAGTCAAATACTTCAAATATGTGACAAAACGATGGAATCAAAACCGACTTGCGAAGAGCTTGAACAAAAAATTGCTGAGCTCGAGCGAAGCATTCTGCAGTATGAAAATACTGAGAAGCAATATCGCTATCTAGTTGATTCAACCACCGACTCTCTGTATCTCGTTGACGAAAAATGCCGTTATATCTTTATGAATAATAACCATATTCAAAGATTGAAATTGCCCATAGAAAAAATTATCGGACACTCATACAATGAGTTTCATTCTGTCAAGCAAAGCAAAGAATTTGACGAAAAAATCAAAGAAGTGTACGCCACAAATGAATCCGTTCAGGACGAGCACCAAAGCCCTCATGAAAGCGGCTATTTTTTACGCACTTTCAGCCCGGTAAGAGATTCCATAGATTATAAAAAAATAATCGCCGTCGCTATAGTCTCCAAAAATATAACAGAAAGGCGGTTAGCCGAAGAGGCATTGCGCAAATCGGAAGAAAAATACCGTCTGCTCATTGAAAATTCCAATGAAGCTATTTTTATTATTATGGATGGAAAAATAAAGTATGCCAATTTGCATACCGAGCAAATGATCGGCTACGGTATGGAGGATCTATCTTCAATTTCATTCATCGACCTTGTTGTTTCTGAAGATCGCGACATGGTTCTGGAATTACAGGAAAGCTGTCTGCAAGGGGAAAATCCAAGCATTAATTATTCTTTTCGTATAACGAATAAGCAAGGCATAACTCTTTGGGTGGAAACCAATAGTGTCGGTATAAATTGGGATAATGAACCGGCAATTCTAAATTCCATGAGAAATATAACAAAACAAAAAAGAACGGAAGCGCGTCTATTTCAAGCTCAAAAAATGGAATCCATCGGTACGCTTGCCGGTGGTATCGCTCATGATTTTAACAACCTCCTCATGGGCATTCAAGGGCACGCCTCATTAGCCCTTCTGCATATAGATCCCCCCAATGCTAATTTTGAACACCTGAAAGCTATCGAAACTCTTGTCATGAGCGGAGCTGATTTAACCAAACAACTTCTTGGTTTTGCCCGCGGCGGCAAATATGAGTTAAAGACCGCAGACTTAAACTTATTAATTCAAAAAACTTCGGAAACAATCGGCCGTACGAAAAAAGAAATTAAAATTCACCGCAACTTTCAAAATGATCTTTGGGCGGTTGATGTCGATCATGGACAAATTGAACAAGTATTGCTTAATCTCTATGTCAATGCCTGGCAAGCTATGCCCAGCGGCGGTAATCTTTATTTGGAAACCAAAAATGTCTTTGTTGAAGAAAGCCGTTTTAAACCATACGTAGCCATGAATGGTCATTACGTAAAAATTTCGGTAACCGACACTGGCGTCGGCATGGATGAAAAAACAAAAGAAAGAATTTTTGAACCGTTTTTTACGACCAAGGAAATGGGGCGCGGAACCGGACTCGGGCTGGCCTCTGTCTATGGAATCATCAAGAACCATAATGGTTTTATCAATGTTTATTCCGAAAAAGGACAAGGAACCACTTTCAATATTTATCTTCCAGCATCTCCCAAAAAGGATACTCATGATAAAGATAAGGATACCGATGGAGATAACGCGATATCCAAAGGCGCGGAGACAATTCTTCTTGTTGATGACGAATCAATGATATTGACCGTCAACAGTGAATTATTAAAAACCTTAGGCTATACGATTCTAACCGCTCAAGACGGTTCATTAGCGATAGACTTATATAAAAATTCAAAAGAAAGTATCGATTTGGTTATCCTCGATATGGTAATGCCGGAAATGGGCGGTGGAGAGGTTTTTGACGAACTCAAAAAAATTAATCCGCAGGTGAAAGTTTTGCTCTCCAGCGGCTATAGTTTAAACGGGCAGGCAAGCAGAATAATCAAACGCGGCTGTGTGGGATTCCTCCAAAAACCTTTTACAATTCGAGATATTGCCTCCCAATTGCGTAAAATTATCGATGACCAAAAAACCGCATCAAAGTAAAATAATCATTTACGATTAAGATATTTTTAAAATAATTTTTCAGTTATATTTAACTGCTTCTTATGCTTCATTTTCCGCCTTCTTGACCTTTTTTTTGAATTGTGCCACTAAAAATACATGCGTAAGAAAAAAAACCAATCTCGATTGCAATCAATAGGCGAAATTTTGTTTTCGGCCTTCAAAGGGAAAGGTGTTGCCGCGAAAATTGAAGAAAATTCTCTAATAAAACTTTGGCCTAAAGCCGTTGGTCAACAGATCTTCCTGCAAACACAACCTGATTGCTTGAAAAATGGAACTCTATTTGTCAAAACAACTTCCTCGGTATGGGTACAACAGCTTCATTTCATGAAAGAAGAAATTCTCCAAAAGCTCAATGAACTTGCCGGGAAAATTGCCGTAAAAGACATACGTTTTTCAGTCGGCCATAAACTTGCTCAAACAAGGATGGACGCTAATATGCCTGCTGCAAAAAAATCATTTTTGAAAGAAAGAGACAAAAAGATGATAGCGGAATGCACTGCGGCATTGGCCGACCGCGAACTGGCCATAATCTTCAAGCGAGTAATGGAAGCGGAAATCAATCGCCGACGGCGTTGGGAAAACGAGCAAGCTCGCTGAATATGCCCACCATATCTGCCGTATATTTTTTATTCTGATCATAGATAAAAAGCGGTTGCTCAATTTTAAGCTCTTCGCCTGATCCTTTTCTGCCCTCGACCAGAACAAACTCCGCTACGGAAAGATTATCAGAGTAGACAGGTTTCATTCTTTTTGGTTCGATAGAATTTTTACGGAAAAGAGTTATCAGTTCAACCAATCTTTTCGCCGGATAAATAGTAAATACTTTTCCTTCCGGTTTGAGCAAATATTTTGCCGCCCTTATAAAATCCTTCAAAGAGCCTTTAATTTCATGGCGGGCGATGGCTTTTTCCAGCTGAGGATTAATCCTGCCGGAGTTTAACTTTCGATATGGCGGATTAAATATTACAGCATCAAATGAATTAGCGGAATAAATATTTTTAATTTTGCGTGCATCACCGTGTGCTATCTTTATGCGGCTATGCCAGCTTATTAAAATCAACATTTTTTTGTGCCAGCGCCGCAAGTTCTTCCTGAATTTCTAAACCGGAACAACTTATATGCGGGAAACGTTTTGCCAGAAGAAGAAGAATAATGCCACTGCCGCATCCTAAGTCTATAGCGCATGCACGCGGCTTTAAGAAAACAAAATGAGAAAGAAGAATAGAATCCAGAGAAAATCTATATCCTCTTTTCTTTTGAAAAACATGAAAATGACCATCAAGGATTTCGTCGAGAGTTTCTTCTTCCATGATTTTGGTTCTGTCTTATTCAGCTAAGATCATGGACAAACATACCGCTGCGCAATTTCGGTTCAAACCAGGTGGACTTGGGCGGCATAATTGCTCCGGCATCGGCCACATGCATGATTTGCTCCATTGTTGTCGGATAAAGAGAAAAGGCCACGGCAAAGCCGTCTTTGTCCACCAGCTTTTCCAGTTCCGCCATGCCTCGGATGCCGCCGATGAATTTAATACGATCATCCGTACGCGGATCATTAATGCCTAAAACCGGCGCCAGCAGATGATCCTGCAGTATTGCCGCATCAAGACTGGCTACCGGATCTTTTACATCATACATTTCACCTTTAATGGTAAGTTTATACCAGTGTCCGCCCAGATACATGCCGAAATCATGCAGCTGTTGCGGTGATTTTGCGGCAAAGTTTTTATTGACTTTAAAGCTGGCAGCGATCTTCTCCAGAAATTTTTCCGGCGTTAAACCGTTTAGGTCTTTGACAGCTCGATTATAATCCATCACCTTTAATTGATCATGGGGAAAAAGCACCGCCAGCACCATATCAGATTCCCTGATTGAACTTGTGGCATTATCCAGCTTTCGTCTTTTGCGGGCAACAGTGGCGGCGGCGGCGGCGCGATGATGTCCGTCGGCAATATATAGAGCATCGACCTGCAGAAATTCTTTTTTGATTTGTTCAATCTGTCCGGCATCGGCTACAACCCAGGCTGTGTGGATAATTCCATCTTCGGCGGTAAAATTATATTCGGGATTACCGGCAACTATCTTTTTCACGATAGCGTTTATCCGGATACTGCGCCAGATAACTGATAAAAACCGGACCAGTTTGCGCATTAACCGTGTCCACATGACGGATGCGGTCTTCTTCTTTGTCCTTTCTGGTCAATTCATGCTTTTTGATCTTTCCTTCATCATATTCGGCCGCGCTCATCACCCCGACAATTCCGGTTTGTACCTGAGAGCCCATTTGCTGCCGGTAGATATAAAAACAGGGAATTTCTCCTGTAGAAGTATTCCCTTCTCCTTCATCCGGTTAAAATTTCTTTTTGCCGTGTGGTAAATAAGTTCATCATCGCTTCGGGTGCCGTCGGGCACATCAATTTCCGATTTTTCCACGTGCATAAAACTCAAAGGATTGCCGGCAACCGCCTTTTGAGCTTCTTCTCTGGTCATAACATCGTAAGGCAGAGCAGCTACCTGCGATGCATATTGACGCTGCGGCCGAATCGCCTTAAAAGGTAAAACTAAAGCCATAATCAAATCTCCTCTTGCGGGACTCCTAACATACTGTCATAATCCAGGCAATACAAAATTATGCAAAACATAATTTAATTTACGAAGAGCATTAAATTTCAGGACAAGTCCTAAAACCGGAATGGGAAAAAAATGGAAAACACACTAGTCTTTATTCACGGTTTGGAAAGTACGGCGCAAGGCACTAAGGGACAATTTTTCCATCAAAATTTTCCGCAAATGATTATCGAAAATTATACCGGAGATTTTGCCGCCCGCATGCTTAAACTTTCCGATCTACTTGACGGAAAAAATAACCTGATAATAGTGGGATCCAGCTATGGAGGATTAATGGCTGTTCAATATGCGATGAAAAATGAAATCCGCGTAAAAAAATTGATTTTACTTGCTCCGGCGTTGAATCTTCCCGAATTTAGCCCTAAGCCTGACAAAATGCTTCAGCTTCCGGTTATTGTTTATCATGGAATCAACGATAATATTGTCGATCCGTTTGCCGTAAAAAATATCGCCCTAAAAGTATTTCGGCAATTGGAATCATCATTTTGTCGATGATGACCATTCCCTGCACAAAACATTCCCCCTTCTCGATTGGAAAAATATTTTCCAGTCAGATCAGATTATTAATCGAGAAATTTCATAATTAAAAGAGATGCAATCCTATATACATGTAATTTTCAGATGTATAATATTGCTTAATATTTATGTGAATTTTTAACTATTGCCTTGACAATACTTAGCCTATAAATTAACATTCCGGGACATATTTTGATTTTATAATAACACTATGTATTCAAAAAAAATTGTTATTCGATATACACCTGATATTGTTCAGCAGCCCGTAATTTATCAGCTTGTTAAACAATACAATCTTGTCTTTAATATTCTTAAAGCAAGGATATTCCCCCGCCGCGAGGGCGTTATCGTCCTGGAGTTAAGCGGTTCAAAAGAAGATTTTGATCTTGGTATCCGTTTTTTAAAGGATATGGGGCTTAAAGTCGAACCTCTATCCAAAAGCGTCAGTCAAAACATTGATAAATGTGTTCATTGCGGAGCGTGCACTGCCTTTTGCTCTACAGGAGCTTTATCGTTCGAAAAGCAAACTCAAAAAGTCTTGTTTGATCCCGAAAAATGCAATGGCTGTGAGCTTTGCGTTTCCGCCTGTCCTGTCCGCGCTATGGAAATCAACCTGCTTTAGATAGATTTCTTAGCTCTCAATTCAAACTGCTCGCAGATAACCTGAAATCTTTTTTGCCTCCATATTTAAACGTTTGCTTTTTCCGAATCACCAATCAAGGTTTTCTTCGATAAAAAACCGAATATAAATTCGTTTTGTCAATTATTATTACAGCGGGCATTAAGGCTTGCTATATCATCCGCTGAAAGCTCGATTGTATCCGATTGGATTAGCCGATACATAATCGCTTTTTGATCTTCGCTGTGTTTTAATCCTAAAGCGTGACCAAATTCGTGGGCGAGCACACGTACCAGCCGATAGTCGTTATCAAACTGGTATATAGTAATTGATTGTTTGCCGTCTTTGTATTCATAAAAGCCTTCACAAAATTCATGCCCCAATAGATTTCCCGTATTTTGATAATTAACCAAATTCAGATTATAGTTTGTGGCAATTTCATTGATGACGACCACAAGACTATTGATGGTATTAGTCAGCTTTTTTAGCTCATCCTGTTGTGTTTGCAGATTTTCACGCAAAGAATTTAAATCATTTTTTTCCGAGGTTAATCTTTTATATACATTTTCGGGAGCATTACCGCGCCGGCTCCAGGATATATTTTCTGTATTAAAAGCATTAACCCGTGTATTGTAAGCGTTAAAACTTACATTAAGCGCTACATTTTTCTGCTCGTATTCCGCTTTCAGGCTTTCCAAGCGACTTTTTAATTCTCCATAAGAGTCTTTTGTATTGTTAATTTTGAAGTTGAGTTTTTTTAAATTATCTGTCGCTTCTTGCCGGTAGTCGTAAACCAGATTAATCTCGATTGTACCGTCATGATCTTTCCGAAATAGCTCATGGGAAAGTTGCTTCCCCCACATTGCCGCTGCCATATCCACAGCAATAGTAAACTCTTGCCGGGTAAGACCGAATTGTTCATCCACTTTGCCAATACGGTAAGTCAACGGCTCCTGACACGGACTAGCTGTCCGCAAAAAAACTGCCGCCAAGATAATTAAGACGGCTAGTAAAAATAGAGACCGCCAGCTAATTATCTTTGTCAAGTTAGACATTTTATAGAACTGAAAAAAGCAAACTATTATTTTCCTGCTTTTTCTTTGGAATCTTTAAGCAATTTATTAACATCGCCGGGGACTTCTTTGCTCTTTTCATATAAAGATTTTGTGTCCTTGTATAAGTTTTTACTTTTATTCACTACTTCATTAATGCCTGCATTTACCATATCGATTGTGTTCTTAATTTTTTCAGACGTTTTAGTTGGATCTTTAAAATAGTAGTAACCGGCCGCCGCTAACAAAATAAACAAAATAAACAAAGTTAATTTGATTAATTTTTTGAAAATAAAATATAGAATAAATATGATAACAAAAACTATAATCATTATAAGCATTGCCGGGTGTTCGACTATATAGCCTGTGATTGCATCCATAATTAAAGACCCCCTTCCCCACTTTTCATAAATTTATCTTATTTTTATTATGAAATCCATAATTATTTAAACTTGACAAACCCTCCCCTTCTGACTAAATTTTCTCGCATTATCAATGATTTTTTCAAAACAATTCCAATGTTTATCAAAGACAAGATTATTTATATATTACCAGTACCGGCCAAAGACTATTAATTTTAACTGGAGTATTGATTAGACATGAAATCAAATAAAGAAAAAGTAGCGTTAACTACTTTAGGCTGCAAAGTTAATCAATATGAATCGGCAGCACTGGCCGAAGACTTACGCAAGAAAGGCTTTTCTTTAGTTTCTTTCAGATCTCCGGCCGATATTTACATTATCAATACCTGCACAGTGACGGCTTTTTCCGATTTTCAAGCGCGCCAGTTAATCCGCCGGGCTAAGCGTTCAAATCCGCAGGCAAAAATTATCGTCACCGGTTGTTATGCCCAGGTTGCCGCAGCAGACATCGCCGTTCTCAATGGAGTAAATCTTGTCGTAGGCAATAATCAGAAACATACCATTCCCGCCCTTCTTCAGAAGGGCGTTATTAATTCAAAAGGCACTTTGTCTGATGATATTTTTCAGCAAAATAGTTTCTGCGAAATTCTGCTGGACAAGATGCCCGGGCGAACACGAGCTTTTCTAAAAATTCAAGATGGCTGTAATTCCTTCTGCAGTTATTGTATTGTCCCATTCGCCCGTGGAAAAAGCCGCAGCTTGCCCCCCGAAAAGGTTTTGAAGGCAGTAAATGGATTTACGCAAAATGGTTATAAGGAAATTGTGCTTACCGGCATCCATTTAGGAGCTTATGGGTATGATCTTAATCCTACAGCGAACCTTACCAGTATTTTACGTCAAATGATGAATTGCCGCAAAGACGTAAGATTTCGTTTGAGTTCAATAGAACCCCGTGAGATCACGGACGAGTTGTTGCATCTTTTGAATAAAGAGGATATTCTTTGTCCGCATTTACATATTCCCCTGCAAAGCGGCGATGATAAAATTCTCCAGCTGATGAAACGAAATTATGATTCTTACTTTTACCGGATGCTTATAGAAAAAATCTCAATAGCTTTAAGTGATTTAGCCATTGGCGTTGATGTTATGGTCGGCTTTCCCGGAGAAGGTGATGATGAATTTAATAATACTTTTAAATTATTGCATGATTTGCCGGTTGCCTATCTGCATGTTTTTCCCTATTCCGAAAGACCGGGAACGATGGCGCAAAAACTTTATCCCAAAGTGCCGGAAAAGACAAAAAAGGAACGCGCTTCAATTCTCAGAAACCTGAGTTCAAAAAAAAGGGAAGAATTTGCCTTGCGCTTCCTTGGGAAAAAGCTTGATGTGCTGGTGGAAAAAGCAACAGATAAAAGAACAGGTTTAATGAAAGGTTTTTCGAACAATTATTTGCCGGTTTTACTGGAAAACAACGATTCTTCCGCTACCAACAGGATCGTAAAGATTTGTGCGAAAAAATATCAAGATGGAAAACTTTATGGGAAAATCGTACTTGGATAAAAAAAGGCTGGATATTTTAAATGCTTTGGTAAAAAAGCTTAAATATCGTTTTCACGATATTTCTCTTCTTTCGATCGCCCTTACCCACCGTTCTTATGTCAACGAAAATCCGCACCTTTCTATTTCCGATAATGAAAGATTGGAGTTCCTGGGCGACGCCGTTTTGGGGCTTTGCGTGAGCAATCTGCTGATCAAAAAATATGGTGATTTTTCCGAAGGCACTCTTTCCAAAATCCGCGCGGCTTTGGTCAACGAAAAACTGTTAGCCCGGATAGCACAGGATTTAAAAATCGGGGATTGCCTGTTACTTGGGCATGGAGAAGAAAATTCCGGCGGCCGCGCCAAAGATTCTCTTTTGGCTAATGCACTAGAAGCAGTTATCGCCAGCGTATATCTCGATTCCAATTTTAACAAAGCTGAAAATGCTGTAAATAAATTAATTGAACCTTTGTTGAAAGACGATAGCATAACCTTTAAATATTTTGATTATAAAACTGCTTTGCAGGAATTTTGTCAGAAAAGATATAAAATAACGCCTATTTATACACTTATTGATTCTCATGGACCAGAGCATGCGATAACTTTCGAAGTCAAGGTAACAATTGCGGACAAAACAATGCAAAGCGGCAGCGGTAAAAACAAAAAAGAAGCTGAAAAACAAGCAGCTCAAAAAGCATGGGAAGTATTGCAAGATGAAAATAAATAATCGTAAAGTTAAAAATAGCGGCAAACCATTGATTATTCCTGTTTTCATTATGAACAGAGGCTGCCCGCATCAATGTATTTTTTGCAATCAAAATATTTCTGCCGGAAATTATCCACTGGAACTTACAAAAAATATTTTTAAAGCCGAAGTCGAATCTTACCTGAAATGGAATAAAGACAAAACAAGAAAAGTGGAAATAGCTTTCTATGGCGGAAACTTCACGGGACTTGATCCTGCTTATCAAAAGAAGCTTCTTTCCTGGGCTAATTCATATATTCAGGCCGGTCTTGTCAACTCCATTAGAATCTCGACCAGACCGGATTACATCACCGACGATAAGTTGCCTCTCCTTAAAGAAAATGGAGTTACTACCGTAGAAATAGGCGCACAATCATTCGTTGATGAGGTGCTGACATTTTCGCAAAGAGGCCATAATGCCGCTGCTATATCAAACGCGATGATGCTTTTGAAAGATCATGATTTTCAAACCGTCATTGCATTTAATGGCCGGCTTGCCGAAAGACACAAAAGAAGGATTTATTTATTCCCTCGATAAAACAATTGAGCTCAAACCTGATATGGTACGCATTCATCCGGTTATTGTTTTTAGCGGCACTGTTCTTGCGGAAGAATTCCTGCAGGGAATATATCAGCCCGCTGGAACTTTCTGAAGCCGTAGAATTATGCCGCCTGGCCTGGGAAAAGCTATCCGCGGCAGGAATCCGCATCATCAGAATTGGCCTGCATTTGACTAAGGAGATGGAAAATGATAACGCGCGTATTGGCCGGACCTATTCATCCTTCCCTGGGCAGCCTTGTTCTTTCTTCTGTTTTTTACAATCGCACTATCAAACTATTGGATAATATTCCTCATGACACTCCAGAGATTCGCTTCAACTTGTCTGATCATGATGTTTCCAGTTTTCGCGGCTTGAACAATGCTAATATCTCCGCAATAAAAAAACTTTATCCCCGAACAAAGATAGTTGTAGAATCATTTACCCGGCAAAAACCCGGTGTAATTTCAGTAACTGACGATAAAGGAAAACTTGTCTCCACCAACATTTCGGGAATGTTATAAATAAAGTGTCGTAATGGAGAATAATATCAGAGTGTTTAAATCCGGTTTTATAGGCATTATTGGCCGTCCAAACGTGGGCAAATCAACTCTGTTCAACGCTATTGTCGGTGAAAATATTTCCATCGTCGCCGATAAACCGCAAACAACAAGAAACAAAATTACCGGCATTAAAAATTTCCCTGATGCCCAACTTATTTTTCTGGACACTCCGGGAATGCACAAACCAAAAACACCGCTGAATCGCGCAATGGTGCAAACGGCACAGGATACCATCGGTGATGCCGATATTTTGCTGATGCTTATTCGAAGCCGACGCCTGATGTTCATCACCATGATCTTTTTTTAATTGAATCATCTGGCGCAAATTCAAGTTCCGGTTTTTCTGGTTATCAATAAAATTGATCTTATTGAAAAAAAACTATCTCCTGCCGCTGATTGATAAATTCCGCAATCTTTACGATTACCAGGATATTTTTCCGATCTCCGCGTCTAAAAGGAGAAGGCATTGATGATTTATTGGAAGCTATAAAAATAATCCTGCCGGAAGGGCCGCAATATTTCCCCGATGATATTGCGACCGACTGCCACCGAACGATTTATCGCGGCCGAATTTATCCGTGAAAAAATAATGCTTCTAACAAAGCAGGAAATTCCTTATGCCAGCGCCGTAATAGTTGATTTATTTAAGGAAGATGAAGAGAAAAATCTAATTCGCATCAGCGCGACAATTACTGTGGAAAAAGAATCGCAAAAAGCAATCATGATCGGGAAAAAAGGCGCGATGCTCAAAAAAATCGGCACGCAGGCCAGATTGGCAGATGGAAAAACTTTTCGGTGCCAGGGTTTTTCTGGAACTGTTTGTGCGGGTGAAGAAAAGACTGGACAAGCTCGGACAAGATGCTGCAGGAATTCGGCTTATTAAAACGCTAAATTGATTACTTTTTATAATGTTCAGCCTGCCCAGCTGATGCCGCGCAAATTCTACAGCCGTAAATAATTGAGGATATATAATAAATTAAATGCAGGCAAAACCAGTCATAGCCATTGTCGGCAGGCCCAATGTCGGCAAATCAACGCTGTTCAACAGAATTGCCGGAAAGCAGAAGGCTATAGTCATTGACGAGCCTGGCGCCACGCGCGACCGCAATTATATGGACTGCGTCTGGCAGGACAAAGCTTTCACGCTGATTGATACCGGTGGATTCGAACCTTCCGCGGAAGAAAGAATTCTGGTGCAAATGCGCGAGCAGACCAATCTGGCCATCGAAGAAGCGGACGTAATCATTTTTCTGATGGATGGCAAAGACGGGCTTACCCCATCGGATATCGAAATTGCCAGACAATTGCGTGGTAAAGATAAAAATGTTTTCTATGTTGCCAATAAAGTAGACGGCGACCGGCATGAGGAAATGCTGACGGAGTTCTATCGGCTGGGCATCGATCAACTTTATCCGATTTCCGCACAGCACGGTTTAGGCGTTGATGAACTTATGGCTGTCATTACCCAGGACGTTCCCTTCGGTAAAAGACAGCACAGATGAACAGGATGAACAAATAAAAATTGCCATTGTCGGCAAACCCAATGTCGGCAAATCATCACTAATCAACCGAATTTGCGGCAAGGAAAGAAGCATTGCCAATCCTACCCCCGGCACAACCCGCGATGCCATCGATACTACCGTGAAAGTGCACGGCAAAAATTATCTTTTGATCGACACGGCGGGAATCCGCAAGAAGAACAAAATCAGCCTGACACTGGAAAAATACAGCGTTATCCAGGCGCTCAAATCCATTAACCGCTGCGATATCGCGCTCGTTCTGATTGACGCCGAAGAAGGCATGACCGAACAGGATGCAAAAATAGCGGGGCTGGCCTATGAGCGCGGCAAGGCCTGCATCATCGTCGTTAATAAATGGGACAAAATTGAAAAAGATAACTCCACCGTAGGCAAATTTGTCGAGGATATTAAAGATAAAATTAAATTCATGGACTTTGCGCCCATTATCTTCATATCCGCAGTTACCGGACAGCGCGCACCGAAAATTTTTGATCTGATTAAAGATATCTACAGCCAGTATACAAAGAGAATTGACACATCCTCTTTAAATGATCTGGTGGAAAAATCAGTGCGGAAAAATCCTATGCCGCGTTATCAAAATAAACAGGTGCATATTTACTATGCAACCCAGACTGATGTAAAGCCGCCCACATTTGTCTTCTTTGTCAGCAACGCCAAAGGCATTCATTTTTCCTATGAGCGCTACCTGATGAATCAAATCCGCGAAGCTTTCGGCTTTGATAGCGTTCCTTTGAAATTTATCTTTCGTAGAAAGAAATAAGTTCATAGCTCTCCTATTCTTATTAATCAATTGACAGCTCTGAAGATTTTTCCTATATAGCCGTGGATTCATGAAGGGAAACGGCAAGTGATCTATTTCCGCAATGTCAGCTTGTCGTTTTTAGATAAAAAGCTGTTCGACAACATCAACTGGACAATTCATCCCAAAAGCCGCATCGGTCTGGTCGGCGATAACGGCACGGGTAAAACCACTCTGTTTCGGGCAATACTGGATCAAGTGCATCTCGATTCCGGTTTTATTGATATTCCCGACAGGAAGCAAAAAACAATCGGCTATCTGCCGCAGGACATGGTGGAACTGGAATCAATCACCCTGATTGAATTTCTCAAAGAAAAAAGCGGCATTGCCGCTCTGGAAAAATCCATCAGAAATCTGGAACATCAAATATCACAGGTCAAACACAATACTGCTGAATACAGTCACCTCGCAAAGCATACTGCCGACGCATTAGCCGATTACAATTCCCGTGATGGTTACGCTTTTGAAGCCAGAGCAAAACAAATCCTCAAAGGATTCGGATTTCGAGAAAGTGATTTTGCCAAAAACTGCGATTTATTTTCCGGCGGCTGGAAAATGCGCATTCTGCTGACATCGATTCTTCTGGCGCAACCGGACATCATGCTTCTGGATGAACCGACCAATCATCTGGACACGGAAAGCATGGAATGGCTGGAAAGTTATCTCAAAGATTATCCCGGAACCATTATTGTTATTTCCCATGACCGTTTCTTTCTAGATAAAATAGCGACTGCAAATTGCCGAGCTTTCCTCCTGCCGGATTCATATATACAAAGGCAACTATTCCTATTATCTGACCGAAAAAGAAAGACGTCACGCCGCTTTGAAAAAAGAAATGGAGCTGCAAAAAGCACAAATTAAAAAAATCGAAGAATTTGTGGAACGCTTCCGCTACAAAGCGACCAAAGCCAGCTCAGGTGCAAAGCCGCATTAAAATGCTGGAGAAATTTGAAGCTGTAACACTCGAACCAAAAGCAAAAAACGTAACCATGAAATTCCCGGAAGGCAAAAAAAGCGTTAAAGAAGTCGTCAAGGCGATTGATCTGGGACATAACTACGGCAATCTGAACGTTTTTAGCGGTTTAAATTTCACTTTATTCCGCGGAGACAAAGTGGCCTTTGTCGGTGTCAACGGTTCCGGCAAATCAACCTTATCAAGATTGTGAGCCTATCGGAACAGCCTTCCTCAGGAGCAGTGAAATACGGCGACAACGTGAACATGGCTTTTTTTTCTCAGGAAAGCTCGCAAAACTTAAATTATAAAAAAACAATCTGGGAAGAAATCAATGCCGTTGCCACCAATGCTAACGATCAGGAGAAACGCAATCTTCTGGGCGCTTTTCTATTTTCGGGTGATGATATTTATAAACCGATTTCCGATACTTTCCGGCGGAGAAAAATCGCGTCTTGCGCTTTTAAAAATCATGCTTCTGGACACCAACTTTCTGATTCTCGACGAACCGACCAACCATCTCGACTCAAAAACAAAGGATATTTTTCAAGAACGCACTGATCAACTATCACGGCACTGTGGCCATTGTTTCACATGACCGTTATTTTCTGGATCATCTGGTCAATAAAGTTTTTGAACTAAAGGATGGATCAATTAAATGATTACTTCGGCAATTATTCGTATTTCATAGAAAAACGCAGCCCGACAACAATTGAGCGCAAATATGACAGTCCGCTGAAAATAGCGGGTAAAGAACAAACGTTTAAAAACAAAGAGAAAAAAAGGCTGGAAGCGGAAGAAAGAAACAAAATTTTCAAAATTAAAAGTTTTTGGAAAAAAGAACTTGCCAGCAATAGAAGAAAAAATTGCAGTCGCTGGAAACTAGAAAAGCCGAACATGAAAATATCTTATGTGATCCGCAAACACACAAAGATTCAGTCAAAATAAAGAAACTCAATATAGAATTAAAAAATATTACTTCAGAATTGGAGCATTACTATAATATCTGGACGGAACTCAGTTGCAAACTGGAACAACTGGCTGTAGGTAATTCTGATACAATTATCGGCGAGCATTAACGGACGGACGTCTATATCAAGCCCCATCCAACGCGGGTTTTTCCACATTCTGATACCACGTGGCCGGATCAGTCAGGAATTCTTCCGTATCGCGCAGAGAAAGAAGATGCTCACGCTCAACACTCGGCTATTAAATTAAAAAACGCTTTCTCTTTGGGATCGGTGCTTTCCTTCTCCAATTTTGTATAAAGAGCAACGCCCCTTGCTTCAAAATCAATCGCTGTGCGAACGGCTTTGAGGTCGTCTTCATTGCCGGTAATACGAGCCGACTTTTTACCCGACATAGATTTTAATATACTGCCGGCTAAAGATTTTTTTACTTTCAGCGGAACTGTTGCCGGCCATTTTTTTTGTTGCTGCCCATTTATCATGCAATTTTTTTAAGATTTCGTAATGTTCTTTTTCCTCATCGGCAATTTGCTTGAACATATTTTTACCGGCCATATTCTTTGTTCTACGGGCATTCGCCAGGTAAAACTCGCGCTCTTTTTGTTCATTTTCCAGAGCAAACTTCAAAGCATTCATTCTTTTATTCATTTAATGTCTCCTTAAGAGCATGTTGGAATATATGGTCGGAATTTTTTAAGTTATTATTAAGAATATGATAAATTATTATTCAGGGCAATATTTATTATACGATATTTTTAAATATCCAATATATATTCAGCAATATTGTTGCAATGATCAGAAATGCGTTCCAGATGAATTAGCATTTCGACAAAAATCGGTCCGGCCTCGGCTTGGCAAAGACGGTTATGAAATCTTTTTAGATGATTATCCCGCGCTTCTTTAACCTCAATATCTATTTCTTCCTCTCGTCTAATAATACCGTTGATTTTTTCATTGTCGGATAATTTCAATCAAAGACACTAGCATCATCAAGATTCTGGCTTACCAAAGATATTATTTCCTGCAATTCTTTTTCGCCGCATTCGCTAAACTTGATTTTTTCTCCGGCTTTTTGCAGCAGCTAACTCTGCTATCAACACTACATGATTGCCGATGCTTTCAATATCGCCGGCTATTGCCGTAAAAGCAAAAACTTTTTTCGAAAGTTGTGTCAGAGAGATGTTGAGCCGATATTTTCCACAGAAATTTAACTATTTGTGTACGCAAATTATTAACGACCATCTCGACATAAGAAATATCTCTTTTCCTGCCTTCTTGATAGGAGTTGATCATATTTATACTGTTCAGAAACATTTTCTGCACAAGAGTAATTTCCCTTTTCAATTCCTTTTGCACATTATCCAGCGCTTTTTCTGCATTGGATAAATCTTTTTGATCGAGAAATTCCGGCCAGATAGGCAAAGCTTCATCTTCTCCGGGTAAAAGTTTTTTCATTAAACCGGTAAAAGGCCGCAGCAAAAAAATAAAGATAAATACAATGACAAGATTAAGTAAAAAATGCGCCAGAACAATTTGCTGAGCAGCACTGGAAGAAATGCTTTTCACTATATCCAGGAAGTATGGCATAAAAATAAGGCACACAGACACACCAATGCATTTGAAGATAAGATGGGATACTGCGGTTCTTTTACCGCTTATCGTTGCTACCGTTCCGGCTAATAGCGCCGTGACTGTAGTGCCGATATTTGCTCCCATAATTACAGGCAGAGCATTTTCCAGTGAAACCAAATCCTGCTGCGCTAAAAGAACCAAAATACTAATTGGTATAGCGGACGCATGAACAATGCCGGTAACAATCAAACCCAGTCCAATTCCTAAAAAAGGATTTTTTGTCTGGGTAATGAAGTTTACAAAAGACCGGAGAATTCTTTAAAGGCTCTACCGCCTGACTCATTAAATCCTAACCCAAAGAAAATCAAGGCCGAAATAAAAAATCATCTCGCCGATAATCTTCCATCTGCCCCTGCCGGTTAACCACAAAAGACCGCCCAGGGAAATAAAAAGCGGTGAAATTTCCGTAAACCGCCAAATGACAAATTGCACAGTCAAGGTAGTGCCGATATCGGCTGCCTAAGATAATTGCCAGAGAACTATAAAAACTGATCAATCCGGCGCTCACCAAGCCGACGGTAAGCGCTGTAGAAGCGGAAGAACTTTGAAAAATAATTGTAGAAATCACTCCGGTAAAAAGCCCATAAAGAGGTTTTTCCACGGCATATTTGATGTATTCTTTTATGCGGACATTAATTAATTTCTGAACGGCGGAAGAAAGATGAACCATGCCGATCAGAAATAAAATTATACCGCTGACAACTATAATTATTTCTCCCATTTATTTGTAATAAAATACCTCCATGTTTTTTAAGAAAGATAAATTAATTAAACAATTAACAGTTTTTTTATTTGTACTTGAGAAAGTGTTATCAATCAACCTTTTTAAACATCTTACCTTTAGCGCCGCACACAGGACATGTTTCCGGAGCTTCTTTTTCCGCTGTATATCCGCATACCGGACAAACGTAATAGCTGTAAGATATCTTTTGCGCTTTTCCAGATTATCAAACATTTGCTGATAGAGCCGGGCATGAATTTTCTCCACTTCATTGGCAAAATTAAAAGAACGCTCGGCCTCTTTATTGCCTTCTGCCTTGGCTTTTTCGATCATTCCCGGATACATGCTTTTAAATTCATGAGTCTCTCCGGCTATCGCTTCCTTAAGGTTTTCTTTTGTGGATCGAATTCCTTTCAGTACCCGCAAATGAGTATGGGCGTGAACCGTCTCCGCTTCGGCTGCCGCTCGAAAAAGACGCTGCCGCCTGAGCAAAACCATCCTGATCCGCTTTTATGGCAAAAGCCAGATATTTACGGTTTGCCTGTGATTCGCCGGCAAAATGCTTCTTTTAAGGCATCTTCTGTTTTGGACATAATTTTCTCCTTTATTTATGTTTTCTTGAAATTAATTATTAAAGATTAACTTTGATTCAAAAACAAACTATTTTGTAGTCGTACGAAAAACATCGGCATTTTTTATTTCGCGAGTTTCATATTAAAGGTATAGATTTTGCCTGTATCGTTAGCTTTTAGCTGTAGCCGTAATACTTTTGCCGATTTTGCCTCTCCGGGATAAAAAATAAAACCATAAGCCAACTCACCGGGTTTAATTGCGCGATAGTTTAAAGAGCGCGTTTGCAGATCTTCTCTGATCTTAGACTGTACGTCGGTATTATCCAGCCCTTGCGCGCCGCCAACAGTCAATCCGGCCGCGGCGCCGATAGCCGCTCCCTTACCTACTGCCTCACCTACATTTGTCCCCGTTACTATACCAATAGCCGCGCCGATAACAGCTCCGGCAGCGCCCAGAAGCAATCCGCCTTTTACCGCTTCCGGAGCAACTTTACCCAGTTCCGTTTTCTTAGTTAAGCGGTCATAGGCCAAATTTTGTTCAAGGATAGGCCAGACATTGCTTTCTTCATCAATCAAAAATGTCTGATCGGGCATAATTGTTAATGGATGATTACTCTTGTTATCAAACACAACTTGCACCGGAAGAATACCCGCCGATCGGATGTCAAAACCGAATGCCTCTCTTGCTTCACCTGTATTGGCAAAACTTCTTGCGGCAATTACGGCGCCGTCGATGGAAACTGCGTTAGGAATGCTTTCCGGAGATTTGAAAGGAACCACCTGCCTTTCGTAGCTTGTACAACCGGCAAAGATAGTTAAGTATACAAAAACGATCGTCGCCAAAATACTTTTTTTCACGATCATCATAATTTCCTCCATGGCTAATGCATCTTAATATTCGAAACACGAATATCATGACAAATTTATATTAAAACTACAAGCGCAATAATTATGAACGATTTGTTTTAAATAAAATTTTAGAGAAGAAATAATTTCTCCTCAATATACGATGTTACCGAAAAGCAATTTGTTAAATATCGATTTAAAGACCTGCGCCAACAATCAAAGAATAAATACCATTTTATAAGCATGGCAAATAATCTTCCCGTAATGATAAAAGGTTGTCGAGGTTAGTTTTTAAAATTGAATTTTTTTTCCAGCTCTTTCATGTCGTAATTTTGATAAATATCGGAATTAAAAAAAGCCTTTTCGTAAGAACTATTTAATACCAGCATGATGATGGCAGATGTTATGCTTTTAGTATCAAGCAATGTTCGAAAGAAACGCTTCATTTTTGTCCGGGATGCATAAAAATTTTTCTTTACATAATGGATTCCTTGATAAACGTCTTCAATTTCCAGCCATCGGGGTTTAAAGAGCATGCGCGTAAATGTGTAATGCTTCCATGCATCGGGATAGTTCGTATCTATAATGCGGTTTTGTTCGTATAGCTCGTTATAAAATTTTGTTCCGGGCAGAGGAGTTGGTTTTGTAATTTGCAAAATATCTATTCTTGATTCCAAAATGAAATCTAATGTTTTTTTAAAGCTTCTAACTGTGTCGTTGTCGCAACCAAGGATGAAACAGCCAACTATTACGATACCGCTTTTTCTGATGTTTTTTATAAGTTCCAGGTAACCATGCTTCTTAATATAAGCGGCATTCAGACTTTTGTTGTATATTTTCAGACTATCCAATTCAACCGATTCAATTCCAATCAGCACAACGTGCACACCGGCTTTATAGGCAAGCTTCAGAAGCTTTACATCTTCGCCTAATTGTAAAGAAGCCTGAACATAGAAATATTTTTTTATTTTATTTTTGATGATGGCCTTGAAAAACTGTTCCAACCATATTTTACCACAGGCATCTCTGACGCCATAGCGAATTCTCATGTCCTAGAATATTATCATCAACAATTATTACAAACTTATTTTTTATCTCGGACAGTTCCTTGATGACATCATCAACTTTTCGTCTGCGGAATTTTCGTCCATTGAATCTTGTCACGGAACAAAAGCTGCAATCCATAGGGCATCCTCGGGATGTCAAAATGGTTCCCCACAGATAACGATCGTTTTGCATATATTTTCTTTTTGGTAAAGGAATGTTGTCCAAAGGTAGGCGCTCGGCGTTATATTTTGCTTTTAAACACTTATTCTCAAAATCATCTAAAACCTTGTGCCATACTGATTCAGCTTCACCAATGACAACCGCATCACAATAATTCAGAGCTTCATCAGGCATCGTTGATACATGTATCCCACCCATTACGACGGGAACTGATTTTTTACGGTAAACTTGAGCGATCTCATAAGCCCGGCGCACATGGGCTGTGTAGGATGTGATGCCGACAATATCAGCCTCGGGGTAGTCTAAAGTCTCTATATTTTCATCGATTATTACAATCTTATATTTATCTTCGGGTGTAAGAGCGGCAATATATGCCAGGGAAAGCGGGGTCATTGACGATGATTTATAAGAGCCTAAACTAGTTTTTTTTTCAACAGGATTAATAAGTAACAGCGTATACATTCTTTAAAACGCTCTCTAGGTAATATAGTTATTTTAAATTGAATAAGAACTTGCTTTTTTCAGGAGGAAGTATAAGGAAAACGTCCTTGTATGTCAATGAAAAATAAGCACAACTTGTGGGATTTTATAGTTTAAAACATTCATATAGCTTTACCTGAACTTCCAATTTGCTAACAGCACTATCCCCAATATTTAATATTTTAAGATATCAATAAGTGACAGATGGAAATAAACTTTTCTCTAAGTTTGAAGTATTGCTATAAGAAGAATGCCAATTATTCGTTGACAATATTAGTAAAATACTGTTATAATTCAATTAATTTTAAGATTGTAACCAGTAAAAACAATTAATCTTACTTTATTATTTTTTATTGATGTAGAGGAGATAATGCTTTGAAGGAAGAAAGATTTAAGCTTGCGGTTAGTCCTGCTCTAAATATTTCACCGCATAATTCTCAACTTTGGACTTTTCAGCATAAAGAACTCCTAACCGCAACCGGCACTGAACGAACATGGGAACAAAAAAAGCTAATCAATAAATTAAATCATCTTAACTTTATCGATGGCTATGTTTCTATTCTTTTAGCATCATAAGAAAACAGCGAATACATCTTACTGAAAGCTTATCCTCAGCCCTGCATAAAAGATGAGCTAGTTTGCCTGTTAGATTCAAAAAACAATCTTCTTGATCTGAGTGAATATAGTTTGGATTATTTAATGATAGACGATGGACTTATCGCTATATTAGCGCCCGTCCAACTAGTCAATGTAGAAGGCAATACACTGAAATTAAACCTGCCCGATAAAAGCCGAGTTATAACAACGCGTAAAACAAGACGCTATTACTGTCAAAATATAACATGCGAAGTAATCCAAGACGGGTTTAATACCCATGGCACACTGATTGATTTTACGCCCAGCGCCTTTGGAATAAAATTAACCGGACATGAAAATATGAAAGGATTTGACGAAAACAATCCAGCAATAATCAATCTTAACCAAAACGGCGTTAAACTTTTTTCCGGTTCATGTCGCTGTATTCGCAATGGCATGAATTCGCCGGATGTTAAAATTGTGTTTGCGCCTCTGGACACACAGATTGCGCTCGTCCCCAAGAGAAAAATACGAAACCCCCGTCAACATATTGATCCTCCTTTTTCGATAAGCTTTAAGCACCCATTTACTCAGAAAAATGTGGAACGCGATATCTTTGAAATCTCCTCATCGGGTTTTTCGGTACGGGATAATGTAGAAGAAGAAACTTTCCTACCCGGTATGATTATTCCGAACCTTTCTATAGTTTATACAAGTATTGTGACAATGGATTGTTCTGCTCAAGTGCTATACCGCCAGGAAGATCGAGAAAATAATGTTGTGCAATGTGGTTTGGCTATTACAGATATGGATGTTCAGTCCTATAGTCATTTCAATCACATTTTAGGAGCGCATCTCGACGGCAACGCCCGTGTTTCCACGGAAGTCGACATTGACGCTTTATGGGAATTCTTTTTTGATACCGGCTTTATTTACGGCGAAAAATATCATCATCTTCAGCCTTACAGTAAAACCTTCAAAGAAACTTACCGAAAACTCTATCAAGATAATCCGGATATCGCTCAGCATTTTATTTATAAAAAAAACGGGAAAATTTATGGGCATATGTCGATGATTCATGCTTATAATTCTTCCTGGGTAATTCATCATTTTGCTGCTAGACCAATGGAAAGTTCGATAGCCGGCCTCATGATCTTAAGGCAAATAACCTATTATATTAACGGTTTTCACAAATTTTCTTCAGGTGGGATGGATTATGTAACAGCTTATTACCGGCCGGAAAACGAATTAATGAATAAGATATTTGGCGGTTTTGCTGATTATCTAGGAAATCCCAAGGGAAGTTCACAGGACTTGTTTTCTTACTTACACATACCAAAAGGATCACTTAACAAAGCGTTTCCAGCTAAATGGATATTACGTAAATGTATTTCCTCTGATTTTGTCAAACTGACTAATTTTTATGAAAATCATTCTGGCGGCCTTTTACTAGATTCCCTAGACCTCAATTCTCCAATGAAGTCTTTAAAAGAATCTTTTATAAAAGCTGGGTTTAAAAGAAACTGTCAAACATTTTGCTTATGCTTCGGGGAAGAGCAAGTAGCTTTTTTTGTTGTTGACCAATCGGATATCGGACTAAACCTATCTAATTTACTCAATGGTATTAAGATCATTATAATTAATGACGCAGAATTAAAATGGGATATTGTCTCATCAGCCATTAATAAAATAAATTCTTTTTACGAAGAAGAACAGATATCTCTATTAATTTATCCATCTGATTATCTATCCGGGCAGAATATTATCACTGATAAAAATTACCAGCTGTGGATAGTAAAAATTAAGCCCCAGTCAGGACAATATCTTGAATACATGAAGAGTAAATTCAGGATTAGATATAGGACAGAATGATGGAAAATATTCCTCTGTACAACAGCATTATAATTAAAGGTTACATTGATTATCTGGAGAATAATTATCCTAATGTAAATATAAATGAACTATTAACATATTCTAATATTAACCAATTACGAGTTGGAAGACAGAGGACACTGGCTGACACAAGAACAGGTTAACCGTTTTCATGAAAATATGAATAAATTAACTAATAATCCCAACATCGCCAGAGAAGTTGGAAGATACCTAGGTTCTGCTAAACTCTTTGGTATTTTACGTCAGTCCGTAGCAAAATTTCTCTCACCTTCATTGGCTTATTGGGCTGTGGAAAAAATAGGATCAACAATTAGTCGTCATCAAACAATGAAAGTCAATAAATTAGCCGATAATAAAATAGAAATAATCGCAACTCCCCACAAAAACGTTAAGGAAGAACTTTTCCAATGCGAAAATCGTATGGGTCAGTTTGAAGCTGTTGCGGAAGTATTTACTTATAAATACGCCAGCTATTGAACATCCGGAATGTATTCACCGTGGCGATAACTGCTGCCGCTACATCGTAACATGGCAAATAGTTCCATCGCTTATCTGGAAAAGGATCGGCCATTACTTACTAGCCGGGAGCATAATTCTAGCTGTAGCTTTTTTCTTTTTTATCTCAGATATACATCACTGGTTTATTTTTTTATTATTTTCATTATTAATATCTCATTGCATCATTACTATATGGCAGTATTCTTAACAGTCAAGGAATTGATGAGTAACTTAGAAGATCAGGGCAAAGCAGCTGACCAGTTAGTCGAACAAATAAACTTGCGTTACAATGAATCATTACTTATCAAAGAAATAGGTGAAGCAGCTTCCAATATTCTTGACCCCCAGAAGCTTTTAAGTTTCATTTCTGAATCTTTAGAAAAGCGGCTACAATTCGACCGCAGCATGATCATGCTTGCCAATCCGGAAAGAACAAAACTCATTTATACTGCCGGTTACGGCTACAATCCCGAACAAGAAGCTCTATTGACAAAAATGGACTTCCATCTTACCAATCCTCAATCTAAAGGTATTTTTTATTTGGCTTATCGTGATCAAAAGCCATTCCTTATCAGCAATGTAAACGATATTGAAAATAATCTTTCCGTACGCAGCTTGAAATTCATGAAAGATTTTGAAGTTCTGTCCTTCATTTGTGTTCCGATAATTTATGAAGGAAAATCCGAAGGCATTTTAGCCGTCGATAACACGAAAATAAAAACTCCGCCCACGCAAAGCGATTTGAGTTTGCTGATAGGGTTAGCCCAGCAAATCGGTATCAGTCTGAATAACGCGATAGCCCACAAAAAAATTAAAGAAAGCGAAGAACGTTTTCGCAATTTGAGCAATAATTCTCCTGATATTATCTATCAGCTTGATATAAATGGAAAGGTTAAATATGTTAATCCTGCATGGGAACAGGTTCTAGGCCACAATATAAACGAAATTAAAAATAAACATCTTTTTGATTTTATACGTGAAGAAGACCACTCATCATTTGCTGAAGGTTTACAAAATATTATAGAAAATAGATTAACAGTGAGAGACAAAAACTTTATTTTCTTGAACAAAAAAGGTTTACCGCGTTATATAACTTTTACCGGAGCACCGGACATAGATGCAGAAGGAAATGTCATGGGTATTGTTGGGACTCTCAAAGACATTACTAGATTGCGCATTATGGAAGCACAACTTCTGCAAGCCTCTAAAATGGAAGCCGTCGGCACCCTGACTGGTGGAATCGCCCACGATTTCAATAATATTATTCAGGCAATTATGGGTTACAATCAGATAATGATTTCGGGAAGAACCGGTAATGAAACAGAGATATCTTATCTTAAAAGCATAGGAGAACTAATTCAACGCTCTAGAGAGCTTGTCGGACAATTAATGCTTTTTGGCAAAAAAGTCGAACCACTATCAACAGATTATCAATATTAACGAAGAAATAATTAGTATGCATAACTTGCTTACAAAATCCATTCCTAAGATGATTGATGTACAAATGAATTTGCAGGAAGATATTTTCCCCCTTATTGCCGATTCCACCCAGATAGGTCAAATTATCATGAATCTGGTCATTAATGCCCGTGATGCCATGGGTGACAGCGGAAAAATATTAATAAGTACAAATAATATTATTTTTCAGGAAGATACTTCCATAGCCGGTTTGAATATTCCTGCCGGCAGTTATATAGAATTAACCGTTTCCGATACGGGCAGCGGCATAGAAAAAGAGCTGATACAGCACATCTTTGAACCATTTTTCACCACTAAAGAAGCGGGAAAAGGAACAGGATTGGGACTTGCTGTTGTTCATGGAATTGTGAAAAATCATAACGGCTTTATTTACTGTGAAAGCACTCCCGATAAGGGAACGACTTTTAGAATTTTATTCCCGGCAACAACATCCGGAAAACTGCACCAAAAAGTTCAGGAAAAAACCGTGAAAATTCCTCGCGGCAAGGAGAATATTACTTGTAGTTGATGATGAAAAAAGCATTTTAGAAACAGTCAAAGAAACATTAAGTTCTTACGGTTATAAAGTAATGACTGCTGAAAGCGCCGAGCAGGCGCTTGAAATTTATAATGCTCAAAAAGATAAAATCAAGCTCGTCCTTCTTGATTTAAATATGCCCGGCAGGGGCGGGAAAAAATGCCTTATTGATTTGTTAGCCATTAATGACAAAGGCTAAAGTTTTAATGACCAGCGGCTATTCCACTTCCCAACAAATCGAAGATTTAACCAAAGCAGGAGCGGCGGGATTTATTAATAAACCATACCGCCCGGAAGATTTACTGTTCAGCGTTAGGAAAATTCTCGATACCTCACAATTAGCACAGAAAATGGCTTAACGCCTTTGCAAAGAAGCAAAGGAGTATAAGTAAAACGTCTTGGATCAACTAAAAATTTATTCAAATCACTGGAAAATTGTTGATAACCTCCGGGATATGAATTTATTAATTTTTTAGCCTTTTTCGCCGCTATTTCTATTTTCTTACTCCAATTAAATTTATCTTTATCTTTTATTTCGCCAAAGATTAAATTATGCGCCATCAATTCCACATCTATTTTTTCAAAACCATTATCATAAAGAAAAGAATAAAGTTTTCGTCCTACAAATGTATCAAAATTATATTTCTCATCCATGAAATTCATAATTTTTGGCAATATTTTAGCGATTTGCGGCGGCAGTTCATAATGGTTCAAACAATTATAATCCAGATCAAGCAGGCATAGTAAACCGCCCGGCGTTACATTATTTTTCAAATTTTTTACAATATCCAAAGCTCCCTTGCGATAGTATTCCAAAACAAACCTTACCCAAATCAGATCAAACTGGCCTAAGCGTTCCATTGGTTCACGCAAATCATGCAAATGAAACTCAATACCATTTTTGCCACCATAATGATCTTTGGCATATGATATACGAGTTTCGGAAAAATCGATTCCGATAATACTACCCCCTGGTTGAATCATTTCATAAAGGAGAGCCGTTGTTTTACCCGGACCACAGCCACCATCCAGAATACGCATCCCCGGTTTTACTCCGCACCAAAGCGCCTGTTTGCGCAAAGCCTCCGGATCTGTTTTAATCTCAAGGCGTATGTTTTCATCTTCGCTTTCCATAAGATATTCTTTTGATCGTGATGAATTCTTTAGATGGGACATCTTCTGCATAATTCGCTCCTTGGAAGATAAAATAGAATAGAATATTATATCTTATCTGTAAATTATTTATTCTGCATCAAGAACCGTATTGTTCCTTCAATCCACTTCTGATAAGCGCCGGTTTTAATATTTTCCACCCATTTTTTTTGATTTAAATACCAGTTAATAGTTTTTCGCAAACCGGATACAAACGATTCCTTTGGAGACCAACCCAATTCTCTGTTGAGCTTGGAAAAATCAATCGCGTAACGCTTATCGTGTCCGGGACGGTCTTTAACGAACGTAATCAGTTCGCGCCGCGATTTTTTACGCACCGCCGGCTTTATTTCATCCAGAATATCGCAAATCATTTGTACAATTAAAATATTTTCCATTTCGGCATTGCCGCCGACATTGTAAGTTTGCCCGATTCTGCCGGAAGTCATAATTTGCCAGATAGCTTCGCAATGATCTTCGACATAAAGCCAATCCCGAATATTTTTCCCATCGCCATAAACAGGCAATGTCTTTCCTTCCAAGGCATTGAGAATAACCAATGGAATAAGCTTTTCCGGAAACTGATATGGGCCGTAATTATTAGAGCAATTGGAAATTGTCATGGGCATTCCGAACGTTTTATAATAAGAGCGCACCAAATGATCGGAAGCGGCCTTTGATGCCGAATATGGGCTGTTGGGACGATAGGGAGTATCTTCGTGAAAAAAGCCTTTGGCGCCGAGGCTCCCGTAAACTTCGTCAGTGCTGACATGATGAAAGATTTTGAATTTATCCCCGCGAGATTTTGCTATTTCCAAAAGATTAAAAGTTCCAATAATATTTGTTTGAATAAAATTACCAGGTGTTTTTATAGAGCGGTCAACATGTGATTCAGCGGCAAAATGGCAAATTGCATCAACATCATATTGCAGAAATACTTCTTCCAGTTTTGAGGCATCACAAATATCGACCTTTTCGAATATATATCTCGGAGCAAAGTCAGAGGCAATGTCCGCCAGATTTTCGGGATTGCCCGCATATGTTAAGTTGTCCACATTGATGATTCTGCCGGAATAATCTTTCTGCGCAATTAAATAGCGAATAAAATTACTGCCGATAAATCCACAACCTCCCGTTACCAGCAAGTTCCGAAATCCGCTTTTACTTTTGATTTTAGTCTTCATTTCTAAATAATATTCTTTCTTATAATTATAATAAGTTGCTATTTACCTAAGCCCTGGAGATGCAAAATTAATATTCATTTTTAATTAAATCATTGGTAATCACCGGTATGAACCCCAAAGCAAGCTGCGGGGTATTATACCCTCCGCTTCGCGGGATTGTTCAACTTACCAATTCCAATACGCTTTGCTTTCGAAATTGGAGTTTCACGAATATCAATCAATACTTCCCGCTTAATATAAATCCCGCCCAATCGAACGGCCTGTAGCCAAGATGAATCATTTCGTTTTGAGTAATTCTCAGTGAGTCTGCTATGCTTTCATTCTTCTCCAAATTTATGTAAAATAAATCCATAAAGGTCGCCTTAGGCTTTTCTTCAATATTCCAAAAAGTCGATACAACTGAAGGACTGCCGGCATAAAGAAACGCTCTATTGAGCGCAACAATTTCCGCGCCTCCGGAATAAATCCTTGGAGCCGTTGTACAGGCGCTCATTACTATAGCGCGTCCTCTAAATTTTAGCTTAAATATTTCCGCAGTGGTGAGGCGGCCATCATCTTGCCCCGTGGGAACCAACAATAAATAGGAATTAAGGGGCGATTCTTCCACAAAAACACAGCGCGTGGCAAAGTGAATCAGATCATAATTGCCGATCATTGCTTTTACTTTTGCTTCCGTAGCTTCTACTTTTAAAAAAATATTTGCCTGTGGAATGATATTTTGAACGCTTTCCACTTCCGTTTGAGAATGAGACGAATCAAGTTTTTTATCCTTTATATCCGGATTAACAAAGGCCAGTATGTTCAAGTCTTGAGTTGGGCTCCTCTTCATTACATATTTCAGCACACCTGCATTCGGTAAATAAAAAATGGAAAATGCATCGACGAGATATTGCCCTCTGTAACTGATTGCTGCAAAAGGTAAATAGTAAAGCGCCCCGTGAGGGATTATGCCTATACGGTCTCCAGAAACGAAAGGCATTATCGGTTTCAATAAAGTTATTGTAAACTTTTTCTGATAAAGATTCCATTTTATTATACTCTTTGGCGGAAATTGAATCATTAAAAGAAAAAACCAGTTTGGCTACTTCTTCTTTGCTGATTTTAACTTTTTCCAGATGTACTTTATCTTTGTTTATAGCCCATATAAAAAGCATTTGATCTGTAATATAGTAGCTGAAGATAGTTGTATTTTTATCCAGTAATTGACGGATATCATCCGCATTTACCGGCTCGACTGAAACAAGCGAATAAAGCTCTTCGTTTTGCGCTTTAATTTTATTAATTATATCGAGACGGGCGTTTTCTGCTTCTCCAATTTTATCCAGCGTATTTTTCAAAGTTAAATCATCTTCGCCTTCGTCCGTTAGCACTTTTCTATAGCCGTCTGCTATTTGATTAATATAATTTTTATTCCGTTTGATTAATTCCGTCTCTATACTATTTCTACCAATATTCCTCCCAGCAAGCAAATCAACTAACACATGTGTTTTTGCCCTTTCCGCAATTTCTAACGCTCCTTTATGATCTCCTTCTTTATCTAATTGCTCTATTAGGGCTTCGTAAAAGAGCAGTGGATTGTATATGTAAGTATCTTTGAGAATATCAATTAGCAATTCTTCTTGCTGTTTTTCCATAAGGACAATGGCGTCCTTCAGTAAATTAATTGCTTTGGATGCATTACCAAGTTCCTGACAACAAATAGACTGAATAAATTTCGCCCAAATCCCGTAAAAAGGGAGATGATATTTATCGGCAATATCGTTCAGCTGTATTGCTGATTTTTCTGCAGCGCTGATATTTTTATCCAGCAAATAAAGTTGACTGCAAAATAGTATATTATTTATTTCTCCAACTCTAAAACCAGCTTTCTCGGCCAATTTTCCGGAAGTGTCGATCTTTTTAATTGCCTCCGTGTATTGACCTTTAATGCCGTAAGCCAAAGCCAAAAAAATAAATGCTTTAGATTCTATAATCTGGAAAACTGTATTTGAAGTGAATCGGTCTATTTTTGTTTTTTTTATTTCTTTGTCCAAAGCAATAACTTGATTTAAATGAAAAATGCCTTCATCAATATTTTTGACAATTAGTTTGTATTGAGCCTCATCAAAACCATGCAAATTCAACTTTCTTGACATTACCTTATAATAATCGGCTAGAATTATAGCTATTCCATATTCCAATTCGGCGTCGCGCCGCATCATTAGTAAATTAAAATTATCTTGATAATTCTGGTTGGATTCAAAAGACTGCCGAAAATATTCCATAGCCCTTTCATAATCGCCGTTCATCAAACAATAATGACCGTAATTTTGAAAAACAAACGAATTTAGTGGAGCTGTTGTCCATTGCCTCTCCATTTTTTTTATAGCGCTATATGCGTTCTGTTTTTTGCCGAATTTATAGAAAGCTAATATTTTACGGTTTACTACCGTCCCTTCTCCATTGATATCTTTACGTTTTTGTATTTCAGTTATCGCCCGGTCATAAAAATAAAAAGCGCGCTGTTCATCTCCGGCAGATTCAAAATGCTGTCCCACATTTATAAAAATGTAGGGTATCGCCCAATCCGACATGAAGCTTGCCCATTTGAGCTGTTTGACGAATTTTATTGGTATGTCTTTATCATACGTATCTTTGAGTTCAATATTGACCATCAAATTCGGGGGCGGGGGAATATTACCGAGTATGCTGCCGCAGCCGGGAATTCCGACCAAAAATAATATTAAGAAAATTACGGTAATTTTGTTTAGCAATGAATATCTCATGGCAAATTCATCTTATCAATACTTCGCTAATCTTTTCAATACATTTATCGGTTTACTCGCAAGTATTTTTCAACTACAAATTTGAAATTATTTTCCAATAAAATATTTTTAAAATTTCATAGAATTACAATTTTTTATCCACAGATACTTTCAATTGTTATTTCAAACATTTCTGAATTATAGTTGTGACATTTCGAGCATAATAAACCCAGAGGCCCATGTGCTAAGTTATTTAATCTTTGATGATTTTATATTTTTGAATTTAATTTCAGTAATTCGACAACACAATATTTAGTCAAAAAATATTGTTCTATTATATATTACAATTACAATAATTACTTATAAACTTGTTACTACACCCGGTTGGGATAACCGGTAATGGAACGAATTTCTTCGTATAGAGGCTTCAAGCGATTATACATTTGTTTATAAACCCGCTTATAAAGTTTATCGTATATATTATGCGTGTTCAAATTGGGCTCAAATAATTGCCCGATGCGCGTCATCTCTTGCACGGCAGTCTTAAAATCACGATGAAGTTTTAATCCTACTGCTGCATCGATTGCCGCGCCTAATCCGGATGTTTCATAGATATGCGGTCGCGCGGTAGGCAATCCGAAAATATCAGCGGTCAGCTGCATTGCCGTGTTGCTTTGTGAACCGCCACCGGAGA
The DNA here is from genome assembly GCA_963705555.1 of uncultured delta proteobacterium. Taxonomy (GTDB): domain Bacteria; phylum Desulfobacterota; class Syntrophia; order Syntrophales; family Smithellaceae; genus UBA4810. Next base: position 46,224 of record CAVPJZ010000004.1, on the reverse strand, counting down.
TCCTCAACTCGGTTATTTCTATGCCACTGCGTTTTTCCTCGCGCTCTTTTCCTTCACGCAATGCATAAGCCAATCCTTCCAGTATTGCCCGGTATAGGTGGGCCCGATTGTGCACATCTCCAAAACCGATTATCGCACCTTTCGCTTCCGGTCCGGGCACTTTTATTCCGGGCGACCAATATGGTTGCAATACAAGCCCCATTGATCCCGGCTGAACCTGATGCAATAATTCTTCAATGATCGTCTCCGTCTCTACGCCGCGTTCCTCCGCTATTTTTTGTTCCAGTTGAGCGAATTGCTCCTTGAACCAGCTGACCATCCAGTAACCACGATAAATCTGAATTTCTAAACTATAAGCGTTAGGTACCGCCGAAGGATAGGGTGGAATCAGGGGAATTGCTTCGATGTATTTGTAATGCGTTGTGTTTATCGTGGCCGTTGTTCCATAACTCAAACATCCGATATGTGGCTCCAGACACCCTGCACCTAGCACTTCACAAGCTTTATCGGCAGCAGCAGCGATCAGCGGCAAACCTTCCGGTATGCCTGTTTGTGCAGCAGCCTGTTTGGTAATTTTACCCATTATATCCGCCGGGGCAATAAGATCGGGTAGCATCTCCGGTTCGATTTTGGTAACCTGCCATTTCCAATTCCATGAAGCAGCCCATTGCTTTTTCTTGTAATCGAAAGGAACGTATCCCACCTGACAGCCTACGGAATCAACAAATCGCCCAGTTAGACAATATGTCAAATAACCGGATAGAAAAAGATACTTGTATGTTTTGTTCCAAATTTCCGGTTGATGCAGTCTGATCCAATTACATTCGGCTTCAGCTTGCAGGTAAGCGACAGTCTCTGACATGCGTGATACTTTAAAAGCCAGTCCCCAAAAACCTCCGACCGGCTTTAAACCGTTTGTGCGTCGCTGATCCAGCCAAACTATAGCCGGACGCAAAGGATTACCCTTTTTATCGACATTAATCATCGTGGCACGTTGGGCAGTAATCGTGACTCCGGCAATAGCGTCTTTTGATACTGATGATTCCTTCCAGAGCTTTTGGCAAGCCTGACATAAAGACTGCCAGTAATAATTTGCATCTTGTTCCGCCCAGCCGGGCTCGCGCGAAATATATGGTTCAAGCGGAATTCGCGCTTTATGAACCAGATTACCTCGCAAATCAAAAATTAACGCCCTTACCGATTGTGTGCCATTATCGATTGCCAGGATTAAGTCTTTGGTCATAAATTACCTTTATAACAACTTTCAGAAAATAAATTATTAGAATAGATAGGTGAACTTCAATACTACTTGAAGTAGAGTAGTGTCGTTTCAAAACACTACTCTACTTAAGGTGAAATTTAACGATTTTATAATTAAACGACTAACTATCGTTTAATTATTTTTTTAATCGTTATCTCTTTTTTGCTTTCTTTACCGGTTTCTTTGTAGATTTTTTCTTCACGACTTTCCTTGCTTGTTTCTTCTTTGCTTTCGCTTTCATCAGATAATGCCTCCTTTTTTAAAACTGTATTTTTTAGGTTGAAAAACTACAAATTTCTTTTCCGTACTAAATTTTACTTTATTTTTTTTGTCAGGTCAACAAAAACTACACATATTTTACAATTTTATTTATTTTTTTTATACCGTATAAATTATTTTTAAACAATCATAAAAGCGCATGTCGCAACAAATCACATAGCGATTTTATTTTTTATCCGGAAAAATATTAAATCTCTATTTTGAGGCATTCAAGAAATAAACCAGAAAATAATTTATCCAGGACTTAGACCATCTTTAATAATCACGTACCTTGAATCCGGCAGCGCTATAAAATATAATTACAGCTACTCTGAATTATAGATATGTTCTTCCGCCCATGTATTTTCTGGAAAAGGAAGAGGTAGAGAGGGAATCAACACGAATATTTTTACCCCGCGAAGAGGCGTGAATAAATTCTCCATCTCCGATATATACACCGACATGAGATACTCTATTGTTTCCTTTCGACGCAAAAAACACCAGATCGCCCTTCTGTAACTGGCGGATGCTAACCACCGGACTGCCGACTTCAAATTGTCTTGTTGATTTGCGGGGTAAATTCAATCCATTTAATTGATACACAGTCATAGTCAATCCACTGCAATCAAATCCTCTTTCGGAAGAAGTGCCGCCCCAAAGATAAGGAACACCGATAAAATCTCTCGCGGTTTTAACCAAAGATTCCCTAAGATAATTAGTACCGTATTTCTTTTGTCTATAAAATGCATAGTCTTCCGGCTGAACAATATAGAAAGCTTCTATTGTTCCCTTGTCTTTCAGGGCTTGCGCTGTTTGTCTGGCCATTTCTTTGGTGGAATAATTACCAAAACGAACCTTAAATAATCCATCAGCAGCCTTGAAATATGTGGAATCCAATCCCCGTGCTTTAAGCGTTTCTGTCAAACGAGCTGCGTTTTCTACCTTGGCAAACGCGCCGGCTTGAATCGCATAGCCCATCATTTCCAATGGTTTTCTTTTCGACACTGGTTCGATAGGGCTTACATGAGTAGTCCGGCTGGCACAGGATGAAATAAACAAAGATATTATAAAAAGAATAAATAATATTTTTCGGTTATTTTTCATTGATTCATCATTCTTTGAATATTATTTAAAGATTGATCTTCTGAATGATATTTTACCAAGAAAAAAGGCAGGTGCAAAACTATTTTTTCCAGTATTTATGAACATATTTTTCCGCATCTTCCTGTGTAGCGATCCTGCCTTCCAATTGTTCGTTTTCCAACGCCTGTAAAATCTGCCCGATGATTTTACCCGGAATAAAGCCAAGAGCAATCAAATCATTACCGTTAAGCAAGCGCGACGGGTTTAAATCTTCTGCCGCTAACAGTTGAAGCTGATCGCGGCAAAAGTCATAATTGTCGAGCATCCCGTGGCTGGCAAGGCAATCAAGCCGGTGCAACTCCAGATGCAACTCAAAATCAGGCATGCGCAAGAATCTTTTCAGTCGTCCCGGACGCATTTTTTGTACATTCATAAAAACCATATGATAATGAATTAGATTAAGGACTGTTTCCCGATTAGCGCGCGAAAACCTCAATCGCCGCATTATATTATCGGCAATTTCTTCTCCACTTCGAACATGCCCGTAGAAGTGTACGCCGTTTTCATCTTCAGTGCGCGTAATTGCTTTACCCGCGTCATGTAAAAGTGAAGCCCATGCCAGTAATATATTTACGCCGGAATCTTCTCTGGGTAGTAAATCCAGCATCATTAATGTATGTTGCCAGACATCGCCTTCGGGATGAAAACGCGGCGGCTGTTCCACTTTTTGCAATCTATCTATTTCCGGCAATATTTCCTTTAATATCCCTGTTCGCGCCATTAATTCAAAACCGCGGCGCGCGCCTCCGCGTGTAAGAATTTTACCCAGTTCCTCCTGCAATCTTTCCGCGCTGATTTGTTTTATTTTCGCGGCATTTCTTTCGATTGCATTTTTCGTGTCCATCTCGATTGTAAAATCCAGATTTGCGGCAAAACGAACGGCTCTGAGCATCCGCAAATAATCTTCATTAAAACGTTCTTCTGGATTGCCGATGGTTCTGATTATTTTTTTCTCAATATCCTCGCGGCCATCTACATAATCGATTATTTCACCCGTCGCCGGATCCATTAATAATCCATTGACGGTAAAATCACGGCGGGAAATGTCTTCACGCACTGTTGAAAAATGAACCTGCAATGGCCGTCTCCCGTCTTCATAAATATCATCGCTGCGAAATGTAGCCACTTCATAAAGGTATCCTTCAACAATAACGGCCACAACACCGAACTTTGCCCCTATTGCCGCGGTGTGAGGGAACAGAGAGATTATTTCATCGGGAAGCGCGGAAGTTACAATATCGTAATCGCCGGGAATCTTTCCCAGCAGGGAATCGCGCACACAACCGCCGACAAAATATGCTTCAAAACCCGCTTCTTTCAATTTGCCGAATATGTCATCAGCGTTTTTGCGTTTATCAATTATCTTATTTTCCCGCGCAACGGACACAAGGACACCTTTTTGTAAATATGATTAAGCCGGCGTCAGCACCAGTAATTGCATGGACTGCATAAATGTTTTTACCGCATGGCGAAAATTATTCATGTGCGGCGTCGTCCCGTGTTTTTTCAAAGCATCGAGACTTTCCCATCTTTCGATTATTGCAACTGTATCAGGACCGAGCTTTTTCTGAATAGGGATACCGGAATCCATATCTATATGCGGTCCGTATTCAATACAGCCATCTTCTATATGCACTAGAGGCATAATTTTGTATACTTCTTCCAAATAATTTTTCCTCTTACCCTCTTTTACCGTTACTATGGCAATTACACGAATCATTTGTATGCCTCCTTGAATTATTTATTTTTTACCTAACCTAATAGCGCAAAATTCGCCGCACATGGTGCAACCTTCATCTTGCGCACTTTTGCTCTTTTCTAAGAGTGCGAGTGTTCTTTCCGGATCAATAGATAAATCAACTTGCCCTTGCCAATCAAAGTTCTTCCGGCACGCCGACATTTTACGGTCTCTTTCACGCGCCCCCTGAACACCCTTGGCGATATCGGCAATATGTCCAGCGATACGCGCGGCGATAACTCCTTCGCGAACATCGGCCAGAGTAGGCAGACGCAAGTGTTCGGCTGGAGTTACATAGCACAAAAAATCTGCCCCGGCAGCTCCGGCAATAGCCCCGCCGATGGCGGAGGTAATGTGATCGTAACCAGGAGCAATATCAGTCGGCAGAGGCCCTAAAACATAAAACGGAGCGCCCTGACAAAGTTTTTTTTGCAGTTTAATATTGGCTTCAATCTCAGTTATGGGAACATGCCCTGGGCCTTCAATCATCACCTGTACACCCGCGGCACGAGCTCGCTTGGCCAGTTCTCCCAGAATAATCAGCTCCTGCAATTGTCCCTGATCCGTGGCATCTTCGATGGCTCCGGGACGAAGCCCGTCGCCCAGGCTCAATACCATATCGTAACGATGCGCGATTTCCAAAAGCCTATCATATTCCTCATACAGAGGATTTTCCCGATTGTTGCAATACATCCAATTGGCCGTCATGGAGCCGCCGCGGCTGACAATTCCGAGAACTCTCCCCTGCCCTTCCACAGTCGCGACACTGCCTCTCGTGACTCCGCAGTGAACCGTAATAAAATCAACACCGTCTTTACCGTTTTCCTCGATCACGGCAAACATATCATCGGCGGTCATCTCGGAAATTGCTTTCTTTTCCGCCAACATCTTTACCGCGACCTGATATATCGGCACCGTGCCTATGGCCACCGGAGATTTTCTCATAACTGCTTTTCTGATTTCGGCCAGATTTCCGCCGGTAGAGAGATCCATCACGGCATCAGCTCCGGCGGAAACCGCAATTTTTAACTTCTCCAATTCTAAATTCAAATCAGCGTGATCCTTCGAAGTGCCGATATTGGCATTGACTTTAGTTCGCAAACCCCTTCCTATCGCCAGAGGTTTGATTATCTGATGTTTTACATTTCGGCAGATAACGATTGTTCCTTCAACTATCCCCTGCTTTATATACTCCGGCTCCATGCCTTCTTCGGCAGCGCAGATTTTCATTTCTTCCGTAATCAAGCCTTTGCGGGCTTTTTCTAATTGTGTCATTTGTTGCTCCATATATAAAATTCTCGTTTTCCTTAATTTTTTAATTTATTAAATATTTAAAATAACGCATTAACCGACCCGTGCCCTGCCCCTATTTTAATTGAATTTTTTATCGCGTCAGTGACCAGCTTTTTCGCTTTTTCCGCCGCCGCGACAACATTTTTACCCCGGGCAATTTCAGCAGCCAGGGCTGAAGCGTAAGTACAGCCTGTGCCATGTGTATTACGCGTATCAATCCATTTTTCTGAAAACTCGTAATATTTCTTCCCGTCATAAAGAATGTCAACGGCGCCTGATTGTTCACTATCGGGAAGATGCCCTCCCTTAATCAGCACATTATTCGCGCCCAGCTTATGAATTAAAGCCGCCGCTTTCTTCATTTCGTCAATTGACTTAATCTTCATTTGAGCCAGTTCTTGCGCCTCGGGTATGTTCGGAGTAACAACAAAAACTAAAGGCAGAAGCTTTTTTACAAGCGCCTCCCATGCTTTATCCTGCATTAATGAACGCCCGCCTTTGGCTATCATCACCGGATCAACTACAACTTTGTCTATATTATACTCCTTAATCTTCTTTACAACTATCTGAACAACTCCGGCTGTCGGAAGCATTCCGGTTTTTACAGCATCCGCGCCAATATCACTTAAAACCGATTCCAGCTGTTGTGCGACAAACTTCGGTGACACCGGATAAATATCCTGAACACCCAGTGTATTCTGCGCCGTTACCGCCGTTATAACGCTCATCCCATAACAGCCGCAGGCGCTGACAGCCTTCAAATCTGCCTGAATCCCTGCTCCACCGCTGGAATCAGAACCTCCTATGCACAATACTTTAACCGGCTTCATAAATTACAGCGCCTCCGGAAAAATACCTTTTTGCCAATAACGAATCACCAGAAGATTCCCAGCTCGCACACTGATTTTAGCGTGAGCTTTATTAATAATGTTACTGATTCCCGGCGACTCACCCATAGTCAATATCGCATCTTTAAGAGGATAAACAAACCCACTGAGAGATAAACCTTCGACTTGGGGACTAAAGGCAAAAAGAGAAACAGTAATGCCCTTGGCGTCAACAAAAGCGGCTTCCCTATTAACGATAAAAGCCTCACAGTATTCATCGATCAGATAAGTTTTAATTCCTGCTTTTTGACCTTTGCGAAGCAAAAACACATTAGCCAGAGTATGATCGAGTCTTCCGCCCAGTGCTCCCCAGATATAAATAGCTGTGGGCTTCAAATTTAAAGCGTAATCAAGAGCCAGTTCGGTATCGGTGAAGTCTTTATTTGCCGAATATTTGATAATCTGGACATCCTGTGCGGAATAACTTTTCAGTTGAGCAGGCTCAATGGAATCCATATCGCCGATAATCACATCCGGCTTAATTCCTATTTTTTGTAGATGACGCACCCCGCCATCGCAGACAATGATTAGAGAGGGTCCAATTTCCGCTATCTTTTTCTTAAAAAATATTGGATCGCCGAAACATCCGCCGCTGATTATGATTATTTTTTTCGACATATAATTCTCATAGTTCCCAGAATAAAAAAAGCCATACCCTTTTACCCAATAAGGATATGGCCCATTTAATTTTCATTTACGCCACTCCCTACGCCAGCATTACCCGGGTCAGGTTCAAAGGGTATAATCTCAGCCTTATTCGGCACCCCATAACTATAAATTTATTACAATAACTGCCAAAATGCAAACTGTTTAATTGATCAGTCCAGAGGTAAGTTTCTAACTACGATTGTTGAGAGATTGCGAATAACGCAACGTGAGTATTATAACAATGAGCGGCGGAGCGATAAGGCAGAAGAGTCCTGCTTTCATGAAGTACTCTGGTGGGAGCCCATGATAGATGTATAGAAGGTAAACGGCAACCCCCGAAATTATGCTGGAAATAACAAAGTTTCTGCCAAAGTAGGCGTTAGATTCGTACCAAATGTTTTCATCAGCTAAAGTTGTGCGGGTGCGAAATCCATAAACCCGGTTTGGCGGCACCCTGCGCAAAATAAACGGAATGGCAATCAAAATAAAAAGGAGATCAGAAGCTAAAATGGTGACGAGGGTTTTGAAGTACATTTTAAACCTTTCTTATTATAATTAGCGAAATTTATTACATTAACCTCCAAAAAACAATCTGTTTAATTATAATAGAAAAAGTTGCCTAATTACTGAGCATTTACAGCTGCCCCTGATATTCTCTTTTCTCGCACCAATTCTGAGGGTTTGTAGTTGTTATGGACTAATATTTTTTAAAAAAAATGGTATTTTTAAGATTATGGATATTTTCTTAAAAATATTTTTAAGTGTTTTGCTTACAAAATCTCAGTAGTGTGGAATTCATATGAACGAGTATTACAGATCAAAAGAATGTGACACAAAAATCATCCGCAAACTGGAATTTAATTTATATTATTGATTTTAAGAGGGATTATCTTGGCTGCGTATATTAAGTTTTTAATAGGAGTTGAAATTATTGTTTAATATTTCACGACAAGATTGTCAGGAAAATATTTATTTCACTTACAAGTCAACAGCCATGGTGAATAAAATATTTTGAGGATTTGCGTTTGAAATGATTGATCTAACGATTGAGTTGAGGCGCGCGGCCATTGACGCGTCGCCTCTACATGCCTGTTGGCTTTACTCGAGATAATGTTTGAATATGTCAATGGGTTATACCAAATTCATGGATGTCCAGTGAGAAACTCTCTCCATCGGTAACAACCAACCTCCCTTCATGCGAAATCTTGTAATCCGATGCTTCAATATTCACACTGTCCGGTAAGACGTTAACTATATTTCCAGCGTCAACGAGTGAGAAAAGTAGGTCTCTTTTCTCAGGGCTCCGGATGTATTTGTTTAAACTTTTATCAAGAACAAATGCATAGCCCTTCGCCCTTACAACATCATCTGCGGATTCCGTAACCTCACCGATAAAGTGGCGTCGTAAGTCGTTTTCGAACTGCCGACGCGTTATAACGTGAATCTTGTTTCCCGATTTGAGTAACATGGAAACACCTCCTCTTTTGAAAAGCCAACAATATTTATATGTATCCGTATAAAAACCCAAACACCGCAAATTCGCATTATAACACCCCGCGAATATACTTTATGTTTCATATTCAATAATATAATATTAAGGCATTATCAACCATTTTTCTTTTTTTTAGTGGGGATATTATAAGGATCCGTATAACATCCCAACTCATCTAGTAGAGATTATGCATTGGCATGCTAATACCTTCCGTCTCAATTAAGCAGATTTATAGATATTCATTAATGAACACTCATGTTCAAATCTTTGGAGGGCTGGCAACATGTCGGTTTGTCTAACTGCATGCGGCTTTCTCTGAAGGTTTCACCTACAACTAAATGGAGTCAAAGGATTTAAATTCTGTTTATTATCAATTGAAATATGCGATAGCAACTCCCCGAATTCCACTTTCAATCGATCCTACCAGAAGCAGAAGAAACTTAGTTGCTTAACAGCATCTTCACATGCTATTCAAATGGATATTCTTTATTCTTTTCCTTCGCCATTGTCTGGAGCAGTTGGTCCTGATTCTCAAAAATAACTGACATTTCTTCTTTTTGCTTTTGAACCATTGTTATTGATCCTGTGGGGCAGGTAGCGGCACACAATCCGCACCCGATGCACTGATCCTTTGATATGACAGAGACATCGGCTTCAATCTGAATGGCATTTACCTGGCACCGCTCAACGCAAGTTTCACAGGCCGTACAAGTTTCAGCGTCAACCACAGCATAGTAGTTTGAGTGGGTGATGGCCAGGGGATTATTGTATTTGTTGACATGGGCCAGTGCATTGCAACAACAGCCGCAGCAATTGCATATAAACATCTTGCTGCTCTTGTGATTTGACGAATGATGGACCAGACCACTCTCCTCGGCCTTTAACAGGATCTCATGGGCTTCCTTCTTTGAGATTTCCCGTCCCAGCCCATTTTCAATGTAGTAGTCCGCAGCTAGGTCAAACATCATGCAGCCTTCCAGGAGCTTGTCGCAGCCATGCCCCATCATTGCTGGCTTCTTTGCGACAAATACAGTCGGCCACCGCGAACCGATGACTTGACTCGATTATTTCGGACACCTTTTCAAAGGGCTGAACTTCAGTACTGTCCTTTATTTCCCTTTCTATAGGGATGACCCGAAACCCACCTGTCTGTGAACGGCCTCTTTCAGGAACCATACCCTCCTCAAAGTATTTTTCATACAAAGGTATGTTGTCTTGATTCAGATTATTTAGCTGGAACTCCCATATACCCACTATCCATGGAGCCATCAAATAAAAGGTATACCCCTGGACAGTGCCTCGCAGAATCAATCCTCTCTTGGACATCTGAAAGAGGATGTCAGCCATTTCTGATTCGTCCCGACCCATCCTTTCCGAGATCACACTGACGGGATCCGGGGTTGGCCGCAAGAAAAGCATGATTTCCGCCTCTTCCGGTGAAAAAAGCTCTTTCAGTATTTTTAATTCAACCCCACTCTTTGTCTTCGGAAACCCCTGGGGGAACATATCGAGTCTTTCTCTGAGCTTCTCATAGATATCGGTCATGGTTTCCTCCTTTGAGTTAATTTTTTGCAGAGGGCAAAAATATGATAAAGTATTACTTTCGTTGGATGGAAGTATAGGAGGGCTGTTTTTTCTTGTCAACGGATAGTTTGCATCGAAAAGTAAGAGCTGGCAATACGGTTGGGAAAGGTAGGTGGAGCGGTGTCCGTCACTTAGAGAAATGGGCTTACCTTTGGGTCGAGTCACCCGTCAAGAAGGCATTTTCAAGCACAATTCAGGCAGACTTCTCCTGCACGCCTTTTTTGATGAGGCGTTATGATTGGATGTATTTATCCCAAGAGTAATCAGGGAGCCGATAAAGGTGATCATTGCCAGCTGAACGCAGCAACTTTCCCTGACACCTGTTGATTATTGACTTCAGGAAGAACTATGTAAATTGGTATTATTAAGGAAATATTAGGCCATACACCTCATGTTCTTATAAATCATCGTATGGTATAAAATACCTTGGGACGCCGGGGTTCCTTGCCGGAATGCTGATTCCAAAGCTTTGTCGATTTATCAAGAATTCATCATTCTTCGTGATTCTTATATTCAATGGGATCACTCACTTCGGCATCTCTAAAACCTTTCAAACGCAACAGGCAGGAGTCACATTCGCCACAGGCAACGCCTTCTGCAGATGGATCATAACAGCTATGTGTTTGGCCATAATCAACACCCAACTCTATTCCTTTACGGATAATTTGCGCTTTGGTCATCCTGATAAGCGGCGTATTAATTTTTATTATCTGCTTGCCTTCCACTCCGGCCTTTGTGGCAAGATTGGCCATCTTCTCGTAAGCTTCGATATATTCGGGACGGCAATCCGGATAACCGCTATAATCCAAAGAATTAACACCGATAAATATATCAAATGCTTTTATTGTTTCCGCCCACGCCAGAGCGTAAGAAAGAAATATGGTATTGCGTGCCGGAACATAAGTTATGGGAATATCTTTTCCCATTTTTTTAATGTTTCGGCTCTTAGGAATAGCAATATCCCCTGTTAAGGCAGAACCGCCAATGCGGCGCAGATCAATATCGACAATCAGATGCTCGGCCGTATTAAAATGCCGGGCATTAAGTGATGCTGCTTCCAATTCCACCTCATGGCGTTGCCCATAGCGAAAGCTCAGGGCATAGATTGCAAATCCCATATTTTTAGCGATAGCCAATGTTGTGGTAGAATCGACACCGCCGCTTAATAAAACTACTGCTTTCAGTTTATTTTTCATTATCCTGACTCTTATTAAATTATTTGAAAAATACGCTACTCTTTGCTGGCTGAAGCTTCAATATGGAAAAGACTCTTGGCGTTTCTGGTTGTGGCTTCGGCCACTTCCTCCAAAGATACGCCTTTAAGCTCCGCTACTTTCTTTGCCGTATGGATAATAAAGGAAGGTTCGTTTCTTTTTCCGCGGTGCGGAATAGGCGCAAGATAAGGCGCGTCCGTTTCCAGCAGTATTGAAGACAAGGGCACATGTCTGACAACATCTTGAATAGTCTTTGCCTTATCATAGGTCACAACGCCAGGCACGGAAATATAAAAGCCTAAGGCTATACATTGTTTGGCCATGTTATAATCACCGGAAAAACAGTGAAAAACTCCACAACGTACACTGGATGCCTTAACCATTTTTAACGTTTGTTCATGGGCGTCGCGATCATGAATAATCACCGGCAGTTTCAGCTCATTAGCCAATTCCAGTTGACGGCCAAACAAATCCAGTTGTTTTTCTTGAGGTGAAATATTGCGAAAAAAATCCAATCCAATTTCGCCATAGGCGACAACTTTTTTCCGGTGGGCAAGTTCGAGGAGAGTATCAAAAGTTTTATTATCAGTATTGACTACATCATGGGGATGGATGCCGACTGTTGCGTAAATATTTTCATGCCTCTCGGCAAGTTCAACCGCTTTACGGCTGAGCATCAAGTTTGTTCCTACAGTAATTACAAAACCAACACCTGCCTGCCGGGCACGCTCGATCACTTTCTCACGATCGCAATCGAACTCTTTCATTTCCAGGTGAGCGTGAGAATCAATCAGCATAAGAAGCTATTTTTCGTTTCCATTCGGATAAACTTCCTCAGCATTTTCCGCAACATCAGGGATTTTTTTTAATAAACTCTGCAAATCTTTTTCGGATATTTCACCGGATAATAATCGGCGAGAAAGAATGCGTTTATCGAGTTTAAGTAACTCCGGATTAACTTTTTTGGCCATGTTAAGAATTCTCCTTCTGCGCTTAATTTAACGAGGGGATTACTATTACATTTTCTCAATTTTATCAAGCCTTAAGCGATTAAAGCTGTACCAGTGAATAGGGGAAATACCTTGACACTCGCGAACCTTTTCGCTAAATACCATAATAAATATAGTGTGGTTGCTGCTATAAATCTTATTTTTGTTTAATAGATAAATATAGCTATGGACATGAAAACTATTCCGCAAATTTTAAAAATAATAAATAAGCAAATATCTCCTTTGATAATTTTATGTTCTTTGATTTGAAAGAGGAGCAATTATGACTAAACTTATCATATTTTTTGCGGTTTCTATAATATTTATCATAATTTCCTGGCCCGCCTTATTCGATACCGGCAGTCGAAAGTTTTATCGTTTTTTTGCTTTTGAGTTTCTCCTAATTTTAATTTTAGTCAACAGCAGTTACTGGTTTCATAGGCCTTTTTCCGGTTTTCATATAATTTCCTGGGGATTATTAATAATTTCCCTCCTTTTAGTCCTTCCCGGTTTCTTCTTCCTTATTCGCAATGGCAAACCAGCGAGCTCCGCCAACATTGAAACAACCACCACTTTGGTAACTACGGGAATATATAAATACGTTCGTCATCCTCTTTATAGCTCGCTAATATTTCTTGGCGCAGGCTGTTTAATGAAAAATCCTTCACTTTTGGCTTTAAGCCTGTTTGCCGTTATCGTAGTATTTGTTTACGCTACAGCTCTTTCCGAAGAAAAAGAAAATCTACTTAAGTTCGGAAATGATTATGCCGTCTACATTAAGAAATCAAGGATGTTGATTCCTTTTTTATACTAAATATCAATAAGGAGAAGTTTAATCGCTAATGCGGCTGAATATTGAGCCAGGAGAAGAATTATGCTTGCTCTTGGACGGAAATGAACTTCGTAAATCCAAGCTTAATCAGCTTTTGCCCAATGATTATTTTGCGATTGAGCAAACTCAACCATCTATCAAAAAAATTTATTTGAATCACATTGTTCTTTTAACTTACCAAAGGATTACAACAAAACCCGGCCGATTGGGTTTTGAAGGAAGAATTCAGGCTATTACATCGGACTCCCGGATTATTCTGCATAAATTAAGTGATCCGGCACCTTGTGATTTAAGAATGTGGCCGAGAATCCGCCTTAATCTACTTCCGAATATGCGCGCTTATTGCCAGGAAAAAGAAAGTCAGGTCATAGATATATCGAGCACCGGTACTCATATAATCTTATGCGAGGGTGATGAAGAACATGAAATTGGTGATACTGTTAAGATGAAATTAATTTTTGAAAACGGTGAAATCAATATAGAAGGCAAAATACTGCGTAAATGGAGGGATTATTACCAGAGAAATCATCTTGCCATTTCATTTCCTGATCATAAAAATATAAGCCAATTCATTTATTGAATTCGGTAGCGAGCTTTCGGGTAAGCGAGCGAATACTGAATAATCTTATTCCTTAAGAATCGAAGATTCTCCGCGGCTTGCCGCGGAGAGCTTCAATTACCAAAATCATTTTTTTAACCGCGGATCGAGTGAATCCCGGATGCCCTCTCCCAAAAGATTATAGCCGACAACTGTGATTAATATGGCCAGCCCCGGATATAAGGAAAGCCACCAGGCGATATCTATGTTGTCTTTTCCGGCAGTTAAAATGTTGCCCCAACTGGGCGTCGGCGGCTGCACGCCAATCCCTAAAAAGCTCAAGGCTGATTCCGTAAGTATCGCTCCGGCAATACCTAATGTTGCGGCTACTAAAATAGAGGCAAAAGCATTAGGCAGGATATGGAGAAAAATAATCCTTAAATCACTTGCTCCTATCGCTCTCGCAGCTTGAACAAAGTCCCTTTCCTTCAACGTAATGAAATCAGCCCGTACCAGCCTTGTAACACCCATCCATCCGGTCAAACCGATAATTATCATAATATTCCAAATAGAAGGCTCTAAAAAAGCGATTACCGCCAGAATCAGAAAAAAAGTCGGAAAGCAAAGCATGATGTCCACAAACCGCATGATAGCCGCGTCAATCCAACCACCATAATAGCCGGAAACAGCTCCCAGAATTGTTCCGATAATAATGGCCACACCGGTAGCCACAAAACCGACTTTCAATGAAATCCTTGCACCCCAAATCATCCGTGAAAGCACATCGCGACCTAGTTGATCCGTTCCGAATAAATGGCTGGCCGAAGGAGAGGCCAGAACATTAGTCAAATCAATTTGCCCGAAATCATAAGGCGCAAGCCACGGCGCCAGAAGAGAAAGGAGAAAAAACAATAAAACAATCCCGCTACCAGTGAGCATTAATTTATTTTTATAAAACATTTCCCAGAAGTTCATTTTTCAGCTCTATTAAGATAGGCGAATACGCGGATCAGCCACTGCGTAAGATACATCGGCAATTAAATTTCCCAAAAGCGTTAAAATAGCGCCAATGAGCAAAATACCCATAACCGTTGGATAATCTCTAGCCATAACCGCCATATAAAAAAGCTGTCCCATACCCGGAATCGCAAATATTGTCTCAAAGATGACACTGCCGCCGATCAGGCCTGGAATGGAAAGCCCTAAAATAGTTATGGCCGGCAAAAGGGCATTGCGCAATGCATGCTTGTAAATAACATCTCTTTCGCTCAAACCTTTAGCCCGCGCAGTCATAATATAATCCTGCCGGATTACTTCCAGCATGTTTGCGCGCATGTAACGGGAAAGACCGGCTAATCCACCAAAGGCGGATATGAACACGGGTAAAACCAAATGTTTGGCTAAATCGACAAATTGCATCCAAGGAGTAAGGTACTCATAGTTTAAAGAACGCAAACCGGAAATGGGCAACCAGCCGAGTTGGATGCCAAAAAATATCATCAGCAATAAAGCCAACCAAAATGTGGGAACGGCAAAACCAATGAATACGAATACGCCGGTGATTTTATCAAAAAGAGAATCCTGATAGACGGCAGAAAGCACTCCTATGGGTATAGCAACAGCAATAATAATTAAAAGAGATAAAAATTCCAAGATGATAGTAATTGGCAACCGCTCCATAATTTTAGCGGCAACTGGACGGAGGTCGGAGGAAAAGGATATTCCCAAATCTCCACGACTAATCTTTTTCAGCCACGACCAATACTGTTCATGAATAGGCTTGTCCAGTTCATATAAGGTCTTGAGGCGCTCTTTCATTTCCACTGAAGATTTTGGATTCATTTGCGTCTGCAGATCGGTTGGCGAGCCGGGAGCCAGACGCATAACAAAAAAACAAATGATTGTAATCCCCAGTAAAAGCGGGATCATAAAAATTAGTCTTTTTATGATATATCGAAGCACACTAATTCCCTAAATCAGTTCTATATTGTCTCAATCAATAATGATCAAACCACGGGTATAAACTGCAAAGTAAGCTTTGGAAACAGATTCCACAGCACGCTGCTGGGCATTATACCCTCCGCTTTGCGGGATTGTTCAACTTGCCAATTGCTATGCGCTTCGCTTTCGGAATTGGAGTTTCACAAATAAAATCCAACAAAGCCATGCTTTTAATGTTCTCCAGCGACTGCCAAAGGTCATCTTGCGCATGAGCCTCCAATGTTATTATCGGATGAATTTTATTTTTCTTTAAAGATTGAAAAAGCTCGTCAAAAGGAAAATTTCCGTTGCCTACCGGCAGGTGCTCATCAGTCAATCCATTATTGTCATGTAAATGCAATTGGCCTAAATATTTTCCCAACTCCTGGAGCCAAATTTTTAGCGGTGTATTAGAAAACACATTAAAATGTCCCGTATCCAAGCAAAAACAAATACTATCCGAAGACAGTGCATCGAAAAGACGGCGCAAAATGTGCGGATTTTTTTCATAAACATTTTCCAGAGCAATAATTGTTTTAACATCTTTAGCCAGTGCAATCAACACTGTCCAGGTTTTAATGCTATTCTCCAGCCATAAATCATCGCAATCTACATAATACCGGTCATCAAAAGAAGGATGGCAAACTATTCTTAATGGTTGAAAATAAGACGCCAGATCGAATACCTGTTTTATTCTATCCATACTCGTTTGCCGGATTTTATCATCCAGCGCTCCGGGACGTAAATCCATAAATGGAGCGTGGAAAGTTACTTTTAAGCCGGCACCGGAAAAAAGTTTTGCTGTCTCCACACATATTGCTCTATCTATTTTCTGCAACGCATAGTGACTAAAATAAATTTCCGGATTGAGCTTCTGCTGGAGAATGGTTTCCTGATATTGGGGCAAAAGATGAAACGGTATGTGTACGTGAACCTTGCTTAAAATATCTAGCATTAAGAAATTCCTTTATAAATTGATGCGGAGAGCTCATTTATCATGGCCATTATTATTTCACAATAACCAAATTATTATTACTTCTATTAAAAAATATTTGTAGCTTTATATTGCATTTTCGCTTTAGAGATCATTCTCTTAGCCCACTGAGAACATAATCCAATACTTCCAAGCAGGAACGACCGCATTATAAATGTAACATTGTCAACCCAGCTTATTTGTGGCATATAAAAATATCTAAGGTGGTCAGACTGAAGGCTGAAGGACATAAAGGGAAAATCTTACGAAAATAGGAGGTTTATTTGCCGGCAAAGAAAAATGAATCTCAACAACGCCTGCTTATGTGCATCAACGCAACTTTGCAGAAAAAAGCTAAAGATATTATAGTTTTGAACGTCAAAAAAATTTCCGCCTTTACGGATTACATGCTTATTTGCAGTGGAGCAACGGAAAGACAAGTTCAAGCAATTTCCGCTGCAATACAGGAATTTTTAAAGAAATCAGAGATCAAACCATTGGGTGTAGAGGGTGAAGCTAACGGCCAATGGATTTTGCTTGATTACGATGACATTGTAATTTCTATTTTCCAGGAATCGCTTAGAGTCTTCTACGCTATAGAAAATTTGTGGGATGCCCCCCGTATGAGTATTGATGAAAATGCAACGGAAATAAAAAGATTAAACAAGGCAATGGCTTGATTATAGATGAAGTTTTAAGGCATATCACCGATATTATTTTTCCACCCCAGTGTATAAGCTGTGCCGCTATCTTGCAACCGATTACAGAAAAAGTATTTTGCTCTACATGCCGGGAAAAAATAAAATTTCTAACCGGCAGTCTTTGTCCTATTTGCGGTATAACGTTTCTCGACAGTCCGTCCGCAAGCCATTTATGCGGAAATTGTTTGGAAAATAAGCCTTATTTCGCTTGTGCCCGCGCTGTAGCCAGCTATGAGACAATAATCCTAAATGCAATTCATCAATTTAAATACGGACGCGATTTATCCATCGGTGCCCTGCTTGCATCCCTCATGGCCGACTTTTCTTTCCCTGATTTTGAATTTAGAGATTACTCTTTAATCATTCCAGTCCCCTTACATATTAAAAAGCTAAGAAAACGGGGCTTTAATCAATCTATTCTTTTGGCCGACTCCATAGGAAAAAAATGGCAAATCCCCGTAAATTTTTCCTTGCTAAAACGCCGTAAATTTACTTTAACTCAAACTGGTTTAGACAAAAAAGAAAGAGAACAAAATATTAAGAGGGCGTTTGAGGTAAGAGACAAGGAAAAAATTGCCGGCAGAAATATCATTCTTATCGATGACGTTTATACTACCGGAGCTACTCTCAATGAATGCGCCAAAATATTAATCAAAGCCGGAGCACAAAAAGTAGCTGTATTGACACTGGCCAGAGTTCTCCAGAATTCAATTATATGATAGGCGACAGGTGAGAATGAAAAAAATTTTAGAAAGAAATACACTCAAAAACAAGCTGGAAAAACTGCGCAAAGAAGGCAAAAAAATTGCTTTCACTAACGGCTGTTTTGATATTATTCATGTCGGCCATGTCCGTTATTTAAGGGAGGCTAAGAAAACTGCCGATGTTTTGGTGTTGGCGCTCAATAGCGATTCTTCCGTACGGGCAATTAAAGGAGAAGAAAGGCCACTGGTAAACGCCCAAGACAGGGCGGAAATTCTTGCCGCTCTTGAATTTGTTGATTTTGTTACGATATTTGAAGAGCTAACGCCCCTGGAGCTCATTAATTACTTGAAACCGGATGTTCTTATTAAGGGAGGAGATTGGCCGGAAGAGAAGATTGTCGGCAGAGAGGAAATAAAAAAATGGGGAGGCAGGGTGGCAATAATCCCTGAAGTTAAAGGCAAATCCACAACAAATATTGTGGAAAAGATAAAAAAAATGTATTGTTCTAAAGACTAAATAATTGAGCCTATTTAAGCTATTATTGGCGTAATTATTTTTCTTTACAAACAATTTGCCATTAGGTAATAAGCAACATTAAGTTTTTTACGCGAGGAGTAGAGACATTGGAAAAACAAACGACTTTAAAGTCCGAAAAACTGGAAGCATTTCGAACAATGCTAATTCAGAAAATCAATGAGCTTTTGAGTGAAGCGGGAAAAACTGTTTCGGAAATGACCAACGGCAAAGAAAATTTCCCCGATCCCAACGACAGAGCATCTCTGGAATCCGACCGGAATTTTGAGTTGCGCATCAGGGACAGGGAACGCAAGCTCATATTGAAAATGCAGGAAGCCATCAAAAGAATTGATGATGGCATTTTTGGCATTTGTGAAGTATGCGGCGGGCCGATTTCCGAAAAAAGATTAATGGCCAGGCCTGTTACCACTCTTTGCATAGATTGCAAAACCAAGCAGGAAAAAATCGAAAAGCTCAAAGGCGAATAACCTCAAAAGCAGCAACTTGTAAAACGCTCCGCTTTTGGGGCGTTTTTTTTCGTCTGAACTACCGGTAAATAATTCCATTTTTAAATTAAAGATGATAACAAGGTCATATGTATGTAAATGTCGCCCTTAATATTCCAGCCGATAAACTCTTCACTTATGAAGTTCCTGTAAATTTGCGGCAGGATATTGAAATCGGCAAACGAGTCTTTGTCCCCTTTGGCCGCAGAAAACGCACCGGCTTCATTGTCGCTATTACTATCACCTGTAACCTGACCGATGTAAAATCCATTTTAGAAATACTTGATGACGAAGCTCTTTTCAGCAATGCCGATCTCGATTTTTATCATTGGATTGCTGATTATTTTATATATCCGCTGGGCAAGACATTGGCTGAGTTAATTCCTGCCGGTTCCGAAAAAAAAGATTTTCTCTGGATTACTCCGGTATCTTTGCCCGCTGATATATCCCTCTCGCCTGTGCAGGAAAAACTGCTGACATTCTTGCAACAATATCCGCAAGGCATCGCTTTGAGCAATCTGAGCAAAATCATCAGTCTGAAAAATATTTCTTCAACAGTACATAGCCTTCATTTGGCGGGTTTATTAAAGATTGAAGAAAAGCAAAGTAAACAACTTGCCGTACACAGTGAAAAAATCGTGGTGCTGGACGAAAGCAAAATATCCGGAGCAAAATTAACCACGAAACAAGAACTGCTTGTCGAATTTCTGAAAACACATGGTTCCATGGCCTTAACCGATTTAATGAAAAAAGCCATGGTCTCCCGCGCCGTTGTCAATAATCTTTATAAGAAAAGAATCATTTCGTTTACATCCGCTGAAAAAATTCGCACAGCATCCCTGCATTCAGTAATCAATTCCAGCGAAGGAAATATAACCCTCAATGATGAGCAGAAAATTGCGCTCACAGAGATTTCCCGCTATTTAGGAAAAAATGTTTTCACACCCATTTTACTTCACGGGGTCACCGGCAGCGGAAAGACCGAAGTCTATTTAAACGCCATTGAAGATGTTTTGAAAAACGGCAGGGGCGGCAATTTACCTTGTCCCGGAAATAGCCTTAACGCCGCAGCTAATCTCCCGCATTGCCGGAAGATTCGACGAGCAGAAGATTGCCGTACTGCACAGCGGTATTGCTGAATCTATCCGCTACGATCAATGGCGGCAAATCAAACGAGGTAAAATCAATCTGGTAATTGGCGCGCGTTCCGCTCTGTTTGCTCCTTTGCCGAATCTGAAGCTGATCATCGTCGATGAAGAGCATGATGCATCCTACAAACAAGATGAACGGCTTTGTTACCATGCCCGCGATCTGGCTGTTTTGAAAGCAAAGTTAGCACAGGCAGTCATAGTACTTGGTTCGGCAACACCAGGTATCCGTACATATTTCAACGCCCAGACAAAAAAATACCATTATCTGGAATTGGCTCAACGGATTAACAACAAGCCTTTGCCCGTAGTGGAAATTATCGACATGAAAGAACTCAAAGAAAAACAAGGCAAAGCACCGATTCTTTCCGCCGCTCTGATTTCTGCTATCGGGGAAACATTAAGCAGAAAAGATCAGGTTTTACTTTTTCTGAACAAACGCGGTTTTGACACTTTTCTTGTCTGTGCCGATTGCGGTTATAATTTCCGCTGTCCCAACTGCGCCGTTTCCCTGAAAAAGCATGCCGCCGAAAATATCATCAAATGCCATTATTGTGACTACACGCAAAAAGCTATGCCTCTATGTCCCTCCTGCAAGGGCAGCCGCATCTTAAGTTATGGTGTCGGCACACAAAAGCTCGAAGCCGAAATAAAAATACTTTTCCCCAAAGCCCGCATTCAAAGAATGGATTCCGATACAACTTCCCGCAAAGGAGCTCAGGAAAAGATTCTGCAATCTCTTTGGCGGAGGGATATTGACATACTTTTGGGCACGCAAATGATCACCAAAGGACATGACTTTCCATTTATTACACTGGTCGGCGTTATCGCGGCAGACACATCGCTGAATATGCCGGATTTCCGGGCGGCGGAAAGAACTTTTCAACTGCTGACGCAAGTCGCCGGACGCGGAGGCCGTGGGGAAACTGCCGGTAAAGTCATAATCCAGACCTTTAATCCTCAACATTATGCTGTGCAGTATGTTCAAAATCATGATTATAAATCATTCTACGCCGATGAAATCGGATTTCGCCAACCGCTGCAATACCCGCCGTTTGGCCGGATCATTAATATGCGTTTATCTTCGAACAAGAAAGAAGCCCTTATGGAGCAGGCAAAGCTCATCGGTAAGCTGGCAAGAAAACTCAGCGCTCGTTATAAAAATGCTGTGGAAATTATCGGCCCGGCCGAATCGCCGCTGGCTAAAATCAGAGGACGCTTTCGCTACCAGATGCTGCTTAAAGGTCAGGACACGAATATCTTGCATCAAATCGCTCAGGAACTCTTACTCAAACATACTAGCAGCGCAGTGAAAATCACGGTTGATGTTGATCCGGAAAATTTTATGTGATGGGGCTGTTGACCGGGGGCGCATTTCCGTAAGGAAGGCGCAATTAAATAGAAGCTTTTTCCTTACCGGAAAAAGCCGAAGGCTTTACAAAACACTCATCTGCTGCGTTGCGCTGCCTCTGGGCGCACGCTGATTAGCTGACCATTCCGGGGCGGGGATAGCCCATAGACCGTAAGTAGGAAGTGCAGCATCAGGAAGTTGTGAAAGACTTTTTGGGCCTTCCCAACCGATAGTGCCGATTTGGTAATCTTTCCCATTTAACGGATATTTTATTGTTGACATATTTAGTCCCCCTTATTTCACAAGATGTAATTGATTCATTAAATATGAATTATCTTTCTATTCGTCTTCGTTTAGTCCATGAAGTATAAACACTAATGTTTCCGATTATTGTTGATGATGCGTGATGGCAACTCAGGCATCAACTTAATCTTTGGAACTAGATTTCTGTAATTTTCATTTGATAAAATACTTGGTAAATATACTTTCTCCAAACGACTGCTGTCCTTCACTCGGAATATAGTTATTGCTGCTTCAACAGCGATAATCCCTAGCAACTCCCCAGTCAGGCGAGATTGCTGCCGAATCTACCGAACCGCCGGCACCCACAAGTCGGTGATTGCCATCCGCAGAATAGAGATAAAATTTTCCTGCTGAAGCGCCTTTTTCAAATATCAGCAGGGAGCCGTCTTGGCTCAGAAGAGGTCTTTTCGGATAAGTCTTTGTACCAAAATCATACATCTTCGGTATCATTTCCTTACCTTTCATCACCACGGTGGCGTGAAGACCTATCTGCTTCTTCGCCAATTCGATAAACTTATTCTTGAGGGCTTCCTTATCGCCATCTTTGATGCCAGGAAAGGCTTCCGGAAGTTCTCCATAAAAGATGAACCGCTCATCGTCGGGAAAGTAAGTAAGATAGCCCATGAAAAAATACCTGAAGTAGGTCAGTTGCGTCTGTGTGCCTGTTGCCAGATCGACCTCCCAGGCATCGAACTGAGCGGCGGGTGTTGCACCTTTCTTTCTCATGTATGCCGCGCGAGCATAGAGGACCTTCTTGCCGGAATGGGAAAAGGTGGGATATAGCTTGGCCCCCGGTCCGGTTGTCATCTTTTTGAGGTTCTTCCCATCGGGATCCATCACGGCAATCTGCATGTCCGCGAGTTCGAGATGCTCGTCTCTGATGGGCATAACTGCGAAGACAATCTTCCTGCCGTCATAAGATTGTTTGGCCATGGTCCAGCGTTCATTGGCCGGCGACTGATAGGCGCTTAATTCTCCCGTTTCCATATTATAGACCTGTATCTGGCAACCTTCTTTTCGGCAACGATCAAACATTACTTTCTTTCCGTCATGAGAAAAGCTGAGTTCTGATATTTCGTCTTTTATTTCTTTTGTCTGCACTGTTGCACAGCCGCCAATTGATATCATAAGAGTCAAAAGAAGTAATATGGTTATGGAGTATCCTGCCAAATGAATTATTGATGCTTTGAAATGTATTCTTTTCATTATCACTTTCCCTTTATGATTTTAATCCTGCGACTCGACAGAATGGTAATGGATGAATCACCCTTACATCTCTAAATATGATGTTCCACAGTTTTTATCTACTTACTTCATTTTGTCCTAACCCTCAATGCCGAAAAGAAATTAATCACGGCGATGCAGGCGCCCAGAAGAAATATATACTGGTAACCCCATGTCACCCAAAGAACCCCTCCCAGCAAAGCTATAGAGATGGACAGGGCATGATCAATAGTCACGCCCATTGTCAACGTTTGAGCAATATCTTCCGGAACAACGGCAATCTTTTGCAGATAAGTTGCCCGCGCCATACTAACCGACATGAGCAACTGGTCAAGGACATAACAGGCAAAAGCGACAAACAAGGCGGCAGTTTCTGAAAAAATCTCTCGGGAATACCCATAACCCAGGCAGACAAAAACAAGAAGCACAGCCTCGGCGGTAAGGACGAATTTCTCGCCTAATTTATCGATTGCCCTTCCCAGCATGGGTTTGAAAAATATGCCGATGACACCGCCGATGGCCAATAGAATTGCGAGGACTTGCGTTTTCTGCCGGAAAACAATCACCAGCACCCAGGGGGCAAAGGTAAGAAAGATCTGCTTGCGCGTACCGAACAGAATATTCAGCCAGTAAAAGAGCGTATATTCTTTGCGGAGTTTGAGTTTGGTTTTTGCCGCATACGGCTCATCTTTTTTCATCAGGAAGATCAGGAACGATACGAGAAGAAACCCCAGAAAAGCCACAAAATAAGATATTTTGTAATTGAGATCGAAATACATAAAGCCGACGAAGATGGCGACACTTCCGATGATCGCCGAGACGTTGGCCACGGCACTGAACTGCCCCAATCTTCTGCCGGTCTGCCCATCAGCCGCCAGCTCCATACCGATACTCTGGTTCAGTGGCATAAAGAGATGCTGGCCGATACTGAAAATAAAAAGCCAGATAAGCATGACGGGAAAACTCGGCGATCCAAAACCGATCAATAGTATGCCGAAAGCGCACAGGAGATTGGCTACAAATGCGAGCCTTCTAGAGCACAGAAAAAACAAAAGAGCGGAAAAAAATACCACCAGAAAGCCGGGAAGCTCCCGGGGCAGCTCCATTAACCCTCTTTGCAGGTTACTGATGGCGAAGGTTTCATTGAGAAAATTATTAAAGGTCGAATCGACAAGACTCTGCGAAAAACCTAATACAAACGTTGCCGTTAAAAATAGACGGAAATCCCAGGGCAAGCTAAATAATTTGTTTTTAATTTTTTGGATAATAGCATTAACCTGCCATAAAAATATTCATTCCTGGACAGGAACTAATATGAATTTGTAAAAAAATGACATTTGTCAATTAATTCCAATGCTGAGTCGCCAGAGTCAAAGATATCCAACGTACTGGTGATAAGCATGAATCTTTCATTTTATATTCAAATTATTAACCGTAGAAATCAAAAAAAAGCGCTACTTTATGCTTACTATAGGCTGCTATTTTTCCCCGCTTGATTTTCTCCAAGTATTGACCCATTCCCCATTCATCTTTTTATAAAGGAAAATATCTTCATGAAATGATCCGGTTGTTTCTTCAATATAGCTTGTATTAGGTCGATAACTGATATTAACCCGGTAACTATCGGAACTCTTTTCAACCGGGTTTATAAAAACAATTTGCGCTTGCGGATGTATTCGCTGAAAATCATTTCTGATCATCTCATTTGAAGGTTGATCGCAACCAGAGATAATAAATATTAACGGAAGTAAAAGCCACTTTCTCACATTTGCCTCCCGAATAGAATCGCAAAAATGTTGAAGCAACCTCTATGTAATTTACCCTTTAATATTTATCAATACATTGTGATAATTTTAGTAATTTTTTTTTAATTAAAACAACATGTTTAATTTTACAACGATTATAAGAAAAAAGCTGTAAGATCGTTGCCCTTGACACATTAGATTTATTTACCTATATGTTTTTATAGAAAAAAGAAAGGAATCTTTTTAATGACTAAGCCGGGTATTCTTTTTATGGGAACACCATCTTTCGCCATTCCTGCGCTGAATATACTCCACACCCGGAACTATCCCCTTATCGGTGTTGTTACTCAACCTGATCGCTCCCAGGGAAGAGGTCAAAAAAAAATCGCACCTCCCGTGAAAACTTTCGCGCAAAAGCTTGGTTTGCCGATTTTTCAAACCGAAAATATTAACGAACAATCTTTTATAGACCTTTTCCAGAAGCTTAATCCGGAAATGGTAGTTGTTGCGGCCTTCGGTAAAATTCTGCCAAAAGTTATCATTGATTTTCCACCTCTGGGCTGCCTGAATATTCACCCATCCCTCTTGCCGAAATATCGTGGCGCGGCGCCAATCAATTGGGCAATAATTAATGGAGAGACAAAAACAGGTGTTACAATTATGCATATGGATGAAAGAATGGACTCCGGCAACATTATTTTACAAAGCGAAACTATTATTTCTGCGAATGAAAACTACGGCCAATTGCATGACCGCTTAGCGACGCAAGGAGCTGTTTTACTCATAGCTGCTATTGAACAAATACTAGCCGGTAATTCAACCGATAGGGCACAGAATCCTTCTTTAGTTACCTTTGCCCCTCGTCTGACAAAAGAAACCGGTCGAATAAACTGGCACGCCGATATTTTCGACATCGTAAATCTTATCCGTGGCCTAAGCCCAATACCCGCAGCTTACACGATTTTAGAAGGCCAATTACTGAAAATATATGCTGCCGAACCTAAACCGGACAAATCCGACAATATTCCGGGCACAATTGGCATTATAACCGCGGAGGGCATACCTATTGCCGCTAAAAACGGATATGTGCTTTTAACAGAGTTACAACTTGCCGGTAAAAAAAAGATGCCGGCAAGCGCTTTTCTCCGCGGTTATCGCTTTAATCCCAACGTCATTCTAGGCCCATGACCTGTAAATATAACCTTGATCAAGAGTAATATCTATTTTAGTTGACTCTGTGACTGTCATCACTATCCAAAACCGATTAACACGGTATAGCGATTAGATTGATTTCTAATCCTAAATATTAAATAAAAGCAGACAACATGCGTCTGAATAATATCTGAAAAGCGCCATACACTGCTTTAAAAAATGAAAGCTACAAACTCTCTTTCACTGTTTTAAATTTATCATAATTAGCAATTATATTTGTAATGGCTTTATTATCTTGACACACATGGTAGACCTTGAATATACTTAAAAAAATAAAAAATGGAATCAAAATAAGCAAATAATTCAATTTTTTGATAAAACATTCATTCTATAAAATGGGGAAAACAGTTTTGCATTATACAATATTCAATACACCTCTTGTTAAATCAATCTTGCGAGGCGTATCTCTGTTTTTTTTAAGGACACTCGGCTGGAAAGAAATCGGTCAGCTACCCAAAAAAGCAAAATATTTAATCATTGTTGCGCCGCATACTTCTAATTGGGATGTATTCTATGGCGTGATCCTGGCTTTCGCGCTAAAACTTGACGCTTGTTTTATAGCTAAAAAAGAATTATTCAGGTGGCCTTTCAGCCCGCTTATGAAATGGCTTGGCGGATTGCCGATTGACAGGGCATTATCAAGTAATGTTGTGGATCGAATGATCCATGAATTTGAAGCAAATGAAAAATTCGTCCTAGCCATAGCTCCCGAAGGTACCCGCAATAAAGTAGGTTACTGGAAATCCGGTTTTTACCATATAGCGGAAGGCGCACATATTCCCATCCAGCTAGCTTTTATTGATTATGCAAGCAAAACGGGCGGTGTCGGACCGCTTGTTTATCCAACTGGAGATATAGATCGGGACATGAGCGTCATTCGTGATTTTTATCTAACAGTCAAGGGAAAGTATCCTGATCAAACAAGCCCCGTTGCTATTCGTCCTAAAAAATGATTTATTTTTATAATGCACCGGATATGATGTATGTACGTAAAAATATTCTTTGATCATCAATCTGTCAATATTCTCGTATTTCCTGGCATCAAACGACTGTATTTATTATCAATAATCGCATAAGTTTCTAGGACTATGGATAAATCCATTCGCCATCTTGCGGTCGACATTTTAACTCTGGTTCAGCAACGTCAGAAATTTGCCTCACCGCTTATTGATAACTGCCTCGATGCTTATAAATTATCCGGCACTGCTGATGGGCGTCTGCTTACTCACATTGTTTACGGAGAACTACGCTTTCAGGGACATCTTGATTGGATAATCACAAAGCTCTATCAAGGTGATTTTTCAATACTCGATGAAAAAATTAAAAATGTTTTACGCATTGCCCTTTATCAGCTTAGATTCAGCGAACGGTTGCCAGATTTTGCCGTTGTCGATGAAGCTGTCAAGGTTGCCAAAAAAATCCATCCCGCCAGAAGCGCGCTCGTCAATGCAATTTTAAGAAATTACCTTCGCTATGGTAAAAATATATCTTTCCCTTCTTTCGAAAAAAACCCGGCTGAACACATTGCGGCATTTCATTCCCATCCTTTGTGGCTCATTAAAAAATGGATTAATATTTTCGGCAAACAAGAAACCTTGGCATTGTGCGCAGCTAACAATGAAATACCGCCTTTGACCATACGCGTTAATACTTTAAAAACCACACGGGAAGAACTTAAAGAAAAACTTGTATCCTCAGGCCTTGATATTAAGGAAACAACTTTTTCTCCCGATGGTTTTATTTTGTCTCATGTAGACCAACCGATTCAAAAAACATCCTTTTTTCACAAAGGATTGATTCGTATTCAAGACGAAGGCTCACAGTGTATTTCTTATCTGGTCAGTCCGAAAGAAAATGAAACAGTTCTGGATATTTGTGCCGGCACAGGCGGAAAGACAACTCATTTAGCGGCAATTTTGAAAAACAAAGGTCAAATCGTTGCCACCGATCGTGATTCAGAAAATATTTCTGAGCTAAAAAAAGAAATTGTGAGAATGGGAATTACAACTATAACAACAGAAACGGCCGATCTGAGTATTAGTCTGCCCGATTCATTAAAAGAAAGGTTCGATCATGTTCTTGTTGATGCCCCTTGCTCCGGCACGGGAACTCTGCGGCGAAATCCCGAAATCAAATGGCGTATCCGTCCTGAAGACTTGCATAATTATAGTACAGTTCAAAAGCTTATTTTATGCAATGCTGCACTTGCTGTTAAAAAAGGCGGCCACTTGATATATTCTACCTGTTCACTTTTACCTGAGGAAAATGAATGCATTATAGCTGATTTCATAAAGTCGAATGAACGCTTTTCTTTATACAAGCCCCCTTCATTAATAAAGCCTCAACTATTGGACAATCGCAATTTTTATCATACTTATCCGCATGCGAATAATATGGATGGTTTTTTTGGAGTCATCTTGAAGTGCCAATGATATAATCTTTTTTAATGTGTTTGATTTAAATTGACGAAAGAAACAAAAAAATGATAGTTTGCAAAACATTTTTTTGTTGGAGGAGCCTTCATGTTCGTAAAACAAATGCAGGTCGGCCACATGGCTGTTTTTGCCTATTTGCTCGGAGATACCGTCACCGGCGATGCGCTGGTTATTGATCCTGCGGATAATGTCAAAGATATTATTGCCGAAGCCCGAAAAAACAAATTGAGGATTAACTATGTTGTCAATACTCACGGCCATGTCGATCACATCGGTGGAAATGCCGAAATGCAGAAGCTTACCGGCGCTAAAATAATCATTCATGAAAACGATGCCCCGATGCTCACTTCCACACCGGCAATGATGCTCAAGATGTTTGGGGCGAAACAGTCCCCACCTGCCGACATTCTGGTTAAAGACGGAGATGTAATCTCCGTGGGCAATATTGAGTTGAAAGTTATTTCCACCCCCGGGCACTCTCCCGGCGGAATGTGTCTTTATACCCCCGGATTTATTTTCACGGGTGATACTCTTTTTGTGGAAGCGGTAGGCAGAACAGATTTGCCGGGCGGTTCCTGGCAGATAATGTACAATTCCATTCAAAAGAACCTCTTCACCCTGCCGGATGATACTAAAGTTATGCCGGGACATAATTACGGACGCACAGCTACTTCCACGATCGGCCATGAAAAAAAATACAATCCATCAGTGAGATAGAGGAGCAGCTATTTTATGACTAAGAGCATCCAGCAGACCAATTTTCCCAAATTAAAGTTTATTAATCGCGGTAAAGTTCGCGATCTATATGCCGTAAAAGATTATTTACTGATCGTGGCCACGGACCGTATTTCAGCTTTTGATGTTATTATGCCCAATCCGATTCCCGGCAAAGGCGTGATTTTAAACCGTATGTCCGCTTTTTGGTTCAAACAGATGGAAGATATTATCAGCAACCATATTGTATCAACTAATGTGGCTGATTTTCCCGCCGAATGCGCCCCCTATCGAGAAGCATTGGAAGGCCGGAGCATGCTAGTGAAAAAAGCTTCTCCGTTGCCTGTGGAGTGTATTGTACGGGGCTACCTCTCCGGCTCCGGCTGGAAAGATTATCTTAACAGTCAATCAATTTCGGGCATTAAACTTCCGTCCGGATTGAAAGAATCTTCACGTCTGCCCCAGACCATTTTTACTCCGACGACCAAAGCTCCTGAAGGTGAGCATGATAAAGCAATCATCAGAGGCAAAATGGAAGATATTATCGGCGTGGGACTGACCGCTAAAATTATAAATATCTCCTTGGCTATTTATGAACGGGCGGCGTCTATAGCAAAAAACGCAGGAATTATCATTGCCGATACTAAAATGGAGTTCGGCCTTATCGGCGAGGAATTAATCCTGATCGACGAACTGCTCACTCCCGACTCCTCCCGCTTCTGGCCGAACGATGATTACAAAGAAGGACGGGCACAAAAAAGTTTCGACAAGCAATTCTTGAGAGACTATCTACTCTCGATCAATTGGAACCAGAAACCACCTGCGCCGGAATTGCCCCCGGAAATTATTGAAAAAACCAGAGCAAAATACGAAGAGGCACTAAAACGTCTGGTAAAATAATTTATTACCATTGACATATGCAAAATCATTATTAAATTTACTGTGATTATCCAAACATATTAGTTCGAAGGGGGCATATTTGGGCTCTAGAAAACTGCCGGACTACAACTTAAAACAAAAAATATTATATATCGATAATACTAGCCCTGAAGTTCTTCAGAATTATGGCAATTTGTTTCTGGAAGAAGGCAGCATATCCGATGCGCTCGATTTTTATGAAAAAGCAAAGCACCACGAAGGTATGCAAAAAATAAGAGCCATAGCTTATGATACCGGCGATGTAATGCTTTTCCAACGCGCCGCGAAAGCCCTAAACTTGGAACTAAATAAAACCGATTGGGAAAGTATCGGTCAAAAAGCCGTTGCATTAAAAAAATATTCATTTGCTCAACACGCCTTCGAAAAATCCGGCAACCAGGAGACTTTAAATTCACTGAAGAAAATTATGGAGGCGGAAAAACACGGAAAAAGCGCATGACAAAAAAGGACTATTATGAAATTCTCGATGTAAAACCAACAGCATCAGAAGAAGAAATAAAGAAGAATTACCGCAGAAAAGCAATGAAATACCATCCGGATAAAAATCCGGGTAATAAAAAAGCGGAAGAACAGTTCAAAGAAGCTGCTGAAGCGTACGAAGTATTAAGCGACAAACAAAAGAGGGATATCTATGATCATTACGGTCATGAAGGTTTAAGCAGTACCGGCTTTAGAGGCTTTAGCGGTTTTGATGATATTTTTTCTCATTTCAGTGATATTTTTGAGGATGTTTTTGGGTTTGGCGGTGTAAGAGGCAGATCACATTCATTTGCTCGTACCGGAGCTGACTTACGTTATGATCTGAAAATTTCTTTCCTTGATGCTGCCTTTGGACTGACCACGACAATTGAACTGGAAAAACTAGCCACCTGCCATGAATGCCAAGGCACCGGAGCCGCACCGGGAAGCTCTCCGGAAACATGCCGGACATGTCAAGGACGCGGTCAAGTAATTCAATCCAGCGGATTCTTCACGATTAGTTCCACCTGCCCTCAATGTGGCGGCCACGGCAAATTAATATCCAAACCATGCAATACCTGCAAGGGCTTGGGCCAAGAAAATATCACGAAAAATGTTCAGCTAAAAATTCCTGCCGGTGTGGAGACCGGCTCTCGTCTGCGTCTGCGCGGTGAGGGAGAATCAGGCGATCATGGCGGGACAATTGGAGATTTATATGTTTTTTTACATGTCGAAGAACATGAATATTTTACCAGATCAAACGACGACATAATTTGCCGCGTCCCCATTTCTGTCGTTCAGGCTGCATTGGGGGCAACGATTGAAGTTCCTACTCTTCAAGATACTGAAAAAATAAAAATCCCCAAAGGGACTCAAACCGGTAAAACTTTTCGGCTCAAAGGTAAAGGTATTCCTCATGTTCGTGGTTTTGGAAGCGGTGATCAGATCATCGATATTTTTGTACAAACACCTACCGACCTCAGTAAAAAGCAGGAAGAACTTTTAAAAGAATTTGATAGACTAAGCCCATCCGCTAACTAAGATTTTTTTACGGGATCAAAACTTCCGCTTCTCCGACAGCCACTTTTTCTCCATTTTGGTTCTGGGCAAAGATTTCAACCACAACGAAATTTTTCCCGGCGCCATGAAAATGCTTTTCTGTTACTGTGCCCCCTGCCGTAATAACATCCCCGGGCAGGACCGGTTTTATATACTTTGCATCGATTTTTGTCACCATCCCGTCTGCAGGACATGCCCAATCCGTGAGAACGGTTGCCATGAAGGACATCGTCATCTGGCCATGGCCGATATTCGATTTCCCCCCGGGGAGGTTCATTTTCTTTTTCCACTCAGGGTCAAGATGAATTGGATTATAATCAAAAGAACCCACCGCAAATCTGTTGATAACGTCTTGGTCTATATGCCTGACAACATCCGGAAGCCGGATCCCCAGCTCCACGCTGTCAAAATTCAAGCTCATTTTTCCACCTCTAAAGATTTTATTATTATGTTATGCTCTCAATTTAGTTTACTACTCCCGGCCGGCTTCAATATACTTGCGCATCTCAGCACGATTGGGCGGTACAATCAAGGTAGGCCAGCGCCTTGTCTTTAAAGTTCCGTGCTGGTCTATGAAATCCTGACGATACTGTAGGTAATATTTCCCTCGCTTGATCCATTTGTCCGTTGATTTAAGTTTCAAAGTAATAATATCCCCAACCCGAAAAGGTTCGAATATCAGGTTCAGCTGTCCTGGATTGTAGGCTCCAGGCGTCCGGATCCAGTTACTGGCTCCGATATCCGTACAATAAAAACCAATGGCTGTATAAAATACGGGATGTGCGATGAGCCCACCCCAGTGCGTTTTTTTGGCATATTCTTCATCGTTGAACAGGGGATTTGGATCCATAACGGCCTGTGAAAACGCCTTGATATCTTCCGCCGTAACTTCAAATTTCCTACGAGCCTCATATTCTTGTCCGATTTGGACTTCGTCCCAAATCTCGTATTGTTCAGCGTTTGCGAAAAAATCCCTTTCAAAATCCTTCTGCTTACTCGTCGTTACGAATTTGTCTAGATGTTGATATCTCATTTCTGATCCTTATTATTTTATTGAATTCTTCGGAAATAATTATCCCCTTTTCACTCGGTTACGTTGTTTGTTTTGTGTCCCCTATGTAGATGTTAGGTCTAAGCTGATACAGACGTTCCCTGTATTGTTCTTTTGTCCGCAACATGAATAAAAAGTCCCCTTCTACTACCTGATCCGATCAAGGCGAACCCGGCACTACGGAATACGCAAATAATCGTCAGTTCATATTGCTGGCACAACTCCATCCTAGCCTTTATATCGGTGCATGATTTCTTCGAGATCTTTTTCTCATTTGCCGCTCCTCTTTGGATTCATTATAATAGCGCATCTCATGACTTATACACCTATCCGGTTTTACGCAAACATCCCCTGGTTTATTTTTTCCCCGAGTATGTCTTTTTTACTTCCTCCCGGTTAATTTCGCCGCTTGCTGTTTTCGGTAGGCTCTTGACAAAAAGGACGTGCTTTGGTTTCTTATAGCGGGCAATTTTGGAAGCCACGAATTCGATCAATTCTGCAGCACCTATACCGGTTCCCTTCTTGAGTACACAGACTGCCTGGACAGCCTCGCCCCACTCGGAATCGGGAACACCGATAACACACACTTCGTCGATTGCACCATGACTGAGAATGACTTTTTCCACTTCCGCAGGATAGACATTTTCACCACCCGGTTTAATGAGTTCCTTCTCCGGCTTTCTCCCTCCATAATAAAGATAGCCTTCCTCGCCCATCCAACCCCTGTCGCCCGTGTGATGCCAGCCATTACGAAAAGTGTAGGTTGTATCTGCCTCCAGGTTCCAATAACCAAGGAACACAGAAGGTGAACGAACACATATCTCTCCCTGCCCTCCCATGGGTACTTCCTGATCCAGATCATCAAAGATTGCTACCCGCGTCATGATCGCTGGTAACCCGATGCTGCCCGGTTTTACCGTAATGTCACATCCGGAAACTGGCATAGCCTCGGTTTGACCATAGATGCTGAAAAAGCTGGCCTGGGGATTTTTTTTCAAAAAACGTTGAATAGTATCCGGACTATCCATTCCTCCAACTCCTCTCAAACTTGGTGTATCAATGGATTCTTTATCCTGGGCATCCAGAATCGCTGCGAGCATTGGTGGAAATGTCCCGAAAAATGTGCCCTGTTCCTTGTCGGTCAGCTTCAGAACAAGCAGGGGATCGAAATGATCCATTATCACATTTTTGCCGCCCTGATGCATAACTGCTATGTTCATGGAAAACCCCCCGATATGGAAGAGAGGCAAGTTGATGATGTGGCAATCGCTGCTGGTCAGTTTAAACATGTGGGCCGTCTGAAGGCCAATAGCTAACATATTCGCCTGGCTCAACACACAACCTCGCGGCTTTCCACCCACGGCGGCCGTATGGATGATCATATAAGCGTGATTACCCGAAACCGCATCCGGCTCCGTTATCTTCTCATCCAGCAAGAGTACCTCGAATGGGATGAAATCACCCTCGTTTTCATCGGCTTTAAAGATATAGTGCTTTTGGACAGAGCCCACTGCCAAAGAGGCTTTATGGGCTAGATCCTTATATTCTTTGCTGCTGAAAATATATTTCGGCGCCGTATCTTTAAGGATATATTCAATCTCTCCCTGACCCAACCTGTAGTTCACAGGAACAACAATGGCCCCAATTTTGGCTGCCGCTCCGCTCAGTGTCAGAAAATCATCGCAATTCTTAGACAAGACGGCAATCCGATCACCTATTTTGACACCGCCCTTGATGAGCCCGAGGGTACATTGATCGCACAGCTTTTGATAGGCCTTGAAAGATATGCGGTTATCACCATACACGATCGCGGTTTTTCCCGGATATAAACCGGCATTACGGGCAATCATATCGTAAATTGTAAAATCACAGCAATTCATGGTTGCACCTCACAAAAATTATTTATTTTAAGTATTCATGTTATTTAGATTCGTCAAACTAGACAAACTGGCGATAAAAGAAAAATCTGATGAACACGGCCGATTGACATTATATGATATTTTTCCAGTAATGATAATTATCACAATTTATGCACCGCCTAGTTTGTGTGCTCAATGGTCATGAAATAGTATATCCCCCGTCAAGATACAGAGTTTGGCCAGTCATATAGTTGGAGGCATCAGAGGCCAAATAAAGGGCGAGTAAACCTACTTCCCGGGGTTCTCCAAACCGGCGCAACGGCACTGAGCGAAGATAGGTTTGGCTAATTTCCTCATTCGTATGGATCTTTTCCAGCATCGCCGTTATCACACCACCCGGACCGATACAATTTACCGTTATGTTGAATCTGGCCAGTTCATTGGCCAAACTTGTGGAAAGAGCAACAATTGCTGCCTTTGTGGCAGGATAAACACCTTGCAGCGCCGTGTACTTGACAGCGGCCGTGGATACAATATTGATGATTTTCCCCCTCTTACTTTGAATCATATGTGGAACAACCAGTCTGATTAAATTGTATCCTCCTTTAACATTGGTATTCCAGATCGTATTCCACTCGCTGTCTGTTAGCGGCTCGTTTAAATCAGGATACAATTTGGCAATTTTCATTTTTTCCACGCCCGGTATTGGAATCGTCATTTTCAGAGAACCCATTCCGGCATTATTCACTAGGATGTCTATCTTTCTAAACTTTGAAAGTGCTGTATCCACAAGTTTCCTTAAATGGTCTTCGTTATTGATATCCGTAGGCAGAGTAACACATTTGCGTCCGTGCTTGGCGACCTCTGCGGCCGTTACCTCCAATTCCGCTGCCGTCCTGCTGGCAGCGACAATATCAGCGCCAGCTTCGGCAAAGGTTGACGCAATAGCCCTACCTATCCCACGCCCGGCTCCAGTGACTAAGGCCACTTTGCCTTCGAGACTAAATTCCTTCAGCATATCAATTCTCCCATGTGATTAGTGACTCAGTAATGATATATTTACTAAAGCGGATAAAGGTTCTTTTGATTCCCATGCACCAAAAAGCGAGAGTCGTGACGAAAATAGGATGGAGCACCAACTCACCATATAGTGATCTTTTCGCAAACGCCTTCTCCGTCATGTAAGGATTATCGCCCAGTCACGTCTCGTCATAAAATTTCAAATCTTCCGTTTTTATGGTAAGCTTGCAAGTCGTTTTGACTCATAATTTTATTATCCCTCTCATGACGTAGATTTGTGTTGACATGTCCAATGCAGGACTGCTGATTGTGCAATCAGAGAACATAGGCTTCACGCATAAATTCATCAGGTTTCCTATCTGATTCTCTGGATTCACATCGCTTGCAACGATTTTCCCACGCTTCGATCGGTTACTCTATCAATCTCTCCGTCACAGCCATCGCTTCCGCCTTTTATAATGCTTAATATCGCGATATCTCTTCTTTTGTCCAACCGTCGACATTCCGAGATAAAATTCTTTGATATCTTCATTTTCACGGAGCTGTTCCGTTGTCCCATCAAGGACAACACGTCCATTTTCAATCACATACCCATAACTGGCTACCGATAATGCAACCCTGGCATTCTGCTCCACCAGCAGCACCGAGGTCTTCTGGTTTTCATTGATCCTTTTTATGATATCGAAAATTGTATTGACCAGAATCGGCGCCAGCCCCAAAGAGGGTTCATCTAGCAATATCAGCTTGGGATGCGCCATCAAAGCGCGACCGATACCAAGCATTTGCCGCTCTCCTCCCGAAATATATCCACTAGTTGCCTTGCGCAACATCTTCAGCTGAGGGAAATAGCCATAGACCATTTCCAGGCCCTGCTTCATCATGCGGCGTGATTTAATGACGGCCGCGCCAGCCATCAAATTCTCCTCGACGGTCAGATGTTCCAGAGAGCGGCCACCTTCCATCACCTGAATAATTCCCTTGCGAGCGATGTTCTCCGGATTAATTTTATGAATCGGTTCTCCGTTAAATTCAATCTCCCCATCTGTTACTTCGCCCTCCTCCGTTTTCAGTAAACCGGAGATCGCTTTCAGAGTGGTGGTCTTGCCCGCGCCGTTGCCTCCTAACATCGCTATAATCGATCCGTCGGGAACTTCTAGGCTGATTCCTTTTAATACCAGAATAACTCTTGAATATCTAACTTCTATATTATTCAGCTTTAGCATCGTTATTCCCTTTTCATGTAACGCTCTTACACATCCATGGTTTGAGATATCCAGGGGGGTTAAACATTGTCCCCCCTGTAAGTACGATAGTAAAAATTTTAATCCTGAAGTCCTCTGATGCCTTTCAGGAACTTTCGGATATCATCTCTTGTTCTCGGCAAAATAAGCGTTGAGATGGACGACGCTTTCAGGACATTGTCTTGATTATACATATCGATTTTATATTGTAAATAACACTTCCCTCTTTTTTCATAACGATCATGCGGCCGCATTTTAATGTGAATTGTTTCTCCAACCTTGAAATTTTCGTAATATTCATGATACTGTCCCGGATTGCGTGCGCCTGGTGTGCGTATCCAACTCCCTCTGCCTTTGATCCCCACGCACCAGAAACAAATCGTTGTCGTAAACAGGGGATGTGGCACTAGTCCGCCATAAAGTGATTTTTTCGCAAACTCCTCATCCGTCATGTAAGGATTATTGTCCAGACATCCCTCCGCATAAAACTTCATATCTTCCGCCTTTATGGTAAAGGTTTTTTCACCATCAGCTTCCTGCAAATTCGAAAAATCAATTTCATCCCAGACTTCGTAATTCTCTGCATCTGTGAAAAAATTCGTACTGAACTGTTGTTGTTTTTCAGTTTTAAAATATTTTGCTAATTCTTTTTGATAAGCTGGCAAATTGTTTTGACTCATATTTATTTCTCCTTTTGAAATGTGATGGCGGTTTCCGATCGTCATCTTATCGTTAATCTCAATCCGGAAATACAACTTCTATTTGACTAAGTCCCACAAGTTCTTTGGCCTGATTTTCCGCTTTCACATCGACCACAACGAAATTTTTCCCATTGGTAATGTAATGTTTTTCCGAGACGACACCTGTGCATGTTATCGCCCACTCCTGCTCTACAGGTTTTGTAAATTTTGTTGTGATCTTCGCAACCCGTAGCATGGCGGGAACAGCCCAATTGGTCACTACCGATGTCATAAACGACATCGTCATCATACCATGACCGACGGTTTTAGGAATCTTGAAAGGCATGGCTGTCTTTACCCACTCCGCATCATTGTGAACCGGATTGTAATCAAAGGAAGCAACGGCATACTTCCAGAAGGTTTCCTGACCGACCTTATGCACGACAGGAGCCAGAACCGTCCCTGTTTTCACAGATTCAAAACTAATCTTTTTCATTCTATAGTCCTCTATATTGTGTTTTTTTATAAACGCATTCTATTAATGGTAATCGTAAATCTCAAGATTATGCATCGACCGATTATCGGTTCGAATGTCGACCTTGACTATTTACCTTCTTTAGCTTTAAGTTTTAAATTGTGTGGTGCTTCAAAATAATCCGTTACGTTTGATATGGTTCCATCATCGTTGAATCTACATATTTTTACCTGTTTTGCTCCACGCATATCGTCTGGATAGTAAGAAATATCTGGGAAAATTCCCATCGCCTTAAAATTCTTAATCTGCATATAGCCATCGTATATTGCCTGTCCATCAAGTTTTTCATATCCGACCTTATTCAGGGCGTTTGTTACGGCTTTGACCCATACCATACATGCGCCAATAGCCGAGATATATGTTACGGTTGGGATGGGTCCACGATTTTTGTGTAATTCATACGAAAGTTTCACCCCCGGAACATTCTTTTCCCACCAGGAAGCAGCTGGCTGAAGCCCCATATAACCGACATAAGCCTCGAGAGGTACTGTCGCCTTGATCAAATCGGAGTTGAAAACAAAATTAGCCTGAGGGATTTTTATTCCCAGCTTGAAGCGGTCTTTTAAAACCACCTTACATTGGTCAGGCATCAGTGTGTCGAAAACGAAGTCAGGTTCTGCATCTCTCATGCGAATTAAAAGATCGCTTGTGTCAGTCGGCAGAACCGGAACATATTCTGTAGAAACGACATCAATGCCTATTTTTTCGATATACCATTTGGCCGCCTCAGGTGACCGCCCTGAAGCATAATCCCCCAAAAGCAATGCCAGACGTGGCTTACGTTTTTCTTTCCAGTTTTTTTTAATCCATTCTGCATAAGCGCACAACATGTCGTCGTAAGGTGGAATCTCGGCAAAAACCCATCCGGACGGATAAACCGCCGGTCCATGTCCGGTGAGCATCAACACGGGAATTTTATCTTCTATAAACTGATCTTTCAGCGCCTGAATACCGCCAGAAAGTGCGTCAAAAGACATCGTCATATATTTTCTGTCTTTATTTCTCGCATATGCGGTTCTAATTAGCGGTAGCTGATACTTTGTATCAATGACTTCTATCGTAACTGGATGGCCTTTTATGCCTCCTTTTGCGTTAAGCCACTTGATATAATCTTCAGCGCCCCATCCTTGCGGCCCAACCTGTGCGTGAGCGGGCCCTGTGAGATCTGTCACCATTACGAAATGTATCGGCCCCTTTTCAGCAGCCAGCACATTGCCAAAGCAAAAGATCATTGCCAAAAGTGGTAATAAAACAAAACCCATCAATTTCTTTGCTTTCATAAAATACCTCCTTCTTTTTTTGGTTATAATTTAGTTAATATGAGAAAGGCCACAGACGATATGATTCTTTTAATATCTCCCATCTGTGGCTTATCCCTCGTGGTTCAAACACCAGAAATACTATAATGGCGACACCAAATGTCATCTCAACGAGTGATGCTGAAATCTGGGCGCCGATTTGCGGAATAATTGAGGAAATGTACGGGCCGAAAATAACACATATCTCGCGGAGCGCGCCGATAAATATTGCTCCGAAAAAGGGACCCAACGTGCTTCCTACTCCGCCAATAATTATCATTCCAATCTGCCAGACTGAACCCATGAGCGTGAAATCGTCGGGGGAAATAACGCGCACGTAGGCAGCCCACACAGAACCGGCGATACCGGCATAAAAACATCCTACAAAAAATGCCATCAATTTATATTTATATAAACTGATACCCATGGCTTCTGAAGCAATATCGTTGTCACGAATGGCAACAAAGGCACGGCCAAAATGACTCCGCATAAGACTCTTGGCGAAAAATGTCATGAGGATCAGCATGATCATAATGAAATAGTAGAAGTGAATTTCTTTACTGAATACAAAACTGCCTACCTTAAGTTCCGGAACATTGAGTGCAATCGCGCCGCCTGTAATCTCCGGGAAGGGTGTTTTGATCATATAGATAATGAGATACTGTGCGGCAATAGTCGTCAACGCCAGGTAATATCCCTTGACCCGCAGGGACGGCAGGCCGAACATCATCCCTATGAGAGCGGCCCCCAAGCCGCCAAAGGGCATACAGATCCACAATGACAACCCGAACTGTGCCGCAAGAATCGTTGATGTGTATGCCCCCACTGCCATGAAGGCTGTGTGCCCGATTGATATCTGTCCGCAATATCCCGCCAATATGTTCAACCCCTGGAGAGCAATTACCGTTATGGCCGTTGTACTGATAAAAGCAAGCCAGAAATCATTGCCGAACACAGGCAAGATCAAAAAGAACAAGATCAATATAACCATGCCCGCAGAATAATATCTGGTGCGAAAGATGGTCATATCCTGAATATAGGATGAGTCAAATATGCCAGAGACTCTTCTCATAATTTTAAACCCTCTCTATTTTCACTAGTCCAAAGAGACCATACGGTTTGAAAATAAGTACCAATACCATGATGAAGAAAGGAACCACTTCTTTCAATCCATACCCGATATAGCCGCCCGTGAATGTTTGGGCAACACCTATGATTATACCACCCAAAATCGCGCCCTTGAATGACTCCAAGCCCCCGACCAGTGCGGCAGCAATGGCAATCAGGCCGATTTCGGTCAAACCGATATCAATCCCCCTGATATATCCCAGGAGAAACCCACCAACAGTAGCAACAATAGCTGCGATCGCCCATGATTGGGCAATGGCCTGTGTTACCTTGATCCCCAGGCTCTGCGCCAGCTGATGACTCTCTGCCGCAGCCCTCATGTGGAGACCAGTTCTTGAATGGTTAAAAAATAAGCTCAAAAGAATCACTAAAATTAGACCAAAGAGGAAGATTCCTATAGTGACATTCGATATAGGAATGCTAAAAATACTGACTGTTTTTTCGGTAACAATTGAAGGGTATCTGATGCCGATATTTGACGACCACAGCAGTAGGGCCAAACCTCTTAAAAAAACGGCAATTCCCATCGTGATCATGATCGTAGCCATAATAGGCTGGCCGATCATAGCGCGAAG
Source organism: uncultured delta proteobacterium (assembly GCA_963705555.1). Lineage (GTDB taxonomy): Bacteria > Desulfobacterota > Syntrophia > Syntrophales > Smithellaceae > UBA4810. The sequence goes on along the minus strand of CAVPJZ010000004.1, from coordinate 4,990 downwards.
CGGGAAACGTTCCAGCCCGTAACCAGCCATTCCTACAAGAACCAAAACCAGAATGATTGCCAAAACCGGTGTTATTCCCAGATTCAAAAAAGCCCATGCGAGAAAGGCGCCAAACATAACCATTTCACCCTGGGCAAAATTGAATATCTGGGAGGATTTAAAGATAAGAACAAAACCAACTGCTATCAAACCGTAGATAAAGCCTACAGAAAGACCGCTAACAAGAAGTTGAACGAAAGTAATCATACATTTTCCTCCTCGGGTGCCCAAATTCGTATATGAGTTTTCACGGTCGCCTGCCTGCCATCCCGATATTTAACCTGCGTTTCTATATTGACCCCGGGATCTCCGTGGTATATTGCTTCCACCAGATCCTTGAAGCGTTCCTCCATGAATCCCCTTCTGATTTTCCTTGTGCGCGTTAGTTCCTCCTCGTCCGGATCAAATTCCTTGTGCAGCAATACAAATTTTTTGACTCTAGTCTCTTGGGGAAATCCTTCATTCACGCGCCGAATGTCCTTGGCGATGAGACCGGCAGTTTCCTTTTTCTGAGAGAGATCAGTGAAGGTCGTATAATTAATGTGATGTTCCTCTGCCCACTTCCCAACATTTGCAAAATCAATTATGATAATGACCGCAATATAATTTCTCTTCTCGCCCAGAGACATCGCATCTTTGATGTAGGGACTGAATCGTAAGCGGCCTTCGATGTACTGAGGAGCATACTTCGTACCGTTGGAAAGCGTGCTCATATCACTCAAGCGGTCCAAAAATACTAAATGACCTTTTTTGTCAATGAACCCGGCATCACCAGTATGAACCCATCCGTCTACGAGCGTCTCCTCGGTCTTTTTTTGATTCCTGAAGTATCCAGAAAACATTTGAGGTCCTTTGACCAGAATTTCCTGCTCTTCCGATATCTTGACTTGAGCGCACGTTGCGATATTACCCAGTGTTTCAAAATAGATTTCCTCTGAACGGTGACCGGCAACAAAACCCGCCTCCGTACTCCCGTATATCTGCTTCAGACGCAAACCCAGAGCGCTCCAAAAGCGGAATGTATCAACGCTCATTGCTGAGCTGCCGGTTGTGGCAATTCTACAGTTTCTCAAACCAAAGTTTTCCCTCAATGGATAAAGTACGAGGTTATCTGCCATCTTAATAAGAAATCTCCAAAGCAGATTTGCTTTGATATTTTTTTCTATCAGATCAGTTCTTTTGTAACCAACCTTAAGAAATATTTTATACAATAGTCTATTGAGATACGCGGCCTCGCTTATTCTGACCTGTATCGTTCTGGCCATATCCTCCCACTGCCGAGGCCCATAGCTCGCAATAGTTGGACCAATCTCTCTCATATCCTCCTGCACCGTTTCCGGCTCCTCTGCGAAATTAAGGATGACGGGTCCCTTTAGATGGGCCGCTGTCGCCCAAGATTCCCCAATCCATGCGGCAGGCAGATATGAAAAAAGGTTGTCTGTTGGAGACAAGGCGTTGAATTCGAGAAAGGTCGCCCCTGAATTGATGAGGGCTCGGTGGGATAGCATTCCGGCTTTTGGTTCACCGGAAGTGCCTGATGTGTAAAACAGGGCTGCGATATCATCGGCAGAGCCCATACTGAGACTTTTTTCAAATGCATCGGAATGGCTTTTTTCGTAAAACTTTCCTAATTCAATGGCTTTGGAATAAGATAGCAAAAGAGGATCATGATAGTTCCTCAAACCTTTCGGGTCCCAATAGATGATTTTTTTCAAACGTGGAACTTTATCTCTGATCTCCAGAAACTTATCAACCTGCTCTTGATCGTTCGCCACGGCGATGACGGACTCTGAATGACTGAACATGAATTCGACCTGTTCAGGGACCATATCGGTGTAAATGCCTACCGATATACCTCCCGCAGCCTGCACCGCGAATTCCGCCCAGAACCACTCGGGCTCATTTTCCCCTATGATCGCAACTTTATCGCCGCGCTGGAGACCAAGATGAAGAAAGCACAATGACAAATAGCGAACATTAACGTATGCGTCCCGCCAAGTATATTCCTTCCAGATCCCGAAATCTTTTTTCCGCATGGCTACATTTTCAGGCCATTTTTTATTATGGCTTGCAAGAAGCTTAGGAAAGGTGTCGTAATCCTTCATGCTTCCTTAACCCCCTTCGAAATAGTTACGTTCCCAAATAAGCGTTAATCACTTTTTCACTATGCATCATTTCTTCCGGTACACCTTCAGCAATTTTCTTGCCAAAATCTAAGACGATAACTCTATCAGAAATATCCATAACGACTCCCATATCGTGCTCTATTAAGATGATCGGTATTTTTTTTTCTTCGAAAATATCGATTACAAAACGAGCCATGTCTTCCTTTTCTTCTATGTTCATGCCTGACATGGGCTCGTCGAGCAGCAAAATTTTTGGCTCCATGGCCAGCGCCCGCCCCAACTCAATTCTTTTCCGCACCCCATACGGCAAGGAACCAACAATTTTTTTTCTGGCCGGTTTGATCTCCAAGAAATCGATAATGTCTTCAACTATTTCTCTGTTATGTATTTCTTCACTGAGGGCCTTTCCATAATAAAGCGATGACAACAACACCCCGGTTTTAAAATGAAGATGACGAGCAGCAAGAATGTTGTCCAATGCAGTCAGCCCGTTAAATAATTCAACATTCTGGAATGTACGCCCTATTCCCAATTTTGTTCTTTCATGGATCGGCAAATTCTCTAACCGCGTGCCATTATAAGAGAGAACACCCTGTTGAGGTCTGTAATATCCGCTGATGCAATTCAAGAGGCACGTTTTGCCGGCTCCGTTTGGTCCTATAATTGATAGAATTTCATTTTTTTCAACCCGAAAGCTGACATCGTCAATCGCTTTCAAATCGCCAAAACTCAAATTAATATTCTCAAGTATAAGCTCCGGCATCGTTAACCTCTTTCTCCTTTTTTTGAATCCAGTATTCCATTGAATGTTATATTCATCATCTGATCGATAGTTTCCTTCGAGGAAAGAGAACCCTTTGAATCATACCAGTATCCTAACCAGTGAATCATTGATATGATTTGAAATGAAATTACATTAATATCTAATTTTTTGTTGAGATTAGGGACTTGGCGCAGTTGATTCCTTACCGTTTGAAATATTAACCGTTCTTGCTTGAGCAACGCCGCTCTGTTTTTTTCTGTGAGTTGATGTCGCTCACGAAGAACAATGAGACTTATCTTGTGGTTCTTGATCGTATGTTGAGCATAGATTTCAATGAGCGCAGCTATGATTTGCTGAGGCGGCAACTTTTTTTCTTGGGCTTCTCTAAGACATTGCATCATTGTTGCGATTCCACGTTCTGTAGAACCCAATAATATATAAGATAAGAGGTCTGACTTGGATTTGAAATAATGATAGATCCCGGCTTTGCTTATTTTTCCTCTAGCCGCGATATCCCGTAGAGATGATTCTTTATAACCTTTGGCAAAAAAAACATCGGCTGCTACACTTGCTATATATTCTTTTTTATCTTTAAGTCTTTTTGCAAACATTGGCTGATTAGCCTGCTGTAAAGAGTTTATTGTGCAGCACAATTTATATTGCAACATCTTAATCTAGACCGGCCAGTCGGTTTATTTCGACCGTCTGGCCGGTTTTTTTCGTCATTCTCGTAACTCGCATTTATTAGTCTTGTCAAGACTTTTTTATTATTTTTTATATGTACGTTTTAAATGGTTATTGAGAAGTAAAAAATATCTGAACTCTAATTCAACATATGGTACAATTAGCGGACACAGGTCATCTGCACCGGCAAATATATATCCAGATTTATTTTACTTTTACATTAAGATGACCACCCAAATTATACATATAACTACAAATTACACTGAAAAATAGTCGAAATAAGGAGAAATATGAGAGCGTTAATTTTAGTTTTGTTTATAATTATACTAGTAGGTTGTGGAACACTAAACTTTACTTCGCGCGATGTGCCACAACCCAAATTGGATGACTACATCGATTTACCCTTTGATAAATTGTTAAACAGGATATTTTTAGACGAAGTAAAAAACAAGTATGTTCGTATCAATGCCGACTTTGGTTATGTGTTTTTATCTCAAGATATCGGCGGGTACCCTGCAGATAAATGGATCCGTATCAACATAATAAAAGATTCTATGAGGTATGATAATGTGATGGTTCCTAAATCAGAGGCTGAGATATGCTTTAATCTCTTGAGAGGGGAGCCTGTTACAATATATGCTAAAACTATAGTATGGTCATTGAGGTCTTTTGCTGGCATGAAAAATCCTGATGAAATTGCTCTTAACGTAATAGGAATTCAAAGACGTCGATCAAAAGAAGTTGTTAGGTTCCCTGATATAACAGGTTGGAAGTTAATAAATCGAAGAGAGCAAGACGGCGTCGAAGTAAAGACATATCAAAATGATGGGGAATCCATAACTGTTTATTATGAAGGAGGGAAACCTACGGGTTATTGGAAAGCCCCAATCCCTCAAGGTCAAAATATGACCACCTACTGCGATAAAGACGGGGATGGCATTTTTGAAACTATCCTGACAAATAACCCCAACTGTTATTATTTGGGAAAGTGATGGTGGAACCCAAATCATTTCTGTAGACTATGTAATCTATATCAGTACTGTCCCAACGTTTTAGTTAGATGACGATGTAAGCTACCACCTACCCCTGGTACTTGTACCACATGTTAAGTTAGAGTTCAGCCATTTTTAGGGTTCCCAAAAACTGGTCCATCTCTGGTACAATTGAGACATCATTCGTGGATAGCTTTCCTTCTGTTCAAATTGATGGTCCTATAACCATCTTTCCCTTTTATTTCTGAGTACATAAATAACCTCCTATTCAAATATAAAAAATCCCACTCGAAGCATTAATCTTCATTCGAGTGGGACTTACTCTTTACGATTGCCATGACTGAAACTGGGATTATTAAGTTAAATTGATTAATATCAACTAGCAG
>CAVPJZ010000003.1:247500-268987 GCA_963705555.1 uncultured delta proteobacterium | reverse complement strand
TGCCAGTAACGAGATCCGGGATAAGCTCGAATTCACCAAACGTGATCTGCCCAGGGACATCGATCCGCCCATGCTCTTCAAATTCAGCAGCGCCCAACTCCCCATTCTGATGATGACCGTAACCGGTGACCAGAGCTGGCCCCGTCTCTATCGTATAGTGGACAAGCAGATTGCCGACGAGCTCAAGAGAGTACCCGGTGTCGGGACGGTCATGCTTGTGGGTGGACTCCTCAGGCGCATCAATGTTTACTTCGACCTGGAGAAGATCGAGGGATTTGGTTTGTCCATCCAGCAGATCAACAGCGTTCTTGCGGCCCAGAACATGAATATCCCCGCAGGCAGCATAAAATCCGGATTGAAGGAGTATTTCATCCGCGTGCCCGGCCGGTATCGTTCGCCCGACGAGATCCGGGACACCATCGTGGGCTACGCAAAAAACCGACCCGTGTACCTGCGGGATGTCGCTGTTCTCTCGGATGCCTTCGAGGAAGAAAAGATGCATGGCTGGAGCGAGGGGAAGAAGTCCATTGTCATGGTCGTGCAGAAGCAGACCGGCAAGAATACGGTGGAGGTCATCAGGAACGCAAAAGAAAGACTTGACAAGATCAATAAAAACCTTCCCTCGGACGTCAAGATACATATCAGCATAGACAACTCCACGACCATCCTCAGCACGATCAAAAACCTGCAGGAAACCCTCTTCGTGGCGATCATCTTCGTGGTGCTGGTGACCGTTTTATTCCTGCGCAGAATCAGGACCTCCCTGATCATATGCCTTGCCATACCGTTTTCCTTGATCATTGCATTTATCCTTCTCTACCTTTTTGGATATACCATTAACATGGTCTCGATCATGGCTCTCACCATAGCCGTGGGGATGGTCGTGGATGACGCGATCGTGATACTGGAAAACATCGTCAGGCACATCGAGAAGGGAGGAAAACCGAAGCCGAGTGCCATCTTCGGCGCGGGTGAGATGGGCATGGCCGTCACGGCGTCCACCTTCACCATAGCAGTGATCTTTGTGCCTCTCATGTTCGTCACGGGTCTTGTCGGGGTCTTCTTCCAGCAATTCGCCTTCGTCATTGTGACGACCATTCTGGCATCCCTGTTCACCTCTCTTTCCATGACCCCCATGCTGGCCTCCAAGTGGATGACCGCTACGCCAGGTGCGCTCAAATACGGGAACAGTCCCCTGAGCAGGGCATATAAAACGAGTGAAAGATGGCTTGACGCCTTCGACAATGGATACGGCAGACTGCTTGCCTGGGCACTCGGTCACAAAAAAACCGTGATCATTCTTGCCGGCATGATTTTTATCAGCAGCGTTTCTCTGGTTCCTTTTCTCTCTACCTCTTTTATCGCCCAGATGGATTCAGGGGATATAAGTATTGCGTTACGCATGCCCGAGGCCACGCGCCTGGAAGAGACCAAGAAAGTAGTGGAACAGATGTTGAAGATCATCGGGGAGACCGTAAAACCCGAGGAACTCAAGAGCAGTTTCGCATTCGGCGGTCAGACCAAGGAGGGCTTCGGATTGGCGATTGGCTTTGAAGAAGCCCCCAATGTGGCACAGGTATTTGTGAAGCTGGTGGACAAGGAGCAGAGGAAACGCAGCGCTTCGGAGATCGCCAATGAATTGCGGAAGAAGATATACGAGATACCGGGAATGTCGCAGGTCAACATCAGGGCACAGGATCCGACAACGTCTATGTTAATGGGTGGGCAGAAACCTATAGCCATCAATATCCAGGGAGATGATCTCGATCAGTGCATTGCATTTGCAGGGAAGATCAAAAACGCCATCAAGGATATCCCCGGTTTGGTCGATCTGTCTTTGAGCCAGAAAGATGAGAAACCGGAGCTATTGGTGGAGATTGACAGGGCAAAGGCGTCCTCGCTGGGACTTACATCGGGGGCCGTCTCGGGGATGCTGCGAAACTATTTCTATGGTCTTGAATCAACCAAGTTCTGGGATGCGGGGGACAGTTATGAAATATTCACGCGCCTTGGCGAGAAAGACAAAGACAACCTGGAGACGCTCAAGAACTCACCCATTTTCACGCCCGACGGCAGGCGCATCAAACTCGGAAACATAGCGCAGATCAAGGAGGGCTATGGGCCTGTGGAGATCCAGAGAAAGAACAGGCAGAAGATCGTCAAGGTAGAGGCGGATACCTTTGAGAGATCACTGGGAGATATCAAAGCAGACATAGAGGCTGCCATCAAAAACCTGGGAATTCCTCCCGGCATGACCGCAAATTTCGGATCGGACGTGGAAGAGCAGCAAAAGGCCTTCAAGGATCTTACCGGACTCCTCCTTCTTGGCATCATCCTGGTGTACATGGTGCTTGCCGCCCTGTACGGAAACCTGAGAGATCCGCTCATCATCATGTTCTCAGTCCCTTTCGCCATCACCGGCGTGCTCTATGCTTTTTTCCTCTTCAGCATCCCCCTTGACATGATGACCTTCATGGGCATCGTGATGCTTACGGGAATCGTAGTGAAGAACGCAATCGTGTACCTGGACTATACCCATCTGCTCCTCAAGCGGGGAGAAACCTTGTCCGATGCGGTTACAAAGGCGGGTTCTCACCGTCTCAGACCCATCATGATGACTACCCTGACCACTATCTTTGGCATGGTGCCCATGGCACTTTCCAGTGGACAGGGTGCGGAGTTCTGGAACCCGCTGGCTATTACCATGATTTCCGGCCTGAGCGTATCTACCCTGATAACCCTGGTTCTCATACCGACCATTTTCTACATGTTCGAGAAGAGAAAGGAAGGAAGGCGCATATGAAGATGCTCTTACTCGTTTATGACGTGGACTTTGATGATGAGGTCATGGAAATGCTCGGCAGGCTCCCCCTGGCAGGCTACACCAAGTGGGACAGGGTGTTGGGCAAGGGAAAGAGATCAGAACCCAAGCTCGATGATGCCGTGTGGCCGGGATTCAACAACGCTGTGGCCATCGTGGCCGACGACGAGACCGAAGAATCTGTCTTTGCATCATTGAGGGCCCTTTTTGAAAAACTCGGAGGAAAGGGGTTCGCCGTTTTTGAACTGCCTGTCTTGAGGGTGATCTGACGATGGCAGCCTACCGGTGTTGAAGGGACTGGACGATTGCCGGGTTTCTTTTGACCCGTCATTTACGTCTGCATCATTTCAACTTTTTCAGTAGCCGATTTTACCACAAATATTCGTTCATTGTTTCCCTTAGAGTCGGCTGGAACTAGAAAAAAGCCCGTACGATCCGGTGAATACCCCATGGTATAACCCACTATCGTTTCACCATCTAAAAACCTCACTTGTATTTTTCGACCTCCGCCTGCCAACTTATCATCGTAGGTTTTTTTGTGGTTTTTGTCACCAGCCATATCTTTAACGAAAAAAATCGCCTTAAGGGTCTCCATATGAATCTCAATTTGACCGCCTTCAGGTTGTTCCATATGAAAGGAAGTTTTGTTTGGAAAAAAATTACTCGTTTGCCCCTTTAAAGCATTGCCGTCTTTAAATTTTACGACTACTTTGTTGATCATGATTGTGTCCTCATGTATGTGTGTTGTTAGAAATGATGAGCAAGTTCGAATCGATACCTATGCGTCCTGTAGCGCCAGTCACCAGAGCATTCATAAATTTTTATTCCATCCATATAAACGTAAAGAGGTATTAGCGAGAGGATAAACACGGAATGTATTATCTTTAATTGCCCTCAGGGTTACATATTCACTCGTGACATTCTCCAGGATGCTGTCATATTGTTTTTCATCAAATCCAAGGACAACGTGATCAAAACCAGCGTCTAGATCAGCCCTGCATTTACTTCCAATCCGCTTTTTTAAGCGTTCCTTGTAATTCATACTATTTTCCCCGCCCTTCTAAAGGTCTTCTGCCTCCGACTCCCAATCATAATTTGGATCACTCACAAAGGTTTGTTCTACCGCACAGCCTGCTCCAGCAGAGTCGTTTGTCTTTACAACTGTTCTGACGATCCATCCTCCTGGAACTTTCAATCTGTGACTTGAAGCATCAGTTGCCGTATCTGTTAATTTCTCCCACATTTCAGATCACCTCCAAAAATGGAATATACTTACGCATTGTTTTTAACCATTACTGATTGTCCGGTGCCGCGCTTGCGATCAAGGCGAACACCACCAGAAACGCAACTAATTTCCTTCTCATGGACAAATCCTCCTCGTGACAAGAATCCTTTTTATTGGCGGTAAAGTATAGAAAACGAGGTCTTGTGTGTCAAGATAATCTTGATAAAAAAATGTGGGGTGCGGCGTCAGTCTTTGTCGTCGGATGTGAATAGTTTTTGTCGGGTGGCGCGGAGAAATTTCACCCCCATGCTCCCACGGACCCGGATATGACAGTCTTCGGTCATCCGGCTCTTATCATCGAGCCGCAAGCCTAAAACCTAACGGAAAGTTTCGTCGCCTTCCAGCCGATGGCTATTTCGTTTGTTGGAGGTTTTTCTGCTGTGTCTTAGCCGTATTCAAGGCCTTCTTGATATCCGTATTATGAGGATCAATCGCAAGGTAATCTTGCCAAAGTGAGATTGCCTCACTGAGATTACCCTCCCTGTATTCTTGAAATCCTTTCTTGGAAAGAGCAGTCTTGCAGTTTGTGAGCCTTGAATTAATTTGTGCCCTGTCGAATGAGAGCATTTGGGCAAAGCCCTTAAAGTCCGGATAGTTCTTCAACAGAACGTTGTAGGCTTTGCCGGCAGACGCTAAGTCCTCTCGGTCTAACGCTCTGTCGGCAGTTGTCTTGATCTCCTCCAGGATTTCACATACTCCTTCACAAGTACCCGATCTTGCGGGTGCTTCTCATACTCTGCCTTGTAAAAGTCGATTGCCTTCTGATACTTCGCCTCCGTCACGTTGCTGCCTGGCCTGAACTCTGTGTTTGACCAGTTTGAGCGGGTGCTTGGTCGTGTTTGTAGCGATAGCGCTTTTCATCTTGCAGCATGATGGGAAGATAAGCAAAAGTGATGAGGGCAGTGAAAAACCAGCTAACTCTCGAAAATCCATCCATCAGACTGCCCTCGCAAAGTACGAGGGTGCATTCTCGACGCTTCTTTGTCGATGAGTCCGACGAAGACAGCGACGAGATCCGCTCTTAACTGTGTTCCTGCCACACGAACCAATTCCCGTAAAGCCTCCTCTTTGGAAAAAGCCTTTCTGTATGGCCTGTCTGAAGTCATGGCGTCAAATGTGTCAGCTACGGCTATAATGGCCGCAAAGAGCGGTATACTTTCGCCGGACAGTCCGTCGGGATAACCCTTTCCCATCTTGCCGTTCATGGTGGTGTCGGACCGCAGGGATGTACTTGCGTAATGATGGCGCCTTGTCGAGGATGGAAGCTCCATATTCTACGTGGTGGATCATCTCCTCATATTCATATTGAATGAGCCTGCCTGGCTTCAGTAAGATAGAATCAGGTGTCTTTATCTTTCCCACGTCATGGAAGAGACATGCCACCTCAAGGTCTTTCAGCTCTTCCATAGAAAGACCTATTGCCTTGCCGATGAGCAGGGATAGTTGTGACACCCGGGCGGAATGTCCATGAGTGTAAGAGTCTCTCGCGTCTATGGCTGCCGCCACCACCCTGACTATTGAGATGTATGCTTCTTCAAGATCGCGGGCATACTTATTAAGTTTGCCCTGCTGCTCGGCGATTGTGGACGACATTTCATTGAAATTGATAGTCAGTTTACCCAATTCGTCGTCAGAGTAAATTTTAAGAGGACTCTTTGCAATGCCTTTTTTCAGTTCATCTACTCCGACCGAGAGTTCTTTGATGGGTTTTATGAGGAAGGATGCCAGGAGAACGCTTGCGATTGTTCCGAGAACGAGAATAATATTGGAGACTAGAAATATCTTCGAATGAACCTCACCCTGCGCTTCCAATAAGACGGATTTGTTAATGGCAAGTATCACACTTCCCATGGGTTTGTTCATAAAGACAATGGGGCATGATATTTCTAAGAGTGAGTCCGATGACCTGGACAATTCCTTTACAGTTGTTCCGTCCTAACTTTTGCTAATCAGTTTGCCCTGATTAACCGGTACGATGCTCACCGCTCATTTTCATTTCGCTGTGAGCCATTATCTTCTTGTCCGGAGTGACGATGGCTACGTACTCCATGTCGCTATTTGACGACTTTGCCTGAAAAACAAGATTATCCAAGCTTAATACGTCTTTGGACAGAAGGCTGTATCCGGCGGACGCGGCAATACTTTTGCCCACTGATTCCCCTCGTTTAATGATTTCATTCAGCACATATTTGTTCATGATCTGGACTGTAATAATACAGAGGGCAAAAGAGGTGCAGGCCAGCAAGGTAACCACGAGAATGCAATCTTGAAGCGCAGACTTGCAGACCGGAATCCTTCTCGCATCAGGAGTAACGTGGTTTGAATAAGACCTGAGAGCGGGCGAAAGGCAGAAGTAATGCTCCGTGCAATTCGTTTGCGGTCCGTGGTCATCTTCAACATCCTAATATCTAAAACAGGTCTTATATATTTCAATATTTCTGAACCCATCATCACTCCTTACTGATACCAACCGTTGCTAACGCAATGAACGTGCGTTCGGAATGATTGATTTTCTGTGCCCAACATCGACGGATAGCGTTCGCCGCAGACGCGACACGTCAAACATGTGCAGCAGGCATGGAGCGGAGCTTTGCAGCCTCATTGAATGATGCACCTTCAACAGTTCCATTCTTTGTCTTAACGACGGGGAGTACCTTATTGTTCTCGCACCCCTTCATCTTCGCATCATACAATGCAGCGTCCGCCTGTTTCAGGATATCACCTAAATTGTTTCTCCCCTCCGGAGCCACAGCCAGACCGAAACTGAAACTAACCGGCAATCCATTATTTTGTGCCCAGTCTCTGTACTCAACCTGGAGCTTCTGCACCGCCGACTCCGCATCCCCTCGAGAGGTGTTTGTGAGGAGTATGACGAACTCATCGCCGCCATATCTTGCAACGATATCGGTCTGCCTGAAGTTCGATTGCACCATGTCGGAAAAATGTTTGAGAACTTTGTCGCCCATGTCGTGCCCGAACTGATCGTTGACTGCTTTGAAATTGTCAAGATCGACGAATATAAATACAAGGGGAATACGCGCCCGTTCATTGAGGAGGAGTAGATATTCCGCAACCCTGAAAAAGGCCCGCCTGTTCAGTGTCGCGGTGAGACTGTCGTATTCGCTGATTCTGATCGCTTCCTTCTTCATCAGTTCAAGACGCCGGACAAGAAAATATGAATAGTTCACGCCGACAACAATAAAAAACATATAAAAGTACAGATGGTAGGGAGGCCAAACCCCGAGAACGCTGTAATGAACAACAAGCGCGGCTATACCGAGAATGAATGCCCCGATCATTGATTCGACGATAATATAGAGCCCATGCTGGATTCCATTGCCGAGCACGGCAATCAGAAACAGCAGTATCGTGGGAGGGAGGGTAAAGGGATCGCACAGAGCCGCGACGAATGCTCCCATGATGTCTATCCATGAGCCCAGACGAAGCATGGAAATTTTCGAACCATACCTCTGATAATACCACCACCAGAAAACATGAAACGCATAATAGGAAACAATAATGAAGTTGATCTGGGTGACGGATAAAATGAGCGGAGGAATTGGAATAAAATTAAAGTACAATGCCGACAGGGTTCCCAGCAGCATGCGGATGAAAAGCTGAAGGCGCGGCATGTATATTTCAGGCACCAATGCCTCAAAGGCTGTGGGAATCTGATTTCTGTTTTTCTCCTGCAAACTGGTACCCTCCCCTTCTACTTGAATGCCGTGAACTGCAGGATGACGATGGTCGCCAGAATGCCGATAAGGGCCATGACGGTTATCAGATCCCTAAATGTAAACCGCCTCTGTTCTATTTTTTTGTAAAATGTACGAAACATCGTGTAAGCTTCCTTCCAATTTTGGTCTGTAATTTAAGGCGTCTTATCTTTGAGCGTAACTTCCCCTTTGCAGCAACGTAGAGCAAGTACTATGCCCGAAATGAATCCCTGATGGAATTCAGACCCAACTCAATCGTTTTATCTTTAATTATTAAACATTTGGCTTTTTGAGACGCAGATTACGTGATGCCTCCTTCCTGCTCATCTTCTGTGATTTTCACCATCATCCGTAAATTTAAACTATCCGGCACACCGCATGAACCGAATGAACCAAAAATTAACCTGCACGGCTTCGTCTCAGGTATTGATCGTTGAAATTTAGTTCGATTTTTTCGCCAGTCACCAAATAGCGATTGCATATGCTTACTTGACACGCCAACATTTTTTGATTATTTAAATCTCCATGCAAATGACTAAAACATTAGACGCCTCCCCTGCCGAAAGATCTCAAACAGCAAAAGAATTTCTGATGTGAAGAGTTTCGTCGCGTCATTTGTCATGGCTCTTAAAAACTATGTGCTTTACCCGGAAAACCACAGCATCAGCCAAAAGTCTTTAAGCACAACGAAGGAACGTCTTGAGGAATATTTTGCCGGCCATGAACTCTTACGGCTGAATGTTGAGGAAGGCAAATTGCTTTTTCAAGGAGAAATCGTTCATCAGGACAAACCTGACGAACCGTTTCTGACTACTCCCCTTTTCAGGGACGGCATTCAATGGTTTGATTTTAGAGAAGGGTTGGAGATCGAAGAATTAAACACCTTTCTGAATTTGCTGACGAAGCACCGCGCTGTCAAAGAAGAGGCGGAAGATGATCTGAGCACGGCTCTTTGGGAGGCCGATCTTCCCCATTTGAATTATAAAATCGATGACGCCATCTGGATGGGTGAGCCGATCGTGGAGTTTTCAAATTTGAGGGCAAGCCCCATTTCCATAGAGCAAACAGAAGAAAGGGCTTTCGAATCTCCTACCTTCGACAAGAAGGTTAACCTGTCGGAAACAGAAGCAGGCTCCTTTAAATTAAATTTCACGGACGAAAATAAAATAAAAGCAATGATCCACGAGGAGGAGACGCGGAATTGCACCAAGGACTGTCTCGATGTTCTGGCGCTTATTTTACGCGAGCAGCAATCGCCGAAGGATTACCTTACGGTCGTTGATTTTTTGGTTGGCGAGGTTCAGTATGCCCTGTCCCAATGTGAATTCAGTTATATTCTGAGTTTTTTGGAAAGCATCGAAAGCCTGTCTCAAACCGCCCCTACGGACAACCCGTGGCTACGAAATCTGTCGGCCAATTTCCGGCAGAAAATTTCCAGCCCGCAGGTCTTGGCAGTTTTGGAACAGGTATGGTCTCAGATCAATACCGCAACCGATGCTTTGATGAATGGCCTGCGCAAATTTTTGCTGATGTTGCCGCCTGAGGTGATTTCCACCTTGATTCCCATGTTGCCACGAATCAAGTACCCCCGCGTAGAAAATATGTTTGTGGAGGTAATCGCCATCCATGCCGGCGCGGGGCTCATCAACATAACCGAGTTGGTCGATACAATGGATGAGCGCTTTGTTCACAGATTTATCACCACGTTCGGGGTTGTCGGCACGCACAATACCACCAAGCTGCTGTTTGATTTGACAAGACACGCCTCGACAAAGGTACACGAATACGCCATTCATGCGCTGGCTGAGCGTGACTATGAAAATATTTGCAAGCTTTTTTCGCGTATGGAAGATGAACAGCCCGCGATTCAACACCTTATTTGTAAGCATCTTGGTCAACAAAGAAGTTCAACGGCTGAACGACTCCTTCTGGCCTATCTTGAGAAGAAACGACACAAAATAAGGAATCGAGAGCATCTTCTTGACTGTTACCGTGCTTTAGGGCGATGTGCCGGCCCCCAGACCATTCCCATTCTCCAGAAAATTCTTCTTCAACGGGATTGGAGAGCATTGCTCGGCATATCCATGGATTCTCATCGACAGGGCGCCGCCCTCTCGTTATTTTTGATGCCGAAAGAATGGAATACGAAAATCGTGCTGAATCAAGCCGCCCAAAGCTTTTTCCCGGGCATCAGACATGCCTATAGGCAGGGAGAGAAGGAAAGTCGGAAGGTTGTAAGGAGAGCATAATTCATTGAAGTCAAAAATGATGGAAGACAAAATTATTTCCGAAGACCTGTTGCTGCGATCTTTTTTTAGATTATTTCAAATTGTAAAAATCTACCGGTCTGATAATCAACTGCTGATTGAGAACGTTGCCAAATTTGTAGATGCCATCACAAAAGCTTGTATCGATGAGGATAGCGTTGATCTTCAAATATACCGGGGCAGATTTTATTTACGGGGAGAAAAGCTCATCCATCAACCCGATATGCTCAACGTCACAAAGGAAATGATTGCCTATTTGCAGAAGAGAGGTGTTTACGGTTTAAGCTTCTATAGCTCAATCCGCGAGGAAACCACCAATTCCGTCGTTAACTTTTTTGAATTGCTTGACGTTGCAGAACGCGCGGAAAATCCCCCGGCTTGGCTTCAAAAGAATCTGCAGAGCAAAGGCTGTGATTGGGCCGAGATATTGACCGAGACGGATTCGAAAATCATTGTTCATGATCCGGGGCTTTTCGATATAGCGAAGACAACGTATTCTCATGCACTAACATCCATGAAGACCATGGCCGAAAAGCTTACGACGCATAAGCGTGTGGGCGTTCATAAGGCGAAAAGAGTCATCCAGGACATGATCGAAATACTTACGGAAGACGACTCCATCCTGCTTTGCATGAGTACAATCCGTGATTATGACGACTACACCTATACGCATTCCGTCAATGTAGCGCTTTTATCAATGTGCTTGGGAAAGCGGCTCGGTTTATCGCGTCTTACCCTGGAGAGACTCGGTCTCTGCGGCCTGTTCCATGACTTGGGGAAAGTGGATATCCCGCATGACCTGATAAACAAGCAAAGCGAGTTAACCGATAATGAATACGATCAAGTTAAAAAACATTCCATCAATAGCGTCCGTCACATCATTAAAATTAATGCAGACCACATCCTAAAAGCCAAGATTCTGCTGCCGCCATTTGAACACCATCTTGGACTGGATTTGTCCGGCTATCCTCACACGGACAGGAGGGAGCCGGTAAGTCTTTTGGGAAGGATTCTGACCATAACAGACAATTATGATGCTTTGACCTCGGCGAGGAGCTATCGATCAGAACCCATAAGCCCTGACCTGGCGCTTCAGATGATGATGGAAAGATCGGGAACCTATTTTGATCCGCTCATTTTAAAGGTTTTTATCAATACCATAGGGATTTATCCCGTAGGAACACTTTTGCTGCTTGATAAAGGGCAAATGTGCATCGTCCTGGAAACACCGGAAACGTCAGAGTCCAGGCGTCCCCTAGCCGTTCTTATCCATTATGTAACAGGCGGCGAATTTCGAAAAGGGGAGCGTGTAGATCTGTCGATGCTTAATCCAGAAACAGGCGATTATCTGAGAAATATTGTCAAGACTCTTCATCCTGCTTATTACGGAATTCAGCCAATTGATTTTTTGGCTTGACAACGATAGGCGAAAACAGAAAACAATATCTAAATGCCTTTTTTAACGTAGCGGCCTAGGTGCTGAATATGTGTAAGGTTCATATGTTTTGTCAAGGCAGCCTTCTATTTCCGAGGCTCTGGCTAGGCAAAATAGAATATCTTTACCTTTAGGCATAGCTCTCTCAAGCTTTTCAAAGACCAATAAATGTGGTTCCGCTACAGCCACGGTCACTTTCTTAGGATTGTTGTTCAAGACGACAATGCGATTTTGCAATGCATACTCTTCGCCAATGGCTTTTTGCAGGGACGGGGATACTCCATAATCTTTCAGCGAAACAATGGGCATAATAAAGTGGGCAGAAAGCGCATCCATATATTTCTCCTCGCTTATAACCCTGTTCTTGACCAACAAGATGCCCAGAGGTGTATATGCCCTTCTGTTTTTAAGATCTTTCTGTTGCAACAGATTATCCTGTAACTGCGCTTCAGTTATGATATTTCGTTCGACAAGAATTTGTCCGAGTTGTTTTCTTTTGTTGCCGTAGTAAAGCTCTCTTATGATCTTGGACTGGGGAAGACCCATTTCATGGAGTATTTGTCCAAAATACTTGTTTGGTTCTCGTTCTTTCCGCTTCAGGGCTTCGTTTAAATCTAATGCCGTGATAACTTTTTTTGTTACGAGAATTTGACCAATCTTATCAAGCATAGCATTCCAATCCCTTGCTGTTTATTTTCAACTATGTTTCAGAATGACAGGATCCCGTTTCTAATACAGCTTATGTATAACAGTGTGATGTATAGCAGGAAGGATTCGATCATTTCTGATCTTTCAAAAATACAGTTGCAGCTAGCCGACTGCGAATGGTGACGGCGACATGGTTGGCCCAAATTGAATAGGCAAGCGCTCCGGGGTGAAAACCATCCGCAGCCATATACGCATCCTCCAGGGGGAAGTTTGTTTGTAACAAGCTCGCACCGATTGCAGCCATCTACAAATTTTTTTAATGCACGTATTGAATTGCTCTGCTCTCATACCGAGATACCACCTCAGGGGTTGAGGCAGGGCCGGAAAAAGGTGCATGGGAGGAACGCTTGATAAAATGATATATCGGGCATGGAACTTTGACTGGAGTAGCTCAATAATGCTGACTTGGTGATCAATCCATTTTTGAGTCTTTGTTCCGTGTGTGACATCATTCACCCCTATGGAAGTGACAACAACGTCGAACGTCTCCGGCGAAGCCATCTTAAGCTCTGCCAGGACATCTTTTGCTCTATGGCCTGTTTGGGCAATTAACTTCCAGGACACCTGGAAATCCGCACCCAGTGCAGAGACCAGTTGACCGGATAGCGCTTGACTCTGTGTTGATACACCAACACCTGCCGCCGCAGAATCGCCGAGAATTAGCAAGCTCAGAGGTGGTCCTGATCCATAAATGCCGGATCGCTCACCGGTCGGCTCAGGCAACCTGGGCGTGACACTCCGAACATAGAGGCCCTGTGCAATTAAAAATGGAGCAAGGCCAATTGCTGCAAACGTATATCTCATTTTATTGATCTGTCCTGACCCATCTTTATTAAGAGGAATGAACCCGAAAATTTGATGGCATTTGATACATGAAAATGGTAAAAAATGACGCCAAATCTCAAATGCTGATCAAGGAGGCACCCTTGCAAAAGTCCAAACCTGTTTACCCCCAATCGAAATCACAAAATATTGGTGATGTTGATGTTTCTTATCTGGCTTACGAAAACGAGGGAACTCCCCTGGTTTTTCTCCATGCTACCGGTTTTCTGCCCTGGCTCTGGCACCCGATCGCCAGGGAACTTTCTCCACCCTATCAGGCCATAGCCCCTTATTTCTGCGACCATCGGACATCAGATCCCCATGACGGCGGTCTGGGCTGGCAAGTCCTTGCTCATGATTTTGCGTCCCTGTGCCGTACCCTCGAGCTTAAAAATCCCCTCCTTGTCGGCCATTCCATGGGTGCCACCGTCCTCGTTCTGGCGAATGCCCTGTTCAATATGAACGCCCGGGGCATGATCCTCATTGAACCTATTTTTCTGCCGGAGGATTTCTATAAGCCGGGAGTAACGGTGGAACAGCACCCCCTGGCGTCAAGAACCATCAAGAGACTGAATCACTGGGCCAGCCGCGAAGAGGCCCTCGCCTATGTCCGGTCCCGGAGCCTGTTCAAAAACTGGGACCAGGAAATGATGGCGCTTTACGTGCAGCACGGCATGATGACGGGGGATGGCGGCGGTCTTCAATTAACCTGTTCGCCCCAGAGAGAAGCCGCCCTCTTCATGGGAGGCCTGCAGCATAATCCCTGGCCGGAACCGGCGAAGACGACCTGCCCCGTCCTGATCCTGGAAGGTGAAACAAGTGAAAACCGGACTCTTTATCGACCTCAAAAAAGTCGCCTCCCTCTTTCCGAAGGGCAACTATCGAATGGTTGAAGGCGCCGGGCATCTGATTCCGATGGAACAGCCCCGGCTTGTGACAGAAATCATTAGAGACTATTTTGGCAATTGTTAAAAGACTGGATGGCGGCCGTCCCTCACTTAAAAATTCCTTCCATTGCGATTTCGGCAATGCTTTTTCTCGATGAAGGAAATTCCCGTTCCTGCTGATAGTCGGGCAAATCTTCTTTTTTGCCATGCCGACCTACGGCAATCATGGCCTCTACTGAATAATCATCGGGCACCTGCAACTCTTTTTTTGCCCTGTCATAATCAAAGCCCTGCATCCCGTGGACAACCAGATTTTTCAGCGATCCCTGCAAGGCAAGACTGACCCAGGCGGCGCCCGCATCATACGAATGCGTGCGGGCTGGTTTGCCGGAATCAAATGTGGTTTTGGAAATAACGACGATCAGGACGGCGGCATTTTTCGCCCAGATTTGATTGCCCTCATTCAGTCAGTTAAAGAGAGTATCCCAATGAGGTGTATTTCGGCGGGCATAGATAAAACGCCAGGGTTGATTATTGTTGGATGAGGGCGCCCACCGGGCTGCTTCAAAAAGAGTTTTGAGTGTCGCCTCATCGATTTCTTCACCGGACATGGCCCGAGGAGACCAACGGCTGATAAAGATCTCATGGACATCATTTTCCGGTTTTCTGAAATTCTGAATGTTCATAAATCACCTCTGATTTTATTAAAGATAACGTCTTCGAGAATTCTAATAGCCTTTTCTTTAGAAATCATGCCCTTTAAAAAATAATTGAGGCGGTGCTTGACATTCTGGTTTGAAAAATATATAAGGCGCAACTTGCTTAAACACCGGGCTTAAGACGTCCCCATCGTCTAGTGGCCTAGGACACGGGCCTTTCACGCCTGTAACCGGGGTTCGACTCCCCGTGGGGACGCCAAAATATTAAAAAAGGCAAACTGTAAAATGCAGTTTGCCTTTTTTATTCGGAGAAATTATTCAGCCGGGGCTTCTTCTTTCTTTTTACGGGGCTTCTTCGGAGCCTCCCCTTCTACCGCTGCAGCCGGTTTCTTTTTGGGTTCTTTTTCAGCCGACGCTGCTTTCTTTTTCGGCTTGGCTTCTTTTTCCGGCGCGGCCTGGACTTCTTTCGGCGCGGATTTTTCCGCCAGTTTCTTCTCTTTGGCCTGTTTCAATGCCTCGATCTGTGCTAGGTTCTTATCAAAAGCGGCGATACGAATATTCGTTTCTCTGATTTGTGATTTCAGATTTTTCACCAGAGGATCACTCTTAGCTTTTTCGCTCGCGACCCCTTGTCCAGCCAGTTTCGCAAGCCGCAGCTCCAGCTTTTTTTCCAATATCCGGCGTTGCTCGATTCTTACGTCTTTACTTTTTGATGCCATTTTATCCTCCCCTGAAATTTTCCAGAATAATTTGAGTTGCCCGCGAAAATAGCAATATTTTCATCGGAAAGCCATCAATATTTTTAGAAATCGTATCATGGAGATTTTGACATTCTTATGTCCCTCCGTTTACCTTCGCTGCAGTAAACCGATTGTTTCAATATGCTCCGTTTGTGCAAACATATCCAAAGGTTGAAGGCTTTGCAGATCGTAGCCATGCTCGTTTAGAAACTTTACATCCCGCGCCTGCGTGGCCGGATTACACGAAATATAAATAATATCCTGTGATGCCAAACTGGAAATCGCGGCAAGCGCCTCTGAGCTCAAACCTGTACGCGGTGGATCAAGAATGATTAAATCGACTGCATCATTGTTTCGTCCCTGGTCCCTCAAAAACTCTTCAATATCACTGCGGATAAACTCCGTGTTTTGCTATCCCGTGTCTTTCGGCATTTAAGCGCGCGCAATTTACAGATTTTTCATTAATTTCGACGCCAACCATCCGCCGGGCATAGAGGCGCCAAAAAAATTGAAAAAAGACCTGACCCGCAACAGGCGTCGATGATAGTTCCCACCTTTTTTTGATCCATCAGGCGACATACCTCATCGACCATCCGGTCCGTTAAATATAAATTAGCTTGAAAAAAGCCCGTGCGGGGGACCAAAAATTCCCGGTCTTTTACTTTAAGCACGATGGTCTCTTCGGAATTTTCCGACAGGCCCGACCAAAATGTTAAATCACTGTGATCGAATGAAACATCTCCTCTTGTTCTTGCCTGCTGAATCTGAAGATTGATGGTTTCATCCATAATCTCGCAGCGCTCAATATCCATAATTCTGCCGCCGGAAATATCCATAAAACCCAGCTTGAAACCTTCGGACGTTTTCCCGGCATGGAGTTCCGCCTTACCGCGGTAGCTATAAATCCGAGGAGAGCCAATCACCTCGGCAACCGGCGGCTGAGCTATTCCGCCGATTCTGGAAAAAGCCTCCTCCACCTGCTTTTGCTTAATTTCCAATTGATATTCATAATCGATATGCTGATAAGAGCAGCCGCCGCACCGGCCATAATAACGGCAAAGCGGTTGGGTCCGTTGGATCGAGGGCTCGATGATTTTTAACAGACGCGCCCCGGGCAAATTTTTTCTTACGCTCAACAATTTCAATTTCCACGACATCCTCAGGCGCGGTGAAACGGCACAAAAATCACAAAACCGTCCGCGCGCCCGACACCGTGACCGCCAAAAGCAACGGATTCAATTTCCAGACTAAAACGATCTTTGATCTGCATAACCATCCTGTCAAACCTTCTATCGTATATTCAGGTGCCGGAGTCAAGAAGCGGGGGTATTTTTCTTTACAATTCGCTCTATTGTTGTTAAGAAAATCCACAACTAAAAATCATAAGGAATTCATGATGAGCGCTCTCAGAAACTCCATCTTATGCCCCAATTGCCGCAAACTGATCAGCTTGGATGAACCGGCCTGTCCCTATTGCGGGCTGATCCGCCCGGGCCTGCATGAAGCCGCGGGAATACTCCGGAATATACTTTTCGCTTTTGAACCGGTTAAAACGATCATCTATATCAATATCGCTTTTTTCGTTCTGTCGTTGCTTTTAAATCCGCGGGGAATTTTTATCGGAGGCGGCCTCCTGGATTTTCTATCACCTTCCGACCAGAGTCTCTTCTTGCTGGGTGCAACCGGCACAATTCCCGTCTTCCATTATCATCACTTCTGGACCCTCCTGTCAGCCTCCTTTCTACATGGCGGAATTCTACACATCGTCTTCAACATGATGGCGCTATATCAGCTGGGACCGTTTGTGCTTCGTGAATTCGGCCTTCATCGTTTCATGAACATTTACATTCTAACCGGCGTTGTCGGTTTTGCCGTTTCCGTGCTGGTCGGCGTCCGTTTCACGATCGGCGCGTCAGCCTCCATTTGCGGACTGATCGGCGCGATTATTTATTTCGGGAAAAGCCGCGGCGGATCATACGGAGAAGCCATCTACAAACAGGCGATGGGATGGGTGGTCGGCCTGATCATCTTCGGATTTCTCTTCAGCGGCATCAATAACTGGGCGCATGGCGGCGGTCTGCTGTCGGGACTCCTCATAGCGTATTGGATGGGTTACAATGATCAGAAGTCGGAGAGCGCCTGGAGTAAAATACTGGCCTACGCCTGCATATTAATCACAGCGGGTGTTTTAATTTGGGCGGTCGGCTCTTCGATCTACTATAAATTTTCGGCGTGAAGGTTATTGACAGATCAAAAACCTTACTCTATAGGGCAAGTATCAATTTTGTCTCGAGTCACTGGTTGTTAGGAGGAAAATCGATGAAAACAAAAATTCTATTATTATTGCAATGGCATGCCTGCTTTTCGGCTGCAATGCCGCCATGGTCGTAAACGGCAAGGTCATGGGCATCAGCTCCGGTACATTCATTTACCAGGATGGCTATCTGACAACACAATACAAGGCCGATATCGAACCGGTCTGGAAGGCCTGCGAAAAAGCTGTGAACGAATTAAATGGCCAGCAGACATCAAAAGGAACGTAAAATTTCCACAGGATCAATCAAGACGGTTATTTCGGATGAAAAGGTGATCATCCGTGTTGAATATATCGGAACGGATTTAACGTCCGTTTCCGTTCTTTCCGGCGTTGTCGGCAACAACATGGCAGACCGGATCATTCAGGACAAAATCGCCGCGAATATCGGTAAACCCTGAAGGTGCCTGATGTAGGGGCACGACGTGTGACCGATAAGATTAATCTGCGTACCCCTACAATTATATTTTCCTCACCAGTAATCCTTTAAGATACCGGCCTTCGGGATGTCCCAGACCCAGCGGATGATCCGGCCCGGCCTCCAGTCTGGACAGCAACTGCAAATCCGCTTGGGCGTCGCGTGCCGCCCCGTGAACAATCTTGTAAAATAAATCTTCTTCGATAAAATTGGAGCAGGAAAATGTCGCCAGTATCCCGCCGCGGACAGATGCTTCATGGCCTGCATATTAATTTCCTTGTAACCGCGAGAGGCTTTAGGTGCATCTCGTTTTGGTTTTGGCAAACGCCGGCGGATCAAGAATGATCAGATCAAAACTTTCCTGCATATCGCGCAGATAATGAAACACATCCGTTTCCATTACCGGATGATCCTCTTCGAAAAGCCATTGAGTCGTAAATGTTCCCAGGCGGCGGCGCAGGCGGACTTGGAAATATCCAGCGAAACGACTTTTTTCGCCCCGCCGGCGGCACAGTAAACCGAAAACGCGCCGGTGTAGCAAAACAGTTTAAAACAGTGCGCCATTGCAGACAATGCGCCCAGCTTTTCTCTATTGACGCGCTGATCCAGAAAGAAGCCCGTTTTCTGCCCGCCGATAAAATCCACGTCAAACATAACCGTTTTCCATCACCCGCACCGTGCCGGAGTGATCTTCACCGTCAATAAAGCCTTTCACTCTTCGAGCCCTTCCAGTCCGCGTGACCGACCGGCGCTTTGTTCATAAATCCTTGCCGGTTTCAATGAAAGATCAGGGCATCCAGAATGTTTTGCTTTTGCTTTTCCATTCCGGCCGTCGTGATGGAGATGACCAGCGTATCATTATATACATCCACAATCAGTCCTGGACATCCGTCGCCTTCGGCATTGATCAGACGATAAGCGTTTGTCGTTGTGTTGATGAGCCTCTGACGCAACCGAAACGCAGTATGAACAAGCTCATTCCAGAAAGCGGCGTCAACAGCTTTGTCGCAATCCCGGGTTAAAACGCGAAAGGATATATCCGTTTTCCTATTGAAAAATCCCAATGCCAGCATCTGGCCCCTGGAATCTCTTGCCAGCACTACATCACCGTCGGACGGCTTACCGTTAACGTTGTCGATTGCGCCGGAGAATACCCACGGGTGTCCTCGTAAGAGCGCCGCCTCCCTGCCGTTTTTCAGTGTGATCTCGGGATAATTTATTTTCGTCATGATGGCCTATCTAGCTTTTCGTGCTTGAATTTGCAAGCCGGATTGTATTATACAAATCAAAAGGACAAAACTTATGCACGCAGTCATCATGGCAGGCGGAAGAGGCACACGCTTCTGGCCTAGGAGTCGGGAAAAGAAGCCGAAGCACTTACTGGATATTGTCAGCAACCGGACTATCATTCAAGAGACGGTTGACCGCATCAAACCGCTCATCAAACCCCAAAATATTCTGATTGTCACGGGCCGGAAACACGCACGGGAATTAATGCGGCAATTGCCGGAAGTTCCCGCGAAAAATATTCTTATTGAACCGGTCGGCCGGAACACAGCCGCCTGCATCGGTCTTGCCGCCGTTCACATTCAGAAAAAAGCCAAAGACGATGTTATGGTTGTCCTACCCTCCGATCACGCCATCGGCAATTCTGAAAGATACAGAACAGTCATTGATGAGGCAGCCCGGGTCGCCGAAAAAGAAAATGCGCTCGTCACCATCGGCATTCAACCCACCAGCCCGCACACCGGATTTGGCTATATGGAAGGCGGCGCATCCGTTGGACAGGTTGCAGGCTATGCGTTGCTTCGCGTAAAATCCTTCCGCGAAAAACCGATTCGCAAGCAGGCCCAGGCCTTTTTGCAAAGCGGCAATTTTTTCTGGAACAGCGGCATGTTTGTCTGGAAAGCCTCAACGATAATAAAAGAGATAGAACGGTTTCTGCCGGATTTATATTCGGGACTGATGACCATCAAGGCCTCTCTGGGGAAATCCTCTGAAGCCAAAACTGTATCAACGATCTACAAAGGACTGGCGTCGATCTCCATCGATTATGGCGTCATGGAAAAAGCCAAAGACGTGTTTGTGATTCCGGCGAGTTTCGGCTGGAGCGACGTGGGAAGCTGGGATGCCCTGTGGGAAATATCATCCAAGGACAGCCGGGGCAATGCGCTGGCGGGCGGATCTCAGGTTATTTTTGAAAGCACGGAAAATGCTTTGGTTTACAGCCCGAACAAACTGGTGGCATTGGTCGGCATGAAAGACGTCATTGTGGTTGAAACAAAGGACGCCCTGCTTATTTGTAAAAAAGGGCGATCGCAGGACGTCAAAAAAATTGTGGACGCGCTGGAAGCCCGTAGGCAAACTCAACTTCTCTGATCTTCAATCGGAAAGGCTTTCAGATATACCGGCTTGCCCTTCACGGCAAAAGTCCCTTCTTTTAACGCATGGATGATGACGTCAAGACTCGTCTGTTCATCATCAAAGGCAATATTCAGGATATTCGGCTGCCGTGTTTGATGCTTTTTGACGCCGTCAATTTTCTTCAGGATAGTCCCTATCCTTTTACTGGCGCCTCATGAAAAACACCCGGGAACGGTCAACTGTACAATTCTTTCTGCTGCAACGGCAATATTCGCCAGAGACATCAGGAAAATAAACGTTAAAAAAAGACTCGCTATTTTTTTCATTATAAACTCCGCATTTGCTATTTTTCAGTTTAATTACGCCAAGTCCACAAAAGATGCAACGGCAATTTGCGATTGACAGGTCTCGCATATTTGACATAGAACAGCCGATAAAAAGAAAGGAAAGCCCCATGACGATCTCTTTATCTTCACCGCTCATTCTGGCTTCGGCCTCGCCGCGCCGTAAAGAACTTTTACGTTCCGTGGGATTAAAGTTAAAAATTATTCCGGCTCATGTGGATGAAACATACATTAACGGCGAAAGTCCGCGAACTCACGTCCGAAGGCTTTCGAACGACAAAGCAAGGGTGATCGCCCAAAAACATCCGAACGCCCTGGTGCTGGGAGCCGACACCATTGTTGTGATTGACGGCCTGATCCTGGGCAAACCCAAAAATAAAAGCCAGGCGCGGGCAATGCTGGAGCGATTGAGTAATCGTCAGCATATCGTCTTCACCGGCTTTACAATTGCTTCAGCCGTTTCCGGGATATCAAAAACCAAAGTCGTCCAGTCAGCGGTGCGATTCAAGAAAATCAGCCCCGAGGAAATGGATTGTTACGTCAACTGCGATGAGCCTTACGACAAAGCCGGAGGCTATGCCGTTCAAGGTATGGGCGCGTATCTCATCAAGGCAATCCGCGGCTCCTATACCAATGTCATCGGTTTGCCGCTATGCGAAGTTTTGGAAGAATTAAAAAGAATTGATGCAATTCATTTCAGGTAAATG
>CAVPJZ010000003.1:0-240000 GCA_963705555.1 uncultured delta proteobacterium | reverse complement strand
AATACCACCCTGTTCGATGAGGCGTTTGGCTTCGGACATGGATTGGGTCAGTCCTGCTTTTGCGCAGGCAGAAGAAATTAAGATACCAGCCTCCAAATCTTTTTTGGAAACTTTATAACGAGGAATTGCCGAAGTATCACTCTCTGACACTGTGCGGGGAATTGTACTTGTGGGGAATAAATCTGAATCCACCGGACGCGAATGGAAAGCTTTCATTGATGATCGCCAGGCGGCTTCCGCCGCTTGTGCTCCATGTGTAATTCGTGTCGCTTCAAAGGCCAGCACACGCTTTGGCCATATTCAGTTGAGCATCGGTAAGTTTTTTGACAACACTTATTTCTTCCAATGGCAAGAAGGTAAAGAGTTTGAGAAATCTTTCCACATCAGCATCATCGCAATTGACCCAGTACTGATAATATTCATAAGGCTTGGTTAAGTTCCCATCCAACCAGATTGTTCCCTTTTCGGTCTTCCCCATTTTATGACCGAGCGATGTGGTAATCAGAGGGAAAGTTACGGCATGAGCATCTTTACCAGCAATCTTGCGGATCAACTCGGTTCCCGCCAGCATATTGCCCCACTGATCGTTTCCTCCCATCTGCAAGGCGCAGCCGTAATTTTGAAACAAATGCAAAAAATCGTAAGCCTGCAGGACCATGTAATTAAATTCGATAAAGTTAAGCCCCTTTTCCAGACTGATTTTATAACTTTCCGCCGCCAGCATCCGGTTAACGCTAAAATGCCGGCCCACATCTCGCAAAAATTCGATATAGTTTATTTTTGTCAGCCAATCGGCATTATTCAAAAGCAGAGCTTTGCTGGGGGAAAAATCGAGGTATTGAGAAAGCTGTTTTCCCAGACATTCGGGCATTGAAGTCAATTTGTTCTCTCGTGAGAATCTGGCGCATTTCGGTTTTGCCGCTGGGATCGCCGATGAGGCCGGTACCGCCGCCGACAAGAGCAATCGGTTTGTTACCTTTTTTCTGCATATGCGCCAGAGCCATGATGGGCACTAAACTGCCGATGTGCAAACTGGTAGCGGTAGGATCAAAGCCGATATAGCAGGTAACTTTTCCTGCCGCGAAAAGCTTTTTGATTAGAGCTTCATCGGTTACCTGCTCAATAAAGCCTCTTTCCTTTAAAATATCGTAAGCGCTTTTCATCTAAATATGCCTCTGTTTATTAGTGAAACTCCAATTGCGAAAGCGCAGCGTATCGGAATTGGTAAGCTGAACAATCCCGCGAAGCGGAGGGTATAATACCCATCGGCTTGCTGCGAAATGTTTCCAAGGCTTGCCTTGGATTTTATACCCGTGTTCTTTTAACTTGATGCTGATCCTTTCAATAGAATTTGCTTTCCCGTTGATTGAATCAATATCCAGTATGACTCCCTGCATTCTAATATCTCCTTTGGCCACATCAAATTTATTGGGCATTTGAGTTAAAAAACGCTCGATAATCGTCTCTTTTTTGATGCCGATCACGGAATCAAAAGGCCCGGTCATGCCCACGTCGCTGATGTAGGCAGTTCCTTGTGGCAGTATTTCTTCATCCGCCGTCTGCACGTGAGTATGCGTTCCCAAAACGGCGGAAACTTCGCCATCAAGATACCAGCCCAAAGCTTTTTTTTCGGAAGTTGCTTCGGCATGAATATCCACAATAATGATTTTTTGTTTTCAATCTCAACTCGGCAATTTTGCTTTTTGCCGTCGCAAAAGGACAAGTCAATCGGCTGCATGAAAATTCTACCGGCTAAATTGAGCACACCTACGTATTCTCCTGTTGCTGTCGGTATAAGCACCGCGCCTGAACCCGGAGTTGTAGCCGGATAATTGGCCGGCCGCAAAAGAGTTTCGTAATCTCCGATAAACTCCAACACTTCTTTTTTATTCCAGATATGATTGCCGGAAGTGAGCACATCAATGTGACTTCCATAAAGCTCTTCGACTATTTCTCTGGTCACGCCAAATCCGGCGGCGGCATTTTCACAATTGGCGATGACAAGATCAATTTTTTTTTCGGCAATCAATGACGGCACGAATTCGCTTACCGCTCTGCGACCGGGTTTACCCACGATATCGCCGATAAAAAGTATTTTCATTTAAAGCCTTTTCCTCCGCTACATAAAAAGAAATCATTTTGCATAATCAGAAACACGGGTTTCCCTGATTACAGTCACTTTTATCTGCCCCGGATAGGTCAGTTCCGTTTCAATTTTCTTGATAATATCGTTGCACAACATCACGGCATCATTATCGGAAATTTTTTCATTTTCCACAAGAATGCGGATTTCACGGCCTGCCTGAATGGCAAAACATTTATCGACCCCGTTGAACGAATGAGCGATCTTTTCGAGTTCTTCCAAACGTTTGACGTAAGTTTCCAGCATTTCGCGGCGCGCGCCCGGTCTGGCCGCCGATAGTGTATCTGCCGCCTGCACCAAAACACCAAGCAGCGTGTTATTGCGCCCGTCATCATGATGAGTGGCAATCGCCTGAACAATGCGCGGATTTTCGCCAAACCGTTTGGCATAATCAGCCCCAATAGCCGCATGTGTTCCTTCGATTTTATGGTCTATCGCTTTGCCGATATCATGCAATAATCCGGCGCGCTTGGCTTCCTTAACATTCATTTTCAATTCCGCGGCCATCATACCGGTAAGATAGGCAACATCCATGGAATGCTGCAAAACATTTTGCGAATAACTGGTGCGGTATTTAAGCGAGCCCAGCAGATTGATGATGTCGGGATGGATATCGTGAACGCCGACATCAAAAGATGCCTTTTCTCCGGTTTCTCTGATAATTTGGTCGACCTCCACTTTTACTTTTTTAACAATTTCCTCAATACGGCCCGGATGAATTCGTCCATCCTGAATCAATCTCTCCAGTGAAATTCTGGCCACTTCTCTTCTGATCGGATCAAAGCTGGATAGAACGACAGCTTCCGGAGTATCATCAACAATTAAATCTATTCCTGTAGCCGCTTCAATCGCCCGGATATTTCTGCCTTCACGGCCGATAATGCGCCCTTTCATTTCTTCGCTGGGTAAGTTGACCGCCGAAACCGTATTTTCCGCCACAATATCTCCGGCATACCGCTGAATCGCGTAGGCAACTAATTTCCCGCGATTTTCTATCCGCAGTGAATTTTGCTTCGTCTTCAATTTTGCGGACAATCAGCGCGGCATCGCGCTTGGCGTCCGTTTCCATAGACTGGATCAATATTTTTTTTGCTTCTTCCGAAGAAATTCCCGCTACTCTCTCGAGCTTTTCCTTTTGTTCTTTCATAATATTATCTAATTTATGGTGTTTTTCTTCGATTGCCGTTTCTTTATTAATTATTGATTTTTCTCGCTCCTTCAATACTTGTTTCTTTTTGCGCCAGCACATCAATCCGTTTATCCAGATTTTCTTCTTTGGAACGAATGCGTTTTTCCAAACCGTCAAGATCATTTTTTCTATCTTTCGTTTCCCGGTCAAAATCAGCCTTCATCTTCAGAAGGTTTTCCTTGACCTGAAGAATAGCTTCTTTCTTGATTGTCTCCGCCTCTTTTTTTGATTCTTCGACAATCCTCGCAGCCAAGCTTTCCGATGACTTGATTTTTTTTGCGGCAAATAATTGTTTTAATATAAAGCCGATAACAATACCGGCAATGATCGCCATCAATATAACCAGCACAAATAAACTGCCGTTTAACATTTAACATTACCTCCTCGTTGCTCTGCGGGAAAACCAACTTTTATAAAACATTTTCTTGAGCATATCGTAATCGATTTAAAAAATGTTTCCAGCAGAGCTATATTTAAACCTCTCAGCAAGCGTTTAATAATTAAAACACCTCACCGAAGGATTCATTGTAATGAGGCTCCAATTTCAAAAACGTAGTGCATTGAAATTGGTTAGTCGAATTATCCCGCGTAGCGGAGAACGTGATATTCCTCTGCATTCTTCGGGTTTCACACTCGTGATTTTTGATTTTTTTAAAAGCGGAGTTGATCTTTTTTTGATCTAGGCTGGGCACAAAAAACCCCCGCCTATGCCGTGTTAATCACCTTTTTGAACCTTTTTACAAGGTGGGTGCCAGGTATTGTTTGCTTTAGGCTTTCTGCCTTCCGACCAGCGGAATAAAGGCTGACCTGCTCACCGCAAACAAGGAATAGGCCCCAGGTTCAAAATGTTGGCTCAAAAACAAATGTTAATCACGCACATCGCAGGGGCAAATATAAATTAGCTAATTTGCATCTTCAATCAGTTGAATTAATTTTTCGGCTCTGCTTTCCAGTTGATCGCAGAGCTCCCTATTAACTCCCTTTAATTTTAATAATTCCTCTGAAATGTTTAAAGCTGCCAGGATGGCAACGTTCAAGGTTTTGAGACCATCTGCTGGACTGCAAAACCTCTTCCATTTTTTTATTTACAAACTGGACAACGTTGGCCACTTGTTCATCTTCTGCATCGCTTAAAACCGAAAGCTCCTGTCCTAATATCCTAATTTTGTAACTTTTTTTCAAAACACACGCCCTGGAAGCTTATTTTGCCAAATCTATATCTGCAAGTAAATCAAGCAGTGAATCTACCCTCGCGCGTACGCTGTTCCTTTCCTCATCTAATGCCTTTAGTTTACTATTTAACCCTTCTAACTCCGCTTCTTTATTTTTTAATGCTTCCTCCAATATTTGAATTTGCTTTTTTAAAAAAACTTTTTCACTAACAATACCTTTGATTTTATCTTCTAGTTCTTTAAACTTTTCCAATTCCACTATAAATTTTTATCCTTTCCCTAAGGACATAAAAATTATCTGCTTACACTTCTAAATTATGTTTAATTTATGCCAACTTATGCTCTTAATGTCAAGGCATTATTTTAGGTTGTGCATCCTGTAGAACGTAACTCCTCTAAAGACCTGAAATATTCATTCAATTCATTCATCATGTTTTCCCCATCTCGTAATTTCCCTGCCAATTGTCTGAACCGGGTAGAGCCTTCTAATCCCTTTGTATACCATAATAAGTGTTTACGAAAATTTTTATTAGCTAACTTTACGCCCATATATCCTGATTTCCATTTCCCAATGTTTTTTTATTACTTTTTGCCTTTCATCCAAATTGGGCAAATAATCTTTTATTTGGCCGGAACATGCTTGAATAATTCCTTTAAATATCCAAGGATTCCCTAATGCTCCTCTTCCTACCATCACGGCATCGCAAGAAGTTTCCTGCAGCATTCTTATTGCATCTTGCGGCTGCCAAATATCGCCGTTACCAATCACCGGAATGTTAACCTTTTTCTTTACTTTAGCAATAACCTTCCAATCAGCCACGCCGCCAAAACCCTGATCAGCCGTACGGCCATGAACGATTATTGCATCAGCTCCTGATTTTTCAGCAATGCGCGCAATCTCGCACAGCATTAATCGAACTATGGGTCCATCCTGATCGATTTTCACTGTAACAGGAATGCGCACAGCTTTCTTTACAGCCCTGATAATCCGGGCTTACACGCTCAGGATCCTTCATCAGAATTGCACCGGCTCCGGCCTTGATTACCTTTTTTACCGGGCAACCCATATTAATATCAATTAAATCAGCTCCATGATTAGCAACAATGCAGGCAGCCTCCGCCATTATTTCCGGGTCTGCCCCAAAAATTTGCGCACCAAGAGGATTGTCATCGGTACATGTTCTTAAATATTCTAGAGTTCGATTAGATTTCCGAATAAGTCCGTTGGCGCTAATCATTTCCGTAAAGGCTAGAGCGCAACCGAAAGAACGCGCTAACAATCTAAACGGCAAATTGGAAATCCCGGCCAGGGCGCCAATAGAGCTTTGCCCTTTAATGAATTAATGCCAGCAAACACAATTTAATCCGGATACTTTCTATTCTTTTGAAGATACTGCCCGGCGCGAAAAAGTTCTTCTGGTGTGTTAATGCCCATTACCTCGATATAATCGAGAACTATGTGTGGTCTCGCTATCTCACCCTCGCGGCAAGCTATTTCGACTATGTCCGTCAAATAGTATTCCTTTTGATTATTATTGTTGTCAATTTTCGCGAGCGCCTCAAATAAGAATGATGTATTTACACAGTAAATACCCGTGTTGATTTCGCCGATTTTTTTTTCGACATCAGTCGCATCGCGCTCTTCGACTATTTTCAGAATACTCCCGTCCTCTCGCTTAACTATTCGCCCATATCCTAAAGGCTCTGCCGGTATTGTTGTAAGCACGGTAACTGCTGCACTCGCAGTTACATGACTTTCCACCAGCGATTTAATTGTCCTTGGCTTCAGCAACGGCACATCTCCGCAGAGAATAACGGTTAAACCCTGATAAGTAGCCAACACATCCTTTGCTTGTAAAACGGCGTGGCCAGTTCCTATTTGCGGTTTCTGCTCTATAAAGATGCATCCGCTATTGTGAAATTTCTCCCGTATCTTCTGTGCCTGATGACCGATGATGACCACAATTTTTTCGGCACCAGCTCTGCGGGCAGCTTCTATTGAATAATGCAGCAAGGGCTTCCCCTCCAGGACATGGAGTACTTTGACCAAATCCGATTTCATGCGGGTGCCCTTACCTGCCGCTAAAATCAATACACAAAATTTTTTACCTTTCACTTTATCCAACCTTCCTCTTTTTCTTCAATCGTCATACTGGCGCAGGCCAGTTTCCAGTATACAAAATTAAATAGAACCTTCACTACTTTCTTTATAAAAAATTTAATCATAATTCAGTTAATGATTTGTCAATCTTCTCATTTGCTAGCGGTAGAAGTTCTCGCCAGAATATTTGTCGGTCACGGCCAATATAGTCTTGACCAAAAGTAATAACTTCATCGGGTACATTAAATACGCTTGGGTAATTTAACATGTACCATGCTCTGAATAGATGAACTTCTGGTGAATACTCATTAGTAAGCTGCTCATACTGATAGACGGCAAAATATAATAAGTGTTCCGTCTGATCAGGATTATAGTCCAGTACAGCATCAGCATCCTGCTTTGCGTGTTTAAAGAAATTGGCTGTCTCGTGAAATTTTTTCCATAGTATTTGTTTGTTTTCTGGTTTGACCAGCTCATCAGTCCATTTGGTAAGGGAATCCTTGTGGTCAGTGTTAGAGTCACAGAGATTCTGTGTGATTTTGAAGGATGCTGCGGCAAGAGTGTGCATTGACACAACGTCCCCATGATTAAAATATAAACGGATAGCCGTTAGTAGCTGCCGTCGAGCTGCGTCGAGTTTGCTAATCTTAATCTTCATAGTTTTCTTATTGAGAAAATATTGGATACGATTCTATTTATTGTTTTTTTCACTATGCTGTCCTCCCTGTTTGGGGGCTGTTCAAATACCCTAAAGGGCACGCGAATGCTCAGATGCAAGGCGCGCAAGAACCGACTAATCCCGCTCCGCTTCGCTTCGGGGATAATTCGACCTGCAAGCTTCAGTGCACTTTGTTTCTGAAGCTTGGGTCTCATTATTATTTAATTGCAAATTTATCTAATTGCGCCGGAAAAATAACCAACACTTCTTTAACAGATTTCTGATCGGCATTTTCTATAATAAACGTAATGCCGTTATACTCCAGCCTTTCTCTCCTCTGCGGAATTCTGCCCATTCTGTTCATTAAAAAACCGCCCAGAGTTTCATAATTACCATCAGGAAATTTCATTGATAGTACCTGATTTAAATCTTCCATTTCCATGCGGCCGTTAATCAGATACCGCCCGGGAGCGATTCTTTTATATAGCTTTTCACCGGTTGTATATTCATCATCAATACTGCCGACGATTTCTTCTCCGATGTCTTCTATTGTAACGATACCGATGGCGCCTCCATATTCATCAACAACAATCGCCATATGTTCATGTCTTCTTTGCATATCCATTAAAAGTTCGCTCGCTTTTTTTGTCTCCGGCACGTAAAACACATCTGTCTGCATGCAAGAAGCAATAGTTTTTGCGGCAGGATCATTATCCAAATTATCTTTATTCTCAATCAAAGTTTCTAGCAAATCAAAGTAATGCAGAATACCAATAATGTTATAAACCGTATCCTCGTATACCGGTATGCGCAGATATTTTTTGCTGGTAAAAACTTGAACCGCTTCTTCAATTTTTGCTCCGATCGGCAAAGCCGTCAGCGCCGAAATGGGAACCATTATTTTATCCGCCGTAAGTTCAGAAAAATCAAACACACGGCTGACCATTTCCCTTTCTGTTTTTAAAATATCACTGCCTTTGGTTTTTTCACCCAATATGAACTTTAAACCTTCTTTGGTGATATAAGAAGCCTGCTTCACTTTCTGATCCGTGGAAAAGCGCACTGTTTCTTTGGATATGGCGGCAATAATATAGGCCACCGGATAGAAAACCACTGATGACAAACGGATAAAATAGGCCACTTTGATGGCCATTGTTTCGGCATAATGCTGAAAAACACTACGAACAATAATCATGACAAACAAAGTAGGCAGCATAACAATAAGCGATATTTGCTCACCGCGAACTACTCCAAAATAAGAAATAAATAGTCCCGTAGCCAGAGTGGAAGCAATAACTATGGAAATATTAGTTCCGATAAGTGTTGTCGAAATAAACCACTCCGGCTTTTCCAATAACTTTACTGCCTGTTCGGCCGAAGAAGATTCGCGGCCAGCTAAAAATTTCATTTTATTTATATCCGAAGAAAATAGAGCTACTTCGCCGCCGGAATATAGCGCTTCCAATATTAGACAAATAAAAATTACGGCAATGATCAAATATGCATTCATTTTTCGTTAAGCTGCTCCGTTGGCAATTGCTTTTCTATCCTGACTTTCAATATTCTTGTCC
This sequence comes from uncultured delta proteobacterium, assembly GCA_963705555.1. Lineage (GTDB taxonomy): Bacteria > Desulfobacterota > Syntrophia > Syntrophales > Smithellaceae > UBA4810. Next base: position 231,166 of record CAVPJZ010000003.1, on the reverse strand, counting down.
TACCCACATTTTCTATGCGAAACATATAATCATTGAAATTTATTTGTTCACCCTTAGTGGGCAGTTTTCCGAACAAATGCAAGACAAAACCGCCAACAGTATCGAATTCCTCCTCAGGGAGTTGGGCATCCAGTATATTGTTTAATTGATCCATCGGCATTTTGCCGGGAACAACAATTATATTCTCGTCAATCTCTTCGCAGCCGTTATTTGCCAATTTGCTATCGCCATAGGCTTCTTCAAATAGATGTTCCAGAATATTTTCGAGAGTTACCATACCGGATACTCCTCCATATTCATCAACAACAATTGCCATTTGTGTTCTATTTTCCTGGAAATCATGGAGAAGGCCATTAATCGTTTTCTCTTCAGGCACAAAATAAGGTTTTCCCAGCAGTTTCTCGATACCCTTCGATTCTTTAACCCTTCGCGCGTCATTAAGTAAATCCTTGGTGAAAAGTATCCCGGTAATATCGTCGCGGTCATCCGTGTAGATAGGCACCCTTTCGTGCCTTTGTTTAACGACCTTCGATATAATTTCTTCCACAGCCATGTTCAGGGGCAGACAAAACATATCTACGCGAGGGATCATAATATCGGTGACCGGTTTATCGCCTAATTCGAATATTCTTTTGATCAGTTCTTTTTGAGATTCGTCCACCACGCCTTCACGGCTTCCGGCATCTATCAGAGTCTTGAATTCATCTTCCATTAAAGCGTCGGCATCCAAGGCTATACGCTTGCCGTATTTTTTTAATATATAGCCGGATAATTTTTCCAATGCGGCAACAACAGGATATTCTAGACGGGAAATAACGATCATCAAAGGAGAAACCATGGCCGAAACTTGCATCGGATAAGTTACGCCAAAAGTCTTGGGAATAGCCTCGCCGGCAATCAATAGCACAACAGTTGTAAAAAAGATGGAAACCCACTGTCCGTTCACTCCCAATAAACCGATAAAAAAAGATGCCGCCAGAATGGAGATGCTGATATTAACTGCTTCATTACTGGTAACAATGGTGATTAAAAGACGGCGGGGATTTTCGAGCAGCTTGCCGACAAAAGTCAAAAAGGGATAGCGGTCTAATTTCATTTTATGCAGATGCAAATCAGTAAGCGAAAGCAATGCGGCTTCCGCTGATGAAAAAAACCCGGAAAACAAAAAAAGAACAAAGATCATTAAAATATCTGCGGTTATATTCAATATTTAGCAACCTCGCCAAATTTCTTTATATAACGTAACTTACCAGATCGGAGAAAAAAAAGATATATTTCTGTCCGTAAATTATTATCTTTAATATACCACATTTCGTGGTTATTATTCCATTGACATACGAAGCCTTACTTCTTATACTCCCCCCAACATAAGGGTAATTCTTATCAAGAATGACCTATTTTGACATGCAGGATGTTGTAAAATCGAACATAAAAGGAATCATAATTTTTCGAAGTTGTCTTAGTTAAATACGTGCAACGTTTAATTCTGATCCTTTATCATTTTAAAAATGATGTTTTTATAAGAAAAGATTAATTTTTGCCACACTATTTGTTTTTTTAATGCGTAATTACGGCTACTCGGCATTTTGGGATTTGCTCAAGGACAATTTAAATGCACCGCCTTCAACAAAGCGGACAGAAAGAAACTAATATCAGTATTAACCCAAAGGCGAGAGTTACAGCACTTCTATAAAAAAGTATAAAACATAGAATAAAAATATAAGCATGCTAACAATTTCAGGAGATTGAGGAATGCCCAATATATTGCTCCTCGGCAACGGCGCCCGCGAACATGCAATCGCTGAAGCAATTTCACGCTCAGTACCAAAACCGCGTTTATTTTCATTTATGAAAGCAAACAATCCAGGGATTGCTTCTCTTTCAGAGATGGTTAAACTCGACAGTTATTCCAACCTCAAAGCTATCACAGACTTTGCCACGCAGAATAAAACTGAATTTGCGGTGATTGGGCCGGAAGATCCTCTAAACAATGGCGTGGTCGATGCATTAGCGCAAATCGATATTCCGGCAGTAGGTCCCACCAAAAGCCTGGCGCGTCTGGAGACATCCAAATCATTCACACGCAATCTGGTGAGCAAATACAATATTCCCGGTAATCCACAGTTTAAAGTTTTTACTTCCATTGAAGGTGTAGAAGCTTTTTTAAATGAACTGGACGGCATTGTGATTAAACCCGATGGTTTAACCGGCGGCAAGGGTGTTATGGTTCAAGGCGATCACTTTGCAACAAAACAGGAAGCGCTGAAAATATGCCGACAAATATTGGCAGAAAGTAAATCTTTGATTGTTGAAGAAAAATTCGACGGCGAAGAATTTTCCTTGCAGTGCTTATGTGACGGCAATACAGTTGTCGCCACACCGCTGGTGCAGGATCATAAAAGAAGATTTGAAGGCGACAAAGGGCCGAACACCGGGGGCATGGGTTCGTATTCCATGGCTAATCATTCTTTACCTTTTTTAAAGCCGGAGGATACTTTGGCTGGATTGGAAATAACTCGTAAGGTGGCCGCGGCTCTGTTTCAAGAAACGGGTAGTCCTTACAAAGGCATTATGTACGGCGGATTTATCGCCACTAAAACGGGCGTAAAGCTTTTGGAATATAACGCGCGTTTCGGCGATCCTGAGGCCATGAATATTCTGCCGCTTTTAAAAACAGATTTTGTAGAAATATGTCGCCACGTTATTGCCGGAACATTGGATAAACTCAAAATTGAATTTGAGTATAAAGCAACCGTTTGCAAGTATGTTGTGCCGAAAGGTTACGGTCTGCCTGCTAATCATCCCGATGCGGCTTCGTCGCACGCGAAGATTGAAGTAGGTAATGTGGGAAAGGCCAGGCTTTACTATTCCTCTGTGGATAAAAAAGAAAACGGTTTGTATTTGAGTTCGTCGCGCGCCATCGGCATTGTGGGCATTGCCGATACATTAGAAAAAGCAGAAAAAATTGCTCAGGACGGAGTTAAGGCTATTAAAGGTCCTGTCGCCTATCGCAACAGACATCGGCACGGAGACTTTAATTAAAAAACGCATTGAACATATGAAAAAATTGAGAAGTATTTAATCAATGCCCCCATAGTTCCCATTAAAAAAGAATTTTAATATTTAAAATTAAAAGATGATTTGTATCATACTTTCGGTAATTGCGGAAACCGCTGGTCGATTATTTTATTCCATATATCGACCTTTTGCTGGTTGAAGGCAATCAGCTCGAAAATATCACCCTCAATAGTAATGGATCGTATTTTATCACCCTGCACAATCTTATTGACAACATTCTGGTCGGCATCACTCATCACCTCACCAAATACAGTATGTTTACCGTCGAGCCAGGGAGTGGCGACATGGGTAATGAAAAACTGGCTACCGTTGCTTTGTGGTCCGGCATTGGCCATCGACAAGAACACCCGGTTTACTGTGACGCAGTTCTTTCACAAACTCATCCTGAAATTTATACCCCGGCCCGCCGCGACCGTCTCCTGCGGGGCAGCCGCCCTGAATCATAAAATCGGGAATGACCCGATGAAATTTTAAATTATTATAATAACCGCGCCGCGCCAGATTAACAAAGTTACCCACGGTGATCGGCGTTTGATCGGCAAATAATCGTAAACAAATTGTTCCTTTTTCGGTCTCCATAACTGCAATCAGCTTATTTGTCATAAAGCATCTCCTTTTCGGTGCTTCACGGGTATGAATTTCAAAGCATGCTTGGAATAGTTATAATGTGCCGTTTCGTTTCTGAAAGGTGTCACTGATCCCACTACGCTTCGCTTCGGGGATGAATTCAACTAACAAATATTACGGCACTGCGTTTGTAATATTTAAGTTTCATTCATTCGATCAGCAAGCTTCAGCGCACTCCATTTCTGAAGCTTGGGTCTCACTAGATTCTAGATATTGCGTGTTGATATGTCAAGGTAAAAACTGTCTTGCAATTACATTTCCAATGCGCTAATTGGACAGGCACAATCATTTTATAAAAGTTTTTTCTACAGGAGAAATGTCAATTATGAGCCACATCAAAAGGGCACTGATCAGCGTCACTGATAAGACTGGAATTGTGGAATTTGCCAAGAAACTCTCTTCATTCGGCGTAGAAATACTTTCCACCGGCGGAACAGCCGCGCAGCTCAGAAAAAGCGGCCTTACGGTAAAGGATGTTTCCGAATATACCGGTTTTCCGGAAATGATGGATGGGCGGCTAAAAACTCTGCATCCGAAAATTCACGGCGGTTTACTCGCACTGCGCGATAACCCGGAGCACGTTAAATCTATGAAGGAACAAGGAATAGAACCAATCGATATGGTTGTTATCAATCTTTACCGATTTGAAGACACTGTGGCCAAAGAAGGCTGTAAACTGGAGCACGCGATTGAAAATATTGATATCGGCGGCCCTACGATGATGCGCGCTGCGGCAAAAAATTATCGATTTGTCAGTGTCATCACCGATCCGGTCGATTACAGTCTGATTCTTACGGAAATGGAAAAAAACGGAGGCAATATTTCAGAGGCTACAAACTTCCGACTGGCTGTAAAAACATTCCAAACAACAGCCCGTTACGACGGCGCCATCTCTAATTATTTAGGAACAATATCCCCGGAAGGAACTAAAAAAGAATTTCCTGATACTTTTACAGCTCAGTTTTCTATGGCCCAAAGCCTCCGGTATGGAGAAAACCCGCATCAAAAAGCGGCATTTTACCGCGAAAACGATTCTACGCTGGCCGCCATCTCCAACGCCAGGCAACTGCAAGGCAAAGAACTCTCCTACAATAATATTATGGACAGCGACGCTGCATGGCAGGCTGCGTCCGATTTCGCTCTGCCTGCCGCTGTCATCATCAAACATGCTAATCCTTGCGGAGCGGCAACAAGCAATAGCGGCCTTGTCGAGGCTTATAAAAAAGCCCTGGCAACAGATCCGGTTTCCGCCTTCGGCGGCATCGTGGCCTTCAATCGTCCCGTCGATAAGAAAACAGCGGAACAGCTGGCAAAAATCTTCCTGGAAGTTATTATTGCGCCTTCATTTGATGCTGATGCGCTGAGCATTCTCGAATCCAAGAAAAACGTGCGTTTGCTGGAAATACCGACCACGTCCGGAAAATACGTTTCCGGTTATGATTTTCGCCGTGTCGTTGGCGGGCTTCTTGTTCAGGAACGCGATACTGTCCCATTTGATATCCGTCAGGCCAAAGTTGTCACAAAAAGAAAACCTACTGATGAAGAATATCAGGCTCTCGATTTTGCCTGGCGCGTGGTCAAGCACGTTAAATCCAATGCCATTGTTTATGCAACCAAAGACCAATTAGTCGGAGTCGGTGCAGGTCAAACCAGCCGGGTGGACTCGGTGAAAATCGCCCAAATGAAAGCCGTGCTGCCCACCAAAGGATGTGTGCTGGCATCGGACGCTTTCTTCCCCTTCCGAGACGGCATCGATATGGCCGCTGAAGCCGGAATTACCGCGATTATCCAGCCTGGCGGTTCCGTCCGTGATGAAGAAGCAATTCAGGCGGCGGACGAACACGGTATCGCCATGATCTTTACCGGCGTAAGACATTTCAAACACTAAATAAGGAGTTGATCGTGAAAACAAAAAGCGCCAAAAAGGAAAATATTTTAGTTAGTGTTGTCATGGGCAGTGATTCCGATTTGCCTATCATGACCGAGGCGGCTAAAATTCTCGAAGCGTTTGCCATTGGGCATGAGCTTATCTTGACATCGGCGCACCGCACACCGGAGCGGACGACAAAGTTTGCCAAAGAGGCTGCCAAACGAGGCGTCAAAGTTATCATCGTCGGAGCAGGTGCTGCAGCTCATCTGGCTGGTGTAATTGCCGCGCAAACACCTTTACCGGTCATTGGCATTCCTATTGACACCACCTCTTTGCACGGTCTCGATGCTCTTCTCTCCACTATACAAATGCCCGGCGGCGTGCCTGTAGCTTGCATGTCCATCGGCAAAGCCGGTGCCAAGAACGCCGCTTTGTTTGCTATACGCATCCTTGCTCTTGCAGACAAATCAATTGATTCTAAGCTCTCGGCCCATACTCAGAAGATGGCCAGGGAAGTGGAAAATAAGCAGGAAAACCTTTCATGCCGGAAATCCTGAAAGTAAGTGCAGACAACTCAGAAGAAAGTGTTTTGAGCAGCGCCGTCGCTATTGTTGCCCACGGCGGTGTTATTGCTTATCCGACCGAAACTTTTTACGGATTAGGCGCGGATGCGACAAATGAACAAGCCATAAAAAAAATTTATAAAATTAAAGGCAGAAATTTTATAAATCCCATATCCATAATTATCGGACGAACTGAAAATCTTTATCCGCTAGTCAAGAGTGTCCCCTCAGCAGCTCAAAAACTGATCCAGGCATTTTGGCCGGGTGCACTGACTATTATTTTTGAGGCTTCCGACGGAGTATTGCCGGTTTTAACAGCGGGCACGGGCAAAATTGGAGTGCGTGTTTCCGGTAGCAATGCCGCTCAGGTAATCGCGCAAAAGTTGGGATATCCTCTTACCGCCACCAGCGCCAATTTATCCGGCAAGCCCGAATGCTCACGAGCTTCCGAAGTTGCCAAACAAATCGGAAACAAGATTGATGCTATTGTCGATTTTGGCCCCACAATCGGCGATAAAGTTTCCACCATTATCGATGTTACCTGTGATCCCCCGGAAATCCTGCGCGAAGGAACAATAACCCGGCAAGCAATTGAAAACATTTTAGGAATTTAGAAGGTTTCCAACAACGATTAACGCCAGATTAATTAACTTAATTGCTCTTTAAAGAAGCCGTTCCGCGCCAATTGTAGTTACCGTGGTTTTAATGACACCCGCAGGTTCACGGGTAAAAACGATCATGAAAGGTATTTGTCCGTTAGGTGAAATTTTATCGTTAGAATTGTTGCGCCCTTCCGGCTGGGAAAGCTTTCTTAAAATCTCTTCTTCAGGCAAATTCGCAAGTTCATCATCAGTTAATACATTGCCAGCATAACTTGTGCGTTCACCTAAAACCACGGCAAACGCATCAACAATCGCCCCTTTAATGACTATCCTGGAAATAGGATAATCGGCCTGATTTACCGCCGTGCCTTCCATAACTCGAATTTGTCCCAGAACATAATTATTCAACATTCGCTGCCGAATGTCTTGTAACTTGACTTGTCCGATAACAACTTCCGGCCGCACTGGTTCCTGTTCACCAATATACTTATTGGCAATTCTGATGAAGCGGTCGCCAAGTTGCGGGAAAATAAAGAAATAAATTACAGCGGGGATGACTACAATTACTAAAACAGTCCACACAATAATCTTCCATGTTTTCCGCGAACTTTTTCTGGATAATGGCTTTTTTTGCTCAAAATCTTCAACTTTTTCCCTTAAATCACCAAACGCCGCGCTTCTTTCTGCGGTCACTAAATTTTCTTTACTAATGCTTTCCCTGCGTGGTTTTTCTATCTCTAAGTTTACTTTATCGTTTAACGTCTTTTTTACTTCCATTACCTTATCAAGAAAACGAACAACGTCTTCATCCCGGTCGGAGACCGGAGGAACTTCCTTAGTTAAATCAGTGCTTTTTTTTGTCGGCATGGGTCCTTCTGAAAAAACAGAAACCGGGACTAACGGTGTTTCTATTTCCTGCTTTATAATCAGCGGATTATCCTGAAAGAAAACATGCTGGCAGCGACTGCAGCGCATCCACATACCATCGCCTGGTATAATAGTATCATCAAAATAAAATTTTGTCCGACATTGCCTGCACTGAATGATCATTCTCTATCCTTTTTATTTGTGAAACTCCAATTTCGAAAGCACAGCATATCGAAATTGGTAAGTTGAACAATCCCGCAAAGCGGAGGGTGTGAGACCCACTTGCATTCTTCGGAGTTCACACCCGTGACTACTGCTTAATAGCATAAATCTCGGGTAAAAAGCGGTAACGTTCAGAGAAATCTAGTCCATAACCAACCAAAAATCCATCATCTATTGTAAAACCTACATAATCAGCTTCAAAGGATACTTTTCTTTTTTTGCGTTTATCTAACAATGCACATACCTTGAGCGAATGAGGATTTCTTTCCTTAAGCCATTCGACCAGATATTTTAAAGTCAAACCTGTGTCAATTATGTCTTCTACAATCAGTATATCTCTACCATTAATGGAAGTTTCTATATCCTTTGTCATTACTGCTTTACCTGAGCTTTCTGAACCTGCACCATAACTGGCCACACGGACAAAATCGATCCTGCAGGGAATGCTCATGGCCCGGACTAAATCAGCCATAAAAATGAACGCTCCTTTAAGAATACCGATGACTATCAATTCACAACCGGTGTAATCACCGGATATCTGATCGGCTAACTCTTTTACGCGTTTTTGAATCACCTTATAAGGAAAAATGATTTCCTTGGACATCTCGTTCATTAGGCTGTTTCTCTTTTAATTATTTATACTGTACACTAACCAATATGAGTATTATCTGTCAATAAAAATCAAAAAGCGCTCCGATAAGTGGAAATAAAATTTTCAATATTTGATGAAACCAGTTTTTCCGCCAATTCAATTTCTTGAGCATTTTTAAATACTGAAGACAAGCTCAAGAATATCGTATTAAATTTTGATATCTCCTTACCTAACCTTGCATAATCAATATAACTAATCATGTATTGCGATCCATCAAAATAATATTTGCCCAGCCTGTTGGTTTCCGGCGAACGAAACGGCCATGTGATTTTCCAATCTAAATATTGACGGGCAATACTTTTTAGAGCAGCGTTATCGAATACTTCCGGTTTAAGTTCTCCGCCAATCTTATCGGCTAGTATTCGAAAATATGTCTTTACCAGGTCAATGTCTGTCAGACAAAGGCCGTAAAGATACCAATCATCAATTATTTTTATCAGCACTTGTGCTTGAGACGCGGAGATAAAGTCATGGCTTGGACAAAGATGACCGGCACAAAGTTCCTGACCATAAAACGAAACAGTGCGCAAATCAATGCCTGAGTTTTGTGCCGGATGCAATAGACAACCTACCTTCCTCTCCTCTTCATCCAGAAAACCAAGATATTCGCAGCAATAAATTACCTCATATCTCTTTTTGAAATCTTCGCCATTTAATATTTCGCCGGAATAATATTCAATATCGCCGGGATTTTGCACGAGTTTGCGGAAGCGCTGTGTACGTGAGCGTAACCTTTCTTTAAGAGAAGAACGGGAGCTATCCACATAATTATACAAACCGCAACAAGCACCGCATGATTTGTCATTATCAGGCTGACAAAGGATGACTAAATTAGTATCCGCTTTCAATTAAACACCTTACGTTTTTCAGATAAATAATAGCCGGGGAAAAAACTAAGTGTCTTATATTACATCTTTATTTAATGATTCACTCAAATACAATAGTTTTTGATCCATAAACAAGTATTCTGTTTTCCAGATGCAGGCGCAAAGCTCGCGCCAGTACAATTCTCTCTAAATCCTTGCCTTTCATTTGAATATCGGCTATCGAATCACGGTGGCTGATTTTTATCACATCCTGAGCAATAATCGGCCCTTCGTCCAGATTTTCCGTCGCGTAATGCCCTGTTGCGCCGATAATTTTCACGCCGCGATCATAAGCTTGCTGATAAGGATTACCTCCGGTAAAAGCCGGCAAAAAAGAATGATGGATATTAATTATTTTATGAGGATAATACCCGAGAAATTTCCCTGAGAGAATTTGCATGTACCGCGCCAGAACTACCAAATCAATTTTCAACCCCTTTAATAATTCTAATTCCCGTTCTTCTTGTTGCTTCTTGTTTTTTACCGAAATCGGGAAATGATAAAATTTAAGCCTAAATTGTTCGACCGACTCACGCGCGTCCAGATGGTTACTGATAACAACCTGTATTTGAGCGGCCATTTCCCCCATTCGTTGACGCAGAATTAAATCGTTAAGGCAATGTAGATGGCGGGAAACAAATACGGCAATACGCGGCACATAATCGGTGAAATGCAAATCCCATTTCATATGCAATTGTTTAGCTAATTGCGCAAAAGCCGCCGGAATTTCTTCCCGCGTAAGCTTAAAACCGTTTAATTCCCATTCGATCCGCATAAAGAAAAGTTTGCCTCTTTTAGAGGTATGTTGATCGGCGTGGACAATATTTCCATTGTGATTAAAAATAAAATTGGAAATCTTCGCAACAAGCCCTTTGCTATCGGGACAGGACAAAAGTAAAATGGCATTGACATCATTCATACGGCGTCTTCATTTTCATTAATTTCGAAACTTGCAGTTGTAAATTAAATATAGAAGGATTGGCGTTGCAGGTCAAGAGTAAAAATGGTAAGGACAGCACCCCTGCATGGAATCATGCTCGGAATATAAAACAAATGAAATTAATTGAAGAAATATATCTGACCAACGGATTGAAGTTGAATATTTTTGATTTATCGCGTCCAATAGCTGCCGACACGGTTAAAGTGGAAATTTCCGTTCAGTCCAAAATAGATTTAAAAGAATCTTATTTTTCCAACTCACGAGATTATCATCAGGTAAGAAGAATCTTTGGCGATAATTTTTGCTACGAATATAAAATGCAAAGATCTTTTGTGGCTAAAGAAAATCAGGAGGCTATCCGCGAGGAATTGATATGTACGTTCAAAAGCAATTCTCTGCATTACCTTTCTTCCGTAAATTTTCCACAAAAGTTTGCACTGGCCACTCTCAAGGATATCAAAAACAATCCTTACAAATATAAACGTAAATCGGAAACTGAAGCATGATTAATTATAAATTCGACGCGCTTTTACTTAACGCGGAAAAGCCCAGCCGTTACATGGGCAACGAAGTAAACGCAATTCACAAAGACAAAAAAGAAGTGAGCTTCCTTCTTGCCTTTCCGGATACATATGAAGTAGGCATGTCGCATCTTGGTTTGCAGATTTTATATTCCGTTTTGAACAAAATCCCATATGCGCAGGCGGAAAGATGTTTCGCGCCCTGGCCGGATAGGGAAACTCAACTGCGCTTACGAAAATTACCGCTGACATCTTTAGAATCACAAACGCCCTTAATAAATTTTGACGTTGTCGGTTTCTCCCTTCAGTATGAACTATCCTATACCAATGTGCTGAACATGCTGGAATTAGGGGGTATACCGCTTGCTCGTGTCGAACGTAAAGATAACCATCCCCTGATAATTGCCGGAGGCCCTTGTTGTTTTAATCCTGCACCTCTTACCGGCTTTATCGATGCCTTTGTCATCGGTGAAGGAGAAGAAATCGTTTCAGAAATTGCAGCGGCAATCCGCACAGGCAAAAAGAAAAAAATCCCCAGGCATGATTTGCTCGAGCAACTGGCACAAATTTTAGGCATTTATGTTCCCGCTGTTCATGGGAAGAATCAACTTATCAAAAAAAGAATCGTTGCCGACCTAAATTTATGGTCGCATCCCATAAATCCTGTTGTTCCGCTTATGCAAACTGTTCACGACCGCATTATTTTGGAAATAGCGCGCGGTTGCACGCGGGGATGCAGATTCTGCCAGGCGGGAATGATTTGGCGGCCTTACCGCGAAAGAAACGCATCGCTGCTCATGCAGATGGCCGAAAAATTATTATCGGTAACCGGTCATGACGAAATATCTCTTTTATCCTTGAGTTCAGGGGACTATAGCTGCCTTGAATTTTTAATAAAAAGCCTGACGAAACAACATTATTCCAAAAGAGTGGCTTTGGCCTTGCCCTCATTACGTGTAGAGTCGCTGACCGGAATATTAATTGAAGAAATCAAGAAAACCCGTAAAACCAGTTTTACACTGGCACCGGAAGCCGGAACAGATAAAATGCGTCGGATAATAAATAAAGGCAACACCGCCGAAGATTTGATCTCTAGAGTTGATAAAGTCTTCGCCGCCGGTTGGAAATCGATCAAGCTCTATTTCATGCTGGGTCTTCCTTATGAAACGAATGAAGATTTGGAAGGAATTATAGAGTTGAGCCGTCAGGTTCTCAAGGCGGCAAGAAAACGCGGGCAGGTTACCATCAGCCTTTCCACCTTTATACCTAAACCGCATACCCCTTTTCAATGGGAAAAACAGATTTCTTTGGAAGAAACTTATATCAAACAAGATTTTTTCCGCCGGCAATTAAAAAACCGCCATCTCAATTTGAAATGGCATGACGCAAAAATGAGCTTGCTGGAAGGAATATTTTCACGCGGCGATGAAAGATTGGGAGAGCTTTTGGAAAAAGCCTTTCGTAAAGGCTGCCGCTTTGACGGGTGGACCGAGCTTTTACGTTTTGAGCTCTGGCAGGAAGCAATGGGTGAACTTAGTATTAATCCTGAAGAATACCTTCGCGAACGCGAGACAAAAGAAAATCTTCCGTGGGATAACATCGACTGCGGCGTGAGCCGTCAATTTCTATTACAGGAAAGAAAAAAATCGGCGGAAACGACGGCAACAGCAGATTGCCGGTTTGCCAATTGCCAAGACTGCGGAGTTTGCGATTTCTCGACAACAAAAAATATCTTTGCCGAGGCAGAGGAAACTCAAGAAATTGCCCCATCACCGCCGACAGCAAATTTTGCCGGAATGGAAAAAGCTTACCGTTTTGTCTTTAACAAACTGGGAAGAGCACGGTTTTTATCTCATCTGGAACTTTCCACAGCCTTGATCCGCGCCTTGCGCCGCAGCAGTCTTGCTCTTATTTATTCTTCCGGCTATCATCCGCATCTTAAAATATCTTTTGCCACAGCTACCCCGGTAGGAATGGAAAGCAGGGAGGAATACATGGATATAACTGCCTTGGAATATTCGGCCGATTTAAATTTATTAAAAAGTGAAATCAATTCTGCCCTACCCCAGGGCATTGAAGTCATTGAAATCAATCCGCTTTCTCTCGATACAAAGGCGCTGTCTCAAACGATATACGGATTTATCTACGAGTTATGTCTACCAGCAAACATAGATGAGGACCAGCTTAAAATAATTAAAGAAAACATGGAAAAATTTTCGGCATCAGCATCATTTAAAATTCAAAGGATATCCAGGGGAAAAACCGTAATTAAAGACATCCGTCCTTTTGTACAGAGCATGACTCTTAATGCCGATGAAAAAAGAATTGAAGTCACAGTGCTATACACGCAGGAAGGATCGGCAAAGCCTTTTGACATTATTGTCCATGTTCTGGGATTTAGTAAAGAAGAAGCTAAACAAATCTATTTTACTAAAATAAAAACTTTGTTTTTTGACATTAACTAAGTATTTGAGCTATAAATTGTATAAAGAGCGCCATAATATTAATATGGTGCGGTCATAATATGTTTGATCGATATTAATAAAGTCGAACTTCTATGTCCGGTAAATAATACTGACTTTCTTCCCCGTGTTTGCCAAGTTCTTCGTAAAGCATCATGACGGTATTCACATACACCTGGCTGCGGTTATAATGCCACACTGCATTGCGTTTTTTCTCAATGGACGCAACCTCAGACCAGCCCGAGCTTTTCAGGTAATGGCCCATAGTTGCTGTAGCATCTTTCATGTTAAATGGATCGACTATGCCATCTCCGTCTCCGTCAACACCATAGTTCCGAAACGTAGAAGGGATAAATTGTGCAGGCCCCAAAGCTCCGGCAAATGATCCCATTATATTCAATGGATCAATCCCCAAGTTATTGGCTATAAGAGTAAGGTGATAGAGTTCAGCCAATGCCCAATTTGCTCTTCTTTGTGCTCTTGTAATGGTGAATTGATCATGGAGCAATGGATACTTATCGGCATATGCTTGCTGTATTTGACTGAAATAATCCGGGTCGAGAAGTAGTGCCAGGTTGGCGTAAGCTGTAACAACATTATAGCGCATGGGATAGGTTCCCAGTCTTGACTCAACAATGAGAATTGCTGTGACGATACGGGGAGATGTTCCGAAATTCTTCTCCACGGAAGATAATGATTCGGCATGTTCGTTAATGAAAGTCCTGCCGTTTTCGATATGTTTGGGATTGATACCCATGATCGCCGGATCTTCTTCGGTTCCCTTTGGGCTCGAGAAGAAAAGGTTCTGGATAACTATATCCGGCCTAAGAGATATACGGGGATCATATATCATGCTCTGAACCTGCGCTTTATCCAATCCCTTTTCCACGAGACGTTCTTCGATAAACTGCCTCGATAACTCGCTTGCTGCCCATGAGGGGACAGAGAATAACAAAAAAATCATTACGATTATAAAATATGTTATTACTTTTTTCACGCTTCAACCATTTTTATCGCAATTTTTAGACCCAGCAAATCATTTTTAATAATATTACATCGTTATTCTACATCGTCCAAGCTTTATACGCAAGATGATTTAATACTAATTCGATATGTTAGCCAAAAAACATCTTCTAATTAAAAATTGTCCGGTTAATTAAATTTTATTGACAAACAGACGCAAATTATTTATAAGCTTCGCTCTTAATTACATAATCAAGGATAGTCTAATGTACGCAGTAATAAAAACAGGAGCAAAACAGCACAAAGTCAGCGAAGGTGATGTTTTATCCGTAGAAAAGCTGGAAGGCGAGAAAGGCGCGGAAGTAGTTTTTAACGAAGTTCTGATGGTCTCCGACGATAAGGACGTGAAAATCGGCAAACCTTTTGTGGATGGCGCCAAAGTTATAGGCGAAATTATCGCGCAAAAGAAAGGGCCGAAAATTCATCGTTTACCACATGAAACGCCGCAAGGGTTTCCATAAGAAAACCGGGCATCGCCAGGAATTAACCAGCATGAAAATAAAGAAGATTTCGATATAAGCGGAGGAAGTCATGGCACATAAAAAAGGTCAAGGAAGTTCCCGCAACGGTAGAGACAGTAATTCCCAAAGACGCGGCGTCAAAGTGTTTGGCGGCCAGAAAATCCATGCGGGATCAATAATCGTGCGGCAGGTAGGAACAAAAATTCATCCGGGCAATAACGTCGGAATGGGTAAAGATTTTACTCTTTTTTCCCTGATTAACGGCATTGTAAAATTTGAAAGACTCGACAAAACGAGAAAAAAAGTAAGCGTTTACGCATCATAAAAGATGATCCGAATATTTTTTATTTTAAAGGCGCTTATTAAACAAGCGCCTTTTTTTTTGTGAAGATTTATGAAATTTGTTGATGAAGCAAAAATTTATATCAAGGCCGGACATGGCGGCCGCGGTTGTGTCAGTTTCCGGCGGGAAAAATTTGTGCCGCGCGGCGGTCCTGACGGTGGTGACGGCGGCAAAGGCGGAGATATCATTTTTCGCGCAGACCGAGAGCCATCGCACTCTGCTGGATTTAAAATATCAGCAACATCATGTTGCCAAAAACGGCGGCCATGGTTCAGGAAACAATCGCACCGGCAAAAGCGCAGAAGATCTGGAAATTGTCGTACCGGTGGGAACAATCATTAAAGATTTTGAAACCGGAGAAGTACTTGCCGATTTATCCGAGGTTGGTCAAACTTTATATTGCTCGCTCACGGCGGCATCGGCGGCAAGGGCAATGCTCATTTTGCCACTTCCACCCATCAAACACCGCGCTTTGCCCAGGAAGGCATGGAAGGTGAAGAATCGCTGGCTTAAACTGGAACTGAAACTTGCTGGCCGATGTAGGTATTATCGGTTTTCCCAACGCCGGCAAATCAACTTTTATTTCCCGCGTATCCGCAGCTAAACCAAAAATTGCCGATTATCCTTTCACCACGCTCACGCCGCACTTGGGCGTTGTCAAATATTCGGACAGCAAAAGCTTTGTTCTTGCCGATATACCCGGGCTTATCTCCGGAGCGCATGAAGGTTTGGGCATGGGCATACAATTTTTAAAGCATGTGGAAAGAACATCACTGCTGCTGCATATTATTGATATTTCCATTGAACCAAACACTAATGCCTGGTCTAACTATACCGCCATCAATAAGGAACTGGGACATTACAATCCGCAATTACTGGAAAAGCCGCAAATAGTGGCTTTAAACAAGATTGATCTTCCTTTTGTTAAAGAGCAGGCTAAAAAAGAAGTTGCGCTATTCAAAAAAAAGGGATAATACTTCATCCTTTTTCCGCTGTCACCGGCGAAGGAATACAGGAAATATTAAATAAAATAATCGACATGATTAAATCAAACAGGATACTAATGTAACCATGAAAAATATTCGCCAGGAAACACTTTCGCACGCAAAAAAAATCCTCATCAAAGTAGGTTCGGCAGTACTTGACCGGCGCTGACGGTCTCGACCTCAAGATTATTGATTCACTTGTCAAGGAGATGTCCGATCTGGTGCATCAGGGATATTCCGTGGTACTGGTAACTTCCGGCGCAATTGTTTCGGGAAAACATCGCATGAACATAACCGGCAAACTCAAAAGCATGCCCGAAAAACAAGCCGCGGCCGCCATCGGACAGGGAAGATTGATGCGCGTCTATTCCAAATCTTTTGAAAAGAACGGCCTTTACGTTGCCCAGATTCTTTTGACGCTTTCCGATCTCACCGACCGCCAGCGATATTTAAATATCCGCAATACTCTTTCCACTCTGATGGAATGGGGTGTTATTCCTATTATCAATGAAAATGACTCTGTCGCCGTTGACGAAATAAAATTCGGCGATAACGACAATCTTGCCGCGATGATCGCCAACATCGTTGAAGCCGATCTCTTTATCAATTTGACAAGTACTGACGGACTTTATGATTGCAATCCTTCGGAATCCAAAAAAGCCAAACTTATTCCTCTGGTCAGTGAATTCACCGAAGAAATAGAAGCCGCCGCCACCGGGGAAACATCCTCCGCGGGAACGGGCGGAATGAAAAGCAAAGTTCAGGCCGCCAAAAAAGTTACCGCCATCGGCATTCCCTGCATTATTGCCCCCGGCAAAAAGAAAAAAGTTTTGACCGACATTATGGCGGGCAAAGAAATCGGCACACTATTTCTGCCGATGGCTGATCGTTTAAACAGTAAAAAATACTGGATCGCTTTCACCTTGCGTCCCCGCGGCAAATTGATTATTGACGATGGCGCTAAGAAGGCATTGCTGGAAAAAGGCAAGAGTCTTCTTCCTTCAGGCATTATTGACGTGGAAGGAGATTTTGATTTGGGCGATCCGGTGAGCTGCGTTGACCGCGAAGGAACACTTCTGGCCAAAGGATCTCGTCAATTTCAACTCAGCTGAAATCCGCAAAATCAAGGGTTTAAAAACTTCCCAAATAAGCCAGGTTCTGGGGCACAAAGATTACGATGAAGTCATCCACCGCGATAATCTGGCTATAACTATAAACAACCCTAAAAACAGGACATAATAATACAAGCCACTTAAAGTGATCGGTAGCCCATGCTAAAAGATTATCAAAAAGAATTATTAATCCTTTTAGAACAGTGCGAATTAGAAATTTCGAATTTGTACAAATTATTTGCCGAAAAATTCCCAAATCATAGAGCGCTATGGAATGGCATGCTAGAGGAAGAAATCAATCATGCGGCTTATCTAAAAAAGCTCTCTTCTTTAGCAGAAGAAGGAAAAATTTCTTTTGATGAAAAAATGGCAAATACTTCTACAGTAAAGACTATTACCGACGATATAAAAACTAGATATCAAAAAGCCCAAGCAAATCAATACACCTTGTTAAACGCATTGTCTTTTAGCCTTAACTTAGAAGAATCGCTTATCGAAAAAAAATTTTATGATTATTTCTTTTCGAACGATAGCGATATAACAACAATGATTAATAAGATTAAAAAAGAAACTTTTGAACACAGATCCAAGATAAAGAAATCTCTGGAAAAAGAAAAAAATCTATGGTGATAATTTTCAGTTAACCGGCGGCAAACGCCTATAATTATCTATTAGGACAGTAAATAACCTGCCGGAAGTAAAAAAGATATTCAGGAGGAAATCATGTTGCAGTTTGAATTAACCCCCCAGCAAAAAGAATTACAGGCAAAAGTTCGCGATTTTGCTATTAAAGAAATTCTGCCTGCCATATGGTATTATGACGAAAAAGGCGAGATTCCGGTGTTCCTGCTTAAAAAAGCATTCGTAGCCGGTTTTATGAACACAGACATTCCTAAGAAATATGGCGGCAAGGAATTCGGCCTTATAGAAAACGTCATCCTCACCGAGGAGATTTCCGCAGTCTGTCCGGGCATGGCCACATCAATCTTCGATAATTCTCTCGGCCTGGTACCGCTCTATCTTTGTGAGAACGAAAAACTTAGAGAAAAATATCTTCCGCTGATAGTCCGCGAATTCAAGCGCATTTGTTTCGCTACATCAGAACCGACTATGGGTTCCGATGTTGCCGGAATGCGCTGCCGTGCCGAAAAAAAAGGAAACGATTATATTTTAAACGGAACAAAGTATTGGATTACCAATGCCGGCGTGTCCGATTACATGTCAGTTTTCGCAACAATTGATCCGGCCAAACAACATGAGGGTATATGCGCGTTCCTCGTGGAAAAAAATTGGGAAGGGGTTTCCGTGGGCCAGTCTATTCCGAAATTAGGGCAGCGCTGTTCGAACACAGCAGGGATCAACTTGAAAAACGTCAGAGTACCGAATGAAAATGTTATTGCTGAACCGGGCAAAGGGTTTGTCCTGGCAATGAAAACCTTCTCCCGGACCAGGCCGAGTATCGGTGCCTTTGCCGTAGGAGCTGCCCGTTCGGCTATGGAATATGCTATTGATTACGCCAAGAAAAGAAGGGTTTTCGGGACAAATATATCAAACTTCGAAGCTATCCAGTTTAAGATTGCGGAAATGTATCAAAAAGTGGAAACGTCCCGTCTTTTAGTATGGAAAGCGGCGTGGGAAGCGGATAATGGAATAGATCCCACGATAAGCGCCTCTATCGCCAAATTTTATGCAACGGAAGCAGCCATGGAAGTAGTTAACGACGCCCTGCAAATTCTCGGCGGATACGGATACACTAAAATGTTCCCCGTCGAAAAATTACTCCGGGATATCCGGTTATTCAGCATTTACGAAGGCACCAGTGAGGTGCAACGGCTGATTGTTTCCGGTCACGTATTGAATAATTATAAACCGGCAATGCCGCCTCTGGAAGACCTTCCCATGATCAGGGGACTTGATCTGAATGAATCTTCGGCAAAAAACGCAACAGCATGGCGATGCCGCATGTGTGGACACATCCACTATGGCGAGGAACCGCCTGATGAATGCCCATCTTGTTTTTTCCCGAAAACAGCATTCAAAAAGGTTTGGCCGGTTGGTTAATTGGATAATTTATTTGTAAACAGAAATCGTTGCTAAACAATTATATATAAAACAAAATATTCAGCCGGGAGCTACTTGGACATAAGTAATGCAGTTAGCTCCCGGCTTTTTTTCTTCTATTTTCTTCCTTCGCGGCCACCGCCACTACCGCGTTCATTTCCCTTGTCGCTTTCTCCTCTTTCGCCTCTGTCTCTCTCCATAACACCCTGTCTTTCCGGCTGGGGTTTAACTTGAGCGGGCGGTTTAACTTGAACGGGCGGTTGAACTACCACATTTTTATCTCTCGGCTCTACCTTTCTATCCAACGGCTTTCTTTCCGTACGGGGTTGGATTTGAACGGGCGGTTGAACTACCACATTTTTATCTCTCGGCTCTACCTTTCTATCCAACGGCTTTCTTTCCGTACGGGGTTGGATTTGAACGGGTGGTTGAACTACCACATTTTTATCTCTCGGCTCTATCTTTCTATCCAAAGGTTTTCTTTCCGTACGGGGTTGGATTTGAACGGGCGGCTGAACTCCCACATTTTTATCTCTCGGCTCTATCTTTCTATCCATCGGCTTTCTTTCCCTGCCTGGATCACTTTTAGGCGGTGCTGCAATTTTACCTTCAGGCCTTCTTACGGGAACCGGTGCTAAAGGCCTTACCACCGGCCGAAAACGGGGAATTTCTTTTGCGCGCTGTTCGCGTACAAATCTTCTTTCACGGTCAGGGCGCCAGGGAGAACGCTCCACACCCCTTTGCACATTTACGTTCCTGTTGAATCTTTTTGTTCTATCAATATTTACGAACACCACATTGCGGGCACGCCAATTAAAAGCACTCCAGCCGAAGACTCCAAAGCCAACATAGACTCGAGGAGAAAAAACAATTCTTGGGCCGATAACCGCCACTCCGGGATAAAATATTGAAAAAGGCAGGTACGCCGGATACCACCACGGCCCATAAATCACATAAGGATCATAAACCGGCACATACATATAGTCGGGGCTAGCCGTTTCAATGCGAATAATACGTTCCTCAACTATTACCTTCTGTTCATTAGTTGTCGCAATATTTCCCTCGGCGTATGCTTTGCCGCGCAACTCTTGAACTGTATCCATGACCTCCTGCTCTTGATTAACGAAAGCATCACCCAGCCTCGCCGTCCAGTTAAGGTTTTCGGTCATCATGGAAAGGACTTTGGGATAATAGCAAAGGGAAAGAACACTGACATCCCAATCTTTTTCTTTTAGCGCATTGTCCAGAGCATCACCACCAAGACCGGGGTTTTTTGCCATAAACCTATCAGCCTCAACCACCTCGAAAGGATAGGATGCAGCCATCAAGACCTGTGACAAAAGAGCGTCTGGATAAAGGGCGATAGGCGCCAGCATCTGCGCTAATTCTTCTTGGTTGAAATTTTGAGCCGGGGAAGGTTCGCTATTTTCCTGGGATTGTGCCCAAACCGGCGCTAAAGTTACTATCACCATTGCCACTAATACTATAATTCTATTAAAATATTTATTCTTCATGATTGAATCTCCTTACTAGTCATTTTTTTGTTTCACACAACTTAAAGAGTGCAAGGCATGTGCCATTACAGCTACTGCTTTCTAACTTGTTGTAATGATATAATTAAGTTTAAAGATGAACCTCTATCGCCCTGATTTATCAAAAATTTAATGGAGAAAATATACCCAATGTAAATATCCATATGGATACAATTTACCCATCAGATAATGGAGCGTTATGTCTGCCTATTAAAATCAGGAAAAAGTTCGGCTTTGATATTTCCATACATATTTTGAAAAAATCATTTTATTCTCTAATATGTTTGACCGGAGATGTTTGCCTGACGTGCATTATAGTAATTAGAACCGGTAAAATCAATGGTTATCGACGGAGAAATTCCGCGTTCACCCGGTCTTCAGCATTCAGAGCGACACCTTCCCTATCCAGTAATTCTCTTTTCATTCTAAGGCCGCCGCCGAAACCGCCCAACGACCCGTCCGCACGAACCACGCGATGGCAGGGAATAATGATGGGGAACGGATTGTTGGCCAGCGCTGTGCCCACTGCCCTCGCCGCACGGGGCTTGCCGAGTTTTGCCGCCAGGCCGGAATAACTGGCCACTTTGCCGCGCGGAATTTTACATGCTTGTTTTAATACTTTTGCTGAGAAATCTGTAAGCCGTGATAAATTCAAAAAAGAAAGATCGACATTTTCTTTTTTACCAAAATATAATTTTGCAATTCGACTATCAATACCATCCGGAATCCTACGCGAGATTCTATTGATTTTAGGAAAATCTTTTATAATGCTTTCTTTCAATTTCCTTTTCGGATTGGGCAAATAAATATATTCCATTCGCGGCTTCTTTCCGGCATAGCCCCAAACAAGCCCTATTTCTTCTTTCCCGACTTTAATAATTTGATAATACATATACTTCCTCCTATCTTCATCCTTCAGTCTAATAGCTTTCTTTTACTCGTCACTGTTTACTATTTGCTTTTTTTTCAAGCAGCGCAACGCAGCATATGACCTTTTTCCGGAGGCGCCCGCTCACATATGATCAGTTAGAATCTTTACACCAATTACAATCAAAACCACACCGCCGAATATTCCCACTTTTTTGCCAAAGATTCCAGCGAGCCCTTTGCCGAATAACATACCGGTAGCTGTCATCAAAAAGCACACTACGCCAATAATCAGCGCGGGCAAAATAATGTCCGTCTTTAACAAAGAGAAACTGAAACCCACTGCCAACGCATCAATACTTGTGGCAACGGAGAGCATCAGTAAAGGTAGCCCTTTGGTTTGATCATTTATTTCCTTTTCTTCATCCTTCTTCAATGCTTCCCAAATCATTTTATTCCCGACATAAGCCAGAAGCGCGAAAGCCACCCAATGATCATAACCGGCTATAATATTAACTATTGTTAAACCGGCCAGCCAGCCGATAATGGGCATAACAAACTGAAAAAGGCCAAAGGCCGCTGCCAGTCGTAAAACAGGTTGCCATGATTTACCGTGATCATTGGCCGCGCCGATACCAATCGCCACGGAAAACGCGTCCACTCCCAGACCAACAGCTAAAAGAAAAATCGTAATTAAATCCATACCGGATAATCATTCTCACTTTTCACTTCTCAAATAAGAATATATTTTTTCAGCCAGTTCCTTACCAATTCCCGGTACTTTTTGCAATTCCTCCAGTGATGCGTCTTTAACTTGCTTACTTGATCCAAAATGTTTCAGCAATATTTTTCTGCGCGCTTCACCGATATCGGGAATCTCATCAAGAATCGAATGCAGATCATTTTTTTGCTTTATCTGATGATGATAGCTCAAAGCAAAGCGGTGCGCTTCATCCCGCACTCTGCTGCAGTACCGCCAGAGCATGGGGCCAGGCTGTAAGGTAAATAGGCATCTTTACGCCGCGGCAGATAAACACGATCTTCGGATTTTCCTGTTCTTCTTTTTGATAATGCCTTTACCGGAAAATATGGTGCGCTCTTCCTTGGCCAAACCAATGACATCCACTTTAATTTTTAAATCTTTCAACACGGAAAGAGCTACATTTAGCTGGCCTTTGCCGCCGTCAACAACAACTAAATCCGGCAGATTTTCTCCATGCGCAAACCGGCGCGACAGCACCTCGTACATCATGGCATAATCGTCCGCTTCCGTGACCGTCTTTGATCCGAAAACGACGATAACTCGATTTATCCGGCTCGCCATCCTGAAAGACAACCATTGAACCCACGGCATGCTTGCCGCTGATATTGGAAATATCATAGCATTCGATTCTTTGCGGTAATTTTTCCAGTGATAATTTTTCCTGAAGAATATGCAGGGCAGCTGTTTTTTGTTCTTCCTTCTTTTGCCCGGTTTCCCAGAGACTGCGGGCATTGGCAATGGCCATATCCAGCAGGGCATTTTTTGTTCCGCGGGAAGGAATGGTCAGCACAATCTTCTTCTCTTTCTTATCCGTCAACCATTCGGTGATTACCGTTTCATCCGGCAAATGACAGGGAATAATAATTTCATCTAGGAATTTGCGCATCGCCATCGTAATACTGTGTCAGACACGATGAAATAATTTCGGCCAGATCCATTTTCATTTTAACCGGCGCAAATGATTTGCTGCCCAAAAGCTTTCCCCCGCGCACAAACAAAATACAAAGCTGATAATCATCCTCACAGCCATAAACGCCCAGAACATCCTGATCCTTTGTGCCTCCCCAATCGACATTTTGCTTTTCCAGCGTGTGCTCCAGCGCGTCGATGCGGTCACGCAGGCGCGCGGCCTCTTCGTAGTTTAAATTCTGCGCCGCCTCTTCCATTTGCGCTTTGATATCGGTAATCAGTGCACGTCTGCGTCCCTGCAAAAAGGAGACAGCGTTTTCCACTAACTTCCGGTAAGAATCCTCATCAATCAATCCTTTGCAGGGAGCAAAACAGCGGCCGATCTGATGTTCCAGGCAGGGACTTGGCCGCGTAACTGAAAATCGCGGTTGCGGCAACTGCGCAATGGAAACACCTGCTGCACAAAACGCAGCGTTTCTTTGGCTGCAAGTCCCGATGGATAGGGGCCAAAATAAAGTGCGGCATTATTCTGCCGGCGGCGGACAAGCTGCAGGCGGGGAAATTTTTCCGCGGGATCAAGGGATAAATGATAATAAGTTTTGTCATCGCGCAAATTGACGTTATAACGGGGACGGTGGCGCTTGATTAAATTGTTTTCTAAAATAAGCGCTTCTTTTTCGGTGGCGGTCGTAATGAACTCAATGTCATTTATGCGCGACATCAAAAACGGTGCCATGGGGCGAGTGTCTTTGCCGGTGAAATAAGAACCGATGCGGCTTTTTAAATTGCCGGCCTTGCCGATGTAGATAATCTTCTGCGCTAAGTCCTTCATTAAATAAACGCCGGGACTGCGCGGAGCTTTATTTACTTTTTCTTTTAAACTGTTATTTTCTGACATAGGCTCGCTTCAAATATTGCTGTCGCTTTTTATAATTGATTTACAGATATAGTTCAATGATGTTCTTACGTGATGGTTTCCAAAGAGAGTAACGGCGCAAGGGTCTATCGTGGATGATCAAATTATGTCTTCATTCCTGAAACGCCAGAACAGCAACGCGCCGAGGATAAGGACAGTAGATAAGGACGTTGATGAGCGGATAGAGAGATCCGAATCCCTGGAACCCTTCACTGCCGATAAACGAAGACGCAAACTGCTGTGTGCCGGAAAGTTTCGGCCATAAATAGTAGACAACTTTCCACCATGTCAAGTCTGACTGCGAGACCCGGTTGCTGCATCATCGCCTGTGCCATCTGACTGTGGCTTATAGCGAATATCCCGTCGGCCACAAAGCCGACGATACCGATGCCCATAACACAAAGAAAAGCGACTATGTCGGGCATCAGAAGCGATAAAAGAAGCACGGCAACAACCACAAAGAGCAGGTTGAAAGAGCAGAGCAGTGAGGCAATGAGGTATTCCGGCATGACAACCTTCAAATTTATGGATGCAATTATGAACACAATGCCGTGCAGGATGAACATGAAGATGATCGATAAAACCCACAAACCAAGAATCTTACCCGCAACATACTGCCACCGGGTTATCGGTTTGGACAGAATACACGATTGCATCCCGTCATCCCGGTCGCGTCTGAATACGCGCATCGAAAGCAAAGCCGCCAGAAGCATCACGCCTGCAGCAATGATGTGGAAAGTCACTTTCGACACTACCCGGATAACGGTTCCGGCATCGAGCGCCTGCCCGTTCACCATGTAATTGCCTTGATAACAACCGCGAATAAGAAATACGAATATGGCGCAGATAACGAACATGACGATGAAGCTCTTCTGACGCACTTCATCCGTAAGCGTATATTTCGCAATTCTGATGATGGGGGAAAGTGCTTTCGGCATTTTCATGTCAACCTTTCACCAACCTTACAAACACATCTTCCAGTGTATCACCGTCCTTGACCAGGGCGGAAATTGTGTCCTTCACCAAAAGCCTGCCGCGATTGATGATTGCGGCGTTATCGCATATTTTTTCAACTTCCGACAGCAGGTGTGAATTCAGGAAGATAGTCATCCCCTGATCTTTAAGCGATTCCAAAAGCTGGCGTATTTCTCTGATCCCGATGGGATCAAGACCGGAGGTGGGCTCATCGAGAATTAACAGCTTCGGATTTCCGATGAGTGCGGCGCCAAGTCCGAACCGTTGAATCATGCCCTTGGAATAGGTGTTCACTTTTGTGTGTTCCCTGCCCTGCATGCCGATAAGCTCGACGATGCGCCTGCATTGATCCATCGCATCGGACCGGCTTATATCCAATAGCTCCGCACAGCGTTGCAGATACTGCCATCCGGAAAGATATGGCGGAATATGATGGTTCTCAGCCAGATAACCGACTGCGGTGCGGCTTGCTGCATGTGTGCTGGGAAGACCGTTTACCGACAAGCTTCCCGATGTCGGCTGTGTAAAGTCGAGCAGCATCTTGACGATTGTCGTCTTTCCTGCACCATTGGGTCCAAGAAGAGCAAAATACTCGCCTGCCTTGACGGAAAATGAGACATTGTCGACAGCGGCAAGGGAACCATATCGTTTGGTTACGGCATTCAATTCAATCATGCGGGAAGTATATGTATCCCGAACTGTTATGTCAATAAAATATGGCGCGTTATGCAGATGATCATTGTAGGGAGGCATTGAGATGCCAAAGACAGCAGGCTGAAACGTTTTGTGGAATGCCTCACTTCAGCTGATTAGTAACGGCCTCGGTATTAAAGCGTTGCATAGGCAATAGCGGCACGTTTGGGGATGTGCAGGTCCTTTGGACGCTGACGGAAGTATCGTTCTTCGGCTTCTTCGTCGGAGAGAAAAGCAATGGTCTTGAAACCGGCTTCACGCAGCTTTGTTTCGATTGCTGCGGGTGTAAAGAAGCTGATAAATGGTTCTCCAACACCGGAGACAGCTTTAGACAACGAAAAATGAAAGCTGCTCTCTGGGCCGGATAGTGAATCGGGCGGCTGGGCGAAAGTAAAGGTGATTTCGCTCTCGGCCGGAAATTGAGCAATGGCCTGCAGCACCGCATCAATGGCATCTTCTTTAAGATACATGGTGACGCCCAACCAGGAAAAGAAAGACGTCTCCGTTAGCGATACGCCATGCCGCAGAAGTCCATCATGTAACGATTCATGCTCAAAGTCGATACCGGCAAAGCTGAGATTCGGCGGAAGCGCCATGCCAGCTTGCTCCAACCGCAGCCGTTTTTGAGCCTGGGTTGCCGGCTGATCCACTTCAAATATCTTCAGCGCTTTTGCCCAGGCGGGTTGTCTGTAGGCAAAGGTGTCGAAACCCGCTCCCAGGATCACATATTGCGTGATTCCCCGGCCGGCCGCTTCCGCCAGGCGGTCTTCGGTAAAACGCGAACGCAGGACAACGTGCGTGCGCAATGCGCGCGCTGCCAACGTTTGGTGGTGATTTCTATTGTTTTTAATCTGACGGCAGGCATCCTCTCCCAGCATTGTCAGCGCAGCGGGATCATCCAGAATCAAAGGTTTAGCGTCCAGCAATTGATGCACTCCCCGCATGAATAATGTTCCGAAGGCTGTGTTGCTTGCATCACGATTCGACATCGTGTAACGGTCCCTTCCAGTTACAAGTTGAAGGTGTGTTATTCGTTGGATATATATGGGAACAATCGCTTTTTACTCTTTTTCATTGTGACAATAGATGCCTTTTCCTTCGCGTCCGGCAAGGATACAACGATTGTCGGAGATGCACTTAGCTTTTCCACGATCTCCCGTCTTCCAGCGATTGATGAGCCCGGGCTCGCGGATGAACGGGCGGGACATGGAAATATAATCCGCCGTTCCTTCCTCCACAAGCCTTTCTGCTAATTCCAAGGACCGAATCCCGCCGAGAAGGATCAACGGAATATGAATCTGCTTGCGGAAGGCGCGGGCCTCTTCCTGAAAATACGCCTCTTTTTCTATGCAATCAATCCCCGCCCGGACGGGTGAAAGCTTCCTTTCCGTCAGCATGCCGCCGCTTACTTCAACAGCGTCCAGCCCCGCATCGGCGAGCAGGCTTGTCGTCTTGATGGAATCCGTAAGCGTTAGTCCGTTCTCTATGAAATCCTGACAGTTTATCTTGACCAGGATGGGGTAATTCTTGCCTAACGCATCTCTCATCGCCTTGTAGACTTCCAGAATAAACCGCGCCCGATTTTCGATAGGGCCACCATATGCATCATGACGCCGGTTATAAGCAGGCGAGAGAAACTCGCTCAATAGAAAACCATGAGCGCCATGTATCTGAACACCGTCAAAGCCTGCTGATTTTGCCCGCAAAGCGGCCTTCGCAAAAGCGGAAACGGTTTCCTGAATGTCTTGCAGCGTCATTTCGCGGCGCGGTGTTGGGGCAAGGCCTTCAAAATTAGATGCCACTATAGGGGGCCTTCCAATTAACTTCTCCGCGGCAAAGTTGCCGGCATGGGAAAGCTGTGCCACAATCTTTCCGCCAGCACCATGAACCGCCTTCGTCATATTCCGCAGGCTTCCGATTGTTTCATCTTTATGCATGCAGATCTGTGCACTCGAGGCTTGCCCATCAGGGCTTACATAACAGTGACTGGTGATGATTAAGCCCACGCCGCCTTCTGCCAGTGCCGTCATCGCCTTGATCAGCTTCTGGGTGGGAGCACCTGCATCATCGGCCATTCCCTCCCACGTTGCCGCCCTTACAAAGCGATTGGACAATGCCATCCCATTGATGGCGTTCTCTTCAAATAATTTGCTCATTTTTATTTACCTCTTCTTCACGCATAGTACATTCAATTTACACTGATTACCAATTGAAATTTAGCATGAATAGTCAGTAGTGGGAAATCAATATTTCAGGAAGAACCGCTCGCTGAAAACACCTGAACTGTGCGATTTACGATTTAGTAGTAAGTTGATAATTGTTGTTTGAAATAAAATATTTCGAGTAATTGATCGGTTAGAACTCAGATAAATGAGACATGCTGAGTTGCCGATTTTATGACAAAACAACGTTCGATATTCGATAGAGGATCAGTGGGAATTACGAAAAACCCTGTCCGATCCGGCTGATATCCTTGAGTTGCACCGATCATAAGCTCGCCGTCATTGAATATGATTTTAATCTTGCGACCAATTACCGTCTTGACAGGATCAAATTCTTTCTTATCGTTATACTCAGGATTGCCGGCGAATTCTTTAACAAAAAAAATCGCCTTGAGTTCGGGGACCTTGATTTCCAGAGGCTTGCTGCCAACCGGGGCGTCAGCAGAAACCAGATGAAAAAGGCTTTTATCAGGAAAAAAGTCGTTGGTAATTCCTTTCATCAAACGCCCATCAAGAAAATGGATAACTATCCTATGTTGAATCATCATCTCCCTCCCCATAGTTATACTTTCATAATAGCATGATTTAATGTGATATTGTAGTCAAGTAAATTTTTTACCAGATAACAAAGGGGGCGTAACAAAAGGGTATGTTCACTTGGGTGGCCGATCATAGCAACACTGAAGGCATCTCTTTTGTTAAAGAGAGGCAGAAATGAAGTTCATTAATTGCAAAGAAAAGAAGGTTGGTTTTTGCAAAGATTTCATTCAATTCAGAGAACATCTTGTCCTTAAATCAATAAAAAATCCGGGGAAAGTACCCCAACCTTTTTATTTTGATAGATACCTTTTTAATTTTACTACGGTGTAATGTTGCCACTCGCACCAATGGTGTAGGTTGAAGTGCCTGCGACATGCGCTGACGTAGTACCGAAAAGTGTCTGGTCCGCAGGAATGTTCCCAAAGGTCACATCACTTGATTTAACAAAAGTTGCTGCTACAAGGGCTACTGAACAAGCAGGTGTAGTCGGACTATCGGCAAAATAAGCTCTGCAGGCTATGTAGAAGCCTTTCAATTCCGCTTTGGCTTGCGCGTTATATCCTTTTTGCTTGTAAGTTACAAACTGTGGGACGGCGATGGCGGCCAAAACAGTGATAATAAATACGACAACGATCAGCTCTATCAATGTAAAACCCTTTTGTTTTTTTTTACGAAAAATCTTTAACATAATGTCCCTCTTTCTATCTGAAGAATTTTCTCAGATAGTAAAGTGTAAAACACGACCACTGCCGACATCGAGTATTGCCCTCACATGTGGTGCGGTAGTAAATATTTTCAGCACATGGTAAAAACGTAATAACCTCACTATCCTCAACGAATGAAACGGCTGGGCAGTTCATTTTTATAGAAATAATCATAAAGCAGCTCACGACACTGGGACATGCCCCCCCCCCAGAAAGTAAACCAGTTGCACTGTGAGATGCATTCTTGATAGATCAGGAAAGAGGAGGACATCAAAAGGGGAAGAAAGTCAATAGGCATTCATCGGAGTTCAAGTTTAAAGTTGTTTTGGAGAGTTATCTAAAGGATAACCTTGCGAAATACCGCATTATCACAACGATTGCCTTATTTGATAAATACTTCCTTTTTCATTATTTGTAAAGTCAACTCCTCCCCTCTTACCCGGGATCGAAATTCTCTATTACCCCCTGATGCGTTTTGTCGATTAATTAGAACAATCCTCAATATTTTTAAAGATTATTTATCTAATTTTCTCATTTTAAACTCTTTTTCTTTATATATATAGTTTTTACCACTCGTGCTACTTTCTCTCCTGCCTCATTCTCAATATCAACCGAAAACTTGGGCAAATATTTTTGACCACCCGAAGTGTTGTGAATAATGTCTGCGATTTGTTCCTTCGTGATCAGGAATTTTGCGGTTACAGTCCCCTTGCCTGGTTTAATAAAATCAATGTGAGCCGATTTATCCCAAACAACAAACTCCTCCCCTAAAATAGATATCAACATCAGCATAAAGAAAGGATCTGTCATTGCGTATAAAGATCCGCCGAAATGAGTTCCAACATAATTGCGGTTGTACCACCTCAATTTCATCTGCACGCATATTTCTCTGTAATCCGGAGAAACACTCTTAACTGTAATTCCTGTCCCTAAATAAGGAATGTATATATTTGATAAAAGCTTAAATAATTTGTTGTTCATTTATCGTCATACTCCGGCAATATCATGATTTTCTCCTTTCTTAATAAACATGGAATTGTGGTGGCAGTACTTACTATTTCTTTTAATCTGTTATTTTCTTCCATAGATAAATTCCGATTATTACTATTAATGTTTATAGTTGATTTACAGGGATTGTTCAATCGTGTAATTGTCGGATGGCAGTTATCAGAATTAAGGATTACGTATAGAAGGGAGTAACTGGAATGTTCAGCGGCGCAAGTTTACAAGCGCACTATGGAACACTTTGTTAGGACTGCGTAAGTTGCGGTTCATTGTCGTGAACTATAAAAATCGTGTTCAGTACCTTAAGTTGCGAATCCCGCACTTTCAATTGGAAGGTTTTGACCACTTTCCATTCTGCTATACCACTCGTACGCGCTTCAATTACGAGTTCGTAGTTTTTTTCCTCGAACTTAAACCCGGATCGAGGCCTTTGAAACTCGCATATCTTAACCAATGCTTGTCCCTTGTGAACAACAAATGGGATGGCGAAAGCTCTTCCATCATCCGTGCCCAATTTATCCACAGTTGCGTTGAAATATAGTGCGGTGTGTGGTCCCCCGCGATCCGGAAATGAGAGTCGAAGATTCTCAACCATCACCGGTAGTGCTCCAGGATTGAAAAATATTATCGGAAGTTCAATCAATAGTATGTTTCCGGAACTCACTGCCGCGTATGTTCGAATATCACAGATCACGATAGAGCCCTTTCGCCAATTCATCCACCAAAAGCTAACGATTGTAAATGTTAGCGCGAGAATAGCTATTAACACCGCGGTTACGTTCATTTGTCTCCCAAATGCCCTAATAATATTTATATGTATCTTGTATAAACAGTTGTGAATTTATCCGCTCAATTGTCAAGAGTAAAGATTTGACCCCTATAGCCCCCTAAGAAATAGGGCGCTGTCCAATTATTACAAAATTAAACCAATGGCGATAATTTTCTGTTTCTATATAATTTTAAATCTTCTTCTGTCATATCATTTGGCGACACAAGGCGATAGTGATTCTCCACTGAGACTGCGACACCATTATTCCCTGTTTCAATTGCAAACAGGGCAATGAGATTATCATCCATAAATTGAGCAGCAATAGGTTTACAAATTAATCTCGGAAATTTCTCAGCACACATTGCTATATCTTGCTCAATTTGAACTACACCGACTTTATCAGTTCCTACCTTGGCTTGGACAGGGAAAACATACTGTGCACCCCGTTGGTCAATGCCTACATATAATTCATCAACTTCTATCTGCCCCATATTCTTCACTGTTGTTCGAAGATGATTTTGCATCGAATAACAGGTTACACCTGAAAAAATGTCAATTAAACGATTGTAGCGAACAATAGCCAGAAGTGATTGTTCATCGTTAAGGGCATGTTGAGCAATAATACCTGGAGTAGCATCAGGTATTTTGGTTTCTACTAACATTGCATTAGGAACAATACTTGACAAGGATGCTAAGGAAAACTTATACAGAGACTTCCCAATAGGACGAATCACCCACTCCATACCTTTAGGTGCTTTGCTTCGAATAAACTCTGGGAGGTCAGTACGATACCGAAAGCTGTACACTATATCGCCCAAGTTCCTTATTCCAATTTTTAGTGCGGTTCTTTCAATATCTTCTCTTGTGAAGGGGACTTCCTTCATTCGACTCGAATATTTTTCTTTAAAAATAATCTCCATTACTTGAGAGTATTTGTTCATTTTTTTAGCCAATTATTACCCTCCTTTTTATTGCTGTGTTAATTTGCATGGCCATCGCAAAACAACAACTTCTTCTCTCATTTGCTTTTTTGTTGCAGTGGCTAATCGCGTACGAAAAAGGTCAATGCTCAAAACTTCATAGCCTAAAGACTCGGCTATTTCAGCCAAAAGCTGACCAGTCCGAATCATGATTTGTAAATATGATGCTTGATCACCTACAACGTAACCAAGATGAGCACCTGGTTTTAGAAATGGGCGAAGTTCTGCGAGATGACGTGCCATTCCTCCAAAATAATGTTTTGTAACCTTGCTATATAGTTTCTCGAATCCTGATGTTTTGCCCATCTCAATTCTTCGTTTCTCGATTTTATTAGCTATGTTTTGGATTTTTCTAAATTTACTAACCCATATGTCATCATCATCACCTTTATAAATATTTCTAGTATTAGACCTTAAAAGACCTCTTTTCAATGTTTGTAATTCTTGTTTGTTTTTAATTAAACCTAAAAGAACAGATTCTAGTCTAGTAGTTCGAGTATAGTCCTTTTCATTGGGATAAGGCGGAGAAGTAAAAACTGCATCAATTGAAAGTGGTTTAAGAACTTGATTAAGTTGTCTTGCATCCGCATTGTAAACTATCGATGAAACATAACTGGTTTCAGCGAGGCGGACATCTTGAGCGATTGCTCTCACTTCATTTAACCAACTTTCTATCACTGGTGCATCAACTTTCTTAGTTCTTTTGACCCCAACTTCAGGTCCAAAATGTAAATTACTAATTGAAAACACTAAGGATTTGGCTAGACTTAAAAGTTCATGTTTATAAAACACATCATTTTTATAAGTTTCTAATTGCTCAAGAAGAATAAGTGATTTATGTAAAGGTAAAGGACTAATCGAATCTTTCAAAAGAATTTTAAAAGCATCTTCCGGTAAAGTGAGTAACTTTCTTGTCCGACAAGATGATATTTTTCTATTTGCTATTTCTGCAACCACAAGGGCATGGTTTAATAAATTCTCTGGGTTAATCTGCCAATCTGTTTTTACACAGCTTGCGAAATAAGCCATCGAGTTAGCTTCAATTCCTACGCTTGCTATCCCATTAAGTTTTGCTTCAACCAGAGTTGTTCCCGTTCCACAGAATGGGTCTAAGAGCAGGTCAGTAGATCGTAAACCAAATTTATAGATATAGTCACGAACTAAGTGCGGAGGAAAAGAGAGAACGAAACGATACCAATCATGAAATGCCCGGTCATCGATATTCAGTTTATTTGCTGTTCCATTTGACTTCGGGGAACTCTTTTCGTAATCAGTTGTACAGGTATTTATTTCCATAAGTTGTTTAGTTAATATCCTTACATCAGTATCTTGAATGCCTTCTATTTTCTTATAAGACATTGTTTCTGATGAAAGAAAGTATAAGGAGAATGGCCTTGCATGTCAATTAAATATTGGCCACAAAATGTGAGGTGTGGTGTCGATGAAGAAGAAAGGGTATGCACCCGGAATTGAAATTCGCCATGACAACCTGACGCGTTTTGTCGATAAGCTATGACGCCGGAAATCCCTTAACGTAACACTGTACCGGGATATTTATTGCAACAGCGGCAAAGCATCTGTTGCAGGAAATACAGGCAACGGCCTCAGCCTTTCCTTCCTTGATTCTTTTTACTATAAAGGGCTCCCGAATAAAAGGGCGGGACATAGATATTCCATCCGCGTACCCTTTCTCCAAAACCTCGGTCATGTGCTTTACTTTTCGCAGTCCGCCGACGAGGAATAGAGGAATTTTCCCGATAACCGGTTTTATCATTTTTGCGGCCTCAAGGTTATATCCCTCCTCCAGATCATACTTTCCAACCATTCTTTTCATAACCATCTTCGCCAGAGGCTTCTTCCAAAAAGGGAGGCCACTTACCAATTCCTTCACTGGAACATCACCCCGGCACATGTTCATATAAGAGTAAGTTGTTGTTCCACAGCTTATTTCTAATCCATCGACACTCAATTCCGCGAGCCACTTGGCGTATTTTACGGCCAAAGAAGGAGTAACCCCGGGTTGCGGTGTATAGTCGTTTGTGTTTAATTTTACTAAAATGAGCATTCCTTTTGATATCGCCTTCCTGACTTCCGCAATGATCTCTTTTAAGAAGCGAAAGCGATTGACGTCGGAGCCGCCCCATTCATCTTTTCTATGATTAAAAAAAGGCGATAAAAATTCACTGATAAGATAGCCATGTGCGGCATGGAGTTGAATTCCATCAGCGCCGGCGCTCACAGCCCGCTTGGCGGCCGCGCCAAAGGCTTTAATCACCTCCTGGATTTCATTTGCGCTCATTTCTTTCGGTTTGACGAAATAAATCGGATCCCTTCCTGTGCTGGAAGGCCCAAGCGGGGTCTGCCCGATCATTCTTTTTGTAGTCTGCCTTCCCGCATGAACCAATTGAAACGCTATTTTGCTGCCTTCTTTATGGACAGCTTCAACCAATTTCGTTAAGCCGGGAATCATATCATCGCTGTGGATACCAATTTGATATTTATAGGCCCTGCCCAACGGGTGAACATACATATATCCGGGAATAATCAGACCTACTTCCCCTTTGGCCAAATTTTGATATCTTTTAATAAGCTTATCGCTTACCTCACCGGTTTTTAATGCCATGCCTTCATAGGTTGCAGAATGGAGAAACCGGTTTTTGATCCGCACATTCCCAATATTTATTGGTGTAAAAAGAATAGACATGTTTCGGTCCTTTCAGTTTCATCTACAATTGTTAGATCCTTTTTGCGCCCTCGCGTCACTTACAGGTGATTAGGGTATGTACCCGGGATTGAAATTCGCCATGACCGCCTGACGCGTACCGGATTCTTTTGCGATTATTCCTTAATCTTGGTATGATTGCAAGAAAATTGCCTGCGGGAGCAATATCCTATGATCGCCAAGATACCTTTCGGAAATACCGGACATCTGAGCACGCGCACCATATTTGGAGCCGCCGGATTGTGGGCTATGCGGCAGGAGCGCGCCGACCAAATTCTGGAAACACTCCTTAAATATGGGATAAACCACATTGACGTCGCGCCCAGTTACGGAGATGCCGAGCTTCGAGTCGGTTCGTGGATGAAAGAACACCGCAAAAAATTTTTCCTCGCCACCAAAACCGGAGAAAGAACCGCCGCTGGTGCCCGGGATAGTATCCAGCGGTCTCTGGAACGCCTGCAAACTAATCAGATAGATTTGATCCAACTCCACAACCTGACCGATGAGCCGGGCTGGGAAACAGCTATGGCGCCCGGCGGCGCCCTGGAGGCGGCAATTGATGCGAGGAGCAAGGGACTGGTTCGCTTTATCGGGGTAACCGGACACGGGACGCAGGCTCCCGAAATGCACCTGAGGAGTCTTGCCAGATTTAATTTCGATTCGGTTCTCCTGCCCTATAATTATATGATGATGCAGAACCCTGAATATGCCGCAGGCTTTGAACGAGTGATAAAACATTGTGCGGAGCGGGGTATCGCTGTTCAAACCATTAAATCCGCTGCCCGCCGCCTCTGGCGGAAAGGCGATACGCAGAAACACTTCAGCTGGTACGAACCGGTCAAGGACCCTGCTGTCCTGCGCACTCTTATCCATTGGGTATTGAGCCGGCCGAATATATTTCTCAATACAACAAGCGATGCAACACTCCTACCTTTGATACTGGAGGCGGCAAGCAATTATGATACCCCTGATCCGGGTCTTGAGGACAACATAAAATCCGCCGCCGCCCGACTGGAAATGGAACCGATTTTTATTCAGGGCGTGAAAGATACAGTTTAAGAGAAAAGAAGTATCTTATAAGGGAAATTGTTTGCTTTACCGTCTATAAAAAAGGAGAGGAAGACATGAAAAGAAGACTTTGCCTGACATTGATAATCATAATGATTGCCGGATTTGCAACTGACTACGTTCGGCAATGATGCGGCCAAGCCTCTCATTATTGACGTCAGAACAACTCTGGAGTGGAATATGGGCCATCTTGATGGCGCCATCCTGATCCCCTACAAAGAGATCGGTGAAAGAATTGGTGCTGTTGCCCCAGATAAGTCGCAGAGAATCTATGTGTACTGCAGAACCGGACATCGGTCGCAAATTGCCAAGGAAACACTGGAGAAACTGGGATACAAAGATGTCGTCAACCTGGGATCACTTGAGGATGCCGCCAAGACCCTGAAGCTCAAGATTGTGTACTGATGAAAATTTGTTGACATAAAAAATCAATCGCATTATATACACGCCCGCCCGAAAGACTGAACGGGCCAAGCTTTATTCCTTACTGGGGAATCGTTCAATGGTAGGACAACGGACTCTGACTCCGTTTATTAAGGTTCGAATCCTTATTCCCCAGCCAATTTTAATCCTTATTTACTTTAGCCCATGAATCCCGCAGCGGCTACAATGCGATTGAAAGACAGGCTTGCCGGCCACGGTATCTTTCGTATCAACACAAAAATACCCCAGCCTTTCAAACTGATATTGGCTGCCCGGCTCTGCATCTTTCAGGCTCAACTCAGCATAGCAGGTCGTCAGGATCTCCAGAGATCCCGGGTTCAGATATTTTGTAAAGTCTTCCGCTTCGCTTCCCGGATCCTCAATACTAAATAACCGGTCGTACAATCGCACCTCGAGCAGGCACACAATGCTGGGCCGAGACCCAGTGAATAACCCCCTGTACCTTGCGTCCGTCTGCCGGCGGTCCATTGCGGGTCTGGGGATCATAGGTGCAGTGCAGTTCAATGACCTCACCGGTTTGCTCATCCTTCACCATGCTTTCAAATTTTATGACATAAGCATTTCGAAGGCGGACCTCCCGTCCCGGACCGAGGCGATGATATTTTTTGGGCGGATTTTCGAGAAAGTCGTCACGCTCGATATAGAGCACCCTCGAAAAGGGAACCTCTCTGGTTCCCATATCGGGACTCTGCGGATGATTGGCAAACTCGAACTTCTCTATCTTGCTTCCACCTGGTTTTCCGGGTAATTGTCGATCACAACCCGCAGGGGCCGCAAGACGCACATCGCCCTGGGCGCGCGATCATTGAGATCCTCGCGGACGCAATGCTCCAGCAGGGATACATCAATCAGGTTGTCGTTTTTGGCCACACCGATTTGGGCGCAGAATTTTCGGATGGCCTCAGGCGTGTAGCCCCGGCGCCGCATTCCCGTCACGGTGGGCATACGCGGATCATCCCAGCCCTGCACATAGCCTTTTTCCACCAATTCAATGAGCCGCCGCTTGCTGAGAATCGTATAACTCAAACTGAGACGGGCAAATTCGATCTGCTGCGGGCGGTGGGCCAGGAATCAGCCTCTCCACGATCCAATCGTACAGGGGACGGTTGTTTTCAAACTCCAGGGTACAGATGGAGTGGGTGATTCCTTCCAGAGCGTCGGAGAGGCAGTGGGCAAAATCGTACATGGGATAAATGACCCATTCGGTTGCCGTCCTATAGTGAGGCTCCCGTTTAATACGGTAGAGGACGGGATCCCGCATGACAATGTTGGGAGATGCCATATCAATTTTGGCGCGCAGAGTATGGGCGCCGTCCGCAAACTCGCCGGCCCGCATGCGTGAAAACAGGTCCAGGTTTTCCTCCACGGAGCGGTTGCGATAGGGGCTTTCCTTGCCCGGCTCGGTGAACGTTCCGCGTTGCTCCCGCACCTCATCGGCGCTCAAGCTACAAACATAGGCGTTGCCGGTTTTGATTAGCTCAACAGCAAATTGAATAAAGCTTCTCGAAATAGTCAGAGGCATAAAACAAGCGGTCGTCCCAGTCAAATCCCAGCCAGCGGACATCGCGGATGATCGATTCCACGTATTCCATGGACTCGCCTAACGGGTCTGTATCATCCAGCCGGAGATTACAGGTTCCCTGATATTGCGCGGCAATGCCGAAGTTGAGGCAAACCGACTTGGCATGTCCGATATGGATATAGCCGTTGGGCTCGGGCGGGAAACGGGTAGCAACACACCCTTCGTTTTTGTTCATCCGGAGGTCATTTTCTATGATATCTCGGATAAAATCGGTTGGGTTTAAGGTCGTCGATTGCGTCATCTATGGAAACTCCTTAACGGCGCCAATGCGCTCAACTTTAATCAAAACGGCTGTGTCATAAACGATTCCCATGACGATTAGCGGAAAACCGGCGGCAGTAGCTGCAGATAGTCCTTGCCGGTTACGGCACCGGCGCAGATAAATGCAGAGTGGGCAGCCCCCTCGATGCCGCCTTCGTTGATGCGCTTCCCGTAGGTATCACCCGCGAAATACAATCCCTCGACAGTGGGGCATTTGACATCCACCCACTCATCTTCCGGGTGTCGCCAAAGGATACAGGTATCTCCAACGGTAAACAGCATCCATTCCACCGATTTTCTCCAGCCTTTAAAGGCGGTATCCACAAACTTCAACATCCGGTCAATCACTATATTTACCTTCTTCTTATCGTGGCCTTCGCTATCCAGAATGCTGCTGGCCATACCCATCAGGTGCTTGCCTTCCGGCGCGCTGGTCGGCGCTATAGCCGACATAGCAATAATATCCAAAGGAACATTGCCCCGGAACAGCCCTTCGCTCTCAGGAATCAGCATGGAAGTATGGTAGAAAGACCGGGGATCAACCTTGAGTTCGCAAAATTCATGCAGAGGTTTGGTCATGCCGATCTGGGCGGCAACCATGGAAGTATGAATTATCTTTTTAGTTAAGCGGACAAAATCGGCCGGCAGTAAATTCTCCGGGATGAGTTTCAGCAAGACCTTTGGCGGGAGAGTGCAGATTATAATCGGGGATTTTATTTCCACGGTTTTGCCTTCAATTTCAGCTCTCACACCAATCGCCTTTCCGTTCTGAATCATAACCTCTTTAACCGCGGCATTGGTGATGACCTCTCCACCGTTATCTTTGACCACTGTAGCAAAACCCTCGGTAATGAAACGATGCCCGGGCGAACCGGCGAAAGGCCCAGGAGCCGTTCGTTATGTGCACCCCCGTATCCTGAACCTGCAGAAATACTTTCAGGTTTTCTCCGGCAGAGTTTAGCGCCGGGTCATTAATGATTGTCTGGAAAGTCCCCATGGCATAGTGGAATTCCTGCGCCAGTTCATTTTTGGTTATCCCTTCCACCCAATCCTTTAAGGTGACATGGTCTAATTTTTCCGCGTCGGCTATCGTGTGCAACTGCAGTTTGCGTTTATGGACTTTCACCATCTCCGCGTAATCTTCATCGCTCATCCAGCCGTATTTGTCCCTCCGGCCGAGGATGTAAGGTTTCCAATCATGGTCATACCAGACGAAGCCTTCATTCGGATAGAAAATCGACGCCTTGTTAAACACCGCCAGCGCCTGGCTCACGCGCCCCCGGTTGGTAAACCAGGCACCGCGTCCGCCGGCTTCCAGGACGTAACCATCGAGCATTCTCTTTTTTATCAGTGTGGGCAAATCCGGCTCCGTTTTATCGCTGACCCAGGAATGGGCGGATAGCGCCAGCGTCTTGCGAAATTGGTCGGCGGCTGTAATAGCTTCCCCGCGAAACGATGTAGCCCGCCCCCCGATCTGTGATGAAGCCTCGAGGATGAGGACTTTTTTATGATCCATGTTGGATAACAGGGCGCCGGCAGCTGAACCGGCTATACCGCAGCCGACAACAATAACATCGTAGTTATTTAAAATTTTTGAAGTCATCTTCCCTCCAAATTTCTATATTTTTTTATAATATAACAGCGGAAATCTCTATGCCCAGTACCCCTTCTCCGGCAGAAAACCCTGGTTTGCCAGAACTTCCCTCGTGGCCGTCAGAATCTCTTGCGGGAGGCGAACCCCGGCGTGGAGGAGCGGACCGGGAAGGCTTGCCGCATCGGGGCCGAAGGCAAGGAAATGATCCATGGCCTTGTTGGCATTGGTAAATGCGTTGCCTTGAGTCAGGTGCTTGACGATGGTGAAGATCTTTCCCAGCAACGTGCTGAGCCGTCCCGGAAATCTCTCCGGCGGCCTGGACATCGCCTTTTTCCAGATTTTCGATAACGGATAGGAGCTCCCGGGGAAAGCAATTGGCGAGACTCAGCAGAAATCCATCATAAGGCCCGCGAGCCTCTTTCAAGCCAGCGGGCATAATCCCCTTCGGCGCCGCGAACAAGAAAGACGCCGCCCTTCTCGACGGAAGAGGAGGCGATACGGTCGTTACCGCTCGAGTCCTTGAAGAAGATCAAATTTGAGTATTTCTCCGCAAGACGGGCAAATGTTTCCGGCGCCGCCTCATTTTGCGTTAATTGGGGAAGCTGATAGAGGGCTGTGGGCAGGGCCATCTCCATAAATTCCGCAAGCCCAGCTTCGATTTCCGCGGTCGACAGATTCTTACCGCGGGGCGGACAGACTGCAAAGCCGGAAATTTGTTGAGGGCTTATTATTTGACTCATCCCCTTCTTTTCCTGTGGGTGAAAAATATTTTGTTTCATCATGGCCGAAAGCGTCTTCTTGACGCCCTGTGTATGGGGCCTAAGAAGTCCGATGAGGAGATGAATATCCGTGTTCCGTGTATAGGTCACGGCGAATTCAGTTAACTGCAGTGTTTCTTCCTCCGTGAGTTCCCAGCCGTCTCCAGTTGTACCGGGGATCAGGAAGCCCTTCACCCAAGGGGAAATATACGCGAGATGGGACTTCATGCGGTCAAAATCAATCGTCCTATCTTCCTTGTAATGGGTGAGCGGCGGGCACCAGAGCCGGGGGATACCGCCAGGAAATATGGCTTTGATCAGGTCCATTCTCTCCATTTGTCTGTTATTCATGACAATATCCTCATTATCGGAATTAGGAGATCGGATAGTAACTCATCGCCGCTTCGAGTCTGCCGAGCTGTCCTCCACCTTCCCACAGCTGGATGATCTTGAAGTCGCGCAGGTATTTCTCAACATGGTATTCTTTGGTGTAGCCGTAGGCACCCATCAATTCCATGGCCCGGTTACAGACCATCTCCGTAACATCGCAGGCATAGACCTTCGCCCCACTCGCCTTGCCCATCAAATAATGATCGCCCGGATCGCCGAATTCATTGCCGCGGTCGAACATAGAGGCGACGCTCAGGTAATAAGCACGGGCGCTTTCGATCCCGATTGCCATGTCGGCGATCATAGCGGCTTGGAGCGTATGCTCCCGGACGGCCTTCCCTTTGTAAAATCTGTTCGCTGTATAATCGATTACAATTTCAAGCACAGCCTGCGCATTCCCGACAGCGAATCCGGCACTGCTGAGTCGACCCCACGACAGGGCGGCGCGGAACAATTTCCAGTCTTCTCCAGGTCCGGCCAGGCGGTATTCCTTGGGCACGCGCACATTATCCAAATAAATATCCGCATTCACATCGCTGTAGCGCATACCCATTTTGTTCTCCGGTTTCCCAAAGGTCAGACCGGGAAGACCATTCGGAACATAAATCAGCGCGACCCCTTTTTCTGCCAATGATGGATCGGTTGTGCAGAGGATTCCGTAAACTTCGGCAATCCCTGCACCGCCGGGCCATCGCTTCGACCCGTTGATCACCCATTCATTGCCGTCGAGTTTAGCGGTCGTCCGGAGGGTCGCTCCGTGCTGAGTGGGATCTTCGCCGTTACAGCCTCCGGCCGGTTCGGTCAATGCGAAGCAGGCCGTATGGCGCTTATCAGAACAGAACGGGGCCATCAGTTTTTCGAGCACAGCTTTATTGCGCGCCCGCATCGCCGGCCCAAAGAGCCATTCCGGACAGGTCATCTCTGTTGCCAGCCCGCTGTCCCCTCGCGCGAGCTCCTCGCAAACCGCAACATACTCGACAGCCGAACCGATCTGCACGCCGCCGTATTTTGGCGCAAGCCCGTAGCGCTGCATCCCCATCTTGACAAGCTTATCGATCACCTCCTCACAGACCTCGCGGCTCTCGTCGAGTTGGACTCTGACCGGCATGATTTCCTTATCCACAAAGCTCCGCACATTGTTCAGGAGCGCTTTGCTCTCTTCACTGATAAATGTCCCGTACCTTTTCATATATTCCTCCTTTTCGTGTGGCTGATTATTGATCAGCACATTTCATCGCTCTTTACCTTATTTCCTAATCCGATTGGTATTGATTGAATTGATATAGATAAGAACTTCCCTTTTCACGCTGGAAGTATACGAAGAAGGGTTTTGTATGTCAATTAGAGATTGACCACAAAATGTCGGTTTGTGTGTCGATGATGGATAGGGGATGCGTCGCAACATCCATTCTTATGAGAAAGGTTCACCTGAAAGGGGTAAACAAATAGGCGGATTGCTACACCCGCCTATTTGGAAAAAACAATTGTATATATTTAGTCTATTCGATATTGGCGCTAATGACGGATGCCATTTGCATCATATCGATAGTTTGACCTTCCTGTAACTTCGTAAAATCAGTTACTTTGCCGGTCTTACTCTTGATTTTGGTGTTGTTGAATATCTTAATTAATTTAGCATCAGCCACAATGTTCTTACCGGCATTTTCCGGTCTGCCATTGACTGTTTTTGTTTGCAGTTTGTTTTTCTTGATGTAATCCCACAACTTTTTGGTTATTTCCGTGCGCGGAAGTGAGCCGGCGCCCAGTAATGCCGCCAGGTCCGCTTTCAATTTTACCGGTTTATCCAATCCTTTTGCTTCTGCCATGGCTTATGCCTCCGTTCTTTAAATTGTCTTAGTATTTTTTTTATCAGATATTGCGGGGAGGAGTATAAGAACTTTCCGTTTTGTATGTCAAGGAAATATTGACCGCAAAATATGTAGCGGCATCAATGAGGAGAAAGGGTATGTAATAGCAGTCACTCCCGATTGTTTTCACTGTGGACATCAGATTCTAAGATTAAGGGCAAGCGATTGGCAGCAAAGAAAACCACAACGGATATAAAAATGCTAATGCCGGCTACTGTGAAGGCGAGTGATTTTC
Organism: uncultured delta proteobacterium; assembly: GCA_963705555.1. Taxonomy (GTDB): domain Bacteria; phylum Desulfobacterota; class Syntrophia; order Syntrophales; family Smithellaceae; genus UBA4810. The sequence continues at coordinate 188,113 of CAVPJZ010000003.1, read as the reverse complement.
CATGCCACAATCCCACAAACCAACGACTGAAATCATCCGCAAACACGGCTGCTTTTCCGCCATAGAGTTCCAAATCACGCCGATACACCCTGGAATCTTCAGGCCTGATCGGATAAGCAGATCCATCTATTATTTCGTAACCCAAAACACTGTCCGAATTATCCCCGGCTAATTGATAAATCAAGATGGCACTACCCAAACCAACCAGCATGATAATGGCGCCAATGAGGATAAGGCTTTCACGCAGATGTGCAATTTCCCGCTTCATATTGTCCCTCCAGCGATCTTTTGCCCGAGAGTCCGTTTGGCGTTCTTTAATTTGTAATGCCGGCCCCTCCCGCATACCCGGGGTCGAAATTATCCATGATCGCCCGACGCGTTTTGTCTACAAGCTCTTGAACAGTATCGGTGGTATAGCCGCTGGTATCGATGGGGTCCCCGATCACGACCTGGATCTTTCCCGGCTTTACCTCGAGGCTTCCTTTGGGTAAGACACGCCTGCTTCCATTGACGGTAACCGGCAGGATGTGGATCTTGTGCGCTATAGCTACCATGAATCCCCCCTTTTTGAATTCGTGAATCTGCCCGTCGGGCGACCTCGTCCCTTCGGCAAACACCATTACGCTCGCGTCCCTGGGTAGCCGATCGACACCCTTGTTGATGCTCTCAATTGCCCTGGCGGTATTGGAGCGGTCGATAAAGATGTTCCGTGAGGCGTACAACGCGTAGCCGAAAATCGGGATTTTGAGAACTTCCTTTTTGATGAACCAACGGAATTGAATGCCCAGCGTTGTAACCACCGCGAGGATATCGAAGAGCGACTGGTGGTTGGAAATAATGATATACGATGTCCCCTTCAAAATCTTCGCCTTGTTTTTTATTTCCGTGCGGACAAAGGACACGGCAAGCATGGTGTATGCCCAGATCTTCGAAATGGAGAACGCGAGATTGCCGGTACGGCTCAACAGGCCCGCCACCATTACGGGGATACCCAGGATAATGGTCGCAATTGCCGCCCACAAACCAAGCCACGCAACGCGGATTGTCTTGAATAGTGATTTCATAGCATAGCTTCCTTTTTGGTAATTAGGAACAGTGCTCTATTTTCCAATTTCTTCTCACATTCCTGTTCACGGCACATTTTTAAAGGCATCCTTTTCCGGGCATTACTTACATAATAGGTATATAGCGATGCAATTTTTGAAATCTTACTTAGCAGCAAGAAAAAAGGCAAGTATGAAAAATGCATACTTAAGTGGCGTCCGGGGCGTGAGCTGACAAACCAGCAATAACATGGTAATGGGCTATGATACGGAGGTTCTGTTATTACCGTAATGCATATTCACGTTGAGACAGTACGAATTATCTGAGGATCTCTTTTCTACCTCGGACGACCTCTTTCCCGGTCGGTTCGCTCTCTATAAATATCCCGCCGGAGTTTGCCAAATTCCCGGTCAAGGCGTTCCATATCCCGTCGGCTTAATCCGTCTTGTCCCGCCCGATCCATGTCTGACTCGATTCTGTTCAGTTCATTGCGCAGGCGTCCAGCTTCATGCTGCGTCAATGAACCATCGCGCTCACCCGCCTGGATCTTTGCCTGTGCTTCATGTATCTGATTTTTGAGATGCTGCCATCTTTCCCTTTGATTATAACCTTGAGCATAAGCATTAGTGGCCGAGAGGACAAATAGAGTTAAAATCACAACTGCACATACATTCCATAATACTTTCATGATACCTCCTCCATTGGTTTGATTTTGTTTGATAAGAACTTATTTTACGATATGCAAAGTGTAGCGAATCCCTGGTTTAATGTCAATTTTTTCTTCCACAATACGTTGTGTCGGTTCAGCATTAGATTTTTTATTGTCTTTATGATACAAATTATCGGCGAGGCAATAAAAGCAATAATAAGGATCAGAAGGAGAGTTCTTCATTGACACTAAAAAAGAGCATTTTATGTAAGCATTGATCAATTTTATTCGTGAAGCTCCAATTCCGAAAGCGAAGCGAAGTTTGTTCGCCGAATTATCCCGTGCAAGCAAAGGTATAATACCCAGCAGCTCGCTGCAGAATTAGTTTCCAAAGTTTGCTTTGGGGTTTATACCCTTGATTTTGCTTTACATTTTCTGCACATATTAGGTCATGCGGACCAGACAAAGAAAACACATCCGGCAAATGAACAATTGCCGGCTATAGATCCGGCTTGCCATATAATAATGAGGATATTTGAAGAGTGAAGTTAATCGACAAGACAGTTTTAGAACCATTGCTAATCTTGAAGAAACACCTCCGGGGAGGTGCTTTCGGAAGGAAGTACTCCTATGGCGAATTACCTCTGCGATCGGAATTGCTCAGCTCAGACCAGATGAAGCAGCACGGCAAAACACTGGCGAACGTGCATAAATTGACGAGTGAAAGAGTTTCTGAACAGCTTCTGGCACGGCTCCATGAGAATGAAGATGTGCTGATTGAAACATGCAACCAGCTGACAGCTGCGGTCAAAGATAACAGCCCGATAGCACCTGCCGAAGAATGGCTTCTAGATAACTTCTATTTAATTGAAGAACATATTCGCATGGCTAAAAGACACTTGTCCAAAGGCTATAGCCGGGGATTGCCGCGTCTGCTGAATGGACCATCGGCCGGGCTCCCCCGGGTATATGATATTGCACTGGAGACAATCTCCCATGGTGATGGACGTGTGGATCTGGAAAGTCTCCTTAGTTTTGTCACAGCCTACCAAACCGTAACAGATCTGAAATTGGGTGAGTTGTGGGCGATTCCGATTATGCTGCGTCTGGCGCTGATCGAAAATCTGCGACGCATTGGAACGCAAATTATTGCCGGTATTTCCGACAGGGAGCGAGCCGATTATTGGGCGGACCAGATGGGCGATATTGCCCGGAAAGACCCCAAAAGCCTCGTTCTAGTAATCGCAGATATGTCGCGGTCTGATCAACCACTGGCCAGTTCATTTGTCGCGGAATTTGCGCGTCGTTTGCAGGGACAGAGTCCGGCCTTGACATTACCCCTCACCTGGATTGAGCAGCGGCTTTCCGAATCTCATTTGACGATGGAACAGGTGGTCCGATCCGAGAATCAGCAACAGGCCGCCGACCAGGTATCTGTAAGTAACAGCATCGGCAGCCTCCGGTTTCTGACGGCGATGAACTGGCGTGAGTTTGTGGAGACAATGAGCGTGGTCGAACAGATACTGCGTGAAGATCCCGGTGATATTTATATCAAAATGGATTTTACGACGCGAGACCGTTATCGTCATGTCGTTGAAAAGATAGCAAAACACAGCGCCATATCCGAAAGTGAAGTGGCACGCCTTGCAATCGATTTATCCCGAGAATGTTCATTAAAGAGTAGCACTGATGATCGAGTGACACATGTTGGTTTTTATCTGATCGACAAAGGACGGCGGGAACTTGAACAAAGGGCTCAGATGCGCCAGCCCCTATCTGAATCCATTCGTCGAATTATCTTCAGATCTCCCTTGCTTATATATCTTGCAACAATAATGGTAATCACATTAATCGTAGCCTGCGGCTTGCTGCTAAAAGTTCGAACCGACAGTTTTCACGGTTGGATACTTGTGCCTATCGCTATCGTTTTTATTCTGGGCGCGAGTAGTCTGACCGTAGCGCTGACGAACTGGTTGGCTACGCTTTTGGCCCATCCGCATCCGCTGCCGCGTATGGACTTTTCCCTGGAAATTCCACCGGAATCAAGCACTCTAGTGGTAATACCGACTATGCTTACGAGTGCTCAAAACGTAGAAAATCTGGTTGAGTCACTGGAGATCAGATTTTTGGCTAATCGGGATAATAACCTGCACTTCGGCTTACTTACCGATTTTTGTGATGCCCATGAAGAAACGACTTCCGAAGACGATGCGATATTAAGGTTGGTCGAGATACGGATTAAAGAACTCAATGATAAGTATAGAGGTGCAAAAGGAGGAACTTTCTTTCTCTTCCATCGTCCGCGCCGCTTCAATCTAGAGGAACAAATTTGGATGGGTTATGAGCGTAAGCGTGGAAAGATAGCCGAGTTGAATGCCTTTCTGCGCGGTGGTGCAAAAGATTGCTTCTCTCTTATCGTCGGTATCACGGAAATATTATCCAATGTGAAGTACGTAATTACTCTGGATACGGATACTCAACTTCCTCGCGATTCCGCGCAGCAATTTGTGGGAGCCATGGCTCATCCGCTGAATCGTCCGCGTTATGACGAAGCACAGCAGCGTATTTGTGATGGTTATGGTATTCTTCAACCGCGCCTCGCCGAAAGTTTGTCGGGCGAGAGCAAGTCATGGTATGCGCGACTATGGGGAGGTGAAACCGGTATTGATCCGTATACACGCGTTGTATCCAATATCTACCAGGATGTATTTGGTGAAGGTTCATATATCGGCAAAGGTATTTATGATGTCGATGCGTTTGAGAAGGCTCTGAGCAGCCGCCTTCCCGAAAACCGGATACTTAGTCACGACCTCATAGAAGGTTGCTATGCTCGTTCGGGTTTGCTCTCCGATGTTCAATTATACGAGGAATATCCGTCTCAATACAGCATGGATGTGAGCCGAAGGCATCGCTGGATTCGCGGAGATTGGCAAATTGCCAGTTGGCTGAGGTCGGAAGTTCCGGTCATCGGTGGGGGACATCAGAAAAATAAAATATCCTGGCTTTCCCAGTGGAAGATTTTCGACAACCTCCGTCGCAGTCTGGTTCCTGCGGCCCTGACCTTGATGTTGATTATGGGATGGACCATTATGTCTCCAGTTTGGCTGTGGACAATAATCGTGATCGGAATTCTTCTAATTCCTTCCGCGGGTGAAATACTTCTCGAGCTCTTACGCAAGCCGGGAGATGTGCTATTGAGACAGCATTTTGTTACTGCCCTGCGTCAGGCCAGAAGGCACTTTTTTCAGACTTTGTATACGTTTGTTTGTCTTCCTTATGAAGCATTTTTTAGTCTGGATGCGATTGTTCGTACTCTCTGGCGGATGCTCGTTACACACAAGCGACTGCTGGAGTGGAATCCTTCCTCCCACCAGACGAGCCATAGCAGCAATAGCTTTACCGCTTCTTGCCGGGCGATGTGGATAGCACCTTTGCTTTCTACTGTGCTATTTATTTATCTGCTGCTGTCGAGACCTGGCGCTCTTAGTGCAGCTTTGTTCGTGCTGGTTCTTTGGTTTCTATCTCCGGGAATTACCTGGTGGGTCAGCCGACCAATTGTTCGTAGCGGTATAAAACTGAAGGATGGGCAAATCATCTTTCTCAGAAAAATTGCCCGCAAAACATGGGCATTCTTCGAAACATTCGTCGGACTGGATGATAATTGGCTGCCACCTGATAACTATCAGGAACATCCGGTTGCCGTAATTTCGCATCGCACATCGCCGACAAACATGGGACTGGCATTGCTGGCAAATTTATCTGCGTATGATTTCGGTTACATTTCGGCAGGAGAATTAATCGAACGCACAGCCGATGCCTTCCATACGATGGAGAAAATGCAACGCTATCGTGGTCACTTTTATAATTGGTACGACACGCAAAGCTTAGCAACACTTCGGCCTCATTACATATCCACCGTGGATAGCGGAAATCTTAGCGGTCACTTATTAACGTTGCGCAGGGGATTTATTGATCTTCCCGATCAGAAGATTTGGGGATCTCAATTGTTCCAAGGTATCAGCGACACTATTACTGTCCTCATGGAGGTTGCGGGAGCAGCAGCGCCAAAACAACTTGCCGATTTTCAAAAATATCTGGCCTCATTGACTGATTCCGGCAAAATGATGCTACAACCATTGCGACAGTGTCTCGATCATCTCGCAAAGTCCTCTATTGATCTTGCTGGCGCCTTTGACGCAAACACGGAAAGTTATGTCATGAGGTGGGTGAAAGCCCTGGTGCATCAATGTGGTGATGCTTTAGATGAAATGACCTTTCTTTGTCCCTGGATTACGCTTAAATACCCTTCGGCCAGGCTAAGCGAGTTTTTTGAAACTATGGAGATTCCCACGTTACGGAAATTAACAACATCAGAAATGAAGTTGCTACAGGTAATCGAAAATATAATCGGTATAAATACAACTGCCGAGGAGGCAGCGTGGTATGCTGATTTTCGCAGGATTGTCAAGGAAGGCTCTCAGCGCGCAGGGGAAAGAATAGCGGTGATCAACCGCCTGGTAGCACAAGCAAATGACTTTGCTGATACGGATTACAGCTTCCTTTATGATAAAGGACGCCAGTTGTTGACTATTGGCTATAGCACCAGTGAGCGCCGTCGGGACGCAAGTTACTATGATCTGCTGGCTTCAGAGGCCAGATTTTGCAGTTTCATCGGAATTGCGCAGGGGCAGTTACCCCAGGAGAACTGGTTTGCCCTGGGACGCCTGCTGACAAATCCAGGAAGATACCCTGTTCTCCTTTCCTGGGACGGTTCAATGTTCGAATATCTCATGCCGCTTCTGGTGATGCCCAATTATGAAAACACACTGTTGGATCAGACGTACACAGCAGCTGTATGCAGGCAGATTGACTATGGGAAAAACCGAGGGGTGCCCTGGGGCATTTCAGAATCCGGTTACAGTACGATCGATGTCCATCTTAACTACCAGTATCGTGGCTTTGGTGTTCCAGGGCTCGGCCTCAAACGAGGGCTTTTCGATGATCTGGTTGTCGCACCATATGCTTCAGCGCTGGCGCTGATGGTAGCACCGGAAGAAGCCTGCCTGAATCTGCAGCAGCTTGCCCGGGACGGTATGGAAGGGCCATATGGTTTCTATGAAGCGATAGATTACACATCTTCACGTCTGCCTCGTGGTCAATCGAGTGTTGTGGTCAGATCATTTATGGCTCATCACGAAGGCATGAGTTTACTGGCTCTGGCTTATCTACTACTTGATCATCCGATGCAGAAACGCTTCGAGTCTGATCCGATGTTTCAATCGACAATGCTGCTGCTCCAGGAGCGCATTCCCAGGGCTGTGGCGTTCTATCGGCAAATCTCCGAGGATATTACCAGTCGCAAGACTTCACTCCGTCAGAAGGTTCCGGCGCGTATATTTAAAACTCCCAATACACCCGTACCGGAGGTGCAATTATTGTCCAATGGAAGATACCATGTAATGATCACCAATGCGGGAGGTGGATATAGCCGCTGGAAGGAGTTAGCCGTCACACGCTGGCGCGAAGACTCTACCCGCGACAATTGGGGAACATTTTGTTACATTCGTGACGTGATAAGTGGAGAGTTTTGGTCAACAGCCTATCAACCAACCCTAAAACGACCGGAAAGATATGAAGCGATTTTCTCCGACGCCAAGGTAGAGTTTCGGCGTCGCGATAATGAAATCAACACACACACGGAGATAGCCGTATCACCCGAGGATGATATTGAACTACGACGCATACATATCACAAACCGTTCACGAAGGCTAAGAGAGATAGATGTAACCAGTTACGCGGAAATTGTTCTTGCGGTGCCGGCAGCCGATGAGCTGCATCCCGCGTTCAGCAATCTTTTTGTTCAAACGGAAATCATCCGTGAGCACCAGACGATTCTCTGTACAAGAAGGCCCCGTTCAAAAGGTGAACCTTCGCACTGGATGTTTCACCTGATGGCATTGCACGGGACGGAGAGTAAGGAAGTATCCTATGAAACAGATCGTTTAAAGTTTATCGGCCGTGGAAATATTTTGGCCAATCCGCAAGCAATGAATTGGTCTGCAGGTATTTCAGAAACACTTTCGAATACTGAAGGTTCCGTTCTAGATCCCATTGTGGCTATACGTTGCCGCATTAAGTTGGATGCAGGAGAATCGGTGACGATTGATATTGTTTCCGGTATCAGTGAAACAAGAGATAGGGCACTTAGCCTTGCCGGAAAATATCACGATCACCGCCTCGCCGATCGTGTTTTTAATCTGGCGTGGACCCATAGCCAGGTAGTCTTGCGGCAAATCAATGCCACAGAAGCCGACGCCCAGCTTTATGGGCGCCTGGCAGGTTCTGTAATTTACAGCAATTCATCCCTGCGCGCTGATCCGAAGATCATCATAAAAAACCGTCGTGGGCAATCGGGTTTATGGGGTTACGCTATTTCCGGAGATTTGCCCATTGTATTGCTCCAGATCGGTGACCATGCAAATATCGAACTTGTACGTCAACTCAAACAGGCACATGCGTACTGGCGCTTAAAAGGTCTGGCTGTTGATCTGGTGATCTGGAATGAAGATAATGCCATCTACAGACAATTCCTCAACGACCAAATAAAGGGCATGATTACGGCAGGAACTGAAGGAACAGTTATTGACAAACCGGGCGGCATATTTGTCAGGCCCGGCGATCAGATATCAAATGAGGACAGGATTCTTCTGCAAACAGTTGCTCGCATAGTAATTAAGGACAACTTGGGAACTCTGGCGGAACAAATCATCCGCCGTTCTCTTATAGAAGCAGTTGTTCCTCGTTTCAAGCCGACTCGGGCTCAGCATGCCGCAATCCGGAAGACAAATGAAATCACTCACCCCAATCTGATCTTCTTCAACGGACTGGGCGGTTTTACACTCGATGGACGTGAATATGTCATCACGACAAAACCTGGCAGTGTGACGCCGGCTCCCTGGGTTAATGTATTGGCTAATCCTCACTTCGGATCGGTAATTTCAGAGAGCGGCTCCGCTTCAACCTGGAAGGAGAATGCCCATGAGTTCCGCCTTACGCCCTGGTACAACGATCCCGTAAGCGATAGCGGCGGAGAAGCCTTCTACATCCGTGATGAAGAGACCGGACATTTCTGGTCTCCAACGCCATTGCCCTGCCGCGCAGCAACACCATATATCAGCCGGCACGGATTTGGTTATAGTGTTTTTGAACATACGGAAGAAGGAATCAGGTCAGAGTTGTGGATTTATGTGGCCATAGACGCACCGGTCAAGTTTACAGTATTAAAGTTACGCAATGAATCAGGCCGCTCCCGCAGTCTATCGGTAACAGGTTACGTGGAGTGGGTACTCGGTGATTTACGGTCAAAAACGATGATGCATGTTACAACCGAGGTCGATACTGGAAGCGGGGCGCTTTTCGCACGGAATCAATACAATACGGAATTTGCCGACCGGGTAGTTTTCTTTGATGTAGACGATAAAAATCGAACCATCACCGGAGATAGAACTGAGTTTATCGGGCGCAATGGTGAACTTTCTTCTCCTGCGGCAATGACGCGGAAACAACTCTCCGGCAAAGTTGGTGCAGCTCTGGATCCCTGTGCCGCCATCCAGGTGAACTTGGAATTGGATGATGGACAGGAACAGGAAACAATCTTCAGGCTCGGTGTCACCGGAAGAAGAGGCGCCGATGATGCCAGTAACACGGTCCGAAGCTTTAGAGGACCAACAATAGCGCAAAGCGTTCTTGATGCAGTGCAGAAATACTGGGGGAAGACTCTGGGAACTATCCAGGTGGAAACTCCGGACCCATCTCTTAATATACTAGCCAATGGCTGGCTATTATACCAAACGCTGTCCTGCCGTCTTTGGGCTCGTAACGGTTATTACCAGTCAGGCGGCGCCTTCGGTTTCCGTGACCAGTTGCAGGATACGATGGCGCTTGTTTATGCAGAACCGGTTCTTGTCCGTCAACACTTGCTTTTATCTGCAAGCCGTCAATTTCAGGAGGGAGATGTGCAGCATTGGTGGCATCCGCCTTCGGGAAGGGGTGTGCGCACACAATGTTCCGATGATTATCTGTGGCTGCCTTTAGCCGTGAGTCGCTATATCACCACTACCGGTGATTTGAGCATTTTGGATGAAATCGTCAGATTTGTTGAGGGTCGCCAGGTCAGAGAAGATGAGGATTCCTATTACGACCAACCGGGTGTAACTGATGAATCAACTAGTTTATACGATCACTGCGCGCGCGCCATTAAAAAGGGGCTAAGATTCGGCAGTCATGGTCTGCCACTCATTGGTTCAGGCGACTGGAATGATGGTATGAATAAGGTGGGAGCGGGGGGTAAAGGCGAAAGTGTCTGGATGGGCTTTTTCCTGTATGAAGTGCTCATAAAGTTCGCCGAAATTGCTCGGATGAAAAGTGACGTGTCTTTTGCCGAGTTATGCAAGAAAGAGGCAGTTCAATTACAGCGAAGTATTGAGCGCGATAGCTGGGATGGTAAATGGTACCGCCGCTCATACTTCGATGACGGCTCGCCATTAGGATCAGCAGCTAACACGGAATGCCAGATTGATTCGATTGCGCAAAGCTGGTCTGTTCTATCAGGAGCTGGTTCTCCTGAGCGGACGCGGCAAGCTATGGATTCAGTCGACGCGCTCCTGGTTCACCGAAATCAAAAACTGATTCAATTGCTTGACCCGCCCTTTGATAAGTGTGAAATGGAACCAGGCTATATCAAAGGCTATGTGCCCGGTGTCAGAGAAAATGGCGGCCAGTACACTCATGCGGCGATCTGGGCGGCCATGGCTTTTGCCGCTTTACGCGACAATCAGCGCCTATGGGATCTATTGTCTATAATAAATCCGATAAATCATGCGAGATCTCCCGAAGAGGTAAATATCTATAAGGTTGAGCCCTATGTTGTTGCCTCCGACGTTTATGCCCTCTTTCCGCATGTTGGCCGTGGCGGCTGGACATGGTTTACCGGTTCTGCCGCCTGGATGTACCGGCTTATCTTAGAATCACTTCTGGGAATGTCGATTAACATGGACAAAATTAGTTTTGAACCCTGCCTTCCTGTGGATTGGGAAGAGTTCAAAATTCGTTATTTGTTTCGAGAGACCGTCTATCAGATCTCTGTGCGAAAAACAAATGACAGCGTTGAAGATGCGAGTGTCACAATAGATGGTTTCGTGAGAAAAGACAGAACAATTCAGTTGATTAATGATCATCAGGAACATTTAGTCGAGGTGAGAATACCGGCCGCAAGTATGGAGAAAAGGATGTCGAGATCATCATGAAGATGATCAGGTATTTATTCGTGAACCTCCAATTTCCGTAATGAAGTGTGGTGAAAGTGGTAAGTTGAATTAATGAAACTCAGATATTACAAGCGCAGTGCAGTAATATCTGTAAGTTGAATTAATCCCGCGTGCGAAGCTTAGCGGAGCAATATAATTACCCCAAAGCTTGCTTTAAGATTCATACCCGTGATGACCTGGAACGGTTTTTACAGTATGGTTCTTCGTCCGTTGTACCTTTCCGTATCGTAATACTTTTCTACGTCGACCAATTTTAATTTATTGATAATTTCTTTCAAGCAAACACTGGTGATTTCTCCGCGTACCAGACTGACCATGCGTCCAAAATCATCATTGATAATCATGTCAACAGCGGCAATACCAAACCATCTGGCCATCAGGCGATCACGGGCGGAAGGTGATCCACCGCGCTGGAGATGGCTCAGGATTATGTGGCGTGATTCAAACCCTGTTTTCTTTTCAATTTCAGTGGCAACGTAACTGGCAATTCCGCCTATCGACTCATGCCCGAAATCGTCGATGTGACTATCTTTGAGGAATTCCTGCCCTCCTGCGGGCTTGGCCGCTTCAGCAACCACAATGATGGAATAGTTGATTTCACGGCCATGCCGCTGCCGTAAAAGTTCACATACACGTCCCATCTCGAAAGGATATTCCGGTATCAGAATAATATACGCCCCGCTGCATTCGCCGCCGTGGAGAGCAAGCCAGCCGGCATGGCGTCCCATTGTTTCTACAACAAATATACGGCCATGGGAACCGGCGGTTGTTCTCAGCCGATCGATTTCTTCCATGATAACGTTAACCGCCGTGTCGAAACCAAGCGAATATTCGGTCCCCGTGAGATCGTTGTCAATAGTCTTGGGGATACCCACTGTTTTGATACCCAGCTTATATAATTTATAGGCGACACCTAGGGTATCTTCGCCACCGATAACAACAAGCGCATCAATTCCTAACTTTTTGATGTTATCAATTAGCTTTGCCGAACGGTCATTTTGAGGATTAAACGGATTTGTCCGCGATGTTCCCAGATTTGTTCCTCCGTAACGATCCCATGTCCGGACTATCTCTTCGTCTAAATGTTTGATGTACCTCTCGCGGCTTTTCGGATCGTCTGGATTAACCTCGATGATGCCTTTCCAGCCCTGGGTAATGCCAAGAACTTCAAATGAAATAGAACGGTTTGCCGCAATTCTTCGATCAAGCGCGCTTTTCGTTACCCACTTGATTGCGCCATTGAGCCCCGGGCAATCTCCTCCGCCCGTTAATATGGCTATTTTCATTTTCATAATTTTCTTTCCTTCCCGCATATCGGGAATTTTTAAATACGCCGAACTAAAAGAAAATAAATTCCTCTGTTTTCTATTAATCCGGGCCTTGCTGCGGTTGATATTTGAAAAAGTTTTTTACTTCCCTATGCCTTCTTCTTGTAGAGAAGGGATGAAATTAATTGTAAAATAGGGCGAGAATAGCTCGGTAAAACCAGGCTACAGGACACTTGATATTGTTTGATTGTGATAAGAACTTCCTTTTCCCTTGAAAGATTATAGGCAAATTGCAATTGTCTGTCAATGAAAAATGACCACAAAATATGGGGTCGCGAGTTAATGAATGCGTGATGGATGTGCCGAGATTTTTATCCCCCCGAGAGATCACTGCCCCTTTTGCTTCCCCTTGCCCTGAAAAAGGTCTTTTCGCCCACATTTCAAACAGACCTCTCTTATAAGCCTCCAATTCTCAAAACGTGGATGCCTGGATGCGTTGATCCCATACCCTGAAGGGCACGAGTGAATATTCAGGGCCCGATAGAAGTGATCATTACGCATCGAAATCTTGTATCATGCAAGAAAGCCAAGCCTAATGACTTCAGTAAGAAGTTAATGACCGCTTATTTCTCTGGATTCCCTCGGCATACCAAGGCATGCGGCAGTCTGCGCTACCGGGCGGCAGGCAGGTTTACACACGCCTACATGTGGTCAGAATGGCGAATGGCAGAGCTAACCATTTCCAGAAGAATTTTGTTTAGCTCTTTTATCTCATCGCGCAGTTCGGTGGCTTTTTCAAATTCCATATTCTTTGCCGCCTGCTTCATTTCTTTTGTAAGCTTGGCGATCAACTACTACTAAACAACAATTCAAGCAAAATACCATCCAATAGGAAGGTGGTTAGTCCAAGTTTTTCATTGAGAGAGACTTTGCTGGACCTGTTTGCGAAATTCAAGTGGATTCTGAATCTTCTTGAAAGGTTCTTTTGTGCCACCTGTCCCAGTAACAATGATTGTCCCGTAACCAAATATGCGGCCAAAAATATCTTGATCAACACCTATGCCCTCAACTTTTTGTAAAAGCAATTCAAGGGAATGCCGCCGGATGAAACCCACTTTAATCAGAACTCGCTTATTTGTCACCGCAAATTCTGATGATTTATAGGTGATAAAACGCGGAACACCGAGTAGTATCCCCACAAGAAAGAAAAGTGCGCCAGATATCAAAGCAGCGGAATGCGATGAAAAAACAGCAGCCAAGCAGAAGCCGATAAAGATTAGAAAAATGGGGAAAATGAAGATTACCCAGTGAAGTTTGGTGTAGTATCTAATTTGCTCGCCCTGCATAAGGTTCTGTTCAATGTATCCCATATGACACTCTCTTTCTCGACGCTATGCGTCGGCAACAATGTTTATATTAATCCGCATAAAAATCTAAACACTGGACTTTTACAGTAATAAAACATCCGGAAATCATTTAAATATGGCCCACGCAGCTTTATTGCTAAATATAACACATCCATATTATTCATCAAAAAGAAAAAGGCCACTCCTCAAGAGAGAAGGAGCTGTGCAGCACGATGCGCAGCTCCTTCTCTTTAATATACAGCCTCATGCCGGTCCTGTTAATCCTGAATGGCAGTTGAACGGACATCCCATCGCTCAGAATCCCTGGCAACTATTGCTCTAATGCTCATTAGGAGTTCTGACCAATGTTTGACTTTACAAACACTGTCAAATTAAGTCTCTTTACTTTTAACGAGTTCACCTACTTATCCTCAGCCTCAGATAAGCATTGACATGAGGATTACCATTTGAACTGTTCTTGAGGGTATGACTCAGAACAAACCCTGTCTTTCCCGTTCTTTTTTCCCTGGTACATGAGCTGGTCAACCCGGTGAACGAAGGCCTTCATCTCTTCCTGCGGCTTGTACTGCGCAAGACCGATGCTCACCGTCACATGGACGTCCTGACCCGGCGCCGGGGAAAAAGTCTCCTTCTTGAATTCCGTCCGGATTCTTTCCGCTGTAACAGCGCCATCCGCGCTTGTTGTCATGGGCAGGAGGATGGTGAATTCTTCGCCGCCATAACGATAAGCGAAATCCGTCTCGCGCAGGCATCTTTTGACCACCTGGCCAAGTCGCAGTCAAGACCTGGTCTCCCTCGACATGGCCGTAAGCGTCGTTGAATGCCTTGAAATTGTCGAGATCAAGCAGGAGGAGGGTTAAAGGCTGTTCATAGCGGTTCGACCGGTCTAATTCGATTTTAAGCTGAAAGTAAAAATGCCGGGAATTGTAGAGCTGGGTGAGATCATCGACAATACTGAGTTCCCGGTATCTTTTTTCACTTTCCCTCAGCGCCTCTTCCACCCTGCTTGCGCTCGGTGATGTCGCGGGAGATGCTGAGCACGGCTTGCCTTTTCCTCCATTGCATCCGGCGCTCATTCACCTCGGTAGGAATCGTCTTGCCGGATGCCGATACATAGGTTGTCTCGAAAACATTCGACTGCCCCGCAAGAGTGATTCGCGTATTGTCACCTATGTTCGCAACGTTGTCCGACTTGATGAATTCCGTGATGCGGCGTCCGAAAAGCGCCTCACGAGGGATTTCCAACCTCTGAGCCATCGCCTCATTGGCATCGAGGATAAGGCCGTCGGCATCGTGGACGATGATGCCATCTGGTGTCCCGGCAAATACTACGCGATACCGTTCCTCACTCTCCAGCAGCTCCTCTTCCGACTCACGTCGTTTTTTGGCGGTATACTGGACATGAGAACCGAAGATGACGAAAAAACACTGACACACAATCCAACGCTCCCAGAAACCTCTGCTATCGATGCCCAGGAGTGTATACATAAACGGGGAATCAGTGGAGGTAAGGACCGTGAGGATGGCATCAACGATCCAGTAGACTGTGCCCAATCCTAGGCTGATCCAAAGCATGGAATCGAAGATACTTTCCGGTTTATTGATCTTTTCCTGCATCTGTTCGGCTCCTGTTGATTTCTCCTCTTCTCGCGAATTGTTATGATCGATGGCGGCAGCGTAACAAGTAAATAGACTTACAAAGGATGGATGTCAAGGGAAAAGGGCTGAAACGTAGGGTTGTGGTGTCAATATTTGTCGTTGGGCGAAATGTGTTTATTACGGTTTTAAATGCTGTATTTTCGTTGAAGTTGATTATTTGCTTTTTTCAGGAAGAAGTTATAATAACCGTTTTATTTCTCTCTGAATTCCGGTTTTCACCGGAATGACGAATGATGAAGCTAACCCATCTCCAGAA
Organism: uncultured delta proteobacterium; assembly: GCA_963705555.1. Lineage (GTDB taxonomy): Bacteria > Desulfobacterota > Syntrophia > Syntrophales > Smithellaceae > UBA4810. The sequence continues at coordinate 172,544 of CAVPJZ010000003.1, read as the reverse complement.
GAATCTTATTTAACTCTTTTATTTCATCGCGCAGTTCGGCGGCTTTTTCGAATTCCATATTTTTTGCCGCCTGCTTCATTTCTTTTGTGAGCTTTTCAATCAACGCCGGCAAATCTTCTTCTTTAGCAGGAATAATTTTTCCCTTTGGTGCTATCGGCACGGTCATATAATCAGCTTCGTAAATTGAGCTCAAAACATTGCTGATCGACTTTTTAATTGATTCCGGCGTTATATTATTTTCTTCATTATATTTACGCTGAATAATCCGGCGCCTTTTTGTTTCATCAAGACAGGCCTGAATGGATTTGGTGATCTTATCCGCATACATGATGACCTTGCCGCTGATATTACGTGCGGCTCGTCCGCTCGTCTGAATAAGTGACCGCTCTGAGCGCAAAAATCCTTCTTTATCGGCATCAAGAATCGCCACCAGCGATACTTCGGGAATGTCCAATCCTTCACGCAACAGATTCACTCCGATGAGGACATCGAATTCTCCCAAACGCAAATCTCGGATAATTTCCACCCTCTCCAATGTATGTATATCGGAATGAAGATAGCGCACTCTAATATCCAAGCCTGCATAGTAATCAGTTAAATTTTCCGCCATTCTTTTGGTCAGAGTCGTCACCAGCACACGTTCGTTCTTTTTAATTCTGCAGCCTGATTTCTTCCAGCAGATCATCAACCTGATGTTTTGCCGGTTTTACTTCAATTTCCGGATCCATCAATCCCGTCGGACGGATGATTTGTTCCACTCTTTTACCATGCGTTTTTTGCAATTCATAAACAGCCGGTGTTGCTGAAATATATATTCTCTGATTGGCCAATGCTTCATATTCGTCAAAACGCAAGGGGCGGTTATCCAGCGCAGAAGGCAGACGGAAGCCGTATTTAACCAGTGTTTCTTTGCGCGATCTGTCACCGCGATACATACCGCCCAATTGCGGCAAAGTGGCATGGCTCTCATCAATAATAATAAGGGCATCCTTCGGCAGATATTCCATCAGTGTCGGCGGCGGCTCGCCGGGCTTGCGTCCGGTTAGATGGCGGGAATAATTTTCAATGCCCTGGCAGTAGCCCATCTCCTCCATCATCTCCAGATCAAAATTAGTGCGCTGCTCCAGGCGTTGCGCCTCCAGCAGTTTATTTTGTTCTTTATATTCGGCCAGCGTCTGCGCCAGTTCCGCGCGAATATCGGCCATCGCTCTTTTAAGATTATCGCGTGTGGTAACATAGTGGCTGCCGGGATAAATGGCCGTTTTGTTAACCGCTCCTAATTTCTTGCCGCGCAACGGATCAATAAGTGTCATTGATTCGATCGTGTCGCCGAAAAATTCCACCCGCAGCGCCTGTTCATCTTCATAAGGAGGAAATATTTCCACTACATCGCCGCGCACGCGGAAAGTGCCGCGATGAAAATCAATGTCATTGCGTTCATACTGAATTTCCACCAGCCGCTTTAAAACTTCATCACGCGGAAATTCCTTGCCCGCTTCCAATTGCACAATCATTCCCAAATAGGCTTCGGGTGAGCCCAAACCGTAAATACAGGAAACGCTGGCCACAATAATAACATCACGCCGCGTCAAAAGCGAATGCGTTGCCGAGTGGCGCAGTTTGTCAATTTCTTCATTGATGGCGGAATCTTTTTCAATATAGGTATCCGTAGTCGGCAGATAGGCTTCCGGCTGGTAGTAATCGTAATAGCTGACAAAATATTCCACGGCATTTTCCGGGAAAGAGGCCTTTGAATTCTTCATATAACTGCGCGGCCAGAGTTTTATTATGCGCGATGATCAGCGCCGGACGCTGCACGGCTGAAATAACATTGGCAATCGTGAAAGTTTTACCCGAACCGGTAACGCCCAAAAGCACCTGATGTTCTTTTCCCTTTTCCAAACCTTTTACTAAATCTGGAAATTGCCTGCGGCTGGTCTCCTGCCGGAACAAAATCAGTTATCATTGAAAATTTTTCCATATAACCTTTTAAAAATATTCTTTTGCATGGCTGCTCAAATACCCTAAAGGGCACGCAAATGTTCATATGCAAAGCGTGAAGATCAAAATGAAAACTTTATTCCATCATTTTATTGAGCCTTTAAGCCTTTAAAACTGATAAAAATCTATCACGTCCCGACTAAATTGACGACTAAAGAATATCGTAATCTTTCACCTACAAACAAAGCGTAGGCCAATCTTTATAAATTTATTGATAACAGACAGAAATGTTGAATCGATTGCCCGTCTGTACAAGTAGCTCTGGGCAGCCTAATAACTGTATCACGCTAGTTTCGTTTTATTTCAAATCGCTTTAACTCTTTACCTGAGGCAACATCCCATAGTCTAAGCGTGTTATCCATGCTTCCAGAAATGATTTGTTTTCCATCGGGTGAAAAGGCAACGGAAGTTACGGCAGCAGTATGCCCTCTTAATACTGATAATTCTTTTTTTGACGCAAAATCCCAGTACTCGAACAGTTCTGTCTGAGCTTCCAGTGACAACCTGTTTCCCGTCAGGGAGAAACTGCGCAAAATTAACCGAGTTGGTGTGGCCGTGAAAGATCTATCGTATACTTCCCTCTTTATTAGCCATACTCCAGCTGACATACCTACTCTACCACCGCTGGCCAGAACAAATTTATTATCAGGATGAAAAAGAAGCAGATCCTTCAGCAGAATATCCCATATATTCTAGTATTTCTTTACCTGTTGATATACTCCACAGCTTCATATGTGTTCGTGACTCCCCATTGTCAAAGCCACAGGATACTATATACTGCCCATCGGGAGATACACTGACATTCTTAATTCCCGTATTTTGAACTGTAAACTTTTGCAGTTCCTTGCCTGATGAGATATCCCAAATCCTTATGGTTTTATCATTACTGCCGGAGACGATATTTTTGCCATCAGGTGTAAAAACTGCTGATGAAATAAAATCTATATGCCCAGAGAATGTTTTTATCTTCTTTCCTGACAGGGCATCCAACAAAATAAGGGTATTATTTGTTGCGCTGGAAACTATATATTTCCCATCTGGGGAAAACATTGCAGTAAATATTTTGTCGGTATTGTCTTGGAACGATTTAATTTGTTTGCCAGACTGTACATCCCATAATCTTAGAGAATTATCACTGCTTACCGAAATAATATGATCACCGGATGGCGCAAACGCTACAGAATAAAAAGCGCGGCAATCCCTTTCAAACTTTCGAATCTCTTTTCCTGATGCCGCACTCCAAAGCCTAATGGTTTCATCCCTGCCACTCGAAATAATATTTTTTCCATCACGTGAAAATAGAGCAGTTATCAAGCTTGATGAATGGCCAACGAATTGTTTGATTTCTTTTCCCGATGCCACATCCCAGAGCCTGATTGTCGAGTCTTTTCCGCCCGATAAAAGATATTTTCCATCAGGCGAAAAATTAACGGAATAAACTGCCTCTGAATGGCCAGAAAAATTTTTTATTTGTTTTCCATTTGTTGTGACAAGCAATAGTATAACATCGCTTGTATAGGTCCCTACGGCTATAAATTTTCCATCGGGAGAAAAGCAAAAAAATGTTGCTTTTCCCTGGCTATCCCGCTCCCATAATTTTTTACCTGTTTCATAATCCCAAAGAACAATAGATTTTTCAGGATGCCACTCCTTGCTGGCTACAATATATTTTCTATCGGGAGAAAAAGACATACTGTCAATCCATCCTTTTACACCTTCTAATTTCTTGACCTCTTGTCTTGTAAATACATCACGTACACTAATTATGTTGTTCTTAAGAGACATTGCAATATACTTTCCATCAGGTGAAAACGTCGCCATGCGCATTAAGCGTGACTCCTCTAACTCTATTCGGCTTATTTCCTTTTCGGATTGAAGGTCCCAAATGACCAGATCACCACCGATTCTCGACGCGATGAATTTACCGTTAGGTGAAAATAAAGCAACTCCTAGTCCGCTTTTCCTAATTTCCTTTCCGTTAGCTACATCCCATTTAATCAGGCTTCCATCTTCGGTAAATGCATAAACGTATTGGCCATCTGGTGAAAAGACAATTTTGTGAACTGCCCTAGAACATCCCAGCTTATATAAATCTTTGGAACGGTCATTTATAGGTGGTATTGATGATTTAGCAAAATGAGCTGTCGATTTTTCTAAAGTAGAGAAAGTTCGAAATAAAAAAATAGTTATAACAAGAATCAAAACAGATAATATAATACCAAATACAACTTTTGATTTGTAAGATGTTATCTTCGGCTCAAAAGTAGCTGCAACGGATTCTTTATTGAAATTAGCCCTTACTTCCGAACGCCTAAGACAGTAGACGCACCACAGGCTGGATGTTAGGGGTAATATTATACTGATTAGATATCCAGCTTCTCTGCTCAATAGATCGATCCTGAACTGAGGGATAAACAACAGCAGAGATATTGATGATGTTACGAGAAGATAATAATTAATTGCAAGTGCTGGCAGATAAGACCATGATTTACGAAAATACATAGCTACGGCAATTACTATTCCACATGAGTAAACAATCATCTGAAACAATATCAACAAAGAAACAGAACCTTTCACTGAAGAACCGAAATTTAGTTTTGACTGATAAGAAAGCACGCCAAAATTAAGATAAATTTCGTAGAGGCAAATTAACACAAATATTATTGTTGTAATTTGTATTATTTTCATCATTTTTAGTTTCATATTGAACCCTTTCTAACAATTTTAATATGTATCGGTGCTAATATTATAAACGCCGTAAAATTACTATACACTTTTAACAAAGAAGGGTTGTTTAACGATTACTGATTGTAACCTAGCATAAAATAATAAATTTGAAAAATAAGGAAGAAGCAAATGTCCAGATGCAAGGCGCGTAAGAACTGGGTCGTGAGGCGTACATTTACGTACGTTGAACGACACAGGGCGCGACGCAACGCCTCAGATGGGCGTTCGCGTGCCCTTTAGGGTATTTCAACAGCCTTTTTGTATCACAGAAAGAGTACCGGTTCCCGTAGTATTGCTTCCCTTGCCCGATAAGCGCATGCGGCAATTTCGGGATGTGTATCTTTGAGCGATGCAATCTGGCGAAGGTTATCCGCCGTGCGCAAAACCAGCGAGGCCATATCACCTTCGGCAATCCCGGTGGCCTTGATCACCGTATCCCAACTCCTTCCCTGCGCCCAGTAATACATGGCAACGCCTGCTGATGGTTGAATTTTAGCGCTGGCAAATCCTGCCTTTTCGAGGCGGTGCGCCAGCGGCCGCACGGCAAGTAATACTTTCTTCAGCGCCAGCGTGAGTTTCGGCGACATGTCTTTTACGGTAAGCTTTATTTCATCGTCACGATCATACGCAAAAATAGCAACAAGCGCGGCCAGTATTCTTTCATTTTCTTCAGGAAAGGCATTCTCGCGCAGACACTGCGCCACCAGCAGCGGATGATCCAGGCGCAGCCGGGATGCCCAATGACCGTCGCCCGTGAGTCTTCCTGCGTCATCCACAAACCCTTCTTTCTGTAGAAAATTCAAGTGGCGCGAAAAATCTTCCCAGAGGGATCTGGCGGCAGAAGTTGACTGTTTGCCGTCTGTATTTTGCTGATAGGCCGCAAGCGACCTTTCGAATATTTTCCGGACATCCTCTGGCGTTTGCGATAAGAGCAAATTCAAAACCATCGCGAAATCATTTTTCAACTGGCTTAAAATATCTTCCGGCATACGGAAACAGCAAGCGGCGGATATGGTTTAAATCCATAAACCTGCCGCTGACGGCCAGCATGAAACCGATTTTATCCTGACCGCGACGTCCCGCCCGGCCGGTCATCTGACGAAATTCTGTTGCTGAAAGCTGTTGAAAATCATGACCGTTGAATAAATCGGAATTAAAAAGCACGATGGTGCGCGCGGGAAAATTCACGCCGGCGGCAATAGTCGATGTGGCAAAGATCACGCGCAGATGTCCCCGATTCATCATTTCTTCCACCAACAGCTTCCAGGCCGGCAACTGCCCGCCATGATGGGCGGCCAGTCCCGCCGTTCTCAGCGCTTTTAACTGCCGGTGATTTTCCAATGAAGGGAAGCGATCCAGAAGTTCATATAATGAATCATCAAAATCTTCAGAGTTCTGCAGCGGCGGAATCATCGTTCGCGGCGGTCAGCGCAGCATCACATTCGGCGCGCGACTTCAAAAAGAAAATAGCCGGCAGAAGGTTAAATCTTTCCAATACACGGATAATGCCGCCGTAATCCGGCATCCGTCTGCCACCAATGAACCCGCCGCCATCTTTTCGAATGCATTCAAAAACCGGTTTGGCAATTTTTTTTCCTTCCAAAAACGGATAAATACAGCCGGACGGATGCAGAAATAAAGGATATAGCGGTACAGGGCGCTTTTCTTCGCGGATTACCGTACATAGTTTTTTGCGGATGGATTCAAGCCACCGGGCAATTTGCTCGCCGTTGCCGATGGTTGCCGACAAAAGCAACAGATTAACCCGCACCGGAAGGTAAATCATTATTTCTTCCCAGACCACGCCGCGGTCGGTATCGCCCAGAAAATGCGCTTCGTCTAGAATTACCAAATCGCAATTCAGATCAAAGCCCTGATGCATAGCGTCGTAGAGCTGATTACGTAATATTTCCGTGGTGCCGACGATAATCGGCGCTTCGGTATTTTCTTTCGTATCGCCCGTGATGATGCCGACGTTTTCTGGGTCAAAATGCAGGCCGAATTCCACCCATTTGGAATTGGAAAGAGCTTTCAGGGGTGAGGCGTACCAGGCACGACCGCCCTTTTCCATCACGGATAAAATGGCTTCTCGCGCTATCCAGGTTTTCCCCGATCCGGTAGGCGCGATCACCAGGCAATCATTTTCTTTAATGGCGTTAAGAGCGCTGAGTTGAAATTCATCAGGCACAAAAGGCGCGGGATGTGGCTTGCCTATCTGCGCCAGAATGCTTTTAAGCTGGGGTGCGATTTCCGGCTTCAAGTGCGTAAAAGGTTTTTTCCTGTAGGATTTATTGCCGGCAAATTGGCGTTTGATTTTATATGTTTTTCTTTTAGGTCTAATCTTTGATTGCATTATTTTTTTCTTTTACCACAAACCGATTTAATGGTAAAGAAAACGCCACAAGTTATGTTGAACAAAGAAAAAATTTTCTGGGGTTGGTATATCGTTGCGGGTGCTTTTTTCGTAATGGCAGTAAATTACGGCACCCGCTATTGTTTTGGTGTTTTCGTCAAGCCATTATCGGAAGAGCACGGCTGGTCGCGTTCGGTAATTTCCCTGGCCGCAACAATCAACATGCTTGTTTATTCCACAGGAGCTATTTTTGTCGGTCGGATGTTGGATCGAATCGCCCCCCGCTGGATTATGACCATCGGAGCCATAATTGCCGCGGCGGGATATATTTTAACCGGTTTCATTAACACCCCTCTTAGTTTATATATCACATATGGTTTGCTCGTCGGTTTGGGAGCGACCGGAATGGGCGTTGTTGTCTGCAGTTCATCGGTCGGCAAATGGTTCATTAAAATGCGCGGTCTTGCTCTCGGCATTGCCACAATGGGGATAAGTTTTGGAACTATGACTCTTACACCCCTCGCGGGTTATCTTGGTAAATATTTCAGTTGGAGAATAGGCCTGCTTATACTAGGAATCATTACATTCATTGTCGGAATCGTAATTTCTCAAACGTTAATGCGCAAAACACGGCCGGAAGCACATGGCATGCTGCCGGATGGTGATAAAACACTCCTGCATCATCAAGCACCTTCAATTCCAACATTTACTAAAGTTTCCACAATAGTCTTGTTTAAAGATTTACGCTTCTGGACAATCGCCATCAGCCATGGATTGACAGTTATGGTGATAATGTCCGTATTTGTTCATCAGGTTGCTTACGCTGTGGACAATAATATCGGCAGTATTGCCGCAGCAACTTCTCTGGCGGCAGTCAGTGTTAGCGGATTCTTTGGCCAGTTTTTCTTCGGCTGGCTTTCCGACCGCTTACGAGATCCAAAATATGCTTATTTTCTTGGTATATTATTTCTGCTTATCGGTATGATTCTGCTTTTAAATGCCCATAGTGTCTCCAGTCTCTATCTTTACGCCGTTATTTACGGTTTCGGCTACGGCTGTCTTGCTCCAATTCTACCGATTCTTGCTGCAGACCGCTTCGGACGGCATACTCTAGGATCAATTTACGGCCTGCTTACTTTTTTTATCGGTGTAGGAGGAAGCATAGGTCCTATTTTGGGTGGTGTTATTTACGATAAATTCGGTTCTTACCGGCATCTCTGGGAAATCAATATTGTGATACTGGTCTTAATGTGCGCAGTTATTCTGACTCTAAAAAAGGGCAAACAGCACACGGAATCCTGATTAAATGTTTCGTTAGTTTTTTAAAATAGCATTGAACGTTTCTTTTAACATTTCTGAACGCTATAAATTACTTTATCAAGAGATATTCAAAGACAAAATCATATTTTTCAATTAAATATTAAATACTTGAGAAATATGTTGTCTGCCAACAGTTTTTGGCACGCTTATTTCATATTCATAATTGAAAAGAAGATTTTTAAAGTAGCACACCAAGGAGGATTAGTGGTTATGAAAAAGATGATGCAAACAACACTTTTAGCGGCTTTTGTAATTTTGACGACAGCATCTTTTAGCTATGCCCAATTCACCGTTACCGGGAATAATAGTTTCCCCTTCTTCCATCTGGGCTGTTTAATTATCGGCGGTCTGATTATTGTTTCGCTAAAAAGAAGATATACCAGATTATACATGAGCGAAGCTATTGGATCTTTTGCTCTATATACTGTTTTGGTTGCTCTTTTTACCGCACCAGTGGTAGACGCCTTAAAAACTTTAATTAATTAACCCTTCTCTTTCTAAGCTATAACCGTAAAAGCCCCGTGCAATCTCTGGCGGGGTTTTTATTATTTAGAATGAATTTATTAATATAACCTATATGAATATGTTCAGGCAATGATCATAGGATTTTGTTGGACCGTTTCCAAATCCCAAGTTTTTCCGCCGACGCTATAAGCTCATCCCGATAATCGGGATGAGCGATGGAAATAAGAAGCTCCGCCCTCTGCCAGTCCGACTTGCCCTTCAAGATGACTTTTCCATATTCGGTAACAAGATAATGAACTACCGGCCGGGGAGTAGTCACAATAGCCCCAGGAGTGAGGGTCGGAACAATGCGAGAACTGCGTTTACCTTTATTGCCATAGGTGGAGGTCAGGGCGAGGAATCCCTTGCCGTTTTTGGAATAGAAAGTGCCGTAGGCAAACTCAAGCTGCCCTCCTGAACCGGAAATCATGCGTGTCCCTTTGCTTTCCGAACACACTTGTCCTGTCAAATCTACCTCGATCGCATTGTTGATGGAAACCACGTTGTCGTTGGCCATGATATTCTGGGGATAATTTGTGAATGATACGGGAACACTGGCCAGAGCCGGATTTTCATCGATGAACTCCCAGAGTTTCTTAGAACCCAGGGCAAAGGCAAAGGCTATTTTTCCGGGCAAAAGTGTCTTTTTCCGGCCTGTGATTTTGCCTGCCAAAAACATGTCCATCATGGATTCATTCATCATTTCTGTATGTATACCCAAATCTTTAAGATCCGATTGGACGATCATCTCACCAATGGCCTGCGGTAAGCCACCTATCCCAAGCTGAAGACAGGCGCCATCCTGTATCTCCTCCATAATCAATGCCGCAATCCTCTTATCTTCCGGTGTCAGGCGGAGAGGTTTGATATCATCCAGGGGATTATCCGCTCGTGGATCCTCAACAATCATATCCACCTCGGACACATGGATAGTTTCGTCAAATCCTCCAAGAGCTTTTGGCATAGAGGGATTGATCTCAATGATAACCTTTCGCGCGACACCGCACATGGCTTTCAGAAAAGTATTGTTCGGCCCGAAGTTAAAGAAACCATGCTTATCCATGGGGCAGACGCTGAGCATGACTACATCCGCTTTGCTGTATCCCTTCTCGAACCAGGCGGGGCCTTGGCCGAAATGAGAGGGAATGTAGTAGCAAATACCCTCATCGTGCAGGCGACGTTCCGGCGCTGTCATATGGCCTGAGTTGTAACAAAAATGTGTTGTTGTTGGATCCGCCTCCACTGTGTAAAATTTCCGCATGCATGTGGAGCAATTTATATTAACATCGAATAGTTCATCCCTGCGTTTTGCCAGTTCCATATCCAGGGCGGTCGGTTTTGAAAAGGAATAGCCATAGCGTACCCAATCTCCGGACTTTACAACCCGGACTGCATCCTGTGCTTTTAGGAGCTTGCGCTTGTATTCAGACATTACATCACTCACTGTTTTCTCCCCTTTCTTTATCTATACTGATGGCCATCTTCTTCGTTAGCCTGCCGAAACTAACTCGCCCAAACGCGCAGATACGGATTGGGCTAGCTTTTGTAAAAGACTGGTTTCCATGTCCGGCGTGTAACGATTATGGTAAGCATCACCATTATTCCAGCTTCCTGCAATTTCGTCATTTAATTTAAACGGCACCATCGCTAATGACCTAACAAAATATTTGTTACGTGAAGGTAATAATTTATAAAAAGGCTGCAAATCTTTATTTGACGAAAACCGGTTTTAACCCGGCAGGAAGAATCTCGCGAAACAACTCCGGCGTTATTACACTAAGCCTATCTTCTTAGAATATCTGAAGATTTTATTGCCGTAACAATGGGCGCGGCACTTTCCGTATTCAATAAAGTAAGCCAGACAAAAGGAACTCTAAATTCCTTTTCGATTCCTGCAAACAGAGTTTCAAATAGTACGGCGACATTTTTTGCATCGTTGAGACTTGCTTCAATTTTATCGAAACGAGCGGCAATTTCAGCATTGATGCGTTTAACATCTTCCTTTTTATCCATTTCTTTCACCTTTCCCACTGCGCGTAAATTATCAGCATGATCGGACGGCCTTTCGGCAAGCCTTGAGGCTAAATCGATGGTGCAGCTACTGGACTTAATAGCGAAGTGATTTTGTCGCCAGAATGTGATCAACGCGCCAGCCCAGCTTTCGGCTTACGGAATCTTTTACTCGATAATCAAAAAAAGTATATTGGCCCGTTTCATCGGGGTGATGTTTACGGAATATATCGACAAAACCCCATGCTTTAACTTCGTTATAAGCATTCCACACTTCCGGATTAAAACAAACATGCCCTAAGATTCTTTTCGGGTCGTGCACATCTATATCTTCCGGCGCGACGTTAAGATCGCCGCACCAAATTATGGCATTTTGCGGTCCGAAAATGCTTCTCCAGATATTTTTTCAAACGCGCAAACCACGCCAGTTTGTACGCGAACTGTGGGCTTTCTATTTCCTGACCTTGTGGAACATAGGTATTTATTATCGTCAGATCTTTGTATGTAACAACAATTAAACGGTCAGGATCGGCAGGTTCAATATCAAAGCCAAAAACTATTTTTTGCGGCTTTTGCTTTGAGGCAATGGCTACACCACTATATTGTTTGTTGCCACTGAACACTACTTGATACCCTAATGCTTCAAATTCTCCCGCGGGAAATTTAGCGTCGTCAACTTTTGTCTCCTGCATGCAAAAATAATCGGGATTGTTTTTCTGCAGCCAGGGCAAAACAATGTGCAGACGTGAGCGTATAGAATTTACGTTATAACTGGCAATCTTCAAATTAAATACCGTCTTTCGTAAATTGTTTATTTAATACCACGAGTGGAGATTGCGCTCAAGATTTTTTGCTGCAATCAAAAAAATCGTGTATAAAAAAGCGATGGAAAAAGTGGATGTAATCGGTCTGGCTATAGCGAAGGCACTGTGGATTGAATTATGAAACACCTTTTGATAAGCTCCAAAAAGTTCCCGAATTAGTGAGCTAGTCCAACCATTCCCTATAGATACTGGACGGATTTGAGAGGTGAAAAAAATGAATTTTGCATCATCGATTGAGGAAAACTGTAAAAACTATCCGGAAAAAACCTGCGTTGTCGACAGCGGGATCCGGCTGACCTATGGCGAGATGGAACAACGCGCCGCGCGACTGGCCCATGCCCTTGCCGGCATGGGTGTCTCACCGGGCGACCGGGTGGCCATCTTTCAAACGAATTGCTACCAGTTCGTGGAAATGATCTACGCCATCGCCAAAGTGGGCGGGATCATTGTCACCCTGAATTTCCGCCTCATGGGTGAGGAGACGGCCTATATCCTGAAAAATTCTGGCGCTAAAGTCCTTCTGGTCGGCGACCGTTATGCCGAGATGATTGAATCCATCAGAAAGGACCTGCCGGAGCTGGAGCAGTGCATCTGCTTGGGCAAGCCCAGAAAAGGCATGGTTGGGTACGAGGCGCTCCTTGCTGCCGCGAAAGACGCCCTCTACCCCTGCACCCAGAGGGAAAAGGACGACACGGCCTGTCTGATTTATACAAGTGGCACCACTGGGCGTCCCAAAGGGGCCATGCTGACCAATGACAACGTGATCTCCCTCTTCTCGGAAGAAGGGACCATCAATCTCGGATCTACCCTGGTGAATGTGCCTATGTACCACATTGCCGGCATCAATACGGCGGTCATTGCTCTGCACATGGGAAATAAGCTGGTCTATCTCGCCCAGTTCGAGCCGGGGCTCTTTCTCGAAACCATCGAAAAGGAGGAAATCGGCTTCACTTACGTCGTTCCCACGATGCTCCAGGCCATCCTGGATCATCCCGATTTTCGGAAATATAATCTCTCTTCCCTGAGGCTTGTCGGCTACGGTGCTTCCCCCATGCCCCTGGAACTGCTTCTGCGCGCCAAAAAGGAGCTTCCCACGGACTACTGCAACTATTTCGGTATGACTGAAGCGATGGGCACTATTGCGGTTTGCTCGCAGGAAGACCACCAGTTGGAGGGAACCGGGAAAGAGATCGCCCGCAAGACCCACCGACTTTCAGGCATCGGCCATACTATTGCCGAAGTGGAGATCGGCATATTCTCCGACGATGACCGGGCGGTTCCGGCAGGGACAGTGGGAGAGATCGTCACCCGGGGACGAAAGATCATGAAAGGTTACTGGAATAATCCCGATGCAACGGCAGAAACCCTCCGGGGGGGTTGGCTGCACACTGGGGATCTGGCCTTCATGGACGAAGACGGTTTTCTCTATCTCCAGGGACGAAAGAAGGACATGATCATCCGGGGCGGCGAGAATATCTATCCAGTAGAGATCGAAGCGGTTCTCGAGAACCATCCGAAAGTGGCCGAAGTGGCCGTTATCGGCGTACCTGATGCCTACTGGGGGGAAATCGTTAAGGCAGTGTGTGTCCTGAAGCCCGGCAAGGCGGCCACCGAAGCAGAGATCATCGACTACTGCAAGAGCCACATGGCCAGCTACAAGAAACCGGCTATTGTAGAATTCCGAAAATCGCTTCCCCGGAATGCCATGCAGAAAGTGCTCAAGATCGTTTTGCGGAGCAAGGACTCTGCCTAATAGAAAGAATGCGATCATCGTATCATTCGGGATTAATTCAACTTACAGATATTACTGCACTGCGCTTGTAATATCTGAGTTTCATTAACCACGGGTATCTATTATCCCCTCCGCCTTCGGCGGGATCAATTCGACTTACCTATTTCAACGCACTTCGTTTTTGAAATTCGAGTCTAATTGATTTAACTGACCAATTCCGATACGCTTCACTTTCGGAATTGGAGTTTCACGACCGCCGCTTCGCGGGATTGTTCAACTTGCCAATTCCGATACGCTTCACTTTCGGAATTGGAGTTTCACGAATAAATAGTAATTATAACAAATCAAATTCTTTTTGAATTTTTTGAAAACGATTTTGCGCGAAGGCCATTCCCAAAAAAGGAGATAAGCGATTCAGCCACCATAATAACTTCCATAGTGAAGGCACAATAATTATCGCTTTATTTTTCGCAATCGCGTTTAACACCTTTTTTGCAAATATATCTGGGGACATAGGATTTAATTCTTCCCACATATCACGCAGTTTTTCAGCGGAAATGTTCATTAATATTTTGCCGTACTTCCCTCCTTCCAAAATAGGCGTGCGAATAACACCGGGACAGAGTACGCTGACGCGTATCCCCATCTCTGCTGCTTCTGCGCGCAGTGATAGCGACAGGCCTACTACGGCATGCTTGGTTGCCGCGTAAGCTACATTTACCGGGTTAGGCATAAGTCCCGCCATGGAAGCCGTATTAACAATGTGTCCGAAGCCTTGCTCAATCATGATAAAGTATGCCGCCTGGATTCCATTGACAACGCCGCGGAGATTGATATCGATAATTTTGTTCCAGTCGTAAATAGTGTAATGGTTGGCGGTGCAGCCGATTGCTATTCCTGCATTATTGAAGATATAATCCAGCCTTCCACTGCTTTCAACGGTTTCCCGGACTAGCCGCTCCATCGCGGGAAAATCAGTCACATCTACTTTTACCGCTTTTGCCTTGCCGCCGAAAGTTTGAATCTGTGTGGCGACATCATGTGCCTTTTCTATCTGAAGATCGGCCAGCACCACTTCACAACCGCGCCGGGCCAGTTCTTCAGCGAGGGCTTTACCAATGCCCGATGCTCCGCCGGTAACAATCGCCGTGGCATCATTAAAAATGCGAATCGCTTTCCTTAATTCCATATTGTTCCATATAAACATTAATGACTAGATACATATTCTTAACTTCCGGCAAAGACCATTAATTATTCTCCCCGTCGTTTGTCAATGAATTTCATAAATTCAATATACCCTAGCCTACTACAATTTCGTTGACATAGACATGACCATATCTTATAACCACCGATAATAAAAATCGCATAAAAAGCAGGAGATAACTTTATGAAAAGATTATACATCCTTTTTACAGCATTATCATTTTTTGCTTTTCTATTTTTAGGTTGCGGCTGGAGGGGATTCCACCAACATTAAAGTAGGCCTCATTGCCGAATTGACCGGCGATATTCCGGCGGTAGGCGCTTCCTGTAAAAACGCGGCTCAAATGGCCGTTCAGGAAATCAACGATGCCGGAGGCTTTCAGTTTGGCGAGAAAAAATATAAAGTGGATTTAATCATTGAAGATAATGCCGGCAAGGCCGATCAATCCGTCTCTGCCGCGCAGAAACTTATCACCCAGAAAAAAGTTGTAGCAATCGTAGGGCCTAACGCCAGCCGTTATGCTCTTCCCGCTTCGGAGATAGCCGAAAGCAGTAAAGTTATCCTCATTACACCCTGGTCAACAACGCCGAAAACCACTCTGGATTCCAAGACTGGCTTACCAAAAAATTACGTTTTTCGTTCCTGCTTTATCGATCCTTTTCAGGGACGCGTGGTCGCCAAGTTTACTCTGGAAAAACTCAAGCTAAAAAAAGCCGCCGTGCTCTATGATGTGGCTTCAGAATATAACAAAGGCATTGCCGAAATCTTCAAAGAAGTTTTTGAGAAAAACGGGGGCAAAGTAGTAGCCTTTGAAACCTACACAACCAATGATAAAGACTTTTCCTCACAGTTGACAAAAATCAAAAGAGCCGCGCCGCAGGTAATTTTTCTTCCCAACTATTATAGCGAAGTGCCGCTGCAAATCCAGCAGGCTAAGCGTCTAGGCATCAAGGTGCCTTTTATCGGCAGTGATTCCTGGGGCAGTGAAGAGTTGTTAAAACTATGCGGCAAAGATTGCGATGGCTACTATTTCAGCACTCATTACGCCGCCGACGCCTCAACTGAAGTTACCAAAAAATTCATTGAAAGTTACAAAGCCAAATATGGCAGCACACCCGATGATGTGGCCGCCTTGACCTATGATTCCTTCGGTCTGCTCTGGCAGGCCTTGAAAAGCGCAGGCAAAAATGATCGCCAGGCCGTCCGTGACGCTCTTGCTAAAATACCGCAGTATGACGGCGTAACGGGAACTATGCAGTTTAAAGAAGGCTCCGGTGATCCGATTAAGAGCGCCGTCATTTTGAAAATAATTGATGGAAAGTTTACGTGGTTTGCTAACGCCAAACCATAATTCTATGGTTTATATCTTTCAGCAAGCTCTTAACGCACTGCAACTGGGCAGTATCTATGCCCTGATTGCCCTGGGCTACACCATGGTCTATGGCATTTTGACCATGATTAACTTCGCTCACGGCGATCTATTCATGATCGGCGCTTTCTTCTGTTTTCTTATCGCCGTTCTATCTTAAATTATCCTTTGTTCCCACACTGCTTTTATCCATGCTGGGCGTGGCCTTTCTGGGCGTTGTAATCGAACGCCTCGCCTACAAGCCTCTGCGCAATGCTCCTCGCGTATCGGCCATTATCACCGCCCTGGGTGTCGGGCTTTTTCTGGAAAACTTCACTCTGGCGCTTGAACCCTTATCCTCAACATATTCCCACGCTGATTGCCGATCAAACCTGGACAATAGGCAATGTTTCTATTTCTTCACTGCAAATTATCATCATTGTCCTTATCGCTATTTTTAATGCTGGTTTTGGATTTTATTGTGCAACGGACAAAAGCGGGCATGGCGATGCGCGCCATTTCCTGGGATAAAACAGTTGTTCCTTTAATGGGTGTGCCCGTAAATAAAATTATTTCTCTGACCTTCGCCATCGGGACGGGCCTGGGCGGCGCGGCCGGCATGATGTATGGACTCGCCTATCCGGTGATTGATCCTTACATGGGCATCATGGTCGGCTGGAAAGCTTTTATCTGCGCCGTGGTCGGCGGCATCGGCAATATCCGCGGCGCCATGATCGGCGGCTTTATTCTCGGCTCGGTGGAAATTATGGTCGCGGCATTTTTACCATCCACCTACCGCGATTTTGTCGCCTTTACTTTGCTTCTTGTTTTGCTGATCTTCCGGCCTTACGGTATCTTGGGCAAACCTAAGCCGCAAAAGGTGTAATCGTGTCGAAACTAAAAGACGCATATTATACTTTACTCAATAAATGGCACATTTTGATCGCGCATAGATTTTTCTGGCCGATTTTCATCATCGCGGGTTTGCTTTTTTCCATCGCCGCTTCAACTTTCGATATTCTTGATTTGTATCTACAACTAATTTTGATTTACGTGGGAATCAACATCATTCTCACGGTCAGCCTGAATCTGATTAACGGCTACATGGGCGAATTTTCCATCGGCCATGCCGGTTTTATGGCGATTGGTGCTTACATCGCCTCGCTTTTGACCGTGAATGTTTTCCCTCAGACAGCGAACAGTTTTCTTTTTCCGGCTGCCGATACTCGCCGGTGGCATTGCGGCCGCTTTCATCGGCCTTCTGGTGGCCATACCATCTTTTAAAACACGCGGCGATTATCTGGCCATTGTCACGCTGGCCTTCTGCATGATTGTGAAGTCCGTTCTGGAAAACATCGACGCTGTCGGCGGACCGCGCGGTTTTTTGGGCATGGACAAGCTTACCACCCTGCCGTGGGTATTTTTCTGGACGGCATTATCGTTGTGGGTTATCCGTAATCTGGTTTATTCGAAATTTCGGGCGCGGCGTCCTTTCTATCCGCGAAGACGAAATTGCCAGCGACCTGATGAGCGTCAACACTCGCCAGGTCAAAGTCATTGCTTTTGTCGTTTCCTCTTTCTTCGCCGGAATTGCCGGAGGTTTATTCGCTCATGCTCTCCAATATATAAATCCGCGCATGTTCGACATTCTCAAATCCACCGATATTTTGATCATGGTTTATCTGGGCGGCATCGCTTCCATTGCCGGTTCGATTATCGGCGCTGTTATCTACACAATCCTGCTGGAAATACTGCGGCCGCTGGGCATCTGGCGCATGGTCTTCATGCCGCTGATGCTGGTCCTTTTGATGATCTACCGTCCGCGCGGCATCATGGGCCTGAGAGAAGCCCGCCTGTTTATTCCTCTGCGTGATTTATTGGCGGAAAAGTTGTGGCGGCAAAAGAAAAAGGAGGCCAGCGATGCCTCTACTTGAGATTAAAAATCTTACCCATCGCTTTGAGGGATTATGCGCTGTTTCCGATTTCAACTTTACACTCGCGCTCCAACGAGTTGGTCGGTATTATCGGTCCCAACGGCGCGGGAAAAACCACCGTATTTAACTTGATTACCGGCGTCTATCGTGCCACTGAAGGCAGCATTTACTTTGCCGGAAATGAACTTGTAGGCATGACGCCGCATCAGATAACCAAACTGGGCATTGCCCGCACCTTCCAGAATATTCGCCTGTTTAAAGAGCTGACTGTGCTGGACAATGTGCGCATCGCGCACTACGGACAGGAATTTATAGTCCGCTGGAAGCACTTCTGC
The DNA here is from genome assembly GCA_963705555.1 of uncultured delta proteobacterium. Taxonomy (GTDB): domain Bacteria; phylum Desulfobacterota; class Syntrophia; order Syntrophales; family Smithellaceae; genus UBA4810. The sequence continues at coordinate 154,252 of CAVPJZ010000003.1, read as the reverse complement.
ACATTGGACGTTACCGTCGCTGAAGAAAAAAGCATCACTGATCACGCGATGGAATTGTTATCAATTTTTAAGCTGGATGACGCGGCCAATGAACAAGCCAAAAACCTTCCCTACGGTTTGCAACGCAAACTGGAAATCGCGCGGGCGCTGGCAACAGACCCCAACTGCTGCTGCTTGATGAACCAGCCGCGGGAATGAATCCCAATGAAATTAAACAGCTCATGGAATTTATCGCTTGGATCAGAAAAACTTTTCGGGTAACGATTATACTTATCGAACATCAGATGCGGCTGGTGATGGGCATTTGTGAACGCCTGGTGGTTCTTGATTTCGGCGCGACAATCGCGGAAGGCCTGCCCGCGCAAATTCAAAATAATGTGAAAGTGATGGAAGCCTATCTGGGTGAGGAGATGGTGAAATAATGCGGGGTGATTTGTTTCTTTCGGTCTGCAACCTGAATGTCACGTATGGCAGCATCAATGCAGTTAAAGACGTTTCCTTTGATGTTGACCAGGGCGAAATTGTTACGCTCATCGGCGCAAACGGCGCGGGAAAATCATCCATCCTCAGAGCCATATCGGGCATTATTCCTTACAAGGGAAGCATCAGCTATAAGGGAGATGATTTGAAGCAGATTGCCGCCGATACAATTGTAGCCAGGGGAATTGCTCAGGTGCCGGAAGGCCGCGGCATATTCGGCAATCTGACCGTGCTGGAAAACTTGAAATTAGCCACATGGCAGAGAAAGGACAAAGACAAAATTGCTCGCGATTATGAACGTGTTTTTGCGCTATTTCCTCGGCTCGCTGAACGTAAGGGTCAGCCGGGCGGCATGCTTTCGGGCGGCGAGCAGCAGATGCTGGCTGTGGGCCGCGCGCTGATGAGCGATGCAAAATTGCTCTTATTAGATGAGCCTTCGATGGGTTTATCTCCTGTTTTGGTGCGCGATATTTTTCAAATTCTTGTGGAAATAAATCAGGCCGGAAAAACCATTCTTTTGGTTGAGCAAAACGCCAACATGTCTTTGCATCATCGCCTCCCGCGGCTATGTTCTGGAAACAGGCAGCATCGTTCTTTCGGGCAGCGGCAAGGAACTGATGGGTGATCCTCGTGTAAAGGAAGCCTACCTCGGCGGCTGAATTTCGATTCCAAATCAAAGCGATATCTTCGTTACCTTCGTCATCGGCTCCTTGACGTATGGTACTATACGACTGCGTCGCCTCTTCCTTGCCGCCTTGATATCATCTTTGATTTAAAACAAAATAACAGTCTGTTTATTTAAAGAGTCCTGCACAGTCAGAAATCCGGTATCTTAATTACTTATAATTTCTATCACGACTGAAATATCCCGTTCGGAACTATCATCTGCAGGAATACCTTTTTCTTCTACTCGCCCGATTGTCTTTAATTGCGCTATAAAATCTTTTATGTTTTTAGTTTTAAGTTCGGCAGCAAATGTGGCTCTGCCTTCCGACATTTGCTTGACTACTTTTTTCGCCTCATATTTGATCAGAAGCTTTTCCGCTTCCATAACGGCGGTATCTAAATCACCAACGCGCACTGAAATAGTAGCCTTCGGCAGCATGCTTTGCGCTTCAGGAGCTCTACTTTGCTTCATAGAAGCGCCCAAAACATATCCTTCCTTTTTTCTTTCCAACTTAACGCTTGAAGGCGGCATAGGCTTCGCTGGTTCTGCCATTAATGCTGAATAGCTCGCATCTTTCCCATCAGCAACCCTTTCTCTTTGCAGAGGCGGGGCTATATTACCTGCCGCAGCAGTAATATTTTCTTCCGGTAATGTCTTTTTTAGCTCCTGCGTTTTTGGCGCGCCACTGCCCGGCGATACATCATACCTAACCGTTTCTTCGTCTCGTATGCCTTTTTTGGCGGCAACCTTTTTCTTCACAACAATTTTGTCAGCCTCGGACAGTTTTGATGTTTGCTCGGATAACTGATCTTTTTCGGCTTCCATAACCGGCGCTGGTGCTGGTGGCGGTAAAACCTCTTTGAACTGCTCATTGCCAGCCCGGTAAATATAAACAGCAAGCACAACAATAAATATCGTGGCAAAAACCTGTATGGGAATTTTTATCCGCAGGGGATAGAACCATTTTTGGACAAAGCTTTTCTTCTCTGCATCTTCGCGCACTCTGGCCATAATTTTCTGCTTGAACCAGGGCGGCGGCTCCACTTCCCCAAGATCATCCACCAGCTTTCCTGTTTTCTGGAGTTGGACAAGCGCCTTTGCGCACTGTGGACAGGATTTTAAATGCTCCTCAACGGCTCGTTTATCCGCGGCAGAGAGCAGATTATCCAAATACAAAGGCAGGCCATTTTCGATATCTTTACAATTCATCATAAATCACCAATTACTTTTACCAGACAATCCTTGAGAGCGTTTCGGGCCCGGGAAAGTCTGGATTTAACCGTCCCATCGGGTATTTTCAGAATATCCTTTATCTCCCCATAGGATAATCCCTGTATATCTCTCAGAATCAGAACTTCTCTATATTCTTCATCAAGGGAAGTTATGCATTTCTGCACCTGCGCTTCCCTTTCCCGTTTTTCCATTTGTGCGCCGGGATTCGTATCATTTGCAGAAGATTGGCACAATGCTCCTTCTATTCTTATTTCTCCAGAATCATCAATGGAAACAACTTCACGTTGGGATCTGCTTTGCGTTTGTTTCAAACGATTCTTTGAATAATTAACAACAATTCTATATAACCAGGTGGAAAATCTTGCTTCGGCCTTAAACTTCTTTATAGATTTATAAGCCGATAAAAATGCCTCCTGCGTAACATCACAGGCTTCATTGTAATCGCCCATCATCCGGTAAGCAATGTTTAACATTTTCTTTTGATGCCTCTCGACCAGAACTTCAAAAGCGTCCGTATTCCCTTTCTGGCAAAAGACAACATATTCCAAATCATCATCCTTGGTGGTCTGTTTTTTGTTATCTATTATATTAGACATCCCCAGCAACGCTTTTGTTCCCCTTAATTTTCTCCTATATGAGACAGCTGATAATGGATTTCTTGTCAAGAAATATTTTATCTTATATGCTATTGTAAAATAAGGGCAATGGCGTCAAGAAAGACAAGACAATGAAGCTAACAAACCATCAGGTATTGGAACTTACGCAATACGCTTTTATACGCATGGATGGAGCCTGGTTTTTGGCACTGGCAAAGAAATTCGGCGTTCAGACAGCGTGGGAAATGGACGTTGCCGCATGGAAACAAGTATCGTATCTTCTTGGTAAACAGATACGAAAAAACTATATTACTAATCCCATCTGGCCAGACAGTTTCTTGGATGCTCTCCAAATATTCAGCAGAGTATTAAAGATGGAAGGCCGGGAAGTGAGGGTTGATTCCGATACGATTACAGTGCGGATAACCGATTGTGAAACGCAACGGGCCATCGCGAAAGCGGGTGTGGCCGACTGCGGCATTGTAACGGTTCAGAGCTATCAGGAATTAATCAGGGGAGTATTCAATAAAGACATGGGTGTCACCGTTGAGCATACGAAAAATCTTAATCGGGGTGATGAATGTTGTGAAGTAGTGGTAAAGAAGAAATAAAATATTCAGTTGGAGATGGTTCTCCATCTCCAACTGAGAAGTAACAAACTAATGATGGTTTCTGGATTCCCGCCTCCACACCCTATAAGGGCACAAGCGGGAATGACACTTTGAGAGCTACTAAATCTTTAACACTATCGTTGCTTTCACCATTTGTCTATTTGCCGTTGCCGGGAAGAGCCACTTTTTCACCTGCTTAATAATGCACTGTCTTAATTTCACGTCTTTGATCAAGCCTGCGGCAATCTCCACACTTTTTACTGTGCCGTCTGCGTTTATTGTGAAATTGAGCTTTAAAGTTCCCTGCAAATTTTTACCTGCAAAGCACTTTTCTATTTCACCTAGATGAACTTGCGCGACTTTGAGAATTTCATCTTTGTTTAAACCTTTCCCTACAGTCAGACCTATAATGCTGATCTTTTGCACTTCATCCTTTTTCTTAGGAACTTGTAATTCTTGCTCGGTAGCTGACTTATCCTCGGCTAGACGGCTTTCCATTTTTCCCCTCTTACCCACCATGCCCATACTCTTTTGCGAGGCTGGAACTGCGGCATAGTTGCCATAACCACCAACAGCATAATCCGAAACGCCCTGAGGTAACGGCAGAGGCTGTTTTACCGTTGTTACTTTACCGTCCGCATTGCGCACTTCACTATCTACGGCTACAAATGAGGTGTAAGCGGTCAATAAATTATAGGTAAGCCCCAACTCTGTAACTTCTTTGACGCGCTTATCGTCATTGCGAAGTTTGTTGTAATCGGACAACATCGTTATGCGATGACGCGCCCAAAGATATTTCAGTGCGGCGTTATCTTTTGAAGGTTTAAAATTTTCGACGTTGATCGTTTCAGCGTATTTGCCTTCACCGGAAATGCCGCTTAGTTTAATTGTCCCTTTCAAATTACCGCGCCATTTGCCGAAAACCAGAACAGGACGCTCAGCAAGGATATCGGGGATTGATACCGGCTCCATATCGTAGGTGTTAAATCCGTTGAACGTAACCTTTACCAGCGTCAATACCGGCGATTGAATCAACTTGCGGAAACGTTCCGCCTGAGCTTGTGCTTCTTCTGGCTTGGCAATAATAAAAGGTTCCCCCATGCCGACATGGGCCATTCCTTCAATTATATGTCGGTTGACGCTGGTGCCGATTCCAAAGGCAAACATATTGGCGTTACCCAAGTTATTGCGAATCAGATCAAACGCTTCTTCTTCCACAGTAACATAACCATCAGTAGCAATGACAATTGTCCGGGCAAAGTTTTCCTCTTTTTTGAGTGACAGGGCACGTTTAAGCGCGGGCAGAAGTTCCGTACCGCCGCCGCCCCTTTGACGTTCAATCACATTAAGTGCCTTTTGAATATTTTCCTGTGTAGCCGGCAAAGATTCTTCCGCCATGAGAGTCGAGCCGCCGGAAAATAGCAGGACATTAAACTTATCAGTGGAGCGCAGATTACCGATTAAATCGGACATTAACTTTTTGGAGATTTCCAGCGGAAAGCCATACATCGAACCGGACACATCTACGATAAAAATATACTCACGACCGGGTATGTTTGCTTTTGTTATTCTTTTTGGCGGCTGCATCATGAGAATAAAGAAATTCTCTTTTTCTCCCTCGGAAAGAAGAAGTCCGGTCTGAATTTTGTCGCCGTCTAATCTATAGTGCAGAATATAATCGCGATTGCCGCCATACGTGTCCTTTTTATCAAGCGATACTTTCGCCACAGAAGGACTGCTAAACACCGCATTCACTTTGTGGGAAGTACAGGCTAAATCCTTTATCGGCATACCGGCATTAATTGCCACATTAATATCAAAGGTGGTCGCGGATAACTCTCCTTGATGCAAATATGGATTTTCCACCCATCTTTCAGCAGGCGAAGCGCTGGCTGCCGGTTGATTGGAATAACGCGGCCCCACAACGGTAGGATATGCAAATTCATAAACTCTATCCGTCGGCACCAGAAGTTCCGTATATTTTAGTTCGACCTTTATTTCATCGCCGGGCATGATATTGGCCACATTCATCTGAAAGACATTGGGGCGTTGTTGCTCAAGAAGCGAAGCACTTTTCCCCGCATCCCGCGCCTGTTCATATTCACGGCGCGCCTCATCGCGTTTTTTGATTTTTGCCTCGATTACTCTTTTGCCGATAGTCATCTTAATCCCGTAAACGGCGGCGTGGGTTGAAGCTGGAAAAATGTAAATCGCTTCCAGCGGCTTTTTTCCGTCATTTTTATAGACCTGCGTTACCAGCACATCCGCAATAACACCGGAAATATTAGCGGATACAGATGTGGATTTCAGCGGTAACCGGTCTGTATCCGGGTTATCGCTATTGACGAAAAAATAAGGGGATAAAGTCCGATCCTCAGACTCCATCGGTTGACTGAATACCTGTGTCGCAGAAAACACAGACAGCACTGCACAAATGACTATTAACCTTCGTTTAACCTTTTTCATATTGAACCTCCTTTGTGAAATTATACGCTTTTGGCGAGTTTTGAAGGTTAGACAAAGGAAGTTCCGAAAAAGTTCCTGCTTATTTTTAGTCCAAGTTCATGAATGCCGCTGCCCTATCCCTTTCACATTTCGTTCAACGGTTTTTAATATTTCATTGAAAAAGAGGAGGCCAAGAGGGGTATTACTTGATGAATGTTGGGAAGCGACAATTGATAAATAACTAGTATAATCTTGTATTTACAAGTATTGATAAGCATTATTGATATTTTGGCATGATCCTTCCATTAATATAAAGGCAAATAAACTTACAGGAGGTAACAGATCATGAAAAAGACATTAGGAACAATGATGGTAGCGGCAGCGGTTGTCCTTTTAACAGCAACTTTCTGCTTTGCCGAGTATACGGCAGGTCAAGCAGGCAATTTCCCCTATTTCCAGCTGGGCTGCTTAATCGTGGGCGGATTGATTGTGGTTTCTTTAAAACGTAAATATGAAAAGATGTATACTACGGAAGCAGTTGGTGTCTTCGCTCTATACACGATCTTGATGGCTCTTTTCACCAACCCGGTGATCGAAGCGGTAAAGACCATCGTCAGCTAATGAGGAACCCTATGAATCGAGCTGCCCAATGAAGGTAGCTCTCTTAAGGAAGGAGGAACAAACAATGCAGGCAACACCCAAAACACAATTGGAGCAATATATGAGTTTCGGTTCGATCTTGATGCTTTCGGCCTGGGGATTCGCGATGGTGATTGCTTCTTTCCTGTTCCTTTACGTAGGTCACCTGCTGGATGTTCTTTTGGGAACCGCACCGAACTTCATGCTGGGGTTGTTCTTCTTAGCCATCTTCCTGTGTGTGATGAGGCTCTATCAGGAAGCCTGGAAAAAGAGAAAGGATGTTTAACTTCCATAAGTAACATTAAATCATGATCTGCTAATATATACCCCCTTAAAGCGAAATGCCTTAAGGGGGTTTTTTTATGGGTACAATTGACAGCATGTCACAAAAAAATATTGAATGATTTCTCAAATAACAGCAAGTGATTGCGAATTGGTGCAAGGCTGTGTTACAAGTAACCCATGTCGCTCTGGAAACAGAAAAATAAGATTCTCGTTACCTGCCCCAAGGGCGTCTCGCCTTATTTGAAGACGGAGATAGAAGCCCTGGGATTCCCCGTTCTGGCGGAGTTGGATACGGCAATCCAAATTGAAGGAACTCTCGAAGATACCCTGATCTTAAATCTGCATCTGCGTACCGCACAGCGAGTTCTCTACCAATTAGAGACTTTAAGCGTCAATACACCGGAGCAGCCTCTATGGAAAGCTAAATGCTATCCCCTGGGAAACTCATACTTCATGATTCCGGCAAGGCGGCTTACGTTTGCGTAACCTCAATTGTCGATAATCCCCTTATTACCGATTCCCGCTTCGTCAACGTCAAGGTCAAAGATGCCATTGTGGATCGGATTCGCGATAAATGCGGCAGACGGCCTGATTCCGGCCCGGATAAAGACAAAGCGGTTATCCATGTTTATTGGAAAAACGATCAGGCCTATGTTTATCTGGATACTTCAGGAGAGCGTCTCTCCCTGCGCGGATACCGCAAGATTCCCCTGCAAGCGCCCATGCAGGAAACATTGGCGGCGGCGGTGATTATGGCTACAGGCTGGAAGGGTGAAGAATCATTTATCAACCCCATGTGCGGCAGCGGTACTCTGGCCATTGAGGCGGCATTTATCGCCCTAAACCGCGCGCCAGGTTTACTGCGGAATAATTACGGCTTTATGTTCATCAAAGAATTTCCCGAAGCTCTTTGGCAGGACCTGCGCAAAAAAGCCAAGGATAGTACTAAAAAGAAATTACCGGCAAAAATTATCGCGACAGATATTGATAAGAAAGCGGTTCTGGCGGCCAGGCAAAACGCTCAAACCGCCGGAGTTGAGCACTTGATCGAATTTAATACCTGCTCTTATGAAAAAACTCCCATTCCGGAAGACGGCGGTATAATTATTTTAAATCCCCCCTACGGCGAACGCATGGATGCAACCAGTGATAAAACAAAAGATATTAACAGCAATAGAAGAAGAAACTTTACGGGGACGTAAAATTATTCTTCGCAAAGCATCTGACAGACCCGACAAAGGCAGCCACACTAAGGCAATAGGGATCCAAATACTGGAAGCGACTTATCAAGGCATTGGCGATTTTTTTAAAAAGATCGGCGGCGGCTACCGCGGCTATATTTTTACCGGCAATTTAGAGATGATCAAGAAAGTGGGTTTGAGAACCAAACAACGCATTATTTTCTATAACGGCGAAATCGAATGCCGCCTTCTCGAATATGAACTATATTCCGGCAGCCGGAAGCATCCGTAATCACTCAGGATTTATATCTACCTATATCCGTTCTTGTTGTTCTTGAATTCATCTTGCTCAAGGTATGGTCATTCTTGTTTCCTCTAATATTACAGTGTTTTCTTGTACTGATTGATCAACATTTTTTTTGATACGCCCAGATCAATGATATCCCATGGCAGAAATTCGTCGAATTGTTTTTGACGGTAAACATAAAAGTCCGGATTGATATTTACTTCCTTGAGTGCCTGCGCCCACTTTCCGTCTAGACGATGTACTGCCAGCAATATTTCTCCAACCCGGCGATCACCCAGCGAAAGCAGCGCCTGAATATAGTTCCACTTCGGAACATCGTGAATAATCTTTATCTGCTTGTCATTTCTGAAAGCATTGACAATCTTTTTAATTTTCTTGCCGACTATATTGACATCCGCCAGAGCGCACCACTGCAAAGGTGTTTGCGGCTTGGGGATAAATTGATTGATGCTTAAGGTAATGCGCCGAAATTTTCTTTTACCCTTGGAATATTGCAGAGCATGATGTTGAATTTTTTTGGTAAGTTCGATGATGGCATCAATATCCTGCTGATCTTCTTTAGGCAGCCCAACCATAAAATAAAGACGCAAATTAGAAATTTCTTTTTCCATCAGCAATTCCGTTGCACGAATTATATCTTCTTCAGTTATTTCTTTGCGTAAAAGATCCCGCATTCTCTGGCTACCCGCTTCCGGCGCAAGCGCCACCGTCTCAATGCCGTTGGCTTTGATTAGTTCAACAATCTTTTCATTTATTTGATCAATACGCAGCGAGCCGATTCCTACTTCAGCGTTTTCCCCTATGATGTATTCACATATTTTGATAAGTTCGGGATGTTCAGATACTGCTGTGCCGACCAGACCGATTTTCTTCTTTCTCTGTAAGCCACGGTCAATTGAGGCAACGATCTCATCTCTACTGCGGAAACGCGCCGGTCGGTAAATAAAGCTAGCCGCGCAAAAGCGGCAATTATGAAAACAGCCCCGGCTTACTTCGACCAGATACATATCCTCCATTTCCGTTTGCGGCGCGCTGATAACCTCTTCGGTTTTAAAAGCATTTATATCTTTTATGGAATTGATCTTTATTTTCTTCGGCAATTCGGCCTCAAGCGGCGTGATTGACTTTATTTTGCTATCAACAGAATATTTTACTTCGTAAAGGCTCGGAACATAAACGCCTTGTATTTTTTTTTGTAAATCTAGCAACAATTTCCGGCGGTCATGACCGAAACGGCGTGCCTCTTCAAAATGACGGCTAAACTGCGGCAATATTTCTTCGGCTTCACCCAAAATGAACAAATCAAAAAAATCGGCCAGCGGCTCGGGATTAAGCGTCAACGCGATGCCGCCTCCAATAACCAATGGATATTTCCCCGAGCGATCTTTCGATAGAAGTGAAATACCGGCAAGTTCCAGCATTTTCAATACATGAGGATAATCATTTTCGAAGGAAATAGAAAAAGCCAAAATGTCAAATTCGGCAATTGACTTTTGGCTTTCCAGACTAACCATTTCTGCCGCGCCGGATACGTATTCGGCTTCGTCTTCCGGCAACGGCAGAAATACTCTCTCGCAAAGAAAGGAGGGCTGCTCATTGAATATTTTATAAACTGTTTGGAAGCCCAAATTCGCCATGCCTGTCCGGTAATAATTCGGATAGGCCAGGCAAACAGTATTGTATGTGCCCCAAACTTTTTTTACATAACCGGTCTCCCGCTCCAAAATGGTTTCATATTTTTTTTTCAGTTTCCAATCCATGCTTTTATCATGGCCTATTTTCTGTCTTCACTAAGGTTTCTTCCCGGTAAGCTTAAACCTAAAAATCACGGGTATGAACCCTAAAGCAAGCTGTGGTGTACTTATATTGCCCCGTTAAGCTTCGCACGCGGGATTAATTCAACTTACAGATATTACTGCACAGCGCTTGTAATATCTGAGTTTCATTAATTCAACTTACCAATTTCCCTGCACTTCATTATGGAAATTGGAGTTTCACGAATAATCAATCAGCCTGACGGCGCAAAAATGTGGGAATTTCTAAGTCTAAATTCTCCGTATCATCGTTAATGCCCATAGTCACGACATTGGCATTGTTGCGTGTCTTTTCCCGGCGCATAAAAGCTGGTGTTGCCAAATCTTCCCGCCGGAAGCCGGCTAAATGCGTAACATTCTCCGGAAATTGTTTTTTCTTTACCAAATTATCATCAAACCCCGTGGCGATAACTGTTATGCGTATTTCGTCTTTCATATTTTCATCAATGACCGTGCCGAAGATGATATTGGCATCTTCATGGGCTTCTGCCTGAATCAATGAGGAAGCTTCATTAACCTCGTAAAGGCTCATATCCGACCCCCCGGTAATATTGAGCAGAATTCCGTGCGCGCCCTGGATAGTGTTGTCTTCCAGAAGCGGTGAAGAAATCGCTTTTTGAGCCGCTTCAATAGCCCTGTTTTCTCCGCCCGCAACACCTGTACCCATTATGGCCATACCCATATCGCTCATGATATTCTTTACATCCGCGAAATCAAGATTGATCAGGCCCGGAACTAAAATCAAATCGGAGATTCCCTTGACCGCCTGATAAAGAATATCGTCTGCTTTTTTGAATGCCTCCAAAAGCGACAAACTTCGGCCGCCCAAACTCAGAAGCCGCTGATTAGGAACAACAATGAGTGTATCCACCGCGTCCCGCAACTGAGCGATACCTTCTTCAGCCTGGATGTTGCGCTTCTTGCCTTCAAACTGAAAGGGCTTGGTAACCACAGCTACAGTCAAAACACTGCATTCGCGGGCAATTTCCGCGATAATCGGCGCCGCACCAGTTCCCGTTCCTCCGCCCAGACCAGCGGTGATAAAAATCATATCCGAGCCTTCCAGATATGGTCTTATTTCATCGCGGGATTCCAAGGCCGATTGTCTGCCGATTTCCGGATTGGAGCCCGCTCCCAAACCTTTTGTTATCTCCATACCAAGCTGGATTTTGATTGGTGAACTCGACACGCCCAATGCCTGCGAGTCCGTATTAGCGCTAATGAAATCAACTCCGCGCAGGCAGTATGAAATCATCGTATTGACGGCGTTGCCGCCGCCGCCGCCTACACCAATCACCTTGATTTTTGCCGAATTTTCATTGCATACTTGAGTCAATTCAAACATAGCCATCCCTTCCTTCCTTTCAAAAAAATTCCGAAAGCCATTTTTTTATTGTTCTGTTCATATTGCCGAATAAACTACTTTTCTTTCCATATAAAGAATCGTCCGCCAACTGCTTACTGCCATAAACGATTAAACCAACGCTTACAACATGCGTCGGCGAATTAACTACATCGGATAATCCTCCGACACCGGTCGGGTTTCCTCTGCGCGCCGGCATATCAAAGACCTGCTCGGCAAGTTCATTTATGCCGTACAAAAGCGAAGTGCCCCCGGTTAAAACTACTCCTGCCGCCAGCATATCTTCAAAGCCGGAACGGACAATTTCCTTGGAAACAAAATTTAATATTTCTTCCATCCTGGGCTCGACAATCCGCCCCAGTATTTGACGCGATACCTCCCGGTCTTCCCTGCCGCCGACGCTGGGCACCCTGATTGTTTCTTCCTTGGGAATCATGGAAGTCAAAGCGCATCCATATTTAAGTTTTATTATTTCCGCTTCATTTAAGGGAGTTCGTAAACCCGTAGCAATATCCGAAGTAAGATAGTTACCGCCGACAGGCAGTATGGCCGTATGTTTAATACTTCCTTCTGCGAAAATTGCGATCGCAGTGTTGGCACCGCCAATATCAATTAAAGCTACTCCTAAATCTTTTTCGTCAGAGCTGAGCACCGCTTCACTGGCCGCCAATTGTTCCATAACTATGGCGTCAATGTCCAAACCGACACGACTGACGGATTTTACAATGTTCTGAATGGAAGAAGACGATCCGGTTACGATATGCACCTTAGCCTCCAGCCGGACGCCCGACATACCAATTGGATCTTTAATGCCATCCTGGCCGTCAACCACATAATTTTGAGGCAGAACATGCATTATTTCCCTATCTATGGGAATAGCAATCGCTCTGGAAGCTTCAACCGCCCTTTGCACATCATCTTCATCCACTTCCCGGCCTTTAATGGAAACTATGCCCAATGAATTTTGTCCTTTAACATGACTGCCGGAAATCCCAACAAACGCTGAATTAATACGACAGCCAGACATATGTTCTGCATCTTCCACCGCTGTTTTTATCGATTCCACCATGTTATCGATATTGACAACGACCCCTTTTCTCATTTCTTTAGCCGGAGATGTCCCGATGCCGATAATATCAATGCCGGTTTCCGTAACCTCACCGACAATGGCCGTAGTCTTTGTCGTTCCGATATCGAGTCCAACCAGCACATCATTTTTTCTACCCATCAGCACTTTCACCTCTTTTTTAAATTTCACTGCCTTTAAACTTTTCATTTTATATCCGATAACGCCTGTTTTTTTTGTCCTGACCCGTCCGCACAAATGCATTTTTACGCTGTACTGTAATTTTTGATTCATCAAACAAATCAACACACAAAGAGCCTTTTTTTATCCCTCTTTTTTCCAAATCGGCCATGACTAATTTTAATTGCTTCAGCTTACTCTCAAAACCGTCCATACCGAGCTTCAGGTAAAGGCCCGTCTCAGTAAGCATCGAAAGTCCGTAAATCTCATCTATGTGAATTTCGGAAATTGCGCCCAAATATGCGTACTGCCTGGAATTGAAAACAGTTTTCAGCAAATTAATTGCACCTATAAACGGCTTGGATTTAGTTTTACCTTCCTCATCGAATCCTGTCAGTATGGGAAGGTCAACTTCATCACTTTTACTTAATTTTTTAAAAACGAAACCGTCACTATCCACCAGATAAAAATCACCGGTTTGCTTCAGTAAAGCCAGTGGAGTTCTTTCCTGTACTTCCAGAACAAGCCTATTGGGCAGTTCTCTGCCGACATAAATATTTTTTACCCAGGCGTTCGTGACAACCCTACGTGTAACAGCTCCGGTATTGACAGCGAAAAGGTTTTGCGCGGGCTTTATCTGCGCTAAAGTCAGAATATCTTTTTCCGTTAATTCCTTTAAACCACGCACGGAAGTTTCTTTTATTTCAAAATACGGGGCACTCAAAAGGCAATTGTAACCGTAAATGAATGAAAAGCTTAACGCGGCTATGGAAAGCAGCAAGCATGTTGATCTGAGCAAATCACCTAATACGACGTTAAACCGGCGGCGTAAACGGTACTTTTTCGCTCCATAGCTTGTTTTCAATCTCTTCGACATTAATCTTCTCCGATAATTACAACTTCCGGCTCCAGAATTACACCTTTATCTTGTTTCACGTTAGATTGAATAAGCGCAATCAGCTCTAAAACATCAGAAGCTGTAGCCTTGCCTCTGTTAACTATAAAGTTGGCGTGTTTCAGTGATATTTGCGCGTCTCCGCAATTCATGCCTTTCATTCCCAACTCTTCAATAAGTTTCCCGGCTGTTTGCCCCGGTATATTTTTAAAAATAGAGCCGGCATTGGGATATTCAATAGGATGTTTTTCATGGCGCCACTGCATAATTTCACTCGTTCTCTTCTTAATTTGCTCAGCCTGCCCTTTTTCCAACCTAAAGCGGGCAGACAGAATGATCGCCTCTGGAGGTAGGCCCGCCTTTCTATAGCCAAAAGATATTTCCTCCCGGCGGAGTGCTTTTTTCTTGCCATCAGGGTCTAGCAGGAATACCGTCTCGACAACATCTTTAATTTCTCTTCCATAAGCACCCGCGTTCATTCTTACAGCTCCACCGATACTTCCGGGAATACCGGCACAAAATTCCATTCCCGTCAGCTCTTCCGTCAGCGCACGGCTGAGTACTGAAGCCAGTGCAGCTCCGGCTTGAGCCGAAATATAATGCTGCCTCTCCGGTGTGCAGAAATAACTGATCTCATCGAAGCCTTTCATAAGTAAAATCGCTCCATGATAACCGCCATCGCGAACAATTATATTTGTCATATTTCCAACAGGTAGAAAATCTATCTTCTTCTCTTTAAGTTTCCTTACAATCTGAATCAGCTGATCTTCATTTTCTATAAACGCCAAGGCGTCGGCTTTCCCGCCCACCAAAAGTGACGCGTAACGAGACATGGGCTCATCATATAAGATTTTCCCCACGGCAATATCGGCAAGAGCATCCTGAATTTTATTAATATCCGCCATTATTTTCTTGTTTCCTTTGCCGCCAATTCCTTTAAAAAAGTTTCCCCTACTTTATAAACACTACCGGCGCCTAATGTAATAACTGTATCTTTCGGTCTTGCCGTGTTTAAAAGAAATTCTATTGTTTCTTTTGCGTTCGCGATATATTCCACGTGTGGATGACCCGTTTGTTTGATCGCCGCCCATAAGCGCAGCGGAATTAATTCCGGGAATAGGTTCTTCACTGGCCGGATATATATCGTTCAGAATCAGAATGTCCGCATCATTAAACGCCTTAGTGAATTCATCAAAAAGAGCCTTTGGTTCTTGTAAAACGATGCGGCTGAAAAACGACAATCAGCCTGTCCTTCCAAACCTGCCGGGCAGCGGTCAGTGTCTCTTTTATTTCCGTCGGATGGTGGCCGTAATCATCGACAACAATTATATCCGATACCTTTCCTTTTATTTCCAGACGTCGCTGCACACCGGAAAAACCAAGCAATCCTTTTTTGATGGTCGGCAAATCCAATTCCAACTCTCGACATACTGCAATTGCCGCCAGGGAATTATATACATTGAACATCCCCGGCACGACCAGGCCGATTTCTCCTTGGGGTTCTCCTTTATAACTAAGATTGTAAATAGTTTTGTCTGCCAAAAATTTTATATCAGCCGCGCAGTAATCCGCGGACATCTTAATACCGTAAGTTATAGCCTTACGTTTGATTAACGGAAGAATTTCCCGCACATGTTGATTATCACTGCACATGACCGTACAGCCGTAAAATGGAACGATATTGGCAAATTTAAGAAACGCTTCCTTGATTTCGTTTATACCCGGATAATAATCGAGATGTTCCCGGTCAATATTCGTAATTATGGCGATTGTCGGGGATAATTTCAAAAATGAACCGTCACTTTCGTCCGCTTCCGCCACAATAACTTCTCCATCACCCAATCTGGCGTTGCTGCCGATGCTCGCCAACTTTCCTCCGATAACCATAGTCGGATCAAGGCCGCCCCGCGCAAGCATCGTTGAAATCATTGAAGTGGTTGTTGTCTTGCCGTGGCTGCCGGAAACGGCAACGGAAAATTTCATCTTCAGAAGTTCCGCCAACATTTCCGCACGCGGAATTACGGGAATTTTTTTCCGGTGAGCCTCTAATACTTCCGGATTATCCGCTTTAACCGCCGTTGATGTTACCACCACATCGGCATTGCCTATATTTTCCGCAGCGTGTCCCAAAGACACAGACGCACCGAGCTTTTGCAAGCGCATGGTTGTATCCGATTGCTGAGTGTCCGAGCCGCCAATTTTATATCCCAGATTAATAAGGACTTCGGCTATACCACTCATCCCGATACCACCAATCCCCACAAAATGAATGCACTTAACTTTGCGCTGCATTAATCCGGTTTTTTTATCCGTTCCCATCTATTTTTTGATTCCTTTTTTTAGTTTCAATAATAAGCCACTAATTCGTCTTGGCCATTAATTTAATACAGGTATCAACTATATTTGCCGCTGCGTCTATATTTCCGAGTTTTGCCGAGTTTTTTTCCAGTTTTTTTATTTTTTTTTCATCGCTTAATAAATTTTCAAATACTCCAAACAATTTGTCGCTAGTCAGTTCGCTCTCATTAATTACAACTGCCGCTCCGGCATCCGCCATAGCCTGGGCATTTTTTGTTTGATGATCATTAGCCGCCCAGGGATAAGGGATTAATATCGCCGCTTTGCCCGAAGCGGTAATTTCTGCAAGCGAAGTAGCCCCGGCACGACAAACGATTAAATCCGCTGCCGCATAAGCTCCGGCCATATCGACAATAAAAGGTATAACTTTCGCTTTAATACCGAATTTTTCATAAGCTTTTCTCACCTTATCCACTTGTTTTATTCCGGTCTGGTGCATCACGCGGATCTTGTTTTTCATTTTTTGTAATTGCGGCAACATATCGATCATAGCTTTATTAATTGTCACTGCTCCCTGCGATCCACCGAAAACAAGCAGTTGCCAAAAATCTTTTTTTCCTTTTTCCACACATCTTCCTGCGACAAATGCCGCCCTTACCGGATTACCGCTAATAATCACTTTCCTCTTACGGAAACCATGTTTGTGTTTGCGCGTATGTTACAAAAATTACTTTTACAAATTTACCCAAAATTCTGTTAGTGATACCGGGCAGAGCATTTTGTTCCGCGATTGCTGTAGGCATGCCCATAAAATGGGCTGTTAGCACTGCCGGTCCTGAAGCATAGCCGCCCACACCAATAACAATATGCGGATTAAACTGCTTCAAAATGCGCCTTGATTGCCACATGCTTTGCGGAACCTGATAAACGCTTTTTACCATTGCTTTTAGTCCCCGTCCTTTGACTCCTTCGATTTCAATTGTCCTGAGTTCATAACCAAGTTGACCAAGCAACTTGCCTTCAATACCTTTTTTTGTTCCAATAAAAATTATTTGTGCTTTATCATCTCTTCTCAAAAATTCTTCGGCTATGGCAATACCGGGGAACAGATGACCTCCCGTTCCTCCTCCCGCGATTACAATTCGCATTTCTCAACTCCGGATAAAATTAAATTTGTTTTTCCCCCGCAAATATAACCACCTTTATCCGTCCTTTGCTCGGGCGGCATGAGCAGAAATATTCAATAGAATGCCGACAGCTGTCATGCTCATGATAAATGCAGTTCCGCCGTAACTTAAAAAAGGCAAGACCAAACCTTTCAATGGTATAAGTCCCATTACACCGGCAATATTGATGAATGCCTC
Source organism: uncultured delta proteobacterium (assembly GCA_963705555.1). GTDB lineage: Bacteria > Desulfobacterota > Syntrophia > Syntrophales > Smithellaceae > UBA4810. Next base: position 136,828 of record CAVPJZ010000003.1, on the reverse strand, counting down.
CACCGCAATCACCATAGTCAATCCGGCAGCCAACAATGTTCCAAAAAGATCAGGCGCTTTTAGGGCTATCATAAAGCCGCGTAAGGCAAAAAGTGCAAACATGGTAATCACGATAGTCACTCCAATAAAACCGCTTTCCTCCGCGATCGTAGAAAGAATAAAATCAGTGTGCGGTTCGGGCAAATAAAATAATTTTTGCATGCCATCGCCTATTCCCACGCCAAAAGTACCTCCGGAACCAAAAGATAGTAGCGATTGGATAATTTGAAAACCGGTATTGCTTGCATCTTTCCAGGGATCCAAAAATGCTGTCAAACGCGCCAGTCTGTATCCTTTGTACAGAATCAGTAATATTCCCACAGGAATAAAAGCCGTCATCAAAAATAAAAGATGCTTTATCCGCGAACCAGCGATAGACAGCATCAGAAATAAGATTGTTGCTATAATTACAGCAGTACCGAAATCAGGTTCCAGTAAAATCAGCAAAATAACTAGCGATAGAATAATCAGTGGAAAGAGAATTCCCTTGCTGAAATTTTTTAACTGACTTGCCTTGCGGGTCAATAAATGCGCGAGAAAAATCACCATGGTGATTTTAACCATCTCCGTCACCTGAAAGGAAATACCGCCTACATTCAACCAGCGAGTCGCCCCTCCCCGTTTCATTCCTACACTTGGTATCAGAAGAATTACGAGTAATATTATTGATAACAACATCCCGGGATAAGCCACTTTTTTTAATTGCGTGTAAGGAATTTTGGTCATCAATACCATCAAAATCAGACCTAAAAAAACAAACAAGATTTGTTTTTTCAAAAAATATTGGCTGTCCTTAAATTTTTCCAATGCAATAATGGAACTGGATGAATAAATCATCGCCGTGCCGACAGTCACCAAAATCAAAGTAACCAGAAGTAAAATAATGTCCGGTGTCTTATCTTCTTTTTTAACCGCAGCATCCATTAAAGATTCCTCACCGCTTTCTTGAAAAAATTGCCCCGTTCTTTATAATCGGTAAATTCATCAAAGCTCGCGCAACCGGGAGAAAGCAAAATAACATCACCAGGCTGTGAATTTTTGTAAGCGGTCTCGATTGCTTCCCCCAATTTTATTTTTTTTAATACCGGAACACTTTCACCAATTAACGAAGCAATACGATTTTGCGCCTCGCCGAACAAAATTACCTTTTTTGTTTTTGTCGGCAGCAATGGCTTTAGAGTTTCAAAATCCCCGTCTTTATCTCGGCCGCCTAAAAGTAAAATGACCGGTTTAGCAAATGTATCCAATGCCCTTATGACAGAACCGACATTAGTTCCCTTAGAATCATCGTAAAATTTAACCGAATTTTTCTCGCCTGCAAATTCAATACGATGCGGTAATCCGCGAAAATCAGTAATAGAGGCTATGATACTCTCGGGGCTACACCTGCAGAATCGGGCCGCCATTATCGCGGCCATCACATTTTCCGCATTATGCAAGCCGGGAAGTTTAATCATGCTTAGAGGATATTGTTCCTCGCCGTTATCCGGCATTCTAAAAATGATAGTATTGTTTTTAAGAAATATTCCCGATTTCAATTCATTCGCTGAACTGAATTTAACAATTTTTGAACGAATGTCTTCTTCTATTCCTTTCTGAGCCGGATCTGCCGCATTAAGAATTGCAATATCGTTTTTATCTTGTCTGGTAAACACTCTGGCCTTAATGCGGCGGTATTCAGCAAAGGAGCCGTGATAGTTGAAGTGATCGCTGGTTACATTCAAAAGTATCGCTATAAAAGGATGAAACTTATCTACCCACTGTAATTGGAAACTGCTTATTTCAGCTACTAAAAAATCATCTTTATTTGAGCTCTCCATATATCCAATCAGAGGAGTACCGATGTTGCCTCCCACAAATATTTTTTTCCCTGAATGCTTCAATATTTCGCCCAATAGGGTAGTCGTAGTCGTTTTTCCGTTGGTACCCGTTACCGCAATTAATGGAATTTTCAAAAATCGGTAAGCCAGTTCAATTTCGCTGATAATAGGTATTTTTTTCTTCACTGCCGTAACTAACAAATCGTTATAAGGAGGAACGCCGGGAGAAGGAATAACCATGCCGGCGTCCGCTAAAATATCGACATTATATTTACCGATTTCCAACCATTTTTCTTTGGCAATAAGCTCAAACTCAGCACTCCACTGATCGAATGGTTTTTCATCTGTTACCATTACCTTTGCGCCCTGTTTGCCTAAAAATAAGGCTGCGGCAATTCCCGTTTTGCCCATTCCGATGACAACTATTTTTTTACCGGCAAGATGCATACGCCCTCTAACGTAATTTCAATGTGCTTATAGCCATTAGGGCCAACAAAATAGAAATAATCCAAAAACGCACGATTACTTTCGGCTCCGCCCACCCCTTCAATTCAAAATGGTGATGCAAAGGAGCCATGCGAAAAATTCGCTTTCCCTGTGTCAGCTTAAAATAACCAACTTGAAAGATTACTGAAAAAGTCTCCATGACAAATATACCCCCAACAATAGCAAGCAATATTTCTTGTTTGGTTATAATTGCCATTGTTCCTAGCGCTCCCCCGAGTGAAAGTGAGCCGACATCTCCCATAAATACTTCTGCGGGATATGCATTAAACCAAAGGAAGCCAAGAGCTGCGCCTACAAGTGCACCGCAAAATACAGCCAATTCACCGGCACCGGAAACATGAGGAATCTGTAAATATGAAGCTACCTTCACATTTCCGGCAAAGTAGGCAAAAAGAACATAAGTGGCAAAACAGATTGTTGCCGGCCCAATAGCCAAACCATCAAGGCCATCAGTAAGATTTACGGCATTAGCTGCCCCAACTATAATAAAAGTAGAAAGCACAACATAACCCCAACCAAGGTTCGGTGATACAGTTTTAAAAAACGGAATGGCTACTTGCGAATTAAACCCTGGTTTCAAATAAAGAATCACACTGACAAACAGAGCGATTACAATTTCCATGACCAACTTTGTTTTTCCGGATATACCCTTGGAACTCTTACCGGCCAGTTTGCGATAATCGTCAACAAATCCAACCAACCCGTAACCGACTGTTACGAGCAATATCAACCAAATGTAATTAATGGAAAGGTCTGTCCAAAGCAGGGTGGAAAAAACTACTGCAAAGATTATCAATATTCCCCCCATCGTGGGAGTGCCTTTTTTGACTAAATGGCTTTGCGGCCCATCTTCCCTTATCTGCTGATCGATTTGTAAACTTTGCAATTTCCGAATCAGCAGTGGACCAACCACCAGACAAATTAAAAGCGCGGTGATTGACGCAAAAATTGTCCGGAAAGTTATGTAACGGAATACATTAAAAAACGAATAAGATGTATGTAGAGGATATAATAAATAATAGATCACTTTTAATTATCTCCTGACTAATGGATTTTTCCGTTGTTATTTCCACCTATTTTTTCGCCGCCAAAATCCTCGTATATTTTAGTCGCTATTTTTTCCATTTTCATCCGGCGGGAACCTTTCACTAATATCCAATCGCCTTTTTTTAAATTCTTTTTCAAATAATTCATGTTTTCTTCACTAGCAAACGAAAAATAGATATTTTGTGACGGCAGTCCGCCTTCCATAGCTCCGGCGGCTGTAACCGCAGAAAAATCACCCTGAAGAAAAAGTGCATTGACTCCAATTGTCGCTATCAACATTCCGATCCGGCGATGCATTTCATCAGCCGCTGCTCCCAACTCCAGCATATCGCCAAAAAAAACATAACAATTATGGTGGTTTTTTAAATCTTTCAATGTCATTAGCGCTTCTCTTACCGAAGACGGGTTGGCATTGTACGAATCATCCAAAAGGTAAGCGCCGTTTCTTAATTTGATTATTTCCATGCGCCCGCTAAACGGCCGAAAAGCCTTCAGACCTTCCGATATCATTTCATTGTTTAGACCCACAGCCCGGGCTGTCGCTGCTGCCGCCATAGCATTATAAACATGATGGATGCCGACAATTTTCATTTCTACTTTTTGCATTTTAGCACCGATAACCAAATTAAAACGCATTCCTTTGGCGCTATTTTTTCCAATATCTTTCGCCGAAATATCTGCATTGGAGCTCATTCCAAAAGTAATACGCCTGCCTTTCCATTTTTCGGCAATAATTCTTACGTGCTCATCATCAAGATTGATTATGGCAATGCCGTTCTTATCCATATTATAAAATAAGTCACCTTTCTCTTCGCGCACACTGTCAATGGAGCCAAATCCCTCTAAATGCGCCGGTCCGATATTTGTTATCAATCCTATGTCCGGCTCAGCAATTTGGGTCAGTCGCTTTATTTCTCCGCGAGTATTTGTGCCCATTTCTAAAATGACCAGTTCATATTCATCATTAATACGAAATATTGTCTGAGGTAAGCCAATCAAATTGTTTAAATTGCCCTCAGTTTTTATAACATTTTTCTTTTGACCGATAATTGCAGCCATCATTTCTTTAGTTGTTGTCTTTCCGGAGGAGCCAGTTAAGCCAATCACGGGAATAGAAAATTTTCTTCTCCACTCATGAGCCAAATCTCCCAGCGCGGCTAAAGTATCGGCAACTTTGATCACCGCAACGGCAGCATTTACTCCAGTTTGCTTAATTTTTTGTTCGTCATGTACTAACACTCCGGCGGCACCTTTATCCAGCGCTGCTTGCAAAAAATCATGGCCGTCAAACTTTTCACCTTGGAGTGCCACAAAAATATTCCCTTTACTTATCAGCCTGGAATCAGTCGAAATTCCATAAAATAGATTTTCCGAAGTTCCGGAAATCAAAGCCCCTCCAGTAGCTTTCAGTATTTCTTCCATTGTAAATATAGGTGAAACATTATTCATCTATTTATTTTAGTAACCCCTCAATGTCAAAGCTTGCCGAGCGACAATACGATCATCAAACGGCGTTTTATTTGTTCCCAGAATTTGATAATCTTCATGACCTTTACCCGCAATCAATATAATATCCCCCTTTTGGGCTATGTTGATTGCTTTTTCAATTGCCTTTTTTCGCTCAGGAATTATCATATAAGAATGGATGCTATTATTGATTTCCGGTTGATCAGCCGTTAACTTTTTTATTTTATTCTGATCGATTCCACTTTCTATTTCTGTAATGATAGCCATTGGATCTTCCAGACGTGGATTATCGGAAGTCACAATAGTCAGATCACTGAAATCAGTTGCTGCTTTACCCATGAGTGGTCTCTTGCCGCGATCTCTATTCCCGCCACAACCAAATACAGTAATGATTCTTTTTTTTCTGAATTGGGCCAAATTTTGCAGAACCTGCTTTAAAGCATCTGCTTTGTGCGCATAATCAACAAGAACATTGAGGCCGGAAAGAGTATTAATTTTCTCCAATCGTCCGGGCACATAGGACAAACTTTCAATGCCCGCTTTAATTACCGCAGGAGGAATTTCTAGCGCCATCGCAGCGGCACAAGCAGCCAAAATATTATAAATGTTAAACTTACCGACAAGTGGTGTCTTTATCGAAATAGTTTTCCCCGCCAAATTAATCTTCGCTTTTATTCCCGCCAATGACAATTCATAACTTAGCGCCTTCACTGGATTTTCTTTTTCCATGCCATAAGTCAGCGCCGGTAACGCCACTTCCCGTAAAATTCTTTTTCCCCAACTATCATCACCATTAATAACCATTTTTTGCTGGTGCTTTTTTTTGCTTTGCGGTAGCACTTCGGCAAAAAATCTCTTTTTTGCCTGAAAGTAATTTTCCATTGTCAGATGATAATCAAGATGTTCCGGAGTAAGATTGGTAAAAACACCCAAATCAAAGTCGCAATCGTCGACTCTTCTTAAGTCGATCGCGTGAGAAGAAACTTCCGCGATAACATGGGTCACTCCATCATCGGCCATTTCTCTGATGATTTTCTGCAATTCATAAGATTCCGGCGTTGTGTTCGGCGCCGGATAGGTTTTATTATTGTAGCGATAATTGACTGTGCCTAAGACACCGCATTTAAAACCGGCCGCTTTAAATATTGATTCCAGAAGATAGGTGGTTGTTGTTTTACCGTTTGTTCCTATAACGGCAATCAACACCACTTTATCGGAGGGATTCGCAAAATAGTTCTTGGCTAAAATACCTAAAGCGCGCCTGCTGTTGGTGACTTTAATTGCCGTTACTTGAGGCGGTGACTGGAAATCTTTTTCATAAACAATAAAACGCGCACCATTAGCTATAGCCTTCTGCAATGAAATCATGGCCGTCATGTTGCAAACCGACAATAGCCACAAACAGAGATTCTTTTTCACATTTATCCGCGGCGTAACACACATTGGACACATCTGCCGATAAGGCTTCGGGGATATTGATTATATCTATTCCCTCGAGCAAATGCACCAGTTTCATATCAACCTCAATTATTTAACTCAAAAACAACATTACACACGCGTTCGAGCCCCAAGCGGTACGTTCGCCTGCGGATACTGTCGTACCGCCCAGCCGCTGCCTGATACTTTTAGTTCTATCGATCTGGCCTTTGCTTTTTTCATCGCTTCCCTGATCGTCATGCCCGTGAAATCAGGCATGACTGACTCATCATTGCCGGCAATATTTTGCTGAGTATAATTTTGCTGAGCTGAAACGAGTTGCATATTATTTGTCTTATCTTGTTCAAAAATCGGTGTTTCCCGAATATTCGTTTTAAAGCAATTCAGTATTTGTTCCCCAATATTTTTAAATACCGGAGCTGCGGCCACTCCACCCCACTTATCACTTTGCGGCTCATCCAGAATCACCAAAATAGCAACTTGCGGATTATCGGCAGGGAAAAAACCCACAAAAGACGTGCGCACTTTTTCCGATGAATACTCGCCGCGGGCAAAATCGAATTTTTGAGAAGTTCCTGTTTTACCGGCAACAGCAACATTAACAATACGTGCACTTTTACCCGTGCCGTCTGCAGCGTCGACAACCTCCGTAAGCATTTTAGTGAGGCGCTTCGCCACTGCTGGGGAAATAACTTTACGCGCTACCGTTGGCGTATACATTTTTACCAGATGATCAGTGCTATTGGTAAAACCGCGCACAATGTAGGGTTTCATTAAAATCCCATCGTTGGCGATGGCCGACATGGCGGTAATCAATTGAATTGCCGTAACTGAAACACCCTGGCCAAAGGCAATAGTAGCAGTATCAACCTTCGCCCAATTTTCCGCCGGCCTTACCAATCCCGAAGATTCGCCGGGCAGGTCTATACCTGTTTTTGCTCCGAAGCCAAAACTATCGATATAATCATAGAACTTTTCTTTTCCCAGCTTTTGCGCAATTTTTACAGAACCGATATTGCTGGAATATTTTAGTATGTCGCGAACGGTCAATTGTCCGTGACGCTTTCCGTTTGCTTCATGAATGACATGGTCCGCGATGGTATAGGTTCCATTTTCGCAGAAAAACTGTGCTGATTCTTTAACAACCTTTTCTTCCAGTGCGCCGGCTACTAAAAAAGGTTTAAAGGTTGAACCGGGATCAAAACAATCGGCAATGGCACGGTTACGCCATTTTTCAGGAGTAAGCCCATCGATGTTATTGGGATTAAATCCCATTTCGTTGGCAAGAGCCAATATCTCACCGGTTTTAGGATCCATGACAATGGCGATCCCCGCTTTGGCACGTTTGGAAAGAACTGCTTCTTTCAAATGAGTTTCGACCAGATATTGAATTCGATTATCAATAGTTAAAACAAGATTTGCGCACTCATCTTTCGCTGTCTCACTTTTTTCGACACGTAAAAATAATTTCTTCCCTTTAGCATCGCGCGCCCAGGCCAGCTTTTCCGGTTTTCCTTTTAAGACCTCGTCATATTTATATTCCAATCCTTCCAAGCCGTTGGCATCTGCTCCGACGAAACCCAGCAAATGAGCGGCCAACTGGCCATTGGGATAAAAGCGTCTCGGTTCTTTGACCAGAAAAATTCCGTCGATTTCCGCAGTTTCAACATTTGCAGCTTGATCCGGAGAAATTCTTCTGGCCAGCCAGCAGAAATTTTTCGGTTCCGATATTTTTTTGAAGACTGTTTGCTTATCTAAATTGAGAATTCTGAGCTATTTTCGCGGAAGCCTTAACGGGATCAGCAATTTTGGAAGGATCGGCGCAAACGGAATCAGCCATAATCGATACCGCAAGCTTTTCGCCATTGCGATCATAAATTACACCTCTTTCCGGCTGCAACTGCAGCGTGGCAGTATGTTGTTTTTGAGCTAATGTTTTTAGTTTTTGTCCGGATAAAACCTGCAACTGAAAAGCACGGGATATCAAAGCAATAAATAACACCAGAAAAACAATCAATATGCTGACAATCCTGAATTTTAGCCATTTTTTTGATTCTATCGCCATATCACTCTCCCGAATTTTTCAAGACAATTACTTGATCGTTTTCAGGATAGGACATTTGCAATTTATTTCTGGCTATACTTTCAATTCTTTGCGGTGATTTAAGCATCGCATATTCCAGTTTCAATTTGTTTTGTTCTTCCAAGCTTTTGTTCCTTGGCACTTAATTCCGCAGGCAACATTATATTCCAGCTCCGTCATGCGAATATGCGATCCGACATAAATCAAAGCGACAAACATCAAAACAATGAGCAACAACAATAAAAGTCGAATACTTCAATCCGGAAGAAGTTTTTTTCACTTCGCGGATACGGGGCATTACTTGTGTTCCAACAGTTTGTGCCATTTTAAACCTCTTCAGCTACACGCAACTTAGCGCTGCGGGCTCGAGGATTAGCTTTTATTTCTTCTGCCGAAGGAGTCAGTGCTTTTCTGGTTATGATTTTGAGCTTCTTTTCTTTTTCGACAAACGCAAAACGGTATATCCTTGGGGCAGACACAACCTCCGGCTAAAGCTCTAAATTCATTCTTTACAATACGATCTTCCAGTGAATGGAAAGAAATAACACAAAGACGGCCGCCGGATTTTAACGCTTCAGCAGCATCATTAATGGCCGGTTTTATGTTATCCAACTCTTTGTTGACTGCAATTCTTATAGCTTGAAATGTTTTTGTGGCGGGATGAATTTTTTGCCATTTTAATTTCGCGGGCATAGAAGAGACAACTACGGCTGCCAGCTCCGCCGTTGTTTCAATGGGCGATAACTGTCTTTTTTTCGATATTGTCCTGGCTATTCTTCCGGCCATCTTTTCTTCTCCGTAAAATTTGATAATTTTTTCCAGTTCACTTTGCGCGAAGCTGTTGACAACATCGTAAGCGCTGAACTGTAAGCTGCGATCCATCCGCATATCGAGCAGCGCCTGTTGATTGAAACTAAAGCCTCTTTCGGGCCTATCCAGTTGATGGGAAGAAACGCCCAAGATCCAGAAGAACGCCATCAACTTTTTGTATATTCAAACTTTTCAGAACTTTGCCTAAATCGGCAAAATTAGCCTTTATCAGAATTTTCCGTTCTCCAAACTCCGCCAGCTTTTTCTCTGCGGCCTGCAGGGCTTCGTCATCACAATCAATTCCCACCAAAAAAGAATCTGTTTGTTTTAATATCGCGTAAGAATGACCTGCCCCCACCGACAGTGCCATCCACATAAATTCCCTTTTTATTAACCAAAAGCGAAGCAATAACTTCTTTAAGCATTACCGGCTCGTGATAGAATTCGGCATTCATGTCTTAAATTCCCAGATCAGCCATGAAGTCACTGAACTTGTCAATATCGCCGCCGGTTTTTTTCATTTCTTCTTCAAAACGATCTTTCGACCAAATTTCAATTACTTTAATCATGCCGGCCAGAATAATATCTTTTTCCAAATTGGCATATTCGCGCAAGGTCGGTGGAATTAGAACCCGTCCCTGACCATCAAGATTGCAGTCGATTGCTCCGGACATGAAAAAACGTTGAAACGATCGCACTTCTTTGCGTAAAATGGATTGATGAGATACTTTTTCCTCAATGACGCGCCATTCATCGTAAGGAAAAACCATCAAATAGCCGTCCCAGTTGGTGATAACCATGCGGTTGTCATATTTCTCCGCAAAAACCTCACGGAATTTGGACGGGAAAATGATTCTTCCCTTTTCATCAATATTATGATGATATTGGCCTCGAAAAACAGACACTACTTACCTCCACAATAAACCACTTTACTCCACGTGGCCAACTATAAAGGCGGAAAATGCCTTTGTCAAGAAAAAAATTTAACTTTTTTTGATTAAAAAACTTAAAATCACTGGGAAAATGGATAAAACGGGCGGGTAATATCGTCAGCCAAATATTGGCTCTGTCATTAACTCATTTTATTTTAGAATTTGATTTGAATACAGTCGAAATAGACTATAGAGAATCTTAAAAAAATGGCTTCTCTATATTGTGAGAGGCCACAGGGATTTATTAAAAAAGCAAGTGTCTGCGTTTTATTGCATAAAAAGACTTAAGCCTTTTTTTCCATCGTTTAAGCCCTACAAACTAATTTCAGCATATGCTACTGAATTGTTATGGCGTCTTAAATATCTGGTGTGGTTGGAAAATGCAAATATTTGCATCACCCGCAATATTGCCGTCGAACTCTTTTGATGACGCGCTTTCGGCCAGATGATAGACGTAGAGGGCATCGAAATTGTCCACATCCTTAAGAGCGTTTTCCAACTGCATTTGACATTTTTTAACGAAGCCCTGCTTTCATGGGTTTCTTTTTCTATGGCGAAAATTAATTATATATTTTATCCCAGTGTTTAAGGCAAGAAGCGGCCATGGTATCGGAGGGCGTGTTTTTCTTTATGCGGGATTTTTTCACTACTTTGCCGTTATTACAAGTGATTTCTATAGTATATTCCCCTTCTTTCATAAAACCGGTAGGTAGATTGATCATGTAGCAGTAGTTGGGAATTTTCGGGTCATAAAACCAGCCGTTTAGGGTTTCATTATTAAACATCTGATTTTTAAAATTCACCTGATATCCGCCAGGACCATCTACTGTTATCTTCTCGATCATGTCCGGTGCGACTACCCTGGGGGGATATAAGGCAACAAGAAACTTATGCGTTCCTTTGGGCATAGGTGAGTTTTCAAAGTTTCAGTATATATTGCACGCCATAATATCAAAAAATTAATTTCGGCATTTTCTATTGTTCTTCTCCTTTCTTTTTCTTTTGGTTGTTACTTCTAAAAAATTATTTTTCATATAATTAAGCAAACCGAAAACTTTTTGAACGTTTCACTAAACGCCGGACGAAAACACCAGAGCATTCCTTTCCTTTCGGCTATTTTTTTGATGTGGAAGTATAGGAATAACGAACATATGTTCCAATGAAATAATGATCACAAAAAATCGATGTAATTTGGTATCAATTTTGGCACTATATTATTGCTATTCTTTTTTAATAAAACGATAACGATTTATTGCTTGATTGTGCATATCCAAAGAATCTGAAAAAAAGTGCGTGCCGTCTTTCTTCGAAACAAAGTAAAGATATTTTACAGGGGCAGGATGCAGCGCGGCATTTAAAGAGGTCGATCCGGGATTGGCAATAGGACCGGGCGGCAAGCCTTTGATAATATAAGTGTTATAGGGTGAATTTCTTTTTAAATGCCTCCGCAGAACTTTGCCTTCAAAATTATCCATATCATAAACTGCTGTTGGATCACTTTGTAGGCGCATTTTCTTTTTGAGCCTATTGTGAAATACGGCTGAAATCAGAGGTTTTTCCGCATCAGCACCCGATTCTTTCCCGACAATAGAGGCAAAGGTAACAAACTGATGAATGTTAAATCCCTGTTCTTCGGCCCTTTTAACCATTTCGGGTGTAACTTTTTTCCAAAACTGACTGACCATTATTTTCATTATTTGGCGCGTGCTCATCGAGCGGTTAAAAATATAAGTATCCGGGAATAGATAACCTTCTATAGAATCGGACATAATACCCAAAGATACTAAAAAACTTTCATCCTGAGCCAACTCAAAAAAAGTTTCATCATCAATCAGCTTAAAATACTCCAAACGCGCAGCAATTTCCTTCATAGAAAAATCTTCGGGGATAGTCACCAGATAAGTTTTAATTTCTCCACGGATTAGTTTATCAATCACTGCCGCGGGAGTAAGGGAAGTGTTGAATTCATATTCACCGGCGCGGATGTTACGCGTAGCTCTTTTCGTTATAGCCAAGCTATAAAAGAAAAAGCGACTATTGACCAATCCCGCGCTATTAAGAATTTCCGTAACTTTTAGAAAGCTGGAGCCTGTTGGTATATCGACCAAAACAGTTATATTTTTCTTATCAATGGAAGTAACCGAATAACTTATCAGCAAAACACAAAAGAAAATAAAAACTGCGGCAAAAAATAGGATGACATATTTAAGTACACGCCAGGCAATACGGGGCAATTCAAAAAATTTAAATGTAGTAAACTGTTTCTTTTTTATCCCCGTTTTTCGTTTACCCTTATGCGCCGGATGGAGTGTTTTACGAGGTTTTTTAGAAATATTTTTTTTCTTTAATTCTTTCATTTTTTTCGTGGAAGTAATTTTCAAAATTATTTTGTGACGGAATCCAGATAGCCCTGAAGAATAAGGCAAGCGGCCAGTTTATCCACCTTATCTTTTCTTTTTTTCCAGCGAATGCCGGACTTAATCAGTATTTCTTCGGCTTCTTTGGTAGATAACGTTTCTTGCCATTTAATAACGGGAAGAGAAAAAGTTATATCTAACATAGCGGAAAATCTATTAACTTTTTCGCACTGAATGCCTTCTGAGCCATCAATTCTTAGTGGGTAGCCTATTATAATTTTCTCCACTTTATAGTTTTTGATTAGACTTTGTAACATCTTCAACTCGTGCCCTTTATTCTTTCTTAGTATTGTCGGCAACCCTTGAGCGGTAATACCCAATTCATCACATATGGCTACGCCAATTCTTTTTTCACCATAATCCAGACCAAGTAATCGCAGAAAGCACCTCTTCTTTTAGTTTCTAACAATTCTCCCTTGCATTTTCAACAATTAAATCATTGGATTATTTTCAGGGATTAGTACACTTTTTTATTCATTAAAAAATTGGTATTAAATATGATGTTGTGAAAAAGTGAGGAGTTTGTTATTTTTCAACATCATTCGATCAAATTTAAGCGAGCAAAAACATGAAGCACTTTGTTCTTGGCACAGCGGGTCATGTCGACCACGGAAAAACTGCGTTAATTAAAGCGCTTACCGGTATTGATACCGACCGCTTAAAAGAGGAAAAAGAACGGGGAATCACCATCGAGTTGGGGTTTGCCTCACTTCTCCTCCCTTCCGGGCAAACCCTCGGCATTGTGGATGTTCCGGGCCATGAAAAATTCATCAAAAATATGGTTTCGGGCGCAGCGGGCATTGATTTAGTAATGATGGTCATTGCCGCGGATGAAGGCATCATGCCGCAGACGAAAGAGCATTTACATATCTGCTCACTTTTGGGAATATCCAAAGGTATCGTTGCCCTGACTAAAATTGATCTTGTGGAAAAAGACTGGCTGGATTTAGTCCAATCCGAAATAAGCGAATTTCTCCGGGGAACTTTTCTGGAAGGCGCTCCGATTGTGCCTGTTTCAGCTCTCAAAAGAGAAGGGCTTGCCAATCTCGTATGTGCTGTGGAAGCTGCGATCAATAACATCCCTGAAAAAGCAGACTACGGCATTTTCCGTCTACCAGTAGATCGTGTCTTCACAATGAAAGGATTCGGCACTGTCGTCACCGGCACACTGGTTTCGGACCGTATAAAATCAGGCGAAGATATTCAAATACTTCCCGAAGAAATTACCGCCCGCATTAGGGGCATCCAAGTACATAATCAACCCGTAGAAGAAGCCTGGGCCGGTCAACGCACGGCCATTAACCTTCAGGGAATTGAAAAATCAGCTATCAAACGCGGCGATATTCTTGTGCGTCCCAAAACTGTCCGGCCATCACAGCGCCTGGATGTTTTTGTCGAATTCCTCTCCTCTAATTCCAAAAATCTCAAAAATAGAACCCTTGTCCGCCTGCACACCGGCACAAGCGAAATTATCGCCCGAGTAATCCTATTGGAGAAAGATGAAATTGCCCCCGGTCAAAATGCCTTTGCTCAACTCGTTTTAACCAATAAAGATGTTGTCGTAGCCGGTGACCGTTTCGTCCTGCGCAGCTACTCGCCGATTACAACAATTGGTGGCGGTCACATAATCGATCCGCTTCCGGCAAAACATAAAAGACTCAACAGCAAAATTATCGATGAGTTAAATTTATTGCAAAACGGAACTCTACCGGAGAAAATTTCTGTGATTCTTGAACGGGCTGGCTTTACAGGCATCAATTTACGCGGCCTGGCTTTTCGTCTGGGTATCAACGCCAAGAAAATAATGGAAGCACTGGAAAATTTGTTCTCCAGCAAAAAAGCGTTTCTTCTGGATAGTGACGACACAACTGTTATTTCCGCCTACTTTGCCAATCAACTCGAAGATCTTATTAGCTAAAAATCTTACCGCATATCACAAGAAAAATCCTTTGCAGGAAGGCATCTCCAAAGAAGAGCTCAAAGTATCGCTGGGACATGTCATTTCACCAAAACTATTTAATATGGCCATGAGCTCGCTGAACAAAAAAGGAACAATAGTCAGCGATAAAAATAATGTTCGCTTATCGGGGCATAGGGTACAATTGGCAGGCGAACTCGTCTCTTTGCGCCAGGCCATCGGTAAGATTTATAATGAAGCCGGTCTTGCCCCACCTTCCCTCACCGATGTCGTGGGCAAATTTAGAGACCAAAAAGCAAAAGTACAAAGCATTATCAATTTAATGCTTAAAGACGGCGATTTAATCAAAATAAATGAGGAATTATGCTTTGCCCGTGAAGCCTTGGAGAAATTGCGCGGAGATTACAAAGCTCTACTCATAAAAGACGGCCAGGTTACACCAGCCAGCTTTAAAGATCTAACCAGCCTTTCCCGCAAATACATAATCCCGTTGATGGAATATTTTGATATGAACAAGCTTACAGTCAGAGTGGGCGACCACCGCATTTTAAGGGAAAAAACGTGAGTGATTTTGACCAGTCGATAAAAACATTAAAAATATTGTCTGCCGATGTTAAATCCATTGTCGAGTCTTCAGCCAAAGTAATTCGGGAAGTGGTCTTGTGCATCAATCTCAATGGCAAACCACTGGCTAACATTGCCTGCGCCGGAAACTACCTCGATGAACTGGCTATAGGTTTTTTAAGATCGGAAAGAATTATAGCTGGTCTTGACGAAATTGCAAAAATTGAAACCGCCGCTAAAGAAAATAGTGTAAATGTTATTTTGAAAAATGAAAAAAAATCGCCCGAGACATCCGTTAAAAATATTGCTTCCAGCGGCGCGCGCGGTAAAAGTGTTAATACCGATTTGCTTTTGCCGTTGAAAGCGCCTGTGGAATTTAATATAAATACTAAAATCGCGCTCGAGCTGATGGAAGAACTTTTGGAAAAATCTTTATTGCATAATGAAACTCATGGCACCCATTGTTCCGCACTGGCACAGAATGGAAAAATCGTTGCTTTGCGGGAAGATATCGGCCGGCATAATACCATTGACATGCTTGGCGGCTTTGCTCTTTTGCAGAAGATTAATCTCTCCAATGCGATTATATTAACTACGGGAAGAATTTCTTCCGAAATAGTCTATAAAGTCTGGAATCTAGGTATACCGGCAATAATTTCTCATTCAGCTCCGACAACCAAAGCAATTGAGCTTTTAAACAAAGCAAATATTATGTTAATCGGTTACATCAGAAGCGGCAGAATGAACATTTATTCTCAGGAAAGGCGGATAAAAATTTGAAGACTAAAGAAATTTATCTCAAAGACATCAGACAAGGGGATAAGGTTGCTTCCACATTTTTGGCTGCGGAAAAAAATATGGCCTTCTCTCAAAAAGGTTCTCCTTATTTAACCGTGCGCCTCAAGGACAAAACCGGCGAAATCGAAAGCAAGGTCTGGGACAACGCCGTTGAATTTGATCGGCTGTTTAAAAAAGGCGATATAATTTACATTGAAGGAAAGGTGGCTAGCTACAAAAACTCCATCCAGATATCAATCGTCAATATAAAAAAAAGCACGTGGGAAGAAATAGAACCGACTGATTATTTACCTGTTGCTAAAGCCGATGTTAGCGATATGTTCAACGAAATATTAACCTTTATCAGTAAAATCCAGAATAAGCATTTGCAAGAACTGCTTAATGCTTTTTTTCAGGACGAAAAAATTGCCGATCTTTTTAAAAGGGCGCCCGCGGCAAAAGGATTTCATCATATTTATTTAGGCGGCCTGTTAGAGCATACATTATCGGTTGTGCGTCTGCTGGAAAAAGTGGCCGAACATTACCCAAACCTCAATAAAGATATGCTTATTGCCGGAGGGATTCTTCACGATATTGGCAAAATATACGAATTTTCTTATGACCAACTTATTGATTACAGCGACGAAGGAAGATTAATCGGCCATATCGTCATGGGCGTGGAAATGCTCGACAAAAAAATAGCTACTATTCCTGATTTTCCCCCGCAATTATCTTTGGAACTGCGCCATATACTTTTAAGTCATCACGGAGAATTTGAATTCGGCTCTCCTAAACGCCCGAAAACTCTGGAAGCCTTGGTCGTTCATTACATTGACGATCTTGACGCTAAACTCAATGCCTTTGAAACATTCATCGCCGATTCTACCAACGCCGATTCCGATTGGACAGCCTATAACCGTTTTTTTGAGAGGTTCCTCTATAAGGGGAGATAAGACATAGGTTTAAAGTTAGCATCTGGATTAAATTTAAATATTACTTCCTATACTAAACAATCCGCGGAGTTCGGTAAAAGTGCTCTCTTTCAAGTCGAAATAACCACAGTATAAATTTTGTTTTTTTAATTATTGATAAGAATTACTTATTAAAGTTAATGTTACTTATTTTCTTTGTCCAATTTGGCCGCAGCTTCCGGCGTAGATACTGTTTTACTCATAAAAAACAGCCTAACAATGCCCCAAGCAATCAGCCAGTAGACGAACATGGCTAAAAGTGTGGTCCATTCAAAAACACCGCCTTCGACCTTTGTGACATGGAAGACGTTGAGAAACGGCGCGGCAAAAGGATAACTGACATTGTAAATAAAGCTGCTAAAACCAGCTGAGGGGTTGGCGGCAAGTAGCTTTAAGACAACTCGAAACGCCAATAGCGCTTCGAGGACACCTACAATATACCACACGATTTGGGTGCCGCGGTATAACAGCTTAGTAGTGGGAGAGTTGTATGAGTCCATATCTTTCTATATTTATTAATAATGGTTTATTTTTAACATGTTAATCATTAAATTGAAAGTAAATTTTCTCCGCTCAATTGAACCAAGGATAATAACTCCTTTATCTGCCTTATCGCCATATTCGGGGCTGGAAACACTTTTTTCCAGTCATAAGTTCGAAAGTTACGCCATTTCTTTGATTCTTCTGTTGTCATTAATTTAATAAATGACATTGGCTTATTATTGTCAAGAGGGAAAATAAAATAATTTAAGGTTCATCCGGTTGATATGTACTTCCTGTTATCCACAAATCGTCAACCTCTATTAAAACATACCAGCAAACTGGAAAGGTTTTATCCTAAACATCTCCGATTATGAAGACGGCAGTTTTGAGTGGCAAACCAATGAATTCGCCGGCAGACTCTTAGTGGCACATTCAGATTTATTTTTAGCAATTGAACAAGTCGCCAAAATTATTAAAGAAAATAATCTGATAGAATATTCAGAAAATGATCCCGCTGCTGTTTTCTCAAAAGCTTCTCCGATGATTTATAAGCCTTTTGATTTTCTGCGGATGTAATAAAAAGGAGAGTCGAAAGAGAAGGCTTATGGTTGCCTGAATTGCAACAGACTTCAAAAGCATTAAATAGAACGTCCCCGATTATTTTTTGACTTTTCCTGCCCTCAAGTTTATAAAGCAAGTGCAAGTAAATTTTTATGCGTGCGCTTTCTAACAGGTGCTTGTAAATAGTGTATGAGGTTTTGTATTTTTGGGAAAGATTGCGAGCGGTGTGAATTATATTATGTTTCGCGCTTTTCAATATGTAATTTGCCGTAATGGATAAACTGATATTTCAAGACCTGACCATAGACAGTTCGATGAATACAGAGACAGAATAAAAAGATATATTCTGCCTGTAATTGCGATAATAGAAACTGTCTCTTATATTTATAATTTGTCAGGAATAAATTAAATATCCAAATTAAAAATCAGGTGTAAGAAAAGAGGCTTCTATGTTTACATTTGCTATCATAACTTTCAATCATGAAAAATATATTCTGGAACATTTGGAAAGCATAAAATATCAAATTATGATGTTTGGCCGAGATAATGTATTTAAATTAGTTGTAAGTGATGATTGTTCCACAGATAGAACAATACTGCTAGTCAAAAAATGGGCAGAGACAAGCAGTAATTTATTTTGTGAAGTAATAATATCAGTAAGCAGTGAAAATCAGGGGATCGTAAAAAACTATTTAAGAGCAGTAAATAATATCGGCAAAGATAATTTCAAACTACTCGCCGGGGATGATTTATATTATAAAAACGATGTCACTAAAGTAATCGAAGATCATGATATGGTATTAACACCGGTTATACGATTTAACACAGGGATCATTTCTGATATTGACGACACAACAATGCTTCTGATGCAAAGCTTTGACTGGCATTCCATGAAAAAATTACAGCGCTTTCAGAATGTTCTATGCGCACCCGGAGTTTTCATTAAAAGAGAAATTGCGCAGGATAAAGATTTAATAGCTTTCGTTTCCCAATTCAAATGGATTGAAGACTTACCGAAATGGCATTATCTGCTTAATTATAAAAAGGATTTGAGGGTATCTTTAAAAAGGCGGCCTTTCGTATTATATAGGGTAACCAGCGGAATATCAAATAACGCCAATCACACGAAGCACATTGAATTCAAAAAAGAAGAAAGAATAATAAGTAATAAAATGGATATAAAAACTTTTAAATATCCCAAGTATATCAATCCATATAGATATTACTGCAAATTTATTAAGTTAAAATTGAAATATTTTGACGCGAAAATAGATGAAGAAGTTCGAAGCTGCACCAACGGTTTTAAGCGTGAGATGCAGGATTCGCCGGCATATTTAAGCTTAATAAGACAAAGGGCGCATGAATTCAGAAGAAGCATAGGGGAGGAATTAACACGTAATGGAAACATTAATCAATCTTGAGAAAAGAGGTAATGTAGAGGCTGGCTATTTATCGTTAATTGAAACTAACCGTCATATCGATTTTAGCATTAAAAGAATTTTTTATAACTATGGCGTACCAGTTGGGACAAAAAGAGGGATGCATGCACATAAAAAATGTAAACATGTAATCTGGTGCCCCTATGGTGAAATTGAAATTATGCTGGACAACGGATTTAAAAGGAATGATTATATGCTTGATTCTCCAGAGAAAGCATTGATCATTCCGGAAGGCATATGGCTCACAATGGTCTGGAAAATGGAAGCTTCTGTGCTATGCGCCGCAGTATCCGAATATTATGACAAAGAGGATTACATAAGAGATTATAATGAATATTTGCAGTATATAAAGGAAGGTTACTGGGAAAATGAGAATAAGCTTTAACCGCCTGGATAGAGGTTACCTGAAATATAAGTATGAATACGACTGTGCAGCCGTAAAAACACTGGAATCCGGATGGTATATACTTGGTAAAAATGTCGAAAAATTTGAAAGTGAGTTTTCTCTGTTTACCAATACAAAATACTGTGTAGGGCTGAATTCCGGCTTGGATGCATTAAAACTTTCTTTTAGGGCTTTAAATATAGGGGAAGGAGACGAAGTGATAGTTCCCACCAATACATATATCGCCTCGGTTATCGGAATAACTGAAAATGGCGCTTTACCCGTCTTTGTTGAGCCTGATGAATATTACAATATTGATACACATAAGATAGAAGAAAAGGTCAGCAGCAATACTAAAGCCATACTCGCTGTCCATCTTTACGGACAAGGGGCAAAAATGAAAAGAATCAGTGATATTGCCAAAAAGCATAATCTCTATTTAATTGAAGATTGCGCCCAGAGTCATGGAGCTGAAAGCGACGGAATGAAAACTGGATCATGGGGGGATATAGGGTGTTTCAGCTTTTATCCGACGAAAATAATTGGTGCATATGGTGATGCGGGAGCGATTGTATGCAACGACAGCAAAATTAAGGAAAGCATTAAAAAGCTGAGAAATTACGGCAGCGAAAAAAAGTGTCAAAATGAACTGATCGGGGTTAATTCCAGATTAGATGAATTGCAGGCAGCATTCTTATCCGTTAAATTAGCCCATTATCATGATACAGTTAATCAAAGACGAAAAATAGCAGATGATTACCTGCAGGGCATCCAAAATGAAAATGTCCGCCTTCCTAAGATCAGGGAAGGATCAGAACATGTATGGCATTTATTTGTAATAGAGGTAGAGAACAGAGGCCAGTTTCAGGATTACCTTTTTGAAAACGGTGTTGAAACACAAATTCATTACCCTGTTCCCCCCCATTTATCAAAAGCCTACAAATATTTAGGCTATAAACAGGGAGACTTTCCTATTACAGAAAAGCTGGCTGAGCGGATTATTAGTTTACCGCTATATGAGGGCATGAGTGAAGAGGAAACGGCTTATGTAATTACAGTAATCAATAAGTTTAAGGGCTGACTGCATTAGTACGGTGAGTATATGAATATTAGACTTCAAGGGGAGGATTAACCGGTGATTAAAAAAGTAGTTGTGTATGGAAATACGGTATTAAGCAAAATGCTGTACTATGATGCAATAAATAATCCTGATTTTGAAATTACCTGTTTTACTGTGGATGAAGAGTACCTTCATGATCCTGAGTTTTTAGGGCTGCCACAGATAAATTTCCAGGAAATCACCGAGCTGTATCCTCCTGACGAATATGATATGATAGCGATTCTGGGAGGATACAGATGCATGCGAAACCGCGAAGCGATGTACTTTAAAGCGAAGAATAAAGGATATAAGCTTCGCAACTATATAAGCCCCTCCTGTGATATTAAACCTGAAATTTATATGGGAGAAAATAATCTAATTTTCAGCCAGACGTATATAGATATGGACGGGAAAATGGGTTCAAATAATATCATCAGACAGCAGGTGTATCTGGGGCATGATTTTATCATGGGCAATAATAATTTTATAGGAGCAGGCTGCAAGATAGGCGGCAACTGTGTGATTGAAAATACCTGCTATCTTGGATTGGGAGCTACCGTAATCAACAATACAACCCTGGCTGAAGAGACTCTTGTAGGAGCCGGGAGTGTTGTAATCAGGAATACGAAGCCTTATTCCAAAAATATTGGAAATCCCAGCCGGGTTATCGGTTATCATAAGGAAGAAGGAATAAAAATGAGGGTCAATCATGAATAAGATAATTGTCAACTTTATTCTTACAGGTCTAATCCGGCAGAAAAGTCAGACTCCCCATATCCCGTTACATTGTGATGAAATTCTCGGGGAAATAGAAGACGCATAAAGGCTTGCTATATCAATTGTCCATCTGCACATGAAAGATCCGCAAACAGAACAGCCATCCTATAAAAAAGAGATCTATACGAAAATTATAGAAGTTATCCGGTCTTTTACTCCGGAGCTTATTATCTATGTTTCGACAAGCGGCCGGGTATTTTTTGGTTATGGATAATCAGGGACAGCGCCCACTTTATTAGCTACGCATTACAAGCGAATCGCTTCGCTTTACTCCGCTACGCATGTGGCTAAAGCAGAATGTTGCAGATCAATCATTTTAAACGCAAATCATCAAAAGATTTTACTCACCATGATTGTTGACTTGTACTTGAAATCAAAAGTGGAACCTGACCCTAATTTGATAAAGCCCTTCAATCCAAGTTCTGGCAACAGGGAATAAAAAATGACTAAGCAGCCAATCAGTAAAAGCTTATTGACTACTTTTTATTCCAAAGCAAAACATCTCATCGAAATAGTATTATTTTGATACCCTTCATGGATGAATCTACGTTTATCATTTTTTTGTTGCACGCCAAGGATATAGAGCATTGGTAAATAATGATCTAAGGTGGGAATGGCCTTTCTTATTCTAGTATCCAGTTTTTGATAATTAATCAGGTCAGCGTGGGTTTTTTCTAACAGACAGCGTTTAATTTTTTCATCAATTTCCACAACCCAATCATCCGATTGGGCATTTATATCGTAATTCATCAAACTCAAATTATGGACCATATTTCCGCTGCCAATAATCAGTATACCTTCGTTTCTCAAATCCGCCAGATCCCGTCCCAGATTGTAATGAAAGGCCACATCTTTAGTCATATCAAGACTCATTTCATACACAGGTACGTCGGCTTGCGGATTGATATGTTTTAACACTGCCCAGGAAGCGTGATCCAAGCCCCACTCATCAGAACATTTTATTTCTATGCTTTTGATCGTTTTTTTTGTCATAGCCGCATGCCTTGGCGAACCAACACAGTCATATTTAAAATTATACAACTCTGCGGGGAAGCCATAGAAATCATAAATCTGTTGCGGCCTCTCCATACAAGTGACGAAAGTGCCTCTGGTCAGCCAATGCGCGGATATAACCATGATGGCTTCCGGTTTAGGAAGTTTCTTCCCCACTTCATTCAGGTGTTTAGTAAAATCATTTTTCAAGATGATATTCATCGGTGAGCCGTGACCGATAAATAAAGCAGGCATTTTTTTCCGTATTTTTATTAGTCCAAAATTGCCCTTGGAGAGCAATGTTTTTATTTAATCTTGACTAATAATGGTCTAACTTTTTTAATAACAAACACAATTAAAAAAATTAAGGCACACAGGAGAACAAACCCGATAATCGGAGCTCCATAAGTGATAAAATTACCGTTGGCAAATATCTTTTTCAAATCCGTTGAAGATTCCGCTTGGTAACGGCCTTCCGGTGCGCGATATTTTTCCGGTATATTGGGGATGCCGTTACGATTTGTGTCCGTAAAGGAACGCATATACTGTGTAAGGGCTATCCACTCTTTTAATTCCCGTGGCTTGGAAGAACCTTTATCGGTATAGATAATCGCCTTGTTTAAATCCGGCAAAGTGCGTCTTTTCTTATCCTTCGGTTTTACACTGAGGAGTCCATAAGTAACTTTGCTTACATAATTTATCATTTCCGCCGCATAGAGGTTAGAACAGACTCGATACAGTTTCTTAAAATCGAGAGGCTTATATTCGCCCTTTTCATCCTGAACGGAAACTTGGGTTACCCTGTCGAATAAAATTCGATGAGGATTGAAGGCGAACTTCACCCCCGAAACCTGCAGATGCGCGTCTTCTTTTTTAAAAGGTGCCACTGATGCCTCAATTTCCAGAATATCCTTCAGCTCCTTGCCGCTTACATAAAAAGCCAACAGCGGATAGCCGGCAACACCATCCCTGCCGATGCCCAGCGATAGCACCTGAAAAACATCCGCAGTCGTAATTTTCCCCTTCTGGAAAGAATCCCTAATCAGTCCCAGCGGCTCCAATGCAACATGAACATATTCATAATTATTTCCTTCGGCTTTTTGTACGGCATAGCGGTAAGCGTCGGTAATCATGTTTCCCAATCCCATCTCCTTGGGGTTGGCATAAGCAGACGCAAGCGTATCCATATTAAAATCGCTTTCGGCAATTACCTGATCGAAACTTAGGCGATAGGGAGAAAGAAAATTCCGGCTGACAATATCTTTGTAGTCGGCAACATCTTCCGAGATAATTCTATCGTCCGGGATACCGGTCGCAATATTTCTTAAAACGTAGGAAGCGATTTTGATATCCTTTTCTTTGGTGTAAAAAATTTTCAAAATACCCAGATACTCGCCATAACAGCCGCTGGAAACGATAATTGTCCTGCCAACTTTTACCGGTTTGGGTAAAATAGTGTGCGTATGGCCGCTGACAATAACATCGATTTGTGGCACTTTTCGCGCCAATTGCTCGTCTTCCGAGTTATTTTTTATTGGAGAGGTGCCGGAATGAGAAAGGCAGATAACAACATCCACCTTTTCCTTATTTTTTAAAACATCCACCATCTTCTTGCTTGCCCGAATCGGATCACCAAATTTAACAGACTTAACAAAGGGCGTATCGTCACCCGCATCCTTGCCCATAATGCCGAAAACTCCAATGCGGATACCGTTTCTTTCAAAAATCATATATTCTTTTACCGGATAATCCTTAAAGGCTTGCTTTAGTGCCGCATCTCCGGGATCGTTCCCGCTGAAAATAATGTTGGAAGCAACCAAAGCGGGCAATTGCTGACTTTTGGACCGCGCAGTGTTAAGCATTTTTGCCAAACCATCCGCATGGAAATCGAAATCGTGGTTACCGAAAGTTGCTACATCGTAACCCATTTTGCCCATGAGCCGGAGTTCAGAGGCCTCTTTCAGAAATGAAGTGTGAAAAAGCGTACCCATGGAAAAATCGCCAGCATCTACACGCAAAGTCTTATTTTGATGATATGTCCGCTGTTCTTTAATTACATAAGCGAGCTTAGCGTATCCCCCCTGCTGTTCTTGTTGTCCGTCCTGAGTCAAAACTTTATGGGGCAATAAATACGAATGCAAATCGTGAGTAAAAAGAATCACCAGTTCTCTACTGCCTCTTCCCTGGCCGTCCGAATCTCCGCCCATAATGACAATTAGCAACAAAGAAAAAGTAAACAACACGACTTTTTTGGCAAGCTTCATGATCATTATCCTTTCCTGCATAAATCAAATGTATATACTGCTCCCATAATCAGAAAAAACTAACCTGGATGGTTCTGGCATTCAGAATGATAATTGCTCATAATACCCGTATACTGGCATCTGATATGCCATTCTTAAACATTATATCATAATTTATGCCGTATTCACATATACTTAGAAACTCTATACATGTCTTGGCCTTTTCTCTTCAGTCAATAAACAGCCGGCAATACAAGCGTCTGCGCATTCACCATCGCATGGTTCAATATGAATAGTAATAACGGAATCGGGAAATCTTTGTCTGATTCTTAATTTTAATCCTTTAGTAATGTTGTGGGAATCAACCACTGACATTTGCGGATTAACTTTAATATGAAATTCTATAAAGCGAAAATGTCCTGCTTTACGTGTTCTTAACTGATGAAATCCGTGCAGAGATGGCTGACAGCTTACAATTACATCGCGAATCCAATCCTCTTCTTCTGGCGGCAATTTAACATCCATTAAATCGCGAATAGACTGTGCAGTTAATTCGTAAGCTGCACGCAAGATAATGACAGCAACAAATATGGCGGCGATCGGATCAAGCCAATGTATCTTAGGATCGGGGAAAAGACTATGACCGATCCAAATCAGCCCAAGGCTGACCATAACGCCCACCGAAGTATAAACATCCGTCCGTAAATGCCAGGCGTCAGCCTGGAGGGCAATTGAATCAGCTTCCTTACCTACTTGGAATAGTTTTCGGGAAACAATAAAATTGACGACAGCGGAAAAGAGCATGACGGCGACACCCCATTCCGGAGCATCAAGTGTTTGCGCAGAACTTATTTTTTTTATTGCCTCAAATATAATCCAAAACGCGGCGACAAAAATAAGCGCTGCTTCCACCAAACCGGATATATTTTCTATTTTCCCGTGGCCAAAGGGATGATGATCATCAGCCGGAACGCTGGATGTTTTCACGGAAAACATGGCGATAATTGCAGCCAACAAATCCATACCCGAATGAATCGCTTCGGATATTATCGAAACAGAACCAATTAAAACACCGACAATTACTTTAAATAAAACTAAAAAAGAATTGGAAACAACGGATAATATCGCCACTCTTTCTTTGCGCTGCTGTAGAGACATCAATTTAACTCTCCAGAATGAGTTTTTAGCCTTTATTCCAATATATCACGGCTGTGAATTGTTTTCCCGCAAATTTTAAGCCGCCCAAAGATAATTGATTTCCTTTGCAACTAGTTAAAATTATGGTAGTAGGAACGCCTTAATTTGTTTTCAATTAAATTGTATATATGAATATAAACAAAAATAAAAATATTTTGTCCTTTTTTAAAAATGCCACGGTTAGAGATTGGCAAGACTGGCGCTGGCAATTCAAAAATCGCATTACTAAGGTGGCACAATTAGATCATTTTCCAGGCAGGGTAGCGCTGCGGACGGAAAAGATAAACGCCGTAACAGCTGTTTATCCAATGGCAATCACTCCATATTATTTATCGCTTATTCAAATTGATCACGAAAACGATCCGGTCCGCGCGCAGTGCATTCCTGATTTGCGGGAAATTTCTTGTTACAAAGACTATCTGGACGATCCGCTGGAAGAAGACATCCATATGCCGGTACCCAAACTAATACACCGCTATCCTGACCGCTGCCTTGCTATTGTTACTGAAGTTTGTCTCTACTTACTGCCGGCATTGCAACCGCAAGCGTTTTTGGGCTCAATCAGCTCACATTAGTTTAAAAACACGGCTAAAAAAAATTATCCCCTATATTTCTGAATCGCAGCAAATCAGAGAAGTTATCATCTCCGGCGGTGATCCGCTTATTTTTGATGATCAAACTATAGAAACTCTACTGGCCTCGCTGAAAGCTATACCGCACATTGAAGTTTTACGTATCGGCAGTCGCGCCCCCGTTGTCATGCCCATGCGCATAACCAAAGAACTCTGCCGGATGCTCAAACGCTACCGGCCCTTATGGTTTAACACGCAATTCAATCATCCGGCTGAAATCACCCCCGAAGCCAAACGAGCCTGCAACATGCTCCAAGAATCAGGAATTCCTGTTTCCAACCAGTCTGTTTTACTCCAAGGCGTCAATGACTCACCGGATGTCATGCGCAACTTACTTTACGGCTTACAAAAGATATCGGTTCGTCCTTATTATCTTTTCCACTGTGACCCGGTTAAAGGATGCGAACACTTTCATACCGATCTAAAATCAGGAATAACTATGATGGAAAAAATATGGAGTCAGTGCTCTGGGCTAAGTCTGCCGCAATATGTTCTTGATTTACCGGGAAGCACAGGAAAGATGCCTCTGAATGCAATGTCGGGAACAATAAAAAATGATTTACAAACACATCAACATTATTTTGACAAGTTTATATAAATAGATTAGTAAGAACGAAAAATTATTCATATAAAATCATGGAATTTAGGGAATAAGGAGAAAATCTTTATGTACACCGCGAGCGATTTAAGAAAAGGATTGCGGCTGAAAATTGATAACGAACCATATGTCATCACCGAATTTAATTTTGTCAAACCGGGCAAGGGGCAAGCACTCTATCGTTGCAAGCTGAAAAATATGGTCACGGGAAGCCAGTTCGAAAGATCTTTCCGGTCAGTAGACACCTTTGAATCTGCCGACTTGCGTGAAAAGAAAATGCAGTATTTATATAAAGAAGGGGATAAGTACTGCTTCATGGACAATGAAAATTACGAGCAAATTTATTTAACGGGAAATCAAATCGGTGATGCCAAAAACTTCCTAATTGACAATATCGAAGCGGAAATTTTGCTCTTTGAAGACCGTCCGATCGGAATAAGCTTACCCAACTTCGTTGATTTGGTTGTTACCGAAGCCGAACCCTGGGCCAAGGGTGATACAGTATCAGGCGCCACAAAACCGGTTAAAGTCCAGACCGGATATACTATTCAGGTACCAACCTTTGTTGGTGAGGGCGAAAAAATCCGGATTGACACACGCACGGGGGAATATCTAACCCGCGTCAAAGGATAAATACATTTGAGTGCATCAAATTTGGATGATATTTTTTTACTGGCGCGAAAGAAAGAAGCGTTGCACCTGCGCGCCAGACTAATCCAAAATATCCGTCTTTTTTTTATTGAGCATGGATTTTTAGAAGTAGAAACTCCGTTAAGAATTCCATCACCCGCGCCGGAAGAACATATTGAAGCATTTCCTTCAGGCGATTGGTTTTTACAAACATCCCCTGAACTTTGTATGAAAAGACTTCTGGCTGCCGGTTTTCCGCTTATTTTCCAAATCAGCAAATGTTTTCGCGCGGCCGAAAGAGGCAATCTGCACCTGCCGGAATTCACTATGCTGGAATGGTATGTTGCAAAATTCGATTACTTGCAACTCATGTCACAATGCGAAGAAATGATCTTTACGGTTGCAAATAATATGGACATCGTTACGCATTGTTCCTTTCGTAATAAAAAAATAAATTTGACACCGCCTTGGGGAAAAATCACCGTGCGGGAAGCTTTTGAAAAATACGCGCCGGTTACCTTGCGGGATGCCCTCCATCAGGACAAATTTGATGAAATCATGATTGAGTACATTGAACCGTGTCTGGGTATCGACCGTCCAACTTTTATTTATGATTACCCGGATAAAATGGTGTCTATGGCTAAATTAAAGGAAGGTGATCCGTCTATAGGCGAGCGTTTTGAGCTCTATATCGGCGGCATGGAGATCGCCAATGGGTTTTCCGAATTGAATGATGCCGAAGAACAGCGACGACGCTTTGAACAAGTCCTGCAACTGCGCGCTCAAAAGAATTGGACGCAATATTCCATGCCGGATAAATTTTTAAATTCACTAACCAGCTTACCGCCTTGCGCAGGTATTGCCCTAGGCATTGACCGTTTGACCATGATCTTTGCCAATGTTCTACAAATAGATGATATCATCTCTTTTACACCGGAGATGCTTTAAATTCAGTAACCGTTTTTATTGCGGCCAGTTCTAAATCCCTCTAAATAGCTATATTTCTGACTCACTGAATATTCTTTGAAAACGGATAGACACGCCGAAACCAAAAAAGATTTATTGACAAGGACATATTTTTCCTTTAGGTTACGCTCCAAGTTTCAATTACATTTTGGAGATAAAAAAGTGAAAGATATTGGTTCTTTAGATTTAGGCGGTAGTTTTCATGGTAGCCTTTTAGGCATGGTCCTTGATGCCGGGCTTATGGTTAAATTTGTCTTGTTGATACTGCTGATTTTTTCTGTCGTTTCCTGGGCAATCATTTTCTTGAAATACAAATATTATCGTAACATTAAAAAAGAAAATGACGAATTCAATTCGGACTATATGCGCAGCAGCAAGCTATCCGACGTTCACCTGGCTGCCAAAAAATATAAATCTTCTACAATGGCAGAAGTTTTCCGTGTCGGCTATGAGGAACTAACAAAAATAAATAACCCAGTGAAGGAAACGGAATATACCGGTGATGAAATCAGCCTTTCCTCCTTGGATAACGTGGAGAGATCTCTAAGCAAAGCCAGTAACACGGAAATGACCAAGCTGGAAAGCGCCTTAGGATTCCTCGCCACAACCGGTTCCGCCAGTCCTTTTATTGGCTTATTTGGCACAGTATGGGGCATTATGGATACTTTTAAAGGGATAGGCGCACGTGGTTCAGCAACTCTAGCTGTTGTCGCCCCGGGCATTTCGGAAGCTCTTATTGCTACAGCTGCCGGACTTGCTGCGGCTATACCGGCTGTTATTTTTTATAATTATTTTTTGAATAAGTCCAAAACAATGGTTCAGGAAATGGATAATTTTGCCGCCGAATTTTTAAACATTGTCGAACGGTATTTTATTCGTAAATAAATGCTTAGGAATTAATCAGCCATGCGCAGCTTACGTAAAAGAAACAATGGAAATAAAGCTCTGGCGGAAATTAACGTTACTCCTTTAGTCGACGTCGTGTTGGTTCTCTTAATTATCTTTATGGTTACGGCCCCAATGCTTTCCATGGGCATCGACGTCAACCTGCCGAGGGTCAAATCCAAGAGCGTCGATGTCACTGAAGAAAAACTTGTCTTAACTATCAACGAAGCCAGAGAAATATTTTTGAATAAAACCAAGATGCAGTTGGGAGAACTGAATTTCAAGCTCGAAGCAATCTTCTCCAATAGGATTGACCGTGAGGTTTTCCTTCGCGCCGACAGAAATGTGCCTTATGGATTTGTTGTTGAAGTTATGTCGGAAGTGCGCAAGGCCGGTGTTGATAAATTAGGAATGATTACAGAACCGCCCGAGGGAGCAAAATGAAGCCCCGGATGCTTAACAACGGCTTTCGCGGCAATACCGGCGGCAACATTTACAACATGGTTTTCCTCTCTGCAATAATCCATTTTGTCGTTATTACCGCGGTTCTTATTTCGGTCCCTTCATCGTCGAGACATTTGACTTTTGGGCCAGTTTATTCTGTTCAACTTGTAGGTCCCGACATAGCTTTCCCAAGAAATTCATCTCTTATGCAAGACATTCTGCAGTCAAGCGAACCGGCAAACTCGATAGTATTAAAAAAGTCAGTTACCGGCCTTACTCCAACACCAACCAAAAAAGAAGAAACCAGCAAATTAAATATTGAAAAAGCTGTCAGCGCAATCAGGCAAAAAGAGAGCTTGCCACCGCAGGCTACACCAGCCGCAGAACCTTCAGCTGCCTTGCCTAACACTGCCGGGGCAAATGTGCCTCAAGCTCAAGCCGGCTCGCGCTCGGATGAATATAATGCCTTTATCCAATCAAGAGTTAAAGGCAATTGGGCATTGCCATCGGCACTGTGGCCCAAGGATAATGTCGAGACAATCATTGAAGTCAGAATTTTGAGAAATGGCATGGTAGAACGGATTAATTTTGAAAAGCGATCCGGTAATCGCTATTTTGATGATTCTGCTATGAAGGCGGTTCAAAAATCAATGCCTTTTCCTCCATTTCTGGAAGGAATGATGGACAATTATATTGAAAGAGGTATACGTTTTCATTCTTTTGAATTGCGTTCAAAAAAATAAGACAAGGTAGAAATTTTTTCATGAAGAAAATATACCCAGCGGCAGCTTTGATATTATATTTCTGCGTATCTCTGATCTTCAGCAGCAATGCCTTGACAAAAATTTATATTGACATAGATTCCCCTAACTTTCAGCAATTCCCGATAGCCATTTGCGACTTCAACAGCTTATCAGCATACCCTGCGGAATCAGTCGACATCGGCATTACTCTTGCCGAAGAAATTAAAAAATATTTGGCGATGACCGGTATTTTTAACATTTTAAACAAAAAAAGTTTTCTGGAAGAAAAAAACACTGCTAATATGGCGGCATTAGAAAACATCCGTTTTTCCGATTGGGCAGCAATAGGGGCCGACTATTTACTTCGGGGGAACATAACCCCAAGTGATAAAAAAATTAATGCTGAGTGCCATCTTTTCGACGTTACGAGGGGAGAATCTCTGTTTAATAAAAAATACGATTTTAAAATCAGCGAACAAAAAGATCTTTCGAAAAAAATAGCTTCTGATATATTATTCACACTTACCGGTGACGAAGGAGAATTTAACACCAAAATCGCGTTTGTTTCCAAAAAAGCCTCCAAGTCTGATATATATACCATCAGCTATGACGGATCAGTTATAAATAACGTCACCAATCATCAAACAATTATACTTTCGCCGCGCTGGTCTCCCGATGGAAATTTTCTTGCTTTTACCTCTTTTAAAGATGGTCGCCCCAAAGTTTATATTCGAAATTTAAAAACCGGTACGGAAAAAAAAGTGGTTTCTTTTGAAGGACTTAATTTGTGCGGTTCTTTTTCTCCGGATGGCAAAAAATTGTTATTAACTCTCAGCAAGGAAGATAACGAAGAGATATTTATCTTGGAAATCGAAACGGTGAAGCTTAAACGATTGACTCATAACTATTCCATAGATGTGTCCCCGACCTGGTCCCCTGACGGCCAAAAAATAGCTTTTGTTTCTAATCGCTCCGGCTCGCCCCAAATTTACACAATGGACGCCGATGGTAATAACGTAAAAAGGATAACTTATGAAGGTAATTATAATACATCCCCTTCGTGGTCTCCGCGCGGAGGCCGTATTGCTTATGAAGGACTGATTAACGGCAAGTATCAAATTTTTTCCGTGGATGAAGATGGTAATAACCTCCTGCAATTAACTTTCGACGCCTCGAGGAACGAATCACCATCATGGTCACCTTCTGGAAGGCAAATTGTCTACAGCTCGAAAACAGCTTCCAAAAGTAGAATTTGTATCATGAATGCCAATGGTTTAAATATAAGAATTCTCAATGAAAACAACGATACTTTGACTATGCCCGTTTGGTCGCCGCGATTTAAATAATTTTTCTAACTTATGAATTACTTTGTGATTAAACATAAATGAGCGGAATTTTTGAAAAACATATCTACTCCGGGTCTCGTTCTATATTTCTGCTATTTTGCAATAATTTTTTATTGACGGCCATGTGTTAATTGTGTTTAAGTACTAAACACTTTTTTACTATGATAACCTTATTTAGAACCAAGAAAGGAGAGCGATGATGAAAAAGAACACAATATTGGTAGGGATGTTTATTGTAGTTGCATTTGCTCTAACAATATTCACCGGTTGTGCCGAAAAAAAGGCGGTAGTTACCGAGGGCACTGCTCAGGAGCAGGCTGCGCCTGCACAATCAGCTGCGACAGCCAGCGAACAGTCTGCTAAAGTGGAACCGGCAGCAATAGCACCGACAGCAGAAACTGCAGTAAAGGACATCTTTTTTGAATTTAATAAATCCAACATCAGCTCCGATGCCCGCGAAATTCTTAAAACCAATGCCGATTTCTTGCTCAAAAATGGCGACTCTAAAGTCGTTATAGAAGGACATTGCGACGAAAGAGGGACTGCCGAATACAACATGGCTCTGGGGCAAAGACGCGCTCAGGAAACAAAGAATTATTTAGTCAATCTGGGTATTAAAGAGCCAAGAATAAAAACTATCAGCTACGGCGAAGAACGTCCCTTAGATCCCGGCCATAATGAAGATGCCTGGACCAAGAACAGACGCGCCCATTTTGCCATCACTCCGTAATAAAAATTATTTACCAAGGTGAAAAAATTGAGAAATTATATTTATCTTATTTTGGCGATCTTGGCATTTTCGGTTGCGGGCTGTGCATCTACTCAAGACTTGAAGGCAGTCCGTTCTGAATTAAACCAGAAAATGGAAGAAAAACTTGCCGCTATAGATGCCGAATTGGTCACCGTAAAAAAGAACGCTGCAAATCTGGAATCGATGCGCAAGGGACAAGCCAACACAGCGGCGGATATTGCAGATTTACGGGATAATATTCAGCAACTGCGCGGTCAGGTTGAAACGCTGAAAAAGGATCTCGCTGTAAACACAAAAAAGGAAGAACAAGCGTTTGATAATCTTCTCCTGAAAATCAATTTTATCGAAAACTTTTTGGAAATAGGAAAAAAGGATATCGTCAATGATACTCTTGATAAAAACAGTAAATCAACCGGGACTGCGGTTGCTAAAGACCAGGTAAAAAAACAGGACAAGGAGAAGGCTTACTCGGCGGCCTATCAAATCTTCAAAGAAGGCAATTATGATAAGGCCCGGACCGAGTTTCAAAATCTTTTAGCTGCTTATCCGGACAGTGAGTATTCCGATAATGCTCAATTTTGGATTGGTGAATGTTACTTTTTTGAAAAAAAATACGAGCAAGCAATTTTAGAATACGAAAAAGTAGCTAAAAACTATCCCGGCGGCAGTAAAGTTCCTTATGCTTTATTAAAGCAAGGTCTTTCCTTCTTGAAGTTGGGAGACAAAACAAGCGCAAAGTTGCTTTTACAGCAGGTAATTAAAGATTATCCGAATACCAATCAGGCACGTATAGCGCGTTCAAAACTGCAAGAAATAAAATAATTAATTTCTTGTGGATAAAAAACAAACAAAAAAAGGGGGCAATTTAACCTAACCCTCTTTTTTTATATTAAGAACCTAATCCAGCAAAATTAATTTCATACCCACAGGCATCTTCAGATCAAAAATTGCGAGAGTAGTTGCTTTTTCAATTTTAAGTTCGGAATATTTTACGGAGATGGAAGTTATGCCATCAGCCATCTTGATGGTAATTTTCCCGGGAACTGGGCTTTCCGGCCTATAGTCTTCATAATTCACATGATATATTTCTTGGCCAAATTCATTTAAACTAGCAAGTTTCAACAAACGATTATTTTCCGCCACCCATAGTATTTGCAACTTATCTGACGGCGATTTCATTTCTATACGCAAAGAATTTTTTTCTTGATAGCTTTGACAGGATATAATCCCATCTATAATAGGAGGATAAGCGCCGGTAAATATCATGACTATATCTTCAAAATTAAATTGCCACGGCAGGAAACGCGCAAGATTTGCGGCGGTTGGCTTGCCGCGATAAAATTCCCCTCTGGAAGGAATAAAGATGCACATTTCTGCTGGTGAAGAACTAAGAAAAAAATCCGGAGTTCCGATAATCGGCAGCAGTTCCAACCGCAGATATGATGGCTTTTTCATAACTATGGCTACCCGTACTGGATGATAACCATGAGGTGTAACCAACTCAATCTGCGCCATAGCACTCAATATGTCATTTCCGGCAATAGCGCCGGAAACCGCCATCAGAACTTTTTCTGTTCGAGAATCTGGTTTAATGACTGCCCGTTGAATGCAGCCATCGGTAAGCATTACCAACAATAAACTAATCGTTATATTACGCAAACAGGAATATACATTGTACATAGGGCAAATATTTTACAAAAATAATATGCGGGTAATAAATTCCCTTTATTATTTATTCTTGGTCAGAGTGTGCAGGTGTCGTCCCAGAATAATTTCATATAAAAGCTTGTTAATTAATTAAAATTGAACCTAGCGTCAACCACAAGTCCCTATCTTATACCCCAAACGCGTTCTGAACTGACCCTGAACTAGTTCCTATTCTACACGTCTTTTAAAAGCGAAAACTGTGGATGGGTTTGATTTCGCCTTTGAGCTTGAATGGTATTGCATTTGATGAAACTAAATATACTTCGTATTTATTAGCGCAATTCCTTAGGATACACTGCATTCTTTTGGAAACAAGGTTTCAATAATTAGTCTATAAATACCTCTTAAAGGTAAAGGTTATTTTTTTTTAGCTTTCTTATCTTGCTTTGCGTATGGTGAGAGCGCCTTTTCCAGCAGTCGCCGGATAGCTTTAGAGCGTGAACTGATGCGATTCTCAAAACGGAAATCTTCAATACGTTTAAGAAGGTCTTTTTCCATGACGAGTATGATTTTAGGCTTTTCAGTAGGCATGAAAGAAATATAGACGATACGGTATGAATTTGCAACAAAAAACGTCTTGACAAAGCCCTGCATAGAGGTATATAAGGTATTTATATTAAATCTCAGAGCATAGGAAAATGAAAATTAACTTATTTTATAAAACCCTTGAAGATTCCTGTAATGGTGACATTGCCGGCAGTCCCTGTGACTGTGAGAAGTCTTCAGGGTTCTTTGTCTTTTAAAGAAGACAAGAAAATGACAACGATTACGAAATATGAAGTAATAGGGTATCGGTTACAAAGAAATTATTTTGACGTTATCATCGATGATGAAACCGTTTGCACAGATTGCGCGACGACGGAAGAGGAGATAGACTTAACCGCCAATGAGATAATTTTTGAGGATGATATCAAAGGTGAAGGCCAGGTGTTTTGTGCAAGGTGTAAAAGGCAGATTGGAATACAGGAAACAAAGAAGGATATTCCGATATAGGGACTTCCAAACGACGAACCATAGCCATTCTAACCAGCCCGAAGTGGGTTGTAAATCACGAGAGAAAACAAATCCCGTAAGGAAGGGATGAAACAGAGTGTCCTGGTTGACAACCAGATAGGGAGCCTAACCGAAAATGGAGCTTTAAAAAAATTGCTTTCACCTACAACTGCTCAGCCATAGTGATTCATTAAAACTGATAATTACGGATCGAAATAAAGTAATGATAGTACGCGCGTGTTGTGGGGGTAATGGATTGCCGCAATATCCATAGTAATGCGCCATCTGGTCACTACGCGTTTACTAATGGACAGATACTTTCACTCCGTCAGTCAGCAGGCTTAGCCTCGGCGCGCTTACCTCCCAAAATCATCTGCCTGCCCCGTTGGAGATCAATACGGAATATATTTGTGGGTGGTGCTATCATACCAGATTTCGGCCGTATCTCCAGATAATATATCCCGCCTTCTACTGCATATATCTGCTCCGTGCCTCTGCCTGGATCTGGTCCCCCCCCGCTTGCGCAAAGGTGACAACGTGCTCGCCGGGTGGCACTGTAAAGAGAAAATAGGTGCCTCGGGAAAGCTTTCCCTGATCCTTTCCATCAAGGCTAACCTGGAAGAGTACGGCCTGTCCCGCGAATATGTGCTCCCGTATGACATAAATGGATGCCTTTCCCGGCTGGGGCTGAAAGCGCTTAGCTTCTACATCAGCCTTCTCAGAAGCCAGCGGCACAGTCGGTGGTGTAAGGATCATCACTGCGTTGAACACACCCGGATATGACAAGGCAGAGTCCCATCAGCATCCATCGCCCAAAGCGATTTCTGTTTGTCATAATTTTTCTTCCATTTTTATTTACCTCTTCTTCACGCATAGTACATTCAATTTACACTGACTACCAATTGAAATTTAGCATGAATAGTCAGTAGTGGGAAATCAATATTTCAGGAAGAAGCAAATGCTACTTACACCTAACGAAGTCTCAGCTTTTGATATGGAATCGAAATAAGGATTACCATTTGTAACCGGTTACAATTGCATTAATGGTTGATGCTTCCATCATTTTCTCTCCAGGAAAATCCTATCTTCCTGATTCAACTGTCAAGTAATGTCCGTCCTCAAACAAATAATGCCAATTACGAACTTCTTTTACTCTCGCAATCTACTGCATCTTTTTAATCTCTTCCTGTTTGAGTATCTTTCTCAGAACCTTGCCCACATTGCTTTTCGGCAGCTCTTTTCTGAATTCAACCATGGTCGGAAGTTTGTACTTGGCCAATTTGCTCGCGCAGTATTCTAATATTTCCTGTTCTGTTGCGGTCTCTCCTTCCTTTAATACGACAAAGGCCTTGATCTGCTCGCCGCGCGTTTCATGCGGAACGCCGATCGCGCACGCCTCCTGGACCTTGGGGTGCGTATATAACACCTCGTCAATGTCGCGCGGATAATACATTATATCCGCCGGAGATTATCATATCCTTTTTGCGGTCTACTATATAGAAATAACCATCTTTATCCATTGTGGCTATATCGCCGGTATACAACCAGCCGTTCCTCAATGCGATATGGCCGTTTCCTCCGGTTTTTTCCAGTATCCCTTCATTACCTGGGGGCCTTTAATGATCAGCTCGCCCGACTCGCCGACCGGCATGTCCTTCTCCCCGGTTTCAAGGTCCACGATGCGGCACTCGGTATCAGGATATGGGAGTCCGATGCTTCCTATCTTTTGTCTTCCTTTCAGCGGGTTGCCATGAGTAGCCGGCGATGTTTCAGTCAGGCCGAATCCCTCGGAGATGACCGCACCTGATATTTCTTTATATTTTTTGATGACCTCAACCGGGAGCGGGGCGCTGCCGGAGCCGATTATCCTGAAACAGGTTAGATCGAGGGTATCGAATTCCGGGTGATTGAGTAGGCCGATGAACATGGTAGGCACAAGGGCGGTCACGTTAGGCCTGTATTTTTTTATCGTGTCGAACAGGGCCTCAGGGGTGGGCCTGACTAAAAGTATATTGGTGCCTGCATAATAAATAGTCAGATTCATAATACAGGAAAGACCGAACGAATGAAAAATCGGGAGAGCGCCCATGCCTATCTCATCACCGCCCCTTACTGCGGCTGGATCCGTTGCATGGATCTGCTGCACCTGTTTGCTCATGTTGGCATGCGTGAGCATGGCCCCCTTTGAGACGCCGGTTGTGCCCCCTGTGTATTGCAGAAAGGCCACGTCATCGAAGGATACCCTAACCTGCGGCGGGTTCGGCGGATACTTTGCTATGAGGTCTTTCCAGCCGTAAACGTCCTCCGCCTCTTTGGGCTGGACAGCGAGGACCGTGGTCGGATCCGTCGAGGCGGGCAGATAATCCTTCAGCGAGGCGTATACTATCTGCTTTATCCCGGTCTTCGGCCTCAGGTCGATCATGTTATTCGCGAGCAGGTCGAGCGTGATAAGCACTTTTGATTCCGAATCGTTGAACTGATACTCAAGCTCCAATGCCGTATACAAGGGATTGTTCATGACAACTTTTCCGCCCAGCTTCAGCACCGCGTAGCAGGCGGCTACAGTTTGAATCATGTTAGGCAGGTGTATAGCCACGCTGTCGTTCTTTTTTATACCGAAATCAGCAAGGCATGTTGCAAAACGGTAAACCATGTCTTTCAATTGCGCATACGATATCTCATATCCGTGTGAAATAAAGGCGGTTTTATTAGGATAGTCCCGTGCCGCGTCATCGAGGTAATCAATCAAGAACCTTTCTTTATATGCAATAGAGGACGGAACGCCCTTGTCATAATTGGCAAGCCATGGCTTATCCTGATAGGTAACTTGTTTTTTCTTTGCCTGAATTTTTTTCTTAATTTGAACCTTTTTCTTTGCTATAACCTTTTTTTTAACTTGGATCTTTTTCTTTGCCAGAACCTTTTTCTGTTTTTTAATCTTGGTTTTTTTACCCGTTTTCTTCATGATACGCCTCCTTTTTGGTTCTTGATAATTGGCAAAGGGAACAATTGTTATCGTTCAAGATAATTCAAGAAGGCTCCATCGGAATCAATAATCCATGAAGCAGAACGTATCGGCAACTTCTGGAAATTCCATTTCATAACGCACTCTAAAAAGGCTGATGGTTGGTCTGTCAGATTACCGTTTCAGGATCTAATAGAAGGAGAGTGTCCACGTGTGTTTTTTTCTATCAATAAATGTTGCGCATGTCAATCGAAGAAAAGTCTTGTGAAAATTGTCTTTTTTAATGATTTCCGTTCGAAAGGTTGCGAAGTAATGCTTGTTGACTCCACCTACAAATCTTCAAGGCAACTTATCTGGCCAGTTTATTGAATACGGGATGAAATGTGCAAATGCTTTGCAGCTTATTATCCGTTTTGGTGGAATCCACCTATCTTCCTGAACGTGTTAGGCCGAATCGTTTCATTTCTGTAGTAGATTTCAAATGTAATTTGAGAAATATTAATAAACATGGTACTAGTCGCTGCTCAAAAATGTCAGTGGAATGTGCGCTATTATATCACCGCCATAATATTTCTTTATGAAAGAAGGATGTCTCCTGTGAACAATACAGAAAATCTCGATTTTTTATTTCATCCCACAACTATTGCTGTTGCCGGTGTTTCTGAGAATACTAACAAGTTCAATGCGGGCCTAATGTTCCTCGAGAGCTTGAAACAATTCGGATTCAAGGGACAGATATACCCTATGAATCCCACCGGCGGCGAGATTATGGGTATGAAAATATACAAAAGCGTTAAAGATATTCCTGATAAGATCGATTTTGTTATTTCTGCCATTCCTTCCCGCTATACTCCGCAGCTCGTGGCAGATGCGGCTGAAAAGGGTGTAAAGGCCATACATTTTTTTACCTCGGGTTTCAGCGAGATAGAAAATATTGAAGGCAAACATCTGCAGGCGGATATCATGGCGAGAGCAAAAGCCGGCGGAATCCGCGTGGTCGGACCAAATTGTCTGGGCCTTTATTGCCCTTCAGGCGGTCTTTCCTTTAATGCTGATTTTGATAAAGCGAGCGGTCCTGTCGCCATGATCTCTCAAAGCGGAGGCAATGCAGCACACTGCGTACAGGAAGGCAACGACAGGGGCGTGTTATTCAGCAAGGTCATAAGTATGGGCAATGGAGCCGATTTGAACGAGTCTGATTACCTGGAATATCTGACGCACGATGACGAAACGAAAATTATTACCGCTTATATAGAAGGTGTAAGAGAGGGCTCGCGCTTTTTGAGGGCTTTAAAATCGGCCACAAAGAGCAAACCGGTCATAGTATTAAAGGTAGGTACATCCGAATCAGGGGCCGAGGCAGCGGTATCACACACCGCCGCGATGGCCGGTTCAAACCAGGTGTGGGAAGGCGCACTGCGGCAGGCAGGGGCGATCCGTGCAGGCAGTATTGAAGAAATGATGGATATAACAATAGCTTTTCAGCATATGCCGGCCCCCAGGGGGAATAAGATTGTTATTGCAGGCATTGGAGGAGGCGCCAGCGTTATCCTGGCCGATGAATTTACCAATGCCGGACTGTCGCTGCCCAAGCTGGATGATAAGCTGCGTAAAAGCCTGATTGAACTCTATCCTTCAGAAGCCGGACGAATTTTTAAGAACCCTGTCGACCTCAATAATTTTGAAAGTGCTGAGACATTTTTTAAGACAATGAAAGCGCTTGATCAGTGTAAGGAAGCGGACCTGTTGGCCATACACGTAGCATTTGACCATTTTGGCCTTATTTCCATAAAAGATAAGGAATTTATGGTCGGGGTGTATCTGAAACTAGTCGGTGAAATCAAAAAGGAAATTAAGAAGCCGCTGGCCGTCATCTTGCATAGCTACGCCTCCACTCAGATGAGAAAGCTTGCATATGATGCAGGTAAGGAATTAACTGCAGCAGGATTCGCCGTTTTTCCGTCAATACAGCGCGCTGCCATGGCTCTGATCAAGTTCATACGCTATCACGAAGAACGCAGAGCAGCGGCCCGGATAAAGTAGGGAAGCATACGGGAGATAATTTTTTATTAACAATAATGATTGACAGGCCATCATTTTTAAAAATGAAAATATATATTATAGACTATTTCGGAGATTGAGGTGCCATAAAATGACTGATCCCAAATCTTTAATTTATAGTGCGAAATCTTCTGGCCGAAAGGCCTTGAATGAACAAGAGGCTAAGTTGTTTCTTGCCGCTTTTGGCGTACCCGTATGCCGGGATGTTTTGGCATCTTCCGTTGATGCTGCGGTTGCGGAAGCGGTCAAGATGGGATTTCCCGTTGTTCTTAAGGCGTCGGGAGAAAAATTGGCGCACAAAACTGAAGCCGGCGGTGTCGTTCTGGATGTGAAGACTGAATTGGAAATCAGATCGGAAGGCCGGCGTCTTCTTGAAATTCCGGGATGCGAGTCCCTTTCAGTACAAGAAATGATCGTGGGCACCCGGGAACTGGCCTGCGGCTTGACCCGTGA
The DNA here is from genome assembly GCA_963705555.1 of uncultured delta proteobacterium. Taxonomy (GTDB): domain Bacteria; phylum Desulfobacterota; class Syntrophia; order Syntrophales; family Smithellaceae; genus UBA4810. The sequence goes on along the minus strand of CAVPJZ010000003.1, from coordinate 95,688 downwards.
CCACTCATTCGGGCCGTCTGTGATGTTCGGTCTTGGGGGCATTTTAACAGAGACACTGAAAGACACCGTTTTTCGGATTGCACCTCTAACAATGTACGATGCAAAAGATATGATGTCGGGAATCAGAGCCAATACCATCCTGCAGCCTCTCCGTGGAGAAGCGGCCGTAGATACGGATCTTTTAGTAAAGATCCTTATTGCGCTAGGTGAGATCGGTCTTCAATTTGAATCGATTGCCGAAATAGATATCAATCCCCTGAAGATTTGCCGTGACGGTAAGCCTGTAGCAGTAGATGCACTGATTGCACTCACTGCCTGATTTTTTATCGTCAACTATTACACCTGCAATAAAATATCTAAACGATATCATTCCGGCTTGTAGCATACGCTTCAACGACAAAGAATGAGAATGCTAAGTCGATTGGGATTTTTCAATCGTCTGTTTCTTATCCCGCCTCTAAGCGCACAGCTCCTTGAGAATGTCTCTCGTCATCTTTATTCCCAAAAGCAGATTATCGGTTGAAAGTCGTTCGTCAATGCCATGCACACGGCCAATATCCGCACGCTCCAGAATCATCGGTGCAAAACCGTAAGCAGGGTAACCGCGCTGGCGCCAGTAGCGGCCGTCTGTCGCGCCGGCCATCAAAAGCGGGAATACTCCTGCGCCGGGCGAGTGTTTCTCAATAACGGAAGTTACAGTTTGGTAGAACTGGCTATTCAGCGGTGCAATTCCCGACGGCGGCGAGGTCTGGATTATCTCAATTTGAATGCGGTCATCGGCAATACGATTCGTAAGCCAGTGATGAAATTCCTGAGCGTCTGTTTCCGGCAGTAAGCGGCAATCAAGCTCGGCTTCCGCCCGCTCGGGAATTACATTGATCTGGTAACCGGCTTTAATCACATTAACGCTCACTGTATCACGAAGAAGCGCGTTGGTGAGTTTTTCGGCGGCAAGCGATTTGCCCGCCAACTTGAGAACCAGAGGGTTGGAAAGATTACGCAGGATAAAGGATGCCGGAAATTTCTGTTCGTAAGCGAGAATACCGAACATTGCGCAGGCGGCAGTACCTGCCCGCATGGGCCGTGGCGATCCGATAACACGCTCCAGGGCATCGATCAGCGTGACATTGGCACTATTGTTGTGTGGCATGGATCCATGACCAGGCTCACCTGTGGCAATAAGCCTTACCCGATAAATCTGTTTTTCGGCAACCGCAATGGCAAACATCACCCTTTTCCCAAAAACTCCTTTAAGGCCTCCGCTGCCTTCATCCCACACCCATTCCGGATCAATCTCCTTCAAATGATTTTCCACAAGCCAGCGCATACCGTTATCACCGCCCGGCTCTTCATCCGGCACGGCTGTGAATATTATCGGACGGCGGAATTTGATTCCTTCCTTCAGCAATGATTCCAGTGCCAGTAGAAACATGACACCCAGTCCTTTGGTATCAAGGGTGCCGCGCCCCCAGATAAAGCCATCTGCTGAAACACCGCTGAAAGGCGGATAGCTCCACTTTGCGGGATCGGCAGCCACAACATCCATATGATGATTGATCATCAGCGGCTTTAAATCTTCACTCCCGTTAATATGGGCTACCACGAGCCCACGGCCGGATACAGGCTCATATAAGTTGATATCCTGTGTAATGCCACGGTTCGTTAACTGATCGCGCAGCCAGCAAGCGGCAAACATTTCATTGCCGGGTGGATTGGTTGTATCAAACTGCACATAGCGACTTAAAGTAGCCACGGCGTCTTTCATAAGCTTTTTGTTATCCATGATTAAACCTCTTAGCCTTCAGCTTCGTTTACCATTTTCTTTTTTTCATTCTGCCATGATAACTTCGCTTTTTACTTTTTGCGCATCTTCCGGATAAGTCCGGGCCGCCACAAGAAATAGCACTCCGGCCAGTAGACCAAATGCGCCGCAAAGCCCCACCGCAATGCTTAATCCTTCGGCGCCACCACCAAGCGCGTCAGAAACAGTACCCACAACATACGGCCCCCAGGCGCCGCCGAACATATATTGCGCGAATATCGCCAGCCCCATGGAGAGCCCCTTATGCGCTACCGGTACAACATCCTGCGAAATGGCCGCAATTGCGGGCATAGCCATCGCCGCAGCAATACCATAAAAAACAGCAAGCGCAATGCCGACAGGACTGAACTTGGTCATGATAACCACTACAACCAAGATGCCCCCGGCAATAAAAGCAACCGCGGGAACATACATTCGACCCCGGGGATTTTTCTTTTGCCAGAAATCTGTCAAAAATCCACCTAAAGGAGCACCGATGATAGCGGCAAGTCCAATACCGCCGGTAATAATGCCCGCCTTAGCTTCGGAAATATTCATGATGCGCATCATCAAACTGGGCAACCAGACTAAAACTGACGAGGTCATAAAAACGGCGATGCCGAGAGCAAGATAATACCAACGCATCGTCGGCAACCGCAGAACATTCCGAAGCGCTATAAAAAAATGCTTAAGCCCCCCTGGGTGCCGCTATCATCTACCGTTTTGTAATCTTTCATGAAGAAGGCCATGATCCCCAGAATCACACCGGGTATGGCGAAAAACAGAAAAGGAGCGCGCCAGCCCATTTTCACTGAGATAAGCCCGCCCAAAATCACACCTGCCGCGGCACCGAGCGGTATCGCAATATGGAATATACCCATTGCCCAACCGCGCTTTTCTTTAGGATAGGAGGCGCTAATCATCGCCGTGCCGCCAGGGACAAAACCAGCTTCGCCCAAGCCGACAAACGCCCGCGGGATGAGCACGCCCATAAAATTTTTGGCTAGGCCCGTGGCAAAAGTAAATCCACTCCAAAGCATAGCCATAATGCCAATTGCTTTCCTGCGGCTCCAGCGATCAATTAAATAAGAAATAGGAAAGGAAAAAAAGGCCATGCCAAAAATTAACACAGTGGAGGCCAGGCCGCACTGCGCATCTGTCAACCCGAGGTCGATTTTCATTGGCTGCAGAATGACCGAAAACACCTGCCGGTCCATGTAATTGATCACGTATAGAATGGTGCAGACAATCAACACATAATGCGCCCGCCATCCGCCTGTTTTGTATTCCGGTGCTGAATTCTGCTCATTTTCTTTGGCGCTCATTGTCACCTCCTGATGTTTTAAGCATGATCATCCACTGTCCGGCATGTTGCCCCATAGGCCGCTGTTATCCGCGGTTTTGGGGGCAGCAGAACTTTTACTTGCGACGCAGCGCTTATGGCCGAAACCAATCCCGCATCTTCGCCTTCGCCTACGGTCAGTACAACATCCGGCGCAAGCCTCAGCCTTTTAACGAGCATACTAACCTTTGATAAGACATTGCTTCTGTAAGGCGAACTATAAGGATTTTGGTTTTGTGTGTCAATGAAATATAGACCTCAAAATGTAGGATTAGGTGTCGATGTTTGTTTTCGGGCGTGATTTGTGTTTATTCGTGAAACGCCAATTCCGAAAGCGAAGCGTATAACCTAAAGGTCACACGTCGGAATTGATTAGTTGAACAATCCCGCTAAGCGGAGGGAATACACCAAAGCTTGCTCTGGGGTTCATGCCCGTGATTATGGATTGAAGTCTTGCGTTTTCGTCAAGGTTAATGATTTGTAGATAACGGGAAGAAGTGCTTGCTGAAAAAATAAGCCCACAACTTTCAGTCGGAATTGGAGTGAGGATTGCAATTTAAACTGTAGTCTTAAATAAATAGCACACTTATACACAGTTAATTTTTACCAATATTTTTGGGCAGAGTGCGTAGGTATTGCTCTGGGATATGGAACAGAATAAAAGCTTGCTAAATTACTATCAACTTTAAATTACAATTAAACCTAGCGTCAAAAAGACGCTCCAACTATATACACTTACGGCATGTAGGATAAAACATAAAGTTGGAACAATTTAGGCCGGATATTTAGTTCAGACTTAAAGGAATAAATAATCTTGTTCACTTTTGAGAATTTTGGTGGTTACTTTTTGGATGGATTCTTTACAATTGATGTAACTGAAACGGGAATTATTAGATTCACTTGATTTTGATTAAATTTTCCAGCTTCTTTTGCAACACACCGTTTTGGGGATCAAGCTTAAGCGCCTTATTATACATTTCCTGCGCTTCTTTGATTTTACCCAGTTTAGTATACACATCGCCAAGATGCTCCGTAATATTTACGTCGTCAGGCAAAAGCTCCAAAGCTCGTTTTAAATTTTTTATGGCGCTATCTACTTTATTTTGTTTAAAATGTACCCAGCCAAGACTATCTATCATGTAACCATTATCCGGTTTGATTTTCAAAGCTCTGATGATCATTTTTTCCGCTTCTTCCAAATTCATACCGCGATCAGCATAACTATAGCCGATAAAATTTAGCGCCTCGGCGTTCTCCGGATCAAGTCTCAAAACTGTCTCCATTTCTTTAATGCTCTCCGGAAAGCGATTTGTTTTTTCATAAATCACTCCTAAAGCATAGTGCAAATCCACACTTTGAGGAAAAAGGGTGATTCCATCATCTAAAATTTTTACAGCCGTAACGGTATCTTTTGTTTCTTCATAAAGTGAAGACAAGTAAATGTATAGAGAAATCTGGTCTTTCTTTTTTTTAAGGGCTCCATTTACTAACTCGATAGCCTCGGTTATTTTACTTTCCTTTTTGAAGATCATGGCGGCATGAATTTGAGCACTGGCGTATAATTCAGATGTCGCAGGAATTTTTCTATATTCATCAAGAGCCAATTTGTTATCGCCTTTTTCTTCATAAACACTAGCCAGTAAGTAACGAATTCTGCTGTCATTGATGTTTTTCTCCAGAATTATGGAGAATTCAGCTACAGCTAAATCAAAGCGGCGCAGATCATAATACAAAATCCCCAAAGTGATTCGCACTTCGCGATTATCGGGATCAGACTTTAAGACTTCTTGAAATTCTTTTTGCGCTTCTTCATATTTTTTTTCTTTAATCAGAAGCTCCCCTATTTTAATCCGCAAATTTACTCGCGCCGGGTTTATTTCCAAATAATTTAGGTAAACTTCTATAGCTTTATTGATTTTCTTTTGCTTTTCGAATAACGCTGCCAAGTCATATACAGCCAACTCAAAATATGGTTTTAAGAATAAGACTTTTTTAAACATCTTTTCTGCGTCTTCATACCGCTTCATATCCGCCAACATTTTACCATAGTAATAGATGGCCGTGATATGATCCGGATCGATTTTCAGCATTTTTTTAAAAGTTTCCTCGGCTTTGGCAAAATTATTTTCTGCGGTGTAAATGGTCGCCAAATAAAGATGGGCAACCATGTTTTTTGGATCAAGTTCAATTACCTTTTTGTGCTCTCTAATAGCCTTTTCATATTGCCGGAGACTAATGTATAATCCGCCCATAATCAGATGGAGTTCGATGTTTTCCGGATTTTTTAATAAGGTTGCTTCACCCAGAGAAATGGCACGGTCGAGATCGCCCTTTTCTGTATACAGGGATACAAGCTCGGTTAAAAGATAAGAAGAATCCGGATCAGCGGCGACAGCCTTCTCCAATTCAGTAGTCGCTTCATTTATTTTACCTTCCAGCCGTAAAAGAACTCCCAACGAATAGTGGTTCATGGCATCTGCCGAGTTACTTTCCGTATGTTCAGAAGGGAACCGAATAGTCTTTATATGGCTACAGCCGGAAATATTTATGATAATTAAGAGTGTTATTAATACTAAAATAGTTATTTTATTCTGCATATTGAATTTAAATTTATTTTAATATTTTTTCTTCTTTATTAGCGAGCAAAACTAGGAAGATCCATGGGCAGCTTTTGCTTTAATAACCTGCGACACCGGAACAATCAATATTCCCTTTTCTCGTAAAACCTTAATCGCATCTTTGATTGCCCGAATTGTTTCCGGATGCGGATGCCCGATAATGATCAACGGCGAAACATCGCCATTATTATTGATGATATTAATCAAATTATTGTAAATTTCATTGTAGTCACGGTTGTTATCAAGAAATATTTTGCGGGCTGCCACCTGCAAGCCAACTTTTCGAGCCGCAGCAAAAGCCTCACTATTAGCTGCCGTGCGCGAATCGATAAAAAATAAATTCTTTTTCTTTAATTTACTAAAAATCAAAGCAAGCTTTTCTTTATCTGCCATAAATTTTGAACCCATATGGTTATTTATGCCGGCAATGTAAGGCACAGCCTCAATATCTTTTTCCAGTTGAAAAACCAATTCTTCATTGTTCATATCCGTAAAAAGAGCCCCGCTACCCGGCTTTTCGCTAGGATACGAAACTGGCTCCATCGGTAGATGTAGGAGTATCTCTTTGTTAGCTTTATGTAGCATTTCCGCTGCTTCCCGGCTATGAATTAAGAACGGTAAAATGGAATATGTTATATCGGCATTAACTTTCAGTAATTCTTTAACCGGTACCAGATCATAGCCTATATCATCAATTATGATGGCTACTTGCCTTAGGGGCAAAGGTATTTTTTCGATTTTGGATACAACTATTTTCTTTTTTTCTTTTTCTTCTATCGGAATAGAAGTTGAAGTTTTTTCTTTTGCAGGTCTTGCTTTTATCGCTTGGGGAGTAATTGATTTCTGCGGTTCCATCTGCTTTGTTTCTTTTTTCTTTTCTTTAATTACCGGCTGTTCTTCTTTAACTTGCAGCACATAAATTATTGCTGCAACCGATATAATTATAAGAAATATCAGCAATCCGTTGGAAAAACGGTTAAATCTTTTCCTTGCCAATTATAAAAGCCCTCTCTTAAGAAAGATTCAGCTTCCCAGATTTTTTTTCATTATATCCCAGCTTTTTAGTATATCCACCGCCGTTTTGAGTTGATTATCATTGGATAAGATCAGAAGGATCTTGGGCATCTTTAACCTGGAATTCATCGACCTTTGTACCATCTTCTTTCGCTGGTTTTATATGTCCTTTAAGGTCTTTTTCTCTAATTCTGTCTTCGCGCAACAAGCTATTGTTTTCCGCGTCTTCCGCCGGCCTGATGTATTTAACAACTATGTCCGGTTTGATACCTTCGGCCTGAATAGATCGTCCCTTGGGCGTATAATACCTCGCCGTCGTCAGCTTGAGAGCGGAACCATCTTCCAAAGGAATAACGGTTTGCACAGATGCTTTACCAAAAGTTTGCGTTCCGATGATCAAAGCACGGCCATTATCCTGCAGAGCTCCGGCAACAATCTCCGCAGCGCTGGCTGTTCCTTCGTTGACCAGAACGACTATCGGACAACTTATTTCATTGCCATTGTCTCTGGCCATTGCCTTTGTTTCCATATTTTTCGTACGTCCGCGAGTGGAAACAATAATCCCTGATTTAAGGAACATATCGGAAACTTCGATTGCCTGAATCAATAATCCACCCGGATCATTTCTCAAATCCAGAACCAAACCCTTCATCGGATGGATTTTTTCGCTAATTTCCCGCAAAGCTTTACGTAAATCATCGGCTGTCCTTTCATGAAAAGAAGCAATACGGATGTATCCTATATTATCTTCAAATATTTTGGACTTAACACTCTTGATCTGAATGATCGCACGGGTCAATACAATATCTTTGGGTTTGGACATATTTTCCCGCATGATCGTAATTGTAACCTTTGTATCCTTAGGTCCGCGTAATTTCTTTACGGCTTCCATAATGGTAATATCTTTTGTTGATTTACCGTCAATTTTTATTATCTGGTCTCCCGACTTTACACCGGCATTAAACGCAGGAGTATCTTCAATAGGAGAAACAACTGTCAAAATATCCTTTAATATTGTGATTTCAATACCAATACCGCCGAAATGCCCCTGTGTTTCCACTTCCAGTTCTTTATATAAATCCGGCGTCATAAAGGAGCTGTGGGGATCAAGAGACCTGATCATTCCATTGATTGCACCCTGAATTAATGTTGATGAATCTACCTCATCAACATAGTTTTTCTTCACCATGTCGAAAACTTCGTTGAATATCTTAATATCTTTGTAGATACCTTTATCCAGCGCGGAAACCTTGCTGTCATTATAAAGTCCCAGAAGGATCAATACTCCCAGACAAATAACTGACTAGCAAAGAAAAACTTATTGATATTTTTTTCATAATATTCCTCACAATATTGAAGATATAATAATCGTATTTATACCACTTTCTCTGATATTTTCCACATTTTTCGGAGACAAAAAATGGAAATATTAAAATTCTTCAGTCATTTTTGACAAAATGTAAAGACTCTGTATTATTCGATTATCCAGCTAGTAGCATTATGAGAATCTTTCAGGACAACATGCAGCTCGACCAAGTTCGTTTCTTATGGCATCTGCCCTGGCCCAATCTTTATCTTTTCGGGCAGTTTGCCTTTCTTTAATCAAATTTTCAATTTCCCCAATATTTAAGCCTCTTTTATTTGATTCCATTTCTTTGTCTGATTGAAAAAAATAGTCCGCCTCATCCTGAAAAATACCCAACACTGCACCAAAATGATCGAATAATTTTTTCGCCTTTTTTAAAATTTCAGCCTTACTCGAGGCTATTGCATTTTTTTCGGCAACAATGAAATTATTCATAAGCCTTACCAAATCAAAGACGTAACCTAATGCCTGGGCTGTATTAAAATCATCATCCATTGCAGCGTTGAATTTGTCTTCCAGTTCTTTTAACTTACTTATGTAATTTTTGTCTTTTACTGAATTCTTATCTGCTAACAGATACTATAGACGCAGACGCTTCGTTTAGCGTTTCTTTTAATAGCTGTAAGGTACTGTAACATCTAACTAATCCTGATCTTGCTTCGGCTAAAGATTTTTCCGAATAATCAACCGGACTGCGGTAATGACTCTGCAGCATAAATAAACGCAATACTTCCGGATGATAATTTTTTAGAATTTCTCTGACAGAAAAAATATTGCCCAAAGATTTGGACATCTTTTCCGAATTTATCTTAACAAAACCATTATGCATCCAGTAATTGGCCAACGGTTTACCTGTTGCTGCCTGTGATTGAGCTATTTCATTTTCATGATGCGGAAAAATCAAATCTTCACCGCCGCCGTGAATATCGAATGTTTCTCCCAGATAACGCCTGCTCATTGCGGAACATTCGATATGCCAGCCGGGACGGCCCTTCCCCCAGGGGCTTTCCCAGAAAGGCTCCCCTTCTTTGCTTTTTTTCCAAAGCGCAAAATCCAGACGGATTCTTTTTTTTGTCATTGACGTCAACACGCGCGCCGGCAATCATTTCTTCCAGATTTCGTCCGGAAAAACCACCGTACTGAAGGAAATTTATCCACCGCAAAGTACACATCTCCATCCACGTAATAAGCATTACCTTTTTCTATCAGAACACTAATCAGAGCAATCATATCATCCATGTGTTCTGTGGCTTTTGGGGTAATCGTCGGAGTTGCAACTCCCAAAGCCGCCATATCTTCATTATGCAGGTTGATGTAACGTTCGGATATTTCTGTAATGCTGACATTTTCTTTTTTTGCGCGGTCAATAATTTTATCATCAATATCCGTAAAATTTTTGACATAAGTAACATCGTAACCTCGTGCCCGCAAATGTCTGACCACAACATCAAAAACCACCGCCGCACGGGCATGCCCTATATGACAAACATCATAAGCGGTAATCCCGCAAACATAAATGCTTACAGTTCCCTCCTTTATGGGTTTTAACACTTCTTTTTTTCTTGTCGCCGTATTAAATATTTTCTGAGACATTTTTTCCTAAACTTGCTTTAATCAGGGATAGAGCGGTATGTTTTGCAAACCGGCGTCTTCTTCAAAACCGCAGACGATATTCATATTTTGCACCGCCTGGCCGGCAGCGCCTTTAATTAAATTATCAATTGCCGCGATGATAATAACCCTTTTTGTCCGCGAATCAACGGCTAAGCCAATATCACAATAATTTGAGCCGCATACAGAAGAAATATTAGGATATTTATCTGCAGGACAAATCCTCACAAATTTTTCTTTTGCATAAAATGAAGAATAAAAGTCATGTATTTGCCGTGAATCAATATCTTTCTTTAATGTCGCGTAAATAGTGCTCAAAATTCCGCGTTTCACCGGCAATAAATGCGGTGTAAAAGAAATAGGAAATTTTTTACCGGCCAAGAAGTTCAGCTCCTGCTCAATTTCCGGGGTATGCCGGTGCTTGCCTATCTTATATGCTTTAAAACCGCCGTCAACTTCACAAAAAAGAGAACCGGTCTGCGGTTCCCGCCCCGCCCCGCTCACACCGGAAGCCGAATCGGCAATAATAGAGGATATGTCTATAAGCTTGTTTTTCAGGGCCGGTGCCAGACCTAAGATGATGCTGGTAGGATAACAACCCGGATTAGCTATTAACGCAGTTTTTTTTATTTCTTGCCGATAAAGTTCTGGAATTCCATAAACAGCATTTTTTAAAATTTTGCTACTGCTATGTTTACCATACCAAGCTTCATAAGTTTTTACATCCCGCAAGCGATAATCAGCACTTAAATCAATTACTTTCTTCCCGGCCTGAATAAAGACCGGAGCAATATCCATGGAAACGCCATGAGGAAGAGCCAGAAAAACAATATCGCTGACTTCAGCTATCTCAGTAGGCGTTGCATTTTGATATTTTAATGAAGTCAAACCATATAGCGCCGGAAATACTTCGGCTACAGGCATACCGGCAAACCGCCGTGAAGTAACTGCTACTAATTCTACTTCCGGATGTCCCAATAAAATTCTGGTCAGTTCCTGACCGGTATAACCGCTGGCTCCAAATATTGCTACTTTTACCATAAAAAATCCTCCAAAAAAAAGGGAGGCCTGAAGCCCCCCTTGTTGAAATTTAACGTTTGGAGAATTGGAATCTTTTCCTTGCTCCCGGCTGCCCATATTTCTTTCTTTCTTTAATGCGGGCGTCTCTGGTTAAAAAACCTGCTTTTTTGAGAACTGCGCGGAGCTCGGCATCATATTCCAAGAGAGCTTTAGATATTCCATGTTTTACTGCCCCGGCCTGACCGGCTACTCCACCGCCGCTGACATTGACATATAAATCAAATTGATCTTTTTTACCAGTAATTTCCAAAGGTTGTTTGATGACCATTTTCAAGCTGGGACGAGTAAAATATTCATCATAACTTCTTTTATTGACTACAATATTACCATTACCCGCTTTCATATAAACACGGGCAATAGCGCTCTTTCTTTTACCTGTTGCATAATAACGTTGTTCTGTCATAACTTCTCCAATATTAGATAATTACTAGCTTATTTCTATCTCCAGACTAACTAAACGGACAAAGCATGCGGACACTGGGCTTCATGAGGATGAGCATTCCCAGCATAAACTTTCAGTTTTTTGAGCATTCTTCGACCTAGATTAGTTCTTGGGCAACATGCCGGCAACAGCCATACGGATTAAATTTTCCGGTTTTTCCGCCAACATCTTTCCTGCATTAGTTTCTCTTAATCCGCCAGGATAACCGGAATATGAATAATAAATCTTATCGCTTAGCTTTTTCCCGGTAAGCATAATCTTTTCAGCATTAACTACAACAATAAAATCACCGGTATCGACATGAGGCGTATAAGATAGCTTTGTGCTTTCCTCTCAAACGAAGCGCTATTTCACTAGCCAATCGTCCCAATACCTTACCGGAAGCGTCAACAATAAACCACTCCTTGTTTAACGACTCTGCTTTTGCCGTATAAGTCTTCATAATAAAATCACCGCTTTGGTTAGAAAATTCAAAAGCGATACTTATTTAATTTCATTATACTTGTCAAGTAAAATATTTGAAAACATTTGAAATATTTACACTTAATTGCGCTTATTAACCGATTTTCCGTAGCTTTGTTAAATTGTTATAAAATGAGTTATCAGCCCTAAAATTAGGATAAATTTACAATTTACCTAATCCAGCTAATGATATTTTCAGCAAAAATCTTGAATCGGTATCAGTCTGCGTATAATCCAACCCTAAGCTCCAACATTGGCTATGATAAATCAATCCCACCGTATTTTCCACCGTTCTGGAATTAAACAGATCGCGTCTCGAAACAAAGTTGCCGGTAATATTTTTTGTAATTTCTGCCTTTAAGTTAAGATTGATTTCTTCAATTGAGTCCAGAGTATATCGATAACCGGCTGTCAGCACGTCTCCGCGCCAGTCTTTGATGTTCAAATCATAATTCATTTGTTTCCAGCCGCTATATATGTTGTACTGATTGCGCGCCATAAATGAAAAATATTTGTGCGGATTAAAATCAAGCTCCATTCCGATATCGGATAAAGGTCGCCTTTCGGCAACAATACCATCCATACCCTTCTTAGCTTCGTTAATGTCATAAGCTTGAAACAGTTTGAGTCTTAAAAATTCCAGATAACTGTATGCGCCCGCATCATCCCTTACTTTAGCCATAAAAGTGTTCGTCAGTGCCCAAATAACCGCGTTTTGTTCGGCTATTGTCAACATATAATCCGGTATATTATCCTGCCTTACATTAGGCATGTAGAAATAAGTTACTTCCGGTTTAATCTCATGCCTGATTTTCTCCCAGTTTTGAACCTTGAGATCAAATATACGCGACAGTTGACTGCTAATATTTAAAGACGCGGTATAAAGCGTCCGATCTCCGCTTTTTTTATCGCCTTGCGCTTGGTTGTCGTCGCGTATCCAAGCAGTTTCTCTAAAGGCAATTTGTGGCGTAATCTTGGCATAGCCGGACATATTTAAGGGCAAAGAAAGTGTAGGAGATAAATCAAAGAAGTGCCCCTTTTGTCCTTCTCCTCGATAGAAATAATCATAAGTGCCGGTGAGCTCATAATACAATGGAGTTTTTAAGAGAGGCTGTTTGATGCCAGTAGCAACTATTTCCGGATATTTTTGCAAAGTCATGTCATTATTGGCTGCGGCAAAATCATCCGTGGAACTGATCAATCCCGTTAAACTGTAATTAGACCATCCTTTATATACACGGGCAGTTGATTCCAATGAGCGCAGGGATTGATCGCCGTAAAAAGGAACCTTTTTAAACGGATCTTCTTCTGTTTGGGCATAATGGTCAAGGTAGTAGTTGTGAGCCGAGAAATCGCGGAAATACCACTTATCGGAAACTTTGCGCAAATCAGTTCTCACATAGAATTGAGGATCAAAATCTGTTTGATGATTTAAATAGTACGACCAGCGTTTGTGCATTTCCTGCCAATCGCGGCTGGTTGCGGCATCTGCCGTTTCAATAACATGTTTCGTATCCTCCATATAATCGCCGTAAAAAGTGCCGGAGGAATGACTTCCCATATAATACCTGAATTCTCCACCTTCTTTAAATCCTCTTTTTTCAATGTAACGCTGATATAATGTCGCATCCATTTGAGGGGAAATTGCCCAAAAAAAAGGAATTTCGATGTCGAGGCCATCCTGCTCTCTGGAATAAGAAAGATAAGGAAGAAGAAATCCTGTTTGACGTTTGGTTTTTGCGGGAAAAGGAACGAAGGGGGAATAAAAAACCGGCAAGCCTTTCGTGACTAACCGGGCATTTTCCATTAAACCATAACCCTCAATTGTTACGTTCATTTCACTGCCGGCGATTTCCCAATCCGGAGAATCTCCATCGCAGGTTGTGGCTCTCGGCTGCTTAATAAAATATGTCTGTTCTCCGGTCTTTTCGATTTTGTCGCCTTTAATATAAAAATGGTTTTTTGCGTAAAAAGCTTGGCCCTTATAAGCAGCACCGGTTTTATTTTTAATATTGAAAACTATTTTATTTCCTCGCAGGGTATCTTCTCCCATCTTTAGTAAGACATTGCCCTGAGCGGTGGCAATATTGTTCTTATTATCCAGTTCCACATCATCGGCATTTAAAACGATGCCGCTGTAATTTATCACTACTTTCCCTTGAGCATGATATTTGTCGAGAGAATTGTCGTAATCCATGCTGTCCGCTTCAATATCCACAGGATTTTTATCTTCTTTGGTTTCCTCGGCCGAAACTCGGGTGTATGAAATCAGTAACATTCCCATCGCAAAACAGGTAACTACAAATTTATGTTTCACTTTCCCGATCAAAATAAACACCTCGTTTATTTATTAAAAATTCAGTGTTTCTTAGCACAAGAAACACTTTTAGGAAACTTTTGTTTTACTTCACCGGCAAGATAAAGAGAGCCTGTCGCGCAAATTAAATCTTTTTTTTCAGCCAAGGCTTGCGCTTTCTGAATCGCCTGCCCAACATTTTGCGTCACTATCGCCTTATATTCTATTTTCTCCAATATTTTCAGCATATTATCCGATAGCTCAGCACGAGGTGTCTTTAATTTAGTTATAATTATTTTATAGGCCAGCGGAGCTATTTTTTTCAGCATTTGACTATAATCCTTATCTATAAGAGAGCTAAAAATAAGAATTAACCGTTTATAGGAAAAATCGTTTTTTAGAGCCCGGCATAATACGCTAATTCCCGCAGGATTATGCGCGCCATCCAAAAGAAAAATAGGTTCTTTCTGTAAAACTTCCAGCCGGGCATCCAAGCATGTTTTTTTAAGCCCGGTACGGATTGCGCCGTTTTCTATCTTCAATCCATTTTTATCAATTAGCTCAACCGTAGCCACGGCTAACGCGGCATTAGCCAACTGATGCTCGCCTTGAAGAGAAATAGTTAAGCTACTCAATTTACGGTATAGTCCATGGTAAGTGAAAGAAGATTTTTTTTGTTTTACTATTTTTATATCGGACCCCAATCGATAGAGCTTCGCTTTGCGTTCTGCACAAATATTTTTCAACACTTCCAAAACATTTTTTTGTTTTGCCGCTGTAAGGCAAATGCCGTTTTGTTTGATGATACCCGCTTTTTCGCGGGCAATTGATTCCAGAGTATTGCCCAGATAAGCCATATGGTCGAAGGCAATATTGGTGATTATCGAAACCAGCGGCCGGCAAACATTCGTGGCATCGAGCCTGCCTCCTAAACCAACCTCCAAGACGGCAATATCCACTTTTTGGCGCTGAAAATAAACGAAGGCGGCAGCAGTCAATAATTCGAAATATGTTAAAGGCTTTTTGATCTTTTCTTTTATATCCGCGATAATTTGGTCAAAGTCCTTCCGGACAATTTTTTTGCCGTTGACAACAATCCTTTCCCGAACATCAACTAAATGCGGAGAGGTGTAAAGACCAACTTTATAACCAGCGCTTACCAATATAGAAGCGGTCATAGTTGCAGTTGATCCTTTGCCATTGGTACCGGCAATTAATATTGTCTTATAGTCGTTTTGCGGATTTCCCAGGCGGAACAACAGTTCGGCAATTGTCTCCAATCCAAAACGCATGACATCGATATTTAAGCCGGCAAGATATGCGGAAGGATCAAATTTTTTCATGTTCGCGTGGGATGATTAAATACGGATTATTTGACCATCTTCAATAAAATGGTTTTTTTCCTGCGTTGAAAAAATATATTATCGGCCAGAAACATAATATCGCACACATGATCCAGATGAGCGTGCGTTATAAAAATATAATCTATTTTTAACTGTTCCCGAAGACTTAAGACGGTAGTGACCGTTCCGGCATCCAATAAAACGTTCTGCCCGAGAAGGAAACTTGTTGTATTATAATTAGGAAGCTGTGAGCCGTGACAACCCAGCACCCTTATTTTCATTTCGTCCTCCTCATACTTGAGTATGTTATAAATTAGCATACCTTCCCTACACAGGCAATGAATTTATGAAAAAGCTTGAAAAATGTGATGAAATAGTACAGTTATTACATGAGGTTAAAAATCTCCCCGCTAATAAAGAACACATATATGCTAATACATAAGATCGGAAAGAAAAGATGACCGCTCAAATTACTCAAATCAACGGTGCTGGTAGTACAACCTTATTACCTAAGTGAAAAAAGTGTCGCGTTTGTCCATGCGTCCGCTGGCGCATTTGATTGTTGCCAGAGGCTTTATCTGATTGACTCGACCATTGTTTACCCAACTTTGATTTCGGCACCCCAGTTGAAGACAAAATTTCTTTTAACAGACGATTATTGTCATTAGCTATTTGAACAAAGGGCCAGGGTTGTAGTCTCCGGGGTTACGTCCAGCCTCGCATAAGTAAGGTGTGCTACTTCTTTTCCTGCTCGCTTCTTAGATAACTCTAACATGCTGTGTCACCCAGTTTAAGACGAACCTTTAGCCAGTCATCAGGTGATGGAAAATAATCCTCCGCATACTCAATTAGTCATCGATCTGTGGCTTGCTGCACCGTTCGTCCAAAGAAAATCCATTTAGTTCACACGTACAGCTTGAATTTGCACGAGTCCATACGGCACTCTGGAAGTAGGGCGTTCGCAATGGCGATCCTGTCCTGCAATACCAAGCTCTTCAATCGTCTGAGATGGGACACATTGAAAGGTATACCTTGGTGTTTGAGTCTTCCACATTTCAGGATTAACAATAATGCGACAGATGCTTCTGCATGCCTTCCTGAGTTCTTCAATATCTTTACGAATTTTTCTACCCATATTGTCTTGATTATGCGGCCCAACAATTAATATACAAACTTCGCTTTTCCCGATTCTATAATGGACATTATAACACACAATAATTTTTGTAAAAGCAATAAGTATCATATCTTAGACGAAAAGGCAGCTGAACGTTGCTGTGGTGAGCGAATATCCCCGGAAACCGTTGCTCTACGGCTTATTTCGCGGCCGCCGAAAACTCGCCGCTATGGCGTCTCAAACACTTCGGCTGCCTTGTGCTTCATTTCGCCTAGAGTCACAACGTTTCGGGGATTCTGAGTGAACGAATGCCCTTTCAACTGCCATACGATACTTCTCGCCTTCGCTCAAAATTACATGGCAGCAAGATTGCTTCTTTTCCACCTTCAGCGGAATCATCGCAATGACCGCACTAACTTTTTTCGGAGATCAAGCTCTGCCAGGTATGCCGCTCTAAAAAAGAGCCGGGAACGTTTTGCTCCATCTCTTCGAAAAGGGCAAAGGGTGCGGAAAAGGTCATGAGATTGGGATCGCCTAATTGTTTGCGGATATAGACGCGGGCGGAAAGATCGGTCAGCCCCACAACGGCACGCGGCCTTTTCTGATTTTGCTTCCCGGTAAGGATAAATGCCGATGGTCTGACATCCGGCAGCGTAAGGAATAATAACATTCTCATTATCCCCGCGCCCATAGTTAGCCAGAACAACTAATGCGGAAAGCTGATCGGGATTAACAAAGAATATTATCGTCTGAGGTTTTTCTTTCTTTGTATCAACAATATCTAATGGCTGAAAAACAACATATTGTTCAGGAATTTCTGTAAGGGGTAAGGCTTTGATAAATTTGTCAACAAGCGCGGGAGATTTAACATAGCGTTCGCCATGTAGAAAATTATCGTAAGCTTCGGCACGCATAAAGGGCTTTATCTTTTCAGCTAACTCCTTGCCGCCTTCCCTTTTGGCGTTTCCGTCGGACAGGAAATGACAAAAGCCCTCTTCACCGCCGGGGAAATTTTTATACTGATTGCCGAAACCCAGGCCCACTCCGCCGCCGAAACAGCCGAATGTTTTTATATCGGCAACAGCCGTTTTTCCCTTTGCGGCATGAGCAACAAGCCACATGACACAACCCCATTTATTTTCGGCAAACTGCATCGCGTCTTGCGGCTTTTCATTGGACCAGAGCAGCGCCACCGGCTGGTATTTGAGCTGAATTGCTTTTGCTATTACGCTTTCCATCGCTAACCCTCTTCACTTTTGGGAACACTGTTTTAAAGGATTGTTTTTACTGAATCACTATACTTTTGCCACGGGGAAACATAAAGATACTTTAGTGCCGCGGCCCAACTGGCTTTCGATCTCCATTTTGCCGCCATGAGCAATCATCAAATGTTTCACTATCGATAATCCCAATCCCGTGCCGCCCAAATCCCGGGAACGGGTCTTATCCACGCGGTAAAAGCGCTCTCCCAAACGCTGTATTTCATCCTGGGGAACACCGATCCCCGTATCAATTATCGATACCACGGCATAAGCATCAGTTTCATCTGCTGCAATGATGACCTTGCCCGACTCCGGTGTAAATTTAACGGCATTATCTAAAACATTTACAAATATCTGGGTTAGTCTGTCTCTATCCGCCCTTACTGGCGGTAGTTTTTCAGGCATATTGTTTTCAATGGTTATTTTCTTTGACTGTTGCTTTCGCTTCCACTATAGAAATTACATTGGTCACAGCATCACTTAAAAAAACATTTTCAAAGTTAAATCTTATTTCATTTAATTCAATTTTCGATATTGTCAGCAGATCTTCGACCAGACGATTAAGCCTTTCGGCTTGTTTTAAAATTATATCAATAAATTTTTTCGTCTCCTCGATATTATTTATTGCGCCGGCTTTGATTGTTTCCAGATATCCAATAATTGCCGTAAGCGGCGTCCTGATTTCGTGAGTAACATTGGCCACAAAATCTATTCGAATCTTTTCCAGTTTTTTCAGCCGTGTTACATCATGAAAGACAATCATCGTTTTTTCTTCTTCCGGATAACCCTGAACGGCAGAAATGCTTACGTTTAAAATAACCGGCTCTATATTACCAAGGGTAATTTCACGGGATACATTTATGCGCGTTTCCTTAAATTCCAAAAAAGCTTTTTGTAAATCAACATTGCGAAAAGCTTCCATCAGTGTCTTACCGTTCACATCACCGTACTGAATCAGCCAACATATTATTTAGAACAGGACTGACAAATTCGATTATGTCTTCGTGCATTGATAATCAAGACACCTTCGGTCATGCTGGTAAAGGCCGTCATCAGCTTGCTTTTTTCTTCATTGGCCAGCCTGATTTTACTTTTGAGTTCATCCACAAGATAATTGATATTATCCGCCAGTTTTTTCGTTTCATCCGATGTCTTTAAAATAATTGTTCCCGACCGGCTCTCCCTGACGTAATCTTTCGGTAAATCTTTCCATAGCCCGAATCGGCGCAGCCAGACGGTAAGAAAAGATCAGCGCAATAATAAGTGAAATAACCGCAACAATCATGATTGCCAGGAAAATAGATTGATATACTTTTTCAATCATACTCTGCACATCATGAAGAGGACGAGCCAACCGGACATAACCGGTGATCTGTGACTCCGATCTTTGATGGGAACGGCAACGTAGAGCATATCCACACCGATAGACTGACTAAAGCGGATGGACTTGCCCTTGCCCCGAAGTCTTGCTTCCTGCACTTCCGGACGGTTGAAATGATTTTCCAGTAGGGCAATTTCTTTTTCCGAATCAGCAAAGACCTTGCCCTGCGCATCCACCAGCGTAACCCGTGGAACCGGATATTCTTGCAATTTGTTTGAGCTGATCAGACATTTTCTTTGCGGAACTCAAATCAATCAGCTCGGCATAGGTCAATAATTCCGCTTCAATCTTATCAGTCATAACATTTTTAATCTCGTCCTTGATAAATAGATTTAAAATAAAAAAGGATAAGCAGATAATAACCAGATAGCTAAAAAATATCTTATAAAAAAGATTGCGTTTCACGCCGGCTCCTTTTCGTTTAAGGTCACAGGTTTGATGACGTACGCATTCACCGGTTACCATATAAGTTACCATATCCGCAATGCCCTTGGCGTGATCGGCAATACGCTCCAGATTTTTCGATACCTGCATAATCAATAAAGCTCGGTGAATCGATTTGGAATCCTCCATCATAAAAGTCAGAAGCTCGCGGAAAATCTGCTCATTGAGATCATCGACTATCTGTTCTATCTGCCTGACTTTTTCGGCCATCTCCAGATCGTTCTCTAATCAAAGCATCCAGAGAATTTTTAATCATCTCTCCGACAATGTCGGCCATGCGGGGCAAATCAATATAGGGCTTGAGCTGAGGCTCTTCGTTCAATTGGATCGCCTTCTCGGCAATGTTAACGGCCATATCGCCGATTCTTTCCAAATGCCCGGTGATTTTAATCGCCGTCGTAATGAACCTTAAATCTATAGCCGTGGGCTGACGCAGAGCCAGAATCCGGATGCACCTTTCTTCCAGCTCCGTATCCAGTTTATCAATTTCATCATCATCTTTAATGACCTTATGAGCAATATCCGAGTTTCTTTCGGTTAAAGATTGCATCGCCGTCTGAATTGCCTTTTCGGTCAACGCGCCAAGATAAATCAGGCCATTTTTTATTTCCTGCAGCTCCATTTCATAATGTGAACTGGTGTGTCTTCTTTCTTCCATAACCGTTCCTCCAATCGAATATCAACCGAATCTGCCCGTAATATAGTCTTCTGTCTGCTTTACATCCGGATTGGTAAATATTTTCTCCGTTTTATTATACTCAACCAGGTTTCCCAGATAAAAGAACGCTGTCTCATCGGAAATACGCGCCGCCTGCTGCATATTATGAGTAACGATAATTATTGTATAGTCTTTTTTCAACTCTTCAATCAACTCTTCAATCTTGGCCGTGGAAATGGGATCAAGCGCAGAAGTCGGCTCGTCCATCAATAAAATATCCGGCTTCATCGCCAATGCGCGGGCAATGCAGAGCCGCTGCTGCTGGCCGCCGGAAAGATTCATGGCCGATTTATTTAAAATGTCTTTCACCTCATCCCACAGAACCGCCTGCTTCAGGCTCTGTTCCACAAGGATATCCAGATCGTTATTATTCAGTCGACGTAAGTTTCGGGCCATAGGCAATATTGTTATAAATGGTTTTCGGAAAAGGATTGGGTTTCTGAAAAACCATGCCTATCTTGCGGCGAATTTCCACCGGATCAACATCCGGCGCATAGATATTTTTCTCTTCAAAAAGAATTTCTCCTTCCACTCTTGTCCCGTCAATCAAATCATTCATTCGGTTTAACAGACGCAGCAATGTTGACTTGCCGCATCCCGAAGGTCCGATGAGGGCCGTGACCTTTTTTTTCCTGAAACTCATTGTTATATCCGTCAAGGCACGAGACTGGCCGTAATAAAAATTTACATTATGCATATTGATTATCGCGTTAGAATCCATATCTTACCACCTTTTATTTTTTCTCATATAGCCGCGAATAATTATCGCTATCAGATCAATCCCCAGAACTACCGCCACCAGAACCAGCACTGTTCCATACTGGATTGGTCTCGTTGCCTCAATATTGGTCCCTGCCGTTGCCAGCACATAAATATGATAAGGCAGAGCCATAACTTCATCAAAAAGAGAACTGGGCAGCTTGGCGGTAAAAAATGCGGCGGCAGTAAACATGATCGGTGCCGTTTCTCCGGCAGCGCGGCCTATACCTAAAATTGAACCGGTCAAAATTCCCGGCATTGCGTTCGGCAGAACAATCCTGAAAGTGGTCTGCCATTTAGACACACCGAGAGATAACGATGCCTCCCGAAAAGTCTGCGGCACTGATTTCAAAGCTTCTTCGGCAGCGCCGATTATCGTCGGCAAAATAAGAAATCCCAGTGTGAGTGATCCCGCCAGAATACTCGACCCGAATTTCATAAATATGACAAAAAAACCAAGCCCGAACAATCCGAAGACAACAGAGGGAACACCGGCCAGACAATTAATGCCGACTTTTATTAATCTGATCATACGCCCCTGCTTGGCATATTCCGTCAGATAAATTGCCGAAACAATGCCCAGCGGCAAACCGACAGCAATTGCCCCAGACGTTAAATAAATGGTACCCAGAATAGCGGGCATAATGCCGCCCTTTGTCATGGAATCTGTAGGAGGTTTGGTGATGAAATCCCAGCTGATTGCGCCAATACCGTTGACAATAATATAAAATAATATTCCGCCCAGAGCCAGAACGATAATTAATGACGATAAGCGCACAGTAGCGAAAAATAGCGCCTGCTTAAAATATCGCCATTTCATCGAATTATTTCTGGATGAATTCATATATTCATCCATTTAAAGTGTTCCCGATCCTACCTGCCGGAATTTGTGAGAAACATAATCGGCAATCAGATTAAAAATTAATGTCAGGAAAAATAAAACAATACCGATGGCAAAAAGCGCCTGATAATGAGCGCTGCGAAAAGGCGCTTCGCCCATCTCCGCGGCAATACTTGCCGGCATCGGACGAACCGAATCGAAGATACTCTCGGGAATAGCCGCAGCTCCTCCGGCCACCATCAAAACAACCATTGTCTCACCAATTGCTCTGGCCATCCCCAGCATAACAGCAGTGGAAATACCGGATAGCGCACCAGGAACAATCACTCTCGTAATCGTCTCAAATTTGGTAGCACCCAAGGCATAAGAGGCTTCTTTGAACTCGCGGGGAACGGCATAAAGAGCATCTTCAGAAATACTGGAAATCGTCGGTATGGCCATAATCGCCAGAATCAGCGAAGCATTGATAATATTCAAACCCGTGGGAAGATCAAATGTATCCTGCAGCCAGGGCGCAACAACAACCATCCCGAAAAAACCAAGAACAACGGAAGGCAAACCGGCCAGAAGTTCAATGACTGATTTAAGAATTTCCTTAATCGAGCTGCGGCGCAATTTCAGAAATATAAATAGCGGCCAGAACGCCCAGAGGCACGGCAATCAAAGTTGCCAAAAAGGTTACAATAAAAGAGCCGACAATCAGCGGGAAAATGCCAAACGAAGGCGGATCATAAGTCGGATACCATTCCATGCCCAAAAGAAAATCTTTAACAGATACTTTACCGAATATCGGCAGGCCTTCGCGGAAAAGAGAAAAAACAATCAACCCAGAACAACAACGGAAACCAGAGCAAAAATAAAAAAGATGTACTTGATGATTATTTCTTTTGTCTGTCTGGTCACAATATTTCCCTTAAGAATTTAAGCCACTTTTAAAAATAATTACAGGTGGGCAAATACAAATATTAACCAAATTCTTTTTCGATCCAATTTTTTATTTCATCACGGATACGTCTATATTCTTTGATTACATCCTCAGTCTTTCCTTTAAATTCTGAAGGGTCGGAAAAACTTTTATGAAGGTGTATAATTCCTCCCGGAAAATATGGACAGGATTCTTTGGCTTGATCGCAAAGCGTAATTACATAATCGAGTGATCGAATCTTTAAAAATATTTAACCCCTTTGACCGATAACTACTAACATCAATGCCAATCTCCTCATCACCGATACAACAAGGGGATCAATTTGCGTAGGATCGGTACCGGCGCTAAAGGCCGTATACCGATCCCCGTAAAGTTTATTTAAAATCGCTTCGGCCATCTGCGACCGGGCTGCGTTATGGGTGCAAATAAATAAAACACTCTTCTTCTGGAAATACATTTTCCCATGGATCTTCCGAAAGAAGTAGGTTTATTTATTTCTTATTCTCCCTGACTCTTTTTTAATGTCACTCAGAGGAACAAAACCTTCTTTTGCTACAATTTTCTGTCCTTCCGGTCCTTTTACAAAAGCAATAAATTTTGCCACTTCACCTGTCGGTTCGCCATTGGTGTACATATAAAGCTCGCGGGAAAGAGGATATTCTTTGGAAAGAGCTGTTTCTGTACTGAGCAGTTACATCATTTACCTAAGGCCTTTGACACTTTTATTAACATAACCCATTCCCAGATAACCAATGGCATAACTGATTATTGGCAACCGCTGTAACGATAGCTCCGTTGGAAGCCAGCATCTGCGCTCGCGGTGTTACTTTGGCTTTTTTCATTACAAAATGATCCCAGGATTCAAATGTGCCGGAAGATGAATCGCGTGGATATGACCACAATTTTCAAATCGTCTCCGCCAACTTCTTTCCAATTGGTAATTTTCCCCTGGTAAATCTGACTTAACTGGTCAATCGATAAATCCTTTACTTTGTTCTTCGGGATTAACTACAGGAATAATCGCGTCATAGGCAATCACATGTGCAAAAGGATTTACACCTTTGACTTTGGCGAGATCAATTTCTTCTTTTTTAATTTCCCGCGATGAGTTGGCAATATCCGTCGTTTTATCGATTAACGCTTTGATCCCGTCACCGGATCCTGCGCCGGATAATGAAATTTGCACTCCGTTATTGGTTTTCATATACGCCTCAAGAGCGGCTTGAGCAATAGGCAATACTGTTGTCGATCCTTTGATCACAATTGACTCAGCCGCAAAGGTTGTTCCCACTAATGAAAACAAGGTTAATCCAAAAACAAGTCTTTTAAAGTTTTTCAACATGTTAATTTCCTCCTCATAATAGATTATATTGAGATTATGTATAATAAAGTAATGTTACAATTTGATGACAGGTTAGTGAAAATGTAAAAAACATTTAGGATTAATTATAGTATAACCTCTAGCAGGAAAAAACTATTTTTTATCGGCAAATTTATAGCCGAATCCCCTAACAGTCAAAATATAATGAGGATTTTCGATATCCTTTTCAATCTGACTTCTCAGCCGTCTGATATGGACATCAACAGCGCGAGGCGTAACGAAGGTATCATCGTCCCAGACTTGATCAAGAATCTGATTTCTCGAATAAACACGTCCCGGATTCTGGGAAAAAAAGAAAAGAAGTTTTAATTCGGTCGGACTTAAAGCTACTTTTTTGCCTCTAACACGGACTTCATAAGAATTATAATTGATTTGTAGTTCCGCATAAGTAAACGCTTTTTTTAACGGCTGTTTATTTTCATCATAGATACGGCGCAAAATAGCCCTTACTCGCGCGATAAGCTCTTTAATGCTAAATGGTTTGGTAATGTAATCATCCGCTCCAATTTCCAAACCGATTATTTTATCAACTTCATCACCTTTCGCCGTCAACATAATTATCGGCAGACTTGCCGTCTCCGGATTACGGCGCAAAGCCTTACAAACATCCAGCCCGTTTATTTTCGGCAACATAAGATCAAGAATGATCAGGTCCGGCTTTTGTATTTTGACCATCTTCAGCGCAGCTTCGCCGTCATAAGCTTTTACTGTAGAAAACCCCTCTTTCTCCAGATTGTAGGATAAGAGATCGACAATATCTTTTTCATCATCAACAATAAGAATTTTAGCCATAAAATATTTTCAAAAAATAAGGAATTAGCTGAATTTCATGTGTCCAGACAGATTTTAAGTGCAAAAATATCCTCTCACACACTCTTACAAATGAAAGAATCTGAGATGTAAAAATTAACAAAATTAATCCGGTATTACTTTAAATACTTCATCACCGGGCCGCACGCGATCGGAAACTTTAACACCGATGAAATCACCGGCTACAGCCTTTTGTACTGATTTATTTTCCACTTCCATAGATTTGATAACATCGATAAAATCAGTAGTGTGGCCGGAAAATTTAATGCTGTCGCCCACAACCAATTCCCCTTCCTTATTTTTACCGCAGCCACCGAAGGTTTTGAAAAAAATTTTACTACTTCACCAATCTTCTTTTCCGCCATAACCAAACCTCCATTACTTGTTTTATGTTTGCAAATTAATTTGCCGCAAGTGGTCTGAAATATGACCCTCGATATCCCGAATCGCTTTGCTCTCGGGATCAATTCCACTAACGCTTCAAACTTCACTCTGTTCGTTTTCAGCGAGTGTCATTGACTAAATACATTTTTTGTTGTTAAAAAACAATAATAAAAAAAGGCAGGATCAAAATCCTGCCTTTTTTGTTATTTTCTAATATAGGATTATCTATTCAGCTGCTTTCTCTTCCTTTTTCGCTTTACTTTTGACCTTAGGTTTTGTTTTTTCTTTCTTTTTTTCCTCAGAAATAGATTCCGCAGCTAATTTCTTTTTCTTTTTCTTTTGCTTTACCTTTTGCCTTAGGTTTTGCTTTTTCCTTCTTTTTCTCCTCAGGAATAAATTCCAGAATGGAAACAGGTGCATTATCGCCAAAACGGTAACCGACCTTGATTATCCTCGTATATCCGCCTGCACGCTTGCGGTAACGTTCGGTAAGTTCCCCGAAAAGTTTACTTACCATGGCTTTATCCCTGACAACAGCCAAAGCCTGACGTCGCGCATGTAAATTACCTTTTTTGCCCAATGTAATCATTTTTTCCGCAAGCTTTTCTCACCTCTTTCGCTTTTGATATCCGTTGTACGAATACGTTCATGTTTTATAACAGAAGTCACCATATTACGAAACATGGCTTCCTTATGGCTGGAAGTTCTGCCCAGCTTCCTGCCCGCTTTACCATGATACATTGCCAATATTTTCCTTTCCTAACTAATCAAATTCGTAAGATATATTTGCTATCTTATGCTACTGATCTTTTTCTTCCCACTGATTGAGATCAAGATTCATTCCAAAAGTTAAGACCATATTCACCAAGAATATCTTTAATTTCGCTCAACGATTTACGGCCAAAATTCTTTGTTTTGAGCATTTCCGCTTCTGTCTTTTGCACTAACTCTCCAATTGTGTTTATTCCGGCGTTTTTCAAACAATTAGCCGAACGGACGGAAAGTTCCAAATCTTCTACCGAACGTAATAAAACTTTATTTATATTGCCTTTTTCATCTTCTTTTATCCGGCATGAACTTCTTCTTCAACTTCTTCAAAATTAATAAATACGTCTAATTGCTGTTTCAATATTTTTGCGGAATAAGCAATGGCATCTTCAGGATTTACACTGCCGTCAGTCCATACTTCCAGCACAAGTTTGTCATAATCGGTAATCTGACCGACACGCGCATGCGAAACAACATAATTTACTTTTTTAACCGGTGAAAAAATGGCATCAATATTGATTGTCCCTTCGGGCTGATCGGGATCAAGTTCTTTTTTTGCCGGAAGGTATCCTTTTCCCATTTTAACTACAAGTTCGGCCTTAAACTTTCCTTTACCGGATACAGTGGCAATATAATGTTCTGGATTCAAAACTTCAATTGTTCCATCAGTGATAATATCGGCTGCCGTAATAGGCCCGGCATGATCTACATTGATGCTCACTTCTTTTGTATCCGCTTGTCCCAATTTAAATCGAACACCTTTTAAGTTCAAAATAATATCGGTTATGTCTTCTTTAACCCCGGGAAGAGTTGAAAATTCGTGCAATACGCCATCAATCTTCACTGAAACAATAGCAGTGCCCTGAATTGAAGAAAGCAACACCCTCCTTAACGCATTGCCTAAGTTATGCCAAAACCCCTTTCCAAAGGCTGAATGGTAAATTCTCCATAGAACCGCGTATGCGTCGCATTCATCAACATCAATACGCTTGGGACGAATCAAACTCGACCAGTTCCTCTGCATAATCAAACCCACCCTTTAGCTGGTTTATGAAAAATTATTTTTACTTCGAATAAAGTTCTACAATAAGTTGTTCCTGCACCGGCATGGTTAAATCTTCCCTTACCGGCAACATTTTAATAGATGCCTTGAAGTTTTCTTTATCCAATTCCAGCCAATGAGGCACACCGCGTCTGGCCACAGTTTCCATTGCTCCCATTATCCGCGTTATCTTGCGGCTGCCTTCCTTAACGCAAATTTCATCTCCTGCTTTAAGCAAATATGATGGGATATTAACCGCTTTACCGTTAACTAAAAAATGGCTGTGGGTTATTAATTGCCTTGCTTCTACTCTGGAATTCGCAAATCCCATACGAAAAATCATGTTATCCAGTCTTCTTTCCAGAAACACCAGCAAATTTGTACCCGTAATGCCTTTTTGCTGATCGGCCTTTTCAAAATATCCCCTAAACTGCTTTTCCAAAAGTCCATACATTCTTTTGAGCTTTTGCTTTTCACGCAATTGAACGCCATAATCAGAATGCTGTTTCTTATGCGCCTGACCATGATCTCCCGGAGCATATCCCCTTCTTTCGAAGGAGCATTTTTCCGAATAGCACCTATCACCTTTAAGAAAAAGTTTTAATCCTTCACGGCGACACAACCTACATGAGGAATCTGTATATCTTGCCAAAAAAGCCTCCCTAATTTTCTAATTATTCTATTTAATTATACTCTGCGACGCTTTGGCGGTCTGCATCCATTGTGCGGAACAGGCGTCACATCACGAATCACCGTAATAGTGAGACCGGCAAGCTGCAATGATCGCAATGCCGACTCACGACCGGCTCCCGGACCCTTTATATATACTTGTACTTTACGCATTCCCTGTTCCTTCGCCTTGCGCACAGCATCTTCCGCCGCCATTTGTGCCGCGAAAGGAGTGCTCTTGCGCGATCCTTTAAATCCCTGCAAACCGGCCGATGACCACGCAACTACATTGCCGCTCAAATCGGTAATTGTTACAATTGTATTATTAAAAGTGGATTGTATATGCGCAACCCCTTCGGTAATATTTTTCTTTTCCTTTTTTCTTGCCCGTCTTTCTGACTGCCTTAACCATTTTCCCTCCGGATCACAAAGTAATTAAATTATTTTTTCTTGCCTGCGATTGAGCCGCCGCGGCCCTTTTCTTGTTCGGCTATTAGTATGAGTTCTCTGTCCTCTTACAGGAAGACCTTTACGATGCCGTAAACCACGGTAAGCGCCAATATCCATTAATCTCTTAATAGACATAGATATATCACGTCTTAAGTCGCCTTCAACCTTATGATCTTTATCAATTATATTTCTAATTGCTGATATTTCCGAATCGGCAAGTTCGTCAGTTCTTGTGTCCGGACTTACGCCAGCATCTTTCAGGATTTGCTTCGCCTTAGTTTGACCAATACCATAAATATAAGTTAAAGCAACTTCCATTCTTTTATTTTTCGGTAAATCAACACCTGAAATTCGTGCCACCTATAACCTCCTGAATATAAAAAACTAACCCTGACGCTGCTTATGCTTAGGATTTTCGCAAATTACCCGCAAAACACCTTTGCGTTTGATAATCTTACATTTCTCACATATTTTTTTCACAGACGATCTTACTTTCACTTCTTTAACTCCTTATTCTCGATAAAAATATATTTTACTTCGTCCTGTAAGTAATCCGGCCACGGGTTAAATCATAAGGTGAAAGCTCAACCGTCACTTTGTCGCCGGGCAATATCTTAATAAAATGCATGCGCATCTTACCGGAAATATGAGCTAAAACCTTATGCCCATTCTCCAGCTCCACCCGAAACATGGCATTGGGCAGCGGCTCAATAACCCGACCTTCAACTTCAATTGCTTCCTCTTTGGCCATAATTTATTTTTCTATATTCGAGTTTAAAAGCTTTACCTGTTTAGTCATCGAATAATTAATTCAATTTACTTAATATGTCCGGTCCGTTATCGGTAATTGCTACCGAGTGCTCAAAATGAGCTGATAAGCTTCCGTCTTCGGTAACTACAGTCCAACCGTCCGGCAAGACCTTTACCTTATAGTTTTTCTTCATTTACCATTGGCTCAATAGCCAGAATCATTCCGTCTTTTAATTCAATTCCCCGTCCTTTCTTCCCGAAATTGGGAATTTGCGGTTCTTCGTGCAGATTTTTACCAACCCCATGACCAACATAATCTCTAACAACAGAAAAGCCAGCCGCTTCCACTGTTGCCTGTACAGCGGCAGAAATATCGCCCAACCTGTTACCTTTTCTAGCTTGTTCTATACCTCTATATAAACTTTGTTCGGTAACCTCATAAGCTTTGCCGCCTTCTCGGCTACTTTACCAACCGGTAAAGTTATAGTTGCATCGCCAAAAAAACCTCGATAATAAACACCAAAATCAAGCCCGATAATATCGCCTTCTATCAATACCCTTTCGGAAGGCATTCCATGAACAACTACTTCATTTACCGAAGTGCAAAGAGCGTGAGGAAAACCTCTGTAACCTTTAAAAGCCGGTTTTGCTCCTCTTTTTGCGGCAATTTCCTCGGCAAATTTATCCAAGTCCTTTGTTCTTACGCCGGGCTTAACTTTTTCTCTGAGCTTACTTAAAACCTCGGCGACGATACGATTACTTGCCCTCGCTTTTTCAATTTCCTCCGGAAGCTTCAGAATCACCATTAGCCTTAAATAACCCTTCGGAAAAATCTTCCCTTATCTCCTGCGGGCAATATGTCCCTTTTTCATAAACCCTTCGTATTGCCGAGTCAGCAAATGTGATTCTATCTGGCTTGCCGTATCCATAGCCACACCAACAACAATCAAAAGAGCAGTACCGCCAAAATAAAAAGGTACATTAAATTGACCAATTAAAATACTGGGCAATACACAAATTATGGAAACGTAAATAGCCCCGCTAAAAGTAAGCTTTTCCAAAATATCTTCTATATATTCGGCTGTTTTCTTACCAGGTCTAATTCCCGGAACGTACCCGCCGAACTTTTTCATATTTTCCGCCACATCATCAGGCTTAAAGGTGACTGCCGTATAAAAAAAGCAAAAGAAAAAAATAAAAGCTACATATAATACTTCATAACCTAACATGCCCGGAATTAGATAACCGGCAATATCCTTTATCCAACCTTCCTGCGCAAAATTAGCAATCGTTGCCGGAAACATGATTACCGAAGAAGCAAAAATTGGGGGGATGACCCCTGCCGAATTTACCTTCAGGGGCAAATGCGTGGTCTGGCCGCCATACATTTTACGTCCCACTATCCTTTTGGCGTATTGCACTGGAATACGACGTTGTCCACCTTCGACAAAAACGATCGCGCCCACTACCAAGATCATCATTATTATTAACAACAAAATTACTAATATTCCTAATTCACCGGCAGTCACCAGCCTGTATGTGTTGCCAATGGCCGCCGGCATGCGACAAACAATACCGGCAAAAATTATCAAAGATATGCCGTTGCCTATACCTTTTTCCGTAATCGTTTCACCCAGCCACATAATAAATGCTGTTCCTGATGTCAAGGTTAGAACCGTCATGATGATAAACGGCAGCCCCGGCTGTAAAACAATTGGCGCGCCTGAAGGGCCGGCCATTTGCTGCAAACCATAAGCAATACCAAAACCCTGAATCGTACTTAAAATAACTGTGCCGTAACGAGTATATTGCGTAATTTTACGCCGTCCCGTTTCACCTTCCTTCGAAAGCCTCTCCAAATGAGGCACCGCAACAGTCAATAACTGTAGAATAATAGATGAACTGATGTACGGCATAATGCCTAAGGCAAAAATGGAGAAATTACTAAAAGCGCCACCGGCAAACATATCCATCATGCCGAATAAGGAACCTTTTGCATGTTCAAAAAAAGCCAACAAAGCTACATTATCAATTCCCGGAGTTGGAATATATACACCAATCCGATAAACGGCTAAAAGAAGGACTGTAAATAAAATCCTTCTTTGCAATTCCGGAATCTTGGATACGCCTCCCAGTCCTTCTAACAAATTATATTACCTCTTCTATGGAACCGCCGGCGGCGGTTATTTTTTCTTTTGCAGCTTGACTAATCTTGGCTACTTTTAAAGTAACGGGGAAATCAATATTGCCTTTAGCCAAAATTTTTATGCCATCTTCTTTTTTCTTCACAATACCACTAGCCAAAAGAGCCTCTTTATCAATGACGGCGCCTTTACTAAATTTACGGCATAAATCGATTAGATTTACCGCAACAAATCTCTCGCGGAAAGGATTGCGGAAACCTCGCTTAGGTAATCTCCGGGAAAGCGGCATCTGCCCTCCTTCAAAACCGGCGCGCACCTTGCCGCCGGAACGAGCCTTTTGACCCTTTTCACCTCTGCCGGATGTTTTACCCTGCCCGGAAGCGTCGCCACGGCCAACTCGTTTTCTTTTTTTTGTCGCACCGGTCGGAGCCTTAAGCGAACTCAAATTCATAACCTACTCCTTCGACTCTTCCACAGAAACTAAATGGGAAACTTTATTTATCATACCGCGGGTCTGCGGAGTGTCGGCTAAAATTACAGTGTTATTTAATTTTTTCAAACCCATGCCGCGCAATATTTTCCTTTGTTTTTCCGGACGGCCGATTTCGCTTTTCACCATTTTAATTTTTAACATTTTGCCCACTTTAAGCTACCTCAATAGTGTAATTAATAAAATTACTTCCCTCTCTGTGCGGCAATATCCGCCGGATCTTTTAACTGGCAAAGGCCCTCGAGAGTGGCTTTGACTAAATTGTGCGGATTATGAGAACCGAGGCACTTTGTCAAAATATTGTGAACACCGGCAACTTCCAATACTGCTCTGACGGCGCCTCCGGCAATCAAGACCTGTTCCTTCCGATGCGGGTTTTAACAATACCTTCCCCGCGCCATAACTGCCGATCACTTCGTAAGGAATCGTTCTATTTGCTAATGGCGACTTTCACCATAGTTTTTTTTGGCCATATCCATGCCCTTGCGGATAGCTTCCGGTACTTCATGTGCTTTGCCCAAACCGGCTCCGATCATCCCTTTACCATCACCAACGACAACAATCGCGCTAAAACGAAACCGCCTGCCTCCCTTGACTACTTTTGCCGTACGGTTAATGGTAATAACCCGGTCTAGGAGCTCCACATCTTTCATTTCTTTTTTATCCAACGATTCTTCCCTTATCATAAGTATTATAGTAAAAAGCTGAAATTAAAATTTAAGACCATTTTCCCGCGCAGCATCGGCCAATGCTTTAACGCGGCCATGATAGAGAAACCTGCCTCTATCAAAAACGACTTTATTCGACTCCTATAGACAGTAAACGCTCTGCAATTAATTTCCCTACTTCTTTTGCCACATCTACTTTTTTCTTTCCTTTGATTTTTTTGGCTAAATCCTTGCTCAAAGTTGAAGCTATTGCCACTGTAGCCGACTGAGTATCATTAATGGCTTGAACATAAATATGTTTATCACTCCGGAATACGGAAAGACGAGGCCTTTCCTTTGTTCCAATGATTTTGCCTCTTACTCTTTTTTCTCTTTTCAATCTAATTTTTAATGTCTTTTTGGAAGCCAATGTTCTACCTCTTTAACGGCTAAATAAAAATTTCGTATGTTTTAATTAGATCAGGCGCTGGCCGACTTGCCGGCTTTGCGCTTGATGTACTCACCAACATACTTAATACCCTTGCCTTTATAAGGCTCCGGCTTTTTCAACGCTCTGATTTCCGCTGCAACCCGGCCAACCAATTGTTTATCAATACCGGAAACAAATATATTTATTTGTTTATCCACCTTAACTTCTATTCCTTTGGGAATATTGTATTGTACCGGACTGGAAAACCCTAAAATCAACTTCATACTGTTTCCACTTACTTCGGCACGATAACCGACCCCGGATATTTCCAATCGTTTTTCAAAACCATTACTGACGCCATCTACCATGTTTCCGATTATAGTTCTGGCTAAACCATGATAAGACCGGGCAAGTCGCTCATCCGATTTTCTTTCGATGACCAAATTGCCGTCAGCAATGGCCATAGTTATCCCCTCGGGCAATTTCGACGATAATGCTCCCTTGGGTCCTTCAACTTTTACAATACCGCCACTTTGGCTGATTTTAACATTTTTCGGAAAAGTGATCGGCTTTTTACCTATTCTCGACATTAACAAGCTCTCCCGCTTAACATCATTTATTCAAATTACCAAACTTTACAAAGAATTTCGCCGCCAACATTCAACTCTCTGGCTTCCTGATCTGTAATCACACCGCGTGAAGTTGAAAGAATAGAAATGCCAAAACCGTTCAAAACTTTAGGAATACTATCGGAAGCCACATAAACTCTGCGTCCCGGTTTACTCACCCTTTTAATATCGGTAATAACGGCACGTTTCGTATCGGGGTACTTCAGAGTTATTTTTAACATCTGCTGCCCCTTTTCATCTTTTACATTATCGTAGCTATTGATATATCCTGCCTTCTTCAATACT
Source organism: uncultured delta proteobacterium (assembly GCA_963705555.1). Lineage (GTDB taxonomy): Bacteria > Desulfobacterota > Syntrophia > Syntrophales > Smithellaceae > UBA4810. The sequence goes on along the minus strand of CAVPJZ010000003.1, from coordinate 61,990 downwards.
TTGGCAATATTGATATTCATCTGAGACATATAAACATTGACACTCTTGAAACGAGCCTTATTCGCATTTCTAATTCTCGTCAGCATATCGGCAATAGGATCAGTCATCCCCATGCTTTTTCTCCTTAAACTCAAAGTTACCAACTCGATTTTATTACTCCGGGAAGCTCTCCCTGCAAGGAAAGTTTCCGCAAACAAATTCTGCACATGTCAAATTTTCTATAATACGCTCGCGGCCGGCCGCAAATCGGGCAGCGGTTATATTCTCTGACCGAAAACTTCATTTTTCTTTTCGCTTTTGCAATTAATGACTTCTTTGCCACACTAAATTCCTCCGGAGATTTCTCTTTTAATTCTTAAAAGGCACACCCATCAGTTTCAATAAAACCCTCGCTTCTTCATCAGTTTTTGCCGTGGTCACGATTGTGATGTTCATTCCTTTGACCTTTTCCACCTTATCGTATTCAATTTCCGGGAATATTATTTGTTCCTGCAAACCTATGGAAAAATTTCCCCTGCCGTCAAATGCATTAGGCGATATACCGCGGAAATCTCTTACCTTGGGTAAAGCAACATTTACCAAACGGTCAAAAAACTCATACATGATTTCTTTTCTTAAGGTAACCGAGCAACCGATCGGCATTCCCTGTCTTAATTTAAAGGTCGCTATGGATTTCTTTGCCTTAGTTACTACCGGTTTTTGTCCGGTAATCATAGCCAGCTCCTGCACGGCACCATCAATAATTTTTACGTTTTGAATCGCTTCGCCAAGACCCATGTTAATGACAATTTTTTCCATCTTGGGCACTTGCATTGGATTTTTGTAATTAAATTCTTCAATCAGAGCCGGAACTACTTTTTTTAAATAATAATTTTTTAATCTTGCCATTTTCCCTTAACCTACATTGATTACGTCATTACATTTACTGCAGATGCGTACCTTCTTCCCATCTTCAAGCATCTTATTTCTTACTCTAACGGCTGTGTTGCATTTATTGCATAATAAGCCGACTTTAGAAATATGAATTGAACCCTCTTTTTCCACGACGCCGCCTTTAGTTTTTTGATCCGGTCTTTTATGCTTCTTTATCATATTAACTTTTTCTATTACTATTCTGTCTTTCTCGGGAATAACCGTCAATACTTTACCGGTTTTTCCTTTATCTTTACCGGCAAGAACTTTAACCATATCGCCCTTTTTTAATTTACTTAAACTCATTTTCTTCCTCTGTCAAAACATTTTTACAAAACTTCTGGAGCCAGAGATATAATCTTCATAAACTGTTTTGCTCTCAGTTCACGAGCAACAGGTCCGAAAATTCTTGTTCCAACTGGTTCCATCTGGTTGGAAATTAAAACAGCCGAATTGTCATCAAACTTCAGATAAGAACCATCCGGCCTTTTCACTTCTTTTACGGTACGCACGATGACTGCCTTCATCACGTCGCCTTTTTTTACCTTGGAATTCGGAATTGCTTCTTTTACCGAAACCACAATAACATCACCCAAACTGGCATAACGCCGTTTTGATCCACCAAGCACCTTAATGCAAGCAACCTTCTTGGCGCCGGAATTATCCGCAACATTTAGTATGGTCTGCATCTGAATCATAAAAAAAACCCCATCAAATCAGCCTTCTTGCTGCAAGTTACTCTCTATTTCGCCCTCTCCATAATTTCCAGCATGCGCCATCGCTTTTCCTTGCTCAACGGCCGCGCCTCAATAATCAGAACAGTATCTCCCACCTTACACTGGTTTTGCTCATCATGGGCTTTGTATTTCACATGTTTGCGTACATATTTGTGAAAAACAGAATGCTTTACCAAACGTTCGGCTTTCACTACGATTGTCTTATCCATCTTATCGCTTATTACTACGCCCTTAATCGTGCGCTTGTTCCCACTGCTCAGCCATGTTAACTTGCAGCCTCCTTTTCTTTCAGCACCGTTTTGATGCGAGCAATATCCTTGCGGATTTTCCCGAGCATTGCTGTCGATTCCAATTGGTCTGATGCATGACGAATCTTGCAGCCGAAAAAGTTCTTCTACCAATTCACTATTTTTTTGTTTGAGCTCTTCAATTCCGAGATCTCTGATTTCCTTAAATTTCATCAGATATCTCCCTCGCTAAAAACTTTGTAGTAATAGGCAATTTATGTGCTGCCAGGCGAAATGCTTCTTTAGCTACTTCTCTGGTTACACCTTCCATCTCATAGAGAACAGAACCGGGTTTAACCACGGCTACCCATCCTTCGGGAGCGCCCTTTCCTTTACCCATACGAGTTTCAGCTGGCTTCTTTGTAACTGACTTATGAGGAAAACCCTAATCCAAATCTTACCGCCGCGCTTGACATGACGAGTCATCGCAATACGCGCTGCTTCAATTTGTCTGGCAGTAATCCAGCCGCATTCTGCCGCCTGCAATCCATATTCACCAAAAGCAATCGAGCTTCCTCTTGTTGCTTTGCCTCCCATGCGGCCTTTTTGCAACTTTCTATATTTTACCCTTTTCGGCATTAACATAAGCTAAAACTCCCGTTAGTCCTTACAACTATTTTCCTTATTCGATATATGCCGGATAAATAATCCGGCAAGATACTTATTGTTTTTCGTTCTTCGTCGGTAATACTTCTCCGTGGAAAATTAAAACTTTAACCCCGATCAATCCGTAAGCCGTATGGGCTTCAATAAAACCATAATCAATATCGGCACGCAGAGTATGCAGAGGCACTCGACCTTCCCTATACCATTCCGATCGCGACATTTCAGCGCCGCCTAATCTTCCGGAACATGTAATTTTAATTCCCTTCGCTCCAAATTTCAGGGCATAGCCAACACACTTTTTCATAGCTCGACGAAAGGCCACTCTTCTTTCCAATTGCATGGCAACATTTTCAGCAACTAATTGGGCATCCACTTCCGGTTTACGCACTTCTAAAATATTTATTATAATTTCTGATTGAGTAAATTTTTCCATATCCGCTTTCAGCTTCTCGATTTCCGAGCCTTTTTTACCGATAATCACACCGGGCCTAGCCGAGTAAATATTTACCTTAGCCTTATTAGCTGCTCGTTCAATTTCAATTTTGGAAATACCGGCATGATAAAGCTTTTTCTTGAGGTATTTTCTAATTTGTAAATCCTCATGCAACAATTCGCTATATTTCTTATCGGCAAACCATACTGATTGCCACTTTTTAATGTAGCCTAATCGTAATCCTACCGGGTTAACCTTCTGACCCAATATCGTACCTCCTTACATTTCATCCAAAACAACTGTAATATGTGAAGTTCTTTTCTTGATTCCTGCCGCTCTTCCCTGAGCTCTTGCTCGCCAACGTTTTAATGTCGGTCCCTGATCCACGAAGATTTCTTTAACGTAAAGAATATTTTCGTCAATATTAGGATTCTGGGCAGCATTGGCCAACAGCTGATTTAAGAACCTTAGCCACAATACCTGCCGCATACTTTCTGGTGTAAAGAAGGATATTATTTGCTTCCTGCACCTTCTTTCCTCTTACCAAATCAACCACCAGCCTGACTTTCTGCGGCGACATCCTTATATATTTTGCAACTGCTTTTGCTTCCATGTCTAAATCAACTCCAAACTTATCCAGTATAGCTTAAAGAACTATGTGGTAGTGGTAGTAGTACTGGTGGTAGTAGTAGTACGGACTTTCGTTTTCCGATCACCTGAATGCGAATAAAAAGTCCTCGTCGGCGCAAACTCACCGAGCTTATGCCCTACCATATTCTCAGTCACATAAACCGGAATGAATTTTTTCCCATTATGCACGGCAAACGTGTAACCAATGAGTTCCGGTGTTATTGTTGAACGCCGCGACCAAGTCTTAATGACATTCTTGCTGCCTTCTGTCTCCATTTTTCTGACTCTTGGTCAGCAGCCTTTCTTCAATATATGGACCTTTTTTGATCGAACGTGCCACGTTTTCTTAATCCCTTCTCTTCACAATATATTTATCGGTTCTTTTATTTTTTCGCGTTTTGTGACCCTTTGTCGGTATGCCCCAAGGTGTACAAGGATGTCGACCACCGGAAGATTTACCTTCGCCACCACCCATCGGATGATCAACCGGATTCATCACGACGCCGCGAACATGAGGCCTTTTACCGAGCCAGCGGTTCCGACCGGCTTTTCCGATACTGATGTTTTCGTGTTCGTTATTACCGACCTGCCCGATAGTGGCCATACACTCAATAAATACCTTGCGAACTTCACCTGAAGGAAGTCTTACCTGAGCGTAACTACCTTCTTTCGCCATTAACTGACCATAAGCTCCGGCAGAACGTATTAGCTGTCCACCGCGGCCGACTTTCAATTCCACATTGTGAATCAATGATCCCAAAGGAATATATTTTAAGGGAACAGCATTACCCGGTTTGATATCCGCCTTCTCACCACTGACTATAATATCTCCGACATTGACTTGCGCCGGAGCAACAATGTATCTTTTTTCACCATCACGATAATTGAGCAGTGCAATTCTCGCTGTCCTGTTCGGATCATATTCGATTGCGGCAACTTTCGCCGGAATGTCTGTTTTACTTCGGCAAAAATCTATGATGCGATATTTCCTCTTATGACCGCCGCCGATATGACGCATTGTAATCCTTCCATAACTATTGCGCCCACCGGTTTTCTTCAGCGGCTTCAAAAGGCTTTTCACCGGTTCGGCAGAAGTAATTTCTGCAAAATCGGCAACACTCTGAAATCTTCTTCCCGCCGATGTTGGTTTATATTTAATAATTCCCATTTGCCTAATCCTTAACTCTTTCTATACGCCTTCAGTAATTTCAATACGATTACCGGCAGCTAAAGTCACGATTGCCTTTTTCCACGAACTCTTTTGTCCTATAATCCGGCCCAGTCTTTTCTTTTTTCCTAAAACATGCATAATACGAATATCAGCAACCTTGACTTTAAAAAGTTTTTCCACCGCTGCGCTGATTTCTATCTTATTTGCTCTACGATCAACTTCGAAAAAATATTTATTCGCTTTATCCCGCGCCGCGGTGCTTTTTTCTGTAATTAACATTCTTTTAATAATCTGATGTACTTCCATTATTTCAGCAATGCTCCCTCAAGCTTCTTTATAGAAGGCTCAAGAAGGACTAAATGCTCATGATTCAAAATATCATAAACATTAATACCCTCTGACCTGATCATCTTAATACTTTTTATATTCCGTGACGATTTTTGCAAAGTAATATCATCATCAGCTAAAACAAAAAGCGCTTTTTTCAGATCGAAAAGATCAACAACACTTTTAAATATGCGGGTACTGATCTTTTCCATCGGAAAATCTTTGAGGATCAGCATTTTATCTTGTTTGAGTTTCATACTCAGCGCGGTGATCACAGCTTTTTTACGTACCTTTTTCGGTATACTGTAAGAATAATCGCGGGGATGAGGCCCAAAAACAATTCCTCCGCCTCGCCAAATAGGTGATCTCGTCGTTCCGGCTCTGGCTCTTCCTGTTCCCTTTTGCCGCCAAGGCTTTTTCCCGCCCCCGCTGACATCATGCCTGGTTTTGGTAGAAGCAGTGCCGGAACGTCGCGAAGCCAACTGCATTTTAACAACATCGTATACGATTGCTTCGTTGACTTCAGCGCCAAATACGGCATCATTTAACTCAACTTTAGCGACTTTCTTTTTTTTAATATTGTAAACATCTGCTACTGCCATTTTTATGTCTCCAGTGACTTAAGCACTTTTTTTCTTGGCTTGCTTAATCAACACAAAACCATTTTTACTGCCGGGAATCGAACCTCTTAACAAGAGTAAATTTCTATCCGAACGAACTTGCCATATTTGTAAATTCTGGATGGTTTTACGAACATTGCCCATATGACCGCCCATTTTTGTACCTTTAAACACGCGTGATGGATCAGCGCTGGCACCAATAGATCCTGGAGCTCGATGGAACATCGAACCATGTGTCGCCCGGCCGCCGCGAAACCCATGTCTTTTGACAACACCCTGAAATCCTTTTCCCTTAGAAGTTCCGACAACATCGACAAAATCACCGGCCTTAAATATATCCGCTGTAATTTCCTGTCCAACTTCATGCTTTCCTGATTGTGCGGGAAATTCTTTTAGAAAACGGAAATAACCCTTTTTTGCCTTATTGAAGTGACCCTGCAGAGGCTTGATTACATTTTTCTGTTTTTTTCTACCATAACCAAGCTGAATTGCATCATATCCATCTTTATCTTTCGTTTTTACCTGAACGATAACGGACGGCTCAACTTCAATAGCAGTAACACCGACGGCAGCTCCATCATCGGCAAATACTTGAGTCATTCCTAATTTTTTTCCAATAATTCCCTTGTTCATCATCATCCAACTTTTTTAATAAATATAAAGCCAATAATCCCCATTTTGAAGAATGGCGACAATCCTTACCATCTTCCAACGCCTAATACTAAATGCCTACGCTTTTATCTCCACATCCACTCCGGCGGAAAGATCCAATTTCATCAAAGCATCCACCGTAGCTTGCGTAGGCTCGACAATATCAATCAATCTTTTATGTGTTCTGATTTCAAACTGCTCGCGGGATTTTTTATCCACATGCGGTGAGCGATTTACGCAATACTTATTGATTTCCGTAGGAATAGGTATAGGACCGGCAACACGTGCGCCAGTCCTTTTTGCAGTTTCCACTATTTCTTCTACAGAACGATCCAATAGTTTATAATCGTAAGCTTTGAGACGAATTCTTATCTTTCTGTTCTTTCATTGATCGGATAACCTATTCCCTGTTTCTATTCAATAATCTTGCTTACGACTCCGGCACCTACTGTTCTTCCACCCTCACGAATAGCGAATCTTAGTTGCTCTTCCATAGCAATGGGCGTAATCAACTCCATCGTCATTTTAACATTATCACCGGGCATAACCATTTCCACACCTTCCGGCAGTGTAGCCACGCCGGTCACGTCAGTTGTACGGAAATAAAACTGCGGACGGTAACCGGAAAAGAATGGTGTATGCCTGCCACCTTCTTCCTTGGTCAAAATGTAAACAGCCGCTTCAAATTTTGTATGCGGAGTAATCGAACCCGGCTTGGCAATAACCTGGCCTCTTTCCACTTCTTCACGTTTGATACCTCTTAAAAGCAAACCGACGTCGTCACCGGCACGACCTTCATCGAGGGTTTTACGGAACATTTCCACACCGGTAACAACTGTTTTAAAGGTTGGTCTAATTCCGATAATTTCCACTTCCTCGCCAACCTTGACAATACCTCTGTCCACTCTGCCTGTAACAACAGTGCCACGACCGGAAATGGTGAAAACATCTCCGACCGGCATAAGGAAAGGTTTTTCTGTATCACGTTTCGGTTCCGGAATGTAGTTATCTACAGCATCCATAAGTTGCCAGATGGATTTGGCATCGGGCGAATCAGGATCGTCCGCTTCCAAAGCTTTCAGCGCTGAACCGCGAATAATGGGAATTTTATCGCCGGGGAATTCATATTGATTTAAAAGTTCTCTTAATTCGAGTTCTACCAGATCGAGAAGTTCAGGATCATCAACCAAATCCACTTTATTAAGATAAACGACAATATAAGGAACCTGAACCTGACGGGCAAGGAGAATATGTTCTCTGGTTTGCGGCATAGGACCATCGGAGGCGGCAACAACAAGAATAGTTCCATCCATATGAGCAGCGCCGGAAATCATATTTTTAATATAGTCGGCGTGACCGGGACAATCCACGTGAGCATAATGCCTTTTTGCCGTTTCATATTCCACGTGGGAAATATTGATAGTAACTCCTCTTTCTTTTTCTTCGGGAGCATTATCAATAGAATCGAAAGGTCGGAATTCAGCAAAACCTTTCTTGGCCAAATGTTTGGTAATAGCGGCTGTTAATGTTGTCTTACCATGATCAACGTGACCGATTGTTCCGATATTTAAATGCGGCTTAGTCCTTTCAAATTTTTTCTTAGCCATGTCAATTTACCTCCTTAACTTTGAATGGTTACTTTTCTTGTCGTTTAAGTATTATTTCCTTATTTAATTTATTAAAATTTATAATGGGCGAAAGCTTTATTTGCTTCAGCCATTTTATGCACAGCCTCTCTTTTCTTGATTGCCCCACCACGGTTATTGGCGGCATCAATCAATTCAGCCGCCAGCTTTTCTCGCATGGTCTTTTCCGTGCGCTCCTGAGCATTTGTAATCAACCAGCGAATCGCCAAAGCTGTACGTCTACGCCGGCACAACTTCCGTCGGCACCTGATAAGTAGAACCACCGACACGTCTTGATTTTACCTCGATTACCGGCTTTACGTTATTTACGGCTTTTTCGAAAAATTCGACAGGCTGTTCTTTCACTTTCTTTTCGATAATGTCAAAAGCACCATAAAGAATACTTTCGGCAACGCTTTTTTTGCCCCGTTTCAACAATGAATTTACAAATTTTGCTACCAGTTTATTATTAAATTTAGGATCGGGCAAAATATCCCTTTTTTCTATTTCTCGTCTTCTCGGCATTTAACTATCTCCGTCTAACTTGGCTTTTTAGCTCCGTATTTTGATCTACTCTGTTTACGATCTTGAACTCCCACAGCATCAAGCGTACCTCTAACAATATGATACCTTACACCAGGCAAATCCTTAACCCTACCTCCACGCACCAGAACAACGGAATGCTCCTGCAGATTATGACCGATACCCGGAATGTATGAAGAGACTTCATAACCTGCTGGTAAGACGAACCCTCGCCACTTTACGCAAAGCTGAATTTGGTTTTTTTGGGGTTGTCGTATATACCCTGACACAAACACCGCGGCGCTGCGGCGAACCTGCCAGTGCCGGAGTATTCGTTTTCTTCTGTATTTTAATTCTGCCTTTCCGAACCAATTGGCTAATCGTCGGCATTTTTCCTCCAAAACTAACTAAATATCTTCCATATTTTTATCAGCAGCAACAAATCCGTGTTTGCTATCAATTAACCCTACATATGTCAAGTATTTTCTGAACTTTTTTCAAATTTATTCCAAACTGACGCCAGGATTGTTATCCTCAAGTTGAATACCTAATTTCCGGTACATCACCAAACCCGTACCCGCCGTTATCAACCTGCCCATAATGACGTTCTCTTTGAGTCCTCTCAAATAATCCGTTTTACCCGAAAGAGAGGCTTCAGTAAGCACTCTGGTAGTTTCCTGGAATGAAGCGGCAGAAATAAAGCTCTGGGTACTCAACGATGCTTTGGTAATACCCAAAAGCAGAGGTTCACCTATAGCCGGACGGCCTCCTTGAGCCATAACCTTTTCATTCTCTTCCTGAAATCGGTAACGTTCAACCTGCTCATCAGCAAGTAAACACTGTATCGCCCGGATCCGTAACGCGAACCCTCCGTAACATTTGGCGAACAATAACTTCCATATGTTTATCGTTAATTTTGACTCCCTGTAATCGATAAACTTCCTGCACTTCATCAACCAGATATCTAGCCAGTTCCTTCTCGCCCTTAATGGCCAAGAGATCATGAGGATTATTAACACCATCCATCAAAGCATCACCCGGTGTTACACTGATCGCCTTCCTGAACGCTGATATGTTTACCTTTGGCAATAAGATACTCTTTTTCCTCTCCAATTTCCGGGGTAACAATGATCTTGCGCTTGCCTTTGGCATCCTTGCCATAAGAGACAACACCTTCAATTTCACTGATAACTGCAAAATCTTTTGGCTTACGGGCTTCAAAAAGCTCCGCCACTCGAGGCAAACCACCCGTGATATCCTTAGTTTTAGTTGTTTCCCGTGGAATCTTCGCAATAATATCTCCCGCACGAACTTGATCTCCCTCAGAAACGACTATGTTAACCCCAACGGATAATAAATAACGGGCAACAGAATTTGTACCGGCTATTTTGGCCGTTTTCCCTTTGTTATCTTTTATCGAAACACGTGGTCTTAAATCACCGCCTTTAAATTCGATAATAACTTTACGGGACAAACCGGTGACTTCATCAACCTGCTCCTGCATCGTTTTCCCTTCGATGATGTCACCGATATTTGATAGTTCCATCCACTTCAGCCAGAATCGGTATGGAGAAAGGATCCCATTCGGCAATTAATTGTCCACGCTTGACAGAGCTATTATCACTTACCTTCAAATGCGCGCCATAAGGCACCGTATACTTACCGCGGCTTCGTTTTCTGTTCATCCAAAACATGAACTTCACCATGACGGTTCATCACGACGAAATCATCTTCTCTGGTTTTTACAGTATTTAAATTAACAAATTTAATCACGCCATCATGATGCGCTTCCAGGGTGGAATGTTCGTCAAACTTTGCCGTACCACCGATATGGAACGTTCTCATGGTTAACTGCGTTCCCGGTTCGCCAATGGACTGAGCGGCAACAATACCGACTGCTTCACCGATATTAACCAAGTGGCCATGAGCCAGATCGCGTCCGTAACACATGGCGCAAACACCATGTTTGGAACGGCAGGTTAAAACCGAGCGGATATTAACCCTTTCAATACCGGAATGATCGATCTTTTCCGCCAGTGCCTCATCTATGGCCTCATTAGCTTTAACGATGACTTCAGAGGTAAATGGATCTTTAATTTCCTGCAGAGCAACTCTTCCCAAAACACGCTCTCCGGCCGTTTCAATAATTTCACCACCTTCCATAAGTGCCGAAACATAAATTCCATCCACTGTTTCGCAATCATGTTCGGTAATGATGCAATCCTGAGCAACATCAACCAATCTTCTGGTCAGATAACCGGAATTAGCTGTTTTCAACGCCGTATCGGCCAAACCTTTACGCGCGCCGTGAGTAGAAATAAAATATTGGAGCACCGTTAAACCTTCACGGAAATTTGCCGTAATCGGCGTCTCAATAATTTCTCCGGATGGCTTGGCCATCAATCCACGCATACCGGCCAATTGTCTTAATTGCACCCCGGAACCGCGGGCGCCGGAATCGGCCATCATATAAATAGGATTGAAACTTTCAATTCTACGTTTCTTGCCGTCAGCAGCTGGAACTTCTTCCGTGCTGATGCCGCTTAACATTTCGGAGGCAATTTTTTCCGTCGATTGCGCCCAGATATCAATAACTTTATTGTAACGCTCACCATCGGTAATCAAACCGTCCATATACTGCTTCTGAATTTTCAGCACATCCTTATCGGCCTGTAAAACAATGTTCTTTTTATTTTCAGGAATAATCATATTGCCCACGGCAAAAGAAAGTCCGGAAATGGTGGCATATTTAAAGCCCAAATCCTTTAGCCTATCGGCCAGAAGAACCGTTGTCTTATCGCCGCATAAACGGTAACAATAATCGATTAAATTGGCCAATTCCTTTTTATTCATTAATTTATTGATTGTATCGAAAGCAATTTCACTGGGAACTATTTCCGAAAGAATAATTCTTCCCACCGTGGTGTCTTTCAATTCCGAATCAATGCGTACTTTAATACGTGGCATGCAAATCGATTGCTCCGGCATCAAGGGCTGAGCGCACTTCCTCGGGAGACGCAAAAATCATTCCTTCGCCTTTTACGCCGGTCTTTGCGCGTGTCAGATAATAAATACCCAAAACGATATCCTGGCTGGGAATAATAATCGGCTTCCCGTTGGCCGGAGAAAGAATATTGTTCGTGGACATCATCAGGACACGCGCTTCTGTTTGCGCCTCAATGGATAGCGGAACATGCACCGCCATCTGGTCACCGTCAAAGTCCGCGTTAAAAGCAGTACAAACCAGCGGATGCAGACGAATAGCCTTTCCTTCAATCAACACCGGCTCAAAAGCCTGCATACCCAAGCGGTGCAGGGTTGGCGCGCGGTTCAGAATAACCGGATATTCGCGCACAACTTCATCCAAGGCATCCCATACTTCGGACGTTTCTCTTTCCACCATTTTCTTGGCGCTTTTTACGGTAGTAACATATCCTTTTTCCAGCAAGCGGTTGTAAACAAAAGGTTTAAAAAGTTCGAGCGCCATTTTTTTGGGCAAACCGCACTGATGCAGCCTTAAATCAGGACCGACAGTAATAACCGAACGTCCTGAATAATCAACTCGTTTACCCAGTAAGTTCTGGCGAAAACGTCCTTGTTTTCCCTTCAGCATATCCGATAAGGATCTAAGCGGTCTCTTATTTGTTCCGGTAATAGCCCGGCCGCGACGTCCATTATCAAAAAGAACATCCACCGCTTCCTGCAGCATACGCTTTTCATTGCGGATAATTATTTCCGGAGCATTTAATTCCTGCAATCGTTTCAAGACGATTATTTCTATTGATAACCCGCCGATATAAATCGTTGAGATCAGATGTGGCAAAACGGCCGCCATCCAGAGGAACCAATGGCCGCAAATCAGGCGGAATAACGGGCAGAACTGTCAAAATCATCCATTCCGGTTTATTCCCGGATTTGCGCAAAGCTTCCACCACTTTCAATCTTTTGACCAGTTTCTTTTTCTTGGTATCGGAAACAGCGGTAACAACTTCCGCGCGCAGTTCTTCATAGAGCTTTTCCAAATCAATTTCTTCCAGCAGCTGTCGGATAGCTTCGGCGCCGATTCCCGCGACAAAACCATTCTCTCCATATTGTTCTCTGGCTTCAATGTATTCCTCATCCGTAAGCAGTTCTTTTTTCTTCAAAGGAGTGTCTTTGGGATCAAGAACAATCCAAGATTCAAAATAAAGAACCTTTTCCAGTTCCTTTAGGGATAAATCCATGACATTGCCGATACGGCTGGGAAGACTCTTTAAAAACCAGATATGGGCGACAGGAGTTGCCAGCGTAATATGCCCCATTCTTTCCCGGCGGACTTTGGATTGAATAACTTCGACACCGCACTTTTCGCAAACTACTCCACGGTGTTTCATTCGCTTATAACGCCCGCAAAGGCATTCGTAATCCTTTACCGGCCCAAATATCTTTGCGCAAAAAAGCCCATCTCTTTCCGGTTTAAATGTCCGGTAATTGATTGTTTCCGGTTTCTTTACTTCACCATGCGACCAAGAAAGAATCTTGTCCGGTGAAGCAATAGAAATCTTTATTGCATTGAATCTGATCGGATTTTTTGGTTTTTCAAAATAACTGAAAACATCTTCCACAGATTTTCTCCTGTATACTATTAAATATCTAAGTAAATTATTTGAGATACTTATACAAAGTTGCCTTAATTTGATTATTTTTGCGTGCTCAATTCGTCGGCTTCTTCAATCAATTCCACGTCTAATCCAAGACTTTGCAATTCTTTAACAAGCACATTAAAAGATTCCGGCAGACCCGGCTCAAATGTATGTTCACCTTTTACGATAGATTCGTAAATCCTTGTCCGGCCTGCTACATCATCGGATTTGACCGTAAGAAATTCCTGCAGGGTATAAGAAGCACCGTAAGCCTCCATCGCCCACACTTCCATTTCACCTAATCTCTGACCGCCGAACTGAGCTTTACCGCCCAAGGGCTGCTGGGTCACCAGTGAATATGGACCAATGGAACGAGCATGAATTTTATTATCAACCAAATGGTGCAGCTTCATCATATAAATAATGCCCACTGTAACTTCCTGATCAAAAGGCTCACCGGTTCTACCGTCAAAAAGAATTGCTTGTCCTTTTTCCGGCAAATCAGCTTTTTTCAACATTTCTCTAATCTGATTTTCGGGACAACCATCAAAAACAGGGCTGGCCACAAGCATTCCTTTTTTTAAACGCCCGACAAATCTTTTAATATCTTCAGCAGAAGCCTGATCAATAAATTTGTCAAAATCCGGCGAAGAATAAGCTTTTTTCAATTCGCTTTTGATATTATTCAAATTATAATTCTTTTCCAAAAGTTCATTCAAACCTTCACCGATTGATTTTGCCGCCCAGCCTAAATGAGTCTCCAGAATTTGTCCGACATTCATTCGCGAAGGAACGCCCAAGGGATTCAGAACAATATCCACCGTAGAACCATCGGCAAAATAAGGCATATCTTCTTCCGGCAAAATACGCGATAAAACACCTTTGTTGCCGTGCCTTCCCGCCATCTTATCGCCAACGGAAAGTTTTCTTTTAATGGCGATATAAACCTTAACCATTTTAATTACGCCGGGAGGAAGTTCATCGCTGGCTTTAATCTTTTCCAGTTTTTCTTCAAAATGAGCTCGAACAAAATCAATTTTTCTCTCCAGAGAAGAAAGCAAGTTAGTTAACTTTTCTTCCGTGCCGTCGTTTTCAGCAATGGTAATATCTTTCCAGTAGCTGAAAGGAAGATCAGCCCAAATTTCTTTGGTGATTTTGTCACCCTTTTTTAAAAGAGTTTTCTTTTTGGCATCGACAATTTTGGTGGCAGCAGTTTTTCCGATAACAAGTTTTGTCATATCTTTTTTAATTGTCTCGGTAAGAATACGAATTTCATCATCTCTGTCTTTAGTTAATTGCTCAATGGCATCGGCTTCGATGGCTTGAGATCGCAAGTCTCTGTCCGCACCTTTCCTTGTAAATATTTTTGCGTCAATAACCGTACCTTCAACTCCGGGAGGCACGCGCAAAGACGTATCACGCACATCGCTGGCTTTTTCGCCGAATATTGCCCGCAAAAGTTTTTCTTCAGCAGATAAGCTGGGTTTCTCCTTTGGGGGTAATCTTGCCGACAAGAATATCTCCGGGCTTGACTGAAACGCCAATGCGAATAATGCCGCTTTCATCCAAGTTTCTTCAGCGCTTCTTCACCAACATTGGGAATGTCTCGCGTAATTTCTTCTTTACCCAGCTTGGTATCGCGGGCCATAGTTTCAAATTCTTCGATATGAATCGAGGTGTAAATATCCTCTTTGACTATTCTTTCACTAACCAAAATGGAGTCTTCATAATTGTAACCGCCCCAGGACATGAAGGCAACCATAACATTCCTGCCCAGCGCTAACTCACCGTTATCTGTTGCCGGCCCATCGGCCAGTATATCTTTTTTGTCGACGCGCTCACCGATATTAACTATCGGCTTCTGATTAAAACAAGTATCCTGATTAGAGCGCTGGTATTTAGCTAAAGTATAAATATCAACACCGCTATCGATGCCGTCTTCTTCGGGATGGTCAGCCCGAACAACAATCCGCGAAGCATCAACGCTTTCTACAATGCCCGCTCTTTTGGCTACAAGAACCGCTCCGGAATCACGGGCAACAACCGATTCCATCCCGGTGCCCACTACCGGCACTTCCGGACACATCAGCGGCACAGCTTGTCTCTGCATATTGGATCCCATCAGCGCACGGTTGGCATCATCATGTTCCAGAAAGGGAATTAATGCCGCCGCTACACTGACAAGTTGATTGGGAGAAACATCCATCATTTTAATTTCTTCCGGCACAACGGAAATAAAATCGCCCCCTTTTCTAACGGAGATCAATTCCTCGACAAACTTACCATGTTTATCCAATGGACGGTCAGCCGGCGCAATGATCTGGTTTTCTTCTTCAATCGCCGTCATAAAACGGACATCATCCAATACTCGGCCATTTTCCACTATCTTATAAGGTGTTTCAATAAAGCCAAATTCGTTAACCCGGGCATAAGTGCTGAGAGAAACAATCAAACCGATATTAGGACCTTCCGGAGTTTCTATCGGACAAATACGACCATAATGGGTGGGATGAACATCGCGAACTTCAAATCCGGCCCTTTCACGCGTCAAACCACCGGGTCCCAATGCGGACAAGCGTCTTTTGTGCGTAATTTCAGAAAGAGGATTGGTCTGATCCATAAACTGAGAAAGCTGGCTGGAACCGAAAAATTCATTAACAACGGCCGAAACCGGCTTGGCATTAATCAGATCATGCGGCATCATTGTTTCGATATCCTGCAGACTCATTTTTTCTTTGATTGCCCGCTCCATGCGCACCAAACCAATGCGATACTGATTTTCAATAAGTTCGCCGACAGAACGCACTCTGCGGTTTCCCAAATGGTCAATATCATCGACACTGCAATCACCGACACCATTTTTTAAATCGATCAAATATTTAACCGCGGACAAAATATCTTCATTGCGCAATACCGTTACATCAGTCGGCACATTCAAATGCAATTTGTAATTCATCTTGGCGCGGCCGACATCCGACAAATCGTAAGTTTCCGGTTCAAAAAACAGGCTCTTGAAAAATTTCGCTGCCGTTTCCGGAGTGGGAGGATTGCTGGGACGCAAACGGCGATATATTTCCAATATTGCATCTTCAGCGGTATCAATTTTATCCATCAGCAAGGTATCCCGAATGGAAGCATTATCCAGATCTTCATCAAGATGAATGAAGTTTAATTCTTTGATGCCCTTCTCTCTGGCTATTTCCAAGCCATTTAAGGGCAATTCTTCATTGCAACGGAAAATAATTTCTCCCGTTTTCGGATCACGAATATCCGAAGAAAGAATCTTTCCGGCAAGATCGGTTTCCTTGATGGCAATACGCTTAATGCCGGCATCCATTACCTTTTTCAAAAGAGGCTTGGTCAGTTTACGCCCCTTTTTGATTATCACTTCCCCGCTTTTTGGATCTTTGATATCTTCAGGAGCTTTTTGACCGGCAAGAGAATCATCAACGGCAAAATAAAGCTTTTCACCTTCAATGGTAACTTTTTCGATGTTGTAAAAATAATTAAGAATAAATTCCGTCGAATTGCCCATCGCTTTGAGCAAAATAGTAACTGGCATTTTTCGGCGGCGATCAATTCGCACATAGAGAAGATCCTTGGAATCAAATTCCAAATCCAGCCAGGAACCTCTGATAGGAATAACTCGCGCCGAATAAATCAGTTTGCCGCTGGCAACAGTTTTCCCTTTATCATGATCAAAGAAGATGCCGGGCGAACGGTGCAGCTGGCTGACAATAACCCGCTCCGTTCCGTTAACGATAAAAGTGCCGTTTTCAGTCATCAGCGGAATTTCGCCAAAGTAAATTTCCTGCTCCTTGATATCGCGTATCTGCTTTGTCTCAGTTGCTTCCCTGTTGATTTTGCCGTCAGCAAGACGGTCAGTATCAAAAACAACCAGCCTGACAACAATTTTCAAAGGAGCGGCATAGGTCATGCCTTTTTGAATACACTCCTTTACATCATACCGGACATCGCCAATCTTATAACTGACAAACTCCAGAGAACATTTCCCGCTAAAATCCGAAATGGGGAAAACGCTCTTAAAAGCGCCCTGCAAACCGACATTGCCCCTTTTTGCCGGCGCCAAATCCTTCTGGAGGAATTTTTCGTAAGATTGTGTCTGGATTTCAATTAAATTGGGAATATCCAGTATTTTTTTTACCCGGCCAAAATTTTTTCTAAAGTCACCCATAGCATCCTTAAATAAAATATATATTAGAGATTATGTTATTTAATCTCGACGGTTCCACCAACTTCTTCAATTTTCTTCTTAATATCGGCGGCTTCATCTTTGGAAACGCCTTCTTTAATAGGCTTGGGTACACCTTCCACCAAATCTTTTGCTTCTTTAAGCCCTAATCCGGTGATCGCCCGCACAACTTTAATTACCTGAATTTTTTCCGCGCCAAAACCGGTGAGAATGGCGTTGAATTCGGTCTTCTCTTCAGCCGCTGCGGCTGCCGGCAGCGCCACCCGGAGCGGCAACGCCGCCATCATTGGAGCAGCAGCGGAAACACCAAATTTTTCTTCCAATTCTTTCACCAGAGCAGAAAGCTCCAATACGGTCATTCCTTCAATAAATTTGACTACATCATCTTTAGTAATTTTATCTGACATTTTTCTATCCCTCTTCTGTATGTTTTATTAGTTTAAAGTTTTTTTCTTATCACAATAGGCATTGAGCACTTGCACAAAGCTTCTCGGAACACCACTTAAAACCGTCACGAATGATGTCGGCACCGCTGCCATAACCGAAACTAATTTGCCCAAAAGAACCTCTCTGCTGGGTAATTCCGCCAAAACGTTAAGATCGCCCTTGGTTAAAAGCTTGCCATCCAGCACACCGACTTTGATTTCCAATTCCGGATTTTTCTTGGCAAAATCAATCAGAACCTTTGTCGGTTCCACCGGATCTTTATAGCTCAAAACAACGGCAACAGGCCATTTGAAATGATCGGCAAGAATACTGAAATCGGTTTCTTTTGAGGCAATTCCCAAAAGAGTGTTTTTTACAACCTTCACATTCAGCAGTTGGACTTGCGCAACGCATTTCTTAAAGCTTCCATCTTCTTGACATTCATCCCGCTGAAACTGGTCAAAACGCCTAGTTTGGCTTCTTTGAGTTTCTTTTGCAGTTCGGATACAATTTGCTCTTTCGTTCTCCGATCCAATTTATCAGCCTCCTTTCAAAATTATTTTAGTTGCCTGAGGCCGGAGAATATAGCCACATACAGAACAAAAACGGCATCTTTGCCTAACTCCGATTCCCGTTTCCAAAATTGTTTACCTTAAAAAATAAAGTAACTATTTTTATTTACGAGTCTCGGCAGGCCGTTTTACGTTTAAACTTCTGTACCTGCTGTCTTCGACCTTTTACTTACTAAAACGACTCTAACTCATTCTTTTATTAAGCAGCTTTAATATCTAGAGGATCAATTCTCACACCCGCACCCATTGTGCTGGAAATAGAAATACTTTTAATATAAATTCCCTTACTGGATGCCGGTTTTAACTTAATAATTGTTTCCAATAAAGCGCTGACATTTTCGCTTAATTTTTCAGCGCCAAAAGAAACTTTGCCCACGGGAGAGTGAACGATTCCGGCTTTTTCCACGCGGAATTCGACTTTACCCGCTTTCAGTTCTTTTACCGCATTGGCCACTTCAAAAGTTACCGTTCCTACCTTGGGATTGGGCATCAAACCGCGCGGGCCTAAAATCTTACCGATCTTTCCCACGGAACCCATCATATCCGGCGTGGCGATCAACACGATCAAACTCCAGCCAGCCGCCTTTGATTTTTTCAATGATCTCGTCATTGCCGACTAAATCCGCACCGGCTTCCAGAGCTTCTTTTTCCTTTTCGCCCTTTGGCAAATACTAAAACACGCACCGTTTTGCCCAAACCGTTGGGTAAAACCACACTGCCCCGGACCATTTGATCGGCATGAGCGGGATTAACACCCAAACGAACGGCAGCATCCACCGTTTCATCAAATTTGGTAGCCGGCATTGATACAACCATTTCCGTAGCCTCTTTAAGCGTGTAGCGCTTGTTTGGCTCAACTTTTGCTTTTGCTGCTAATATGCGTTTGCCTCTTCTTAACATGATAAAACCTCGTCTTTATTAACCTGCAATTTCAATTCCCATTGACCTTGCCGTACCGGCGATTATCTTTATAGCGCCTTCAATATTTACGGCATTTAAATCGTTAAATTTTAACTCGCGCAATTTCTTTCACTTGCTTGGCTGTAACCGTTCCCACTTTTTCTCTTTTGGGATCGCTGGCTCCTTTGGCAATTTTGGCCGCTTGCTTGAGCAACACGGAAGCCGGCGGCGTTTTGGTTATAAAGGTAAAGGACCTGTCCGCATAAACGGTAATCACGACCGGAATAATCATTCCTTCCTGATTTTGCGTCATCGCATTATACGCCTTGCAAAATTCCATAATATTGACGCCATGCTGTCCCAATGCCGGACCGATCGGAGGCGAAGGAGTCGCCTTGCCCGCCTTTATCTGTAATTTTATGTTTGCAATAACTTTTTTTGCCATATTGATCACCCTGATCTAAATATTTTTAAGCTATCGCTTAGCTGCCTTATGAAGTACTTAACCTTGCGTTACCTGAATGAAATCCAATTCCACCGGTGTCGGCCGGCCAAAAATACTCACGATAACCCTTAGTTTGCTTTTTTCCGGTTTTACTTCGTCAATAACTCCGTCAAAATTAGTAAACGGTCCATCGATAATTTTTACATGATCACCGACATCGAATTTGAATTTAGGTTTGGGCTTTAAAGTTCCTTCATCAATCCTGACTTTTAAATTTTCCACATCTTTATCCGGTATGGGCGAAGGTTTATCTTTACTGCCGATAAAACCGGTCACTTTGGGCGTGTCTTTTACAATATGCCAGGTCTCATCACTCATTTCCATCCGGACAAGAATATAACCCGGGAAAAACTTGCGTTTGGAAGTTTTCTTTTCTCCCGAAATCAATTCCACAACATCTTCCTCAGGAATAAGAATATCCGAAAAATAAGCCTGAGCGCCGGCCATCTCAATTCTTTCCTGCAGGCTCATTTTTACTTTGTTTTCATATCCGGAATAGGTATGAACAACGTACCATTTAAAAGCCATTTTGCTAACCTAAAATAAATTTAACCAGTTTAGCGAGAACAAAATCAATTATGCCCAAGATAAATCGCTACAATAAAAACAATAATTATTACAACCGAAGTAGAAGCCAATGTTTGCTTCGGGGTCGGCCAGGTAACTTTCTTCAGCTCCGTCTTGGCTTCGCTTGAGAAACTGAATTACTTTTTGAATATATTACTTTTGATTTTTTCCATATTTTAAAATCCTTATAACAGAAAAAATGGCAGGCCAGGAGGGACTTGAACCCCCAGCATCCGGATTTGGAGTCCGGCGCTCTATCCATTAGAGCTACTGGCCTATGCCCATATCAACTATTTGGTTTCCCTATGCAGTTTATGCCCCCGGCAAAACTTGCAATATTTTTTCATTTCCAGACGGTTTTGCATGGTGCGCTTATTTTTTGTCGTCGTATAATTTCTTTGCTTGCATTCCGTACAAGCCAAAATAATATTGTTCCGCATAACTCTCCTTAACTGGAGCCCACGACCAGGATTGAACTGGTGACCTCATCCTTACCAAGGATGTGCTCTACCAACTGAGCTACGTGGGCGCAATCTCTTAGGCTTTTGCCCGTATTTTATGAAATACTTGGAGCGGGAAACGGGATTCGAACCCGCGACCCTCAGCTTGGAAGGCTGACGCTCTAGCCACTGAGCTACTCCCGCTTATTCCAGCTTCAAAAAATCCTTGGTGGAGGGGGGAGGATTCGAACCTCCGAAGGCTCCGCCGGCAGATTTACAGTCTGCTCCCTTTGGCCGCTCGGGAACCCCTCCAGTATATAATAGCCAAACTGGAGCTGGCGATGGGACTTGAACCCGCAACCTGCTGATTACAAATCAGCTGCTCTACCGATTGAGCTACGCCAGCAAATCCCACCTTTAATTCTCTTTAAATATTAAGACCTTATGCTCTTAAACGCAAAAACACACAACTACACCCTTAAGCGAATTGTTGAATCTAATTTTTATGGCTGTTTTTGTCAAGTAAATTTTTAAAAAATCTTATAGATAGGCGTGAAATCTGGACCGGCTGCATGGATGAATGCGCGGACAGTCTTATTTTAGCGCAATCGCTTCTGAACAGCCGTTTCTTGGCTGGCCACGAAACTTTCGCAGATCAACGAATCTCCCGTAAGAGGTAGATCTCTCTGATTCGGCTCTTGGGTTGCCACCGCCGGAGTCAATTCTCTCAAGACGATGAATAGTGGCCATGTAACGTCCATTGAGACATGTCACGAAGAAAGCTGTAGATCTTGATGCACGAATCCCGAAATGGTCGAAAACATCTGCGTCCGATCCCTGGCGAAACCATCCAGCAGGACAGTTTGATCGGCAATAAGGAGCGTCGGTCGCTTTGCCATGAAACTGAAGGAGACCTCGTTGTGAAGCCAAGTGAGAGTTCTGAATAGGTTCGGGATGGAACTGACATCACGCGGTGTCGCGATGGCAAAAACACAGTCAGATTTCGCTATCTCTTCCACAATTTTATCGGGGACTCGATCTTCAACTCTTTCAATTTCGTTGACTCCAACTGTGTGGGTCTCAAATCCCCACCGCTGGATGAGAGACACAATGGCGTCGACTATTGGACGGTCAACCTCATGATTACTTCGACTGATAAAGGCACGGAAACGCGGTGCGTGGATGATGTAAAAAGGTTCATCTCGATCGGGATTGATAAGTCCCAAAGGACCCCAGTCGGGAAGTTGGGAATCCCAAATCCAAGTGTCGAGAGATAACCTCGCCCCGTATTGCCCCTCTTGTACTTCCGGAATCGGAAGGTTCCACGCGGGTATTGTGGCAAACCCATCTCTCGGAATGGATGTACCCAATGACACCACGCCTGGTTTAAAACCAGGATAACAAGTGAATTGCCAGTGGCAGTTACCCACGAAAATAGGAACGGCCGTCGCATTTTTGATAGTAGCGCTTGCAAATAGGCTCTCGCCAGGATAGGCTACTTTCCGGTCAAACACCGTTTGCAGATACCAGATCGTCTCTGGCGTTTCAATCATCTTTTTGCCCTCAGCCAACAACTAATATAAGAACTTCGCTTTTTCCAACTTTTCCATAAAAAATATAGCGCAGTAAATTTTCTTATTCAAGCTAAAAATTACGTAAAATCTGATAAATAGGTTGCCCAAAAGATATCCATTTGAGTTGCCTTGAGAGTGTTTCGGCTAATAAATCTTGGCGAAGCGTAAGATAAGCGATTACAAGTGTTTGAGCCGAAAGCGAGTTTTGTAATCGCCTGAAGCAAGCCTTAGATTTATCCAAAACGCTTTCCGGCAGCAAAAAGGATTTTGGGGCAACATCGTCTTTCTCCAATAAGACATTTTTTATGGCTTTGAAAAAAATATTTTGACAATAATTAATTTTTGCATTAGGATGTCATAACTTTTTTAAATGAAGGCTAATAAAAACGATGTCGGACATAGCGAGAAATCAGAATTTAGCAATCAACATTCTAGCCCCTGCTTTTGGGTCTCGCTTTGCTGCGCCTTTTACTTAGGGCTCGCCGCTCATCGTTTTTAGGTCGTCACTAGAACTATAATAAATAACTGATTACCTAAAAGGCCGTGGGCGCTAAAAGCCCACGGCCTTTTTTTTGTTCGTGAAACTAAATTTTTACAAGCGATAGCGAAGTAAAAATTATAAGTTGAACGAATCCCGATAGCGCAGCATATCGGGATAAAGAAACTAGTATAGATTAGAAAACAGGTACATGTCCCGATAGCCTTTGGCTACGGGATCAATTCAACTACCAAATATTACTGCACTACGTTGGTAATATTTAGTAGGATTTAGAATGAAGGTACATTTCCCGATGGCCTTCGGCCACGGGATAATTCGACCAGCAAGTTTCAGTGCACTATGTTTCTGAGACTTGAGTCTCATTGAGAGGAGAGATTTATATGAAGAAAGATAAAAATCGCGTTTATATTTTCGATACGACATTGAGAGATGGTGAACAATCACCGGGCTACAGCATGAACACGGAAGAAAAACTGATTCTCGCCCGGCAGCTCGAAAAACTGGGCGTCGATATAATCGAGGCGGGATTTCCCATCGCTTCCGAGGGAGATTTTGACGCGGTGCGACAAATCGCCAAAGAGATTAAAAAATCTCAGGTGGCAGGACTGGCCCGCGCCAACAAACTCGATATTGACCGTGCCTGGCAGGCAATAAAAGGCGCGGCTCATCCCCGCATCCATACTTTTATCTCTTCGTCGGATATTCATTTGAAGTATCAGCTCAAAAAGAGCCGCGAGCAGGTGCTCAAAGAAGCTGTCGCCGCCGTCAAACTGGCGCGCTCTTACACGGAAAATGTCGAATTCTCGCCGATGGACGCCACGCGTTCGGATAAAGATTATCTGGTCGAAATGATCTCGGCAGTTATTGATGTCGGAGCCTGCACTGTCAATATTCCCGATACTGTCGGCTACGCCATTCCGGATGAATTCGGCGATCTGATCGCCTATCTTTTTGCCAACGTCAAGAACATGGGCGATACCATTATGGCCGTTCATTGTCATAATGATTTAGGACTGGCTGTAGCCAATTCGCTGGCCGCTATTAGACAGGGGGCAAGTCAGGTGGAATGCACGATCAACGGCATCGGCGAGCGGGCGGGCAACACGGCGATGGAAGAAATCGTCATGGCTCTGCAAACGCGCAAAGATATGTACGGCCTTTATACAAAAATCAATACCGACCAGATTTATAAAACATCGCGTCTCTTGACACAGATTACCGGCATACCGGTACAGCCGAACAAAGCCATCGTGGGAGCAAACGCTTTCGCGCATGAATCCGGCATTCATCAGGACGGCCTGATTAAGGAAAAAATCACTTATGAGATTATGACGCCGCAGTCCGTCGGCATCAGCGATACACACATTGTGCTGGGCAAGCACTCCGGACG
Organism: uncultured delta proteobacterium; assembly: GCA_963705555.1. GTDB lineage: Bacteria > Desulfobacterota > Syntrophia > Syntrophales > Smithellaceae > UBA4810. The sequence continues at coordinate 37,761 of CAVPJZ010000003.1, read as the reverse complement.
TAACGCTATTTCGCATCATTTGAAAAAAATGGGCTACGTCCTGAATGATGAGCAAATCACCAAAGTCGCGGCACGCGTAAAGGATCTGGCGGACGTCAAGAAAGATATTTATGACGAAGACCTGGAAGCGATTCTTTCCGAAGAAATTTACCGGGGCGAAGATAAATACAATCTGGTTTATCTGAATGTGGTCAGCGGCAATGTGGCCATTCCCACGGCAACCATGGAAATGCAGGTAGGCAAAAACGTTGTGCGGGAAGCGGGATTCGGCAACGGCCCGGTGGACGCGACCTTCGCGGCGATTCGCAATATCACCAAAACCAATTACCCGCTCATGAAATACGCCGTCAATGCTATTACCGGCGGTAGTGACGCGCAGGGCGAAGTGAGTGTCCAACTCAAATATAACGGCCATTCGGTTGTCGGCCGCGGCGCGCATCCGGATGTTATTGTTGCTTCGGCCAAGGCGTATATCAATGCGCTCAACAGTCTGGAATTTTTAAAGGAAAATACTAAAAAGGTTAAAGTTGAATAAACATAAAAAATAAGATAAATAATTTCATTTCCATATGATCGAGGAGAAAAGATGGGTAATACCATAACAGAAAAGATATTAATGGCGCATACCGACCTGAAAGAAATATCTGCCGGTCAATTGATTAATGCCAAAGTAGATATAGCTCTGGGCAACGATATTACCGCGCCTATCGCCATCAAGGAATTCCAGAAAGCGGGCGGAAAAAAGGTTTTCGACAAAAATAAGGTCGTCCTTGTTCTGGACCATTTCACGCCGAATAAAGATATTGATTCCGCGCAGCAGTGCAAGTTTGTGCGCGAATTTGCCCGCGAACAGAAAGTGACGCATTTTTTTGAAGGCGGTCAGGTGGGCATCGAGCATGCCCTGCTTCCGGAAAAGGGCATCGTTCTTCCCGGAGATTTGGTCATTGGCGCGGACAGCCACACCTGCACTTACGGCGCACTGGGCGCTTTTGCCACCGGTGTCGGCAGTACGGATCTGGCCGCTGTTATGCTCACCGGCGAACTCTGGTTCAAAGTGCCGCCCTCGATGAAATTCATAATTTTTGGTTCTTTGCAAAAATGGGTTTCGGGAAAAGATTTGATTTTGAATATCATCGGACGCATCGGTGTGGACGGAGCGCTCTACAAGGCGATGGAGTTTACAGGCGAAACGATCGGCAAATTGCCGATGGCCGATAGGCTCTCGATGGCCAATATGGCCATCGAGGCCGGCGCTAAAAATGGCATTTTCGCTCCCGATGCCGATCACCAAAGAGTACGTAGAACCACGCGCAAAACGACCTTATAAATTTTATGCTTCCGATAACGATGCTGTCTATTCCGATATCATGGAAATCGATGCCGGTAAGATCGAGCCGCAGGTGGCTTTCCCGCATCTGCCGTCGAACGTAAAAGGCATAAGCAAAGCGGGCAATGTGAAAATTGATCAATCGCTTATCGGTTCCTGTACCAACGGCCGGATTGAAGATTTAAGAATCGCCGCCAAGATTCTAAAAAACCGTAAAGCGGCATCAACAGTAAGGTTGATCGTTGTTCCGGCAACTCCGGATATATATAAGCAAGCGATAAAGGAAGGCCTCATTGAAATCTTCATGAATGCTGATGCAGTCATCAGCCCGCCTTCCTGCGGCGCGTGTCTGGGAGGGCATCTGGGAATTCTAGCGGAAGGCGAACGAGCCATAGCTACAACGAACCGTAACTTTGTCGGCCGCATGGGCCATCCCAAAAGCGAAGTCTATCTGGCAAGCCCCGCCGTTGCCGCTGCCTCCGCTGTTTTAGGCAGAATAGCATCTCCGGAGGAACTATAAACGCAACGGGTATGCAGTCCCACTTAGCTTCGCAAGTGGGATAATTCGACCAGCAAACTTCAATACGCTTCACTTTTGAAGTTTGGGTCTCATTAAAAGAGGATTATAAATGATACTCAAAGGAAAAGTCTGGAAATTCGGAGATAATATCGACACCGACGCCATCATTCCTGCGCGCTATCTGACAACTTCTGATCCGCAGGAGCTGGCCAAACACTGCATGGAAGATGTCGATCCCGCCTTTATCACCAAAATGAAGCCCGGAGATATAATTGTCGGCGGAGAAAACTTCGGCTGCGGTTCTTCACGCGAACACGCGCCCATCGCCATTAAAGCGGCGGGCATTTCCTGTGTGGTGGCCAAAAGCTTTGCCCGTATTTTTTACCGCAACGCTTTCAATATGGGTCTGCCGATTTTTGAATCCCGCGAACTTGGGGACGCGATTCAGGATGGTGATGAAATATCTCTAGACAGCGCCAAAGGAATTATCACAGTTACCAAGGGAAATAAAATATTCAGCAGCAATTCAATTCCTCCTTTCATGGAGCAATTAATTGCCGACGGCGGTTTGATGAAGCATATTGCCAAGAAGCGAGGAGCAACAATGAAACAAAAAGATTTTAAAATAGCTGTTTTTGCCGGTGACGGAGTCGGCCCGGAAATAATAAGAGAAGCTTTAAAAATTTTGCGATTGATCTCCGATAAAAGAAATATTAATCTTAAACTTACAGAAGAGTATATCGGCGGCAGCGCCTTTGATCTTATGGGCGTTCCTCTTCCGCAGCAGAGCCTTGATCTGGCGCTGCAAAGCGATGCGATTTTGCTCGGAGCCGTAGGCGGCCCCAAGTGGGAGACTCTGGATTACAGCTTAAGACCGGAAAGAGCGCTTCTAGGATTACGGGAAAAACTAGGACTTTTTGCCAATTTGCGGCCGATTGTCGCCTTTGACGAGCTTTTGGATGCCTCTCCTTTGAAGAAAAGTGTTATCCAGGGCATTGATATTATGATTGTCCGCGAATTGACCGGCGATGTTTATTTCGGTCAGCCGCGAGGCATCTCGCGAGGGAAAGACGGCAAACGTACAGGCATCAATACCATGGTTTATACCGAAGATGAAATCAAGAGGATTGCCGTCCGGGCTTTTGAAATTGCCCGGAAGCGAAGAAAAAATCTTGTTTCCGTGGATAAAGCCAACGTTCTCGAAAGCACCGAGCTCTGGCGCTCTGTAGTCACAGAAGTCGGCCGCGACTATCCCGAAGTGACTTTAAAGCACATGTACGTCGATAACTGCGCCATGCAGCTTATTCGCAATCCGGCGCAGTTCGATGTAATTGTTACGACCAATTTGTTTGGCGACATATTAAGCGACGCGGCCGCCATGCTGACCGGCTCCATCGGTATGCTTCCTTCAGCTTCTCTGGGCAAAGATACAGCTTTATATGAGCCCATTCACGGTTCAGCACCTGATATAGCCGGGAAAAATATCGCCAATCCATTGGCTACAATTCTTTCTGTAGCTATGATGTTGCGTTATTCGCTAGTGATGCCGCAGGAAGCCATTTTAGTCGAAAAGGCCGTTGCGGAAACCTTAAAAGAGGGCTTCCGGACGCAGGATATTAATCAGCAAGATAAGAAACTCATCGGCACCGAAAAAATGGGCGACAATGTTGTAAAAAACCTGCATAAACTTTTAAATTGATGGGTACTAAGAAATAAAATATCATCGATTTTAAGCAAAGCCTTGTAAGGATAAAAAGGATGGAATCTATCGTTTTTTTTGAAAAGATAGTAATTGATCCTCCTCGCGAAAAAATATACCGGCGTCTCGGCTTTAAAAAAAGAACCACCCAAATTCCGATAAACCGGCGAAAAGAAACCGACGGCTTCATTGATGAAGCCGTATCGATTATTTCACTACAGGGATCTTTACTGCGGACTCCCATTAATAAAAATGATGGAAAGAAAATATTTTTAGCCGGTAATTTGATCTTCGACAGCAAAAAATTGTCCTTATTCCTCTCCCACTGCGAAGAAGCCGTACTCATGGGCGCCACTGCCGGCAACTCCATTATGGAAGCAATTAAAGAAAAAACGAATCAGGATAATCTGGCCGTCGCTGTCGTTTACGACGCCACAGCCAGCGAAATAGTCGACGCAGGGCTGGATTGGATTATGGATTACCTAAATCAACAAGTTCGCCGCGAAAAAAAAACTCTTTTGCCGCGACGCTTTTCCGCAGGCTATGCCGACTTTGATCTGAAAAATCAAAAAGCAATTTATCAAAAACTCCAAATGGAAAAAATTGGCGTAACAATCACTTCCAGCTTCATCCTGCTTCCGGAAAAATCCGTCACTGCTATCAGCGGCATTTGCGGTTAAAATGAGGAGCTGTTATTACCCTCGGAAAAAAATCACACTTCTTGTTTCAAAGATGATATAAGAACATGCTCAAAGACAAAAGACAAGAAACACCTAAGTTTCGGGAAACATTCTGATGATAAACAGCAAAATTAAAAACCTCTTGACGAGAAAAATTATAATTTTGGATGGCGCTACCGGCACCGAACTGCAAAAAAAGGGAATGCCGGCAGGAGTTTGTCCTGAGCTGTGGTGTTTGGAAAACCAGAACATTATTAAGGAGGTTCATACCTCTTACCTGCAATCTGAAGCGCAAATAATTTATACCTGCACCTTTGGCGCCAATCGCTTTAAGCTCAATCAATACGGCTCTACGAATAATATCCGGCAGATTAATCGTCAACTGGCGCGCCTGGCTAAACAAACTGCCGGCAACAAAGCACTCGTTGCCGGCGATATTGGTCCGACCGGTCTTTTTATCAAACCCTTCGGCCAGCTTTCCTTTGAAGAAGCCGTGAATGCTTTCCAGGAACAAGCTCTCGGTTTGATTGAAGGGGGATGTGATCTTATCATCATTGAAACGATGATAGATATTCAGGAAGCACGGGCGGCTTTATTGGCCGTGAAAGAAATTAAGGATATTTTTACCATCGCTTCTATGACCTACGAAAAAGATGGTCATACGCTCAACGGCACCGATCCGGTAAGCGCGCTCATCACTCTTCAAAGCCTCGGCGCGGATGCCGTGGGATGCAATTGTTCTACTGGACCCGAAAAAATGGTGGAATTCATTGCGGCTATGAAGCCTTATGCGACAGTGCCGCTGGTGGCTAAACCTAACGCCGGGGTTCCTCGCCTCGAAGACGGCAAAACGATATTTGACATGGATGCTGGGACTTTTGCCTCTTTTGGCCGAAAACTCGCGGCGGCAGGAGCTAATATGCTGGGCGGCTGTTGCGGGACAACACCGGCACATATTAAAAAACTCGCCCAAATAACGGCAAATATCAAACCTAAAACGCATCGGAGAAAGTCAATTGCCGCGCTAAGCTCAGCGCGTGGATTTTTACACTTAAGCGAAAATCAACCTCTTTTTATAGTCGGAGAACGGATTAATCCTACGGGAAAGAAAGCACTACAGCAAGAATTAACCGAAGGAAAAACATCTATACTTCGCCAGATGGCCATGGAACAGGAAAAGCAAGGCGCAAGCTTGCTAGATGTAAATGTTGGCCAGCCCGGTATCGATGAAGTTGAAACAATCAAAACCGCAATAAGCTTTTTGACGACAGTATCCAAATTACCTCTGGTGATAGATTCTTCCAGGATAGAAGCCATCGAAGCTGCTCTCAGGATTTATCCCGGTCGGATGCTGATCAACTCCATCTCCGGTGAAAAAGAAAAAATGAAAAGACTTCTGCCACTGGCCGCCAAATACGGCGCCATGTTCATTCTTCTGCCTTTGACCGACGGTGAAATACCATCTACGACCAAAAAGCGCCAGATCATCATCAAGCATATCTTTCAGGCAGCGAAAAAATATGGCTTTACCAAAGATGATTTTGTTGTGGATGGTCTTGTCATGGCCGTCGCTTCCGATCCCCAAGCCGCCAAAGAAACCTTAAAGACTCTTCGTTGGTGTGCGGAAAGCTTTAAGTGTAAAACCATTTTGGGACTTTCGAATGTTTCTTTTGGAATGCCCGGACGTCCCTGGCTTAACGCGGGCTTTCTGGCGATGGCGCAATTATGCGGTTTGACTATGGCCATTGCCAATCCAGCCAGCACGGAAATAATGAATGTAACCAAAGCGGGAGATGTTCTTACAGCGAAAGATAAAGGTGCGCAGAGTTTTATCGACCATTTTTCGGCACAGTCCGGTGTTGATTCCAGTACTGCCGCAAAAATAATTCTTACACCACAGGAAAAAATAACCAGTGCGATTATGGAAGGAGATCGGGAAAATATAGTTCTTTTAATCAAATCCGCTTTACCAGGCTATTCAGCTCTTGAATTAGTCGATAAAATTATGACTCCCGCAATAGTCAAAGTAGGCGATCTATACGAAAAGAAGGTTTATTTTTTGCCGCAACTTATGGCCGCAGCGGAAGCAATGAAAAAAGCGCTCAATTATTTGGAACCGCAATTAAAGAAAGCCGCTGCCGGAGATAAAGGCAAAATAATACTGGCAACTGTAAAAGGTGATATTCACGATATAGGAAAAAATATTGTTGCGCTTCTTTTAAGAAACTATGGCTATTATGTTATTGATTTGGGTAAAGATGTTGCCGCGGAAACAATAATCGCAGCTGCAAAAAAGGAAAAGCCGGATGTGATCGGCCTTTCCGCGTTGATGACAACAACGATGGTCAACATGAAGGAAGTAATTACGCTGGCCCGGAAACGCGGAGTAAAAGAAGACTTTCTAATCGGCGGCGCAGTTGTTACCGAAACTTATGCTCAGTCCATCGGCGCGTCTTTTGCGAAGGACGGTGTAGAAGCTGTTAAAGTAGTTGAAAAATTAATTAAAAGATAAAGGCTGTTGCCAGGTGGAATTAATCAAACGGGAAAAGAAAATACAAAAAATGATATCGGCAATTTGCTTTTCACTGCTCATTCACGCTGGCGCGGGAACGCTTTTAGTCTTTAGTCCGTCAATTGATCCAATCTCCCCCCCCAGTCTAAATGGATTAAATTTTGTTTGGGTTTCACTGACCGCTAAAAACAACTGGCATTACCATTCAAAAACCCTTACCTCATCAACTGGCGCTTAAAGAGAAAAGGCTGGTTATAAACTCCTCAGAGCCTAAAGAACAAAACTCCAAGCCGAGGACTGCGTCAATATTTGCCGCAATGGAATCAGCCCACCCCATTAAATCAGCGAGCTACAAAGGGTACGATAAAGGGGCGACTGAAGAAACTTCAAGTAATATGAACGGACAAAACACAAATCAAACCGCTGGAGATATATCCGGAACCGGTGCTTTAACTGCTTATCCTCTATACAGGGAAAATATGCCGCCGGCGTATCCGGAAATAGCACGCATTCGCGGTTATGAAGGAGTTGTTTTAGTGGCCGCGGAAATTTTACCTAATGGCCGCGTGGGGAATATGAAAATTCGTAAATCATCCGGCTATGCTATCTTGGACCAATCGGCACTGGAAGGTGTAAAACCTTGGAAATTCGAACCGGCGAAGAAATCAGGTAAACCATTTACAATTTGGGTGGAAGTACCTATCAAATTTGTATTACATACAAATAATTCTCAATCATAAGTAAAATTTAAATCCATTAAGGGAAAAAAAGAATGACTATTAATGAAATGAAAGAAAGGCTGGGCGAAATAATTATCGCGCGGTCTTTTAAATACAGTGATAATCCCCCATTTACTCTAGCTTCCGGGAAAAAAAGCAATTATTACTTCAATTGCAAACCGACTACTCTTGATCCCGAAGGCATGAACCTCATCGGAGAGCTTCTTTTTGACATGCTTAAAGATAGTGAAATAACGGCAGCGGGAGGCCTCACCCTGGGGGCCGATCCGATAGCGAATGCGCTTTCGGTTATATCATATCAAAAAGGTAAACCGATAAAATCATTTATTGTCCGCAAAGACGCTAAAGATCACGGAATGAAAAGCTCGATTGAAGGCAATATCACGCCTGGTGAAAAAGTTGTCATTATCGATGATGTCATAACGACCGGCGGATCCACCATCATTGCCATAGAACAGGCTCGCGAAGCAGGGCTTATTGTGAACATGGTTATAACACTTATTGACCGCGAGGAAGGCGGTAAGGAAAATATTCTCCGGCACGTCAATGACATCAAATCCATTTTAACCAGAACAGAAATAATGCATCATCGTGCAAAAAAAATGAGCGGCGCGGATATTAAATGAAAAAAGGTTCTGCCGTTTTTATCTTTTACTGTATAGCCTTGTTTTTTTCTGGATTGCAGATTCTGTTGCTGATCCCGGAATTATTCCCGTAGCCAAATTCAATTCACCGACAATGCCCGGCGGAGTTTCCGAAGGTTGGAGTTTGGAGAAAAAAACCGGCAAGACACTAATTGTCGAAATAAACCGTCAAACGTTTTTTATTATTGCAAAAGTAATCCAATGAAGGCACTATAACAATAAAAAACGAAGGATTTTCGTATGGCCGATCAATCAAAATCCCCCCAGCCGACACTGCAAGCCGGAAATAAATTGCACGGATTTAAAGTACTGCGCGTGGAAACAATCCCGGCCATGCGACTCACCGCATACGAGATTGAGCATGAAAAAACCGGTGCTAAAGTTCTGCATTTGCATTCATTTGATCGGGAAAATTTATATGCCATCGGCTTTCGTACACCGCCTGAGGATTCGACCGGACTGCCGCATATTCTCGAACATTCCGTGTTAGCGGGATCGGCAAAATATCCGCTCAAAGACGTTTTCAAGGAATTGATGCGCTCCACATTGCAAACTTTCATCAACGCTTTTACCTACCCCGACAAAACCATTTATCCGGTCGCTAGTCAGATCAAAGCGGATTTTTACAATCTGGCGCGTGTCTATACTGATCTGGTTTTACATCCGCGTCTATTGAAAGAAACTTTTTTTCAGGAAGGGCATCACCTGGAATTTGTTGTGCCGAACGATTTGACAAGCGATCTGACTATTTCCGGTATCGTTTATAATGAAATGAAAGGAGCCTACTCCTCTCCGGATTCTCTGATGTACAAAGCTATCCAAGAAAACCTTTACCCGGATAGTGTTTACGCTTATGATTCCGGCGGTGACCCTGCTGTTATTCCCCAACTCACATACGAGCAATTTAAGAATTTTCACCGGACTTATTATTCTCCATCCAATGCACGGTTTTTTATCTATGGAGATATAGAAACTGCTGAGCATCTGATTTTTCTTTCTGAGATGCTCTCCGGTTTCGAGAAAATGGAAGTTGATTCCTCTATTAAAAGCCAGCCGCTCCTGACTTCGCCTCGCCAGGTGCAGAGCAGCTATCCCGTGGGGAAAGAAGAATCCCTAGAGCATAAAACAATGGTCAATGTCGCCTGGATGCTGGCGGAAAATAAGGATTATGAAACAGCGCTTTTTTTGGAAATTATTTCCGGACTGCTTGTCGGCAGCGCAGCCAGCCCCCTGCGCAAGGCGCTCATCGATTCCGGGCTGGGCGAAGATCTGACGCCGGTCAGCGGCATGGAGTCTGATTTGAAGCAACTGATGTTCTGTGCCGGTCTGAGGAATGCACAAAACGCGGATATTCAAAAAATAGAAAAGCTCATTTTTGATACACTGCAAAAGATTGTTACAGAAGGATTTGACCGAGACTTGATAGAGGGTATCCTTCACCAGGTCGAATTTCACGGCAAAGAAATTGTCCGCGGCTCTTATCCTTTCGGTATTTCGCTCATGGGAACTGTTTTTCAGACATGGCTCTATGATGGCGATCCGTTAATCAGTCTTGATTTCCCGCTGGAAATAGAGAATATCCGCAAGCGCTGGACAGCCGATCCACAGATATTCCAGAAGATGACAAAAAAATGGCTATTGGATAATCGGCATCACCTTCTCGCGGTGATGGAGCCGGACCATGCTTTTAGTGAAAAGAAAGAAAAAATATTTCTGGAAAAAATGGTCGTGCTTAAAGCCGGACTTTCCCCAGATGAACTCCAGAAGATCAACGCTCAGGCACGCGAACTCAAAATCTTTCAGTCGGAGGCAGATTCACCTGAAGCTGCAGCGACCATACCAAAATTAAAAATCGAAGACATTCCGAAAGCGGTAGAAACAATTCCCTCACAGAATAGAATCCTGGCCGATGTCCAGACCATCGATCATGACATTTTTACCAACGGCATTGCTTATGTGGACCTCGCTTTTGATATTGCGCATGTGCCCGAGGAGCTTCAACCTTATCTGCCGCTTCTGGGCAAGATCATGAGCGGCATGGGAGCTGCAGGTTTTAATTATGAAGAAATGGCCAAGCGTATCGCTCTCACCATGGGGGGATTTGGTTATGATTTATCAACCGGTTTTACCGTTGATGCAAGAACAAGCTGGCAGAAAATGATCTTTTCTTTTAAAGCACTTTACCGTAATTTGCCGGAAGCGATTAATATTGTCAGCGATATCCTCTGCGCCGGAGATTTGGTTCAGGAAGCAAGAATGCGCGATTTAATCGCCGAGCGAAAAAATAATCTGCAATCCGCTATCATCCCATCCGGACATATTTTTGCCAAAAGAGCGGCAGGAGCAGCGCTTACCCTGCCCGCTTATCGCGATGAGCAGTGGCACGGCCGCACCCAACTCAGATTTGTTCAGCACAAAGCGGATAATTTCGATTCGGCAAAAATGGACCTGAGCAAAAAACTGCAACTGTTGAAGTCAATAATCTTCAGCAGAAAAAACTTGCTTGTAAATATAACGGCCGAAGAGCAGGGTTTAAAACTGGTTAAAGAAAATATTTTACATCTTCTGCAGAAACTGTTTCCCCCGGCGGCCCGACAGGCACAAACTCCGCCCCGGCTGGCGCCGGTTTATGCAGGCATTGCCATTCCCACACAGGTATCCTATGTGGCCCGCGTTATGAAAACTCCGGCATATAATGATCCGGTCTCCCCGATGCTGATGCTTGCAGCCAAAGAACTCTCCAACGGCTATCTTTACAAACACATCCGGGTGCAGGGCGGCGCCTACGGCGGAATGTCTTCCTTTGATCCGTCGCTGGGATTGTTTTCGTTTATTTCTTATCGCGACCCGCATATTACGGAAACACTGCAAGTATATAAAGACGCGCAGGACATTTTTTCCCGTAAAGAAATGGCCGCAGGCGATTTGGAAAAGGCCATCATTAGCACCATCGGCATGCTCGACAAACCTATGGATCCGTCAGGCCGCGGTTATATCGCGATGGTCCGGCTTTTTGGCGGGGCTACAGACGAAATGCGGCAGAAGTTCAGAGATGATATTTTGTCCGCAACACCGAAGAAGATGAAAGAAACATTGAAAACCTATTTCGGTGAGGCTGCTAAATCAAAAGCGGTTGCTGTTTACTCCGCTCGGGAAATGTTGAATGAAGCCAATAAACGACTGGCTGAAAAACTCGTTTTGGAAAATCTTTTTGAATCCTAGATTATATGTAACCGTGATGATTATTCCTTTTATAAAAAGCCGCATTTACCGCACATCCAAAAAGCATCCCGTCAACTCCTTTTTTCAATCTGCTCGATCAGACTATTGAAAATCAACCGGTGAAACGGCAGGAATATATACCAGTATATTTTCCCCAAGAGACTATGTGTATAATAATGGGCAACGATGGATAACTTTCTTTTATCGATTTCATTCTTAATATTGAATTCCAGCCATGCTCTTCCGGGAAGTTTCATCTCCGCCCGCAAGAGAAGGCGTTTGTTCGGCTGAATATCTTCCGTGCGCCAGAAATCTATTACATCATCAATTTTTAGAGTAGTCTGACTTTTTCTGCCCCTGGACGTCCCTACTCCAAGAAAAATCCGGTCGATTGCCCCTCGCAGACGCCACATCCAGTTATTGGCAAACCATCCTCCTTTACCTCCCACCCGGCAAATTGATTGGAAAAGTGAAGACGCTTTCTTTTCGGTAATCAGTGAGTAAGAAGCGCTGTATTGAGGGTCGCCTACACATTCATGAAGTTTCATGGCCAGTTCGTAAGCAGGGGGATAAGCGTCAGACCAGCGGGTATGGATATTATCCTGCTCTTCACGGTTCATCGCTATTATTATGGCTTCTTTATAGCCTATGGTCTTGAATGGCAAAATTTCTTTTATCGAATTATCCTGACAAATAACTTCATTTTTCAACCCTTCCATCAAACAGCGGGTGATGGAATCCGGTACAGGAGTTACAAGACTTCCACTATAGGAATAAAAACGGATATTGGAGATGAAGCAGGGAATAAAGAAAGTCTTTCTATTCATTAATTCCGCTCTGATCCTTAACATATCACGGTAACTAAGAATATCATTGCCACCGATATCAAAATCTTTTCCGGCCGCTTCTTTGATTTCTAAGACACCGACGAGATATTTAACCACATCACCAATTCCAATGGGTTGGCATTTTGTCTTGGCCCAACGCGGAACCGGCATTATGGGAATTTTTCTTACCAGATTCTGAATAATTTCATAAGAAGCGCTTCCTGCTCCAATGATGATTGCCGCCCGTAAAATGGTCACGGGAACTTTTCCCCTTTTCAACTCTTGGGCCACCTGAATGCGGCTTTCTAAATGTGTTGAAAGTTGGGTGTGGGTATCGCCAAGCCCCCCCAAATAAATAATTCGTTTAACCTTTTTCTCTTGTGCGGCTATACGAAAGTTCCTGGCGGCTTGTACGTCTGCGGAGGCGAATTCTTTCGGCCCTAAAAGCAGGGAGTGAATCAGATAATAAGCAGTATCCACACCTTCCAACGCAGCCCTCAAGCTTTCCATATTGAGCGCATCAGCCACTACAATTTCCGCTTCCGGCCAGTGCTCCTTGTAAATAGGGGAGGCAGCCCGTACCATAACTCTAAGGCTGTACCCACGAGCCAATAGTTCAGGAACCAATCGTCCGCCGATATATCCGGAAGCACCTGTCACTAAAATCTTACCCATGTCCAGCCGCGGTTTGGAGGGCAGATCATGGCATAATAGGCTTCCGTATTCCTTCGCCTGCACGGTTAAATTATGATCAGTGGAAGAATTTGACATCTTTTTTAAGCACCACTCTATTATTGATCAAATTATATAAATTATTTTCGCGCATTCGCCTAACATAATAAAACGTCAGCACATAACAGCGCCTCCGTCGACATTTATGGCCTGGCCGGTAATGTTTTTCGCCTCTTCTGAAGCAAGATAAGTTACGAGACTGGCCACATCTTCAACCGTTTGTGGCCGCTGCAGCGGTGTCAGCAGCTTTACGCGCTCTTCGAAAATCTCTTCCAGACTCTTCTTCGCCATGGACGAATAACCGTCTTTCAGCGACTGGGCAAGTTTTTTCCAGCCCGGCGTATAGACGTAGCCTGGGCAGACCGCATTTACCGTGATATTATAGCGACCAAGTTCTTTGGCCAAAACTTGCGTTAGACCAATGACACCGAATTTTGCCGCGCAGTAGCTGCCGATGAGCGCTTCTCCTGCCTTTCCCGATATAGATGAGATATTAATAATCCGTCCCTGTTTCCTTGGAATCATCACCTGGACCACAGCGCGACAACATAGGAATGCGCTTTTTAGATTTATTTCAATCGTTTTATCCCAGTTTTCTATAATCGTTTTGGCAACCGGAACCATACCCGAACCACCACCCACATTATTGACGAGAATATCTATCGTATCATAAGCCTCGATGGACTGCTGAATCATTTTATCGACATCGAGCTCCTTTGTGGCGTCGGATTGGAAGGCGATACCTTCGCCACCTTGTGCAATGATTTCGGTTGCGACATTTTGAGCATCTTCTCTTCTCAGATCCGTCACTATAATCTTAGCACCCTCAGCGGCCAGACGCAAGGCTATTGCCCTGCCTATTCCGTTTCCCCCGCCTGTTATGATAGCTATTCTATTCTTAATTTTCAAATCCATGTTTTCCCCCTTCGACAGCGGACTTGTTTGTTGAATCCAGTACAGCTTTCATGGCGCCTTCTGTCAAGCATTACATTTTTAGCAAAATGTTTTGACATCCAGGGCATTAAACTTTTATACTACTGCCGAAACACAAGGTTGAGGATAAAACAATATGCAACTGATTCTGATCAGACACGGGGAAACGCTTTGGAACAAAGAAGGACGGGTACAGGGCACAAGTGATGTCGAATTAAACGCAGCGGGCAAAAAACAAGCGGAGCTTCTGGCCTTGTCCTTGAAAGATCATCCCCTTGAGGCCATTCATGCCAGTCCTTTGAAAAGAGCCCGCCAAACGGCAGAAATAATCAACGAGTTTCATCATCTGGATATTCAGACTCACTGGGACCTGATGGAAATGGACCAGGGAGACTTTGAAGGCTTTTCTTTTAAGGAGTTGATGATCAATGAAAAAGAGTTTCTTCAGAAGTGGATTAGCGATCCCGTCTCTGTTAAAATGCCGAATGGCGAATCTTTATCGGAGTTACAGAAACGCGCCTGGAGCGCCATGGAAGAGATCATCTCAAAATCACAAAATGCCCTGATTGTTTCCCACAATTTCACCATCGCCGCCATTATCTGCCGCCTGCGCAATATCAGCCTTTCCGATTTCAGAAGCGCCTGCGTGGATACGGCTTCCAAAACTATTATCCAGTTTGCAAATAATGAGGCATCCATCGATTTACTTAACGACCGCAGTCACCTTTTCGATGCAAGTAAATAATAATGGACATTGCCGGATTATTAAATTAAAATAATTACGATATTATGTTAATCAGCGTTATTATTTTTTAATACTTTTTATATATGAAAAAAATTATCAAAAAGCGCGATTCCAATAATAAGGCGAAAATCAAAACCGCTAAAAGAGAAACTCCAGAATTAAATCAGACGCTCGATATTTACCGGAACATGGTGGAAGGGACGAGCGATTCCATTTATATGGTGGATAGCGACTGCCGATATATCTATACCAATCATAGATATTGTTCCCGCCTAGGTTTGCCTCTAAAAGATATAATAGGTAAAACCTACGGAAATTTTCATTCGCCGGAGGATACCAAAGCTTTTGCCACGGATGTGGTAGAGGTTTTCGAAAAAGGTTTGTCGTTCCAGCGTGAATATAAAAGCAAAAGAGACGGAAACGAATTTTTACGCACCATCTACCCCGTCAGGCAACACGCTGACACAGGCGAGATTACCGCAGTGTCCGTTATCGCAAAAGACATCACAGAGTTAAGGCGCGTTGAACATCTCTATACCACCCTAGCCGAGAAATCGCCCATTGGTGTTTTCATCGTTCAAGATGGCCTAATTCAATGGAGCAATTCGAAACTTCGAGAATCTATGGGATATAAGGCTGACGAGCTTATAAATATGCCTTATTCATCCCTTGTCTATCCTGACGACCGGGAACTGCTTAAAAATAACTCCATAGCCATGCTTCGCGGCGAGATGTTTCTTCCTTTTGAATACCGTCTGGAGACAAAAACTGGTGAAGTCTTATGGCACGTGGGATCAGTGGCTTCCATCACCTATAACGGCAAAAGGGCCGTTCTCGTCAGCCATATGGATATCACTCGCCAGAAGCAGGCAGAAATTAACGCACGGCAAAGTGAGGAACGCTACCGGACGATAATCGACACTATTCCGGATTCCTATTCCGAACAGGATCTAAAGGGAAACAATATTTATTTCAACGACGCCCACGTGGCCAGTATGGGCTACAGCCGCGAGGAATTGCATAGTCTCAATTATCGGGCATATATGGACAAGAAGAACGCAGAGCGTACCTTTCGAGTCTACAACACGGTTTTTAAAACCGGGAAATCAACAAAGAATGTACAAATAGAGAGAATAAACAAAAAAGGGGAGAAGAGGTTGATAGAACTGTCCGTTAGCCTTAGCAGGGACGCCGCGGGAAAACCCATCGGGTTTCATAGCGTTTCCCGGGATATTACAGAGCGGCAAAAAAAAGAAGATGCCCTGCAGCAGAGCGAGGAACGTTATCGCACAATCATTGACACCATTGCAGATGCTTACTATGAAGTTGATTTGACAGGAAACACCACTGTGTTCAACGATGCCTATCTTAAGCTCTACGAATACAGTGCAAAGGAAATGCAGGGGAAAAATTATAAGACCTATGTGGATACAGAGCACGCGGAAATCGCCTATTGGGTTTTTCATCAGGTTTTTAAAACAGGGAACCCGACAAAAAAAATGGAATGGGAAATAATTTCCAAAAGCGGAAAAAAGAAACAGGTTGAACTCTCCGTAAGTCTCATCCGCGATGCTAAGGGTAATCCGCTGGGATTTCGAGGTATCATCGGCGATATAACTGACCGGCGAAAAGCTGAAGAAACGATTCGTCATCAAGCATTTCATGATCCCCTAACTGGTCTTGCCAACAGAACCCTTTTTTATGACCGCATGCATATGGCCTTCACCTTGGCAAAACGAGGCGAAAAAATGGTTGCTGTTATAATACTCGACCTGGATAATTTTAAAGGAATCAATGATAACAAAGGCCACAGAGTGGGAGATGAAGTGTTAAAAAGTGTTTCCGGCAGACTTTCAAAGATGTTTAGGGCAAGTGACACGGTAGCCCGTTATGGAGGCGATGAATTTACCCTGATCTTTCCTTCCCTATCTCTGGAGAAAGATGCCTTAGTAATTGCCCGTAAAATAGTTAAGGCTTTTAATGATCCTTTTTATCTCGATGATGGTGATATCCTGGTGACAGCAAGTATTGGCGTGGCCATGTACCCCCTTCACGGGCAAGATATTGATGCCCTTATGAGTAAGGCTGATAATGCCATGTACAGGGCTAAAGCTATGGGACGCAACAGGTATTGTTGGTATGGCGACGCAGAAGAGAATTCCTGATTCCCGTAAAACTTTTGTCAGGAGTATGCCCGTTTCAATATAATTAACAAAAAGATTTAGGATGAAGCAAAAGTATTATTGATATTCTCTCGCTACCCGGTTGAAAACCCAATCACTGTAAAAAGCAGGAATATCTGTTAGACAACTATGGCTGATGAACATACTATGCACCGCGAATCATCGCTAGTGCACTCACTCATAACGCGCTAAGGGAAAGTTCATCGGAAACTTTCAAAATGCCCTGATTGTTTTCCACAATTTCATCATTGCCTCCCTTTCCTGTCGCGTGAGCAACATCAGCCCCTAAAAGTTCAGAAGCACCTGTGTGGATAAGACTTTCAAAACCATTTTCCAGTTCCGCGACAGTAATGCCGCTATCGTACCGCTAGATGATAGCAGCCGGCTTACAGAACAAATTATATCAGAAAGATGACTACAGAATGCTGACAAAATCCAGTATTTTGCACTTACGCCTTCCCTTTTCCTATTTTCTTATGCCCACATATCTCTTTGCTTTGAATTGTGCCCAGAAACCAATCCTGTGGAAAACAGTGCTGGTATTTTTCATTCTACACTTTCTTCTTTACCCGGCAAGCAATTCCTATAACTCTTATTATGACCGGGACACGCAAAGCATCGGCACGCTTAAACATCCGCCACCAGTGGAAAAAGAACTACTGATCGTGTCACTGATGTTTGATGCAACCGCTATCTTGCTTGGTTTGTTAATTGGCTGGCTGTTTGCCGCAGCAGCGTTGTTTTACGGTCTTGCCTCCAAAGCTTACAGCCATAACAAAATTCGAGTGAAAAAAATGCCTGTTCTCAGCCTTATCGGGGTGGGTTTTATCCAGGGCGCTTTTACCTTTCTCGTATCTTTTTGGGGTATTCAGGATATCTCCGTAACAGAGATTTTGAATACACAGATTCTCATCGCTGCGGTTATTTCCAGTTTATTCCTTATGGCCGCATACCCTATGACGCAGGTTTACCAGCACAAAGCGGACGGAAAACGTGGTGATATCTCCTTTAGCATGCTTTTGGGCATTAAAGGCACTTTCCTGTTTTGTGCGGTATTTATCTTGCTCGCGATTGCCTGTTTTGTTTTTTATTTCTTGAGCTATTATGGCCTGCTAATTGCCGCATTTTTCATCCTATTCCTCGTTCCCGTGGCGGCTTTCTTTGTTTATTGGATGGTGATAACGTTCCGGGATGAAAGTAAGGCTAACTACGACAATACCATGCGTCTGAATTTCATTTTCTCGACGGCATTGAACACTTTCATGATATTATTAATGACGGTAAATCATTTTAAACTTGACTAATAAAATGTGAATAATATCTTTATAATGATGACCTTCTCATTTTTCACTTGAACTTGGTGAAATCCGGTTTACGTTTTTCAAAGAATGCAGCAAATGCCTCTTTCGCTTCCTTTGATACCAACATTTCACTGAAAAGTTGTCCCTCTTCCTCCATTTTGGCCTTGATCGCAGATAGCTGCTTGCCTTTCATCAAACGCTTAGTTGCTCTTAGCGATGATGTCGGCAATGCCACCAACTTGGCCGCCTGGGCCTGCGCAAACGCAAAAACTTCGGCAGTCGGCAATACTTTGTTTACGAATCCCATCGCGCTCGCCTCCTGGGCCGAAAATGCCTCGCCCAGCATCAACTTTTCCGCCGCCCGCTGGTAACCGGCGATTTGCACAAGCAGCATACTGGAAGAAAATTCCGGGCACAGACCGAGCTTGGCGAAAGGCATCGAAAACTGGGCATTGTCCGCCGCATAGACGAAATCACAGTGCATCAACATCGTCGTGCCAATACCAACTGCGGGGCCGGAAACAGCCGCGACTACCGGTTTGGAAGCCCCGCTAAGATTCTGCATAAATTGGTACACTGGACTTTTTCTTTTCTGCGGAGGATTCTTCATAAAATCCTCCAGATCATTGCCTGCCGTAAATATTTCCGGTGAACCCGTGAATAGAATCGCGCGCACCTCTGCATCGCTTTCCGCTTCTTTCAGTGCGTCGGCCATAGTCTGGTACATCGCCGCTGTGATCGCATTCTTCTTGTGCGGTCTATTGAATGTGATAGTAAAAATGCCGTTTGCCTTTCTTGTTAAAATATCCATGTTATCTCCTGATAAAATACTTGTTGAATGTGTTTTATAATGATTTAGCAGTTTGTATAAAAATGAAAACCTATTGCTAATCTCAAAAAACTCGCGAGTCTGCTTACTTCTTTTAAAATGCACTTATATCAAAGGACAATTATGGTCAATGGTTTGTTCGCCAATGTAACAATCTAGGTTTCAGCAATATTTCCCAAATCAATCATTGCGCTTTGATTGCTATTTGAATTTCCGGCGGCGCATCCAGAAACTTTTTAACAGAACAGGATTGGGCGGCTTTAACAACCGTTGCTTCGTATTTCTTCGGAAAGTCCGGTGGCAGAAGAATATCGATACTAATTTTTTCAACTTTGTGCGTCGCGTCGTTGCGGATAACTGTTTGTGTCATTGTGATATTGTCCGTCGGGATAGAACGTGATTGGCAAAAAGCGACAATATAAAACCCGGCGCACATACCAATGGAAGCTAGAAATATTTCCAATGGCGATGGGGCGGTATTGTCGCCGCCGTCCGTTGCCGGTTGATCCGACTTTACCGTAAAACCCCGAAAATGAGCATCTACCTTTTTATTTCCTGTAAATGTAATATCAAATTTTTCTTCCATATTTAATATCCAGCACTTTAATGGACGACCCCATATCTTTTTAATAAATAAGTATACTGTCCTCCGAACTCCCCGGTTCTTTCCATCCCCAATAAACCCTACCGTCCCCGGTAAACCGACGCGTCCCCAATCGTTCGAGACCACTTGTGCTCGTCCGATGAAAGGGTATACCTCTTTTCTTATTTCATCTCCACATCTTTTCCATATGTTTTCTTGACGACTATTACCGGCCCTGCGTCCGGAATTGTCAGGATATGCAAATCCCCGTACCCGATGGGACCGGTTCCTGTTCCGCCGAACAACCTATAAATCCTCTGCAAGTTTCCGGACACGTTCCCGACATAGACAACCACACCGCCCGCGTGCTTATCCAGAATCTCGCTGACAATTGAGTTGGCCGAAAAGAAGCTGACCTCTGGCGTGCGGGTGATCTCGATCCCCAAGCGATTTGCCAGCGGTCGGACGGTATTCAGGTTGCGCGGCACATCCGGGCTGTAGATGGCTGTCACTCCTATTGGACTCACCAAGTCGGCCAACGCCTTCGCGCGCTTGAGCCCTTGCATGTTCAGATCATCGGAGTTTCCGTCCCTTTCGGCGTGGCGGAGCAGGATTACGGTCGTCGTTGTTCCAGGTTTGGAGTGGACGTCAACTGCCGCACAACCAATCAAAGTACCAATGAAAGAAATGGCGATAAACCATGTGAACAGCCGAAGCATAAATCGCATTGGGCGCACCTCTGATTTGTATTTCATGCCGATGGATGCCAGAAATAATTCAAAAGACGATGGGGCGGTATTGTCGCCGCCGTCCGCTACGGGTTGATCTGACTTTAGAGTAAAACCCCGAAAATGCGCATCTGCCTTTTTATTACCCACAAAGTTAATATTATATTTCATTTCCATATTTTCTACCCTCATTAAAATAGTTGTCTATTCTGAGCATCCTTATCCTCCATCTAGATACATGCGTCTTTTTGATGGGGTAAATCTTTCTATCGCGTAACGTAACATGGTTCTGGGCATTATTGGGCAATGCTTTTGTAAAAACGCCTCTGCACACTCACTATCACGTTTGCCGACTTCGCGCAGCATCCAACCGACAGCCTTGTGAATTAAATCTTCTTTATCCCAAAGTAAAATTCCGGCGATCTTGAGCGCATCTGCAAATTTATTACTTCTGATAAAATAGAAAGTAGCGAGCATCGCAATACGTCGCTCCCAGAGGCTCTTTGATCTAGCTAATTGATAGAGGGGCTTTTTGCTTCTCTCCATCAAAAACGCTCCCACAATATTGGGCGCGGAAATATCCACCAAATCCCAGTTGTTGATGTGTCTGGTGTCCGCCATATACAGGTCATATATTTTCTTTTGGATAGTTTCATCACCTTTATCAAAAGCGTTAACAAACAAGATGAGCGCGAATAGCCTCACCTCGTGATAAGTAGATCGCAGCAACGACGATACTTCTTCGAGCGGCAGAGCCTTATATTCTTTGGCCAGATTCCGCAGCGACGGAACGCGAATACCCAGGAAAATATCTCCTTCACCGTATTGACCGACACCGGTTTTGAAAAACCTCTGCAGAAAAAGTGCGTCTTCCTTATCGCCCAGTTTTTGCAAGCGTTTGCTGATTTCTTTTGCCTTCATACTATTTAACTTTGGCTATTTCTTCTTGATTGAGCAGCGGATCGACTTTTTCCTTTTCTACTTTACTAGTAGTTTTTCCAAGGCTGGGAAAATTTTTCTTAAATTCTCCGGCTGTGTGCCGCCGGCCTGGGCCATGTCGGGTCGGCCGCCGCCGCTGCCGCCGACGAGCGGTGCGAGTTCCTTGATGATGTTTCCGGCGTGATATTTTCCGGCCAGGTCTTTGGTTACCATGCACAAAAGCATATGCTTTATCACCTGCTTTGCTGCCCAGAAGAATAATGCCGGATTCCATCTTGTCGCGCAGTTTATCGCCAAAGTCGCGCAGACGTCTTGGCATCGGCAATGCTCACTTCCGTTGCCAGCACTTTCACCCCGCCGATTTCCCTCACCTGACTCATCAGATCGCCGGAATCCTTGGCGGCAAGTTTTCCTTTGAGGGCTTCAATTTCTTTTTCCAGGTCTCTTACGTCTGCTTGAGTAATTTTTCGGCGCGGTCGGCAAGCTCCAGAGGATTGGCCTTAAATAATCCCGCGGCCTTTTTAAGTTCTTCTTCCGTCTTTTGCACATGCAGCAGGGCTTCCTTGCCGGTAACGGCTTCGATTCTGCGGACACCCGCGGCAATGGCCGATTCGTGAACAACTTTCAGCAAGCCGATATCGCCGGTGCGCTGCACATGCGTGCCGCCGCAAAGCTCCATGCTCATCTCGCCCATTTTGACAATGCGCACGGTCGCGCCGTACTTTTCATCAAACACCGCCGTGGCACCGGTTTTGAGTGCGTCTTCCAGCGCGCAGACTTCCGTCTGCACGGGCAGATTTTTGCGAATCATGTCATTGGCAATATCTTCCACACGCTGGAGTTCTTCATCGCTGATTTTGGAAAAATGGGTAAAGTCAAAACGCAGCCGCTCGGCGTTGACCAGCGAACCGGATTGTTTGATATGATCGCCCAGCACGGCTTTGAGCGCCGCCTGCAAAATATGAGTGCCGGAATGATTGGCGTGCAATCGCTCTTCTTTTTTCGGCATCGACGATCAATTGCACCTTATCGCCGACTTTAATCTTTCCTTTTTGCACAATTCCTTTATGCACGATAAAATTTATCCACCGGTTTTTTAGTGTCGAGCACGGTAAAGTTAAAACCAGCTCCTTCCAGATAACCTGTGTCACCGATCTGTCCGCCGGATTCGCCATAAAAAGGCGTTGTGTCCAAAACGATATCCGCCTTCTGTCCTTCGGCTGCGCGCTCCACTGGTTTCCCATCAATGAAAATAGCGGCAACCTTTGATTCCGCCCTGATGATGCCTTCATAACCGCAAAACTCGCTCAATATGCCGGAGCTGGAGGCTTTCAGGTAACATTCGGCTACTGCTTCTTCACCGCTGCCCTTCCAAGCGCCACGCGCTCTTTCTCTTTGCTGTTCCATCTCGGCTTCAAAGCCAGCCGTATCGAGTGTAAAATTATCTTTTTTAACAATATCCGCAGTCAAGTCGGTGGGGAAACCAAACGTATCGTAGAGTTTAAAAATCAGCGCGCCGGGCAGAACCGATTTGCCCGCTTTCTTCAGGGCTGCCGTTTCTTCCTGCAAAATGCGCAGCCCGGCGTCGAGCGTTTCCATAAAACGCTGTTCTTCATTGAGAATGACTTTGGTAATGTAAGAAGCCTTGTCGGCCAGATCGGGATAGACATATTTCATCATATCAATGACGACCTCGCGCGCTTTCGTGCAAAAACGGTTTGTTGATGCCGAGCATTTTTCCGTGGCGTGCCGCCCGCCGCAGAATGCGCCTGCAGCACATAACCGCGGCCTTCGTTCGCGGGCAGAATGCCGTCGCCAATTAAAAATGTCACAGCACGGCTGTGATCGGCAATGACCCGGATGGAGACGTCATTGTCGGCATTTTTACCGTAGGTCTTACCGGATGTTTTTTCCACAAGCCGGATAATGGGAGTGAAAAAATCAGTATCATAGTTGCTCTTCACACCCTGAATAACAGCCGTCAAGCGCTCCAGTCCCATGCCCGTATCGATGCTGGGCTTGGCCAGCGGATTTAATTTTCCGTTTTCATCGCGATCAAACTGCGTGAAGACAAGATTCCAGATTTCCAGATAGCGGTCGCAACCGCAATCGATATCGCATTCGGCGCGCCCGCAGCCGGTGCCTTTGCCCTGATCATAAATGATTTCAGAGCAGGGGCCGCAGGGGCCGGTCTCACCCATCATCCAGAAATTACTTTTTTCACCCATGCGGACGATGCGATCTTTCGGCACTTTCATCTTTTTATTCCAGATAGCGAAAGCATCATCGTCATCTTTATAAATCGTGACCCACAGCTTTTCTTTGGGCAATTTAACAACGTCGATCAAGTATTCCCACGCCCAGGCAATCGCTTCTTCTTTGAAATAATCACCGAAGGAAAAATTGCCGAGCATTTCGAAAAAAGTATGATGCCGCGAGGTGACGCCGACATTTTCCAGGTCGTTGTGTTTGCCGCCGGCGCGCACGCATTTCTGGCAGGATGCCGCCCTCGTATAGCCTCTTTTTTCCAGACCTAGAAACGCGTTTTTGAATTGCACCATACCGGCATTGGTGAAAAGCAGGGTCGGATCATCTTTGGGAATCAGGGCGGAGCTAGCCACTCGTGTATGTCCCTTAGCTTCAAAATACTTTAAAAAACTTTCCCTGATTTCACTCCCCGTTTTCGGCATTAATCTCCTCCTGTGCTGTCTTTCCCAGTTTTTTTAAGATCAAGCCCGGCGGGAAACCACGTCCCATCAAGCTTTGAAATATTCTTTTTTTTTCCTTCAAATCTAAAATATCTATTTTTTTTCTTGACGCTTTTTTCTTAATTAAAAATGCAATTGCCTCTTCTTCCGAAATTTCCCCGCGTGCCTCTTCTACCGCGGCTAGTATTAATTCCGCCGCCACACCTTTTTCCCGCAGCTTGACAAATATTTTTTTATCACCCCAAAGCTTGTTTACAGCAAGATTCCGCGCCCATTGAACGGCAAAAGACGCGTCATTGAGATACTTCAAATCGTGGAGTTTTTCCAGTGCTTCTTTAATGACAACTGCGGGAAAACCTTTTTCCCGCAGTTTCTTTTCCAGCTCTTTTTCCGAGTGCGGCCGCATGGACAAAAGGCGATAAGCTTTTTGTTTGGCTGCCGCCAGATCTAAAACTTTCACTTATCCTCTTCCTGCTCTTTAGCCACGATACCCAACTTGGCGCGCACATCATTTTCCACAGCCGTCATAATATCCGGATTTTCTTTTAAGAAAATGCGCGAATTATCCCGGCCCTGGCCTATTCTGTCACCCTTGTAGGAATACCATGCGCCGCTTTTCTCAACGATACCGTTTTCCGCCGCCAAATCCAGCACATCTCCTTCTCGCGAAATACCTTCGCCGAAGATAATATCAAATTCCGCTTCTCTGAAAGGTGGGGCCAGCTTGTTTTTTACAACTTTAACTTTGGTTCTAAAACCGATAACGTCCTGACCGTTCTTTATGGAAGTCATTTTACGAATATCGAGCCGCTGCGAAGAATAAAATTTCAGGGCGTTACCGCCGGTTGTAGTTTCCGGATTGCCGAAAAAGACGCCGATTTTCATACGTAATTGATTGATAAAAATAACGGTTGTTTTGGATTTGCTGATGCTGCCGGTCAGCTTTCGCAACGCCTGCGACATGAGCCTTGCCTGCAGACCCATTTGCGCATCGCCCATTTCGCCTTCCAATTCTGCTTTGGGAACCAACGCGGCAACAGAATCAATTACCAAAACATCCAACGCGCCGCTGCGCACAAGAGTCTCCGCAATTTCCAGCGCCTGCTCACCAGTATCCGGCTGCGATATGAGGAGATCATCCGTATTGACACCGATTTTTTTGGCGTAAGTCACATCTAGAGCGTGTTCGGCATCGATAAAAGCCGCCAGCCCATTTTTCTTTTGCGCCTCAGCCACAATATGCAGAGCAAGAGTGGTTTTACCGCCGGATTCCGGCCCGAATATTTCGATAACCCTTCCACGCGGGACGCCAAACGTCCCCAAAGCAATATCCAAACTAAGCGAGCCTGTGGATATTGCCGGAACATCTGCAACCCGGTCATCACCGCCCAATTTCATAATTGATCCTTTACCAAACTGTCTTTCAATTTGAGTGATGGCCAAATCGACGGCCTTTGATCTATCTACATCTGCGCACATAATATGGTGACCTCCCTTAATTTTATTAATGTTCCTTGCTATTATTAAGCCTCAGCCGGAAAAATAAAACTTTTCCAGTTTTGTGTAAATAGCTCCCTGCTTTGTCAGTTTACTTTGAAATAAAATTATTTCCGAGCAGTTAAATTTACCAACGATAAAATCGTTATACTTATGCAGAGCCTCGCTGATTCCCATTATCTCCTGCGGGACCTTAATCCGGCCTAAAGTCAAATGTGCGTGGAATGGCCGGTTTTCATGCGGAAAACCAATTCCCTCAAAATCTCTTTCTACCTGTGTTTGCAGTGCGGCTAATTTCTCTATATCACCTGTCGCTCCCAGCCAGAGGACGCGCGGCCTTCGGGCATCGGGGAAAACGCCTATCTTTTCTACATTTAAAGATAGAGTCGGCACCGAAGCTACTTGTTTTTTCATTATAGCGCAAATATTTTTTACATCGCTCTTGATCAATGTTGCCGAAAAATTTTAATGTAATGTGATTGCCTTGAGATCTCGTCCAACTTATCTTCCCTTTTATTTCTTTTTTTAAATTCTCCTGCAGGCGGGAGACTGCCTGCAAAACATCTTCTGTTGGCTCAATTGCTAAAAATGCCCTTATGTTCTTTTGCGTGTCCATTTGCTATTGACCTTTTCCCTGCAAAAAATCCTTGATCATAATCAATGCCACTTCAGAAAAAACATGTTTGTTTCTTTTGCGATCCCATCTAAAAACATGGTGAGCGCATATCGTTTGAGTAGAATCACTTAAAGCCAGATAAACAGTGCCCACGGGCTTATCTTTACTGCCGCCGGTTGGACCGGCAATACCGGTGGAAGAAAGACCTAAATCAGTGCCGGCAATTTTGCGCACCCCTTCCGCCATCAAACGCGCAGTCTCATCACTTACCGCTCCATGCTTTTCAATAACGTCTGCGGGAACGCCCAGCAAATTTACTTTTGCAGCATTGCTGTAAGTGACCACTGAGCGCTCAAAAAAAGCCGAACTTCCCGCAACATCGGTCAAGCGATTAGATATCAGTCCGCCGGTGCACGATTCCGCCACTGCCAAGGTCATTTTTTTCTCTATCAGCAGAGCGGCAACAATCTCTTCGAGAGTTTCCTCGCCGTAATGAAATATGTATTTTTTAAGCCGATTAGTTATTTCATCTTGTGCCATTTTTAATTTATCCTGGGCTTCTTTTAAAGTTTTCCGTCGCGATATCAAAACAAGATGATTTTCAGGAAAAACAGGATAAAAACCAATAATAACACCCAAAGAATTAAAATCGATGTCTTTCAGGGCATCGTCAACAGCCGCTTCGGAAAGCCCGAAAGTTTTGATGGTTTGTTTGGCGGAATATTGTTCATTTTGCGGAAAATACCTGCGCAAAACGGGAATAACTCCCTCCGGCAACATCCTTTTCGTTTCGCCGGGGACTCCGGGAATAACAAAAATAATTTTTTCTTCCCGCTGCAGAGCAAAACCGGCGGCTGTGCCCACTGGATTGGCAATAATTTCTGCGCCGAGAGGGAACATGGCCTGCTTAGCGTTATTTTCTACCCAGCGTAAATTGTATTTGGTAAACCTTTCTTTGATGCCTCGCAAAACGGTTTCATCAGTGTATAACGGCAGGCCGAAAACCCGAGCAATAGCGACAGTTGTTATATCATCTGCAGTCGGTCCCAAACCTCCAGTGCAAATTACGGCATCCGTCAGCGGCAACAAATAATTCAAACGGCTTTTAATAGATTCAAAATCATCACCCACCGACATTATAGCTTCCACGTGCCAGCCCTGCTGATTTATTTCCCGCGCGATAAACGAAGAATTGGTATCGACAGTGCGGCCGCTCATCAATTCATTGCCTATTGTTAAGATCCCTATTTTCATAGCACTCCAAAAAATACCAGCAACAACATCAATATCCCCGAATAAATTCCGGCGGCAACATCATCCAGCACAATGCCCAAACCGCCGGGCATTTTCTGCAGATCACGGAGGGGAAAAGGTTTTAAAATATCAAAAATTCGAAACAGAACAAAACCAACCAAGAGGTGTAATCCGGTTATCGTCACCGGCAGCATTGTCACTTGAAAACCGACAATTTCATCAATAACAATACGCTGGTCATCTTTTCTCTTATAAATTTTTTCTGCAAGCCCGGCAAGATAAATGGAGAAGCCCGATAGGGCGATTACAATTAAAAGACGCAATAACCAGGGCAGAGGCCAACAAATAAGGCAAATCCCAACACCAACCAATGTGCCGATGGTTCCGGGAGCAACAGGAGCCAATCCAGCGCCAAAACCTGTTGCCAATAACTTTATCAGTTTTTCGTTCATAACCGCCCCATTGACTCCTATGAACTAAAATACCGCTTATTTTCAACTAGTTAAGTTTGCGCAGGCTATATTCTTTTTAGATTTGTGTCAATTATTTTTACGGCCTTCCGCCCAAAATCCCTTTTTACTTTGCCCTTTGTTAAAATTCTCCCCGCGAAACTGTTTTTGAAGATTTGGTCTCCTTTCCCTGCGCTTCGCGCGGGATAGTTCGTCTAGCAAATTTCAGTGCGCTATGCTTCTGAAACTTGGGACTCACTAAAAAAATCTTGACAATAGAACAATCGTTCTATATCATACCTTCCATGAAAGTCAAGCGAACTTTACCGGATGTGGAGAAAAAATTTTCCGCCTTTTTCCGCGAAAACCGGCGCATGCCGACATACTCGGAAGCGGCTGAAATTATTGGCGTGCATTCCAAAAGCGTCGTCCATTTCTGGGTAAAAAAAATGATGGCTTCCGGGCTTTTGCAAAAAGATGCCAAAGGCTTTTTATCGCCGGCGCGTTTATCGCTGGGCTTACCTCTGGCCGGAGAAGTTTGCGCCGGTTTTCCCTCGCCTGCGGAAGAAGAATTGCGCGACATCATTTCCTTTGACGAATATCTGGTCGCGCATCCGGAAACATCATTTCTGCTTTCCGTCACCGGCGATTCCATGATCGGCGAAGGAATAATGGAAAAAGATCTAGTCATTGTAGAAAGAGGCAGAGAACCGAAAAACGGCGATATAATTCTGGCCGAAGTGGACGGAAACTGGACAATGAAGTATTTCCGCAAGAAAGGAAAAACGGTAACACTGGAGGCGGCCAATCCCAAATATCCCCCGATTGTCCCGCAGGCGGAGTTGCGCATTGCCGGCGTGATTACCGCGGTCGTAAGAAAATATCATAAATAGCTGATACGCGACTGAAGGTTATCTGAAGGATAAAGCGAAGCCCGGCGGATGCCGGGGCACTGGAGGGCACGCGGTACTGAACTGAAACTTATTGTTATCATTTGTTCGGTTTTTTTGCCCAAAAGAAATTCATTTTAAACCAGTTTTCAAACCACATCTGGACACTTTTATTTTCAGAACACGTTATGATTCAGCAACTCTTCAGTCTCCATTCCTGGCCGCGCGCCATCGTCCACATTGACGGCGACGCTTTCTTCACCTCCTGCGAAGAAGCGATTCATCCGGAACTTAAAGGCAAACCGCTCATCACCGGCGGCGAACGAGGTATTGTGGCCTGCGCCAGTTATACGGCCAAAAAAATGGGCATTAAGCGCGCCGTGCCGCTCAAGAAGCACGCAAAATCTGCCCGGGGCTCATCATCCTACCTTCCGATTATGAAACCTACAGCCTGTTTTCACGGCGGATGTTCGGCATCATGCGCCGCTTCACGCCTGATGTGGAAGAATATTCGATCGACGAAGCTTTTGCCGACATCACCGGCATGCGCCGCGCCCTGCACTCCTCCTATGAAGAAATCGCACTCACGATGAAAAAGGAAATTGAAAGAGAGCTCGGCATCACCGTTTCTGTGGGCGTAAGCATTACCAAGGTGCTCGCCAAGGTTGCCTCTAAACACCAAAAGCCGGCCGGAATGACTGTCATCAACGGCAGAGAGATTCCCGCCTACCTCCATGATCTGCCGGTGGAAAAAATCTGGGGGATAGGCCCCGCCACCACCAACTATCTGGCCAAGATGGGCATTCGCACAGCGCTCGCCTTTGCCCAACTCCCCGAAGAAACTGTGCGGAAAAAATTCACCAAACCGGGCGTGGAAATCTGGCAGGAACTGCGCGGCGAATCGGTTTATGCGGTGACTACCGAAGAAAAAAGTTCCTACGCCTCCATCAGCAAAACCAAGACATTTGCTCCGGCGACGTCGGATGCCGAATATCTTTTTGCACAACTGATGCGCAATATGGAATCGGCCTGCATCAAAGCCAGGCGCTACGCCCTGGCGCCGCAAAAAATCGTGGTGTTTCTGAAGAAGAACGATTTCGACACGAACGGCAGCGAAGCAGTTCTTTCCCATCCCTGTGCCTGCCCGCTGGAGTTTTCCGGCGTCATCCGCGAGCTTTTTTCGGCCTGCTATCACCCGCAGGAACTTTACCGCGCTACCGGCGTCATTCTGCTTGATCTCGCGCCGGACAACAACACTCAATATACTCTTTTTGACGATCCTGTGCAGGCCGAAAAGATTAAAGATGTTTACGCTGTCGCCGATGAGCTGGGGCAGAAGTTCGGCAAACACACTCTGCATCTGGGCAGCTCGCACCTGATTGAAAAACTCGGCAAAGGCCGCCGGGGCTCACCCACCGTGCGGGAGCAGACACTCCTCAAAGGCGAGACAAGGCGCCGCCATTTAGGTTTGCCGCTTATCCATTTAAAAACAAAAGATTAAAACTGCTTCTATAATCCTATTGATACAGGCAGAAGCCAAAGACAAACGCACACCATCAATTTTATTAATAAAAGAAATATTCTTTATCCGGAGACAGATACCCAATATTGTATTGGCTGTGGCGCCTGTGAAAAAGCATGTCCGACTGCACCTAAATCAATTGTTGTCCGGTCAAACCCGATACACAAGAAAGCCGCCCAATACATCGCAGCGGCAAAACTGCCTCAACCAAAGAAAGAAACTAAGCGAGGATTTCCCTTTTTAAACAATCATCAAAGGTTACGGCCCTTACACAGACAAGGAATATGAGCGCTTTTTAATTCTTTATATTTTTTATAAAATCTAAATAATACGTTGCCGTCTCTTTCGGTTTTTCAACCTGAGGTACATGACCGCAATCTTTAATGATCACCGTCTTATGATTTTTTATACCTTTTTCGAAAACAGGAACACTGGAAACATCATGGACTTTATCCTGATCGCCCCAAAGAATTAAAGTTGGCGCTTTTATTTTCGGCAGTTGTTTTTCGAGAGAAAAAAAGTCGGGTTTAATTTCCTTAAGAGCCTTTTCATAAAAGATGAGGTTGGCTAAAGCCTTCTGGATAAATACCTTCTTAAGCGGATAAGGCAAACTGGGAGGATTAACAAAAACTAATCCCATAATCCTCGGCCAATCACCGCTGTCTTTTAACACAAGAGGGTTTTCGCCTTTTCCCATCATTTTCATTAATACATTTTTTTCCAAAGGCATTACCCCTCCGGCGTCGAATAGCCCCACACTGATAATTTCATCAGGATAGCGCACTGCATAAATTCCCGAAAATAATCCTCCCATGGAATTACCGGCAATATGAAATTTTTTTAAATTGTTTGCTTGAGCGAATTTATGCAATCGGGATATTTGACTGTTTAGGTCATAAAGTTTATCCATGAACTGGGAGCTTTCTCCGTACCCCGGGATGTCGGGTATAATTACATGGTAATCTTTGGTCAAATAAGCGGCAAATTGAAGCCAACTGTCTTTTTCCGATGTATAACCATGCAAAAGCAATATTGTCGGCCCCTTGCCTCCTTCCAAATAAACAATGTTATGATCATCAATTTTGACTTGCTTCTTGACGAGACCAACCTTGCTTCTGGCCAGATCAAGCATGTAGCCGGCTACTTTTTCGGGAAAAGCGTAGTAACCGGCAACAGCCGCCATGATTAATATCAGTAAAGCAATTAAAATCTTTTTCATATTGACACCCTCCCTATTATCCCTATATAGAGTTCAATCCCTTGTTTTACGTAGCACTAATTATGGATATAATCATTAATTTTATAGATTTTTTTATTCATCTTGACAGGTATCTACCTCTGATCATTGATACTTTTGGCATCTGGGCTTATGTTATTGTATTTATTGTTATTTTCTGCGAAACCGGCCTTGTAGTCACACCCATTTTACCCGGTGATTCACTCCTGTTCGCTCTGGGAACTTTTGCCGCACTTGGGTCTTTGAATATTGAAGCATTGTTGATTTTACTTTGCATCGCTGCCATTGCCGGAGATACCGTCAATTACACTATCGGTCATTATATCGGACCGAAAGTTTTTCATTATGAAGACAGCCGCTTTTTCAAAAAGGAATATCTCATAAAAACACACCAGTTTTACGAAAAGCATGGCGGCAAAACAATTGTTATTGCCCGCTTCATGCCCATTATTCGCACCTTTGCCCCTTTTGTGGCCGGCGTCGGTGCGATGAGCTATCCCAAATTTATTTTATACAACATCAGCGGCGGGATTGCCTGGGTTTGCATTTTTCTTTTAGGAGGTTATTTTTTCGGCAACATCACGTCCGTAAAAAATAATTTTACAGTAGTAATTATCGCGATTGTTATTGTTTCCGTAATGCCGGGATTCATTGAATACTGGAGACAAAAACGTTATAATTCCGATAAGAAAGTTGACACTTAATAATGAAAAAAAGTATGAGCACGAAATTTATTTATTTTACCATTTTTCTGACAACACTCTTTCTATCGGCGTTTTCCGCAGAAGCAAATAACATAATAAAGATAGGCGGAGATGTAACAATAGGAGCGCAGCAAAAAGTAAACAATGTAGTTGTGGTC
This sequence comes from uncultured delta proteobacterium, assembly GCA_963705555.1. Lineage (GTDB taxonomy): Bacteria > Desulfobacterota > Syntrophia > Syntrophales > Smithellaceae > UBA4810. The sequence continues at coordinate 5,582 of CAVPJZ010000003.1, read as the reverse complement.
GGTGGTCAGATAACCGTTAACGGCCTTGTAGAAAATAATGTAATCGCCGCATTTGGATCGATTGTGCTTACCAACAAGGCTGTGGTGCGCGGTAATGTTATTTGCATTGGCGGAGTTGTTGCCAAAGGCAATGGCTCGCAAGTTTACGGTGATATTACTGAAATAAATTCTTCCAATATATCCGGCGCCATTGCTTCCGTTCTCAGCGGAGACTGGGAGGGCTGGCCATTAATTATTAATTTTATTTATCTGTGCTTTTTTGCCGCCGTATTCATCATCGCCCTGTTAATGGCGATTTTAATACCGCGTCCACTGATTGCAATCGCAAACATGATTCAAAACAATAAAACAAAATCTTTTTTTTGGGGATTTTTCGCAACCCTGACGATTCCTCCTTTTTTCTTTTTGCTGATAATTTCAATTATAGGCATTACTTTAATACCATTAATATTTGCCGCTTTATTGCTGGCATTCGTGTTAGGGTTTATAGGCGTAAGTGCACTTATTGGTGATTTCATCTTAACAAAAATATTTCGAAAACATAAGAAATCTCTAGTACAAGAAACCATTTTAGGATTAATTTTACTTTGGTCGATAGGCTGGCTACCTTATATAGGCTGGATAGTAAAAGTAATCGCTATAACGTTTGGTCTGGGCGGCGTTCTGCTCAGTCTTTTTAACCGCACACATCGAAGCGCAACTCCATAGGGATTTCTGAAGCTCCTGTATAATTCGCTACGTCGCAAACCTGTTTGCCACACTTATTTAAAGTCTCGTGATTGGTCTAAAAAATTGTGGTTTAATTTTCTTGACACGTTGCATATTAATCAAAAGAAGAGGCCATGGATATCGGGTTTGCCGGTTATCTTCTTAAACCATTATCAATTGTATTTAAGGTATTAACTACAGATTAAAATCAAAATATTAGAGATTTAGCCTAAATCCACTCTTCAGAAGTGACATCACCGCGTGTACTGACAATAACGGCTTTTAATGGAACTTTTCGTTTTGCCGACTGCAAGGCAGCTTGAGCAATTTGCAGAAGGCCGCGACAGCAGGGCACTTCCATCATAACAACAGTTAAAGTATTGATTTTGGCCTCGTCCACCATTTTATTAATTTTTTCCATGTACACATCCTGCCCTTCATCAAGTTTGGGACAGGCAATCGCGAGGCTTTTGCCTTTCAGAAATCTTTCATGAAAATCAGGCAGCGAATAAGCAACGCAATCGGCGGCAAGTACAACATCTTTGCCGCGGAAAAAATCAGCGACTGGATTCACCAGATGGAGCTGAATAGGCCAGTGAGTCAGCTCAGATTGCCTTGCTCCTGTTTGCGCTGTGGCCGGTGTGGCCTGTGTTTTTCTTTCAAATACGGCATGAGCCGAGCCGGGGCAACCGTGAGCGACAGGACTAATAACACCAAGACCCTGCGAGGCTGATTTGCCAGTTTTAGCCTGATGCTCTTCGCGCTTTTTGCGGGCGATAGTTTCCTGAACTATCTTTTCGTCAAACAGATCTGCTTCCCGCTCTTCAATAGAAAGAGCCCCTTCCGGACATTCGCCTAAGCACGCCCCTAGGCCATCGCAGAAAACATCGCTGACCAGTTTTGCTTTGCCGTCAATAATCTTTATTGCCTCTTCATGACAATTCGGCACGCATAAACCGCAGCCGGTGCATTTTTCTTCATCGATTTTGATTATTTTTCGCTTCATGGAATTGCTCTCTCGTTTTTCAAACTTGCGATTTGTGGGAAATTAACGCAAGCCGTTCGCGTTCACGCCATCTTTTTCATTGCATCCACCAATTCCTGAACGGCTGCTGCTGATTTGGCCAATGCTTTTTTCTCATCGGCGGTGAGTTTTAAAGAAATAATTTGTTCGATTCCTTTTTTACCGAGTTTTACCGGCACACCGACGAATAAGACCGGAAATGCCGTATTCACCTTCCAGATAAGCGGCGCAGGGCAAGATTTTCTTTTTATCTTTCAGTATTGATTCGGCCATCTCCACTGCTGCCGAAGCGGGCGCGTAGTAAGCACTGCCGGTTTTTAAAAGACCGACTATTTCCGCGCCGCCATTGCGCGTGCGCGTTACCATAGCTTCAATTCGTTCAGGTGAAATAAGCTCGGTTATCGGCACTCCGGCCACTGTGGAAAAACGGGGCAGCGGCACCATTGTGTCGCCGTGCCCTCCCAAAACGAGAGCGTGAATATTTTCCACGGAGACATTTAGTTCCATCGAAATAAAAGCCCGAAATCTTGCCGAATCCAGAACACCGGCCATGCCTATTACCCTTTGTTTCGGAAAGCGGCTCTCCTCCATCGCCACATGGCACATAGCATCCAGGGGATTACTGACAATAATCAGGATGGCATCCGGTGAATACTTTACAACCTGCTTGGTCACATTTTTTATTATCCCCCTGTTGGTGGCTAGAAGATCGTCGCGACTCATGCCCGGTTTTCGCGGTATTCCCGCGGTGATAATGACTATCTCCGACTGCGCCGATGCCTCATAGGAGTTGGCGCCGGTAAGATGGGCATCATGTTTCTCCACCGGCGCCGCCTGCGCCAAATCCAGCGCTTTTCCCTGCGGCACTCCTTCAATAATATCAATCAAAACAACATCGCAGAGTTCTTTTTCCGCAAGTCTCTGTGCCGCTGTCGCCCCGACATTACCCGCTCCTACTACCGTAACTTTATGTATTCATATTCCATTACCTCATAAATTATTTTTTATTAACTTTAGTTCGAGATTTCTATAACAAAACTCTAAATTTAAACAACCGTCAAATACTTCTTTTCTCTGTTGCAAAAATAAATCCCGTAAGGTAAAAAACGAACAATGGAGAAAAAATGAAAAACTATTCGGCACCGATGGCATTCGTGGAATTGCCAACGAATATCCCATGACCGCGGAAGTCGCCCTCAATGTCGGGCGGGCTATTGCTTATCTCTCCAAAAGAAAAGGACATTCTCCCCGAATCCTTCTGGGCAAAGATACCCGCCTCTCCGGAGATATGTTTGAAGAAGCGATTATTGCCGGCATTTGTTCGATGGGCGTCGATGCTATTTCCGTAGGCATCATTCCCACACCGGGAATAGCTTTTTTAACCAAGAGCATGCGGGCTGACGCGGGCATTATGATTTCCGCCTCCCACAATCCCATGCAGGATAACGGCATAAAATTTTTCAACAGCGACGGCTTCAAACTATCCGATGAAAAGGAAAATCAAATCGAAGAACTCGTCTTCGCCAATAATATGCACAAGCTTCACCCCACTTCCCAGGAGTTGGGCAAATTATCGCGGATGGATGACGCAGCAGGACGCTATGTGGACTTTGTTAAACAGACATTCCCGCAGGAACTCAACCCGGAAGGAATGAAAATCGTTCTGGATTGCGCGTAACGGCGCGACCTATCGTGTGGCTCCTGCCGTTTTTGCGGAACTGGGCGTTGAGGTTACAACGCTCTTCGATCAGCCCGACGGCAAGAACATCAACCTCAATTGCGGCTCACAACATCCCGAAGCATTGGCCGCAGGAAGTATTGCGTCAAAAGGCCGATGCCGGCTTTGCCTTCGACGGCGACGGCGATCGGGTGATTGCCGTGGATGAAAAAGGAAATGTTCTTACCGGCGATCAGGATGCTGGCCATCTGCTCAGCCATTCTGAAAAAAGAAGGCAAACTGAAAAACAATTTGGTTGTCCGCACGGTCATGAGTAATCTGGGATTATCCGTTGCCTTTAAGGAACTGGGCATTGATTCCGTATTTGACGCAGGTTGGTGACCGCTTCGTTCTGGAAGAAATGCTCGCGAGAGGCGCCATCATCGGCGGTGAAGATTCCGGCCATATAATTTTTCTGCAGCATCATACCACCGGCGACGGCTTGATTACCGCTCTGCAAGTTCTGGCCGCCATGAAAAAAGAAGGCAAGCCGCTATCGGAGCTGGCGGGCATCATGACGGTCTTTCCGCAAATGCTCATCAATATTGACGTAAAAAAGAAACCGAAAATTGAATCCGTGCCGGAAATCATGGCCGCCATCAAACAAGTCGAAGAAAAGCTGGGCGATAAAGGCCGCGTGCTCGTGCGCTATTCCGGCACACAGAACATGTGCCGCGTCATGGTCGAAGGCCCCACCAAAAAAGAAACCGAAACCTACTGCCGCCAGATCGCGGATGTAGTGGAAAAGATGCTGGCCTGAATTAGAAGATACGGAAACGTCTTATATAGACAAGCAACAGTTTGCGTTTCCCAATTTATACAGACCGTATAATCATTGTTAGGTTTAAATAAGAGAATAACCTCAACTATAAATGAGGAGTCAATATTGCTAGAAGCAACTTTCCAAAACATAATAAATTTCATATTGAAAGTTCAGAATTCGCATAAAGAATCATCTGATGAAAAAGCCATGCTTTCACTGAACTGGGAATTCATATTTTCAGATTTAGATGGCTGGGCAGTTCTATATTGTTCTACAGTTGGGCTTGGTGGTTACTGGATTTATCCAATGCTTTGCCCTAATGCTAATATTGATAGCTTAAAAAATAAATTACCTAGTTTCAGCATAATGCCACCTTCATCTGCATACAGTCAGGCCATGTGTGGTGATAAGAATTGGATTGAGCCGTGTTGGGGTAGCTATGATGATTTTATGAAATCAGAGATGCCGCTTATTTTTTCATCGTCAATATTATGGATATCCGGAAGGTCAAGAAAGCTATTTTGAATTTAACCAACTGGTTACTCATTCACTAGATTTGCATTGGTCTCCAACAAAAAACTCCTATTGCATTGTTAATGAATTAGGTGAAGAAATTGAAAAGATAAAAATTATTAAAGACAATAAAGTCAATTTGATATTGATCAGGAGGAAAACTTTAGACAAATTACTTTATCTCGGTGAGTGGGTTTTAATAAGATATATTGATTTCACCCGTTACAGATCTAACAATCCTGCGTTCAACTCATCTATCTTGGAGCAGTATGAACCGACAGCATATGAAGCAAAATATGAAATCAGAAGAGTTAAAAATGAATACATAGAATTCAGAGGTGCTCAGGTTGAAAGACCTAAAACACCTAAGGAACAATTGCTTTCTTGGAATATATGCTTTGATGATGAGGAGGCAGCGGAAAAAAGATATATTGAATGTATAGTGCTCAATGGGAGGAACGGTAGACTTCTCAAGAATTACTCACTTGACCCTAAGAATTTTGCAAATTATTTTATTAAAAGTGATTTACCGTTCGATATTAGCCCTATTTTCTTCAAAGCTGAAGTTCTAGATAAATACAAAAATAACCCTGATAAGTATGATTTAACTGAACGTAACATTTCGTGCAGAGGAGGGTGGAGTTTGCAGACTTATGATATAAATGAACACAATCAGGTTCACACATATGCCGTGTATCTTGCGCGTCTGCCTTACAAAGAACAACTTCACTGGTTGCAGTATAACGAAGAACCAAAAGGCGGTATTTCAAAACGGGCATTTCAGACAGATATTGAAGGTCAATTTACAACTGAGACATCGATGCTGGATCAACTTCAAAGGATCGCTTGAAAAACTA
>CAVPJZ010000002.1:0-871142 GCA_963705555.1 uncultured delta proteobacterium | reverse complement strand
CGAAAGAGTCCCGAGGGCTTTATCTTTTTGCTGATCGCCGAGATTGGCATGTGCATCAGCGAGATCAACAATCTGATGGACAAAACCCTCATACAACGCTTTCTGTACAATATGTGCCAACAGGGCCTCTGGGTCACGCTCAATGCCACTCTGAATGATCATGGCATAACGGGTGTAGGTGGCCTCGCGATGCTCGGTGCTTACCGCATCTGCAATTTTAAAACAGATGGTCGCGGCAGTGGTAAAGCCGGCGAACAACCGAACATCGGCTCCAAACTCTGACCGCAATGCCGCAAGGGCCATTGAATACTGATGCATTGGATCTTGTTCGCGGTATTCTGAAAATAGACTGCTCCCCTGGGCTAAAGCTTCCAGAGCGGGACGCCGATGTTCCTGAAAGTAGGCTACGCGTTCTTCATTGTAATTTGGTGCGCACGCTTGCGTTGCCAACTGTAATTTCCTCACGTCTTCTTCGTGGGTTTGCGACCCTCAACGGGCGTACCTGCGATGAGACCATCGGTGAACTGTTTGAGGCGAGTGTAGGCAGGTCGTGTTGCTTGAATCTGCAAGGTCAAGACCGCTTCTTGTCCGGGTGGGAGCGTGGTGCAGGATTCACCGCCGCCATCTGCCAGTGTGCGAAAATACCCATTCCCATCCGTCATCAAAGAGTACCTTTTACCCAAACGTTGTAGGGTATCTCCGTGTGATTGCGTAGATATTGCGCGTGTTCCGTTCACACTGGATGAGTCGATCAAATTCAATCGGGTTGAAGGCAACAAGAGCCCCCGTGCAACACAGAGCGACTTATCAATCACCGATAGCTCTTTATTTGGAGATATTTCCGAGTTCATAAAGCACCTAGGCACCTGCAAAAGCAGCAACACCGTTATCCCGAATTCCAATAGCTATCTCCTGAGCCCTCTTTTCCGTGAGCCCCTGGTCTTTCAAAATGTCCTGCAGCTTTGCTTGTACAGCATCTGCGTGTTGTGCTACCTTTTTCGCATCCATCTTTGTGGCCGTCGCTTTAGCGAGCGTCAAATCTTCTTTGAGCTCAATGTTCTCTGACGGCTTGGCAGCAGTTGTTGGTTTTTCAATTACATCGCCTATCTTCACCTTCAGTCACCCACCTTTTTGCCCCACTCTTCGAATTTCCCCTGTAAACTCTTGCTGAAACCCTTGATAAATGCCTCCAAGAGAAGCCCTGCAGCGGCAATAAGAGCGGCCTCGCCGATAAAGTGAGCTGCCTTTCCCCAGGGGGTGCGAAAACGTTGATGTCATTGCCTACAACTTTCTTGATCCGCTCCACCGCAATCATCATATTTACTTCGTCCGGCATACGTCCTCCTTTCAGCATGCTTTAATGTTCTTTTGTCTGCCACACATCCGTATACTCATACAATCCGATGATACCTAACTATGCCAAAATAATAACTAAGAAATCATCCGCGCCTTCAGAGACAATCGCGTACTCGAAATGCGCTGTAAATTGCGAAGTAAAAACGAGTTGGGCGATCCAAACAGAACTTCTCTTCATCTCCTCTCCGTGCTCGTCGACTGTGCTGCTGTAAGATCTCAGCCTCATTGGTGTATTTTGACCTGTAGATTGCATTGATTCCGTCGGGCCATGTTCGCTGCAGTTGCATATTTGCGATGTCGCTGTTCATAGACAACCGCCTAATACAGTCATTTTTTCTGATGAGTTAATGGACAGCCGCCCAATACAGTAATTTCTTCTGATGAGCCAAATGGTCTGATGTGTCCATTTGTTGCATCCTCAACGCCAATCATTACCTCACGGGCTCCGCTGCCTTTACAGGCATATCTTTTAAAGAATTCGCCTTTGAACAGGGAACGATTCCATACCAATTGCCGCCAGCATCTTCACTACGTTTATATAGCTTAACTTTCTTAGACATCAGGGCATTCAAAAAAGTTGACCAGCTGTCAGAATCTTTTAATAAGGCTGCCTGTTTGACAAATGGCTCCTTTCTATGAAATCCAAGGTGTATTGCTCCTACATTATTCGCAGTTGGATTCAAGTCCTTATAGGAGAGGAACAGGAGCGGCCGATCATCGTACAGAGCCTGAGCGGAAATAGTAGCTCCACGACTGTGAATGCGAGTCCGTTCAGCTCTTTTCTATAAGGATACCATTCGGGTATCGCCACTCTCACTGTGCCCAGCACCGTGCCGATGGCATCTACAGTCGAATAAAGAGGCTGTTCGATATTATTCAGTACAACTGCTTTTATCGCCTCGCCGTCATCCTCATACTTGAAACCCATTACATAGAGGTGCGTCTTCGGAATCCGAAGGGTAATAGCGCTTGCGAAACTGCCGGAGATCATCTGCGCCTCTCTCATTCCGCGCTGCGTAATCCTGAAAACTGATCGTTGGTCATTAATCCAGAAAGATCGCTTATCGAGATCCTTTGCAAGCGTATCTAGCCTCTCCGAAGAGACACTGCCCCCCTTGACCGTGGTGCCACCGATGCTAAATTCAGGACCCAACGTTGCAGTGGATGTAAGCGTGCCAAGTGAGATCGAGGCGGCCTCCGTCTTGAGTGGATCGATAATCTCAATTCGCACTCTTATACTGTCAAGTGCCCGGCTGATGTCCCTATCCACAAAGGATTCTTGTGTGCCTTCCAGGTGTGACAGATACATCGTTTGAAATCTGGTGAGAAACAATCGCTCCAAAGAAATCCGCCCGTTGATTGCGCCGGGTAAAGGCGGCACGGTGAGGTAGGCTGATATGTAATCAAAACGGTCCTCGATATTGGCGCTGTTTATCATCGTTGATACGGTGAGTTCGAACCGGCGCTTTTCTGGAAATCGGGGTTCTTCGGCTTTGCTGAGCGCATCGAGAAGCGACTCCGCTGAAGCGACGGGAACCTCCTTGCCATCTTTTTTTCCAGGTATTTTGACATAGGCTTTCGCGTACTCTATCAACGCCGCCTGGGCCCTTTCCTTCAGGTTGGCAAAAGCGCTGGGATCCGGATCAACCGGCCACGGCCGTACGCTTAAAGACAAGGATGCAGGTTCCTTGTGAGATATGGAAATTTCGTCTTCTTTGTACGTTTTGCCAAGAACCGAAAGGAGTTGTTGCTCGTAATCTCCCCTGCCGAGCTTTGTGTCGATCAGCCCATTGTTCTGGCGAATGACTTCATCACGCAACGTCGACCACAGGTCATCATAAGTGATTGGACAGCGAGTTTCTGTTCCTTTGCGATCTTTTCAAATAAGCCCTCGAACTTCTCCCGCTTAGCAGGCTCCCTGCTGAAAACAGATTGTAGATATCTCAGCTCTTCATTGTTGGGATTATTCAGTTCTTCCCGGATCTTTGTGATATTTAAACAAGTTGGATTACTGTACATTAGAAGGGATGCATTTTCCGGCGGTGGGGCCTTTATGTATGTTGTTGTGCTGTTGAGCGTACAGGCGGATAAAAGACAAATAAACATTCCAATGAGAAATATAGAATGGAAATGCCCGGTATGAAGGAAGCGAAATAGCATTTATCATCGTTCAACCTCCTTTCTCGTATAATACCCCGGTAATCAAAGTGATCCTGGAAAATCGGCACGTTTGCTAATGTGCTATGAAACGATGCCCGTCAGTCTTCAGGGCCCCCGGTTCGCTTGACTTATGAACTGATGAAAGGAACTTGAGATTCATGGCGCCTCCGCAACGTCAAGTAAACCACCCCTAGATTTATGGCGGTAAAATGCTGTATCAGGCAGAGGGATCGTATCCTTTACTGTTCTTTTCTGAGTCTTTTGTCTTTTCCGCCTTCTGCTCCAATTTCTTCAGCACGCTGTCGATCATGCTCCTCAGGATCTTGTCTGCCGCGAATCCGGAGACAATGGCGAGCACGGCATACGCATATCCCGCCCCCTCCGGGGTTACATTAAGGCTGATAATCTGGTTCACGACCGAGTTGGAGGGACTTTGCGCACCTGTAATTTTGATCGAGAAAATCAGCTTGGATTTCTCCAAGATGAAGACAAAGACCGCTGCAACGGCGCTCATCAGAGGTTTTGTGAACAGGTTATGCAGAAAGTATCTCCAAAATGGACCGCCGCGGATGTAGAGAAAATTCTCATTTGTCATCAGGTTACTCAAGTAAGAGCCCACGAGCCCGAGGACGAACAGGGTGACGAAATTCGCACGGAGTCCACCCTGACTTAAATTGCTGAGCACCCCGACAGGTTTGAAGTGCAAGACCAAGCCCCCGGCAAGGATCAGCAATGCGCCAAGGACGCTGCTCCAAACAATCGTCAAGGTATTCATCAAAAGGATCCAGAAGGTTCGATCCATTTGCTCGTTAACGCGTTTCAGGGCGTCTCGAATAACAGTACCCGGTGTTCTTTCGAAGGCTGCTTTTTCTTGAGCTGATCAATGACCTCGATAAGCTTTCCATTCGCACCGATCCATACCGTCCGTATCTTTTCTTCCTTGATGTTCAGGTCGAACGCGGTCTTCACATCAAGGGCAACGCTGCATAGCTCCTCCTCTTTGATCAGCAGGACGAAATACTCGTCCACGCGGTGTAGCAACTTCCAGACAAGGTGTGGATGCCTCGATACGAAGAAGGGAAATTTGGAACTCAGCAAGGGGTGGTCGATGTACAGTTGGGCTTTTGCAATATAAGCCTCGCATATATTCACTATGTTTTTGTGTTCATCATCTAGTTTCTGAGCCCTGAACTCATCCAGCATTTCTTTGAGATTGGTAATTTTTGAAAGAAGCCGCTCCGCTGCGGGATTCAGCGGGATAAGGCCCGCGCCTGCGCGTGACCGATGCTCTGTCATGGTGACCTCCTGCATAAAGATAAGATTGTCAACAGGCACATATCATCTTACGGCTTGATCTCATGAGATCCGAAAAGGATTGGCTTTTGGTCGAAGTACGACGCCTGCCCCTTAGAGATCGGATCACCATCCGCCAAGTATATCGACACCGGCCGTCGTCACGATCTCCATGAACATAGTCGGCAGCTACCGTCCCTGGTAACTCTGCCGTAGCGTGTGAATCCCGTGATGGCCAAGCCACAGCGCGGAGATGCTTTGAAACCAAGGCGTTGGCATAGGATGTGCCGTCGCTCGGAGGAATTTGATATCCATGGATCCTCCGGAATGCCAGAAAATGCGGTTGTGACAACCCGTTGAGCTGCCACTATAGCTTAGGGGCAAGCTTTCCAACACTTACCGGTGACGAAAGCGCAACCCTGACTTACTTGTCGTTTTGCTATTAAGAGAGCCCGTTACCGGGAATTGAAGCCATCGGGCGGTAGTCCGGGCCCGTTATTGCAGTGAGCTCATCCAGCGTTTTCCAAGGCCGCGGCGACTTTGCATCGTCATACCCCCTGTTCCACAGGCAGGTACCAAGGACAGGGTCGAACTTGTGGCCTTCGGGGGAGGTATTCGCACATCCGGAATGGGCAGGGGCCGCCCAGGATCTTCCGTATCCTTTCGCTTTAGCCTTCGTGTCTATATAGTAAGCCGAGTCCGTCAGAAGCTGATCGTTTATAATTGAGACACTACGTGACACGACGCCGATCAAATTGTTATCCGTCCTCACCTCCTGCATGGCGAGGTCACCGTGGAGAAAACCGAACATATTTTTTGCAAGAGAGTCAGGCAGGGCTGCAGCCGCTTGTTCGACGAAGAATGCCTGCCTCCGGATGCCGCCGTCGGTGTACATGTGATCATTGATAAATACTGCATTGAAAGTCGCCGGGATAGCCGATGAAGCCAGCACTGCAGCTATATAGCATGCACGCCGCCGCTCCTGGTTTGTGTCCCGCGCAATAGTCACCAGGTCAAAGACATCGAATTCGCCATTATCGAGGTTAACGGCGCCCACGAATAACAGACGCCCGGTCTCAGCTTCCGCAACAATTTCATCGAGGAGAGAAGTGGTGATTATATTCTCAACCCGCTTATGCAGCGGCTCACTGTCATAAATGGAATTTGCCCACAGCAGTTCAATGACCGACCGTTTGCGAAACAAATCCGCGTCGTTGAGGGTCGTGTATTCGGTCTTTAGAAGGTTGTCATACTTTGCACGGACGACGGGATCGCCGGAGGAACCGAGATACGCATAAGTGGCCATCAGAGCTCCCGTGCTGACGCCAGTGACCATATCGATGCCCTCGCGAGGCATGAGTTGTGTGTTCTCGCTCCAGCCCTTCAGGAAGCCGGAGCCGTAAGCACCATACTGACCGCCGGCCGACAGCAGCAGGATATCGTAACTCTCTGGCGGGGGTGGAGCGGCCAGTTCCTTGGGCGGCACACGTTCTTTAATGAATTTCTCGATTGCTTTCTTTTTATTTATCGCGCCGTACCTCGAAGCTCTTTGATATCTTTTCCCGGAGTATCAGCATTGCCGGCGTAGGTGCCTTCGCAGCGGCCTGTCCCGCCTGCATGGGACGGTCACCGGATGGCGGGGGAACAGGTGCTGGGGAGGGACCTGCCGGAGTACCACTCAGAATGCCAGAGTCACAGGTGGGGCCGCTGGGCCGTGCTGTCTGGCAACCCGCCACGATGAAAACAATGCACAGAACAAGATAAAGTCTCCTCATGCCTTTTCTCCTCCGCAGGCGGAATGTTAAGACATGTTGCATGGTCGTTAGAATCGGTGCCCATGACAGTGTCCAGCCAAAATAAGCTTTAAGCACGAGTAATTACACAAATTGCGATGTCAAGCTGGATCAGGGTGAGAAATTGTGTAAAGACGTCCGCTGATCATTGTTCTACTTGTAGCTATTCCGTGCGCGCAAAATCTATTCTCATTTGCGGCGCAGGGCTTACCAGACATGATCTGTCGTTCGTCTTTTAGGGATGCCCGTTACCGGGAATTGAAGCCTTTTGTGCGAATATGGAAGGGACTCCGAAATATCGCCGAGCAAAATCTGCTTTGCATTTCAGATGTTGTACGCACAGGCAAGGTTGACTATTAATAATCTGCAGACGAAGAAAAATCTTGACCAATCTGGTCATTTTTTTGACAAAATCTGCTTTTTTACGATGCTAGGCGGGGATTATCTTTGAGTTTGGCTCTGGCGAACGGGATTTTCTGAAAGACTTGGGGGGCATGTTCATTAGTCTTTTGAACGTTCGTGTGAGATGCTACTGGTTGGTATACCCGCAGGCAAAGGCAATTTCGCTCATGGTCTTGTTGTTTTCATGCAGAAGTTGCCTGGCCTTGCAGATACGTAGCGAGTTGACATATTTATTAAAAGTTATTCCGACCTCCTGCTTGAACGCCCTCTGGAAGCAAGACAGGCTCATTCCACATTTCCGGGCTGTATCTTCCAGGGAGAGTTGACCTGTCAAGTGTTCATTGATGTACTTGAGGGCCCTCCATATCGGATTCTCAGCTTCACCCGCCCATCTTCCATCATATTTGAATTGCAACATGCAAAAAAGGGTCAACCATCATCCGGCTAACACATTGATTTTACTGACTAGTCATCCATGGTTCGAACCCGGGACGATCAACTCCTCACTTAATCTTCCGAAGGCTTGCCTGCTTTCCACGGAATGTCAATAATCAGGCCCGATGCCCATTCCATCCCTACATGAAAGACATTTATCACAGACCCAGTATGGCTTTACAAGGGGTATGTTTGAAGGGGGAATGACCCGGCTGCGGGATGGCCCACCCCGGCCCGGGTATCAAAAATGGCGGTTGGGTGGGGGAAGAGGGATTGCGTGTGGGGTATCAGGGATAAAAAAAGGGGCCAATAGTGTCCCGGCCGCATAACTATCGCTTACAACTATTTGGCTGAGCGGAATGAGGTCGACTGTAGATTTACAATTGCAATAGATAGGAAGGCAGGGCCATTTCTGACCCTGCCTTGGATTGTCAAATGGTCCGTGTCAGATGGTGGAGGACTCTTTCTTACTTCTTCTGATCCTTCTTTCCGCCTTTGGTAGCTTCGTCAATCCTTTTCTGCAAACCTTCATCTCTCTTATGTGTCACTTCCGCAAGTCTTTCCAGATTGCCCACAATTGTGGCGACAGAAGGACTCATAACCTTTTCCTGTTGGCGGCGTTGATCCGGGTCGGCCAGATAGTAATATTTTGTCGTCTCACCTCCAAAATCAAGTGTAATCATTCCAATATCAGAGTCGGGGATAAACGGGCCACCGGACTCTGTCAGGTCGAGTAAGCCACTTTTAATGATATCGTTGAGTAGATTATTTACACTCCTAGCGGTCACCGAGGCCCGGTACGAAACCTTCCTACCCGTCTGCTGTTCATCAATCTCGAATACCGCCTCGCCCGTAGCCGACATTTCAAGCTTACGGATTAATCGTTTTCCTTCAACCCCGCCCGTGATTGTGTGTGTAATTCGATCACCTTTCCCTATCTTCCTTTTCTTATTCAGGATATCCTGGATCGCTATTTTAATTTCCTTTCGCGCTCCCAAATTCGGTCGTAGGCACATCGAATACCTCTCCTTTTCTTGAAGATCGAAGACAGCCTTCATCGCCTTCAGCCTGATCGCCGCATCAATCTCCAGGACCCTAAATATGGGAACGGCATTCTCATTGAGCAATTCGCACAAATGCTCAACATGCCGTTCAACGACCTCCGTGTTGTCATCCATAACGGTTCCTGTATTGACCGGGGACCGGTTGGGGCAGGCTGCATCCACGTATTCATCGACGAGTCCGATCATGTGACCGAATTCGTGAGATGCTACATCGCCGGAGTCATTGCTGTCCCAGGTCGTCATGTTGGTGCGGGCCGGACCTTGGCGGACTCGGACGGTGTGGTGTGGATTGTCATTAACCCAAAGAACCTCGAAGGTGAGAGTTCCCTGTCGGAAGCAATGAGCACTTGTGCACCGACAGGCAAAGTGATTGCTCCATTTGTTTTCGATTCCCGTTTTCCAAGTGTTCCTGAGCGTTGCCATGGTAGCATCCGAGATCCCGGAGTCAGGATCAAGCAGTATTCGAACGATAATATGTGTTCCCTCCTGCCGGTATCTTGATGTCCAACCATAGATGCATTCACTCATGCTCCTTTCAATATTCTGCCCCCCGATATTTACGTTAATCGTCGAATGTCGTAGCGCCTCATCTCTTGTGAAAGACCTCGCCAAAACTCGTCCGCCGTCGTTTCTTACCTTCACGTAGGGATCAGGATTTCCCTCAAACCAGTCCTTGAAGTCACTTTTTTCATAGGGGATCATATAGTTGCCATGATGGTCGGTTCTGTCGTTACCCAGGCTGTCGTCGAACAGGAAATCATCATCATAGGCGTTGACGCGCAGATTGCAGAGCTCCCTCAAGGACCGCCCGTCCCTAACCTTTCCACCAACCGTGTACTCACCGATAAGATCAAGTGGATTCAAGCGGATATCAAAATAGATTTCCTTCCCTGCTCCCCCGCGCTCCCCTGACCGGAATACCAATCGGCCAAGATCGTTATAGATCTTCAGAAATACATCTGGTCCGCCTTCGGGGTCGAACCACCCTGCATCGAAATCATCACGATCGAAGTCAATAGAGAAATCACCCTGGGCATTAGTGGTGTCGGATCCGAGGTAGTCGTCGGCTGTTATCCAGTCATTATCATACGCTTTTACTTTCAGACCCGGAATTCCCACCCCATTGTCACTTCGGCGCACTTGTCCATAAACTCGGTAGGCCATGTTACCTCCTCCCACGCTAAGCGTTCATCATGATTATGAAGGTTCGATTTCTCTAGGAGACTATTGAATAAATGTCCTCTTTTTCGCGCTCTTAATGTTAATTACATGCCGTCGTTCAAGCCATCGGTAGGGTGACGGCCACGGTTAATCTTCTCCCTCGCCGACCGCTTCAGCACCGGTATACAACCTGTTTCCAATTGGTGTTTCACTGTTCAGGTATACATATACAGGCTTCTCGTTCCGGAGCAGGTCCAGATACCAGCCAAACTGATCCGCTGGGACATACGATGTCGCCCATTTCGCGGTTGGATTATATATATTGTCAATCTCATTGCTATCGGGTCGAAGAAAATAGATAGAAAACCGATAACCATCTGAACTTCGACATAGAATGTTCGCGTAGAATTTGGCAGCACCTCCTCCAATAGTCATTTGGCGGGAAAGATTTACTTCATAGCTTGCGACGGTAAAAGTTTTTATTGCCATCGATCCACCTCCTCAATTTTTTAGTAATCATGCTACGTGAGTTGAAATCACCGTTATGTTGATGGCTTTTGACCCGGAATTTATTCAGAACAATTCAGTCCTAATAAATAGCAGGCAAGCAATGCCCTTAATGTCGATAGAGGGTTTGTTCAGCCGTCTTTAGAACTGCTCATTTTTCGCATTGATATTCGAATCGAATAAAATTGAGAATCATGGCACCTCCACCAAATCAAAAGGCATTGATGGATTCCAATCTAGGAGAACCATGATAAGAAGTGGAGTGAATGGAATAGCTGATGGAACAATAGAATGGGAAACCAAATTCAATATGTTCGTTTAGTATATTAAAAGAATTTTTCAAGATAAAGCAGAGATAATTTTTGAGTATTTCACTCCTGACAGTCGTCCTTTCCGTGAACCGCCTCAAATGATAATTAACAAATTAAATCCTTTATCTCTTGCCAGAATCGAGAGCGACGACTTCAGGAAGCTATACTCGTTTTATCTCAACATTTGCATGTCGAAGTGCTTACCTAATAGTTTCACGTATAATATCAATAATCTGTGAAAGACGAATTGTCTTGACCTTTCTGGTCATTTTTTTAACAAAATCTGCTTTTTTCGTTCCGTGGCGCGCTTCCAAGGCGCGCATCCGACTAATATTTACTCTGTGGTGCTTCTTTTCCCTATATCCAATGTTGATGGCTGATCCCTTTGCCTTATTTGTCGCGGCGCATGAAGGGCAGGGCCAAAAACGGCCCTGCCTTCATGCAATAAGCACGACCTGACCGCGATTTTTCATGGGCTGCTATTAATGGAGCTCTTCATGATAAGTGAAGATGCTTTGGAGAATTTCACCTACGTGTCGATGAAGCGGACGTCCGCTCATCCGATTGTGGCAGTCAGGGATACACCCCGATGCTGAAATGAAAAGGGGGCTAGCGATGACCGCTGCCCCCTTTCTTTCAGGTGCATCCTCCAAGGCACGCCATCGGGCAGCGCTAACTTCCGCCCCGAGGACTCTTCAGCTGGTTCAAGTCGATTGGCAGCGCCGGCCGCTGGCCTTCCTGAAGATCGAAGAAACTTTTCAATTCGCTTTGAGTCAGTACCTTGGCGTACTCATCCACGAGGAAGCCTGCCAGGCCTTGGGCATCCCGGGCCAGACTCTTTGCGAAAAACCTTCGAAACGGATACTTGAGGGCAAGCCACAGCCGCTTCTTTTCCACCCGTTGCTGGATCTTCCAGAGGGCCTCGCGGCGCTCCAGCGGAAAGTCCCGACCCAGGCGGTGGTCGATGGCAAGGTTCAGCTCCATTTGGCGCACCTGTCTATCCTGATCCTTAGTGGGCATGGGAGGCAACCCGCTATGGAGCTCGATAATTTTTCTTTCGTACTCCTCGACGGTCAGCCGAGGGCCGTGGTTAATCTCTTCCTGCATCGTGCAATCACGCTTATTTTCGTCTTATTTTACACGGCAACGGACTCAACTATTTAGTGCCGTACACTTGCTTGACAATCTTCGGGTCGGCCAGTATCACATTTTCGCCGGGTTTCAATCCGAAGAGCGACTTGTACTGTTGTGCTTTGAGGGCACCGGCCGCTGCCTCCTGAAACAGGATCGTCTCCGTATTGAGGGCGTTCACAAACTCGCTGGGTTTCATTTCTTTATTGGTAAAGATGTCCTCGATCTTCATGCGAGACCATTCGGTCGACAGGCGGATGTCCCGAAGCTTGGCGGAAAGGGATTTATCCAGCTTGGAGCCCAGATTGTATTCTGCTTTGTACATAAACAGCTTGAGATGGAAGCCCGCCAGATCGGGACCGGCCAGCCCCTTGGCGGAACGCAGTGTTCGTTCATCTTTGCCATAGATTGCCAGCACGCCCTTAATATATTTTTCCTCACGCTTGCTCGCCTCGGCGGAGCGAGTGAGGGCCTTACGAGCAACCTTCCGCTGCATTGCCCGTGCTTCAATGCACTCCGGCAGGTCGCCGGTGACTTCGGGGTACTGGTTGAACGGTGAAAGGCATGTGCCAAATGGGCCCCTGGGCCGGCCATAGGTGCCGTACAAAGCCTCGGAGACGCCATATCCTCGAGCCCCACTGACTGTAATCCCCGCAGGAAGAAGAATGCGATTGGCGGCCTGGTGGCATACGCCGTTTATGAGGTAGCACTTGATCCAGGCGCGCTCGTCCGGTTGGGCAATGGCATCAGCCCGCTTTGTGCTGCCCGTGCCGCGGCGCAACTCGGTTCCTCCGGTCTTTCCTCCCCAGCAGCCCCAGGCCTTTCCGCCCGTGCCGCACTTAACGTAGGTATGGTCTGCCAGGTTCGCAAACAGGCTCGTCGGATATCGCATGACAACGAGTGTTCCCATAATATTCCTCCTCCTTTCCCAGTCTAAGAACCTTTCTTTAATTGGCTGAATTGGAAAGTCGACGACGCTGCCGCAGCTTGTGTTGCTGGTCATTCCAGCTAAGATCCGGCGAAAGGAGTGTCTGCCCGGGAAAAGCAATCAGACCAAGAACCTACTTTCGCTCTCCATAACGCCAACTCCGCATAAAATCAAGAATGAAAACGATGATGCATAATCGAATGCTGTCCGTTTAATATTTTTCAGGATGATTCTCATGCTGACCCGTCTTTGATATTGATCACGCTCAGATGCGCCTGAACTATGCTCCAGGATCTTCAATGGTTTCACTATCCTATGAATTAAAATGGGGTTAGGTTTTTCTTTTTGCCTGAAGGCAGGGCTGCATCACGCCCTGCCTTCAGGCAAAACAGAAGATTTTACTCTTACTACCTCAGGGGGATGATTGATTTGCATCATAGAGATTGTCAGTCTCGTTGCTTTCTTTCACCATGCCTTTCGCATCTACACGAACCACAAGATTGGCAGCTGTGAGACTGTAAAGATCCAGACCACGAGAAGTGAAGCTACTGAATGGAATGGGGCCGGAATTCCACGAGCTACCCGCTGCAATACCGGTGACCTTTGCAGAATATTGAGTCTCGGGCTTGGCAGCCTCGGGAGCGCCCACCCGATTGATTTCAATATAGGTCAAATGTTCTCCTGCATCCCCGTTGCCATCGTTTTTAACCGTTACGTTGACGGATTTCCCCGGAAAGTCGATCTTTGCTGTTTGCACAATAAGATTCGGCATACATCCAGTCAGTACAAAGAAGCTGATTGCGATAAGCGGGAAATAATACTTTTTCATACAGGCCTCCTTTCTTGAATGAATAATGACTCATCACGCTTGCGGTTATCTGGCATTGCAGAATGCCGCTGGGTTTGGACCCAGCAACGTCGCACATATTCAAATTTTCTTCCCTCTAAGCGCGAATTTTCCTGGGGGATGGATCGGGGGAGAGGGATTTTCTAAAAGACCGGGGTGGCATGTTCAGGAATCTCTTGAATGTCCGGGTGAAGTGATACTGGTTGGTGTACCCGCAGGCGAAGGCAATTTCGCTCATGGTTTTGTTGTTCTCATGCAGGAGTTGCCGGGCTTTGGAGATTCGAATTGTGTTGACATACTTATTGAAGGTAATTCCGACCTCCCGCTTGAATGTACGCTCAAAGCAAGAGACGCTCATCCCGCACTTCCGGGCTGTTTCTTCCAAGGAGAGGTGTTCCATTAAGTGTTCATTGATATATTTCAATGCCCTCCATATGGGATGATCGTTTTCATTCGCCCATCTTCCATCATATTTGAACTGTAACGCCTGCCGGACGCTGTCGACGATATCTGCCAAATCCGCCGGCTCTTTGAAGAAGTCCCATACGTCTGCCCTCAGGGCGGATATGATGAAGTCTTCTGAAGAATGATCTGAAATGACGATGATGGGAAATGACGGCCTGGCAGATTTAAAGAAGCGGATGACGTCAATACACTGCTTCTGATCGTTCATGTACAGGATCGCAGCATCAAAGACATTATGGATAAAATGGCCCACCCCTTCGGCAGGGTCTGATGCGCATACCACTTCACAGGGACCCAAAGATGCAAATATCCCCGGAGCCCATTTTCTTTCACCGGGATCGATGACAAGGACCAATGCGGTTCGGACCGGGATTCTGGCGGAATTCATGATCTGCACGCGAAAACGCTTTCTGTCCTTGAGATCGGACAACCCGACTGGAACACGGATAAGAATGGATAACCCGTTGTTGTGATGAGCCGGCAGATTTAATCCGTTGATGGGAGGAATTTGAGATTCATGGCGCCTCCGCAAAGTCGTGAAAGCCGGTTATGGTTTCCAACCTTGAAGGACCACGATGCGTGAAGGGGCGTGTAGAGGCTAAGGGGAGATGGTGAAAATATCCCGGAGCAGGGGAGATTGCGTTGCAAGTGTTGAATTAGTAGCGCAAATTACATGACAATGCAACTTTTTTAAATATGGGAAAAATATGGATGAAATATGGCTGGAAAACCAATATTACCGGGAGCCAAAGAATAACGGGTCTCGGCAGGCGGCTTCATCATGGCTAAGATATCGGGATATACGGCAGGAAGGTAGACGACGGGTACCGACCATGTCCAGAGTTCGTAACCAGCTAAAAATATACGGAAATTGGCACAGACGTCAACCGGCTGACCAGTAGATATTGTCGATGCCCGGAATGGTTAGCCTCCAGCGAGGGGGCGTTCATGCACAGGTGCCGGGCCGCATTGGGTCAATCATGTCCTATACGGCCCGGCACGGTGATGACAGGCCATGATGCTCAAGCGTCGATAAACTGGTCGGTATCCACCCATTCCATCTTGATCATGGACCAGAAATCCAGAGCGACCCCTTTCAGGGCATAGTCATAGGGCATCCAGCCATAGTCGCCCATTCCCCATTCGAGACCCCAAGAGTTCCGTATCAGGAGCGCACCCTTTGTCGATTCTGCCGAGACCGTGTTCGTAATTTTCAGATTGTCATCGTATCCGACGACAACGATCGCATGTCCCCATTCCGGCTCACCGGCCAGTTCCGTGTCGGTCGGCAGAGGGATGTGGCGCGCAAAGCAAAAATGGCGGGGCCGTTTCCGGCCCTGCCATTCAGGATGCAAGACCTGACCGCCGACATGCAGGGCATCCGCTTCTGCCGATCGTGGTGAAGAGTATCCGGGCTTTCACTTGCGGCTGACGTTCCAAAGCTTCCGCAAATCCTCCGGTCACCTTCTCGAAGCCGTCTGCAGTCGGGTGCGATTCGTTGGTACAGTCACCTGCGGAACGTGGCTGTCTGATCGTCTCGAGGCTGTCACCTCGCAACGTCACTTCAACCGCGCAACCACGGCATAACTCTGCGGCAACTGCGTGATCCGCCAGGCGCGCACGATCACATCCACGTTGCCGAGCGGCAGGTTGTTCCAGACCAACTGCTCGACATTGTTGACCCGATCGAATCGTCGGGACGTCGCCGTCATGTTCCCGTGCCGCTCGCGCCCGTTGGCGGCGCGGACAATCAGGTCCAGGTCGTTCTGCAGCGCTTCGCCGGGCGGATCGGTCCACGCGAGGGTGATCTTCAGGTCCGTGCCGGCCCTCGTCACGGGGAATGTGACTTTCTCCTCCTCGCCTGAATCCAGCGTCGTGTTCTCATCCTTGAGGATCAGTTCCACCCCCTGGCTGAAGGGACCCACGGTGGCCGCCATATCGACTCGCCCGAATCCCTCGGAATGGTTGGGAACGCGGCCCGACTCCGTGGGGACATACTGGCCGTTGAGATTTTCGGCTCCGTTGATCAGAAGAGCCTTCACCAGGGCGGCGCTTGGGTTCTGAATCCCCTTCTTCTTGATCAGGAACTCGCGGACCAGGGCCACACAGCCTGCCACGAGAGGTGTGGCCATGCTTGTGCCGCCCATGAAGAAATAGAGCGGGTCGCTGCTCGGCGCCCATCCCTGATCCGTTGTGTCCCGGGAACGGGTGGAAAGGATGAAGGTGCCCGGAGCCACCACATCGGGCTTAATCCGGCCGTCTGCAGTGGGTCCGCGACTGCTGAAGGCCACCATCCCGTCCTCGTCGTCGGCCATCTTGTCCGACCTGATGGGGTTCGCGGGAAAGTCCTGAGGCCACCAGCCTCCGTAAGTTTCGTTGACTGCCGGGCGCAGATTCTCCGAGGCGCCCACCGTGATGCAGTTCTTTGCCGTCCCGGGCGGGGTGACCGAGCGCTCGTTAACCCGCCCGTTGGCATCGATGTCGCTGCCCTCATTGCCAGCGGAGAAGCAGATGACGAAATCCCGGTGCTTCCAGATGAAATCGTCCAGTTCCCTGCAACTCGAGTTATAGGAACCGTCCCCGGTCATGTAACCCCAGGAATTGGTGTGGATCCGCGCCTTGTCGTCCCGATAAGGCGGCAGCAACAGATCGCCCAGATCGTCCGGGATCCCCCCCAGGCCGTTCTGGCTGTCGAGGACCGACTGAAGGATCAGCTTTGCCTTCGGCGCCGTACCCCGCACTTTATGGCCAAGGGCCGTGGAGTCGCCATCCGCGAGCACCGAACCGGCCACGTGCGTGCCGTGTCCGTCCGGATCATTGGCCCGATTGGCGCGCCCCAGCGCATACAGCTTCAGAACCCGGCCTGTGAAAGCCGGGTGGACATTGTTCGTGGCGCCCTTGTCGAAACCCGTGTCGCAAATCGCGACAACTTGCCCCTCCCCTTCGAAAAGCGCCGTAGGCGGCCTTCCGGTCTCCACCCGCAGGATCCGCCTGGCGATGTCGTTGTGCAGCTGGGCCGTTCGCACCTCTTCGATGTGCCGCACTTCGTCGATCTGGGCCAACTTGGACATCTTCTGCGCCGTCACCCTGATCCGCACCTTGTTGCCGGCAGGCTTCAGGTCCGCCGGGTCCATCCCGGCGGCTTCCGCCACCTTGTTGCGGATCTTTTTGAAATCGACATTTGCATGGAATACCACGTCTACATGCCTTGGCGTGCTGTCAACGCGAGGCTCGACCCTGGCCGCGAGGGTGGTCAATTCAGCGGGGGCTCTGCCAGGGGCCTTTCCTTGCAGCGACGGGGCAAGCTTGAAGCCCTGGAGATAAATGTTCACCCATTCGACATAGGGCAGGGCACGCAGGGGCGCCAGATCGGTCGGCGGATAGTGGCAAAGATAGGTGCTGTCCGGGACATACTCCAGGATTTTGACTCCTTTGCCTGCCAGCTCGTCCCGCTGCAGCTTATCCATGGGTTTTTTGGTCTGGATGAGGATGAAATTCGACTGAGCCGCATCGCGGCTGTGCAAGCCCAGAGCGCGGATCATCGGTTTTTGCGCCTTGGGGTCGATCGTGATCCCGTTGATGGTAATGGATGCCATAGGGGTTCTCCTTTCTGTCAATTGCGGGTACGATTACGCTTCCGAATGCCGTCATGCCGGCGGATCGGCAATGGCGCACGCGGACACCTCTGTCGAGCACCGGGGCATCCCGGCAACGGAGCTTTGCCGGGACCCGCCGCCGTACAAGCGTTTTTTCTGCGGAGCGACCTCCGGACGAACGCGCGACGTCATGCTGGAAGAAGTGGGCTAGGGGTAACAGACCCCTAATATCTTCTTGAATTCCGCCCTGTCTTTATCCAGCAGGACCGGTTCGGGAATCGCAGGCAGATTGCTTTCGGAAATCCTCGTAGCGCCCAAGAATCTCGACGGATAATAGTGCCGCTGAAAGCCCACGATCCCCTGTAAGGGTTTGCCCCCGGGCTTTTCGACGGACACGATCTTGACGACATTCGCTTTGGCCACCGGCGGCTTGTAATCGGGCCTGCCCTCAGACGACACGGCCATCTCCAGCATCCCGTTGGGAAGCAAGTCAGCCTTCTGGCACCCGATGGCTCGACCTTGCAGATCGAAGAAGGCCAGGAGAACGGTCAGTTCCTGCCATGTGGGATTGATGATCTGAAACAGAGTTACGTTATCCGGGTTCGAGTCGACATATCCCACCAGATAGACGCCGAACGATCCATTTTCGGACGCTGCGGGCGAAGAGGACGGCACCAGGGCGGACAACAGAAGTAAAACGATGATGAAATTCAGCTTTTTCATGACAGACCTCCTTTTCAAAGAATCCAGGGTCAGAACCGATCATCTGTAACGCGAGATTTATATCTAATCGGCCCGATCGGTACAACCAACCGGGGCGGCAGTTGCGCAATATCGTCTTGAGCCTTTTCTTGCGGCACGCGACGGTGTCCACACGGTGAGCCGGATCCGCAACTCCCCGTCATATGCGACGTCGACGTCCCTGATGGTGATATCGATGATGCGGTTAAATGATGTTCCGCCCGCTATGCGGAGCAAGTACGGACGCAGGAGGCGCCGAGAATGTGAAGGTCGGCGTCGTCATCGATGCGTTGCGGATGGGATGAACTTGAGATTCATGGAGCCTCCGAAAAGCTGTGAAGCCGATTTGGTTTCCAACCAGGAAGGACCACGATACGTGAAGAAACGAGTGAAGATGCAGAGGAGATATAATGATGTTTTTTCAGAAGATGGACGTGTGTGGTTGCATCTGTTGAATGGGTAACAGAAACAGCGTAACGATTCAACTTTTATTTGTTATTCGATAGGTATGGTGAAAATGTCGCAGGACAACCCAAAGGGGTCAGCCGCACAGCCGCTGGCCCCTTCTGTTATGATCCCTCTTATCCAGCCAAATCACCCGTTCAAGGGTCGACGATCCCGCTCGGCCAGAAGTTCTCGCCTGCTCCTGCATTGATCGCCCTGGGCGTCACCTCGACGGGTGCGGGCGGGGGAGCCCCGGGCGGCAGCGTGAGCAGGCCCGTGATCGTCGGCAGCAGTTCCTTGATGGAGACGTAGTAGAGGCCCTGTGTTCCCGGTGCGGAGGGGAGTGCGGAGAAGTAGACTTTCTCGTCCTTGTCCGAGTAGCCTAAGCCCGTGATGTACGCGACGGGAAGTTTCATGGTGTAGGGAGCCCCCCAATTGCCGTCGCTGCCCATCGCCCGCATCCGAATACCGACAAGACCGGGGTATGTCACCGTGCTTGCCAGCATGTCCCCTGCGAAGGAGACCACGGGCAGTGTCTCGTACAGCTGGCTTCGAGCTGACCCCTGCGGGCAGATAGGGATTGATCGCACCGGCCGGAGTCGCAGCGGCGATGCTTGTCCAGAACAGCTTGTAGGAAGCGTCCGGCATCTCGCGGGAATAAACGAGCCTGCTGCCGCCGGCGAAGTAGTCATGGCCGCCGTCGCAATTGGCCCCCGTGTTGAAGATGCGGGTGGGATTCACCCCGCTGCTCGTTATTTGATAGATTCCGCGATTGCTTCCCCCTGCGAGATAAAAGGCGACGAATTGACCGTTGGGAGACCACCTCGGCGTCGTGGCGGGAGGTCCCGTCGGGGTGAGCGCGAAGAAACCGGAGCCGTCGAGCTTCACCCGGCAGATCGTGCCGATCTGGACCCCGGGTCCCGTGGGGGGCGCCGAGACAAAGACCAGGTCCTTGCCGTCGTTGGACACGTCGGGCCGGAAATACCAGTTGCTCCCGGGTATGTTGACCTGGGCCAGATCGTCGCCGTCGTCCTTGATTTTGTAGATCTTGTTGCCTTTCACGAAGGCCAGCTCGCTGGCACAACCCGCCAGGAAAACGAGGCTCAACAGAGCCATCCAGATTAGGCTTTTTCTCATATGGCCCCTCCTTTCTCGCTGTTTCCGGTCGCTGGACTGTTTTCTGCCAAGGGAAAGAACGAAACCTCTATGCGCGAACCCGGGCCCGCCCGAAAGGCGATGCCTGAGACATTGCCCGCCGAAGGCCTGGTCGGTTCCCACAGGAAGAACGCGAGTATGCGAAATGGTGAGTGAGGATGTTAAGGGTTGAGAAGGGAATGTTACCGGGTCAACTACCGATTGGTTGCATATGTTGAATTGGTAGCAGAAACGGCGAGATGGTGCAAGTCTTTATTGTCATTGAGAAAGAGTTGCCTTGGGGCAGGGCACTGCAGAAAGACATGGGGCCGGCGCAAGGGCCGGCCCCATTTGATACTTTGCAGCAACCTGCAGTCATGAACTTCCGAGCCATTCCGTTCAGTGCTTGCCTTTTCCCTTCCCCTTGCCCTTGGAATCCTGGCCGTTGTAGAGATCCTGGCTTCGCTTCAGTTCATGGAACTCCTTCGAGCCCGGCTTGATGCCGAGGTTCTTGGCGATGACCCCCCAGCCCTTGCCCTTCGAGGATTTGTACTCCCTCAGCACCTGGTCGCTCGGCCGGTGCGACATCTCCCCGAGCCTGAACACGATGTAGGCATCTGCCGGGCTCGACACGTTGCCGATCACCGCCGATGATCTGCGCATCGCCGATCCGGAAGCGGGTTGCAAGCCTTGCCCGGAAGCCCGAGGGGTCCGCCTGGGCCTGGATGTTGAAGTCATTGACCCAGGCGAAGTCCTGCGCTGCCTGCGCGGATGCAGCGAACAGCAATACGATGGACAGTGCGAGGAAGAGTTGTTCGTTTCATGAGGACCTCCTGGGGAGTTTTTCCGGCAAGTCGCGAACCCCGTTTGCGTATGGGATTATTGATGAAAGATACAGCCGGGAAATATTAAAATGAGTCATTGCGAACGGAGTGAAGCAATCTTCGTTATCAGAATCCTGTGTCGTCGATTGCCACGCCGCGCAAGGCTCGGCTCGCAATGACCATTCTTTGTTCTATTTCTTCAGAGGCATCGGCAACGCAAAGCCGATGACGGCTGCCCGGTGCCCCGTCCCTTATAGTCCGTCTGTCAGACTTTGTAAAGCGATCCCCTCTGGATCTCCATGATCTCGCGCGCCAGCTCCCGCTCGAGCTCCTTCTCGAGGTGCGTGAACCGGATGGCCACGAACTCCAGGCCGCTGCAGCGCGCATCGTGGGGAGTCCAGGCCCGCCGGACCACGGCCGGGATGAGGTGCCGCTTCCCGTCGCTTCCCGTGTAGGTCACCTGGACGGCGCGGTTGTACTCGAAGGGGTTTTCGGCGCCGTGGCTGAAGAGGGCCCCGCCGATGGAGATGTCGATCAGGTTGACCGGCATGGAGTCGACCTCGATGCGCGTCGACCACTCCGAGCCGGGCCTCACGCGGTAGTGCATCCTGAGGTTGTAGGTCTCGAAGGGGGAGGTCTTGCGGATGCAGAGGGCCAGGACCGTCTTGGACGCATTCAGCGGGTACTCGCGGATGATCTCCTCGAGCTTGCCGGAGAAGCCCCAGCGATGAAGCTGATCGCCCTTGCGGGTCAGGCGGGTCACCCGGGCGTCTTTGCCGATGTCGGAGGGCCTGACGGGAGGGGTTGTCTGGGAGAGGATATAGCGCTCCCCCTCGATGTCGTGGAGGATCGCCCTGCGGACATCGATTTTCTCTTTCAGCACATCCATCTCGAGGATGAGCTCTACATTGGCCCCGGGTGCGATATTCATGAGCGTAAACGGCAGGGATGATGGATTTCTTCCCCCCTCTCTTAAGATCGAAAAAGATGAGAAATACTTTAAGATGCCGCCTCCTGGATGGATGCCCCCTGACCGATTCAGGGCAGAGGACTAAAACAATGGCCTTCTGTTTCAGTAAGATATATACTGGCAGGCAGGAAAGGAGGTCTTACGATGATTCGGATAAAAGAAAACAGAAAAATATTGTGTGCGGCTGCATTGCTCATGGGGATTCTTTTCATGGCAGCCTGCGCGGCGACGGCACAACAGGCAAGCCCCGGCAGGCGCGAAGATGGAAGTTGCCCGCATTTCGCCGCAGGATGCGTACCCGCAGGTCGCCTCGGGCAAGGCCCTTCTGGTGTGTGCCTATGCAGATGAGAAAACGTGCAGCACGATCATGCTGGAAGGGGCCATCTCCCTGAAGGAATTCGAATCCAGGCTGGCAGGGCTGAAAAAGGACCAGCCCATCATCTTTTATTGCGCCTGACCCAATGAGCACACTTCTGCCGGTCAGGCAGAAAAATACATGGGGATGGGCTATACCAACGTCAAGGCTCTCGGCGGCGGAGTCGAAGCCTGGAAGAAGGCAGGATATAAGATTGTCGCGAAGTAGACGTCAGCCGCTGAATGGAATGACGGGGAGCCGACGCAGCTGCGGTTTCCGGCAGTCACAAGGGGTCGACCTTCCTGTCGGGCCGGCTCCTTTCTGTTTGATTTCATCGGCCCGATCGTCAATAATCCGTCTGTACATGCGGGAAGGCGAGGGGGCCATGAAGAGGGATCACGACTACGACCTGATCGTCATCGGCGCCGGCATCGCCGGGATGGTTTCCGCCGTGACGGCCAACAGCCTGGGCAAGCGCGTGGCCGTCGTCGAGAAATCGAGGGTCGGCGGAAACTGCACCAACCTGACCTGCATCCCGAGCAAGGCCCTGATCCGGCTCGGCCACACAAGCCGCGACATGGCGCACCTGGAGCGCCTCGGCCTCCTGACCCTGCCCGATGGCGGCCTGGACCGCACCCGGGTCATGGCCCACATACGGGGCATCGTCCGGACGGCCTACGAAAAGGACCTCCCGGAGACCTTCGAGCGGATCGGCATCCGCATGATATCGGCCCAGGCGGCCTTCGTCGACGCGCACCGCATCCAGGCAGGCGGCCAGACCCTTTCCGCCCGGAAGTTCATCATCGCCGCGGGCACATCCCCCTTCATCCCGGAGATCCCGGGGCTTGCCGGCATCGACTATCTCACCAACGAATCCCTTTACAAACTCGATGACCTGCCCCGATCGCTCATCATCCTGGGCGGCGGCGTGGATGGCCTCGAGTATGCCTCCGCCTTCGGGCGGCTCGGGGTGGAGACGACGGTTGTCGAGATGGCCCCGCGCCTTCTTCCGATGGCCGACGGTGAAGTGGTCAATCATCTGCTCGAGGCGCTTCGATCGGAGGGGATCCGCCTGCTTTCCGGGACGAAGGCGGTGGCACTCGCCGACAGGCAGGGAAAGGTCGCCCTCACGATCGAGCGGCAGGGCGGGGCCCAGGAGGAGATCCTCGCGGAGCGGGTGCTCGTCGCCGTGGGGAGAAAGCCCGACCTGGAGGGGCTGTCCCTCGAGAAATGCGGGCGTCGAGTACAATGCCCGGGGCATCGTCGTCGACAATAAACTCAAAACCTCCGCCCCCCACATCTATGCCTGCGGCGACATCGCGGGGCCCTACCAGCTGGCCACCACCGCCGAGGCCCAGGGGATCGTGGCGGCAACCAATGCCTCCCTGCCCGTCAAGCGCAGCGTCGATTACCGAAACAACGTCTACGTCATCTTCACGGAGCCGACACTGGCCTGGGTGGGTCTCACGGAAGGTGAGGCGCGGGCAAAGCACGGGCGCAATCTCCGCGTCTATCGCTTCCCCTACGGGACCATGCGCCGCGCGCTGATCGACGGGACGGGGACGGGGATGGCCAAGTTTCTCTGCGATGGCCGCGGGCGGATCGTCGGCGCCCACATCCTGGGCGAGGCCGCGGCGGAAGTCATCCACGAGGCGGCGCTCATCCGGGCGATGAAGAAGCCCCTGCACGCAATCCAGGCCGTGACCCATGCCTACCCGACCTATGCCCAGGCGCTCGTGGGGCGGGCAAGCCAGCTGGCCTTCCTCGACAGGATGGCGGGCAACCCCTTCGTGAGCCTTGCCCTGCATCTGCTCCCCGGGTACGCAAACCGGCTTCATCTGGCGCGCGAGCGGCTGGCGGAGGCGCACACGGTTCCGGCTGCGGCGTTTTCGCCCGAAGCCCTGCCTGCGGATCAGAGGGCCTGCGTCATCGAGGCCAGGATGGACGCCCGGGATGTCTTCGTCCTGGATGTCCGCGGTGTCCTCGACGGGGAATGCGAAGCGGCCCTCGCGCGGGCCTTTGAAGGGGGCATCGGCAATGCGAAGAAAATATTGTTAAACCTCTCCGGTCTTCTGCACATGGACACGGAAGGGGCAGGGGCGCTCGTCGCCAATGCCGTCCGGGCCGCCCGGAGAGGCGCCGCTGTGGCGGCCTGCGGGCTTGCGGGGCCCCTGCGCGACGTCTTTCGCCTCACCCGTCTCGACGAGCTGATTGCCGTCTTCGACAGCGAGGGGCAGGCCCTGGGCGCTCCGGGTTATTCGGGCGGCTCGAACATGCCCGCCTATCCTTACCAGGGACCGCTCCAACCCGGCTGGGCTTGCTCCGTCGAGGGCCTCTCGACAGGCTGGATCCCCGACGAGGCGATGAACATCAACGTCCAGGGCAGACTGCCGACGGGCCCGGTGAAAGGCTTCGGAAGGCTCTGGGACAAGAGATACCGCCTGCGCATCGAGAGCGGGGCACCCGATCCGCGCGAGATCGTCTCCCTGTGGAAAGCGGAATTCCCCGATTTCTGGCCGGGAGGGAACCGCTTTTTCCCCGCCAACGGGGCAGCGATTGCCCCCGGCACGGTGGCCGTTCTCAACCTGCGGCTCCCCGGCGGGCTCGTGGTCGCGACGGGGCTGATGGTTCTCTACGTCTCCGACACCTCCTTCAGCTTCATCAGCATCCAGGGTCACATCATATCGGGGTGGATCACCTTCAACAGCTTCCGGGAAGGCGCCGAAACGATCGTGCAGGTGCACCCGCTGTTCCGCCCGAGCGACCCTCTCATGGAGCTCTCCTTCCGCCTCGGCGCAGGCGGGCAGGAAGACCGGTTCTGGCACCAGACGCTGGGCAACCTGGCCGTGCGGCTCGGCGTCCGCGGGGCAATCGAGCAGAGAGATGTTCTCGTGGATGATCGCTTCCAGTGGGGCGAGGCGGGCAATATCGGCCTCAGCGCGCCGATCCGCTCTTCTTTCTATATGCCGTTCCATATGCTGAAAAAGGCGCTGCGGCGCTGAGATGTCATTGCGAGCCACGGACCCCTCATGAGGACGGGGTTATCGATGGAATGAACAGTTCCTAAAATCCTCCCCGGCCCTCCTTTTACAAAGGAGGGGGCCTGAATCTTCCCCCTTTATAAAAGGGGGATCGAGGGGGATTTTCTTTGAACCGATTTGAACTGTTTCACAGGAGGTCGCAGAAAATTGTCCTTCCATCGAGATCATTACGATGCCGTCGTCGTGGGCGCGGGGCCCAACGGGCTGGCTGCGGCCATCACGCTGAAACGAAAATTCAGATCGGTCCTTCTCGTGGAGGCGAAAGAAACCGTCGGCGGCGGCACCCGCTCGGCCGAGCTCACACTTCCCGGTTTCATCCACGACGTCTGCTCCGCCGTCCAGCCGCTGGCCCTCTCATCCCCCTTCTTCCGGCAGCTCGAGCTTCATCGCTACGGCCTCGAATGGATCCATCCCGAAATCCCGCTGGCACACCCTTTCGGCGACGGGGAGGCCCTGTGCCTCCACCGGTCGCTCGAGGCAACGGCCGATTTGCTGGGTCCCGACGGCAGGGCCTACAGGGAGATGCTGCAGCCCTTCGTGGAGAATCACGAGAGGCTCCTTTCGGATGTCCTCAAGCCCCTCCCGCTTCCCGAAAACCCGATACTCATGGCCCGTTTCGGACTGAAGGCCCTCCGCACGGCAAGAAATCTCGCCGAAGCGAAATTCCGGGGCGCACGGACGCGCGCCCTCTTCGCGGGGCTTGCGGCCCACGCCATGATCCCACTGGACCGGCCCGCAACGGCCGCCTTCGGAATCCTTCTGGCCGTGCTGGCCCACGGTGTGGGGTGGCCGATTGTCAAAGGCGGCTCCCAGAAGCTCGCCGATGCACTGGCGGATTGCTTCCGGGACAAGGGGGGAGAGATCCGACCGGCATAACCGTCGGCTCGCTGGACGATCTGCCGCGGGCGGATCACTGTTTCTTCGACGTCACGCCGCGCCAGCTCTTGAACATGGGCGGGCTCGATCTCACGGAAGGTTACCGCAGGCGGCTTTCCCGGTTCCGCTACGGTCCCGGCGTGTGCAAGGTGGACTGGGCCCTCAGCGCCCCCATCCCGTGGAAGGCCGAGGCGTGCAGGAAGGCCGGCACCGTGCACCTGGGAGGCTCCTTCGAGGAGATCGACGCCGCGATCCGGGACGCCCACGAAGGGAGGAGGTGTCTTTCGCCCTACGTCGTCCTTGCCCAGCCGAGCCTCTTCGACCCCTCGCGCGCGCCCGATGGTCGGCACACAGCCTGGGCCTACTGCCATGCGCCGCACGGGTCGGGGGAGGATGTGGCGGATCTCATCGAAGAGAGGATCGAGCAGCATGCGCCCGGGTTCCGGGGGCTCATCCTGGCAAAGAGCAGCCTCTCCCCTGCGGCCATGGAGCGACACAACCCGAACTACGTCGGGGGGGACATCAACGGGGGCCTGCAGGATCTCTCGCAGCTCTACAGCCGTCCGGTCCTCTCCCTTTTCCCCTACCGGACCTCGAAGAAGAACATCTACATCTGCTCGTCCTCGACGCCTCCCGGCGGCGGCGTCCACGGCCTGTGCGGCTACTACGCCGCCAGGGGACTATGAACGCGAGGGAAGGACAGGCATGCAAAGAGGGGCCGGCGTCGATCGCCGGCCCCTCTTGCGTTCACGGCAAGGATTTCCCGTCAGCGCACCAGGTCCCGAAGCGGGATTTCCTGGTAGCGCGCCCAGCCCGCCTGGGTGTTGAGGCTCCGGACGACCTCGCTCGCGTAGCCCAGGTTCGCGTAGCCCCGCTGGCCCGTGGAGCGGTCCTGCACGACCCGGCGGCCCTGCAGCGCCTCGATGCGGTCCGCGTGGATGCGCTCGTTGGAGGCGCTGCGGTTGTCGTGGACCTGGCGGCGGATCTCGGCGATCTCGCGCTGGCTGTTCAGGGCGCTGTCCCACCTCTCCTGGATCGTGTGCTGTGCCGTCTGCGCCGACAGGAGGATCTCGTAGAGAAGGGAGAAGTTCCGGGTGAAGGTCTCCGACCGGGTTGCCAGCCCGGAGGTGTAGTAACCCCAGGTGCCGTTGCCGAAATCGCCCGAGATGGCGACGTACACGAGGCTCCTTTCCCGGACGCCCTTGAGCATGTACTCGTGATCGATGATGGCTGCCTGGGCCAGGCCGGGCGGGGGCTGCAAGGGAACGACCTGGACGAGACGGAGATGGCGGTAGGATCCGTCGCCGAACTTGGCGGAGTTTTGCAGGCCCACGGCGACCATCGTCGAAGCGGGATCCCCGGGGTCTGCGATGATGATTCTCGCGAAGTTCTGCGCGATCAGGTGAGGGGGCATCCCGGCCATCCGGAGAACCTGCTCGGTTTGCGCCGCGCCGGCGCGGGTCGTACATTGAATATTGATCGCCTTGAAGATGCGGCCCTGGGGGCCTGCAGCGTCCATCGCCCCTTTCACGGCGCTGACGATCTGCCACCCCTCCGGCAGGCGGACCGTCCCGCTGCCGTCGGGGTACCTGAACCGTGCGCCAGTTGCCCGGGGTGCCGCCTGTGGCGCCGCCGCTTTCGGCGGGGATGTGCCCGGCCTGCTGGAGCAGCCGCATGATGCCGGCCGCGGGAGCCTGCATGTTGTCGAAGGCAAACCCGACCCTCGCGACCCCCCCCGACACGTCGGCGAAGGCGATGCCCGACACGGGCACCCGCCGCAGCGTAGTGCGGAACCCCGCCTCGGCCGTCTGGTCGCGCACGTCGCGGAAGGCGCCCAGGATGGTCGGCTTCGCGTCGAAAGCCGTCGCCACCTCGGCTATCCCCTGCGCGAGGGCCGCCGTGGCCGATCGGGCAGGGCGCTGCGCGACGATCATTGCCGCCGTTCCCTGCGGGTCGGTGATCAGCTGGTATCCGTTCGGGACGACTTGCGCCGCCGCCGGGGGTGCCCAGGTGACAGGCAGAAAAGGAAAGAGAGAACGAGGCAGGCTTTCGGGAGCGCGCGTCTGACCATGGCGGAACGACCCCCTGTCTGCGATGTTACATTCCCATGTAGGCCTTTCGGATCTCCTCGGAGTCCAGCAGCTCCTTCGCGGCGCCCGACTGAACGATGCGCCCGCTCTGGAGCACGTAGCCGCGGTGGGCGATCTCGAGGGCCTCCTGGACCATCTGCTCCACGAGCAGCACGGTGACCCCGCCGCGGTTGACGGCGACGATGGTCTCCATCATCTTCTCCACGAGCTGCGGCATGAGCCCCAGCGACATCTCGTCGAGCATCAGCAGCTTGGGCCGCGACATCAGGCCCCGGGCGATGGCGAGCATCTGCTGCTCTCCGCCGCTCAGGGTCTCGGCGGTCTGGCGCGCCCGTTCCCGCAGGACCGGGAAAAGCGTGAGCATTTCATCGAGGCGCCGCCTGATCTCAGCATCCGATTTTTCGGTGTAGGCGCCCAGCCGGAGGTTCTCCTCGACGGAGAGCTTGGCGAACAGCCTCCGTCCCTCGGGCACGTAGCTGATGCCGAGAGCCAGGGTCTGGTGGGGGCGCAGACGCGAGATGTCGCGCCCCTCGAAGCGGATCGCGCCCTGCAGGGGGTTGTTGAGGCCCGCGATGGTGCGCATGGTGGTGGACTTGCCGGCCCCGTTGGCCCCGACGACGGCCACCAGTTCGCCCGGCATGACCTCGAGGGAGACGCCGAAGACGACCGGGACGCCGTCGTAGCCCGCGTGCACGTCGGTGAGGCTCAGGATCGGCTCAGCCATTGGCGTCTCCCTCCTTCCGGGCCTGCATGCGGCGGCTGAACTTCTCGCCCAGGTAGGCGGTGATGACGCGCTGGTCGTGGATGATCTCGCCGGGGGGGCCCTCGGCGAGCTTGATGCCGCCGTCGAGCACCGACCACCTTGTCGGCAATCGGCATGATGGCCTCCATGATGTGCTCGACGATGAGCAGCGTGACGCCCTCCTTGCGGATATTGCGGATCAGCTCCAGGGCCGTGTTGACCTCCGTGGAGGTGAGCCCCGCCATGACCTCGTCGAGCATCAGCAGCCTGGGCCGGGTGGCCAGGGCGCGGGCCAGCTCGAGGCGCTTCTTGACGCCGATCGGCAGTTCGCCCGAGGTCTTGCCGGCAAACTCGGCCAGGCCGCAGATCCGGATGCTGTGCTCGGCCGTCGCGCGGGCCTTTGCCGAGTTCGCGTCGTGCAGGAAGGCGCCCACCAGCACGTTGTCGTACACGGTCATCTCCTTGAGGGGACGGACGACCTGGAAGGTTCGCACGGCGCCCAGGCGAGCGATCCTGTAGGATGGAAACCCCGTGATCTCCCTGCCGTCGAAGAAGATCCGCCCCGAGTTGACCGGGTAGAGGCCGGAGACGCAGTTGAACAGCGTCGTTTTGCCCGCGCCGTTGGGCCCGATGAGGCCCACGATCGCCCCGGCCTCGACGGTGAAGCTCACGCGGTCGTTGGCGACGAGCTCCCCGAATTTCCTGGTGACGTCCTGTACCTCAAGCAGCGCCAAGGGAGGCACCTCCTTTTTCCGCGGCAGGCTTGCGGCCGAAACGCCTGGCGACGTCGCGGACGATCCCCGTGATGCCCGCAGGCTGCTTGACGACGATGACGATGATCAGAAAGCCGAAGATGATCAGGTCCACGCCGCCCCCGAGGCCGCCCCACTTGGCCCGCGTGAACTCCTGCAGGGGCACGAGCACCGCCGCCCCGAGCAGCGGTCCCGCCAGGGTCCCCGCGCCGCCCAGGATCGCGACGAGCACGAACTTCATCGACATGTCGAGCGACATGACCATGCCGGGGTCGACGCGGAGGTTGTACTGCACGAAGAAGGCGCCGCACAGGGCCGCGAGCGCCGCCGACAGGGCCATGGCCGAGAGCTTGACGGCCGTCGAGTTGACGCCGAGCGACTCGGCAGTCTCCTGGCCCTCGCGCACGGCCCTCAGGTAGTAGCCGAACCGGTGCCCCTCGAGGAAGCGCACGATGCCGAAGATGAGGGCAAAGAGCATCAGCGCGCCGTAGAAGTAGCCCGTCTTCGAGTCGTACCACATCAGGTTGGCAAGACCCTCCTCCACGATCATGTAGTCCAGGCCCAGCGCGCCGCCCACCCAGTCCCAGACGAGAAACATCCGGTTGAAGATCTCCACGATGGCGAAGGTGGCGATGGCGAAGTAGTGGCCGCTCAGCTTGAAGCAGGGGTAGCTGATGAGCACGGCCACGACGGCGGCCGAGAGCATGCCGATGAGGGCCCCCGGCCAGGGGGTCATGCCGTAGGTCACGACGGCCATGCCCGCGCCGTAGGCGCCGATGCCGAAGAACACGGCGTGCCCGAAGGACGTCTGCCCGCCGTAGCCGCCGATGATGTTCCAGGCCTGGGCCATGCTGGCGTAGAGCAGAACCAGGATGAGCACGTGCATGAAAAAGGAGTTGGCCGCAATCGCCGGGACAAGCGGCACCAGGGCGACGAGCCCCGTGAAGGCCAGCCAGAAGAGATCGGTTCGCTTGAGCGTCTTGTTCATGGGGTTACCACCCGAAAATGCCCTTGGGCCTCAGAAACACGAGGGCGAGATAGAGCCCGAAAACGGCCACGTATTTGAAGACAGGCGCGATGTAGTAGCCGCCCATGGCCTCGACGATGCCGACGAGAAGCGCCGCCACGAGCGCCCCCGGGATGCTGCCGAAGCCGCCCATGGCGACACAGATGAACGCGATGAGACTGAACATGGTTCCCACCTCGGGGTGAACGGCCAGGTACGTGGGCATGATGCCCCCGGCGATGCCGACCGTGGCTCCGCCGATGCCGAACACCACCAGGTAGATCCTCTCCGTGTTGATGCCCATCAGCTCGGCGGCCTCCTTGTCCATGGCGGTGGCCTGGATGGCCCAGCCGAAGCGCGTGCTGCGGACCATGTAGTACGTGAGGCCCACCACGACGAGCGCCACGAGGGCGGTGACGAGCTGGGGCACGGGGACGATGAGCGTTCCGAGCTGGAATGTCCTGTCGCCCAGCCACGTGTCGGAGAGGATGCGGAAGTTGGGGGTGAACTGGTTGAGGCACAGGTTCTTGAGCAGCATGGCCAGCCCGAAGGTGGCCAGCAGGGCCGATAGCGGGGGCTTGCCGATCGTGTACTTGATGATCAGTCGATACGTCAGCGCTCCGAGGATGAAGATGAACAGGCCGCCCGCAAACATGGAGATGAGGGGATCCACGTTCATCAGGAACCCCAGCCAGTACGTGACATACATCGCGATCATCACGTACTCGCCGTGGGCGAAGTTGATCACATCCATCACGCCCCAGATCAGGCAGAGCCCGACGGCCACCAGGGCATAGAGCATGCCGTTGAGGATGCCGTCCAGAAGCACTTGAAGAAGAGTGTCCATAAATCAGCAGCGAGCTCGTAAATTCATTTGCAAAACGATCCTTGGCAGAAGAATCGTCGTCATCCCGGACTCGATCCGGGATCTGAATCTCAACGATGTCATCCCGGACTTGATCCGGGATCCAGACCTTAAGGACGCCTGCTTGCGCAGGCCCGGCCGTTCTCATGGATTCCTGTTTGCACAGGAATGACAAATCATCGGGGTTTCACAAAGGTGCCGGGGGCCCAGAGACCCCCGGCACCGGTTCAAACCACGTCAATGAGGCGAAGCGTTACCGCTTGTCCCACGGTCTCATGGGGAAGACGGGCTTCGTGTCCGCCTTCTCCGTGGGGAAGATCTTCTTGTACTTGCCGCCCTGCAGCTGGGTGATGAGGCTCAGGGCGTACTTGTTCTGGCCGCCCGGGACGAAGGCCACCTTGCCGCTCAGGGAAAGCGGGGAGGGCCATTCGTTGGCGAACAGGGTCTTGGCCACCACCTCGGGATCGAGGCTTTGGGACTTCTCGATGGCCTGGGCCAGGACCAGCATGGCGATCGTTTCCTGGATGCTGTCGCTGTCGAAGGGCACGCCGCCGGTCTTCGTCTTGAAGATCTTCTCCACTTCGGCCACGGCGGGCATCATGCTCGCAAACTCGGGCGAGTAGGCCGTCGAGCCCATGAAGTAGTCGGCATCGGGGCCCAGCTGCTTGGAAATGACCGGGTCCTGGTAGCCGCTGCAGTAGTTGAGGGACACCTTCGGCAGCCAGTTCATCTTCTTCATTGTCTTGACCATCAGGGCGTAGTCCGCACCCAGCACGGCCCCGAAGAGGGCGTCGGGGTTCTTGGACTTCAGCGTCTGCACCTCGCTGTCGAGGTTGGTGGCTCCGGGGTTGAAGGGCACGTCGGCCACGACCTGGAAGCCGCCGGCGGCCGCCGCTTTCAACGCCTGCTGGGAGGCGTTCTTGCCGAACACGGAATTCTCGTAGATGATGCCGAGGGTCTTGATGTTGGCGTTCTTCTGGGTCTTGTTGAGCCACTGCAGGACGTCGATGAACTCCTGCGATTCGATCTCATCCGTCGATGCCGTGCGGAAGAAGTACTTCATTTCCTTGCGCTGGGTCAGGGCCGCGGAGCTCGAGGCGCCGCACATGAAAATCTTCTTGGCGCGCTCGGCCACGAGGCTGGCCGGCATGCTCACCGAGCTGTTGTAGGAGCCGATGAGGGCCCACACGCCTTCCTGGTTGATCAGCCGCTCGGCCTCGGCCTTGCCCACGTCGGGCTTGCCCTGGCTGTCGGCGTGCACGAGCACGATCTTGTGTCCGCCGAGGATCCCCGCCTGGTTCGCAAGGGGCACCTTGATGTTGGGGTGCTTGTTGTTGATGATCTCGACCGCCGTCTCCACGGCCGCCTTGCAGCGCTGGCCTGCGAGCGCCACGGGGCCGGTCAGGGGGAAGATGGTGCCGATCTTGATGACCTTTTCCTGCGACTGGGCCAGGGACTGCCCCGGGGCGACACCCAGCATCAGGGTGACGGCCACGGCGGCCACGATCCAGAATCTCATGGGGAACTTTACCATCGGGAACCTCCTCTCTCGGTTGGGTTGATCACGCGCCCTGTAATCAAAAGATGAAAGGACTCTTCACTAGAATCGGGACCATAGTAAATGCACCCCGGGTTGTCAAGGATGTTTTCTTGTGGCACAAAATATAAAAGAGATCAGCCGCATGGCTGCTAACCCCTTGATTTTATGGCGCGCCCTCCCGAATATTCGTCGGGTACAATTGAATGCGTTGGCGATATCTGGGGTCGCGCGATTCTTTCCTGAGTATCCAACGCAGTATCCTCTTGGAGCGATTTTTGCTTCATACGACTCTGATACTGGGAAAACCTGGCGACCATCATCGGCGCCCGGGCACGTTAAGCATGACCCTAACGAGACTCCTGAAGAAAATGAGTTAAACCGGATCGCTCAACGTGCACCACGGTCGTACAGCAGGGATGCTTGCTCTTCAAAACCATATCAAGTCATGGGCCGTTCATTGGTCCTTATACATTGAGGAGGACGTATGAAACTATTCTTTATCGCAGCGCTCGCCACTCTCTTCCTTGCGACCACCGCATTTGCAGGTCCCATTGCAGTCAAGGTCACTGCCGACAACGGGGGCCCTGTAGCCGGTCTTTCCGTGAAAGCTGAAGCCGTCCCGTTCGGACACGTCAATGCGAGAGTGCACACTCCATTCAAAGCAAATGGCACGACGGGAAGCGACGGTGTCGCATCGTTTAACGTCCCGGACGGCCAGACGTATGAGGTTTCGGTCGCCTACATGGGCCAGATATTCGCAAAACACACAAGACCGGGTCCAGGCCAGCCCATGCCGTTCGTTGTCCCTGCGTCCAAGGTCGTCAACCAGGTATTCTTTATCCGGACAACCCACAGCCAGGCCGTGAGCGGCGCAACGATTGCGATCAGTCAGAACAACAAGACCGTCACGACAGTGACTGCAGACGGCGATGGCGCCGCTCATGTCCCGTTGCTTGCAGGATCGTACAGCATCCAGGTAAGCGGCAACGGCAAGACGGTGACCCAGAATATCCATGTGGCCAAACCGCCCCAACTCGTCCAGGTCAACATCGACGTTCAAGGACGGCCCGGCGGCCCGGTAAAACCTCTGAAGAGATAGCTGGCCGTCATGTAGTTGCACTCAGCGAGCCCAAAAAAAGGGGTTGCGGCAATCACCGCAACCCCTTCTTTTCTACTGGCGCGCCCAACAACTCAGGACGCCTTCCTGCCCCAAGTCTGCATCGTTTGTGCGAAACTGCAAATGTGTGGGCGTCCCCTAAAATACCCCTCTGCTCTGTAAGGGTACCATTTTTTCTGTTACGGGATTATAATTTGAAATACCTTCCTGAAATATCTTTTACAACAAGCAGAGAAAGTTGTATATTTTCAGCGCAATTCGGTGTGCACGATACGAATTTGTTCAGGCACCTCCAGTCCAGAAAGATAAATCCGTCGAATCAAACATATATTGAGCAGCGAAAAGAACTCTTTAATAAACGGATAGGAGATGTATGTCCGACGTCTTTCATCAGTTACGCCACTGAAGACCGGGAACGTGCCCGGACGTTGGCGGCCTCGTTGGAAGGTCGCGGTTGGTCCGTTTGGTGGGATCGCAAGATTGTGCCCGGACAGAGCTTCGACCAGGTGATCGAACGAGAACTCGAGGCGGCAAAGTGCGTTGTCGTACTGTGGTCGGAAAGCTCCATCACCAGCGAGTGGGTCAAAAATGAAGCCGCTTCGGCTGCCGAACGGGGCGCACTGGTACCCGCGCTGATAGACAATGTCAAGATTCCCCTGGAGTTCCGGCGCAAGCAGACCGCCGACCTGATCGGCTTCAAGGGTGACTCCTCGCACGGCGGCTTTCAGGCCTTGTGCGATGGTATTACCAATGAACTATCCGGGGGGACTACGCCCCCTGAGGTTTCGCCGCCCTCCTCATTGCCCCGCTGGAACCGGAGCTGGGTGCTCGGATCCATCATCGTGGCTTGTCGTTGCTCTCGGTTTGGGACTCTTCCTCATGAGCAACGAAAGAATCTTGATAAGGTACCACCGAAATCAGAGATCATTCCATCTCCGAAACCGATTTCCTCGAACGGAAAGAATGCTGACCAGATACCACCGAAACCAGTTCCTTCTCCTGCACCGATTCCCTGGGTTGAGAACTCCAAACAACACATGACGGCTATATCCACAAGGCACTGCGTGCCATTTAAGTAATCCGGAATCTGAGGTCAGTAAAGGCCCTATCTCCAGAATCGATGTGTACCATAAGGGCTACATACACGGGATACGTATCTGGTATGGAAGCGGCATTGGGAGTCGCCACGGCTACACCGAAAAGAGACAACAAACACCAATGGAACGTCCCGAAGGCGAAAGAATCACGCGCGTCGAGGGAGAGATCGCGGGATGCTACCCTGACCGACTCAAGTTCTTCACGAACAGAGGGTCACGAGTCGCCTCTGTTCGGCGGACTGAGCCCGGGAAGCGCTTCGAGGCGACCGACCCCGCCAACGGGGCATTGATGACGATTAGCGGATGGGCGGATCTGACACGACACAAGGTCCGATCGCGCCACCGGGCCGTCTGCGGCATGACCTTCCATTTTGGTGCACCCAACCGCCCCCCATAGAGCGTGTCTTGTTTGATGAGGTTGGCGTAGGTTAGGGAACGTTTTAGTAAATTGGGGACGCCCCTCATATTTGCAGTTTTGCGTTTATTCGCGAAGCTGTAGCTACAAAGCTGCAGGAGCTCGAGACTATGCACGCATTGCCGAGGAATCCAGAGACAGAGGGCTGTCGCACTGATGTGTCCGTCTTTCGATACGGCCGGACATACTGGTAATTGCAAATATGCGCTCACTCCTTGACAGACAAAACTGCAAATGTGAGGGGCGTCCCCTAATTCTCACGGGCAGGAAAACATCGATTGAAAGAATCGAAAATGCCGTTTCCACAAGTACAGAATGAATAATATGAACAAAAAGGATCACCTCATCTGC
This sequence comes from uncultured delta proteobacterium, assembly GCA_963705555.1. Classification (GTDB taxonomy): domain Bacteria; phylum Desulfobacterota; class Syntrophia; order Syntrophales; family Smithellaceae; genus UBA4810. Next base: position 835,333 of record CAVPJZ010000002.1, on the reverse strand, counting down.
GGGAGGGGGGATGCAGATGAGGTGATATGAAGAAGGTCTCCTCGCTTGGAGATTAGACGATTATATTAAACATCATAGTCATCAAAGGGACCATCAGGAAAAGGCAGAATGTGCCCTTCTAAAAGCCTTAACCTGTACCTTATTTAACAGGAACAATTCACGACATTCGGATTCCAAACCTATGATCTCCCTGGTTTGGATCTTAGTGGGCCGCAGAACCCTCCACTGCGCTGACTTTCCGGTATCCCTTCGCCTCGCAGCAGGAGTTAAACCGTCGTTGGTGTTCCACGTCGGAGGCAGCGACATTCCCCAGTGCGGTCCGATAGCCAGGATCGAAACCGATTGCCTGGTCAGCCGTTAAACTGCACTCGTAATAGTCCTCGTGCCACTGCTCCTGGGTTATTCCGGGCTTGGTCAGTATGACTGACGGTGCACAGCCAACAATCGTCAAGGCGGAGATAAGCAGGATCATTGTTTTAATATCGAACCACCGTGCATTAGCTCTCGGCATGGCTCCGTACCCCCTTTCAATGACTGGATGACCGGTTACCACTCCTCATTCTTCTTCGTCATAAACGACAGATTGCAGTCTTTGTTAAATCGGCCAGTTATTCGTTAGTTTATAATTGCCCCAAGGGATATTCCATAGGGGCTCCGCTGATAACGGAATTCGAAAAACCTGAGATCAATTTTACATCCCCTCGTCAGCCAACACCTGGCCAAAACGACAAAAAGGGGTTATCCATTTCAGGATAACCCCTTGATTTTTATGGCGCGCCCTCGGAAATCAAACCCAATATCTGCATGCAAGACCCCGTTGATCCCCAAGTTCTCACAAGAATGGCATGGTGCAGGGCATAGCTTTTGCTCTGAATACCTAAAATCGGGGATCTGAACGTCAACGTGAATCGGCGGCCGTATGCTTATAAATGAAAAGACCAGGAACATCCTGCTTGCGCCGTTTGCGATTTCGCACATCATGGAGCGATGCTGGCTGCCGGGCCTGGTCGGGGTGCTGCTCTTTGCAGTCGGGGTATGGCAGCACCTGGGCTGGCTGAAGATCGCAGGCATCGTACTGGCCTTGCCGGTTATCTGGGTCTATGCCGTCGTGATGTTCGTTTTCTTTCCATATATTCTGTTCGACAGCGTTCGGCGCAGACTGAGGAACAATCATTAACCCGCTTCGGGCGCGCATCCTGACAATACGTCACACCAGGTGGACGGAAGTCTGGAAACAGGGGCGGAAATTGCTTCAAGCAAGCGAAAAGGGGTTTCTCTTTTTTTTTGCTCGCAGGTATTAAACTTGAAATTAATGAAGCAAGAATGAGAGAATCATCGACGGAAAAGATAGATATTCATTTTCAGAGCCTGAAAATCAAATAAGAGGTGAGACCCTATGGTGCAAGAAGCATTTTTAAAGGAGTGCGATATTTTTGGCGGCTTAAATGATGCTCAACTCAAAAAGCTCATCTCAATTTCAAAGGAAAAGACCTATGCTCCGGGGACTCTTTTATACAGGATAGGAGAACCGTCCACGCATCTCAACCTCGTCAAGTCGGGGAAAGTCTTTCTGCAAATGATAGCCGACATGGGTCCCGCCAGTCCGCCCATGTTATTCACCGCAGATGTCGTCACACAACGGGACGCCTTTGGATGGTCTGCATTCAACGAGCCGAATCTGCATACCATGAATGCTCTAATAGCAGATCCAGTCACGCTGATCACTATTAAGGGGGAGAAGCTAAAAGCAATGATGGAACAGGACTGCGAGATGGGATTTGAGATCATGAAGGGCTTATCTCGGCTTCTGGCCTCCCGCCTGAACCAAGCCCGCATTCTTCTGATCAGCGAGCGAGCATTGGCCCTGACAGGTGATTAGATCTATTAGCCACCTCTTAGCCAAAACAAAAAAGGGGTTATCCATATTAGGATAACCCCTTGATTTTATGCCTTCCTTTTTTCCTGATTGACATAAATATATAGCCGTGTACTATTCAACCTCGCGTTCTCTTGCAATGGGGTGCAGGAGGAAGACCTCGAAAATCCATTTCCTTCGAAATTCATTTCATTCTCATTTACAAACCTCTGATCACTTTTTGATTCCCCACACAAGAATATTTAAGGCTCTGAAGCTTATTCCTTAGGCGTATGGTGTTTATTGGAGAGAGTGTCATGAATTGGAATATTCGAAAGTTCCTTTTGTTGCGCCTCCAGAGGGGCTAAAGCGACTGCCTTACCCCTCTCGGAGGCCTTCTCGAAGGGTTCTCTTATAGACCTTCAAAAAGGAGGGAGCGAATATGGTTACTAAAGAAGAAAAGCGAAGTGGTGAAAAGCATAGTGATTTTTTCATTTGGGTTCTGGCATGTGTTCTCATGGCCTGGATTGTTATTCTTGGTCTTATCACCCAAGCCCGATAGAAACGTTTGAGGTTGAGGAAAATCCTTTCCGAACTTTAGCCACCTCTTATCCAAAAAAGGGGGGGTAGCCTTTTATCTGGCTAACCCCCCTTTTAAATTTTCATAAAGCATCTTTAGGCCATAGCGATGGCGATAAATCCCTTCTAAAGCATGACCGATTATTGCTTCTTGTCCTCGATTTTGTTAGCGGCAGAGATATTCTCATTTTCCTTTTCCGGCTCCTCCATGGACTTCTTGAAGCCCCTAATGGATTTGCCGATTGAGCTTCCCAAATCAGGAAGCTTTTTGGGACCAAAGATGAGCAAAGCGATAACCAGTATCACGATCATTTCAGGCATTCCGAGTCCAAACATATGGTCTCCTTAATAAGTGAAGCGGTAAGCTAACCCCTTCTATGCTCATTTGAGTCATTCTTGACTTGGACTGCGTCGATCCTCAAACCAAGACCATAACATAATGGATATGCTGGCAACGGCGATCACGACAAGGTGATTGGCAAAGAAAATATCCTTTTCAAGCATGATCTCCGAGATGAAGAACAACAACAGCGTACCGATGGAAGCCAACATGATGATTTCCAGGATGAAGGAGATTGCTTTATGGTTCATGACAGTCAGCACCTGCTTGGATTCGAATTATTATTCTAAGTGAGCCGGGATGAGCGAAATCGATTTACTATTGCCTCTTCTAATTTATGCATACTGAAAGGCTTGGAAAGGCATATATCCGCTCCCGCTTCCTTGAGCCCATCTAGGGACGACGGGCTGCCGCTTATGCCGATGATATAGATATCAGGAGTGTCCGATTTTACAAACTTGCAGACTTCAGCGCCGCAGATATTTGGCATGTCTGCGTCCGTAATAACGACATCATATTGTTTTTTCTGAAGCTTTTGAATGGCCGCAAGGCCATCGTCAGCTTCATCCGCGCCATGGCCAAACAACTGTATGATGGAAGACACAAGATACCGAATACTCGAATTATCATCCACAACCAAAATATTCATGGGCCACCTCCAAATATCACCTGTTTTAAACCTACATTTTACAGAAGCAATTTCCATAGGGGCTTCCCCGATAAGGGATTCGAAATATATGACCACGTTTCCTTTTTCCCTGAGTCCCACAGAAAAAATCATTAGGGCTATCCCTCCTCGTTAGCCACCTCTTAGCCAAAACAGCAAAAGGGGCTATCCCTTATTAGGATAACCCCTTGATGTTATTGGCGCGCCCTCCAGGGCTCGAACCTGGGACTTCAAATATTTTCGTCTTTCGACAATCAGCCCTGCTATTTCGGGATACGCTCGAGAAATGCCATCATCTCGTTCAGCACCTGTGCCTGACCTCGATCCTCCAGATGCAAGAGATGGCCGACACCGCTGATCTGGACGTAGTTCACATTGCTGAAATTCCGTTTCAGCCAAGAAATTTCTTCATCCGTCATGATCGCACCCAGCTTTGTCTCGCCCCGAATGAACAAAACGGGACACTTGATCTTCGCCATAATCTCTTCAGCGCCATATCCCTTGGTAAAGCCGTTAAAATCATAAAGCAGCGCATTGAAATAAGTGGGGTCAAGCTGCCACAGGCATCCCGCAAAGAACAGGATCCATTGACTGGTCACGCCCGGGTAATCCTTATACTTGTCTGCCAGTGCAAGGGATAAGTCTTCTTCAGATGATGCACGATTTCTTCAGGTCCAGCCAGAGACCGAACATGTCCCGGCTCGAATCGATGACTCTCTTATAGGTGTCCAGGTCCAAAGGTGAATCCTCAATAATAAGGGCCTTCACCTTTTCCGGACAGTGTGCGGCTGCCATGAGCGCTATCACTCCGCCAAGGGAGTGGCCTACAAGAACAGCCGGCGCATTCAATTGTCTTAGAAATATCACGATGTCTTCGGTAAAATCTTCCAGGCGATAGTGCTCGGGAACCCATCCGATCTGCCATTTCCTCTCAAATCCATAGCATAGACATGCCACCTTTGAGACAGGCTTGGAATGAGAGAAAGATATTCTTGCCAGCGCCAGGCTCCCCCGTGGAGCATAACCAGCGGTTCGGCCGACGGAGAGCCAGAATCAAGATAATTTATTTTCACCTTGCCGGTATCAAATATTTTTTCCTGCGGCATATCTCCTCCCATTACATGCCTCTTCGGGGGCACATTTACCAGGTCATGCCCGATGTGGCTGCATCCGGCCGTCACAACCAGGGTCAGGAACAGGCAGGCACCCAAGGTCCACCCATAGATCAGCTTCATGCATCCCCTCTGATAAAAAACCTGCTTCTTGCGTTCGCACTTAACAACTGTATTATCAATTCTGTCCAGCTCAATGGCTAATAGTATACGACACCCATTGCGGAAATTCCATATTATCACATGAAGATCTTACCTGAAATGGAAGCTGGCGGTTAATGGGTAAAAGAGAGTCCCTCTTCGTTAGCCACCTCTTAGCCAAAACAACAAAAAGGGGTTATCCATTTTAGGATAACCCCTTGATTTTACTGGCGCGCCCTCTAGGGCTCGAACCTAGGACCTTTGGATTCGTAGAAAATCATCTAAATATCTAATATTACTCTTCATTTTCTCCTTGCTATACATTCCCGTGTACATTAAATAACTCATCGGAAAGGTAATTTTCCTGAATGAATTAAGGCGTATATCCTTGCCTCTCGTTAGCTACAAGTTAGCTACACGTTAGCCACGGAACTACCAAGGAGAGCCCATGGAAGAGAAAGCTCAAAGCTCCTATCGGAAAGCCACGTCCATCACCGGAGTCTATGCGCGGCAAGCCATAAACAGGCGATTCAACGGAAAGCCCGATACCTGCTTCGATATCTCCTATCAGATCGGCATGGCGTGCAAAATGGGCGTGGAAGCCACGGCAATGGGTAAGTTCACCAAATCCGGAAAATTCCATGTTCGCTACGGCAAAAAAACCGTTGCCTATCTGGATATGGAATTTTTGCACGAGGGCGTTCCACAGATGAAACTTTCGGCTAAATGGAAAGCGCCGAAAAATACGGAACCTGCTTTTGTCGAACCTGCTAATTTAAACAAAGCCTTCGTCCAGATGCTTTCGCGTTTGAATATCTGCTCCAAGGAATCTGTCGTGCGGCAGTATGATCATGAAGTTCAGGGCGGCAGCGTCATCAAACCATTGGTGGGCGCGCAAAATGACGGCCCGTCGGACGCTGGTATTGTGCGGCCGATTCTGGATTCCATGGAAGGCGTGGTTGTGGCGCACGGCATCTGCCCTCGCTACAGCGATATCGATACCTATCACATGACCGCTTGCGCCATTGACGAAGCTATCCGCAATGCCGTAGCTGTAGGCGCTGATCTTGATAATCTGGCGGGTCTGGATAACTTCTGCTGGTGTGATCCGGTGCAATCCGCCAAAACACCCGACGGCGAATACAAGCTCGCGCAACTGGTGCGCTCGAATATGGCCATTTATGATTACACAACCGCCTTCGGCGTTCCTTGTATTTCCGGCAAAGACAGCATGAAAAACGACTACTCCATCGGTAAAACAAAAATATCCGTACCGCCGACACTGCTTTATTCGGTTATCGGCAAAATTCAAGGATGTGCGTAAAGCTGTAACGATGGACGCCAAACGCCCGCAGGATCTGGTTTATATTATTGGCGAAACCAGAGATGAACTGGGCGGCTCGGAATGGTTTGCCCTGCATGGGGCAGTCGGCAATAAGGTGCCGCAGGTGGATGTGAAAAAAGCCGTTAAAAAATACAGAGCACTGCATAAAGCTATACAAGCGGGACTTGTGGCGTCTTGTCATGATTGCTCGGACGGCGGATTGGGTATCGCGCTTATCGAAACCGCGTTTGCCGGCGGTTTGGGAATGAATATTGATTTAAACGATGTTCCTTATCGCGGTAAAAAACGCAACGATTATATTTTATTTTCGGAGACAGCCAGCCGCTTTGTAGTGACCATCCATCCGAAAGATAAAAGCAAATTTGAAAAGATCATGGCCGGAAATGTCGTCAGTGAAATCGGTTTTGTCTCGGGCGACGGACTTTTTCAGGTAACCGGCCTGGACGGCAAATTGATTATTAAAGAAAAAAGAAGCAAACTAAAAGAAGCCTGGCAAAAGCCGCTTAATTTTTAAAAGTAGGAATTGATCTATGCCCCGCAAAGTAAAAGCAATCGTATTGACCGGTAACGGCACTAACTGCGAAATGGAAATGGCGCATGCCTGTATACTGGCCGGGGCCGATGTGGTTGATATTGTCCATATCAGTGAATTGCTCTATCGGCGAAAAGCGCCTGTCTGATTATACTTTTTTGAATCTGCCGGGTGGATTTCTCGACGGTGACGATCTGGGCTCGGCCAAAGCCGGAGCCAATCGATTTCTGCACGCGCGTATCTCCGGCCATAATGAAATGCTCTTTGCAGAACTTCTGCAATTCATCAAAGACGGCAAATTGATTCTGGGAGTCTGCAACGGCTTTCAACTGATGGTGAAACTGGGCTTACTGCCCGCACTTGATGGCAACTTCACTCCGATCAGAGCGCAACTTTGACTTTTAACGATTCGGGGCGTTTTGAAGACCGCTGGATTTATCTCAAAGCCAATGCGCAAAGCCCCTGCATATTCACGAAAGGCGTTGATTTAATATATTTGCCTGTCCGACATGGCGAAGGTAAATTTGTCCCCGGAGTAATGCCGTTCTCAATTCCATCGAAAAGAAAAATCTTTTTGTGTTTCAATATTGTTCGGAAAGTGGTGCAATAACAATGGACTATCCGGCCAATCCCAACGGTGCTGTAACATTCCATTGCCGGACTCTGCAATGAAACGGGCAGGCTCTTCGGCCTGATGCCGCATCCCGAAGCTTATCTGCACCGCACCAACCATCCTCGCTGGACAAGAGAAGCCCTGCCGGAAGAAGGTCAGGGCCTGGCCATTTTCCGTAACGCAGTGAACTTCATCCGCAGCAAAGAATTTTAGCAGGTAGGTCGGATTGATTAAGCGGAACACATCTGCCGATTATCTTATTCGGCTTTCTTCCCGATGATATCAATCACCGTAATCTCCGGCGGCGCAAAAAGGCGCACGGGTGGGCCCCAGGTACCGGTTCCTCTGCTCACATAAAGCAGCCTGTTTTTTCCCAATTCATAATATCCGTAGTTGTGAGAGAAAAAAAAGCGTGTAACCAGTCCGAAAGGAAATATTTGTCCGCCGTGCGTATGCCCCGAAATTTGCAAATTGAATTTCTCCCGATCATTAACATAAGGCTGATGCTTTAAAAGCAAAACAAAGTTATCACTTCTCTCGGCTAGGGATTTTTGAAAATGGGGATTATCTTTGGTCATACCGAGCCTCCGGCCGGTTATATCATCCGCACCGAATATATTTATCCCGGCCACTTGCACTGCCTCATCGCGCAGAATTACAAAACCGGCGCTGCGAGTGAATTCCATCGAGCGTTTGATTCCGGCATAATATTCATGGTTACCCATAATGGCATATTTGCCGTACTTCGGATTAATCGCGGCCAGAAGCTCCGCTTCCGGCAGCACATTATTGATCTCGCCATCCAGTAAATCTCCGGTGGAGACTAAAATATCGGGATTGGCCTCTCTTACCTTATCGAGAATAGCCTGCAGACGTTTTTCTCTGATAATTATTCCCACATGCACATCGGATATCTGAACGATACGGATTTTGCCGTTATTGGGCAATGTTTGCTCCGCATGAACTTCCAGATTTTTCACTCTGATTCTCCGGGCATCAAAAAAGCCGTAAACTACAAAGATAAAGGCAAGGAAGACTGCTAATCCGAAAGCAATTGTATTGAGGTGGACAGCATCTGGACCAAAGCCGACGAGCTTATATAAATATCGAGTGATATCAAAAGTAACGCTCAGGAAGAAAAAGAGAAAAACAAAAGCCATCCAGATATAACCGATATAGGCAATAGTCCGTGCCAGTGTTTCCAGATGAACGGCTTCGATGAGCCTCACTATGACCGGGGCAAGGATCAGCAGTATCATTATAAAGATGATTATAACCTGCGGGATACCGGAAAAATGGAAAATGTTTATCGCCCGGGAAAAAGCATAAAAATTAATCCCACCGTAAAGACAGAAAAAAACCAGAAGAAAAATAATCATACCCAGTTCCATAATTGTTTAACTCACTTTTGTGAGGCTAAAGGAAAATAACAGGGAAGTCAATATATAAGGTAGTTCAGCCAACGTAATAACTTGACAAGGGGATACCCCTTAAGATAAATAACGCATCTCTTGTCGGAATAGTAGTTCAACTTGGATGCCGATGTAGCTCAGCCGGTAGAGCAACTGATTCGTAATCAGTAGGTCGCCAGTTCGATTCTGGTCATCGGCTCCAGACAAATTAGTTATTTAGATATAAACAGGTAATTACTTTTTTTCCATTGGGAATTAATATAACCGTCCTCAATACTCACAATAATATTTTCATTGGATATTCAGTAAAGATTGTGGTTAGAATACTAAAATATAGAAGTTTTCGGAAGGATGATTTGTGGAAGTGAATGCTCAAGGGCATAAAGGAACAAATCCTTGAGGCAGAGATGTTTCCTGGCAAAAAAGCCAATGTGGTCTATCTTGTTAGGAGGAGAGAAATGAATTACGATGTTTTTATAAGTTATTGTTCAGATGACAGAAAAATTGCCGATGCACTTGTTCACCATTTGGAGGCAAAAAAAATCAGATGTTGGATAGATCATAGAGATTTATTGCCAGGATTTAGTTGGAGAGAAGGGATAATAGAAGTACTTGAAGGCAGTCCCGGAATTGCCATGGTGTTACTTTTTTCTTCAGCATCAAATAAATCCAGACAGGTTATAAAGGAAATTTCAATGGCTGATGAGGAAAATATTTTAGTAATCCCTGTCAGAATTGAAAATATACTGCCGATCGGCGCTATTAAACTTGAACTTCAGGGAAGACATTGGTTGGATGCTTTTGAGGGAAAAGAAGACCGTATAGAAAAAGCTGCTGAACGTATAAAACAAACACTAACCAGTTATAGTGAGAAAAGATCTCCAAAACAAGATTTAGTTCCTAAATCAAAAGCTTCGCGACCAATGGAAAAAGAAGTAACGCCAACAACACATAATACAGTGGCACCTGTAAATACGGTTTCCGCCAGCACTGCCTCTGAAAATGTCCCTAAAAGAAGACTTAGTGATAAAGGCCTGCGTCTGCGTCTTATGAACACATTTACAGAAAAGCGTCTCAAACTGTTTGCAGATTCATTTCGTGCAGCATTTAGCCAACTTCATGGAAAAATAATCAAGCAATGGCACAATGCCAATAAGAAAATCATATTCATTGCCGCTCCGGTGATCGCTATCATAGTTATTGCCACATTTTTTTTCATACCTATGGGAAAAGATAAGTCATCATTTATGAAAAAATCAACCGAAGCCTCGCGTGCGAATACGGAATCGGAACAAAAGGTATCAGAACAAGCCGAGATGAAGCCTAATGTTGGGTCTCTTAAGGCTGAAGAAATCGATTTTATATATGCCGGCATAAGATCAACCGGCGGCGATGTCACCTTGTCAATCCGGATTCGCAATAATTCCAAAATTGAGAAAAGTGTAGCCTTGTACGATACTTTCGAAAAATCATATGCAAAATCAAAACTGATCGACAAGACGGGGAAGAATTACGAAGTTACTGAAGTGAATTTTGTTAAACGTTCGCAGAAGATTACCAGCAAAGCTGCCGGAACAAAAGGGGTTGCTATCAAACCGCATGAAACTATCAGAGCTTCTCTCCTTTTCAAGAAAGCTAGCAAAGGCATCAATTTAATTTATATCCATCCGTTTATATACAAAAGTCGTTACACTTGGACGGAGCATGACCTGCCGTTGATTTTCGGCATTACCCAATAATCCTGGAAAAGCCCGATACAAAGATATGGCAAAGCACACTGTTTCCAGATTCACACTGTTTGGTCGCTGGATTCAAAAGTATTCCTGGCGGCTGATTATAGCTATGCTTATCGCTGCAGTAGCATTAGCTATTGCCGGTTTGTTATTAATAATTGTTGGCAAGCCTGCTAAGCAGGAAATTCTTTTTAATATTGCTCAATTTTTAGCCGCTTGCGGTACTATTTTAGCTACCATAAAAGGGTTTTGGAAACAAATTCGGGAAAAATACGATTTAATTCGTCTGCAACAGACCTCCGGCCATATTGTTATTTGTGGGCTTGGTGATAAAGGCATGCGGCTGATGAACACATTTACAGAAAAAGGATTTCGGGTAGTTGTTATTGAAGCACAAAAGAATCATCCCGATATAGCAGGTTGCAGGGAACGGAATGTTCTGGTGATGATCGGCGATGCCTCCGATTATGTCATGCTGGATGAGGCAAATACCGCCAGGGCTAAGTATCTATTCGCTGTTTCCGGAGATGATAAAACGAATATAAATATAGCTCACCAGGGGAAAAATCTGGCGGAGGCCGGCCACAAAGTGGATGAGAAGATTTTCCTGCGCTGTTACGCGCATGTTGCCAGCTCCAGCCTACAGAACATTTTTGTCCGTCATGAACTATTTGCAAAAGCTTACGACTATTTTGATGCCAGTATATTCAATGTCTATGAAACTTCTGCCAGAGTCATTTTCGAAGAATATCCTCCTGATTTTTATGCCAGTCAGCAAGGTATCTCTGCTGATACCATCCCCATTGTGGTTATAGGATTTGGCATAATGGGCGAGAATATCGTTAAGCAGGCTGCACGAATAGGTCATTATGCCCGGTGGACAAAGCTGAGAATTTCCATGGTTGACAATAATATAAAGGAACGCTCTGAAAAATTTATTGCTTTATATGGTGATGGCAAAACACCACCTTCTTTCGTTGTACCAGACATCAATATAAATTTTGTTGACCGTGATCCGGAATGCCTGTTGTCATCATCCGATATCATAAACATGGCTGGCCAAAAACCAGTTGCTGTATATATTGCTGTGGATGACGATTCAATTGGTATTTCTCTGGCTCTCCGGGTACGCAGGGTGCTTGGTTCAGATGCCACACCGGTCATAGTCTGCATGCGCTCTTCTCTATCAGAACTCATAAAAGGAAAAGAAGCTCGATATATAGTAGATCAAAATATTCATGGTTTTAATATATATGACGCTGCCTGTGGCTATCAGGTATTGATAGAAGAGATTACGGACGAGCTTGCGCAAACCATTCATTCGGCATATGTCAATGCTCAGATTCTATTCACTAAAGATGATTTCACCGAAAGCACGCCACTTACCCTGTTGCATTCCGTAGTTCAGGATGTTCCGATCATGCAGAACATTGATGAACAAAACCCGATAGATTCTCTTAATCAAATTTTGAAGAAACCTGATCTTTACTATTGTCTGCGTGCAAAGCACAGAGATGTTTTAACACCAAAAATAAAAAGGCAAGTAAACAAAACTAAATATTTACGAAGCAAAACGTTTGATCGGCTTTCAGTTATGGAACAAACGCAGATACTGATCCTTAACGCATCCCTGCTTGACAATACCTACCCCAAACTCTATCCCGCCAAAAAAAGAGAAAATACTGCCCTTGTGGCATGGGAAGGTTTGAACGAATTTATGAAGGATGCAAACCGCTGGTCTGCTGACCATCTGTCGGTCAAGCTTCGCTCTATCGGGTTTGATGGTCAGGACTTATCAGTTTTTGATAAAGTTGCAAACGATCCAGAATTTCTTGAAAAATTATCCGAGATGGAACATCGCCGCTGGATGGCTGAAAGACTTATGGGCGGATGGAGCTATGGACTAAAAAGAGACAATAGAAAAAAGATTCATGATCTTCTCATCCCCTATGAACAGCTTGCATTTGAGGAAAAAGACAAGGATAAAGATATGATTCAAAATATCAAGAACCTGGTGACCAGCGCGGGATGGAAGCAGCAGCGCAATTTTTTCAAGAATAGCTTAGTCGGCAGAGCAACTGATTCGTAATCAGTAGATCACCAGCTCGATTCTGGTCATCGGCTCCAGTAAGTATAAGGGCAACTCATTTAAAAATTAACTGGTTTGCCGGTTTATCTACATTAGAACTGAACTGTTATGACTGTTGTTATTGTTCGCAAAACTTCTTATAATTACGATCAGCTAAAAAAAGTTTTCTTTGCAATGATCGAAACTCTTGCCGGTGACAAAATTAAGCCGGGTTACCGCGTTTTGATAAAACCAAACATGCTTTCCGCTGCCGTACCCCAAGACGCAATATTAACTCATCCTTTAATTATTAAAGCGGCAGTAGAGTATGTTTTACAAAAAGGCGCCAGACCGCAGGTATCCGATTCTCCAGCAATCGGTTCTTTTGAACATATCTTGAAAATGAATGGCACTAAAGACTGTCTAGCCGGTCTGAATGTAACTTGTATCCCCTTTAAAAACACTGTTCCAGTAGACATTGGAAAGCCCTATAGCCGCATTGACATAGCTAAAGACGCTATTGAGGCGGATGCAATTATCAATTTGCCCAAGCTCAAAACTCACGGCCAGATGCTTTTAACTCTGGCTGTGAAAAATATGTTCGGCTGTATCATTGGTTTTCAGAAGGCACGGTGGCATATGCGCGCCGGTGTCGATTCAACGGCTTTTGCCCGCCTGTTGGTGGCCATTCATCAAGCTTGCCTGCCGACTGTGTCTATACTGGATGGAATTCTGGCACTGGAGGGCGAAGGCCCCGGCAAGGGCGGAAAACCGCGGCATATCGGTGTTTTAATAGGCAGTTGTGATTCGTTTGTGCTCGATACTGCTGTGTGCCGGATGCTCGGAATTGATTATCAAAGTTTACCGGTATTAAAAATCGCCAAAGAGATTAATTTGATCAACTCCTGCGAAATAGAAGGTGATTTGCCAACTGTATATGATTTCAAGTTGCCGGAAACAAGCGGGCTGATATTCGGCCCTAGTTTTCTGCATAATTTTTTGCGCCGGCATACGATGCCGTTGCCTGCCTGCGATAATCATCTGTGCAAACTATGCAGCCAATGCTGGACAATTTGTCCGGCCCAGGCCATCCAATCTTTGGAGGCTGGTGTCGAATTTAATTATCAAAAATGCATCCGCTGCTATTGTTGTATCGAAATTTGCCCTCACGGGGCTTTGTATTCGAGGGAAACTATCGGAGGTAAAGTCATAAGGCGTTTGGTTGATAAATCCAGCTGATACTTTTATAAAAATAACTACACAAAAAACAGCTAATGGTGTAAAATTAAATGCGATTTTTAAATCGGCTATTTTTTATTTAAACGAATTCTTCCGGGCCATACTGATTTATCTTGGTAGAAGCCCATTAGGGAACTGTCTTCATGCTAAAACCGGATTTTACCAAATATTCGCTGGCATTGGTTCAGGGGGATAAAATTATTTATTCCTCGGATGGTTCTGGGCTTACGCCTCTTTGGGATTGTCTGGAAAAATACCGGCAAGCTGAAGATAATTTATCCTGTTTGATAAAGTTATCGGACTTGCCGCAGCTAAACTGGTTTCCTACTCCGGAATAATATCAGCCATACAGGTGCTTTTGATTTCACAGCCGGCAAAAATATATCTAGAGGAAAACCGCATAAAAATAGAAGCTAAAACAACTGTTGCCAATATTTTGACAAAAGACAGGCATTCAATATGTCCAGGTGAAATTATTTCTTTAAATACTGACGAGCCTGATGATTTTCGCGCTAAAATAAAAAAAACGCTGAGCAACTTCTAATTTTTATTACCGAGAGCCAGAAGAATAATTTTTCTTTGGCTTCAAACATTGAAACGAAAAGTGATGATATCGCCGTCCTGGACAATATATTCCTTTCCTTCCAAACGTAGGCGGCCGGCTGATTTTACCTGCGCCGCAGATCCGCCATGCGCAATAAAGTCATCGTAGTGCATGACTTCGGCTTTGATAAAACCTCGTTCAAAATCATTGTGAATGGCTCCGGCGGCTTTGGGTGCTTTGGTCTCAGCAGGAATCACCCAGGCTTTGACTTCATCATCACCGACGGTGAAAAAAGAAATTAGTCCTAAGAGGGAAAAAGCAGCGCGAATAATCCGGCCGAAAGCGGGTTCGGCAATGCCGAGTGAGGCCAGAAATTCTTTTTGATCGGCGGCCTCCAGTCCGGTCAGCTCCGCCTCGATTTTGCAGCAAATACCCATGACTGGTTCGGATAAATTTGCTTCTTGCGCAAAAGCATCGGCAAAAGAAAGATTATCTTCGGCAACATTGACCACAACAAGTTCCGGCTTAATTGTCCAGAAAGAAAAACTCCGCAAAGAAAAAACTTCCTCTGGCGTCAATCCGGCAGACCTCAGCGGTTTTCCCCTTTCCAGGCATTCCTTTGATTTGGGTAAAATCTCCGCCTGAATTATATCCTGGTGTGTAAGTGCTTTTTTGGACATTTTGGTGAATCGCTCGAGTTTCTTCTCGATTATTAAAAGATCGGAAAGGATTAACTCATCTTCCAGCTTGCGGTAGGCTTCGATGCTCAGTTGCACATCGGGTAGGGAAAATCCGTCAACCACATGCAAAATGCCGTCGGTACCGCTTAAATTCTGCCGGATGGCTTCCCAGGGATGCTCGCCTACGGCATGGACATCAACAAAGGGAATTTTTGCCGGAGATACTTTTACCGGTTTATATGTTTCCACCAATTTGTCAAAACGAACATCCGGCACTGCTGCCAGACCGCGCACGACGGTTTCATTGTGTTGCGCACCGCTCTTGACGCCGGTCATAATTTCAAATAATGTGCTCTTCCCGCTCTGGGGAAGGCCAAGAATACCCATTTCCATAATTAATTATCTTTCTATTACTTCGTCAGTTAAAAGTTTAAATATTGTACCGGGTGATTTCCAGCGGTTCGACTTTAAGATATTACTATTACTGGCTTCCCACTACGGAAGCTACTATTTGAATTCTTTTTCGATTCTATGCATCGCTTCTTTTAGGCGATTATCCGGAACGGTCAGCGATATGCGGACAAATCCTTCACCATATTTGCCGTAAGCGGTCCCGGCAGCGACCACAACGGCGGTCTTGTCAAATAAGCGGTTAGTAAAATCCAGCGATGTCATGCCTTTGGGTACCGGCACCCAGAGATAAAATGTGCCGCGCGGCGGATTAAAATCTATGCCGATTTTTTTCAGTGTCGTGAGTACCAGTTCTCGTCTGCGTCCATACAAGTCTAACATTTTCTCGATAAATGCTTCTTCATTGCGTAAAGCTTGAATGCCGGCGAATTGAATAGGATTAAATATTCCGGAATCCGTATTTTCTTTGACTTTGCTTATGGCGGCAATAAGCTCCGGATTTCCGCAAGCCATCCCCAACCGCCAGCCGCACATATTAAAAGGCTTGGAAAGAGAATTAAGCTCAACGCCCACATCTTTGGCTCCTTTGGCAGCAAGAAAACTGATACGGGGCTGTCCGGCAAATACTATTTCGCTGTAGGGATTATCGTAACAAATAGCAATATCAAAGCTACGGGCAAAGGCAACAAGCTTATTTAAAAATTCCAGAGTGGTGCAAGCGCCCGTCGGATTATTAGGGTAATTGAGAAACATGGCGCTTGCTTTTTTGGCAATATCCGTGGGGATGTCTTCCAATACCGGTAAGTAATTATTTTGCGGCAGAATGGGTACATTGTAAGGAACACCCTCGCCCATTAGAATGCTGGAACGGTAGGCCGGATAACCGGGATCGGTCATCAAAACAGTGTCGCCGGGATTGACGCGCGCCAATATAAAATGATGGCAGCCTTCTTTCGAACCAATTAATCCCAAAATTTCATTTTCGGGATTCAGACTAACGCCATACCTTTTCTGATACCAGCGGGCAACTTCCTGGCGAAAAGCCAGCATACCTTTTTCTTCATCCGTGGGGTAGCGATGATTTAAGGGATCACGCGCCGTAGAACAGAGCTCATCAATAATCGAATCTGGTGTAGCTTCCACGGGATCGCCAATGGCCAGAGAAATTACATCCACGCTGTCGGCTTTGGCCTTATTAATTTTTTTTCTCAACTCCATGAATAAATATGGTGGTATTTTTGTCAAGCGATCGGCTGTCCGCAATTTGAACCTCCTTCAGATTGAATAAAAAGCTATAATCATCTATGATAAGCACGTAAAAAGTCGCCAATACTGTCCCACCGGCGAAAGCCGGTGTCCAGACGTCGTCCCCCGCAAAAGAGGTGAAGCACTAATGGATACTGGCTTCCGGCTGTCGCCGAAATGAAACATAGAAATAAAATCAACTTTAATACAAAACCATCATCTATATGCTTCTTCAAAAAGAAATCCCTGATAGACTATTTTCACTTTACCTTCAAGATAAATTTCGCAAAAGCGGTCATCTTTGCGCGTAAAATAAATGCGCAGAGTTTCACCGCTTTGAACTATAGTATCAACAGGAGAATCTACTAAACCACGCTCAGCTGCGGCAAGAACTGTAGCGACAGCCCCCGTACCGCAGGCGAGCGTTTCATCTTCCACGCCGCGTTCATAGGTGCGCACTTTAATTTTGTGCCGGTTAAGCACTGCGGCAAAATTGGCATTGGTGCCTTTGGGCTGAAAATACTCATGGCGGCGGATTTTGCGTCCCCAATCAAAAACAGAGCATGCCTCTATATTATCCACAAAGTTCACTGCATGGGGAACTCCCGTATCAACAATATCCAAAACAAATTCCCTGCCCTTGAGAGTAATCTTTTTCCCCAGTATCACACAGGACGGATCAGTCAATTTGACTTTAGGCACATTCTCATGAACCTCGGCATTGACAATGCCGGCAATGGTTTCGAAGGATAGTTTTTCCCCCGAAATCCCTTGGAGAGACGCCAAGTGTGCTACACAACGGGCAGCGTTTCCGCACATCTCCGCCACCGAGCCGTCAGAGTTAAAAAACTGCCATCTAAAATCGGCTGTATTTGACGGTTCAATTATAACTACGCCATCAGCTCCTACGGAAATCTTCCGCTGACATACTTTACGGACAAATGCAGGCAGATCGCCTACATTCAAAGAAAAATCACGGTTATCAATAATAATGAAGTCATTACCGCTACCGCTCATCTTATAAAATTCAATAATTTTTGTTTTTTTACCGGTCATAATCCTGGCGCTTATTCCACAGTAGTGCTCTTAGATTTCAGCGACAATATCCTCCTTATCTACCGCCTGATTAATTTCAGTGGGGTAAACTCCCTCTTCGCGCAATTTCTGCCTCGCTGCGGCAACACCCATTACGTCAACAAAACCTTTACGCTTACGTCCTTTTTCATCCAAAGCTATGTATTCATGGACACTCATTTGCTTTTGCTCCATGAACTCAATCTATTCAATGTACCTATCATGATTTCAAATTTGATTCAATGAGTTATCATACGTTTATGCAGACATTTAATTTGAGAAATGTTCTAATGGAAAAACGCCAGAAATTATAAGGAGACTTCACACAGGACTTAATATTGTTGACACATTAGATCGCTTACGTTTATACCAATGGTCACCAAGGAGGGGAAAATATGGAACTAAAGACTCATAGCATTTGCAGGCTTGTCAAGAGCGAAGACCTAAATCACCATGGGACTCTATTTGCGGGTAAGACGGCCATGTGGTTTGTGGAATCGGGATTTATCGCTGCGGCAAGTCTTACGCATCCTGAGAACATCGTCTGCGTGAACATACACGGCATGCTTTTTACCAGGCCGGTGCGCAATGGCCAAATCATCCGCTTTGAAAGCAAAGTTGTTCTGACTGGGAAAACACGCCTTATTTCGTACGTAAGAGTCGTGAATAACAGCGGTGACGAGTTTTATCTTGACGGTTTTATCAGCTTCGTACATGTGGATTTGAAAGGGAAGTCGCTGCCGCATGGAATCGAAATTAATCCCACAACCCTTGAAGATATTGCTTTGCGGGAAAAAGCAAAAAACTTGAGATAAAGAGTTTGTTTTCGGCTGATGCCTGAAGTATTACTGCATTTTACGAATTCGCACTTCTATCCCTGTGGTATCTTTCAGCAGATCAGCCAGCTTTGCAGTATCCGTATTTCCGTAGTGGTAGAGATAAAGTATCTTGGGACGGAAAGCCTTTGCCGCGTCGGCTACCATTTCCGGAGTCATTGTATAGGGAAGATTCATGGGTAAAAAGGCAACATCGATCCCTTTTAAGCTTTTCATTTCCGGAGTGTTTTCCGTGTCCCCGGCAATATATACACGCTTGTCGCCAAACGTAATAATATACCCGTTACCTGTGCCCCGGGGATGGAAAGGAACGCCGGGAGCGCGCATATGTACAAGATTGTATGCTGGTACTGCTTCAATCCGGAAAGTCTCTATATTTTTAACATCACCATTTTTCATCAATATTACATCTGAAAGTTGCTTGGCAACATTTTCATTCGCTACTATTTTTGTTTTTGCTGTTTTAATAAGGTCTATAGCTTTAAGATCGAAATGATCCGAATGTTCATGGGTTATCAGGATCAAATCGGCTTTAGGCATTTTTGTGTAATCGGCCATCTGCGACACGGGATCAACATGGATGACCTTCCCATTTATGGACATCATTATGGTCCCATGCCCGATGAATGTCAGGACAAGTTCTCCCCCTGAGGCCTTGATTATGTCGGATTCAAACTTTTTTTCCGCCGCGACCGCCATCGTCGCGCAGAGGAAAAATAAACTCGTAAAAAATAATTTTCCCATAATTGCTCTCCTATTTTTTCGATTAACCAACAGGGCTCGTTTTATTTGCTTTATTTATCAGTTGTCCATAATTCATCAGGAAATTTAAATAAATCTGCAAACCTAATTGTTTTTTCCGATACGTGCCAAACCATCCATGTAACGAACACAAACATCGTCCAATGGTTCAATGCAGAGGCACTTTAAATAAGATTTGATAAAACCTTTGAGAAATGCCGCTGCGGGAAGCCGCTTAACTTTCTCATCCTCAATGCTAATTAAATAATCCATGCGTATTTTTGTTTCTCCGGCAATCTTTTCGATAGCCACACCCAGTTCATTTCTAATTGTCTTAAGATCAGCGCCGCTAATTTCCTGCTTGGATAAAATTTCATTAATGCGTTTATTTTGAGCGACTTTTTCCTTTAAAGTAGATTTATTATCTTTAAGTACAGCTGCCTTACCCCATTGCCTGTTTGCGTCATAAATACCCGCTGATCTTTTAGCCCCCGCTTTGCCCCCCACAGTGTCGAGAATTCCCATCTGAATAAGTCCTTTATCGTAGTTTTTCCTTTCTTTCCCATTGATGAGGGTTAGGTAAGCCTTTTCCAGAAGATTAAGTATCTCTTGTCTTTCTTCCAGAGAAAAAAAAGAATAACTAACCAGAGAGTCTGCCCGATACATTTGCATAGCGACATTATAGGCCTGGCGAATTTCAAAAAATGCCGCATCAGGGGTAACATCCAAAATTTCATAATAATTCAGGTTAGCAAAATTTTTTTTCATAAAAAGACCTCAAATGTAATATTATTATAAATACATTATAAAATTGATGCCTTTAAGAATAACGCATCAACAATTGTTCGCTTGTAGAATTAACAATTCGTTTGCTTAACTCTCGCAGGTCATAAGCCGTACGAGTGTAAGGATATCGATCCAAAAACGATACCCGCTGGCAAATAGCATCGTGAACGCGGTCATCGAAAGCAATGTTACCGGCAAAATCAACCTGGAACCCAAGATGTTTTTCAATAATTTTGCAAATTTGCCCGCCTAGCGCGATATTATCCTTATTACGCAACTGGTTGAGAACAAGCTTGAATCTAAAAGAGCTGAAATCATTTTCCAGCTGCAAACTCTTTTCCGGGTGCACTCTTTTAACCGCCTGCATAATGCAATCCGGTTTATTAAATGATCCTTCACCAAATTGCTGTATAACTTCTTCTTCCAGAGCTTTAAAATCAGCCGCATTAAAATAATGGCGAATCCGCCGGAAATAAATGGAACGAACCAGCCGGTAAACGTTTTCAATAGAAGTAGGTTCCGGCGTTGTAATGAATATACTGTTTTGTGAAATCAGAAAAAAATCAAGAATATTAAAAGAAGTGCCGGCACCCAGATCCAGCAAAATCCACTCGTAATTCAATTTGGATATGGCTTTGATGGTTTTCACTTTTTGTTCGTACAGGAGATTAGCAATATCCAGACTATCGTGAGCACCGCTGATTAAATAAAGATTAGGTACCGGGGTTTCCAAAATGGTATTTTCTAGAAGGGGGATTTTCTTGTGGATGAAATCGGACAGGCACTTTACCGGATAAGGCACATCCACCAGGGTGTGCAGATTGGCCGCGCCCAAGTCCAGGTCAATCAGGAGAGTTTTTTTCCCCAATCCCGCTAAAACGCGGCCTAAGGAACTGGTCAGGAAACTCTTTCCCGATCCGCCTTTACCCCCTCCAATTGGCCAGATATGCACCATAAGCATCCGCCGTTTAATTTTTTATTAATTTTTAAAATATATATGATAAATTAGCAATATTCAAGCATTAAGTTGATTTTTTACAGAATTTTTTCCCGGCTGATAACTTTCTTGACTTCTCCGACATTTACTCATAAAAATTGATGCCATTTCTTTAAGAACGGCCTTAAATATCTATGATCAATAGCGAACCAAAAATAAAAGTTGCCTTACTGCAAAGTTATAAAGAAGCCCAAATAAATTTAAATGGCCGCTTTCACCTGCCCGATGGTCGTAAAATTACTGGCCATTTAAGAATCCAGGCTGAAAAAGAGCAAATTGTTCTTAATCAATCCCCGGGCGTGCAAATCGCCGGGCAAAAAGAAATCTTGCTTTCAGCTCACGATGGAGCAACATTTACCGTATTTGACGTACAAGTCGGCATTGACTTTCACTGGCAACGGAGCCAGGAGCAATCGTTTCGTGGCGATCTTTTTTTATCTGTCAATTCGGCTTCTTCATTTGATCTCATTAATGAAATTCCCTTGGAAGACTATATAGAAAGTGTAATTTCTTCGGAAATGTCCGCTCAGGCTCCATTGGAATTTTTAAAGGCGCAGGCAACTGTCGCCCGCAGCTGGCTTATTGCCATGCTGGAAAGAAAACAAAAACACGGCAGTAATTCGAACTTCAAAAAAACAAGCGCTGCTGAAATAATCAGCTGGCATGACATTAACGATCATCAATATTTTGACGTCTGTGCCGATGACCATTGTCAGCGTTATCAGGGCATAACTAAAATAACCTCCGCAAATGTTGGTGAGGCAATCCGGGCAACGCGAGGATTGTTCCTGGCTTACAAAAATAAAATCTGCGATGCCCGCTACCACAAAGCCTGTGGCGGCCAAACGGAAATATTTTCCACTGCGTGGGAGGATAAATCCCTTCCTTACCTGCAAAGCGTAACCGACTATGTAGATACTCACGCACCAATTGTATCGGAAAAAGATGCTGAAAATTGGTTTAGCGGGAGACCACCCGCTTACTGCTATACCACGGATAAAGAGATATTGAGCCAAATACTACCTTCGTTTGATCAGGAAACTCTTGATTTTTACCGATGGCAGGTCGTATATACGAGGCAGGATTTGGAAGAAATTATCCATAGAAAATCGGGTATTGACATAGGCGAACTGAAAAAACTAATCGCGATAGAGCGCGGACCTTCCGGCAGAATTAGTAAACTGAAAATCGAAGGCTCCAAGCGGGCTATATTGGTCGGAAAAGAACTGGAAATTCGCCGCTGGCTTTCCCCGAGTCATCTTTTAAGCAGTGCCTTTATTGTTTCTGCACAAAGCGCGGCCAGCGGAAAAGTTGACCGATTTATTTTATCCGGTGGAGGCTGGGGACACGGCGTCGGCCTATGTCAAATTGGCGCGGCAGTCATGGCAGATAAGGGATTTAAGGCATCGGAAATTTTAGCTCATTACTTTACCGGCGCAAGCCTCCAGAAACTTTATTAAAATTTTATAGCAAATTGATCGGAATTGAATGCGACTTTTCGGTACCCAACAATTAGCTTTAAAAAAAGGATATCCTTGGTTTTGGGTTCCTTCACTTTATCTGGCGGAGGGAATCCCCTATATCATTGCAATGACCGTCAGCGTTATTTTATACAAAAGACTGGGGCTTTCCAACACCGATATTGCTCTTTATACAAGCTGGTTTTATCTTCCCTGGGTGATTAAGCCTTTTTGGAGCCCTTTCGTTGATTTTTTCCGCACTAAGCGCTTCTGGATTTTGGTTATGCAACTGGCTATCGGCGGCTCGCTGGCTTGCGTTGCCCTGACTATTCCCGCCGATAACTTCATCCGCTACACTTTAGCCATGTTCTGGATTATGGCGTTTAGTTCCGCCACTCATGATATTGCTGCGGATGGTTTTTATATGCTGGGGCTCGATACGCCGCAGCAGGCTGCCTTCATTGGTGTGCGCACCGTTTTTTATCGAGTCGCCACAATTGCCGCCAAAGGCGGCCTCGTCATTATGGCCGGTATGATGGAAAATTACGGCTATCCGGTAACAAAGGCATGGTCGATTACCTTTATTGCTGCGGCGGCATTTTTTTTGGCTCTGTTTATTTATCATTTTTTTGTCCTGCCTTATCCTACCGCCGATTTAAAAGCGCCGCGCGATAAAACCAAAAACTTTTTAGCAGAATATTTTCGCGTGTTGGTTTTATTTTTTCGTCAAAAAGATATTCTCGTTATTATCAGTTTCTTTTTGTTTTATCGCTTTGCCGAGGCACAATTAGTAAAAATGGTTGCACCTTTTTTACTTGATGCTCATGTAAAAGGCGGATTGGGGCTTTCCACTACCGAAGTCGGCTTGATTTATGGCACGGTTGGTGTGGTGGCTCTCATGCTGGGGGGGCTTTTGGGCGGATATGTTGTGTATAGAAAAGGCCTTAAATTTTGGCTGTGGATTATGGTATTTACCATGCACCTGCCGGATGTAATTTTTATTTATCTTTCACACGCCCTGCCGGAAAGCTTGTTATTGGTCAGCTCGGCAGTAGCTGTGGAACAGTTCGGTTATGGTTTTGGTTTTACGGCTTACACCATGTATATGATCATGGTTTCTCAAGGAGAATACAAAACCGTTTTTTATGCAATCGGCACGGGGATTATGGCACTGGGCATGATGCTGCCGGCAATGGCCAGCGGCTGGATTCAGGAGATGCTCGGTTATAAAAATTTCTTTATCTGGATTACGATAACGACTATTCCGGGTTTTATTGTCGCGGCGCTGGTGAAGATTGATCCGGAGTATGGAAAGAAGTAAATAAATATGTCAGCTAAAGAAATAAGAACAGCATTTATTTTAGGTGCCGGTTTGGGCACGAGGCTGAGACCGCTTACCGAAAGCATACCTAAACCGCTATTGCCAATCGGCGGCAAGCCGATCATTACATACGCAATGGAGCATCTGCGTTCAATTGGGGTGAAATGCTTTATTGTCAATACTCATCACTGCGCCGATAAATATTAAGAGGTATTCCCGGAAGGAAGCTGGCAGGACATCCCGATTACATTCCGCCATGAACCGATACTTCTCGATACTGCCGGCGGCATTAAAAATATCGAAGACCTGATTGTCAATGAAGACCGCATCATCGTTTATAATGGCGACGTTATCACCAATATGCCTATCGCGCCGCTTATTGACCGACACTTTGCCCTGCAAGTGGAAGTTACGCTGGCGCTGCGCAGCAACGGACCACTGCTCAATGTCAACATTGATCAGAATGGCTTCATCTGCGATATGCGGCATACTTTGCAAAATCCCGGAATTAAGAATTGTCTTTTTGCCGGAATTTATATTATCGAAAAAAAATTCTTGCAGGCGATTAAAAGCTGGCAAGGCAGAATCGATTGTGCTACCGCTGGTTAAAATGATTAAAAATAATCCCCGTTCTGTCGGCGGCGTCGTGATTGACGATGGCTATTGGTATGATGTAGGTACTCTCGAAGAATATGAAAAAATAAACAAACTATTTCAGGATAGTCCTCAATTATGAAATCTGTAACAGATGCAGTAAAGAAATTTTTAGAAGCTAACCTGAAAACAACCTCCTGGGAGATGATCCCCATTAAAAAAGGCGGTTCCGACCGCAGTTTTTTTCGGGTTTACCTGCCGGATAAAACCAGTTTCATTTTTATGCGCTATGGCACTGAAGTGGAAGAAAACTTTTATTGGGCGGGTATCAACGAGTTTCTGGCAGGTCTTGAAATTTCTGTGCCGAAGATACTTGCCCAAGACATAAAACGACATTTCATCCTGATGGAAGATTTAGGTGATATTGATTTATGGTCGCAATCGGTTCTTTCGTGGGATAAACGACGCACTTACTATTATCAGGCGCTGACACAAATCCGGCGGCTGCATGTCTATCCGTTAGCAGCAATCCCTGCGAATTTAAAATTGTCCGAAGGGTATCAGCCCAAACTTTACCGCTGGGAGCATGATTATTTTCTGGAAAATCTCGTTTCCGCAGTATGTCAGCTAAAACTTTCACCGTCTTTCCTGAAAGATTTGCATAAGGATTTAGATGGGCTCATTATCCGCTTACAGAATATAGAGCCCTGCCTTATCCATCGTGATTTACAATCGCAAAATATCATGATCAAAAATGATCAGCCGGTGCTGATCGATTTTCAGGGAATGCGTTTAGGAAATTTCTTCTATGATTTGGGTTCGCTTATCTGCGATCCGTATGTTACCTTTACTACTGAAGAAAGAAACGAATTAATTTTTTTCCATTATCAATTAGCAAAACCATCTTTTACTGAACAAGAATTCGCCATTTATTTTTGGGAAGCTTCTGCGCAGCGGCTCATGCAAGCTCTGGGAGCTTATGGCTTTTTAGGGTTAAAAAAGAATAAGCCGGATTTTCTGAAGCATGTTTACAACGGCATAAGAAATCTAATTCTCTCCACGTCCAACACCGGAAACTTGCCTGTTCTGCACGGACTATCGCACCGATGCGAGACCATTCTGGCTGAGCGGCAAACATAAATTCCTTTTTTGAAGAATTGAATCTTGACATACGGCGATCAATAGTGTGAAATTTCAAAAATACGATGCTCTATATTCATTTTTCAAACAAAGGATTTGCGGCAGTAATAAGACCAGCTTATAATATCTAGCAAAACGCGCGGCATGTTACACGGCGTTTGTAATGTTAACACCGATCCATATAAACATTGTTGGGCATGAATATGAGGGATTGAAGATGTCCCTTCAAGATGATCTTCTCGCTTTGGGTTTTATAGATAGGCGTGTCGTAAAAGCTATTGTGCAACGAGATTGGGAAAATCTAAGATCTGCCCTTAGTGAGTACAGGTCATTGCGGAAAAGCATACGAAGTCTTCTATTGGACCGACCAGTGACCTCAATAGACGATACCCAAGCCATTGACAATCTCAGAAAAATCACCACTGGTAAGGGTTTACCAACTGATAAAATACTAGAACATATAGTCTCGATTACAGGTTCGGAGCAATTGCCAGTAGAATTTAGCGAAGAAGAGCTGGATTCTCTCGGATCTGACCTCTTCTACTCATGGTTCAGCCACATCGAGTATGTCACCGGTCTTTCTGAGCTCCGACCTCTCAGTGTCCGCGCATCAGTAGGAGAAAATGTGTCTCGAATAGTTCGACAGATTAAGGACTGCTATGCCTTCCAACAATACGAGGCGGCATATAGCTTGTGTCGTACCGTGATAGAAGCCAGCATCCGTGATATTTGTGTTCGGTGTCAGCTGTTTCCTGATCTGGGCGAAAATGTGATACTTTTTGAGAAGTTTAACTGGAAACAACTGAGAGAAAAGGTGTCTTCTGGCTCACTTGAAGAGCAACTGAAGCTTATTTATTCTGAGCTTTCAACGGTATTACACGGTCGGAAGATCGTTTCTAAAGACGAGGCCCGTCGAGCATTTGAGAACACTTTGCAGGTTATTGAGGAACTTTATTCGATTAATGGACTTTAAATGCCCAACGAGTCGTTCCACCGGATCGCTTACGCTCCCGGTGAACTGCATGTTAGCGGCAGTAAAATATAACGCAGCTTAAAAGGATTATAGTTGTGCCTAAAGAAAATAATATCATAATTGAAAGCGAGACTGAGCCTAGTAAAACGTACGCGGTAAATTTACTAAACCATACATGCACGTGTCTTCACTACCTAAAAAAATTACATACGCTAGAGTCGAGCAATCCTCATCGCCTATGTAAGCACCTCGTCGCGGCTATGGCTACATACAATACATTCGATGGATTCGAGCAATTTAAAGATGAAATACGGTGGTTTGCTAAACAGAAGTCCTCATACAGTAGTAAAGAAAAAGCACTGAACAAAAAAGTATCACCTCCAAAGAAGCCACCAAAAGAAAAAATTCCATTGGGTTCTATACAAACCACATCACGTGAAATCACGGATGAACCTGACATTGGTTCTACCCCATTCTATCTTTGGTGTGAACCAGGCACATATCATCATATCAAGGGCAAAGTGCAAGACCTATCAATTGAAGCAATTATCCCCGAGCAGGAGGGTATAGGTCTTTATAGTATCAATGGGCAACGCGCCCGCTCGTACCACTTTGGCAAATCAGCACCAGATAAAACAGAGAGTAGAACGGTGGAAGAGCCTTTTACTATTTCTATACAGATTGAGGAAGAACAAACGCCAAAACAATATAAATATTTACAAGACGCGCTTTACTATTGGCTTGACCAAGAATATTGTTTAATCAATCAAAATGCATTAAAAAAACGCTAACCCGTCGCTAAAGCCGATCGCAGCCCGCTGGGCTGCCCCGGCTTAGCTTTTCATTATGAAATATTTTGGAGAGAGGTGAATGAACATGGGCATGACGCCGATTAATTATTTTGAATTATTTGTCTTAGGAAATAGCGACGATTTTCACGAAAATCCTGGCTGCTTGAGGCGTGCATTTAATGCTTCAGCCGCGGCATCCCATTTAGCTGACCACTACTTAACATACAACAAATTATATGAACCTTCTCTAGTTTCTAAGTTTAATGACATTGCTGATTATGTAAATTATTTATCGCTGAAGACTAACGGTGCGTTTCGCGATATACGCAGCATTGCTAATACTTACAAGCACCTTTATACCGACTCTAACCCAAAAAAGATAAACTATAATACTGTATCATCACCAGCCGTTATTGAATCAATTGAAATTCATGAGGACGACGTCGGAATAAATTTAATTTCTTCGGAGTTTGCTCCAGAATCCACCATACAAGAAAAGATATCTTTCACACGAATAGATGGGAGCAAGTCAGAGTTATTGCCCATCTTGAACGCAGTAGTTGATTACTGGGAGAGCGTTATATATAAAAGCTCATAACAAAAGCAATACAGCCGATCGCTGCGCTCCGGCTGATTTATACGTTCGCTAAACCGCATGCGTGGTTTCGTTACACCAGTGGCGTTTCCGCGGTCACGTACTTTTTCAGCATTCCAAAGAAACTATTTTCAATTTTAAAAATTGTCTTTTATACCATTTCTAAATCAAAGATGATATTGAGGCGGCTAGGCGGAGGCGACGAGGCGTATTATACATACGTTGAGGAAGCCGACAACGACGCCAACAAAAATAGCGCTTTGATTTAGAATTGGTATCAGATAAAGGCATTGCACTCATTCATGCCGATATGTTAGACAAATCATCGATTATTCACTCTCGGAGCAGAATATGAACATTAAGTACGATCCCCGTCAGATTGAAGAAAAATGGCAAAAAAAATGGGAAAAAGAAAAAACTTTTAAAGTCACCGAAGATCCGCAAAAGAAAAAATATTATCTGCTGGAGATGTTTCCCTATCCTTCCGGCAAAATCCATATCGGCCATGTACGCAATTATACCATCGGCGATGTCGTTGCCCGCTATAAACGCATGAAAGGTTATAATGTTTTGCATCCGATGGGCTGGGATGCTTTCGGCCTGCCCGCGGAAAATGCCGCCATTGAACATAAAATTCATCCTTCCAAGTGGACGAACGAAAATATCGCCCACATGAAGATGCAGCTCAAAAGAATGGGCTTCAGCTACGACTGGGACAGGGAAATATCAACCTGCGAACCGCAATATTACCGCTGGGAACAGTTATTTTTTCTCTGGATGTATGAAAAAGGCCTGGCCTATAAGAAACGTTCCACTGTCAATTACTGCGGCAAATGCGAAACAGTTCTGGCCAACGAGCAGGTGGAAGGCGGCTTATGCTGGCGCTGCGGCACGGAAGTGAATGAAAAAACACTGGATCAATGGTTTTTCAAAATCACCGCCTACATCGAGGAATTGCTGGAATACTGCGATAAGCTCCCCGGCTGGCCGGAACACGTTCATGACCATGCAGAAAAACTGGATCGGAAAAAGTTACGGCTGTGAAGTGGATTTCCCGCTTATCGGCTCCGAACGGAGCAATCAAAGTATTCACCACGCGCCAGGATACTCTTTTTGGCGCAACCTTCATGCTGATTGCCGCGGAACTCCGCTGGTTATGGAACTGTCCAAAGGCAAAGCCATCGAAAAAGACGTCCAGCAATTTGTGGAAAAAGTAAAAAAGCAGGACCAGCTGATGCGCACTTCCGAGTATTATGAAAAGGAAGGCATCTTCCTTGAGGCTTATTGCGAAAATCCTTTGACCGGCAAGGAAATGCCCATTTACGCCACCAATTTTGTTTTGGCCGATTACGGCACCGGCTGTGTCATGGCTGTTCCCACTCACGACCAGCGCGATTTCGAATTTGCCAAGAAATTCAATCTGCCGTTGATTGTCGTTATTCAGCCGAAGGACAAGAACGCTTGATCGCGGAAAAAATGACCGAAGCTTACATGGATGAAGGAATTTTAGTCAATTCCGGTCAATTCGACGGCATGGAAAATCATCAAGGTTCTGGAATCCATTGCCGATTATTTGGAGTCACATCGGCCGGGCAAACGAACGATTCAATACCGCCTGCGCGATTGGGGAATTTCGCGCCAGCGTTACTGGGGCGCGCCCATTCCCATGATTAACTGTGATAAATGCGGCATCGTTCCGGTTGAAGAATCAGATTTGCCCGTAGTTCTGCCGCGTGATGTTGTATTGAGTGCTGAAGGCGGATCACCGCTGGCGGCCCTAAAAGAATTTGTTCAAACAACTTGTCCCAAATGCGGCGGCACAGCCGAAAGAGAAACAGACACGATGGATACCTTTGTGGAATCTTCCTGGTATTTCGACCGCTTCTGCTGTCCGGATATGCGATAAAAAGCCCGGTCTTGACCGCAAAAAGCTGGATTACTGGATGCCGGTTGATCAGTACATCGGCGGCATTGAACACGCCATCATGCATCTGCTCTATGCCCGTTTTTACACCAAGATGCTGCGCGACTTCGGTGTTATCGGTGTGGATGAACCATTCACCAATCTGCTGACGCAGGGCATGGTCTGCAAAGAAACAATGAAGTGCCCGGAGCATGGATACCTTTTCCCCGAACAGGCAGCGGAAGGAAAATGCCATATCTGCGGAAAAGAAGTAATCATCGGCAAAACGGAAAAAATGTCCAAATCGCTGAAGAACGTTATCGATCCCGATTATCTGATTGAAACTTACGGCGCCGATACGGCGCGCATCTTTTGCCTGTTTGCGGCTCCTCCGGAAAAGGATTTGGAATGGAGCGATCAGGGAGTGGAAGGATCATTCCGTTTCCTGAACCGCCTGTGGCGCATATTTGAGGAATATCTAGACGACATCAAGAAGGTAAAGCCGCTTTCCGGCAGCCATGAATTGGAAGGCGAATTGAAGAATCTGCGGCGCAAAACTCATCAGACCATCCGCAAAGTAACCATTGACATCGAAGACCGTTTCCATTTCAATACGGCTATCAGCGCCGTTATGGAACTGGTTAACGCCATCTATCAGATAAAACGTCCCGGCAAAGTCGATAAAATCGCCCTGGCCACTGTCCGGGAAGCGCTGGAAACAGCTGTCATTTTGCTTGACTCCGATTGTACCGCACATTACCGAAGAACTCTGGCAAATGCTCGGCAACAAAACAGAGTTTCCGCATGTTTCCTGGCCGGAATTTGATAAGGCAATTGCCAGCGAAGAAGAAATGACGATTGTCATTCAGATTAACGGCAAACTGCGCAGCCGGATGACCGTGCCCGTCGATGAAGACGCGGAAAAAATCAAAGCGGACGCGCTGGCGGATGAAAAAATCAAATCCATGATTAAAGAAGCAAAAGTCTTGAAAGTTATTTACGTAACCAATAAACTGGTCAATATTGTCATTGCCCAATCACAATAAAAAGAGGTGTCCTTTATGAGAAAACAAAACCGGCGATTATTTATTGTGAGACTCAAATTTCAAAAACGAAGTGCATTGAAATTTGTAAGTCGAACAATCCCGCAAAGCGGAGGGTATAATACCCCGTCCCTTGGGGCGGAATTTGGGCATGGGGCTTGCCCTGGGGTTCATATCCGTGATTAAAATCGGATTAATTTGTATTTTTATCTCTTCCTTGTTCAACTGCGGCTATTATTTCGCTCCGCAAGGCGAATACATCGACAAGCGTATCCAAAAAGTTTATGTCGAATCCTTCGGCAATAAAACAGCACAGGCTGAAATTGAAAATTACGTCCGGACGGCCTTCATCAATCAGTTTATTCAATTCAGCCGTTTGAAAGTTGTGGAAAGCACGGAATCGGCTGACGCAATAATTAAGGGAACTGTACTTAATCTCAATACTGCCGCCCTTTCTTATCGCGCCAATACTCTGGCCGCGGAAGAGCGGGCGACAATTACTTTAGAATTGAAGTTTCTGGAAAAAGAAAGCGGTAAAACTATCTGGAGTTCGAAAAGTATAACCGGCACGGTTGACTACACTCTGGAAGACAATATTAATTTGCTTCCCATGACCAGAAAAAACGCTTTCATTAAACTTTCCAATGACACGGCGGAAAAAGCCTTTAACCTGATGATGGCGGGATTTTAGTAAAGCAGAACTCAACTAACCATGACGCCTTTAGCCGTAAAATTTGGCCGTTTTTTTTTCTTGGCCGTAAATAACGAAAAAGAGGCGATTGGCGTTTGGCCTACGCAACCTACTGTAGCAAAAGAAATGCGCCACCTATCTCCCTTCTTGAAAAAATTATCTTCACGCTTTTTATTTGTGATTGATTCCCAAAAGGAAATCAAATTAAGCGTAAATTCCATAAACCGTTTGCTCACTATTGCCGAAGATAAACACGCCGGCATTATTTATTCAGACTTTATTGAGAAAAAGAGAAATAAACTCATCCGTCATCCGCTTATAGATTATCAATTAGGCAGTATCCGCGACGATTTTAATTTCGGCCATCTTTTTCTTTTTTCCGTCAACGGCATCAAAGCCGCCTTGCAAAAATACGGCTCTCTGCCATCCGATGCAAACATTGCGCTATACGATTTGCGCCTGAAAGTTTCCATTGATTATCCTATCTTTCATGTTCCCGAATTTCTTTATACAGTTATCGATAAAAAGGTAAAATCACTTAAGGGTAAAAACCTTCGAGATGAAAACCATTTCGCTTATGCCGCGGCTAAAAATGTCATCCGACAAAAAAAACTGGAAAAAGCGGCTACGAATTATCTAAAACTGACGGACGCTTATTTAGAGACGCGCACCCAAAAGGCGCCCCGACGACGAATGATATCTTTCCCGTAGAAGCGAGTGTGATAATCCCTGTGCTTAACCGCAAAAAAACCATCAGAGAAGCAATCCAAAGTGCGCTTACACAAAAAACAAATTTCGATTTCAATATCATCGTCGTGGATAATCATTCCACAGACGGCACTACTGATACCATTAAAAAGTTGGCGGAAAAGCAGGAAAAAATAAAACATATTATCCCTGAGCGCCATGATCTAGGCATCGGCGGCTGCTGGAATGAAGCTATTTATTCATCGTACTGCGGCCGCTACGCAATCCAGCTTGATTCCGACGACCTTTACAGTTCCGCACAAACTCTGCAAAAGATAGTTGACGTTTTGCGCAAAGGTAATTACGCGCTGGTGGTCGGTGCTTATTCAATTGTCAATCAACGTCTGGAAAAAATTCCGCCGGGGCTCATCGACCATAAAGAATGGACAAAAACAAACGGCCATAATAACCTTCTGCGTGTCAACGGATTAGGCGCTCCCCGCGCCTTCGATACCTCCATAATCCGTGAAATCGGCTTTCCCAATGTCAGCTATGGTGAAGATTACGCCATTGCCCTGCGAATATCGCGTGAATACCAAATCGGACGAATTTATAAGAGCATTTATCTATGCCGGCGCTGGCGGGAAAACACCGATGCCGCTCCCTCCATCGAAAAACAAAACCGCAATGATTTTTATAAAGATGAACTTCGCACAATGGAAATAAAAGCACGGCAGATATTAAACAAAAAGAAAAAAGAATTGGAAAATAGAACTTTTACTAAATATCCCGGGGGAAAACATAAGTCCCTGACTGCCCTGTGTCTGAATCTTTTAGAGGAACAAAAGAAAAGCTGGCCTGGGCTTGCTCACTCTTATCAAGAATTGGCAAATGTCAGCACTCGCTCAATTTCTTGCGGTAGTTATATCGTTGATCTGCAATTCAATCCTCAGCGCGCTGTCAGCAGTGGTGCCGCCGTTGACCGGGAATCAATTAAAAACAGGCCTTGCTTTTTGTGTACCGATAATCTTCCCACGCAGCAACGGGGAATATTATACCGGGGAAATTACCTCATCCTTTGCAATCCGGCACCTATTTTTGATAAGCATTTTACTATTGCCAATCTACGCCATCAACCCCAAAGCAATCGCCGCATCATTAATTTTGCTCATGAACTTGGCTCAGGATTTAGCTCCTGGCTTTACAGTGTTTTATAACGGACCAGCATGCGGAGCATCGGCTCCCGATCATTTGCACCTGCAGGCTATTCCCAAAAACTCTCTACCCTTTATAGAGATGTTTCACAAGACATCTCCAATAAAAGAAATATCCGGAGTAAAATTTTATACCGGAGAAAAACTTGACCGCGCCGTAGTCATTATGAGCGGAAAAAGCAGGGAATCTTTGCAGGAACAATTCAACCGTTTAATTAAAATAACACAAAAAATAATTTCTTCGGGAAGCGAACCAATGCTCAATGTTCTTTGCACCTATGAAGACAACACCTGGCGGCTAATAATATTTCTGCGGCAGAAACACCGTCCGGACGCTTTCTTTTACGAAGGCGAAAAAAGAATTTTTGTCTCCTTAGGCGCGATAGATATGGCCGGAGTAATTATTACACCAATGCTTGCGGATTTCGATCGTTTGGAAGCCTTCCAAATCAGCAGTATCTACCGGGAAGTATCGCTGGCGGAAGATATAACAAATAAAATAATTCAGGAATTGTAACGGGTAAGTAATTGTGAGCGGCAATGATAATATAATTGTGGATAGCGATTTTAGTTTTTCCGATGCTATTGCGGGAACAAACGCGCCCCTGGAAATAGTTGATCGCTTATCGATGGTAGATGTCTGTTATTTCTCTTTTGACGGTATGCGGCATCAGGGACAAATTATCGTGAACAGCGAACTGGAAGATGATGTCTGCGAAATTTTTGTTTTGATTGAAAAGTTAAAGTTTCCTATCGGCAAAGCTATTCCCATCGTGACCTACGGCTGGCAGGATCACGAATCCATGGCCGCCAATAACACCTCCGGCTTTAATTTTCGCGTAATCGAAGGCACAACAAAATTATCGCTCCATTCTTTCGGCCGTGCCCTGGACATCAATCCGATGCAAAATCCCGTAATCTATCCCCATGGCCTTATCGCTCCCGAAGGTGCAGTTTATAACCCGCAAAAGAAGGGGGCTTTTACGGTGGCAAATCCTATCGTTCAGGAATTTTTAAAACGCGGCTGGCACTGGGGCGGCAATTTCGAGCAGCCGAAGGACTATCATCATTTTGAAAAGCCTTGATACCAATTCCAAATCAAAGCGCTATCGGCGTTGGCTTCTTCATCGCTGCCTTGATATCATCTTAGATTTAAAATCGCTATAACAACAATTTACTCGGTCATTACAAGTATAGCGAAGCAATCTCCTGTTCTCAATGAAATTGACGCCTTGGTATACTTTTGAAAATAAATTATTATCCTTTACAGAGGACGCGCGACAATAATACCGGTAAATTTTTCATTTTGTTTCAGATAAGCAACAAGAGTTTTTTTCGACATGACTACGCCGCCTTCTTTGCTGGAGGCATGCAAGAAGATGTAAATTTTTCCCTTGCCAAAGAGCAAAGCCGACATGCGCGACATCTAATCCTTCCTGTTCAGTCACAAAAGCAATAATGTCACCTGTTTCAATTTTTTCTTTTTGCTGGTTTAATTTATTTCTTCCAATCATACAAAAAGTTTTGCGGGAAAGATTTTTTTCCACGAGCAGCATTTTTTGAAATTCATTTTCGTTTTTCAGCGCCGGATAAGATAAACGGTGAGTCGTCATGTAATTTATTTTTTTACGCTTAGGTCTGCCGCCTACGCGCCTTGAGATATCCTTGATAATTTTCTTTTGCTCGTTATCGCGTAGCCAATCCGTGAAATAATGCAGGCGTGAGGAGTAACCGGCGATAATGCCGTGGCGGTAACGAATAAGCTTTAATTTGCGCCGGAATTCCCGCGGTGAAATTCTTCCTACGACGAAGCAATGAGAGAGTGCCAGAACGGTTTCCAGAAATGTAAAACAATCAAATTGAGTAAAGTCGACGATTAGCTTTTCTTTACCTCCGGCTTCCAGAGTTCCCACTTTGTAAGGAACATGAAGAAACCCCTGGCCAATTTCAATTATCAAATCGCCCAAAGCTAAATCTTTCCCAGCCAGTCGCCTTTTAAGACTATTAAAATTAAATTGCTTCATTAACCCGCCAACATAAATATTCTTAAGTGTATTTGTAAATTATTCTTCGCCACAAAGCAAATCGAAAAAGTATGCCGCCAATTCGGAATAAATAAGTTTTTTTTCGTAAAGGAGAAAATTAAAGAGGACATTAAAATGTCTATCATTAATTTGTCATTCCCGCGCAGGCGGAAATCCAGTAAAAATAAGCTTTTAAGATTACATAGGAACAACTGAAAGCGGCCCGCCTTGCAAGCAGGCCGCTTTATTGTTTTTATTTGAGGGCGTTTACTTTTTTGGTTAGGCGGGAAATTTTGCGGGAAGCATTTTTCTTATGAATTACGCCTTTAACTGCCGCTTTATTCAACGCCGGAATAACGGCTTTGAGCGCGCTTGCGGAATCTTTTTTCTTTTTGCCTTCCACTGCGGTAATTACTGCTTTAACCTTAGTCTTGAGCGCGGATTTGACGTTAATATTGCGCTCGCGGTGTTTTTTACTCTGACGATCGCGTTTTTCTGCTGATTTATGTGTTGCCAAAAGTATCCTCCTAAATTTTATTCTTTTAGTAGATGGTATTAAATCTCATCCCGATAAGCATCGCTTACGGGATTAATTCCACTTACGCTTCAAACGGAACTCCATTCGTTTTCAGCGAGTGTCATTAATTCAACTAACAAATATTACTTCACTGCGTTTGCAATATTTGAGTTTCATTAATTAAAGGTGAGGTTGTTTAGCCCAATTGCTCCCGCCTGTCAAGTGCAAACTGTCTGTCAGCCGTCTACCTTAAAGTTCTTGTCCACTCTTCTATTCTTAAGCTCGGCAAACTTACCCTTGTTCCAGCCCGAAATTTTGCTGAAATATTTGGTGAGGCGCGCGATGCCTTCGACTTCATTTGAGCCGCAGTAAACACAAGTTTCACTCAAGCCGGAAGCCGTTTTGCCGCAGGAAAGACAGAATGTAAATTCAGGAGAAAAATCAATCTGGCGGTTGGCGGAATTGTAAAACACTTCTCGAATAAACTTACTTAATTCTTTTTTGCCCGGATTTGAGCCACCCAACTGTAAATGCGTGATATGCTCCCCTTCCAGATATTTATGAAAAAGACCTTCCTGAATCACTCTTTGCAGAGGCGGCACATCCGCGGAAACATTCAAGTGCGTTGAGTTTGTATAATAAATAGCACCTTCGGCAATATCGCCTTTCACATAGCGTCCAGCGGCCGGAGAAAAGTATTTTAAATCGAGCCTCGCGAACCGGTAAGCGGTAGTTTCCGCCGGTGACTGCTCCAATACAAATTTTATTCCCAACTTTTCACTCAGGAGCTCGGCTTCACGCTTAAGGTAGTCTACCACTTTCAAACCAAATTCCAGAGCTTCCGGTGATTCGTGCAGTTGGCTCCCTATATGAATTTGCACTAGTTCATTTATTCCGACAAGACCGATAATATAATAAGCCCGGTTCATTCTCAAAAACGGAAACCCGTCATGGTTCATGGCCAGCACGGCCAAAGGACCCTTATCGGCGTAAGAAAGAAGTTTTTCCAGAAAATCTTTTTTCTGAATGTGCGCCTTTACCGCTGTTGCCGTAAATTCAGTAAGCAGGGCAAATAATCTTTTTTCATCGCCGGCGGCTTTGTAGGCGAGTCGCGGTAAATTCAAAGTCACGCTTTGAATGGCAGCACAGCGCATCAGCCATGGTTTTTTCGATTCTTGTTCGTAATCACCATTACCTTTATAACCGGTCTTACAACAGGCAAAAGATAACGCATTTTCATCTCTGTCGAAAATAAAGCAGGTATTGCCCTTGAGCCCGGCCACTTCACAGGCATGTTCAAGATATTCCTCAGCACCTTTAGTCTTCCAAAAAGCTTCAGTTATATGCAGAAGCGGCCGGGGCAGGATGAACGGTTTTCCGGTGGCATCGCCTTTTTTAAATACTTCCAAGATGGCCAAAGCCAGGCGCTGAGCGTCTCCGGCGTATTCACCATAAGTTTTACCGGTGGGTTTGCCTTCCGGCCCGATAGCGGGAAGAGCTCGCCCAATGCGGCGGTATTTCGTAATAGATGTGCATATCGGTATATAAAGCCTGCCCCCCGCGCGTGGCGGAAAGCTGTGAGAATTCATAAACAAGCATTTGCGCGAACTGTTTTACTTCTTTATCGGTCATAGAGCCCAGATAAGGAGCAAAGGAAATGTTGAGCGCATCCCAGCCGATTGTACCGGTAAAATGTCCCTGCAGAATGGCGCTGAAACGCACCATGTGCGCTAGAAGCACTTCGGCATATTTTGCGGGCTTGGCGGAATTCACTGCCTGCGGCAAATTCAAGCCGTTAATTTTGAGATATTCCAGAGATTGACAACAGCTGTAAGGACGGTCAACATACCCTAACCCGTGAATGTGAATGTCACCTGCGGCATGCGCATCGCCGATATCGGCGGAAAAAACATCGTAAAGAGAAAATTCTCTTTTAATTCCTTCGGCAAAAATCAGATTCGTGCCTTCGGGAGAATGAGGAGTATTGGCACTTTCTTTATTTTGGTGTAAAATCAACTGCCGGACGTCATAGAGAGGAAATCCCAAACGGCCGTGCAGTCTCCGTTCTTTCTCCAGTCCCCTTTCAATAAGTCGCGCATTAACCAGTTCGCGGATAAGCGCCGTCGTGAGCACGCCGATACCCGAAGAGACAATCTGTTTTTCCACTTCTTTCGATATTTCCGCCGCCAACTGATAATCAATATCCGCTTCGCGCACCAGGGCATCAACAATGCGCTGACGGTTCCAGGGAGCTATTTCCTCCCCGGAAGTGCGGACAAAAAGAGTTATATCTGTGGTTTCGGAATTTTCCAGCATATCAAACATTAGTCGGCATTGATGATGATTCGACAGTATTCAGAACATTTTCCGCGGCTCTGGATAGTTCTTCATCATAATCGTGGTTCAGTGAAAACACCCGGAAGTGCATGACCCGCGCGGGAATAAAACGGTAAATTTCCAAAAGCGGTTCCGGTGATGTCATTTCCGTAACCGGATTAAAAATATTTATTCTTTTGCCGGGTTCGGCCATAGGATTGAGCGGACGAGGGTCCTGCGTGGCCAAATCCACTTTAAAGGAAATTTCTTTTAACTTTTTGGGGAGACGTTCTTTTATTTTTGCCTCATAATCCACGGCGCGAACAAATCCGGTGCCGCGATGAATTTGAGCAATGGAAATTTCCGTGGAAAAAGACATTTTCCACTTAACTTCTCGCGCATGCAGTTTTTTCCACTCATCGGCCAGTTTTCTTTTCCTTTGATCATTATGTGTAAGCCAGCTTTGCACTTCGTTGAATAAAAACCATTCATCACAATGCAGATAAGCGTCCAAATTTTTCGACCGGATTATACGGGAAAATTATCTCCATGGTATCGTGAAAGATTTCCTGCAAATGCAAATCCAGGGCGCGCGTGGTGCGGTGAAAATAAACGTTAGTGTATAAATTCAGACGGGCGTTGAGAAAACGCCCCAACGCCGAGATGCCCGATTGATGCAGGGTAAGACCGTCTTTGGTAAAAAAAGTATAATAGCGCAGGCGGGGAATATCCACCATATCCAGCGAAAATCCGGTCATGTATGCGTCGCGCTGAACATAATCGAGATTATCTACCGTATAAACGCCGGAAAACAACTGCCGCAACAACTGCAACCAGCGCGGCTGCCGGGTATTTTCCCTGGCTTCGGGCATCTTAATTAAATAGGCCACCTGGGGCGGATTCAAAGCTTCGCCGCGCGCAAATACTCCGGAAGGACTTCGTTTGATGCGGGAAATATCCACTCCGAGTTTTTCGACAATGATACTCTGCCCGATTATTTCATGCGTCAAGCCCCAGATCACTCAAATAATTATCGTCAAAAAAATGACCGTAGGGACCGTGCCCGACATCATGTAAAAGACCGGCGAGGCGCAGTAGTTCTTCCACGTAATTACAGGAGGGTACATCTTTACAAATATCGGACAAACTCGGATAAATGCTTTTGGCAAATTCTCCGGCAACGTGCATTGTGCCGAGAGAATGCTGAAAGCGGGAATGTTCCGCCGCCGGATAAACCCAGCGCGCGCTTTGCAGCTGATAAATCCTTCTTAATCTCTGCATCCAGGGAGAATCAATTAGGTCTTTTTCCGTAGTTTCTTGAGGGGCATTATCTTCCGGCACTGTAAAAAGTGCGTATTGATGAATCGGGTCGGCGATAAGAGCCATCCCTTTATAAATATTGTGCCCGGCGGAATTGGTCTTTTTCATGGGGGATTGTGTACAATATTCTGCCCAAAAGATCAATTTTAATCATTGCTTTGTTCCTTGACTATTGGGTCCGTGTCTTTTATTATTGCTAAGCTAAAAACTTAGATTTCGTTACTTAAAATACTTCCGGGGAGTGAGGATAAATGGGAACTGATAATGTCATCTTTTTAGAAGTAATCGAGTGGTTTGATGAATCGGGCAAAGAAATAGTCCATAGAATTCCGGCCAAAGGTTCCGGTGAAATAAAATTCGGCGCGCAGCTGACCGTCAGAGAAAGCCAGAGCGCCGTCTTTTTTTATAACGGTAAAGCCTACGACGCTTTCGGACCCGGACGACATACTTTAAAAACAGCCAACATTCCTCTTTTAACGAAAGTTTTATCCATACCGTGGGGGATGACAAGCCCCCTGCGCGCGGAAGTCTATTTCATCAACATGAAAGTCTTCCCCAATTTAAAATGGGGCACTCGCGACCCTGTCGCTTTCCGCGATAAGGAATTAGGATTAATCCGCCTGCGCGCTTTCGGCGTTTTTAATATCCGCGTTATTCAGCCGCTTCTGCTCATAAACTCGCTTGTCGGAACACAGGGAATTTTCAGCACCGAAGAAATCGAAGAGTATCTCAACCGGATCATTGTTTCGCGTTTTAACGATTACATGGGGGAAAACGTGGACACAATTTTCAACCTTCCCGGGAAATACAACGACTTTTCCGACGGCTTGAAATCAATGCTGCAAAACGATCTCAGTAAATTCGGCCTGGGGCTTACCGATTTGTATATTAACTCCATTACCCCGCCGCCGGAAGTGCAAAAAGCAATCGACGATAAGAGCAGACTGGGTGTTTTTGATGATCTCAACAAACTTCTGAAAATGAAAGCGGCGATGGCGGTGGAAACTGCGGCTCAGACGCAGTCGGAAGCGGGCGCGGGATTAGGATTGGGAATGGGATTTATGATGCCCGGAATGCTTGCGGAAGCCTTCAAAGGAGCGGCTGCACAAGGAGTTACTGCAGAAACTTATGCCTGTCCGGATTGCAAACAAGCAATTCCTAAAGAATCCCATTTTTGTCCCGCTTGCGGGCACCAGATTCTAATAGTCAATAAGTGCGCTCATTGCGGAAAAAATTTATCGGTCAACGCCAAATTTTGCGTCAATTGCGGCAAGGCGGTAACGGTAAAGCCCTCGCCTAAAAAATGCTCCAAATGCGGCTTCGAAAATTTACCGGAATCTATTTATTGTAATAAGTGCGGTGAACGGCTCTAACTGGCAGATTGAACAACAATGTCCTCAATGCGGCGCGCCGATAATTCTCGACGAGGCGGATCGCATTCTTTCGTGTAAATTCTGCCGCACACGGGTATATCTGGCGACAAAAGATCATTTCCGCTACTATATTCCGCCCGCAAAAGACATTACTGAAAAAATTTATTTCATTCCCTATTGGCGCCTTAAGGGTCTTTCTTACACCCTTAAAGAAGCGAACATTTCTTATAATTTTTTTGACGCTAATTTTCTTTCTTTCGATTCCCGCTTGCTTCCATTTTCTTTGGGCCTGAGGCCGCAAGCGCTGAAATTAAAATTTGTGGGAAGCAATAACGATGCCGGAGAATTTATCGCATCTTCTCAAACTGCACGCGAAGCGCTGCTGAAATGCTACCAAACTTATGTTGGCAAACCCGATCAGCAGAGAATCTTTATCGGAGAAACCGTCAGGTACTATTTACGCTCCAGTCTATTCAGTCAACGGTTACCTCTATGATGGAATCTTAAAAAAACCTATTTGATCCCCAAAAGTGGAAGAAAAGGAAATTGAACAGGCTCTCGCCTCCGCCCCGGCTGAGAAATGGCAGGTAAATTTCATACCCATGCTTTGTCCGCATTGCGGTGCGGATATGCCGGGAGAAAAAGACGCGTTAATCGTTTTTTGCTCATAACTGCAATTCTGCATGGAATCCATCCAACAAAAATTTTACTAAAGTTGATTTTTCCGTCTGGCAGGAAGACAAAGAGAAGATATTGCTTATCTTCCCTTCTGGCGGATGAAAGTAAAAATTGATGGTATTCAACTGGAAACTTATGCCGATTTAATTAAAGTGGCTAATTTACCCAAAGTTCCTACGGAAGCATGGGAACACACGCCTTTTTATTTTTGGTCACCGGCTTTTAAAATTAACCCCGCTTTGTTTTTGCGCTGGTGTAAACAACTGACCATGACGCCGGCTGAAGTGAATTTGACAACAGGGGATTTTCCGGCAAAAACAATCTATCCGGTAACTCTGCCCGTAACTGAAGCTGCGGAGAGTTTTATCATTACTTTAGCCAGTTTAATGGCCAATAAAAGACGCCTCCTGGATTTATCATCTTCGCTTAAATTCACTCTTGAGAATTCTTTTCTCGTTCTCCATCCCTTCACGATTAGCCCCAAAGAGTTGGTTCATACAAAACTGGGTTTCAGCATGGATAGAACTGCGCTTAATTTCGGGACACAACTCTAATGTATAGAATAAGACACTGGCTTATTTAGGCGGCATACGTAAAGCGCCGTCCAGCCTGATACAGCAGCCGTTGAGCATTGTATTTTCGATAATATGAATAGCTAGTTTGGCATATTCAATGGGTTTCCCCAGCCGCCGTGGAAATGGAACGGTCTTAGCTAAATCTTCTTTAACCGCCGTCGGTAAGCTAGCCATCATCGGTGTTTCAAAGAGTCCCGGGGCAATAGTGGCTACCCTTATTCCATAATCGGCGCATTCGCGGGCGATGGGCAGCGTCATTCCCACTATGCCGGCTTTAGAGCCGCTGTATGCGGCCTGTCCTATCTGTCCGTCAAACGCGGCAACTGAAGCTGTATTAACGATAACGCCCTTTTCGCCTTCTTCATTGGGCGTGTTATTGATCATTTGCTCAACTGCCAACCTGAGCACATTGAGCGTTCCCACAAGATTTATTTGCACTACTTTATTGAACGCATCCAAAGGCAAAGGACCTTTCTTGCTCATAATCTTGCCCGGATTGGGAACACCGGCGCAATTTATGGCAACATTTATTTTCCCGAAAGCGTCTATGGTCTTTTTTATGGCCTGTTGAATTTCGGTTTCATTGGTCACATCTGCCCTTACAAATATCGCGTTAGTCCTTAACCCGGCCGCAAGCTTCTCGCCTCTTGCCGAATCAACATCAATTATGGCTACCTTGGCACCGTTTTTAACCAATTCGATGACAGTGGCTTCCCCCAATCCTGATACTCCACCAGTTACTAGTGCGACTACGTCCTTGATATTCATTATTTCCTCCTTTTTTTCATCGAAATATACCGACACACCAATTATTGTATGTTTGGCTGTGCCACGGGCGCAATGTGTCTCAAACTATTAATGGATTTTTTATGCTTTTTTCTTTAAAACATTCGCAAAGGGCTTGATCATTTCCACTTTCGTTCTTTTGACAAATTCACGACGCACGACCGGAATCTTTGTAAGTAGCATTATAATATTGTTAATCAACCGCCATTTGTAGTTCTTTTGCGGGAAATTGTAAAAGCCATGTTCTTTGTAATATCTATGATCGGCCTGGAACACTATGCGCAGTTTGCTCCACACAGCATCCCGAAATAACTTTGTTCCCGCAACCTGATAAAACATCTGCGGCTTGATATATCCATGCTCGCTGAACATAACTGCATTGGAAGCCACATTTTGCAGCGCGGCATTAATTTCTGCCGAGTTGCCCATATCGTCGCTGACAAATCCGATGAGGTTGCAGTGCTGCATACCTACATGAGCTTCGAAGATCTCCCGCAGATTAGGAATTTGATTAAATGGACCAGAAATTACATAGCCGATTTGTTTGTCCTGTATGGCCGGTATATGGCCGTTGAAAAAGCTGCGGTCAAAAAAGCATTTCCATAATGACGATAGATAACGGTCGTGAATGGCGCCGGCAATAAATAGAATGTCTGCTGTTTTTATTTTCCCGTTGAAAAAATCAATAAAACCGTCCTTACCGTCATAAACGCAGACATTATCCATACCGCACTGCATACATCCCAGACAGCCGCCTTTGATATCGACATCTTTAAGTTGCACTAATTCGGCAGCGGGGGAAAAAGCTTTTTGTAGATTATCCAGCATCTTGCGGAGATTAGGACTTTTGTTAATATCATCAACTGCAATTAATACTTTTTTGCCGTTGGTCTCCACAGGCATAAGCTTGGCCGGTTCATAAACAGTTTCCTGCGCGATCAGCGGTTTATGATTTTTTATCGAAGGGATGCCCTCTTTGATTGTTTTGATGAATAACTCACCAAAAGTTTTCAGCCTTTGCCTTTCCTTGGATTTATGCATATCGTTCATTTCCGCCGAATAAGATCCAAAATATTTCATTCCTAAATCGTCGCAGATAGCATTGATATAATTATGGGCGGCATGATCAAAAAAGTTGATTGATGTAGAAAGGCTCGCGGCCGGTTTTCCGCGAAAAGCAGAGGTCTCGTTCCTTTCAAAAATCAATTC
This sequence comes from uncultured delta proteobacterium, assembly GCA_963705555.1. Lineage (GTDB taxonomy): Bacteria > Desulfobacterota > Syntrophia > Syntrophales > Smithellaceae > UBA4810. Next base: position 791,173 of record CAVPJZ010000002.1, on the reverse strand, counting down.
GATAAACCTTTTATACTGCGAACAAACAAGGAAAAAATAAAGGGGGAACGCCCAGAGGACGGCATCGGAAGCGGATATTTCCCCGATAATTTCCTGAAAATCTTTTTTTTCTTTTTCCAGTTTTTTAATTTTCAGGGCTATATCAAAAATCTTAAATTCGGTTCCTGTAAATTTTTGTTGCAGAAAATGAACATATTGCATGGTAACGCTAATCTGTCCTTTTGGTGAGCCGTTTAATACCGCGATCTTCATAATAAAATCCTTTTTTGTGCAGAATTCAGATTAGAGAAATCATTATCATAAGAAAAATAACATGACAAGTAGATATCCTAATACCAATTCTAAATCAAAGATGATATCGAGGCGGCAAGGAGGAGGCGACGAGGCGTATTGTTACATACGTTGAGGAAGCCGACAACGACGCCAACAAAGATAGCGCTTTGATTTAGAATTGGAATCAGGATAAAAAAGCATAAGCAACGAATTGACCATCGTGGCTTAAGCTGATGTCAATATTTGATTTTTTGCCGCCAATATAAACATGCGGCGGCTGAAGTTCACTTTTATCTTGTACTCTGTTGATTTTGATATCGTTTAAATTTAAACGGAAAAAATCGGCGATACCTAGGGCAAGGCATTTTCGCGCAAATAAAGATGGATCTATTTTCTTCTCCTTTTCCTTCTTCGGTAGAACTTCAACTTTACAGACTAACCTGTCCAAATCAGGCGGGTGATCTGCTCCCACACAATGAACGTAGCGGAAATGAGAAAAGAGACGAACATAAACCGCTTCTGCGTCCGGAATCTTAACCTCACCGCCTAAACACGCCGATTCTGATTTCTTGAGAATTACCGTCCACCGGCGCGGCAAAAAAGCGGCAACAACGCACTTTTTTTTTATGACCTTATAGGCAGTTTCTTTACAAGACCAAAGCGACCACAGCGCCCTATCAGGATTTTCCGCGTTTTGCACAAAATCAATTTCAGCAACGGTGAGGATTTTCTTTAGAAAGCGCGAATCCCTGCTTTTCCCGGCGTTCGCAGGTTCTCTCAAATCCACGATATCGTTCCCTATGTGCGGCAAAATACTTCTCCTCCATTTGTGCAAGACGGTTAATTATTTGCGTGGCATATTCTCGCTGTACGCGCAGTCCGCTTCCCTCGATACGTTCCGGCGAAAACACTTCCATATGTACTGAAAATTTATCTCCCCAGGCGGGAATGACACTATAATTCTCCTGCTTATTTCCGCGCAGATAAATGCACATTACCCTGCAGTCTTCCACGTCTTTGACGAAACGACCCACACCGTAAGAAAAACTTTCTTTATTAATTCTTCCGGTCCGGGAACGCCCGCCTTCAGGAAAAATCATGACACTATGACCGTCACGCAGCAGGTAAACACACTTATCCATAGCATTTTTTATTTTTTCCCGGGACCCGCCGCGATCAATAGGAATGCATTTAGCCAGATAGCACAATACCGCCAGAATAATATTGCTTTGAAAATTACTTCTTTCCGGTAAATTCCAAGGCAGTTTCTTATAGTCGGTTATATGTTGGCCTAAGCTGAAAATGGCATAACCTAGAATAAACGAGTCAATCATTGTCAAATGATTGGCGCAAATAATCCAGGGTCCCTTGTGCCGGGCAAATTCACTCGCGCACTGCCGACGAATTTCTTTCAAATTCATCACTCGATAAAATAAAATTTTAGCAATAAAAAAATAAAAGGGCGCGATGATTAGTACCGCAATTCTTCCTAAAAAATTCTGCACCTCAACAAATACTTTAGATTTTTTATCCATTTTTCTTACCCGAGTTTTTGTTTAATTATTTTTACGGCATCGCCGATGGTGCGGATTTTATCCGCTTCATCGTCATCAACACTGATACCGTAAACATCTTCACACTTAATGATCACATCTACCAGACGGGCGGAATTTACTTTCAAATCATTTAAAATATGCGTGTCCATCGTCGCTTTTTCCAAAAGCGTCTGATCCTTGGTATAAGGCTTCAAAATGTTGACCATCTCTTCAAATATTTTCTTCTCATCCATAAAAACATTCTCCTTTATAATAAATTATTTTTCTTCCCACTTTTTAAAAATGATGCAACTATTAACATCACCAAAGCCAAAACCAGCTTTGGCGACAATTTTCAATTTTGGAAACTCCAAACATTTTTTCGGAATTTTTTCGACATACTCGGCAATATCCGGATGAACATCTTCACAATTAATAGAAGGATGCAGGAAACCTTTATATATTTGCAAAACAGAAGCCACGCATTCTATGGCGCCGGCGGCACCTAAACAATGACCAATCAATGATTTTGTGGCCTGAATGTAAGGAAAATTATCAGGTGTTCGATTCAAAGCAACCGCCCAGCTTTTAACTTCATAAGGATCGGCATAGGTCGCCGTTAAATGGCCGTTAATCGCGTCAACTTCAGCAGGATCAATTCCTGCATCGGCCACCGCACCGCGAATACATCTCTTTACCCCTTCAGGATTAGGTGCAGTCATTGTACCTCCCATCCGCTGACCACCGCAATTAACGTAGCCACCAATTATTTCTGCGTAAATTCTGGCGCCCCTCTCCAGAGCCGTTTCCAGTTCTTCCAAAACCAGCATGGCACCGCCGGAACCGGGAACGAAGCCGCAAGCAGTAGCACTCATCGGGCGGGAACCCGCTGCCGGATTATCATTAAATTTACGGCAAAGTACGCGCATGGCATCAAAGCCTCCCCAGATGTAAGGCGTGGCACCTTCGGAACCACCTGCTATCATGCGTTTGGCTAATCCCATCCTTATTCTCCAGAGAGCATCAATAACCGCTTCATTCCCGGTACTGCACGCTGAAGAATTCGATGTCACCTGATTGCCGGCACCGATCAAACCGGAAATACGGGCGCTGGTGCCGCTACCCATTACCTGTTCAACAACTCGACTGCCCAAACGTCTAACTTTACCTTCATTAATCATAGGAACGACACTATTGGCAATCGTATCCATGCCACCGATTCCTGAGCCGGCAATAACTCCTGTGTCCCAATCTATCGTATCGTCATCGCTATCCTGAAGATTAAAGCCCGCATCCCTCCAGGCATCCACCGCCGAGACCGAAGCAAAGCCAATATTATCATTAAAGGATAAAAGCTTTTCACGATCAAAATAACTTTTACGGATAACGTCAAAATTTTCCGGTATTCCCGCAATCTGACACCCAAAATTCAATTCTTTCAATCGAGGAATAAAGCGAATACCAGAACGGCCTTCTCTGAGCGCCTGTTCAAAATCATCCAATCCATGCGCGTTGGGAGCGGCGACACCCATTCCCGTGATGACAACACGTTTCCTCATTTATCCGCTACCACTCCAGTCAGCGTTCCAAGGCAAACTATTTCGCCGTTTTCTCTTTCCATAGTCGTATCCACTTTTAAAACTCCCTTACGAAAATAATTTTTTTTGCCGTTCACGATTACCCTTTCACCCGGTACTACAATTCCATTGAACTCAACGCCATCGGCCGATGAAAACAAGCTAAGCGGTATATCCATTGTCCCAGGCCGCATTTTTTTCTGACATGCAAGGAGGTAAATTCCAAAAGCAGTAGCTCCAATTTGCGCCATCGTTTCAATTAGAATCACGCCCGGCGTAATAGGCCTGCCCGGAAAATGACCGCGATAAAAAAATTCATCTTCACGAAAGCGATAAGCACCGATTATTTTTTCCTCATCAAGACTGATAATTTCATCAATGAAGCGAAAAGGCTCCTGCTGCGGCACAAGCGCTAAAACTTCCTTGATGACGCAGGCGTCAGCCACCATAAAGCCCCCCATTAACATGAATGACTGTTCCCGTAATATAATTGGCCCTTGTTGCTAAGAATGCTACCACATCAGCTATTTCCTCGGCCTTGCCCAACCTGGCCAATGGAATGTTTGACAGGATCCTCTCCTTGACATGATCGGGAAGTTCCTTTGTCATGGTCGTGTCGATAAAGCCGGGAGCAACGGAATTAACCAGGATATTGCGTCCGGCAAGTTCCTGCGCCAAAGATTTCGTAAAAGCATCCAGTGCCGCTTTCTCCATGGTGTAGGGAATCTGTCCTGAATTACCCGTATGCCCAACAACGCTGGAGATATTGATAATTCGCCCCGTATTCTTCCGGAGCATAAACTGCCGGAGGATTTTCTTGGTCAGATACCAGGCGCCCCGTACAAGTTCACGCTGGCGGTCAAACTCCTCGATTTTCATCGAGTTGATATCATTGTTAATCGAAATGCCTGCGCTGTTGACAAGGACATCCACGCGGCCCGCCACTTCCTTGATCTGGCTTACCATCCTGTCTATCTGATCCGGGTCTGTCAGATCAGCTTCTACTAGGAATCCTTCCTTGATTTCGGCAAGAACCGCTTTCGACGGTTCTTCCATAACGGGTATGTAGTTGATGCCCACACGGAAACCTTCGGACGCCAGGGCGCGGCTACAAGCCGCCCCTATGCCCGTTCCTCCACCTGTAACAATTGCCACCGGTTTATCGATCATTGTTTATTCTCCACTTTCAGCAACATATGGGTCCAGCTTAATCCAGCGCCGACAATAGCCATCGCAATACGGTCACCTGTACTAATCTCATCCCAGTGCATACTTAAAACAGCGGGCGCACTGCAGCAGCCTGTATTGCCGAACTGATCAACATTATACCAATGGTGCTCGGGGTTTATTCCTCTTCTCTCACTAACAGCCTTAAGCATTAACAAATTAGCTTGATGACCTATAAAAATGAAGCGTTTAGCCTCTGCCGTGAACGCCTCCTGCAAAATTTTAACGGATTCCGTCGTCTGCCGAATGGCAAACCCTTGCACGGCATTACCTTCCTGATGAAAATTCCAATTCCAGGTGATTCCTACTTTTTCCCATGCCGAGGGACGGGAATCAAAAATACAATTTATAAAAGCAGCATGTGACGGAATTTTCGTCGAGACTATTGCGGCGGCACTGCCGTCGCCAAAGAGCACCGCTGCACTACGGTCAGTATAGTCAACGCATTTCGTCAGCGTTTCCGAGTCAACCACAAGAATATAATCAGGAAGGCTTTCCGGTTTCATTCGGGATAGAAAATTGATTTGCATCCCAAAAGTAGAGCAGGCTGAATTCATATCGAGACTGGGTACTTCAATGCCAAGTTCTGTGGCAATTGCCGAAGCTTCGGCCGGCGAGACGTTATCCGGCGATGAAGAACCGGCAATAACCATTCCGATATCTTCAGGCTTTAGTGAAGCTCTTTTAAGCGCCATCCTGGCGGCGGCAGCTCCCATTTGTGCATTTTTATAAAGCCTTGCTTCAAAAGCTGCGCGTGGATCACTGTTTTTAGTTTTTTTAATATAGTCCAAAGGTAATACTGTCCGGCGATTTTGGATACCCACACGCTCCAAAATCCATTCGTTATTTGTGCCGATATCCAAATCTTCTAAAAATTTGTTCGTAATAATATTTTCCGGATTGAAATGTCCCATGGAGTGAAGATAAAGCATTTCTAAACAATCTCCCGTCCGATAATCATATTTTGCACTTCGCGCACACCTTCATAAATATCAATGATATGAGCGTCGCGCGCGAGCTTGGAAATTTCATACTCATTTGTAAAACCATAACCGCCATGCAAATGAAGCCCTTCTGTTGTACAAAAGATAGCGGCTTCGGCGGCTGCGTTTTTGGCCAGAGAAGCATAAATTCCGGCATCATCGGCTTTTTCCTGAATTTTACAAACCGCTTTTAAAAGAGCGAGTTCGGCCAGTTCCACTTTTTTCCACATAGTTGTTATCATGTCTCTGGCCACGGGAAGATCGCAAATTCTCTGACCAAATTGTTTGCGTTCCCGCGTATATTCCAGAGTAACCGCCAGTGCCCTTTTGGCCAAGCCCAAGCCGATTGCGGCCACCATCGGCCGGGCATAATCCAAGACATCAATAATATATTTAAAGCCGAAACGCCTGTCTCCGATAATCTGATTCGGCTGAATAATAACATCTTCAAAAGTGACGCTGGCTGTGTTGGAAAGTCGTTGCCCTAATTTATCTTCCGGCTTGCCGATAATTATCTTTCCGCCTGTCGGCAGATTTATTTCTCTGGTTGCCTGTCCGATATCGGGAATTTCTTTTGAGGTTACCGGCTCTACCGGAATAACAACGCAAGCCATAAAATTGCTTGTCGATTTTCCTACTTTGCAAAGAACAGTATATTGAGAAGCATAAGAAGCATTGGTAATAAAACACTTGGAACCGTTTAAAACATAAGAGCCGTCATCCTTCTTGACGATAAAGCTGGTCATCATGGAATTATCCGAGCCGGCGTTTGGTTCCGTCAAACAAAAAGAAGCCAAAAGAGGCTTTTCGACAAAAGGTTTGAGAAATAATTCTTTTTGCTCATCCGTGCCATGCTGGCCTATTACAACATTGGCCAAATCATTGCACATCGCCGAAGTGGAAATACCCGTGTCGCCGTAAGAAAGCTCTTCAATAATCAAAGCCGAAGAAATAACGTCAACTTCATAACCTTTGACAGATTCCGGAATGCATAAATTGATAATTCCCATTTCCCATGCTTTGTTAATAATCTCCCAAGGGAATTTATGAGCTTTTTCCAGCTCTAAAATGTGAGGAGTTATTTCATTTTTTACCAATTTTCGCACAGTGTCTAAATACCTGAGTTGATTCTCACTAAGACTGAAATCCATAAACCGAACCTTTCATTTCGCTTTTTTAGATATAAATTTACAAGACAAACCCTTTGAAGTAATCTCTTTTCAAAAAAGAACCTTAATTATTGCCACTTCATGCGGCAACTTTTTTTCCCGGAAATTTTTCAACTCCCGCACTTGCCGGCGAACTGATTCCATATTTCGTCTGCAGAAATTTTTCCATAGTTGCGGGATATAAGATATATGCAAGCACATCTTCATCGCTACGGGCAAGATTGCCAATACGTTTTTTTGCCGCTTCGATTTCCGGTTCCAGATAATCAGCCGGCCTTCCGGAAACCGGCTCCTGTCCATGTTTGTAATTCTTCAGTATCTTCTTGGTCAATTCCGGATCAATCGGCACCGGAGTTTTTCCGTATAGTCCCAAAACCAAATCTTTAAGCTGGTTGGATACCTGAACATAACGGCCAAAAAGAACATTTAATACAGCTTGAGCTCCGATGATTTGCGATACCGGAGTAACTAGTGGCGGATAACCCATGTCTTTGCGCGTTTGAACTACTTCTATATAAATTTCTCCCAATCGGTCCAGGGCGTTCATTTCTTTTAGTTGGCCGGTTAAATTGGAAATCATTCCGCCGGGAATTTGATGGGCAAGAACCCCATTATCAATGATTGAAAGCTTATGATTCGCCAGATGGTGATTATATTTCGGAGCAATATTCTCCAGATGTTCACCCAGGACGAGCAATTTATGCAAATCTATTCCAGTTGCACGCTCGGTTCCCTGAAGGGCTGCAACCAAAGGTTCAATGGCCGGCATCGATGTTCTCAGCGCAAAAGGCGCGAGACATGTATCTACAACATCAACTCCGGCTTCTATTGCTTTTAAATATGTCATTGAGGCCATACCGCTGGTGTAATGGGTATGCAAATGCAGAGGCACTTTAATTTCTTTTTTCAAGGCGAGAACCAAATCATAAGCGTCAAAAGGGGAAAGCAGCCCCGCCATATCTTTAATGCAGATCGCATCCGCGCCCATTTTCTCCAGTTCTTTGGCTTTCGCCACATAATAATCAAGATTATAAACTTCTCCACCCAGACGGACATCGGTCAATGAATAGCAAACAGCTCCCTGAAACTGTTTGCCGTTGGCTTTGATTCTTTCCGCGCAAGTTTCCATATTGCGGAAATCGTTTAAAGCATCAAAGCAACGGAAAATATCTATGCCGATTTCACAAGCTTTATCAACAAAAGCACGTACAACATCATCGGCGTAATGACGGTAGCCAACAAGATTCTGTCCGCGTATAAGCATGGCAAAAGGGGTTTTGGTGATATACTTTTTTAAAATCCTCGGTCGCATCCACGGGTCTTCGCCCAAGAACCTATGCATTGTATCAAAAGTAGCGCCACCCCATACTTCCATCGCGTGAAAACCACAATTGTCCATTTCTTCGGCGATGGGAAGCATATCTTCCGTTTTCATTCTCGTGGCATATATGGATTGATGGCCATCGCGAAAAGTATTATCCTGAATTTTTAGGGGATTTGTTGGAATCTTTTTAAAACTGTTCAAAGCCATTCCTCCCTGGTAACGTTAGCGGACATCTTTATGGTAAGCTGCACGTTTTTTAGTTTATTCCGTTAAACTCTTTTCGGCTGCTGCGAGCCCGGTAATTGATTGACAGGTTACGCCTATTGTTTTAAAAAAATCACGCAGCGGCCGTCCTGGGCCGACTTCATAAATTTTCCCGGCCTTGGCGGCTAAACTTTGCATGTTTTCCCGCCAGCGCACAGTATTACTAATTTGATTCACCAGATTTTCTCTTATTTTTTCAACATCGTCCGAATGAAATCCGCCGGTAAAATTTGATGTTACTTGAGGGGCATTTTGCGGCTTTATATTCTTACCTACTTCCTTCAAGGTATGGGAAAAAATATTTTCTATTGATTTCATGAAGCGGCTATGGAACGGAGCGCTTACATTCAGATGAACACATCGAAAAGTTTTTGGAGATGCCAGCAGTTGCTCCAATCTTTTTTCCACTTCTCTCACCGCGGAAATTCCGCCGCTTATTACAACCTGATAGGTGGAATTAACATTGGCCAAATCTACCGGTATATCCTCCATTATTTTCTTAAGTGCATCAACGTCTATATCTTCGGAAATAACCGCCGCCATACCCCCTACGCCAACCGGCACGGCTTCCTGCATCAATTTCCCGCGGGTTTGAACTATTCTTAGAGTTTCATCCAGAGGCATCACCCCGGCGGCAATAAGTGCAGTAAATTCGCCTAAAGAGTGGCCGCCAAAAAATTTAGGCGTAAAGCCATATCGCTTGGCTAATCCCCTCAGCATAGCTATTTCCGTTGTTACGATACAAGGCTGAGTATATTCCGTTAGATTTATCCTTTCATCTTCACCAAAACACATGGAAGATACATCCCATCCTAGGGTATCACCAGCTTCTTCATATGTTTCGCGGCATACAGAAATTTGTTCATAAAAGTCTTTCCCCATGCCCGGTCTCTGCGAACCTTGGCCTGGAAAAACAACCGCTATCTCTTTAAAATCTTTCATTTATCAATTTTTCCCGTTAAAAAAATATTAAGTAAACTTATCTTAAAATACATTTAATGACAAGAACAAGATACAAACAATAAACAGCACAATTTATGCCACAGACCAGGAAAACATTATAAAATTAAAGGAATTGGGATTTATTGTGTTTTTGATAAATATCACTGGGGTATAGGAATAAAAAAGCTATCTGATGTGTGTAAAATAGTTCGCGCTGCGAACAGGATTTCACCTACAAGAATTGATGTTAATAATTTATCCATCGGCCAAAAAGAAATAATTGTTCCATTAAATTATTGTTATCAATGATAATTCAAGATGGAAACGCTCTTACTGCACCCAAATATTGTTGTAGAATTTGGTTAAAAATATTGATAAGTATTATTGCAGATAGATGGATACATTTACTCTTGCGGCAACCAGCTTTATCATCGCTTTTTCACTCATGCTTACCGGTAAAAAGGATAAGCTACATGGGTCTTTTGCCGCTCTTTGCACCACTGTTTTTATTTTGCAAATCGCCGTTTTCCTCCGCCCTATCTTCGCTTCCGACTTTTGGCTAACTGTTGAATATATGGGAAGCCTGGCCATTGCGCCTTTTGCTCTTCGCTTTTTCCGCCATCTGACCCGCAATAAATCTTTTATTTCGCGGGGAGTGGTTTTTATTTTCACCTTAATAAGTTTATCGGGTGTTTTTTCCTTTTTTACAATGTTATCTGAATTGCCGTATTTTAAAGCCATCATTTTATCTTACACATTCAGCACTCTGGCACTCTGCTATATCGCCCTCTTGCGTCATGTAAGCAGACTAGCTCCCAGCACCGAAAAAAAACGTCTGGGGTACTTGCTCGTTGCTTGTCCCATTGCTGTGATAGTAAGCACTATTGATCTATTTAGTTACTGGGGACTCAACTTTCCCCCGATAACCGGTCTTGTTCTATCAGCCCTGCTTTATCTAATTTTATTAATCATTGCTTATCCGCAGCTCCACGAACTGCATGACTTTTTCGCCCGGGCGCTGATAATTTTTTTCAGCACGCTTGCCGGCACGATTATCTTTTATTTTGTTGCCTTATTTTTCAGCTCCAACATACCTTCTTTTACCAGCGTCCTAATGGCTTCTTTTTTAATCGCTATTTCCCTTTCACCGATAAAAATGATTTTGAAAAAAAGTTTTAGCCACTTTTATCCCGACAGCAAAGATATTTTCACTTCTCTTTATGAATTCGATGAAAAGCTGGAAAGGGAAAAAGCCTTGATGTTGGCGGAAATGGCACCGGTTTTCGCTCATGAAATTCGCAATCCGCTGGGTTCGATAAAAGGCGCTGCCCAGTACTTGAAATCGGAAACACCATCTGAAGAGCAAAAAAATCTTCTTGACGTTATTATTGAAGAAGTAAACAGACTCAATACCGTAGTCAATCAATTTCTTGATTACGCCCGGCCATACAAACTCGATCTTAAAACTCAAAACATCAACGTGACTATTCAAAAGGCTATCTCCATCATCGCGGCCAATCGACTGGCGGAAAATATTACTATTGTTCGGGAATTGAATCACAACTTGCCCGCAGTGGAAGTGGACGAACAACAATTTATGCAGGTCATCTTAAATATAGCCCTGAATGCGATCGAATCAATGCCGCAGGGCGGCACCCTAACTTTTCGCACATCTAACATCGAATTCGGAGCCGAAGGAGCAATAAGCATAACGATTCGCGATACCGGAAGTGGAATAAACAAAGAGGAAATAAAAAATATTTTCAAGCCCTTTTTCACAACCAAGAAAAGAGGTGTTGGACTTGGTCTGGCTATTTGCCAAAGAATCATCAGAGAGCACGGCGGAATCATCCGGGTAAAATCAATTCCTGCGCAAGGAACTGTATTCTTCATCAAGCTCAATGCAGCCGGCTAAACTTTAAACACAATCCAACTTGATTTAAATGTCAAAGCATAATAATTGTAAACCATGAATAAAATTTTAATCGTTGATGATGAATTAAATATGCGGCTGGTGTTGTCCGCCATGCTCAAAAAAGAAGGCTATGAAGTTGCTTCCGTCTCCGATGGACGGGAAGCTCTGCAAATTTTAAAATCAAGTAAAATAGCCGCGGTTGTATCCGATTTGAAAATGCCGGACATTGACGGCATGGAACTGCTAAGCCGTATTTCTGAAAAGTATCCGGAAGTGCCTGTGATTATGATTACCGCTCACGGCACTGTCGCTACTGCCGTCGAAGCGCTGAAGAAAGGCGCGCTGGATTATATTACCAAGCCGTTCGACCTCGATGAGTTAAAAAACGTTATCTCCAAAGCAATAAAAACACGCAATTTAAAAGAAAACGAATTGTTTTTGCCGCCGGAAGAAATAGAAAGAACCGGAATTATCGGCAAGAGCAAAAGTACTCTGGAGATATTTGAAGCTATAAAAAGGGTGGCTCCGACGACAACAACAATTATGATCACCGGGGAAACCGGCACCGGAAAAGAGCTGGTGGCCGACGCTATTCATTACAACTCTCCACGCAAAAAAAATCCGCTCATCAAAATCAACTGCGCGGCCATTGCTGAAACTCTGATGGAAAGCGAACTATTCGGTTATGAAAAAGGCGCCTACACCGGCGCCGCCATTACCAAGCCGGGGAAATTCGAACTGGCTCATAAAGGGACTTTGTTTCTCGATGAAGTGGGAGAAATTCCGCGCGATATGCAGGTAAAACTCTTACGCGTTATTCAGGAGCAGGAATTTGAACGAGTCGGCGGCCTAAAAACAATAAAAGTGGATGTGCGCATTATTGCCGCCACCAATCAAAATCTTTTGCAGCAGGTGCAGGCGGGAAATTTTCGTGAAGATTTATACTATCGTCTCAATGTTTTTCCTATTGACGTCCCACCGCTCAGGGAAAGAAAAGAAGATATCCTGCCTCTGGTTGATTATTTTATGGATAAATTTAACAAAAAGCTGGAGCTTTCGGTTGAGGTGGACAGCGAAGTAAAAGAAATGCTTTTGCGCTATGAATGGCCGGGAAACATCCGCGAATTGGAAAACCTCATCGAAAGAATGATGCTTCTGGCAAAGGATAATCTGATTACGTCCCAGGAAGTTCCCGGCGAATTCAAGGCCGCTTTAGATAAAATCTTAACAGAGCCCGTAGATGACAGCAAAAAACCGTTTAAAGAGTATATACGTGATCACGTGGAAAATGTAGAGAGACAGATGATTATCAAGTGCCTCGAAGAAGCCGGCGGCAATGTCACCAAGGCAGCCAAACAACTGGGGCTTAGCCGCAAGGGATTGCAGCTAAAAATGATCAAATACAACCTGCGCAAAGAGTCAAAGTAAAGAATAAGATGTAGTTCTTAGCAGTGTAGCCTTTGATATACAAAGTAATAGCCTGCTAACTTTTTCTTTCCTTCTCGATGAATCTGGTTGTGTTTCTAAAACTGAACATGCCCGGTATAGTGAAATATTCCTTATATTTCTTTTTAAGCTCCGCTTGTTTATCAGGTTTTCCGATGGCATCGCCAATAGAAACAAAATAGTCTTTCATTACAGCAAGCGCAGTTTGATCCGAAACCTTTCCATGGCCCGGTATCAAGATTTTTATTTTATAGCGGCTCGCAAGCGTTTCAAGAGCTCCTATCCAAGCAGCTACGCTAGCGCCACTCTTGGTATACAAGGCCGGGTGCATGTCGAGAAATACCAAATCGCCGGTAACCAGGAGTTTACGTTTTTCACAATAGACAACCACATCGTTCCACGTATGCGCCCTGCCCATATTGCGAACAAGCACGGTTTCGCTCCCGATTTTAATCACTTTTTCCTCACCGGGTTTTAAAGCCACATCAGGATATCTGCTGGTTTTTTTAGAATCACTGTCCCATTGTTCATTGGTGTACGCTCCGGAAATTATTTTTGCCGATGGATAAAGCGCGTTCCCGCCGGTATGATCAAAATGTGCGTGTGTGTTGATAATTACAATATCAGCGGCTTTCACCGTATCTCTGAGTTTTTTTGCTGCACTTCTCATCTTTGTATCAACGACAAGTGCTTTAGAGCCATCCTCGGAAGTCAGAACAATAGAGTTTCCTCCGCCGCCAAGATACACCGTCAATTGCGGATCAAGCTGGACAGTCTCCACTATTCCGAACTGCTGGTATATTTTCCAGAAATAGAAACCGCCTACAGCAATAATAATTACTATTAACAAACTTACGATAAGCAGAACCTTTTTCATAACGCCTCCTGGGGAGTCAATAATGTGGTTATATAACTCCCCTCAATGTTGATTAGATTTACCCTCTTACTAACTTAGATGAATACTAAAGATTACATATCGTTATGTCAAGACAAAACCAGCCGTATAAAAACTGCTCAGATTAGAGATTGATATTCTTGTAATCGCCTTGGAGTTAATGTATAAATTCCGTAAGGAGATATCATGCTGACCAAAGAAGACATTATTGCAGAAGCAAAACGGCTGGGATTTGCCGACATCGGTTTTACTGACGCGGAACCTTTCGCCTCTCAAAAGGAATATTTGCTGGCTCATCAGGAGGAGTATGGCTGGACAGAAGCAGCCGGTTTCAGTTTGCTTGCCGGAACCGATCCCAAAAGCATCCTCCCTAATGCAAAATCCATAATCGTACTGTTGGAGTCTTATTTCGAAGAAGCATTTCCGCTCAAAATGGAACGTCATTTCGGCCGCTGTTATCATGATGATGATCGGGTTACCAAAGAAGGTCTGGCACTTAAAGTCAAAGCCTTCCGTCAATTTCTCCAGACGAACAACATAGACTCCAAAGTACCGCCCAACATGCCCCATCGTCTTTCAGCAGCGCGAGCCGGTTTAGGGACTTTCGGCAATAACTGCGTTTTTTACGCGCGGCGTGTTGCCCGCGGAAGTTCCTTTGTGTTTCCCATAGCCATTTTAGTTGATGCTGAATATCCTCCCGATGAACCGACTATTGCTATCGGTTGTCCCCAGTGGTGCCGTAATGCTTGTGTGGCAGCGTGTCCTACCCATGCGCTCAAAGGAGGCGGAAAGATTGATCCTCGCCGTTGCATCTCTTATTTAACGTATTATGGCGAAGGACTTACACCCCTTGAACTCCGCGAACCCATGGGCATGTATGTGTACGGATGTGATCGCTGTCAGAACGTTTGTCCCCGTAATACCCCCTGGATGGCCGAGGAGAAACCTCCCCATGCCCGTGTGGCAGCCAAGGCCGCAAATTTCGATCTGCCCTGCCTCCTGCATATGGACAAGCCATACTTCGAGCAGAAGATATGGCCGCACATGTTCTATATGTCTGCAGATGATCTTTGGCGCTGGAAGATGAATGCGGCACGCGCCATGGGCAATAGCCTCAATCCAGTTTACATCGCTGACCTTATCCGGGCATTTCAAGAAAATCCCGATGAACGCGTAAAGTGTATGATCGTGTGGGCGCTAGGTCGCATTGGCGGCAGCCAGGCCAAAGCCACGCTGGAAAAGTTCCTTCAAGGCAGTACGGGCAAGATAAAAGAAGAAATCACGCAGGCCATTGAAGCATCCGGAAGCAGCATACTTGGCCGCCAAATATTTCATTAATGCCAACAATAGATCTTGTTTTAATTATCTTGACACATAAGTGCCGCCTTCATATACTCGGCATACAAATAGCGGGACCTTATCAAAAAATATGGAAAGGAGTTTTAAAACTATGAAAGCAGGAGAAATCAAAACAATCGCAATCATTGGCGCAGGCGATATGGGTCATGGCATTGCCGAAGTTTGCGCCATAGCGGGGTTAAAGGTAAATCTTTATGATATCAAGCAGGAATTTGTGGACAAAGGGAAAGGCAAAATTAAAGAAAGCCTGGAGAAACAGGTCGCCAAGCAAAAGATGACGGCAGAAAACTCAAGCAAGATTATCAATAATATTCATGGATTCACTGTTCTAAAAGACGCAGTCAAAGATATTGATTATAGTATTGAAGCCGCTCCGGAGATACTCGAGCTTAAAGTAAAGATATTTAAAGAAATTGACGAAAACGCGCCGAAGCATGCTCTTCTTGCTTCCAATACATCCAATATGAGCATTACTCAAATGGCAGCCGCGACAAAAAGACCCGATAAAGTAGTGGGAATTCATTTTTTTAATCCGCCGGTCATGATGGCTCTTGTTGAAGTTATCCGCGGTCAGAAGACCTCTGAAGATACTATGAATATCAGTTATGATTTTATCCTGAGATTAAAAAACTTCAGAGGCGCTATGGTTCCGGTTCGTGTAGAGAGAGATTCACCGGGATTTATTTTCAACAGAATTAACGCGCCGGTCGGCTTATATCTGGCCGAGATATATGAGAAGGGGCTTATAAATCCTGAGGCCGTTGATGCCAAAATCAGATCAATCGGCGCCCCGATGGGACCATACGAAACCATGGATTTTGCCGGACTTGACATTTACGCCCATGGTTCGGATTATTTTGCCAAAACATTATCTCCGGAATTCAAACCGAGTAACTGGTTGAAAAAAATGGTCGAAGCCGGCACGCTGGGTAAAAAGACCGGCAAAGGCATTTTCAATTGGCCCGGTGGCGCCAGGCCCACAATAGACATGAGCAAAGCCGATCCCAACTTTGACCTGATGGATATTGTCTGTCTTCAGGTAAATGAGGGAACCAAACTTCTGCAGGAAGGTGTTACAAGTAGCGCTGCAGAGATCGATAAAGCCATGGTTAATGGGGGAGGATCACCCTTTGGTCCTTTCGCTCTGGCCAAAGGCATGGGTTGGGCAAAAGTAGCCGAACGATGCGAGGCTATTTCGAAGAAGCTTGGCATTAAGTGGTTTCTCCCCACCGACACGCTGAAAAAAGGGAATATCCAGATTTAGTCAGAACCGGTCGAGAATAAGAAAAGGGAGCTCATTTAAAAAAATGAACTCCCTTTTTTAAACTGTGTTTGTTTTCAGCAAGTGTCATTGACTAACGCGCTGTTGTTTCCATGTTCTCAATCACCAGGTTATCTTTTATTTCTATACAGCCCCTGATGCTCTGGGCGGCGGGACAAAATTTTAAATAAGAGGAAAAAGCATCCTGAGCTTCTGCTGCTTTCTCCGGATGTATTTTCAAATGATACTTAACGCGAATCTGGGTGATTTTGAGCACATTATTGATATTTTCTATATCACCTTCCACATCAGCCCGGTAACTTTCTTCAGAAGTGGCTATTTTCTTTCCGGCCAGCAACGCGGCCAGTGTTCCCATCATTCAGGCGGCAGTCGCCGCCACTATATGATCAAGCGTTGCGGCATGCTCATTTTCCGGTTCTACTTTATAAAATTTCTTTATTCCTCCATGGACTCCATAATAAACCGGTTCATTAAACCCCTCAATAATGGCCTTTCTAGTCGGGCCATTTTCCCGCACAATTTTAATACGTGATGTATGAACTATCTCTCCCATGCGATATCCCCCCTCTGTTTTACGGATGGTTAATCCTCATTATAAACAACTTTATTAAAATTGAACGCCTTGAGCAATAAATACGGCAATACCCCTGCGAATAATCATCACGGCGATTGCCGCTAAAAGCAGGCTGGTGATTTTGGATATTGTCTTCGAACCTGTTTTACCAAGAACGCGATTGATCAGCGGAGCACAAAGAAAAATACCACCGGCAATCAAAATATTGATAATAATCGCCAGAGATGTAATAACTAAAGTGTGCTCATTGATTAGAAGCATTGACGTGGTCAACACTGCCGGCCCTGTTATCAGCGGCACACCGATGGGCACGGCGCCCATGCTATCCAGATCAATAGGATATGGACTTTTATCGGTGGAAATAATTTCCCTGATCGAGATGATGAAAAGGAGCGTTCCGCCGGCGATCATGAAATCGGCAATCGTGATACCGAGTAGGTTCAGTATTATCGTACCCAAAGCAATAAAGGCCAAAGCAACAATTAACGCCGTAATCATTGATTGAAAAACAACACGCCTGATTTTTTGCGGCTCAATCCCTTCGGTGAGATTTATAAATAGAGGCAGAACGCCAAAAGCATTTACGGCTACAAAAAGAGGCACAAAACACAACCAAAATGATTTCATCATATCAAGAACTCCAATAGTTTATATGTTTGCCTGCATTATACCAAATTGGCGTGAAAATGTTACCGAATAAAAGAGCTAATGATGGAAATGTTGGCCATACCTATCCGGCTTTATAATAGATATTCTTGTAATCATCCATACATTGGTATATAAGTTCCATAATTTATGGAGACAGCAATGCATTTAAAGAGCGTAACCATTCATCCGGAAAAATATCCGACTCGAGAGTGTTATCCTTTTTATTTGCCGATTTTTCAAAAGGCAAAGCAAATTATCTTCGATTCACCGGTTACATTATTTGTAGGCGAAAACGGAACAGGTAAATCTACACTGCTGGAAGCTATAGCCATCGCCTGCGGCATTCATATCTGGCGCAATTCCGAAAGATGCCGTCCTGAATACAATCCCCATGAGGATAAACTTCATCAATACATTTCCATGCAATGGGAAAATGGCCGTGTTCCCGGATCTTTTTTCGGCTCAAAAATATTTCAGCACTTCGCTGAATTATTAGATGAGTGGGCGGCGGCCGATCGGGGCCAATTAAATTACTTCGGCGGAAAATCTTTAACCACCCAATCTCACGGACAATCGCTGATGTCCTTTTTCCGCAGCCGCTATCAAATCAAAGGACTTTATCTCTTGGATGAGCCCGAAACCGCTCTTTCTCCGAAAAGCCAAATCGAACTGCTTGCCTTCCTCGATAAAATGAGTGTCGATGGCCACGCTCAATTTATTGTCGCCACCCATTCGCCAATTTTGCTTGCCTGTCCTTCCGCAAAAATTTATTCATTTGATCATTCCTCGGTAAAGCCAATCCGCTATGAAGAAACCGATCACTACCGCCTTTATAAAAAATTCATGGAAGATAGAAATATATTCCTCAATCATGATAAATGAGCAAGAAGAGAAATTTAAAAATATCTCTAAGACACAAATCTATTAATCTCCTCCCAGCCGACAATAAGAAATACGGCGAGCCGTATTATGACGTAAAAAGCCGCTTTTATTTCATCACTAACCATTTGATATATTTTTGAATCAATCTGAAACTCATGGACAAAAGGCAGTGATAACGCATTATTAATAAAAATAATTATTGACATCCATGGCTATTTGGCTATATTACCAAATAGATATTAAGGAGAATAAAAATGAAAAAATCAGTAAAAACCCAGCATGAAGCACGGGCAAAAATCATTAAAGCTATGGCGCATCCTAGCAGACTCTTTATCATTGAGGAGCTAAAC
Organism: uncultured delta proteobacterium; assembly: GCA_963705555.1. Classification (GTDB taxonomy): domain Bacteria; phylum Desulfobacterota; class Syntrophia; order Syntrophales; family Smithellaceae; genus UBA4810. The sequence continues at coordinate 772,528 of CAVPJZ010000002.1, read as the reverse complement.
AAAAAAGAACGCTGTGTTAACGAACTCACCGACATGATCGGCGCAGATGCTTCGACGGTTTCCAAACACTTGAGCGTTTTGAAAAATGCCGGGCTGGTTGCCGATGAAAAAAGGGGCAACTCCATTTTCTACAGCCTGCGCGTGCCTTGCATTATGGAATTTATGGGCTGTGTGGAAGATGTACTTGTCGGCCAATGCCAAACAGCACAATGAGATTTTAAAATGCTGTAAAAAATAATTTTCCCTCAAAGGAGGCAATTTCATGAAAATAGAAATATTGGGTATGGGTTGCGCAACCTGTAACAAACTTGAAGATACGGTTCGTCTTGCCGTCAAGGAGACGGGTATTGACGCGCAGATAGATCATGTCAAAGACATAAAGCAAATTATGGCCTACGGCGTAATGACAACTCCCGCTCTGGTGATTGACGGAAAAGTTAAAGCCGCCGGTAAACTTCCATCTCTTGCAGACATTAAACAAATGATCGGCGGCAAGTAGATCTAATAACTGAATATAGGAGTAATCAAAATGGCTGAGTGCTGCACTACAGATAATGGCAACAAGAAAAAAATAAATTATTATATTCCTTTTTTACTGATTCCATTTGCGATTCTGATCTATATTTTTTTAGAGCAGGGAGTTGATTTTTTTGTCTATAGAATATTTCAACTGGATAAATCAGCTCATCTGACCGAAGCAATCAGGTTTTTTCTCTATGACACCCCCAAGGTGTTTATCCTTCTGACCGTTATTGTTTTTGTTGTGGGGATTATCCGCTCTTATTTTTCACCGGAAAAAACAAGAAAAGCGCTGGAAGGAAAACCGCTTGTTTATCGGTAATGTCATGGCCGCACTCTTGGGTATCGTAACGCCCTTTTGCACCTGTTCGGCCATTCCTCTTTTTATCGGTTTTGTGGAAAGCGGTATTCCGCTGGGCGTTACCTTTTCTTTTCTTGTTGCCGCGCCGATGATTAATGAAGTCGCGCTGGTTTTGCTCTTCGGCCTTTTCGGCTGGAAGACCGCTCTGCTCTATGCTTCCACCGGTTTGCTTATCGCCATAATTTCCGGCTGGGTGATCGGCAGGCTTAAAGTAGAGCGCTTCGTCGAAGAATGGGTTTATGAAATAAAAGCCGGTGATTTTCAGATGGAAGAAAGAAAAGATTACTTTTAACGATAGAATCCAGGCGGGCTATACGGCTGTTGTCGATATAGTTTCCAAGGTCTGGATTTATATTGTGGCAGGCATTGCTGTAGGCGCTGCCGTTCACGGCTATGTGCCGGAAAACTTTATGGCCTCAATTATGGGTAAGGACGCGTGGTGGTCGGTTCCTCTGGCGGTGCTTATCGGCGTTCCGCTTTATTCCAACGCGGCGGGCATCATTCCGATTCTTCAGGCGCTGCTCGAAAAGGGCGCGGCGCTGGGCACCGCGCTGGCCTTTATGATGTCGGTGATCGGGCTATCGCTTCCCGAAATGATCATTTTGAAAAAAATTATCAAGCTGCCGCTGATTATAATTTTTATCAGTGTCGTTGCTACGGGAATTATGATTGTTGGATTTCTGTTTAATCTAATCTATTAAAATTTGATCAAAGAAAAAGGAGAACCATTATGGCTGAATGTTGTGCAACAGAAACAAATTTAATTTATGCGTGTTCCGGTGCGTCGGATGTTGGAGAAATTGCCGATCGCGTTGCCAGAAGGCTGCGCGACGAAGGTGCCGCCGCGATGAGTTGCCTTGCCGGTATCGGCGCTGGGTTGTCCGGCTATGTGCAATCAGCCAAAGGCGCGGATATGAATATTACCATTGATGGCTGCAAAACAGCCTGCGCGAAAAAGACGCTGGAGCGTATAGGCGTTAAACCGACCTCATACATATTAACCGGTTTCGGTCTGGTCAAAGGAGAAACGCCTGTTACGGAAAAAATTATTGACGAAGTGTTGGCGAAAATTAAAAGCGCAAAGGGCATGTCAGCTATTCCATTGCAACCAGGCTCCGGCGGATGCTCTTGCGGCGGCAAATGCTAAAAAACAAGGTCCCTCTTGTAGCGCTCCCTGGGTAACGTACGGACTGCTAAATTAAATCTTAAGGAGAATATTGAATGAAACTGCGTTCAAAATTATTTTTTGTAACGGTTACCGCTCTAACAATTTTTTCTTTCATTTTGCTTTCAGCCGATTGCCGGAATGCCCTCGCTCAAACATCATCCGATGGAGTTAAAGTAACTTTTGTGGAAATCGGCTCAGTCAACTGTATTCCCTGCAAAGCCATGCAACCAATCATGAAAGCCGTAGAAGAGGAATATAAAGGTCAGGTTAAGATTGTTTTTCATGATGTGTGGACACCTAAAGGAAAAATGGACGCGGCGAAATACAATATCCGGGTAATTCCCACGCAGGTATTTCTGGATAAAAACGGCAAGGAATACTACCGCCATGAAGGATACTTTCCCGAAGGATGATGTCGTCAGAGTAATCAAAATGCAAGGAGTCAAGTAAATGATCGTTGACCTGTTTACCTGGCTATCCACAGCGCTTTCACAATCACCTCGAAATTGCCCTGACTGCCGCTTTTGTCTGGGGTGTGCTTTCCGTCGCTCTGTCGCCCTGCCATATTGCCTGCATACCATTAATTGTCGGCTTCATTGACGGCCAGGGAAATATCAGCACGTCGCGGGCATTTGTGCCTTTCATCTCTTTTCGGATTCGGCATTCTGATCACGATTGGTATCATCGGACTCATTACCGGACTGTGGGAAGAATGATCGGCGATATCGGCGGCTATGGCAACTACTTTGTGGCGGTTATTTTCTTTGCTGTTGGTCTCAATTTGCTGGGGATTCTGCCGCTTCCTTTTATGGAAGGCGGCGCCAATCCGAATTATAAAAGAAAAGGAGTTTTCGCGGCTTTCATTCTTGGGCTTCTTATTCGGCATCGCGCTGGGTCCTTGCACCTTCGCTTATATGGCCACCATGCTGGGCGTTGTTTTCAACATTGCCTCGACAAAAATTGTTTTTGCCGTTTCCCTGCTTCTGGCCTACGGTATCGGGCACTGCGCGGTTCTTGTTTTTGCCGGTACATTCACGGAAATCGTTCAGCACTATCTCCATTGGACTGAAAAATCAAAAGGCGCGATTATTTTGAAAAAAGTTTGCGGCATTGGCGTCATATTTGGTGGTGTTTACTTAATTGTGATGAATATCAGGTGATTTATGGGTAACGGCAATTTTGCGTTGCGATAGTTGAATGTAATTAATAATGAAGGTAACTGAAAGCATTAAAAAATACAGAAACGCGATAACCATTGTTCTTGCCCTAGCTGGTATCGGCCTGATGATATTTTATGCGGCTTGCGATACGGCATGCAGCTATCTCAAGGGCGATATATTCGGCATTGACCTCAAATGGGTCGGCATCGCGTATATGGCGGCTGTCATCCTATTTGCCGCCTTCCGGCAAACGACATTTGTGCGGGCGCTTCTGGCCGCGGGGCTGGGTGTGGAGGTCCACTTATATGCCTTTCAGGTGCAAAACGATGTTTATTGTCCCTTTTGCCTGGCCTTTTCGATGATGTTAATTGCGTCATTTGTTGTGAATTATGAGCTTCCATCCGCCTGGTATGAAAACCGCCGCCGGATGTGGCTCCACTTTTTAGGGGAGGTAAATTTGCCGATGTTAAAAATTAAAAGGTTGCCGTTGTTGCTCGTCAGCGTGTTGGGTTATTTGGCCATTATGTTGACTTTTTCCGGTTCCGTAACACCAGCCTATGGACAGGACTCAGTTCGTATTGTTCCCTCTTTGGGAAATGGTTCTTACGAAGTGGTTTTATTTGCCGATTACTTCTGTCCGCCCTGCAAGCGAATCGACACAAAGGCTGAACAGGTTATGAAGGAACTGCTGGCATCGGGAAAAGTGAAGATTACCTTTGTCGATGTGCCGTTTTCCCGCGCCACACCGATCTATGCCCGTCACTACCTTTATGCGGTCAATGCCGGAGCCAATGATGAAGAAATTTTCCGTGTACGCAAAACTCTTTTCAAAGCAGCGCAGGAAAAGCGCATTGAAACTAAAGAAGCGCTGATCGGTTATCTTAAAGAAGAAAAAATTATATGGAAAGAGTTTGATGAAAAACCGGTTTTTTCGATGATGAGCGGCGTGACCAAGCAAAACAAAGTAGATTCAACGCCCACCTGCGTCATCAAATATTCCCCGACGGATGCAAAAAAATATATTGGTGATGATGAGATATGGGACGGACTGCTAGAATTGAAACTACATCTGGGAATCGGGAAGCAATAACTGCCGGAGCTCATCTATGATTATAGGGATAAATGATAAATTTAGTAAGTTAATGGGATTATTTGTTGGTATTTCCCAAGTGACACGTTGTTGCAGTCAAGATGCGTTTTTTGCGGAAGGCGTTACTTTTCGCCAGTTTATGATTCTCGATGCTGTAGCCAAAAAGAAAGAGCTTAATATGGCCGACCTGCATCAACTCCTCTCGGTTAAAAAAAGTACAACAACACGCCTGGTAAATCCTTTGATTCAAAAAGGGCTATTGCGGCGTGACAAAGCCCAGCAGGATTCCCGCGCGGTAAAACTTGTTTTGACTAAGGAAGGATTAAGGATACATCAAAAGGTCTGGTTGCACCTGATGGGTTTTTTCCAGGAAGTTAACCGGAATATCCCGGGGAAGAACAAAGATGATGTGTTGGAATCCGTCAAGATGTTTATCTGTGCTATAAATAAATGTGTAGGTAACAACAGTTGTTGTTAAATATTTTTAGGGCAACGCAGTCGCACAGGAATTGATTGTGCCAAGAGGAAAGAATAATGGCTAAAAAAATAATTTGGACATTGCTGCTTACATTTTTGATGACTATTCCAGTTCACGCAGGGGAAAGTGTTACTTTTGATAATTATCTAAAATCCTTTGACTATCAGGAACGCTCAAATATGAAAATCGGCATTCCTGAAATGCTACAACTTTACAAACAGGGACGGGTGCAGATCATCGATATTCGTTTTCGGGAGGAGCATCAGATCTATAGTTTCGGTTTCATGAAACACATTCCGATCAATGAACTTCCGGACAGGCTCAAAGAGTTAGACAAATCGAAGATAATCGTCACGGTTTGTCCGCACTATGACCGGGCCGAGATTGCCCGAACATTTCTGACATTGAAGGGCTACCAATCAAAATACCTTACTGAGGGACTTCTTGGGCTGGCCGAATATCTGCGGGGTGACAGAGCCAAAGATTTTATCAATGAGATAAAAAAATAAACTGTACGATCGTTGTGATCTTATCAACGATCTCCGGTATGGACTATGGCTGGATCATGGGTTGATTAGCCTACATGTTTGGAACATAAAGTTGATTAAAAAATAGCAAAAGGTTATTTATGAAAAAAAGAGTCCTGTTTTTATGCACAGCTAATTCCAGCCGCTCGCAAATGGCGGAAGGTCTTATCAATCATTTTCTGGGAGATAAGATTGCGGCATATTCTGCAGGTACTGAAGCAACTTGTGTCAACCCCGCCGCCATCGAAGTGATGAAAGAAATCGGCATTGATATTTCCCGGCATCAATCTAAAAATCTAACGGCATTCGATGGACAAAGTTTTGATTATGTCATCACACTGTGCGGCAACGCTAATGAAACCTGCCCGCTGTATATCGGCGGCATAAAGAAAACTCATATCGGTTTTGACGACCCGACCAAAACCAAAGGGACAAAAGAAGAAGTCTTGCGAGAATTCCGCCGCGTGCGCGATGAGATTAAAGAAAAACTGACTGCCTTTTTTCAGGCAAAAAAAATAATTAATTGAGGGGGAATTTATGACACAACAAGTTGCAAGTAAACTATCGTTTCTGGATCGCTTTTTAACTCTTTGGATTTTTATAGCAATAGGTATTGGTATCGCGCTGGGTTATTTTCTTCCCGCGGCGTCTAATTTTATTACCGGCCTGCAAGTCGGCACGACCTCAATTCCCATTGCTATCGGCCTTATTCTGATGATGTATCCGCCCCTGGCACGGGTCAAGTATGAAGAGATGGGGAAAGTATTCAAAAACAAGAAGCTTCTGACAATATCACTTCTGCAAAACTGGGTAATCGGCCCGCTGGTCATGTTTGTGCTGGCGGTAATTTTCCTGCACAACTATCCTGAATACATGATCGGCGTTATACTGGTTGGTTTGGCGCGGTGCATTGCGATGGTCATCGTCTGGAATGAACTCGCTTGCGGAGACAGGGAACTGGCCGTAGGGCTTGTGGCCTTTAACGCCATCGCACAGGTTCTTTTTTATGCCTTCTATATTTATTTCTTTATCACCGTGATGCTCAACTGGCTGGGACTCGCTCAGTCCGTCAATATCAACGTCTCCATGGCGGAATCGGCAAAGACGGTTTTTATCTATCTCGGTATTCCATTTCTCGCGGGGCTGATTACCCGCTATTCGATTATCTATTGGAAGGGCGAAGAATGGTTTAACAATGTTTTTATGCCCAAGCTCTCACCGCTGACGCTTGTCGCTTTACTCTTTACCATTGTCGTAATGTTTTCCACACAGGGCAATAAAATTATTGAGTCTCCTCTGGACGTGTTCATTGTGGCAATTCCGCTGACCATCTATTTCGTTATCATGTGGTTTGTAACTTTTTTTATTATCAGAAAAATAACCGGCAATTACGCCCAAACATGCGCTGTATCCTTCACTGCCGGAAGTAACGATTTTGAATTGGCTATTGCTGTAGCTATTGCCATCTGGGGTATTGGTTCCGGTCAGGCGTTTGCCACCGTTATCGGCCCGCTCATTGAAGTGCCGGTGCTTATTATTTTAGTTAACGTAGCTTTGAAGTTTAAGACGAAAATTTTCCCGGCGCAGAGCTGATAAAATAAAAATCGACTACCCAAAAAAGGTCAAAGGCAGACCCAACCCCTTCGCTTACTTAATTAAGTATATTGTCCGCGGAATTACAGTTTGTCATTCCAATGGATAGCCCACCGCCTGAACCAGAATAATTTTCTGTCTGTCGCGAAGCTTCATGTCCTTGGAAAGGGCGTCCCTATCGACCAATCCGCGAACCAATGCGGCCAGCCCTTCGGAAGAGCAATACAAATAAACGTTCTGGGCAATAAAACCGGTATCCGCAGCCGAATAGAATTTTTTCTCCTCATCGTTCGTGTAAACACTCATCCTCGAATAGTCCGCCACATAGATCAATTGCAGCGGCGCGCCTTCTACCGAGCTTCTTGATGGTTGAGGGAACGTGGTCGTGTTCTTGCGCAGATCGTTTTTCAATACAGGCTCGAGCACATGAGCTTGGACGTTATAGAGATAAAGGCCTTCTTCCATAGCGACATAAACGTCGATTTCCTGCCGGTTACTGGCGGACGGTACTGTTCGTTTGCCGCTGTCCGGCCGGTTGATGCCACAGGCCGCCCACATCAGATTAGAAAGCACTTTTATCGGTAGTTTTTTAGTACTGAATGACCGGGACGTTTTTCGCTCCTGCAACGATTGCATCAGAGATTTACCGCCTTTCATATCGGGTGGAAGAAGTTTAATCGGGCTAAGTTCTGCGGCAATTGAAGAAGAAACGAAACACAACATAATAGCGACACTCAGAAATACTTTTTTCAACATAATACCCTCCAATATATTTAAGGCTTTTTTACGGGTAAACTCCAGCCAACAGCCTGGCAGATAAAGCTTGGTTATTTTTTAAATATGTTGGTAAGAAATTTATCCAGTTCAGCCCATGATTTTTTATCCGCATTAGCATTATACCCTACCGGCATATTAAATTTTTTTGCATACATATCGGCATCAGGATTGGTAAAACTATGCATTGCTTCCGGATAAGAAATAAACTGAAAATCAGCACCCGCGTTTTTCATTTCCTGCTTAAACGATTTGATTTGTTCAGGTGTCGTGAACTCATCTGCATCACCATTAAGAACTAGAATCTTTGCCTTAATTACACCGGGCTTGGCAGGCTTTTCCGTAGCAAGGCTTCCATGAAAGCTCGCCACCCCTTTGAGATCAACGCCCTGCCGCGCCATATGCAGTACAACTCCTCCTCCGAAGCAATAACCAATGGCGGCTATCCTTTCAGGGTCAACGTTTTTTTGCTTTTTCAGGAATTTCAGAGCCGCCATAAATCTGCCCTCCCCTATAACAGCATTTTTCATAACTGCGGAGGCAAACTTCCCGGCATCTTCCGGGTGAGCGGCCTGCTTACCATGTCCATACATATCGAGGGCAAGCGCCGTATAGCCCATTTCGGCTAACATTCTGGCACGTTTACGGACATATTCATTATGTCCCCACCATTCATGAACAATAAGCACACCGGGTCTTTCGCCTTTGATATTCTTGTCAAAAGCCAGGTACCCTTTCATAACCATGTCTCCGGCTTTGTATGTGACAGCCTTGCCTTGAATTTTGGTTACGGCAAAAGCAGGAAGGCAAATGGCTAATGCCAGTGCTGTTGCGGCCAATACGATAAATATTCTTTTCATAACGACCTCCTTATTGGTTTTAAATGAAACTCAGACATTACAAGTGAAGCGCAGGAATATCTCTTAGTTGAATTGATCCCGTCTAAGCAGAGGTATAATATCCCAGCTTGCTTTGGGGTTCATACCCGCAATTTCCCCATTGATCATTTTGAACTCCCCTGCATATTGATCTTATTTTTTTTAGTAATATATATAGCGTGAGAATGAACTTAATGCCCGCAGGACGAGCAATTCGATGAGGAGCACGATGAGCAGCCGGAACTGCTGGAGGAACTGGCGTGGCTGGAACTACCCGAACCCAATGAGGCATATTTCCCGCGCCCGACTTTGGACATCGTTTTGCTGGTCTTTCTGGACTTGCATTTCGGACATACGGCATTAGCTTTTTCACTCATGCTCATGGTAACAACTTCGAATTGTTTTCGGCATTTATCGCATTGATATTCATAAATCGGCATAACAGCTTTTTCCTTATATTTTTGTTTTAATTTAGAGGTTATTAAGGAAAATGTCAATATCTATAAGCGAAAGGAATTATAAAGGTTTCCCCAAAAGCAGCCGGAGCATATTGACGATCATTTTTTTTCTGCCGGCTCTTTCCATCAGGATACTCAAATATAAAATCTCGGTGTTCCTCGGCGGCACAGTAACCTTATCTTTTTTGATTAGTTTGACGGCTTCCAGTTTACACTTTGTTACGCAAAGGCCGCACCCGATGCACCGGTCAAGATCCACCCGGAAGTCTTTGTCCTCCTGAATAATCGCATCCATCTGACAGCGTTGCAGGCAGATTCCGCATCCTTTGCATAAATCCGCATCAATACGGGCAAAATAATTGGAAACAAAAAATCGGGCTGGCTGGGATTGTTTTTTGGCGGTTGTTAAAACCCCGCAGCAGCAACCGCAGCAGATACAGATACAGTTGGGTTTTCGCGAATTTCCGGGCTGAAGGACCATCCCTTTTTCTTCAGCCATCTCTAATATCTTCAGGCATTCCTCTTTGGATATTTGCCTGGCTCTGTTGCGCGCCGCATGGTTGCTTGAGCCGATCAGCAGACAGATTTCAATATTATCCGTTTGCTTGCAAGGTTTTCCCATAATTCCTTCACCCTGCTTGCAGACGCAATTGGCCACATGGATGGTTTCTTTGGTGTTGGTGATGAAGTGCCGCATATTGTCATACGTATCAACAATATATTCCGGAACAATCGCCTTCATATGTGGGCTTGTCCGTAACTGGGGTAGAGATGACCGGAAGAATTCAGAGCCGAATGCTTCGTCAAAATATTTGTGGATCATTTCCATCAGTTCCCTGGTGAGATCATCCACGTGATATTCAAACATACCAATCGCCAGCATGGCAATGCTGTATCGAGGTGGCCCGGCGCTTCCCGAACGGCTGATGACACCTTTCATAAACATTTCATCAAGCATCGAAAACAGATCATCTTGGGATAATTCGATATTGAATTTATCTTTGAGCCTTTTGCGGATTTTAACAACGGGGATTGATCTAAGCGTAAGGCAGAGCGCTATCTTTGCCTGAAGCGGGGTGAAAAAATATTTCAAGATATCAATTTCAACACCGCTTTTTGTTGCGGGATATCCAATAGGATACTTGTCTAATTGAATCTGGAGTCGTCTGTAAATTTGATTATCTGTCAACATCACGATATTTAATTGCCTTTTTTTGTCTAGTAAATAATCTAAATTATGGATTGTTTTGTCAATACATTATTGTTGATGCTTATTGATTATGTCATATGTCGCAGTTCAATATATTCTTGCAATATCCAGCGTTTTTAATATAAATTGAAGCTCTCCGCGGCAAGCCGCGGAGAATCTTCGATTCTTAAGGAATAATATAATTCAGTATTCGCTCGCTTACCCGTAGCAAGCTACGGGGAATGCGCTCGCTACCGAATTCAGATATAATTATATCGCCGTATTTGAAAAACATTAAACGGGGGCCGTTATCCATGGAGAAGATTCATTTCGAAATGACCAGAAGGCAACTGATGCAGACAGCTGCAGCATCCACTTTTCTTTTAGGAATGCCGAATATAGCCGGCTGCTCATCCATCCCAAAATATCAACCAACGGGCACCGCCGAAGGTAAAGCGCTGTATCTCATCCATGGCAATGTGCTTGATGTTGTCCGGGGCGTCATCCGCCGCGACCAGACGATCGCCATACGGGCCGGCGTCATTGAAACAATTTCCAATCAGCCTCCCTTTGCGCGGGAAGGCGATATGATTCTGGATTTGAAAAATCAGTTCGTCATACCCGGTTTGATCGACGCGCATTGTCATGCGACCCTACCCGGCGTATCGACGCTTAATCCTTTGAGCCTTTGGACGACGATAAATCAAATGAAAAGAAATTACATCCAGCAGATCAAGCAGGGCGTGACCACCATTCGCGATATGGGCGCGATGCCTAAGGTGCTGCATGACTATATCGCGCAAATTGAAAAAAGCGAACTCATTGGCCCGCGGGTCGTGTACTGCAATTCATTCACTAATATTTACGGCAGCCACCCGGATATTAATCCTGCCGCCGTCAGTATCTTTATCCCGATGCTTATGACGTTTACCGGACATCCGAACTTATGGTTCAAAGACACAGCCGATCTGGAAGAAAAGATGCGGCAAAACTCTGCCTTCGGCGCGTCGTTTATCAAACTCACGATGGATAGAAAGTCTGTGCTGTGCGGAAAAGACGAGATACCCGTTTACTTAGATGAACACTTAAAAGTGATATTTGACTACGCGCAAAAAAACAGTCTGGCCACCGCCGGACACATTCATAGCAAATTCGGATTTGACCGTGCCCTGCAATACGGCATCAGCTCGATGGAACATTCCATTGCCGACGCGGTGCTGACCGAAAAGGAAATAACCGCGATGGCTAAAAAGAAGATCGCCATTGTTCCGACCATGATTATCGCGCAGATGCTGGCCGTGCCGGAAGCCTACGATGAACTACCCAAAAAATACCGCAACGATTTTATTGACCGGGAAATGACCATCCGGCGTGAATACATTAATTCTTCGCTGGATGATTACACGGAAGCCTCCATTCACAAAAGCAATATCGCTTATCTGGAAAACTATAAAAAATACGGTTGCGGCAACTTATACCAACGCGGCAGATATATGGCCAATCCTGAAATCTATTTCGATATTCTGCTTGTCGGACCCCGGAATTTAATGGCAATGAAAGATGCGGGCATTGTCATTGGCTGCGGCACGGATGCCGGTGTTCCTTTTGCGTATCACGGAACGCTATGGCGGGAAATGGAGATGCTGGGACGCATCGGATTTTCCAACTCCGAAGTCTTGCAGTGCGCCACCATCAACAATGCGAAGATTGTCGGAATGGCCGATAAGATCGGATCGGTAGAGACGGGCAAATACGCTGATCTTACGATCCTGAAAGAAAATCCTCTGGAAAAAATCGAGGCTTGCCGCAAACCGCAAATAGTGATCAAAGACGGCAAGATCTATGACGTCGGCAAAATTCTGTTTAAAGCGTAGCGGCGATTGTGCTGCGCTTTCGGAATTGGAATTTCACAAAAAAAGATTTGACCCCGCGCTTCGCCTCTAGAATGTAAATCTTTTCGTCGGCTGGCCGGAAAAGTCACCGATGCTTGCCGATCCATGTTCGATATAAAAAGCTTTGAATATGGGATTATCCGCCTTCTGATATATTGATTTTACCAAATCATTCCCTGCGAGAATCTTTTCTTTGATCTTCATATCCTCAGTAAACGTAATTTTGCCACGCAGCCTCACCCAGACAAAATTGCTAGTTTTGGTGGAAAATTCGATAAACGGTTTTGCCTGTAACTGTTCGTAAACATCTTTGGTGTTATTGGTACAAAAATAAAATTTTCCGTTTTCTTCAAACAGAAATCCCCATGGCCGAACTCGCGGCTCGCCATTCTCCACCGTTGCCAGAAATCCCATCGGATTTTCGGCTAATAATTTGATTACTTCTTTCATCAAACACCTCCGTTTTATTTTTTAAGTCCTTGCAAAGATTTGGCCCCGCGCTTCGCCTCCTGTTATTTCTTTGGCGCATTCCGCTGTTTGAGCTTGGCAAGTTCGGCAAGCAGTTGTGTGCGGTCAAAGTACACCTTAAAAATCAGGGACTGATTCTTGTTTTCTTGATTCTTTAGTGGCAATTGTCAAGAAAAAAGATTTGACCCCCAACTTCCTCAACATGGATAGGCATATACGATATTCCAGTTATCGGGAACATGGCCAACTTATGAATTCAGTAACGGCTTGACAAAAAAATTGATGGATTGTATTTTCAATCCATACCGAATAGTTATGTCTGTATGGGGTATGGGGTTTTGTGTTTTTTGCGGGCGTAAATTATAAGCAACTGATTGCAGAGGGTGGACTTCTTATCAAGAATGTATCCTGTCTTACGAGAAATCGCCGCCGCTAAAGACCACTCAGCCGCATGAAGAGGAGGTTTCCATAGAAAAAATATTACCAAATAAAATGATTGATTTCCATGTTCATCTATTCCCTGACAATATGTTTGATGCTGTATGGAAAACATTTGATAAACTATATGGTATTACAATCCTATATAAATACTATTATAAGCAATGCATAGAATACCTTGCAGCACATAATATTCATTATATTGTTTATTCAAACTATGCCCATAAAAAGGGAATTGCAGAATGGCTCAACACCTGGAATAGAGACATTCTCAAGGAATTTGCAAACCTCTATTGTTTTGCCGCATATCATCCTGATGATGAAAACGCGCTTATCTACGCAGAGGAAATGCTATCTCTTCAACAGGTTGTCGGGATAAAGCTTCATCATCTGGTGCAACAAATCTCTCCGGATGATGAAAGGCTTTTTCCACTCTATGAGATGGTGATCAATAAGAAAAAACGGCTCCTGCTGCATGTGGGAACCGGTCCAATTGGAAATGAATTTGTGGGCATCAAACGCTTTAGTAAGCTCATAAAGCGATACCCAAACCTTCCTGCCAATATTGCACACATGGGCGGATTGGAATATTGGGAGTTCATGCAGCTTCTCGATGAATACCCCAACCTGTACCTTGATACAACTTTTACCTTTTGGCCCCAGGCACCGTGGAGCTTTAACCTCGATACAAGTCTACTTGAAAAATATAGGGATAAAATTCTCTACGGATCTGATTTCCCAAATATTTTTTTACCCCGTGAGGATGAAATCAACAATCTGCACAAGTTGAATCTCTCAGAGGATTTCTATAAAAAAATATTTTGGGAGAATGGAGTAAAGCTTTTACCGGGTTTATCCTGACTTTCCTCAAACCGCATTGGACGCGCATGTTCCTTCTGGATTGCCGCCATAAACAGCAGGCACCTATTTTGATCATCTTTCTTTGATCCTGGCATATTGCCGCATATGGGCAAAAACACGAACGGCATATTCCGGGAAATCATAACAGGGAAGACCATTTCCATTCAGAAAACTTTGACAGGCTTCTTTTTCTTTATTATCCCCTAAAACGGAAAAAAAGACCGGCTTACGACGTTCCCCCTTGAGAATATCAGCCATCGGCTGATACACTTCAGGCGTGGCATCAGCAAAAGAAATAAAAACAATACCATCCACACCCTGATCATCCAGGAGAGCTTTCAGTATCTCCGACATTGTCTTTTCATATCCGTGAGCCATCCAATCGGGAAAAATGTCAATCGGGTTTCTGGTCTTGGAAGGAGTTGCGATTACCCCGGCAATTCTTGCCTGAGTAGTTTCTCCCAATCGGGCCACTTGCAGCCCATGTTCAACGGCCGCATCGATGCTCATAATAGCCTGTGCCCCGCTGTAGGTAACAAAAGCCAGCCGGTCTCCCCGGGGAAGGGGCATATTCAAAAACCCTCTCAGAGTGCGGATGAAATCATCGACCCCGGTCAGGCGGATAGCTCCGGCCTGACGGATAACTCCGTCAAAAACGGCATCTTCGACCGCGAGACTTGCCGTATGAGATGCCGAAGCCCTGGCGCCCGCCTGGGTACGCCCGCTCTTGATTATGAGCACAGGCTTTTTAGCCACAGCCTCTTTGACATTATCCGCAAACAAGCGTCCATCTTTGACATCCTCCAGATACATGCCGATGATCTTGGTCTGCTCGTCATCCATGAGGTAAGAAAGGGCATCCGCTTCGTTCACATCCACTTTGTTTCCCAGACCGATACCTTTGGAGAGATGAAGTCCATCGAACGAACTTAAATACCTCAGAAGTGCCCCCACAAAAATCCCGGACTGCGCAGCAAATCCGATGGATCCGGGCATCAGCATTCGGGCATTGGCAAAATAAGACGTGGTCAGTCTGGTTGCTGTATTGATCACGCCCAACGTATTGGGTCCAAACCCCCTCATGCCTGTGGATTTTAAGATAGCACTTACTTCTTCCTGATATTTCGCCCCCTCCGGTCCCGTCTCCGCAAAGCCCTCCGCAGAGATCACCACCCCCTTGACACTTTTACGGGCACATTCCCGCAGGGCTTCAGGAACAAACCGAGGGGGGATAAGCAAAACCGCCAGATCAACATTGAAAGGGATTTGTTCCAGATTCCGATATAAAGTGGTTCCAAATACTTCGCCACCCTGAGGATTCACACCCGCAACATTACCCTGATATCCCACTTCTTTCAGAACTTTAAGAAGCTGCGCCCCCGGCTTCCCCTGATCCCTCGATGCCCCGATAACCGCAACACTTTTGGCTTCCAAGATTTCCTGAATGGGTCGCATTTTTTCTTTCCTCTCTTACAGATGACCTGTCAGCAATGTTTATACCAATCACTTTTACTTCTTTACCATCCATGATCACTGATTATTCTTTAATTTAGTCTGGAGTTCGCGACGCGCTTCTCCTTCACGGGCAAGGGTCTCGCGATTGGTAGCGTCAACCCTCATGAAGGCTTCCCGCCATTCATCGTTGTTCCATTGATAAGGCGTCTGAATTGTGGTGCGCGGCATCCAGGCCCATTCAAGAAGATCAAGCGCAATCCCTACGATTGAGCGTTGCATCTCAGCATCCCACGGTTTTCCACAGGGATTCCCCAGAGGAAAATCGGTAAATACGAAACGCGCAACACCGCACTCTTCCACTATGTCCCGCGCACTACCCATAATGACGGTTGCAATGCCATTCTCCTCCAGGTGACGGGCAACCAGACTCACGGTCTGGTGGCAAACCGGTCAAATCGCCGAAAGGAGCACAGCATTGAGGCCATCCTCGCGACACCATTTGAGGATCTGCGGACCATAACGTTCCATGGTCCTACCCTGACTATAATCAGTGGGCACACCATAGAACCGGGGTGAAGCCGATCCGATGCGTCCGTCTTTGGCATACTCCGCCAGACGGTTCACGGGTAAAAAGCTGTCAACATCTTTTGTGTGGGTAGCTTTCTTATCCCAAAACAAATCATCCGTAAAGAGAGATGGCGGTGATGGAATTGCCGGTTCAGCGTAAATCTCCCGAAGATACATAATGGTCTCCATTGGGTTGACAAGCTTTGGCTTTCCCGCGGTCGTTACCAATCCAACACGGCACTCCGAAAGTGGCTTTCGCAGGGGAGTAAAGGGAACGTTGTCATAGTGCGGCCATGCGTATGGTTTATCATAGCCCTGGGCAGCGTAGTACTCTCTGCTGCGATCAATATAGCTCACAAAAGAACGATAAGGCCTAAGCTGATCCATTAGATTCCTCCTGACATGCGTACTGTAATTTAAAAGATAGGCAAAAACAAACTATAAATGAACACACATCAGTTAGACATAAATGCAGAAAGGGGTCATAGAACTGGTGTGGTGTTAGCGAAAACTTATTTTTCAAGACCCGACCCCACTGCTCTCCATAAATGGAACCATCCTTAATTATGTCCTGTTATTTCTTTGGCGCATTCCGCTTTCTGAGCTTGGCAATTTCGGCAAGCAGTTGTGTGCGGTCAAAGTACACTTCGTTACGGCGGATCTTACCTGCGCCGTCCAATTGCACCAGGCATACGCCAACGATTTCCAGCACAACTGGGCCCACCGGAATTTTCGCCAGCCACTTATTCAGAAAACCATCTTCAAGCGGAATGCCTTCAATCTGTGACCAGACCCATTTGGGGTTATTGGCCAGAAGCTTGCGGAAGTAGGCCAACAACTCTGGTTTTCCTTTTATACCGCCGGGAACGCCCGGATCAAGGTAAAAAGCGTCTTCGGAATAGAAACTTACTAGTAACTCCGGATTATTTCCGGACCAAGCCGGCAGCCATTTCTGGGCAAATTGTTTTGCTTCGTTAGCAGTGAAATATTTCATATGACTATGATGACCTTTCCCACCAGTATTTGTGCAGTTTAAATATCCAGAACGTTAGTTTACATTTTTCCTAAGCAGCAGCTCAAGAATTAAATTGAAGCACCGTGCAAAAATATGTTCCGGTTTTTTTATATTATTTTTACAAAAATAGTGCGCCTTTTCTCTTTCCGATCTGTTTTTATTTCCTTTGTTCTCAGAATTATTTGCCCGTCATTAACGACAGGCTGATGTTTCAGGCGCAGGACCGGGTGGATCCGGGTTTTCGTTGAGGAGAATTTTCTTGATCCGTTCCAGGCAAGGACCGTCCTTATTAAAGATGATCCTGACTGCTTCTTCTATTCTTGCTTTGTCGTCATCGGAGATGCGTAAGGTTGTCTCAATGCGATTTAACCCCTCTCTGAGCGTTCTTAGCTCTGGTTTCTTGTTATCGTCGCTTAGTGGCTTGCTGAAATTGAATTCCTCTCTAATCGGCGTTCTTAGTTCCGGTTTGTTGTTATCGTCGCTTGGTGGCTTGATGTCGATTAAGTCTTCATCAACCTTATCGAAGGTTAGATGCCAGAAAGTCATTTTGTCTCGCAGATCTATATTCTCTTTTAAAAAATCGTTGATGCCGATTTGTCTGTTACTTTTTAACAAAGCTTCAAAGCTATCCATAAAGTTCATATCGAGATAATGACTGAAAGTACTTCTTGGTTCGGGGTTTTTGCTGCTTTTTCCGACTGGTTCAATGAACGCATCGACGAGAATTACAATGATGTGTTTGTATCGATCGGGATTACTCTTGATGACTCTGGATAAACTCCGCAGGCCCAGGTTGTCGGCATTGCCGCCATCGAAGACATGATGATATCTTTCGTCGTTTTCATCCGTGAAATCCTTTAGTGTCATATAACTGAATACTGCCGGAAAAGCCGCGGAGGCCATGACAGCCCGCGCCACATTATATTGGTAAATGTCGGAATTCAAGTGCTCGGTGAAATCCTCATCGGTAAAGGTAAAGACAGAGCCAAAATGCATATTCTGAGATCTTGCCTTCAGCCCCTGCTTCTGCGTTTTATATGCCTCCGTTCCATCCGTGGCGTTGATAATCAGATAAGGGCGCTCGGGATTAAAATCGCCAAATTTCAGAGCGAACCCCAGATTTCTTGTATCAAAGAGATTATCCTCGAAGGTTTGGGCCATAATGTCGGAACGGTTATAGTTGGTAAACCAATAGCGGGCTATATTCGTCGGCCAGAACCAACTCACGAACCACCTGCTTATATAATCCCGCGACATAAGATCTTCTACGTCGGCTCTCTTGAATCCCAAATTCAGATTGAACAACCCTTTTTCCGTCAATTCAAGCCATTGTTCCCTGCTAATCCAGATCCGGTTAGAGGTAATTTTAGCCTGAGATAGATTAAAAAGCCGGTCGATATATGACCACTCCTTTGCGGAACAACCGCTGATAGCCTTCTGCAGGGCATTTTGCGCCACTTCCTTTTCTTCATCGGTTAATTTTCCAATCACGAGCTGTTGTTTTTTTCCTGTTTTCTGACAGGCAATTTTCGATTGCCCGGCGAATGCTCCACAATCCAATTTACAGCGGGGAACGGGAATCACGAATTCAGGATCTTGTGTAACGGCGTAGTAGGCGCCGGCCAGAGAGCTGCCGGAAACCGACGAGATCACATCCACTTCCTTGAGTATGTCCAAATCACTGTCATGCTGGAGCGTTGTCATAACACGCGCAGAAAAATAGGCGGCACGGCTGCCGCCGCCCGACAGGGCCAGCATAACCAGGACATCCTGATTTCCGCGGTCATCTACGATTTTAAATGAAGCATGCTTGGTGGTAGAAATGACACTTGAAAAGAAAGGCGAGGTAACCGCTGATTTCGGGCTATTCCAATATGCATGATATTGGGTGCATCCCGGAATAATCAAAAGAAAACACAAAAGCAGCAGCTTTAAAATCTTCATTGTCTCCTCCCCGTTTTACGCTCATGCTTTAAGTGCCCCGGATTATATCAAAATTTTTCACAAATAGATATGCTATGGATAGATTTGACTCGTCCACCACCGTTTCTTTTTCGCTTCACGCTTCACGAGCGATGCTATTTATTATTTATGCTTTTGTGAATGCAGGAACTTAATAAAGCCCACATGGGGAGACGCAACATCCATTTGCCACAACAGCGCTAAGAGCTCTCCCCGATGATGCGTTTCTTCCTGGAAAAGGTCAAGCAACATATCCTCAACGGGTATATAGGATGTCGAGCCGTCCTTTTGCTTTCTTTCAATATTTCTTGCCAGTTCTTTCAGCGTGACTTTGCTCAAATAAGCGTTGGCTTTGGATTCCACCTGTTCCAGATATTTCGTAACTTTCTCGATGCTGTCGTATTCGTTATAGTTGACGCTCGGATAATTGGGATTGCCCTGCAGTACATAATTAATATAGGCATCCACCACAAAGACGATATGCAGATAGATATCTCTCAGGGATGGGAAACTGGCGCCTCGATCCTTGACAACTTCCTCCCAGGGGAGCTTGCTCAATGTTTCCAGATATTTGTGCCTTAAAAATTGACTATACTCCAACAACTTTAAAGTCTTCATCGTTTCCTCCCCATCGACGATTGGTCTCACACTAATCATAACATCGAGAACTGCGATCTATTTATCTTTAAGCTGATGTTTCAGAGCCTGCGCAAATTACATTTCATCTCCGAAATCGGCTTTAAACGCCTTTACAAGTTTAGCACCCCAGTCGCCGCCTGTAGGCGCAAGCTTTCCGAAGAAGAATCGCATAACGGGCGGCTCCTCCACAAAACGCAGCCCTCCGATGATATCTTTGTGATGGTGCAGCCAGGCTACCCGATCCGCAACGTACTCAATCTGTCCCAGAGTATACGTCCGCCGCGGAATAGCTATGCGCACAAGCTCCATCCTTGCTGTAACTTCTTTGCCGCTGCGGTCCCGGTCTTCAGACATCGTGCCGCGCTCGACACCCCTTGCCCCCGAAACAAGATACATCGCGGCATTCAGCGCTTCCGCGGGATACTGAAGCGGCGGAATATGCGGCAAAAATTCGCGCGCATTGACATGGCAGGCCAAGCCGCCTGGAGGAGTAACGACCGGAACACCATATTCCTGCAAACGCTCGACAAAATATTTGATAAATTCGGGGCTACTGCCGGCAACTTCCATATCCGTCATTTCGTCCAGACCCACTGCCATGGCTTCGATTTCCTTTGTAGACATCCCACCGTAAGTCGAGAATCCCTCGTAAACCGGCAGCCAGGTCATCAACTGATCGAAATATTGTTTGTGATTCGTGGCGATGAGACCTCCGCGGGCGCCGCCGCTTTTTCTTCCCGACATATAGAAAATATCGACATAGCTCATCATCTCCAGAAGAATTTTCCGGATTGATTTATTGCCGTATCCTTTTTCCCGCTGATTGATGAAATAAGCGTTTTCACCGATGAGACTTCCATCCAGCACCAATAAAAGCTTGTTTGCTGCGGCAATCTTTTTGACTTCGCGCAAGTTCTGCATTGAAAAGGGCTGTCCGCCGATCAGGTTAGTTGTCGCTTCCATTCGAATAAAAGCAACATTCTCACGGCCGTGCTCTTTAATGGCCTTTTTGAGTTTGGCAATATCAATATTTCCCTTGAACGGTATGCTGCCGGCCGGAATAAGAGCTTCATCAGCAACTAAATCTATTATCTGCGAACCGACAATTTCCACATGAACACGCGTCGAGGGAAAATGATAGTTAGTCAGGACAACTTGCGGCGCTTTGAGAAAAACCTTCACCAAAAGGTGCTCAGCTGCCCGCCCCTGGTGCACCGGCAAAGTATGTTCAAAACCAAAAACCTTTTTTACAACACGCGCCATTTTGTAAAAGCTTTCAGAACCAGCGTAGGCATCGTCGGCGACCATCATTGCTGCAAGCTGGTTATCGCTCATCGCGTTGGTTCCGCTGTCCGTCAACATGTCGAGGAAGACTTCTCGCGCCGGGAGAAGAAACGTGTTGTATCCGACGGCGCGGAGACACTCAAGCCGTTCCGCCGCCGGAAGAAGTTTAATTTTTTGCACGATCTTTATCTTGTGCATTTCCACAGGCACCTGTCTGCCATTTGCTAGATTGATAATCATTTTTTTCTCCTTTCCCAAGCCAAGTTTCAAAGAAGTTAAAGATTTGTTATTAAATTTCTGATGAGAGGTTGTTCCGACATATAGAATTGCAGTTGACTATAAGAAAAATATTTTTGATATGTCAAGGTAATTTGTGACTTAGAAAAGTCTTCATCGTTTCCTCCCCATCGAAAGTCGGTCTCAAGAATTAAATTGAAGCGCCCTGGATTATATCAAAACTTTTCACCGATAGATGATCCATGCAAAGATTTGACGCGTCCGCCGTCTTTAATTTCGCTTGCGCCTGATCACAGCAACCGCAATCAGAATGATAAGTCCGATAATGCACAACCAGGCAAATACATCTCCGATCACCGAATAAATTGTAAAGACTGATTTCATCGGCACATCGGCCAGCATCACTCTTTCTTTAGATGTAAAATAATTCTGCTCGGCGATGACCCTGCCGCAATAGTCAGCCGCTATGGAAAGTCCCTCGCCTGCTGGACGCAAAATTGAAAAGCCGTTTTCTATTGCCCTGAACACAGCCATTTGAGAATGCATCGGGGTAATCTCTTTCCAGTCGAATGAAGGAACCAGCATAAGGCTTATACCCTGCCCCGCTGATCGTATATAAGCAGGGAAATCAAAATCAAAACAGATGACTGATGCTATTTTCCCATAAGGCGTATCCTGTATTCGGATTTTCTTGTCGCCCTTCTTAAAGTATGGCTCCTCAACTTCCGGAACCAGGTAACTTTTTAAATACCTCCATTTAACATTCCCCGTGGGGTCAATAAATATTGAAACATTCTCGCCTTTTTCTTTTCTCTTTATATCCAATATTGCTACGCTTAAAAGCAAATAGATCTTTCTGGTACTGGCAATTTTTTGTCCATGTTTTATAAAAGCATCTATGTTCTCATTGGAAATCAAGTCGCCGTATTCCTGCCAGGCAATTATTTTCGCTCCGGAGTCTGCCGCTTTTACGGTCTGCGATTCCAGTAACGCCAGCGACTCTTGAAGATTAAACGGCGATTTCCCTGATTCCACCCATGCCATTCCCCGCGATCTGATATCAGAAGGAGTGGTTATCGCTGCCACGCGAACACCAGTTTCAGTGGATTTTAATAGAAGCAGACGCGCGCCGCCATAAAGGAAGACGGCTAGAAGTACACACAAATAAATCCCGGCCACCCTCTTTATTTTATTAAAAACAAATCCATTTTCCCAGCAGTAGTTGAATGCAGATGCAAACCAGGATATTAAGAAAACTATTCCCCATAGTCCTGTTATTGATGCAAGCTGCATCACGGGTAGATTACCATATTGCGTATAGGCGAGCGATCTCCAGGTTCCGCTGCCGGTACTGATTGACATGGCATATGCCAGCGCCGTTACCGCTGCCGGAAATATCAATGTCGCCAGGAAGCCTTGCAGGCGGCGGGCCACAATTCTATCGGCAAGGTATGGTAACGCCACGAAAAATCCCGCAATCAGATACACCAGGATATGTATATGCAACGGCATCGGTATTACGCCATACCAGGCTATCGATGACGATATCATGATCACAAGCACGGTGATAAAATAACCAATAAGCGGTTTTTGAAATCTTACGAAACGGAGAAGAAACAACAGAGCAAACCAGGGAACAAAAGGGAATGCCCACCGGCCGTTTGAGAATATCAGAAGGACAAGGGCCAGAGCCAGCCAGAGATATGAGAATTTATCTTTTTGTTGATTTTCATTCATAGTTTACCTCCTCATCATTTTCAATACACTTTACAGGAAACTGGCGCCTCGATCCTTGACAACTTCCTCCCGGGGGAGCTTGCTTAAGGTTTCCAGATATTTGTGCCTTAAAAATTGACTATACTCCAACAGCTTTAAAGTTTTCATAGCTTTCTTATCCTCCCCTCCTTTTATTTGCCCGACTGGTGCGATACTACAGTCCCAAATCTCCTGCTACTCCCTTCATCGCATCAAGTCCTAGCGCAATAAAGTCATCTAACCCCAAACCGATCTCACTGCACTTTGCTATCTGCGCTCGATTCGCGCCCGCCGCAAAGCGCTCTTCTTTGAACCGCTTGCGAATGGATTTGGCTTCCACAGTGGCTAGCTTTTTATCGGGACGAATTAGCGCTGCGGCAGTGATGAGCCCCGTCAAAGGGTCAGCACAAAAGAGTGCTTTATCCATCAGCGTACACGCAGGGCTCTCCGTGCGCTTCGTTATGCACTAGAATGGCATGACAGACCGCCTCACTTGCGCCCAAGTTGTTTTGCCATTTCCGCCCCTGGTTTGCTGTGGACTTTCAAATCGGCATGGGTCAGTTCAACATCGATATCATGAAGCAGACCCGCCAGCCCCCATTCTTCCTCGTTTTCGTTGAAGCGCCGGGCAAGCGCCCGCATAATGGTTTCCACAGCCAGCATATGCTTGATGAGGTTTTCATTCTTCACGCTTTCCTGAACGGCTTTCAGCGCCGCTTCCCGATCCATAAGCTCCTCCACCTGACGACCACTGCCGCTTTGGTATTTTTGTAACAAATGAGATCGTTTTGATTATTCTATAACAAGTCTAGAAAAAATATAACCGCCCCCAGTATTTTTTAAATGTAATATTTCTATAGAACCGCAACTATATTAATTTCTTTCAGGATTGCATCTTTGGCGCTTGCAGGCATATTAAGGAATTTTACACCCATTCCAGTATCTTTTGACGAAGCGCCTTTGTTAATCCACATAACTTTTGCATTAGTTTCTATTTTTTTTAAATTGCCTATGGAAAAAATCAATTTTATTGTTGACCCTACTGCCGGCGGTCTTTCTGTATCAACAAACATGCCATCTGCCGAAATATTTTTTGTAAAAGATATGAGATAATCATTTTCATGTACATATGAAATTTCAAATTTAGTATCTAACCTTTTATTTATCCTGCGTTCATCTTTTGACATATTATCTCCATTTCATTTATAACCGGTATTAAAGCATTACAGTTTGAAATGTAACATAAAATTATAAATTTGAAAAATACAGATTACAGGATGTTAGATTCAGAGATCGCTTTTTTAGAAGTGGGATCGAAGCTACGCCGCGCAGCGCCCGCATAATAATGAGACTCGATGAAAACAAACAAAGTGAAGTTTGAGTCGTTAGTCGAATTATCCCAGGAGCGTAGCGACGTGGGATTTGTACCTTAAGCAAATTATCCCCGAAGCGAAGCGTAGCGGGATAATGAGAATATGGTGACATTTGTTTTTCCCGGATGGCTTCCACAGCCAGCATGTGTTTGATCAGATTTTCATTCTTCACATTTTCTCGGATAGCTTTCAGTGCCGTTTCCCGATTCATTAATCGCTCCTCCTGATGACCAGCGCCTTTTTCGTAATTCTACATAAGGGCATTTACATTTCGCGCCGCATTTGTTCAACAGAAATATTTGTGTCGGAATTACGACGCTGCCATCATTTTCCACTACAAATTATGATAATCCGATACGGTGTAGTGGAAAGCCAATGACTTCGCATGAGGCAGCGATACGTCGTCTGGTCTCTCTACTGAAACGCTGCCTCTGCATCACCTGCTGTATTCGTTCATCCTTGATCACCGGCATGATGGCGGCACATTGTTCAAGATCCTTATCACGTTTCGCATCAGACAAACGCCGCTGGGCAATAATGAGCTTGTGGAGAAAGAAAGCCTCGGGAATGGGAAAACGGATGATAAAACCGCACAGCTTGGCCATGTCGGAAAAGTCGGTCAGAATGCTGATAAAGGGGAGAGGAATAGCGGTGACGTTCCATTCGGGAATAGACAGAATACCTTTATCACGGCCACCAGATCGCTGTCCGATGAACTCCACCTCGTAACCGCCACCGGTAAACTTTTGTATCCCTTCGGCGTCAAAGTAATCCGTAAAACCCAGGCCAGTAATGATTTGCTTCAGGTCGGTTTTTAATTTGCTTTTTACGTGGGCGATATGGACAGCAAAATCGACGTCCAGTGTTCGCAAAACGTATCGGGCACCGTAGAGTTCCTGATAAATCAGCATGACCCAACTGCCGACCACGACTGATCGCTCAAAAAATCCAACACCGCTCATCGCATGAAGGAGATCCTTGATGTGGTCCGGAAAGAGGTTATCTGGTAGCTGGCTTTTCACGGGCACCTTCCCGCTTCGATTTTTTCAAAAGCTTTGCCAAATAGACCATGCGTTTCTTGTAGGCCAGGATTTCCTTCCGGCATTTTTCGCGTTCTTCGATCTGTTTTTTAAGTTTTGGCAAATTCTGTTCGGCAACGTGCAGGTTGACGATCTTTTTCCCATCTCGCCGGACGAGATAGTGGTAAATGTATTCTTTACCCTTGATCTTTTTCCTGCGGACATTGAGAGCGCCCTTTGGATAGTTTTTCGCCTTGGCCTGAAGGGCTTTGATAATCTGCAGACAACGCCGGTATTCATCTTCCAGCATACCGTGGACGACATTATCTTTTTCCGCTACATTCATGCTAAAAATCTATCAATGTAGTGGAAATTTGTCAAAGGTTATTTTCCGTCCTCTGCCCGACGACCACTATCTCTTTGGTATTTTTGCAATAAATGAGATTGCTTATCAGTGCAGTTTTTGGCCGCCCTTTTTCATATTCAGCATTTCCTGCATAAGCTCGTCGATGTTCGACCCCGGGGTATAACCGAATTCCTGAAGCACAGCGGCATCGAACATTTCTTCCAGTTTCCGGAGTTGTTTCAGAGCGGTTTCATTCTGGCTGAAGGACTTGTCCATCATCTCGACCAGGTTATCCCCGGATTTTTTGAGATCGCTTAAATCGATATTCAGGGGCGTAAGGGCGAACACCTTTTTCAAAAGATCGTAGCATGCTTTGGCGTTAAAAATCTGAATATACGGCGGGACTCTGGCCGTGATGCCGGCCGCCTCGATACCCTCCCTGCCGGCCTGGTTCAACAGCATTGTGGAGAAGCTGCACGGCCCCGCGTAATTCAGAAACGGAAACGATTTGAATTCACTCTTCAACTCCGGACGGCTCAGCACGGCAAAGACCTTCGTTTCCCGGGTATGGGGGACCTGGTCGTAAACGCCGCCCAGAGAATAGATCCTTGGAGCCCGATAACGTTTGGCAATGCTCAAAATGGCTGACGCGTATTCCGGCCACCTCAGATTCGGCTCAAAGCCCGTAAAAAGAATCAGGTCATGTTCAGCGCCGCTCTTCCAGAAAAAGAATTCACTGGCGGGTTCGGCAAGCGACCTGATTACGCCTTCTTCGATGACCGCATGGGGTCTCATGGCCTGCGCCAGATCAAAGCCCGGGACCTGCCAGATATGGAAACGGCTGGGAATCGATGTGGGCGAACTTTTGGGCATTAAGCTTGCGGCGCAGAAAGTCGATGCATCCGGTCGCAACCTCGCCCGCATTCAACCAGCCGCCCAAGCCGATCAGAATGTATGGATTTACAAGGTCGGGCGTATCCTGAAGAATGAGACTGTCGTTCATAAGCACTCCTAATGAGATCCAAACTTCAGAAACGAAGTACACTGAAGTTTGTTGATCGAATTATCCCCGCAGCGTAGCGGATGGGGATGTGTACCTTAAGCAAATTATTCGCGCAACTTAATATTTCTACAACAAATGAGATGGTTTTGATTATTCTGTAACAAGTCTAGAAAAAATAGAACCGTCCCCTTTACACATGCAAGTTGGCGTATTTCATCGACACTAACCAAAGCAGAGGATTGCCCATTGGTCGAGTCACACCGCTCAGACGTCGTGGTAATCCCTCTACATCAAAGTGTCTATTTATAGCTGCTTTTCACGGGGCAGGAATTGTAGCACTTGAAGCAAAAATACTGGAACCCGATGAAGCTTGCCTGGTAAGTCATAAAGTAATCTTTAGTGAAAAGCATTTTTTGCTGCTCCTCCGGCGATTTGCCAATCCATTTCAGCCAGAATCCAATGATCTTCGCCAGACCGTAGGGCTGAGAAACCTTGAGGCATTTGCCAAAATCAGTTTGTCCTTCAACATCCAGAGCGTGAGCGGGGCAGCTTTTCACGCAGATGTTGCACTCGGTGCAGAGCTCTTCTGTGCATGGCGGATCGGAGGCAAGTGCCAGATCGGTAAGCACCGCCTGGAAGACAACTCGCGGCCCCAGGCGCGGATGAATCACCAGATTATGGCGGCCGAAAACTCCGAGTCCCGCGGCAATGGCCGCATGCCTCAGGGAAACATCGGCGACGCTTCGCGAATTTTCCGGGCTCATCTCCATGGGATAAGAAAGGGGCACGCTCATAGCTTTAGCGCCGCATTCTTTTTCCAGAAACTGCGCGATTTTGTAATTGGTCGAACGTCCGTATTCCATTATATCCATCCGGCCGTTCATGGCAATCTGGGGATTGGGGCTCTCTACATGAGACATCTCTTTAACGCAGGCCACGACAATCGATTTCGCCTCCGGGAATATCGTCTCAATCTTCGGACTCTGCGGGCTTTTGTAATCCGCAACAGCGGCAAAGCCCAAATCGTCTACACCCAAACCAAGCACGTAATTTTTTATTTTTTCTTTCATAGCTGCACTCATTGGAGACCTCCACATTTCCTTTTTTCTAATCTGCTGTGTCATTTCGAAGCGAGAAATCTTTGTTCACTCAGCAAGGGATATTTAAGATTCCTCATCCCGGCACATCGGAATTCGGAATGACATTTTATGTAATCACGATACATCACGCGCAAACATAGCGCTTGATCTGTTTTACCGTCGCATCAAAGCTGGATGGCGCTGTCACTCGGACAATTTGAATAACCCCCTGAAGACTCGCGATGATCAAAAGCGCCTGATCTTTTGCGTTGCCCGGAAATTTAAATTCGTTTTTGGATTTTCCTTCCGTAAGAAGTTTTTCCAGCCATTTGAACATATTGGAAATAAAATGGCGTGTTTCTTTTTGCATTTCTTCAGGGAGAGTTTTAAAATCAGTCTCCAGCGCGCCACCCAGGCAGATCTGCTGCTTTTGCTCCACATATCTTTTGAAAACGAGGCAAAATTCATCCAGCTTTTTTGAATAGGGCAAATCCTTGCTGTTTATATAGGTAGCCCATTTCTCGAACCGCTTAATTGCGCGCTGAATGATGGCAACACCCAGATCGGTCTTTTTGGGAAAGTGATAGTGAATGGAAGCATTCTTGATGTTTAAGGCGTCGGAGATATCTTTGTAGCTGAAGCCATTATAGCCCCGGTCAAGAAGAAGATCCTCGGCAATATCCAGAATTTGTTTTTTTGTATCAATCTTTGCGTCCATATTTAATTCTCATCCCGGGCATTTGTAATTACTTTATACCTACTAGTAGGTAGGTTGTCAAGGTAAATTTTTATTATGATGATAAGCAGACCCGCCGGGCATGCGCCCGCATAATAATGAGACTCGATGAAAGCAAACAAAGTGCAGCATGATCTGTTAGTTGTAATGAGACTAAAACTTCAGAAGCGAAGCGCATTGAAGTTTCTTAGCCGAATTAATGACACTCGCTAAGAACGAGCCTGGCGAAGTTCGAAGCGTAAGTGGAATTATCCTGTATGCAAAGCATACAGTGGTATCCAATAGCCAAAGGCTATTGGGAATTAATGAAACTCAAGTTTCAGAAACGAAGTGCATAACCTAAAGGTCATCTACGACTGAAACTTGTAAGTTAAATTATCCCGCCGCAGGCGGAGGATATCGTAGATATCCGTGGTATCCCAGGAACTTAGTGACGTGGGATGTGTACCTTAAGCAAATTATTCGCGCAACTTGATATTTCTACAACAAATGAGGGGGTTTTGATTATTCTGTAACTAGCCTAGAATAAATAGAACCGTCCCAAATATTACAATTATTACTGATCATTTACAACTATCCCTAATTGTCCTTTTGAATAATACGGATGTTATCCTCCATTATCTCTAAAAAGTTTAATCTGTTCCTGATAGATACTCATCTCTTCAGGAGTGACTTTTTCCAAAACACACTCTTCTACCATATAACTTGTTACTTTATCATCAAATTCTATTCTGGCGCTACTGTTCCCGGTCATCTCAAGTGCTACTCTGTCTTTTACATATAAAAGCGTTCGTCCTCCGGATTCCAGTTGATGATAAACCATATTTTTTTTCGGCGTCGGCAGGCCCATCATTTCAGCGTGTTCTTCAAATTCCTGACGACCAATTTCCGTTTTAATCCCCTCCACAAGAAATAAAACTACGCCTAAAGGCATCATTGTTACCATGCCGACAACTGTAGTTGTCATACCCACGGCAAAACTCGAATAATCCGTAAATGTTCGGGAACGAAGCTCTAAAGGAGTCAATTTACGAAATTTCAAAACAATGCGACAGCCATAGAAATCCTTAAAGCTTTCCTCCAACTGATAATATTTTAATGCACGCACAATAAATTCGGAGACATGACCAAGATAAAGTTTTTCACCGGGCGGCAATTTTACCGATTCCGGATTAACATCGCGCGACAACTTCAGACAACTGAAAAGTGTATCCTGCGCTTCCGGTTGTGTTGCGCACCCAGGCAACAGAATCGCATTGATTTCACCTCTGGTGGCACGCGCTTTTACCTCATCTTCATAAGGGTCCATAGTTCTATCAATATAATTCTGATAAAATGCACCACACCCTGACAAATTAATAACAAGAATGATGCTGCTCAGCAGCAAAATTATCAATCGTACTGCTGTCTTTTTTTTATTGTGAAACTCCAATTCCGTGTGCGCAGCACTACGGAATTGGTAAGTTGAACAATCCCGCGCAGCGGAGGGTATAATACCCCGCAGCTTGCTGCGATAAAGTTTCCAAAGCTTGCTTTGGGGTTCATACCCGTGATTTGGCAAAGAATATAATTTATACTTGAGCATGGCAGGTTCTACTTATTATAATTCATAATTCTAATTCGGGGGACCATTGCCGCTTTGGTATTTTTGTAACAAATGAGATGGTTTTGATTATTCTGTAACTAGTCTAGAGAAAATAAAATCGTCCCCATTTCCGCAGTATGAAAAATAAAATATTTAGGATTTTTGGTTGCAATAATTTATCCAACCCCTAAACTAATAAGCGCACCCTTTGACACGCATTCTAGTTGCACAATGTGTTTTACGTGAGCAGTTACTATGCTTGGCATAGTTACAATTTTTTAGTTCATTTTTGTATATACAAAGACAATCTTCGATTTCATATGGCTTAAGCATATAAAACGCACTTGGTAGCTGGTGAAGAGATAGTGTGGAGGCTTGTCCAGAAAAACCTAGAGCATGTGCCCCTTCACGCGTCCCACGATGCAGATAAACAATTTTTGGTGATAGGTGCAAGTAAGCACCTATACGCGTTGAAATATCATACACTGCCAACTCACCCACCTTCCAGCTATCTCGTATTATCGAATTTATTAAATCATGTAATTTTTCAAACGTTTTGGAGTTTTTTATTTCATCTTGATTCATCAAAAGAAGCGATGCTGCATTTTCTAAAGACTTATATGGAATTCTATATTGGTGAGGATGGCGTTTTCCGCTAGGCAACATACAAAGCGCTGCACGCATGGTGGCGCTAGAAAGCGAACTTTCTTGCGCAAACGTCAAATACTCCGCCTTCGCACGCGGACGATACACCCGAATGTAATCTTCAACAATTGCTTTTAAATCAATCATAATACCCGGCTAATTAGCAGATAAAACAGAACGGTTTTGATTATTCTGTAACAAGTCTAGAAAAAATAGAACCGTCCCCATTATTTCTAGTAGAAAAAGTAAAACATGATTCGCTAGATGTGTTATCAAATGTCCTTAGGACATTTGATAACACATCTAGCCTTTTTTGTCAAGCAAAATTAATAGGCATTTTTTGGTAATTTTTTCTATCGCTTCGCTGTTGTAAAAGTCATAAAAAAATACTTGCATTAATCGGGTAGGAATGCTAAACGTCCTAAGGACGTTTAGCATTCCTACCCGAACGAGAAGAATTTATGCAAAACAAAATTACAACTGAACTCACTCGTTATTTGAGTAAACTAATGCAACCTGTTATAACAGATTACGAACTATTTCTAATTGTTTTCAATTTTCTTCATACATATAAATTCCGTGAAATTGACAAACGTGCTAATCCTTCTCTCAAATATTTAAAGAAAAAAATTATTACTCCCCTTATTGAACTAGGAGTAATTATTCCACTCCCCGATTTCTCGAATGAACGTGTTTTTCAGATTCTAGGTAAACAGCAGGATGCTGAAGATATGGCCTGCACAGTCGACCCTTTTGCCTATATTTCTCATTTAAGTGCTATGGCTTATCATGGTTTGACCAACCGCCTGCCCAAAGTCATCTATCTATCTACGCCATCACCTAAAGACTGGATGATATTCGCGAACAAAAAAATGGAGAAAGACTTTGGTAATCTTCGTAAGGAATACCTTGATTGCGGTCTCCCCACACTTACAAGATTAAAATTTAATATGATTCAAAAAAATAAAATATTTAGATATTCAAGTATTCATCATGGTGCATTTAAACATATCGAGGGTCGGATGCTAAGAGTCGCCACAATAGGCAGGACATTCCTCGACATGCTAAGAAAACCCGATTATTGCGGTAGCATGTATCATGTAATAGACATCTTCAAGAACAATGGTCAACAATATTCAAAGATCATAATTGAAGAAATAGATCGACACGGAACGAATATTGAAAAAGCAAGAGCAGGCTATTTGCTGGAAGAACTTCTCCATATTAAAGATAGCAGAATAGGTGCATGGGCAAAGAATGTTCAAAGAGGTGGATCTCGAAAATTAGATCCAAAACAGATGTATCGCGAGATATATTCTGAACGATGGTGCCTATCCCTTAATATGGATTTATAGCGGATGAAACCCGTAGAAATCGAGAATTGGATAAAAAATTCACCCGATAAAGCAGCAACAGCATTTCGACAAGCAGTTCATGTAATATTGTTGGCCATCTCAAAATCTCCTGAGCTAAGATCGAAGATGATCTTTCATGGCGGCTTGCTGCTCACCCTTAAATATAGCGGAGTCAGGTATACCAAAGACCTTGATTTTGCTACTGCGAACAAACGTGCTGACATCGATGAAGAAGCATTTTTGAATGAGCTGCAACAAAGCCTGTTAGAATCTTCAGAAACTCTTCCCTATGGCTTGATATGCAAGATACAATCCTCTCAAATAAAACCTCCTGGCGAGGGGAAAAATCACCAAACTTTAGAAATAAACATCGGTTATGCTTATAAAGGAACCAGCGACCATAAACATTTAATCAGGAAGGGTTGTGCGAACGTTATAAAGTTACATTACAGTTATAATGAAATAAATCAAAAGATTGAAGTGCTGGACTTGATTAAAGGGTCTAAAATTCAAGCATATAGCATGTCAGATTTTGTTGCCGAAAAATATCGTGCAATTATCCAGCAAAAAACACGCAATAGGATTCGAAGACAAGATGCTTTTGACATTTATTGGATAATTAAAAACAATTATTTAAAAGGTAATGAAATAAAAAATAAAATATTAACCTCTTTTATGGTTAAATCCAAATCTAAAGGAGTTATCGTAGATCAATATATTTTAAGAGATAAGGATATTATCAGGCGTTCTCGAATGGAATATAATGCATTAGCACAAGAAATTGACGCTGATCTTCCTCCTTTTAAAGATCTCTATAAAATAGTCCGGAGCTATTACGAATCTTTACCTTGGAATTAATTTTTGTGGATTATTAAATGGGTCTTTATAGTGCTGTTTCTATTTTCTATCCGCGCATATTAGAGACGCCCACAATATTCTTTTAATCTTTTGCAGAATTTCTCTCTTTATCTCATATCCCGAAATTTGGCTTCGCTGGCAGTGAGATGTTTCATAAAAATCTGATAACCTTTTTTCTCTCTTTTGTAAATCCTGCTTTTTGTCAGGGTATCGAACTTGTCTTTTTTCTCATTTAAATTACTTCAATGCCTTCTATGAGAAACTCCGCGCCTGAAATGAGCGTGTAATTTTGGGTGGAACAGTTTGGGCAGAGAATCTCTTTTCCTTCAACGCAATTCCCGTTGACTTCAAACTCCTTGCCGCAGTCCCGACAGCTGCATACGATGGGATTGAGCATGATCATGATCTCAGCTCCCTCGGCTATGGTTCCTCTGCTGATATAATCGAAATAGCGTTGAACCCACTCTTTCTTGATATCGCGAAGGATGCCCAGTCTAAGCGCAATGGTTACAATCTTCCGGGAATCAGTTTTTTGGGCGTATCGTAATGCCGTATTCAATATGCTTTTTGTTAGAGAAAGTTCGTGCATTACCAATCGCTCCGTTTTGCTATGCCTTTGCCGCTGCCCGTCTGGCTTTTTCTATTTGAGCTCTTTCCAGCGCCATCCGGTCCTGATTGTCGAAAAACTTTTCATCCTGCGGGAGCGTCAGTTGGTCGTCAGGTTTTCGCTCCAGGATCAAGGAATCCGTAGGACATGTGGTAACGCACAGGCCGCAGCCGAAACAGTTGCTTCTATTGTAAACAGCCTTATCATCTGCATTGACCGTCATCGCCTTTGCCGGACAGCGCTCGGCGCATTTTCCGCAATCAATACACGTTTCCTCATTCTTGACACATTTGTAATTGCCCATCGATTCAAAACCTGTGCCGTGATGAATTTTAGCGGCCATCAGAAAACCGCAGTGGCATTTGGCGCAACTGCAGAGGCCGGAGGGGTCTTTGGAATGGGATAACTGCAGGAATAAGCCTTCTTTTTCGTCATGACGCAGGATGTCGATGGTCTGTTCAACCGTTAAAATACGCGGGTGTCCGATATTGGACTCCAGCATGTATTCGGCGGCCTGACCGAAAGAAATACAGACATTCATATCATCCACGCAAGGGCAGGGTTTTTTGGAAAATGTGGCCGTCTTTCTACAGGCGCAGTCGCAGGCAACAATCAGTTTCTGCTTTTTGATAATGGCTTCAATGTCATCATCCGGGAGCAGCTTTCCATCTTTGACGACATCGGCGCGGATCGGTATGACTCTGGCAATAGGGATGTGATAGTCCATCAGAACTTTCGCGTATCCGTCCGCGTAAAACTGTCCCATATTAAGGGCGTCTTCCCGTTCAATCCGGTCGACGTTAAATTCCCATATACCGTGAATAAAGGGAACGATGCGGTATTTTTTTTCAGCACCGTCACGCTCCCAATACAAAAGACCTTTCTTTGACATCGACTCCAGCTTTTCTACAGTGTCCTCAACGCTCATGCCCAGATCTTTTGCCACCTGCCCGGGTGTTTGCAGACCACGTCTGAACTTGATGAAAACCTCCGCGTCTTCCTCTGTGAACACTTTTTTCAGGAACATCAGTTCGTACCCCTTTTCGGTTTTGGGATAACCCTTTGTCATCGAATCCAGCTTCTGTCGAAGCCTTTCATATACATCTTCCATTTTTCCTGCTCCTCTCTTAACAACCAGCGCATACACAACGCTTAAAGTGTTCGTACTTTTACAGTTGGAAGCTCCCGGGCATCACCGCTAATGCCATCAAAAAAATCACGTGCTCACATACCGTATGTTTTTTAAACTATTTCTTCACCCAGAGCGAACGCTTCAATTCATTTTTAAGAATCTTGCCCGTCCCGCCCTTGGGCAGGGTATCCCGAAATTCAATCGTCCGTGGGATCTTAAACGGCGACAGTTCCTCTTTGCGGCAATGGGCGATTACGTCGTCAGCCGTGAGAGTGCATCCGGCCGCCAGGACAATAAAGGCCACCGGGGTTTCCCCCCATTTTTCATGGGGCGCCGCCACGACGGCCACTTCCGCGACAGCGGGATGGGAGGAGATGACGTTTTCCACCTCCACGGAGCCGATGTTCTCCCCCCCGCTGATGATGATATCCTTCTTGCGGTCCACGATCGTGATATATCGGTCTTCGTTCATCGTCGCGATGTCCCCGGAGTAGAGCCAGCCGTCGACAATCGTTTTGGCCGTCTCCTCCCGAAGATGCCAATACCCGTCGATCACCGTATGGCCCCGCATGATGATCTCCCCCATCTCCTTGCCGTCGGCCTGTACATCTTTACCGTGGCCATCGACCACCCGGACCCGGGTCAACATGTCCTCGACTCCCTGGCACCGCTGAAGGCTTTTCCGGTCTTCCGGGGAAAGCCCCTCCAGGTAATCCTTCAGATGCGCTGTGGTACCGCACGAGGCGGTCTCGCTCATGCCGTAGCCGGCGTTGATCGTGCACCAGGGAAATTTCTCAATGAGCGCCTCTTGGGTACCCTGAAGGAGAGGTGCGCCGCCGAGGACGATGTGCTCAAGACTGCTGAGATCGTAGCGATCCAGATCTTTGAACTGGGTCAGCGTGTTGGCCATCGTCGGGACCAGATCCACATAGGTCACCCTTTCCCGTTCAATTAACTGGCAGACCAGATCAGGCCGGAATTGTCTCAACATGACATGGCGGCCGCAGACGCCAGTAATCATATGGGCCTTCCGCCAGCAGTTGGCATGGAAAAGAGGTATCGCTTGGAGATGGATGATGCGGTCGTTCGCAGCGGCGACGCCGATGAAGAGGTCCTTTGTCGCCGCGAGCCACAGCATGCGGTGGGTCAGGAGCATCCCCTTCGGATTGCCCGAAGTGCCACTAGTGTAGAACATCTCGGCGGGATCGTTCTCGTCCAGGCCAAAATCCCTTTCCAAGACAGGGGAGGCCTGTTCCAGCATCCGTTCATAATCGGTCCCCGCTATGTCGGCCGGGGTTGTCCCCGTCCCGTCTCCCTTCATGATGATCGTGTGCTCAATGCCCTTCAGGGTCTCTTTTTCAACGAGCCCCGCCAGGTCTTCGTTGATGACGAGGACCCGCGTCCCTGAATCGTTGAGGACATAGGCAATCTCCCGGGGGGAAAGGCGGATGTTGATGGGGAGCAGAATGGCCCCGATCTGGGGCACACCAAAATGCAGTTCCAGGAGGCAATGGGTATTCATATCGATGACACCCACCCGGTCTCTTTTGCGCACCCCCATCGCCGCCAGGGCATTGGAGAGGCGGTTTACCCGTTCGCCGAACTGGGCGTAAGTAAACCGTCGGTCTCCATCAACGACGCCGACTTTTTTCCCGTACTGGGAAACCGCTCTTTTCATGAAATCTGTAGCCAATAATGGAATAAACATCTTCTTTTCCTTTTCAAGCTTAATCGGTTATGGCAGTCCGGGATTTTATAGGGACGATTCAGTTTTTAAATATCTCCGTCATCAATATTCATTTAATCTTCTGGAGCATCTCGCCCATCAATTTAAAAACCATGTGCTCAAATATACTCACAATATTTTTAATTTCAATTGGTTTTTGTGGAAACCTTTTTCTGCATTTGCATAGTGTCCATGTTTATCTTTTGAACAGCGTGTTCATTTTTTGTCTTCAGGTTTTGGTTCGGCTTTCAGTCTCAGTAGGCGCGCATTGATAGCCACGATCACCGTGCTCGCTGACATCAACACCGCGCCCAGCGCGGAGAATAATTGGGGTCAGGTCTTGCATTCGGCAGCGAGCGCATCCCACGGTGGGATAAACGAGCGAATCAAGAATTAATAATACCTCTGGAATCGAAGATTCTCCGCGGCTTGCTGCGGCGAGCTTCAAATGTAAACTTTCAGCCTCCAGTTATATTTGATGATTTTTCTAATGATGCGTGATGAACAAAATACTACTTCTTAAATATATTGCAAGGAAAATCACGGGTATGAACCACAAAATAAGCTTTTGCCAACCATATTTCTAAAAGGTGTTATTAATCCCCATACGCTTTGCTTCGGGGATAATTCTGCTAACAAATTTCAATGCGCTTTTCTTTTGAAATTTGAGCATCATTAACATGTAGTTGAAAAAGACGTGTGTGGGCTGATCAGGTTGTTTTTGGCGCGAAAATATATTAGTGATATGCTATAAGTTACGCATCACAGAATATGGGAGGAAGGTATATGAAAAATCTGCTGGAAGGCGTGGAAGAAATACTGCTCATGGGACCGGGACCATCCTTAGTTCCTCCTCAAGTATATAAAGCTTTAAGCCGCAAGACCATCGGGCATCTTGATCCCTATTTCCTGGAGATAATGGAAGAGGTGAAAGAGATGCTCCGCAAAATCATGAATACCAATAATACCATTACTCTTCCTCTTTCGGGCACCGGCTCTGCGGGGATGGAGGCCTGCTTTGTAAACCTTATAGAGCCGAGAGATAAGGTGCTGATTCTGATCAATGGCGTCTTTGGTCAGAGAATGCGGGAGGTGGCCACACGGCTGGGCGCCAGTGTGGATGCCCTGGAATTTACCTGGGGAACACCTGTTGTCCTGGAAGAAGTAGAAAAGAAGCTCAGAGAATCTTCGTATCGAATCGTGGCCGTGGTCCATGCCGAAACGTCCACAGGTGTGCGCAATCCGGTGGCCGAGATCGGCAAGCTCCTGAAGGGAAAAGATGCGATCTATCTGGTGGATACCGTGACCAGCCTTGGCGGGACGGAAGTCCGCATGGATGATTGGAGCATTGATGCCCTTTACAGCGGCACACAAAAATGCCTTTCCTGCCCTCCGGGGCTGGCGCCGCTTTCCTTTTCGGAGAAAGCGATGGACAAACTTAAAAACCGCAAAACAAAAGTTCCCAACTGGTATCTCGATCTTTCCTTAATCTGCGAGTATTGGGGTAAAAACAGGGTCTATCACCACACGGCCCCGATCAATATGCTCTATGGCCTTTATGAGGCTCTGTATCTGATCCTGCAGGAAGGAACAGACAAGGTCTTTGCGCGTCACCGCAGAAGCCATCTGGCGCTCGTGAAAGGGTTGGAGGGGATGGGATTGAAAATGCTGGTGGAGAAGAAATATCGTTTGCCCATGCTCAATACCGTGTACGTTCCGGATGGTGTTGATGAGTTGGCTGTGCGCAAGCGCTTGCGCAGTGAATTCAAAATCGAGATCGGCGGCGGGCTGGGAGTGCTCGCCGGAAAGATCTGGCGAATCGGCTTGATGGGCCATACGGCGAGAAAGAAGAATGTAACCCGCTTCCTTGCGGCACTGACGGCGTGTTTAAGGCCGGCTTGAGAGTCTCTTAACCTCTTCCACGATTTTCGGTAAAATTGTGCCGGTCTTTCCCTGGATTAGATAATCGGATATGCCCTCGTGGGTCAAGGGTGTGGGATCAGCATTGATTTCAATGATAATTGTTTTCTGTTTAGACTGATACTGTTTGGCCATCCTGGGCAGCATGGCAAAAGGATGAACTACCGCCGACGTCCCGCAAATCAGCATCAGATCACATTTTCCTACCTCTGCCTGGCTTTCCCGGGCAACATCTGCGGGAATGGCCTCATTAAAATGGACGACATCCGACTTCAGAACACCATTGCATTTTCGGCATAAAGGCGGCAAGCGATCTTCCGCCAATAACCGATCCAGCTCGAATTCCCTCGGATCAAACCGGGCATCGCAGGAAAAACATCTCAGCAATGAAATATTTCCGTGATAATCCAGAACTCTCTTGCTTCCCGCTTTCTGGTGCAGGTTATCAATATTCTGGGTGACTATACATTTCAGGAGTTGCCATCTTCTCCAATTCGGCCAGGGCAAAGTGCCCGGGATTAGGCAGCGCTTTAATCAAATCCCCCAGCCACGAAGTGCCGGTCATTCGCTCTATCCAGTATTCTTTTGGGTTTTGCTGAAACTTGTAATAACTCTGATAGGCCTTTCTTTCGGCATCGGGATTTTTGGTCCAGATTCCATTTGGTCCCCGAAAATCAGGGATTCCCGATTCGGTGGACATGCCGGCGCCGGTCAACACGATGGCATGTTTGCTTTTGATTAACTGCTCGGCTACTTTTGAAATTAATTCTTCCATATTTAGTTTCATTAACAACATCTTGGAGAAGATGCAAGATTAAACATGGAATTAAAAAGACAGGGGCGACGGTAATGACAGATTTCAAGGCGCTGCGCTTTTGAGAAGTGTCATTTATCCCCATACGCTGCGCTTCGGGGATAATTCAACTTACAAGTTTCAGTCGTAGATGACCTTTAGGTTATGCATTCTGTTTCTGAAACTTGAGTTTCATTAATCCCGATCATGAGTAATTTTGGGCAGCAGGAAACTCATCACCACCATCGCGATATTGGCAAACCCAAGCAGCACCAAAGCCCGCGAAGCGTTATGCCCCAGACGTTCATAGAGTTCTCCGGCAATGCTGGGCACCGTGCTGGCAAGACACCACGCCCAGCCCATCAGAATCGCCGATACAATGCTTACGTTTTCCCGCGGCGCGATCTGCTGACCAAACGCCACCCCTAACGGATTCACAGTTCCCAGAAACGCCCCGCCCACAATGCAAAGCAAGATGAACGCCGGCACCGGCAGTGTCAGGCGCACCATGGCATGATAGCTTATGGCCGAAAGAATCGTCATCGCAATCAGTGTCCGACGTCTGCCGATGCGGTCTGCCAGGTGTCCCATCGGCACCATCAACACTGTCGCACCGAAGATGATCAGACCAAAAGCCCCGCCTTGCCCGAGCCAGGCAGGATAACCTTTTTCTTGGGCAAATTCCGGCAGAAGGAAGAACAGCCCGCTCATCACGCCCTGCGAGATAGCAAGGATCAGAAACAACGCCAGAATCTGGCCAGCCACCGGACGAAGGGCGCGAAGTGAGGCGATGACAGACATTTTATTCGCGCGAAAAACCTCTGCCGGCCTGCACCATACCCAGACAAACACCCACAGAATTGCCGCCGGGATGAGCAAAATTTCAGTATGATGGCCGAGGTTGTTGTAAGCGGTGCGAAACACGATTTGACTAGAACCGTAGCCGATACTGCCGACGGCAATAAATACGGCCAGGAACATGGAGCCGCGCCGCGCAGAAAAACTGCCCGCAAGCCCGGCACCCGCGGGATGGAACATATCCTGTCCGAGCCTGCCTGCCGCAAGGATGACGAACACAACAAGGTAAAAACCGCTCAATCCAAATAGTGGCGGCAGCAGGCGATCCAGTATCTCCCGGTAATCGGCAAGAGGTCCGAGGAACATGGCAAACGAAGTCAGGAACGCGCCCAGCAGAATGACTCTTCTCGGCCCGAAGCGGTCGGCAATCGAACCAAACAACGGCTGAAGCGCTGTTCCGCTCATGGCGATGACCGTAGCAATCCATCCGGCTTTGGCTACATCCAGACCGGCAAGTGTTTTGTAGACCGGCCAGACACTCATGCCCATGAAGTCAGCCATAATATGGGCTATGACGATGGCGATAAATACAGCGACCGATTGGCGTGTTACAGCGGCCTGAGTCGGTACACTGAGTACCGCTGCGGCTGAAGGTTGATCTTGTTCGATACTATTCATATGATTACCCGAATAACACTAAAATAATTCCAGTTGTCATCCCGAGCTCAGTTTACTTTGTTTCTAAGAGTTGAACCTCATTATCCCCTATACTACGTTACGGGGATAGTTCGACTGGCGCTTCAAACTTCACTATGCTCGTTTAATCGATATTAATGGTGTCACTACCCCCTTCGCTGTGCTGCGAGGATAATTCGACCAGCAAGTTTCAGTTCACTTTGTTTCTGAGAGTTGAACCTCATTATCCCCTACACTACGTTACGGGGATAGTTCAACTAACAAGTTCCAGTCGTAGATGACCTTTAGGTTATGCATTCTGTTTCTGAAACTTGAGTTTCACTAAAAAACCCGCCAAAGATATCCATGGCGGGTTGAAAAGTGGCGACTTGGATTATGAGTTGTTAATACTCTCCTCCGAGCGCACGCACCCCGCCGCAGACCGGCTTCCAAGAGGCCGTTTTTTTCATTCTAAGTACGAAAGGGATGAATACGCTCATGTGATTTATTTCTTTTTCCTTTAAATTTTGCTACAAATATAAAACAAAATGAGAAGTGTCAATCTTTTTTTGAATAATCAGGTATGTCACCTATTTCATATCCCGAAATTTAGCTTCGATGGCGCTGAAAATCATGTGTTTAAATATACTCATAATATTTCTAATTTCAATTGGTTTTTTAGACTGGAGACTTAAGGCTAAAGGCTGCAGGAAGGACAGCAGGATGCCTCCCGGAGTATCACCCGGCGAATGCCGGGCGGGAACGACTAAGGATTACTGGATTCCCGTTTGCGCGGTTTGCGTGCCAGGGTTCTGAGGATAACAAACGGGAGGGGCTATCCCAATATTTTAATTTCTGATGCTTGACGGCAACAGAATCACTTATTCTTGTCTTTTTTCTCGATAGATTCTTCTATAAAGACCAACAGCTTTTGATCGCCCAAAGCAAACGCGTCATCTATCCTGCCCTTTACAAACGCACCGGATTTCACTTCGGGTAACGACTTCCTGGTGGTCACTATCATTTCTCCTGACTCGTCCTTGAGCTTGTAGAATTTGAGAGCGCCGAAAAATGATGTCCGGTCCGTAACCTCTCCTTCAATGGCAAGCTCTTTCCCTGTGTAGACACTCGGATTATTAACGATCTTTTGAATACTGGTCGGACGGACCTGGCTGAGATAATACCATACCCCTGCTCCTATCACGATGACGATCGAAATCGCGATGATAATTTTTTTTAACATATTCCTCCTCACTTGCCTATTGTCTTTTGGCGGCATCTTCCAGCACGCTCACCAATTCCGGTAGTCGTATTGTGATACTATCACGGAATCTCTTAAGAATCTATCTTTCGGTAGAATATATTTTTTGCCAGTTCCGCCGTTAAAATATAAAGCATCATAATGATCCCCAGTATCATAAGAAACGACATGGGCAGGGGTACAAAATCAAATATCTTCCCGATCGGTGTAAAAGGAAAGATAAGCGTAGCAATAACGATAGAAATTGTGGCGACGAATAGATATTTCCCCGGCCGGCTCTTAAAGAAGGGCCTTCTGCTGCGAATGACAAGCACAATAATTGAGGCGGAAATAACAGATTCCATAAACCATCCTGTTCTGAATTGAACCGGTGAAGCGTGAAGGATTAGTAACAGAACACCAAAGGTCAGATAATCAAAAACCGAGCTGATCAAGCCAAAAGTGATCATGAATTTTTTGATAAAAGATATATTCCACCGTCTCGGTCGATTTACCATTTCGGCGTCCGTCCGATCCGTGGCAATGGTCATTTCCGGAAAATCGGTCATCAGGTTCGTCAAAAGAATTTGTTTGGGCAACAAAGGAAGAAAAGACAGAAACAGAGAAGCACCAGCCATACTGAACATGTTGCCGAAATTAGCGCTGGTCGCCATAAAGACGTATTTCATGGTATTGGCCAGCGTAGTTCTCCCTTGATGGACGCCTTGCACGAGCACCTCCAGATTCTTTTCCAGAAGCACGATATCGGCCGATTCTTTGGCCGCATCCACGGCAGTATCAACGGAAATACTCACATCCGAAGCGTGGAGGGCGGAAACATCGTTGATGCCGTCTCCGATATAACCCACAACATGTCCGGCCTTCCTAAGCGCAAGGATAATGCGTTCTTTTTGATTGGGCTCTACTTCGGCGAAGATGTCCGTCTCGGTCACTTTTTGCAATAGAGCGGCATTACTTATTTCGCGGAGTTCGGTGCCGGTGAGAAGTTTTGCATCACGCATTCCCACATCCTGACTTATCCTGGAGGCAACGAGACAATTATCTCCGGTAATAATTTTCAGAGAAACACCGAGTTGCTTGAGGCGATCTATTGTTTCCGAAACTCCTTTTTTAGGCGGATCGAAGAAAAGCAGGAAACCGAGGAAGGTCATATCTCGCTCGGAATCTTTATTGATGACGGACTCACTTCCCATGTCACGAATAGCAACCCCAAGCACGCGGAAGCCCTCGCTACTAAGCTCCTCGAACTTCTGCTGGATCTTTTGCGCCACGGTGATCGTGTCTATCTTATCCCCGGGCTTATTCTCCGCAAAAGGACA
The DNA here is from genome assembly GCA_963705555.1 of uncultured delta proteobacterium. Taxonomy (GTDB): domain Bacteria; phylum Desulfobacterota; class Syntrophia; order Syntrophales; family Smithellaceae; genus UBA4810. Next base: position 729,530 of record CAVPJZ010000002.1, on the reverse strand, counting down.
GACGGAGAGCACATTCGAGAGTGCCCCTTTCATAACCATTAAATACCGGCCATCCTTTTTGATCAGGATACTTAATCGCTTGCGGATGAAATCATAGGGAACCTCGTCAACTTTTTCATACCCCAAAACACCCGGTTGCTTATAAGAACGGATCGCTTCGTCGATAGGATTGGAAAATCCTTTTTCATAGAAAGAGTTCAGATAGGCATGAAAGAAAACCCGATCACTGGGATTGCCGCTGAGGTCTATTGCCGAATGAAGGCATACTGTCCCTTCAGTCAGAGTTCCCGTCTTATCTGAGCAGAGTACATCCATACTCCCGAAGTTTTCTATCGAGGCGAGCCGTTTTACAATGACCTTTTGCTGTGCCATTCTTTTGGCGCCGTGGGCTAAGTTGATGCTGATTATGGCCGGCAGCAACTGCGGTGTCAGTCCGACAGCGAGGGCCAGAGAAAAAAGGAAGGATTCGAGAACAGGTCGATGAAAAAAGACATTGATGGCAAAAACGGCAATGACCAGCAACAGGGTCACTTCGAGTAGCAAATATCCAAACCGCCGGATGCCATGCTCAAATTCGGTTTCCGGCGGTTTCAATTTCAACCTCTCGGAGATTTTACCGAATTCCGCTTGCTTTCCCGTAAAAATCACAACAGCCTTGGCTGTACCGCTGACAACATGGGTTCCCATAAAAAGGCTGTTGGTGCGCCCGTGAAGAGGAGTTTCTGCCGGCAGCACTCCGGCTTCCTTTTCCACCGGATAAGTTTCACCCGTCAAAGTTGCTTCATCGATAAAGAGATCCCTGGATTCCAGAATTAGGCTGTCGGCGGGAATCGCATCTCCGGCATTCAATATAACGACATCACCCGGAACAACATCTTCTAAGGCAATATCTTGCTCTGTGCCGTCACGAAGAACAGTGGTCTTGATCTTGACTATGGCCAGCATCTTTTCCAGAGCATTAACGGCGCCCTTTTCTTGCCAGAATCCCAGAAGGCCGCTGATTAAAACGATTGCGATAATAATAGCGGCGTCTACTGGGTCACGAAGAAAAGCAGAGAGCCCGGCCGCAAAAACCAAAGTCAGGATAATAGGACTTTTGAATTGGGCAATGAGCAGTGCCAGCATGTCAGAACGTTTCGGGGGCGAAAGAAGGTTTGCGCCATACTGGATCAACCGTTCTTTTGCTTCCTCGCTGCTTAATCCTTCCTTCTTCGCATTAAGCTGAGTAAGTAAATCAAGTCGGGGGATACCCCAATATGTAGGTGGCTGCTGGATCATATGGTTTACTGGTATTGGATAATTTAATACAACAGTCTCCGATTATGATCCGGGATAGAGGACTTGATATGCGGATCAAATGCGGGAAAATAAGATTCTTTTTTTAAAACTGGCTCCGATCCTTATAGCTTAAAGATCATTTAGCTCAAGTTTTATAATATTTCGCTTTACCGTAACCTGAAGGCCATCTACGACTTAGCGGCTTATAGATAACCAATTAAGAGCAGCAGCAAAATCGCCAGAACATGTAATACCCACCAGCCCGGTTGGAACAAGAAAAAATATTTCATGACACCCTCCTCCTATTTCCAAAAATAACCGCCGATAATGTAAACAGTGGTTAATGTGACAACATGCACAAACCAAAAGCCCATATTCGGAAAACGGAAAAACCTGCCGCTGCGGATCGGAGCGTCGGGCTGGTTTACTGCTAGCTCCAGTTCAAAAAGGGCTTTACCCACTGCAAATTTCCCCCAAAGCAGCATGATATCAGCCAGAAGCGTTCCCATGAAGATTGTCTGTAGAGTCCATACTTCGGGGGGGTTTTCAATTGAAAAATGAGTCATAGCGATTGTACCGATGATTACCGTCATACCATTGAGTAGATAAGCAAAAGGGATTGTTGATCGAAAAATAAATAGGAGAGGAGTGACGATCACGCTGATAAACCCGGCCACGAAGGGTATGTAATTTTCCGCGTCTTTGGCAATCGGATGTATTCGCAGATGGAGTAGCCAACCACCTAAAGCTAAAAAAAAGATGGCCAAAATCAATATTAACCGTAGATTGTCTTTTTTCTTCATAGTTCACCTCTCTTTTTTTATTTTACGGATGCGCTCGGTAAATAGGGTCAGCACCTCATTTTTTAAAATATATTACGGAAAATATACTCGGAATTTTCTTTATTTCAATTCTTTTTTTGCACTAATCAACGGCAAAATAACTGGATGCCGGCCTTCGTAACCTGAATAACCTAAAGGTCACCATGGGGTCATCTATGACCGGTGTGACGAAGGAAGGCGGGAAGGATATTCTCTATTTTTTAAAAGAACCTTCCATGGCGATTTCGGCAATGCTCTTTCTTGGCGACGGAAATTCACGTTCCTGTTGGTACGCAGGCAAATCTTCTTTCTTTCCTTTTTTTCCTACTGCAATCATTGCTTCCACCTGATAATCAGCAGGAACGCCCAATACTTCTTTTGCCTTATCATAATCGAAGCCCTGCATGCCGTGCACAACGAGCCCCTTCAGCGATCCTTGCAGAGCAAAATTTTCCCAAGCGGCGCCGGTATCATAGGTGTGTGTCCGGGAATTTTTTCCGTTATCAAATGTTGTTTTGGAAATAACAACTATCAGCACCGCGGCGTTCTTTGCCCATTCTTGATTGCCCTCGGCCAGTAGATTGAAGAAAGTTGTCCAATTTTTTGTGTTGCGGCGGCCGTAGATAAATCGCCAGGGCTGATTATTACTGGAAGAAGGCGCCCACTTCGCCGCCTCGAAAAGAGAAAATAAGGCGGCCTCGTCAATTTCCTCGCCGGACATCGCGCGCGGCGACCAGCGGTTTAAAAAAAGTTCGTTGATATTCTGCTCGGGTTTCCTGAAATCTTTAATATTCATAAAGCACCTCCTGCTTAATTATTGTTTGTTTAACAAATAAGCCTTCATCTTCTCCAGGTTCAGACAATTAAGGCAATCGCCCTTTTCCAGCCATCCTTTGCGGGCTATCTTAATTCCAAAACTAATGTCTTGCAATCCTGCTGCCTGATGAGCGTCGGGATTGATGGCAATTTTTACACCTTTCTTTTTGGCGTGAATGCAGTTGCGCCAATCCAAATCCAGACGGTGCGGATTGGCATTGAGCTCCAGTGCCTTGCCGAACTCAGCCGCTGCATCAATAATTTCCATAATGTTTAGCGCGTATGGCTCCCGCGATAAAAGCAACCTGCCGGTCGGATGTGCGAGCATGGTAGTGTAATTATTCTGTAGAGCTTTCTTAATGCGGCCGGTCATCTCGCTCGCGGACATATTGAAATTGGAATGAACCGCCGCAATCACAAAATCGAACCGCGCCAAAGTTTTTTTATCATAATCCAAACTGCCGTCCGGCAAAATATCCGATTCGATTCCCTTAAAAATATAAAATGGCTTGTATTTTTCATTGAGCTTATCGATGAGATCATGCTGTTTTTCAATATCTTCTACTTTCAAGCCGGCGGCGTAATACGCAGAGCGGCTGTGATCGCTGATGCCGATATATTTTAATCCCATCTCTTTTGCCGACCGCGCCATACTCTCCAGCGACTCCCCTCCGTCACTGAAATTGGTATGCACATGAAAAACTCCCTGCACATCTTTTTCTTCGATCAATGAAGGCAAAACACCCTTTTCAGCAGCTTCAATCTCGCCCATGTTTTCCCGCAACTCCGGAGGAATAAATTGCAGTCCGAGCGCAGCAAATATTTCATCCTCACTTGCGCACTTAATATTTTTCTCTCCACGGAAAAGCCCATATTCGTTCATTTTAATGCCCATGTCTTTCGCTCTGCCGCGCATGGCTGTGTTATGTTCTTTGCTGCCCGTAAAATGATGCAGGGCATAAGGAAACTCACTTTCTGTTACAATGCGTAAATCGGCATTAATACCTGATTTTAAATTTACGCTCACCTTAGTTTCGCCGCTCGCGATAACAGAGGCAACCTGGCCAAGATTGGCAAACGCTTGCGCTAATTTCCCGCGGTGTGACGAACTGGCCAGGATATCAATGTCCTTGACGGTTTCGTTGCCGCGGCGCAATGAACCGGCGATACTGATGGCGGCAATGTCTTTTTGCCCCTGGAGTGATTCAAACAAAGCATGGGCTTCATCCAGCGCTTCGTTATAAAGCCGCCTTTCCTGATAATGTTTAAGCTTTTCAATTCCGGACAGAATATTATCCTGTGTTTTCTTTCCGAAACCCTTGAGTTCGATCAGGCGGTTTTCATGGCAGGCGTATTCCAGCTCGCCTACAGTAGTTATTCCCAGTTCCTTATATAATGCATGGATTTTTTTCGGGCCTAAACCGCTTATTCTTAACATTTCCAAATGGCCGGGAGGGACAGATGATTTGAGTTTATCATAATATTCCAATTTCCCGGTAGTCATCAACTCCACAATTTTTTTGCCGATAGCATCGCCGATACCTTCGATTTCATAAATTTCCCCCTGCCGCACCAGCTCATTTAGGTCCGATTCTACTTTTTCCAGATTGCGGGCGGCATTTTGGTAAGCACGAGATTTAAAGGGATTCTCTCCGGTCAATTCCAAAAGAACCGCTATATCTTCGAGAGTTTTGATGACTGTCTCTTTGGTGACCATTTTTTTCACAAATATTTGCCCTGTTATCTTATCTTTTATATATCCCCAAAGCATTTCGATAAAAGCTAATTCTCTTGTGATATTTTTGTTGAGGCATTGCTTGACATTCTACATTGAACAATATATAAGGCGCGCACCTTAGCATATAAATTACTTCCCGACGTCCCCATCGTCTAGAGGCCTAGGACACGGGCCTTTCACGCCTGTAACTGGGGTTCGACTCCCCATGGGGACGCCAATACTTAAAAAAAGGGCAAACTATATTCGGTTTGCCCTTTTTTGTTTACCTGAATCTTATTTTGCTTTTTTCTTAGTTGGGCTCTTTTTCGGCTTTGTTTTGGCCTCCGCAACCGGTTTCTTTTTTGGTTTTTTATCAGCGCTGGCCGCCGTCTTTGTTTTAGGTTTTGGTGTAGGTTTTGGTGCGGCCCTTTGATGTTTTCGGTTTTGGCTTTGCTTTTGGTGCCGCGGCTTTTGGTTGTTTCTTAGGCTTTGGCTCAAGCTTCTTGGGTTTTGCTGCCGTAACTTTCGGCTCTTTTTTAGCTTTCGGTTCAGCCTTTGCTTTTGTTGGAGCTGGTTTTGGCGCCGGTTTAGAAACGGCAACCGGAGCAACTGGTCTTTCCTCAATCTTCGGCTCAGCCGGTGGTGTCGGCTTCGGTTCTGGCTCCGGCTTAAATATCATCGGCGCTGGTGCAGGTGCAGGTTCCGGCTCTGGAACTAATGGCATTTCCGGCTTTGGTTCTACGGGCAGTGGTTTCGGCGCCGGGGCTACTGGTTTTTTCTCCGGCTTAAACTCAGCCATTTCTGATGGTACTTTTTCTACTGGCAGGGGCGGCGGCTCAGGTTTGGGCGCAGGTCTCGGTTTGGGTTCAGGTGCCGGGGGCATTGGCTGTTTCGGGGGCTTCGGTTCAGCCGCAGTAGGAACAGGCTTTGGTTCGGGTACCGGTTTGGGCGCAGCCTTCGGTTTTTTCTCTTTTTTCTTTGGTTCGGCTAACTTTTGCGCTTTTGCCTGCGCTAATTCCTGGGCGAGCTGGACAAATTTTTCCAGCGCGGCAATTCTTATATTAGTTTGTCTAATTTTTGCCTTAAGATTTTTAACAAGCGGGTCGCTTTGGGCTTTTTCCTTGCTGATCTCCTTTTGGGCTAATTTCTTCAATCGTAAATCCAGTTTTTTCTCTAGGATCCGGCGCTGCTCAATTCTCACATTTTTACTTTTCGATGGCATTTTTTCCTCCACATGCATTTTAAAATAGTTTACTTATTAATATAAGCTAACAATATTTTTCACCGAAATCTACATAAATATTTTTACTGTTTATTCGATGTTATTTTTTCCTAATTATTTTCCCGTCACCAACTTACCGCCTAAACTACTATCTTTTTTTCATCTTGTCGCCAATAAACCGATAACTTCAATATGCTCGGTTTGCGGGAACATGTCCACAGGTAAAAGACTGAGCAGGGCATAACCATGCTCATCTAAATATTTAACGTCCCGCGCCTGCGTCGCCGGATTGCAGGAAATATAAATAATCTTTTGCGGCTTTAAATCCGCAATTGTCTTCAATACTGATTCGCTGCAGCCGCTGCGGGGTGGATCAAGCACAATCAAATTGCTTTCTTTTTTTGAAGATAAAAATTCCCCCGGTAAAATATTTTCGACTTTTCCCCGGACAAACTTAACGTTTTTCACATCCGCATTTTCAGCATTGATTTGCGCATATTTCACCGATTTTTCGCTTAATTCAATACCGACAACACTTTTGGCATAAGGCGCCAGGAAAATCGAAAAAAGCCCGCTGCCGCAATAAGCATCAATTAAAGTATTTATTTCTTTAGACATTGCCAGGCGGCAAACCTCATCCACCAATTGATCAGTCAAATACAGATTGGCCTGAAAAAATCCTCCTCGGGGCACTAAAAACGTTTTCCCCCTAACCATCCTAGTGACTTTACCTTTCTGATCGGCAAGAAGACCTGACCAAATTGTTAAACGAGCATCATTATTACGCAACTGTTGTTTATCTTGCCGCAATATATGCAATTTGTCATTTATTGTTTCTTCCATAATTTCACAGCGCTCAATATCCGCAATTTCCCCGCCATAAACATCTAAAAAGCCGATTTTAAATTCATTGTGTGTTCTCGAGAAATGAAACTCGGCCTTTCCCCGATAATGATAAACTTTTGGAGCAGCTTTAATCTCTAAAACTGGCGGAGTCGCAATTTTACCGATTTTTCGGAATACTTCTTCTACTTGTTTTTTTTTAATTTCCAGCTGGTATTCATAATTTAAGTGCTGGTAGCAACAACCGCCACATTGCTTATAATAGCGGCACAGTGGGCTTACTCGCATGGGCGATGGTTTGACTATCTGTAATATTTTACCGCGGGCAAATTTCTTTTTGAGCTGAACAATTTCAACTTCCAGTTCATCTTCCGGAGCGGCAAAGGGAACAAATACCACAAAATTGTCGACTCGTCCGACTCCTTCGCCGCCAAATGCTACTGATTCGATTTTTATAACAATGCGATCTTTGAGCTGCATAACTCTCCAGTTTAGACTTTTACAAAACTTTCCTGTTCAGCGAGAGCATATAGTATATGAGAAATAATAGTCAATACGAGCAGTATTTTCTTTACAACTTGGATTAATGTTGTTAATTAAATCCGCAACTAAAATTATAATGGATTAATAGGGATTAATATGACCTCGGAAAGAAAATCTATCCTCTGCCCCAACTGCCGCAAGCTTATCAGCTCTGACGAACCTTCCTGCCCTTATTGCGGACTTTTACGCCCGGGTTTGCACAATACTGCAGGAATTATCAGAAATATTTTCTTTGCTTTCAATCCGGTAATGACCATTATCTACGTAAACATCGCTTTTTATATTCTGGCATTGTTTTTAAATCCGCAGGGAATTTTTTCCGGCGGCAGTCCTTTTAATTTTCTCTCTCCTTCGGGTCAAAGCCTCTTTCTATTGGGGGCAACCGGAACAGTGCCTGTATTTGAATTTCACCGCTATTGGACTTTAATTTCCGCTTCATTTCTGCACGGAGGAATTTTACATATTGCTTTTAATATGATGGCTTTATACCAATTAGGACCTTTTATTCTGCAGACATTCGGATTTCACCGTTTCTTGAGCATATATATTCTGTCCGGAATTGCCGGTTTTGCCGCCTCATTGCTGTTTGGTGTTGCCTTCACCATCGGTGCATCGGCTAGTATCTGCGGGTTAATCGGCGCAATTTTATATTACGGAAAAAGCCGCGGCGGTTATTACGGACAGGCCATATATAAACAAGCCCTAGGCTGGGTTATCGGATTACTAGTTTTCGGAATTATAATCAGCGGCATAAACAACTGGGCGCACGGCGGCGGGCTGCTGTCGGGAATACTGCTTGCCTTCCTTATGGGATATAATGAAAAGAAGCAAGAAACGGCAAGGCATAAACTTTTAGCGTATGCCTGTATCTTAATTACGGCCGGTATTTTAATCTGGTCGATTGTTTATTCCCTAATTTATATTATCGCGCCTTCAATGCTTTCATAAATTAATCGGCAACTTAGCGAAACATTCATCTACAAATTCATGACGGAAAAACCAAAAGAGGAAAACAAAAGATCTATTCGAGCATTTGCCTGGGCTTCTTTCTTAAATGACTTAGGTTCGGATATGATTTATCCGGTTTGGCCATTGTTTGTAACTTCTGTTATGGGCGCCAATATGGCCATGCTAGGATTGATTGACGGATTGGGTGAAGCTTTCGTTTCCATCTCTAAAGCTATATCCGGCTATATTTCCGACAGAATCAGAAAAAGAAAATTTTTTATATGGTCTGGTTATATTTTGGGTTCAATATCGCGGCTTGGTTATGCGCTCGCTCCTACATGGCATTGGCTGATCCCCCTCAAAATATTAGACCGTTCCGGAAAAATCCGCTCCGCCCCCCGTGATGCTCTGGTTGCCGACATTTCCACTGATCAAAACCGCGGCGGCCATTTTGGCTTAATGAAGGCTATGGACAATTTAGGTGCAGTTTGCGGAATTGTTGTTTGCCTCTTGCTTTTTGAGCATATTGGTTTTACCAACCTTTTCCTCATCGCCGCCCTACCCTCTCTTGTCAGCGCATTCCTTATTTATACATATATTAAGGAAAACAAAACTTCGGATAAAAAACTATTTGCTGATTTTACTTTCAAAGATTTAGACGCTAATTTTAAATTATTTCTTATTCTAAACTCTGTTTTTACACTAGGCGCTTTCAGTTATTCTTTCTTGCTTATTTTTGCCGGTAAATGCGGTTTTAAAGTAACTTATCTGCCCATTTTCTATCTTATAATTACCGTAACGGCGGCGATTTTTTCTTTACCCCTGGGAAAACTGTCGGACAAAATAGGGAGGAAAAAACTAATGTATTTAGCTTTTATCTTATGGGCGGCAATTTGCATTGGTTTTATTTTATCAACCAATTCCATCGTCGTTGTCGGCGTTTTTGTTATTTACGGTTTGCATAGGGCAGCGCTGGAAACCGTGCAAAAAACTTATACCTCGGAACTTTGTCCAGACTGTTTCCGGGCAACCGGCTTGGGCGTATTTCAAATGGCCATCGGTATTTGCGCCCTACCGGCTTCGTTGATTGCCGGTTTTCTCTGGGATAATATTAACATGCAGGCCCCTTTTTATTTATCTCTCGTCTTGTCTCTAGTCGCTTGTTTTATGCTTTTATTTGTAAAAGAAGATAGTTGTAACACCGGATAAAAATACTGCTAATTAATTTTTCTTGACCAGTAAAAGCCCCTTTAGATAGTGGCCTTCGGGATGTCCCAGCAAAACCGGATGATCCGGCCCTGCCGCTAATCTTGTTACCAATTGTAAATCAGCACCGGCGTCGCGCCCTGCGCCAAGAACAATCTTGCAAAACAGATCTTCCTCAATAAAATTGGAGCAGGAAAATGTCGCGAGGATTCCTCCGGCGACAAGATGCTTGATTGCCTGTAAATTAATCTCCTTATAGCCGCGCGCGGCTTTGGCCACATCCTTCTTGGTTTTGGCAAAGGCGGGAGGGTCAAGGATGATCATATCGAAGCATTCTTGCGTGTCGCGCAAATAAGTAAAGACATCCGTCTCTATTATTGGATAGTCTTCAAGAGAAAACCAATTGAGCTGTAGATTCCTTTTCGCCGTAATGCAGGCAGGTTTTGATATATCCAAAGAAACGACTCGTTTAGCCCCGCCTTCAGCGCAATAAACGGAAAAAGCTCCGGTGTAAGAAAAACAGTTTAAAACACTGGCGTCACGGCTCAGAGCACCTATCTTTTCTCTATTGATCCGCTGGTCAAGAAAAAAACCGGTCTTTTGGCCGCCAACAAAGTCAACCTCAAATTTCAACCCGTTTTCCATTATCTCCACAAGACCGGTTTCATTATCTCCGGAAACAAAACCGATCCTGGGTTCCAACCCCTCCAAGGAGCGTGAACGGCCTTCGCTTTTTTCATAAATCCGCGCCGGTTTTAATTGGGAAATGAGAGCATCTAAAATATGGTTTTTTTGATTTTCCATTCCGGCGATCGCAATGGATAGCACCAGAGTCGAACCATAAACATCAACTATCAATCCCGGAAAACCGTCACCTTCGGCATTGATGAGGCGATAAGCGTTTGTTTGTTCATTGATAATTCTTTGCCGTAATTTGCATGCGGCGTGCAGGCGGCTTTGCCAAAAATATGGGGTGATTTTTTCTTCACAGTTTCTCGTCAAAATACGCAAAGCTATGTCTGTTCGGGGATTAAAAAATCCTAAAGCCAGAGGATTACCGCCAGAATCTTTGGCCAAAACAATATCACCTGCGCCGGGTTTTCCTTTAATTGCGTCAATAGCGCCGGAAAACACCCACGGATGTCCGCGAAGTAAGGCAGCTTCTCGTCCTTTTTTCAATATCATTTCCGGATAAATCATCGTTGACATTAACTTTTAAATTATCTTTTCTAACTTGAAATTGCAAGGCACATTGTATTATAGCATTCAGTAATCACTATTCACTTGCCACAAAACACCGCAAGGAGTTTGAAAAAATGCATGCTGTCATCATGGCCGGCGGAAGGGGCACAAGGTTCTGGCCCCGCAGCAGAGAGAAAAAGCCCAAACATTTACTGGATATAATAAGCGCAAGAACGATCATCCAGGAAACGGTTGACCGCATTAAAGACACTGATTGCCCCGCAAAATATCTTGGTGGTGACGGGTAAAAAGCACGCGCGTGAACTAATCAAACAGCTTCCGGAAATTCCCCAGAAAAATATCATTATTGAACCGGAAGGTAAAAATACCGCACCCTGCATTGGACTGGCTGCGTTATATATACAAAAAAAAGTCGGCGATGATATCATGGTTGTGTTGCCTTCCGACCACGCCATCGCCGATTCCAGTAAATATTTGGAAGTAATTGCCGCGGCGGCACAGTTCGCCGCGAAAGAAAATGCCCTGGTAACAATCGGCATAAAACCTTCCAGCGTTCAAACAGGTTTTGGCTACATTGAATATGGCGATTCTTTTCCGCATATAGGGAAAGAAGAAGTTTTCCGGGTAAAATCCATACGAGAAAAACCGGATTTCGCGCAAGCGCAAGCATTTGTTCAAAGCGGCAACTTTTATTGGAACAGCGGCATGTTTATCTGGAAAGCCTCGATAATTTTAGATGAAATTAGCCGATGCCTGCCGGACTTATACTCAGGCCTGATGAAAATCAAAAAAGTTCTTGGCACTTCAAAAGAAGCGGTTACTATTCGTAGCGTTTACAAAAAACTGGCCTCGATTTCTATTGATTACGGCGTTATGGAAAAAACAGATAATGTTTTTATGCTGAGAGGTGATTTTGGCTGGAGCGATGTGGGCAGTTGGGACGCGCTTTGGGAAATATCGGCTAAAGATAACAAAGGCAATGCCATAACCGGCGGCAGTAATGTAATTTTTGAAGATACGGAGGGTTCTCTTGTTTATAGCCCGCAAAAGCTTGTCGCTATCGTAGGAGTAAAAGATTTAATCGTTGTAGAAACAAAAGATGCCTTACTGATTTGTAAAAAAGGCCGCTCCGAGGATGTAAAAAAAGTAGTCGAAACTCTGGAAGCGGCAAAAACGGAGAAATACCTTTAGGTTTACTTTAAATAAACCGGATCGCCATTGACATTAAACTTTCCTTTTTTAAGTTCATCAATAATAATGTTGAGGGTAGTCTTTTCGTCATCAAAGGTTATAATAAGCAAATCATTTCCTTTGTTCTCATGTTTCTTCACTCCGTCAATTTTTTTCAGGATAGAACCTATCCTGGCATTGGAGTTTCAGGAGGAACAGCCGGGTATCGTCAACTGCACTATTCTTTCTTCAGCCAAAGCAACGCTGATAAATACCAATAAGAAAACGATTGTTAAAAATACGCTTAATATTTTTTTCATCATCCACCTCGCTTTTGTTACTATACTATATAATAGCAATAATTGACATCAAGAAGCAAATACAATTTGCAATTGACAGGAAAATTTAAATTTGCAATAGAGACACGAATCAAGGGTATGAACCCCAAAGCAAACTTTGGGAACCGGTTCGAAAGCTCGCTGCGGGGTATTATCCCCTCCGCTTCGCGGGATACTTATATTGCCCCGCTAAGCTTCGCACGCGGGATTAATTCAACTTACAGATATTACTGCACTGTGCTTGTAATATCTGAGTTTCATTAATTCAACTTACCCATTTCGATACACTTCGCTTTAGGAATGGGAGTTTCACGAATAAAATACCTGTTAAAGCATTAGAAAATCATGCCTATTAGTTCAACAGCGACATTCATTTTAGCTTCGGCTTCACCGCGAAGGCAGGAGCTGCTGCGGTCGGTGGGATTGAAGTTCAAAACCATCCCCGCTCACGTCAATGAAGATTATATCGAGGGAGAAAGCCCGCAACAGCATGTCCGAAGGCTGGCTCAAGAAAAGGCTCAACTCATTGCCCGAAAATATCCGAAAGCCTGGGTGCTGGGAGCAGATACAATTGTTGTCATTGACGGATTCCTTTTAGGCAAACCAAAAAATAAAACACAAGCAAAAGAAATGCTGAAAAAACTAAGCGGCCGTGAACATAAAGTATTTACCGGTTTTACTGTCACTCAAGTCACCTCCAAAGCAAGTCACTCTGATGTTGTTCAATCAACGGTCAAATTTAAAGAGATCAATACTGCAGAATTGGATTGGTATATAGCCTGCGATGAGCCATACGACAAGGCTGGCGGATACGCAGTGCAGGGGAAAGGGGCCTATTTCATAAAATCAATTCGAGGCTCTTACACAAATGTGATCGGCCTGCCGCTTTGCGAAGTTTTGGAAACATTAAAAAAATTAGAAGCGATCAGTTTTGGCTAGGTTTAATGGAAATAAATATAGCTGACAATATAAATACGATAAAACAAAGGATAGCTTCCGCCGCCTTAAAGTGCGGCCGTGATCCTGATTCCATTACATTATTGGCGGTGACTAAAACCATTCCAACCGAATATATCATCAAGGCAATTGATGCCGGCATTACCCTGCTTGGCGAAAATTATGTTCAGGAGGCCAAAAATAAAATTGCCGCCATTGGCAGCCGTGCCAAATGGCATATGATCGGCCATCTGCAGACCAATAAAGCAAAATATGCCGTCAATTTGTTTGACTATGTTCATTCCGTTGACCGCCTCGAACTCGCACAGGAACTAGATCGTAGAGCAGGCCTGATTAACCGCAAGTTAAATGTTTTGATTGAAGTCAATGTCAGCGGCGAAGAATCAAAAAGCGGTATTCCGGCGGATGATGCCCCGGCCTTAATTAAGCAAATAGCCGGCATGGAAAATCTGGCCGTGCGCGGATTAATGACGATGGCTCCATATTCCAATAATCCTGAAAATGCCCGTCCTTACTTTTCCGCCTTGAGAAATCTTCGTGATAATATCTCTCATCAACAAATTTCGGGAATTCAAATGGAAAAACTTTCCATGGGTATGTCTGATGATTTGGAAGTGGCCATTGAAGAAGGAGCGACGATTGTCCGCATTGGCCGGGCAATATTCGGGGAACGAAAATAATTTTAATGTCAAGGCACAAAAGCTCTCATGGAAGAAACATTATAACAAGTTATCTATCGGTTATTTTTGATTTTACCAAATTGTGCTTTGTGTTACCGTTCATTTTTAATTTATCCCATTGTGTCTGAACGCAAAATGCATTACAGTTATTTAAGGAGACAACAGAATGAAAAATAAAATTCGCGGCTACGCCTTAAAGCTGGAAGCTGATCCGAAGTTCCTGAGCCTATATCAAGCTTTATTTATTGGCTTTCAATACCATTGCTTCCGCTGCATGACCGTCTGCCCGGCAGGACGAAAGCAAATGATTAAAAAACGGAAAGAATGAGAATTATATTTTTTATAGGCAATTACCGATAGTTTATTTACTGGAAATAATTAGAACAAAAATCTTTTTAAATATTTAAGGAGGTCACTATGAGCCGTTTAAGAATTATTATGTTGTCGTGTTTCATAAGTTTCTTCGCCATCAATGCCTTTGCCCAGGATACTCTGAAATTGGGGATTCCTCTTCCGCTTACGGGAACAAACGCAAAATTCGGCGAAATAGAAAAAAAATCCTATGAAATAGCTCAGGATGAAATCAACGCCAAAGGCGGAATTAAAGGCAAAAAAATTGTGCTGGAATTTGAAGATTCACAGGGTAAACCGGAAATATCGCGTTCAATTGTGGAGAGGCTTATTGATGTAAAAAAGCAGCCTGTAATATTCGGTGAATATAGCTCTTCCTCATCTAAAGCTATCGCAGCAGTGGCTGAAGAAAGAAAAACTCCTTATCTGGTCGTTACGGGTGCGACAGATGACATTACCCAGCAAAACTATAAATATGTCTTCCGCCTGAATCCCACCAACGCTTATTATGCCAAAGGACTTATGTCGTTTCTGAATACGATCGTGAAACCGAAAACAATCGCGATTCTTTACGAGAGTTCCGATTTCGGCACTTCCGGCGCGGAAGATATGGTGAGTCAATCGAAGAAAGCCGGTATGCAGGTTCTGGTCAAGGAACAATACGAAAAGGGCGCAGTTGATTTCCGGCCGATTTTGTCCAAGGTCAAAGCGGCCAACCCTGATGTTATTTACATGGTATCATATGTTATGGATGCCGCGCTGCTCATGCGGCAGATAAAAGAATTGCGGATTGATTCCAAACTCTATGCCGGCGGCGCCGCCGGATTTGCCATTCCGGAATTTATTCAGAACGCCAAGGAGGCTTCAGAGCTGGTGGTGACCGCCACTCTTTGGAGCCCCCAGATAGCCTACCCGGGGGCAAAGCAGTTTGCCGAAAATTATAAGAAACTTTACAATGAATATCCATCTTATCATGGTGCTGAGGCTTACTCCGCCCTTTATGTTATCAAGGATGTATTGAGCCGGGCAAAGTCTTGGAAGGCGGATGATATCCGCGCCGCCTTTAAAACGACGGATACAATGACTGCTTTCGGCCCGGTAAAATTCGAGGATAAAGATGGCTACACCAATCAGAACTTCATGGAAACCCTCGTGATGCAGGTCATCAAGGGTAAGCACGAAACCATCTGGCCACAGAAGTATGCCTCTGCCAAATACGTATATCCTATCCCAAAATGGAGAGAACGAAAGTAGCAAAAGGGGGATGGAATGCCGAATCTGGAGCTCTTTTTACAGACACTTATTGCCGGGTTCCTGCTGGGTGGACTCTATGGATTGATCGGCCTGGGCATGGCGCTGATCATGGGCGTCATGCGGGTCATTAATCTTGCCCACGGCGATTTCATGATGATCGCCATGTATATTGCCTACTGGCTCTTTACTTTTTACGGATTAGATCCCTATCTTTCCGTGTTTATTGCCGCCCCTGCATTATTCCTGTTCGGACTGGCCATTCAAAAATATCTTTTAACCCCGGTCATGAAGGTAGAGTCAATACTGCCCCATAACCTGGTGATCCTCACCGTCGGTCTGGCGATGGTCTTTTCCAATCTCGCCACGGTATTGTTCACAGGCAACTACCGGTCCACGCCAGTGAGCTATGCTTCCAACGCTTGGTATCTGACGGATCTGTGGCCTGCTTCGCCCATAGAGCTATCCCTTTCCATGCCCTGGACTTTATCATTTATTATCGCCGTTATTATCACTATAGGCCTGTGGATCTTCCTCACCAAGACGGATATGGGAAAATCCATCAGAGCTACAGCTCAAGATCTCGATGCGGCGCTCCTCATGGGCGTTAATGTCAACTGGGTCCGAATGGTGACCTTCGGGATCGGTCTGGTGTTGGTGGCGGCGGCTGGCTGTCTTTTCATCCCGATCTACTATCTCTATCCGGCCCTGGGCAGGCAATTTACGAATGTCGGTTTCGTAATTACGGTAATCGGCGGCATGGGGTCAACAAATGGCGCCGTTATCGGGGGATTAATTCTAGGCATCTTCGAATCAATGACTTCCACTTATATCGGTATGGGCTGGGCGCCCGCGGGCAGATTTGCCATCTTCGTGGCCGCCCTTGTATTTTTACCGGGAGGGGTTGCGTCGATCCTCAGAAAGATGAGGTTCGGAAAATGAAAAAATACCTTTCTCTGATAATCTTTGCTCTCCTGTGCTGCGTGCCGTTACTTAATCTCAATACATACATAATGCACATACTGATCCTCGTTTTAATGTGGTCGGTTATCGGTATGGCATGGAATATTCTAGGCGGCTACACAGGCCAGGTTTCCTTCGGTCATGCCGCTTTCTTCGGTTTCGGCGCTTATGTCGCGGGACTTCTTTATTATCACCTGGGAATATCGGCCTGGTGGGGCATCCCGGCGTCGGTGATCATCCTCACCATCCTCTCCTTGATTATCGGATATATCTGCCTGCGGCTGCGGGGCGCCTATTTTGCTCTGGCCACTCTGGCCCTGGGTGAAATATGCCGAGTAACAACTGAAAACCTGACCGCTTTCACGCAAGGAAACATGGGAATAATGATTCGGGAGAGGACTTGGGTGGACAAAACCTGGTATTTTTACATCATCCTGCTCATTGCCGCCGGAACATTTATCCTGATTAAGACCGTTATAGAATCCAAACTAGGATATTATTTTGTGGCTATCAGGGAAGACCAAGATGCAGCCGAGTCCATGGGAATTGACACAACCTTTTATAAAACCGTTTCTTTGTGCTTAAGCGGTGTCCTCACCGGTATTGCCGGCGCTTTTTTTATGAACTACATGGGGTATGTTGATCCCGGCGTGGTCTTTCCTCTCTATGATATTTCCATCGTGACGGTGATGGTCGTCATGGTCGGCGGCGCCGCCACCTACTGGGGACCCATTGTCGGCGCCGTCATCATGGTTTTTCTGGCGGAAGAAATACGCTCTCTCCCGTATATAGGGGCGGCACACCAGACTATCTTCGGCGTTATTCTCATTCTGATTATTATGTTTGTGCCCAACGGCATCGTCGGTGATTTCCGCAAGTTGCTGAATCCATTCAAACGTAAGAAGGAGGCGTCATCATGAGTCTCGTCGAAGTAAAAAATATTACCCAACAATTCGGGGGGCTTGCCGCCCTGACCGACGTTTCCTTTACGCTGAACAAAGATGAAATTCTTGCGCTTATCGGCCCCAACGGCGCCGGTAAAACAACCATGTTTAATGTGATCAACGGATTTTACCACCCGACAAAAGGTGATGTTTTCTTAAGAGGGAAGAACGTTACCAAACTGAAACCTCATGAATTGTGCAAGTTGGGTGTGGCCAGAACGTTTCAAGTCGTAAAGCCGTTACAAAGGATGACTACCCTGGACAATGTCATCGCGTCGGCATTTCTGCGGACCAAAACCAAGGTCCAGGCGCAGGAAGTAGCACTGGAAATATTGAAATTTGCCGACTTGTACGATGATCGCGATGTTCCTTCCAAAGGCCTGCCCCTAGGTAAAAGAAAAAGACTCGAGATAGCCCGCGCCCTGGCTACCCGGCCGGAGATCATCCTGCTCGATGAAGCATTTGCCGGACTTAACGCGACTGAAATTAACGAGCAGATCGAGATTGTAAAAAAGATAAAGGAAGATAAGGGGATAACCATACTGATTATCGAACATCATATGAAGGTGATTATGGCCGTCTCCGATCGGATTATTGTTTTGAACTACGGCCAAAAAATAGCGGAAGGCACACCTGTGGAAATTGGTAACAATCCGGCTGTAATTGAAGCTTACCTAGGAGAGAAACACAGTGCTTGAAATCAAGAATATTGATGTTTTTTATAGTGATGTCCAGGTAATCTGGGATATTTCCTTTAATGTAAAACAGGGGGAAATTGTCGCCCTCATCGGTGCCAATGGGGCGGGAAAATCAACAACCCTGAAAACAATATCCGGCATACTGAGACCCAAAAAAGGTGAAATCCTATTTAATGACATACCGATCAATAAAGTCGAGCCTTACCGCTTAATTGAACTGGGAATAGCTCATGTGCCGGAAGCAAGAAGGCTTTTTGTGGAAATGTCTGTTGAGGAGAATCTCGACATGGGCTCTTTAAAAGGGGAGGCTAAAAATGAACGGGAAATTACAAAAGAACTGGTGTTCGAACTTTTTCCCCGGCTCTTGGAGCGGCGCAGACAGCTGGCGGGAACCTTAAGCGGCGGCGAGCAGCAGATGCTGGCTATAGGTAGAGGGCTTATGTCCAAACCCAAGCTGCAAATGTTTGACGAACCATCGCTGGGTCTTTCGCCAATCCTAGTGAGGGATATATTTAACGTAATCAAGAGAATCAAGGCGGAAGGAACAACAGTCCTGATTGTCGAACAAAACGTAAAACAAACACTGGCGATAGCCGACAGAGCCTATGTTCTCGAAAACGGCAAAATAGTTCTTCACGGTACCGGGCAATCACTGCTGAATAACGAACATGTTCGAACTGCTTATTTGGGAATATAGCCTAAAAAAATATCGTCGTCTTGGGAAGTAACTATTTCCTCTGATATTTATCACGGTTTGAAATAATTATTCATCAAACTGCGCAGAAAATGTTAAAATTACCAGGATATACATGTGAATATAAAATCTCAAATAATAATGTAAAAAACTAAAGTCCGTCTAATCGAATATGTTTTCCGCAGCAAAGCCGACACCGCTAGCATTCTCAGTTTGAGCAAATACCGCTTTACCGGCGGTTTTGTATATTTTTAGGCAGGCATCAACAACCGTTGAATCATAAAGTATTCCCTTGTATTTGACTATTTCTTCAATCGCTAAATCAACACCCAGTGCCGGCCGGTAAGGCCGATGGGAAGCCATAGCGTCAATAACATCGGCAGTTCCTATAATGCGCGCCTCCATTAATATCTTATCTCCCTTTAATCCCTGCGGATAACCCGACCCGTCCATCCTTTCATGGTGTTGCAAAATAATTTCCGCTACCGGATATGGAAACTCAATGGTTTTAAGAATATCATAGGCAACTTTACAATGTGTTTTGATTATCTCCATTTCCAAATCATTTAAATGCCCTGGCTTGGTTAATATTTCTGAAGGCACGGATATTTTTCCGATATCATGAAGAGTTGCAGCAATGTGAATGGCTTCAATTTGCTCTTTCGGCAGTCGCATTTCTTCCGCTATTTTACATGATATTATGGCCACTTTAGCCTCATGACCGGAGGTATAAGGATCACGGGTTTCCACGATTTTAGACATCGTTTTTACTGTGCCATCCAAAATTATTTGTGATTTTTCGTAACTTACCTTTAGTTCTTCGGCTTTGGCTAATAGATCTCTTGTTTTCTCTTTGACTTTATCTTCAAGAGTTTTGTTTAATTCCAGCAGATCGTCGTTTTGTTTTTTGGTTAATTCAACTAATCGTCTATTTTCCATCACCAGTTCCGTTTTGGAAAGTGATTCTTTGATGTGAACCAGCAGTTCCTCCTCACGCCATGGTTTGGTAAAATAAAGATGGATCCCTCCTTTATTGATGGCGTCAATTACGGCGTCGGTGTCGGCGTAACCGGTCAATAGTATGCGTACGGCGTCCGGAAAAATATCCTTGGCCTTGGAAAAAAATTGCACACCGCTCATAACTGGCATTCTTTGATCGGAAATAATAAGGGAAAAAGGTTTTTGCGCTTCACGCAGCTTATTCAGGCCTTCCATTCCATTGTTCGCCGTGTGAATTTCGTAATCTTCATCAGCCAGAATACGCTTAAAAGCATTAAGAATAGATTCTTCATCATCGACAATTAATATTGAATGCCTATGTTTTAAAGGTGCGACCGGCGCTAAAGTCATTCCGTTATTCTTCCTTACAAAAACATTCTTACGACTTTATTCGATTTTAACACACATCGAAATCAATATACTTCCGCGATTCAATATATTGAACCTTTTAGAAGATTATGTCAAGATTTTGCTTCCACTGAAAATTCACAGCTCCCGCATTATCGCCAGAGTCTCATTAATTCAACTAATAAATTTCGATGCACTTTGTTTTTGAAATTTTAGTCTCATTAAAAAAATACTTTTACGCGGAAAGAATTTTTCTCAAAAATCGGCCGGTCGCTGATTTTTCTTCCTCAGTCACTTTTTCCACTGTACCGGACGCAATAATTTGACCGCCGCCGGGCCCACCTTCCGGCCCAAGATCAATAATATAATCGGCGCATTTAATCACATCCAGATTATGTTCGATTACGACCATGGTATTGCCCATATCCACGAGGCGTTTTAAAACATCCAGCAATTTTTGAATATCCGCAAAATGCAATCCAATGGTCGGTTCATCCAGAATATAAAGAGTATTGCTGTTGACTCTCTTGCCCAATTCCCTCGCCAGCTTTATCCTTTGCGCTTCACCGCCGGAAAGAGTGGTTGCCGACTGCCCCAAATGGATATAGCCCAAACCAACATCGTAGAGCAATTGCAAGTGCGATTTAATCGACGGAATATTGGAAAAAAACACTAGCGCCTGGCTGACCGTCATATCCAGAATATCGGCAATGCTTTTATCCTTATATTTGATATCCAGCGTATCCTGATTAAAACGTTTGCCGTGGCAAACATCACAAGTAACGTAAACATCCGGCAGAAAATGCATTTCAATTTTAATCAACCCGTTGCCTTCACAAGCCTCACAGCGGCCGCCTTTCACGTTAAAACTGAACCGTCCCGGTTTGTAACCGCGCACCCGTGCTTCGGGAAGATTGGCAAAAAGATCGCGGATAAAAGAAAAAATTCCGGTATAAGTTACCGGATTGGATCGCGGCGTCCGGCCTATGGGTTGCTGATTAATCATGATGACCCGTCTCAATATCTCCCAAATCCGTAACTCTTCTTGATTTTTCCCATTGCTCCGCGATGCTGGTTTAAACGGCGCGCCAGCACTTTATAAAGAGTTTCAATAACCATTGTGCTTTTACCGGAACCGGACACGCCGGTTACCGCCGTAAATACTCCTACCGGTATTTTAATATCAATATTTTTGAGATTGTTTTCACTGGCTCCCTCTAAAATAATATGCCTGCCGGTAATTGAGCGTCTTTTTGAACGGCAACGCTATAGATTCCTTGCCGGATAAAAATCTGCCCGTAAGTGATTCATCGCTTTTCAAAATTTCTTCCGGAGTTCCTTGAAAAACCATCTTCTCCTCCGTGTGCTCCGGCACCCGGTCCCATATCTACAATGTGATCGCAGGCCATCATCATTTCGGCGTCATGCTCCACAACCAGCACGGTATTGCCCATATCGCGCAACTTTTTCAAAGTATCAATCAGCCGCAAATTATCTCTCTGATGCAGTCCGACCGTCGGCTCATCCAAGACATACAAAACGCCCATTAATCCGGATCCGATTTGCGTGGCCAGCCGGATACGTTGGCTTTCGCCCCCCGATAAAGATAACGTTGATCTATCCAGGCTTAAATAATCCATACCGACATTGAGCAAGAATCGCAGACGATTTTTAATTTCCTTGAGAATTCTTTCGGTAATGATTTTTTCCTGTGATGTCAGTGTCAATTGTTCGAAAAAATTAAAACATTCGCGGATGGACATCCGGCAGAGTTCATAAATATTTCCCCCTCCCACAGTAACGGCAAGGCTTTCCTTTTTTAAACGAGCGCCATGACAAGTATCACACGCGCTCAAATCAATGTAACGCGCCAAATCATTGCGCACTGCGCTCGAAGTCGTATCCCGCCAGCGGCGTTCCAATTGTTTGATGACTCCCTCAAAAGGCTGATGAGCAAAGTATCTTCTATCAGGACGGTCATGATAAAATTTAATTCTCTCTGTTCCCGATCCGTAGAGAAGAACTTTTTGAATTTTTTCCGGCAATTTATTAAAAGGCGTATTGATATCAAATCCGTAATGAGTGGAGAGAGCATCCAGAACATTATGATAGTAAAGAGAAGTTCTTCCCGCCCACGGCGCGATTGCCCCTTCGCGCAAAGATAATCCGGCATCCGGCACAACCAGATCCAGCGCAAAGTGCATACGGGAGCCCAGACCATTGCAGTCAGGACAAGCTCCATAGGGACTATTGAAGGAAAACATGCGGGGGGTAAGTTCGGGAATGCTTATTCCGCAATCCGGACAGGCATATTTTTCACTGAAAAGCATTTCTTCGCCGGAAGCCGGAACTATGCGCACCAGTCCTTCTGCCCGGCTTGCGGCAATTTCCAGAGAATCACGCAATCTTTTTCTTACGCCTTCCTTCAATACCAAGCGATCAACAATCAAATCGATATCATGGCGTTTATTTTTATTCAGAAGAATATCTTCCGCCAGATCCCTGACTTCTCCATCAATCCGGACGCGCGCAAATCCTTCCTTCTGGAGCTTTTTTAATTCTTTCTGGAATTCGCCTTTTTTCCCGCGAACCAGCGGGGCCATAATGCTGAAGCGCGTATTGGCCGGAAGCGAAAGAACATTTTCCACGATACTGTCAATTGTTTGCGATTTGATTTCCCGCCCGCAGCTATAACAATGACAAACACCAATGCCGGCATAAAGAAGACGGAAGTAGTCATAAATTTCAGTGACCGTGCCTACAGTAGAACGAGGATTATGGCTGGCTGTCCGCTGTTCAATAGCTATAGCCGGCGATAAGCCTTCGATTGATTCCACATCCGGCTTATCCATTTGCCCGATAAACTGACGTGCGTAAGTGGAAAGCGATTCCACATAACGTCTTTGACCTTCGGCATAGATTGTGTCAAAAGCCAGCGACGATTTGCCGGAACCACTCACACCGGTAATGACAACAAGCTTATCGCGGGGTATATCTAAACTAATATTTTTTAAATTGTGTTGGGAAGCGCCTTTGATTTTTATTGCGTTCATCTTATACTTTACTACATATTTACAATCTTATTTCAATGTGTGATTTTTTCCTGATGGAAGTAATCCATTCTTCATATCTTTTATCCAATTTTTCATCTTCAATTTTTGCTTTTATTTCTTCTCTGACCGTAGCAATTGGTTTCAATCCGGCTCCTCTTTTATCCACTACCATAATTATATGAAATCCAATACTTGATTCTATTACTTCGCTTATTTGTCCTACAGGAAGGCTAAATGCAATTGATTCTACTTCCGGAATAATTACTCCTCTCTCAATAAAACCAACATCACCGCCCTGCTTGGCTTCTGGTCCCTGTGAATATTTTACGGCCAGTAATTCAAAAGATTCCCCATTCTTAATCCGCTTGCGTAAATTATTCGTTTGATCTTTTACTTTCATCCGCATGGCTTTATTCACTTGGGGAGGAAGCAACAGCAAAATTTGCTTAATTCTAACTGCTTCTTTTCCCTCATAATTCTGACGGTTTTTGTTGTAATACTCACCTATTTCTTCGTCACTGACAACTATTTTGGCTTTGATTTCACGCCGCAATAGCCGCATACGCATTATTTGACTCTTTATATCTTTTTTAACAGACTCTAGGGAATTACCTTCACGGGCAATTTTTTTTAAAAAATCATCCATAGTGGATTTATCTTTCGCTAGCATGTCTTTGATTACTTCCATTACTTCCTCATCCTTGATGACAATGCCGACGCCCGTTTTTTTTGCTTCTTGTTCAATCAGCATATTATCAATGAGACGCTGCAAGAAAACTTCTTTCCCTTGTCTAATGACTGCTTCTTTATCTTTGCCCTGATAATTTTCCTCTATATTTTTGCGGTAAGGTTCAAACGCCGCATTAAATCCGGAAAGGGTTATTATCTCTTCATTTACTACAGCAACAATTTTATCCACAATGTCGGCACCAACTGGTATAGACAAAAGCATTACTCCCCAAAAAATCAAAACAATCCTTTTGTAAAATTTCACAGCGTTTCCAACTCCCTTCTTTATTTTTGCCTATTTACTTTCTTCCATAATATAGCGTTTTCTTTTTTTATCACTGCTTTCATCTTTAAGGCTTGCAGCCAGGTTATGAAAGCCGATTCTTCTTTCTGCGCCCGAATATCAGCAATAACTTCATCTTTGATATCAGAATAATTTTTAATTCTGGCCGGTTGATTTTCTAAAACCTTAAAAATATGAAATCCATAAGGACTTTGCACGATCGGACTTATTTTATTGACCGGTAACTTGAAAATAGTTTCTTCCAAAGGTTCAGGCATGACCTCGCGGGTTATAAACCCCAGATCCCCGCCCTGACGAGCTTCGGGACCAATGGACACCTTAGAAGCTAATACCGCGAAATCATCGCCGGCGTTCAATCGAGCCAACACTTCCTTGGCCTTGACTAAATCTCTAACGACTATCTGCGCAACTCTTACGCGAGGTTCCGCCCTGTAATTGTTGCGGTGTTCATTAAAATAATCTTCGGCCTCATCATCTGACACTCTTATTTTGGCATTCACATCGACCGCAACAAGCTTTTGCAAGAACATTTCTTTTTTTAAATCTTCTTTCCATTGTTCATATCTTATATTTTCCTGCGCCAGTAGGTTGGCAAAATCTTCTCCGTAATCTTTTTTAATTTCGTTAATTTTATCTTCCAACTCACTCACCCCTATGGATATATTCAATTCCTGTGCACGCAAATACATAATCTTTTCCGTAATCATGCCATCCAAAACTTCTTCTTCGAGGCGTTTTACATAATTCGGCTGATTTAAAACATCCTTGGGCAACATAGACATTTTTTGGTTTAACCGTATTTGATAGTCATCAAGATAAATCTTGGCTCCATTAACTGTCGCCACGTAAGGCCTCGAAAAAATATTAATTTTATCGCAAGCAACAATAAAAATAATTGCCAGTAGGCAGAGGACATAATATCTGTTAAATATTATATCTATCAATTTTCTGGGGTAAGAAGAAATTTTAATTTTCTTTTTAATCATAATTTTATATATATATGCTTATTGTTATTGGGCAAGCATCTTTAATAACAAATTGGCTTGTGTCAATATTTCTTTTTCGGAAAGATTTGGCGCCGGCACAAACAACTTATAATCCGGTGTAAAGCGTAATTCTTGAATTTTCTTGCGATAAAGAGCGATAATCTTTGCCGGATCAACAGGAGAATTATTCCGGAAAAAAATATATAAACGCTTGCCATCGTAGCCCATTTTTTTCCCCTTCAGCAATTTAAGAGAATTTCTAATGCTGATGACTTGTAATAAATTTTCCACTGACGCGGGCAAAGGTCCGTAACAATCCTGCAATTCACTTTTGATCTGATCAATCTCCTCATCATTTGCGGCCAAAGATATTCTTTTGTATAAGACCAAACGCTGATAGACATCTTGCACATATCCTTCAGGAATGAAAGCGGAAACTCCCAACTGAATTTCAGGCAATAATTCTTCTTCGCCGATTTCTTCCCCTTTAATTTCCCGAATCGTTTTTTCCATTAACTCCGTATAAAGTTCATAACCAACTGCAGAAATATGCCCGGACTGGGAAATACCCAACAAATTTCCACCGCCGCGGATTTCCAGATCGTTATAAGCTATCCTGAATCCGGAACCCGGCTCGGAAAATTCTTTAATTACTTGCAGCCTTTTCATGGCTTCACGGGAAAGCATTGCTCCCTGCGGCAATAAAAGGTAAGCAAAAGCTTCCTGTTTTGCCCGGCCTACACGGCCGCGCAGCTGGTAGAGTTGCGCCAATCCGAACCTATCGGCACGATTTATGATTATTGTATTGGCCGTGGGAATATCCAAACCGGAACCGATAATAGTGGTGCTGACAAGAACGTCGCTTTCCCGCCGAACAAATTTAGCCATTGCTTTTTCTATTTCCGCAGGTTTCATTTGGCCATGGACAACACCAATATTTGCATGCGGCACAAGGCGTTTAAGCAGATGGGAAATCGAATAAATTGAGCGCACCCGGTCATGAATAAAAAAAACCTGCCCTTGGCGCGCCAGCTCTTTTTCCACAGCTACTTTAATAACATCCTCATCAAACTCCAGCACATATGTTTTTATGGGTATACGATCTTCCGGAGGTGTGTTAATAATGGATAAATCTCTGATGCCGACCAGGGAAAGATGAAGGGTACGCGGTATCGGTGTCGCCGAAAGCGTGAGCACATCAACAAGTGTGCGCATTTTTTTTAATTTTTCCTTGTGCGCTACTCCAAAACGTTGTTCCTCATCGATTATAACCAATCCCAGCTCCTTAAATTCAATGTCTTTCTGGAGCAAGCGATGAGTTCCCACAACAATGTCCACTTTTTGATTTTTAACTTCTTCTACAATTTTCTTTTGCGCGGCCACATTTTTGAAGCGATTAAGCACCTCCACACGAATGGGAAAATCTTTAAGCCTTCGGGAAAAAGTCTGATAATGCTGCTCGGCCAAAATAGTTGTCGGCACCAGAACAGCAACCTGTTTACCATCCATTACGGCGCGAAAGGCTGATCGAATAGCGACCTCCGTTTTGCCAAAACCGGCATCGCCGCAAATTAACCGATCCATCGGCTTTACGTCATCCATGTCCAGATGGATATCTTCAATAGCTTTAGCTTGATCGGGAGTTTCCTCAAATTCAAAAGTGGAACAAAATTCCTCGTAAATCCTATCCGGCGGGGCAAATGATTTTCTTTCCAAGACTTCGCGAGCGGCATAAATGGAAACCAATTCCTCGGCAACTTCTCTTACAGATTTTTTTACTCTTTCCTTTAAAGCCTCCCATGAAGTTCCCCCCATCTTATCGATTTTCGGCACATAACCATCGGGGCCTAAATACCTTTGAATTTTTTCCAGAGAATTAACAGGTATGTATAGTTTATCTCCATCCAAATACTCTATAACCAGGAAATCATTTTCGATTTTACCGACTTTAATCTTTTTCAGCCCACGATAAACACCAATGCCAAAATCGGTGTGGACGACAAAATCACCTTCTTTTAGATCACCAAAGGACTTTAAAAAATAAGCTTCCCGCGGAGGACGCGCGCGGCGGCGGGGCACCTTTTTCACAAATATTTCTTCTTCGCTCAGAAGCGCCAGCTTCATTGACGGAAAGATAAAACTCGTGGAGATTTTCCCTTCCCGTAAAATAAGCTGAGGACTGCCGTCCCATTGACTGATTTTATCCATGACTGAACCTTGCTGCGTTGAAATCTGCACGGGTAAATCGTAGGATAAAAGCAGATGCTGCATTCGGTGAAAGTCTTCCGCTGTAGGAGAAAGAAAAAAAAGTAACATTCCATCTGCAAGCCAATTTTTGATCTTTTCGACAGTCTGCCGCAGGAGAGCATCCTCTTTAATCTCACCGGCAGCGGAATTTAACAGTTGGAGTCGCTGATGAGCTTCAAAAACTACGGTTTCCACCTTACTATTGCTACCTCTATCGAGACTGAGGCCCTCCAGAGAAATTTGCCTAAACTTATCCATAACAGCTCCAGCATCAACAGAATCAAGGTATGCATTTTCTTTTTCCAGATAAAATTTTCCACTGTTTTTAGCTTTGAGCAACAATTTATCGATATTAAGTTCCGTATTCTGTGCGGCCTGATCGATGGCTAGCGGATCATCCAGAACTATCAAGGTATTTTGTGGCAAATAATCAAAAAAGCTGGAGAGCCGGTTTTGTGGGCAGCTGTCCCGATCATCGAAGAATTCATAAAACAGCGGTAAATATATCGGATTTATGGAATTGGCTAAATCGTTTTGCAGAGTATCCACCAAACGGTTACGAATTTCACGCGGCAGGGAAATATCGTCGATACGCCGTTTGATATTGCGCACAGCCAGCTCCAGCGTTTGAGAATTTACAATTACTTCGCTTGCCGGCGGCACAATAAAAGTTTCCATTGAACCTATGGAACGCTGAGAGGCACAGTCAAATTTACGGATGGATTCGATTTCATCGCCGAACATTTCCATGCGTAGCGGCCATTTTCCCGTGGGAGGAAATATGTCAATAATGTTGCCACGGACACTGAATTCACCCTTTTCTTCAACAAGGCTGACTCTTTTATAGCCACC
Organism: uncultured delta proteobacterium; assembly: GCA_963705555.1. GTDB lineage: Bacteria > Desulfobacterota > Syntrophia > Syntrophales > Smithellaceae > UBA4810. Next base: position 701,369 of record CAVPJZ010000002.1, on the reverse strand, counting down.
GGATTGCAGATGCGCACAAAAGTCATCTCTGTTTACTGTATCGCCTATGGAAATTATTTGCAGATATTGATTGAACTCGGCAAAAGGCATTACTTTTTGCATTAAAGCAGCAATGGAAATGACCACTACTCCGGTGTTGATTTGCATAAAGGCAAGAGCTTCCAGACGCGCTAATTCTTCTTCTTTCTGGAGTGCAAACATATCAACAGTCAAGAAATCCAGAGACGGATAATGAATTACATTGTCTTCGCCTAAAAATAAGGCCAGATCGCTCGCAAACACTACGGCTTCTCTTTCTTCCGGACAAACAACAAGCAGGGTCTTCTCCATACGGACAAAAAGAAGAGCTGTTAAGAAAGGACGAGCAGATCCGCTAAGCCCCTTTACATTGACCCTTAGGGTACCCCTATTAATTTGTTCCAGAAGATCATGGAGTGATGCAATATCTTCCGTAATTTTTTTTGTGATAATTTTTATCTCTGACAATAATCAAACCTCTTTGCGACAATGAATTGTGCAATTGAAATCTTTTCCGCATGTCTCCTCCGGAAATTTAACTTTTTTAGCTCAAATATGAATTTAGTTCAAGCTCGCTTAATTATCATATAAATTAATCATTTCTTATTAGTTGACAACCCTTTTGTCTTTGATAAGCTGTATTTTATAAATTTTATACGGAGATTAAAAAATGATTACCGTGGAAAAGGCGTTGCAATCAATCTTCTTGAATTTTCACCCGTTAGGTTTGGAAAAAGTAAATATTCTGGATGCCCTGGAGCGAGTAATAGGGGAAGATGTTTTTGCCACACGTAATATTCCGCCGGCCAACAATTCAGCGATGGATGGCTATGCTGTGCGGCATATCGATACCAAAGGCGCAACCAGGGTAAACCCGCTCCGACTCAAGATTATTGAAGAGATACCGGCAGGTAAAGTTCCGCGAAAAAGATTAAAAAAAGGAGAAGCTTCCCGCATCATGACTGGAGCAATAATTCCAAGCGCAGCTGATGCCATTATCCGCCAGGAAGATACAAAAAAAAACGGAAAAGCGGTTATAATCTATACTTCAGTGAAAGAAGGTCAGGATATTCGCTTTGCCGGCGAAGACGTGCAAAAAGAAGAACTCGTTATTTCTAAAGGAAGTATCGTTAGTCCGGCACAAATAGGCATGCTTGCTTCGTTGGGAAGGGCATTTGTGAGCGTGTATCAGAAACCGCGAGTAGCGATTATAGCAACGGGTGACGAACTTGTGGATATTGAAAATGATCCGCCGCCCGCTAAAATTGTCAACAGCAACAGCTATTCTTTAGCTGCTCAAGTTATGGAATGCGGCGCAATTCCCTTAATCCTGGGAATTGCTAAAGATAAAAAATCCGAACTTCAAAAAAAATTTAAAACTGCGCTGCATGCTGATTTGATTATTTCTTCCGGGGGCGTTTCAGTCGGTGATTTTGATTTCGTCAAGGATGTCATGGGGGAAATCGGTAACGCCATGCATTTCTGGCAAGTGGCCATGAGGCCGGGCAAGCCTTTGGCTTTTGGCGCAATCAAGGGTATTCCCATATTCGGTTTGCCGGGAAATTCCGTATCCGCAATGGTTTCATTTGAACAATTTGTACGTCCGTACCTTTTGAAAATGCAGGGACATACAAAAATATTCCGCCAAACCATAAAGGCTCTGAGCAGCCAGAATTTTCAGAAAAAAAAAGGTGTCAAACATTTCATTCGTGCCATTGTTAAAAAAGAGAAAGACCAATATGTGGCTGCTATTACCGGAGAACAAGGATCCGGCATTTTGAAATCAATGGTTTTAGCCAATGCTTTAATTGTCTTAAAAGAAAACGAAACCAAAGTTAAAAAGGGCGATCCGGTAACAGTTCAATTATTGGATGACTCTTTATCCAAGTCAGAGTCTTTCCCATTGTAGGGAATACAGCCCAATATTGGAAAATATTGCTTTTTTACCTGTTTTTGCAAGTTGACACACGGACAAATATCCTTTAGAATTTTTAATGGAAGTGCCAAGGTCACTGGTGGGCCTCCTGGACTTCAAATCCAGTGTGGGGCGCTAGAACCGTCCCGGGTGGGTTCGATTCCCATGCACTTCCGCCATGTATATCGCTTGGGATTAATATTCACAGCAATTTAATGCAGCTGCGGAGCGATAGCTGCTGAAATTAATTAAATAGATGCAGACAGACTTGACAGGAATATTAATTGAACTTATAATTACATTATTTTCTTAAGGGGATATAAATTAATGAAAAAATTAGCTGTCGCTGTCTTATGTCTGCTTCTCATTATTCCTGTTTGTGCCGGCGCAAAAAATCTTACACCCGAAGAAAAGTTTAAGAAGAGTTTCCCAAAAAACAATTTTGAAAGCATAAAACCTACTTCCATCAAAGGGGTATACGAAATTTACACCGGCAATCAGATTTACTATTTTATGCCGGAAGCAGAAGTCATTATTTACGGCAATATAATTTCCAAAAACGGGGTAAATATCACCCGGGAAAGCAATTTAAAAAAGATCGCAGCAAAAATGGCTAATCTGCCTTTGGATAGCGCTTTGAAAATCGGCAATGGAAAAACAACCGTTATAGAATTTATGGATCCCGATTGTTATCACTGCCGGCAGGCTTACAATTTTTTCTCTCCACGCCAGGACGTAACCATTCATATTTTCTTTTTCCCGCTATCTCAAGCATCGGAAAGAAAAATCAGGCATATCTTATGCGCCCCGGACAAATCAAAGACGTATGAAGATGTTATGACAGGAAAATTTGATAATAATGCCTCTCTCAACATTTGCACAGACAAAAAAGTGGACGAAATCATCAGAACACATATGCGATTGGCTTCACAAACAGGAATCAGAGCAACGCCTTTATTTTTTATCAAAGGGCAGGTGGTCGATGGTTTTGAAAAAAATATTATTGAAAATCTCTTGAAAGATTAGGAAAGTATTTATGAGAATATTTCTTGTTGTTTTGCTTAGCGGTATTTTTTTACTATTGCCCGCAACTGCACCTCTTTTTGCTCAACAGGCAGCTAAAAGTTTGGTAGACACTGAATGCTCCCAATGTCATAGCACAAAAAGAATTTATAGTGCCAATAAAAAAGCAGGCGAATGGGAAAAAACGGTTGACCGGATGATTAAAAAAGGAGCCAAAATTAAGTCGGAAGAAAAAGACGCGGTTATTAAATATCTTAATACTCTAAATAAGTAATTTTAGGCAGTTATAGTTTTCTTTATTTAAAAATAATTACTCTCGAATTTAACGAATTTTTGCACCCGTTTGTGCTTCGCGGTCAAATGTGAGAACGGTAAGACCTTTATCCGTATCGGTAGCCAAAAGCATACCGCGCGATTCTATTCCCATTAATTGCACAGGCTTCAAATTGGCGATAATTACTATTTTTTTACCAATTAATTCTTCGGGAGAATAATCTTTGCCGATGCCGGCAACAATAGTTCTTTCTTCGCCGATATCAACTTTCAGTTTCAAAAGCTTATTGGATTTAGGAACTATCTCTGCCTCTAGGATTTCAGCAACGCGCAAGTCGACCCTGGCAAATTGCTCGTAATCAATCTCCTGTCCTAAATCAGCAAGAGACTCTCGCTTTGTGGTCTCGTGGTTTTCTTTTTCTTTATCGATGCGCGGAAATAATGATTCGCCGCGAATTAAAGCACTGCCCGCAGTTAAAGCATTCTCTTTACGAATACTGGCCAAATCCAGCCGGTGAGATTCATCCACGCCAATTTGCCGTAAAATTTTCCCCGCGGTTTGCGGCATAAAAGGAGATATCAGAATGGCTATCGCCCGCAAGGCCGCAAGCAAATCATACATTATCGCTGTTAATTTTTCTCTTGTTTTCCGGATTTTTTCCCAAAGTCCATGGCTCTTTTTCGACAATGTATTTATTGGTAACATTGATAAATTCCCAAATGGCAATCAAAGCTTTATGCAGGGACATATCGTCAAAACAAGCTTCTACTTCGGAGACTGTTTTAAGAGCGGCTCCGTGCAGCATGGAATCTTTCTTTTTGTGGCTTGTTTCCGGCACTTTACCATCACAGTACTTGATGGCCATTGTAATGACGCGGCTAACCAGATTGCCCAAATCATTGGCCAGGTCTGAATTTAATCTTTGTACAAAAGCTTCCTCGGAAAAATTGGAATCCAGTCCGAACACCATATCGCGCAAAAGAAAATAGCGAAAAGCATCCAACCCGTATTTATCTTTTAAATCAATCGGTCGAACAACATTGCCAAGGCTTTTGGACATTTTGCTTTGATCTGAATTCCAGTAACCGTGAACATTCAAGTGCTGATAAGGTTCAATACCCGCCGCCTTGAGCATTGTCGGCCAGTAAATTCCATGCGGTTTTAAAATATCTTTCGCGATCAGATGCTCGGCCACCGGCCAGAATTTTTTAAATTTTTCTCCATCAGGATAATCCAGAGCAGTAACATAATTAATCAAAGCGTCAAACCAGACATAGGTCACATAGTTTTCATCAAACGGCAAAGTAATGCCCCATTGCAGGCGTGTTTTGGGACGGGATATGCAAAGATCGTCCAGTGGATCGCGCAAAAAAGCCAACACTTCATTTTTATATCTTTCCGGACGAATAAAATCGGGATGTTTTTTGATGTAATTAATAAGCCAATCCTGATACTTGCTCATCCGGAAGAAATAATTGCTTTCTTTACGGTATTCCGGCTTAGTTTGATGATCAGGACATTTATCCATCGACCAATTCTTTTTCCATATAAAATCGTTCACAGCCGACACAATAATAACCTTCGTACTTGGCCAAAATAAATATCACCGGAATCATAAACCTTCTGTAAAATGTAACGTACAGTATCGATATGATTGCTATCGGTTGTTCTGATGAAATAATCGTTTGTTATAGAAAGTTCCGGCCACAAGCTGCGAAATTGCGCGCTGATTTTGTCCGCATATTCCTTGGGAGTAACCCCGGCTTTTTGCGCCGCTTCGGCAATTTTATCCCCGTGTTCATCAGTCCCGGTAACAAAAAAAGTTTCCGCACCGGCCATACGATGATACCTAGCCAGAACATCTGCAACAATAGTCGTGTAAGCATGACCGATATGCGGCGAAGCATTAACATAATAAATTGGTGTTGTGATATAAAATAATTTTGGCATATAAAAGCATCCTTCCGTCAAGTCATGATAGAAAATCGCCGTCTTCATCCATTTTTTCCAAATCATTGGTATGCTTTGTCTTCCGGTAAAAGCTTATCGGTATTATCTAGCGCTGTGTTTCCGTCATGTACAGCAGCTTTTGGACATTTTTTTGATCCGGCGTATTCTTCATGTTCGAAAGCCAGACAGCACATCAACCGGCCGCATAAACCGGAAATCTTTTCCGGATTAAGCGACATGCTCTGTTCTTTAGCCATTTTAACGGTAACTCTCTCCAGATTCTGCAAAATTCCCGCGCAACAAACCATCCGGCCGCAAATAGCAATACCTTTAGTAATGCGTGCTTCCTGGCGGGCGCCGATTTGTTTTAGTTCTATTCGTGTTTTGAATCTCTGGACAAGATCTTTAACCAGTTCGCGGAAATCCACTCTGTTTTCCGCGGTAAAATAAAAAATGATTTTGCTTTTTCGAAGAGACAATCCACATCGATCAATTTCATGGAAAGCCCTCTTTTCTGAATTTTTTCCAAACAAAATTTCCGGGCTTCTTCTTCCAGCTTTTCATTTTCAGTCTTTAATCCGCAATATCTTCCGCTGTCACTTTGCGGACGACCTTTTTTAAAATTCGCCGGCAGTGCTCGACGGCGGACATCTCTTTACATCAGCGACAATAATACCCAGCGACAGACCATTATCGGTATTGACGATAACCTGATCATTTTTGTGAAGAATAAGATCGGCAGCATTAAAACTATATATCCTGCCTTCTTTTTTAAATTTAACGCCGATAATATTTGTAAGCAATATTCATCCTACCAAAATTTTAATAATTTAACTTAAATGCCATTGTTTCCAATGTCAATGATTTGTTGCCATTATGTTCGATTGTCTCTCCTGCCCTCTCTATCAACTTAATATTCTGAAGAATTTGTTCGCCGGATAAACGCGCAGCCATAGTGGCAATAAAAGAAGATTTATCCTGATTTATCAGCATTTGGGCTTTACGGGTTTCTTTAAAAACCAATGCATCTCGGAAACAACTGCTAAGAATATCCAATCCCATTTTGATTTCCTTTTTATCCTGAGCCAAAAAAGACGCAAAATTAATCAAGCTGAATGGTTCACTATTTTGCGTACTGGCAAGCAATTCAAAAGTTCCGCGCGATAGGCGAGTACATCTTCATTATTTAACTCCAGCGCTCGGCCAATGGAGCCGCCGGAGAGACCGCTAATAACAAGGCTTTTTGCTCTTCCATGCCTATTCGATCAATAAGAAATTGCGCAATAATATTACTACTCAACGGATTAAAACGTATATGCCTGCAACGCGAAATGATCGTCGCCGGCAAAGAATATGGTCTGACTTGTAATCAATATCAGTATATTCACCGGAGACGGTTCTTCCAGTGTTTTCAAAAGAGCATTGGCCGCCTGATCATTCATTTTGTCCGCATTGTCGATAATAAACACCCGCTACTTTGCTTCCAGCGGTTTAAACTTCATTTGTTCCTGAATTTGACGGATGGCATTAATGCGAATGAATTGACCCTCGGCTTCTATGCAAAAGAAATCGGGATGGCTGCCACGCTCGATTTTCCGGCAGGAAAAACATTTACCGCAAGAATCATGGATTGCATTTGTCTCCTGACAATTGAAGAGCTTTGGCAAACTCCCGGGCTAAAGTTTTTTTGCCCACGGCAGGGATACCGCTAAAAAGGTAGGCATGCCCTATTCGTCTTTGAGATAGGGTTTTTTGGAAAATTTCTATTTGTTTTTCATGACCGAAAACATCGCGAAAAGACATAGTCACATTATATTATAACTTTAAGGAAAGCATTCCGAATGCTAATTTAGCGAGTTTATAAAATCCATTATGTGCCGACGCACTTCTTCTTGAATTGTATCTACATCGCGCGTTGCGTCAATTAAACGGAAGCGTTCCGGCTCTTTTTTACAAATATTAAGATAACCTTCACGAACTCGTCTGTGGAAATCCATGTTTTCTCTTTCAAACCTATCGGAAAAAGCGGATTCTTTAAGCAGATTGTTCCGTTCTGTTGCTCTCTGCAATCCGATTTCAACCGGCAAATCAAAAAGAAAAGTCAAATTTGGTTTCAAAAGCATTGACGAATAATCATTAATAATCTTGATAAATTCAAGGTTCAATCCGCGAGCTATGCCCTGATAAGCAAAAGTTGCATCAGAAAAACGGTCACACAACACCACCCTGTCTTGTTTTAATGCGGGTATAATCATCTCCCGGACATGTTGTGACCGGGCTGCGCAAAATAGAAAGGCTTCCGTTTCGGCACACATATAGTGATGGCCTCTGTTAAATAAGATGCCGCCGATTTTCCTGCCAATATCGGTTCCGGAAGGTTCCTGGGTAATTAAAAGTGGGACATGCTTCTCAATTAAATACTGAGCTACAAGTCTCATTTGAGTTGACTTTCCCGAACCTTCAATACCTTCAAAGGTAATTAAACATTTCATCGGTTGAGCCCCCCTGCCAAAGCCACGGGAAATTACTTTATATAGCCTAAAATACCCGGCTCGATATACATTAAAAATAATAAAACATACTTCTTAGTAGCTAAAAGCAGTTTGTAATTAAGAAAAAGGCTTGGGAATAAATCTGCCTGAAGAAATCAAATTAATCCCTAGCTGCAGATTTATCATAAATTAATTATTTTTCCTCCCCGGGTACAATTGCTTCCACCGGACATTGATCCGCACAAGTTCCGCAATCAGTACAAAGCTTAGCATCGATAACGTATTTGTCTTCGCCTTCGGAAATTGCTTCCACAGGACATTCGCCTTCACAAGAGCCGCAAGCGATGCATTCATCAGTAATTACATACGCCATGATTATTTATTCTCCTTTTATTAATAGTTATTTCCATTAAATTTAAATCCGGCTGACAAGTTAATCGCCGGAAATCCTTGTTAATTAACACCATTATGTTCGGCAATCAATGTAATAATGCCGTTTAAATCACAGTACATTCGCAGTCAGCCTTCATGACACAAAAAACTGTTAAACGGCAATAACTTCTTTAATATCAGGAAGTTGATTTTTGATAATTTTTTCTATCCCCATCTTCAAAGTCATTTGGGACATGGGACAGCCTTGGCAAGCACCGGTCAATTTCACCTTTACTATGCCATCGGCGCTGACATCTATAAGTTCCACATCTCCGCCATCTGCCTGCAGTCCGGGCCTGATAAGATCAATAGCTTTTTGTACTTGTTCCTTCATCTATTTTCTCCCTAATCGTGTTAACTCCCCAGTTATACCCGTAGATTAATGCGGCATCTCTTTAACCATATCACGCGCTACATCTCGGGCAACTTTAGACAAATCCGGTTTGATCAACATATAACTTTCCGCTATATGATGACCGGCTTTCCACATTATTTTGCCGGTGGCGGCCTCATATAATTTCATACCCATACTTACCTTGGCCACTTTTTTATCTTTTTCAACCGCATAATTCCACATATCAACGGAAACCAATAAAAAAGCGTCAACTTTAACTAATCTCGCCAATTTTTCTGCTCAAATCGGGATCAGAAAAATTAAGTGTATTCAATTTGGAAAGATATTCCATGATTGCTTTGCGCAATTCTTCATTAGCCAGAATCTGGCGATTGAAATTTTCAGTATCGGTTACATCGGCAAACCATTTCTTTTCTACAAGCACACCAGCAACAATTTTCTCAATAACTCCTCTGGCTTCCTCATAATTGCCAACATCTACCGGGAATACAGCCACTTTTTGCGGATGAAAATCTTTTGCCTCCGGTGCTAATTGGGAAAAACGTAAACTTCCACAGGCAATAGCTGATAAAATACAAATAGCTAAAATATATATCACGAATAATTTTCTTATCATGATACAAAAACCTCCTGTTTCTTTAAGATCCCTTCTTTAAGAGAAAAGACCAAAAGAAAACACTTAAACCAGCGATAACATAGATTGTTTCCAGAAGACCTTCCATTACCGCCCCGGAAAGCCCGGATTTTCTATCACAAAGATGGAAACAAATCCATATATATAATAAGCAGGCAAGCAGGAAAAAACTTAAAGATGAAGTCCATCCTGCGGCATAAGAAAAAAGAAGAATAGCAAATAAAATCAATGAGATAATTTTGAGAACAATTTTTGTATTAGCTTTACCGAAAAGCACAGGAATCGTTTCCCGTCCGATTAATTTATCACTTTGAAATTCCAAAATATCCGACATCGCCGAACGAATAAAAACAATTCCAAAGGCAAAACCAAAGGCAACGATCATTTGTGCATTAAAAAAATTATTTATGTTTAATGCCGGTAAAATTGCCGTTACCGTTCCCCACGCTGTAGCCATAAATATATTTTTCGAGCCGGGCAAATCTTTTAGCCTTTGGAAACGCCATCCTTTCGGCATAATTTTCATGTTGTAAAGTAAACCGGCAAGAGAAATAAAAAACAAAAAAGTAAAGGGAAGAGCACCATTAATAAACGCCAATACAAGAGCAATCACAATAGAAAACATTGCGGCGCAAAGATAGAATTTTTCGTGTTTATGGTAAGTTTCTTCCCGAAATGAACCAATGAAACCAGTGGGCTTGTGGCTAATCAGGCGATTTAACACATGCATACCGTATACAAAAAAAGAAGCTATGGCAACATACGATACGCTTACGTTTATTTCCTGCAACAACATGCACGCCACACAAAGACAGCCGGCGCCGATAGCCGAATACACATCGGTTTTAATTGCCAATACCCAAAGATTCAATAAAAACCCAATAGTTTTCAATTTGCGGCTTTGTCTGTCCGCAATTTTATCCATTACACGATCGATAATCCAGTTGGGGGTGGAAGCGCCCGCTGAAACTCCAATGCGATCGTAAGGAATGAAATTCACATTTTCCATTTCCGCGGCAGTCTCAATATGGAAGGTAGGCGTTTGCTGCTTTCGAGCAAGATCGGCCAGTCTTCTGGTATTGGCACTATTTTTTCCACCGACAATGAACATGGCATCCATTTCGCCCGCCAGGGATATAATTTCGGCTTGCCTTTGCTGTGTTGAAGAGCAAATTGTATTGAATACAACAGCCTGGGGATAAATCTTTTTTATTTTATTGATTATTTTTTTGTAATCGTCTGAATTTTGTGTAGTTTGAGCAACAATGCAAACTTTCCCTAAAGAGGGCAATTTATCTATATCTTCCGTCGTAATTACTGTAATACCTCGTCCACCAGTATATCCTAAAAGAGCGTCAACTTCAGGATGTTCTTTATCACCGACAATTACTACTGTATAATCAAGAGCCGTATGCTTTTTGATAATGGCCTGTACATAACCGACTTTGGGACAAGTGGCATCAATTATTCTTATGCCGCTTTCTTTAATTTTTCTTCTTTCAGCGGGAGCTATGCCATGTGCCCGAATAATAAGAACTGAGGTTTGCTTGTCTCTAATCTCTTCAATATTTTCTACTGGGTTAACTCCGCGGGCCTTGAGCAACTCGATAGTTTGCGGATTATGGATCAATGGGCCGTAAGTATAAATACTGCGTCCGGTTTCATGTTGCGCGATCTCCAGCACAATATCTACCGCCCTTCTGACGCCCATGCAAAAACCAGCCGTCTTGGCAAGTTTAATTTCCATTTAATTATTTTTCCTCGCCAGAACAAAGAATTCTTTATTGCCCACCGGTCCCAATAGAGGTGAAGAACAAGTCCCCTCGATCTGCAGATTCAATTTTTGGCAAAAATCAGCTATTCCCAAGACTACACGTTCTTGAACCTGCGGGATTTTTTACCAGCCCTTTTTTGCCGACTTCCTCCCTGCTTCGCTTCAAACTGAGGTTTGATCAACGCCAAAATTTGGCCATCATTTTTAAGCAATTTCAAAACCGCCGGAAGAACAATTTTCAGGGAGATGAAAGATACATCAATTGTGGCAAGATCGGGCAATTCATTGAAGTGGATGCCGTCATAGTAGCGGATATTTGTGCGCTCGATTACGACTACGCGCTTGTCTTCGCGCAATTTCCACGCCAACTGGCCATAACCGACATCCAGAGCGTAAACTTTGCGTGCCCCAGCCTGCAGGAGACAATCAGTGAAACCACCTGTGGAGGCCCCCACGTCAAGGGCAACAATGTCCGTAACGTCTAACTTGAATTTTTCCAAAGCTTCTTTTAATTTGAGGCCGCCACGGCTTACGTAGGGATTATCCTCTCCCTTTACATGGATTTGTGCATCACTCGGAACAAGTGCGCTGGCTTTATCCAAATTGATTTCATTAATTTTTACAGCTTTGGCTAAAATCAAAGCGCGGGCTTTTTCCCGCGTCGTCGTAATTCCACGTTCGACCAGCAACTTATCCAAACGAATTTTTTCCGAAGCCATATTAACTTAATTCGCCAATTATTGAATTCTGGAACCTTTAGCCAGCATCTGTCTTATTGCCATGGTAATGCCTTCTTCATCAATGCCGTATCGATGGCGTAACTGTTTCTGCGTGGCGTGTTCAACAAATTTGTCGGGAATGCCCAGTCTTTTTACCTGAATATCGTTTATGCCTTTCTCCGCCAATGATTCCAAAACGGCACTCCCAAAGCCGCCCTGGAGCACATTTTCTTCGACTGTGATTATTTTTTTAACAGTTGCTGCCACATCCATCAAAAGGTCTCTGTCGATTGGTTTAATGAAACGAGCATTGATGACCTTGATATTAAATCCCTCCGCGCCGAGCTTCTCTGCTGCAGCAAGAGCCGGATATACCGTCGAGCCAATAGCGATAACAGCCAAATCCGAACCTTCCCGCAGCACTTCACCTTTGCCTAATTCCAAAGTTTTCAGCTCACCGTCCAAAATTGCACCTGTTCCTTTACCTCGCGGATAACGTAGCGAAACCGGACAACCGCAGCTAACGGCTGTCTTGAGCATATGCTGTAGTTCGTTTTCATCTTTAGGCGCCATTACAATTATATTGGGAATGGAACGCAGATAGGAATAATCAAAAAGCCCCTGATGGGTTGCACCATCTTCGCCGACTAAGCCCGCACGGTCTATGGCAAAAACAACCGGCAAGTTTTGCAGACAAACATCATGGAGAATTTGATCGTAAGCTCGCTGGAGAAAAGTCGAATAAATGGCCACCACCGGAATAAAACCTTCGATTGCCAATCCGGCAGCAAAGGTCACTCCATGTTGCTCCGCAATGCCCACATCATATAATCGGTCGGGCAATTCCTGACGGAACTGATCCAACCCTGTCCCTTCGCACATTGCCGCGGTAATGGCAACAATACGCGAATCATTTTGCGCAAGCTCGATCAAGGTTTTCCCGAATATTTCCGTGTAAGAAGGAATGCCGGACGATGAAGCAAGCTTTTGCCCCGTATCAACGTTAAAAGGTGATACACCGTGATAATCAAGCGGTTTTTCTTCGGCAAATTTATAACCTTTGCCCTTTTTTGTGATGACATGAACAAGCACAGGACCTTTTAACTCCTTTATGTTTTCAAAATTTCTAATCAGGTAATCTAAGCGGTGACCTTCCAACGGCCCGACATATGTAAAGCCCAGTTCCTCAAAGAGTGCCCCGGGAACTACAAATGTTTTTAATGATTCTTCTATTTGATGAGACAATTTGACCATATGGTCGCCGATACCGGGAATGCTTTTAAGGAAACTTTTAATATCCGTTTTTAACCTAGTTACGGCATGACCGGTCATCACACGGTTCAAATAAGAAGATAGAGCGCCGACATTGGGAGAAATGGACATTTCATTGTCATTTAAAACGATAATAATGTCTTTTTTACGATCCCCGGTCCAATTCAAAGCTTCAAAAGCCATTCCTGTGGTCATGGAACCATCGCCGATAACGGCAATTATTTTATTACGATCACCCTTCAAACACCGGGCTTGGGCAAATCCGGCAGCGGCGGAAATAGAAGTACCGCTGTGTCCGACATTAAAGACATCATAGATACTTTCTTCCCTTCGGGGAAATCCGCTGATGCCGTCCTTTTTACGTAAAGTGGCAAATTTGTCTTTGCGTCCCGTAATAATCTTATGCGCATAAGCCTGATGACCGACATCCCAGATAACCTTGTCCTGCGGCGTCTTAAAAACGAAATGAAGAGCCAAAGTTAGTTCCACCGTGCCTAAAGACGAAGCCAAATGACCACCCGAAGACGCAACCGTATTAACAATCAAACTTCTAATTTCCTGGGCCAAAGTATTTAGTTCAGCGATGTTGAGCTTGCGGATGTCCTCAGGAAAATCCACCTTTTCCAAAACACTATAATTCACTCTTTCCTGTTGCTTTACCAAAATTAACGCCTTTCTAACGCTAAATTAGCTTATGATTTTCTTTCTTTTATATAGAGCGCAATGATACGCAGAGGCCGTGCCCGTTCGTCAAAATTAGAAAGGCTCTCAATCGCGGCATCTACACACTTAGCTAATTTTTCTTTGGCAGCATCTACACCCATCAAAGACGGATAAGTAAGTTTGCCGTGGACTGCAGTCGCTGCCTGTTTCTTTACCCATCAACTCACGATCTCCTTCCACATTCAAAATGTCATCTGCTATCTGAAAAGCTAGTCCTACATTTATTCCGTATTGGGACAACGCTTGAATTTTATCTTTTCGGGCATTGGATATGATAGCGCCGGACTTTACAGCGGCGACAATCAATGATCCGGTCTTACGCCGGTGAATCTCATAAAGGATATCTTCAGTCGGACATGGATTTTTCTGACAGCACATCAAGAGTCTGACCGCCGACCATACCAGAAATTCCTGCGGCCTGGGCAATTTCCTGAATTACGGCCAGACGCCTTTCGGCGGGCAGCCGCACTTTTTCTGCACGTGACAAAAGAGCAAACGCCTCCGTGAGAAGAGCATCACCGGCTAGAATCGCGATAGCTTCTCCAAAAACTTTGTGATTGGTCGGCTTGCCGCGCCGGAAATCATCGTTATCCATTGCCGGCAAATCATCATGAATAAGGGAATAGGTATGAATGAATTCCAAAGCGCAGGCAATCGGCATAGCGGGCGCCAAATTGCCGCCGACTGCTTCCACCGCGGCCAGGCAAAGAACCGGCCGAATCCTCTTTCCTCCGGCAAAAACACTATAATGCACAGCTTTATATATCTGGGCTGGAATATCACCTCCCGGCGCAAGATAGCGTTGCAGAGCTTCTTCCACAATGTTTCTCCTATCTTGCAGATAGGCTTCTAGGAATATATTATCATCTTCAATCACTGTCTTCTTCCTGAAAATGTTTTAACTGCAGGGAATCTTCTTTTGCCAAAAGCACCTCCACACGCCTTTCTGTCTCTTCAAGTTTGGCAGAACAAAAACGAATAAGCTTTATCCCTTCTTCAAAAGATTTCATAGCCTGATCCAGCGGTATTTCGCCTGCCTCCATTCTTTTTACTATATCTTCGAGTTTCTCCAAAGCATCTTCAAATTTTTCTTTTGCCATAACATTACTCCCCAGATATTTTCTGTACTCTAGCGTGGACATTGCCTCTTGCCAATTGTATATTAACATTTTCCCCTATCCTTAAGACATCTGCCTGCCGGACAATCAACCCGCTGACAAGGCTGCGCGTAATACTATAACCCCGCTGCAAAACTCTTAAAGGGCTTAAAGATTCCAGAACGGCCGAGTTTTTCAAAAGGCTCTCTTTAAGTGCCGTTAAGCGGTTGAAAAAATGACCATATATATCTTTTTGAATATTTTTTAATAACATCTTTTTTTCTTCGATTTGCCTTGCCGGACTTTGATGAAAAAGACGCAATTCCATTTGCCGGAGATTGTTATATAAACCTTGTTTTTCATGATGAAAAGTGACCCTAAGCCGCTCCCTCAAATCATCCAGATGAATCTGCAAATCGATTAAAAGGCGGCGCGGATCTTTGAACCTTTCTTGTAATCCGGCAAGCTGATTTCGCTTGTCTGCCAGATAACGGCAATAGCCGACAAACAACCTCTGCTTAAGGTTATTAAGCTTGGTCAATAATTCCAGTCGTTCCGGTAAAACAAGTTCTGCCGCTGCAGAAGGCGTGGGCGCGCGCAAGTCCGCCACAAAATCGCAAATAGTAAAATCCGTTTCATGGCCGACTGCCGACACTATGGGAATCAATGAACAGAAAATTTCACGGGCTAAAGCCTCATCATTAAAGGGTGCCATATCCTCCAAGGAACCGCCTCCGCGAGCAATAATGATCACACCAATATCACCGCAAGCGTGGAAATTGCGCAGAGCCTGAATTATTTCGGCTGCTGCTTCACTACCTTGCACCCTCACCGGCGCGATTAATATATCGACAGAAGGGAAACGCCTTTTAGTGATACTTAGAATATCTTTAATCACGGCGCCGGTGGGAGAGGTAATTATTCCGATTTTTTCGGGTAAAACAGGGATGTTCTTTTTATATTGCTCATCGAACAGTCCTTCCGCTGCAAGCTTGGATTTGAGTTGCTCAAATAATTTTTGCAGGGCACCTATGCCCCTGGGCTCCAGTAGATTCTACGATAAGTTGATATTCGCCGCGCGGTTGATAAACACTTAACCTAGCGCGGCACAACACTCTTAAGCCTTCTTCCAACTCAAAACCAATGCCTTGCTTGAACCGCCCGAATTGCCGGAAATACACCGCCCGGATTTGACTCTTTTCATCTTTCAGCGTAAAATAAATATGTCCAGATTGAGGTCGGCGCAAATTGGACACCTCTCCTTCCACCCAAACAAAGCCAAATGTTTCCTCAAGAAGGAATTTAATATTATCATTTAGTTGTGAAACTGTTATTATTTCTTTCATCAGTATAATCCCGCGTTGTGGACTACCAGATATCTAAGGGTAAAACAAGATTGAAATTATGAGTCCGAAACTAAAATAAATATGGGCCTCGCCTAGTTTAACAGCATTAAATAAAGACTCTTTTTTCTATGGACTTAGTATATAAATAATATATTTGCTCATCAAAAATAGCTGAATTTGATAATTTGCCGATGAACTCTGTTGTTTTTTTCCAGAGCCTGCCGATTTTTTTGATGTATTTTTTGTTTGCTTGGGCATAAATCAACTTGCATCTTCTATACTTATCTTTTATTTCTAGATTAAACTGTAGGCATATAAAAGACTCCTGTCAAGAGCAGAATGCATTCACTGGACGCTTTCCATTTGCAGAATCCAGATAGGTTCTTTACTAACTAATTTGATTTCCTGTTATTCATAAATTAGTTTATAGAACCGTGGTCGATACCTTCTTCTCGCTTTTGGAGCGATTCAACCTTGCTATTGCTCTGGCAGAAAGGATAGAACCTAAGCGTGATGTCGGGAATTGTAATATACAGATTAACTACTATAGATTGACTTTTACCCGCCCATGTTTTAATAATTACTGTATTTGATATATTAGGGAGTAATCATTTAATGAAGAAGAATGATCTATTAAGTCGGAAAGTGGAACATATCGACATTAAGTCCATCAACGCAGTGGATATTATCAAAGCAATGAAAAAGATGTCTTTTTCCGCTCGTGATTTAGCGACAGCTGCCGATATTTACGACCGGATGCTCAAAGAAAAAAACTGCGTAATCATCTTAACACTGGCCGGTTCCACTTCCGCCGCGGGGTGCATGCAAGTTTACGTTGATTTGGTGAAAAACAACATGGTGGATGCCATAGTGGCCACTGGCGCTTCGATTGTCGATATGGATTTTTTTGAAGCTCTGGGATTCAAGCACTATCAGGGTACACCCTTTGTTGATGATAAATTGTTGCGTAAACTTTATATCGACCGGATATACGATACTTTCATAGATGAAGAACAACTCCAGGTTTGTGACCGCACAATTAAGAAAATAGCGGATGCTCTTCCTCCACGTTCTTATTCTTCACGGGAATTTATTGGCGAAATGGGCAAATATTTACAGAAGCACGCCAAAAAGAAAGCCTCTTTGGTACAGACAGCTTACGAGCATGATGTTCCTATTTTTTGTCCGGCTTTTTCAGATAGCTCAGCCGGATTCGGCCTTGTACTTCATCAGCATAGACGTCCGGAGAATCACATTTCCATCGACTCTGTGAAAGATTTCCGGGAATTAACGATGATTAAAATCAAAGCGGGTACCAGCGGCTTATTGATAATTGGCGGCGGTGTTCCCAAAAATTTTGCCCAGGATACGGTTGTATGCGCGGAAATATTGGGCAAGGAAGTGCCGATGCATAAATACGCTATTCAAATAACCGTGGCTGACGTTCGTGACGGCGCCTGCTCCAGTTCTACTCTCAAGGAAGCAAATTCCTGGGGTAAGGTGGATTCATCTTGCGAGCAAATGGTTTACGCTGAAGCCACCACGGTGTTACCTCTGATGGCCAGTTACGCTTATCACAAGGGAAGCTGGAAGAAGCGCAAAAGATGGCAATTAGCCGGGATTTTTAATGATAGAAAATAAAATTTTTTGGTGGAGATGAGGGGGATCGAACCCCTGGCCTCGGCGTTGCGAACGCCGCGCTCTCCCAGCTGAGCTACATCCCCAACCTTTCAGCATTTTCTAGGAAAAACGTGGCCGAGCATATATTATTGTCTGTCTTAGTGTCAAGAAATTGTTATTATGATTCTTGACTTGACAAAATCATAGAGTTTTTCTATACTTACAAAAAGTTATTTATATTATAATAAAGTGCCGCTATTAATAATATCGTGGCCATAAAAAGCACACCCGTTAAATTGTTGGATTCTTTTCCGGTAAAGAAAAATGATAGGAAAATTATTCATTACACCAGGGAGAAAAGTACATGGCAAAAATTGATGCTTTTTTTCAACTGATGCATGACCAGGGCGCATCCGACCTTCATCTTGTTTCCGGTCAACAACCTGCATTAGAATCCGCGGTGAAATTGAACGAATAAAATACGATATCCTCACTAATGATGCCTTAAAGGTTCTTCTTTACGAAATCACACCGGAACATAAAATTAAGCAGTTTGAAGAAACTGGCGACGTTGATTTTGCATATGAAGTTCCTTCAATCGCGCGTTATCGCGCCAATTATTTCCAGCAAAAATACGGGATGGGCGCCGTTTTTCGTGAAATTCCCAACAAAATTACGACTTGTGCAGAACTGGGTCTTCCTCAGGTAGTGGCAAAATTAGCTACTCTCCCGCGCGGTCTTGTGCTGGTCACCGGCCCCACGGGTAGCGGTAAATCCACAACTCTGGCCGCGATTATTGATGAAGCTAACCGTCTACGCAAAGACCATATTATTACGATTGAAGATCCGATTGAATTTGTTCATCAAAGCCAGAGGTTGTATAATTAACCAGCGTGAAGTGGGAATCCACACTAAAAGCTTTCGCCGCGGCATTGCGCGGAGCACTGCGTGAAGATCCCGGACATTATTCTGGTTGGTGAAATGCGCGATCTGGAAACCATTTCGCTGGCTGTGGAAGCCGCCTCCACCGGCCATCTTGTTTTCGCCACAGTTCACACCACCAGTGCGGCAAAAACGGTCGACAGAGTAATTGAAGTTTTTCCTGCTTCCGAACAATTGCAAATCCGCTCCACGCTGGCCGATGGTTTACGCGCGGTCATTTCGCAAATTTTGTTCAAAAGAATCGACATCAAAGCCCGCTGTGTTGCTTTGGAAATTTTAATTGCCAACTCAGCAGTTCGTAATTTAATCCGCGAGTCGAAAACTTTTCAAATTCCTTCTATCGATTCAAACAGGTAAAAAATACGGGATGCAGCTTATGGATGATGGGATTATGGATCTTTATACCCGCGGCTGGATCGGCAGCGATGATGCTTACATTAAAGCAAACGATAAGGCCAGATTCCGTTCATTGTTGAAATATCCACCTACAGACTTTACCGAAGCATAAATCTCTGCGAGGATAGCTTATGAGAAAACCGGAAATAGACCATATTCTGACAAGAATGCTGGAATCCAATGTTAACATTTCCGATGTTATCTTAACCGTGGATAAACCTTTTCAAGTCGAAGCGGCAGGTCGATTGGTGGGCGTAGATTTAGAGCCCCCCTTTGAAAAATTGACCCCGTTTCAAACAGAAATTTTCGCTCTAAACTTGATTAATCAGGATCAACGGCTGATTGAAAGGTTAATTAAAGAAGGTTCCTGCGATTTGTCTTATGAATTGCCGGGAATTGCCCGTTTCCGTGTAAATATATTTTCACAACTTGGCCACTATTCTATCGTTTTGAGAAAACTCGAAACAAAAATTCCTTCTTGTGCCGAGCTAGGATTACCCGACGCCTATTATCGCATTGCCGCTGAAAAAAACGGAATTGTTCTGGTAACAGGCGCAACGGGTACCGGCAAAACAACGTCGCTTGCCGCCGTCATCAATGAAATCAACGAACATAATTCCGTGCATATAATCACATTGGAAGACCCGGTGGAATATACACACTCACAAAAAGAGGCCACTATTAACCAGCGTGAACTAGGCAAAGATTTCGATACTTTCGCCAATGGCTTACGCGCGGCTCTGCGTCAGGCTCCAAAAGTAATCCTTGTCGGCGAAATGCGTGACCGTGAATCCGTGGAAATCGCCTTGAATGCCGCGGAAACCGGTCATCTTGTTTTGAGCACTCTACATACAATTGATGCCGGTCAAACAATCAACCGTATTCTGGGCATGTTCTCCATAGAAGAAGAAAATCAAATACGCACGCGTCTGGCCGATTCCCTCCGCTGGATCATTTGTCAGCGTTTGATGCCGAAAATCGGCGGTGGCCGTGTTGCCGCCTTTGAGGCACTGGGTACCAGCTTACGCGTCAGAGACATCATTCTGCACGGTGAATCAGAAGGTAAAACTTTTTTTGATATTATCCAGCAAGGAAAAGCCTTTTGCATGATCACTTTTGACAATTGCATTGTCGATCTCTATGAAAAAGACTTAATTACCGAAGATACGGCTAGAGCTTATGCCTCGAACAAATCTAATGTAGGTCGGGGAATTGATGTGATAAAAAGTACCCGCGGTGAAAAAACAACCGATCTGGACAATCTTGAAGTCGATCTCTTATACGGCAAGAGGAAAATCGATCCGTGGAAAGAATAATAAGGAAATTTTAGCTGCTCCCTGAGGGATTACAGCAAGGAGATTAAAATGAGTGAAGAAAAATCGACATTGGATGCAACCGGGTCAGGAGGAATGGATTATTCAGGAAGACCTTTCGGTTATCTTGACCCGGATAGTGAAACAGCCATGATTTGTGAACAAGATCCCGCAATCAGAGATGAGATCAGCAAAGCACTCAAAACGCTCAATATAGATGTAGTTGAACCGACTACATTTAGAGAAGCCCTGAGATATTTACGTTTTCATATCTTTAATGTAATTGTCGTTGACGAAAATTTCGACACCAGCGTTTGGGAAGTCAATTATGTTCTCAATTATATAGAAAACTCAATTATGCCTGTCCGCCGGCAGACTTTTGTAGTTCTAATCTCTGAAACTTATCCGACAATGGATAACATGCACGCCTACAATAAAAGCGTTAACTTAATTATTAATAAAAAAGAAATTGCCGAAGCAGCCCTGATTCTGAAAAAAGAAATTGCGGAAAATTCTGATTTTTATTACCTATTTAAAGAAAATATCACTAAGTTTGGGAAAATTTAATCTTTTCCGTTTTTTTACTTCGCGCATAATTTTATCAGCCCGCTCTTCAAGACCCATCGCTCTGTAAGCAGAAACCAAACCAAAATAGTAAGGCTCCATGTTTTCATATTTAATTGCCTTCTCAAAGACCGCCGCCGCCTGCGAAAAATATTTTGCTTTCAGCAGAATATTACCTAGACGATTGTAATATGCTCCAGCGCTGTTATGACCACCATATTGTACAGCCTTCTCATAAGACTTCAAAGCCTGCTCAATTTGCCCTAAACCAATAAGACTGTCTCCTAAAGAGCAGTAATAGAGCGGATTTTCCGGACTTAAGGCAATACATTTATCATTTAATCTTATAGCTTCCTGATGATTTCCCGCCTGCTGAAACAAAACAGTTAATTTAAAGCAGTAATTGGCGGCCTGTTCCGGATCAATTTTACCAGCGCGTATATAGGCTTCTTCACTTTCTGAAAAAAAGCCTGCGGCAAATAAAGCTTCTCCCCAAAGGCAATAAAAAGCAGGATTATCGTCTTCCCTTCTGATAATTTTTTCATATGTACTGCAAGCCTCTTTAACTTTGCCTAGCTGAAGATAGGAGTTGCCCAATTCTGCTAATAGGCCGACATCTTCCGGTTGAGCGGTAATTGCTTTTTCGCAAATTTCCACTAATTTATAGAAATTTCTTTCCTGTTTATAAATACGCACAAGTTCATCAAAAGCAAAGCCTGTAAAAATTTTCCTCTGCAGTTCTCTTTCCAACAGCATATTTAAACATTCTATAGCTTTTTCTGTAGCTCCGCTATCATAATAGGCCCAGGCTAACATCAATAAAACGGATTCTTCTTCCGGATGTGCTTTGTTAATTTCTTCAAATATTTTAGCCGCTTTTCGATATTGGCCTTGCTGTAAAAGCTTTTCCGCATTTTTAATTTTATTCAGCTTTTTATCTTTCTCAACCATGGTCCCTAAAAATAAAAAAGGGGGGAGAAAACTCTCCCCCTCAAGCGCTAGCAGCTGCACGACGAGCCGCAACCTTCGCCATCAGCCGGAGCAAGGCTGGAAGTTAATTTAAATCCAGACCCTTGCGGAGTACTCACAAAATCAATATTGATCGGCTTTGCTTGATTATAAATATCTTTATCAATAATATACTTTGTACCTTTTTCTTCAAACACTTCGTCTTCCTTCTTAGACTCATCCAGAGCCATACCCAAAGAGGGGCCGGATCAGCCAAAAGACAAAGTTATTCGAACGGCGGAATCTGTATTCTTATCTTTGAGAAAATCTTTGATTACTTCCGCAGCCTTATCCGTTACTGTAAACATCACATATCCTCCTTCCAGTGATGGATATTTTTCCATCGCTATTTTATGTAACTTAGCCATATTTGACGAGTTGTCAATTACATTTTTTCTGAACCGTAGCGTTGCAAAATCTTTCCCTATATTTGAACCATAAAATTTGTTTCCATTGACATTGAATGGCGACCTTGTTTACTACCCCCAATACAGCAACCAATAATACAACCGGGGGAATTTATATAAAGAAATTATTAAACACCATACTTGTCTTTGCCCTCGCCGAAAAAGAAATTACAGTCCCAAGGTCGAAATAATCTCATGCCGCTTTTTGCTTTTCTATTAGTTATTCTGGCAGCAGCTCTTCATGCTCTGTGGAATTTTGCCGCAAAAAAAGCATCCGGCAATCTTAGTGTTGTTTGGGTTGGCTTGGTGCTTGCGGCAATCGCTATTATTCCTTTTCTGTTTCTTCTTTCACCCGAACAAATATTTGTGTCGAAAGCATGGCCTTTTATTCTGGCGACAGGAATAATTCACGCCGTTTATTTTTTCGCTCTCGCCAAAGCCTACGAGCATGGGGATATTTCTGTCGTCTATCCCATTTCCAGAGGAAGCGGTATAGCCGGCACAGCCATCATAGCTTATCTATTGCTCCAAGAAAAAATATCGTTTATCGGCGCTTCGGGCATTTTATTAATTAGCCTGGGCACACTTTTGCTTGGGCTTACTAATATTCATCAAAAACGCGGCATATTCTTTTCTCTATTAGTTTCCATAATGATCATCGGCTACTCGATTGTTGACAAACTGGGGGTCGGCATCATACATCCCTTAGGTTACATATTCGGACTGGTGTTATTGACAACATTTTTTTTGGCACCTTATATACTGATAAATAAACAGCAAGAATTATCATTGGCCATGAAAAACATGAAAAAATATTCCTTGATCATAGGACTGGGTTCGGGGGGAACTTATTTGATCATCCTTTTCGTCTTTCAAATGGCTCAGGTCAGTTATGTTGTAGCCGCGAGGGAAGTAGCGGTTGCTTTTGGAGCATTATTGGGCATCTTATTTCTTAAAGAACAAAGTACAGCTCAAAAAATAATTTGCGTCACCAGTATTGTGATAGGTATGCTTTTAATTAAGCTGGCATAAATTTTATTGATTATTTTATGGAAAACTCAAGTTTTTCGATAAAAACATTCCCAATTTCTAATTATGCTTTTGAAGGCTTAACTAAAAAGCGCCATAGAGCCTTTCTGTGTTCATCTTTCGCATAATTTATGCCGATTCTGGGAGTAGCTAAAATTGATTTTGCCGGAAATTTTTTATAATCTTCCACCCATAATTTACTGCCTAAAGTCAAATCCCAACCATTTAAAGATTTGTCAATGCTCAATGCCTGACATATTTTTGCCGGTCCATTGGTGAGCTCGGAGCCTTTTCGTTTCCGACGAGCTTCCATTTCTTTTACCCCAATAACCGGCATTATAGCGCGCACAAGTACAGCGCAAGGATTTCCCTCAGCTTCAGTTACCAAATTGAGCATATAGTGCATCCCATAAGTAAAATACACATAGGCCTGACCAGGTTTACCAAACATAACGGCATTGCGCGGTGTTTTACCGCGGTGGGCGTGACAGGCGCTATCGGTTTCACCGCAATAAGCTTCGGTTTCCACGATAACCCCGGAAAGCTCAAGACCATTTATTTGTCGCACCAGTTTAGTTCCTAAAAGCGCCTTCGCTACTTCCAGCGTACCGCGCTCATAAAATTCCCTATTCAGTATGCTCATGATTAGCTAAATGGTCGCAAATATTTCCTTGACTGTAAAGACTGAGGAAAATTAATTTTAAAGCCGCGGCCTTTTTTATTTCAGGCCGCGGCTCTGGTTTTTAACTAATTATTTTAAATCAGTTTAAGATAATTCTTTACCAGATATTCCGCCGTTTGCAGAGCTCCCTTAGCCGCACCAAGCTTGGTGTTATGGGCCAGGCAAACATATTTAATACCGTTCTCAATAACCGGATCTTTGCGGATACGTCCAACCGTTACCGTCATCCCATCACCTTTGTCTCTATCCATGCGTGGTTGCGGCCGAAAAGGATCATCGGTAACATCGATTAGATGAGCCGGTGAACTGGGCAAAGCGAGTTCGACAAAATCCTTGCCGTAATTCATCATCGCTTTTTTTACTTGCTCCGGCGAACAAGGTTTTACAGTTTGCACAAAAGCGCAAACCATATGGCCGTCGAGCACAGGTACTCGGGTGCAAGTCGCCGTAATACCGAAAGACGCATGCTCTATAGTCTCACCGTTAAACTTACCCAGAATTTTTTGCGGTTCGGTTTCCACTTTCGGTTCTTCGCCGACTATATAGGGAATGACGTTTTCCGTCATATCCATAACGGATAAACCAGGTGTTCTTCCCGCGCCGGACATGGCCTGCAATGAAGTCATAACTACCTGCTTGACTCCAAACAAGTCCTGTATCGGCTTTAACGAAACAACCAGCCCGGCGATGGTGCAATTAGGTTTTGGAGAAACAAATCCCTTCCAGCCGCGCTTTTTTTGCTGAACTGCAAGCAAGGCCGCATGATCCATATTCACACCGCCGACAAGTATTGGCGTATCAGATTCATAACGAAACGCCGATGCTGTACTGATAACCGGCGTAATTTTAGCGTATTTTGGCTCCAACTCTTTGGCCGCGGACCTGCATCCATAGTAGAAAAAATAATATCCACTGAAGTCGGATCAAAACTCGCCGCATCTTCCACAGCCAGGTTGGCTATTTCCTTTGGCAGTTCTTCCGTACACCACCAGCGCGAAGAACCATTAGCGTCTTTTAAAGCTTCCCGATATATTTTTTCCGGCCGAACGCTCCGAAGCCACCAGTTTAGTAATTTTAAACCAGGGATGTCCGAGTCAAACTGACAATCGCCTGCTGACCGACTATACCGGTTGCGCCGACAATAGCAATTTTTAACATTATTTGATAACCTCCATATTATTTTACATTTATTTTTTATCCATATTCTGTTAGCAAAATTGATCTTGTTTTTTCCACATCCGCCGCTATCTGTTTCTTCAACTTTTCGGGACTATCAAATTTGATAATATCCCGCAACTTCTCCACAAAATGAATATTTAGTCTTTTCCCTCTCAGGTCACCGGAAAAATCAAGCAAATGAACTTCAAAAGTAAAAGTATAATCGGCAAAGGTCGGCTTTTCGCCGATGTTTAAAGCCGCCATATAGCGTTTTCCTTCCACATCGACAAAGGCGGCATATATGCCCGGCGGCGGAAGCAATTCCTTTTCCGGTTCTATGATTGGCCGTAGGAAAGCCAAGCTCAACACCGCGGCCTTATCCAGTCACCACAATACCGGCGACATTATACCATCTTCCCAGCAAATTGGTCACTGTCTTAAAATCGCCTTTAATAATCAAATTTCTGATGAGAGTGCTGCTGACGACATTTTCACCCACTTTAAAAGCGTCAATTACCTCAACCGCAAAGCCCAGTTCGCGACCGGCAGTTAATCAAATAATCACTGTTGCCTTTTTTGCCCTGACCGAAGGTGTAATCATGGCCGACAATAATCTTTTTTATCGCCAGCTTTTTACTAGAGAAATCCTCGGACAAATTCCTCAGCAGTAATCCGGGAATAATCTGGGGAGAAAGGAATTACCAGGGTACCGTCAATTCCGCAATTTTCCAGAATTTCAGCCTCTCTTCTAGAGTAGTTATCAGATAAAAAGGCCGGATTTCCGGATGAAGAATCATTTTGGGATGCGGATCAAAGGTAATAACCAGTGATTTTGTCCCGGCATTTCTGGCCTCGGCAGCAAGTTTGCGGCAAATGAACTGGTGGCTCAAATGCACGCCGTCAAAGTTGCCGATAGTGACAAATGAGCCGCGAAAATCTTCTGTTATGTTTTCTATTCCTTTAAATACAATCATTATTTTTCTTCCCACTCATTACGATAATTAGCGAGGTAACATAGCATTTTGGGAATTAATTTCAAGCTCATTTTATCTTGACAAGAATGTGTTGATCGGTATAGTGCACTTTTCGCGTGCCGAAGTGGCGGAATTGGTAGACGCGCTAGGTTCAGGGTCTAGTGGGTGTACGCCTGTCCGGGTTCAAATCCCGGCTTCGGCACCAAAATTTTTACCTGCCCCATAGTGGATAAAGCAAATCTTATTTTTTTAAATACCCTCTATGCCATTAATACATGAGAATTTAACTTGACGGCTAAGAACATTTTCCTTATCTTATCTGCACTGCAAAATTGTTTCTTAGGAATCACGGATATGAATAAAGCAAACTTTGGAAACCGATTCGCAAGCCTGCTGCGGAGTATCATACCCTTCGCTACGCGGGATTGTTCAACTTACCAATTCCGACGCGCTTCGCTTTCAGAATTGGAGTTTCACGAATAAAATGATTGAAAACCTGCTTAACAACTTAACTTTATACCTGCACGAATCAGTATTACTAGCATTTCTTGCGGCGTATGTCGGCGGAGTTTTGATAAGTTTCACCCCTTGCACCTATCCGCTTATTCCGGTAACCGTTGGATTTATCGGAGCACAAAGTTCAACATCCAAACTCCGCGGCTTTATTCTTTCACTTTTTTATGTTGGCGGACTTGCCTTCACCTATTCTATTTTAGGCGCGGTAGCTGCGTTATCCGGTAAACTTTTCGGGCAAATGCAGACCACGCCGTGGACATATTTTATCATGGCTAACCTTTGCCTTTTTATGGGTTTGGCTATGCTGGACGTTTTTACTATTTCGTTGCCTATCCCGCAAAAACTCGCAAAGTTTTCGGGTAACAAAAAAACGCTTCTTTAGCAGTTTTTTAATTGGCGCCACATCCGGTGTTGTCATTGGCCCCTGTACGGCGCCGGTTTTGGCTGTTTTATTAGGCTATGTCGCCATGCGTAACAATCTTGCCCTGGGCATGAGCCTGCTTTTTGTTTTTGCCTTCGGCATGGGAACGCTACTGATTATCGCTGGAACGTTTGCCGGCCTGATTGCCGCCCTGCCCCGTTCGGGAAATTGGATGACAAAAATAAGTCATGTCTTTGGGTGGATATTAATTGGCGCCGGAGAATATTTTCTTTATACTGCGGGTACACTGTCCATTTAAAAAATGAGGATTTAATGAATAAAAAAATAATTGCATTTTTGGTAATTCCGCTGCTGCTGATATTCAGCATGGTCACACTGTCTTTCGGGCAGTTCATCCCTAATGCCCCCTTTAAATCCGATAAGGCAATTGCTCCGGATTTTTCTTTAAAAGACCTGCAAGGCAAAACATTCAAGTTAAGTAAATATTCCGGCAAGCCCGTGTTGTTATTTTTCGGCACGACTTGGTGTTCGTACTGCCGCGCCGAAATACCGGCTTATAAGAAGATTTACGCAACCTATTCCCCAAAAGGACTGGAAGTTGTCTATATTAATATAGGCGAATCCGTGAAGCGTGTGGCACGTTTTGCCAAGACCAATTCACTCCCTTACAAGGTGTTGATTGATGAAGACGGAAATGTTGCCGATAATTACGGCATTATCGGCGTGCCGACATTAATTCTCATCGATAAGGAAGGATATATCGCTAAAATGAGCCATCGCACATCGGATTTGCCGCTGAACAAGCTCTTCCCGGCTAAAAAATAGACTGATATAAATTTCATCGTAAAAATAGAAGAAAAGAAAAAATGGCAGATAAAAACTGGCTGCAAAATCTCACTAAATCGGAAAAAGACTCCTGGATCGGCGGTGTTTGCGGCGGTTTGGGTGAACACACTTCCATTCCTTCCTGGACATGGCGTTTGCTGTTTTCGCTACTTTTTGTTTTTTACGGTACTGGTTTACTAATTTATATTCTGCTTTGGATTTTTGTTCCGCCTAAATCAAAATCGAAGGATTAACAATGAAGTTAAAAGATGAAATTTATGTTTACGAATGGACAAACTATTTTGATAACAACTGCAACAGCTACTATATAGGCGGCAAAGTACAGGCGTTAATTGATCCGGGACTGACCCGTTATTTACCCGATTTACTCAATCAGATGTCCGCCGACGGCATTAAGAAAGAAAATATTCGTTACATTATCAACACCCATTCGCACCCCGACCATTTTCAGGGATCTGAACTTTTTGATCCGGAAACAGTCAAAATCGCACTGCACCAGAAAGAACTTGAATTTTTAAAAGGAATCGGCGGTGAACTATACAGCCTTTTCGGAATTACCGTTCCGCAGATGCAGATAAATTTCCCGCTGGAAGAAGAAGATATCATTTTAGGAGACCAGATCATTTAAAGTAATACTCGCCCCCGGCCATTCCCCTGGTTCTATCGGCCTTTACTGGCCGGAGCAAAAAGCTTTGTTTTGCGGCGATGTAATTTTCGAGCAAAGTGTCGGACGCACCGATTTTCCCGGAGGCAATGGTTCGCTTTTAAAAAAGAGCATTATTTCTTTTTCCCAACTCGATCTGGAGTTGCTTTTTCCGGGACACATGGGTATTGTTGCAGGGCGGGAAAAAGTTCAGAGATAATTTTAATATCGTTATTCAAAATATTTTCCCCTATATTTAGCGCTGTGGCTTTTGGAGGATAAGCGGCAATGGCCAATGAAGTAAATAAAGTAATTTACTCCATGATCGGCGTAAGTAAAATCTATGATAAGAAGCCGGTGCTCAAAGACATTTATTTGTCTTATTTTTACGGAGCTAAAATCGGCGTTATCGGTTTAAACGGTTCGGGCAAAAGTTCTCTTCTCAAAATATTAGCCGGAGTAGATCAGGATTTTCTCGGCAAAACAATTCTTTCCACAGGTTATACTGTGGGCTATCTGGAACAGGAACCGCGTCTGGATGAAACAAAAACGGTGCGCCAAATCGTGGAGCAAGGTGTGCAAAGCACCATGGACTTGATCCACGAATATAATAAAATAAATGAACAGTTTGCCGAACCGATGTCGGATGACGAAATGGCCAAATTATGCGACAGGCAGGCCGCCGTGCAGGAAAAACTCGACGCGCTTGATGCCTGGGATATAGATTCGCGGCTGGAAATGGCCATGGACGCCCTGCGCTGTCCACCTGGTGATACGCCGGTTAAAGTTCTTTCCGGCGGTGAAAAACGCCGCGTTGCTCTTTGCCGGCTTTTACTGCAAAAACCAAGCATATTGCTTTTGGATGAACCGACCAACCATTTAGATGCCGAATCTGTCGCCTGGCTGGAACATCACCTGCAAAAATATGAAGGCACCATCATTGCCGTTACTCATGACCGCTATTTTCTGGATAATGTCGCCGGATGGATTCTGGAGCTGGACCGCGGACAGGGCATTCCCTGGCAGGGCAACTATTCTTCCTGGCTGGAACAAAAACAAAACCGGCTGAAGAGTGAAGAAAAGACGGAAGGCGAAAGAATCAAAACTCTGGAACGTGAACTGGAATGGATCAGAATGTCGCCCAAAGGACGCCATGCCAAATCCAAAGCGCGCATTAACGCTTATGAAGAACTGTTGGGACAAAATCAGGAAAAAGAATCTAAAACGCGGGAAATTTTTATCGCGCCCGGTCCGCGTTTGGGCGATCTCGTCATTGAGGCGCAAAATGTCAATAAAGCTTACGGCGATAAACTGCTTATGGAAGGCATGACCTTTTCACTGCCGCCGGGCGGTATTGTCGGAATTATCGGTCCCAACGGAGCCGGCAAAACAACCCTTTTCAAAATGATTACCGGCCAGGAAAAACCGGACGCAGGAAATATAAGAATCGGCGATACGGTAAAGCTTGCTTATGTCGACCAGAGCCGCGACGCTCTCGATCCGGATAAAACCATCTGGGAGATGATTTCCGACGGACAGGATATCGTAGCTATTGGAACCAGGCAGGTAAATTCCCGCGCTTACGTTTCCCGATTTAATTTTTCCGGCACCGATCAGCAAAAGAAAGTAGGAACTCTTTCCGGCGGAGAGCGCAACCGCGTTCATCTGGCGCGAATGCTCAAAGAAGGAGCCAATGTGCTTCTGCTTGATGAACCGACCAATGATCTTGACGTTAATACTTTGCGGGCGCTGGAGGACGCGCTCGAAGGCTTCGCTGGCTGTGTTGTGGTCATCAGCCACGACCGCTGGTTTTTAGACAGAATTTGCACGCATATTTTAGCGTTTGAAGGTGAAAGTAAAACCGTCTGGCTTGACGGCAACTATTCCGAATATGAAGCCGACCGCAAAAACCGACTGGGAGCTGCAGCCAGCCAACCGCACCGCATTAAATATCGCCAGTTAACCAGAAGATAAGGAGGCGGGCTGAAAACCCGCCTCTTTATCTCGTATGCCTTAAAAATAATATTGACTTAAACTATTTTTTTAAGCCGGCCTTGGGCGCCTTAGGTACGGTCGCTGCGGTAGCTTTCACATCCAGCAGTTCCACTTCAAAGATCAGCGTCGCACCGCCGGGAATGATGGGCGGTCTGCCCTGGTCGCCATAAGCGATATTGGAGGGACAAACCAGTTTGGCTTTGCCGCCGACTTTCATCATGCCGACACCTTCCGTCCAGCAGGGAATGACCTGATTAAGTGGAAATTCCACGGGCTGGCCGCGCTTGACGGAACTGTCAAATTCCTTGCCGTCAATCAAAGTTCCGGTATAGTGAACTTTGACGGTATTCGATGCCTTAGGCTGAGCGCCTGTGCCGGCCTTAATTTCTTTATAGATCATGCCGGAAGCGGTTTTTTGCGCGCCTTTTTCAGTAGCAGCTTTTTCTAAAAACGGTTTGGAGAGTTCTTTTTGTTTTTCAGCGGTTCTAAGCATACGGGCCTGAGCCAGCAGGCCGAGTTTCTGCATATTCGCTTCCGGTTCTGCTTCTAACTTCTTGCCGGCGGCCGCGTCGGACATACCCTGCTGGACATATTTCAACTCTTCGGGGGACAGGTCGAAAACAGTCAACTGTTTGTTGAGATGAACGCCTAACGCATAGAAGGCTTTCTGGTCTTCTGTTTTCGGTTGCTGGGAACAGGCCGGTATGGCCAGAAGGCCAACAAAAACAATAATCATCAATTTACGCATAACAATCCTTTCTTTTCCTGTTAAATTTAAATATTGATCCTTGCTTTGAGACAAAAAATATAATCGGAACGGGGAGCATCTGTTATTATATACATTTTGTCAAGCAATTGAAGAAGGCAGAGGGTCGAATTCGGCAGCGAGCGAATATGGAATGATATTATTCCTTAAGAATCGAAGATTCTCCGCGGCTAGCAGCGGAGAGCTTCCATCTACCTTTGACCTTTTCTCCTGCAATCAAAAAGCGCAAACCGGATACCTTTAACCTTGCTCGTTATGTCATACTACAAGAGACATCTTGTTTTTTAGATTTCTCTTCGTTTAGCTCATCGGAATGACAACATTGATTACTTTTTTGCCGCCGTATTTTTTGCATATGCTCAGCGTATTATTTCTTTATGGTATTTTTATTTTTCTTTTTTTCGCTTCCAGATGTTCGCGATAGAAGATAACGATGTTGCCGATAATTCCGATAAGCTCGCTTTTTGTGGCTTCAGCAATTTCCGCGGATATTACTTTTTTTGCTTCCTTGAATTCACCAAACTTCACTTTAATAAGTTCGTTATCTTTTAGGGCGAGATCCACTGAACCGATGAGTTGAACGCTGACACCATTTTTGCCTACAATCACTACCGGCTTTAAATGATGCGCCAGCGAACGCAAATATTTTTTTGCTGAACCTTTCATTTTTGAATAACTTTCTTAAATCAATTTTCTTTTCTGAATAATTGTTATCACAATCCCAACGAACAATAAACATTTATGGCAAAACATAGAAGATAATTAATATTATTCAGCCACTTACAACAGTAAAACACAGAAATTCAGCATAGTTTATTATCAACAAAATCCATCCGGTCAGACATCCGAAGACTCAGGAAATGTAATATTTCTTGATTTCGCTATCTTATTTTGTTTATAACAATACAACACACACATTACAATCAAGTCTGAAATGCCAAGTATTTAACAAATTCAGTCAGTTGTATGTCTCGTGAAAAAAATGGAAGGGTAAATGAAAAGAAGGTGCACCAATGGAGGAAGTTGGTTTAGTTAATGAAGACGTCAAAGCGAAAAACATATCTCTGACAGAGGCTCAATCAAAAAAATTATTAAAAAATTATGGGATACCGGTCGTGGAAGAAACTGTTGCCCTGACGATAGAGGAAGCAGTTTCCCAGGCCGGCATTACCGGCTATCCTGTTGTCTTAAAGGGTCTGGGAACGAAACTGACTCACAAGACGGAAAGAGGTCTCGTAAAATTGAATTTGCGCTCTGCCGAGGAGGTTGAGAGCGCCTGTCTGGAAATCAGAAAATCAGCCGGAGAGGATTTAGAAGGATTTTTATTACAGCCTCTGATTGAGGGAAAGCGAGAGCTCGTTGCCGGTTTGTTTCGGAATGAACAGTTCGGACCGGTGGTAATGTTCGGATTGGGCGGCATATTTACCGAAGCACTAGCAGATGTGGTATTCCGGATAGCTCCCTTCAGTGAGATTCAGGCCAAAGGTATGATGGAGGAGATTTTATCCCGGAAGTTACTGGGCAGCTTTCGTGGTGAGGCGCCCGCCGATGAGAAGCAATTAATCAATACATTGATGGGTTTATCCCGCTTGGGAATGGAACGTCCCGAAGTGAAAGAAGTGGATATCAATCCTTTATTGATTGCTCCCAATGGCTGTGTGACAGCCGTCGATGCCCTTGTAGTTCTTAATCAGGAGAATGCTTTGATTGACAGTGATTTGGACAAAGAGAGGACACCTCAGGAAATTAAAGCAATCAATGCCGCCCTCGATATAATGATTCACGCAAAAAGTATTGCGGTCATAGGCGCGATGAGACCACGCACTACAGGTTTTCGCGGCATGTTCGGATGCATTAAGGATTTTGGTTTTCCGGGAAAACTCTATCCGATAAATCCGAAAGCTCAGGAAATAGACGGCGTCAAGACATATCCCTCTCTTGTTTCATTGCCTAAACCGGTTGATCTTGTTGTTATTGCCGTTCCGGCGCCATTTGTGCCCGACGCGCTTAGAGATTGCGTTGCTTCCGGCAGTAAAAATGTCCACATTTTTTCTTCCGGTTTCAAGGAAACAGGCGAAGAAGAAGGTAGGAAGCTCCAAGCGGAAATTGAAAAGATTGCCGCTGAAGGACAGCTCAATGTCATCGGCCCTAATTGCATGGGATTATATGTCCCCAAATCGCGCATCGTTACCTGGATTGGACCTCCCGAAAAAAGCGGTCCTGTTTCTTTTATCAGTCAGAGCGGAGGGCACGCGCAGGATTTTACCAATTACGCCAGCGTGCATTTCGGCATTTATTTTAATAAGGTCATCAGTTACGGCAATGCTTTGACGTTGGATAGCACTGATTTTCTTGAATATCTGGCCAATGATAACGAGACTAAAATTATTACAATGTATCTGGAGGGAATAAAAAACGGTCGAAAACTGCTGAATCTGATCACGAAAATCAATCGAAAAAAACCGGTCATTATTCTGAAAGGCGGTTTAACGGAATCGGGCGCGAGGGCTGTATCATCCCATACCGGTTCCATGGCCGGCGGCGAGAAGATATGGAATGCCTTTTTCCAACAGAGCGGTGCGGTAAGAGCAAGTTCGTTAGAGGAAATGGCCGAAGTCACAGAAGCTTTTCTCAATTTAGGCAAGGCTAAAGGCCGCCGGGTGGCTGTTATCGGAACCGGCGGAGGCATCGGTGTTGCCGCGGCGGACAGTTGTGCTCAAGCGGGATTGGATCTCTCCGTATTGCCGCAGGAAGTCACTCAAAAACTTCGTCAATTCATCCCTCCCGCAGGAAATATGATTCGCAATCCCGTTGACGCGCACATATTGTTTATGAATCTGGAGGCACTGGGGAAAACGCTGGGATTACTTTCTTCTCAATACATTGATATGTTCGTTATTTCCCTGCACCTTGAATGGCTATATAATTTTGATAACGGCGCCCAAATTAAAAACATTGCTACATATATAGCGCAATCGGCACGAAAGCACGCCAACGGAAAGCCGTTGGTGGTTGTCTGGTGGCAATATCATCCCGACCCGAAATACGCGAAGAAGCGTATCATGCTGGAAAAAATAATGCAAGAAGCAGGCATCCCCGTCTATGAAGGCCTACAGCGGGCAGTATTCGCATTGGCCAAACTGGCTGAATACCATGAGTTTCAGAGAAAGAATAATATGTAAAAAAGATTGGCAAATTGAATTAAGAAACACCTTTTGATAAACTCCCAAAAGTTACCGGATTGTTGAACTAGTACCCCTGTGCTATTTATCGGCGCTTCCTTTAACCGTTGCCATCATTGTGTTATTTAACTGCAATTTTAAAGTAATCAATTGCTATAAATGTGAGATTCAAAGCAATACCAAAAATAAGACCGGAAGCGATACAACCGAGAATTGCGGTTCTAAATTCAACTTCTTTTTTTTCTGACTTGAAAGCTAAAGGCATTATTTCTATAATTATAAAAGCAATTATTGTTACGGTAAGGATGGAGATGATCATATAAAATTTCCCTAATTTTTCAAAGTACTGGTAAATCGTCTGTGAAATAAAAAAAGTAAATGAAGCAATAATGCCCAGAACTATATTTTTCAGATATTCTTTCGTGTTAACTTTTTTTGTAAATAGAGGGAAAATGAAAATAAATATTAAAAGAAGAATTGTTCCAACTGTTATTCCGGCAACAAGCTGCAGAAAAAAGACATTACTCTCATCCTTACTTATATAATATAGCGCAAACAAAATGGCGCTAATAATTATTATTTTTAAAATAAGTTTCGCAATAAAGTTTGCAGCTCTTTTTATTAAATTATCTCCTTAAAATTATTTTGATCAGAACTATCTTTAGGGGACTTATCAAAAGGTGTTTCATCATTTAATCCGGCATCTCTTCGGAGATGATTATATTAAAACGATTTATTACATGTATGCAAGAATTATATTTTCAGAATTAGTGAGCTAGTACAGCCGTCCCCAATATTTCCTGGATTAAAAACCACCGGAAAGCTGGAACTATACCCTTTGTCATTCCGGGTAAGTGAAACGCGACCCGCTTGTGCTCCGGCTCGCCGGATTACCGCCTCGCGTCACCTCGCGTGCCTTTCAGGGTAAATCCAGAAATCCACCCATCCCCCCTGGCATTCCCTAGCCTGACCAGGGAATCCAGAAATATTTAATGGTATGAAAGCCAGGATTGGTGATGATTTGCAAGGTTATTACTGTTAATTGTCAAGAGAAAAGATTGGACTCTCTTTTAACCCTCATTAATCAAATTTGATTTTAGATTTATTTTTTTCGGTATCGGTAAATTCATCTTTTTTTATATCGATTAATTTGTCTGTAGTAATGGTGACAGTATACCCCTTCGGACTTGAATATCTCCAACCAAAAGGTATCCCAGCCAGTTCCGGCATATTATACCTCTTTCTGAATTGTTCGACAAAATCATCGGCACCCATTTCTGATGCTGAAAAGATATGATCCACCAATTTACCACTGAGAGATATTCTTGTTACTTTGTTAATTGGCGCATCAGCGCTAATATATCCTTCATAAAAATTATATCCTTTAATAACATCAAATTTGCTTTGGATGGCAAAACCTCTATTGCTAGTTAGTAAGGAGGGATAGTCAAAAGCGGAAACCAGGTTTTTACCAGATCTTGTTCCTTTTCCACCAAATATTTGTTCATCCCCCTGAGCAACTCCAGCCAGAAAATCCGCGCGTACCTTCTCCGAATCTCCTACTGGACTGACTTTCCAACCACTATAAAGGCCAGAATTCTCAACATCCAACAATTGTTCCATTATTTTTTTCGCTTCGTAAACATCCATGCCAATATACAGGCCTTTGATAATCAACGGTTTCTCGGAAGAAATGTCCGCATTTTGAGCGCTTGCAATGGATATGTTATTAAGTAACAAAACAAGAAATATTGAGAATATAATAAAATAACCGTTTTTCACTAAAGTAGATTTCTTTTCTATCTCCCGTTTATTCATATTGTTACCTCCCCCTTTTGCATTGTTAAAAAATTAGAGTTAATGATACATTGCTAGTTCATGTTTGAGCTATAATAATTTTGGTCTTGAATGTCAAGGAAAGCTAGAACCATACCCTTTGCCATTCCGGGCAAGTGAAACGCGACTCAGCTTGTGCCCTTCAGGGTAAATCCAGAAATCTACCCATCCTCTTTCATTCCCTGGCCTGACCAGGGAATCCAGAAATATTTAATGGCCTAAAAGATAGGACTGGTGAAGGTTTGCATTGTTCTTTAGTGGCGATTGTCAAGAAAAAAGATTTGACCCCAGTTTCCTGCCCTAATTGGTGACAAAGCGATAAGACTTTTTAAAATATTATTCTGTTAGTCTTTTTAAGTAACCCACTCTTTGTTGAAATACAGATTAGAATTACTTATTATATTCCCAGTGATCGCGATCTCTAGTGTCATAGATAAAAGTTTGAACTTTACCGGTCGTAGTATCTATAATCGCAAAAAGCGTGCCGGTTGTCCCTGTTAGCTGATAGCGACCTATTCCGTTTGTGTTGGTCGCACCAAGAAGGACCATCATTAAAATTGCAACCGCGGCTCCTGCAATGAAAACCTTCGCTTTTTCCCATTTGGTCATGATCTTTACCTCCATGTATATATTTTTGATTAACCCTTGGTGTCGCCTTGTACGCGGCATACACTAAAAGGAGTTCCTTTTTATTCCACATCCGAACTATGCTTTTCCCGATAATTTGGCTATAATCATAGCACATATCATTTTTTTAAAAAGGCAAAAATTACATGATTACTTAAGTATATTTTCAATTTTTAAAGCTACTAATTTAGACTTTACAAAAGCCCCTCTTCCTGATTAAAGTGGGTAAAGAACGTCTAGGGAGACACTTTCTGTGAGCAAAGCAAAATTGCCTGAATATGATTACGATACAGTTATTATCGGCGGCGGGCCGGCAGGCTATACCGCCGGCTTGTATGCTGCCCGCGCCGGGCTTAAAACAATGCTGGTGGAAGGCGCGGCAACGGTAAGCCAAATAACCATTACCGATTTAATCGAAAATTATCCGGGAATCCCCGACGGCATTAACGGTTTTGACCTGATGCAGTTATTTAAAAATCAGGCGCTTAAATTCGGTTTGGAAATACTGGCTAAAGATGTATCCGCAATTAAAAATAATGCGTCTTCCCCTGTTATCTGGGATATAACAGTGGGAGATAAATTCTTCAAAACTTTAAGTGTAATTGCCGCGACCGGCGCGCAATGGCGCAAACTGGGAGTCCCCGGCGAGGAGGAATTTGCCGGAAAAGGAGTTTCCTACTGTGCTACCTGTGACGGCCCTTTTTATAAAAATAAAGATGTGGTAGTTGTGGGCGGCGGTGATACGGCTATTCAGGAAGCTCTCTTTCTAACTCATTTTGCCAAAAAAGTTACCGTAGTCCATCGCCGCGATAGGCTGCGTGCCGCGGGAATTCTGCAAAAAAGGGCATTTGCCGAAAAGAAAATCGAATTTGCCTGGAAGGCGACCCTAGCCGAAGTTATTGGCCGTGATTTTGTCACCGGTATTAAGATAGCCGATGCCCAATCCGGGAAAGTAAGCGATATTTCTACGGAAGGAGTTTTCATTTTTGTCGGCAGAATACCCAACACCAGCTTGTTTCAAAGTGTTTTAAAACTAGATGCAAACGGCTACATACTAACGGATGATAATATGAACACTTCAGCCGCCGGTATTTTTGCCGCCGGAGACTGCCGGGCCAAACAGTTCCGACAAGTAGTAACAGCCGCAGGCGATGGGGCCAACGCAGCGTTCAGCGCTGAGCTTTATGTAGGGAACATGAAAGGAGAAGCATACTAAAATACCATGCCGCCTTCAGCAGGCTACCTTTGTTGGCTGCGTCGTCGACTTCCTCAACGTATTATTAACGCCTGCGGAGTCTCCTCCTTGCCACCTCGGTAGCCTGTTTAAGGCAACATGGCATAACTTAACGTAAGGAAATTAAATTATGGAATCTTTAATCAATGCCTGGCAACAAATACCTGCGCAAATAAATCCGGCTATTTTCAGTATCGGCTCTTTTCAACTGCGCTATTACAGTTTGATGTACATTGTTGCTTTCGTTATCGTTTATTTTCTTGTCCTTTACCGGATAAATCACGAAAAATATAAATACAC
Source organism: uncultured delta proteobacterium (assembly GCA_963705555.1). Taxonomy (GTDB): domain Bacteria; phylum Desulfobacterota; class Syntrophia; order Syntrophales; family Smithellaceae; genus UBA4810. The sequence continues at coordinate 662,925 of CAVPJZ010000002.1, read as the reverse complement.
AGCCGAAAATATTCAGGACTATCTGGTCTGGGCGATGATTGGATTGCTCATCGGCGGCCGACTCGGTTATGTATTCCTTTATAACTTTAGTTACTATGCACAACATCCGCTCGAAATAATCATACCTTTTGATTTCTCCAACGGAGTCAGATTTATCGGCATCAGCGGCATGTCTTATCACGGCGGCCTTATCGGCGTTATTGTTATGACCATATTATTTTGCCACAAACGAAATATCCGTTTTTGGCAGTTTGCCGATCTGCTTTGTCCGGTTATTCCGCTGGGCTACACCTTTGGCCGCATCGGCAATTTTATTAATGGTGAGCTCTTCGGCCGTGTAACCACCATGCCGTGGGGAATGTATTTTCCGCTTGACCCGACGCATAGCTTACGTCATCCCTCTCAGCTTTATGAAGCCTTGTTCGAAGGAATATTTTTATTTATCGTACTGTGGCTAATTAGAAAAAAGAAACTCTTTGACGGATTTCTTTTGGGAATATATATTTGCGGCTATGGTTTAGTGCGCTTCATTATTGAATTTTTCCGCGAACCCGATTATCAGGTGGGCTTTATTCTGGGCACCATCAGTATAGGGCAACTCCTCTGCTTATTAATGATGTTAGGGGGTATTGCCCTTTTAATCTGGCGCAAAAATGCCGCCAAAAAACCACGGGTATAATATCCCAAAGTGAGCTTTATGGTATTATACCCTCCGCTCTGCGGGATTGTTCAACTTATCAATTCCGATGCGCTTCGTTTTCGGAATTGAAGTTTCACGAATAAATATTTCAGGGGAAAATCATGAGAAGAAATGTAGTTATTATTGGCGGCGCGTCGGCGGGACCATCAACCGCGGCTGAGGCCAAGCGCAACGATCCTTCATTAAATATAACTATCCTGGAAAAAGGAAAATTTGTTTCTTACGCCGCCTGACCCACGCCTTATTACATCGGCGATGTAATAAAAGACGAAAATGATTTAATCGCGCGGACGCCGGAAAAATTCCGTGAAACCGGCATTGATGTTCAATTAAATACGGAAGCGGTAAACATTAACTTCGCAGGAAAAACAGTAGAGCTCAACGATGGTAAAAAAGTCCCGTTTGATATTTTAGTTATGGCCACAGGGACAAAAGCGCTTATTCCCGATCTGCCGGGTATCGATATGCCGGGAATTTTTACGTTAAAAAATCTGGAAGATGCAATTAACATCAAATCATATTTACGCGATAATAATTGCCGCAGGGCAATAATTATCGGCGCCGGTTTTATCGCTATGGAGATGAGTGAATCTCTGCAAATGGCCGGGATCAAAACGACAATCTTGCACAGGGGAACTTTGCCCGCAAATCGCTGGGATAATGAACTCTCCAAAGTCATGTTGGCAGAACTTAAAAATAACGGCGTCGAATTTGTGGCCAATGCGGAAACTTCAGCCATCGAAAAAGGAGAAAATGCACCGCTTAAAGTTATTACCAATAAGGGTAAATGGGAGTCTGATTTGATCTTATCTGCTGTCGGCGTAAAACCTAATGTCCGTTTGGCTCAGACAATGGGGCTTACAATTGGCAAAACCGGCGCCATTGCCGTAAACTCTTCCCAGCAAACATCCCTTGAAAATGTTTACGCAGTCGGTGATTGCTGCGAATCTTATCATCGGGTGAGCCGCCGCTGGGTAAATATCCCTCTGGGGGACATCGCCAATAAACAGGGACGGGTAGCAGGCCGCAATATCGGCGGCAAGCCGCTGATTTTCGCGGGGATAGTGGGAGCACAGTCTTTCCGTTTGTTTAATTTAGAAGCCGCAGCTACCGGCATTGACGAGAAAGAAGCAACAGGCAGCGGCTTTAATCCCGCAAGCATTTTAGTTTGGGGGAACGCCATCTCCGGCTCTATGGGGCAGAAGAAAATAGGCTTAAAACTTATCGCCGACAGGTCATCGGGAAAGCTTCTGGGCGCTCAAGCTGTAGGTGCTGCAGGCGCGGTCAGCCGCATTAATTCCTTGTCCGTGGCTCTTTGGGCGGGGTTGAATATTGACGAAGTTGCCTATTTGGATTTGGCTTATTCGCCGCCATTTAGCGGCGCCTGGGATATAATTCACAATGCCGCCCAAGCTTTGCGCCGGACGATTTAATTAAGGGAAAAAGCTGATATGATTTTATGGTGGATATTTTTTGCAATATTTATCTTAGCTATGCTCGTTCTGGACTTAGGCGTCTTTAGCCGCAGGGCTCATGCAGTTAAAATAAAAGAGTCGTTGCACTGGATGGCTTTCTGGATATTTTTGTCTGTGCTGTTCTGCCTCTGTGTATACATTTTTTATGGTCATCAAAAAGCCATGGAGTTCTTAACCGGATACCTGATTGAATACTCGCTCAGTGTCGATAATCTTTTCGTCTTTTTACTTATCTTTCGTTATTTCTCTGTTCCAGCCGAATATGAACAAAAATCTTTAATTTGGGGGATAATTATTGCATTGATTATGCGCGGTATTTTTATTTTTGCCGGTATTGCGCTTATCAATAAATTTCACTGGATTATATATGTTTTTGGAGCTTTCCTGATTTTTACCGCCATTCAAATTGCCAGGGGCAAGGAACATGAAGTTCATCCTGAAAAAAATATTATGATCAAATTATTGCGTATTCTTATGCCGATTTCCCATGAGTATTCCGGCGGTAAGCTCTTTACTGTTAAAGAAGGTAAACGTTTTGCCACACCTCTTTTAGTTGTAATTTTGGTTTTGGGGACAACAGATGTTTTTTTTGCCGTTGATTCCATTCCCGCAGTTTTGGCTATGACAACGGATCCTTTCATCGTTTATACTTCCAATGTTTTTGCCGTTTTAGGATTGCGTTCGCTTTTTTTTGCCATTTCCGGCTTGATGAAACTGTTTCATTATCTTCAGTATGGTCTGGCTGCAATTTTAAGTTTTGTCGGAATTAAGATGCTGATCACTGATTTTTATAAGATACATGTGGGTGTTTCTTTAGTAATAATAGCCATCTATACTTGCTTTATCTATTATTGCATCGCTCATGTGGCCGTATAAACAAGAGCAAACTATCGTAAAGGATGAATAATCACGGCTCAATGGGAATTGATTTTTTAGACATATCACAAGCCCAATTGAAAAGATGGGCAAGGCTTGCCGACGCTAAAGTGCGTCAAGAGGAAGGAATATTCATAGCGGAAGGCATAAAAGTGATTGAAGAACTTTTCGTGAAGCGATTGGCAAACTAAAGCCATTTTAGTATTGCCGGAAAAAAATAAAACCTGGAAAAAACTATTGGAACGAGCAGCAAATAATGTCCCCATATATCAGCTTACGCGCTCCCAGTGGCAAAAAATCGGCCAAGACAGGGAACCGGAAGGTATAATGGCCGTTGTTTCAATAAAGCAGAGATATTCTTTTTCCGCCTGGTTTGCAGAAACTCCCGACAACGTTTTAATCCTGCATGAAATTAACAATCCCCGCAACCTCGGCGCGTTGATGCGGAGCGCGCATTGGTTTGGTTTTAGAAGTATAATTTTAAGCTCTAACTCGGCTGATTACACTCACCCGAAAGCAGTACGGGCATCGATGGGCAGTCTTTTTCATTTGACTATTATCATCGATGTTGATTTATCAAAGATACTACCGGAAATTAAAAAGAATTACCGGCTTGTCGGCAGTCATGTTCATGAGGGAAGTTTGCCTCATGCAACGGGGGAAAAAGTCGCTTTGCTTTTAGGTAATGAAAGCCACGGTCTGCCGGAAAATTTATTGGCAACGGTAGATGAACGCTGGAGCATACCCGGTAGCAGTGAAGCGGATTCCTTGAGTTTACCTCAGGCTGCTGCTATTATGATGTATGAATGCACCAAAAAATAGGCAAGGATGTTTTATGGAATCTTTTATTCAGGTGCTGACTACTACGGAAACAAAAGAAGAAGCGGAAAAAATCGCTCAATATTTAGTGGAGCAAAAGCTTGCCGCCTGCGTGCAGATTACAGGCCCAATTGCCAGTACTTATCGTTGGAAGGGCAAAGTGGAAACTGCCTGCGAATGGCTCTGCCTGATTAAAACGCGGGAAGAACTCTACGACAAAGTAGAAATCGCAATTAAAAAATTGCACTCATATGAGACACCGGAGATTATCGCCGTCCCGATCATTAAGGGCAGTTCCGAATATTTAAGCTGGCTTGATGATGTCCTGGTTTGAAAAACTTTACGCAGGGAGATTCTATGTCCGACAAAAACGCTTTGGAGAAAAAATGCATTGATACCATCCGATTCTTAGCGGCTGATGCTATTGAGAAAGCAAAATCAGGCCATCCCGGAATGCCTCTGGGCGCTGCCGCCGCCGCTTTTACTTTATGGACAAAGCATTTAAAACATAATCCGAAAAATCCGCATTGGCCGGACCGTGACCGTTTTGTACTTTCCGCCGGTCATGCCTCGATGCTTTTATACGCACTGCTTCATCTCACCGGCTATGATCTTTCTCTGGACGACATTAAAAATTTCCGGCAATGGGGCAGCCACACTCCCGGCCATCCCGAATATAAGCACACCCCCGGCGTGGAAGTTACCACCGGCCCGTTAGGGCAGGGATTAGCCAATGCCGTCGGTATGGCCATTGCCGAAGCGCACCTGGCCGCCCGTTTTAACCGTGACGGCATAAAGTTAGTGGATCATTATACCTATGTTATGGCCGGTGACGGCGACATGATGGAAGGAGTGGTCAGCTGAGGCCTGCGCGCTGGCCGGTCATTTGCGCTTGGGAAAATTAATCGTTCTTTATGATGACAACAACGTATCGCTTGCCGGTTCCACGGCGCTTTCGTTTACGGAAAATATCGAAATGCGCTTCAAGTCTTATGGCTGGCAGGTGCAGAAGGTTAACGACGGAAATGATGTTGCCGCCATTGACCGGGCAATTAAAAAAGCCAAAAAGGATACGGACCGGCCATCGCTCATTTGTGTACAATCAACAATCGGCTTCGGTGCACCCTCCAAGCAGGGAAGCTGCGAAGCGCACGGTTCGCCTCTGGGGCTGGAGGAACTTAAAGGAACAAAAGCGGCACTGGGCTGGCCGCAGGAACCATTATTTCATGTGCCGGAAGACGCGAGCAAATTTTTCCGCAAGGCTTTATCCCGCGGCAAAAAAAGCGAAAAGCTATGGCAGGAAACTTTGCTTGCCTGTCAGCAAAAAGAACCGGCTCTGGCCGCTGAATTTTCCCGTGCGATTAACGGCGAGCTGCCCGAGGACTGGGAAACTGCGCTGAAAGATTTTCCCACCGGTTCCAAAGATGTGGCTACACGCAAAGCTTCGGAAACAGTCATGCAGGCTATTGCCGCCAAAATTCCGGAATTTGCCGGTGGCTCGGCTGATCTTAATCCTTCCACATTTACCTGGCTCAAGGGCATGGGTGATTTTCAAAGTCCGGCCACATCTTCTGCAGGTTTGCACGGCATGGTGGGCGGCCCCTGGAGTTATGAGGGACGCAATATCCACTTCGGTGTGCGCGAACACGCGATGGGTTCAATTGCCGTAGGCATGGCTCTGCACGGAGGCTTTATTCCCTACACGGCAACATTTTTAACTTTTGCCGATTACATGCGCCCGCCCATGCGTCTGGCCGCCCTGATGGGATTGCGGGTTATTTTTATTTTTACGCACGACAGCATCGGCGTGGGAGAAGACGGCCCGACTCATCAACCGATAGAACAGATCATGAATCTCCGTCAGGTGCCCAACATGACTCTTATCCGCCCGGCGGATGCCAACGAAACAGTAGAAGCGTGGCGACTAGCACTGGAGAACACAGCCGGTCCGACTACTCTCATCTTCAGCCGCCAGAATTTACCTGTACTGGATCGCAGCATTTGTGCGCCAGCCATCAGGCACTAGACGCGGTGGTTACATCTTATGGGAATCAGCACCCAACCCGGACTTGATTTTGATAGCCACCGGATCGGAAGTGGCTATGACGCTGGATGCCGCGCGAAAACTTGCGGCAGAAAACATCAAAGTCAGAGTTGTTTCTCTTCCCAGTTGGGAAATATTCGACCGCCAGAAGCAGGAATATCGCAACTCAGTTTTACCGCCACAAATACACACCCGAATTGCAGTGGAAGCGGGAATCAAGCTAGGCTGGGAACATTATGTTGGTTTAAAAGGAAGAATAATCGGGATGGATAGTTTCGGTGCATCCGCTCCCGGCCCAGTGCTTTATGAAAAATTTGGTTTTACTGCGGAAAAGATTATTGCGACAGCCAAAGATTTGATCAATCCTGCTCAATAGGGGATACTAATGAACACCTCCGGTATTTCTTTTTCTCTTGGAACATATCGTAGTGCGGTCAAAGACACACTGGAAACAATGCATAGGGATGATATTATTTCCCGCATTTGGGCTCGTGACTATACTGTCTGGAAGCCGGAGCCGGATGAAATCATCAATCGTCTGGGATGGCTTGACGCTCCGGCAGAAACTCTGGAGAAGCTGCCCTCAATAAAAATCACTCTAGCGCCTTTTACCAATAGCTCGATTAAAGATGTTGTCTTACTGGGCATGGGGGGATCGAGTCTGGCGGCGGATGTTTTCAACAGAATTTTTGGCAGCAGAGCGGGCTATCCTCAATTGCATATCCTGGATACGACCGATCCCGGAATAATTCTCCAGATGACGCAAAAACTGGAATGGGGAAAAACGCTTTTTCTTGTTTCCTCGAAATCAGGAACAACGCTGGAGACGACTTCTCTTTTTCAATATTTTTACAACGTAGTATTGAAAAAAATAGGCGCTTCCGCAAGTCAGAATTTTATTTTCATTACCGATAAAGGCAACGCTATGGTGGAGCAGGCCCGGCAGCTATCCCTGCGGCACGTGTTCTTAAATAATCCCGATATCGGCGGGCGTTATTCCGCTCTTTCCCTACCGGGAATAGTTCCGGCAGCCATCATCGGTTCTGACGTAGAAAAGCTGCTGCAGAATGCCGTAAAAGCTGCGCAACATGAAGAAGCAGAATTCTTTTCCGGAAACCTTGCTCCGACCGGCTGTGTTTTGGGCGCTGTACTGGGTCTTCTGGCTCAAAAAGGACGCGACAAACTCACCTTGCTAATGCCCTCGCGCTTAGCGTCGTTTGGCGATTGGCTGGAACAGCTCATCGCCGAGAGCACCGGCAAAGAGGGCAAGGGAATACTGCCTGTTTTAAATGAACCACCTACCCCAGTGCAGGCTTACGGAAAAGACCGCGTATTTGTCATCTTTCAGAACAATGAGAATGATAGCACCCCCAAAGTAGAAGAACTTATTGCCGCCGGGCATCCTATGATCACTATAAGACTCAAAGATAATTATGATCTGGGCAGTCAGATGTTTCTCTGGGAAATGGCGATAGCTGTAACCGGACACATTTTGAACATTAATCCTTTTGCTCAGCCGGGCGTTGGGGCGACAAAAGCTCATACCAGCCGGATGATTGCTCAATATCGGAAGACTAAAGAACTGCCTGAGCTTCCGCCAGCGCTGGCAACACTGGAATGCAGCGTTTATGGCGACTTCCAAGGTTCATCTGCCGTCGAAGCATTGGCTGGATTTCTAAATCAGGCAAAAGCTGGTAATTATGTTTGCTTACAGGTCTTTTTAAGCCCGGCGCCGGAAATTGACGAGGCGTTGCTCAAGCTAAGGGAAGCAATTGCCGCCAAATATCGTCTGGCCGTTACACTTGGTTATGGGCCGCGCTATTTGCATTCCACCGGCCAGTTACACAAAGGTGATTCCGGCAATGGTTTGTTCATTCAATTGACTGCAAACGATTTGATCGATGTCGATATTCCCGACCGGATTGGCTCTGCGGATTCAACACTCACCTTCGGTATGCTCAAAGCGGCTCAAGCCCTGGGCGACTGGCAGGCGCTTCTGGATGCAGGGCGACGAATCATCCGCTTCCATTGGAAAATAAATGCGGCCGCCGGACTAAAGACTCTAGCCGCAGGTCTTTAACCTTCTTTTTCATTTGTCCTAATTAGTTTACGATTTTAAGAATATTCGGCGCATTTCTCTCCGACGGCGCGGGAATTGCCTTCGGGTATCCGATAATAACTGGCGCAACAATCCGGCAATTGTCGGGAATCCCTATCTCCGCTTTTATTTTTGGATCTCTTATATATGCCCCCAAATTGACCCAGCATGTGCCTAAATCTCTCTGCGCCGCAGAAAACATAATATAACTGACTGCCAATGCGCAGTCTACATCAAGCGATTGAACATTCTTGACGCCGACAACATAAATCACACAGGGAGCGTTATAAAATACATTGAAGCTTTCATTCTTAAGAATCGCTTCATAGTTCGAAGAAAGCGAAGCCTTGTTTTCGGCAAAATCCTGCAAGAGATTTTTTTTGCTTTCATCAGAGAGTTTTTTCATTGTCTGTTTGTTGTTGATGATAATAAACTGGCAGGGCTGTCCGTTACTGGCTGAAGGCGCCAGGGTCGATTCCTGAATTATTTCTTTAATCGTTTTCAGTGGAACATCTTTGGCCTGGAAATCACGAATAGCTCTTCTATTTTGTAATAGCTTCGAAAATGTCATCATGATATATTTCCTCCTGTTAATATCGGTTCTACTTTCTTAATTATCTAGCACTTATCCCGGCAAAAAAACAGATATAACTGCCCAAATAAAATATTGGAGCACATTGATAACCGGATTGAGCGCGCCCAATAAAAGCAGCCCCAATACAATAAATAATCCAAAAGGTTCAATTTGATTAAGCACTCGATTTACCGATTCCGGCGCAAAGCCCATCACTATTTTTGACCCGTCAAGAGGTGGAATGGGAATCAAGTTAAATGCAGCGAGTATAATGTTGATCTGCGCCAGCAGAAGGAGGATTTGTGCAACCATTCCCGACTGATCTGGAGATATCAGCCGGTATAATAATAATGCAATAAAGGCAAAAACAATGTTTGCCGTAATGCCTGCGGCCGAAACAAGAATTAGCCCTTTGCGCCTTTTCTCGGCGGGAATATTTTCCAGATTGACCGGAACCGGTTTGGCCCAGCCGAAGCCGATGATTAAAAGCATTAATGTACCGATAATATCGAGGTGTTTGATCGGATTAAGCGTCAATCGCCCCAGCCATTTGGCTGTGGCGTCGCCCATTTTATAAGCGACCCATCCATGCGCCAACTCATGAAAGATCACTGAATACAAAAGCAGCACCGACAGGATGACAAATGCCGCCGGATCGCTAAGCAGTAAACGAATTAGTCCCATAATAACTTCTCATTCAAGATTCGATTTCCCTAATCAATAGACCCGTCGTGGAAACCCTTATCTCGAATTTTGCTGGTTTTTCCAGATTGATGAATGCGGCCGATCCGTATTCGGCATCCAAAAGCGGACTGAGAACCTCATAGCGTTGCCTTAGGTTGAACATATTCACCGCTTTATCTTGGGAGATTAAAAAAATGGTGCGGGTACTTGAGAGCTCATCTTTTATATCCGCATAACGACCCGCAACACGGTCAAGCTCATAAGTTGTATGCAATCCCAATATGTTGGCGATAGGTTTCCATTTGAGAATGTGGGCATCAATGTAGAGAGCATCCCCAACCAATCTGTAGGAAGCTTCTTTGCCGTCAGGAAATTTAAAATAGGCCATAAACCGCTTCGCTCCTAAAGGCTCCGTCTTAACTACTGCTGCTATCTCCTCATGTGTCAGGGCACGATATCCTTGTGTTGCTATAGCAATCGTTCCGAATAGCGCAGCTAATGATAGTGAGAGCAATGCACACAACAAACGAATCGTCGAACTTATGAGCTTCTTTTTTCGTATAGCTCTAAAAGTTTCTATAAAGAAAAGAATGCTCAAAAGACCGGAACCAATCATCAACAAAAAAAGTAAATTATCCATAGTAATCCTTTCCATATTTTACTATTTCCAATTCTTCAGACTGTGATCGATATTAGAATGACATTTTGAATTTACGCTTACGGTAACTTCGCTTAATATGAATAGGTAACAGCGGCTCCCGCGGATAATCTTTCTGAATATTGCCCTTCAATATTCATTTGGAATCCCTTCAACATGGGGATATTTACTCCGGCAAATCCTCCCACAATTGTTTTGTTCCTGATGAAAACGTTTCCGGCCGAATATTCAAGACCCGGAATATTTGCCGCCAGAGAAGCCTGGGCTTCCGAATAATAAATGTAAGGTCCCGCATATAGCTTTATATTGTATGGAGCCGTTGCTTGAAATCCAATGCCGCCATTCACATCCCAAAGATTTTTTATTTTGAGATCTGTGGTAAAAGGATTGCCGCCGTTTATTCCCGTAACATCATCGGTAAAGTTACTGAAGTAATAAGTTCCCTGTATAAAAGCTCCCACGCCGAATATTCTATTGAGAGCATAAAAGCCCTTTGCCCCCAGGGTGCCAAAAAACTTCCAGTTTTCCTCAAAACTATTTTTGTCGGTAGTAGTTGAAATATTTGTGGAATTATAAGCATCGAAAATTTTTAAATCCGATACCCCGATTCGCGCGTATATTTCCCAAAGATTTTTAGCTCCATAACCTACATGCGAATAAACCTGATTCTGTTTGATTAAATGCTCCGTTCCATTCTTGTATATATCTTCATGGTACCAATAACCGATACCGGTATATAATCCTCCGGCCTCTTTGGAAACGGGCTGCGGCGGACCAAAGGGCCCCGCGACAGCCGCATTACGAACAGCAAATATTACTAACAGAGAGATAACTATAACTTTAAGGCTTTTCGTATGAAATCCTCCCCTCTCTTAAATTCAATTCTTCTGTAATGCCGAATCACCCGAAAGCGAGCTTTTTTCTTCCGGCTTGGATGGCGCCAGTTTCGACCGCCTCTGTTCAACTTTTTTCAGACGGTATTGAACATAGGCATCGCGCAGCGCTATGTAGGGATCGATGGCCGCGTCTTTGAGAGATTCATAGTCGCCAATTCTCAGAGAGGTGCCATTTACTTCCTCGTATCCCCGGACTCCTATAGAGGCATACCAGGGATTAATATAAGAAACCGGATACAAAAAATAATCGCCGACAACATCTACCGAATCCCGCGGACTGGAAGGGCCGAGTATCGGCCAAACTATATAAAAACCTTGTCCCACGCCATAGACACCCAAGGTTTGTCCCAAATCAGTATCCTGTTTCTGAATTTCCAACTCCTTGTTGGAAGAAGGATCCAAAAGTCCCCCGATGCCCCAAATAGTGTTTATTGTAAAACGGCCAAACTCCGCGGCCGCACCGCCGAAATCAGCCTGAAGCAGGCAACTGACGAAACGGGCAGGAAATCTAAGATTAGAAAAGAAATTCTTCACGCCGACCCTGGCAACTTCGGGAACTACCATATTATATCCCTGCGCTATAGGTTTGAGCGCCCAGAAATACAGTTTGTCATTAAAGTGGTACATGGCTCGATTGAAGGGCTCTATAGGATCTGCAATTTGCGCCTCCTCCCCCGCAGCCTCATCTTCGTTGAAATTCTCATCATCCGCGCTTTTACTCTCAGATTTTATCTCTTTTTCCCCGGGTGGTAAATTGACCTGCTCTGAATTGGAAAAGACCGTAACCACTTGGGGAGTGGATGTTGAAATCGACGGCGATAAAGTAGAAGAATTGGAATTTGGGGTGTGAGCGCAGCTCATCGTAAGAAAAGTATATACCAAAATCAAAAACAAGAAAAATTTCATGATGCTGAATTCCTCTTTAATGATTTATTGAAAAAATTCTTTCTTTGCCGGCGGCTTTTTTAACTATTGTTCCTTCACTTTTTTGCGTAGAATCTCCAGCAGTTGCTCGGGTGTATTCTTAGCCAGTATATCATTGAACTGGGTGCGATAATTTTGAACCAGACTCACATTCTCCACGACAACGTCGTATACTTTCCAGGCGCCGTTTTTCAGGATCAGCCTGTAGAAGATAGGAATTTCCTTGGAAGAAGTTATCACTTTCGTCTGAACTTCAGCCTGGGTTTCCGAATTTATACTTTCCTTATAGAAATCGATTTTCTCGTTAGTGTAAGAAAGGATTTTATCAATGTAAGTCTTTTCCAGTACTTGTTCAAAAAGTTGTATGAATTCCTCTTGTTGAGCGGTATTCAATTTACTCCAGTTTCGCGCCAGCGTCCTCTTGGAAAATTCGATTTCGTTGAACATGCCTTTATATATAGAACGGAGTTTTTGTTTTTTCGTCTCTTTGGCCGATTCGGATTTAAGCTTTGGATCGCGTAGCACGTCGAGTACTTTATTGACGTTTACCTGCGTCGTGTTGAGCGGAACGCCGGCATATACCGGAAGAGAAAATAGAAAGAGCACTAATATACTTAATCCTGCGAGCTGTCTTTTCATGACCTAATCCTCCTAATTTTGTTGCATCCTTATTTCTTCTTTACTTCGCCAAAGGCATACTTGCCAATAAGATCTATGATATCCAAAGGGGCCTGTGTTTCGGTGATGATTCCGCGAGGTCCAAGCAATTCTCCTGCGCCCCCGGGATCAATGCTGAGATAACTATCGCCAATCAGTCCTTGTGTTTTAATGGAAGCAATGGCATCGTCATAAATCTTTATACCCTTTTTGATCTTTATTTCAACTATAGCTTTCTGAGTTTCCTGATCCATGAAGATTCGTTCCACCCGTCCGACCTCAATACCCAAGATATTCACGGGATTACCGACTCTCAGGCCGGTAACTGAAGTAAACTTGGCGATGACGGGATAGGAATCATCTCCCAGCAAAGAAACATTCCCCAGCTTTACGGTCATATAGCCTATGCAAAGAAGTCCGAAAACAACAAAGATACCGACTATTGTCTCTATGGTATATTTTTTCATATTTTCTCTCCCCGGCGGCGCATCGTAGCCGTCCATATTTCTTTTTGATGAGATTTTGCCGAATCTATGACTGAATCAACTTCGGCAATCGGTTGGCCCTGGGCAATTCCGGCCAAGATAGTAAATTCGACTGGCCCCGCCATAGCCACCTGTCTACGAACTCCAGTCCAAATATCATTAATTTCCAATCCCTGAAAATCTTTGGCAAAATCTTCTAGAATAATTTTCGCCTCGGTAATGTCAGAATAGGGAAGCACTGTAACAATTTCATTTGTATTACGGCGGGTGGAAAATCCCCCTATAGCGCCAAAGTGTTTATCGATATACAATCCCATACGTCTTATTGCTTCCTGCACAGCGTCGTGACCCAAATATGTAATGATGGAATTTATGTCTTCCAGAGTAAAAACCGCTATAGAATAAGTTTCCCCAAAAGTTCTCCTCCTCAATTGAGCATGATTAAGAACTTTGAATTGTCTTTTGGAATACAAACCAGTTAATTCTTTCTGTAACGCCTCCAGGCTGTGGATAACTTCGTCTTTGAAAGGGTGGTCAAAATCTTCCAACTCTTCCGGAGTCCCTTGAAAAACAATCGTCCGCTCATAGAGGGCGAGAACGCGATTGGAGATAAAGTATACATCCGGAATCTCGTGGCTGACCAAGATTGCCGTAAACCCAAACTTTCTGTGGTAGTGGGCAATCATGCTAAGAATTGCGTTTTTCCGCACTGGATCCTGGCCGGACGTTGGTTCGTCAAAGAGAACAATTTTAGGATCGGTTATCAGTGCCCGCGCCAGAGCTGCCCGCTTTTGCATTCCTCCTGATAGTTCTGAAGGAAACTTTTTAACCGCATCGGTCAGCTCTGTCTGCTCTATTCTCGCCATGACCCTGCGGTCGATTTCAGCTTTCTTCAAATTGGTTGTTTCCAGCAAGGGCAGAGCAATATTTTCATAAACGGTCAGGGAATCAAAAAGCGCGTTACCCTGAAACATGTAACTCATCTGAGCAAGAGCTGCATTAATTTCCTTTTTTTTCATTTTACTGACTGGTTTGCCCCGAAAAAGAATCGTTCCTTCATCAGGTTTAAGCAGCCCGATGATAAGCTTGAGAAGCACGCTTTTCCCCGCGCCACTCAGGCCTATTATGGTTGTAACCTCCCCCTCATAAATTTCAAGATTAATGCGCTCAAGAACTGTTCGGTCTCCAAAGCTCTTAGTGACGTCTTTAAACTTGATCAATGGTGTATTCATAGGTCTCTCTATATCAGCAGTGAAGTCACGATGTAATCCGATACCAAAATCAGCACACAGGAAATCACAACAGCCGAGGTGGTGGCCAGACCGACGGCTTTGGCACCATGACTATCCCTGCGCATGTGCGCGAAATAGCCCTGGTAACAACAAACAGTGGCAACGATAACCGCAAAAACTATAGTCTTAATTAAACCGTCGGTAATGTCTTTCAGCTCAACGTTAGCCTGAATACTATGAAAATATACGCCGGAATTAAGACCTAGCAGCATTACCCCTGAAATATATCCGCCGATAATGCCGATTAGGTCAAACACGGTGGTGAGGATGGGAAAGCTGATGATAGCTGCGGTAACTCTCGGACTGATGAGATGCCTGAGCGGATCAATGCGCATAGTGTGCAGAGCATCTATCTGCTCGGAAATTCGCTGGATACCGATTTCGGCCGTGATAGCGGAGCCTGCCCGGGCCGTAATCATGATTGCAGTAAGAACCGGCCCCAATTCTCTGATTAAAGAAAGGGATACCAGGGTGCCGACTGCTCCCTGAGCTCCAAATTTAACCAGGGCATGGTAAGATTGCAGGCCTAGAACCATTCCGGTAAATACACTCACCAGCATGATGATTGTCGTTGATCTCGCTCCGATGTAATAGAGCTGCTGAACTATCTTGGATAGCTGTTTCGACCGGAAGACCTTAAACAAAGCCAAACAGAGGAAAACTGTCGCGGCGCCTAAAATGTTGACCCATCTTATTGCTGCGCTGCCGATAACAGAAAATGTCCTGGACAGCAACATATCCAACTGCCATTTTTTTTCATTTTCGGAGCGGGTCTGGTTATCTGCCGCCGGCACCATTAATAAAATTCCCCCTTATTTTCGAATATTTCGAAAGGGAATTTGGCATATTTATAAAAATTCGTCAACTTAAGAGTTCAAGAAGTAACAAATGTGAAAATTTTGCAGCCAATATCTAAGAATCAATTTGTATTCGAAATTATATACTTATCCTAACTAAGAGTTTCTCCAAGATGCCTTAAAGCTATCTAAGATCGCTGGAAAATTTAATTCTCCAATAGAAATCTCTGCTATTTCCTTGATTTTTTAACTGATTTTTTGATGGTTTTGAGTTCTTCTCGGTGTGGTTTTTTCACTGATTTTTTGATCGCTGCCAATTCCTCACGCTTGTGTTTCGCCATCTGAGCGATGCCGGCCCAAAAACCATAGAGGAGCACCTGGCCAGCAAGGACTACAGCGAACCCGATGCGCATACCATAGCCCATGGACTTGGCCATTTGATTTGCCACTTCTTCAATTTCTCTATAAAGGATCAGCATATTGGTCATAGCGGTAATTATCGTAACGGCAGCACCCACGAATACACCCTCAAAGATGGCTTTGCCCTTTGAAGTGTAACCGATCCAGAGGCCGGTACCGAAGCTGGTGATGACCGCAAGAAGTGACAGAAGATAGAACCCCTCATTTCCTGAAAGCCAGGGATGATCGCCTTTAATGAACCTAGCGATGGTTTCGATGCCGAAGTTGCCATAGAGATCAGCAAAAGATTTTTCTCCGGATTGAATATAAAGAACTAAAAAAATGATTTCGAAGACAATCTTGATGGCAAGGCTGACGGCAATGGCGGTGAAAATTCTACCGGCGGTGATATTTTCGAAAATCCTGGCCATGCCAGTTTTCATTCTTTTTTTGGCTTTGGCCGGATGAACAGGTTTATCCTTTCCCACTTTTCTTCTTTCCAGGAGTTCGTAAACAATAGCGTAGAAGAGGGGTACAAGCGGGAAGATATTGGTAGTAGGAAATTCCAGGCGCAATGAGCGGCTTAAAGCCACGAGACCACCGGCCACAAGGATCGCTATTAAAAAGCTCAGAAAGAGATTATTCATAATTGATAATTATACCATTGTTTTTTCACTCCCGCGACTTAGAATTCCTCGGCTCCAGCCGGGAGAGGAAAGTGCCGTGACCCGCGGGAGGTCGCGTTGTTTTAAGGAGCCTCTGGCTTCAGCCGGAGGGGGCTCCACTAAATATTCTCTTGGGGAACGTGCTCTGTATATGAAAATCAATTTTGTCTGTCAAGATAATTAAACCGCTATTAAAATTATTAGCTTCATCTACTACTAAAATATTTGGAGAAATGATATTCTAAGGCCACCATGAAAAGAAGAATTATTCATATTGATATGGATGCCTTTTTCGCCGCAGTCGAGGAAAAGAAAAATCCGGCGCTAACCGGCAAACCTGTCGTCATTGGAGGCGGTGGAAACCCCAATAAAAGAGGGGTTGTTTCGACAGCCAACTATGAAGCCAGAAAATACGGTATCCATTCCGCCATGCCGCTGAGGACCGCCCACAAACTCTGCCCTCATGCAATTTTTCTTCCTGTCGATTATGAAGCATATTCAACAGTTTCTCAGCAGTTCAAATCTGTTCTATTGACGATTACACCGGTTATGGAAAATGCCGGTATTGACGAAGTATTTTTAGACGTATCCGAACTATCAGAGACGGCTGAAATTATCTCCTTCAAAATTAAAGATGGGATTAAAGAAAAAACCGGGTTGACCTGTTCTATCGGCATTGCCCCGAACAAGCTTCTGGCCAAGATCGCCTCCGACATGCACAAACCGGACGGCCTGACTATTCTCAATGAAACTGACATTGAAAGTCGGCTTTGGCTGTTACCTATCCGCAAATTATATGGAATAGGGCCGAAAACGGAAGAACATTTGAAAAATATCAGCATTGAAACCATCGGACAACTTGCCGCATTACCGCTGGAAAAGTTAATTGAAAATTTCGGCAATTCCTACGGTCAATATCTTTATGACGCTTCCAGAGGGATTGACGATAGTCCATTAATTACCCACTGGGAACCCAAATCCATCAGCCGCGAGACTACTTTTCAGGAAGACGTAAAAGACTGGCAGATAATTGCCCGAACGCTCGCGGAACTGACCAAAGAAGTTGTGGCTGATATGCAAGATAGCGGATACCTTGCCAAAACCATCACCATAAAAATCAGATTCAGCGATTTCCAGACTCTGACCAGAGCAAAAACGATGGCTGATTACACGGACGTCGAAGACGAAATTCGCAAAGCCGCCTTCGCCTGTCTTAAACGCATTGACCTCAATAAGCGGGTAAGGCTCATCGGTGTCCGAGCTACAAATCTAGAAAAAGTTCAGAACTGAAAATATATATCTTTTATCAACGCGCCGTTACACTAAAAGCGATAGAAGGTTTATATTATAGACAACATCCTATTTTTATATAATTGGTGCCCCTGGCGCGAGTCGAACGCGCGGCACACGGATTAGGAATCCGTTGCTCTATCCTTCTGAGCTACAGGGGCAGCCATTTTTTTATTAGGAGTGTTGCCGCGATTTAACATGCTTTCATCGGGTCTGTCAATCATTAGAGCTTGCTTTGCCCACCTCTGGCGGACTCGCAATGCCGGACGAATTATTAATTTTCCGGCTCGAATTGTTTTTTTGCCGACCAGAACGACGGCAAGTGGCGCAGCAGATATATCAGGCTTTTGCGGTGCTGCCAAAGACGCCCACGGAATTTTTTGCGCCAGGCGGCATCAGAATAAAAACGCTTCACATGCTCATTATAGAGTTGATCGAGTCTTTCTTGTGAGGCAATTCCCTTCGGGACAAAAACAAAATTCAGGCAATTCATCAGACGCCAGTCTTCATTAAAAGTACCTTCCTCTCTTATTGTTGACCAGAGCGGCGCACCGGGAAAGGGTGTAAATTTGGCCATGTTCATATCGTCCAGCCTCAGTGAAATAATAAAATCGGAAGTGCGATGGATGGATTCTTCCGTTTCCCCGGGCAAGCCCATCATAAAAAGGCCTTTGGCGCGCAATCCTGCTTTTTGAATGCGCCGGACAGTATCGCGAACTTCGTCAAGAGAAACACCGGCCTTATGCCGAGCGAGCATTTGTGGATCGGCGGATTCAATGCCCAAAGAAACCATGAGGCATCCGGCATCTTTCAGCATCCGTAAAAGTTCATCATCCGTGTAGCCTACGCGCACAGCGCAATTAAAATTTATCCCCAGAGGGAAGCGTGCAAGTTTTTCACAAAGCTCGACAATGCGCTGACGGTTGGCCGTAAATAAATCATCGTAAATATTGATATGCCGCACACCGAATTTTTCCCGCAAATATTTCATGTGTTCGTAAATGTAAGTGGCGGAATTGTAGCGGAAACCTTTTTTAAAAACCGAGCGGTCACAATAAGAGCATTGATACATACAGCCCCGCGAAGTAATCATCGTCGCCCCGGGCGTTTGGATATAGCTAAAGAGCGGCAAATGGTAATCGCGGGGAAAGCCCTGAAGCTTATCGTAGGCGGGAAAAGGCAAACTATCCAAATCGTGTATTTTCGTCCCTAGGTTCGTTGGTAATCACTTCTTTACCCTTGAGCCAGATCAATCCTTTAATAGCGGCTGGTTCAACTCCCGCGGCAAGCTCGGCCATAGTCAGTTCACCTTCGCCCGCGACAAGAAAATCAAAAGCAGGATAATCCCGCAAAAGTTTGCCCTCCAGAGCGGAAACATGAACTCCTCCGCACACTGTCATAATATCAGGCGATTGTTTTTTGATTTTCTGAGCGAGCTCAGCGGCATCGGGAAACGAAGATGTCGTTGTGGAAAAGCCGACGATCTGCGGCTGATAGGCTAAAATTGCCTGCACCTGCTTTTGCAGGTCAACCGGAGCATCAGGACCGAGGCAATCGTAAACGAAAACATCATGATCCTGCTCTATTAAATAAGCGGCGATGGAGAGGAGTCCCTGAGGCACCATACGGTTGGCGATATCGGTGATGTCGCGCTTTCCGGGAAACCAGTTGAATCCCCGCGGATGAACAAGGACAATACGTTTTTTTTGTTGAGATCGAACCTTCGTCATCTTGATAAACATGTTAAATAGGAAAAATTATTTTGTTGCACCTGCCACAAATATCTGTTTACCCGAAGCGTGACAATTATAATGCACAAAGAGAGCGGATGGTTTTTGTTGCAGGGCGCGCGCTATTCCAAAAGCAGTCGCGGTGGGATGAATGCCGCAATTAGGCAAATAGTCATCAACCTCCCAGCCTTTGAGCTTCCAGAAATGAGAATCGATTTTATTCATACGGAAACCGGGCAGTAAAAAGCGCTTCTTCTCACTTGAAGCCGCCTTAGCAATTAATTTTTCACTCGTGTTTAAAATATTTTCACTTACTGAAAATTCTTCCGTCAGTATTAATTTATTGCCGAATTCCACCGCCAAAATATCGCCTATTTTTTCCCTTGAGTTTCCGCCAAGCAGAAGCCAGGAGCTTCCTTCACCCATAGCGAGCATTCGGGAATTAGCCGGCTTTAAATCCATGCGTTCGCGGTATTCCTCAACTGTCGGTGTAAAAACATCGCAACCGCCGACCAGCGCCAAATCTATTTCGCCATTTTCCAGATAGCTTTGCGCCAGCCAGAGTGCCGACTCAAATGATAATTCTTCTTCCGATATTGTCAGAATAACTCCCTTGATTTCACAAATCCGCGCCAGAAAAAAAGCGGCGGCGTTGCTTACGGAATTGGCAAACTGATTGGGGCTGGGAAATCCGCCTTCATGCTTAAACACCTGAGTGATAAAGGGTAATATTTCATCGACATTCCCTAATCCCGTAGCCAGAAATACCCCGACTTTTTTCGTTTTTAAATAAGCAGGCGGAACTTTTTTCAGGCAATTCAGCGCCCCGCAGCAAACCATTTTGATAAACCTTCCGGCACGGCGCATCGGCTGTCCCATGATTTCGGCAACCAAATCATCCATGTTTAACGGCAATTTTTCTTCTTCCCATTTCACATCGCGATTGGGGAGAAGTGCAGGGCCAATATAGCTTGCCGCGATTACCGGCATGGCCGAAATAATTTTCTTTTTGCCTAGGCTAGGGGGCATTAGTTTTCATTCCTTGATGATCAAATAACTCGTACACGTGCCGCCAAATCCGAAATAGGTAAAGAGATAAGCGCCGTTTGGTGCCGGATTGTTTTTTAACGCCGGGGTAAACCCTATTTCCGGATCGGTCTCGACAAAACCAAAACTGCGGGGAATTATCCCTTCTTCCAGACAGGAAAGCCAGACAGCAGTTTCTATTGCGCCGGCTGCACCCAGAGCATGGCCCATTGCACCTTTCAGAGAAATCACAGGAGGAAGTTTTTCTCCGAATAGTTTTACCAAACCCCTTCCTTCGGAAAGGTCGTTATCCTTTGTGCCTGTACCATGAGCCTTAATCGCCACAATATCTTTCGGCGAAACACGCGCCAAATTCAATGTTTGCTGAATAACATCATTAACAAGCTCACCATCAACTCCCGCCGATGTAAGACTATTATTATCGTTAAATAGGTAGCCTCCGGCAAACTTATATTTTCCTTTTTCTGGGAAGGCAATCCATTTTGCTCCAGAATTACGGCCGCCGCGCCCTCCCCTATTTGCATTCCGGAACGGGTAGCGCAAAACGGACGGCACTGATCATAATCATAAAGAAGCAGGCTGGCAAATCCATGTAAAGTCAGATTCAAAAGCGGTTCGAAACCGACAACAATCGCCCGACGAATTTTTTTCTGTTCCAGAAGTTGCGCCGCAACGACTAAAGCGTGCGAACTGGAAACGCAAGCCATGCTGAAGGTCAGCGTCATGCCCTTGATGCCGTATTTGCCGGCAATTAAATCGGCTACCTCGCCGGGGCCTCTGTTGCGGCAGGAAATAGCCGGTGATTCCTTATCGGGATTTTTGCGCACCGCTTCGGTAAATTCATATTCATTACGAATAAAAAGACCGCCTGTCGTTCCCACCAGCAAGCCGGATTCGGCAATTTCAGCTGGAGAAAGTCCCGCCCGCGATATAGCTTCGGTAAGCGCGCTATCCAGCATGGCCTGGGATTTCTCCAGAGGATTGCCCGAATAGGGAACTTCAAAAGCCTTATATTCACGGCTGATTAAATGGGAGGAACTGCCCGCTTTTGCCGGCGTCACTTTTCCATGCAATCAAATTTTGTGCCGACTCGGGCGCGCTCCAACCAAGCGAGGTTACGGCGCCCCAACCGCGCACATAAATATCGCTCTTTTTCACTTTTTAACCTTTGGCGCGTTGATGACAAAATCGGCCAGTGTATCAAACGACTGCATCGCTTTGGCCGCGGTTGACGCGTTTTTTAATTCCACACCGAACTGATATCTAAGTTCCATGGCAATTTCCATAGCATCGAGGCTGTCCAATTTAAGCGGACCCGGTCCGCCGATAAAAGGAACATCGGTGGGTACATCTTCCGGTTTCACGTCTTTAACGTCACAGGCCTTGATAATCAGTTCTTTGAGCTTAAAAATCAATTCCTCTCTCGATGATACGTTCAATTCTTTTAAAGCTTGGCTTACATCCATTTAACTTTCCTCCCCGCTATATAAAAACAGCCCAACGCAAAAAGCGTTAAAATAATTATTTTCGGTAAAATAAAACCAAAGGACGCATCGCGCAAAAATACATCCAGATAAGCCTGATGCGCCCAGTACATTGGTGAAATCATCGCCAGTTTTTTCATCAGCAACGGCATAACGACATGCGGCACCATAATGCCGCCGAATACTGCCATCAACACGGCGCCCGTCGCCGCGATTGTGGAAGATTGCTCAGGCGTTCGCGCCAGAGATGCTACCAGCACACCAAAACCAGTCGATGCCGCCGCGACAACAACCGTAATCGGTATTAAATACCATGGATGCTCGCCCATGTTAAACGGTAAATTAATTACGTGCGGCATTATATAAACTCCCACAATGAGCATTAAAACAAACTGTACCAAATTTATCAAATAGTAAGGAATAAGTTTACCTAGAATAATCAAATTGGCGCCTACCGGATAGGTGAAAAGGCGCTGTAAAGTACCGGCATTTTTTTCCCGTAAAAAACCGATAGACATGGGGATGGCAATGAAAAACATCGCAAAAATCGACCAGCCGGGAACACTTTGCTGCAGCGGGCTGGGGAAATTGCGATTTCTTTTCGTCTTTTCGACGACAAAATTAGCACTCAGGGTTTCAATATCATCTATTCCCATGATAACTTCAGCGGTGAGCCCGGTAATGAGTGAACGAACAGCAACTTTATAACCGGCATCAAGCACGGGATCAAATTCCACTTCCACCGGTTTTGCGCCATCGTCAAATCCCGCCGGTATAAAAACTACAGCGTGCGCACTGCCGGATTCAAAAAGCATATCGTTATCATAGCCATCCGGACGTTGGACGCGCTGAATCAACTTGCTGGAACTTATTTTTTCTTCCAGCTTGACCGCCTTTGGCGCATGAGTGGCGTTTTCCAAAACCAATAAAATTTGATGGCCGGTGAATTTATCCACATAAACTCCCTGGAGCGCCAGAGACAGGAAAAAAATCAGCGCCACCGGCATTATAAATAAAACAGGAATAGTCTGGCGATCGCGCAATAACACCAGCATTTCTTTTCTGATTAATTCTTTTAATTTTTTGAAAATCAATTTATACAGGCCTCATTCACGGGTATGAACCCCAAAGCAATTTTTGGGTATTATACCCTCCGCTTCGCGGGATAATCTCGACCTGCAAGCTTCAGTGTACTCTGTTTCTGAAACTTGGGTCTCATTACAACTTACCAATTTCCCTATACTTCGTTATGGAAATTGGAGTTTCACGAATAAATAATTATCAGTTTTCGTCGCGCAGTCCACGTCCAGTTCTCTCCAAAAAGAATTTTTCCAAATTATCAATTTCATTCATATCACCTGAAAATATGGCAGAACCTTTGTCCAGCAGTGTTACTCTTGAACAGAGGCGTTGCGCTTCATCCATGATATGTGTGCATAAAACAACCGTTACTCCAGCTGTGTTCATTCTTTTTAACAGCTCATAAATATGATGGCGGCTCTGCGGATCAACTCCTACCGTGGGTTCATCCAACAACAGCAGTTGTGGCGAATGCAAAAGAGCAACAGCCAGATTTAACCTGCGCAACATGCCTCCGGAGTAGGTCGATACGCGTTTTTGAGCATAAGGCAAAAGTCCTGTTTCGGTCAATACTTCCGCTGACCGTTCTTTTATAACCTTGTCCGACAATCCGGCCATGACGCCAAAGATGCGCAAATTTTCCATTGCTGTTAGTGTTGTATATACCGATATCGGCTGAGGCGCGTAACCAATAAGACTTAGTGCCTCTTTTTTTGTGTTTTTATAGCCGTAAAGATTTATCTCGCCTGTGTATCCCCTTAATTGCCCGGTAATCAACCGCATCAGAGTGGTCTTGCCCGCGCCGTTCGGCCCTAAAAGGGCATGGAATTGACCACTTTCCACAGACATGGAGAAATCATGAAGAGCGTATTCATTCCCTGCGATACCTGATTTGTCCACCGGCTGATTGTAAGAAAAAGTTATTCCGGAAATTTCCAGAGCCTTCATGCTTTGAGATTCCTGACAACAGTATTACAGAGTTTTAAAAAATTCTTCTTCGCGTCCCGCGCAGATCAGCATTAACCCGCCTGCTTTGGCAAAAGTATCTTCGGACTGACCTCTTTGTTTAATGATGCGCGCGGATACTACGGCAAATTCTCGCCAGATATCGCCAATGGCCGTCATCTCCTGTGATAATTGGGCAAGTTCATTCGAGCCAAAAAGATCGGCAGCTTCCTGGAGAAAGGCGGCATACATGAAACGGAATCCCGCACCGCCCGTACCCACTTCTTCCTGCATGCGGACGATATTGGCCAGATGCCGGCAGGCTTCATCAAAACCCATCTTATTAGGCATTCTAATGATTCTTTTGGCCAGAGAACGGATGCCGCGAATACCGAAAATCGGCAGGGGAATTCTCAGCATCATATTGCAGGTATCTTTCATGCCTTTGATGCAGGCCGCGCGTAAATCAGGATTTAGCGGAATTTCTTTGGGATAATACATGAAGCCGTGCGGTTCCAGCGGGCCATGGGCAAAACGCGCCCGTTCCAAGTCTTCCGTCAAACAATCCACCGGATTATCCAGCACCGGATCGCTGACGCGAAAACCGTTTTCAATCTCGCGCAGAATAATGATATTGTGGCCGTTGAACTGAAAACGGAAACGATTGGGAAAATAAGAAAGCCAGTAAATATTTGTTGTTAATCCGACAATCTGTCCGGCTTTGAGCACACGCTTCAGTTCATCCATGCCTTTTTGCGGATTGCGAAATCGTTTGGTGACAAATTCGCCCCCCAGTCTTTTGGCTGCTTTGCGGAAAACTGCCCCGGGCTGAGACCGGAAAGTGCTGATCGGCAACCCGACCCATTTTACAAACGGCAAATGGCCGAAAAAAATACCGCTGCCGATGCCGAAAATCATCGGTTCGCTTATCTCCACTCCTTTATCACGAAATAAAGCGGACGTAACGCCACTTTCGCAATGCGCGGAATGGTGATGAATAAACGGTTTCCCGCCGGCTGTTATTTCTGTGCTCATCAATGAATGTTACCTTTCTTTTTTATTTATTTCGGTACGGTTCTTAATTCTTCTCGGGTAACCGCCAGGGCTTCTGCGTAACGGTCTAATACAGATGGTTTAAGTTTGGCAAAAATCTCCGGACGGAAATGCCTCTTAACCCGGAATGTGACTATGCCCGCTGTTTTAGCCAGAATATTCGGTATCATCTGCCGCCGTTCCATGTGATAAGCTAGCGGACTTTTAACACCTGCTAGCACGGCCTTTCTGGTTTTTTCCAGGTTGGCTGCCAATTCGGCCACTGCCAGACCGTTGACGACTTCTTCAGCGCTCCAGCCGGTGCTGGTCACAATGACATATTTCCCTTCGTCATTGAGTGCATAGCAGGCACGCTTCTCGCCTTCATAATAAGTGATATCCTGCGGAACTTCATTCACTTTCATTACCGACTCCTGTCAGCGGATTTAGAAACCTTCTTATACTAAATTTAACAGGGCGAAAAGCAAATTCTATCTTTATGAAACTCTGCTAATTTTTTCGCCGAGAAAGGGCTCAAAATGATGCCATTCGAAAGGGTATTTGCGGGCCATTTGCATCAGATCATTTGCATAGGTTTGTGCCGAGGCCAATACTGCTTTCTGTCGATCGGCACGTGTTGCGGCTATAACCTGCCGCCCGCGAGATATGGTGATATGATATTTGCCGGACGCCTTCTGATAAACAAAAAAGGTCATAAGCGGAGCACCCGACATTAAAGCAAACAAATGAGGCGTATCGGGCAGTTTTACTTCATACTCCAAAAAGTCAACCACAACGAAACTCTGGCTTCCCCACAAACGGTCACCCGTCATGGAAACTATTCCGCCTTCACGCAAGAAATTGATCCCTTCCAGAAGAGCAAAAGGCGACTTTTCTTTATCTGATGTCGCAACTATTTTAATTCCGCTTTTGGCCAGAAATTCCTTTTGAATGCGCTCGACCTGCTCTTTATGCTTCGCTCCCAAATAAAGCATAATGGGCAACCCCTTGCGGTTCAGCCTTTGCGCAGCCAACTCCCAGTTGCCGATATGCGACATCACCACAATCGCGCCGGTCTTTTTTTCTACCGCTTCGTCCAGATATTCCCAACCTTCTCTGGTAAATTCAAACTCATCTTTTCCCAATGCGACAAAACGGTGGAGATAGACATCGGTAAAGTTATGATACTGCTTCCACACACAATATAAATGATAGGAAAAACCTCGCGTGGAGAACAACGCGCGGTAAAACTTCAGGCTGTGCACAACGCGTAGAGGGAAGAGAAAAAAATAACCGGTGGCAATAAACCAGGAAAAAGTGTAGAAAAACCACGCCCCCCAAAGCCGGGAAAAATAAATTGCTATGCGGTAAGATAATATTTTCATAAAAGGCAGACCAAAGTTATTGTTCAAGAGGTCTTCTTGCCGACAAACCATTTTTCTTCAATGCCTGGCCTGTCAGAAGCATGAACGCTGACAACAAAACCAGTTTTTTCCATAAAAGCTACTAATTCTTTTTCCCTACGGAAACGCTCTGGTGTGCGAGTTAGCTTTAAGCGAGCAGTTTCTATCCAGCGCTTCCAGGGAACCTTTTTGTTCGATGGTACTGTCGCTCTTATAAGCAAAGTTCCACCTGCCTCCAGTTTACCGTAAATACGCTGCAAAACAAGTTGCAGTTCTTCATCGGATATTAAATGCAACATATCCAGCATTAGCACATAATCAATGCTGCCTTCAACTTCCGGAAGATCGGGGGCGCGACCGACCTGAACATTGCCACGATTACCAATAGCGTAAGAGGCTACCAATACCCTATATTCATCTGGCTCCAGTCCATAAACTTTAGCTTGAGGATAGATTTCCAGCAGCCAAGTTGAAGGAATTCCATAACCACAGCCGATATCAATAATACGGCGGGGGTTTTGCACATATCTATGAAGTTCGGCAAACATCGGATCCATTAGGATCTTGAAACGGGCAAAAACCCGTGGATGCGCCGGCAAATGCCGATAGCGTAAAATTGTCCGGCGTGTATGTTCTTTAGAACCTATGGCAATTTCTCCTGCAGGATACCGCACGGAACTAAATATCTTTTTCATCAACAGCGGCAAAATAAAGTAGGCACCAATTATCGAATAACCGATTCCTAAAAGAGACGTCAAGCCGATACTACGTAAAAGGGAATGTCTGGCGAAGGCCAGAACACCAAAACCGATCAACGTGGTAAACGAAGCCAGAAACATGGCTAGTTTCACCGTATCCATGGCCGGATGGCTTTCATCGGGGTAGCGCTGATAAAAGCAAGCATAGTAAATGGAGTAATTAATGCCCATGCCCATAATAACAATCCACAACATAATACTGGGGATGTCCAGCGGATGGCCGATAATCTTCAAAGTGCCCAGTGTTGCCAGAAGCGCGAAGGTGATTGGAGCCAGCACCGCCAGCGAGATGAGGCAATCCAGGTAATATAAAAACACAATCAGAACAGTACCGATGGCAGTAATGAGCGCAATCAGCATGAAGATATTTTTTAAAAATTCTCCCAGCCTTTTGTTGAAAAGGCCGACATCGAATAATTTGGCCATGCCGGTCGGTATCAGCCTCTCGAAAAAATCATCCGCATTATAATTCTTGCCGGTGTTGAGTAAGCTCAATTGCGTGTAACCGTCTGCGGTTTTAGTTATGCCTAGAAATTCAAAATATTTTTCGGGAATTTCTTTGGGCAGGGCATTCTTAGTGTTGATCATTTTCCAGAACGACTCGAAGGCCACAGGCATAAAACCGTTTTCCCGCGCGGCCAAATCAAGATCATGCTTGAACTTACTCAGACGCTCCTTACTCCAGAAAGCCCGCCATGCATCCATATTTTCCCGGCTTTTCTGGACGGATGGAAACAGAACTGAAGGAAGAAATACTCTGGAGAGCTTTTCCTGCTGAACATCAGCGGACAAAAATTTCTGTAGTTGATCATTCTTTTCCTGCAAACCGGAGACGCTTTGGGCTTCCAGAAAAATATAGCATTTGCCTGACAAACCACCCCATATTTTCTGCATTTTTTGTTCCGCATCAATCGATTCCAAACTAACAGAATTCATCGCATTAAGATCTACATTAAAAACCGGCCAAGAGAAAAAAAGCATAACCAGACCGAACAGACCTGCGGCCACTAACTTCCACTTAGCCGGGAAGGCTAATTTTCTGAGAGAGTTGATCAGAACTGGGTTACTTTGACGAGTGGCTGGTGGCATGGATGGAAAGATCAATGGGAAGACGAACAAAACAAAAATAAGAGCAAAGCCGACACCCAGCGCGGAGAAAACACCAATTTCGGCCAGAATCTTAAAGTCACTGATCAAAAGCAGCAGAAACGAGCCGACAGTTGTCAGCACTGCCAAAAGCTCCGCCGACCAGACTTCCTGCGTTATTTTTTTACCGTATGTTTCATGAGGTTGATCCAGAAACAAAAGATAGGTAATGCCCAAATCAACGGTGAACCCCATGATCGCACCACCAAAACCCACCGCCAGCATCGACATAGATTCAAATAAAAAGGAACAGACAAACAAAGCGGCAATCGCGCCTACCGTGGATGGCAGGAGTGCCAAAAGACCAATGAGCGGTCGGGGAAAAGCAAAAATAAGCAGCAGGGCTATGCCCAGAGTCGTCAAGATTATAGCTAGCCGGGAATCGGATTTAGCAATCGTCTCATTATCCAGCGCCGCGCGGTAGGCACCGACAGAGGTGAGGATATAGCTATCGCTGGCTAAACTTTTATCAGTGGCCAATTCCTTTTTGATATTTTTCAATAGCTTAGCAATCAATGCTGCTTTGGCCGTATCTGTGCCGGAGCCGGCAATCTTGGCTATAATGAGCGCGTGCCGACCGTCTGCGGAAAGTAGTTGACCCTGATAAAATTGTGCCTTGTTAGAGGGAAGCAACGCCGATAACTGCTGCAAAATAATACTGGAGAAATCAAGTGGATCTCTGGCCATCATTTCGGCGCGTCCGATTCCTTCCAATTGTTGCAAGCTTTGCTTGTTCTGGTAAAAAGCTTCTTTGATTTTATCTGGCGCCAAAAGTGGTTTCACCTTTTGCTCTAAATCGGCGGCACTAAAAAGCAGCGGCCAGTTGTCCGTCACGTATGTAATGAGTTCGGGAAAGTTGTTTGCTTCATCGCTTATTCCTACTTTACTGAATAATCCGCTTCTGTTGAGCCGTTCTGCGACCAAAAAGGCGGTAGCAACAAGTTTATCCCTATCTAAAGATTGCTGTTGCAAATCAATAAATAATTTATCCTGAATGGGCAGATGCCTGATAATCCGACGCGCGTCCGAAAGCACGGGATCATTTTGCGGCATTGATTCCAGAATATCTGTTTCTATTCTTAAATGATTGGTTTCCCAGATAAAAAGTAGCACGATAACCACGGCAACAATGAAGACAATCGGCCATCTTATATGATATTTATTCTGTGACATGCAAACCTATAAACTCGTGCATGATTCTGTATTTGACACCGTTTTTATAAACCATATTTCCCAAGTACTGGCAAGTTAAAAACTTTAGTTCAAACAAAATTACGGCTGATGCTCGTTACTTAATAAGCAAAAAAGATTGTCAGTTTGTGCTTGGGTTTATAGTTTTTATTTGGTTCGTGCGGAATAGTAAATTTTATTAAAATAATATGAGAAAAAGATAAATCTTTGCGGGCTTAGCGCAGAGAAAATATTCGGCCGAAAATCAAACGTGTAAAAGTTGAAGAGTTGCGTAAAAAATCAACAAAAGGACGAAAATGGGAGATTCTTGATCCGGCTGGATTATAGTTAACACGCACCGGAACTTCAATCACCGGCACACCTTTTCTTTTGGCTCGTACTAATATTTCTACTTCAAATTGGAAACGCCGCGCCTTTGTACCCAGGTAAATGGCCTGGGGCAGGGGATAAATACGCATGCCACTCTGGGAATCTAAAAGAGCGGGCCCGCCGGAAATCCATACCCAAAAATTGGAAAATTTCCTGCCGAAGCGGCTTGTCCAGGGAACATGCTCGCCAACCATACCTTCTCTTTTCCCCACGACAATGGGCAATATGCCTTCAGGAATCGCAGCTATAAGCTTCAGCGCGTCTTCGGGGTAATGCTGACCGTCGGCATCTACCGTAATCGCCCAATCGGCCACAGAGGAAGCAGCGATAAAACCGCTCATAATCGCCGCGCCTTTCCCCATATTTTTCTTGTGAGAAATAATGTGAATTCCTTTAATTTCGGCAATTCTGTCAGGGGTGTCATCAGTAGAACCGTCATCAACAACAAAGACTGGAAAGTTCAAAGTCAAAGCCTGTTGAATAACTTGCGCTACCGAACCAGCATGGTTGTATACAGGAATGACAAAAGCAAACCTTCCTTTTTGATTGATTGCCGGCGCAGATTCTTTTTCTTCTTCTTTACTCATTACTAGTCCATCTGCGGCAGGAAAGCCACCGCCCATGTTCCCGGTCCCATATGAGCGCCTGATGTCAGTGATAATGGCTGTAAAATAATTTCCGCATAAGGATAGCTCTCCTCGAAAATCTTTTTTACCGTACCCTTTACCCAATCATGATTATCGGAGTATTCCAGCATAATAAAAGCCCTGGAGTTCCTTTGCAGCGAAGCGGCAAGTCGCTCCTCGGCCATTTTTAACTGGTCTTCCTTATTTCTGACCACACCGACTTTTTTCGCGCCCTCCGGCTGCGGAGAAATCACGGGCTTCATCTTCAGCATATCGCCAAAAAAAGCACTGGTTTTAGAAAGCCTTCCCCCCGCGGCCAGGTATTGCAATTTATCAAGAAACACGTATTCCTCGCAGGCTTGCACGGCTTTTTGCGCGAAGGCAAAGGTTTTTTCCATATTATTCGTTTCAGCCAAATAGCGAACAGCCGCCAGCGCGATTGTCCCCAGCCTGCCGGACGCGGCGCCCGTATCAATGACTAGCATCCTATTTTGCGGATCATATTTCTTTTTCCATTCCATAACGACATTATAATTGCCGGTAAAAACGGACCCAACACACAAATATAAAACTTTTTCAAACCTGTTCAATACGCTTTCATAAATCTGATGTCTCTCATAAACGGATGCCTGTGACGTTGATACTTTTACACCCTGCTGCATTGCGCTATAAACTTCTTCGGAATTGAAATAAGTTTCCGGTAGACATTTCTCGCCGACTGCAAGATAACTGTTCAAGAGCGTAAGACCATATTTTTTAGCATCCTTGCGTGTCACGGAACCGGCGGCATCAGTCATGATGTGCAATATTTGCCCTGTTTTGGCATTCATGAATTCCCTGGTTTGCAAAGCCAGATTGTCTTCTTCCCAATTCAGCATACTGCCCAGCTTGCCGATTTGAGCTTTCATTTTTTCCCTGTCCTCTGTATGGAGGTGAATCTTATAAATATTTCCTTCTGGAATTATCACCGCATTGTCATGTGCTTCAGTAATTCTGACCAATTCTTCATTGGATAAGGTCGGCGATCTGAGGACAAAATCCACGCAGTAACCTGATTCCGCTTCTTCCCGGAAGGAAGTCGCAATACGCAGACTGTTTTTGAATACTTCCGTCACTGGTCGATGATTATCCTCCGTTCCCGCCAAAGAATAGAAAAACCCTTCAAAGAAAATATACATTCCCAGGGCGCCGGCATCAACGACTTCAGCTTTTTTTAATTTCGGCAGTATTTCCTTGGTTTCATGGACAGTTTTTTCCAGATGGCTAATAATGACCGCTATTGTTTCTTGATTCAGAATCATACCCGTGGGAAGTAAAGCTTCAGCCAGAGCATCGAATAATGTCAACATAGTGCCCGCGCAGGGATCACTCACCGCCTTCCAGGCTCTGGAACGCCCTTCTGCTGCGCAGTCAGTAAGTTCGGATACGGATTCAGCCGAGTAAAACGCCGAAAAAAATCTTGAGGCGATATTGCCGGAATTACCCCGCGCCGAAAAAAGAAGTTGCTGAATGATTTTTTGTTTATCGGGATGAACATTGCGCAAGGGAAAAAGGCTGATGGAAAGATTTCTTCCCGTATCGCCATCGGCAACGGGAAAGACATTGATCGAATCGAGCAAATCCGCCCAGGCAGCGACACGTTCCACGCCGGCAATAAATGATTTTTGTAATAATTCTTCCATTTAGAAACCCAAAGAACTGCGAATTTCTTCCGGTATACTGAACAGAGTCTCCATCTCCGGCGTTTTCACTGTAACCTGTTCCGTTCGCCCGCGGGCGCAAACTTTGCCATCCGCCACCCTTCTTATTTCAAAATCGACAACCAGTTTTATATTTGCATCGACAAGCGTCGCTTTGCAAATGATCTCATCGCGGTGGCGCAAAGGGAAAATATGCTTTGTCGAAGTTTTGATAATGGGAAAAATTAATTTATGTTTATCATAGAAAGAATAAAGATCGACGCCGAGATGCTCGAAAAGGCCGCCCGCGCGATTTCAAAATAGTTCAGATAATTACCGTGCCAGACTATCTGCATAGGATCAAGATCAAAAAAAGGCACGCGAATTTTAACTTCAAAGCTTTTTTGTTCTTTATTCATTATTTAATCCTAAAGAAATCGGAATATCTGATTGCCGTACACATGCTTTCAATATCTTTATCCAATGGCCGGTCTTCAATCAGCGGCGCGCTGATTAATCCAATTTTTTGCGAAACTTTGGCCAAAAGCGGCCTTACACTGATATTTTTTCTTAAATAACAGGCCTGCGCCGCCGCGAGAAGATGAATGGACACAACTCGTTCCGTAAGCGTGCAAATTCTTTCAGCATCGCGTGCCGCGATAGTTCCCATGCTGACCTTATCCTGATTATGAGATTCGGTCGAGCGGGAAAATGAAGCCGCGGGCATGGTTTCTTTCAGGGCTTCCGCCGCCAGAGCGGAAGAAGAAATAGACATGGCCTTAAAACCATGAAACAGCCCATTCCCTTTCTCTATTATTCCTACCAAATCGCCCGGCAATCCTCTGTTTAAATTCGGATTGACCAGCAACATCACCTGGCGGTCGCACATATCGGCAACAGAAGCCAGCGCGGCTTTCAGGCCGTCCATGGCAAAAGCGATATGACCGCCGTAAAAATTACCGCCCATGAGAACCTGACCGGTTCTCGGATCGAAAATTGGATTATCGTTGGAACTGTTGGCTTCAATTTCCACCCATTTTCTTATCCAGATCAAGACCGTCATATAAAACTCCCAGCACCTGCGGAGCGCAGCGCAGCGAATAAGGATCCTGCAGGGTTTCCAGAGCGTCATCTTCCAGTTGACGCGCTGAAACTCTAGCCTGTAAAAGATGGAAAATCTTTCCGGCAACAAAAATCTGGCCGGGAAAAGGTTTGGCCTCCGAAATCACCGGATGGTAATGATGAGCGTTGCCTTTGAGCGCGTGAACGCAAAGAGCGGTGGCGTAAATAGCGGCTGTTAAAATGCGCCAGGCTCTCTCAATCGTTATGGCGGCGATACCCGTCATCGTCGTTGTGCCATTAACCATCGAAAGAGGCTCTTTGGGCAGATAGTTGTAAGGCTTAAGTCCTGTTTTCTTGAAAGCCTTAGCCGTGGGCATAATTTCGCCTCGATAAAACACTTCGCGCTCACCGGCAAGGCAAGCGCCGATATAAGACATCGGAGTCAAATCGCCGGAAGCGCCGACGGAGCCTTCACAGGGAACCACGGGCGTTATTCCTTTATTTAAAAATTCTGCCATCTGTTTAAGCAGGGTGACTGACACTCCAGAATAACCTCGTGCCAGACAAATTATGCGGCAGAGCATTGCCGCTCTCGTTTCTTCAATGCCGATAGGCTCGCCCGTGCCACAGCCGTGAAAACGAAAAATATTTGCACCATTTTTCATGGCAATATTCATTGGCATGCGCCTGCCGCAAGATCGGCCGTAACCGGTGGTAACACCATAAACAGCAATCCCTTTGCGCATCGCTTCCATCAGCATTTTTTGCGTTGATTCCATCCGTTTCAAAAAACGGCTGTTTTTACTTATTTCCACGGACATTCCATCTTTTGCTACGGCAATAATATCATCAATACTGACATGGCCGCCGTCAATGACTATGGAGGCTTCTTTGCCAATTTTCTTCATGTTTTAAAAATATCTCCTTTCATCTCTGGCAAACATCACTCGCGTACGCGCGGCTTATAGGTGTCGTCAGCTTTTTCTTTTTCCATGACTTTTTTCAGCATTTTAAACATTTTATAATTTTGTGGCTCTTCCTCGATAAAACGTATCCCATGCGTAATAGTAAAGCGACTGCAATTGTTCAGGAGTCATCAATTTCGGCTGAAAAACAACTTTGCCGCAGGTGTAATCGTTCCAGTCGTAGGTAAAAATTCTTTTCCCCTTATGCAAATCATCAAATGTCCTGGTATGCGGGAAAGGCGTGAGCACAGTGAATTCCGCCATATCGAGATCGATTTCCAACAGAAAATCGACCAGCTTCTTAATGTAATCTTCCGTATGATAATCGAGTCCCAAAAGAATGCTGCCTTCGACGGCAATCCCGTAATCATGATATCGTTTAATGCGATCGCGGATAAAATCGGAAGAATCAAAAATTGCCTGATAAACAAACCACGCGCCGGCCTGAGCGGCCAGATCCAGCACTTTATCATCATTTTCAATGGGATGACAACACCATTTCTTTTTCAGAGGAATCATTTCCTTAAACAATCCAATTTCCCATTTTTTATCCTGCGCCAGTGAATTATCGACAATAAAAAGCCTGTTATTGTCTATGTTCGGCCATTTCTTCAATCACCTTATCGTAAGGGCGAGGACGGAATTGGCGTGCCCCCTAAGAAATTAACGCAGCAGGGATAACAATTGAACCGGCAACCGCGGGAAGCATGCACCAGATCGACCATCTGCACGCCGCGGTAATTATACATATCTCTTTTTAAAATGCTGCGCCTTGCTGTTCCCACGGTTTCGATAGCCGGGAAATCCTGCATATAGTTATAAACCTTTTGCAGTTTGCCGTTTTTAAAATCGGCAAATACCTGTTCCATCCGGCCTTCGGCTTCTCCCAGAAAAACAGCATCGGCATGCTCCTGGGTTTCTTCCGCGTGCAGCATTGTGGCGATACCGCCGAATATTACCTTGATACCTTTCTTGCGATAAACATCGGCTATTTCCCATCCGCGCTTTATCTGCGCGGTAAGCATGACAGAGATTCCGACAAAATCGGCATCCTGCTCAAAATCAATAGGCTGAACGTTTTCATCGATAAATTCCACATCCACATAATCAGGCAATGTCGCGGCAAAAACAACCGGGCCATGCGGCGGCAATGTAAAGCGCGTTTGCCTTTCTAACTTTTCCCACTTGGGATAAATCAACTTAAGTTTCATACTTCCTCTTTTTCAATTAATTTATGGCAATATTGTATTGGCAATAAAGCGAATTCCTTTTTGTCCTCCACCCGACTCGCTTGTTTTTTCCATCAGAGCTTCGCACGATACGCTTCCGCTTAATTATCTTCAAGCTGTTTTTTTAAAATCCTTTTTAAGACCTTCCCTGCTTGATTGCGGGGAAAGTCATCAACAAAAAATATTTTCTTGGGAATCTTATAATGCGCGATTTTCCCTTGCAGCGCGGTCAAAATATCATTCTCCGTAATTTGGAGATTTTTATGAAGAATAACAAAAGCACCGACTACTTCACCTCTTTTGTGGTCGGGCATTCCCACCACGGCTGCTTCCTTGATCTGCAGTAGCGATTGAAGAGCTCTTTCCACTTCTGCCGGATAGATATTTTCACCGGAAGATATAATCATTTCCACCTTTCGGCCGACAATATAAATGAACCCGTCTTCATCACGCCGCCCCATATCGCCTGTATGAAACCAACCATCCTTCATAGCTGATGCGATCGCCGTATCTTTACGCCAGTAACCCGCAAAAACGTTCGGCCCTTGTACAATAATTTCTCCGGCTTCGTTTGGCCTTAGATTGTTTACTTTTTCGTCAACAATGCGCAAGTTCACATGAAATACTTCTTTACCGACAGAACCCGCTTTGCTCATAGAATCTTCCAAATCGAGTGAAGTGAGCCGCCCAGTTTCTGTGAGTGCGTACCCTTGAACGAAACCAACGTTCTTTTCTTCCTGATATTTCTTTATTATAGGCAAAGGAATCGGAGCTCCGCCGGAAATAAAAAAATTAACATGCCCAAGATCGGCATCCTTCCATTCTTCCGCTTCCGTCATCATTTGAAACATAACAGGTACGGCAAACATGTAATTTATTTTTTTCTTGCATATAATACTTAGAACTTCCGCGGCGCTGTAAAAACTGCTGATCATAATACTGCCCCCGGCGTAAACAATGGGAGTCACGGAAGCGGCTAAGGCTCCAATGTGAAAAAGAGGCGCGACTACCAGTGATTTATAAGACCGGTTAATTCCATAGCCCAAAAGAGAATGAATTGCTCCGAACAGAATATTCTGATGGGTTAATACCGCACCTTTCGGATCGCCGGTTGTACCGGAAGTATACATGATAAAAAGAGGATCATTCAAATCGACAATTATCTCCGTCAGAGGTTCCGACTCCGGAAAACCATTTACATACTCTAAAAAAACTGAATCGTTTTTAAGTGCTTCTCTTTCGAGACACATGTACCGTTTAAGTGAAAGATCAGCGGCCTTAATTTCCTGAATCTTGGGGGCAAACTCGGAAGAATAAATTAAAGCGGAAGGTCCGGAATCATCAAGAATGTATACAAGTTCAGGCACCGCTAACCGGAAATTCAAGGGAACCATAATCGCACCCGTTTTGGCGCACGCAAAAAATATTTCGAGAAATTCACTGCAGTTGGACATCAATATGGCCACACGATCTCCTTTTGTTATCCCTAGATGTCCCAGTGCGTGAGCTGTTTTGTTCACCTTTTCGTTAAACTGCCGATTACTGTAGATTTTGTTTTTTTCAGTCAAAAACGGCTTATCCGGTTGAATTATTGCCCTTTTACTTATCCATTCTCCGATATTCAAATTTATCCCCCTTATTTATCGCAATTAGCAAAAACTAAATACACATAAGTACCGCCAAAAGAAATACCGGCAAGTATTGCATTATTTATTCTTATTTCTCTTTTATCACCCGCAACAAATCCCAATGGTTTGATAGGCTTTATAAGACCGACCGTTGGAGGCATAGCATTTTCCTCCATGGATAAAGCCAAAGCGCAAGCTCGTATTCCTCCGCCGGAAAAACTTTCTCCCAGCGCGCCTTTGAGGGAAGTAATTAGCGGTTGTTTTTCCAAATCCCCAAAAAATTCAGCGTAAGCTTCAGCCTCAACGGCATCCAGCACTTTGCCGCCGTTTGCGGCCGCGTAAATAGCCTGAATATTATGTGCTCTAACTTCAGCATTTTCCAGAGCCCGACCGATTGTTTGTTTTATGCCTGCCGGATCATCCGGCCAGGCGGTGGGACTGGTAGGTGACGACCCCAATCCAAATCCTTTTATCTCGCAATAAGGTTGATGGCCTCTTGTGACGGCCGACTCCCAACTTTCCAAACAAACTATACCGCATCCTTCTCCGGCTACAATTCCGTTGCGGGCTTCATCAAATGGCCGGCACGCTTCTTTACTGTCCATCCAGGGGAGAGAGACTGCGAAATTTGGTCAAGGCTTCATAATAAAATTTTGATAAAATATCTACTCCGCCGGTCAGCACAAAATCGGCAGTGCCGCGCCGGATTTCTTCTACGGCATACGCCAGAGCAGTCTCGGCGGAAACGGCAAAATGTGTTACTGTCGTGTTGACACCGCGAAATCCCAACTCAATGGAAGCATGCCCTGCCGGAGCGTTCATAACCGTGTTCGGCACCAAGATCGGATTGACGAAAGCCGGCCCTTCAGCCAGGAGTGTTCCCGCAAACTGAACAGTTACATCCGTTGCCCCGAAAGAAGTACCCAAAATAATACCGACGCGGTCACGGTTTTCTTCATTTATGTTAATTCCCGCATCATCCAAAGCCAGGCGCGCAGCAGCAGTTGACATTGAGGATATTCTATCCATCCGCCGCAGGTTTTTTACGGAGATAAAATCACGCGGTACGAAATCGGTTACTTCCGCGCCCAAATGCGACTTGAAGGAACTCGTATCAAACGATTTTATTTTATCGATGGCGCATTCGCCGGCAAAAAGTCTCCTTCCGAATTCTTCTTTGCCGATACCCAAAGGGGTTACCATACCTACGCCTGTAACAACAACCTTCGTGGCTTTATGCTTCCGCCGATTTTTATCCATTGCCGATTACCCCTTCGGCATATTTGCCAAAAATAATTGTAGTATTATTTCCTCCGAAAGCAAATGAATTGGAAAGAGCTGTGCGCAAGGGGGTATATCTTACGCCGTCGGTTACATAGTCTAAATCGCATAAGGGATCTTTATCGCGATAATTTATCGTCGGAGGGATAAACCCATTTTGCAAGGAAAGCACGCAAACTATTCCCTCCAAAGCACCCGCAGCCCCTAGAGTGTGCGCGTGCATGGATTTAGTTGAGCTTACCGGAATTGAATAAGCGCGTTTGCCAAACACTTCTTTAATTGCTTTTGTCTCCATAACATCGTTAACCGTCGTGGCCGTGCCGTGCGCGTTAATGTAATCAATATTATCGATGGAAAGGCCGCTGTCTTTCAACGCGGCTCGCATGGAACGAACGGCGCCGGAGGCTTGTTCATCAGGAGCAGTCATATGAAATGAATCACAGGTAACACCGTAACCCAAAATTTCTCCGTAAATTTTTGCTCCTCTATTAACAGCGTTAATCCAGTGGTTCCAAAACCATTATGGCCGCCGCTTCGCCTAAAGAAAGACCGTCGCGGTTTTTATCAAAAGGCCGGCAGACCTCCGGATCAACAGATTTCAGGGCATTAAAAGCCGCGTAAGTAATCCGGCACATAGGTTCTACTCCTCCGGCCAGCATGATGGAAGCATGACCATTAACAATCAAATCTCGCGCGTAGCCTATTGCTGTAGCGCCCGCAGAACATGCCGTCATAAAAGTTGTTTTGGGCCCCATAAGACCTAAACTGGAAGCAATGCGATCGGCAGAAGAAGCACAATAAACACTCGAAAGCTTGGAAAATTGTGCTTTCCGAACTCCTTTTTTCAATATTTCATCATAAAAGCTTTCCGCTTCCCAAAGTCCGCCGGAACCGCCGCCAATGGCCACTCCCATTTTTTCTTTTAATTGATCCGGCAGAGGATAAAGACCGGCATCGCGCAGGGCTTCCAGAGTGGCGGCAAAAGAGAGCATATCCGCTCGCGACATTCTCTTGATCGAATAACCCCGGGGTATATAATCGCGGACGGTAAAATTTTTGATCTGACCACCATTTTTGCTGCGAAATTCCGCTGTATCAAAGAGGTCTATCGCCTTAATGCCACAAAAACCTTCCCTGTAATGCCTGCACAAATTCCGGAATATTATTGGCGATAGCATTT
This sequence comes from uncultured delta proteobacterium, assembly GCA_963705555.1. Taxonomy (GTDB): domain Bacteria; phylum Desulfobacterota; class Syntrophia; order Syntrophales; family Smithellaceae; genus UBA4810. The sequence goes on along the minus strand of CAVPJZ010000002.1, from coordinate 623,757 downwards.
AATGTTCCCAAACCGGTAATAACAATACGTTTACTTTTATTCATTTTAATAAATCAGCATTAACCTTTACGGCTTGTTTCAGGTGGATGAAACTTAAATTGTGCATGAAAAAATGTCAAGTTAATAACCCTCTACATTAGAGCGTAAAATTTGATTTATAGTCAGACGATGAATACTACCGGCACTTGATATTAGATAACGCTCTTAAAGAGTTGTCCTGTTATAAGCTAAGGACAAAGCTATATTCATGGGGAGAAATTTCAAACAAGGCCAGAGAAAAATGCGTCAATTTCTTCTAGTGCCTAGAAGTATTTAAAGTGAAGGCGAAAGATAACCTAATACAGGCTATCTTTCGCCTCAAGCATTTGAATATTAAAATTTCTTTTACCCGTATAAAACAGTCGGCAGAAAAAGAACAATTTCGGGAAACGATGTAAAAATCATCATTCCAATCAACTGCAAAATAAGGAAAGGTAAAACACCCCGATAGATATGCCCCCAATTTATACCCTCAATTTTCATACCCGCTAAATAAAAAAGCGCGTAGCCAAAGGGCGGGGCAAGAAAGGATATTTGCAGATACATAGCCATCATGATAACAAACCAGACCATATCAAATCCCATCAATCGGGCGATGGGGAGGAAAATAGGGAAAGTAAGGAATATTAGACCGACCCAGTCGATAAAGCACCCCAAAATAACGAGCGAAATCATCATCACAAAATAAAGTCCCCATTTGCCCAGACCAACAGAAGTCAAAGTTTCGACCACGGCTGTTCCTCCACCCATACCTAAAAAAATCCCGGTAAAACAAGAAGCTCCGACCATGATTATTAGAACCATTGTGCTTGCCTTTGCCGTCTGATAAAGGCAGGCCATGAATTCTTGCCAGGTGAAACGCCGATAAAGCAAAACTAAAACGAAAGCCAAACCAGCACCGATTCCTGCTGCTTGCGTTGGTGAGGCAAAACCAAAAAATATTGCCCCCATTACGCCTATAATTAAAGCTAAAGGCAGCAGGGAATAAATAATAAAGTCCATTAATCTAGCGCTGGAAGGCATCAGGGCAATTTCTTCTGCGGGTATTGGCGGACCCTGTTCGGGATGGAGGCCACAACGAATACGTACATACGCCATATAAAGAATGGCCAGAGAAATACCCGGAACAATAGCTGCCGCCAGAACATTACTTACAGGTAGACCCGCCTGGTCGCCCATGACAACGAGCATGATACTGGGTGGTATTATAAGACCCAGCGTCCCTCCGGCGGCAATCATGCCCATAGTCAGCTCTTTTTGATAACCATAACGCAAAAGCATGGGTCCGGTAAGCAGGCCCACTGTAACAACGGATGCGCCGACTATTCCAATACAGGCGGACAACAAAATGCAAACAGCCAAAACCGCGACGCCTAAACCGCCGCGAATTGATCCCAGGAAATAGCGCAAAGATTCAAATAGTCTATCAGCTATGCCGGAAATAGTCAGCAAATTACCCATAAAAATAAACAGCGTAATGGCAACCAACGTAAAGTTGCCCATGATACCGACGAAAATGCGGTCCATAAAAGTGTTGAAAAAAGCTGGTCCCATAACAAAGAAACCGAATATAGTTCCCACTCCTCCCAAGACAAAAGCCAAAGGATGTCCGAGGAAGAAAAAGATAATGACGGCGAGAAGCATTAATAGCGCGATTAACGTCACACTCATTCGAACTCCTCCTCAGATAATTCTGATAATATATGAATTGCTACGATGGACTTTATTACTTCCGACAAACCCTGCAATATTAAGAAAATGGCCGCTAACGGAATTACGAATTTAATAGGATATAAAATTGGCCCCCAAAAACTCATCGATTTTTCTAAAGTTGACCATGATGAATAAAAATAACCCCAGCCATAATAAAGCCAAACAAGCATAAACGGAAAAAACAGAATAAGATAACAAATAATTGAAATAACCGCCTGCGTTTTTTGGGATAGACGGCTGGTAAAAAGATCAATGCGAACATGAGAACCGTAAAGCAACCCATAACCGGCAACCAGCATAAAGTGAGCGCCGAAAATAAAATTACTTGATTCAAACGTCCAGATTTTGGGCACATTCAATGCTCTTGTAACAAATTCAATGATAATTACTACGGCCAGCGGCACAACGAGCCAGGAAAAAATTCTGCCCGTCCATTCATTGATATTGTCAAGAAAATTAGATAATCTGACTAAGAAATCCCCTCCCATTTTTACGCTCCTCTTTTTTTGTGGATTATTTATATGGTTTGCCGCAGATTTAATCTGCGGCAAACCATACTTTAAAATCTTACTTCAAATTGGGCAATTTGGGCCACTTCGACGGATTTCGTCCCTGGGCGTAGGGCACTTCGTAATCTCGTGCGTCGCGAAAATCTTTCATGTATTGGAACATGGAAGTGGCAATTTTATCGTAATCGGGATTTTTCATGAGCTTCAGCAGCAATAAATTCCCATACCCATTCTTCTATTTGATTTAAATCTTTCGCGGAAAATTTGGTAACCTGGGTACCTTTTTCCTGAAACTTTTTAAGAGCCAATTAGATATTATCCCATTCAGACAGAGAAGTCATGTTAAGAAGATTCTCATTTGCGGCGATTTCAATGATTTTTTTCAAATCAGGAGGAAGAGTAGTTCCAGGCATCTTTATTAATCATCACTCCGCCAACGCTGGAGGGCTGATTCCATCCGGGACCAATGTTGTATTTGGTAACTTCAGCCAGACCAAGGCTGAGATCAATAGCAGGGGTGTTAAAAGCGGCGGCATCAATATTGCCGGTGGCCAGGGCCTGAGCAATTTCGCCGGGCGCCGTCATTACCGGGGTAGCCCCGGCCTTCTGCATGACGTAACCTGACGCTCTACCGGATATTCTAATTTTTTTGCCTTTAAGATCCGCCAGACTTCGAATAGGCACACGGGAACGAATCCCCGATGCGATGGATGTAACGCCGGTAATGAAATAAATCATGTTATATTTGCCATACATATAATTATATATTTCATGTCCACCGCCATGGATATACCAGTTAATTAGGTCATACTGGGAAAGCGCCATGGGTAACGATCCTAGAAGATCAAAAGCGGAATTTTTGCCCGCCCAATAGCCGGCATAATCCTCGCCCATTTCCGCGGCGCCTTTCGAAACAGTATCGAAAACCGCCATCGCAGGAACAAGTTCTCCTGCCGGATGTGTAGTAATTTGCAGGCGGCCACCGCTGAGCTCATAAATATTTTTAGCAAAGCGCTTTTCACTTTGAGAAATAGACGAGTAAGCCGGCCAGCAGGAAACCAGCCGCCATTTTATTGTTTGGGCAACAGCCGGGACAGCAAATATTGTCATGGTCATGAAGACAGCAACTATAATTACGACTATAATCCCATAGAATTTTTTCATTCCAAACGTCCTCCTTTTTTAAAAAATACGTTTATTGTTCTATAATTTCTACCTAAATCCTGATATTTTATAATGATTTTTAGTAAAACAACTGCGTCTCGAATTAGCCAAGCCAAAGTTATCTATCTGTTGGTTTCTGTTTTACCTCTTCGGGGGCTTTGTCATTTTTAACAGCTGGTGTCGGTGGTGGTTGTCTCTTCTCTTCTACTGCTGGCGCTTTATCACTTTTAGCAGGTGGTTTAATAACCGGTGTCGCCGTTTTCTTTTCTTCTGCCGCGGGAACTTTATTACCTTTAACGGCCTGTTTAACGGCTGGAGCCGGTTTTTTCTTCTCTTCTATCTCAACAGCGGCGGCCTTATTAAAGCCTTGAGCAGGAAACGGATAAATTAATTTGCCCGTGGCGAATTCCCATGGCCAAATAATTTTTATTTTCCCACCTTGCCATTGCATAAGCTTTGGATTAGCTCCTGCTTGATGATTAATGCCCATGCTCTTTATAAAAGCAAATGTATCACCTAGCGGGGATTCATATTTTGTCGCCTCCAAAGCCTTAATCAAGGCTTCACTTTCCAGAGTACCAGCTCTTTTGATTGCCTCGGCGACAATCATTATATTAGTATAGGCAAGCGGACCGAAGTATGTAGCCGGAGATTCATTGAATTCTTTGCTGAAAGCATCACCGTAATTTCTGCTTGCTTTATGTTTGCTTTTCATTGATTCGTTCCAGTAACTGTAAAACATAACACCTTCGGAACCCGCCAAAGTAGAAAAGTCAGCAGGCCATACCAAAGGAGTTCCTAAATAAACAGGGGGGGCAAATCCGATTTTTTTAGCATCTTCCAGCATTGGTTTCGCGTCTTTTTCCGAACCATCCCATGTAAAAACGTCTGGGCCAAACTGTCTGGCACTGCTTCAACATCAAGAGATAATCACTACCGCCCGGAGCAGCGCCCTTATAAACCTCCCCCTGAATTACATTTCGATAAACATCAGCTGTAGGCTTACCAACACTGTAACTGTCGGAACCAAACGGATCCTCTTTATAGGCTACGAATATTTTTTTCCTCTTAACATTGGGGTATTTCTGTATTACTTCTCTCCATAATCTTTCATAATAGGCGCCGAGTTGATAATCCCAAGATTGAAGGTGAAAAAACCAATTCTGTCCCTCCAGCTCCTTTTCGACTTTTGCTGAAGAAGCTCCACACCAGACCGTTACTTTCTTATATTTTTTTAAAACCGGCACTATTTCCATAGTTGTGGCATTGGCCGTACCGCCAACAAGTATATCGACCTTGTCACTGTTGACTAATTTCTCTACAGCGGCCACCGCCTTATCCGGTTTCATTTCATCGTCAACTATTATTAGCTCCAGCTGCCGTCCCAGCAAACCGCCCGCAGCATTGATTTGTTTTACGGCCAATTGCATCGATTTTGATGCATCTTTACCAGTTACTTCCGCCAATGGCAAAACGGCACCAATTTTAATTGTCTCCGCCGCTATAACAGAACTTGCCATTGCCATAAGAAGGAGGCCGGTTGTGAAAGCTGTTGATAAAAAGCAGATAAATATCTTAATCATTTATAATCCCTCCTGCAAAGTTTTAATAAGTGTAATTAATTAATATATCGAATATTTTCACTACTGCGCAGAGCATGTAGTACTAATTTGCTTATTTGAAAAATAATTTTTTAGGATACTTCTTTTCTTGCTTGTAGGTTGTAGTAAGATCAGCTGGCTAATAAGTGAGTGAGCATTTACGTAAAACATTGAAAGACTTCCCCATAAAACTTAAAGTTATCTAAAGTTATCTTCATGTTACGTGCATTTATTAACAGGAAACGCTTTTTCTGTCAAGAGATATAAAGAGAAATACCCATGTCCTCACTGGATTAAATAGAAGATTTGAAACACTGCCAAACAACCCTTTTTTATGCAGTTGATGATGACAAATAATAAACAGCAAGTTTCAAAAACAACGTGCATCTTCAAATTGGCAGGCAGATAATTATGTGTTATGAATCAAACAGATCGTATTTCTGTATGTAGTGAGAATAAATTTATAAATGACATTAGGATAATTATAAAGCATGACTATCCCCATAGTATCCATTGTTGGCAAATCTAGTGCCGGCAAGACAACCTTGTTGGAAAAAATAATTCCCGAATTAATAAAAAGAGGGTACCGTGTAGCTACCATTAAACATGATGTTCATAGGTTTGAAATTGACCATGAAGGAAAGGACAGCTGGCGGCACAAAAAAGCCGGCGCCCACACAACGGTTATTTCTTCTCCTCTCCAGGTAGCTTTAGTTGAAGACGTAGATCATGACCAGACGCTAGACGAAATCAGAAAGGAATATATAAAAAGGGTGGATATAATTCTTACTGAAGGTTACAAGGGCAACCCCTTCCCCAAAATCGAAGTTTTCCGCTCTGAACTGATGCGTACGCCTTTATGCAAAAAAGAGGATAATTTACTAGCGATTGCCTCGGATATAAAGCTGGATATTGGCGTTCCTTGTTTTGATATTAATGATTCTCAAAGCCTTGCCGATTTAATAGAAAATAAATTTTTAAAATAGCTATCAATGATAGATTTAGTTAACGGAAGTGAGAAGCAAACACGGCGATTTTCATTTCGGTCACTTTTTTTCCCACGGATCCAAGCCAACTGGTCTCAGATATTGCATCGATTCAGCCTCGCTGCGCTTCATACCCAAGAAAAATCTGGAACAAGAAGGCTACGATCAATGCCCGTAGCTTTTTTAAGAAAAGCAAAAAACAATTAATGCACTCTAATAACAATAAATAATTCCCTGCGCCTTTTCTTCCAGAACAATGTTTGTTATTAAATTTTAAGTGAGGCTAGTTTTTCCCTAATTCTCCTAGCTTTTTTTTGCAGTTCGGCAACTTGCTTGCGGACAAGAAAAACTAGTTCGCCATATGATTTGACGTCATAGGAGCCGGTAGATATCACGTCACCAACAGCAATGACAATAGGTCCCTTTTTACGGAATAAGAATCCCGGCGGTAAAATTTCGCCAGTTCCGGCAATGGCTACCGGTAGTATGGGCAGACTTGTTCTTATAGCCATAATGAAGCCGCCCCTTTTAAACGGCAGCAATTCACCGTTGCGCGATCTTTTCCCTTCCGGAAAAACGAAAAAATACTTATCTATATTTCTTATTTTAGCTATCGCCTTTTCAATGTTTCGAATAGCTTTGCTGCCTTTTTTGCGGTTTATAAAAATCTGACCAGTTGCCCACAGGGCTTGCCCGAAAAGAGGAAAGTAGGCAAGGCTGTGTTTGGCAAAAAAACGAATCGGAGATTTTTCCGAAAGGCTGGCCATAACCAGCGGGTCCAGTTGGCTTTCATGGTTGGCCATAAAAATCGCGCTTTGAATTTTTTCTAGTTTCTCGCGTCCGTGGATAATAACTTTTGTCACTCCCCCGCTTTTTAAAAGTCCCTTGGCCCAGATTGTCGCGACTTTCCACCAGATTATTCCTCTTTGATCTCCCAACAAAGCCGCCAAAAGGCAAACAACACTCAATATGGGTGTAACAATAAAAGCATACAAATTCGTAAGCAAAGAGCGCCAAATCATATCTATTCCTTAATTTTTAAGCTTTCCCGCAGATGCTTTTTAAAATCATCGTAATTATTTGTCATGGATATGGCGTTTCCTGCTCGATGATCGATGTCTTTTAAACTTTCCGGTAAATTTAATTTTAATCCCAGAAGCTTTTGAATTTCTTCCGGAAATTTTGCCGGATGGGCGGTTTCCAGGCAAATGGCTATATTTTTGTTCGAGGTTTTGTTTAAATAATCTTCCAGACCTGCCCAGCCGACAGCGCCATGCTGTTCTAAAACCACATGATAACGCTTGTAGACACTCTGAATGGTTTTTCTGGTTTGTTCATCCGTAACGCTTATCGAATATATATATCGCCTCATTTCTTCCATGTGGGGATAGCGATGCACATTTCCCGCTCGATCAACAGTGCCGCCGTACAATTCAAAGAACCGCGCCAGATTGCTGGGATGTCCGACATTCATGGCGTTGGAAATACACGCTCGGGAAGGCGAAACTTTATTGTATCTGCCGGATTCCAAAAAGATGGGGAATTCATCATTTTCATTAGTGGGCATAATGAGCTTAAGCCACCGGCAAGCCCATACGGCGCGCGTATTCACATCCCAGAGCGTTGCCGAAGTTCCCCGAAGGAACAGAGAAGACCACCTTTTCTTCAGGAGGGGCAAGCTGGGCGTAAGCGTAAATATAGTAAACTATCTGCGGCAAAATCCGGCCAAAGTTAATCGAATTGGCTGAAGACAAATTAAACTTAGCCAACTCCGGGTCGGCAAAAGCTTGTTTGACCAAGTTCTGGCAATCATCAAATTTCCCTTCCACGCAGAGAGCATGGACATTACCGCCGATGGTATCGAGTTGTTTTTTTTGCCGGAGACTTACTTCTCCGGCCGGATAAAGAATAGTAACGTCAATTCCTGCCACCCCCTTAAAAGCTTCACCCACAGCGCTTCCTGTATCGCCGGATGTAGCCACCAGGATATTGATACGTTCACCTTGAGGGCGGCAATGACTCATGAGTCTCGCCATCATCCTCGCGGCAAAATCTTTGAATGATGCTGTGGGGCCTTGATCCAAACGCATCACGTAGGCTTGCGGGCATACTTCTTCCAAAGGCACGGAAAAGTTGTAAGAGTCTTTAACCACATTTTTCAGAATTTCATCGGAAAACTCATCAGACAGAAACGCCCTCGCTACAAGCAGTGCAGTTTCCCGGTAAGGCTTACTTTTCAACTTTTGTATATCTTTTAACGAAAGAAGCGGTATTGCATCCGGCATAAATAATCCTTCATCCGGAGCCTGGCCGGCAAGCAAGGCCTCTCTGAACGAAACTTTTCCGGTAAAAGGAATAATCCCCGCAACATTATTCAAATAACGATTTGTGCTGTAGTACCTTATGGACATTGTGTTTACCTTCTTTTTTTAATGTCCTATCTTTAAACTCATTGCAGTAAATAAATCAATAAAAATCCAGACAGGTTTTTGCGATAGCTTAGAATTAAATAAGGAATGGAATTCCGGTTGGAAAATACATCCGTATGTGTTAAAAATAATAAGCTGAAAATATTTAAATAGATTGGCAAAGAGGAAAAATGGAAGAAAAAAGAGCTATTCGTTTGACAGAGACAGTGCAAGGCGCCGGTTGAGCCTGTAAAATAGGTCCGGGGGACCTTTCCGAAGCTTTGCGCGATTTGCCGCTGATTTCCGATCCAAATCTGATTGCCGGAATTGAACATGCGGAAGACGCCGGAGTGTATAAACTTTCCGCCGATCTTGCCCTTGTCCAAACGATCGATTTTTTTACCCCTATTGTTGACGATCCCTATACATTCGGTCAAATCGCCGCAACTAACGCGCTAAACGATGTCTACGCCATGGGCGGCAAACCACTTACAGCTATGAATATTGTTTGTTTTCCCATCAAAAAAATGGATATTGGAATTTTGCGGGAAGTTTTACGCGGCGGTTTGGATAAAATGCGCGAGGCGGGGGTTTTGCTTGTCGGCGGACACAGCGTTGAAGATAACGAAATAAAATATGGTCTTTCCGTAACCGGACTAATTCATCCGGACAAAGTTTTATTCAATCGAGGCGCCAAAGCCGGAGACAGTTTGATTCTGACAAAACCTTTAGGCACCGGAATTGTCAGCACGGCGCTGAAAGGCGGCGCGGCTAACGAGCAATTACTTCAAAAAGCTATTGTCTGCATGACCCAACTCAACAAAAAACCGTCAGAATTGATTATGTCCGAGGGTAACATTCATGCTTGCACCGACATAACCGGTTTTGGTTTTTTAGGCCATGCCTGCGAAATGATTGAAGGCAGTGATGTCGGCATGCGCATAAATTCAGCCGCCGTTCCAATTTTTGATGGAGTGCAGAAATTGGTGGAAACTGGTTTTGTTCCCGGTGGTCTTTACCGCAATAAAAATTTCCGAATTCATCAAATTGAAGTAGCAGCTACCTGCCGAGCATGGATTTTAGATGTTCTATTTGATCCGCAAACTGCCGGAGGATTATTGTTTAGCTTGCCCGCGATAGAGGCGCAAGGCCTTGTGGAAAAAATGCGCAGTGCCGGAATTGTTGATGCCGCTGTTGTCGGTGAAGTTGTTGCCGATCATCCCGGTAAAATTTTTATTTACTAGGTGGATTATCCGGCAGTATTCCATTTAAACTCAAAAAATGAAAATAGAATCTATTCCCATAAAAAAAGAAACCGAGCAAAACTTTAAAAAGCTCATGGACATGGTTCAGCCTAATGATTCATTAGCCTTATTTATGCAGGGTAGCCCTGATCCCGACGCTATCGCTTCGGCAATGGCTTTGCACGAAATTATCCAGCGGACAAAAGGCCTGGCTAAAAGTATTTTTGTTTCCACGGAGCCGCTGGTCAGACAGCAAAATGCCGAATTTGTTTTTTCCATGCGCCTCAATATACACTTAATCAATCAAGTGGACTTGAATGCTTACCGTTTAATCGCGCTTTTAGATGCCCAACCTTCTTTTCTTAGTGGCACATTGACCTTTATTAAACCGCAAATTGTTTTTGATCATCATCCCCGCGAAGGCCAATGGCAAGCGGACATGGAAGATATCCGACCCAACTATGGAGCTTTATCCAGCATCTTAACCGAATATTTGCTTTGTGCCCGCGTGAAAATTCCCCGCAACCTGCACACAGCCCTTCTTTATGGAATCAAAACGGATACGGATAATTTTGATCGCGACACTATTTTCGAAGATATCAGCGCTTACACCTATCATACAAAATACGCCAATATGCAGCTGATCCGCCGCATAGAACTTAATCAAACGCCGGGCCGTTTTTTGAAATATTACGATCACGCCTACCATCACATGAACAATTTTCGCGGACGGACGGGTTTGTTACCTGGGGAATGTAGAAAGCGCCGATGTTTGCGTTCAGGTGGCCGATTTTTATCTTCACTTAATCGGCACTTACTATGTTGTTGTGGCCGGAATCGTCGAGTGATAAATTTATCATTACTTTTCGCGGTGACGGATACAGGCAGGATTGCGGCGCAATTGCTCAAAGGGCTTTCGGATTATTGGGTAAAGGCGGCGGCCATAGAAGCGCCGCGCGAATGGAAATCCCTCTGGAAATATTGAAAGAAAAACTGGGCAATGATTTATCCCAGCGCAATATCGACAAGTTTCTTTTAGAAAGCTTGAAAAGATATCAAAGGACAAATACCGCCAGACATGAATATTCCAAAAACAATACCGGGAAGGAAAATCTATGAAAGATGTCGGATTCAAAAAAGAAATAACAACCGGCCGTTATCTTGATCCCTTTAATGGATTTCGAGGAAAAGAGAAGTCACTATTGAATTACGCTACTGATGAAATCACCGGCGTGGCCTGCCGCATTCTGCCCTACCGCGTCCGCCCGGCCCAAAAGCCTGATTTGAATTTCTATCTGGAAAAATCGCCGGAATCGTTATGTCCTTTTTGTTCCGCCCTTTTTGAAAAAACAACGCCAAAATTTACAGCCGGATATTATCCCTGAAGGGAAATTTAGGCGGGGAGAAGCGTGCCTGTTTCCCAATGCCTTTCCTTACGATCAAAATAACTCTGTGGCAATTCTGTCGTCACGGCATTTTATACCGTCTGGACGAGTTGACGCCGCAGATGATGCAAGCGGGCTTCGATGTTTGCCGCGACTATTTTCACCGTATCGCCGAAATGAATTTGGGCTATAAATACTGTTCGATTAACTGGAACTATATGCCGCCTTCCGGCGGCGGGCTGATTCATCCGCATTTGCAAACGATTGTCGGGCATAAACCGACTAATTTTATGCAACGCCTTTTAGCCAGCGCCCAAAGTTATGCGGCGGCGGAAAACGGCGAAAGTTTGTGGCACAATTTGATCGCTTTGGAAAAAGACGCAAAAGAAAGGTTCATTGCCAGCTACCGGCGTTATTAGCTGGCTGACCAGTTTTGCGCCGAAAGGCATGGCCGGAGAAATTGATTTTATTTTTCAGGAAAAAACATCTTTTTTTGATTTAACAGAAGCCAATTTTAACGAGCTTCTTGCCGGACTATCCAAAGTGTTCAGCTATCTTTATGCTAATAATTTTATAAGTTTCAACATGGCGCTTTACGCGCCGATGATAAGTAATCGTTATTTTTGGGTGCAAGGGAAAATTGTGCCGCGTTTTGTAATCAATCCATTGGGAACAAGCGATTTGAATTATTTTGAAAAACTGCACAACGAAATTATTTGCCCCACTGTTCCGGAAGAGCTATGCCGTGAACTACAACTTTATTTCCAGCAATAATCCCGATGCACCAGGCTACGGGATTAATTCCGCTTGCGCTTCAAACTTCGCTACGCTCGTTTTACCACGGAGCACGCGCCTGGTATAATTCCTCCAGCAAACTTCAGTGCATTTTGTTTCTGAAGCTTGGGTCTCATTATCAGCGAGTGTCATTAATTACTTTTCTTTGTCTTTTTTTGCTGTTTCTGTGCTGGTCGTTTCTTTAGCGGTTGAGCTCTCGCTGGTTTCAGCTTTTTCCACTTTAGCGGCCACCGGAGGCTTCTTCCCGGCGTAATCGGTTGTATACCATCCTGAACCTTTCAAGCTAAAAGAAGAAAGCGATACTAGCTTATGGACATTTCCTTTACAGAACTTACAGCTTTTTAATTCCGGATCGGAAATCCCCTGAAACGCTTCATATTGTCTGCCGCATTTCCGGCATTTATATTCATAAATAGGCATACTAAAAAACCTCCCCTACAACTATATATCAATTAATCAGATCGCCAATTTTAAAATCATTGCTAAAACATTCTAAAACTATTCCCAAATCATGCTGCTGGACCGGTTGCAGTGCGTCTCTGGTCAAATTGTGCACAATAGTTTCTTCTTTTTCTTTTTCTTCCCTATCCGCGTCAAAATCACTTTCGCCGTTGCCGAAACGCAAGACATGAATCAATTCATGGACGGCAATGTAAAGCATCAGTGGACTAAGCTTTATAAACGGAGTTGCCCTTTCCACCGCGTCCAGAATGATATTATCCTGCAGGCACACCCGGTAAAAATCAAAGCCATCTTTCCCGTCTTCAGCCAAGCCATTGGGCTTACCGTAAGAATATTTGCAAAGATGAGCAAAAGCGCCGTCTTTTATTTCATGTTGATCCAAATAAGCAAGTGTTTTTACGTCATACTTATTCTTTTTTAACCTGATCCTCGCTCAATCTAAAATGACGCGACACCAGCTTTTCGGCATCGTTAAATGCCTTATTAGCCATCGGCAACTGTGCTGTATTAAAATAAAGAGACATAAAATCACCAACAAATAATTCTTAAATTTCGCAAATAATATATGCATTTAACCGGTTGCTGTCAAGACGGACAGTGTATTTACGGATAAATCCAAAAACCAAAATTAAATTGACATCTTCAGGCATCAGGGCGTATATCTAATGAAAATGATACGATAATATCGTAAGGAGGACCCATGCAACAGCCAATGAACTTTTATAAAGGTATTCGCCAGCGTTCCTCTACAATTGTTTTTGGCATGCCGCTGTGGGATATAGCGCTTGGTCCCGATCCTGAAAAAGGTGAGATTCGCGGCTATGCCCGCGGCTTTATAGCTATCGGTGATATCGCTAAAGGGTTTATTGCTCTGGGCGGTGTTGCTTACGGCGGAATCGTCATCGGCGGCCTTTGCTTAGGCCTTGTGTCGCTGGGCGGCTTGAGCCTGGGTCTTTTTGCTTTAGGAGGTCTGGCGATTGGCGGCATTGCCTTGGGCGGCGCGGCAATAGGCATCGTCGCTGTCGGCGGCGCCGCTTTTGGATATTATGCACTCGGTGGCGGAGCCTTCGGTAAATACGTAGTTTCCGGAATGGAAAAGAATCCGGAGGCTGTCGAATTTTTCAAGCAATGGTTCCCGAGTCTGCCCATAATATAATTTTAAGGATAAATATGGCGCAAAAATCGAAAATGAAAATCGGAGTTTTATACGGCGGCAGGTCGGGCGAGCATGATGTTTCGCTTTGCTCTGCGGCCTCGGTTGTTTCCGCACTTGATAAAAATAAATACAAAGTGACCGCCATCGGCATTGATAGAGACGGAAAGTGGTATGTGCAGGAAAAGCCCGAAATAGTCGTTCATAAAAATTTCGGCAAGATTCTTTCTTTGAAAAAGAAGGGGAAGTGGCTCGTCAATCATTTTGAACAAAAAAACAAACTGCATCTTTACAATATCAAGAACAAAAATGAAGAAGTTGTTCTGGACGTTGTGTTTCCCGTGCTCCACGGCACATTCGGAGAAGACGGCACACTGCAGGGATTGCTGGAGTTGGCGATGGTGCCTTATGTCGGCGCAGATGTAATAGGTTCTGCCGTAGGGATGGATAAAGATGTTGCCAAAAGATTGCTTAGTCAAGCAGGGATACCTGTTGTTTCTTCTATAACAATAAATAAACGGCAATGGAAAAACAACGCGCAGGATATAATTGAAAACGCGATGGAGAAACTCGGCTTGCCTTTGTTTGTTAAACCTGTCTGCACCGGTTCATCCGTGGGAATCAAAAAGGTGAAGGAAAAAGAATTGCTAACGGAAGCGATGAATTTTGCTTTTCAGTTCGACACGCGCGTCATGATTGAGAAGGCCATTGATTGCCGCGAGATTGAGTGCGCGGTTTTGGGAAATGACAATCCGGCGGCATCAATACTGGGCGAGATAATTCCCAAGCATGAGTTCTATTCATACGAGGCCAAGTATATTGATCCCAACGGCGCGGCACTGATAATTCCCGCGCAAATTGATTCGTCCCTTGCCGATAAAATAAGAAAAATAGCCATTGAAGGTTATATGGCACTCGGTTGCAGTTCTATGGCGAGGGTTGATTTCTTTTTGGATAAAAAAACCAATGAATTTTATCTCAATGAAATAAATACCATTCCCGGCTTTACCAGCATCAGTATGTATCCTAAACTGTGGGAAGCCACCGGCCTCAAATACAGCGACCTTCTGGACAAACTGATTGAACTGGCGCTGGAGAGACATAAGAAAAAATTGGAAATTAAGACGGAGGGGATTTAACCAGAAACTTTGGACAAATTTCCCATGTTTTACCAACTTGGTATTAATGAGACTCAAGTTTTAGGAACTAAGCGAACTAAAACTTGTTAGCCGAATTATCCCGATAGCGCAGCGTATCGGGGTTAGTACAATAGTGCTGTAAAATACCCAATGGCAAAAATTGAATTGCATTGATTTTATGATGTTTTTTATCTTTTTATTTTTTATTGAATAAAGTAAAATTGCACAAAAGTTCGGAAAATACCCATTGGGTATATTAATTGTTGGGTCATGCATAATAATATGACTGAAAAGATATTAATGGATATAAAAAAAGAAAATGTATTCTGGCTACTGCAAGGAATTATTTTTGGAGCCATATCGGCTTACTTCCTTGTATGGTTCTTTTTGTATTTTGGTATATTGTTACTAATTGTATTCTCCATAACTGCAATGTTGATAAGGATTAAAAGTATAAAGTTGCGATTATTGGGTTTCATTATCGGTTCCGTGATATCAACTGTAATATCAATCTTGTTTTTTGTCTATGTGCCGGGTGGTGCGGATCATAATAATGCGATCAACGTTGGTCATTATATTGAAACAAAATATGGGAAATTCGATAAGCGAATTCTTGTCGAAAGAACACACTCAGGGAAAATATTTTATAACTTACCCGGAAAATATCCAACAATCATCTTTTATGAAGTTGTAGAACCAAAAGATATCCAAGATATTGAAAGATATGCAAAGGAATCACTTAATGAATTTGGTATATCCAAAGTTAAGTTAGTTTTTTATAAGAAACAGAATTGGCACGGTGAACCTGAGAAAGCTGGCTTTCGGGGCATTGAATCAGCATTTAAGAAAATTGAGGTTGTTAAATAATTTCTAACCCAACAAGGCAATACAGCGGATCGGCAGGCTACGCCCGCCTCCCGCTGATTTTTTTGTTATAGGAGGTGTAACATGAAACGACCCGCATCATTAGTAGCAGCTATTTTATTTCTTTTGATGGCCATCGCCCAAGTGTGCCGCTTCTTTTTGCAAGTTAATGTTGTTGCCGGAGGCGTGGAAGTCCCCCTCTGGCCCAGCGCGCTTGCCGCTGTGATTCTGATATTGCTGGCTGTGTGGCTTTTGATCGAAAGACGCAAGTAACGCAGTAAAGAAAAACAAAAAATTGAATACTCTGGCTACCAGTCGTTTTGCGGCGACGGTTAATTGCGTCCGTCGCCGATTAAGTTCTATTTATGCCAAAAATTTCCTGACAAACAACCAATTAGGATAAATCCATCCTTCCCCCGACGCTAAAGCGCCCCGGCGACAAACATATCCGTTTTTTGCAAAGGATTGTGGAAGAAGAAGGGCTCACGGCAACAATCGGCAACTGATAAATTTGGTTTTCTTTTATTTCCCGTAAATTAAATATCCCAGGTAAAGATCACGCCGCTGGTAGGGAAAATCCATTCCTTAGCAGAAACTTTAACTTTAACAAATTTGCCCTTGCTGACGGTTACTTCAGGCGATGGATGTCTTCCGGCAAAAAAGCTTTCTGCTCTAACATTTTTTAGCTTTGCTTTTTTATAATTGAAGTTAATATCCACGCCTCTTGTAGGATAAACAAGATAAACGGGGAAAATTTTATTATCTTTTGCCTGTTTGGTGCTAATTTCTATTTAGATTTTAACTTCACTATTTATTTTTTCCTTTAGGAAATCCGCACCGCACCAGACTTCGTAGCCGCGCTCGGTTTTTTTTGCTTCAATAATAGGAATATTTTTTCCATCGACGCGCACACGCTCGACGGTAAAATCGCGTTCCATGACCAAATTCCTGCCGTCGCTCAAAAGCCAGCGGTATTCGCAGCGCGGATCTTCGAACAACTTTGCCAATTGTGAATTGTTCAACGCGCAGCCGATCATAAAAATATTGTTTCTAATTGTTTTTTTATACTCGATGTGGGTGCTGACGCGAAAATAATGTTCGGCATTCGCGCCGTTTTTTCTTCTCGTCGGCATTTGCGCAATGCGAATATTGTAGCGAAAACCGGAACGCAATTCGAGCTGGCGGTCTTCCTTGCCGAAGAGTGTTTCAAACATTTCGTAGTAGATGGCATTGCCCAATTCCTCATCGCGCGTGCGTGTCTGCAGACAATGGCGGATAATATTGTCGATGCGGGAGATGGATTTTTCTTCGTCCGGAACAAATATTCGTCTCAGCCGCGGCTCGACCGTATCTGTTTTCCCTTTCTGCAGAAATACTCGCGGCGCTCTTTTGCCTAAAGCGCAAAGAACTTCATAGCTGATAGTCTTTGCTTTTTCGGCAATTTCATTGGCGCTGATGTATTCCTTGCCCTGCCTGCCCAAAAGAACAACTTCATCGCCCACAGCACAGCGGGGAATATGGGTAACGTCGATTGTGCACATATCCATCGAAATCCGTCCGACAATTGGCGCACGTTTACCGCGGATCAAAGCCTCGCCCTGGTTGGAAAGAATAAAAGCATAGCCGTCTCCATAACCTACCGGAATAGTCGCAATGCGCGTTTGCCTTTGAGTAACGTAGGTGCTGCCGTAACCGATGCCGTAACCTTCGGGAAAATCTTTCAATAAAACAACGCTGGTTTTAAAGGACATCACCGGAGCAAGCTTTGCTTTGGATTCAGTTTCCGCGGAAGGATAAATGCCGTAAGTCATAAGTCCCGGACGCACCATATTCAATTTAAATTCGGGGTAATTTAAAATAGCGCCGCTGTTATCTATATGCCGGATGGGAATGTTTATTCCCAGGCGCTTGAGATCGGCAAGAAATCCGTAAACAATTGCCATTGCTTATCATTGTAAGGCAAGCATAACTTCGCTGGCGGCAAAGTGGCTGAAAATTCCCTCCAGCGTAATATTGGACAGTTTGGATATTTCCAGGATTAGCTTCACCGCTTCGCTGTGCATGGTTCCGCCGCGTCCCATGCCGGTGTCCACTTCGATATGCACGGGCAATTTATGGCGGGATTTTTTCAACGCTTTATTCAGCTTTTTGGCGAAATCCGCATCCGAAACCGAAGGGGTAAGGTTGTATTTGATTATTTGTTCGATTTCGGCCGCGGTTGACGGCCCTAAAATAACAATTGGCGCTTCGATGCCGCTTATTCTCAGTTGAACGCCTTCGTCGGCATTGGCCACTCCCAGCATCTTCGCGCCGTTTTTTAAGGCGGCATTCGATATTTCTATGGCGCCGTGTCCATAAGCATCGGCCTTAACGGCCGGCATAAAATCAACTTGCGGCCCGATCAGTCTTTTTATTTCTTTCAGATTACCGATGAAATTATCAAGATCAACTTCGACCCAGCTGCGATATTTCTGTTCTTTCTTTAACGGCATATATATTCAGTCCAATAGAGAATTATCACTTCGTTTTCCTGGCAAAGACCCCGTCCCAGGACGGTTATAACTTTATATTATTCGGCGAGTAACCTTAGCTTTATTATGGTAATTTTGCCACAAAATCATATCAAACCATCGATGAAAGTCAAGTTGTCTATGTTTTTCAAAAAAATAAGCAAAAACATCGAATATGTACTTGAAAAAAAGTTTATTTTAATTAAAATTAAGCAAGTGAGACCGGCGGATAAATATTCAAAACATAAAAATCGAGGAGGAAAGGCATATGTCGAAAGCAAAGACCGGAGATGTTCTTAGTTGTGAAGTATGCGGACTTACCGTAATCGTGGACGAAGAATGCGGATGTGCTGCGGTCGGAGTTATCTGCTGCGAGGAACCCATGATCAACAAGGGACCGGCAGCGCCAAAGAAAAAGTCTGCGGTAAAGAAAGCAAAATCGACAACAAAAAAGAAAACGGCGAAAAAGAAACCCGCAAAAAAACCACCGGCAAAAAAGAAGGCAACTAAGAAAAGAAAATAATTAACCGGTGCAGTGACTTCTCTGTTTTTTATAGAGCCCCATTGTGGGGCTCTATAAGGCTGTATTTGCTTACGAAAGCGAAGGCTATTATATTGATATTTCCGGCAGGAAGTCCTTTATATTTTTTTTAAAACAAATATTTCTATCATTGAGGAAAACTATGTGTGGAAGATTTGTTTTAATCAGTAATGCAGACCAAATTGCCGAGGAGTTCAATTTAACCGATATCACTTCATCTTCTATATCTTCGGGAGATATTCACCCCGGACAGAAAGCCGCCTGCGTAATAAGCGAAGATAAAAAGAACCGTTTGCTGATTTTGCGATGGGGATTTTCGCCGCCATGGTCAAAGCAGGCAACAATATCCGGATTGCTGATAAATGCCCGCGCAGAAACTTTAGCCGAAAAGCCTACTTTCAAAGAAGCTTTTCAAAAGAGAAGGTGCCTGATAGCTGCCGATGGATTTTATGAGTGGTCCAAAGAAAAAAAACAATATTATTTTTATCTGCAAAACCGCAGGCCTTTCGGATTAGCGGGTATCTGCGACGAACCGAAGCTTCCGGCAACCGGTAAAGAGGCTTCTTTTGTCATTATTACAACTAGCCCCAACCGGCTCGTCTCTCCGGTTCATAACCGCATGCCGGTTATTATTCCGCGTGACAAACAATCCTTATGGCTGGATAACGGCAGATACGAAAAAACCGAACTACAATCCCTAATGACTCCCTATCCGGCGCACGAGATGGAAATGAGACCGGGAGCCTTTATTACCGGTCATTAAGTGGAGCGTCCTCCGACAGGAACCATAGGCTCACTAAAACAACGCGACCTCCCGCGGGTCACAGCGGTTTCCTCCCTCGGCCGGAGCGGATGATTCCAAGTAGCGGGATTCACGCCTTTTCTCATCGTCTTTCTTCTAATAAACAAATCGGAAGTTTCATCTGAGGCAATTTGTCGCCTTCATACAATACTTTTTCCAGGAATAGTCCTGAAGGCGGGGCGGTATACCTGGCGGGGATTTCGGAATAAGATTTGAGCATCAATTCTATATCGCGGTAAGTAAAATTGCCGCGGCCGGTTTCTGCGACAACTCCCACTATGCGGCGCACCATTTTCCAGAGAAAATGAGAAGCAACAACGCGCAAAGCAATAATACCGTCGAATTCCTTTAACTCCACTCTTTCCATATTGACTTCCGTGGATGTGTCTTTATCCATCCTTTTATCGGCAAAAGAGATGAAATTATGGAATCCCTGAAAAATGTCGAGCGACTTTTGCATCCTGCCTAAATCGAGCTTGTCTTTGACCCACCAGACATAACGTTTGCCGAAAGCGGTGCGCCTCTTCGCGATAAGATATAGATAACTCCGGCCAAGGGCGTTATGGCGGGCATGAAATCGCGGCGGGACATTTTCGATCTGCAATACATTAATGCTCGCGGGTAAGTTATCATTGAGGCCGATGCGAAGAGTCTCCGTATTGATTTTCCTGGAAGTCTTCAAATGGGCTACTTGCGCCAAAGCGTGAACCCCGGTATCCGTGCGTCCGGCTCCTTGAATTTCCACCGACGCCCCTAAAACATTTTGCGCCGTGCCGATTAAAGTCCCTTGAATGCTTTTGGCATTTTTCTGCGTTTGCCATCCGCTGTAATTGGTGCCGTCGTATTCCAAAATAATTTTATAATTATACTTATGGGACTCTTAAGCCTGGTTTGATGCACTGAGGTTCAATATTATCTCGTTTTAGTTGCCGGTTTTGGTTATAAGGCACCAATACATTCATGGCGGAAATTCTGTTTAGCAAATAACCTTCCTGCTGGTCAATAAGTTTAACTCATATCCGGGGTACAAAGTGGTAATTACGGCTTGCCCGATGATTTTTCTACCTTCCTTGCCCGTTGAGTCTCTTGTTTTTATGCCCCAAATATTATGGAAAATAAGCGCACGACCGTTCTGTTCGCCAATGTAAAGCATGACATGACCTTTTCGCCAGAGAAGTGCTCAAATAAGGAATTCCTTTTTCCAAAATGATTTTTTCCTTTTGCTCGGGAGAAAGACCCTGCAGATCTACATAATTCCCCACTTCTTTAACTTGATCTTCCGAGTGCCGCGGCAGCCAGATGCCGAAAGGGGCAAAAAAATCTCTGGTCATAGACGAACAATCCCGATTGCCATAAAGACCGCCCCAGCCATAAGGTTCGCCGATTAATTCATCGGCAATCTTTGTTACGTTGGCATAATTGAAACGCAAAGGTTTGACCGCCGACATTTCCCTGCGAACGAAGCCGTGCTTGATTACGGCATTTGTGTTTTTATCCGTCGTAGCAACAAGTATTTCCAATTTATCCGGCATTTCTTTAACTAAGGGGAAAATATAGCCGAGTGATGTCCTAAGAATAAAATTATCGTCGGCATCCAAAATAGAAGTTTGATCCCTGGTAATTACGGCATAACGGCCGGACTCCCATGTTTTTATGAAGCCGGCGTCGACACGCGCGAAGTCCTCAACGGGTATCCAGCCAAAAGTATAACAGGTTTCCACAAGAGCCCAAGCTTTATCGGCACTGATATGGCAAACAAATATAGGCGTATTTGCGGCCACAGACGACCTTTGCAAATTATCAAAAGGCCAGCTGGAGCTGTCACCTTCGGGGCTATTAAAGTGCGGACCCTGTGTAGGCAGAACGCGGAGATTGGTGTTTCGTGTCGTGATGGCAAAATATAGCGCATTGGGATAGTTTTCTAAAAAGGCATTTTGCTGGAGTTTTTTTATCCAGGCCTTAGAATGTTTTATTTTGTTTTCGCCATAGCCGAGATTTATGCTGAATTTTTTAAAATCAAGAGATACCCTTTCGGGCAAAGCATGAAAAGGCTGACGCTGGTGCCAAATAGAAAAGTAAATGATGTTATAGTCTTCATCCATTAGCGATTGAGTTTCTGCTGCAAGAATATCTTTTGTTTTGACCGTATCACTCAAATAAGAAGCATGATTTTGACGCAAGTCACTTACGTCTTTGACAGTATCTGCCTGCTTCAAACAACCGGCCAGCAGAAAGAAAATCGGCAAAACGGCAAAAGGAATTCTTATTTTCATAAAAAAATACCTTGATTTAATTTTATAGATTTTTATAGTCTTTTTTTAAGTTTTGAGCAAGATTAAAGAATGATGATTGATTTTTTTCAGTAGTTGATAAATAATTTTGTGGCATAAGATATCGAACACTGATATAAATGAAATGAATATTTCGGACGAGAAGAGAGGTACTGGTTTATGGCTGTAAAAATCCCCTTAAAAGACTTTGCCTTTTTTAAAGATTTCAGCGACGACCAAGTAAATAAATTGGCGTCTTTGGCTAAAGAAGAAATTCACTCAGCCGGTACGCATATGTACCAAAAAGGAGACGTCGCCAGAAGTCTTTACCTTGTTAAGGATGGTAAAGTTGCCTTGTTCATGGATGCCGACATGGGGCACAACAAACCGCCTATGCAGGTTACGGTGGATATAATCACCAAGAGAGAACCGCTGGGTTGGTCTGCCGTTGTAGAACCGTTTTTGTACACGCTTACCGCTCGCTGCCTTGATGATACGAAATTCATTGCTTTTGACGCCTTTCAGCTGCGTAAACTAATGGAAGAAGACTGCCCCCTAGGATTCAAAATCATGCAAGCTGTGGCAAAGGTTATTGCCAGCCGATTGACCCATACTCGCATCATCTTAGTGGGCGAAAGAGGATTGTCGGTTTTAACCGAGTATTAGTTTTTAAAATGTGGCTTGAAGGTGAAAATATGGCTGATCAAATAATAATATATGGTAAAGCTGGTTGACCCTATACGGACAAGGCCAGGTCGGCTTTCGGCGGAAAAGCTGTTTACATCGACGTTATAGCTAATCCGGATAAATTACCGGAAATGTTAAAAGTAGCCGGTGGAGCACGCCAGGTGCCGGTGATTGTTCAAAATGGCAAAGTATCTATCGGTTACGGCGGTTCCTGAGGAGTTTAATGACCGGTCGGGAACCGGTTTTAAATAAACAAAAAATGAGGCCGATTATGAAAAATTCAAACCTTGATTCTATTATTGAAAAAGCGATTGCCAATGAGGAAGAAGCAAATCAGTTTTACCTGAAATTGTCAGAAATTGTTACCGATAAAATGGCTAAAGACACTCTACTTTATCTGGCCAAAGAAGAAAAAAAGCATAAAGAATATCTGTTGCATTACCGCCAGGAAAGCTTTATCGGTAACGCCACTAAATCCAGTGAAATGACCAACTATAAAATAGCGGAATTCCTTAAGCCGCCCGCTGTCAAATACAATATGGACAGCAAAGATGTATATCTTGTTGCCGCGGAAAGAGAGCTTAACTCTTATAATTTTTATAAAGGGCTCGCCGCCATTCATCCTGACGGAGAAATAAAAGATATGCTTATGAAAATGGCGGCGGAAGAGATGAAGCACAAAGAAAAGGTGGAGTATTTATACGCTAATACAGCTTTTGTTCAAACCGACGGGGGATAGCCGACTTGTTAAAAAAATAAGGTCTTTTGCCGTATACGGCAAAAAAAAGGAGTTGAAAAGTGGATGATTTTGTACCCAAAAAAATTTTTTTTACAAAAGGGGTCGGCACGCACAAAGATGAATTGCATTCCTTTGAGCGTGCCTTAAGAGATGCCGGAATAGAAAAATGCAATTTGGTGCAGGTATCCAGCATATTTCCGCCCCGCTGTAAAATGATTTCCAAAGACTCAGGGACTCAAAGAGTTAATCCCCGGCGCCATTACCTATTGTGTTATGAGCCGCTGCTGCACCAACGAACCTAAAAGGCTTCTGGCGGCATCGGTTGGTTGTGCCATTCCCGCTGATAAAGCATCTTATGGGTATATAAGCGAACATCACGCGTATGGTCAAACCGAAAAACAAGCGGGTGACTACGCGGAAGATCTGGCTGCGGCCATGCTGGCCTCCACTTTAGGAATTGATTTCAATGTAGACGAAAGCTGGGATGAAAAAAAGGAGATTTTTAAAATAAGCGGCAAGATTGTTCGTACCCTTAACGTAACCCAATCAACAATTTGCAAAGATAATCAATACACCACGGTAATGGCCGCGGCTGTGTTTGTCTTTTAAATATTGGCTGATAGGAATTGGCAGCAGCAAGAATTACATGCCTGAAAATGTTTTTAAAAAAGAAATACCGGATTTAAAGATGCAGGATGTCGGCGGAGCCGATTTACCCTATCTTTACTATGAGGGAGAAGCTTCGCAAATTCTTTTTGCGCATGCCACAGGTTTTTTGCCCTGGCTCTGGCATCCGATAATAAAACAGCTTGTGCCGCAAAACCAAATTTGGGTGCCGTATATCTGCAATTATCGCGAGTGTGATCCGGAAAAAGGCGGCCTTAGCTGGGATATTATCGCCAAAGATTTATCCACTTTTTGCCGTTCTCTTAACATTAAAAATCCTTTGGTTGTCGGGCATTCGATGGGCGGCAACCGTGCTGACCATTGCCGCCGCTGGTTACGGTATAGAGCCGCGCGGCATGATTCTAATCGAGCCGATTTTCCTGCCGGAAGAATTCTACTCCATGAAAGCCACCGTGAAAGATCATCCGCTGGCTTCCAAATCGATAAAAAGAACAAACCACTGGAAAAATGAAGAAGAAGCTTGGGCTTATTTAAAATCAAAACCGCTTTTTTCCGACTGGGATGAGGAAGTTCTGGCGCTGTACCTCAAATACGGCATGGAAAAACAAAGAGCAGGAGATTTAAAACTTACCTGCACGCCGGAAAGCGAGGCGGCGATGTTTATGGGCGGCTGGAGCAGAAATCCCTGGCCGCTGCTCGATAAATTGACTTGTCCGGTATTGGTTGTAGAAGGAGAAAAAAGTGAAAATAAAAACTTTATCGATGTGAAAAAAGCGGTATCTTTATTGCGCCACGGTAAATATAAATCAGTTGAAGGAGCGGGACACTTAATCCCCATGCAGAAGCCCAAAGAAGTAGCTCAAATCATAAAAGAATTTTTAGCGGAAATAACATAGCGGCAAAAATCACGGATATGAACTTCAAAGCAAGCTGCGGGAACCTATTCCGCAGCGAACTGCGTGGCATTTATATTGCCCCGCTAAGCTTCGTCCGCGGGATCAATTCGACTAACGCTTCAAACTTCGCTCCGCTTGTTTTCATTGAGAAGAAACATTTTAATTGGCTCTCTTTATAGCGGTTAATGCGGCAATCTTTTTTTCTTTCGGCATTCTTTTAATTTTTATTTCCAGGCACATCGCTTCTTTTCTATTCATACACCCACTCATCATTATTAACTTTACCGGTAGTCTTGCCCGCGTATATTTGGAAGCAATGCCTTTATTATGCGCAATCAGGCGTTTTTCGATATCGCTGGTTAAACCGGTATAGATGCTGTTATTGCTGCAGCGCAGAAGATATACTACCCATATTTTTTTTGCAGAAGTCCTTTTTGTTTTCATAGTCGCGCCCTTGTACCACATTGCCGTGCATATTTCTATTTCCGGCCGAGTTGATAAGCGTCCGCTGTCCGTCAAATATTTGTACATCTTTTGGGTTGCTTATCCCGATGATTCCATCAATGACGGCACAAAGATAAGACCGAGAAAATGAAAATTAAAAGTCCTCCTTTCATTTCACAATTTTCAATCGGATTCGTTCCTGATATTCCATGATCTCGTTTCTCAAGATGTCGAGATCCGCAATGCGATCATCAAGCCTTTTCAGGTGATTACCCAGAAGTTCGAGTAGGCGTTTGAGCACTTTTTCATTGGATTTCTCGATTGTCCACATCGCTTCGAGTTCCTGCATTTCCGAAAGCGTCATGCCCATGATTTTCAGCCGCTTGATCAGTTTCAGGCGGCGCAGATCAACATCGGTATAAACCCGGCGGCCCCCTTCAACGCGCTTGATGGAATTGAGCAGGCCGATTTCTTCATAGTAGCGTATCGTCCGCTGGCTCATCTCCAGTTTTTCAGCCAGCTCTCCAATGCTACGTTCCTTCTCAACAGGTTTTTTCACGGTCGCCTCATACAATGCTCATCCAGAATATTTTCTGGCGAAGGTTTCCTTCATTTTATATTTCTGAATCTTGCCGCTGGCCGTCATCGGAAAAGTATCAACAAACTCCCAATATTTGGGAATCTTGTGCCGGGCTATCTTACCCTTGCAGAATTCACTGAACTCTTCAGGTGTGGCTGTCTGCCCATCCTTAAGCTGAATTGCCGCCAGAACCTGCTCTCCATATTTTTTATCGGGAATTCCGATCACCTGCACATTGACAACCTTCGGGTGTTTGTAAAGAAATTCCTCGATTTCCCGGGGATAGATATTCTCTCCGCCGCGGATAATCATATCTTTAATCCGCCCGGTCACTTTGAAATAGCCGTTTTTATCCACCTCTCCCAAATCGCCCGTATGCAGCCAGCTATCTCTATCAATAGCTTCAGCCGTGGCTTCGGGCATCTTATAATACCCCTTCATCACACAGGCGCTGCGGGTGACAATCTCACCCTGAACATCGGCAGGTAAATCTTTCCCGCTTTCCGGATCAACAATTTTGCCTTCAATATCCGGCAAAAGCCTGCCGACAGTCGCTACCCGCAGTTCCACCGGATCGTCACGACGCGTCATCGTCATCACAGGCGCACATTCCGTCTGACCGAAGGCAATCACAACTTCTTCACAGTGCATTTTTGTTCTGACCTGATTCATGGTCTCTTCGGGACAGGGCGCTCCGGCCATAATGCCTGTTCGCAAAGATTTTAGGTCATAATGGTTAAAATCGGGATGATTCAAAATCGCAACAAACATGGTCGGCACTCCGTTTACTGCCGTGCATCGCTCCGCGGCGATCGTCTGAAGGGCTTTCAGGGGATCGAAGAATTCCAGAACAACCATAGTCGAGCCGTGATAAACGCAATTCATCGTGCTCATCACACAGCCGAAGCAATGAAACAACGGCACCTGAATCAGAAGACTGTCTTTTTCGGTCATACCCATCACATCTCCGACCATGCGGGCGTTATTGACAACATTGTGATGAGTCAGCATGACTCCTTTGGGAAAACCGGTCGTCCCCGATGTGTACTGCATATTGATGACATCGTGATCATCAAGAGATTTCATCCGGTCATCCAATTCCTGATCCGTGATATTTTTTCCCCTGCTAATCAAATCGTTAAAATGGAACATCCCGGGCGTATTTTCCTTCGGGCCGATAAAAATGACGGTTTTCATCAAGGGAAGTTTCTCCGAAACCAGATGTCCCGGTTTACAGATATCCAGTTCCGGAATAACACGCCGGACAGTTTCATAAAAGCTGGTGTCCCGATAAGAATCCATGAGAAACAAGGTTGTGGAATCGGACTGTTTCAGGATGTATTCCAATTCATGGGATTGGTAATTGGTATTTACCGTCACCAGAACCCCGCCCATCATTCCCAGGGCAAATTGCAGATAAACCCACTCGGGGATATTAGTCGTCCAGACGGATACATTATCTCCCCGCTTAATGCCCATGGCCATAAGCCCTTTGGCAACAGCTCTGCATCTATCGTAAAAATCGCGATAATTTTGCCGGACGCCGAACTCAGGATGGACAAGAGCGAGATTTTGCGGATAGCGCGCCGCCGTTTCCCGAACTACCTGGCCGATTGTTTTATTGACAAAGCCGGACATAAAATACCCCTTTATTTATTGGATATTGGCAACGTATTGCCACTTAACGTAAACTGGGTTAAGCATAGCTTAATTTTAGATTCTGTCAAGAAATATCGGAAGTGAATGCTTTTTCTGAAAAGAATTTACCATTTAAGTCTTTGTCTGCATGTTAGGGTTTTACCGCTCAAACGGGCAGATAATCTATAAACCTAAAGATGTTCTGTGTGGGCGGTGGTTAAGGTTATCAATAATACCAATTTCATACAAACGAAACGGATCATGAATTATAATCCTTTCCCCGCAAAATCTTTCATTATATCGGCTGTATCATAAACATGGTTAAATATAGAAGAAGCTGCGCGTCGTGCTGCACAGCTCCTTCTCCGTCTTAAAGTGTTGCGTATAACTAATTACTTGGTAGGCACTTCGGAAAGTTTGATGCCGATGGGGCGAACAGAGGAACGCTGTTATGTTCGTCCATTTGCCGCATAATGTTCCGGTTCAGCGGCGGCGATGCGCCGTCCGCTGAACCGGTGTTCGGTGACCGATCTTTTGCGACTCTGTCCGAAACCATCGAAAGACGGTCATGTTAAAATCACGCGAGGTCGAAGCGGTCAAGGTTCATGACCTTGTTCCACGCCGCCACAAAGTCGTGCAGGAACTTCTCCTGGGAGTCCTCACATCCGTAGACTTCCGCCAGGGCCCGGAGCTGGGAGTTCGAACCGAAGATCAGGTCAACACGGGTGCCGGTCCACTTGAGTTCACCCGTCTTGCGATCGCGCCCTTCAAACACGTCCGCGTCTTTCGAAACCGCCTTCCACTCGGTGCCCATGTCGAGCAGGTTCACGAAGAAGTCGTTGGTCAGCGTCTCCGGCCGCTTGGTGAAGACGCCGTGCTGAGAGCCTCCGAAGTTGGTATTCAGCACGCGCATGCCGCCGACGAGAACCGTCATCTCCGGTGCGGTCAGCGTCAGCAATTGCGCCTTGTCCACCAGCAACTCCTCGGCCGATACGGCGTATTTGGTCTTCTGGTAGTTGCGGAAACCGTCCGCTTTCGGCTCGAGCACGGCAAAGGAGGCCGCATCGGTCTGCTTCTGCGAGGCGTCCATGCGTCCCGGCGTGAAGGGAACCGTCATTTTGTAACCGGCGTTCTTCGCCGCCTGCTCGACGCCCGCGCAACCGCCCAGAACGATCAGATCAGCCAGCGAGACCTTCTTGCCGCCGGACTGGGATTTGTTGAATGCTTTCTGGATGCGCTCCAGGGTCTTGAGCACCTTCGCCAGTTGGGCAGGCTGGTTGACTTCCCAATCCTTCTGCGGCGCCAGGCGAATGCGCGCGCCGTTGGCGCCGCCGCGCATGTCGGAGCCGCGGAACGTGGACGCCGACGCCCAGGCGGTCGAAACCAGCTCCGACACAGACAGACCGGAAGCCAGGATCTTGCCCTTGAGGGAGGCGATGTCCTGCTTATTGATCAGTTTGTGATTGACGGCAGGGATGGGGTCCTGCCAGATGAGTTCCTCCGCCGGGACCTCCGGACCGAGATAGCGCGAGCGCGGGCCCATGTCGCGGTGGGTCAGCTTGAACCACGCCCGGGCGAAGGCGTCCGCGAATTGCTTGGGGTTCTGCCAGGTAGCGCCGCGCGATCGGCTCGTAGATCGGGTCGAAGCGAAGGGAGAGGTCCGCCGTGGTCATCATCGGGCGGCGCTTCTTCGACGGGTCGTGCGCGTCAACCACCATGTCCTCTTCGGCCACGTCCTTGGCCAGCCACTGATTCGCGCCGGCCGGGCTCTTGACCAGTTCCCACTCGTATTTGAACAGCACCTTCAGATAGCCCATGTCCCATTTGGTCGGGTTCGGCTTCCAGGCGCCCTCGATGCCGCTGCTGATCGTATCGCCGCCTTTGCCGCTGCCGAAGCTGCTCTTCCAGCCGAGGCCCTGCTCTTCGAGGCCGGCGCCTTCGGGCTCAGGCCCCACATGGGACGCAGGGCCGGCGCCATGAGCATTTGCCGAAGGTGTGCCCGCCGGCGACGAGCGCGACGGTCTCTTCGTCGTTCATGGCCATGCGTGCGAAGGTTTCTCGAACGTCACGGCCGGAGGCGACCGGATCCGGGTTGCCGTTGGGGCCCTCCGGGTTCACGTAGATCAGGCCCATCTGCACGGCGGCGAGCGGGTTTTCGAGATCCCGTTTGCCGGAGTAGCGGTTGTCGCCCAGCCATTTGTCCTCGCTGCCCCAGTAGATGTCCTCCTCGGGCTCCCAGACGTCCTCGCGCCCGCCGGCAAAGCCGAAGGTCTTGAACCCCATCGATTCCAAGGCGCAGTTGCCGGCAAGGATCATCAGGTCGGCCCAGGAGATTTTCTTGCCGTATTTCTGCTTGATCGGCCAGAGCAGACGGCGCGCCTTGTCGAGGTTCACGTTGTCGGGCCAACTGTTGAGCGGCGCCAGGCGCTGGGAGCCGGAGCCCGCGCCCCCGCGGCCGTCGCCCATGCGGTAGGTGCCGGCGCTGTGCCACGCCATCCGGATGAAGAGCCCCCCGTAGTGACCCCAGTCGGCCGGCCACCAGTCCTGCGAATCGGTCATCAGCGCATAGAGGTCCTTCTTCAGAGCCGCCAGGTCGAGTTTCTTGAATTCCTTGGCGTAGTTGAACGCCTCGCCCATCGGATTGCTCTTTTGAGAGTGCTGATGAAGAATCTTGAGATTTAACTGGTTCGGCCACCAGTCCCGGTTCGACGTGCCACCGCCGGAAATGGGTTTGCCCATCCTGCCCGTTACCGGGCACTTGCTTTCTTCAGTCATATTATTTCCTCCTTTCATAGTGTGAATTGTTAAACAGCGCTACTTTAGTTTATTCAAGTTAAGAGTTCCTTTACTTTGCCGCCTTTAACTGAAATGATTCCTGATTAAAAAAATATAAACTGCCTTATGTTTTCTAATCGCTTTCTAATGATCCACAGAGCAGAGCTTCAGGTATATACTAGGCCGGCCGTTTCAGACAGTCTCGACAATACCCGTAATATTCCATTCGGGCGTCCGTGACGACAAAACCGGCTTTCCGGGCGATGTCCTTTGGTTCAATGGTCGGGGCAAGATTGTAGTCGATAATGGCTCCGCACCGTTTACAGATGAGATTGATATGTTCGGACAGATTGCCGTCATAACGGTTTTCCATCCGGTCAAACTCCAGTTGCTTGATCAGGCCGTTTTCGGAAAACTCTTTGAGCGTCGCGTAAACGGTGGATAAGCTGACACGTTTGGCTTTCTTTCGTGCCTCAGTATAAATCAGATGTGGCGCCGGGATGCAGATGGCGGTTTTCCACCAGCGCGTCGATAATCGCCAGACGCTGCGGCGTGATCTTGAGGCCTTTTTCCTTTAACTGACCGATCAGGTCTTCTTTGCTGATCATTTTCATTTCGGAATCATTCCAGTTTACGGACTCAATACCTTGAGCAGTAAAACATGTCAAGTTATATTTTATAACAGCGTTTTGGCAAGGCCTCAAAGGAGAAAACCTTCGGATTTTTTAGCGAGAATCTTTTGTGCAATACATCAGAAAGCGGCCAACGATAAAACAGAGTTACTTATAAAAATTTCTTAAATTTTCCCTAGATAAATATTTTACGATTTTACCAATATATGATAAGTTAATGGTACATTTTTTAAACGGAAGGACAACGGTGTACAATGCCCTACGATAAAGGATTAGCTCAAAGAGTTCGCGAATTGTTAGAAGAAGAGCCGGGTTTTGATGAAAAGAAAATGTTTGGCGGGATATGCTTCTTGCTTTTCGGCAACATGGTATGCGGCATAATAAATGATGACCTTATCGTTCGTATTGGCGCTGATACTTATGAAGAGGCATTGAAATTGTCCGGAACAAAAAAATTCGACCTTACCGGAAAGCCGATGAAGGGCTGGGTCATGGTCTTATCCAAAGCGCTGGAATCGGATGAAATCTTGAGCGAATGGGTGCAGAAAGCCTCTACATATGTTCGATCACTGCCCCCAAAATAATAGTTTTTCTTGATTTATCGCTAGAGCAAAAGGAAGGGTATAAGGCATATTATGCGGATCAATATAAACAATGTTTGGCCAACGAGAGTGAAAAGTATATTGTTTTTCTTTTTACTCCTTTTTCTAGGTATTCTTGGCTCGTGTTCATTAAAAACTACTGTTGTTTCTCCGGAAGGGACATGGAGCTATCCCGGGGGTGCCGCTGAGCCGATGTCTATGGTTTTTCATTCCGACAACAAACTTACTTTTGTTGGCGGTTTTAAAAAGTTCAATGAAGCGACGTGGCAATATGATAGGAAGACGCAGATTTTGCAGATAAAGGTTTCGAACTACGATAAATCCAATAATGAATGCGGCGATTTTTTAAGCGAGGAGTATTCATGCCTTCTTTATAATAGCAAGACGGACTCCTTCGAATGCAAATGGACTTCAAAGACCAAAAGCCTCAGCTTTCTAGGTTGGAATTTTTTGCGGAAATAGGTGAACCGGGTTATGCGGCTTAGAAAAAGCTATCTTTAGCAGGTGTAATTAATAAATAGGGTGTTGTCCTTATTTATTAAGTTAAAGGAGATAATAAAAATGCCTATTGCTCAATTACAGATGTTACGCAAAGACGTCCGCGAATTTGTGGAAAATTTTCAAAAATTACAAATAGAACTCGCCATACAGTACGCGATGGAATTTGCGCCGGAAATGATGCAAATTTGGCCAAAGGTTGCGGTAAATAACGAGAAGGCTATGAAACGCCAGGCTACCGTCGCGGACCTTTGGAACGTGCTCAGCAAAGACGAGATGGTTATTATAGCAAAATCATTGCGTCACGTTTTGAACCAGATCACTACTGATGCGTTGAAAAAAAACCCGCTACCGGTAGATATTCGGCTAGAGAAAGTTGACGCGGGCGGGGTGCCCTCTGAATTTCAAACCGCCCCTGGAACAGCCGAAGATCGCGTGATGTTGTTCTTTCATGGGGGCGGCATGGTGGTGGGTTCTATACATGATCACCGCCCTCTCAGCGTCGCGCTTGGAATTGCCACAAACATGCGCGTATTGAGCGTCGATTACAGACTCGCACCCGAGTACCCGTTTCCTGCTGGTGTTGAAGATGGCACGGCCGCTTACGAATGGTTGCTGGCGCAAGGGCTCCAACCGAAAAATATTATTATCGCCGGAGATTCAGCGGGAGGTACAATAACACTGGCGACAATCCTTAACCTACGCAAAAAAGGCATACCTTTCCCTCGGGGTGCAGTGTGTATATCCCCGGCAGTAGATTATACAAGCATGCCAGACTCTGCATACACAAATGCTCTGACTGATCCAATGTTAGCCGATGTCGGAGTGTTCTGGTGGATAATTGCATATTTAGGTGTCGAGAAGCCGACCGATCCCGCCAATCCGCTTGTTTCCCCATTACTCGGCAACTTCCATGGTTTTCCACCGATGCTTGTGCAGGCTACTTCATCGGAAATTCTTTTTGAGGGATGCCAAATGCTTGTGCAAAAGGCGCTAGGGGCAGGCGTTGATGTAACCTTACAGACATGGGATGGCCTGACTCACGTTTGGCAGTTGTACGCTTTGGGTATATTGCCGGAATCGCAAGAAGCAATTAACAAGATAGGCGATTGGGTTCGAAATCTTTTTGCGTCAAAAGAATATGGCCTAAAGCCTCAGCTTTTTAGGTTGGAATTTTTTGCGGAAATAGCATCATGAATAATGAGGCATAGAAACAACTATTCTTTGCAGGGGAAATCAATAAATAGCGCTTTACCCCTAAGCCGTTTATCTATGGATTACAAACTGCTTTGAAGTGTATGTAGGAATAGAAATTATTTTCCCCCTATTAATTCGTCTTGAGTTGAGGCGATAAGAAGAACATTCCCATAAGTATTTATCAAAGGCGAAATAGAAGTGATTTCGCCGAAAAGAACATCCTCGGGACAATCATCCGCAGTACGTATATATTCATACGGGGAAATTTCTTTAATTTGGATTTGTTCATGAGGAAAAATATTTTTCATAATATCCCTATTAAACAAAAAATATATTAGTTATTAACTCTTTCCGTTAATTGAACCGGGTACCATTGAGATTGATAGTTTACAGTGGATACTTTAATTTCACCTGATGGCAATCGTACAGCAGATATTTTCCCCTTTGTACGAAATTCAGATGCGATCCTAACACTTTCGATTATGGCATTTATTATCTCAAAAGACACCTCTACCCCAGATCCCTGTGCATTTTGAATTGCCGTGGTAATTACGTTATTCCAAACCTGTTGAGCTGCCTGTGGGGGCGTGTTAGGCGGTAGAGACAATGGTTTTGTTGGCACTATTGTCTGTTCTGCTGCCGGGTCACTCAGATATTTACAAAGAGGGTTAAATGGTTCTCTCAGCTTCAAGCTTTCTTCAATCATTAAATACGCTTTCCAAATAAGATTCTCTAATTCTTCGTCAGGCTTAGCAACTTTCAATTCTAGATCGCGGGCTCGTTTCCTTGTCACAGCGTCACCATGAGAAAAAAAAGACTTATTAAGGTTTACGGCAATTTGTTTCGCTTTTCTCTCATCCTTCAGATGCATTGAAAGCAATCTTTCTCCAACTTGTGTTGAAAGCTCACTGGCTCGTTTTGCTCCTCCGACGATGAGGGGATCGATAGTCGAAAATAATTTTTCAATTACAGTGGTTAAATGTGGCTGCTCAGTCAATCCCACATCTGTGCGAAGAAAATTGAGGAATGCACCCAAATCCTCATAAGCAAAGTTCTTTATTATACCTTCCTTATTACGAACAGAAATCTGTGGGTCTATGGGACCCAATGAAGCATAAGGTGTCATTATAATTTCATCTGCTCCTAAGGAAAAAACAGTAGCAGCACTAAAAGCAGCAAATGGGACTAAAACTCCTATCTTTTCAAAACGCTCACGGAGAGTAGCCATTAATTTCCATGCTGTTAGCGCATCTCCCCCCATACTATGGATTAAAACATCCACACAGTTTAGTTCCTTGGGGATAGCTTCAATCTGGTCTATAAATTCCCTTACGGCGTCTGCTGCCATTATTGCTGGCACACCCATTCGTGTGGAAGTAACATAGACAATAAGTGGGCGTTCTCGATAGAGCTCAATTGCCCCGTATTGTGTTATCCTTTGTTCGATAGTCATGGATTTTCCCTTTTAAATAGCACCCATCTCTAATTCTTGAATGATAATTATATCTTTTGACAACAAAGTATAATTAATTAAACATTTGTCTGTCAAGCAAATATAATCATGATCTATAAGCGTGGTTTATTTTTGCTAAATGTTATATTTAATTGACTTTTGAGGGATAAAGTGTAGTGCTGGGTAGCTCTTGAAATATAAGATTTGGTCATGATCGAAAATTGAGGCAAGCCAATGCCCGTGAAGATCGACAATAAAGCCGGAAGCCATTCTGAAACTCAGCCGACAGTTCATGGAAAGCCGAATTCTTCTGTCCGCGGCTGAGTTGAATATCTTTACTCTCCTTGACGGAACGTCGTCAACCGCCGAAGACCTAGCAGGCCGACTGCATGCGGACTTGCGGGGACTAACAGCCCTCCTCAATGCACTCACGTCGATGGGCTTGCTCATCAAAAAGGACAACACTTATAAACTCGCCGCCGATTCTGCGCAGTTTCTCTCCGATAAGAGTCCCCGGTCTCTCCTGCCAATGATCCACCACGCGGCTCACCTCTGGGAGAGTTGGTCCGACCTTACGTCCATTGTCAACGGACCGGGATCAGCAGGAACCGCAGCACCTTCAGCCAGCGACGCCGATGAACTGCGCGCCTTCATCGGGGCTATGCACGTGGTAGGGATGCCCATGGCGCAAAAAATCGTGGCTGCTATCCGACCCGGCAGGGCGAGGAACCTGATCGACGTGGGCGGCGCTTCCGGCACCTACACCATCGCTTTTCTTCAAGCCGTCCCAAAAATGAAGGCGACGCTCTTTCGACAGGCCCGCGGTCGTACAAATAGCACGCGAGCGCGTGCTTGAAGCGGGGATGTTCGACAGGGTCCGTCTTGTGGCGGGAGATTTTTATAAAGATAAACTGCCCGGAGGGCATGATCTGGCGTTCCTTTCCGCCATCATCCATCAAAGCAGCCCCGGTCAAAATGTCGAGCTGTTCCGGAAGGTACTGCGTGCCTTGGTTTCCGGCGGGCGGATTATCATTCGCGATCATGTCATGGAACCCAGCCGCACCAAGCCCAAAGAGGGTGCTATCTTCGCCGTGAACATGCTCGTGAACACAAAAGGGGGATC
The DNA here is from genome assembly GCA_963705555.1 of uncultured delta proteobacterium. Classification (GTDB taxonomy): domain Bacteria; phylum Desulfobacterota; class Syntrophia; order Syntrophales; family Smithellaceae; genus UBA4810. The sequence goes on along the minus strand of CAVPJZ010000002.1, from coordinate 588,281 downwards.
TACCTACGCCTTCGATGAAATCAGGGATTGGCTAAATGAGGCAGGGTTCACGAACGTACGTCTCCTTAAAGCAGGAGAACACATGGATGCGTTGGTCGAAGCTTTCAAACCTTGATGAAAACATAAAAACAGGCCTTGAAACACATACGCATTAGAGTCAGGTCTTGAAATATTAAATTTATCACAGACGAAAATTGATGTGAGATTAAATCTTCATTCGTGCGGAGGGTATAAGGGTCAAATTTGGATTTGCTGAACCTGTTGTTGTCATTAATTGACTGATTTTGAAAATTATGCAATATTATATTCAATTAATGCACTTCAGTATCTTCAAATCAAGGAGAGAGCATGGCGAGAAAATATTGTAGAGCGACCATAATGATAGTCCTATGTATAGGGATGCTGTCGGTCCCGGCAACCACAGGATTCTCAAACTCGTCAATGACGCCAGCCTCACAGCGGGATTCCCGGAAGCTCGTTCTGCGCTCCGGCGTCGCATTGGTCAAAGACCAGCGGACAGGCGAGTTCCTGATTCAGAAACAAGCGGCAACGGTATTACCCATCGCTTCCATCACCAAACTTATGACCGCCATGGTGGTGCTTGATGCCAACATGGAGCTTGAAGAATCGCTCACCATCGAGCATGAAGACATGGACAGGCTTCGCCATAGCCACTCCGGCCTGCCGATAGGTGCAGAGCTTACGCGCAGAGATGCTCTGTTAATTGCGTTGATGGCTTCCGATAATCGTTCCGCCCACGCGCTGGGGCGAACTTTTCCGGGCGGTCTCAATGCCTGCGTTACTGCTATGAATGCCAAAGCGCAGTCACTTGGACTTACTGAGACGCACTTTGAAGACACCACCGGACTCTCCAGCGGCAACGTCTCCTCCGCCCGAGACTTAGTGCGGTTGGTCGATACCGCCTATCAATACACTCTTATCCGCGAATTCACCACCTGCAAAAAAACAACTATCTATTCAGGCCGACACATACTGAAATTCTGCAATACCAATCGGTTGATCCAGAATCCTCGCTGGCAGATAGGTCTCTCCAAGACCGGCTTCATAGCCTCGGCAGGCCGATGCCTGGTAATGCAAGCCCATGTAGCCCAGCGTCACTTAATTATTGTGCTTCTCGATTCCCAGGGCAAGCTGACACGCGTAGGCGACGCCAACCGAATCAAACATTGGCTAGAGGGATTATCACTGTAGGAATTCAGTAAGGTCAGGTCTTGAAATATAACTCTTATGAAAAGGTCAATTCTATCTCACCAGCACATTTTCCAGTCATGTGCATCAGACATTTATCGATTTTTGGTATTGTCTTGTATTGAATACCGAGACAGTTCAGCCAGCATTCGATTCGATATATAACACCGCACTCGTACTGATCAATTGCGCCTATTCGCTTGATTCCTTTATAGGCAAAACATCGCCCCGGTTCAAATTCCCAATGCATCACGTTCTCTTTGGGAAAACTCATGGTGGCATTCATGAAGGGCGGTATGAACAACGTCTTCGCAATAGTAAAATAATCTTTAAATTCCTGAAAGCTTTCCATCTTTTCTTTTTTGTAGCCGATAGTTTTCTTTGTTCGTTCAATTTCAAAAGGCGCCAGCCCCCTGATTGCTGATTTGTTAAGAATGTTGGCCTGTTCAATACCGAAATTGCTCAGACAGATGAAAAACCACATACCATCATGTGTCATCCAGCATCTGTTCTCCAAATCAATCAATTCTTCTTTTGTGATATCAGTAAGGGATTTCATTAGCTTATCGTCTTTCGCCTATATTCTTTTTTGGTATTTGATAAAATTATTTTTATATATCGAGTATAAAAAGAGGTAAATTGCAAGTCAAGATAATTAAAGCAAATAACAACTTGGATATAATCGGAACACGACACTAACTTTTTGACAAAAGAATCCTTCGATATATGATATATTGTTATAGTTAAGGCGCGTACATAAAAAAGAGAAAGGAGAGAGTATTATGATGAAAACATTTTTTGCTCTAAGTTTTACCATTTTGATTGTGGGTTGCGCTGGCTCCCGCCCGGCGCGCATGGGCATCACAGATGGAAAGTTTATCCCCTGCCCTGATTCCCCGAATTGTGTTTCCTCCCAATCTACCGATCAGTCACATGCCATAGAACCTCTCTCCTATAAAGGAGCACCTACCGAGGCCAGGGCTCGACTTCTGGCCGTAATTAAGGGCATGAAGCGTTCAAATATCGTCACGGAGCAGGCGCTTTATATTCATGCCGAATTTACTTCTGCCGTCTTTCGTTTTGTCGATGATGCGGAGTTTTATATCGATGATGCTCAAAAGGTAATCCATATCCGCTCCGCTGCCCGCCTGGGCTACTATGATTTCGGCGTGAATCGTAAGCGGATGGAAACTATCAGACAACTTTTTAACAACGCATCGCCATAATGGCCGGCGGTAATTCTTTGAAAAATAAACCATTGGAACGGGAATACAAGACAATTACGGAGATGATCAGCCTTTCGTGCCGGGAACGTCACGACACAAAGAAGAGCGAACTTTGCCCGGCGTGTAGGGAACTTTTAACCTATGCGAAAGCCCGTCTCGATAAATGCCCCTATCAAAAGGGAAAGCCCACCTGCTCCCGCTGTCCTATTCACTGCTACAAGCCGGCAATGAGAGAGCGCATTCGTGAAGTGATGCGCTATGCCGGGCCGCGCATGCTCCGTAGTCATCCCATTCTTGCTATCCGCCATTTGCGGGACGGATGGAAAACCATACCCCGCCCATCTCAGGGTTGAACCGTAAGATTGATTATGGTATAAAAATGCCATAGTTTGTTTCAGTATTGCGAATTGATACCCCGAATATAACAAGGAGGTATAGGCCGATGACGGATGAAACCGAGAAAAAAGAGCACCATGACGAAAAACATTTAGAGAAGTTAACAATCAAGGAGCTGCGGGATATCGCCGCGGAGATTCCTCATGAAAGGGCGATCCATGATATGAAAAAGGAGGAACTGGTCGCCTTCATCAAAGAAGCACGGGGCATCAAGGACGAAACACCCATCAAGAAAAAGAAGCATGTGGGTAAGATTAAGATGACCAAGGCCGAGCTGAAAGCCAAAATTCGTGAATTAAAAAAATTACGATTACAGGCCCTCGAAGAGAAGGCTAGCAAAAAAGCCATACTCTTGCGGCACCACATCAGCCGGCTAAAGAGACTATCAAGGCGTGTTGCCGGAATCTAAATAAGATACTCTCGGCGAAGTCATTTGCCAACCCATAGATTTATTGAAGATCAAATTGAGCAAGAGAGGCATCATTTAGAAGGAGAAAAAACATGGAAGGGAAAAGAATACGTGAGAGCACTATTATCATGGCCCAGTTGATGAACCCTCAGGATGCAAATCCTGCCGGGAATGTCCATGGCGGGGTTATCATGAAGCTTATTGATAATGCGGCCGGTTGCGCGGCTGTCCGTCATGCGAGGTCCAATGTCGTTACGGCCTCCATCGACCGGATGGACTTCCACAATCCCGTTTTTGTGGGAGACCTTGTGACCCTGAGTGCGAGCTTAAACTTTGTTGGAAAAACGTCAATGGAGCTCGGTGTCCGGGTGGAGGCGGAAAATCTCATCACCGGTAAGAGGCGCCATACGGCATCAGCGTATTTAACTTTTGTGGCCATTGACGGTAATGGCCGCCCCTTGCTTTTATCTCCCCTGGTTGTAGAGACGAACGAAGAGAAGCGACGAAACCAGGAGGCCAGTAACAGGCGAAAGGCAAGGCTCGCGGAAAAAACAAAAGAAAAGCAATGCCAGGCTGATATGAATTGTATTGTATAGAGGAAAATGAAGGAGAGTCGGGAAAAAGGGATCATCCTCCGTACATAACGTGAAAAAGGTTTATCAGCGAACCATTGATTAGCTTTTCCTCCAAAGGCAAAACCCGGCCTTCCATAATTGCCGTTATTGTCTATCAACTGTATTTCTTAATTATTTCATTTTTTTCATTTGCAGGCAGAGACTTAAGATATGATTTCCATCCTGGACACCAGGTGATATGCCATTTCCAGATTTTGCTAATTATAGAATTCGGTTTTCTATCATAATATGATCTCATCCTGCAGTTGGAACATTTTTTTTCTTTCATGAAAAATCCTCCATAGCCTATTTATAAGTTTGGATGCTCACGGCATTCATGTTCTCTATCCTCAAACCATATCATTGTTTTTCGTCTGTTTCGACTCGTAACCCATCCATCAACTTATTAAAACCACTGAATATACCTACAACCGCAATAATTTCTTTTGTCAAATGGTCGAGTTTCCCAGGTTCAACTCTTTTTGATCAATGCTGCTCCAACAATCGAAATACCTATTACAACGAGCACAACCGGCCAAAACATCGTTATTAGTTCAGGCGAGAACCAATCGGCCTTTTTCCCAAACCAGAAAAGTCCGACTACGATAAAGAATATTCCCCAGAAGATACTGCTGTTTCTTCCTCCACACATCCAATGCCAGCAATATCCTTTACTGGTTGACTCATTTGAATTTTCATTTTTCGTCATATTTCTACTCCTTCCTTGTTTTTAAATCATTTTACGTTTTGATTAATTATTTTCTTTGTCATCTGCTTCTTTATTCGTTCCCTTACAATACTCCGCAATTTTCGACCGGAATGTCTCAAAATCTAATTTTCCATCTTTTTTGGCACAGAATTGTTTCATCATTTGTTCGCAGCTTTTAAAATTGAACTTTTCTCCTTTTCCTTCTTCTGACCCGGGCTTAAAACAATTACCCATCAAAGAATGACAGAATTCAAAACCTACATTTTTTTGTGTTTCTTCTTTTGTAGACATAAAATACCTCCTTTTTGTATTTCTATATTTCGATATATTTCGAAATATAATAGTTATTGTTCTTTTGTCAAGGACATATTTTATAAACACGACGCTTTGCTATATCTCTTTAAAATATTAAGTATTTACGATTCCATCGAAAGTCAAACTGGGAAGGGTATATTCGCTTGATCTGTGGAAACAAACAGCTTCGTCTATATATTCATGTCACCCGTGAGATATTCCACCATCATCCTGATGGTCTCATCAAGGGGTTGTCAGAGGATGGTTTGGCCTCTTCTTTCACAGCGGATGAGACCGGCATTTCGAAGTTCTTTCATGTGATGGGAAATTGTGGAAAGCGAGATATCAAAATTACTCGCTACATTGCATACAGATGGTCGTTTATCTTTATTCAACATTGCCTGTTTTTGGCAAAGACGGATATTTTCAAAAACCGCCAGACGAGTTTCATTGGATAAAGCCTTAAACGCAGAAGATATACGAGCCATACGATCTGTTTTTTGTCCGCGTTTCTCGTTTCTTGTTTTTTCCAACATAACACTTGACCTTTTTGACCAATTTAGATGTTCATATAATTATCGAAATAAATATATATTTTTATCATTAATTCTGTCAACCTTTTTAGAAAATATTTTTCCCCGTGAGAACAAAGAAGAATTACCTAACTAGCTAGCTAGTGGACTAGGTTTGTCAAATTTTCTAAAGGGATCATCCTCCGTACATAACGTGAAAAAGGTTTATCAGCGAACCATTGATTAGCTTTTCCTCCAAAGGCAAAACCCGGCCTTCCATAATTGCCGTTATTGTCTGCGGGTTGGAAATTTTCAACAAGGCCATGAGATCAGCCACTTTTGACCCTTCGGGAATCGTGAGCTCCATTCCTTTATCATGCTGATAAGCGGGTATATCTCTTCGCAGCTCCCCAAACAATTTTACCGTAATCTTCATCCAATAATCTTTCTAAAAAGCAAGCGTGGTATCCAAGTCCGCATCGGTCACCGCAAAAACTGTATTATGGGGCGGCAGAGCTTCTTTGTAGAAAAATTCGGGTAGCCGGTCATCCTTGTTGGTAAAGCCCGCTTTGCGGTTGAATTCTCTTTCCGTCTTTAAGGTGCTAATTCCCAACTGGCTAATGGCATCCGCGCCTAGCGGAGCGCCTATTTTCGCACTCAGAGCTTTAACCAGTGCCGCACCTGCCTCCGGCGAAGCCAGGGCAACAGCCGCCAAAATACAAAGACCGATGCTATCCATCGCCGCCATAGCAATTTGGGCGCCGCGCGAAATCGCAACCTGGCCTTCGGGCTTAAGAGGATCAAGCTTTTTGGCCATATAGTGACCCATGACGTTGCCGGCTGTATGATCGGCGCCCATCGGTGAGGTGGCATAGGTAACGCCGTTTCCCTGCATGGCTCTCGGATCATAGGCAGCAATGCTCTGTCCCTTAACTACAGGAATCCGGTGATGTTTGAAATGTTTTCCTACCGCCGCGGGACCGTCTCCCAGTATCTTCCCCATTTCAGTACCTTTGCCTATCTCTTCCACCATTTCGATTGCCGCCTGGCCGTCTTCAAATTTTTTGTATCCCGCATCCATGGCAACGGCGACGGCTACGCCGGTGTTCATGGTATCGAGCCCGATGTCGTCGCACAAAAAATCCAGGCGGGCGATGGTATCAAGATCTTTTATTCCAGTCATGCCGCCAAAGGCCCAGATGGTTTCATATTCCAGGGAGGAAGTAACATATTTCCCCTGTTTATCCATAAAAACATTGGAGCAATGGACAATACATTGGGCGCACCCCATATGGCCGGGGCCACCGCCTCGTTCCTTCATGATTTTAGAGAGGTTTTCTCCGCTGATATTTTCCCAGCCCGGGAGAACGCCCTTGGTCGCGTTGTAGCTGGGAAAGGCACCCATGGAATTTATAGCGGCAAGTATGCCGGCAGTTCCGACGTTCGCCAGGAACTGACCGCTGAAAGGATTTTCTTTAACCTTGAGGGCAAAAGTTTTGGCGGCTTCTTTAAAGGCCTCCGGATCAGCAATAGCATCAGGGTTTTTCCCTTGCCGATCTACTACAAGGGCTTTTAAACCTTTAGATCCCATAACCGCTCCCAGCCCCCCTCGTCCTGCTGCCCGGCAGGGGTGATCGTCAACATCCGAGGTCTGAATGGAGGCGGACTTCATAAGGTATTCACCGGCCGGGCCGATGCACGTGACTGAAGTCCTGTTGCCATAAGATTTCATTAATTTATCTGTCAGGCTATAAGTGCGCATTCCTCTTAATTCCTTAGCAGACAAGAGGCTCGCTTCTCCTTTTTCATCGATCCGCAGGATAAACATTTCCCCCTTTGCGGCCTGGCCTTCGACAACGATTGCCGTAATCCCCAAGTGTCCCAAAGCGGCGGCGATTGTACCTCCGGCATTGCTTTCTTTGATAGTGCCGGTTAAAGGACTTTTAGCGCCGACAGAAAGCCTACTGGTATTTACGAGATTCGTTCCGCTTAATAGCCCGGGGGCAAAAATAAGCTTATTTTCCGGGCCCAAAGGATCGCATTTCGGCGGCACTTCGGCATTGATAATAGTTGCGGTCAAGCTCCTGCCTCCCAAACCGAGATAAGGCTTAGGTACATCCTCGAGAGTAATTTTCTTACGCGACATATCGACTCTTATGAATTTCATAACTCCACTCCTTTTCTTAGGATTATTTCTTATCCAATACTCGTGAAACGTCAATATAACCGATTGAAGATGATTTAAATATACACGGTGAATCCATTCCCGCAGCTTTTCTTGATAGCATGTTTATTATAACAAGAATATAAAGTAAACACAACGGGTGGTCAAGAACAAAGCATTCAACCCAGTTAAGAAATTAAAATCTATCGAAGAGCGTCTTTAATTTCGCGTACATAATTAGAAACTATTTTTATTAAATCATTATTTTCTTTGTTCTCATCAATCAACCGCACGATGGCACTGCCGATGATAACACCATCAGCAAGACGCGCGATTTCGCTTGCCTGCTTTGGATTCGAGATGCCAAATCCCACCGCCAGAGGTAATTTTGTAATCTTGCGGATTTTTTCTACCTCACTTTTTATGTTGCTAATTTTGGGCGCGGCAGTGCCGGTGACGCCGGTGATGGAAATATAATAAAGAAATCCTGCGGTATCGGCGGCAATCCGGCGCAATCTTTCCATCCCGGTTGTTGGGGCGATAAGAGAAATAAAATCGATGCCAACAGCGTCAGTATATTTTCTCAATTCCTTCGCTTCTTCCCGCGGCAAATCAACTACTAAAATACCATCCACACCGTCCTTTTTTGCCGCTTGGGCAAACTTTTTTGTTCCATAAGCAAAAATCGGGTTGTAGTAGCCGAAGAGCACGATCGGAATCTGCGATGTTCTACGTATATCGGCAACCAAATCCAGCACCCCTTGCAGAGTTGTTCCTGCCTTTAAAGACCGCTGTGATGCTTCCTGAATGACCGGCCCATCGGCTGTCGGATCAGAAAAGGGAATACCGATTTCCAAAATATCAACTCCTGCATCTTCCAAACCCAGAATCAATTTTTTGGTTACGGCAAGCGAGGGATCGCCTGCCGTTAAATAAACAATCAACGCTTTTTCATTCCTCCCGCGCAACATTTTAAATTTTTCATTAATCCGTCCCATACCTATATAGCTCCCTTCTCCACAATCGTCTGCGCGTCTTTATCTCCCCTGCCCGACAGACACACAACAATGATTTTATTTTTGGCCATTTTGGGCGCTATCTTCATACTGTAGGCTAGGGCATGCGCGCTTTCGAGCGCGGGAATGATGCCCTCCTTACGGGATAAAAAGAAAAAAGCCTCGATTGCTTCCTTATCGGTTACGGTCACGTACTTTACTTTTTTTGTCGCGTGAAAATAAGCATGCTCGGGGCCGACTCCCGGATAATCCAGGCCGGCGGCAATCGAATAAGCATCCCTCACCTGCCCATTTTCATCCTGCAAAAGATAAGTTTTGTTTCCATGCAGAACACCCACCTTCCCCGCATTGATGCTGGCCGAATGCTCGCTTGTATTCAGGCCATGACCTGCCGCTTCCACTCCGTACATAGCTATTTTCTTTTCACCAAGGAAAGGATAAAAAAGTCCCATGGCGTTACTGCCGCCGCCGACACAGGCAATCAAAACATCTGGATTTCTGCTTTCCATTTTTAGGATTTGCTTTTTTGTCTCGCGGCCGATGACTGATTGAAAGTTGCGCACCATCTGCGGATATGGATGCGGCCCGGCTGTTGTGCCGATAATGTAAAAAGTATCGCGCACGCTCGACACCCACTAACGCATGGCTTCATTCATTGCGTCTTTCAGAGTCGCCGTACCGCTTTTGACGGGGACAACTTCCGCGCCCAATATTTTCATGCGGAAAACATTGGGCGCCTGGCGGCGGATGTCTTCCTCACCCATAAATATTCTGCACTCCATTCCGAAGAGCGCTGCCACTGTTGCCGTCGCCACACCGTGCTGTCCCGCGCCGGTTTCCGCAATAACTTTTTTCTTCCCCATTCGGCGGGCAAGCAGTGCCTGCCCCAACGTATTGTTTATTTTGTGAGAGCCGGTATGATTCAAATCTTCCCTTTTTAGATAAATTTTAGCCCCGCCTAATGCTTTTGTCATACGGTAGGCAAAATAAAGTGGAGTTTCGCGTCCGGCGTATTGGTGCTGATAATAGACAAGTTCTTTTTGAAAAGATTTGTCTTTTTTTACGGCGTTATACGCCTTTTCCAAATCGATTAAAGCGGGCATTAATGTCTCGGCGGCATAGCGTCCGCCGAAAATGCCGAAGTGTCCGTTTTTATCGGGTAGAGTATCTTTCATATTTCCCTCTTCGTAAAAATTAATGCTGTGTCGTCCATCTCAGAATTTACCTTGCACATAATATCGAATATCCGCGCCATTTTTATGTGATCTTTTTTCCCGGGGGAAATTTCCACACCGCTATTGATATCCAACGCCTGAGGCGCAACTCTTTCTAAGGCTTTTTTTACATTTGTCTCGTTTAAACCGCCGGAAAGAATCAGCAACTTTTTATTCTTGACGTACTGCGCCAATTCCCAGTTAGCTTTCTTGCCGGTGCCGCCGTAAAGACCGGCATGGCGGCTATCCACCAAAATAGCGGCAACATTGTAGCCCAAGGCATGACTCAAATCGTCTTCGTTTTTTAATTCGACAGCTTTAATAACCTGTGCTGCCGGAAACTGGCGGCAATACTCAGGCGATTCATCGCCATGTAATTGAATAATATCAAGCCCGCAATATTCAATTATTCTTTTCACTTCCGCAGCATTCTCATTGACAAAAACGCCGACTTTAACCAAATACTGCGGCAAAATATTTATAATTTGACGTGCTTGTTCCGGACTGATATAGCGCCGCAGATGGTGGATAAAAGATAAAGCCCAGTGCCGCCGCACCTAATTTGGCCGCGCAAAGAGCGTCTTCTTTATTGGTTATTCCGCAGATTTTAACTTGTGTCATTTCAGCTTTCCCCTTTTAAGGCACGCAGTTTTTCCCCGATGTCCGGTGCTGTGATCAATGCCTCGCCGATTAAAAAAACATAAATACCTGCCTGCATCAATAATTCAATATCTGTCCTTTCCATAATTCCGCTTTCGGCCACAACAATTTTATCGGCAGGAATTTGCGTCCTAAGCTTGCGACTGGTTTCTATATCGGTAACAAATGTATTCAGATTTCGGTTATTGATACCGATGATCTCCGCATCGGCAGCCAGAGCCAACTCCAGTTCCGCTTTCGTATGCACTTCCAGTAAGCGGACTTAAACCAAGTTCTTTAGCCAATGATAATAAAGTCCCCAAGCCTCGCTCCTAAAACATGCACAATCAGTAAAACTGCATCAGCGCCGATGGCGCGTGTTTCATAAATCTGTAAAGGGTCAATGATAAAATCCTTCCGCAAGAGCGGTAGCCCAACGTTTTGTTTGATTTGTGTCAGATAATTTTTATGTCCCGCAAAATATTTTTCATCGGTCAGAACGGAAATCGCGGCTGCGCCGTTTTGTTCATAAACGCGGGCAATTCTTAACGGATCAAAATCCGCGATTAGTCTGCCGCGCGAAGGAGAGGCACATTTTACTTCGGCTATGATTGCGCATTGTTTTGCACTTATCGCCTGCCGAAAATCCCGGCACGGTTCAAGCTGTGCAATGGTTTTTTTCAAAGCGGATACAGTTGTTTGTTTTTTCAACTGTTCCACTTCATTTTCTTGGTTTCAATAATTTTGTCGAAAATCATATATTTATCAACTGTTGCTCATTTCAATAAGTGATTGCAGTTTCTTTACCGCCGCACCGCTGTCAATACAATCAGCCGCAATCTTCATTCCATCTTTTATGTTTTCCGCCTTTTCTCCGGCAACAATCGCCAAAGCTGCAGTTAATCAAGACAACATTACGGCAGGCTCCATTTTTTCCGGAAAGAACATCTCTGGTAATCTGGGCATTCACAGCAGGATCGCCGCCGCGAATGGCTTCCAGCGGATCAGTCTTGCCGAAGTAGTCCACCGGATTGATATTGTAGGTTCTGATCATCCCGTCTTTTAATTCGGCCACGCGGGTTTCGCGCGTAAGAGTAACTTCGTCCAGACCATCCATTCCATGCACGACAAAAGCTCTTTTTGTGCCCATATTTTTCAACACATCGGCGAACATTTCGGTGAGCTTCGGATCATAAACACCCAGAAGCTGCGCGGTTGCTCCGGCCGGATTGGTGAGTGGTCCCAGCATATTAAATATTGTGCGAATACCGATTTCGCGCCGAGGGCCGATAGCGTATTTCATCGCGCCATGGAGTTTAGGCGCAAAGAGAAAGCCGATGCCGATTTGTTGAATGCATTCTTCGACGATTTCCTGACCGACGCTGATATTGACGCCGAGGGCCTCCAGAACATCGGCGCTGCCGCAGCCGCTGGATACCGCACGGTTGCCGTGTTTGGCCACAACAATCCCCGCTGCGGCAACAACAAAAGCGGTTGTCGTCGAGATGTTGAACGTATTGAGCGAATCGCCCCCTGTGCCGCAAGTATCCACGATGGTTGTCGAACAGGCATTGACTCGCGTTGCTTTCTGGCGCATGATGCGCGCCGCGCCGGTCACTTCCTCCACCGTTTCGCCTTTCATCCGCAGCGCCGTAATCAAAGCAGCAATTTGTGCGGGAGTAGCGTTGCCTTCCATAATTTCTTCCATAGCCGCCATCATTTCCGCTTCGCGCAGATCTGTTTTTTTAACAGCTTTTTCAATCGCTTCTTTAATCATGATGAATGCTCCTTTCGTCCTGTATATTTTAAAAAGTTCCTGATAATGCGTTTGCCCTGCGGCGTCAGCACCGATTCCGGATGAAACTGAATGCCTTCCACCGGATATTCCCTGTGCCGCAATCCCATGATTTCACCTTCGGCAGTTTCGGCGCTGATCTCCAGACAATCAGGCAGTGTTTCTCTCTTGACAAGCAGGAATGATAACGGCCAGCGGAAAAGGGATTGGGCAGTCCGGCAAAAATTGTTTTGCCGTCGTTAATGATCGGCGAGGTTTTTCCGTGCATGATGCGCGAGGCACGGACTATTTCCCCGCCGAAGGCATAACCGATGGACTGATGTCCCAGACATATTCCCATAATCGGCACATTTTTATAAAATTCGCGAATAACATTCAACCGTAATTCCCGCCTCGCGAGGTGAGCAGGGACCCGGCGATAGAAAAATAGCCTTGAGGTTTCAGTCTCTTTATTTCTTCGATCGTTATTTTGTCATTGCGGTACACCTTGACATCTTCACCCATTTGTCCCAGATACTGGACAATATTGAATGTAAATGAATCGTAATTATCAATCATCAAAATCATGTTTTATTTCTCCTGATTGCCGTTCTCAATGACAAAGCCGCCTGCCGCCAGACGCACCGCCTGCTGCATTCCTCGGGCTTTATTCAGCGATTCCTGATGTTCCGATTCAGGATTGGAATCATAAACAATGCCTGCTCCGGCCTGCACATAAATTTTGCCATTCTTTAAAACCATTGTCCGGATCGTAATGCAGAAATCCATATTGCCGCTGAAGCTGAAATAACCCACCGCTCCGCCGTAGGGTCCCCTTTTTACTTTTTCCAGTTCGTTGATAATTTCCATCGCGCGGACCTTGGGAGCGCCGGTCAATGTTCCGGCGGGAAAAGTTGCCGCCAGAACATCAAACGCGTCCTTGCCTCTGGCCAGCTGCGCGCGCACATTGGATACCAGATGCATCACGTGCGAGTATTTTTCCACAACCATATACTGATTCACCTGAACACTGCCGATTTGTGCAACTCGCCCCAGATCATTGCGCCCCAGATCGACCAGCATCACATGCTCCGCCCGTTCCTTTTCATCGGAGAGCAGTTCATCGGATAGTGCGCGGTCTTCCTGCTCGGTTTTTCCTCTTCTTCTTGTTCCGGCAATAGGACGCAATTCCATCGTTTCTTCCTCCTTGCGCACCATCACTTCCGGTGAAGAGCCGATCAGGGTCAAATCATTCAGCTTGAGGAAGAACAAATAAGGTGAGGGATTGACAAAGCGCAGCGCCCGGTAGAGATCAATGGGATTGCTGCGGCATTCGGTCTGAAAACGCTGAGAAAGCACAACCTGGATGATATCTCCCGCAATGATGTATTCTTTGGCTTTCTCAATTATCGCCCTGTATTGGTCTGGATTCATATTGGACGCAAAGGATACATCTTTTACATCGGTCGGCGTTATTGACCGCCGAGGCGCTGCCGTACCGATTATTTCAATCATTGCGTCGATCTTCCGGCATGAAGCGGCATAACTTTCTTCGAGCGAATCTGTTTCTTCCGTAAAAGCGCAGGCGACAACTTTAATTGTATGGCGTACATTATCAAAAATCATGATCGAATCGCTGATCACAAAAAGAGCTTCATCCAAATCCAAATCATCCGGCGGGTTTTGTGGAAGCTTTTCAAAATAGCGCACCATTTCATAACCGAGGTAACCGACAGCTCCGCCGTAAAATCGGGGCAGACCCGGGATAGAAACGGGCTGGTAACGATTCAGCAAGTTACGCAGCAAACCTAGCGGATTGCCTTTATGCTCGCGGGTGGTTACTTTTCCCTTCTCCTGAATAAGGACATCCGCACCGCGCACCCTGAAAACAACACCGGCGTCTGTGCCTAAAAACGAATACCTGCCCCATTTTTCCCCGCCCTCAACACTTTCCAGCAGATAGACGTGGCTCTTATGCTGCAGTTTCATTAAAACTGAAACCGGTGTTTCCACATCGGCCAATATTTCCCGATAGACTGGAATCAAATTTCCTTTCTGGGCTGACTTCTCAAACTCTGCGAAACTGGGCTGATACATAGTTTTCTCCTTGATACAAAATAAAAAGGCCGTGAAAAATTCACGGCCTTTACAAATTGTAAAAACAAAAAAGCCGTGAAGACCCAAGAGGTTCTCCACGGCTTAAATTTTAATTAAAAAAGATCAGCGGCGGATAAGCCTCCCTGCGAGGTTCCACCACCACCAGTTATTAAGCGATAATGTTTTAATCATTTGTGCCATAAATACTTACCAATTCTTAGTTGATGCCTTTATAGCAATATGGGAAATTTCTGTCAACATTTTTTTCATGATTATATCATGCGGCAATTTATAAAAGAATATTTAAAATTGTTTTCTAATCTTGCTTGACACTGGCTTGGTTCATTCGATATAAGTTTTGAACAAATATTGGCCTATTATAATGTGGGGTTTATGGAATTACTTAACACAGCTCTCTCCTTCATTAAAAGCATCAGATTTCAAGATATTCTGGATATAGCTATAATTGCCTTGATGATCTTTGCTCTTTTGACCTGGTTTAAAACAAGAGCATCCCGCTTCGTACTCATCGGCATAATACTTCTTGGCGGTGTCTATATTGCCGCCCGTTTCTTTCAGCTTTATCTCACCACAATTGTTCTGCAATCTTTTTTTGCCATTGTGATTTTTGTTTTAGTCGTAATTTTTCAGGAAGACTTGCGCGGTTTTTTCGAAAGACTGGCCCTGCTGGGGAATATAGGGAAAAAGTATCATCCGTTGTCCGAAATGGAAAAGACAGCGGAAACAATCGCGCAAACGGCGGCAAATTTAGCTAAAAAACATATTGGCGCCTTAATTGTCCTGCAAGGGAACGATCCTCTGGAAAGACATGTTAATGGCGGCACTCGTTTAGACGGCCTAGTCAGTGAACCTCTTTTAGAAAGTATCTTTGATCCCCATTCCATCGGCCACGACGGAGCAATCATAATTAACGGCAATCGTATCGAGATGTTTGGTTGTCATCTGCCTCTTTGCATACATGCATCGAAGTACGGGAATATCGGTTTGCGCCATACCGCAGCACTCGGCCTTGCGGAGCGATCGGATGCTCTTTGCATAGTGGTTTCCGAAGAAACCGGAACAATATCGATGGCTTATCAAGAGAATCTCACTAAAATTAACAATGCCGCCGCTCTGCACAACTTGTTGGAACAATTTTATATGCGTAATGCACCAAAAAAAACATCAACTTCTTCAGTTGCCTGGCTCAAAGAAAACACAAAGGAAAAAATTATCGCTCTGGGTATGGCTTGTATTTTATGGATTGCTTTCGGTTATCAGAGGGAATTTGTTCGCCGTGATTTCATCATTCCCATTGAATATAAAAACGTTCCGCAAAATTGGCAAATTGATGAACCGCGATTAACTGAAGCAAAAGTCATTCTTCAGGGACCGCAGCAAGCTTTTTATCTCCTTGACGAACGTTCGCTGAAATTGTCTCTCGATTTATCTCCCATAGCCGAAAAAAAACGTGAATTTGTCCTGGCCAAGGACATGGTCAATGCGCCGTCCAATTTATCAGTTACCGAGATCAGACCAGCGACCATTTATATTTATGCTACTAAACTTATTTCATGGACTTTGCCTGTAAAAATCAGTACGCAAAACTCTTTACCGAAAAACCTTTCCCTGCAGAGAATTAGTATAACTCCAGCCAGGGTTCGGGTTTTGATAGATTCTCGTCTTAATCCTGAAAAAATGGAAATCGAGACAGAACCGATTGACCTGCAGAAAATATTTTTTACAACAACACTTGACACAAAAATTGTACTTCCAACCGGCGTTTATTTCCCGGAAGGAAAGTCACAAAACATGCGAGTAAATATAAGAGTAAAATAAAAAGATCATGTGGTGAAGCAAAAATGCCGTCTAGAATCGTGAAAAGATCGAGAAAAGCCGGTTTTTCTCCCGGCAGCTTAGTTCATGTAGGCGAGAGATATGAAGAACAATCGAAAATCACCCTTATCCGTTACGACGAAACATTCTATGAGGAAAAACGTTTAGTGACGCTGGCCGACATTAATAATGAAAAGAATAAGCAGGGTATCATCTGGCTCAATATTGACGGCTTGCAAGATATAAAGTTATTCGAGGATATAGGCGGAATGTTTGGTTTGCATCCGCTTGTATTGGAAGATATCCTCAATACCGATCAACGCCCGAAAATGGAGGATTATAGCGATTATATATATCTGGTTTTGAAAACTTTTGAAGGACGCCAAAACGGAAACTTAATTTCCGATCAAATTAGCATTGTTTTGGGAAGAAACTTTATCCTTTCTTTTCAAGAAAGAGAATGCGGCCTTTTCGAGCCAATCAAAGAAAAACTCGGAAAAAATAAAGGCCGGATCAGAAAAGAAGGAGCCGACTATCTGGCTCATGCCATTATAGACGACATAGTGGATAATTACTTTGTTATGCTGGAGGAGATGGAAGAAAAAATTGAATATCTTGAAGATGCTTTATTGAAACAAACGACTCCGGCAACGCTCCATGCTATTCATCACTTTAAAACGGAACTGATCCTCGTGAGGAAATCTCTGTGGCCGTTGAGGGAGGCAATAAGTTCATTAGAAAGGTCGGAGTCGCCACTGATCAATAAATCCACCGAAATCTACTTCAGAGATATATTCGATCACACGATAGCCGTTATTGATACGGTGGAAACCTTCAGAGACATGCTCTCCGGCATGCTGGATATCTATCTCTCTTCAATCAGCGTCAAGCTCAACGAAGTCATGAAAGTTCTGACCATTATCGCCACCATTTTCATGCCGCTGACATTCCTTGCCGGAGTGTACGGCATGAATTTTAAATACATGCCGGAGTTGGAGCTTCGCTGGGGCTACTATGGAGCTCTGGGAATTATGTTGGTTATTGCCATATTAATGCTGATTTATTTCAGAAGAAAGAAATGGCTCTAGCAGCGGCAAATTTATTGCATTAGATAAAAAAATATGATGAAGTCGCCGTATTAGATTATAAAAATCAGGAGGCATTCAGTATGGGGGTTTTTGAAGCAAGTGATATAGTGGAAGTTGCCATCAGGATCGAAGAAAACGGAATTAACTTTTATAAGTTTGCCGAACAGATCGCCAAACAGGAAGAAGCAAAAAAACTTTTTGCCCATCTGGCTCAGGCAGAAGTCGCACATAAAAAGACTTTTGAAGGCATCTTTGCAAAAATGGAAAAATACAATCCGCCGGAAAGCTACGCAGGGAGAATATAGCGCTTATTTGCGCGCTTATGTGGATAACAACATAATTTTTACCAAAGAAGCTATGGATAAGGAACTGGCGAAGGTGAAGAATACTGTTTCCGCCTTTGATTTTGCCATCAAACGCGAGCTGGATTCAATTCTCTATTATCATGAAATCAAGAAATTGGTGCCGGCGACGCAGCATGCAACACTTGAGCAGATTATCGATGAGGAAAGAAAACATTTTACGTTGCTTACAGAAATGAAAAAAAGCTTCACAAAACAATAAGTGAATCAGCGCTTTTTGATAATAATTTCTGCAGTCCGGTTTCAGAAAGAACATCGATTAGTTCTTCAAGCCGTATTTTTTCAATTTGTAGCGCAACATGCGTTCCGACATACCCAGAATTTCGGCGGCTTTTGTCTGGTTATCCTGAGCCTTTTCCATTGATTCGGCAATTAATTTTTTTTCCAACTCTTCCACAGATTCCCGCAAAAGGCCGGCTGATTTCTTGCCTGAATCGCGAGAAGGGGATGCCGATTTAAAGGGCAAATCCTCTGTTGTAATGTATTCATCACGCGCAATAACTACTGCCCGCTCCAGAATATTGACCAACTCGCGCACGTTTCCCGGATAATCATATTTCAAAAGCGAGTCCCGCGCTTCGGCAGTCAACCCTCTGACATTTTTTCCGTTTTCTGTGGCAAATTTATCAATGAAATGATCGATTAAAATAGGCAAGATCTTCTTTTCTTTCCCGCAGAGGAGGCAGCGACATGGTCACAACTTTCAATCGGTAAAAAAGATCTTCACGAAAAGTGCCTTCTTTGACCTGAACTTCCAAATCACGGTTTGTTGCGCTGATGACCCGAACATCAACATGGATATTAATATTACTGCCCAAACGCTGAAATTCGCGTTCCTGTAAAAAACGCAACAGTTTAACCTGCACTGTCGGGCTTAACTCTCCTATTTCATCGAGAAAAAGCGTTCCGCCATCGGCTTCTTCAAACCGGCCGATCCGGCGGGAAGTAGCTCCGGTAAAAGCGCCTTTTTCATGACCGAACAATTCGCTCTCCAGTAAATTTTCATGCAGGGCTCCACAATTAACAACGATGATCGGTTTATTCGCCCGGGGACTCAATTGATGAATCAGCCGCGCCAACAGCTCTTTTCCTGTTCCACTTTCCCCTTGAATCAGAACAGATGCCTTGCTGGCGGCCACACGCCCTGCCATATTAATCACTTCCGCCATGCGCGGGCTTTTGTAAACTAATTTTATCAGCAGTGATACCTTTTTTGCCTAGTTCTTCCTTTAAGAGCTCATTTTCCTGAATGAGCTGTCTTCTTTCCGCTACCCGGTTGACCAGTATTAATAATTCATCCAGTTCCACCGGTTTGGTAATGTAATCAATTGCTCCGACTTTTATGGCTTCCACTGCCGTTTCTATTGTGCCGTAAGCGGTAATAATAACCACATCTATTTCCGGATTGATGCGCTTTATTTCTTTCAGTACCTCCAAGCCATCCATACCGGGCATTTTGTAATCCAGTAGGATTAAGTCAAAATGACCGTTTAAAACCGTTTTAATAGCCTTTTTACCATTTTCCGCTTCCGCCACAACGTGACCTTCGGAAAGCAAAAAATCGCGCAACATCTCCCTCTGGGATTGACCGTCTTCGACGATAAGAATGCTTACTTTTTGCATGGGTAACTATCCCCCATATTTACAGCCTTTCGTTCAATCTTTCACGAGGCAAAACAACTTCAAATGTTGTTCCTTCGTCCTTCCGGCTGATCACCCTTATATCTCCTCCATGGCCGCGGATGATCTCACTTGCCAAAGGTATGCCTAATCCCAAACCTTTTTCTTTTGTCGTGTATTCCGGGTTAAAAATCCTTTCGATTTCCTCAGCTGTCATGCCGCAGCCCGTATCCGAAATACTTACAACAATATAATTTTTCCCTTCCTTATCCACCGTTATGGAAATTTTACCTTCCGTCGGGCATAGATTCCATGGCGTTTTTGATCAGGTTGAGAAATGCCTGCTGCAGTTTATTTATATCCATCGGAATTATTGCCGGAGCCTGCCGCCATTTTGTTTCAATAGTAATACCGCGAGCCGAAGCCTCTTCCCGAATGAGACTGACAATTTTTTGTAAAATTTCCGTTATAGAAAAATCACGCAGTTCCAATCTGCGGCTTTTGGAAAAAGAAAGAAACTCTTCAATGATTCCGTTAAGACGTTTAATTTCATCTCTGATAACACCGGAAAGATTCTGAAAATCCTCCGCTTTACTTGAATCCACTGGAATGAAATCCCTCTTCAATCTCTGTGTGGCCATGCTTATAGCATTTAAAGGATTGCGAATTTCATGCGCCACACCCGCCGCCAACTGCCCCAGAGAGGAAAGCCTTTCTGCTTTCTCCAACCGCCTTTCTATCTCAATAATACCGGCCAGGTGGCGGTTCTGGTCATGATAAAGCAGCCACATAGATAATAAGGCAATGATGACAATAAAAAACATGAAAATAAAAATATTTTGGCGGTTTTCGGCAATGATTTTATCCATAGAACCACGGTCGAGACCCATTCTTACGATACCGACAATTTTTTTATCCAAAGATAATGGAGCGGCCAGATCCAAAATTTTGTCTTCGTCAAAATTCAACTTTTCTGCTGACAATTTTTATTTTGCCCGTTAATATTTCCTTAAAATCGAAATCACTGTTTTTTAAACCTTGCATTGGCCGGCCGACACTGCTGAGCAGTTTTTTCTGATCATTGATAATTTGCATGTAAACTATTCCATGACCTTCGCCGATTTTCTTTATTCCTTTTTCCACGGCAACTTTTAGGCTCCAATAGATTAATCCTTCTTTATCCAGATTTATAACCACTGTGCCGCTGTTATCCTTACGCCTTAGGGCAACAAAGCCAATACCCTGTTTTGCGCGAATTTTTTCCATTATTTCAATAGTCGTTAAATTACGGCTGCCTCTTTTTAGTTCTCTTGGATCCAGCATATCGGTTTGTAAAGGACCGCTTTGATATACTGCGTTTCCTTGTGGATTCAAGACGGCCAGATACCAAAAATTATTATCCGCAGCAAATTTCTTTAGGTAATTATCGTTTATTTTGCCCTTTTTCCATTGTTCGTCTAATTTTCTCCCCATCTCTGTAATTGCTTCAATCACCCATTTTTTGGAATAAGCGGCTTCATCCTGACTGGAATTTTTCAAATTTGAACCTGCTTTTTCGGGTGTAGCAATTATACTTTTAAAATTTTCTTCCGTTAACCGCTGCAAAACGCTGATAGTGCTTAGGGCCTGATCTTCCATAAAACCTACGAGGTTCGTTTCACTTCTTCTAATATCCAGCAACCCCATAATCAAGATTAAGGCCACTAAAACAGCGCTGACAATACCCACCGCTAAAGGTTGGAGAAATGTGTCATTGTACTTGCGGGCTTTTCGCTCAACAATTAATTCTTTTTTTCTGAAAAAACGCATTCTTATCCTTATGCCTCATTTTGCCGGTCATCTTAAGCCATTCAAGGGAAAAGTCAACGGCTAATCCAAGAAACAATCGACATTTTTGTCGAAAGCTGAGCTAAATATTATATATTATATTTATATGTTTGTATTTATTATGTATTTTAAATTTAGCGAGTACATTTTCCGACATTTATTGCCGATAATATAAATGGTTTATCTATTTCAAAAAGGCTATGTTTTAAATTATTTATCAATTATTACATGTAGTTAAAATAATTATGCCAATTACGGCACAATAAATGCTTTAGTTAGGTATAAGTTATTAATAGTGTCGACTAAAAATAACGGGCATAACTAGCCGACAGCAGAATAACCTGGAAGGTGATCAAGCCTTCTCTCTTCACTCCTAGGGAGGCTCCAACAAAGCCTCCCTTTCCTTTTCTGCAAGATTAAATTATTGTTCATCGTTTAGCCTTCTTTTTTGTCTGCTGCCAGGCATTTATTCTCTCTTTAATGGTTTTTTCATAACCTGTTCCTTTGGGTTGATAAAATATCTGCCCATACAGTTTTTCCGGCAAATATTCCTGCGGAACATAAGCATCAGCATAATCGTGAGCATATTTGTAATCTTTGCCGTAATCAAGTTCTTTCATTAATTTGGTCGGCGCATTACGAATATGCAGAGGCACTGGCAAGTATCCAGTTTTGTTAATTGTTTCCTTAACGCTGCCGAAACCGGACGTAAAGTGAATTGCTTTTTGGGGCACTGGCCAGATAAACAGCGGCCTGAGCCAGTGCCAGTTCTCCTTCAGGCAGGCCGATAAAGTGAAAGGCCTGCTGGGCGGCAACAGCAATGATTAGTGCTTGCGGATCGGCATTGCCTACGTCTTCTGAAGCGAAACGTATCATACGCCGCGCAATATAGAGAGGGTCTTCTCCGGCAACAAGCATCCGTCCCAGCCAATATAAAGCGGCATCAGGATCACTGCCACGTAAACTTTTATGGAAAGCCGAGATTAAATTATAATGTTCTTCTCCGTCCTTATCATATAAAAGAGCTTTTTTAAGCAGGGCTTCCTGGGCAAATTGCAGAGAGACAACTCTTTTTTCAACAGGCAAGCTTTGCACCATTGATGCAATAGCTTCCAAATTATTCAGGGCGCTGCGGGCATCGCCGTCAGCCAGACGAACAATATAAAGAACGGTATCGTGATCCATCTGGATGCAAAATTGTCCTAACCCTTTTTGTTTATCTTTCAGAGCATGTTCTACTATCTTCACCAACTCTTCTTCGGAAAACGGCTTCAAAACCAAAACCCGCGTCCGCGATAAAAGAGGAGCAATAACTTCGAATGAAGGATTTTCCGTGGTCGCACCAATTAATGTAATCAGGCCGCTTTCCACATGCGGCAAAAAAGCATCCTGCTGGGCTTTGTTGAAACGGTGAATTTCATCAACAAAGAGAATCATTTTTTTCTTTTTTGTCTCCCACAATTCCCTGGCTTCATCAATAACCGCACGAATTTCTTTCACGCCGGAAAGAACGGCGGAAAAGCTGATAAATTTTGATTTGGTTTCACTGGCCAGAATTCTGGCCAGAGTGGTTTTTCCTGAACCGGGCGGCCCCCAGAAAATCATGGAAAAAAGTTTGTCCTCTTCAATGGCACGTCTGAGCAAACAGCCCTCCCCCAAGAGATGAGGCTGGCCGATATATTCGGAAAGATTTTGCGGCCTCATTCTTTCGGCAAGCGGCGCCGAAGTCTTTGTATCATTTAGCCTCCCAAGACTGAATAAATCCAAATTTTTCATTTTTTTGCCTTTGCCGCCTCAATAAATTCAATAAGGCTCGTTATCTTATTCTTTGGCTGAAAATTGATAAATTTTTCCCATTTCTTAGGCTCTAAATTTTCTTTCAAAAAATTCTCTACGTTAAAAAAAATCATCCAGCAACTTACAATACGCGAACAGGGTAATTCTACCTGCCTCCTGCAAGCAGTAAGAAAAAGTCATTTCATCGCCCAATCGCGGACAGCGGATCAGTTTATCATTTATATCCTGTTTCATTTTCGGCTAGCTTGGCGAAAAAAAGAAAAACCGTCAAGGTTTTTGTTCTTGACGGTTTTCTTATTGAAACCAAGAATATTTCAATGACTTACCAACTACCAGCGGTTCGATAAAAAACCCCAGCCTCAAGGCAGGCAGTTTTACAGAAACTTCATTAAGGTTTGGGAAAATCCTTAATCGCTAGCAACGCCCGTTCGATTTCTTCATCCGGTAATTCATAAGCTTCCAATTTACCGGATAAATAAGCGTCATAAGCGGCAAGATCAACCAAACCATGGCCACTCCAGTTAAAGAGGATAACTTTTTCCTTTCCTTCTTGTTTGGCGCGCATGGCTTCATCTACAACAGCCGCCAGTACGTGATTTGTCTCCGGTGCGGGCATAAAACCTTCCGTTCGCGCCCATTTGACACCGGCATCAAAAGTTTTTAGTTGATCATAGGCTCTGGCTTCAATAATTTTTTCCCGTGACCAAATGACTGACAATCGGCGCCATACCGTGGTAGCGCAATCCTCCTGCGTGAATCGGTGCGGGAATATAATCGTGACCTAAAGTATACATGGGAAGCAGCGGCGTGGTCTTTGCCAGATCGCCAAAGTCATAGGCAAAAGGCCCTTTGGTCATGCTGGGGCAGGAAGATGGTTCCGCGCCCACTATCTTCACCTTTTTCCCGTGAATCTTATCACAGACAAAAGGAAGGGAAATACCGGCAAAGTTACTGCCGCCGCCGCAACACCCCATAACTACGTCAGGATAAACGCCTATTTTTTCCATTTGTTTTTGCGCTTCCAGACCGATTATTGTCTGATAGAGCAAGACATGATTCAAGACGCTGCCCAAAGCGTAACGTGAATTTTTACCTGTAACGGCATCTTCAATTGCTTCGCTGATAGCAATACCCAGACTGCCGGGAGAATCAGGATGCTCTGCTAAAACATTTCGACCTGCCTGCGTTAAATTACTCGGGCTGGGAATACATTCGGCTCCCCAAGTATTCATAAGCATGCGCCGGTAAGGCTTTTGTTCGTAGCTTATCTTAACCATATAAACGCGGCATTCCAAACCGAACATTTGGGTAGCCATGGCCAATGCGCTGCCCCATTGTCCGGCGCCGGTTTCGGTAACCATTCTTTTTGTTCCGGCCATCTTTATTGTAATAAGCCATAGGAATGGCGGCATTGGGTTTGTGTGAACCCGCAGGACTGACGCCTTCATGTTTATAATAAATTTTAACAGGGCAGTTGAGCAGTTTTTCAAAATTGTAAGCGCGATAAAGAGGAGATGGTCGCCAGAGCAAATACTTTTGCAAGACTTCTTCCGGAATTTTTATCCAACGCTTACCAGAAGCTTCTTGCTCAATAATGTTCATCGGGAAAATTGCCGCCAAATCACCGGGAGTTACCGGTTGACCGGTGCCGGGATGCAAAGGCGGCTTCATCGGTGTAGGCAAATCCGCTACGATGTTATACCACTTTTTGGGTATTTCACGATCTTGCAGTAGTACTTTTACCTGTTCCATAATTATTCTCCTTCCAATAAGTTTTTAAGAATAAGCCTAAAAAAAATGCCATGGAATATACTTCTTCCCATGGCATTGCCATTAATTTTTGGAGTCATGGGAAGGAGCTTCCCTGCCCATGCTCATCTTTTTGTCTGAGCTTATGGGCAGACATTATCTAAAGTCTGCCACCACCAGTTATTGTTGGAAATAATTGTCAACATTTATTCAGCTCAACTTATTCTTATAATTGTGGAACCTCGTAGCATAACAAACAAATGATTGTCAAGTTGAAATATAGGATAAAAAAATAGCAAGAATATTTTATTT
Organism: uncultured delta proteobacterium; assembly: GCA_963705555.1. Taxonomy (GTDB): domain Bacteria; phylum Desulfobacterota; class Syntrophia; order Syntrophales; family Smithellaceae; genus UBA4810. Next base: position 563,417 of record CAVPJZ010000002.1, on the reverse strand, counting down.
ATTTCAAACGTGATTACGTAATTGAAGCTCTAAAAGGTGTGGATTCAGGTAAACTTGTTCCCTAAGGTACGGTTGGTCGTACTTGCAAACGTAATAACTGACAAGAGTAACAGGTACAACCAAAGGAATATAGCCTAAGCGATAATTATTTATTAATTCCATTAGTTCCTTCTTTTCACCGATGGATAACTGTTCTTTGAAATACCCCATCATGTGCTGCAAGATGTTGGTATTTTTTTCCGGGGTTGTTTTCAGCTCAAGAGATTCCAGAAGGAGAACCTGATATTGCCGGTTACGTTCTTGCAAGGAAATGTTTTTTTGCCCGGCCACAAGCTTCCCCATCATCTGATAATGACTTGGGCTGTGCGCCAGGATCAACAATTCATGTTTTGTATGAAAATCTACCAAGTTTCCTCTATTGTCTTTTTTGTTTAAAACCTCACGCCACCGCTTTAAGGCAAATATCCTCTCGATGAAATTGTCCCTCAGTACGGGATCATGAAGGCGCCCTTCATCTTCTACCGGTAGTAATGGGAAATGCGCCATAAAGATCCCTGCAAATATCCCCACTCCTTTTTTGACCGGCCTTCTATTTTCATTATATATTTTGATTCGCTCCATTCCGCTGCTGGGAGAATCGCTTTTAAAAATAAAGCCGCAAAGAACTTCTTTTCCCAATTGGGTAACACGCTTTTGCGCCCAATTTACCATGCGCCGTGTCATATCCTTTCTGGTACGGTTCGTAATTAGGAAGAGAGAATCGGGGTCGCCCTCCAGATGCATGGGCTCTCGTGGAATACCAAGTCCACATTCGACCTCAGGACAGACAGAAACATATTCAAAATATTCACCCAAAGTATCCTTGAGAAAATGATCCAGATTATGCCCGCCATCGTAACGCACATTTTCACCAAGCAAGCACGAACTTATGCCCAACTTTATTTTTTCCATTTTATTTACCTGGGGTTCCTTTTATCAACAATCATACAGCGGCAAAATTCAATATACGTAATAAATAGCTATTTTAATTGACAAGATATAAGGGCGTCAGCCTTGCACAACAATTAAGGACACATTTTCAAATTTATTTACAGGATTAACGATGGGTATTTTATCTGTTAGAAAGTTTATCCGCTTTATTCACAATCTCACTAAGCGAAAAAATCTTTATCGCGGCGATACCAATAATCGGGAGTAATGCGATACATAATCCTGGATATGGGCCCAATGTATTCTTGTGTTCTTTTGTCATACTGGCAGGCTTGAATGATCATATCTTTTATATTGCTTTTGTTGCCCACTTCATTAAATATCCGGTAGGCGCAGGAAAAAAGCGGACTGTACATGTTTTTCTTTTCTAAATACTTATAAACGTTTCTGATCGTATTGGGACCTTCCGGCATGCCGTCAATTCTTTCCAACACGCGCAAATTAGTTTCAATGGGATTGCCTGAATAAAGTTCATAAAAATATTTCCCATAACGGTAATTTTTACTAGCCATAGATGACATAGTAACATACAAATCGCCCACACCTGCTTGGCTGTGGAAGGCCTGAAAATGTCCGCCCAGAATACGGGACAAAGAACGAATTTCCACACCGGCACGGGCAAATATGGTGCCCGGGATTGAATCACCCAATTCCATAGAATCCGCCATTCCCTTAATATTCGCCACGATATTTTTCAGTGCTCCGCAAGCTTCCACGCCGACAGTATCAAAGTTATAATAGGTATTTAGTTCTTTTCGATTAAACTTAAGCAAATCTTCCCTGACAATGTTTGCTATTCGCCTTTTACCGGCTACCGTAAGACAGACGGGATTTCCCAAAGCTATATCCATGTCAAAAAAAGGCCCGCCAATACACACTACCTGATACTTATGCTTCACTTTATAAAGGTTATTGTTGATCAGTTGTGAAGGAGTAATCAGTTCCTTGAAGATTTCATCGGAGATTAAACCTTTTATTGGAGATATAAGGCACGTATCACCAGCTTTTTTATCAATCAATGGTTTGAGGTAATTAATTAATTCCGGCAGACGGTTCATTGTTATAGCTAAAATAATGAAATCATTATTTTCGACGACATATTTCAAGTCATTTGTGGCATAAACTTTTGGCGATAAATGCGGAATATTTTCCATCCCCCCCAGGCGATTCGCTAAATCCTTCGTCAAATGAAGGGGATTTAAATGATCCCTGTTAATTGCTTTGCAAACTTCCGAATCATGGTAATATATGGTCACGCGCTTTTTATCACGACCCAGTTTATAAGCAAAAGAAGTGCCTAGGCGGCCAGGCCCGATAATAGCCACTTTTGTTGTATCAAAATTAGAAATTATCATTAATTTTACCCTTTATCATAATTTTGAGTTATTATATAAAATAATATTCAACTGTCAAACCATAATAGCTTCTTCGAAAAATCGTTAGGTATATCAATAATTCATTTTTTTAGTTGCATTATCATAAAGGATTGTTTAAAAAAAGCTTTAACCATATAATTGAGATTACATTTTTATGGCCAAATCCGACGCTATTCTAGAGGAAAAAAATTTGTTTTTCCCCAATGGATCTATAAAAGAAAGAAAGTTCCTGCAGGAAGGTAAATTGGAAGGGGAATATACTTCCTACTTCAATAATGGTCAGTTAATAGCGCAATTGCATTTTGTCCGCGGCAAGAAAAACGGAGCCGCGATCACTTATTACCATAACAGTCAAGTTAGAGAAAATGTAACCTTTAATAACGATAAAATGGACGGACCATACATTTCCTATTACGAAAACGGCCACATTAGGGAAGAGGAAAATTACAGGGACGGTAAGCTCGATGGCAAATATCAAATTTACTACAAAACCGGCCAATTAAAAGAAGTAGAAAATTTTAAAAACGGCAAATTTAACGGAGAATATATTTGCTATTATAAAAGTGGACAAATTAAGGAAAAGGGATATTTTATAAACGACAAACGCGAAGGCGAATACATAGCTTACTTCAAAAATGGGCAGATAAAGGAGCAGGCTACATACAAAAATGGAAATCTTGTAGGTAAATTTCTGTCTTTCAATGAAAAACTTTCCAACGAACCGGGCATAGGTAATGACGCTTCCGACGATATTAGAGATGAAAAGTATATGGCCGATTTGCTTCAAGATTTAGCCAATTTTGATAAAAAAGAAAAGTAATCATGTCTGTATTATAGAGAAAAAACATCATGACGGCTACGCGAAAAATTCTTATTCCTACCGATGGCTCCGCCAACAGTCTCACGGCTTTGGAATATGGAATTTATATCGCCCGTAAACTTAACGCCTCTTTAATTGGTCTTTACGTTCTGGACGTGAATTTGATCCAGGGCCCGATGCTTACAGATATTTCCGGTTCCGTCGGAATGCCGCCTTACGACGGTTTCTTTGATGCGGTGGAAACATCTCTTAACGAAAAAGCGGACTTTATCTTAAAAGCTTTCCGTCAACGCTGTCAGGAATCAGGAATCAATACCGAAGTGAAAAAAACGATTGGCAAAATCAATCAAATAATCATCGAAGAATCTCAAAGTGCCGATTTAATTCTGATGGCGAAAAAGGGCGAACACTTTCACTTAAAGGAAGGCGGGCTTCTTGGTTCAGTAGCCGAAGCCGTCGTCCGCAATTCGGGAAAACCGGTGCTGATCACTCCCGAAACTTTCCTTGAAATAGAAAGCATGGGGCTTGCTTATGACGGCAGCGATCCGGCTGCAAAAGCTTTAAAACTTTCTTTGGAATTATCCGAACAAGCTGTTTGGCCGCTGACAGTAATAGTCATCTCCCCTGATGCTCAAAAATCAGCTGCACTCACCATTGAAATAGAGGATATTGTAGAAGCACAAAGCGCTGATTGCGCAGTAATCGTTCTGCAGGGCAAAGAAGGTGAAGAAATAATTAAGTTTATAAAAGAAGGGTCCGTGGAATTAATGGTTATGGGAGCTTATGGTCATAATCGTCTGCGCGAATTGCTTTTGGGCAGTACTACTTCTCTCGTTCTCCGTAAAAGCCATATCCCCGTCTTGCTCACACACTAACTAAGTGTATTCTTTACTCTAAAGCTCTTTATCGAGAACCATTTGTTGCAATGTGTCCAGTAAATCGTATCTGGTCAAATCGTATTGAATCGGTGTAATCGTGATAAAGCCGGAGGCTAGGGCTGCGACATCTGTATCTTTATTTTGTGCCTTGGATGAATATTCGCCGGAAATCCAATAATAAATATTTTCTCTTGGATCTACGCGCTTTTCAAAAGTTTCAACAATATTGTTTTTGTTTTGCCGAACAACTACGATCCCTTTAATTTTCTCACAGGGAAGGCAGGGAATATTAACATTAATCGCACTTCCTTTAAGCTCTGTATTGCTTAAGATTAACCGGGTCATCTTGCGGGCAAACTTGGCGGCATAGGTAAAATCAGCTTCCTTATGGGTATCGAGGGAAATAGCCAAAGCAGGAACGCCCATGATTGCCGCTTCTGTTGCCGCGGATACTGTTCCCGAATAAAGTACATTTATGCCCGCGTTAGATCCCCGATTAATGCCCGACACAACCATGTCCACCGGCTTTTCTGCTAACTCTTTGATGCCTATTTTGACACAATCCGCCGGCGTCCCATAAACAGCATAGCCTAAAAATTTTCCGTTTTTTGTGGCGCGGCGTACCATCAGGGGACGAAAAATGGTAATAGCATGTCCTACGGCACTCTGTTCGATTTCCGGGGCAACAATTAAACAATCCGCCTCTTTGGAAAGCTCGTCATAAAGAGAGCTTAAGCCTTTGGCATATATTCCATCATCATTGGTAAGTAAAAAACGCATATATTTTTGATGCTTTGCTACTATCGATATCAATAAATATAATTATTTACGATACTATTTTACCTGCTCCACTTTTCCGTTTTTAACTCTCAATATAAAGGGAGTCTTTTGAGCAACTCTATCTGAACCAAAAGATATATTTCCCGTTGCACCCTTGTAATTTTCCACTTTTATCAAAGCATTGATGAATTCTTGGCGCGTTTGAATATTTGTATTTTCCAAAATGCGAAAGATTATTCCGGACGTATCATAAGCCAGCGCCTCGATGTTTTCCGGATCACGGCTATAAGCCGTGTAATAAGCATCGACAAAGTCGTTTGTTTCCGGATAAAAACTATTGGCAAAAAAACTGTCGGCAAAAACAGCTCCTTCCAGATAATCCGAACCTTTCTTCAGTAAATACGGTGAATTCCATAAGCTGGCACCCAGAAGTTTAATGCCTTTAACATCATAAAAAGCAAGCTGGGAAGCTATCATCCTGACGCGCTGATACGAATCGGGAATAAATAAAGCCTCAAAATCAATGGCTAATTGAGCTTTTACTTCTGTTTTTTTAGAAGACATTTTTTTTGCAGAGCTGATAAGATTACCGGTTACTTTATTAATTTCTTCCGTAAAATCAGTTTGATTCTTATTATAAGGTATTGCCCTCTCCACTTTGCCTCCTATGCGTGCTGCTTCCGCACGGAAAATTTTAACCATTTCCTCCCCGTAGTCATCTTTAGGATATAAAATAGAAAATATTGCGCAGTTCAAATCATCCAAGGCATATTTAACTACGGCCCTGATTTGTTGGGTAGGCGTCAAGAAGTGCTGGAAGACATATTCGCCCAACGAGGTGATTCCTTCTTTGGACGTTATTAGGATTAACGGGACTTCCGACTTATTTGCTTCACGAGCAGCCTCAATAGCTTCCGCTGTTCCAGTAACAGCAACAATCGCCATAACATTTTCAGTATTGGCCAAATGTTCTACGGCCGCTCTTGCTCCTTCCGGCAAACCGCGGGAATCTTCCGCAACAACTTTCCACAACGTTCTGTTTTCCCCATCAAACATACCCGCGGACAACAAAATTGCATCCAATGCTTTGCTTCCTAAATCAGCATGCTGCCCGGATAGAGGTAGTACACACCCTAAAGTATAGCGGTTATATTTGATCGATGGAGGTTTAATTGGCGGCAGTACGGCTTCCGGCGGCTTTACTTCTGATGGTTTTACTTCTTCAGTCGGGCTCGGAGCAGGTTCCTGAACAACGATTATTGGTTTGGCGCAGCAGGCAATAAAAAAGATGAGCAGCAAAATAAATACTCTGGCCAAAATTCGATAATTCTTCATTTTGCCTCCTTCATAATTGTCAGCATATAATCACGGGCGCGTTTGGCCAACTCAGGATTGTCTAATAAAATCGATATTTCATTATTATACTTCATAGCCGCTTGTGTAAGATTATGGCTGCCCAGAAGAATTAGGCGCTGATCAATTACAATAAGTTTTGTATGTGTCGTCCTTTTCGGTGTATCACAAAACGCTTCTATCCCTTTTGCTTTTAAAAGCTCAACAGTCTGTTGATTTTCAGAATCGAGTTTATGGTCACTGCCACCGGTATTTCCCAAAATCACTATGACTTTCACACCCCTTTTGGTTGCTCTTGCTAGATGCGCTAAAACTATATCAGGATAACTTTTGTTTTTTACTCCAGCTTTAAATAAAAAGAAAGCCATTAATATTTCGCTTTGAGCTTCATCAATTGCCGTTATCAAAGCCGGTAAATAATCCCTGTTTGTCAAGAGAATCGCAATACATTCAGACTTTTTGCTTGGAGCTGACGAATTTACTTCCGCCGCAATAGCCTTGGAAAATTCTGCCATCCCCGAAAACATGAAACAGAAACATGCTACAAGAATTATTTTTCGTACAAACGGAAAACCACCCATGGTTACCTCGCATACTTTGCATTTTATAATATATTTTTTAACAGGTCGATATAAAAAAAAGCCCGAAACCGGATTCCAGTTTCGGGCTTTTTACTTCAATTCTTCGCTATTTTACTTCCTCAAAGTCAGCATCTACTACATCATCATCCTTTTTCCCCGACGCTTGCTGCCCGCCGCTCTGTTGCTGTGCTCCGGCACCGGCAGTAGGACCACCTTGACCACCGGCGGTTTTTGCATACATGGCTTCCGCCAATTTGTGTGAAACAGTCATCAATTCGTCCTGAGTCTTTTTGATGGCTTCAATATTTTCGCCTTCCAAAGCTTTTTTCGCGTTGCTTATTGCCTCTTCGATTTTTGCTTTTTCCGCCGCATCAACTTTATCGCCAAATTCTTTAATATTTTTTTCCACGCTGTAAATCATGGAATCGGCCTGATTTCTCGCTTCAATTAATTCCTTGCGACGCTTGTCTTCTTCGGCGTGCTGTTCCGCTTCGCGCACTAATTTCTGAATTTCTGCTTCGCTTAAACCGCTGGAAGCAGTGATTTTGATGCTCTGCTCTTTTCCGGTGCCCAGATCCTTAGCGCTAACATGCACGATACCGTTGGCATCAATATCAAAAGTAACTTCAATTTGAGGTACGCCGCGCGGCGCCGGTGGTATACCCACCAATTCGAAACGTCCCAAAGTTCTGTTATCGGAGGCCATCTGACGTTCACCCTGAAGCACGTGAATGCTCACCGCCGGTTGGTTGTCGGCAGCTGTCGAAAAAATCTGGCTTTTCTTGCTGGGAATAGTAGTGTTTTTCTCGATAAGCCTGGTCATAACCCCGCCTAGAGTTTCAATACCCAAAGAAAGCGGAGTAACATCAAGCAGCAATACATCTTTCACATCGCCCGCCAAAACTCCGCCCTGAATTGCAGCGCCGACGGCCACAACTTCATCCGGATTCACGCCTTTATGCGGTTCCTTGCCGAAAATTTCCTTCACCTTCTGCTGAACCCGCGGCATTCTGGTCATTCCGCCAACCAAAATAACTTCGTCAATATCTTTGGTTGATAGATTGGCGTCTTTGAGTCGCAGTCGGCAAGGATCAACTACTTTTTCAATTAACTCTTCCACTAAAGATTCCAGTTTGGCTCGTGGAGAGCTTAATGTTCATGTGCTTGGGGCCGGATGCATCGGCGGTAACAAACGGCAGATTGATATCGGTTTCCATCGTCGTGGAAAGTTCCATCTTCGCTTTTTCCGCCGCTTCTTTCAGTCTTTGCAGTGCCATTTTATCGTTTCTCAAATCAATGCCTTGATCTTTCTTAAATTCCGCGACCAGAAAATCCATTACGCGCTGATCGAAATCTTCCCCGCCCAAATGCGTATCGCCGTTGGTAGATTTGACCTCAAAGACGCCATCGCCTAATTCCAGAATCGAAATATCAAATGTACCGCCGCCTAAATCAAAGACGGCAATCTTTTCCTCCTTTTTCTTGTCCAAACCATAAGCCAGAGCCGCCGCTGTAGGTTCATTGATGATACGTAAAACATTCAGTCCGGCAATCTTGCCGGCGTCTTTTGTCGCCTGACGCTGTGAATCGTTAAAATATGCCGGAACAGTAATAACGGCATCCGTTACTTTTTCTCCCAGATAATCCTCCGCAGTTTGTTTCATCTTCGTCAAAATCATCGCGGATATTTCGGCCGGAGAATAATTCTTTCCCCGTATTGTAACCTGGGCATCACCGTTTGAAGCTTCCGTTATCTTGTAAGGAATAATTTTGACGTCATACTGAACTTCTTTGGAATTATATTTTCTACCAATAAGCCTTTTGACGGCATAAACAGTATTTTCCGAATTTGTTATGGCCTGTCTTTTGGCCACCTGCCCCACCAGCCTTTCGCCGTTTTCCGTTATGGCAACAATAGACGGCGTGGTGCGATTGCCTTCCTGATTGGCTATAACGACGGGGTCGCCGCCTTCCATTATGGCTACGCAAGAATTTGTTGTTCCTAAATCAATTCCGATAATCTTTCCCATTTTTCCCTCCTTATTCTCCATTGTCTGCTATTTTTTCACATGTGTTATTTTCTTTATTTATCTTTTTACATACACAAACTTTTGACGGTCTTAAAAGTCTGCCGTTGAGCAAATAACCTTTTGCCATTTCATTGACTATTTTATTTTCTTCATGTTCGTCGCTATGAATCTGCATCATTGCTTCATGGAAGTTGGGATCAAAATCAGCGCCTGCGCTTTCAATTCTCTCCACTCCATGCTTTTTGAGACAGCACAAAAGCTGTTCCTGAATTAATTTGATACCATCTTTAAATGCTTCAACATCGGAGCCGCCGGTTTGTTCCATTGCCCTATCCAAACTGTCCATAAAAGGCAAAATATCTTTGATGAGTATCTTCATTGCCGTATTTGATTGTATCAGTCTTTTCTTTGGCCGCCCTTTTTTTGTAATTATCCAATTCCGCAACTGCACGCAGATACTTATCATAATTGGCGGCGGCTTCTTTTTCCTTATCTTCTAATTTTGCTTTTAGATCATTTATTTCCGAGTGCTCTCCCCCGGCAATAACTTCGGGCTCCGGGTTGGCGTGTTTAGCAATATGTTCTTTTTTTGTTTTCACCTTAACCTCAAAAATAATTTTCTCATTATTTTAAATCAGGCTTTTGAAATAGTTTCATATCCACCAGTTCGCAAATGGCATGACCGGCCGTAATATGTGTTTCCTGAATACGCGCCGTACTGGAAGAAGACACATTAACGGAAAAATCAACAATTTTCGCAATGTTTCCCCCATCTTTGCCGGTAAAAGCAACCGTTATCAATCCCATCTTCTTGGCCACTTCCAAGCCTTTCAAAACATTGGCAGAATTACCGCTGGTGCTGATTCCCCAGGCGACATCCCCTGGTTGTCCTATCGCCCTGATCTGCTTACTGAATATTTCGGAGAAATCATAATCATTTCCGATACTCGTAATAACGGATGTATCGGTCGTAAGTGCAATTGCCGGAAGAGGCGGCCTTTCTATTAAAAAGCGGTTAATAAATTCCGCAGCAATATGTTGTGCATCCGCCGCTGAACCGCCATTGCCAAAAAGTAATATCTTATTGCCTGATTTTAGCGCGGCAGTTAACACATCAATAACATTAATCAGTTTACTTAGATTTTCATTAATAAAAGCTTCTTTGACGCGGCTGCTTTCTTTAAATATTTTTATTATGTGATCTTGCATAATTACCTAGCCGGAATCTTTCATTATTACCTACAGATAAAGCCAAGCTAATATATTTACAGGTATTACTCCTGTCAAGGGTAGAGATGGAAATTTCTTATCTTTTTAGAGACGTATTTTAATCACAAAATCGGAGGCGCGTTTTAAAAACGGCATTTTGGATATCACGATTCCCAAAAGTATGGCAGCTAAAGCAAAAGAAACCAAAGTCGCGATAAAAATCGCTTGATAAAAAGCCCGCCTCTCTTGTTTTCAAGAGAGGCGGGCTTTTATTAACTTACCGAAAATTCAGAAATTTCAAGAAAAAACCTAATTGTACCCTTCGTCGTAAGCAATCATATCGAGATGCAATGTAGCAATGTCTTCAACGTCGAGGTTTGGCTCTTCGCTTGATTTGGGCAATTCAATAATTTTTATATAACGGCGGCACTTATTGCAGACATCCACCCGGTGGTGTTCCTCTCCTTCCACTGCAAAATAAGCCAGGGAATGCTGTTCATCGTTGCCGCAAAATGGGCATTTAATCCGGTGAAAATACCATTTAAACCCACACTGGTGGCAAAACAAATACCGCTTACCTTCTTCCTCTTCCCTGATTTCACCTATTTTCGGTTCTTTGCCGCAAATGGGACAATATCCCTCCGACCAGCCCGACTTGGCTATTATTTCATCGTATTTTTCGGCAATAATTTCTAATTCCGGCCTTAAGCTTTCTTCGGTAAAAAGATCGATCAAGTCAAGATTCTCTTGAGCTTCGCTGCCGGATGCTAATCCTTCGTTTACAGCTTCGCCTTCTTCATCCTTGCGGTCAAAAGAAGCTCGAATCATTTTTTCCCAATCATATTGTTTATTTTTAATGATGCTAATGATGTTTTGCGCCTCTTCCGGCATTCTTTTTTCCACTATGGAAATCAATGAATTAAAATATTGTTTGGGACGCGATAAATCATATTCCTTTCCCGTAAAATCAATTAAGGGAAGACCTCCCTCCATTTTTTGGGTGATTAAATTTTCTTCGACGTTAAAAATGGAATCTTTCATATTTTTGCGGTATTCCTCCCGCAGAATTAAAATATCCGCCAATATATCCAGAAGGTCGGTATAATGAGGATTCGCCGCCTTATAATCCTCTATAATTTTTAAAGATTTTCTCAATGCTACAACCATTTTTTACTCCTTCAAAAAAATATACATACGCAAGTTAAGAGGGTCTATATCCGCTTTCCCGGGTATCTTCAAGGAATATTTATTTTGCAGCGTTGTTTATGGTGAACATTAAATAAATGGTATTCTTGCATAGGTTAGTCTCGTGCAATCATCCAGTATTTGTTATTTACAAATTATACCAAAAGAGTTACCTAATTACGGAGCATTAGCAACGGTTCTATTTATTTTATTGCAGCAGGCGGCGATGGTTTTGCGACAGAAATTTTCAGGAGGGCGGTATGAAGAAAATAAAAGGGAAACAAACGCTGATGAGGAGAAAAGAAAAAATAAAACAAATTAATGTTTTATTGACGTTTCTATTTTTTCTAGTTGTTCTGGCGGTATCTTCCAATATTATTTACGCGGAAAATTCGATAGAAAATGTCAGCCTTAAGCAATGGGATAATCCGAAGGAATATACTGCTGATGTGGATAAATCAGGTCGCATATTTTGGTGCGGGAAAGACACTCTTGCATTAGTGAAGAGGTTAGAGCGCAATAAGACCGCATTAGTATTTTATAAGAATGATTTAACTGAAGCCAAAGAAGATATAGTGGATATTTCCATGTCTGATTATCAAGGGTTATCTTGTTCTGGCAATGCCCAATATATTTATTATACGCACCAAGCAGATGATGGCACAAATAGATATTTTGGTTACTACGATAGAAAAAGCAAAAAATTCCATAAGGCCTTTTCTTTTAATAAGGACTTACCTACCTACAAAACAAACAACTTAATTTCTCCCTCGCACAACTACATCGCCGGACCCAAGGGAATTGAAAAAATATTTTTACCGGGTATTGGGTATATTAAGGTTATTTCTACAGATATCCTTCTTGAAGGACAATCTACCGAAAAAAAATTATCGTATTATGATCTTGGAGTAATCAGAGTACCTTATGATCTCGCTTGGGACTATTCTGAACAGCAAATATATTTATTGAATAGAGTTGCCCAAACCATTTCTATTGTCGATATGAAGACATTACAGGGCAAAAATACCCTGATAAGGAAGATCGATAAATATGATTTTACCGAAGTAATGGTCACAAGCAATTCTGGTCAATTATTTATTTCAGCATATACACTGCATGATCCACAGCAGTTTAGTAAAAAGAATGTTTATTTTTTTGATTTAACTAATAAAAAAGAGCAGGCCACTTTATTTCTTGAAAACATTGATTATTTTAACTCGTCCAAAAATATTTTTGTTTTTAGTAAAACTTATGGAGCACGAGAAATAGCTGATGGGATAATATATGATGACGATGCAAGTAAAAGATATGTATCAATTAGCCTTATTGATGAAAATCTAAGAAAAAAAGAGTTAAAAAAAATTAATTTTAGTACAACCCTAAATAGCTCACATATATTATTACCGCATGGGCAACCAATAATAAACAAAAATGGCACGGCCGTTGCGTTTGTCAATGCGCGAGAAAAAAAGATACATGTAATTCAAAGTAAATAACAGCGAAAATAAAAACGAGTCTCATTGACCACGGGTATCTGCGACACCCTCCGCCTATACGGGATCAATCCCGACTTTGCGGGATCAATTCAGCTAACAGATATTACTACGCTACGCTTGTAATATCTGAGTTTCATTGATTCCACTAACGCTTCAAATCCCGCGTCGCTGTGCTCCTGGGATAGTTCGTCCTGCAAATTTCAGTGCGCTACGTTTCTGAAATTTGGGACTCACTACTTCACTTCGCTCGTTTTCAGGCGCAGTGATTCATTCGTCCGCAAGTTTCAGTTCACTCGTTTCTGAAACTTGGGCCTCATTACCACGAGCATCGTAATACCTCCGCGCTATGGCAAGTATTCAGTTGCACTACTGTTTCTGAAACTTGGGCTCGTTTCAGCGAGTGTCATTGAAAAAATACAAATGTCACAACAATAAATAAAACAACTAAAATAGGAATGGAATATTTAAACATATAGCCAAAGAAGCTGGGCATCTTTACACCTGCTTCTTCGGCGATGGATTTAACCATGAAATTGGGCGCATTGCCGATATAAGTATTTGCCCCCATGAAGACTGCTCCAGCGGATATGGCCGCGAGATAGGGAATTTTTTCCACAATCAGCCGGGCAACGGCCTGAGCTTCCGGCATCCCCGGGTAAAACTTGCCGATTGCGCTGTTAAAAAAGGTCAAATATGTGGGAGCATTATCCAAAAAACTGGAAAGAGCTCCCGAAGCCCAGAAATAGTGTGCCGGTGTGTTTATTGATTTTATCAGCCATGCTAACGCTCCATTTTCGCCCGCTTTCAGAATAGCCAGCGCCGGTATGATTGTCATAAAAATGCCCGCAAAGAGATAAGCCACTTCTAATATGGGGGCCCAGCTAAACTCATTGCCCTGTCTGACTTCCGGCTTGGTGAAGATAAGGGATAAAAATCCCATAACAATTAAGATGGAATCCTTGATTAAATTTTCGATGGATTGATGAATGCCGAAAATATTGACTTCGCCCAGCTTGACTGTTCCGCTGAATAAGACGGCGGCAATTATACCCGCCAGGAAAATGAAATTTTGAGCTCCTTGAATTCTTAGAGGTTCAGACTCCGAACTCTGGAGTGCGGATTTATCCTCCTTTTTATAGTAGTAAGAATCCAAGATAAAATAGAGCACGAGCAGAACGGCACTGGCAAACGCCATTTGCGGGAGAATCTTCAAAGTCCAGAAAAAAGGCACTCCGTGCAAAAAGCCAAGAAATAAGGGCGGATCGCCCAGCGGTGTCAGCGAACCGCCGATATTGCTGACCAGAAAAATAAAAAAAACTACCGTGTGAACCTTATACTGACGCCAGGCATTGGAGCGCAATATTGGTCTGATCATCAACATGGAGGCGCCGGTAGTCCCGATGATGGAAGCCAGTATTGTGCCGATGAGCAGTATAACGGCGTTAACAACAGGTGTTCCCTTTAAAGAGCCTTTAATATAAATCCCTCCGGAAACTGTGAACAACGCCCATAACAAAATTATAAAAGGAATGTAGTCGATAATAAAAATGTGGGTTATTTCGTAAACGGCAACTTCTTTGAAGAAAAACAAAAAAGGGATGGCCAAGACCAAAGCCCAGAATGCCGAAACTTTAGGAAAATGATGCTCCCAAAAATGAGGCGCAAATAATGGAATCAATGCTATGGAAAGCAGAATACCGGCAAACGGCAATACTGACCAAAGAGGCAATATTGTGCCAAGATCACCGGCCTTTAAGTTTCCTATTAATGTGCCGGCAAAAACACTGGCCGGAATAAGGAGTATGGAAGTTAATGTTGCAAACAAAAAATATATGGATCGTTTTGAGAATCTATTTAAAATTTCCAAATGCAATATCCACTTAACCAGTTAATTTAAATTTCCCTTTTCAGTTTTTACAAGATGGTCGGCTGATATCATAACATTTGTGGATCAAAATATAGCTTTTTTAATTTTCGGGAATTACTAAAACAGGCAAATTGATGGTATCAATGATATTTACGTCAGGACTATTAAAAAACAAAGAATATAATTTATTTCTTTGTCTATGCCCGGTTATTATCAAATCTATGCTATTATTTCCGCAATATTTCATTATTTCTTTATCTAACGACCCTTTGGAAACAGCATATATGATTTTTTGGTTTTCCAATAATTCAGCAGGAACAACTTCTTTTACTCTTAAGGCTACCTCATCCTCATGATCCGTAGGATGGCGATAACCGGCTTGCATGTCATTGACGTACAAGATATGTATTATGCTTTTGAACATTTGCGCAAATTCCAATGCCTTTGCTACGGAAGAAACATTGTCTGCGTCCAAATCAATCGGATATAAAATATTTTTAAAATTAAGCATATACGCCTCCCAATTCGGCTAGCCTTATTTTAAATAGTGGCATGTTCTTTCTCCACCGCCCTTGCTGCATGTAGAGTATTCAGTACCTTTAAAATTTCTGTCAGCTTCTGGTCCTCGATACGCGTAAGAGCAACTTGCAGTTCCTCTATCTCTTTCTTGGCTTCAATATTGGTTCTATAATCCTCGGACGCTTGATACCGGTCACGTTCCGCCTGCCGGTTTTGGGCCATCATGATGACCGGCGCCGCATAGGCCGCCAGGACCGAGAAAAGCAGGTTCAGCAAAATGAAAGGATAAGGGTCCCAGTGATAAATCCAGCCGATGATATTTAGAATTATCCAGATTATAATCAGGATTGTCTGAAAAATGATGTAAGTCCATGACCCCATGCCAAGCGTGAGCTTGTCGGCCAGTACTTGGCCGAGGGTCAGGGTTTCCCGGTGCTTCCCATGCCAGGTTTCAGGATCAGCTGAAGCATTCATTTATACCTCCCTTTTATCGTCGCGGATATAAATCTCTTTTTTGATTGCGGATTATATTGGCGTCGTTGTCGTTTGTCAAGACGGGATGGGTCGCGAGATAATAATTATCACTTAAAAGCAGATGTTATTTTCTCAGCGCCGAATTGCTGAAACTGTGTTACTATTTAGCCGGAGGTTATACTCCCTTTTAAATTTTCTTATTAGTTGCTATATTAGTAATCAAGAAGCCCAGAAACGGGAGTCAAGTACTCAGATATGAAAATCATCTATCTGGCCGATATTCACGGCGCCTTTGACCGTGTTAAAACTTTGTTGTCCGAAACAGTGGCGGACGTCTATATCATTGCCGGTGATCTCATTGATATTCCCTTCTACAACATGAGCACAGCCATCAATTACCATGAACTTCAATCCTATTTTCACGGCTTGCGTGTTAGAATGCACAAAGAAAGTATGGTCACCGAAGATTTTGTGGATGAACTGCTTGATACGCCTAACATTTCTGAAGAGATTGAAGAAAAAGGTACAAAATATCAGCAGTACACAATTCGCGCTCGCCGGGTCCTTCAACAAAAATACAAGGTTTTGGAGAATATCCTGGCAATGAAACAGAAGTCCCAGATATTTGCCTTGCCCGGCAATTATGACATGGATTTGAAATATACGTCGCTCCATGAACGAGACCTCCACCTGCACTGGCATGACATGCACGGCTTAAAGGTTGCCGGCTACGGTGGAGCCAACATCTGGACTCCGGGGATTCCCGAACGTTACGTAGTGCTTTATGGAGGAAGTACTGATGTTGAAAGCGGACACAACGAAATGTATAATTTCTTCAAAGCCGTAAAGCCCGATATAATTGTAAGCCATCAACCTGCGCACGGCATTCATGACCGGGTAAACCAGTTCGGAACCTCCGGCTCGCCGGCCTTGCGCCATTACTGCGATAACAATCCAGTCCTTCTGTGTCTAACAGGTCATGTCCATATGGATTGGGGGTTCCAGATCAGCGAGGATACCATCTACCTTAATCCATCTAATTTCGGGGAAGTAACGACCCTGACCGGCGGCGTTGCGGAAGGCGGCTTCTTCTACACCATCGAAATGGAGGGCAGGCATGTTTCTAAAATCATCTTCAAGAAGCTTGTTGAAGACCGCATCCATGACATTGCCGATTACAATCCTCAAAAATCAGGACACTGGCAGGAAACAATCGTCGATAACGAGCGCTACAAAGCCCTCAAACAGGGCGAGAACTTCGATTCAAAAACCGAGAAATATTCTCACATCCCTGAGGTACAACTCTACAATGAGATCAAACAGTTCTACCGCATGTTCCAGACCGAAGAAACAGAAGAACGCCTGGGCAAGCTCGAACAGATTGCCCATCTAATCGAAGAAGGAATTCACGATGATATAGCAATGGATGTCATGGGTTCTACAAATATGGGGCTTTGCGAAAACACTTCCGATATCGACTTTGTGGTCTATGTCCGGTGTGATCCCGATTTTGAAGGAGACATCAATTCTTGCGAGCAATATAAAAATGCCGAGAAAATCATTGAGAAAATTTTAAGCCCCCAATATGCCTTCCAGATTTTGGACGCCATTGATCTGAATGTTGTGGAGAAATCCATCAGGGGAAAAAATTATGAAGATGAAATGACCATGCGCTTTGTTGCCTATCGCGCCATCTGCCGGCCCATTAACTATCGCTTCATCGCTCCAGTGGAAGATTTGTTAAATCAGGACATGGAATTCAGGACAGAGATTGAGGGAAGCATTCGTTCCTATTTCCAGATATTCATCAATACGTCGCAACATACCCGTTCTTTCAAGAAATATGAAAGCCGGATCAAGGACATCGGCATTAAGACTCCCGAAACTATCCGGCTGAAGATTAAAGAGTACTTTGAACAGAATACTGATAAGAATGAATGCGCAGTGAAACCCGAAAAGGTTAAGTAATATTCATGGCCTTTGATATATTTTCCCCGCAGTTCATTGCGTGATACCGCGCATTAGTAATTTGGCTCCGTAGATGAGGACATGGCTTATTATTTTTCATGTAATATTTCGTTTATCTGCTTGACAGGTTTTTTTATTTTGCTAAAGAATAAGCATTATCGCAAAAAAACAACAGGAGGATACAAATGGGCTATAATAATATTATTGTGTCAACAAAGGATTTCATAAGCACCATCACACTCAACCGTCCACCGACAAACTCTGTAAACCTAGGTATTCGCGAAGAACTAAACCAGGCTATCACTGAGTTGGAGAAAAGCAAGGATACCAGAGTTGTGATAATCACCGGCGCCGGAGAAAAAGGCTTTTGTGCCGGAATGGACGTAAGCGACTTAGCCAACATTACCAAAGGGCCTAACGGCAACGATGTTTTAAACCGGATCGAACGTTCCACTAAACCGTTCATCGCGGCTATAAACGGATACGCTCTGGGCGGTGGATGTGAAATCGCCATGGTCTGCCATTTCCGCTTCATGACGGATAATCCCAAAGCCCTCATTGGATGCCCGGAAGTAAATCTCGGCATCACGCCCGGCTGGGGAGGCATACAGCGGCTACCGAGGATTTTGGGCAGGTCCAAGGCATTGGATATGATTCTTTTCAGTAAAAGGCTTACAGCACAGGAAGCAATGGCCATCGGTCTTGTGGACAAGGTTTTTCCTGCTGCCGATTTAATTAAAGAAACCACAGCTTATGCAGTTGCGCTCTCCAAGCGGCCGCCCCTTGCCGTAAGTGCGGTACTGCAGGGAATGAGTGTAGGCCTCGAAAAAGGCCTCGAAGAAGGTCTGCGCGTGGACAAGGAGTGGTCGTCAAAGCTCGCACAGAGCAAAGACGCGATGGAAGGAATGACTGCATTTTTTGAAAAACGCGAACCGGTATTCAAGGGAGAATAGAGCTAGGCCGCTCGCGGAATAAACTGCACTACTTTTACACCTCCGTTCTCTCCTGAAAAGAGAGGGCGGAGGCTGTAGGTGATATTAATTCGTGTTTAATTTTCCTGATAATTTCCGCGTAGCTTTTATTCACTTCAGAAAAAGAACACAAAACTCTGTCGAAACTTCCTGACTGAATAATACTCAATTTTCATGTCGGAATTACGGATATAAATAAATTTTAAAATCATAAAATTAGGAAGGAGAAGTAAAAATGAAAGAAGTTGTCATTGTCGGCGGTGTCCGGACTGCTGTCGGCCGTATGGGAGGAACAATCGCGCGTTACCGACCGGAAGAATTAGGCGCTTTTGCCTTAAGGGGGCTTGTAGATAAGACCGGAATCGATCCTAATATCGTTGAAGACGTAGTAATGGGACTTTCCAATTCCTGGCATTCAGCTTACAACCCGGCAAGGTGGGCCGTTCTCAAGGCGGGGCTTCCTTACAGCCTTCCTGGTGTCACGGTGGAACGTCAATGTTCTTCGGGACTCCAGGCAATCAATTTTGCGGCTACCCAGATTATGGCCGGTCTTGGCGATATCTACATCGCCGGCGGCATGGAAAGCTGGAGCCAGTGCCCCTGGATGATCGGCCGGGCAAGCGAAGCCTACTCCATGACCCCTCCGAGAATTCTGCCGCGCGAAACTGCACCGACACCTGAAGATCAGATGGTCATGGGCATGACCGCCGAAAATCTCGTCGTCAAATACAAAATATCCCGCGAGGAGCAAGACGCCTTCGGCCTGAGAAGTCAGGAGAGGGCGCTAAAAGCAATAAAAGCAGGTTACTTTAAAGATGAAATTATTCCCATCACCGTTCCGCAAAAAAAGGGGGAGATTGTTTTTGACACGGATGAACATCCCCGCGAGACGAGTATGGAAAAACTGCGCGCCCTGCCGCCGGCCTTCAAGAAGGATGGAACGGTTACGGCGGGTTCCTCATCCGGCCGCAACGATGCCGCTGCTGCCGTTTTAGTCATGACCATGGAAAAAGCCAAAGAACTCGGTTACAAACCTCTGGCCCGCTGGGTAACCTGCGGCGTGGCGGGCGTTGACCCCAAAATCATGGGAATCGGCCCGGCTTATGCGATGCCCAAAGCCCTGAAACGGGCAGGACTGAAGATGGCGGATATGGATGTCATCGAAATCAACGAGGCCTTTGCCGCCCAAGTTATTGCCTGCGTCAAAGAGCTCGCAACCCAGGGGCATCCCATTGATGATGAAAAACTCAACCCCAATGGCGGGGCTATCGCCTTCGGTCATCCCAACGGCATGAGTGGAACACGTATAGCTATATTTGCCATCAACGAGCTGAAGCGGCGCAAAGGAAGATACGGCATTGCTTCCCTTTGTATCGGCGGCGGCCAGGGCTTGGCCACAATTTTCGAGAGGCTTTTATGAAAATCGACCTGAGCTGCGTAAAGACAATTGGCAGCGGACTTTCGAGACCGGAAGGGGTCATGGCCCTGGATGACGGCAGTATTTATACGGCCGACAGAAGAGGAAGGTGTTCCCATATCCAAAAAAACGGCAGCACTTCTTTTTTCGGTTCTCTCGGTGGTATGCCTAACGGTATTTGTATTGACAGAAAAGGAAACTGCATTGTTGCCAACATTGGAAATGGTGAAGTGCAATCCCTCTCTCCCAACGGCCATCATGTCGTGCTGATGACGGAAGCTCACGGAAGAAGGATGTCCAGCCCAAATTTCCCCTTTATCGACTCCCGAAATAGACTCTGGGTTTCCAATTCCACTAGTCTGCCTAATATTGAAGAGGCCTTGCGCGGTCCCGTCCCGGATGGATGCATTGTCCTTATTGCCGCCGGAAAAAATCAGATCGCCGCAGAAAGTATTTGCTTTGCCAATGGCGTAGCTCTCGACAGCGCGGAAAAATATGTTTACGTGGCGGAAACAATGAAAAGGCGAATCCTTCGTTTTGCCATCCATAAGGACGACTCTCTGGGTGAAAAGGAAATTTACGGCCCTGAATTTCTCGGACGTATGGGATTTCCCGACGGTATTGCCTTTGATGAGGCCGGTAACCTTTGGGTCACGTTTCCCGCATGGAACGCCATCGGTTACATTAATCCAAACAGAGAATTAGAGGTAGTTCTTGAGGATCCGGAAAGAAAGATTCTCCGGGGACCTGCTAATATCTGTTTTGGTGGGGAGAAAAGAAAGACAGCTTTCATCGGCAGTCTGGAGGGAACAGAAGTACCCCATTTCGATGTTCCCTATTCGGGAATGCGACTCATCCATCAAAGTATTTAATTGTTTTTCGATTAAATACCGATACATTTAATGCGATAATAATTTACAAAAACGATGCTTAATTCTCCCCGCGGCGAATCCGCGGGGGAGCATTAAATCTATTTCAGAAAAATAACATGGATAAAGCTTCGGCTATGCATGCCGGTTTATCCTGCCCCTTGATTTCAATTGTGTGAGTAGTGATCATGAGGATTCTGCCGGGCCCCTTTTCTTCCACGGCGGAAATAACCATCCGGGAGCGCACCTGCGAACCGACAGGAACGGGATTGATAAAGCGTACCTTATTCAGGCCGTAATTAACCCCCATCTTCATGCCTTCCGGCAGATATTTAGCCGATTTACTGAATATAGGGATCAGAGACAGCGTTAAAAAACCATGGCCGATGGGGCCGCCGAAGGGCCCTTTTTTCGCTTTTTCGATATCCACATGAATCCATTGGTGATCCTCTGTGGCATCGGCAAACCGGTTGATTCTATCCTGATCAATCAACACCCAATCGCTCACGCCGTTTTCCTGGCCGACCATTTTTTTTAGTTTTTCCGCAGATATTAGTTCAGACATTTTAAAATTCTCCTTTTGTTATTATGAGAGTAGCTACTTCACATATTTAAACCACAAAAAAAGTCTAATCCAGCCGACTTTTTTATGCTTCCATCAAGGATTCAATACCCAAAGAGGTTTTTCACCCTTCATCACCCGTCCCAAATTATCCAGCGCCATGTTAATGATGCGCATTCCTGATTCTCTGGTAGATCCGGCCAGGTGTGGGGTTAAGATTACATTTTCCAAGCCAAAGATCGGGTGATTTGCCGGCGGTGGCTCCTCAGTGAATACATCTACAGCGGCAAAGGCAATTTTCTTGCCGCGTAAAGCCTCCGCTAAAGCCTCTTCATCTACTAGCGCCCCGCGCCCCACGTTGATGAGCACCGCAGTGGATTTCATCAGCGCCAGTTTCGCCGCGTCTATTATCTTCGTGGTCTCGGCAGTGAGAGGCAAGTGGAGGCTCACGACATCGGCGGTTTTCAGAATCTCCTCCATAGAGGCGTAAGCGGCATGGTATTTCTTTTCGTCTTGGGCACTCAACCGGATGATATCGTAGTAAAGGAGCTTAACCCCGAAGGGTACGAGCCTCTCGGCCACTGCCCGTGCCGTTCTTCCCATTCCCATAAGGCCATACGTCTTGCCGTTGAGTTCAAAAATTCCCGTTCTTTGGGCCTGCGTAAAGAGCCATTCTCCTTGATGAGTTTTGGTGTTGTATAAGGGAAGGTTCTTCAGACAGGCCAAAGCTAGCATTATCGTGTGCTCGGCCACACCGATATCATTGGCTCCCGGGGTATTGGCGACAGGTATACCGAATTCCTTACAGGCGTTAATATCAATATGGTTATAGCCCACGCTCGGTTGTTGGATGAGCTTGAGCTTTTTGGCGGCCTTAGCAACCGGGCGAGTGATGGGCGTATTGCCGGTGAAGTCTCCCAAGAGTATATCCGTATCGGCAATTTCTTCCGCCAGTTTATCCTCCGGAAATTTGTGGGCGTCCACGACGGTAAACGATATTCCCGAAACCTTGGTTTCGATAAGGCTCTTCAAACCGGCACCGGACATGGGGGCTGTATTGAGTATTTTCATATATCCTCTTTAATGCATTTATTTACGTGCGGTGTGTCCCCGAAACATCGGAATACACCTTGACTATGAAACCTCTTTTACTTTTTCTAAACCATTGATGATTGAATGTCAATATGTGAGAATTTTTTTACTGCTTTTGGCTTGCGCCGAACTGTTTAACGGATTTAAATGCTTCAAATGGCAAAAATCTCACCGATCCAGAATAGAGGGGTATCTGATCAGAGATACCCCGAATCGCTTCGCTCTCGGAATTAATTCGACTAATCCCGCTCCAAAAGTCTCCCGCCAAAGAAAGCCTAGACATAAATGCGTCTTTTATTTCGCGGGATGTCGCATGATAGAGAAGAGCCTCTGGCTCTTCCCTTGAGGCTCCACAAATTTCAACGTGTGACCTTCAGGTTATGCACTTCGTTTTTGAAATTTGAGTCTAATTGACCACGGGTATCAATTATACCCTCCGCCTCTGGCGGGATCAATTCCACTAACGCTTCAAACTTCATTGCATTTGTTTTCAGCGAGTGTCATTGATAAATTTCTTGACGCGCAGTTGCCTTCTCCATATACTCATCACATTAAAAGATAAGGTCTCATCAAGCGTAAAAATAAAGATAATACTTAAAACAATTTTTTAATCATCTGGGGGAAATATTGTGAATGGTGCGGAAATAATTTTAAAAACGGCTAGAGACGCCGGAGTCGAAATATGCTTTGCCAATGCGGGAACAACCGAGTTGCCGCTGGTGGCGGCATTTGATACCGTAAGTGGCATTCGCCCTGTCCTTGGCCTTTTTGAGGGTGTTTGCACGGGAGCGGCCGATGGCTTCGGCCGGATGACACAAAAACCAGCCATGAATCTGCTCCATCTTGGTCCGGGATTTGCCAACGGAATTGCCAATCTGCACAACGCGCGCCGGGCACGGACACCGATTTTCAACGTCATCGGCGAACATGCTTCGTGGCATCTAGCGGCAGATCCTCCATTAAATATGGATATTGTCTCCCTGGCAAAAACAGTGTCAGGATGGCAGCGAAGCATTCGCTCTGTAAATGCATTAGCGCAAGACACGGAAGATGCTCTGGCCGCATCCCTTTATGGACAGATATCCACCATCATCGTTCCCGCAGACTTCCAGTGGTCTGAATATGAAGGGAAAAACGTTAAAATGCCGCACTTTGAATTTGATGGGCTTGATCAAAAGAAAATTGAAGCGGCGGCAAAACTGATAAAAAAATCAACAAAACCGGCACTCATTCTCGGCGGACGGGCGTTGCGCAAACCAGGTCTTATCGCGGCAGCAAAAATAAAAGCGGCTACAGGATGCGATCTTTTGATGGTCACCTTTCCAGCTTATTTTGACAGCGGCGAAGGTTTTCCGCTATTAAAACGCATTCCCTATTTTCCTGAACAGGCATCAGCCCTGTTAGGTGAATATGACTCGTTCATTCTGGTGGGTACCGAAGAACCGGTTGCCTTTTTCGGATACAAAGGAGGAAAGAGCCATTATCTTGCAGATAGTCAAAAATGGGTTAGGATTGATACAGAAAAACAGGATGCCTTCGCCGCGCTTGAGGCCTTAGCTGAAGAGTTAGGCGCTTTCTCGATTAAGAATAATATTAGTTCTTTGTTGACAAAATATGAATTGCCGGAAATCTCTTCCGGAGCATTAAACTCCCGAAAATTGTGCGCCGTGCTTGCCACCCTGCAGCCGGAAAATTGTATTATTGTAGACGAAGGCGTTACTTCGTCAGCACCATACTATACCTTCGCTCCGATGCTAAAACCCTACAGCCATCTTACTCTGACTGGAGGCGCAATAGGCATGGGTATGCCCTGCGCTCTGGGAGCAGCACTGGCCTGTCCCGATAGAAAGGTGATCAATATTGAGGCCGACGGCAGCGCTATGTACACTGTGCAGGCCTTGTGGTCGCAGGCTCATGAAAAGGCGAATGTGATTACCCTGATTTGCTCGAATCGCAAATATTTTACGATTGAATTCGAATGCCGGCGAGCCGGATATACTGTTCTCGGATCAGCTGCTAAAGCATTAATCAACATGGATCAACCAACCATCGATTGGGTTAAGCTCAGCCAAGGAATGAATGTTCCCGCCGTTTCTGTAAATACAGCGGAAGAGTTGGTAAAACAATTGAAAGCATCTTTGAATGAATCTGGTCCTCACTTGATTGAAGTCGTTCTCGGATGATAACAACCGGAGGAGAAATCAACCAATGTCACTTCCCGCTAACATGAAATATATCGACCATGGCCAAGGTGGCCCAGCCTCATGCCTGCAGGTAAAGCAGGGGGACCTGCCGCAACTCAAATCCGGTGAGGTATTGATCGAGGTCGCTTACGCCGGAGTGAACCGGCCTGATATACTGCAGCGTGCCGGAGCCTACCCGCCCCCTGCCGGAGCTTCGCCTGTTTTGGGGCTGGAGGTGGCGGGTAAGATAGTAGCCAAAGCCGACGCCGTTCAAGAATGGAAAATAAATGACTTTGTTTGCGCACTCACACCAGGCGGCGGCTACGCCGAATACTGCTCGGCACCCGCAGCACATTGCCTGCCTATCCCCCGGGGACTGACGCTTGCCGAAGCCGCGGCGCTGCCGGAAAATTATTTTACCGTCTGGTCCAACGTCTTTGACCGTGGCCGACTCACCGCTGGCGAAAAATTTCTCGTGCACGGAGGCGCAGGAGGCATCGGCATTACGGCAATTCAACTGGCCAAAGCCTTCGGTGCAAAGGTTTTTACGACTGTCAATGGTTCCGAAAAAGTTGATGCGGTTAAAAAACTGGGCGCTGATCTCGCCATTGATTACCAGAAGCAGGACTGGACCGAAGAAATCAGAAAAATTGTCGGTCGCCAGGGCTTGGATTGCATCCTGGATTTTGTCGGCGGCGCGTATATCGAAAAAAATCTTAAACTGCTGGACGTAAACGGCAGATTGATACAGATCGCTTTTCTGCAGGGCTCAAAAGTTGAGCTTGACTGCCTGCCCATCCTAACCAGAAATTTAACCTTTACCGGCTCGACTCTGCGGCCGCGGTCGCTCGAAGAGAAAGCCTCGATAGCCCAAGCCTTGTTAAAAAAAGTTTGGCCGCTTCTGGAAGCCAAAAAAGTGGGCACTATGATCTATAAAGTATATGCTCTTCACGAAGCGCAAAAGGCGCATGAACTAATGGAGTCCTCCGCTCACATCGGCAAAATAGTCCTGAAGGTAATATGAACAAGACCGGCAAATCCGCATTAGTCGTGGAAGGCGGCGGAATGCGAAGCATCTTTGCCGCGGGAGTTCTTCATGCCTTTGGCAAGGTCGGCTTTGATCCTTTCGATTTATATATCGGCGTTTCCGCGGGGGCGTGCCACCTGGCTTCGCATCTTGCCGGTCAAAATAGCCGGAATTTTGATATTACTTTACGCTACTCGCTGAACTCCAAATTCATCAATCCCTGGCGGTTTCTGCGCGGCGGTCATCTGATGGATTTGGATTGGATGTGGGAGCAAACCATCAGCAATCACCGGCTTGATCTAGCCTACTTATTTAACAAATTGCGCACACAAAATAAGGAATATATCATCGTCGCCACATCGATGGATACAGGCAACGCGCTTTATCTTCATCCCGATGAAAATACTTTGGAACATTTTTTAAAAGTCTCCAGTTCATTGCCGATCTTTTACAGAAACATTCTGGAAGTAAATGGTGAAAAGGCTACGGACGGGGGCATTGCCGATGCGATTCCGGTGCGGGAAGCCTACTCGCGCGGTGCAACGGACATCACTGTCATCCGCTCCCGCTCCTCCGGATATGTAAAAAAACAAAGCCGGCTGATCTTCATCTTATCTATTTATTTTAGAAAATATCCGCGGCTGGTGGAAAAATTCAGAAAGCGAGCACATAACTATATGGCTGCCGTGGATTTCATCCATCATCCGCCGGAAGATATACGGGTAACCGAACTTGCTCCGCCTAATGATGTCGGCATCGGCAGGACAACACAAAATGAATCCGTACTCAAGGCTACCTACCAAATGGGCATTGATTACGGCAATAGATTTTTAAAAAATAAACGGAGATAGCCTAATTTCTGATTTAGCACCGTTCTTTACTCCTTTAACGCGATCTTCTCCACAATGTGGCAAGTCACCGATAACGGCAATAAGGCACAGATTAAAGAGATCTTTTTTTATTATGCCGATTTCTTGATGTACTGCATCGTTCCATCCTGGATAACACCTACCCTAGCTTTGACCGGATATTCCACCTCCAGGATATCAAGAACTTTCTGCCAGGTTTTGATCACTGTTACATCTTCAGCAGGGCCGACCCAATCCAGGCAAGTTGGCGTCGGATGAGGATTCAGAACAATAGCTTTTTTCAGCGAAGAGGCTAGAGACCCTTTGGGGCGAGGTTTAAAATGGCGTCCGCCATAACCTGTGCCCCAGGAGCGGAAAACATAGTGCGGCACCTGACCTTCCGGGGCATCGGAAATAAGCACGGCAGTTCCCGTCGCATCCGGCTTCAGTAACATCCTGGCCAATAACAGGGCGATTGCGGATTCATTAGCCTTCGCGTAGGAGTTGGCAACCACAATGTCATAACCTCCGGAGCAGGTAATGCCGTAAGCTTCTTTTGCCTCCTTAGCACCCTGCTCGTGAGTAGCGCGAAATGAACCGGCATAAAGACTCACAATCTCGCCGCGCCGGTTGATAAGGCAATCCACTTTGAAATTCAGCCCGGCAATATCTCCTGCCGCGTCGCACTCCGCACGCATTATATTATTATCGAAATTCCCCAAGCCGTGCCTTGAAGGATCCTTGTTAAAATGTTCATGAAACTGATTGATTGATTCGATTCCAGCGACACCGGGTAAAATGATCTTAGCACCGCCACCGAAACCAACATGTACATGCGGAGTGATGCATCCGATGCCGATCTTCAAGTCGCAGGCCATAAATTCTCTATTGAACCGAAGCTCAATACCACCGGGCGTCTTTCCCGCCGATACTATGTTCTGAAAAGCGTCATGATTATATACCGGATAATTTTCGACTATGTTCTCGCCCAATTTTTTTCTGGCGGAAATCATATCATAGGTGCCGTGACTCCCCAGCGCCCAGACGAACCGAATTTGTTCTTTTTTCATGTCAGCCCGATGCAACGTGTCCAAAACATAGGGTGCCACCACTTTGACCGGCGTAGGACGAGTCATATCATCAAAGACAATAACAGCTTGTTTCTTGCCTCTGGCTAACTCCAGCAAGGGAATACCATCAATAGGTTTGTTTACCCGCTCTTCGATTTGTTTCGGAGTAAGACCCGGTTTTTCCAAGCCGGGTGAGGTAAGATTATCCACCTGCCATCGATCAGGAAAAGAAAGTTCTCTTTCTTTATTGTCATACCAGAGACGCGAGGGAACCTTGATCTTCGTCAAATGTTTTCTCCTGATATTATCGAAGTCATACTATATTTTATCCAGTGGATAGGAGTTGTTTTTTATTTCATAATAAGGATATTTCGTCAAAGGTACCATCAGCAAAATCCAAGAATATAAGACGGTTTCTTATGGGGCTTCCGATCCTGGTAATGATTTTGATTGCTTCCTGCACTTCCCAAGCGGCAATTACTGCTGGTGTCGCCGCGGGATTGCCTGTCTGCTCTTCAATCCCGCACGCGTTTCCCCTAAGAGAGGAACCGCAGACTGCATTAAATCCTTTATCTCCCGGGAAGATGGTCATCAACTGGCCGCTGAAACCTGCTATCGCGCCATGAACAAAGGGAATTTTTAGTTTGTTGCAGGCATCGGCCACAATCCGGCGGGTTTTCAAATTGTCCAACCCGTCAAGCACCACGCCTGCATCTATTATTAATTTTTTAATGTTCTTGGAATTAATGGTTTTATTAACGGTGGAAACTACAACGGCGGAATTGATTTTCTTAACCCGGGCAGCCGCAACTTTAACCTTGGATTTCTTCAAATCACCCTCTGTAGCTATTATTTGTCTATTCAGATTATTTTCTGCAAACTTGTCGTTATCAATGATTACTAAATGACCGACACCCTGCCTAGCGAGTAATTCTATTATCGTTCCCCCCAAGCCACCCGCTCCACAGACGGCAACCGTGGAGCAAAGCAGTTTCAACTGCCCTTTTATGCCTATTGTTCCGATGTTACGTATGTACCTGATGGGGATTATATTTTGTTCAAGACAGGAAATCTCGATTTCCCGCGGGGGCATTCTTTTTCTAGAGGAAATAAATCGAACGCTTCTCAAGTCAATAACCCGCACTTTCTTCTTGTCGGGCGCCGTCCAATCCTTGCTCAGCCGGCGAATCAAATTATCGGTAGATTGACCTGCAGCCATATTTACTTATGGATTTAAAAGAAAAAACTCCAACTACTATTTGATAAAAATTCCACTTCAGCCAATTCTATTACTTTTTTTGTGTTAAAAATGTCGTTGCTCCCGTGAACCAGAGCGCTTGCTTGTCATCGCCTTCAAATACAAGTTTTCCTTCAAAAAGAGCTTCCATGGATTTATTGAGGTCTTCCGATGCCATGACCTTGAAAGCGGTATTGGCATCCGACCAAACCATAGCAACGTCAAATTGTTTTTGATCTCCCGTTAAAGATGATATTTCACCTTTGTCAAAAATAAATAATCTTCCTCTTTTACCGTCAGCCGTTTTAATTAATACTTTTGTTTTTTCTTTTTTAATATACTCTTTAAATTCAGGATTCTTTTTGGACGCTTTTTTAAGTTTGAGATAGAGAATAAAAAGTAATAATGTAAATTTCATATATACCTCCTTTTTTCAGCCCCCGGCGACTCTAGGCAACAGATCGAGCTTGTCGCCATCTTTAAAGTTTATTTTATTCAACAACTTTATGTTTGTGCCGTTGAGCAGGATATTACTGTTATCCCAAATGGATTGTTTTTTACCAACTCCAATGGACTTAATTTTTTTCTCGAATACAGGACCGAATTTAGTCTCCACATAGTCCCTTGCTTCGTCAATACTTTCTACATCGACTGCTGCCGTTCGCGCGCCTAGTAAAGTCCTCCATGGTCCGATGAAGTTGATATTAATTGCAGGCAAATACGTTACCCATTAATAATGGCTCCAAGAGAGTCTTTGCTATTCTCGCTGAGCTCTATGCTACAACTATTCCGCCCTAATGGCTGCGGCTATTTCCGGCATACCAAGACTCTCCAGGCGTTTTTTCGAAGGTTTGCCGGTAGTTTTGTTCCAGTCTCTGATAGCATAATATTCCGGCAGCATTTTTTCCATGTTGGGCACATGGCCTTCCTGCCCGCCATCGGGAATCGGCCTCACGGCCAACTCCGGCAACACGTCATCTTTCGCAGTTATGCCTAACTTGCAGGACAGTGCTCGCTGCAGTTGGAAGGTGCGTTCCCCCGCTTTTAATAATTCATCCATGGTCGTATTCCAGCCGCAAGAAGCATTAATCATGTCGATAAGTAAATTGAATGGTATCTGGGCAAAATGACAGATTCCCAGTGAATCAGTCAAAGTTCTGAAATTCTGCCCTTTTTCAACACTCACCGCCTTATCATCAGCCCAGCGGTCACTTATCTCCAACCCCAGATCGGGATGACCTGTGCCGCTGTCCACCTGATAGGCATCATTCTTGTTATGATCCGCGCCGCGTGGAGCGGTTGCATAAGCAAGGCCCATAGAGTGGTAAGCTCTCGGATCGTGCATGGGAAATTCCAGCCCCTTGCATTGGACGGCTTCTCCAAGCGGCCGGCCGTATTTTTGCGCCATCCTTTTGGTTCCGCCCGCCAGCACAGCGCCGAACCCCTGATTTTTAGCAATCAAATGCACCAACTCAATTGCGGCATCAGTATTTCCCCAGGTAAGCTTCAGTCCGCCGGTATCCTTCTCCGAAATTACTCCGAGGTTATACAGATAGAATGCGTAGGCGGCGCTGGCACCGCTGCTTATCGTGTCAAACCCATAAGCGTTGCATAATTCGTTAAAATATACTGCCGTGGACATATCAATATCCAATCCCAGCATTGCGCCCCAAGCCATTAAGGTTTCATATTCAGGTCCTTCGACCCTATCATATAAATGCTTCCCTTCTTTGATCTGGAGAACCTTGCGGCAGCGTATCGGACAGCCATAACAGGCGGTGCTGTCAGTCTGATATTTTTCCAACTGCTCCGCGCCGCTTATTTTTGTCGATTCCGGTAAAGTGGGGGCAGTGTAGTATTTAGTCGGGCCGTCCCCATAGGAAATGGCTGAATCAATCCACCCGGCCGTACCGGTCTCATGCATAATCATGGACAAGAAACCTTCCTTAACCTCGGTCATGGCTTGTTTTGCGGTTTCGCGAAATTTTCCCGGATCGTCCATGGGAAGTTTCATCTTGCCGCGTACCGCGATCGCCTTAACCTTCTTTACGCCCATAACGCAACCTAATCCCGCCCGGCCGAGGCAGTGGCCGTACTCAGACATGATATTGCCGTAGAGAACCAGGTTTTCAGAAGCGGGGCCGATGCAAGCAATCTGTATGCGATTATCTCCGTATTCCTTTTTGATTTCCTCCTGAGTTTTGTAGGTATCTTTCCCCCACAAGTGGCCAGCGTCTTTAATTTCCGCTTTTCCATCCTTTATATAAATGTAGACTGGTTTTTTCGACTGGCCTTTGAGAATAACGCCGTCATAGCCGGCATTTTTGAGCTCCGCGCCGAACCAGGCTCCGGCATTGGCGTCACCGTAATGCCCGGTGTAGGGGGACTTAGTAGCGCCACCCCAGCGGCTGACGCTGGGTCCACTGGTGCCGTTGAGGAGACCGGGCATAAGGATAAGAGGGTTATCCGGACCCAGAGGATCGGTTTTCTCATCGACCATGTCGTAGAGGTAACGCGCGGCCAAACCTGTGCTCCCGATAAAATCGCGCGCGTATTTTTCATTCAGGGGCTCATCCTGGAGTATTCCCTTGTTAAGATCAGCAACTAATATCTTGCCATGATATCCTTTCATGATCTCCTCCTGTATGTTTCCTTCTTCGTTTAAAAATCGATGCTTTTGCCCGCATAGGCATAATTAAATATTTTGCCCAGGTCTTCAGCCCCTGGCACGCGGGTTACGGTCATAGTCATGACCTCATTTAACGCCCTTTCGATCAGTGCCGGTATCTCTTTTTCATACTTAGCCTTATCCACTCCGCAATCCTTAACTGAAAGCGGTTGTTTAACTTCCTTAGCCAGAGTGCGCACTCTGGCTACAAGAGCTTTAGCGCATTCTTTGTCGGAACCAGTTGCTACACGGCAGTAACGTGCCATCTCGGCATACTTGGTTGTTGTTTCCTCGGAACCGTTCATCAGATATTCCATAGTATAGGGCAGGAAAAGCCCCACGGCACGTCCGTGAGGAACATGAAAAATTGCTCCGAGAGCGTGTCCGGTGCTATGCCCCAATCCGGCCATGGAATTGCCGAAGGACATGCCACCCATTGCCGCGGCATGCATCATTTCCTTGCGGGCTTCAATATCATTGCCGTTCTTATACGCTATGGGCAGATAATCCAGCGTCAGCCTTGTGGCGATTAATCCCGGCCCGAGAGTCATACTGGTACCCCAGGCGGAGGTGTATCCCTCGATGGCGTGGCAGATGACATCCATTCCGGTGTCCGCCGTGATTTGCGGCGGCATACCCATAACCATAACCGGATCAAGTATGGCGACATCCGGCATGCACTTCGGTAGATCCCAATCCCAGTTTGCGGTTATCTTTTGTGTCGGTGAGCACGATTGCCCAGGTAGCCTCCGAACCTGTTCCGCTGGTGGTTGGTATGGCCATCAACCGGGCCTTTTCCCGGAAATTAAACTCCTCGAGAACAGATAAAGCTTCCGGCTCCAATTCCGGCCGCGCCAAAAGCAGGATAATCGCTTTAGCGGCATCCATACAAGAACCGCCGCCTATGCCGATGACCCAGTCGGGCTGATATTTGCCCACTGCTACCCCGCCCTTCCTGATTGTGTCAAGTGAGGGTTCGGGTTCTACTTCATCAAATATTTCCCATTTAATTTTTACCGCATCTAGATGATCAGTAATCGGCTTTATCAGCCCAAGCTTTACAATGTTCTTGTCGGTGACAAGGAAAGCTTTTTTACCTTTTACTTGCGCGAGATAATCGAGAGCATTATCCCCATAGACAATCAAGGGACAGGCAAAATTCCACATATATTACCCTCCATCTTTTTCTTATTTTGGGTGGTTAAATCATCAATCCAACCATTCGGTCGGAACTAGCATCGTGCAGTTGGTAAGCTCATTGGCGGCCTTGGTATAGCGCATGATTTTGGCCATGTCGCCCGTCAGCTTGGATTGTTTAGTGATCAGTGCCTTTGTAGAATCAAGCTTCTTGGTGGCAATTTGCTTCCAAATAGCATAGGGAGCTGTCAGGGTGAATGCGGGTTTGTATTTATTCGGGTCAGTAACAATTTCACAAGCCCTGCATTTGCCGTGATAAAGATCAATGTATATGTAAGATGTCTCCTTAATCGGGCCACCCGGTTCCGCAATAAAGTAAAAATCGCCCTCCCAGGTTTTGGCTGACTCCTCATATGCCGCACTTTTATTGATTTCCGCCTTGTAAAGATCGCACCATTCTTGAGTCATATACTTAGCCATAATAAAAACCTCCTTATTATTTCTTTAGCGTTGTTAGCTAATCCGGCAATTTCAATACCAATTGGCTTGTAGACCTATATCGAAGCAATATTGTGTTTATATACCGGGTTAAAATAACTGTCAACCGTTTATAGTGTTTCACTGGAAAATATCGTTTTATATTAAAACACAACCATGTCTTTGAGTTGTTTTGAAGCACCCGATATATCTGCGAAACAAAAAATCAAAATGCGATTAGTTTTCGGCTTTTCTAAGGAGGAGCACGGCTAATCAATGAGATCTGAAAGAAAGTTAAAATATTTTCGAATATAAAGATTATAGACGGCGAGAAAGTCTTACTTTCGAATGGCAATTCTTTACTCAGGACGAAGCTTACGTTTATATTGACGGATCTCATCGAAGCCACCAAAAACGTTTATTTTAATTTCGTCTGTTCGTCATCGTAAAAAACACGTAGCCAAAAGAAAGTCAAATGATATTCGTGGACAAAATTAGAAACTTCACTCTTTTAGGATTTACCCCAGCCTAGACTTAAGAGCTTCGAATTGTTTTTTCAGCCTATCCGGAAGACGATCCCCAAATTGGGCAAAGTGCTTTTCAATGTCTGGAATCTCCGCCCTCCATACATCCACATCAACTTTGAGCAAATCTTTAATATCCTGCGCGGAAATGGGAACACCCTTCAGGTCAAGATCATCAACCTTGGGCAGTAAACCAATAGGAGTTTTGACTGCGCCGACTTTCCCTTCCACCCGTTCACACATCCATTTTAACACCCGGCAGTTTTCCCCAAATCCGGGCCAGAGCCATCGGCCTTCAGGAGTTTTACGAAACCAGTTTACATAAAAGATTCTGGGTGCCTTACTTTTAAGTTTGTCACCCATATCCAGCCAATGTTGAAAATAATCAGCCATGTTGTATCCGCAGAAAGGTTGCATGGCAAAAGGGTCACGCCTTAAATTCCCCACCGCACCAATATTGGCGGCTGTTGTCTCCGATGAAGCGGTGGCTCCGAGAAAGACCCCATGGTCAAAACTATAGGCCTCATTTACCAGAGGAACGACACCCGCCCGGCGTCCGCCAAAAAGGAATATATCGATGGGAACACCTTCGGGCTTTTCCCAATCTTTGCAAATTATGGGACACTGAGAGGCCGGAGCCGTGAAGCGGGCATTTGGATGCGCTGCTGCTTCCTTAATCTCCGGAGACCAATCACGCCCTTTCCAGTCAACGGCATGTCGCGGAGGCGCGCCATCCATGCCTTCCCACCAAATATCGCCGTCGTCAGTAAGCGCGCAATTGGTAAAGATAATGTTTTCTTTTAACGTATCCATGGCCATCGGATTAGATTTATACGACGTACCCGGCGCCACACCAAAAAATCCGGCTTCGGGATTGATCGCATATAAGCGGCCGTCAGGACCGATTTTCATCCAGGAAATATCATCACCAATACATTCACATTTCCAGCCGGGTATCGTCGGCCGCAACATAGCCAGATTAGTCTTGCCGCAGGCGGAAGGAAAGGCTCCCGCGATGTGATACTGTCTCCCTTCCGGGCTTGTCAGCCTGAGAATAAGCATATGCTCTGCCATCCAACCTTCTCTTTTGGCCATAGCCGAAGCAATGCGCAGTGCCAGGCATTTCTTACCGAGAAGTGCATTGCCTCCATAACCCGAGCCGTAAGACCAAATAAGATTTTCATCCGGAAAATGACTTATATATTTTTTCTCCATTGGCGCGCAAGGCCAGGGTATATCTTTTTGTCCTTTCGTGAGCGGCGCACCAATGGAATGCAGACAAGGAATGAATTCGCCGGTTTTCCCCAGTCTATCGAGAACTTTTGTTCCGACACGGGTCATGATGTGCATATTGCAAACAACATAAGGGCTATCTGTGATTTCTATGCCGATCTTGGCGATAGGTGATTTTAGCGGTCCCATGGAGAAAGGGATCACATACATAATGCGCCCTTTCATGCACCCTTTATAGAGGGCCTTCATCGTCGCCTTTAATTCAGTGGGATCTATCCAATTATTAGTGGGACCTGCTTCGATCTTTTGAGGGGTACTAATATAGGTTCGCGTCTCCACCCTGGCCACATCAGAGGGATCAGAACGGAACAAAAAACTGTTTTTTCGTTTTTTAAGAGGGACAGCACTGCCGCTTTTGACCATCATAGACATGAGTCGGTCATATTCCGCTTTAGAACCGTCGCACCAATGCACTGTATCCGGCAGACACATTTCCGATACATCTTTAACCCATTTTTTCAACTGTTCATTTTTAAAAACCATATCCGTATAATCCCCTCATTCACAAAATTAATCCCGGCGATATCAGGATATTTTTTATTTATCTGTTTTCTGCAATTACTTACGCTTCTTTTTCAATTCCTTCTTCTCCTCAATCACAGCCTGCGCGGCAGCCAGCTTAGCTATCGGCACACGGTAGGGTGAACAACTTACATAGTCCATGCCGGCACGGTGGCAAAACATAACACTGGAAGGCTCGCCGCCGTGTTCGCCGCAAATGCCAACTTTCAAACCCGGACGTGCCTTTCGGCCGCGTTCAATACCGAACTCTATGAGCTGACCTACGCCGTCCTGATCGAGAATCTGGAAAGGGTCGACCGGAATAATCTTCTTCTCCACGTAATCAGGCACAAAGGTGCCGACATCATCGCGACTGAAGCCGTAAGTCATCTGCGTCAGATCGTTTGTACCATAACTGAAAAACTCCGCTTCTTCGGCTATGCGATAGGCCAGAAGCGCGGCTCTCGGGATCTCAATCATGGTTCCTACCATATGCGGTATTTTCTTGAGACCGTACTTGGCGCACACTTCGGGAAGAATCTTCTTAACCAGAGTTGCCTGATTTTTGAACTCGGCTACGTCGCAAACGACTGGAATCATAATTTCGGGCAGCACCTTTTTGCCCTCCTTCAGGAGTTCAGCCGCACATTCAAGAATAGCGCGGATCTGCATCTCACTCACCTCGGGATAGGTGATGCCGAGACGTACGCCGCGATGACCCATCATTGGGTTGGTCTCGTGCAGGTTTTCCGCCCGGCTGTTGAGCTTGCCTGGTGAGATATTCAGGCTTTCGGCAAGACGCTGACGCTCTTCAGAATTCTCCGGCACGAACTCATGCAGGGGCGGATCCAGAAGACGAATGGTCACCGGCCTGCCAGCCATCACCTCCATTGTCTTTTTGATGTCGTTCTTGACAAAAGGAAATAGATCATTTAATGCAGCGCGGCGTTCTTCAAGGGTGTCAGATAGGATCATTTTGCGCAGATAAAATAACGGCTGTTCACTATTCTCTCCATAGAACATGTGTTCGGTGCGGAAGAGGCCGATGCCCTCGGCGCCGAATTGTATGGCTCTGGCGGCATCCTTTGGTGTGTCGGCATTTGTGCGGATTTTGAGGCGGCGGATCTGATCGCAAATTTTCATGAAGGCAGCAAATTTTTTGTCATCTTTTGTACCGCTGCTCATAGATAAGGTGCCTTTGTACACACGTCCCTTGGTTCCATTGAGAGTAATTATCTCACCTTCACGCACTACTTTACCAGCGACCGTCAATATTTTCTGGTTCATGTCTACGTGCAGAGCTCCAGCGCCGACTATACAGCATTTACCCCATCCTCGAGCCACCAAAGCTGCGTGTGAGGTCATACCGCCGCGCGCAGTAAGAATACCTTGTGCCACGCGCATGCCTTCGACATCTTCGGGATTAGTTTCCTCACGTACGAGAATAACTTTCTTACCTGCTTTCGCCCAAGCTACCGCATCTGCCGCCGTAAATACGACCTGACCTACCGCTCCGCCGGGACTGGCAGGCAGGCCCTTAGCCAGAAATTCTCCCTTCATTTCCGCCGCCGGGTCAACCATAGGATGGAGCAGTTCATCGAGCTGGGATGGAGTTACGCGTATCACCGCTTCGCTTGCGCTGATCATCTTACTTTTAAACATCTCCACGGCCATCCGTACAGCAGCCGGCCCGTTGCGCTTGCCGTTGCGCGTCTGCAGCATCCAAACGCGGCCGTCTTGAATAGTAAACTCTAAATCCTGCATATCTTTGAAATGGTTTTCGAGCTTCTGGCGAATCATTT
Source organism: uncultured delta proteobacterium (assembly GCA_963705555.1). Lineage (GTDB taxonomy): Bacteria > Desulfobacterota > Syntrophia > Syntrophales > Smithellaceae > UBA4810. The sequence continues at coordinate 526,213 of CAVPJZ010000002.1, read as the reverse complement.
TGAGTTGCGCGTAAACTTTGGGCATTGCCTTCTCAAGGCTTGGGTGACCCTCTGTATCGTCTACCTGTCGCATTTCTTCATTTATCGGATTCGGCGTACGAATACCGGCAACAACGTCTTCACCTTGCGCGTTAGGCAGCCACTCGCCATAAAACCTATTCTCACCGGTTGCCGGATTGCGAGTAAAGGCAACGCCTGTGGCTGAGTTTTCACCCATGTTGCCGAACACCATTGCCTGCACATTAACCGCTGTGCCCCAATCGCCAGGAATTCCTTCAATCCTGCGGTAGGAAATGGCACGCTTCCCGTTCCAGCTTTTGAAAACGGCGGAGATAGCGCCCCATAATTGTTCATAGGCATCATCAGGAAAGGGTCTGCCAATGACTTGCATTACCTTGGCCTTGTAAATTTTGGTAAGTTCTGCCAGATCATGCTCCGTAAGATCGACATCGTTCGTGACTCTGCGGCGCTGTTTCATAGCCGCCAGTTCACGTTCGAGCTGCTGGCGCACACCCACTCCCTCAGCGGGTTCAAGGCCCTCGGCCTTCTCCATGACAACGTCCGAATACATTTGGATTAAGCGGCGGTATGAATCCCATACAAAGCGCGCGTTTTTTGTCTTTTCGATCATACCGGGAATGGTTTTTGAGGTAAGGCCGATGTTAAGCACTGTTTCCATCATGCCGGGCATGCTTTTGCGCGCCCCGGAACGGGCCGAACACAACAGAGGGTTCTTCGGATCGCCGAACTTCATACCTGCTTCCCGCTCCATTTTTTGCAGGGCTTTATAGACCTGTTCTTTAAGACCTTGCGGGTAGCGGCCCTTATTTTTGTAAAAAGCCGTACAAACTTCGGTAGTAATAGTGAAACCCGGCGGGATAGGAATGCCGAGGTGAGCCATTTCCGCAAGGCCGGCGCCCTTGCCTCCCAACAAATTCTTGTCTTTTCCGTACCCTTCCGAGAAAGTGTAAACAAATTTCGTGCCCATTGTGTCCCTTTCCAACCTCCTTAATATTTATTCCGACTTTTATATTTAACTTTTTAATATCGGCACAGTAGTATCCTTGTTGTCAAGATAAAAAATGCGTGTTTTGATGATTTGTAAGCTAGCATTTTCTTGCACCCATTTTTTCAAAATTCTTACTGTCACCCTCGTTGATTTTTTCAGCAAGTTTTAGCATTTTGTTGTTTAATTTTCTTGACAAGGGGGGGGCTTGTTCATATACTCGCCCCACAAAAGAGCAAGCTTTTATCAACATAGTGACTGATTGTGCCAGGGAAACATTATCATCCGTTATTTGCAATAAATATAGATCCGGATGGGTTTTATTAATTCTGACTTGAGTTTTATTGTTAGGCTGTGTACCAGAAATTACAAGAAATATTCTTGTGTTAGCCAGGGAGAGTATAAATTTGCCAATCGCAGGGGGCACATTAACAAGATGGAAAATTTTTGGCCTTTTGCCGCAAAAAAGCTTATGCCGCTTGCTGGCGTACTTTAATCAACTTTTTCATTTCCTAGTGTGGATTCCGGTTTGATTACCGGTGGTCGGGTACAATAAAATAAACGTTAAGGGGGGTAGATTTTATGAAAGGTAAAGTGTTTTTATTTATTGCTGTAATTATGGTTATCGTCGGAGGAATAATCGCCAACCTTGTGCAAAACGATTTTTACCAGGTTAAGGTTCGCGATGTTCGTTTTGCGGCGGCTGATGGTTCAATCATGAGCGCCCTTCTGTTCATCCCGAAAAATGCCACGCCGAAGACGCCGGCACCCGGTATTCTTGCTGTTCATGGGTATATCAATTCTCGGGAGACGCAGTCGGGATTTGCAATTGAATTCGCGCGCCGTGGCTGGGTCGTTCTGGAAATCGATCAGAGCGGGCACGGATATACCGACCCTCCAGCTTTCGCCAACGGTTTCGGCGGTCTGCCCGGCCTGGCCTATCTCCGAAGCCTTGATTTCGTCGATAAGAACAAAATCGGCATGGAAGGTCATTCCATGGGTGGATGGGCAATTCTCGCCGCAGCCATGGCTCGTCCCGACGACTATAAGGCACTAGTTCTGGAAGGATCGTCTACTGGAGCGCCCTTCGCCCCGGAGGGAAGCACTACCTATCCCAAGAACATGGCTTTAGTATTCAGCACATTTGATGAATTTTCCTTACTCATGTGGAGCGTACCGGTAGCACGCAACGTTGTCAACAGTGATAAACTTAAAAAGGTGTTCGGCGTAACCGAAACAATCGAACCCGGCAAAATATATGGCTCCATCGAAAAAGGAACGGCACGTGTTCTTTATCAACCGGTGACAACCCATCCGGGCGACCACCTGTCACCCACAGCGATCGGTTATGCCATCGACTGGTTCCAGAAAACCCTGGGTGAGGAAAAAACTCTCGATTCTTCCAATCAAATCTGGCTCTGGAAGGAAATCGCCACGCTTATCGGCCTTATCGGTTGCATCCTGCTTGTATTTGCGGCTGGCAATCTTCTGCTGCAGGCCGGATATTTCAAATCCTTGCAAGGGGCGCCGCAAAACCCGAAACCCGCAAGCGGAGTTGCGTGGTGGGTCGCTGCCATTCTCATGATTATAATCGGACCTTTAACCTATTTCCCATCAACGCTAATCGCTTATGGTAAGTTTAAGCAATCCTGGCTCTTCCCCCAGCAGATTACAAATGATATCGTGTTATGGCTGCTGGTAATTACGATCATTTCTGTTATCCTGTTTGCGATCTGGCACCTGCTTAGCAAGAAAAAAGGCGGGAATGCGGTATCATACGGCTTCAAGACTGCCAAGGGTTCTACCTGGAAAAAAATCGGTCTTTCCGCCTGGTTTGCCTTCCTGGTAACGGCTATAGCATATTTGTCGGTTATGGTGATTTCTTATTTCTTTACAGTGGATTTCAGATTCTGGATTATGCCCATCAAACCCATGAGTGCAACACAGTTTAAAATAGCATTGCGTTACGTAATTCCTCTGGCTATATTTTATCTGATGTTTGCAGTTGTTCTGCACGGGCAATTGCGTTCTCTGACCGGTTCATTTAAAAAGAGAATGCTCATGAGTGCGATACTGGGATCAGTAGGCTATCTCATAATGCTCCTGGTTATGTACATACCCATTTTAACAGGAGGAGTAGCCCCATTCATCAATACAATATACCAGACATTGTTCGTGATCGTAGCGGTGCAGTTGTTCCCGTTGTTCCTTATCGTCAGTCTCATATCGACCTATTTTTACGAAAAAACGGGGCTTGTCTACACCGGTGCGTTCGTAAATGCCTTCTTCATAACATGGTATATGGTGGCGGCACAGGCGACGCACATTGCTCTTTGTTAACAGTAAATCTTAGTTCATCGAATTAAATAGCCACCGGGTAAGCCAGGCCCGGTGGCTATTTCTTTTCTGCATAAGACCATCATTATTATCGAGAAGAAAATGTTTGCATTAAGATGGGATTGACAAAATCCATCCTATTCACTATCAAATAAGCTCACTATTCACCTTACAAAACGAGACATGAAAACATGCCTATGCATTCATGAAAATAACTTATTCATAGGAAAGGAGAAACGATAATGATAAAAACAGTTGAACAATATTTGGAAAGCTTAAATGACGGCAGAAAAATCTGGTGTATGGGAGAAAAAGTAGCCGATGTCCGGACCCATCCGACGGTGAGTACAATAATCAGAACGGCTGCTATGGACTATGTCCTGCCGAACCATCCCGATTATCGGCATCTTTTTGTCACGCAGGACAAGGATGGGGAGGATATTAATTTCTTGCTTACCTCTCCGAAAACGCCGGAAGACATGCTCCGAAGGCGGGAATGCTACACCGTTGGAATCAGATCCGGCGGCGGCGTGATTGTGCATTGCATGGGCGCCGATGCGCTGGCCGCCTTTACCGTCGCCGCCCAGGTCATGGACAGCAAGCTGGGAACCGGCTACATGGAACGTGTCGAACAGTATCGCCGACATTTGCAAAAGAACGACCTTGCTATCACCGGCGCCATTACGGATGCAAAGGGAGACAGAAGCCTTCATCCCTCACAGCAGAAACAGCACAAGGACTTTTACTTGAAAATCGTGGATCGGCATAAGGACGGCATCGTGGTTCGGGGCGCCAAAGTACATATCAGTGCCTCTCCCTGCGCCAATGAGTTGCTTTGCCTGCCCTGCCGAACGCATGGAGAAGCGGACAAGGACTATGCCCTTGCTTTTGCCGTACCCGTCAACGCGCCCGGCGTCAAGCTGTTGGGTGTTGAGCCAAATGTGCGGCTCTATGATGATGAATGTGAATTCGACTATCCGATGTCAAACCATATGCAGCCGTCGGAATCCCTGATCATCTTCGACGACGTCTTTGTGCCATGGGAAAGGGTCTTCATGTGCGGCGAGTGGCAGTTCTCACAGATCCTGGCCTATGCCTTTGCCAGTTATCACCGCCTCTTCGGCACCTGCAAAATGACGGGAACCCTCGAAGTCATGACCGGGGCGGCGAGCCTGATCGCTGAATATAACGGTGTCCAGAATGTCCCACATGTCCGGAAAAAGCTGGCCTGGATGGCCTATATTACGGAAACGGTGCAGATGCTTGGCAAACAGGCCTGTCTGGAGCCTATCACCGAATTCGGGATGGATGTCATGATGCCCAATCGGATGGCCATTAATGCGTCGAAGTTCACCTATGCGAGCAATTTTCACACGATGTGCCAGCACATGCAGGATATTGGCGGAGGATTGACCACTACCGTGCCAACCTACCGGGATTGGAAGAACCCTGAAATACAACCCTTTATTGAAAAATATTTGTCGGCAAAAGACGGCGTACCCACAGAGAACCGGCTTCGCATATTGCGGCTCATCAAGGACATCACCGGGAATCACTATCAGGTCGACACCATTCACGGCGAGGGCTCCATGGCGGCACAGGAAATGTTTTTGTATGGCAGTGCCGACTGGAAAAAACTCAAATCCGCGGCCAAACGGGCGGCAAACATTGACGGCTGGCAGGACGATCCCATTTACGGAAAGCTCTTACAGCCAAAGGAACAGGTAAGAATGCCGACAGTTGATGAGTCTTATAAAAGCATACCGAAAACGGCTAAGAAAAAATAGCTGTGGAAAATGATCAGGTATTTTATGATCGGTGACCGGCAAGGAGCAAACTGTTATCTTGTCCCGGATTCGATAGCATGATAAACAAACCTTATTAATATTAATATTAATAACCAAAGAGATAAATCGCACTTCCCATGAACGATGAAAAATTATATCTTGTCCTGATGGGGTTCCCGGCAAGGGGAAAATCAACGCTGGCGATACGCCTGCAGGACGCTTTCAAAAAAAACCGGATTCCCGCGAAGATATTCAACAACGGCAATCTCCGGAGAGCTTACCTGCCACTGAAGGAAACTGTCTCGGCAAACTTTTATCATCCAGATAACACTTCCGCCGTAGAGATGAGAAAAAAATTCGCCCACATGAACATGAAACGGGCGAGAGCGTATCTGGAAGGCAAAGGGCGGGTGGCGATTCTGGACGCGGCGAACGTAAGCAGGGAACGACGGAAGATGATCGAGGAAAGCCTCGATAACCACCCGATTCTTTTTATCGAGTGCATAAATGACGACCAGGAAATCCTTGCTTTAAGCATCGCGGAAAAAACTAAGCTTCCTGAATTTTCCCGGCTCGCCCATAAGGCCGCACAAGCGGAATTCATGAAACGGATAGATAACTACCGGATGATTTACACTCCATTAAAAACTGAAAGAAATTACTTCCGTATAGACTCTTTGCAAAACAGGATCATCGAAGAAAAACAAAGCGATCCTATCCCGCTTTATTTGCTGATTAAGGACATCCTGATTACTGACGTGGTCAAAAATCTTTTTCTTATTCGACACGCAGAAACGAAATTTAACACCATCGACCGCATCGGCGGCGATTCGACTCTAACCGCAAAAGGCATATTTCAGGCCAAAGCTCTGGGGCGTTTTTTCCAAAAGCGCAAAATCTCTTATATCTTTACCAGCAATAAAAAGCGAACAATTCAGACAGCCCGAGCGATTGCCGCAATGCAGAGGAATTGTAAGATTATTTCCATCAAGGAATTCGATGAAATAGATGGCGGAATCTGCGAAGGTATGACTTACAAAAATATTGAAAAAACTATGTCTGAGGTTTATCACACGCGAAAAGCGGATAAATACCACTATGTCTATCCTCAGGGGGAAAGCTACGAGACAATGAAGCCGCGAATCGAGGCGGGGCTTAAAAAAGCTTTTTTCTTAAACCGTCACGCGGACAACATAATGATTGTCGGCCATCAGGCGGTAAACCGGATGATTCTTGCTCATTTTCTCTACAGACGCGATGCCGATGTTCCTTACATCTATATTCCCCAGGACGAATTTTATCACATCGTCTCCACGCAAAATAAAAAGCTCTTTGAGCTGAAACCCTACGTCTGAACGCGCCCAATTTATATACCTGTTGATTTTATGCAATTTTTCTCCTTGAAAAAGTATTAGTATGCGCTATATTTTTAGCGATAAATTTGAAAAAAAGTATATTAATTGCTAATATCAGGTTAACTAAATGAAAAAGACTCCGATTATTCCCTCTGATAAAAATGTTACTGCTGTTACGGACGGAAAAAAACTACGGGTAGCTCGAATCGAGTTGGTGTATCGGTTTGCTTTTGGGTTACGGAACGCTGCCCGGGTAATGGCAAAAAGTGCTTGCAATGCTGAAGAAAGTAGCCACGAAATAAGAGCCTTCGTAACTGGTGCTATTGTCTTGTCCTATTCCTTTCTTGAGGCCGCGTTAAACGAGTTCCTTTCCCTAAATGCAGTTGCCCCGAATAGCCCATTAAACGAAAAGTGCAAGGCAATTATAAATGCAATTGCTTCGGAGGACCTCCGACCGCAAGAAAAGAAAAACACCCTTCAAATGTTTAACGTCATACTGCGTTTACTAGATAAGCCCGAACTACGCGAAAGTGAAAAAACTTATCAGGCTGCAAATTTAGTTCGCATACTTCGAAATCAGTTGGTTCACCCAAAACCCAGCAGAGTCGTTACCTATCCTGAAGATACCGCCGAGAATGTCTCTGAACAACAGCAAATGGTAAAACAGTTGCGCAGCCATCTTGCCCTTACTCGAAATGCTACGTTTCCATCAGATGTTCTTACCAGTAAATGCGCAAATTGGGCTGTTAGTGCGTGCGAAACTTTTCTTCAAGAATTTGTGAGGCAATCAGGTGTAGATCCTGGCTTTATAATGTAACAGTAAAATCGGCAACGGCACTTAAAATTTCATTCCAGCGGACTTTTTTTACGAAGCTGTCATTCTTCCTTTTCGCAAAGTTCGATTAATACTCCAAAAGTGGACTTGGGATGGAGAAACGCGATTTTTGCCCCGCCCGCGCCGCGACGTGGTTTTTCATCAATTAACTGAACACCCTTGGCTTTGAGTTCGGCCAGAGCCTCTTCGATATTTTCCACGCGAAAAGCAATATGCTGAACGCCTTCTCCTTTCTTTTCAATATATTTCGCGATGGGACCATCCGGTGAAGTGGATTCCAAAAGTTCGACTTCCGTATCGCCAACCGGGAAAAAAGCCGTGGTCACCTTCTGCTCCGCGACAGTTTCACTTCCGGCATGAGCTAAGGCCGAGAAGGCCGCTGTAAAGTTGTTTTGCCGCGTCAATACTTTTCACGGCAACACCGATATGATCAACTTTCAGAATTTTCATGTTTTCTCCTTGAAGATTTTTTCTAATTGCGCTGACGCGCGTGCGTCTGGATGAATTTAACAATCTCCTTGGTGGATGTTCCGGGTCCAAAAATTTCCGCGATACCGGATTTCTTCAACTCCGCAACATCTTCATTAGGAATGATGCCCCCTCCTACCACCAGAACGTCATTCAATCCTTTTTCACGAAGCAGTTCCATGACTCTGGGAAAAAAATAATTATGCACGCCGGAAAGACTGCTTAATCCGACCACATCGGCATCTTCCTGCAGGGCGGTAGCGACGATCATTTCGGGAGTCTGCCTCAAGCCCGTGTAAATTACTTCCATCCCGGCCTCCATAAATATTCGCGCCAGAAGTTTCGCTCCGCGGTCATGCCCGTCCAAACCCGGCTTAGCCAGAACTATCCTTATTTTTCTTTCTCTTCCCATTAAACAATCCTCCGATAATGGTCTTTTCACCACCAGATTATAGGCTCTTCAAATACCCTAAAGGGCACGTGAATGCCCAGATACAAGGCCTCCAAAAACCTCTTTAAAAGAACTGCTTTGGTTTATATTCGCCGTAAATGTCCCGCCACACATTACAGATTTCGCCGATTGTCGCATTGGCCTTTACCGCTTCAATGACGGCGGGCATCACGTTTTCATTAGTCGGGGAAACTTTCCTCAGATGCTCCATTGCTTTTTCCCACTTGGTTTTGTCGCGTTTAGTGCGCATTTCCCGAAGTTTTTTTGCTTCGGTCTCGCCCACCTTCATATCCACTTTCAAAAGATTCGTCGGAGGCGGCTCCTCCATCGTATACTTGTTAATGCCGACATATACACGTTCTTGACTTTCGATTTCTTTCTGAAAGCTGTAAGCGCTTTGCTGAATTTCCTTCTGAATAAAGGCCTGTTCGATGGCGGCTAGCGTTCCGCCCATGGCATCTATCTTTTTAATATACGTCTTCTGTCTGTGTTTCGATCTTGTCGGTCATGGCCTCAACAAAATACGAACCGGCCAGTGGATCTATCGTATCTGTGGCTCCGCTTTCTTCGGCCACGATCTGCTGAGTGCGCAGCGCAACCGTTACGGCCTGTCTGGGTGGGCAGACACAGGGCCTCGTCATAGGAATTGGTGTGCAGTGATTGACAACCGCCCAGCGCCGCGGCATAGGTCTGCAGAGCAACCCTGACGATGTTATTCAACGGCTGCTGCGCGGTTAGAGTAACGCCTCCGGTTTGCACATGGAAGCGCAGCATCATGGAACGCGGATCTTTGGCGTCGAAACGCTCCTTCATCACCTTCGCCCAGCACCTGCGGGCAGCCCTGAATTTTGCCATTTCCTCCAATACATTAGTAAAGGCGCTGAAAAAGAAACTGAGGCGGGGGGCAAAAGTATCAACATCAAGGCCGCGGTCAATGCAGGCCTGAACATAAGCGATGCCGTCCGCTATGGTGAAGGCCACTTCCTGTGCTGCGGTTGCGCCCGCTTCCCGTATATGATACCCGCTGATGCTAATCGAATTCCACCGGGGAACATTCTTGAAACAATATTCGATCAAATCCACCGTCAGCTTCATGCTTGGTTTGGGGGGATAGATGTACTGGCCGCGGACCGTAATTTCCTTGAGAATATCGTTTTGCACCGTACCGCCGAGCTTATCGTAGGAAACACCCTGCTCATCGGCAACCGCCAGATACATGGCCAAAAGCACAGTCGCCGGCGCGTTGATAGTCATGGAGGTAGTAACTTTATCCAGAGGAATCTTATTGAACAGAACGCGCATGTCACCTATATAGTCTATTGCCACACCGACCTTGCCGACCTCGCCCATGGAAAGCGGATGATCGCTGTCATACCCCGCCTGGGTGGGAAGATCAAAGGCGACGCTGATACCCGTCTGACCTTGATTGAGCAGGTAGCGATAGCGTTCATTGCTCTCTTTGGCGCTGCCGAATCCGGCGTACTGGCGCATCGTCCAGAAGCGCCCGCGGTACATTGTGGGCTGAACACCGCGGGTGAAGGGATACTGACCCGGATAGCCGATCTCGTCGTTATAGTTAACGTCTGCGGTTTCCAGCGGCGTATAAAGTCTCTCTATGGGTGTACCGGAAATACTGGTGAAGACTTCTTTGCGCTCCTTTTCGCGGACCAAAAATTTTTGCAGTATTTCCTTTTCCCACTTTTCTTTGGCAGTGTTGATTTTTTTGAGTTTATCCTTATCAAACATTTCACGCCTCTCCCGTTCGAGTTATATATGCCTGCCTCTATTCTATTTCTTGATGATCAAAGCATCCGCTACTTTCGCGCCATCCGCAAAAAGCATCAGGGGATTGATATCCAGCTCTTTTATGACATCTTTATGGTCAATCACCAAACGCGAAACCCTCAAAATAACATTCACCAGCGCTTCCATATCGACAGGCGGCTTGCCTCTCATCCCCTGCAATACCCGGTAGCCTTTGATTTCTTTTATCATTTCCTCTGCGTCCTTGCGGGTGAGCGGCGCTATGCGCAAAGAGACGTCTTTCAGAGCCTCCACAAAAATACCGCCAAGACCAAACATAATCACCTGACCAAACACCGGATCCTTCGTCGTGCCGATAATAACTTCGACTCCATCTTTCAACATTTCCTGCACCAGAATACCCTGTATTTTAGCCTCCGGCATATATTTTTTGGCGTTGGAGATAACCTCTTTAAACCCTGCACGAACCTCCGCGTCGCTTATCACATTCAGCTTGATTCCTCCGGCTTCCGTCTTATGGGAAATCTGTGCGGACTGAATCTTTAAAGCCACCGGGTAACCAATTTGTCGGGCTGATTCTACCGCCATATCAGCGGATGTGGCCAGCTCTTCACGGGTGATTGGTATCCCATACCCACTCAAAATTTTCTTCGCTTTGTACTCCGATAAGGCATCAGGATTGTTTATCAACGTTCCCGTCTCTTTAGTTGGACTTATATCCTGCCTGTGCGTCCCTGCGTCAGCAGCCTGTCTGACCTTGGCGCTGTACCAGGCCAGGTTATTCAACGCCTGTATCGTGTGCAAGTGATCTCTCAGCACCGGCATACCGGCGTCTTCAATCGATTTAATGGCCTTGGCTATAACCTCTGAAGAAGAGATATTGTGAACCGTGAGCACGATAGGTTTGGTCGTTGATTGATAAATTTCGATGAGGTCTTTCGCCAGAATCGGTGCGCTGTGGGGCATAAAGCCCATGGCAATCGCTATCATATGGATATTATCATCCGCCACAAGGGATCTCAGGCATCGGCCGAGCATTTCCGGTTCGGCTACTGCCGCGGAAGTCAGATCCACCGGATTTTTAGCGGAACCAAAGGGGGGAAGATATGCTTCCAACATGCGGCGCGTCTCACCTTTGAACTCCGGTACGTTCAATCCCAGAGCCTCAGCTTTATCAGCCATCATAACTCCCGCGCCGCCGGAAATGGAAAGAATGCCGATATTATTCCCTTGCGGCATACGGCCACTGCGATGAACGATAACAAAAGATGTCAGTTCACCCAACGTTTCTATACGAATAATTCCCATTTGCCGGAAAAACGCGTCATATATCTGATCATCTCCGGCCAGAGAGCCGGTATGGGATGAAGCCGCCCTGGCGCCGGCGCTTGTCCGGCCTACTTTCATGATCAAGATCGGCTTTTTCAGCTTCAGGGCGTCTCGCGCCGCCTTACGAAATTTAGCTCCGTTTTTGGCGCCTTCCAAATATCCGCCGATAACCTTAGTTTCGGGAGTGGTCAAAAGATAAGAAAGGAAATCGGAAAACTCAGTATCGGCTTCATTCCCGACACTGACAAATGAACTGAAACCGACACCCGCCTGAACCGCCTGAGCGAATATCAAAGTCCCGAAAGCGCCACTTTGAGTGACGAACCCCAGAGACATCGGATAGACCGGTTTTAGATCAACAATATTGGCAAAGGAAGCCATAACCGACTTGCTCAAATTGACAAGTCCGACGCAATTAGGGCCTAATATCCTCAGATTATTTTTTTTGGACAGTTGTGTTACCTGTTCTTGCAGGGCCTTGCCTTCCGGGCCCACTTCAGAAAATCCCGAAGTGAAGAGCACCACCGCTTTGACTTTTTTAACTATGCACTGTTCCAATGCCGTAAGCACTGCTTGTGCGGGAATACTGATAATGACCATATCCACATCATAGGGTATTTCCAATAACGACGGGTAGCATTTAACCGAGTGGATTTCTGTGTAATTAGGATTTATCGGATACAACTTGCCCGCGTAGTTCCATTTCAGCAGAGCATTCAAAGACCTGCCGCTCGGCTTGCGAATATCTTTGGACACTCCTATAAGCGCGATAGAACGAGGGTTAAAGAAATACTCCATAGCCGATACATCTACATTCCCATTTTCTTCATCCATTTCAGCTATTATCCTTCGTTTATATTGTTCGTAATTTCAACAGGCTTCAGCAAAAATGCAGCCAAAAATCGATCATACGGTTGAACAAAACGGCAATTATCGCAGCATCTGGCTTAGCAAACTAAGGTCATATATACGTCCAAAGAATGCAAGTCAAGAAAGGTCTTTGGTCATTTGCAAATACAATTTATTTTTTCCTAGCAATCCGGATTATCCCTGGAGTGTTTACACTGATATTTTAAGGATGCAGTATAAACATTTATAACTGGATAGCGCTGGCGTCGTAGATATTAATCTTCGGCGGCTCGGCGGCAAGCGGGGACGCCGCTTTCACAAAGGCACGAGAAGCAGGCATCGCGAAATGTGCCGCTAGTGCTTTGCGGTCGGACCATTCTTCAACAAACACAAGGCGCAGTTGATTTTCAACATCTTGATGCACTGCATGGGCAAGACACCCCGCCTCTGTACGCGACCGCAGCGAATGTTCCAGGCTCATGGCAAGAAGCTCGTTTAAAGTGTCGGTTTTGGCAAGAATACTGCCGACGACGATGATCATGTTAATCTTTAAAGTGCGCATTTATAGAACAAGCCGGTGTTTATAAAAGGTGATGCCCACCGTCCAGAAGCAGTGTCTCACCGGTTACAAGAACGGCATCCTCGATGAAGTAACGTACCGTATCCGCGATTATCTCCGGCGTTGCTGTCATCCGCAGGGGCAGTGTACTCTCCAGATAATTTTTTGTTTTTTGATACCTTTCCTGTCCCATTCCCGCCTTCAGCCATTCACCCTGAATGAAACCGGGGCATATGGCGTTGATTCGTATCTCCGGACCCAGAACACGGGCGAGCGCCATGGTCATGTTGATCAGCGCCGCCTTAGAGGCGCAATAGGCGACAGAACTGCCGATTGCCTCTCACGCCGGCGATTGAGGCTATGTTGACGACGGCTCCTTTGCCCGCACTTTTCATATGCGGCGCCACCGCCCTGATCATCTGGTAAGGGCCGACCAGATTTATACTGTATATGCGCAGGAAGTCTTCTTTGGACAGCCCTTCGAGATTATCGTGGGCATTGAATTTCGTGGTCCCGGCGTTATTCACCAAAACGTTGATGTGTCCCCATTTGTCCATGGCCTCATCGAGCCATGCGCCGGCAATCGCTATCCTCAGCAACATCTGCCCTGCAAAGGATAGTCTCGGCACCTAAAGATTCACACTCCGCCTGAACCTCTCTGGCCTCCTTTTCGCTTTTGGAATAATTAACCACTATATTGTAGCCGTTTTTAGCAAGCAGCTTTACTGTCGCGGCGCCGACACCTCGGGATGATCCGGTGACGATGGCGACTGGCCTGGACTCTTTCATTGCAATTCTCCTTTTACTACTATCCTTTTACACTAATAGATATGTTCGCCTCTATTACAACTAAAGGCAAGCCTGCAAATTAATTTCAGCAAGAAAATAATTTATTGAACTATGTTTTTTCTTCTTATAGATCGTATATCAATATTCGTAATTTTAAAAACACTAAACCTTTTTGGCCTTATTCATCATGTTGATGATCGTCAATTCCAAAGTCAGTTCCCTCCCGGCAGATTGCGCCGGCGCAAAGTTTCTGATGAATTCTATTTCTTCATCCGTCGGATGCGGAGTCTCCGACAAATCAGAGGCAATCTTTAAATCCCACGGCACATCTTTTTTTACATCTTCACTTTTAACTTTGGGGTGTATCTGCGCAAGATATATCTCTTTTGTCACAGGGTCGAATCTGAAAACGCCCTTCGTCGTCAACAGCATCGTCGGCCCTGTGCCCTTGGGGAACAGGCCCGATTTATCCCGGCTGTCTCCCCCGTCAAGGTAACCGGGAGAGGTCATGTAATCCAGTTTGTTCACAAAATTCCCCCCCAGCATCGTGAGCACCGTCCTTTTTGCATACGAAAGGAAATCGGCGGCGCCGCCCGATCCCGGCAGTCTCATTGTCGGCTTGTAATAATCCCCGATAGCAGTGGTATTCACATTGCCGTATTTATCGATCTGGCCCACGCCCAGAAAACAGACATCGACAAAGCCGCGGTAGGTCATGGTAAAGGCGGAAAACAAGTCCGTGGCATAGGAAAATCCCCGGCAGGAATGGGCATCGGCGATGTGATTCAGCGGCAGCAGCGGCTCAAAATCGATAATCCCCGATTCCATCATGAGCGTGGCATGGGGGGCATACAGGGCCTTGGCCAGGGCTCCTGCAGTTGTGGGTAATCCGACGCCCAGAATAACATTTTCATAGTCGTGTATTTCCTTGGCAACGGCAATCACCAAAAGTTCTTGAAGCGTATACGGTTTACTCATAAAGCTTCCCCCTTTCTTTCAATGTCTTTTCCAACTCTTCCATTGTCAGGCCCATATTTCTCTCTCTGCCCTCCCTGTCCCATCTCGTGGTGAAGGCGGATCCGTAATTGGCAGGAGCGGAATAAAAAGCCCTGGCCTTGATGCCGTCCAGGACACTGCTGCCGAACCTTTGTATATAACGATCAATATAGGCCGCGCGGTTTTCGCAGCCGTAAACCCACTCGTCCATCCAGGCCTTTAGTCCGTCAGCCGTACCATCGGCCATCATAAACAAACCGTACATGAAGAAATCTATATTATAGTGACCCAGAACCTCCGTAGGGTGTGCGCCCCAGGGAACCTCAATCACCGCATCGACACGATAGGCAGGGATAATAGTCAAATGGGGACTTGATTGAATTACATCATGCTCGACTATTTCTTCGCAGGAGACAATAATTCTTTTGCTGGCAAGAGCCGCGGCGGCCACACTACCCAGGGCTCCCCAATACTGGGCGTTTCCATCTTTATCAGCCCTTTGCACATGGACAATACAGACATCGGGATTTGCCGCCGGCACCGTCAGCAAATTCTTTCCGGTGTAGGGACATTTGATCACACGAAATTTATCTTCACCCATAAAACTTCTTTTCCGGAAAAGATCCGTGGCCATGACGCCTTCCAATACCTGGATGAAACTAAGACCGTGCATGCCCGCAACCAGCCGTGCATTGTAGTCAAAGTTCGTATAGTCCTCCATTTCGAGAGTACCCGCGTTCAAGGCCCGCTCCACAGCGGAACCACCCTTTCTACCGCCCGCACGTATGACATAAGTTGTAACCAGTCGGTCAACACATCCGGCTCCGACGAGAACTTCGACATCAAAGATTCCCGATTGCGAATAAAGGGTAAAGCCCTTTTTCTTTTGTCGGATGACCTCATAAACAAGCTCGGCACAGCTTCCCACGGTATAATTACCGATAATCAGATGATCACCGTCATGCACGAACTTGCTGATCGCCTCTTTCGCAGTCATTATCTTGCCGTTTGCTTCGGCCATATATGCCTCCTTTCCTTTTTGAAGAAATTATGAAATATTCATTGAGTTTCGAGTTAAAAAATAAGATACCCCGCAGCAAGCTACAGGGTATCTTAAACAAATCATCTCCCCCTATTCGCAGCAGGGCAAATATCGGATAATTTTACCCCCTGAGTTTAAAATGCCGTATCAGACCCATAACGAGCAACGGCTTTATTAAGGGGGTGTCAGAAATTATTTTAAACTTCTAAATATTTCTCCCGAACCTGCCTATTGTCCCTCAACTCCTCAACTGATCCCTTAAATCCGATGTGCGCCTTACCCATCAGGTAAACCCGGCTGGCCAGAGATAAGGCCACCTTAAGGTTATGCTCCACCAGCAGGATGGAAACACCCGCCTTGTTGATCTCCTCCAGCACATTTCTCACTTCCTGGACCATGAGCGGCGCCAAGCCTTCCGTGGGTTCATCCACAAGCAGCAGCCGCGGATTCCCCATTAGGGAACGACCGATGGCTAACATCTGCTGTTCTCCGCCGGATAAAAATTTTCCTTTCTGGTGGGTTCGTTCTTTGAGCATCGGGAAGTGGCTAAAAATTCTGTCAATTGTCCATAAGTTCGGGTCATTGGGGTCACCCATTTTACCCCCCTTGATTCCCAAAAATAGGTTATCCAGCACGGAGAGTTCGGGAAAAATCCGCCTATCCTCAGGAACATAACCGAGGCCTGCCTGGGCCGCCTTATATGGCGGATAACCCGTAATCTCCCGGCCTTCAAAGACCACCGATCCCGATTTTGATTCGACCAGCCCCATAATAGTCTTTAGGATTGTGCTTTTCCCCATACCGTTGCGGCCCAGAAGGGCAACCAATTCCCCCTCGGCAACATTCAGGGATATACCCTGCAATACATGGCTCGCGCCGTAGTAAGTATTCAGATCTTTAACTTCCAATAACATCTTTTCTCACCTCATATAATTAAGGATGTCATGCGCATCATACATTAAACCTCAAGATCTCCCAAATAGGCGTCTTTTACTTCCTGATTCCGCCGAATCTCATCCGGCGTGCCTGTTGCCAGAATCCGCCCATAGTGAAGAACGGTAATACGATCCGCCAGGGAAAATACAACATCCATATCATGCTCGATAATGACCACGGTTTTACCCTCCGTCAGTTTTCTGATCAGCGCCACGGCAGTATGGGTCTCATCACGGGACATACCGGCCGCAAACTCATCCAGAAGGACCAACTCCGGGTCCGTCGCCATAGCCAAGCTGATCTCCAGGGCACGATGCTTACCGTAGGACAACGCACTGGCGGGAAAATTTCTTTCCCCAATTAGATTTATCCGCTTTAAGACCTCTTCCGTCTCCCGGGTGATCTCTTCGATCTTGTCCACCTTGCGGAACAGATTGAACCGGACACCCCGTTTGGAAAGAATGGCCAAGCGAATATTCTGAAAAGTTGTCAGCCGGTTAAATGTGCTGGTAATCTGAAAAGAGCGTCCCATACCGATACGACACAGCTCACAAGGCTCTAATCCGGTTATCTCCTTCCCTTTGAAGAATACCTTCCCCTTGCTCGGTTTGTACGTTCCGGTTATGATGTTAAAAAGGGTCGTTTTTCCCGCTCCGTTCGGTCCAATGACAGCGTGCCGCTCGCCTTCCTTTACTTGCAGATTGACATCAAACAGCACTTTCAACCCGCTGAAATCGTGATACAGTCCTTTTGTCTCCAGCATGTTCATGAAATCTTCTCCAATTTATGACTTGAAGCTGAGAACAATCGTTGTTTCAACATAGTTATCAAGCCTGAAAACCCCATCGGGGCAAACATTATGACCAGAACGAGGGTCACACCTACCACCAATTCCACCCGATCCGTAAACCGCAAGACCAATTCCTCTATAATCTGAAAGATGGCCGTACCCCAAATGGGACCAAAAAAGCTGCCGACGCCTCCGATCATAGTATTTATAATCGGGGCAAAAGAAACTAAAACTCCCAGGGAACCATCTGCCGAAACCAGGTTATGAAATAATGCGTAAACGGAACCCGCCACGCCGGCAAAAGCAGCGGCAACAATATAAATTACAGCTTTTGTATGGGGCACCTTAAATCCCAGATAGTCGATCCTTTTGAAATTATCGCGAATACCGACCTGAATCTGTCCGAAAGGCGTCTTGGTAAAGAACCACATCAGCCAGACACTGATCCCAAGAACGATGATGGCAAAGTAATAAAAGTTCTCCGGTGCTCCTTTCATATTAAACGATACCACACCCGGAATAGTGAATGCAGGTATGGGGAAATTTCCAATGCCGTCTTCTCCGCCGGTGATCCCTCTCAATTTGAGCGCCAGAACATACATGAGTTGGGCAAAGGCAAGGTGCAGCATGGCAAAAGCGGTGCCGCTAACCCGGACAACCAACGGGCACAATATCAGGGCCAGAACAATTGCCGATAACACGCCGATTCCGAAGGCCGGTAACAGGGATAAACCCTCTATATGCTTCAGAGCCAGGGCAGTACCGTAGCCGCCAGCGCCAAAAAACATGGCGTGGCCGAAACTGAGAAGTCCCGTGTAACCCAGGAGCAGATTAAGAGAGACTGATAAAACGGCAAAAACCGCAAACGTTACCAACAGGTTCGTATAGTATGCGCCAAATACTTTGGGAAATATCGCCAGGATGCCTATCAAGGCCACCCATAAAATCCAATGCATTATTTTATTCATCATTCCTTCACTCCAAATAAACCGCTAGGGCGAATCGCCAAAACTAAGGCCATAAAGCCGACGATGAGAACCGGAGCGAGTTGAGAAAGAAACTGGATACCATAGGAGCTAAGCAGACCGAATATGATGGATACGATAAATGCCCCCAGAAGGCTTCCAAATCCGCCGGTAACAACCACGATGAAAGCATCCATTCCCACCTGATCGGCTAAGCCCGGAAATACAGTCAGAATAGGGGCAATGGCTACACCGGCGATACCGGCCATCCAAGTGCCCACCCCAAAGACAACCATGAA
Source organism: uncultured delta proteobacterium (assembly GCA_963705555.1). Lineage (GTDB taxonomy): Bacteria > Desulfobacterota > Syntrophia > Syntrophales > Smithellaceae > UBA4810. The sequence continues at coordinate 507,656 of CAVPJZ010000002.1, read as the reverse complement.
GACAACGGGGATATTGATCCCGAGAGCGTTAACCATGTCCCGGTCAGAGACAGCCGCACGAACAATTTTACCTAAACGAGTTTTGTATAAAAGCAAAGTCATGATAACCATAACGACAACCGCCAGTCCGATCACGAAAAGCCGATAGATAGGGTATTCCAGACCGCCTATGGACACCATCCCTGCCAGAATCGGCGGTATCTTAATGTGAAGGCTCTCAGTCCCCCAGAAGATCTTCACCACTGCCATAATAATCGCCGCAATTCCCACCGTCAGAATCAATTCACCCATATGCCCCATCACATGCACTTTTCTGAGGAAAAATCTCTCCAGAAGAATTCCAAAAAAAGCAGTGAAGACCGGCGCCAGAAGCAAGGCTATCCAAAAACTCCCCGTAATGGACAATACCTGGTAACAAAAATAGGCTGACAGCATAAAAAATGCCCCATGGGCAAGATTAAGAATCCCCATCATGCCAAAGATGACGTTGAGTCCGGAGGCGATGAGAAAAAGCACCATGCCGTAGGCGAGCCCATGTATTCCCTGGGCTACATACATTGAGGTTGTTGGATCCATTGGTATGTCCTTTCGTGATAAAATAATGCATGGTGCATGACGTCAGCATACCGAACGTCATGCACCATGCTCTTTTCTTTATTCGTCAAACTCCAATTCCGAAAGCGAAGCGTATCGGAATTGGTAAGTTGTAATGAGACCCAAACTTCAGAAACAGAGTGAACTGAAGCTTGCAGGTCGAATTATCCCGCAAAGCGGAGGGTATAATACCCCGCGGCGAGCTTTGGGGTTCATACCCGTGATTGATTAGTTATTCTCCCCAATTATTCTTTCCCTTGCACCGATCCAGTTTCTGATCCATGAGAGGCAGCACTTTGGCGGCCGGGATCGTGAATGTTGGGCCTGCATTGGAACAACCCTTGTACCAATAATAGGGCTCAATATTGAATGACACTTTCTGCTGCTCGGGCGGGACAAATTCGAAGATGTGAAGATCCTGGATGGCCTTATGGTCGCAGGCCCTCATTTTCATAATTTTCCCGTTTACAAATTGGTAGCTATCCCCTTCCCAGATTTTGATGATCTTTTCCGGGTCCGTACTCTTGGCCCTTTCAATCACACTCAGGAGCCAATAGGTCTGCATAATGTAGGAGCCGAAGTTGCCGGTCCCGTGTTCATAGAGATGGGTGTTAAAAGGCGCCTGCCATTTGTTCTTCCACAGATTGTTCCAGGTCTTATAATATTTGATCTGCCCGGGTGTCTTGAAGGCTGGGTTTTCCGTCCCATACTGGCTGAGCTGGACCAATCCATTTGTACCCTCTACGCCGACTTCGTGCAGGAAATTGGGTTCATCGAGAAAGATATGGGCGAAGGGAAGCTTGATTCCCGTCTGTCTTGCCTGCTTGACAAGGTTGGCGGCATCCGGGACCCAGTCACCGGTGTAAACGACCTCGGCTCCGGAAGCTTTTATCTTCTCCAGGTAGGGGGCAAAATCAGTTAAAAAGAGCTTATGATAATCTTCGCCGACTATCTGTGCTTCGGGGTAGAATTCTTTCAGGCCCTTCTTGAAACCATCCGCCATCGCGTGGCCGAATGAATAATCCTGGCAGAGGATGTAAAACTTCTTTTCTTTTTTCTTAATCTGGGCATAGTAATAGGCGAATCCGCGGCCGATCTGATCAGTCTGAAACGTGCTCATAAATACATAGCGGGAGAAGTTCGTGGCGTCCATAAGTTCATCAGCCAGGGCCGCGGTATCGATGGCAATGACCTTATACTTGTTCGCGACTTCGTTGATGATCTTCATCATATTGCTGCCGTCGGTGCCCCACAGTACATGAACCTTTTCCTGCAGGACCATCCGCTCGCAGATTTTCTTGCATTGATCCGCTTTGGACATATGATCGGCCTTGATCATCTCGACCAGTTTCTTTTTTCCGTCCACCAAGATGCCGCCCCTTTTGTTAATGTCGTGGGCCACCCATAGAGCGTTCATCCAGTACATCTGGCCGACTATTGCAGCCGGGCCGGAGTGAGAGGCCACAATGGCGATTTTGATGGTATCTCCGGTCGGGATCACCGGATTTGACGGGTCGAAATCGGACATATCCCCCATTTTGTTGACATCAAAAGCAGCATTTACTTTGCCCATTTTGCCTGCTTTAGCGGCTAGGGCCGTGGATGGGCTATAGATTGTTAGAGAGAAAAGAGAAAAAATACACAAAAAAATTAAAATACTCTTACCAATACATTTCATCTTGAAGCTCCTCCTTTTTTGTTAAATTTTATGACACCGCAAAAAGCCTGGAAATTGCCATTCCGATAGAGAACCTAATTAGAAAACTATTCTTCGAAAATCATCACTTGCGCTTCTCCTTAATCGGCACGACAACAATCCAGATGATATCTTCTCACGAGACCATATTTTGCAGCTAATCTTTACTTTAGTTTCACAACGCTCGTGCAAACAAATTTGCATCCTGATGAAAAAAGCATGAAAGATGACCTTTAAAATTCCATATTAGTTTAAATGAAGAACGGGCGTTCGCTTTTTTATAACTGCTTAGCATGCATTAATTATCAGCGCAAGATAAATTTTTTATTGCTTTTTTTTATATATAGTGAACGATATATAATCATTATGTTTATGGAAAACTCAAAATTTAAAGACGCGAACTGTATAGCAAGATAATGGAAATTGGTGACGCCAAATGAAACGTAGCAAGAGAATTGTCGGTAAGGGGAAAATATCTGAAACTGTTTCCAGTCGGATCAAAAACCCCGAACTGGTCCGAAAAAAACACCTGCATATCGCTAAAAATGCATCGAAGTTATTCATAAAAAAAGGATACCACCAGACAACCATGCGCGAGATATCCAAGGCAACCGGTATGGCTATAGGTAATCTGTATGACTATATTTCGAAAAAAGAAGATGTTCTATGCCTCACATTTGATGTTTACCATCAATATGTGCAGGAACGTCTTGATGACGAACAGACATTAAAAACCGATGATCCAAAAGAGCTGTTAAAATTATTTATTCGTAGTTCTTTACAAAATGTGCAGACTTTCAGAGACGAGATTATATTGATGTATCGGGAATCAAGACTTTTGCCAAAGAAAAACCTGGAAAGAGCCATGAAAAAAGAATTAGTGCAAATACAAGCTCTCGAGAAAATTATACGTCAGGGAGTTGATCAAGGGGTTTTCCATGTCCAAGATCCTTTTTTCGCAGCTAGCATGATTTTCCATCAGTTAGTATTTCTTACATTACGAGGCTGGACGCTCTCAGGAAAATATTCAGACAAAGAAACGAATGATTTACTCGAGGAATATATTGTTAATCACTTCATCGCTTAAAATCCGAAATCGGTGGTCTACGGTGTTTCCAGGGCCGGGCTTCTTCCAGCTGGGAGGCCAGGCGGAAGAGAGTGGCTTCATCGCCGAATCGTCCGATAAAATGGATACCTATGGGAAGTCCTTCTTCGTTCCAATAAAGAGGAACGGACATAGCCGGCTGTCCTGTCGCATTACAGATGGGCGTGAAGGCGGCAAACTGAGCGGAACGTCTCCAACCCTTAAGCGGATCGTTTGCGGGGGAATCGAAAGTTCCCAGCGCTACAGGAGGTTCGCCAAGAGTCGGCGTCATAAAAATATCATAGTCTAGAAAAAAACTGGCTACATCCCGTGAAATCTTCTGAAGTGTCTGGACGGCAAAAAGATAATCTGACGCGATAATTTGTTTTCCCATTTCATAGAGTCCCCAGGTGAGAGGTTCATACTGATCAGAAGATGGCTTCTTCCCAGTCGCATGCGATATCCCTTCAATCGTGGAGGTGCAACCGGCAGCCCAAATGACAGTGAAAGCCTTAGCCAAACTTTTCGCGTCAAGCTTCGGTCCTTTTTCGGCAAGATCATGACCAAGACCACGACAGAGCCCTACGGCATCCGTGAGGGCGTCTACGCAATTGCCGGCAATCGCTTCTCCGGCCAGCGTTTGACTCGTATAAGCGATGCGCAACCTTCCGGGATTTTTTCCGACTTCTTTTTTGTAGGGTCCCTTAGCCTGGGGAGCGAAATAAGGATCGCCTGGTTCATAGCCCATGGTGGCGTCAAGAATAGCCGCGGAATCACGCACCGAGCGCGTAAGAACATGTTCTGCCACAAATCCGCTCATTATATCGCCGAAATCCGGCCCCAGAGGATTTCTTCCCCTGGTCGGCTTCAATCCGAATATCCCGCAGCAAGAAGCGGGAATGCGAATGGAGCCGCCGCCGTCATTCCCATGGGCGATAGGAACAATGCCGGAGGCGACCGCCGCGGCCGAGCCGCCGCTGGAGCCTCCCGCAGTGTGATTCAGATTCCAGGGATTGCGGCACGGCCCGAATAAACGAGGTTCGGTGGTGGGCAGCAATCCCAGCTCCGGAGTGTTTGTTTTTCCCAGCGCGATTAGCCCTGCCCTTTTGTACCGGCTCACAAGTTCACTGTCATGGTCGGCAATTACATGCCGCATGTTTTTTGTTCCGAAAGATATAGGTACGCCTTTGTATGAAGCCAGGAGGTCTTTGATCAAAAACGGTACTCCGGCAAAAGGCCCGCCGGGAAGCGGCCCCCGAGCTGCTTTTCTCGCCTCTTCATACATGGGAGTTACGACGGCGTTAATTTGCGGATTTATCTTTTCAATTCGTTCAACGGTTATTTCTATGAGCTCTTTGGGCTGAATTTCTTTTTTTCTGATTAATTTTGCCAGTTCCGTAGCATCTAAAAAAGACAGTTCTTCGTATCCTTTCATTGTTATGCTCCTTTTTTATATCGCTGTCAGCTTCAGTCTAAATAGATAAATTACTTAATTTAATATTCGTTAATTTTACTGCTCTGTCAACAATTTAATTGAAAGAGCTACCGGCGTAAAGCATTTTTTGATTGACTACACAATCATTTTCTGATTTTTATATACGAAATACTTACCGGCAGTCATAAATATGTACGAAAATAAGCCTTGGTTGAAATTTTACGGACAAGTCCCACAAACCCTGGACTATCCCCGTATTTCCATGTACGAAGCAGTCAAGCTATCCGCAGAGCAAAGACCTAAAGAGCTAGCCTACGATTTTCTTGGTTACACATCCACTTACCGCCGGTTTCTCACAGAAATAGATCATTGCGCCGACGCGCTGGCCGCTATCGGCCTCAAAAAAGGCGAACGAATTACGATCTCCATGCCGACATCCCCACAGGGTATCATTTGCTTCTACGCGGCCAATAAACTCGGCGCCATCTCCAGCATGATTCACCCTCTTTCCACAGCCAAAGAGATTGAATTTTACCTCAATACGGCCAAGAGCCGCTACGCTCTGACTCTGGACGCATTCTACGGCAAATTCAAAGAAGTTAAGGATAAGACTCCGCTGGAGACCATTATCCTGGCTCGAATTCCTGACTACCTAAGCCGTCTTAAGCGAATCGGATTTAATCTGACCGTGGGGCGTAAAATACCGAAAGTTCCGAAGGATGCGATGGTTAGATGGTGGAGCGATTTGATGCGCGGCCACTACCCGCCTGCACCCAAAGTTCAAGTGAATACGGATGACCTAGCCGTTATCTTATACAGCGGCGGGACGACAGGAGTGCCGAAAGGGATAATGCTTTCCAATATGAATTTCATCAGCGAGGGTATGCAAGTATCCGAATGGGGAAAGATTTCGGATGCCGATTCCATTCTGGCCATTTTGCCTATTTTCCATGGGTTCGGATTAGGTGTTTGTGTCAATGCCTGCTTTATGGGAGGCGGCAAGACCATTCTTGTGCCGCAATTTACACCGGAAACAGTCGCGCAAATTATCAGCGCACAAAAGCCCTCCTTTGTTGTCGGGGTTCCCACTCTGTTTGACGCGCTGAGCCGTCATCCAAAATTTAGAAAGGCCGATCTGAGCTGCCTTAGGGGCACTTTCAGCGGTGCGGACACACTGCCCCGGACAGTCAAAGAAAGGTTTGAGGAAGTGGTGAAAAAGCAAGGCGGCAATGTCCAATTGCTGGAAGGATATGGACTAACCGAAGCGGTTACAGCCATTATGTCGATGCCAATTAACGAATACAGGGAAGGCAGCATTGGGATACCCTTCCCGGACATGCTGGCAAAAATTGTGAAGCTCGGCACAACCGAAGAGGTTCCCTGCGGCGAGGAAGGAGAAATCTGTGTTTCCGGCCCGGCCGTTATGATGGGCTATCTCGATCAGCCCGAAGAAACAGCCGATACATTGCGTAAGCATCCTGACGGAAAAATATGGCTGCATACCGGAGACATCGGCACGATGGATAAAGACGGATTCTTTTATTTCAAACTTCGGCAGAAAAGAATGATCAAATCTTCGGGTATGAATGTCTATCCCGCCCAGGTGGAAGATATTCTTTACCGGCATCCGGAAGTGCTGGAAGCTTGCATTATCGGAGTTCCCGACGAGGCTCAAGTTCAGGTCGTTAAAGGCATTGTCGTTCTGAAGGACCCCTCTAAAGCATCTGGCGAGATGGAAAAGAAATTAGTAGATTACTGCCGTGAGCATTTAATCAAGTGGAGCTGTCCCAGGGAAATAGAATTTCGGGATAGCCTGCCAAAAACACTTGTGGGAAAAATTGCCTTCAATGTGCTGGAGAAGGAAGAAATCGCCAAACTGAAAGCCGCCGGAAAATACGCCGGAAATTAAAAGAACATAATTTTGTACATATCCCGATAAGTTTCGCTTACGGGATTAATTCGACTAATCAATTCCGCGACGCTTCACTTTCGGAATTGAAGTCTCATTAAAAGGAAACACAACATGAAAAAGCTAACTGAATTGAAAAAAATCGTCTCCGATCCTTACGCCTACGTCCGCAAATACAAAAAGACAAAGCGGCAAAAAAGTTGTCGGCTATTTTTGCTCCTACGCGCCGGAAGAATTAATCTGGGCCGCGGGCGCTCTTCCTTTAAGAATGTTCGGCACCAATGAAAACATTCATCTGGCCGATACGCACCTGCAATCGTATTGCTGTTCGCTGGTGCGCGGCATTCTGGAAGAAGCTCTCAGCGACAATCACTGGATTTTCTCGACGGAGTTGTTTTTCCGCATACGTGCGATTCCTTCCAGCGGCTCTCCGATATCTGGCGGCTCAACATCGCCCGTCAGTTTCATCTCGATGTTGTCCTGCCGGTGAAGCTCGACACGCCCAGCGCCAAAAAATATCTTTACGATGTTTTGGAAAAATTCCGAAAAGATCTGGGAGCGGCTCTGGGCGTAAACATTACGGACAAGATGCTGGCCAAATCCATCAAAACTTACAATAAAATTCGCGCGCTCATCAGGAAACTCTATGAGCTAAGAAGCAAAAATCCTGAAATTTTAAGCGGCGCTGATTTTCATGCCGTCATCAAGGCGGCTATGATTATGGATCGGGATTATTTTCTTGAGGCGCTTTCTGAAATTGTCGGGCAGTTGAAAAAAGCAAAGCCGGCCAAAGCCGCGAGTCGGCGCGAAGCGATTGGTGCTTTCCGGCAGCGTGTGCACTCATCCGGATATTTACGATATCATCGAAGAACGCCGGAGGCGTTGTTGTCGGCGATGACCTGTGCACCGGCTACAGATACTTTGAAGGAACAATGAATGAGAAAATACTCGCCTCTTAAAGCGATCACCGCAAGAGATATCTGGAACGGGTCATCTGCCCCGCCAAGCACCACCAGCTTAAAGAGCGCGGCGAAAACCTCATCCGCCTGGTTAAAGAAAAGCAAGGCGGATGGAGTCGTGTTTCTTATTGCTGAAATTCTGCGATCCCCACGCCTTCGATTATCCTTATATAAAGGAAATGCTGGAGGCGCAAGAAGATTCCCTGCATGCTGTTGGATATGGAAGCGGAACTTCCTCCGGCAGGACAGTTGCAGACGCGTTTCGAAACATTTATCCAAATACTATAAATGACCAATGAAAATAATAAAAGGAAGAGAAAATGAAAAAAGCGATATCCGAATTCTTTAAAATGGTTTTAATCTTTCTGGCCGGCAAATTCAAAAAGTTCACCATGCGTTTTAAGAAATCAAAAACGATGAAAGACTATATGATGGTCTATTACAGCGAAGCCAAATCGGCACGGCTGACGGGTAAAAAAGTAGCCTGGATAACAAGCGGCGGCCCTGTTGAGCCGCTGGTTGCCATGGATGTAATCCCCATATATCCGGAAAACCACGGCGCCATGATCGGCGCCAGCAAAATGGGCGGCTCTCTTTGCGAGACGGCGGAGGCCATGGGCTATTCAGCCGATTTATGCTCCTACGCGCGCTCCGATATCGCCTGCGCGACCGTCAACGGCGGTCCGATAGGCGGGCTTCCCAAACCCGATATGCTTGTTTGCTGCAACAATATTTGCGGAACGGTTCTCAAATGGTATGAAGTTCAGGCGCGCTATTTTAACGTGCCGCTTATTCATTCTCGATACACCTTTTTGCCATACGGAATATACGAAAGAGGTCGCCAAGTATGTCCGCGCTCAGCTTGATGAATACATTGTTTTTCTGGAAAAAGCCTGCAAGAAAAAATTCGATTTCGAGCGCCTCAAAGAAGTCGGGCGTCTTTCCCATCAGGGACAACTCCTGTGGCAGGCGGTGCTCGATACCGCAACGAACAAGCCCTCTCCCATGAGCGCGTTTGATGCCTTTTATCACCTCGCCCTGATCGTGACCCTGCGCGGCACAAAGGACGTGATTGATTATTACACGTGGCTTGTCGCCTACATGAAAGATCGCATTGCCCGCGGCATCGGCGCGGTGCCCAATGAAAAATACCGCCTGCTCTGGGATAATATTCCCATCTGGCATCGCACGAGATGGCTCTCCGAAAAATTTGCCTCGCATAATGCCTGCCTTGTCGCCGATACATATACCACGGCGTGGTGCGGCGCACTGAAATATATTGATGAAACCAAATTCCTCGACTCCATGGCCGAAGCCCAGACCCGGATTTATTTAAATATCGGCATCGATGAAATGGCCAAAATGGTTCTCGAGATGATCGACAAATACGATGTGGACGGCTTTGTTCTGCATTCGAACCGGAGCTGTAAGCCCTATTCCTTCGGCCAGCTCGATATTCAAAGCATTGTCGAAAAAGAAAGAGGGATACCGTGTCTGATGCTGGAAGTCGGATATGACGGATGAACGAAGTTTTTCCGAAAGCCAGATTTCAACAAGAATAGACGCTTTTATGGAAATCATCAAAGAGCGAAAAGGTAAAGAAAGATAAATTAATAAATATCTTTTGTCACCTTGAATCCTGCTGTAGCGGGATGAGAAGTCTTAACAAAAAAAGATGTCTCCCTTCAGATCGGCATGACAGGATGAATAAAAAAGGAAAAACATGCGCACAGCAGGTATAGATATCGGTTCCATTACGGCAAAGGCCGCTATTGTCGAAAACGGCAAAATTCTCGGCACGAAGGTCATATTTACCGGATATAACGCGGAAGCCGCGGGCTTAAAAGTTTATGAAGAAGTTCTGAAAGAAACAAGTATGAATAAGGCTTCCGTGGAAAAAATCGTCTCCACCGGTTACGGCAGAAACAGCGTAAAATTTGCCGACAAATCATTTACGGAAATTATGTGCCATGCCGCGGGAGCGCATCATCTCAACAAGCATATTCGCTCCATCATCGATATCGGCGGACAGGACAGCAAAGCCATTGTTCTCGATGATCAGGGCAAGGTCAAAAACTTTGTTATGAACGATAAATGCGCCGCGGGAACGGGGCGTTTTCTGGAAGTCATGGCGCGGGCGCTGGAAGTTAATCTCGATGAGTTCGGAGCGATATCGATAAAATCAAAAAATCCTTCCAAAATAAGTTCTCTGTGCACAGTCTTCGCGGAATCAGAAGTCATCTCGCTTATCGCCAAGGGAGAAAAGCGCCAGGATATTATTGCCGGAATCCACGAATCCATCGCGGCCAGAGTCTCTTCGATGTCCGCCCGTTTGGGCATTACCGAGCCGGTTATGGTCACCGGGGGCGTGGCGCGCAATATCGGCGTTGTCAAAGCGCTGGAGAAAAAGCTGAACATGAAAATCGAGGTATCGCCATACGCTCAGGTAACAGGCGCGATTGGCGCAGCTTTCTTGGCATCTTCATTATAATCATATGGGCAAAGAAACCTTCACAAAAGCAAACATGAGCGATATCCGCCGAACGAAAATAGTCTGCACGCTGGGTCCAGCCAGCGAGACACCGGCTGTAATTGAAAAGATGATCAAGACAGGAATGAATGTTGCCCGCCTGAATTTTTCTCATGGTAGCCATAAAGATCATGGCAAGAAAATCAAGATTATTCGTGAACTTTCGGAAAAATTAAATTGCCCAGTCGCTATTCTTCAAGACCTTGCCGGCCCGAAAATCCGCATCGGACATATCCCTGATCCGGGCATTTTGCTCCAGCCCGGCACCGATATTACTTTGACAACCGTTAAGCAGGAAGGAAATAAAGAACGTGTCTCCGTATCTTATAACTCCCTACCTGATGAAGTCCGTCCCGGAGACAGACTGCTTCTGGCCGACGGCCTCCTGGAACTGACTGTTGTGGAAACAAAACCTACGGAAATTCTCTGCCGCGTGGTCACCGGCGGTTTGCTCACATCGCACAAAGGGATCAATCTGCCCACAGGGACAATTCGAACGCCTGCCGTTACCGATAAAGACCGCAATGATTTGCGCTTCGGCATGGAAAATGATGTGGACTATGTGGCTGTTTCTTTTGTGAAGACAGCACAAGATATCCTCGACGTCAAAGAGCTGATAGCTGCGAGCCATAAGGACATCCCTATTGTGGCCAAAATCGAGAAACACGAGGCTGTGGACAATCTGGACGAAATCATCGCGGTTTCCGACGGTATTATGGTGGCACGGGGAGACCTGGGCGTGGAAATTCCCCTCGAAGATGTTCCCCTAGTACAGAAGAGGATTATTAGAGAGGCCAACGCCCGGGGCAAATTTGTGATTACGGCAACACAAATGCTCCGTTCTATGGTGGATTCACCGCGGCCGACCAGAGCGGAGGCGGCAGACGTAGCCAATGCCGTTCTGGATGGAACAGACGCCGTCATGCTTTCCGAAGAAACCGCTTCGGGCAATTATCCGACCGAGGCTATTCTATTTATGGATAGAATATGCCGCACCGCGGAAACCGGGTTCCCTTATCGCCATTTTCTGGAAATGGTGCCAAAAAAAGATGTATCCGAATCAGTAGCCCATGCCGCCTGCGTTCTGGCCGAGCACCTGGACGCAAAGGTTATTGTTTCCCGCACTTACTCGGGAGCCACGGCGCGTTTTATTTCGCGTTTTCGCCCTAAACAGCCAATTGTCGCCCTTTCGCCGGAAACAAAAACCGTCCGGCGTTTGGCCATGATTTGGGGCTGCTTTCCCCGGTTGGCGGAAAATCCCGATGTTCCTGATGAGCTTGTGGAAAATGCCGTCCGCTCCATTTTGCCCCAAGATGCTTTATCCAAGAGCGACCTGATGGTTATGACGCTCGGCCATTCCCAGTGGCTTACGGGGTCTACGAATATTTTGCAGGTAAAACGTTTGATAAATACCTAGTTCACAATTCACAACACAAATAAAGAATATTCCACAATAGGTTGACATGAAGCCGTCTTTTGATTAATAATTAAAAAAAAGGAGGTTGCTATGCCTGTAAAAATTGCCATTAACGGTTTTGGAAGAATCGGCCGGCTTGTGTTTCGAGCCGGATATAAAAACAAAGATGTCGAATTCGTGGCCGTAAACGATCTCGCCGATGCCAAAACTCTGGCTCACCTTCTTAAATATGATTCCAGTGCATGGAACGACTGAATGCCGAAGTTAAAGCGAAAGACAACTCAATTATAGTTGACGGCAAGGAAATTAAGACCTTTCCGACAGAGAGCCGGAAACATTGCCCTGGAAAGATTTGGGCGTTGATGTTGTTCTGGAAAGCACGGGAAAATTTACCGACAAGGCGGGCGCGGAAAGACACATCGAGGCAGGAGCTAAAAAAGTTGTCATTTCCGCTCCGGCAAAGAATCCGGATGTAACCTTTGTTCTTGGCGTCAATCAGGAAGTATACGATAAGAACAAGCATAACATTATATCCATGGGATCATGCACCACAAATTGCCTCGCGCCGATAGTCAAAATATTGCACAGGAATTCGGCATTGAATACGGTCTGATGACCACAATCCATGCCTACACCAATGATCAGGTTGTTCATGGATGAACCGCATAAGGATTTAAGAAGAGCCCGCGCGGCCGCTCTTTCCATGATACCCACCACAACAGGCGCGGCCAAAGCCATCGCTGAAGTTATTCCGGAAATGAAGGGCAAGCTGGACGGACTGGCTATCCGGGTGCCGACACCGAATGTTTCTCTCGTCGATTTTGTGGCGACGCTCTCGAAGAGCACAAACAAGGATGAAGTGAACGCGAAATTCAGAGAATATGCGCAAGGAGCCATGAAAGGAATTCTTGCCGTGCTCGGATGAAGAACTGGTTTCCCGCGATTTCAACGGCAATCCACTATTCCTCCATAGTGGATATGCCCAATACAACGGTAATCGGCGGCAAGATGGTGAAGATTCTCTCCTGGTATGACAACGAATGGGGTTTTTCCAACAGGATGCTGGAACTGCTTTCTTTTATAATGAAATAGAAAAGGCAGATAAGAAAGTATGAAGTACATTGATCAAATAGAAATGAAGGGCAAAAAGGTTTTTCTGCGGGTGGATTTCAATGTTCCGATGGACAAGTCGGGAAATGTCACGGACGACACCCGTGTGCGGGCGCATTTGCCGACGATAAACTACGCGCTGGAAAAAGGAGCGAAATTAATTATCGCTTCCCATCTGGGCAGACCGAAAGGCAAAAGAGTTGACGGAAATGTCGCTTAAAGCCGGTCGTAAAAATTCTTTCCGGCCTCCTGAAAAAAGACGTGGTTTTTGTCGATGATTGCGTGGGCGAAAAAGTGGAACAAGCCGTAGGCAAAATGAAAGAAGGCGATATAATCCTGCTGGAAAATCTCCGATTCCATCCGGGAGAAGATAAAAACGATGCGGAATTTGCCAAACAACTGGCCGCGCTTTGCGATATATATATTGATGACGCCTTTGCCGTTTCGCACCGGGCGGCGGCATCCAATTCGGCGATTACGGAATTTGTCAAAACCTGCGCCGCGGGATTTCTGCTGAAAAATGAAATCGAATATTTCAACAAGGCCATGGTCAATCCGGCACGGCCATTGGTCGCCATCATCGGCGGCGCGAAGGTCTCCGATAAAATCGGCGTATTGGAAAATCTAATCGAAAAAGTGGATAAACTTCTTGTCGGCGGCGGCATGGCCTTCACTTTCTTAAAGGCGGCAGGTTACGGCATCGGCAAATCGTTGTGCGAAGAGGATATGCTGGATCTGGCGCGCAAAATTACGCGAAAAAGCCAAACAAAAAAATGTGCAGTTTTTATTGCCGGTAGATGCCGTGATTGCCAAAAGCGCCTCAGCGGATGCCGAAGTAAAAGTCTGCGGCATAAAAGAAATTCCGGAAGACTGGATGGGACTGGATATCGGCCCGGCGACAATTTCTTTGTTCTCTGACGCGTTGCAAGGCGTAAAAACAATTGTCTGGAACGGACCTCTGGGCATGTTTGAGCTTGCGCCTTTCAGCAAAGGAACATTTGCGCTGGCCAGTGCCGTGGCTAATTCCGGGGCGCTCTCCATCATCGGCGGCGGCGATACGGATACGGCAATTCAACAAAGCCGGAGCAAAGCGCGAAGATGTCTTATATCTCCACCGGCGGCGGCGCGTTTCTGGAATTGCTGGAAGGAAAAACACTGCCCGGAATTGCCGCACTGGAATCACGGGCATAATTATACCCTCCGCTTTGCGGGATAATTCGACCTGCGAGTTTCAGCGCACTTTGTTTCTGAAACTTGGGTCTCATTAAAATAAGGAGAAAAAAATGAGAGAATGGATTGTTGCCGGTAACTGGAAAATGCACAACACCATACAGGAATCAATAGCCCTGGCCAAGGCTATTATAGAGGGCGTTAACAGCCATTAAAAAAGGCGAAGTTGTTTTAGCTCCGCCTTTTACGGCTCTATATCAGCGTTGCTGAAACCATTAAAGGTTCGAGGGTATCGCTGGCCGCACAAAATATGTTTTATGAAGACAAAGGAGCATTCACGGGAGAAATATCGCCGGGTATGCTCAAAGATATCGGCTGCACCTACGTGATTATCGGCCATTCCGAACGCCGGAAATATTTTCACGAACAGGACAATGACGTTAATTTAAAAGTCAAGAAGGCTTTGACTGCGGGTTTAAAGCCGATCATGTGCGTGGGAGAAACTGACGAGGAAAGAGTAAAAGGAATTACCCAGGTCGGTTGTCGGCAGGCAGGTAAAACAGGGATTAAGCGGCGTGGAAAAAATTGACAATGTTGTCATCGCCTACGAACCGGTCTGGGCGATAGGAACGGGCAAAGTAGCCACATCCGCGCAGGCGCAGGAAGTGCACCATTTATCCGCGGCATCTTAAAAGATTTGTATGGCAGCGCGGCTAATGATATTCGCATCCTCTATGGCGGCAGCGTCACCAAAGACAATATCGGCGAATTAATCGCGATGGAAGATATTGACGGCGCGCTTGTCGGCGGCGCATCCCTTAAGCCGGACGGATTCCTGGGCATAATTCAAAACATTTCCGAGAAGAAATAATTTCAACAGTTCTTTCTGAAGTCAGTAAACAGTCAACTTAGTCAAAAATACAAGACTTCAATTTGTTATCAATGAGGTCATAGAATTTCCTATTTTAAAAATAATAAATTGTGCTAAACTATATTTAACTCATCTGGAAAAACTAAGTTTAAATACATATTAATTGCGTGGAGGCTATTACGACGAATAAAGCACTCGCGGTTTTGGGTATAGCGGCATATATCTTTTCTATTATAGTAACTGCCACCGACCCTGAGGGAAATCAAAAGTTCCCATTTACTTTGGTAACAATCTCTGCAGTTGCCAGCATAGTATTTATCGTGATGGCGACAATTCGCCTATGGAAAATAAATATAATAGCATCGGTATTGTTTATCTCTATTTCAGTTCTTGGATTGATATTAGGGCTAATTCAAGAATTAGCTCCGCATCCAGACGGAAGCTCCTATATTCTTTTATTGAATGTAACCAAAGTGCTTGATTTAATCGTTGTGGCTTGGGTGGTATGGCTACTATGGACAACGCCAAAAAAGGAGGTAGAAAATGTCGGGTGAAGATAAAGTAACTAGAAGGTTATTGCTGGAAAACACATTCAACGATATTCGCTACACAAAGCAACAACAATGGCACGTTCTTTATTTAACACTATCTGCAATCATAGTTATTACAACCCTCGCTTTGAATATCGAGCCAGCCCCTTCCGCCTGTTTTGCAATATGGCTACTGTTCGTTGATATAGCCATTGGAATAATGGGAATTTGTTTTCTTTATCGCTATAAGAAGGACTTGGAAAAGTATAGAAATGAGAAAGAAAAACATATGAAAAATTTAAATATACAGAAAGATAAACGCACTGGGGACATATGTTGCTTCACGGTCTGTTTCAGCGTTGTTATTTTCTTTATTTTGTCTGTCAGCATATGGGCACTAGTAAATTATTTTAACTGCGCGCCGCGCTAACCGTCTTTTTAATTTTATTGAATGGGCAGTTCTTCCTGAAAGTCGCACACTAGTACCGCCACAAAATATCAAAGATAACAGACGGTAATACTGATTTTATCGTTCATTATTTCTTGACTCTCAAGGACATTTGCCGTAGTTTTTAAATTGTAAATACTATTTAATAATTCCGGATCGTTAAGAGGAGATGAAATGAAACTGGCAAAAAGGATTCTCATCGTTTTGATTCTGGGAGTGGCGTTGATGGCAGGAATATCTTTTGACGCACTAGCTCAGCAGAACCCAATACTATTGTGGGAAAAAGCTAATTACGCAGATGTATGGCCAACAATTGAGTATGAAACAGATAGTATTGTATCGGTGGGCGTACACGATCAACGGCCTTATGTTACTAATGGCGAAAAATCTCCCACTTACGTTGGTACTGCTCGGGCTGGATTCGGCAATCCTTGGAACGTGAATACAGAAAGCGATAAACCGTTAGCGAATGACATTGCGACAGCAGTAGTGTCTGGGTTCATACACGTGGGTACGCAAACAAAAACTGTTGCGTTACCCATCTCTGATGATCACCAGGCTGCTCTTGAAAAACTCAAACGATTGGGAACTAAAAGAATTGTCATTATAACCCTACGCGAATGGAGAAGCGACACCTACAAAAGTGCAGGCTTCTTCATAGACGCAATACTGCGGGTTTACGACGGAGAAGGAAAAGAGCTTGCCAGCAGCACCGTATCTCACAAGAATATCGCCTCTGGAGATGGAACAGTTGAATCTATTTATCGTGCGGCACGATCATATTTGAGCATGCTTCTAAATGATCCCAGAGTGAAAGCCGTTTTAGGGTCAAAACCATCTATCTTTGCAACCGGCGAGAACATCCCGGCTGCCCGTTTCATAGCCTATGACAACGGAACAGTCCTAGACAAAGGGACTGGACTGATGTGGGCGGCAAAGGATAATGGCTCTGGTATCGCCTGGAAAGGAGCTAAAAAATATTGCGAAGCATACCGCGGAGGCGGATACACAGACTGGCGCATGCCAACACAAGGTGAACTTGAAATGTTGTATGACAATCGGATAGACGGCATGAACGGCTGTAACCTGACGAGATTGATCGAATTGACAAAATGCTCTATATGGGCGTCGGAAGCTAGTGTTTCCGACGCTTTTTTCCTTTTCGACGGCGGTACACGGGAATGGTCTAAACGGCCTTTTAATTTCTTCTCATTTCGCGCATTACCGGTGCGTTCAGTCAAATAGGTTATGAACAAAGGCAATACAGCAATTGCTGCGCTCCGGCTGATTTTTTTGTTAAGCAAACATTTCAGACACAAATCATCAAAATATTTATTCACAATGTTTGTTTCTTTGTAGGTGAAACAAATAATCATCCGGCCCTCGATAACACCGAGAAAGAAAAGAATCGAATTACTTTAAAGCTTTCTTGATTTCGTCGGCCGTCCTGGAACCTGTGCTTTTACCTACGCCATTGTCTGTGTTTAAGAGCGAAGGCTTGAATGGAACTTTCGGATTAATGGTCGCTATTAAAAAGAATATTATTCCTCATATCCTTCCAATAATTCCCGGATAGCCGGCTTTATATAAATGTCACTGAGGTCAAACTGCCGTAATGCTTTAATCATAGCTTGATTTTTTTCTTTCACTGTAACCTTGGAGTTCAGAATCAAAACGTATTTCCCTTCAATGCGGCAGAGCCCTCCGGTGCTCAATGATTCCTCAATATTTATATTTTCATCTCGAACTTCTATTCCCAGCTTTTCGGCCAGTTCTTCGAGTTGATTTAACAGGATTTCTTCATTCATAAGCTTCTTGTCCGGAAGCAAAGCAGGCTGTTTGTTTTCCCCATGCATACATGAGTTATTGGTTAATTGAAGCTCTCCGCGGCAAGCCGTGGAGGATCTTCGATTCTTAAGGAATAATATAATTCAGTATTCGCTCGCTTACCCCTTAGCACAAGCTACGGGGGAATGCACTCGCTACCGAATTCAACCTTTGCGCCAAGTCAATGACGAATAAGAAAGGTCAACATTTCATTGACATGTAAGACCGAAATTCTTATAGTGCAATCATGAACAAGCAATGTCTTATTAAATATCAAAAGAGGGGGATTTATGAATCTGGGTAATCTGCTGGCCAGACACGCGGTGTACAAACCGAATAAGCTTGCTGTTGTTTTTGAGGATAAGCGATTAACGTTTGATGAATTCAACAAAAGCGTAAATAGACTTGCAAACGCACTTCTGGATATGGGGGTAAAGAAGGGTGATAAGATATCAACCCTGCTTCCGAATTGCCTCGAAATTCTTGAGATATACTGGGCCGCGGCCAAAATTGGAGCCGTTTCGGTTCCATTAAGTACACTTCTCCTGGGAAAGGGGCTAAAATCGCTGCTTGATGATTCCGATTCGGTTGCGCTATTTACCAATCACAGCTTTGTGACAACTGTTGATGAGATAAGACTGGAACTCAAAAAGATAAAACCGGAGAGATTTATCATCACTGATAGCTCTGATACTACAGAGTATACAGACTATCACGCCATTAAGGCGAAGGCAAGCGACAGAAATCCTAATATTATCAACAGCGGTAATGATCCGTATAACATAATTTACAGCAGTGGAACAACCGGCGAACCAAAAGGGATTGTCCTGACGCATTATATACGCTGTCTGTACGGGTCCTTTTTCTCATCAACCTTCAGGATGACTCCTGAGAGTGTAATCATGCATACAGGCGCGATTATATTCAACGGCGCGTTCGTGACCTTCATGCCGTCTATGTATCTTGGTGTTCCTTTTATTCTGCACAAGCAGTTCAGCGTGGATGAATTTATCGCAAGTGTAGAGAAGGAAAAGGTTACACACGTCATCATGGTTCCGGCTCAGCTGATCGCGATCATGAACTCGCCGAAATTTTCTTTCAAGGCTCTCGAATCTATCGAAATGATATGTTCTGTCGGCGCGCCATTACATAAGGAATACAAGGATGAGTTGAACAAGCGACTGCCGGGGAGATTCTATGAGCTTTACGGATTGACCGAGGGATTCCTGACGATTCTTGATAAGTACGATGCTGACAGGAAGTCTGGCTCTGTTGGGATTCCAATGCCGCTCTATGATATGCGGATATGCGATGATAACGGTAAGGATCTTCCCGCCGGCGAGGTGGGGGAGATAGTCGGGCGCGGGCCGACGCTGATGACCGAGTACTACAAACGACCCGATCTGACAGAAAAGGCCATTAAAGATGGATGGCTTTTTACGGGCGATATGGGATATGTTGATGAGGAAGGCTTCCTCTTCCTTGTTGACCGCAAAAAGGACATGATAATAACCGGTGGCGTTAATGTATACCCGAAGGATATTGAAGAGGTTATCGTTCAGCATCCTGACGTAATGGAGGTGGCGGTTTTCGGAGTTCAGAACGAGAAATGGGGCGAGATTCCCATCGCGGCGATTACCCTGAAAAAGCCTGACTCTATCTCCTCTGATGCGCTCAAACAATGGATTAATGAACATGTAGGCGCTAAATTCCAGAGGGTTCATGATGTTCTTATTATGAAGGAGTTCCCGAGAAATGTTGCAGGAAAGGTTCTAAAGCGCGTTATGAGGGATGATTATTCTGCAAGTCACAAGTAAATTTATTGTGTTTAACTAAAAAGTTAAGGCCGTTCCATGATCTGCATAGTCGGCACAAAGGGGTCACCCATTAAAGACACCTAGTCAAGAGGAAAAAATATCCACGTTGCAATGAACTATAAATGTGTGGGATCAAATCTTTGCTTGGGTCATTAGCGATGTCGGATACAACAATTCAAATGGTAATCTTCAATTTATTTTTCAAGTTGCATGTGTTGACTCATAGGTGAAAGCGGTAATCGAGATAAGGCCAAGTTAGATACTATCTGTCAAGTCTAATATAGGCTTACTCTCCGCCTTTATACATTTCTTCGATGATGTCTTTGTATTGTTCGGCGATGGCTTTGCGTTTGACTTTCATGGTGGGGGTCACTTCGCCGTCTTCTGTATAGAGCTTCTAGTAACAAATTAAACCGCCTCAAATATTTACATTACACCTACAAGTCCACAATCTCATTGACTGAGTAAAATTGGACGTCTTGCATCAGCGTTACGGTGTTGCCTCGTCCGGATGTATGTTTAAGATTTTGAGGATAGTTTTTATCAGTTTTTTTGTCCGTACCGGCTTTGGCAATATATAGTTATTTCCGATTTTATTTTCTTCCCTGTCAACGACATCATCATTTGTGGCAAGCGCCGTGATATATAGAATCGGGATGTTTGCTGTAGCGGGATGTTCTTTTAAAGCAGCCGCAACATCCTCGCCGGGCATGTCCGGCATGACCAGATCAAGCAGGATGATATCCGGCAGTTCACTTTCGGCCAGTTCTATTCCGTCTTTGCCGTTTGTCGCGATAGTCACATCGAACAGTCCGTCATGCATGAGATTTTTTTTAACGAAATAACAAAAATCCACTTCGTCATCAATGATCAACACTTTTACGTTTTTTGTCATGTTACACCTCTTTTGTATCAATTATTTTACTTGTTGGTTGGAGTTTTACAAAAAAAGTTGTTCCCTGGTTTTCCCGGCTTTCAACATCAATGGTGCCGCTTAATCGATCCATGATCATATGGGCAAGGCTGAGGCCCAGACCCGTGCCCTCATTAGTGGGTTTGGTAGTAAAAAACGGTTCGAATATTTTCGACAGGGTCTCTTCCGGGATACCTTTTCCGGTATCTGATATTTCAATAACAATCATTTCATCGCCGATGCTGAAAAAATCAGCCCGACGGTAGCCGGTTTTATAGCCGATCTCAGTGACTAATTGTTTATAGGCGCGAACCGTCAATATTTTTTCTTTGCAGCCTTTCATGGCATCAACCGCATTATTGACAAGATTCAAAAAAACCTGTTCCAGCATAGTATGATCACCTGCCACTTCCAGCGATTCATCGGCATACTCACGTCGAATGCTCACACCGCTTTTTTCAAGTTTCTGTTTTGCAAGTGCCAGGACATTATCAATTAATGGATTGAGGGGGAGTTGAGTGATTTTGCATGCCGTTTGTCTTGAAAATGACAAAATGCTTTTGATGATATTATCGGCCCGGTTTACTGCAGTAAAAATTTTTTCTATTGACTCACGTATATGAGGATTATCATCGGGAAGATTGTTTTCCAGATAATCCACTCCCATATAAATAATTTCCAACGGATTCCTGATTTCATGTGCAATACCGGACGCCATCCGCCCGAGGGCGGCCATTTTATCCTTTTGTATTAACTGGTCCCGGGTTCTCCGCAACAATTCAACAGTATCATTTAAATTTTTCTCTTTTTCAATCCGGTCGGTGATATCTTTTGAAATAATGCAAACCGCAAAAACATCCCCGGTTGACGGATCTCTTATCGGGCTCAGAGTATTTGCAAACCATATGCCGTGATTTTTATCATAGGATTCATACTGCATCATGTCATTATTCTGATATACAGATCTCACATAGCTCAATGATTTTTCTGCTTCGGTTTCATCTTCGTTATAAATCCGTGAAATGGTCAAACCGAAAAGACTTTCTTCATCCTGATATCCATAAAATTTGACAAGTTTTTGATTGGCAAATAAAAACTTCCCGTCATGATCGACAATACACATCAACACATCGGTAGCTTGAACAATTTGCTCGTATCTTTCCCGTGCTTCATTAATCCGTATGTTCTTGGCTTTTAATAGCGTCGTTACGAGATATCCGTAAAACATTGCAACGACAATAATAAACGGAATCCGGATCAAATAGCTGATGGCCCCCGGGCCTTCTAAAAATCCCTGTTGATATAGCAGCCAGCCGTAGATGACAGAAAAGATGAGGATGTTTATCATCAGGTATTCAAATCGGGAGCTCATTGTCGTTAATAAGACAATAAAGAAATACATCAGGTATAAATCCGACCCGGCATATCCGGAAATATAAATCCCGGCCGGCAGCAGTATGCTGTCACATAAAATTAACCCATAGAAAATCTTATCGTTATAGAAATATTTTTCCGGAATGTGGGCAACAATCAGATTGGTCAGCAGATAAACGGCAATGAAAATATATCCACAGGTTTCGCATTCTTTGCTGGCGGATGGTGAAAAAAGAATAAAATAAGCGGTCGTAATAATGACCGCTAAACGAACAAAAAAAATAATTTTTTTTCTGGGAAATGGAGTTGTCATCACTGCCTCTCTGATAAGGCATTGCTTTTTGACAGTTGGAGTATAAAACAATTAGTCTTGTTGGTCAATGAAAAAAGACAATAAAATGTGGGATGTTGTACCACTGATCGTTAAAGAGAGGTATCCATGCGGCCGTTCACTAAATAGTCGGCGCTACTTTTATAAAAATAACCGGAATGGTTCTATTTAAAACTTTGTCTTTTATAATCTCTCAACGATTAGAAATAAGACTAAGCACTAACTATCTAGCAGGCTAATCCCCTTCTTTATACATTTCTTCAATGATGTCTTTGTATTGTTCGGCGATGGCTTTGCGTTTGACTTTCATGGTGGGGGTCACTTCGCCGTCCTCGGTGTAGAGTTTCTTGTCGAGCAGGCGGAACTTGCGGATGTTTTCCACCCGGGCAATCTGCTTGTTTACTTTGTTGATTTCTTCAGTGATAAGTTTGATAACCTCTTCTGTGCGGGTAAGGCTGGCAAAGGTCGTGTACTGGACTTTATGATCCTGGGCGTATTTTACGACGTTTTCCTCATCAATGACAATCAGCGCCGAGATGAATTTACGCCTGTCCCCAATAACCACAGCGTCCGTGATGTAAGGAGAATACTTAAGGAGATTTTCGATATACTGAGGAGCGACGTTCTTACCGCCCGCCGTGATGATCAGGTCTTTTTTGCGGTCGGTAATTTTGAGGTATCCTTCCGCATCGACCTCGCCCACATCGCCGGTGTGGAACCAGCCGCCTTCCAGTGCCTGCGCGGTAGCTTCGGGTTCCTTGAAGTAGCCCTGGAATATTCCGCCGTGGCGAATCAGTATCTCGCCATCCTCGGCGATCTTCACCTCACTCTCCGGCAGGCTTCTGCCGACGGTTCCCAGTTTAAAATGCTCTTCATCCGAAATGTGTGTGATGCCGGTCGTCTCGGTAAGCCCATAGCCTTCCCGTATAGGAATGCCGATGCTCTGGAAGAATTTGAGAATCTCATGGGAGATGGGCGCGGCACCGGAAATACCTAACCTCACCCGGTCGAAGCCGAGGCGTTCCTTGAGCTTCCAGAATACCGAGAAGTAAGCAAGCCAGTAAGCGATAAAAAGGTAGAGAGGTATGCGCTTCTTGGCGAGCTTGCGTGTATTGTACATGGAGCCGATCTTGTAAGCAATATTGAAGATTGTCCGTTTCAGCCAGGTGGCATCGGCCATCTTGAGCACGATGGCCGAGTGATATTTCTCCCAAATCCTGGGCACCGCGTGGAACAAGGTTGGGGAAACATTGCGCAGGTCGTTCATGACCGTATCCGTGTTTTCGGTAAAGTTCACGATATGGCCGACCCGCAGGTGCATCATGAGGTCGAAGATCTGTTCGTATACATGGTTCAGCGGCAGAAACGAGATGGTCTCATCATCAACGCTCATCTTGGTAATCTTTTCGTTTTGCTTCGGCAATCCACAGATAATTTTCATGGGCGATCATGGCGCCCTTGGGCGGCCCGGTAGTGCCCGAAGTATAGATAATAGACGCAGTCTCTTCGGTCTTGCCTTCGCTCACTATACGCTCGAACAGACCGGGATTTTCCTGATCGGTCTTCTCGCCCAGTTCAAGGAGGTCATCAAAGCTCATGAGCATGGGATCATCGAAATGCCTGAGCCCCTCCATATCCCAGACCACCATTTTTTTCAGATGCGGTGTTCTTTCCCGGCAGGCCAAGTGCCTTGTCGAACTGTTCCTCATCTTCACAGAAAAATACCACCGACTCGGAGTGCCCGACCACATATTCGCACTCGGCCGCCGGATTGGTGGTATAAACGCCCACAAAGATGCCCCCCAGCGACATTACTCCCATGGCCGAGAAGAGCCATTCGGGCTTGTTCTCGCCGACAATGGCCACATGGTCCCCGCGCTTAACACCGAGCGCATGCAGACCCATGGCCACTTTCTTCACGTTCTCATAGTACTGGGCCCAGGTGATATCATGCCAGATACCGTAATCCTTCATGCGCATGGCAATCCGGTCAGGTTGTCTGGCCGTAATTGCTTTCAGAGCTCTGCGGCAGGGTTTTTATTTCATCCATTCAAGACTCCTCGTTCATACTGATCAGCGCCTTATCTGAATCGCACCTTCCTGCGGTATCGTTTGTAGCCCTTCACCGATGTTTCTGTGGCGATGCCCAGGTAGAACTCCTTGACGTCATCGTCTTCCCTGAGCACTTCGGGCTTGTCCGCACGGACAATACGGCCGTTTTCCATGAGGAAGGCGAAGTGGGAATATTTAAGCGCCATATTCACGTTCTGTTCCACAAGCAGGATGGTCACTCCCTGCTTGTTGATATTCTGGATAATGGTGAAGATTTCTTTGGTCAGCAGGGGGGAAAGCCCCAGCGACGGCTCATCCAGCATTAGAAGCTTGGGACGGCTCATCAGCGCCCTGCCGATGGCGAGCATCTGCTGTTCGCCGCCGCTTAAATGCCCGGCCTCCTGATTTTTGCGTTCTCTTAAAATGGGGAATTGTTTGAGCACTGCTTCGATATCTTCCTGAATACCCCGCCTGTCCTTGCGGGTATAGGCGCCCATAAGAATATTTTCCATAACCGTGAGCTCAGGGAAGACCTCGCGGCCTTCAGGGACATAGCTGATGCCCAGACGGACGATCTCTTCGGTGTCCATCCGGTCGATCCTTTTACCCATAAACTCAATGGTGCCTTTTTCCGGCTGGTCGTCGTCGAGCAGGCGCATGATAGTCTTTAGTGTTGTAGTCTTACCCGCGCCGTTGCTGCCGAGAAGCGCCACGATAGCTCCCTGCTTTGATCTCAAAGGAAATGCCGTGCAGCGCCCGGATCAGATCGTACCATGTCTCGATGTTTTTAACCGAGAGCATTATTTCTCCTCCACGCCCAGATAGGCTGTGATGACATCGGGGTGTTTCTGAACTTCCTGGGGTGTTCCTTCAATTATTTTTACGCCCTGGCTGATGGCCAGAATTCTATCCGAGATGCCCATGACCATATTCATGTCATGCTCGATGAGCAGAATTGTCACCTTATAATCTTCCTGAATATCCTTAATCCAGATCTTTAAGTCGTCCTTTTCTTCGGTGTTCATACCCGCGGATGGCTCATCCAGAAGCAATACCTTCGGCTCGAGCGCCAGGGCTCTGCCCAGTTCCACAAGCTTGCGCTTGCCGTAGGGAAGGCTCGAAACGAATTGATCACGCAGGGACTGGAGGTCGAGAAAGTCGACGATATGTTCTATTATTTCCCGATTCTTAACTTCTTCCTTAGCGGTACTTGAATGTCTGCCCCACATGAAGGCACCGCCCATGATCCCCGTCTTCATGTGGATATGTCTGCCCAGCATGAGGTTATCCATGACGCTGGCGTTGCCGAAGAGCTGGATGTTCTGGAAGGTGCGCGCGATGCCCTTGCGTGGCTATATGATCCGGCCGGTAACCCACCAGATTCTCATCTTCCAGAAAAATCTTTCCGGAGTCAGGTTTATAAATTCCGCTAATCATGTTGAAGATAGTGGTTTTCCCGCTTCCGTTAGGCCCGATAATGGAAAATATTTTATTGTGCTGAACCTCGAAGCTCACGGATTCCACAGCCCTGATCCCGCCGAAAGAGATGCTTAAGTTTTCAACTTTGAAGTGCGCCATGTGCAAAAAATCCTAATATCATAAAATGATCTTTAATAAAATTAGGGGCAGGGCATGCCCTGCCCCCGTCAATCACACTATTTCTTTTTCTTTTTCCATGTAGCCAGATCGTTGGAGGTCCAATCCTGCAGCAAAATGTAGCTGGAGTTGGGTCCGCATTTCTGGATCTGGACAGAGTCAGTACCCTGATGGACAGTCGGTGACCAGTTTATAACTGGACCTATGCCTTGAAAATTCTTCATGGAGTTGAGCTGTTTCAGTAAGCCTGCCGTGCTCAGTTTGGGCCCTGTCCGTTTGAGGGCCTCCACCAATGGCTCGGCAAAGAGCATGCCCGCCAGGTAGAAAGTGCCCCAACGCTCTTCGGGCGCGTATTTTTTGGCAGCTTCGCGGTATTTATTCATGACAGGGGTGTTGGCATCGGGCGGTAAGGCGAACGCACCGGTGATCATACCCACCCCTTCCCAGAGACCGCCGGTGATCTTATTCATAAGGACAAAATCGGACAGGGTGTTGGATGACACCCACTGAGGCTTGAATCCGATAGTCGCGCTGGTTTTCAGCGCAATGGTAGCTGAGGTGGGATTAACCCACATGATAACTACCTCGGCCTCAGAGTTTTTCAAGCGCAACATCTGAGAAGATAGATCTTTCTCACCGGGTTCCACTGAAAGCTCTTCCACAAGTTTCATTTTTAATGCATCCAGCCTTGCCTTGCAGCCAGTAAGCCCGCTCTTCCCGTAGGCATCGTTCTGGTAGAAGAAAGCGATCTTCTTTGCCCTAAGTTTGTCCACCACATACTTGGTGAGGATGCTTGCTTCATCTTCATAAAGTGGGTAAACGGCAAAAAGATACGGATGAACCGGAAACACATAATCGTTTATAGCAGTTGACGGACCCACCCAGATGATTTTGTTTTCGGCCAGATAGTCCTTCACCGCCATGCCGCAGGCTGCACTCACGCCACCTACAAAAGCGAAGATACCTTCGCGTTCGACTAGTTCCTTAACCACAGCCTTGGTCTGGGCCGGGTTGTACTGGTCATCACGGATAAAGTACTTGATCTTGCGGCCGTAAATACCACCTTCCTCATTTACGATCTTGAAGAGGAGATCGCTTCCCCTGGCTACCGAGCCCCATGGCGCCGCAGGTCCTGTCTGGGGACCCCATTGGGCGATCCTGATTTCCTTGGCATCAAAGCCGGGTTTGGCTGCGGCATGTGCAAGCACTGAAATCAGAAAAACCGTGCATATAAGCATTACACCGATCAAAACTTTTTTCATAACATCCTCCTTTTCATTATATTTGTTGGTACGTCTTGTATCTATCCTCTATCACGGGTATGAATCCCAAAGTAAGCTGCGGGGGATTATACCCCTGCTTATGCGGGATAATTCGGCTAATAAATTTTAATTCACTGCGTTCTTAAAATTTGAGTCTCATCACCCTTTGTACCAAACTCCTTTTTCCTTCAGGAACGTAAAGCTGTAGTTGTAAGTACTTTGCGCGCCAGTGTCTATAAAGCGTATATCCACATCCACTTCAACCTGCACAAATTTATCCACAAACGGATAATTTTCCCTGTTGTCGTTATCCCTGAGCCGGTAGATATCAACGATCCGGTAGGCCTCTATCCTCACCGGAGAAGAACCGACATCCTTTAAAAACTGATCATATGAGTGCGTTTTCTTATAGGCCGAAGAGGGGGCAAGGTACGCATAAACCTGTTTGAAATCACGTTCCATTTCCGCCTTGAAATAGGCACTGATAACCTTTTCAATGGCAATCTTCTCTATAATGAACTCCACCTTTTTTCTCGGTGCATCCCAAATGACAAGAACTGCAACAACAGCAATGATGACAGCAGATACGATAATAACAATCTTTGTTTTCTTTTTCATTTTTCCTAACCTGGCACCTAATATTAAGTTTCTTTCACCTAAAGCTTATAGCTTTAAACCTTTTTAATATAATGCTTCGCGAACAATCCGCTTGGCCTGACCGTTATAATGATGATAATTACGACAAAGGCCACTATGGGCTTCCACTCGGGCCAGGCATAACCGAAAAAATTCTCGATGATCCCCAATATAAGACCTCCGACCACGACCCCGGGAATGCTGGTAAGACCTCCCAAGACCGCCGCCGCAAAAGCTCGCATGAAGGGCTCCATCATGAAGTTTGGATCAAGCACTGAACGCGCTGCAAAAAACATGGCGGCAATAGCTCCAATGAGAGAGCTCATAGCCCAGGTAATGGAAAAGACCCGCTCCACCTTGATGCCCATAATCTTTGCCGCATTGACATTCTGCTGGGTTGCCCGCATGGCGATTCCCAATCTCGAGAACCTGAAAAATAGAAACAGAAGAACCATGATGACAATCGAGAGTGCAAATACTCCGATAGACCATTCATTCAACACCAACCCGGGAATGATCTCATGAGTCTTATGGACGGAGAGCAGGAAGGGGAAATCTTTCTGCTCAGCTCCCCACTTCCAACCGGCGAGTCCCATGAGCAGCATCTCTACGCCCAGTGTCAGGATAATGAGGCCGAGCACGTTCGGATCTTTGGCCGGCCGTAAACAGCATATTTCGATAAGCATGCCGAGCAGCATGGCAAAGACCATGGTAATAAGAAAGGCCAGCCAGAAGGGAAAGTTGTATACAACAAGAACATGATAGGTGACAAATGTTGCAATCATGCCCATCTCACCCTGGGCGAAGTTAACCACTTCCGAGGTCTTGTAGATGATAGCCACGGCAACGCCGAAGAGCCCATAGCACGCCCCGATAGCCAGGCCTTCGATAAAAAGTTGTTCAATCATATCCTCTTCATCCTTTTCATTCTAGAATGGCCATGTCTTCCAGTACTTCTTAATTCTTATCCATATGCCGAACATGCCCAGAGGTTCGAAGATGACAATGGCCAGCATTATGACTCCGAGGGCTATGTTGCTAAAGTTTGCCAGTCCGATCACAGTAAACCATTGCTTTGATATATATACTAAGAACGCACCCAAATAGGGCATTTCTTCCACATTTTTCAGGAAATCGTATTGTAAATAAGTAATAAGAATTGCCCCCATGATGGCTCCCATCACCGAGCCCAGCCCTCCTACCACGACCATGACCAGGAAAATGATGGATAGAATGAGGTTAAAGGTGAAAGGATCGAAGAAGCTGACCACGAATCCGTATAAACCGCCTGCAACTCCTGCGTAAAAAGCGCTCAACGCAAAGGACATGGTCTTGAAGATAGTAAGGTTCACCCCCATAACCTCGGCGGCTATGTCGTCGTCGCGGATGGCTACAAATGCCCTGCCGACGCGTGTCTTCATGAGGTTTTTGGCCCCGATCACCATGAGCACCGTGATGATGAGAATAAGATAATAAAGCTTAACATCTCCTTCGATGACTAAGCTTAAGGCTGATCCCGCAAAACCCAGGTCAAGTGGCGGTGTCTTGATGCCCATTCTGCCGCCGAAGACATCCCATCTTCCGATAATGTGCATGATCGTAAGCCCGAAGCCCAGCGTAGCTATGGCCAAGTAAGGCCCCTCCAGCCTCAAGGCCGGAAGACCGATGATAAAGCCGAAGAAAGCAGCAATGAGCGCGGCAATTATGAGAGCAGCTAGGAAGGGAAAGTGCAAATGCGTCATAATGAGCGCGGTACCGTAGGCGCCAATGGCAAAAAATCCGGCGTGCCCCAGCGAGATTTGTCCCGTATAGCCCACGAGGATGTTGAGACCCACGGCAAGGATGATGTTAACCATGATAATGTTAAACAGGTAAATGTTATAAGAAGGTAAATAAAGCGGCAACGTGAAGAGAAAAACAAGTAAAACTATTGACCAAACAAGAATTGTCCCGCTGCTAAAAAGCTCAATATCTTCATAATAATTGCGCTTCATGTCCATATGGATTTATGCCTCTTTATCATCAGGATATTCGCGATTTACTAAGAATTATCTTTTTAGCGAAGGGAGTATATATAGGCGGCTCTTCCATGTCAAGATTTTTCAAAAAAATGTGCTACACAAGCGCATTTTGTGTATCTGTAAAAGGAAATACGGCCAAGTTGGGAGAGAACCAACCTGGCCGCATGGCTTCAAGCCTTCTTCAACTTTTCACATTCTAATTAACGCTCTTTTACGGCACCGATTCCCGCGGCGTTCATGGCCATCATCTCATAGCGCTTGAGGGGAGATTCTGCCAGAATCATCATCTTCTGCGCCGCCATCGAGCCTTCTGCGTGAACCGTTGTCACTTCGTGAAACGCCGACTCATGCGAACAGACGTGCCGCATCGTCTCGTGAATCATTTTCAGCCTATCTAGCGTGCTGTACTTATCCGATCCTCCCAGATAATGTTCCAGGTAATCATGGATATCGGGATTCTCCCAATCCTTTTTATCCGGAGCCGTTGCCAGAATCCCGCCGCCGATATCCTGAATCAGTTTGATGAATTCGTGATATTTGCTGGCGAAATGCAGTTTGGCCATATTGCAAATCAGCGGATTCGGCACAGCAATCTCGCCATACATGACGGGATCATTCGCTGCTGCATTGGTCAATGCGCGCAATGTTTCCACATAAGCGGCAATGTCCGCGAGCTTATCCCGGATGTGCCCCACTTTATCGAGCCCGTTGTATTTGGCCATAGCCACGGCGCAGCCCGCCATTACTTCCACGGCAGGAACCTTGTAGCTGATTGCTGTAAACCGATGGAAAGTGGCGAAGGTATAAGCGAGCAGCATGGAATACTGCCACTCCCCGCACATAAAAACACGCTCCCAGGGAACAAATACATTATCGAAGACGATCATCGCTTCCGTCAGCTCTCTCACCGGACGATCGGCATGAAACTCGTGATCAGTCCAGGTGCCGCGTCCACTCCGGCAAATAAAGGTAACTCCTTTGGTGTTTGCTGGAATGGCAAAACTCACGGCGTAGTCGGCCTCGTCTTCACGCATCTGTCGGGTAGGCACAACAATTATTTCGTTTGCCGCCGGGGCGCTGGTGATGTGAATCTTTGCTCCTTTGACCACAATGCCTTCTTTATTTTTATCCACCACATGGAGATAGTAATCGGGGTGCTTCTGTTTGGAAGGCTCACGGGAGCGATCCCCCTTGACGCAGGTAACTGCACCGCAGGTATGCAGGTCATTCTTCCGGAGATGCTCCAGAAAATTCACGGCATTGTCCTGATACTGTTTTTTCCCCATCTGGCCGGCAACGACAAAAGCGGCATTAAGACAGTCGGTCCCAATATCCTTCCCGAAGGGAAGACCTCCGATTATCTCGATGGAGCGTTGAATCATCTTCGTTCGATTCGCCAGGTCTTCTCTGTTCTTCGGTGTAATGAAATAGCGGTTGATCGGCTCTCCCGTTTTCGGATGAGGCGCCACGAATAGATCCCTAACTGTAGGGTCTTTCGATGCCGTCAGCTCATAACCTGAGGCGATTGTATCAACTGTTATGCCGAGAATCGGATGCTTGGTAATGTCTTCCACCTTCTGACCCCGGATATACACGCGCCTGCCATCGCGCAAACTTTTTTTGTAATCTTCAACGGTGCGGATTGCCATAATAACCTCCTTTTAAAAATGTTTTTTTAATAGCGAATATTATCTGTCTTTTAAAAAACTTTTTAAGACAATTTTCTCAATTCCTTTTTCAATACTTTGCCGACAAGGCTTTTCGGCAGCGCTTGCAAAAAGACCACTTCTTTCGGCAACAAAAAGTTTGTGAGCTTTGTTCTGCAAAATTCCATGATTTCCTCAACAGTAGCTGTTTGGGCGGGATTACATACCACAAAAGCTTTGATATCCTCACCATAAACATCGTCCTTTATTCCGATTACTGATGCTTCCGATACTTTGGGGCATGTAAAAAGAACTTCTTCAATAGTGCGCGGAGAAATATTTTCCCCTCCTTTGATAATCAAATCCTTCTTCCTATCCGTAATCCAAAAATAGCCGTCATCATCTTCATAACCGACATCGCCCGTATGAAGCCAACCGCCACTGAGCATTTCCGCGGTTTCCTCGGGTTTATTCCAGTACCCTTTCATGAGTTGCGGTCCCTTGATAACAATTTCTCCCTGTTCGCCGCGGGGGAGTATCTTGCCGCCGTCATCCATGATTTTTATCTCGGTGCCGTTCATCGGTATGCCGATGGAACCGACTTTCTTAACCCCATCAATAGGATTGATGGAATTGTTTGCTCCCGCTTCCGTCAGTCCCCATCCCTCGCTGATCTCACCACCGTAAACCTCCTTGAATTTATTCCAAGTCTCCAGAGCCAGCGGAGCCGAACCCGATATCCAGTATTTCATCGAACTCAGATCGTATTTTTTTGGGTCAGGATACAAAAGCAGATAAACATACATGGTCGGTACGGCGGCCATAATGTTGGCCCGGTATTTTTCGATAGACGACAAGATGATTTCCAGATCAAAAGAATCCAGAAGGACGGTTGTTGCCGTCCGGAACATACTATTATTCATCGTGGCGATGCCGAAAGAATGACAAAGAGGAAGAACACTGATGTTCGTCATGCCGTCCGGGAAAGCCATACTGTCGAATTGCATTTTGGCGTTGGCATAAAGCGAGTGATGGGTGTGCATGACGCCTTTGGAGTTACCGGTAGTTCCTGCGGTATAAATAAGCGCGGCAAGTTCATCCTCTCTCATATCCGCAACCGAATGATCTTCAAGCGATCCTTCCACCAGGGTGTGGTAAGCAATCGTCCCTTCAGGAACATCCTGATCGACAAGAATCACCGTTTTTACATTGGGTGCCTTGGCTTGCGCCGTGCGGACTCTCGGCAGAAAAGCCATACTGCTGATGACCACTTTGGCACCCGAGTCCTTATAGATATACGCAATTTCTTCATCACCCATCAAGTAGTTAATCGGCACGATAACTGCACCCATTCTCCAGACCGCACTAAAACTTTCCAGAACCTCAGGACAATTAGGCATTTGAATGATAACTCTCTCTCCCCTTTTTACGCCCAGACTTTTGAGCGCGCTGGCAAGTTTTTGGGAGTTGTGCTGCATCTCGAAGTTCGTCATTGCCTTTCCTTTAAAATAAAGGCTGATTCGCTCACCTTCGGCCAGAACCTTCTTTTCACGCAACTGTGCCAGATTCATCACAACCTTCTGATATAATCAATAATAGTGTCAAAAAACGCCTATCGCTCAATTCAGGTGCTACTAGCTCTCCTCAAGCCGCCGCAAAACCGCCGTCAATAGTAACCACAGTGCCGGTAATATACTGAGCGTAATCCGAGGCGAGAAAAGCGACCAGATTGGCCACATCTTTTGGCTCTCCCGGAGATGGCTCTTTGGGAATTAATTCCGGCCAGCGTCCCGGATCGCTGAATCTTGATTGGGCGGCAGTTTTCAAGAGCGTTTCCATTCTTTCAGTTTTGATTAGCCCGGGATTAACCGCTACTAGCCGGATGCCGTCTTTCAAGCTCCTCGCACCCAGCGCTCGGGTGAAAGCCATAAGAGCTGCGTTCCCCGCGCCTCCGGCAATGTAGTTACTGCGGGGACGCTCTCCGGCCGCACCGATTACATTGATTATAACTCCCTTGCCGCGTGATTTCATTTGCGGATAAATCGCCCGGCACAGGTTGATATAACCGAAAACTTTGAGGTCCCAAGCCTCACGCCAGCGAGGTTCTGCAATTTGCCAGAGATCGCCTTGTGGGATGGCGCCGGCGTTATTGACCAGAATATCGATCTCCGGACAATCTTTGACAAGGTCTCTTGCATTGTCTCCTATACTCAGATCAACGGAATGGATCATGACCGACACACCGAATTTTGATTCCAGTAAATCTTTTATTTTACGCAAAACTTTCTCGTCTCGCGCGGCAAGATGAAGAGTGCAACCTTCAGAGGCTAGTATTTCGGCGCAGGCGCGCCCGATCCCTTTGGACCCGCCGGTGATGAGCGCTTGTCTGCCTCTTAGATTTAAATCCATTCTGCTGTGCTCCTTATTCTTCTTTTTCCAGTTCCACCTGAAGGGTTTCGAGAATCCGGCAAACCATTCCATAAAAGCCGATTGCCGTCGTCAGCTCCACAATCCCCTCTTCACTTAAAATTTCCCGCATCGCCGCAAAGGTCTCGTCTTTTACCCGGATATTTATGGTTTCTTCGTCGGTATAGCGCAGTATTGCTTTTTCTGTATCGCTGAAATCAGAGGAATTCTCCCAATCCGGCAAGGCATCAACTTGGGTTTGCCGCACACCGACGCGTAGGGCGATGGGCACATGCTGGGTCCACTCATAGACGGCTTTATTAATATGGCCTACCCGCAGGATGGCCAACTCGCGCAGGTTGGGAGGAACAACTCCCTTTAGAAGAATCGTGTTGCCCAGTCGTAAAAAATCATGACCGACCTGAGGACAGTGGGCCATAATTTTAAAGAGGTTCAGGACACGGCCGCCTTTTTCCTTCATCCGCCGGAACCTCTCCCGCAGTTCAGGCGCCGCTGATTCTTCATTCAATAGACTTATCCGTGCCATTTTATCTCCTTCTCTATACATCGACATTAATCCATATAAAGGCAATCGGTGAAACTATCCGATTCTCGCGCTTTGCCCGCCATCCACGGGCAGGAGCGCTCCGGTAATAAACTTGGCTTCATCCGAGGCGAGGAAAAGGGCCGCATAGGCCGTATCCCAACCGGATCCCATTCCGCCTTTCAGCGGAACTCTACTGCTGCGTTCTTTGATTAGATCTTCTTTGTTAATTCCCCGGTATCGCGAAATCCCTTCTATCGCCATCGGGGTATTCATAAAACCAGGCATGATGGTATTGGCGCGAATTCCTTTGCCGGCATAAACGAAGGCGATGGAATGGGTCAGGGAATTAACGGCCGACTTGGAGGTTTTATAAGCAAGCATGGGTGTTGCACAGACCGCTGCAATCGAAGAGATATTGACAATGGAGCCACCGCCCTGCTTTTCCATATAAGGGATAACATGTTTGCAGGTTAAATACATACTCTTGACGTTTACAGTATAGATGCGTTCCCACGCTTCTTCCTTCAGCTTAACCGGCCCCAGGTCTTCACCCCCTGTTCCTACATTATTGACTAGGATATCGATCCGGCCATAATGCGCTGCGCACTCCTCGGCCAGGCGGCGGCAGTCATCGGAATGGGTGACATCAGATCCAAAAGCGAAGGCCTCACCGCTTTCTTTGGCAATTAACTCCTGGGTTTCCTGAGCGGAATCAAGGCGAAGGTCCACGAGCATTACCCGTGCGCCCGCGCGAGCAAAGAGAACGGAAATCGCCCGGCCGTTCCCGATAGTATCCCCCGGTGTTTGACCTGCACCTGTCACAATCGCCACTTTTCCCTCCAGCCGTTTATCCATCTTTCCTCCAGATTATATATTCAAATTTAATTTAGGTAGTTTATGATATATTTTTCACAGCATCCTTTGTTAAAACAACTTTAGCGTAAGGAAACGATAATGCGGCCATAAAGGACGTGTGGACCTCCGCTGCTTTTATGATTTTGTTTTGGAATACCAAATCCATTGTCGCGCAAGCATCCTCGGCAACAACGCAATTGAAGCCCAGATCAAAGGCCGCGCGGGTTGTCGCATCTATGCACATATGGCTCATAGCTCCACAAATGACTAGTGTATCAACATTAGCATTTTTCAATATTTCCAATAAGGATGTATTCCGGAAGCTGTTTGGATAATTTTTTTGGACAACCGTCTCGCCCCCTTGAGGAGTTACTTTTTTATTTATTTTTGCTCCATCGGTTTCGGGCAAGAAAAAGAAAGCGTTAGGAGGGAGGGAAATATGCTGAATATGGACAATAGGTAATTCTTTCTTCCTGAATTCATTAAGGAGAAATTGAGCATTCTGTGCGGCAGCTTCGATGCCGGCAAGTTCCATTTTACCGCCGGGAAAGTAGTCGTTCTGCAGATCAACCAAAATAAGACATTTGTTCATGTTTACCCCTTATTCTTTTAGATATGAGGATACCGACAAAGCTTAATGTAATTGCATACCGCAATTTGTTAAACTTTTTCAACGAAAAAAACCAATGCTTTTTTTGAAAGTACTTTGTCTTTATGTTTATGTTCAGGACCATCCGGAATGAAGATGCCATCGCCGGGATTATAAATTATTTTTTCATTTTCATACTCAATTTCCATCTGCCCAGTCGTTCGTTATCATTTTTGTAATTTAACTACTTTATACCCGCGTTTACGGAGTAAATTGACCACACCGTTATCGCCGACAAGGTGCGCCGCGCCCACGAC
Source organism: uncultured delta proteobacterium (assembly GCA_963705555.1). Taxonomy (GTDB): domain Bacteria; phylum Desulfobacterota; class Syntrophia; order Syntrophales; family Smithellaceae; genus UBA4810. Next base: position 471,714 of record CAVPJZ010000002.1, on the reverse strand, counting down.
TACCATAGTGTTTCCCGGACCATTAAGATAGTCTTCGATATCTCTCACCCATTTATTGTTTCTGTCAACAATCAGGGTCTGATATAATTTTGGGTAGCGCTTTAGTTCTTTGATATAAAGTTCTTCCATTTTGGCCTCATCTCCGTTTCTCCAGGCGGCCAGATGTTCTCCCAGCATTACTTCAATTTGTCCGAGTTCATCGATAGCTTGAAGGATTTGGTCGCTTCCCACACTTGCATTCGCCAAAGTTAGAATGCTGATTTGCTGATCCACCGTTTCCAAACTTCCTGCAGCTTTTCCATCCTGTACAGCTTTATCTTTGAAGAAATAATCAACTCCTTTTTTAGGGTCGGCGCCGATTTTGGACATTTCCAAAACCGTAAGCGTCATCACAAAAAAAGTCGGCTTAAAAAACTGGTATTGCGCCATCGGATAATTCCGTTCTCTGCAGAAGCTTTCAGCCTTGGCGTAAGCCGCAGATGTAATATGCTCTTTAAGCGTTGTACCGTCATCGTAAATTGCCGCGCTTAGAAACTTTCCTATATGCTCCGGCCTTTCCATTTCACCGGGCGGCACTTCGAATATGATTTTGCGGGAGTCCTGATAAGCTGTAAAGAATTCGGCAGGCAGAGGATAATCAGACGCCCGTAACATATGGAAAGAACCGGCAAGATAAACATTTGCCTTAGAAGAACTTGCCACCCACACGGAGCTTTCCGCCTGAGCACCCGCGGCCGTAAAAACAAGAAATAATATCAGCACCATTCGCAACAAATTTAGTCTCATTGATTTCTCCTTCCCTTGGACTAATCAAGCATCACTTCATCCGGCTGAAAAGAACGCTACCCAGCAGGAACATAGTTACTGCGAAAAAAGTGACGACTATAAAATCAACATAAAACGGGAAAATATTGACATTGAGCAATACGCCTCTGACTCCATCTACAGTATAGGTAAGAGGATTAAGTTTAACCAGTCCTTGCAGCCAGAAGGGAAGCTTGTCGTTAACCGGAAAGAGAGCGCCGGATAAGAAAAAGAGCGGAAATATGAGAAAGGCTGAGATGACCTGGAATCCCTCCAGACTTTCAAAAAGAGAGCCAAGAGCAAGCCCCATCGAAACTAGTGCGATCGATGTGATAAACAATAGAAGTAAAGCCAGCGGGATGCCCAAGGGATTTATAGACGGAAACAAAAACGAGAAGAGAAAGAGAACTATAATCTGCAGTGTAACATCTGTGCATCCACCCAAAACCTTTCCCATAAAGATGCTGATGCGCGATACCGGTGCCACCAGTATAGCCTTGAGCACGTCAAGTTTGCGGTCCCAAACTATATAAAGGCCGAAGTACACTGATCCGAAAAGTACCAGCATAGCCAGTATACCCGGATATATATAATCCTGATAATTGATATCGCTGACGCTAACGCTCGCTCCCACGCCGCTGCCAAACAGGAAAAGCCACATGAGAGGCTGGACGATGCTTGAAACGATTCTGCTTTTCTCGCGCTGGAAAACTTTGAATTCCCGCCACCAAACAGCGTAAATACCCATCAATTCTTTGCGGACACGTCCCTCACTCATAGAATCAAGACCCTCTCTGACGGTAGCGAGCTACGGAATCCACCCAGCTTCCGGAATCCTCTATGGAATCTTCCCTGATGTCCCTTCCCGTCAGTTTGATAAACACGTCGTTGAGCGTAGGTACTCTCACCTCCACACACTCCACATCTTTAATCATGGAAAGAATTTCTGCCAGGTGCAGATGCGCCTCTTTTGTGATTATTTCCAGTGCGCCTTCGTTTTCCTTGACTTCGGAAACATAAGGCAGAGCGCGTATTTTTTCCAAGGGGGGTTCTTTCACTCTTATTACTACCATATCTCCACCCATTGACTCTTTCAGGCTTTCCGGTGAATTCAGCGCGATTATCCGGCCATGGTCGATAATGCCCACGCGGTCACAGACCTGCTCTGCTTCCTCCATGTAATGAGTAGTGAGCACAACGGTGGTTTGCTCTATTTGGGCCATCTTTTTGATGTATTCCCAGATGCGCGCCCGCGTTTGCGGATCAAGCCCAAGCGTCGGCTCATCCAAAAAGAGCACTGCCGGCCGGTGCAAAAGACCGCGGGCTAACTCCAGACGCCTGCGCATCCCTCCCGAGTAAGTGCGGGTTATATCATTACTGCGCTGCTTCAAGTCAACCAGTTCCAGCATCTCCGTTATTCTTTTTTCCCGAATATCGGAAGGAACGCCGTAGAGACGCGCGTGAAGTTCGAGATTTTCCCGTCCGGTAAGAACTGTATCTAAAGTAGGGTCCTGAAATACTATGCCTACTTTGCGTCTTACCTGTGCGGGCTCTTTTATTACATCGTAGCCTGCTATTGAAGCACTGCCTGAGGTAGGGCGGACAATCGTACAAAGCATACCGATAGTGGTGGTTTTGCCGGCGCCATTAGGCCCGAGCAGTCCGAATATTTCGCCTTTTTCTATGTTCAGATCGATGCTTCGAACCGCTTGTATTTTGCCGTAGCTTTTTGTAAGGGCATTGGTCTTGATAATAACCATATTAGTAAAGACGCGGGCTCCTGAATATTTATTGGCAGATGATATTTATCAGTCGGCTGAAAAGGCCCCCGGCCACAGATAATAAAAACCGGCTTTAGCGCTGAGAATTTCCGGAACTTCAATGTTTATCACAGAAAAATTCAAATTTTCAGATGTGGCGCCCGCGATATTATAATAATTATCCTCCGGGAATTCCACCCTGCGATATACTATCAATTTCGCGTCTTCGGAAATTCTGGCTATTTTTTTTGTTTCTTTAACCGCGTCGCTTATATAGCCGATTTTGTCTATCAGCCCTATCTGCAGGGCCTCGTCTGCCAAAAACACGCGTGCCGTGGAAATTTCCGTGATCGCCTGCGACGTAAGCTTGCGGTGCTTCTTCACCAAACCCATAAATCGTTCTCCAAAATCATTCATTGCTTTTTGCAAAAGTTTTCGTTCGTCTTCACCGGCATCCCGGAAAGGTGATCCCATATCTTTGTATTTACCAACTTTTTGCACATCAACACCAAGGCCGATTTTATCCATCAAACCTTTAACTTTCGGTTGTAAAGAAATAACGCCTATGGAACCCGTTATAGTTGTTGGATGCGCCATAATTATATCCGCGGGAAGAGACATATAATAAGCGCCGGACGTGGCCATGTCCATCATGGAAATTACTATTTTACTGCCTGCTTTTTCTTTGTAGGCGGAAATCTCGTGATAGAGAAGATCACTGGCGGTGATGGTGCCGCCGGGAGAATTTATCTTGAACAAAACCGCCTTGATTTGTTTATCCTTTTGGGCTTTATTGATTTGTGAAACTACCTGCTCAACAAGACCCGGTGTGGTGGTGACCAAACCTCTTTTAGGATTGTCCGAGATTAATCCATTTACAGGAATCAGCAATATTTTATCCGGGCCTGTACCTTCCAGCGTATATTCTTTAAGTGGATCGGGTGTGATGCTAAAAATATTGACTCTCGGCGTCGCGCACCCCATGATCAAAACTAAAATCGACGCCAATATAATGAAATAAGGTCTTTTCATGCTTTACCTCCTTTGATTGGGCAGCAATCCCTCCCTAAGTTTCTATCATATTTTAACTAACAGTTCTCGGAATTTTTTAAATTATAAAAAAACGGAGTTATTTAAGCTATCTTCTCTAATATCACGACACATTTGAAATACTCAGTGCGTCTTATAGCCGTTTCTCTTATTGACTTTGATCTGCCTTTTTTGTAAAAAAGTGCCGGTCTTCTCCGGAAGGCCGTGCCTGAAAAACTCTCAGACGCAGGTATTAAGGAGGCAGTATATTATGGCAAAGGTTCAAGTATTTGAAAAAAGACCGCCGGTACTCGGTATCAATAGTTTAGGGCGGATTGGAAAGTTGACATTGTGGCACCATATAGGAAGAAAGTATTTTAAAGAAATTGTTGTCAACCTTGGACGGGGAGTGGGGACGGGGTTTGATGCTATAGCACAGATGATCGAGAAGGACGCGACCTATGGATTACTCCATAGATTTCTCTATGGTATAAAATCAGAACGCGTTATCCGAATCGTGGATGAAAAAAAAGGCAAGATGCTCATTGATGGGGTCCCGGTGACGGTGCTGCGTGAAGCCAGAAATCCCGCTGATATTCCCTGGCGTGACTACGGCGCTGATATTGTAGTCGATTGCACTGGAAAATTCCAAGATCCGACAATATCCCCGGATGATAAGAAGGGCTCTATTCGGGGACATTTTCACGGCGGGGCAAAGGTTGTTATCAATTCCTCCCCTTTTAAAATAAACAACAAAGCTTTATCAATGCCTGACGATGCTGTAACTTTGATTTACGGAATCAACCATACCGCTTTTGATCAGAAGAAACACCAGCTTATTTCCGCGGCTTCCTGTACAACCACGGGGCTTGCCCACATGATTAAACCCCTACTCGAACATGGGGAAACAAATACAATCTTGACAGCCTCTATGTCGACCATCCACGCCGTTACCAATTCGCAAAGCGCGTTGGACAGCGTTCCCAAGGCAGGAGAGAAAGACCTGAGAAAAAACAGGAGCATCCTCAATAACATAATCTTGACTTCTACGAATGCGGCTGAGGCTTTGGGAGAGGTAATTCCGGAGGTAAAAAACATCGGTTTTATGGCAGACTCCATCAGAGTGCCCACCAACACTCTTTCTTTAATTGTTCTGAACGCTACTTTTCAAACGCGCGTAAATAAGGATGGTGTCGCAGCTCATATCGACACAAAAACAATAAATGATATTTACCGAAAAGCCGCCCAAAGCAATCCCGAACACTTAATCATATTTACCATGGACCAGAATGTATCTACCGATCTTATCGGAGTAGACGCGGCGGTAATTATCGAGGGGCAATTTAACCACATTAGAACGGCATTTATTAATGTAGACCTTTCTCATATTCCGAATTTACCAAAAGGCCTGCTTCAGACATTTGCCGAAAAAACGATGAAAATACCTGTTGTCCACGCGAAGATTTTTGGCTGGTACGACAACGAATTCGGAAGCTACACAAACAGGGTGGGAGACCTGACGGTCTTTATTCATAAGAACATGTTATAGATGAAATCAATTCATCAACGGCCTAATGATTGCAGCGTTCAGAGGTTTATATTACGCGATTCTTCCGGTTCGCATTCATGTTTTCCCGAATAGACTGTTCCGCTCCAACCGTCGATACAGATGAAATCTCCCGCGCTGATTTTGCAGCCATCAACTGAGGCGAAACCATCGGTCTCATAAACCTTGAGTTTACTGAATCCGACAACACCGACCTTGTTGAGTTGAGGGATGGTCACGGCCGCGTGCGAAGTGCCTCCCCCTCTTGCCGTCAAGAGTCCCTCGACTTGCAGGAGAATGCCCACATCATCCGGAACCGTATCACGGCGCAATAGAATGAGGAGGGTTTCGGGCTCAGCATCGCGGAAATGCTTAATGTCCGATTCAGTATAAACTGCTCTGCCGCAAAGGGCGCCGCCACTCACGCCAATGCCTGTTCCCATCACAGATGATTGCAATTCCTGGGTATCCTTAAAACGTTTCAATCTTTTTGCCGTTACTTGATCCATATCCCGCGTTTGCAGCAAATATAGTTTATCTTTACTTGCTCCTTCAAAAGTAAATTCAATCTCCTGATGGTTAAAGCCTCTTTCGTAAATAAGATTTTCGGAAATTCTTATCAATTCGGCGTAAATCTCCGGAAATTTTGCTTCCAGAGATATTTCCGATGTCTTTACGTTCCGCTATACGCTGTTTTTCCGAAATAGGATAAGTTTCCACAAGACCGGAAACAATATCGTCCCCCTGAACACCAAATATAAAATCTCCATAAAGAGTCACCGCGGATGATGAGCTTTTCGGTTCGCGGGTAAAAATAACGCCAGATCCCGAGTGCTCATTGAGATTTCCAAAGACCATCGTCTGCACAATTACCGCTGTTCCCCATTTATCCGAAAGATGCATCTGGTGACGATAAATTTTCGCCTGTTCGGAATACCAGGAGTCAAAAACTTTGAGAATAGCATGCCGTAACTGTTCCAGGGGATCATCTTTAAGCATGATCCCATTATCCAATATGCCTTTCTTATACGTAAGAGCTATCTGTTTCATTTGATCGGGAGAAAACTGGATCTTTCTTTCCACGCCGTATTTTTGCTTGAATCCGTCTATTATCGCATCGAAAAAATCCCGGTTTAATCCCTGAAACATACCCCATGTCTGTAAAAACCGCCGATATGAATCCCATGCCGCCCATTGAAAATCTTCTTTAGCGCTGAGATTTTCTGCTATGGTTTCGTTAATCCCCACATTTAAAAAAGAATTCATCATACCGGGCAGAGAAACAGTGGCGCCGCTTCTTACCGATAACAGCAGTGGGTTGTGCGGATCACCGAATTTGCGCCCGGTCATTTTCTCCAATGTGGATATTTCTCTATTTACCCTGGCCGCGAGATCGTTAAATATATACTTGTAGCCGATAACAGCATCATAACCTCTGAATACTTCCGTGGTTATGATAAATCCGGGGGGTACATGAAAACCAAAAGATACCAGCTCTTTGAGGAAATACCCCTTGTTCCCGAGAAGTATCTGATTATCAACCCGTTTATTCTTCTTATAAAAGGATGAAATAGCAAGTTCCGGATTATAGGACATGACAAGTTTAAGAATTTGTTTGTTATCTTTAAATTTTTCCAGCTCCGCGTTAAGAGTATTGATAACCGCGTTGACAAAATTGTCCAACACCTGAAGCCCGAAGGCGGAAGATATTATCCCTCTGATAAAATTTTCCGATTGTTGGTATATGGCTTCTTCATGATTTCGAATCCCGTATTTTACATCAGCCTCAGTTTTTTGCCGGGTAATTTGTGCGATAATAACAGGCAGATTGGAACTGTGAGCGTCTATATAATAATCACGGATAATATCCTGTACACCTTTGGAGATAAAGCGGAAGATATCGACGTACTGTTCCATGGAAAACTGCTTGATTGCCAAGGCGCTGGTCACGTATTTGACTTTGGCAACCAAACCTTCCGTAGAAATTCCTTCCAACTCAAGAGCGCTGATATAGAGCCACAAATATGCGTGAATCTTGATGATGGTGCGTTTGGTAATGAATTTGAGATTCAATGACTGGGCCAACTCCTCTAAAAGCATCGTGGCGAGGCTTTCCAAACGGAGCGAGAGGCCGAGAGCTTCAAATTTCTCCTCATTGTAGGTCCCATACATTGACGGTATTCCTGCCGCAATGTGCCTCTTGTAATATATGTTTTCAAAAGATTGGGTTTTCTGGGGAGAGAAAATCTTTTCCTTCAATACGGATAAAAATTTCATTATGATTGTAAGACTTTTGTAGTTATTTCTCGCGCCCAGAGCACGTTTCAGCGATATGATTTCAGATTTCTGGAAGGGATAGACCGATTCCAGGTCTTTCAATAAATCGACATACTGGGGAAAATATTTTTTATAAAGAAGCTGATAAATGCGGATCATGAGCCTGGTGCGCTCTTTATCTCTTTTATTAATGCCTTTGATATTATTGATCTCTTTTAGAACATTTGTCTGATCCCATTCGATAAATTTCCTTGGATTATCTTGAACTATCGAAAACAAATATTTAAACGCTTTGTGCATTCCGTCAAAATATTCCCCGGAATTCACCACTTGTTCATAGACCTCATCAGGAAGATGTTTGCGGATAAATTCCCTGTTGCCGGAAAACCAGTATTGGAAAATGTTTTCCATGAATTCTACAAGGAGGCTGTTACTCTCTACATGGGACTGCTTGCGTAGGAAGTTGACAAGCTTATCGTTACGGTAAGAAAGCTCGTCCACTTCTGTGGAGATGTCCCGCAATTCGCCTTCGGCGCCGATTTCGCTGAAATAAACGGGAAATATCCTGAGGAGCTGTTTTACCAGATTGTATGCCGGCGCGATATCGGCATTGAGCAGAGCGGAAATGTCCTTTTGCAGGAGGTCCGTATCCCGAACAAAAATTCCCCCGATGTTTAAATTGATAATCAGGGCGGAAATGAGCCTCTTTGTCCATCTGGGTTTCATGGCGATAATCTCGAGCCATGACCTTATGTTTACAATATGAGTCGGATTGACTTGCACCTGCCATTCGGTTGTCGTCCCTTTAACTTCGGGATATTGAAAACCGTAAGAAATAAGTTCATCAATAAATGCATCCGCGAGGGGATGAGAGTTTTGATCGAATACTTCTTTTGCCGTTGTCGTTATGCAGTCAATAATGGGCCCCCGGTATTCATATTGCGATCTGCTCTTTTTCAGAAAGCCGAATACCTTGCGCACAAAATCGTTGAGGTTTTCCTTTTTTCCCTGCTGAAAGACCAATTTCAGACAACGGTTTATTTCTCGAAGAGCGCTTCCGTGGATATCGGAAAGACCGGGTACGCCCATGATACTGAACAGAAAGTCGAGTTTCACAAGGTACTGGCGTCCTTGATAAGCTGGAGATTTTTCCAATTGATCGGCAACCAAAAAATATCCGTTTACTATTTGAAAATAGTCCGGCATATCGAGGTAATCTTTTGTTCGCTCAGCACTTTTCTTCTGTTTGTCCGGATGAAGAGCTTCCATTTTCCCGAGTAACATCTGGATATACTGATGGCTCAGGGGCTGGATAATCTGCCTGTAAGCGTCGGCCGCTTCCCCGGTTTCTCCCTCTCCTGCCGTATACCACCCGGAAGGATCGGGCTGGGTAAGCCAGAATTGGTATGTAATCTTAAACATCTTATAGAGTAAAAGATCGAACATTTCGACAGGAAGAGGCGTGTTATTTTCTAAAAAGAACTTGACGGTTCTTTTGAGGTAAGCCGAGCATTTTTTGAATATGACTGCATCCTCATCCGATATTCTAATCAGCGCTTCTATGATCTCGGAAAACAGGGATAAGTTTCTGGAAATAAATTCGTTGCTCTGAGAAATTATCGTGTCTATATAGTCAAACAGATAGTGTATCGCGCTGTCTCTGATCTCTTCGTTGGAAGAAAATTTAATTACATCGAAGTATATCCGCAGGAGTATGGAAAGAGCGGATAGTCCGTCTTTATGCCGGTTGTACTCATAGAAATCGCCGATGGAAACGGATTTGAGCTCCTTGAGAACATATTCCCAGTTAACAAAAGGATGGTTTAACTCTGTCAGCAGTTCCCGTGTTTTTTTCTGCAGGCCGTAATGCTCTTCCACAACCTTAAGCAAAGGGGCATACTGTTTGGGTATTTCTATGGCTACTGCCGTCCTCTCCAGATTCACCTTAAGAGCGGATGAAACCCAGCCTTCGTTTTTTTCAATGGGGCTATTTTTTGCCTTCATGTGGAAACCAATCCTTTAAATACTAGATTAATCAGAATTCTTCCAACATTTCAAGCCCAGAACTCGTCTTTCGACATAGCATTAGAAACATACACTATTTATTTTCTAAGCAAATCCGGTAATGGCATTGAGTATTTAGATAAGATCCATACTTATTATTTTATCCAAAATTTAATTTTTTCAAATTTTTTATTGACAAATACAAATATAGTTGTATCATACAACCATGACCAAAGAGATAAATGTAAATTATGCTCAATTAATGGAATTATTCACCGGCCTTTCCCAGGTGACGCGTTGCTGCCGTCAGGATGAGGCTTTTTGCGAAGACGTTACTTTTCACCAGTTTATGATATTGGACGCGGTAGCAAAGCACAAAGTGCTTAATATGTCCGACTTGCACAAGCATCTTTCTGTCGAAAAAAGTACGACAACCAGATTAGTAAGTCCCCTGATTAAAAAAGGTCTTTTACAACGCGATCAAGCCCCGCATGATTCCAGGGCGGTTACCCTTATTTTGACAAAGGAAGGCAGGGATGTCCACAAAAAAGTCTGGTTGTGTCTGACGGATTTTTTCCGCAAGGTTATGTGCAATATCCCGGAGAAAAAAGCGGATGTTATTTTGGAATCCGTTAAAACTTTTATTATGGCTATAAAAAATTATGCGCGAGAATGCAGTTGCTGTAAATAAGAATAGTGAGGATAGTATATGAATAAGATTACATTACCTGTAATTCAAGCGGAGTCAAGTTGCTGCGGTATTGCAAAAGTCGCTCCAGACACTTCTCCGGATTTAAATCAAACTTTTGTCGCCGGTTCTATCTCCACAGCCGCCGGCAACCTGCCAAGGGTATCTTCGGCTTTGAGTTGGCAGGATCATTGGGGAGCCATTAAAGCCCGCTGGGGAGTCGGCAGAATGGATTATGCCATTGACCCCGGTCTTTACGCTCTGGGCAATCCCGATAACAATTCCCCTGTTTTAGTTACCGCCAATTATAAGATGAGTTTTGACCGCTTGCGTGAAGCTCTGCCAGACAGAAATGCATGGATTCTTGTGCTGGACACAAAAGGAATAAATGTTTGGTGCGCCGCGGGAAAAGGCACATTCGGTACGGACGAATTAATAAAAAAAATAGAATCAAGCAGACTGAAAGATATTGTCAGCCACAGAAAATTAATTATTCCTCAGCTGGGAGCGCCCGGAGTGGCCGCCCACAAAGTAAAGCAGGTCTCCGGATTTAAAATTTATTACGGACCGATACGGGCAAAAGACGTGGCGGCTTATCTTGACGCCGGTCTTAAAGCTACCGCCGAAATGCGAATAATGATATTCCCACTGAAGGAAAGAATTGTTCTTATTCCGATAGAGCTTATCGAAACAATAAAACCTTTTCTGATTATCGCGCCCTTCTTGTTTTTACTTGGCGGTATTGGAGGTCCGGCTGGTTTCTGGGCAAACGCATTTAATTATGGTTTGTTTGCCGTCGTGGCATTTCTCGCCGCCATTTTGGGAGGAGCAGTGATAAATCCTATTCTTCTGCCTTATCTTCCGGGACGGGCGTTTTCCATAAAAGGTTTTTTAATCGGTATTATTATTGCCATTATTCTTCTTTACCTGCGGGATATAAATTTACAGGCATGGCCGGAGAGGATCGAAGCTTTGGCCTGGCTTATAATAATTCCGGCCATATCCGCTTATCTGGCAATGAACTTTACCGGAGCCTCAACTTACACTTCTCTCTCCGGTGTGAAGAAGGAAATGCGCTGGGCACTGCCTCTGCAAATTACGGCAGGTATTTGCGGCCTTTTAATGTGGATAACATCTCGTTTAATTGTTTAGGAGTTCAAAATGAAAAATTCAATTTACCTGAAAAATGTCGTCACCCTAAAACTTAATGAAGATAAATGCACCGGTTGCGGGATGTGTCTGGATGTTTGTCCTCATGAAGTGTTTAAAATGAACGGAAAGCACGTGATCATCCAAAACCGCGATGCCTGTATGGAATGCGGGGCGTGCAGTAAAAATTGCCCGGTTGATGCTATCTTCGTCCAATCCGGTGTCGGCTGTGCTGCGGCCGTTATCAATTCCATGCTGGGTCGTAACGACGGTGAGTGTTGCTGCGGCTCTGAACCCGCAGGCGCGACGACCGATAAACGCGGCGGATGCTGTTGTGGATAAAAAAACATTTCATTAAATCCTGAAGTAAGTTCTATTATGCAAAAATATTGGGGATACGTAATAATTTTTTTTTCGTATATTTTAGGCGGCTCCTCGTTAATTGTCTTTGCTGTTTTTCTTTATGCCGGGCGTCTAGATTTGGTTAATCTCGACTTAGACGAACCTCAGGCGCTTTTGTTTAATGCCGGTCTTTCGCTCGCATTTTTCATTCAGCATAGTGGAATGGTTCGCCGATCATTCCGACAATTTTTATTCAGATTTTCGCCGGAAGCATACAGCGGCGCAATCTATTCAATTGTTTCAGGAATCTTTTTGTTCTTAGTGGTCATTTTTTGGCAGGGAACATCTGTTTTGCTCGAAGCTGAAGGCATAACCCGCGTACTCTTGCGTATAGTTTTTATTTTGCCTATTGCCGGATTTATCTGGGGAGTAAAGGCGCTGGGTTTTTTTGATCCTTTTGGTATAAAAGGAGTATTAGATTACGGGCGGGACAGAAAACCTCGGCCGGTAGCTTTTACGGTGAGAGGCCCATACCGCTGGGTACGCCATCCCTTATATTTATTTATGTTGGTTATGATCTGGTCATGTCCGAATCTTACAAAGGACAGATTGCTGTTCAATATTCTCTGGTCTGCATGGATTTTTTTCGGCACCCTGCTGGAAGAACGCGATTTGGTCGAACAATTCGGTGATGCCTATCGAGACTATCAGCATAAGGTGCCGATGATTTTCCCGGTTAAATTCATCAAGAAAGAATCACCGAACTCAAATGAATGAAACATTCTGGGTCGCGGATGTAACCACAAAACAGCGTTCGATATTGGATTGATTATCCGCGGGTATGATAAAGAATCCCGGCCGGTTAGGCTGGTATCCATGAGTAGTGCCGACCATTAATTCCCCGTCCTTGAAGACCACTTTGATCTTGCGCCCGAGCATGGACCTGGCCGGATCAAATTCCTTTTTGTCATGATAATCAGAATTGCCACCGAAATCCTTGACGAAGAAAACTGCCTTAAGCTCGGTGGAGCGTAACTCCAACGACTTGGCTCCCGGCAGTGCATCCGTCGCTTCCAAATGAAACAGGTCTTTGCTGGGGAAAAAGTCATTAGTTGTACCCTTCATCAGGCGTCCATCCTGATAGCGGACTACTATTTTATTTTGAATCATTGCCTTACTCCCACTAACTAAGGTGATTTAATTTAATTTGGTTAGATAGCATATACCACCTTTGCACGCCATTTTCCAGTCGATAATAATGGATAATGTAGGCGACCGATAAGACCATCAGAAGCGCGGAAAGGATAATGTACGGAAGGGATAGATTTGCGATAGCAAATCCGAAGGAAAGCAAAAAGAACAGACAAACAAACAGCATTGTAATAAGGTGCGCCAGCCGTTCATGTTGCAACCATTGAATCTGCTTATCGTGATACGCGAGAAGCTCTAGCAAAGCTTCCCGGCTGAGATTATTTTCCAGCATTTCTTTTACGTATCGTTCATGTCGCTTCATGTAAGCAATCATAATTATTACTTATTAATAAACTTGTTTTCAGAAAGCGATGGAAAAATTGACTGGCATAGAATTAGTTGCTGCTCCATAAACCACCGCTGCCATAACCTTTCCATGAGCCGCTACCAGATAATCGGCCCCCTGAAGAATTTAGCTGGCCGCTCCAGTCGGAAATACCGGCGGAACCATGAGCGTTGATTTTTCCGCCGCTACTTAAAGATCCAGAGATAGTGCCTGATTGAGTTCCGGAGTAAGTGCCTGATACAGTGCCGTCAGCGGAAATCTTTATAGAGAATATTCCGCTTACAGACATCTCTTGGACTTTGCCGCTCCATTCTCCGGAAAGAGTCCCTTGATATACCGCCGCACTTCCGCCATCAGCTATGGCAATATTACTGAAAGATATAACAAGCAAAATAATTATAGATTTAATAAGATGCTCGATACTGGCCAATCTGAATATCATATTTATTCCTAATTTGTTCATATTTTTCCTTCCTTTCTTTATTAAATATCACGACCACCGTTATAAATCTATCATAAACAAATACGTCAAATTCACGATTTCAAACAGTGCAGTTATTTCGTCCCAGACGCTTCACGGGATCCTGGCGGTAGTATTCCTGGAGCACTCGATAAAGATCGGGGGCGTGTTTGATCATCAAATGGGGTTGGTCGAAGAACTGCTCAGTAGCAACAGCAAAAAATTCAGCTTCGCTTGCCGCGCCATAGGCATTGAGGAAGGATTTTTTACCTCTTTCGGCATCATGTTTCAGTCGAAGATATTCCCGGGAACATGTTTGTACCCAGTCTCGGTATTCAGCCCGGTCTCGCAGTGGAGGTGTGCCGTCAGCGGCGCCATCCAGCATATCCAGTTTATGGGCAAATTCATGATAGACAACGTTATGGCCTAACTCAGGATGGCGGCCGCCATGCAGCGCCGCATCCCAGATGATAATGACAGGCCCTTGTTGAAAAGCTTGTCCGATAATAGGGTGGATATCTTCTACCGGTGCAAACGGCGTTTCAAAAAAACCGAGTTTTCTCTGGGGCGGGACCACAGTAGAAGGATAGACAATGATAGTGAGGACATTTTGATAGTAGTTGTGGGGGAGGCCAAGAAGAAGGAGGCACGCTTGAGCGGAAATGGTGACGCGAATTTCGTCCGTAAGTGTAATACCGCCCACGCCTTCCCAATATTTTTCGGCAATGAATACCTGGATGAGAGAGCAAAGATGAGCGCGTTCGGCATCATCCAGCATGCAGTAATGAGCAACATTATGCTGTATGATTTCTTCCCAGGCGGGGGGAAATGGAGACTCCGCAAGCTTTTTCCGGCGGCGATTAATAAACCAGCGAAACATGGGGATTCCTTCTGTAGTTTAGCTTCGTTCCACGAATTCTACAACATTACCATCCGGATCTTTGACCATCGCAATACGCACACCAGGCCGCATTTCTCTTTCTGGAACAGTAAACTCTATACCAATTTTTTGGAGATCAGCACAAAGTTCAGAGAGATTTTCAATGACAAAGGTCACATAACGGAATCCAAGTTGATTTTCCAATCCAATAGTGCCGCGGGGCGGTAGTACTTTGGGATCAATCAATTTAAAGTCACTTGTACCGAATCTCAGCCGGTGCATGGTACCAAACCATAAAGGAACTGTGCCCACAAACTCTAGCCCCAAAATATTTTGATAGAAGTTAAGACTGGCCTTGATGTCACTGACTATTACACCCATATCCAGAGAATTCTTTGCTGGTTTCATCATTTTGTTTTATTGTGAACCTCCAATTCTGAAAGTAAAACCCCGCGCATGCTGGGCGAAGCGTAGCGAAATTGGTAAGTTGAACAATCCCGCGAAGCGGAGGGTAGCATACCCGCGGTTCCTTTCTTATTATTATGGGTGAGAATGTAGCATAAAAAGGCAAAATAGAAAAATCAGGATTACGGCTTGAAATAATTTAATCTGCCCATGAGTGGTCTGCCCCATTGTCTCTTGACAAATAGTTAGAATCATTTTTTAATAAGATTAGTAGGGTTGTTGATTACTGCACCTTATGAGTGGACACTATTTGACTGCCGGAGATAATAGCATGAACTCAATAAAACATACTGCGCTAATTACCCTGTTGCTGGCTATCATTATCGGTGTTGGCCTGACAGCCTGCTCTTCCCAATCCAAGTTGCCTCACCTTACTGATGATGCAGTTATTGTGGCGTTCGGTGATAGTTTGACTTTCGGAACCGGGGTGGAACCAGTGCAGAGTTATCCGGCGGTTTTGGGAAAAATGGTTGGCCGGCGAGTTGTTAATACCGGGGTACCGGGGGAAGTGACCGTAGATGGATTATCCCGCCTGCCGGAGATTCTGGAACGGGAAAAACCGGCCCTTCTGTTGCTGTGCCATGGTGGCAACGATCAGCTCCGGCGTTTGAACCAGCAGCAAACCGCTAACAATATAAGGGAAATGATTCGGTTAGCACAGAAAAGAGGAATAGCTGTTGTTCTGATTGCGGTACCAGCCCCGGGGCTATCCCTTTCGCCTCCGCCAATGTACCGCGAAATTGCTAAGGAGCTAACTATTCCCATCGAAGAGAATATATTGTCAACGGTGCTTGCCGATAACTCCCTAAAATCGGATTACATCCATCCCAATACCGAGGGATACCGCCGCCTTGCTGAATCTATTGTAAATCTTCTCAAGAAAAGCGGCGCGATAGATTAACCTACTTTTTTGAAAACGTAACACGCTTATACGGCAAACTTTCTATACGGGAAAAGGTTCGACAAGAATTTTGATATCCCCTTTGTTATTCCCGGCTAGCACTTCAAACCCTTCATTTTTGATTTTGTCTAACGGAATAATCTTTGTGATGACGCTCTCTGGACGAATGTTTCCAGCTTTAATCCAGGACATGGCCAATTCAGGATTAATAGAGTTGGTGCCGATCATGGTTGTTTCACGGGTGACGAATCCGAGCATATGCACGGAAGCCCGCTCGGTGAAAATACCTTGAACGATCACCTTTCCCAAATATTTTACGGAAGAGAGACAATCCTTCAACGTTGCTTCAATGCCGACGGCTTCGATAGCCACATCAACGCCCTTGCCGGCAGTTAGCTCTTTAATCTTTGCCGCGGGTTTTATTTCCAGCGGATTCCATACCAGCGTGGCGCCCAACTCTTGCGCCTTTTTGCGCCTGTATTCCAGAAGGTCGGTCATATATACTGTTTTGACGCCCATGGCTTTCAGCCCCAACAGGAGCATGAGACCCACGGTGCCGCAACCGGCGATAAGAACTTTTTCATCCCCCTTGATTCCGGCGCGGTTAAGAGCATAAGCCGCCCCTGAGAGTGGTTCTACAACTGCCGCGCGTTTCCAATCCATATCCGCGGGAATTTTCAGCAACCGTTCCTGCGGGCAGTTTATATACTCGGCATAGGAGCCGGAGACGACGGAACAAACACGCTCACTGACTGCATAACCTTTAACGCTTTCTCCGATAGCTACTATCTCGCCGCAGGCTTCATGGCCGAAAGGGCTTTCGGGAAAGAGACCGTGGAGATATTCGTGTAAATCCGAGCCGCAAATACCGCAGTATTTGATTTTAATCTTAACCTCGCCTTTCCCCGGCTGGATTTCCTCAACCTCCTCGACCGTGATATCGCGAATGCCATGATAGACAACCTTCTTCATTGAACAAGCCCCTTTCAAATTTTTAAACTAAGTTGTTTATAGTCCATGATAATTAAAAAGGCAAAAACTTATTGCGTGCTGAGGTGAATCCCTTTACCCTTCCCCCGGCAATCTTCAGCCTCTTGTGCCCCGACAGGGGTATTAAAAACTAATTGAACTCAAGGCAAATTGCGAGTATATTCAGTTAGCTTTTTAATTGCTTGGTCATGATTTATGTAAAGTGTTTCAAAAAACAGGGCGCTGTCCTCATTACCCCGATACGGGCAGCCTTTGTAGCTAAAAAACAAGAGAGTCAAATAACAGGAAAGGAGAAAAAACATGTTTACGATACTGATCATTATTTTAATTCTCTTCTTGGTCGGCGCACTGCCCACCTGGCCTCACAGTAGGAACTGGGGATACTATCCCAGCGGTGGACTTGGATTGATTCTGCTGATTTTGATCATCCTGCTGCTGATGGGGCGAATCTGAAGTGAGTTTAGAGAAACATTCGCAAAAGGAGATACAAAATGATGAAAAATTGTAAGAGTATCATCGCCGTGTTGGCGATAATCGCCCTGATTGTTGTGGGGCTATTCGGCTGCAAAGAAGGCCCGTTTGAGAGCGCCGGCAAGAAAGTCGATAAAGCAGTAGAAGACGTCAAGAAATAATAGCGCTGGCGAAAACATAGGCCAGGATATAAGCCGCCGTGATACCGACCTCCCCCTATGTTCCATTACGATGTGAGGGGGATATTAGGGATAGTTGCGCTCTTTTTCACCTATTAATTAAATGGGCGCTGTACATTATTATGCCCTGTCATTCCCACGCAGAATGGAATCCAGACTCCTTTTGTCATGTCGAACGGCGGTGAGACATCTTACTGCCTCCTTCAGCCTTCAGCCTTTTGTGAGACTCAAATTTCAAAAACGAAGTATATTGAAATTTGTTAGCCGAACAATCCCGCCTTAGGCGGAGGGTATATTCATACCCGTGGTCAAAAAAATCATTTGAAGCCTAATTAAATTGCGAGTATATTTAAGCACATGGTTTTTAAGTTGTGTAATCGTTATTAGGCATACTAGAAAGGAGCGACTACGCCATGAAAATAAGAAAGATGTTATTGCCTATCGCTACAATAATAGTTTTATGTATTTCATGTGCAACATCAGACACAACTGAGACAAAGAAAATTCACCATTCACTCACGGAAATGTTCAATTGAGTATCAAAAAGGGAATCACTACACAGACAGAGGTTTTAGAAAAATTTGGTGCTCCTAATATAGCCACTGTTGATTGTTCAGGATACGATAGTTTGCAGACACATCAAAAATATGCTACTGTGGCAAAAAGTACTGATTCTAGAACTTACGCAACTGTTATCATAGTTGGTGGTACGGGAGCATCCTCAGGTTTTGAGCAGTCTATCACAAGAACAATGAGCTCTCATTATTAAGTTCGACTGAAAGCAAAAAGGTTTATAGACTTCAAAAGTATGACTACAAATTTTTAAGGAGGTATGCCGTGAATAAAAAAGTGATTTTGTATATTGCTCGGGTTTTTTATAATTTTGGGATGTTCGACAACTGAACCTCCTTGCAGAAAACCAGTTTAGAGTTATTGGCTCTTCAATCCAGGGAGTTTGAATCGAACAAAACAATTGCTTTTGCTGCGGTTATGTTCAGTATTTCAAGATTTAGGATATATAGTTAATTCTGCCGATATACAAACAGGTTTTATTACAGCGAAAAGTCCATCAAAACTTAATCCTGGCCTTAGATACAGCGTCATAACGTATACAAAAGCAACGGCATTTGTTGAAGAATTAAGGCCAGGTAGCACTAGGGTTCGGTTAAACTTGGTAGCGACCGAAGAGAAGTACTTATGGAGGTGGTGGTAAATATGGAGGTGGTGGACAAACAACAGCAGAAGATAAACCAATTGAAGATTCAGCGATATGAATCAAAACGCATTGTACAAAGATTTAAGGAGAGTATTTTTATTCGCAAAGGGAACACAATAAGTGTTCCATTTGTACTCTTAAATATTGTTAGCTACTTTATAAGAAATGTAATGTTGATTCAGAATAGAGGCTTTCGCCGAATAAACCAAATATAAAATGTTACACAACTAAAAGGGGTCAAAACCTAATCTCATAAAAAGCTATCTAATATTGATGAATGCTTTAAGCTTGTATTGAAGATAAAAATTAGCATATGAGGGATATTTAAGCGAAGATTAACTAATGAAATTAAAATATAGCATCCTTAATGCTTTGAGTCGCAAGTTTTCTAATTTCAGCTGCCTGATTAAAAAGCTGTCCAGCTGATTGGCAAATGCCTGACGGTCTTTCTTGCTGAACTCAGCCGGGCCGCCTGTCATCATGCCATTATCTCTTAGTTCATTGAGCAAATTCCGCATAGCCAGCCGGTCTTTGATGTTGTGCTCCGTATAGAGTTTGCCGCGAGGATTCATCGCAAAGGCTTTTTTGGCGACTACCCGGTCGGCAAGCGGGATATCGGCTGTTATCACGAGGTCGCCCGGCTGCACTAACTGGGCAATGCGATCATCGGCCACATCAGGCCCCTCCGGAACCAGGATCAGGGATAGATTTGCCAACTTCTCCAGGCGCAACGGTTTATTGGCCACAAAGATCAGAGGAACATTTAATCGTAAGGATGCTTTGATCAAGATGTCTCTAATAACATTCGGAAAAGCATCCGCATCAACAAATATCTGCATAAAACCTCGTTGTGATAGGCGCGTGTACTTGCAATCAGAATTGGAATTAGATGATTTCTTTGACCCTGCCCACTATCCCGCTTTCCAGACGCACCTTGATCCCATGCGGATGAGTACCTGATTTTGTAAGAATATTCTGCACAATGCCTTCGGTCAGATTGCCTGTGCGCTGATCCTGCTTCTGCACAACTTTTACGCGCGCACCCACTTTGATATCGGCGCGGTTAGTTCCTCTCATTAAACAAGCCCTCAAAAATTAATTTGCACGACACTATCATGATCTATTTAAATAATTCAACTTGCATATTTTAGATGTGCCCTTTCCTGTCCGTGATTAAATAGGGTCAGTGCACTATTTTTTATACCCATCTTGACAGCGGACTTATTCTTTGAAATAGTTTTGGGTATGACCAGTTAATACCATTTCGCATCCGAAAGGATAACGAAATATAGTGGACAGTCTATTTATTGATACATGTTCCCAAGAACCCTTAAAAGTAAATCATCGAAGGGAGGTATACCATGCTGTTCCATGTCGAATCCGATGCCAATCCGAAAAAATCTTTTACCAATGTAATCATGCGCATGCTGTTGGGCCTGGTGGCGGCCAGCTTTAATCTTCGTCCGTCGTTAAAAAAATACCTGAAGACCGCGGAGGGATGGTTAAACTTCACCGCCGGCATAACGACCGAAAGCGGGTCCGTCGCGTGCGCCATCAAATTCAATAACGGCAAGGTGAAGGTATTGAACTCGATTCCCGAAGATTCAGACGTGGTCCTGATTTTCAGGTCTGATGCCGCAGTGAAAAAACTCCTGGGCGCCACGCCCACCGACCAGATATTCATGCTGCTGAAAAGCGAACTGCGGGTCCGGGGGAACATGGGATATTTGAACATCTTCTTTTTCCTGCTGTCTCTTCTGATGAGTAAAAAACAGATCAAGCAGATGGAAAAAGAGAGAGATGCATCCAGAAAAGCGCTTCTGAAATCATCTCCGGAAATAAGGAAAGATTTGAGCGACGAACTCGCCTCCCGCAAGAACCAGAGGCTCAGGGTCCAGAATGTTGATCCCCATGTCCGGCATCTTGATGACCCCTATCTTTCCGAGTTCAGCATCGAAAACTTCCCCAGGCTTAAAAAATTCCTGGATATACATTTCACAGTGAAGCCGGAAGTGTGCCCGGAACTGCCGTCACTAGTCACAAAATGGCATAAGCGGAACGGTTTTGAGACCGACACTGACGGAAAGCCCTGGGTGCCGGTGCTCCGGAAGGCCCATGCCTACAAATACCTGATGGAAAACCGTAAGCCGATCATCGCGGAGGATTCTCTACTTGCCGGGACCACCACCAGCCGTCAGGTGGGATGCGTTGTTTACCCCGATGGGAGCGGCACCCTCATCTGGAATGAGCTCTTCACCCTCCCCTACCGCACTTATAATCCTTTCAATATATCCGAGGAGACGCGCCAACTTCTCCACTTCGAGGTGTTCCCCTACTGGAGCCAGCGCAATTTCAGGGAATGGGTGCGTGAAAAATACAATAATCCCCTGTGTCAGCAGATCGATGAACGCTACGCCCTGTATTTCAACTGGAAACAGGCGACGATATCGCACACCATCCCCGATTTCCCGAAGATTCTCCGGCTGGGCACATCGGGAATGATCGAAGAGATACGCCGTGAACTTGACAGGAAAGGGAACGACGCAGAGAAAGCCGCAACCCTGGAGGCGATGATCCTCACCCTCGAGGGGCTCACCGCCTATTCGAAGAATCTGGCAGCGCAGGCCTCCCGTGACGCCAAGGCGGCAGACAATCCCGGACGGGCGAAAGAACTACTTCACCTTGCTGACATCTGCACTCAGGTGGTGGAAAAACCGGCTCGCACGCTCGACGAGGCGGTGAACGCCATGTGGATCACCTGGGTGGGGCTGCACATGGAGAACATGAACGCCGGCCTTTCTCTGGGACGGCTGGACCAGTGGCTGCAGCCGTACTATCTTGCGGACATGGAGAAAATCCGGTCGAAAGAAGAACGGCAGAAGTATATAAGACACGCCATCGAGCTTATCGGCCACTTCTACATGAGATGCACCGACCATTTCCCGCTCACCCCGGACCTGGCCAACTTCTATTTCGGCGGCAGTTCCTCCAACCAGGTCATTACCCTCGGCGGTGTCACGCCCGACGGCGAGGACGCGGTCAACGACATGACCTATATCTTCCTTAAAGTAACCGAAATGCTCAGCATCCGCGACCCGAATGTGAATGCGCGATACAACCCGGGCAAGAACAGCGACACCTACCTGAAACGCCTCTGCGAGGTGAACCTGATCACCGCGGCCACACCGTCCATGCACAACGACGATGCCATGATTGCCGCGCTGACGCCGATGGGATACGACATCAAAGACATGCGCAACTGGTCGGCCACCGGCTGTGTTGAGCCCACCCTTTCCGGCAAGCACATCGGGCACACCAACATGCAGATGATGAACATGGTGGCGGCCCTGGAGATGGCGCTGAACAACGGCACGCACCCCCTCACGGACTGGAAGCTCGGGCCCGGATACCGGCGATGTGGAAAAGGGCGACTTCAAGACATTCGATGATTTCTTCAATGCCTTTACCACGCAGTTCAAGTTTCTCATCGACCAGTCCATCGAGTACAACCACATGCTGGCGGAAGCGCACCAGTATCTGCGTCCGACGCCGCTCCTCTCGTCGCTCATTGACGGGTGCATCGACAAAGGAAAGGATGTCACCAAGGGCGGCGCGGTATACAACAGCTCCGGCACCGCCATCATCGGTCTGGCCGACGTCACCGATTCCCTCATGGTCATCAAGAAGCTGGTCTTCGACGAGAAGAAGGTCACTTTCGCGGATCTTAAAAAGGCGGTGGACACAAATTTCGAAAAAGACCCGGCGCTCCTGGCCATGGTACGGAAGAAGGTGCCGCTCTTCGGCTCCGGCAGCGACGAGGCCGTGGCCATGGCGAACCGCGTCGCCGGATGGTCGCATGACTATTACGGCAGCATCCCCCACTACCGCGGCGGGAAATACACCACCGGTTTCTGGTCCATGTCCAACCATGTGGTCTTCGGTACCCTCACCGGCGCGCTTCCCTCGGGGCGGCAGGCGGGCAAGCCGTTCACGCCGGGGCTCACGCCCCAGCCCTTTGCGTCGAAGAACCTGCTGGACAACATACGGGACGTGGCGCAGCTCGACCCGGTGAACCTGAACAACAACATCGCCTTCAACGTGAAGGTGGTGCCCGTCTGCCTCCGACTCGCAGGGAGAAGACCGTGAACGACATGTTCTCCTACGTGAAGACCTACTTCGACCTCGGCGGCATGCAGATGCAGATGAACGTGGTGACCTCGGCGATGCTCCGGACGCCATGGCGCACCCGGAAAACTACCGGAACCTGCTCGTGCGAATTTCCGGATACAACGCCTACTTCGTGACCCTGAACCGCGACATGCAGCATGGAGCTCATCGAGCGGGCGGAGTACGGGATATAGGACGCAGAAATGATGGGGGCTGAAAGCGAAAATGCCGGAAAACCGCTAATTCTGGAAATCAAGGGGCAACTCCCTGGACGACGGCCCCGGCATCCGCTCCGTGGTCTTCTTCAAGGGGTGCCCCCTCTCCTGCGTCTGGTGCCACAATCCCGAGAGCAAGCGCGCCGGCCCGGAGATCGCCTTCGACGCGAAAGAATGCGTCGGCTGCGATACCTGCATGAAGCTTTGCCCGGAAAAGGCCCTGTCGCACGGAAACCGGTATTTTATCGACCGCACGCGCTGCTCCCTCTGCTTCCGGTGCGCCGACGCCTGTCCCTCCGAGGCCCTCAGTCGAGTCGGCAGGGAGATGGAAGTCGGCGAAATTATGAACACGGTCATGAAGGACAAACCATTCTACGATATCTCGGGAGGCGGTGTCACCCTTTCGGGCGGTGAACCGGCGCTTTTCATGGACTTCACTGCAGAGCTGCTTTCGTGCCTGAAGACGCAGGGAATACATACCCTGCTGGAAACTTGCGGTTTCTTCGACATGGGAAAATTCCAGTCGGCATTACTGCCGCATCTCGACACGGTTTATTTCGACATCAAACTGATCGATGATGACGCCCACCGCAGATACACCGGCGCAACCAATGAGCGGATACTGGACAATTTCAAAAAGCTTGTCGATATTACCCGAAACTCATCCGTTACGGTACTTCCCAGGGCGCCTCTCATTCCCGGTATCACCGATACCGACGAGAACATGGAAGGAATCGCCTCATTTCTCGCTGCCCTCGACATACGAAAAGCAGCCCTCATAAGCTACAATCCCCTCTGGCACGCCAAGGCGGATAAGATTGGTGCCGATGACCCGCTTGGTCAGAAAAAGTCCATGACGACATGGATGGATTCCGCAAAGCTTAAGCGCTGCAGGGATCCGTTCATTAATGCCGGGATCGGGCTATGACTTAAATAGGGTCAGCGCCCTCTTTTTTCTTCCTTATATTTACGCCCATCTTGACAGCGGGCTTAATCTTTGAAATAAAATTGATGATTACCAATTATAAGGAGAAATCAAATATGAAAGCCGCAGTCCTGCACGGGGCAAAAGATATCAGGACGGAGACCGTGCCCGATCCCGTATGCGAATCTCATGGGATTATTATCAAGGTGAAGGTATGCGGTGTATGCGGCTCCGATTTACACGTTTACAAACGCGACGGCCAGGATGGCACTATCTTCGGGCACGAATTCAGCGGCAATGTGGCTGAAGTCGGCACTCAGGTTAAAGACATTACACCGGGTATGCGTGTTACGGCGGCTGGTTTTCGCCCTTGTGGGAAATGTTTCTGGTGTCAGCAAGGGAAGATGCATCGCTGTTCCGATATGGCACTTCTCGGCTATCAGTTTCCCGGAGCCATGGCACAGTATGTCCATATTCCATTTGCTGCGCTGGGGCGCAGTGTCTTTCCCCTGCCCGATGAATTGACCTATGAAGACGGAGCATCGGTCGAGCCTCTGTCCATCTCTTATTTTTCCATCAATCGAGCTCAGCCTAAAGAAAATGAAATCGTCGCCGTAATCGGTCTAGGTGTTATAGGACTATACGCCATCCAAGTACTCAAGGCCATGGGCGTGAGGAAAATTTTGGCTAGCGGGCGTAGACCTGCGCGCCTGGAAACCGCGAGAATTTGCGGCGCTGATATGGTTATCGATGCGGCCAAAGATGATGCCGTCAAAGCGATCATGGCGGCAACAACTAACCTGGGCGTAAATACCGTTGTTGAATGCGCGGGTATGCAAGCGACCTTTGACCAATCCGTAGCCATAACGCGCGGGGGTGGGAAGATCATGCTCGTCGGTATTTACGAGGAGCCGCTTAACTGGGATCCCCTGTCTGTCATCAGCAAGAATATAACTCTTATCGGCTGTTTGGGCGGCAATTTCCCTTCAGCGATAGAACTTCTCAAGAGCGGAAAGGTCAAAACCAAAAACATGGTAACCCATATTTTTTCCTTAGACGAGGCCGCCAAGGCGTTCCAAGCACAGCTTCAGGACGCAGGGGCGATCAAGGTGATGATCAAACCCTAGAGCAAACAGGGTCAGCGCCCTATTTGTCATCCAAAATTGAGCATGACATTTTCCAGCAATAGCGGTATAAATAGTATTATGGTATAAGTTAACAAAGTTAAACCCTCAACAACTTACCACGCGCTCTTTATTGGTAAGCGCATGGAGGTGATTTATGGATGTAGTAAATGTTATATCCAAAGGAACGATAAAAGGAAAATTCATGGGATTTAAAAGCTACACCAACTTTGAGTTTACCGACGGTCAGGAATGGAGGCAAAGTGAAAGCAAATTTCTGCATCATTATGCAATTAATCCGGAGGCGCAAATCATCTTCAAAGAAGACAAATACTATTTGGAAGTTAAAGATATATCGGAAACAGTGGAAGTCAAGAAGATTAAAGTAAGAGTTTTCAAGAAAGGTATCAAATTATGCAATTCACTTTCGCCCATAATAACTTCAATGTATTAAATTTGGAAAAAAGCCTGGCCTTCTACAAGGAAGCTCTGCAACTGACCGAAGTGCGCAGGTATGAAGCGCCGGACGGAAGTTTTATCATTGTTTTTCTTTCCGATGGCAAAATGCCGCACCAGTTGGAGTTAACCTGGCTCAAAGATAGAAAAGAGCCTTATAATCTAGGCGACAATGAATTTCATCTGGCCTTCAAGGTGGATGATTTTGCCGCTGCCCATATCCTGCATGAAAAGATGGGCTGTATTTGTTTTGAAAACAAGGCCATGGGCATTTACTTCATCAACGATCCCGACGATTATTGGATTGAAATAATCCCCCAAAAGAGATAGCATCACTCATCGTATTGTGCCATAAAGTATTTTCTCTAATTGCCCAAAATAAGGAGGCCGTTATGTTAATAATCAGAACAAAATCAATATATGTGTCTATTCTCTGTTTATTAATTGCCGGGTGCGCTACCGCACCTATCGATCCAACAAAAGAATGGGAGAAAGCTAAAAATATTAATTCATTTGAAAGCTATGCCAACTTCCTGCAAGATAATGCGCCTAATAACTTCACGCCCGAGGCAAAACTTAAGCTCAAAGCTATTATCCGGGAAATTGCTTTAAAGAGCATTGGCGACAATCGTGTAGCCCTAAAAAAAGGAACAGACTTTAGCTTCAATTTGTTTTCCGCTGATGATGTCTTAAGATCATTTGTTCAGAAAAATCTGTCGGTAAGCTACAAAATTGTTTATAAATCCGGCCAGGACCCGGCTGTTAAACATTCCGAAGGATTTCAGGAATTAAAAAATTACGATGAATTAAAACCTTTTCAGTCCCGCTTGATCCAGAGTCAAAAAGACACTTCACAATCAAGAGTTGCCGTTACGGCATGGATGATTCCGCTGACCGTTTCCGGCATAAGCACAACCGGTCCGGATACCACGTTTATTTTTTACCGCGATCCCGACCAAGTCAATAATCGCGCTTTTGGGCTTTCTATAAAAAGCGAATTAATCAAAGGCATTGTAGAAAAAGAGCAGGCAAATATCGTAGGCACTGGAATTGTCATTATAAAATCATCCGAATTTGTCTGGGTATATGATTTTAGTCAGGATGGAAAATCGCTTTTCTAATTATGGCCGGTAGAATATAGGAGCGCTATTTACTAATACAATTTTTCCGAATCCTTACTGGTCCTAGTTTCTTTTTAATAAAGGAAACCAATAATGAGTCGTTTAGTTATTATTAGTGACGGGGATGCCGGTATTCCCGACCCATACCAGATTGAGGCAATCAAAGCCTATGTAGTGCTGCACCAGGGTGAGACATCCACGCCGGAGGTGATGCAAGCATACTGCCACGATAAACTAGCAGCCTATAAGATACCCAAACATGTAGAATTCCGCACTGAACTGCCCAAGACACTGGTGAGAAAAATCCTAAACGTGTACTGGTCGAGGAGGAGATAAAAAAGCAAAAGGCTGCTGGGGCAGCCCAAATTAAGTAATAAAGCGCTCAGGCTCTTTATAATTATCAATACGAAAAGGAGGACACACATTGGCTAACGAAAAAAGGTGGCTGAAAAGTTATGATGAGGGAGTACCGCACTCCCTGAAACCGTATCCTAAGATGACGCTGGTCGATTACCTGGATAAGGCAGCTAAGGAACGCCCCGATGACAGCATGCTCATATTCAAAAAGCGGAAAATATCCTATGCTGAGGTTAATAAGCTCAGCGACGAATTTGCCGCAGCCCTGGTTTCGCTGGGCGTGAAGAAGGGCGACCGTGTGGCGCTGGTTATGCCCAACTGCCCGCAGGCTATCATCTGCCGCTGGGGTTCCTGGAAAGTAGGCGCCATACTGGTGCACCTTAACCCTGTTTACACCGAGTCGGAAATGCAGCACGCCCTCAAAGATTGCGGGGCGGAGACAGTGGTTGTGCTCACCCCCTTCTACCAGAACATCAAGAAGCTGCAGCCGCGTACCAATGTTAAGAACATCATCGCTACCAGCATCAAAGAATACCTGCCGCCGGTTCTGAAAGTTCTCTTCACCCTGCTCAAGGAAAAGAAAGAGGGCCATTACGTTGAGATAGAAAAAGGTGACCTTTGGATGCAGGATCATGATAGTCAAGAATGTTGGCGCCAAGAGGCCTAACGTTATCGTTAAGCCCGAAGACCCTGCTCTGATACTATTTAGCGGCGGCACTACCGGCCTGCCCAAGGGTGTGGTGGGTTCGCATTTTTCCC
This sequence comes from uncultured delta proteobacterium, assembly GCA_963705555.1. Taxonomy (GTDB): domain Bacteria; phylum Desulfobacterota; class Syntrophia; order Syntrophales; family Smithellaceae; genus UBA4810. The sequence continues at coordinate 443,892 of CAVPJZ010000002.1, read as the reverse complement.
AGGTTGCTACAGGCCTGCAGTTCTATTCATGGGTAAAGAAATATATTGAGCCCTATAAGGATGTCGTTATGGCTGTGCTACCGCTCTTCCATTCCTTCGGAACTTTCGCGGTAATGTGCACTGCCGTAGTGTCTAACATGAAGATAGCCCTGGTGCCCAATCCCAGGGACCGCGACGATGTGGTTGCCAGCATCCAGCAGACCAAGCCGGCTTTCTTCGTGGCCGTGCCGGCGCTTTTCATCGCCCTGATGGAACATCCCAAGGTTAAGGCGGGCAAGGTGGACTTCAAGTCTATGAAGACCTGCTGCTCGGGTGCCGCACCGCTGCTGGCTGAGACCAAGAAGCGTTTTGAAGACCTGACAGGCGGGCGCATCCTCGAGGGCTACGCCCTTACAGAGACCACCATGGCTGCCTGCGTAGGACCTTACATGGGCAAATACAAGGAGGGTTCGGTCGGCCTGCCGCTGCCCGACGTGACAGTGAGGATAGGTGACATCGAGACGGGTGAAGGCGAATTGCCCGCGGGCAAAGAAGGCGAGATCGTTTTTAGCGCGCCCAACCTGATGCTTGGCTACTGGCAGAGGCCTGAAGAGACCAAGGAGATGCTGCGCGACAACTGGCTCTATACTGGTGATGTGGGCTACATGGATGACGACGGCTACGTTTTCATCACTTCACGCAAGAAGGACCTCATCAAACCGAGCGGGTTCCAGGTATGGCCGCGCGAAGTGGAAGAGGTCATCAGTTCGCACCCAGCAGTGGCCGAGGTCTGCGTTGCAGGTATCGCCGATGCCAAGCAGGGCGAGGCGGTTAAGGGATGGGTTGTCCTGGAAGCGGGCAAGACTGCCACAGCCGAGGAAATCCAGGCCTGGTGCAAGGAGAAGCTTGTACCTTATAAGATTCCCAAGTTCGTAGAATTCCGCCCCGAGCTTCCCAAGACCATGGTAGGCAAGGTGCTGCGCCGGGTTCTCCAGGAACAGGAAAAATCCGAGTAGAAAAAATAGGGTTAGTAATAATATTAGGCTCTTAAAAGTAGCTGAATTTTACTAGGCAAAAGGCAATCCGAAGTTGACAATGCCTTGCTTGTAGATACTAGAATTACCTTTCAGACCTTCAATTTCGGTCTGAGCTGGAAATTTTAATATAGCCTTAATAGGGGGGTCACCTCCCCTTTATTGTCCATATGAAACGACGCGTTTCATGTAAATTAATTTGACTTAAACTTTTTTCTGGTTCCTAAAATAAAGATTAAATTAACTTTTTTAAAATTTTCCCTTGACAAATATTTTTAGTTTGTTTATATGAACTTCAAACAAAGGACAGGTTTTTCGCGATGGACAGAAAACTAAATGCAAACAGCAATATTTATGGTTACTGGTTTTATACCTATTTTGCATTGGTCTGCCTGTCGCTGAGGAGGACTTGTTAAGGTAATATAAACCAAAACAGCCATGGGTGGATCAAAAACGAGCCGCCCATGGCTTTTCTGTTTTTAAAGGCCATGGCGGCAAAAACGTCATGGCCTTTTTTAGTTTCAGGAGGGGAGAAATCATGATTGTGGTAATGAAAAGTCAAGCTACAGAAAAGCAAATAGAGGATGTAATCCGCTGGATTGAATCGGTCGGATACAAAGCGCATCCTTCGCACGGGGTCGAACGGACAATTATCGGTGCTGTCGGCGACAACCGCGACAAGGCAATCCTTAGATACGCGGAATCTTTACCGGGAGTGGAAAAAACTATGCCTATTTTAAAACCATATAAGCTGGCAAGTCGTGAATCGCACGAAGGCAATACCATTGTTTCCGTAGGCAAAATTCAAATCGGCGGCCCGGAATTCGTAGTGATGGCCGGACCCTGCTCGATTGAAAGCGAAGAGCAATTGCTGGAAAGCGCCTATATCGCCAAAAAGGGAGGTGCGCAAATTCTTAGGGGCGGCGCTTATAAACCGCGCACTTCGCCTTACAGCTTTCAGGGGATGGAAGAAGAGGGCTTGAAAATTTTAGATCAGGTTCGTGTGCGGGCAAGCATGCCGGTGGTTACGGAAGTGGTTAATCCTGCCGATGTCGATCTTGTCGAATCTTATGCCGACATGCTCCAGATAGGAGCACGCAATATTCAGAATTTTGCCTTGCTTAAAGAAGTCGGCCGTTCGCAAAAGCCGGTGCTTTTAAAAAGAGGCATGATGACCACTATCGAAGAGCTGCTCATGTCGGCGGAATACATTCTTTCCGCAGGCAACTCCCAGGTTATTCTATGCGAACGCGGAATCAGGACATTTGAAACGGCTACAAGAAACACTTTGGATATAAGCGCCGTTCCGGTGCTGAAAGGGTTGACGCATCTACCGGTCATTGTTGATCCCAGCCATGCCGCCGGTCATTGGAAATATGTAATTCCCCTTTCCCGCGCTGCGATTGCCGTCGGCGCCGACGGCCTTATTGTGGAGGTGCATCCGGAACCGGAAAAGGCTGTATCCGACGGAGCGCAGTCCCTGAAACCGGAAAAGTTCTATCAATTGATGGATGAATTAAGGGCAATTAACGCGGCAATGAGACACTAAAAACGGAGTAAGTATATGCGATCAATGAAAGTTAATCTCGATAAGAAGTCTTTGTCTTCCTATGAAATACGCATCGGTAAAGGCATTACCGACCGGATGGCTCTGCTTATTGCCAAAAACCATAAAGCGGGACGTCTACGTGTTGATTACGGACGATTGTGTCGGTAAACTTCACGGACAAAAGCTTCTTGCCAGCTTAAAAGATGTCGGACTGAATGTGGATTTAATCGAATTTCCCGCGGGCGAGGCTTCCAAAAATATTAACACTGCCCTGGATATTGTGGAAAAGTTGTTGAAACGGGGAGCCGACAGGGAAACTCTGTTTAATTGCTTTAGGCGGCGGAGTTGTGGGCGACATGGTCGGCTTTATCGCTTCCGTTTTTATGCGCTCCATTCCTTATATTCAAATTCCGACAACGCTCGTCGCGCAGGTGGACAGCAGTATCGGCGGAAAAACCGCTATCGACCTTCCTTACGGTAAAAATCTGCTGGGGACATTTTACCAGCCCGGCGCAGTATTTGCGGATTTGAGTTTTCTGGATACGCTGCCGGAAAAAGAATTCAACAACGGGCTGGCGGAAATTATCAAATACGGCATCATCGAAGATGAAAAAATGTTTCATGCTCTGGAAGACAATATGGAAGCGGTAAAACAAAAAGATGCGGCGCTTTTGTTAAAGCTTGTGGAAAACTGCTGCCGCATCAAAAAATCAATTGTCGAAATTGACGAAAAGGAGCAAGGCCTACGGCGCATTCTTAATTTCGGCCACACACTGGGGCATGCGCTGGAAGCCATCTCCAAATATAAAATAACGCATGGCGAAGGAGTGGCTCTGGGGATGATCGCGGCGGCGCGCATTTCCGAAAAAATGGGTTATCTGGCAAGCGAGGAAACCAAACGTATCGAAGGGCTTATCAGCAGCGCGGGACTGCCCGGGAAGATACCTAAGTCCTTTGCTCCGGAAAGTATAATTTCTCAGTTGCGTATGGATAAGAAAAAAAAGGGTGACATCGTTCATTTTGTTTTGTTAAAGAAAATAGGAATGCCGTTTGTCAATGGAGGTATAGAGGCCAGTTTGATTAGCGAAGTAATTGAGGAGATGAAAAAATGAAGCCGCGGCACTTGGAAAATTTACGAAAAAACATAAAAGATAAAGACCGGGAGATTATCCGTTTGTTGAATGAACGGGCACAAATATCCGTCCAGATAGGCAAAGTTAAAGGTGAAGGCGGAATCGAAGTATATGATCCTGCTCAGGAAGCAAAGGTTCACGGTTATCTGCAGGAGCTTAATTCCGGCCCTCTGCCGCGGGATGCCGTAACGGCTATTTTCCGGGAAATTATTTCCGCCTCGCGCAGTTTGCAAAAACCGATGAACATTGCTTTTTTGGGACCGGAAGCTTCCTTTTCCCATCTGGCGGCAAGGCTGCATTTTGGCGAGTCCAGCCGCTATTCTCCTCAGACAGGAATAGCCCGGGTTTTTGACGAAGTAGAAAAAGGCTTCCATGGATTGGGGTGTTGTTCCCGTAGAAAATTCCCTGGAAGGATCGGTGAACATTACTCTCGACCGGTTGATTATGACCGCACTGAATATCAGGGCGGAGATTTTTCTGCGAATCAGCCAGTGCCTAATTTCTTCGGCTAAAAGCATGACGGATATTAAGAAAATTTATTCGCATCCGCACGCCTTAGCCCAGTGCCAGGTATGGCTCAGAACCAATCTGCCCAATTGCGCGTTGGGCGAAGTGGAAAGCACAGCCGCGGCGGCGCAAATGGTGCGGGGAAAAAGAACGAAGCGGCGATAGGCAGCGCCCTTGCCGCTCAAATCTACGGCTTGAATTTGCTGGCCGAAGGCATCGAAGATAATTCCTCCAATATGACGCGCTTTTTGGTTATAGGCAGAGGAGAAAGCAACGCTACCGGCGATGATAAAACTTCTTTGATTTTCGCGACACCCCATTCGCCCGGTTCGCTTCATCGCGCGCTATCTTCCTTCGCCCGCCGCCGGATTAATTTGACCAAAATAGAATCGCATCCGGTAAAAGAGAGATTGTGGGAATACCTTTTTTTTGTAGATATGCTCGGCCATATAAAAGACAAACAGATAAAAAGTTGTTTACAGGAGTTGAAAGAAAAAACAACTTTTCTAAAAATATTGGGTTCATACCCGAAAGCGGAAGGCAGAATATGATTTGTATCCCCATTACAGCCGGCACGAACAAAGAAGCGCTCAAAGACATCGAAAGAGAGTTGTCTTGTTGCCGATTTCATCGAACTGAGAATGGATTTAATCGAAGGCGGAGTTTTATCGGAGTTGATTTCCGCAGCCCGCAGCAGTTCGGCTTGGGTTAAAATTATCGTTACCTGCAGAAAAAAGGAGGAAGCCGCCCTTGCCGGAAAAGCAGTGGTTATCAAAAATACAAAAAGCCAGAAAGATAGCTTTGCTTAAAGAAGCAATCAAACTGGGTGCGGATTTTATCGATATTGAACTAGCGGAAGGAAGCGCAGCAATTCAGGAACTAAAAACTTTTTGCGCAAAACAGGGAGGTTTTACCAAAATCATTATTTCCTACCATGATGTCAAGAAGACTCCCTCGCTTACGAAACTGAAAGAAATATTCAATCAAGTGCGCAAAGGCTAAACCGGCAATTGTAAAAATCGTTACTCTAGCCAAAACGCCTGAAGATAATCTGAGGGTTCTCAGTTTGATCCCTTATGCGCGGAAACGTTCTCAGGAAATCATTGCCCTTGTGCATGGGAGATAAAGGCCGCATCAGCCGGGCCGTAGCGCCTATCATGGGCAATTATTTGAGTTTTGCCACGCTGGATCAGAAGAGTCAATCCGCGCCGGGGCAGTTCACGGTTGGGGACATGAAACAAATTCATAAATTGCTTAAAGACGAAAATGCATTCCCAGCCGGCAAAGATTCTTTCCGCGGATACACCGCAGAATTATATTCTGCTGGGCAATCCGGTGAAGCAAAGCCTTTCTCCCTTGATGCACAACGCGGCTTTGAAAGAAATGGAGATAGAGGGAAACTACAGCGCGTTTTGCGTCCAGTAATTTGGACGGCGCGCTGCGAGGCATGAGGGACATGAATATCCGCGGTGCCAGCGTAACCATACCCTTTAAAATCGCAGTTATGGAATATCTGGATGATATTGATGAAGACGCGCTGAAAATAGGAGCGGTAAATACGATCATCAACGATAACGGCCGCCTGAAAGGCTGCAATACCGATTGGCTGGGGTTGATTCTTACGCTCAAAGAAGCAATGACAATAAGAAATAAAACTTTCGTAATTATTGGCGCGGGCGGAACAGCGCGGGCGGCGGCCTATGGAATCATAAAGGAAGGCGGATTCCCGATTATCGCTAACCGAACGCCGGAAAAAGGAAAGATTCTTTCCGGAAAATTCGATTGCCCGTTTTATCCGCTTTCCGAAATAGGCAAGATCAAGGCCGACTGCCTGATTAACACGACGCCCGTGGGCATGTATCCCCATAAGGATAAATCGCCGGTCGAATGCTTCCGTGCTGGCCGGATATAAATATGTGATGGATGTAATTTACAATCCGCTGAAGACAAAATTACTGGCTGATGCCGAAAAACAGGGCTGTCATATTTTTTCGGGTGTGGATATGTTTGTGCATCAGGGAGCGGAGCAAATCCGGCTGTGGACGGGCAAAGAACCGCCGCTGGCGCTGATGAAAAAAGTGGTGTTGGAGAGATTAAGTGAAATTGAATAATAATGATCTCATTTTAAGGAAGTACCCGTGATTGTCCGTGTTCCCGGTTCCAAGAGCCTGACCCAGAGGGCGCTGGTGGCCGCCGCTCTGGCGAAGGATAATTCTTTTATCGGCAATGCCCTTGTATCCGAAGACACGCTGCATTTGATAGACGGATTACGGGCTTTAGGCGCGAATATTGTATCTGCGTTTCGGCGGTTTTTTTGTTTCCGGCACGGCGGGTAAAATTGCCAACAGCGGCAAAGAATTATTTTTGGGAAATAACGGCACCGCGCTGCGTTTTCTTACAGCACTGGTCTGTCTGGGCAAGGGCAAATATATTTTAACCGGCGAGAAGCGGCTCTGCGAAAGACCGGTAGGAGCCTTGGTGGAAGCATTGAAAAACATGGGCGTTGATATTTCCTGCCACAATAACTGCCCGCCGGTTGAGATCAACGCCAACGGCCTTCCCGGAGGAAAAATAATCTTGCGGGATATAGAAAGCTCACAGTATGTTTCGGCTCTGCTTCTTTGCGCGCCTTATACGAAAAAAGGCATAGATTTGACTTTGCAAGGGGATGTTGTTTCCGCGCCTTATATTGATTTGACAATTTCCGTGATGAGTGATTTCGGTGCTAAAATCAACCAAACGTCAAAACATGAATACCATGTTGATGCCGGTAAAATTTATCAGGGCTGTGAATATTACGTGGAAGGAGACGCTTCCAGCGCTTCCTATTTTTTTCTGGCAGCGGCACTTTTAAAAAAGACAATTAGAGTCAGCGGAATCAGCCGGAAAAGCAAACAGGGAGATATAAGATTGCTCAATATCCTGGAAGAACTGGGCTGTAAAGTAAGATCGAGTGAGGATTGGGTGGAAGTCGCAGGCGCTGATCTGGCTTGCGGTAATTTCACTTTCGACTTGAACGATATGCCGGATATGGTGCCTACTTTGGCTCTGTTGTCGGCTTTTCGCAAAGGACAAACAATTATCAGTAATGTGGCTCATTTAAGGATAAAGGAAAGTAACCGGCTGGCGGCGGTGGTTGCGGAACTAAACCGCATCGGCATTGAAGCCCGGGAAGCACCGGACGGCCTTATCATTCAAGGTGGAGTCCCGCGTGCCGGCAAAAATTGAAACTTACAACGACCACCGCATGGCAATGAGCTTTGCCATTGCCGGTCTAGTTGTTAGCGGTATAGAAATCAGCGACAAAAAATGTGTTGATAAATCATTCCCTCCATTTTGGCAGGAATTAAATAAGATATGAAGGTTATCCTTATCGGCTATCGGGCGACAGGAAAATCAACGGTGGGGACATTGCTTTCCGCTAAGCTGAAAATTCCTTTTGTGGATACCGATATGCTGGTGGAAAAAAACATGGAAATGCCCATCAAAGAAATTGTGGCACTTCACGGCTGGGATTTTTTCCGCAATAAAGAAAAAGAGACTGTCTTGACGCTGACTCAGGAAGGAACATGCGTGATCGCCACGGGCGGTGGTGTAGTTCTGGATAAAGAAAACAGATTGCTTTGTTAAAGCAGGCAGGTGTAATTGTCTGGCTTAACGCGCCCCTGCATGATATTATCAGCCGGCTTAACAATAACACACCGGGCGCGGCATTGAGGCCGCAGTTTACAGATTTGAATATAGTTCAGGAAACGATATGCTTGATGAAGCAGAGGTTCCCTTTATACGAAAATGCCGCTAATCATACTGTGGAAACGGCAAATAAAAGTCCTCTACAGGTCGCGGAAGAAATCTATCAATATTTGGCGGGATCCGGTAATTTAATTAAAATTATTAAAAGCAAAAAATAAATCTTTTGCATTCATCAATGTAATTTATAGAAGATATAACAGGAGTAATTATGGCCGGGAATACAATAGGTGACGTTTTTCGTGTTACAACATGGGGAGAGTCGCACGGGAAAGCCTTAGGAGCGGTTGTGGACGGCTGTCCTGCCGGTCTCGCCCTGAACGAAGCCGACATTCAGCAAGCTCTGGACAGAAGAAGACCGTCGATATCGGTTTCATCAACAGTAAGGAGGGAAAGCGACAAAGTCGAAATTCTCTCCGGCATTTTTGAAGGTAAAACCACAGGTACGCCTATATCGCTAATGATACAAAATTCTGATGCTAAATCTTCCTCTTACGATGAATTAAAAGATATATTCCGCCCCGGGCAAGGAGATTTTACCTATTTGCAAAAATACGGCATCAGGGATTGGCGAGGAGGAGGACGAGCCTCCGGCAGAGAAACCGCTGCGCGTGTTGCCGCGGGCGCAATTGCCAAAAAAGTTATTGCTGAGGCGGGCATGGAAGTACTGGCTTATACACAGGCAATCGGTGCAATCGAAATTGACCGCACTACAATGTCGTCCGGCAAAGATTTGCGCAGTAGAGTGCGCGATAATGATCTTTTTTGCCCCGATTCGCTGGCCGCGGAAGCTATGGAGAAAAAAATTGCGGCAGCACGCAAAGAAGGTGATTCACTGGGCGGGGTTGTGGAAATTATCGCATGGGGCTGTCCCTCCGGTTTAGGCGAACCCGTGTTTGACAAAATGGATGCGGATTTAGCCAAAGCCTTAATGAGCATCGGCTCGGTGAAAGCGGTGGAAATTGGCGACGGCATTGCTCTGGCCGCTCTTAGAGGATCTCAGGCTAATGATCAAATGGATAAAAAAGGATTTAAAACAAACCACGCTGGAGGCATACTGGCAGGTATAACCACCGGCGCGGAAATCATCCTGCGTGCTTACTGTAAACCGGTTCCATCTATCGCGAAACCCCAGCAAACTATAGACTCCAGGGGAAAAGAGCAGATAATTAAAATTCAGGGAAGGCACGATGCTTGCGTATTGCCTAGGATAGTACCTGTTTGCGAAGCGATGGTATGCATTGTTTTGGCAGACCACTTACTTAGGCAAAAGGCGATCAGCAAATGAACAATACTACTGTGGGTATTATAGGCGGCACGCGAGGCATGGGGCACTGGTTTGCGGGTTTGCTTAGCAAAGAAGGTTGCTCTGTCCATGTGAGCGGAAGAAAAACTACGCTCAATGCGAAAGAAATCGCCAAAACATGCGATGTTGTTGTGGTTGCGGTGCCGATTTCAGCTACTGCCGAAGTTATTAAACTTGTCGGACCGCTTCTGACTAAAGATAAACTATTCATGGATTTAACTTCGCTGAAAAAAGAACCTGTGGCATTGATGCTCGCAAGCTCACCGGCGGAAGTAATCGGCTGCCACCCGCTTTTCGGACCTACGCTGAAAGAAATTTCCGGGCAAAATGTTATTCTATGTCCGGCCCGTGGGACTAAGTGGCTTTCTTGGCTTAAAGGCGTCTTTAAAAAAAATAAATTGGTTGTTTTGGAATCGACCCCTGAAAAGCACGATAAAATGATGGCGATTATTCAAGCGCTCAATCATCTCAATACGATATCTTTAGGAATGGCTCTGGCCGCTACAGGAATTCCCTTGGCGGAAATTAATAAATTTTCCACGCCTATTTTTCAAGCAAAGCTGGATATTATAAAAAAAGTGTTTACGGAAAGTCCTGAGCTGTACGCCGATATAATCACAAAAAATCCCGATACAGGTAAAATGCTAAATATTTACGAAAAAGCGCTTATGGATATTGGCCAAATAATTAAATCTGGCGGTGAAACAAAAATTAAAGAAGTTCTGGATAGAACGGCAAAAAAACTATTTTAATCAAAGTTGCCGCCATGTAATCATCGAATTGCTTCTAACTTCTCCAGCCTTTTTATTCCCTGAAGGAATTTACCGGTTATGGATCGGCTTAAGCTAAATTGCGTTTACTTTTCAGTAATTACAACCGCGACAAAGGTTTTGTTGCGCTATCTTCTTTTTTTCTTTTGATTTTAAGCAAACTTGATGTATTTTTAAATTGATATAAAAAGGCGAACCTATACTAATCATTAAAAGGAGCCATGGCTGATTTATGGAATCAATGATTAATAAAGTTGCAGAAATGATTGCGGCGTCAAACAGAGTAGTAGTTTTTACCGGAGCGGGTATCAGCACGGAATCGGGCATACCGGATTTCCGCGGTCCGGGAGGCCTCTGGACTAAAGTTGATCCCAACGATTATACTATCGATAAATTCCTAAGTTCGGAAACAACGCGCAAGAAAATGTGGCAACGCCTCAGAGAAGGCGGCTTGATGGCCGATGCCCAACCCAATCGCGCTCATCTAGCGATAGTCGAGTTGGAAAAAATGGGTAAATTGAGTTCTGTCGTCACGCAAAACGTGGATAATTTGCATCAGAAAGCGGGCAATAGTCAGCATCTGGTTTATGAACTGCACGGCAATATGCAAAGGATAGTTTGCCTAAAATGTCATAAGCGTTACCCGATAGAAATCGCCAAACAAGATGTCCCCTCACCGGATTATGTGCTTTCATGTGAATCATGCCACGGCATTCTCAAACCCGATGTTGTTTTGTTCGGGGAAGCGCTTCCCCAGGAAACATTGATGCAGGCAACACAGGAAGCGCGGAGCATGCGATTTGCTTATCGTCATTGGTTCTTCACTAGTTGTTTATCCCGCCGCTTACATGCCGCTTTACGCCAAACAATCCGGCGCCAATATCGTTATTATCAATATCGGGGATACAGAACAAGATGATATTGCCGATGTCTTTATAAACGCGCCGGCGGGAGAAACAATGACCAAGATAATGACCAAATTGAAAGAAATTATGAAACATAAGCTTTCCTGAAATATTCCGGCTTATTTGAGAGATTTTGATGTGTTTGATAGTTTTCGCTTACAATGCTCATCCTTCATACCAGCTGATTCTGGCGGCTAATCGCGATGAATTTTACGAGCGGCCGTCATCTCCCGCTGATTTTTGGGAAGACGCACCGCAGATTCTGGCCGGAAAGGATTTAAAAGAAGGAGGCACGTGGCTGGGTATTACCAGGGAAGGAAAATTTGCCGCAATCACCAATTACCGCGACCCGGCTGCGTTTAAAATTAATGCTCAATCGCGCGGCAAGCTCGTGCGTGATTTTCTTTGCGGCGATCAAAGCGCGGATAAATACTTGGAAAATATTTCCAAACAGTCCGATAAATATAATGGTTATAATTTAATTTTACGGGATGATGACGGTCTTTATATCTTCTCCAACCGTGGGGAAAAACAAAAACTCGGCGCCGGAATTTACGGATTGAGCAACCATCTTCTGAATACTTCATGGCCTAAAGTTCTCCAGGCTAAGAAAGAGTTAAAAAGAGCCTTAAATGAAAAAGGCGCCGCTCTGGAAGATGCTTTATTTGCCATTCTCTCCAGCAGTGATATTGCGCCCGACGATAAACTTCCCGCAACCGGGGTCGACAGGGAATGGGAAAGGCTTTTATCGCCTATCTTTATAAAAAGCCCCAATTACGGCACCCGTTCCTCGACAATTTTACTTTTTGGAAAAAATAAACGCATTAAGTTTGTGGAAAAAGTTTTTGATGAAAAATCCGAACCATGGCTGACTAGCCGATTTTCATTTATCACGGAGAAAGAAAAATAAAATGGAACAGAAATCAAGCAATGCTTATCCCGTGACACCGCGGGTAGGAGTCGGGGCGATAACTGTAAAAGACGGAAAAGTATTATTGGTTAAACGCGGGATCGATCCAAGCAAAGGGCTTTGGGCGATTCCCGGCGGAATGCTCAAGCTTGGTGAGACTCTGCAGGAGTGTGCTGCCCGCGAAATTCTGGAAGAAACCGGCATAAGGATCAAAGTCGGCGATTGTGTATATGTATTTGATTTCCTCGAGCGCGACGAAAAAAGAAAAATTAAATTTCATTTTGTAGTTGTTGATTTTGCGGCTGATTATATTTCCGGCGAACCAAAAGGTGCTGACGACGCTCTCGATGCGCGCTGGCTTACTCCCGCAGAATTAAATAAATTGCCGGTGGCAAAAAATACGCTTAAGGCTTTACGTTCGATCAGCTTTTTGCCTTAGTATAGTTGCGGTGCATGCCATACCTGACGAAAGAGGATTAAATGAAAGTTGTTTACCATGAAGATTTCAATGAAGTTTATACATCTGATCCTGCTTCCGCCGCCGGAAGAATTCAAGCTATTGAAATAGCACTGCGCGGCAAAGTAACTTTTGTCACACCGGTTACGGCAACAAAAGAAGATATTCTCAAAGTACATACTCCCGATCACATAAGATCGGTTGAACGCGAAGGTGTATATGAAATTGCCGCACTCGCCGCTGGCGGCGCCATCAAAGCGGCGCAAATCGGCTTAACCGAACCCTGTTTTGCCGTAATTCGCCCGCCCGGCCATCACGCTTCCTCCGGAAGCGCCTGGGGATTTTGTTATTTTAACAATATGGCAATAGCGCTGGAAAAATTGAAACACGAAGGAAAAATCAAGAAGGCTTTCCTTCTTGATTTTGATCTGCATCATGGTGATGGCAATGTTAATATCCTAGGCAGCAAAGGATATGTAACCATCCTTAATCCCACGGCACAGAACCGCAATGACTATTTAAAAAATGTGGAAACCAGCCTGGCACATACGAATGCTGATATGATTGCTGTATCCGCCGGTTTTGACAACCACGAAGCTGATTGGGGCGGCCTTTTGAAAACAGAAGACTACGAATATATGGGCACCCTTGTGCTTCATACCGCCCGCCGCAATAACGGCGGCTGTTTTGGCATTTTAGAAGGCGGTTATAATCACAGCGTGCTGGGCAAAAATGTGCTGGCGTTTATTGAAGGTTTGGAAGAAAAATAGATGGTGCGGCTTCTATAAAAAATAACAATATAGTTAAAACAATCCTGTGGCCATGCCGATTCCGACGATGATCAGCATCACTCCCACAATGATTTTAACCGCATGCAGAGTTACCTTCTTCATCAGGCGGGCACCGACGAAAGAACCCGCAAAAGCCGCAATGATGGCAGCCAAAATAATGCCACCCATCGATTCAACCTGGGAAATTTTCATCGTGTAAAAGCCAAGCCCGTAAATCAGCAATCTGGATACATCCACAATTACTGCCGATACCGTACCGGTGCCGATAAAAGCTTCCTTTTCCAGCCCGGCTTTAATTAAAAAAGCAGAACGCAGTGCTCCCTGAATACCGGATAGCCCGCCAAAAAATCCCGAAAGCAACCCGCCGACAGGCAAGTATTTCCGGTCAAAAGCCACATTGCTGAGGCCTGGCAAAAGATCAAGGCAGGCAAAACCGATTATAAGCACTCCGACAATTAGCTTAATCAGATAGATTTCATGTTTCTGCCCGCCAATCCGGTAAAATGTTAAGGACGGCAGTCCGGCAAATAAGTTCAACAATGTTGCTCCGATCATAGCCGCTATTGCCGCGGGCAGAGCGAATTTAAGCACCACCCGCCAATCCGCATTTCGTCCCACTAAAATCGTTTTAAAAATATTGTTGGCGAGATGAACCACGGCAGTAGCAGCTATGGCTAAAGGCAACGGGAAAAAAAGCGCATAGGCGGGCATGAGCAACGTTCCCAAACCAAAACCGGAAAATAGCGTTAACGCCGATACCAGCAAAGCCACCAAACATATAACTATGTATTCCATTGTATCACCCTATTTTCAGCTAAAAAGAAGGTCTGGACTCCCGCCTGCGCGGGACTGACGAAGTTGATATATATTGCTGCAGGAGTAATAACGGTAAGCCTTAGTTGTTTCCTAATTGTTCTTTTAGTCTTCCGCGGTTTTTAATGGCAGCTTCAATCCGGTTGAGAGCGGAAGATATATCATCGTCGGACTTGCCTAAGCGTTTACCGGCCTGTTTGTAAAGTGCCAACGCAACATCAAGATCGCCCCGGCTTTCTGCACAGGCGCCCAGGTTATAAAGCAAGGCATAAGAATTAGGGGCGATGTTGCGCGCTTCTCCCCATAGTTCGCAGGCATTATCCATCCTTCCCTTGTCCGCATATTCCAAACCGCGTTTCAGCTTATCCTTCGCTTCCTTTGATTCGATGCCGTCGGTAGAATCCATTAAACTGATTTCCTTTATTACATAGTATGGTGCAATATCGCGCCGGAAATCTTTCTTGACCGATTCCTTGGCCCTTTCTAAAAGTTCATTTCCGCTTTGTGCCGGCCGCGTATCATCGCAGCCGGAAGAATTTGCCGAAGCGGAAAGATTACGGGAATAAAGAATTCTGCCGGTAGCAACATCAACTAACTTGGGAGAAACTGCAAAGTTAGCGACTCTTTTTACACAATTAGCGTTGTACTGCCGCCACGAAATACAGGTGCCACGATATAAATTGCCATCCTTGTCTCTTTTTTGTTCGTACTGCACACAAGTTGAACGATTTTCATAATAGGGGCTATCGTCATAGTTATTCCTTGTTACAACGCCGGTATAAATGCCCTGGGCACCGACAAGCTTACCGATCTTCACCGCTGTATTCTGGTCCACCATGCCGCTTTGAGAAAGCTGCATTTCGTTGATGGTTTTATCAAGAGAGGTACGCTCAACAAGAGTAAAATAGCGTTTATCATCGATGCCTATGCCCGCTAATACCCCTTCAATTTCGGCAGTGAATGCCCTGCCTTCAGTGCCGCTGAAAGGCAGTACAGCTATGGTTTTTGTCAGGGACGCCTCGTGATATTGCGCGGGCTGAAGCATATTAACTTTGATTTTTGTCGCACATCCGGAAAGCATTAATAAAATAATAAAAAAACCAATAAAAATCTTAAAACTATTAACCAATTCGCGCACAGTACGCATTTTCCCCTCCCTTTATTATTCGTCGAGTTGAATGGACGACTTGGTTCTTTGTCTTCTCTTAGAAGACCATGTTATATTAGTATAAAATTATAAGAGATTCAATTTACTTGCCAATGCAGAAACTGGAGAATATCTTATCCAGTACTTCATCATTAATTTTTTTACCGGTGATTTCGTCCAGATGATCTAGGGCTTCACGCAGTTCGAAAGCGGCAAATTCCGGCGACATGCCTCCGCTAATGCTGTTTTTCGCCGCCTGAATATTTTTTTGAACATTTTCCAACGCCAGCTTATGGCGTAAATTGCTAATCATCACTTCACCGGTATCTTTCTCCATGCTGCCACTCACAACATCAACAATAGTATCTTTCAATTCTTCCAATCCCGTGCCGAATTTTGCCGATATTTTAAGAATTTTTTTTCCTCGCGGAATTAAACGCTCGATTGTTTTTATTTCCCAGGAAGGCGGCAAATCAATTTTATTGATGGCGATAAGAATATTGCCTTCTTTATTCTTATCAATAATTTTTTTGTCTTCATTCGTTAAGGGCTTACTTACGTCCAAAATAATAATAACGACATCCGCATTGGCCAGACTTTCCCAGACCAGGTCTATTCCTTCTTTTTCGATGACGTTTTGCGGTTTTCTAATTCCGGCAGTATCCACCAGATTTAAAGGAACGCCGCGAATGTTGATGGTATCCGTAATTAAATCGCGTGTTGTACCCGGTATATCGGTAACAATAGCCTTTTTTTTGCCCGTCAGCGCGTTGAGTAAGCTGGATTTGCCCACATTGGGTTTGCCCGTAATGACGACATTGATGCCTTCCGTGTACATTTTTGCCGTTTGATATGATGACAAAAGTAACCGTACACGCTCGGCTGCCGAATCTATTTGCGGCGGGAATTCGGGAGTCTCGCCTACGGATACATCCTCGGTAAAATCAATCGCGATTTCCAGTACGGCCAGCGCATCGATCAAAAGATTTCGCAGGTTTTCCACTTCCAGACTCAGTCCTCCTTTTAACTGGGCAAGACCAATGGCGTAAGCTTTTGGAGATTTGGCGGAAACCATGGCGGCAAGAGCTTCCGCTTGCGACAAATCGAGGCGGTTATTGAGAAAAGCGCGCTGTGAAAATTCGCCGGGCTGAGCAAGACGGCAGCCCAATTCCACCAATTGTGTCAAAATAGTTTGCATGATGAGCGAACTGCCATGGCAGTTGATTTCAATAACGTCTTCTCCCGTAAAAGAGTGCGGTTGACGCATATAAGATATTAAAACTTCATCGAGGATTGTTTTTCCATCGGCTGAAACAATATCGCCATGATATAGAAAATGACTCTCCCATGGACAATTTTTTATGGTGGGTTTAAAGATACGGCGCGCTATTTCATGAGCTTTGGGCCCGCTGATCCGAATTATTCCGACTCCCGCCGTGCCCAAAGGAGTGGCTATCGCTGCTATGGTGTCTTGGCGAAGCACAGTTGGGAAATGCCCCTTTACGCGATGATCGGCAAATCGGCCAGAAATCTACCCTTGTCTTTTTTCTCCGTCATGATCGGCATTGCCTCTTCCCGCAGGAAGAATTACTATTTTTCTGTATTCACCTTCGCCGCGGCTTTTCGTTGTTAAAGATTCATCTTCCTGCAAGGCCAGATGGATAATACGCCGGTCATGGGCGTTCATGTGGCTGAGCGATACCGGTTTGTGAGTTTTCTTTACTTTTTCCCGTATTCTTTCCGCTAAAATTAGCAGGGATTCTTCTCTTCTTTTCCGGTATTCTTCCGAATCCACCATGATCATCTTGCGTTCATTATCGGATTTATTGATGGCTTTATTTAATATATACTGAAGGGCATCAAGGTTTTGTCCGCGCCTGCCGATAAGCAAGCCGCTGTCATTGCCTTCAATATTGAGAATTATTTTGTCCGGTGTTTCCGTTGATGGTTACCTGGCATTGCAAAGACATTCTCTGCAAAATACCTTCCAGTAGCTCCTTTGCCTTGAGACGCCAGTGGCAGAATTTGATTGGACCTGCCAGTGGCGCAGATCGGCTTTTTTGTCTTTCCGGTTAGCTCTTTGGCTTCTATTTTAATTCTTGCTTCGCTTTTATTCCCGATATTATCACTTCAGGAAGCGAAATCCACATCTAGAGAAAGCAGAGATGCTCTGATTTTTGCTTTTTTGGAAAGTATGCCCAAAAAGCCGCCTGTATCTTCGGAAATAATTTCGATATTTAATTTTTCCCGCGACACGCCGAATTCACGGCAAGCTTTTTCAATGGCTTCATCAATTGATTTTTCCTCTATTTCCAATGTTTTCGCGTTCATCTCGAAACCTCGTGTCAATATATCAATTAGCTAGCTTTTTATTTATATAAAATTGCTGACCGATGCTTAAAATATTATTAAACAACCAGTAAATGACCAGCCCCGCAGGAAAGTTTAAAAAGAAAAAAGTGAAAACTAACGGGCATCAACAACATAATCTTTGCCTGCATAGGATCGCCCATAGCGGGCGTCATTTTCTGTTGAATAAATTGCGTTGCACCCATGATAATCGGCGTAATGTAATAAGGGTCTTTTGCCGACAAATCCTGAATCCACCAGAAAAACGGCGAATGGCGCAGTTCAATGGAGTAAAGCAGTGCTTTGTAAAGGCCGAAAAATACGGGAATTTGAATCAACATCGGCAGGCATCCGCTAAGAGGGTTGACTTTATGAGCGCGGTAAAGCGCCATGGTTTCCTGACCGATCTTGGCCTGATCATTTTTGTATTTTTCTTTTAACGCAGCTATCTTCGGCTGAATTTTTTGCATTTCCTTCATGGATTTGTAACTTAAGTTACCCAGCGGCCAGAAGATTATTTTGATCAGGATGGTCAAAATAATAATGGCAATTCCGTAGTTACTGGACAAATACTGATAAAGAAAATTTAAGGATAAACAGCAACGGCATGGACAGCCATTTCAACCAACTGACCGAAATCAATGGAATCTTCCAAGCCGACATTTTGCGCTTTGAGTAAACTGTGATCCTTGGGGCCAAGATAAAGAGAATAGCTAATAATACCGCTCTGTCTGCCGGGAATTACTTCTTTTTGTCCCTTAATGCCCACTGTAACCATGTCATTTGCTGTCACGGTTCATGCTCACGCTGGTCAAAGAGGGATTCTCCGGAATAAAAGAGGCAATAAAATATTTACTTTCAAAACCAGCCCCACGATACATTGGGACCCAACATTGTCTCTTTATTCAGTTTTTTGACTTCCTGCCGTTCGATGCTCTTGGCGACAGAAACAACCGGGCCTTCATGACCATAGCTGTCGTCCTCCTGTTGGGGATCAACATACTGTTGCCAGCTGAGCCTCGGTATCTGGATCAGCGGCGCATCTGTAAGATTATATATTTTAACTTCAAGGCCGATTGTGTAATTATCGGGATTAAAAGTGAAAATCTTTTCTACTTTTATTTTGCCGTCATAAGTGCCGGAAAAAACCAGGCTTTGCTTTTCTTTGGTATTAATCAAATCCAGTTTGGTTGTATTGGTTCCAAAAACAGAATCGGCGGCAATATCGGCACTTGATTCCGGAAAAGTCACCGTCAGGGGATACGGCATGCCTTCCTTTACATGGACAAGTTCCACAAGTTCTTTGTTTTTCGGCTTGGCATTTTTCTTTGGCGCCGGTAAAAAAATTCTTAAGGACGAGGATAAATATCGTCGGCGCATTCACTACATTCTTTTTGATATCCTTTGAGCTGAAACGATTTTAAGGCGGCTCCTTTAGTGGAAAAAATCGCCGTGTAATGGGAAGTTTCCACCTTAATGTCTTTGGCGCAACTTCCTTTTTGAGCTATGGTCTTTTTAGCGGTCGTTATTGTTTGAGGCGGAAACCGGTTTTGTTATCGTTTCTTTTTGAACCTGCTGTGCTTCCTTGAGCAGGAGTAGCCGCCTTTTCTGGTGCCGGTGGTTTGGCAAAAAACATCTGATATATTAAAAGTACGGCAAGTGACAGGACTACGGCAAGAATTGTCCTTTTGTCCATTGAAAACCTCCCTATTTTTTTTACTTGACTGGATCGTAACCACCGGGATGTAGAGGATGGCAACGCAGAATTCTTTTTACGCCCATGAAAGAACCTTTTGCCGGTCCATGCAGTTTAATTGCCGAAATGGCATATTCGGAGCATGAGGGATAAAAACGGCAACATGGAGCAAAAAAGAAAGGTGACACGCAAATTTGGTATAAACGAATTATGGAAACAAAAATTTTTACCAAAATTTTTCTGAGCATAAATTATATATTGGCTTTCCGCGTGAAGAGTTCCGTCAATTCTCTGCATGCTTCCTGATAAGTAAGGGGTGGCATATTTCTTTTAGCCATGACGACAACATCATGCTCGGCGGGAAACAAGGCCTTGTTGAGGCGAAAAAATTCTCTGAATCAGGCGTTTGATTCTGTTTCTTCTTACGGCGTTGCCCGTTTTTTTGGTTACGGTAATTCCCAGCCTTTTAACCCCCTGGGCATTACTGCATGTTATAGTTGTAAAGTGTTGCGAACTTCTCCACACCCCCTGTTGGTAAATAGCTCTATATCTGCTTCTATTAGTTATCCTTTCCAATTTCCGGTAAGATTGTTCTTTCATGCATACCGACCGACCATCCCTTGAGGCACTAAAATGCCCGAATTTATACGGCTAAACGTTTTCTGCCTTTGGCTCTTCTGCGGCTCAAAACCTGCCTGCCGGATTTCGAAGCCATTCGGACAAGAAAACCGTGGGTTCTCTTTCTTTTGGTATTTGTTTTATTGGTCAAAGTCTTTTTCATAGTTAAACCCCTAAAAGTAATAAGGTAATGCGTAAATCATAGTACGCATTTATTTGTCAAGGTTAAATTGGCGGGTAACCACAACTCTCTTATGGCAGTCGTCCTTCTTGCTTTAGTTTGACAATGATTTGATTAATTGCAGGCATAGCTTCCGCTGCTCGCCCTGTCACCTTCCATGATTGAATATAAATATTTATATCTCATAAATTTTATTGCTTCCTTTCTCTATTATTTCCCAAACGAGGTCTTCTTTTTTTTGATTTTTGCTGCAAGCTTGAAGTTTGATCGGTTCCAGCAGCCGGTTGAACCGGAATCGCGTGCAGCGATTGCTGATAATAATCATCCAACAGCATGGCAATCAACGCCAATTCATCTTCCGTCTGCGCTAAATTTCGTGCCAGAGGCAGGAAACGCTGCATCCTCTCAATTTGAAGATTATCGCGGGCGCGCAGTCGAGCTTCCAGAAGCGCCGTAATCCTTTCGGCAACAACTCTTTCCAATTCTTCATCACTGGCAAGCTGGCGCTCTTCCATATTAATATTATAATAACGGGCAATGCTTTGCAGCTTGAATTTTTCCATTTCCGCAACCAGTGAAATAGCGACACCGCTTGATCCCATGCGACCCGTGCGTCCGGCTCGGTGGATGTAAGCTTCCGGGTCTTCCGGCGGCTCGTATTGAATTACATGAGAAAGATCGGGAATATCAATGCCCCGAGCCGCCACGTCCGTCGCTACTAAAAAGCGCAGGGCGCCTCGCTTTACCCGAGCCATAACCTTCTCCCTCATGCTTTGAGCCAGATCGGAGCTCAGTTCATCGGCATCATAGCCAAAACGCTTCAGCACAACGGAAAGATAATGCACAGTGTCTTTTGTATTGCAAAAGATGATGGCGGAAGCCGGGATTTTCAATTTCAATAATCCGCACCAGCGATCTTTCTTTGCGCATACCCGGAACAACATAATAAACATGTTCTATTTCGGCAATATGCACTTGATTGCCGCTTAAGCTCAATAATTGAGGCTGTCGCAGAAATTGATCGGCTAAACGAATCACCTGCGGCGGAAAAGTCGCGGAAAACATGCTGCTGGCTATTTCATGCGTAGGTACATATTTACGAATTTTTACCATATCGGGATAAAATCCCATGGATAACATTCGATCAGCCTCGTCGAATATCAATACCTTAAGATGATCAAGAGAAAGAGTGTTTTTCAGCAGATGGTCCAAGATTCTTCCCGGTGTGCCGACAACAAGCTGAGCACCGTTGCGAAAAGCTTCCAGTTGCGCATTGTATCCCACTCCACCGTAAACAACAACCGTTTTCATACCTGTATTCTCCAAAAGCATTTGGGCTTCCTTGGATACTTGCAAGGCAAGCTCGCGGGTGGGAACGAGCACCAAAGCCTGGGCGACATTTTGCTGTAAATCAATTTTTTGCATTATCGGCAAAAGGTAGGCGCCGGTTTTACCGCTGCCGGTTCGTGATTGAACCATCATATCGCGGCCGGCCAAAAGATAGGGAATAGCTTTGGCCTGCACCGGTGTGAGAATTTTCCAGCCAGCGCGCTCACAAGCGGCTCGTAATTCCGGCATTAGCTCTTCCATAGAAATTTCAGAAGGAGTATCGATCGGTTCAATAGCCTTCTTTTCATCATTCTTTATTTCTTCCATAAAAACCAAATCCTTTCCGCCGGACAAAATAATTATATAAAATTATTTAGTTTAGTGTCGCTCAGGAATCAAGAGAAAAATCGGCAACAAGCTCAAAAACATTATATCCCAAAAGAAATGCGTTAATACAAGAAAATATCTTGACAGTCCATCAATATTAATATAATCTTTTTTACAATTCATTAGAGGCTTTTATAAGCCCTGCCCTTTGGAGAGTTTCAAGTATTCAAAAAAACAAGCCGATATTTAATCCGTAACTTTTAAAAAATTCGTGATTATCCTTAGTGTGTTTCTTGAAAAATAACGCAGTAAAAGTGAATATATCGTATCGGAATAACATCGCTTAATTAGAATTTAAAGTAAGGAAGTATTTATGAACATTGAAGATATCAAACGATTACCCATCAGCGAACTCAACAATTTAGCCAAGGATTTAGACGTTCCCGGTGCCAGCGGCATGCGCCGTCAGGATTTGATTTTCGCCATTTTACAGACACAAGCGGAACAAAACGGCGTGATTTCCGGTTCGGGAGTGTTGGAAATTTTGCCGGACGGATTTGGCTTTTTACGCGCTGTGGATTACAACTACCTGCCCAGTCCCGATGATATTTACATTTCGCCTTCGCAGATCAGAAGATTTAATTTAAAAACCGGCGACACCATTTCCGGCGAAGTCCGTCCCCCGAAAGAAGGAGAAAAATATTTCGCCCTTCTGAAAGTTGATACCGTAAATTTTGAAAGCCCCGAACAAGCCCGCGATAAAATCCTTTTTGATAACCTAACTCCTCTTTATCCTCTGGAAAAATTGAATCTGGAATTTGATCCCGAAAATTTTTCCACCAGAACACTGGATTTGTTTGCACCGATCGGCAAGGGACAGCGTGGTTTGATTGTTTCTCCGCCGCGTGCCGGTAAAACGGTACTTTTGCAGGATATTGCCCACAGCATCGCGGCAAATCATAAAGAAGTAGTTTTGATGGTGCTTTTAATTGACGAGCGGCCGGAAGAAGTAACCGACATGCAGCGCAGTGTCGCCGGTGAAGTAATTTCTTCCACATTTGACGAACCGGCTTCCCGCCATGTGCAAGTCGCGGAAATGGTCATTGAAAAGGCCAAACGCCTTGTTGAACATAAAAAAGACGTGGTCATTTTGCTGGACAGCATCACTCGTCTGGCGCGCGCTTATAATACCGTTGTCCCGCCCAGCGGAAAAGTTCTTTCCGGTGGTGTCGATTCCAACGCTTTGCATAAACCAAAGCGCTTCTTCGGCGCGGCCAGGAATATCGAAAACGGCGGGAGCTTAACGATAATTTCCACGGCGCTGATTGATACCGGAAGCCGGATGGATGAAGTAATTTTTGAAGAATTCAAGGGAACGGGCAATATGGAACTGCATTTGGACCGCCGCATTTCCGACCGCAGAATCTTCCCTGCCTTTGACTTGATTCGTTCCGGAACCAGAAAAGAAGAACTGCTGATCCCCAAAAATAATCTCAACCGTATCTGGATATTACGCAGACTGCTGCAGGAAATGAATCCCGTTGACGCGATGGAATTTATCATCGGCAAAATCAAGAAAACGGAAACCAATCAAGAATTTTTGGATTCGATGAATTCATAGACGAGCTTAAGCTCGTTTTGAGTTTAAAGTATTATTAATTTTCTTGAATTTTTACGGCATATATTATAAGCAGCCACTCTGCTATGAAACTATAATGAAATTTTATTAGTTGCAGATAAAGGCTAAGGAGGAAAAGAAAAAGACATGAAAGAAGGCATTCATCCGGAATATAAAAAAACAACCATCACTTGTGTTTGCGGTAATGTCATTGAAACAAGATCGACTAAAAAAGATATTAAGATAGAAATTTGTTCCAATTGCCATCCCTTTATAACAGGTAAACAAAAGATAGTAGATACGGCAGGCCGCGTGGAAAGATTCAAGAAAAAGTACGAAGCCCAAGAGGGAAAGCCGCAAACCGGCAAGAAACAACGAAAAAAGCAACTAAATAATTTTTCGCAATTAAGAACGATGATATTTCATCATCTTCTATTTTTATGATCAATTATAGCTTCTCTTCCTTACCATTTATAGGTGCTCTTTCCAACAGGAAGGAGTATACAATCAAGCATTATCTATTAACCCTAAATACTCAAAGACTCATTTTAAAAATATAATATGGATATTTTACTCGATAAACTTCGCGAAATTGAAATACGTTACAGAGAACTGGAGGGGCAACTTAGCGACCCTCAAGTTGTTTCCAAACAGGGTCTTTATCAAAAATACGCCAAAGAGCATGCTGATTTGACCGAATTAGTGGAAACTATCCGTCAATATGAAAAAATCAGAAGCCGAACAGAAGAATATCAGGGATTTTTGGCGGAAAATGACGAGGAATTAAAGGCGATGGTTAAAGAAGAACTGCCGCAACTGCAGCAAGAGCAAATTGAATTGGAAGAAAAGTTAAAGGTTTTGCTTCTGCCCAAGGATCCTAACGACAATAAAAACGTCTTTTTGGAAATCAGGGCCGGTACCGGAGGCGACGAAGCCGGCCTTTTTGTCGGCGATTTGTTCAGAATGTATGCGCGCTACGCAGAAGCACAGGGCTGGCGGGTGGAAGTGGTCAGCAGTTCTCCTGCCGGAGGTGTCGGCGGATTCAAGGAAATTATCGCCCAAATTGAAGGCAAGGGAGCTTATAGCCGCCTGAAATACGAAAGTGGGGTTCATCGAGTGCAACGCGTTCCGGTTACGGAAGCGCAGGGACGCATCCACACTTCGGCTGTTACCGTGGCCATTATGCCCGAAGCTGAAGAAGTGGAAATCAATATCGATCCTAATGAATTGCGAATCGATGTTTATCGTTCCACCGGGCATGGCGGCCAGAGTGTCAATACCACGGATTCGGCAGTACGCATCACCCATTTGCCGACAGGACTTGTTGTCACCTGTCAGGATGAAAAATCTCAGCTTAAAAACAAAACCAAAGCAATGAAGGTTTTGCGGGCGCGCCTCTTGGACGCCATGGTGCAAAAGCAAAACGCCGAACAGGCGCAGGCGCGCAAAAGCCAGGTCGGCAGCGGCGACCGCTCTGAACGCATTCGCACCTACAATTTCCCTCAGGGACGGATAACCGATCATCGCATCAACCTTACCCGTTACGATCTCGACAATTTCTTAAACGGCAACATCGGCGCCGATGATTGACGCGCTGGCGACCCATTATCAAGCGGAAGCTTTAAATAAATAATAATAGACCTCAAGGCAAGACCCGAACCCAAAATAAGAACCGCCGCACGGTATGGGATATTAACCATGTCTCGATAGTCTTGGCTACGGGATTAATTCAGCTAACAGATATTGCTGTGCTTCGCTTGCAATATCTGAGTTCCATTAATTCGACTAACAAATATTACCTTACTGCGTTTGTAATATTTGCGTCTCATTAAACGGATTGGAGATATGACTGTTCGGGAAATTCTAAATGAGGCAACCCACAATTTTGAAAGCGAAGAAATCCCTTCGGCGCGATTAGATGCCGAGGTATTGCTTTCTTTTTTCTTAGGAAAAGACCGGCTTGAATTTCTAAAAAATCCGGAAATGCCCATTAGCAAACTTCAAATGGTATCATTCAAGAAAATCGTTGCCCGAAGATTGCAAGGGGAACCGGTAGCCTACATTACCGGGCGAAAAGAATTTTGGTCTTTGCCGCTGGAAGTGAATAAAGATGTTCTGATTCCACGGCCGGATACGGAAATTCTTGTGGAAGAAGCTCTCGATATTTGCCGGAAGTCTGCTTATCCCAAAATGAAGATTATAGATATTGGCACGGGCAGCGGCGCGATAGCTATTGCTTTGGCCAAAGAAATGCCGCAAGCTCAAATAGTGGCCACAGACATTTCCGCCGTCGCTCTCAGAGTAGCCCGGAAAAACGCTCTTAATCTGGGGCTGGAAAATACAATTGATTTCCGCCGCAGTGATTTATTTGACTCAGTTGACGATTTTTTTGATATAATCGTCTGCAATCCTCCCTACATTTCGGCCCAAGATTATGAAAAACTGCCTGCGGGAGTGAAGGCCTTTGAGCCGCGAGAAGCACTTTTGGCCGGTGAAAGTGGAATGGAATTCTACGAAAAATTGGTTTATCAGGCCC
Organism: uncultured delta proteobacterium; assembly: GCA_963705555.1. Classification (GTDB taxonomy): domain Bacteria; phylum Desulfobacterota; class Syntrophia; order Syntrophales; family Smithellaceae; genus UBA4810. Next base: position 418,187 of record CAVPJZ010000002.1, on the reverse strand, counting down.
GTAACAACTTTAAAAAAAATGGTTGGCTTTTGTTGGAAATTGGAGCTACACAGGAAAAAAGCGTAAGGAAGATTATTGAAGATTCCGGAATTTACGACAATATAGGTATGCGAAGAGATTATGCCGGTTTGCCGCGTGTGATTCGAGCAAGGAGAAAAATTAGTGGATAAAATAGTTATTCAAGGAGGCAAACCTCTGCATGGTGATGTTCATATCAGCGGAGCAAAAAATGCTGCCCTGCCGGTTTTGACCTCGGCGCTTCTGACCTGCGGAACCAATACGTTTCATAATATTCCCGATCTCATGGATATTAAAACAATTAAAAAACTTTTGAAGAGCCTCGGCGCTCAAATAGAAGGCAATGAAACTGTCCAGATTAGTGTCGATAAAATAATCAGCCATACGGCTCCTTATGATTTAGTCAAGACGATGCGGGCTTCCGTTTTGGTTTTGGGGCCGCTGGTCGCCCGCATGGGTGTCGCACGCGTTTCTCTTCCCGGAGGCTGCGCCATCGGCGCCCGGCCGGTAAATCTTCATATCAAAGGCACTGCAGGATATGGGTGCTCATGTCGAATTGAATGACGGCTATATTGAAGCCAAAGCCAAAAAATTGAAAGGTGCGGATATATATTTTGATATACCCACGGTAACCGGCACCGAAAATATAATGATGGCGGCAACTTTGGCTGAAGGCACAACTGTTCCTGAACAATGCCGCCTGTGAGCCGGAAATTGTCAATCTGGCGGATGTTTTAAAAGGCATGGGAGCGAAAATCAGCGGAGCGGGAACGGATGTAATAACGATTGAAGGTGTCAGCTTCGCTAAAACCAACGGAAGCCACAATTATTCCCGACCGGATTGAAGCAGGAACTTTTATGATTGCCGCCGGCATGACGCACGGCGAATTAAACATAATCGACTGCAACCCCCATCATCTGGAAGCTTTAATCAACAAACTGCGGGATACGGGCATGAAGATTTCGCCCATTGAAAACGGCCTGAAAGTATCTGCCGGGAAAAAAATCAACAGCGTCGATGTGAAAACCCTTCCTTATCCGGGATTTCCCACCGACCTGCAGGCGCAGATGATGGCTTATATGTCCATAGGCAGCGGTTTGAGCGTTATTTCCGAAACTGTTTTTGAAAACCGTTTCATGCATGTCAGCGAACTCATGCGAATGGGAGCCGATATTGTTATTCAGGGCGGCAGCGCAATTGTCCGCGGAGTGCCTGCTTTGCGCGGAGCGCAAACGATGGCAACGGATTTGCGGGCTTCGGCTTCCCTGATTCTGGCGGCGCTGGTGGCGCAAGGCACGACGGAAATTTCCCGCGTTTATCATATTGACCGCGGTTATCAGGAAATAGAGAAGAAATTTTCCGCAGTGGGCGCGAATATAAAAAGGATGGCACAATAATATGAAAATAATCAAAGCGAATGCTGCTGATTTTGTCGAATTTTTCCGTAAATTGCGCCAAAGAGGCGGCGCTTTTACCCCCGAACTTTTATCATCTGTAGCGGAAATAGTGAGCAATGTCGCTGCCAAAGGAGATGAGGCGCTATTTCATTATACAGCGAAATTTGACCGCCATGAATTAAATGAGAAAACAGTAGAAGTGACACCTGCTCAAAGAAAAGAAGCGCTAGCACAGGTAAAGCCGGAAGATTGGAAAGTTATCAAATTGGCTGCCGGACGTATTGAAAAATATCACCGCCATCAAATTGTTCGAGGATGGTCTGTTAATGACGAGAAAGGCATAGAGCTCGGCCAGCGGGTTTTTCCTTTGCAGCGTGTGGGAATTTATGCTCCTGGAGGCAAAGCTTTTTATCCCTCGACACTGCTTATGGCGGCAATTCCGGCGCGCCTGGCCGGAGTGGAAGAAATTATTTTAGTCAGTCCAGTGAAAGACGGAAAATTAAATCCATTAATTGCCGCGGCGGCCGAAATAAGCGGCGTCCAGCGCATATTCAAAATCGGTGGAGCGCAGGCTATAGCAGCACTCGCTTATGGCACAAAAACGATTCCTCAGGTGGATAAGATCGTCGGACCGGGGAACGCTTATGTCGCAGCGGCAAAGAAACTGGTTTTTGGGCAGGTGGATATTGATATGATTGCCGGCCCCAGCGAAATAATTATCGTTGCCGATAAAATGGCAAAAGCTTCTTTTGCGGCGGCGGATATGCTGGCGCAAGCCGAACACGATGAAATGGCAGCGGCTGTTCTTTTGACGCCTTCTGAAAATTTAGCCCGCGAAGTATCACAGCAACTCGATAAACAATTAAAATCCTCGGCCAGAAAGGAAATAATAGAAAGGTCACTTACAAAATATGGCGCGATTATCATCACCAAAGATATAAAGGAAGCGGTGGAGATGGTGAATCTTTTCGCACCGGAACATCTGGAATTGATGGTGGAGAATCCGAAAAAAATTTTAAAACAAGTTCGCAACGCGGGCTCTGTTTTCCTGGGGTCATTTACACCGGAGGCATTGGGCGATTACATTGCCGGCGCCAACCACATTTTGCCTACGGGAGGAACGGCGCGTTTTTCCTCACCGTTGGGAGTATATGACTTTGTCAAACGCATGAGCGTTCTTTCTTTTTCGCCGAAAGCTCTAGGAAAACTAGGCAAGCAAACGGTTCGCTTTGCCCAAATGGAAGGGCTCGATGCTCATGCCAATTCGGTAATCGTGAGGATTAATAATATCAAAAAAGGAAGCAAAGATGGCTGAAGATATTATTTATTCCGATTCTTTGGTTACAATCATGAAAAAAAGTATTCTTTTCAAACGTTATGGCTTTTTTGAACGCGACAGGATGGTGTTATTTTCCGAAATTGAAAAAATCGTCATTAAGAAAGCTTCCCTTTGGAATGGAAAATTCCGCTTCCACGGCACCGGAGATTTCAAAACTTGGTTTCCCAAGGATTTTCAGAGATACAAACGGGACAAGATATTTTTCGCCTTCATCCGTTATAAATGGTGGCGTATTGGTTTTACTGTCGAAAATTCAGACGCGGTTATAAAAATATTTCAGGGAAAAGGGCTGATTAAAAATATTGATTAATAGGTTACCGCATTGGCAATGTCACCAATCCCGAGACGCTACGCTATCGGGATAATTCGACTTACAAGTTTCAGTTCACTACGTTCCTCAAACTTGAGTCTCATTAAAACACCTTGACAAAATACCTGTGTTGAATAAGATTCCACTCCAAATTACGTTAATTCGGACTAACTTTGTTGGCTTCGCCGTCGGCTTCCTCAATCTGCCTTAGCAGACCATGTGGAGCCTCCTCCTTGCCGTCGCGGTATCCCGGTGACCACAAATTGGTCATTAATATGAGCGGGCGTAATTCAGTGGTAGAATGTCAGCTTCCCAAGCTGGACGTCGTGGGTTCGAGCCCCATCGCCCGCTCCATTTTAATGAAACTCGCAGAAAATGAGCGTAGCGAAGTTTGAAGTGTTAGTTGAATTATCCCGTGAGCGAAGCGACACGGGATTAATGACTCCTTTTTACAGAAGCGGAGCACACTAAAGTTTGATGAGCGAATTATCCCGTGAGCGCCGCGAATCGGGATTAATGAATCCTTTTAACAGAAGCATCGCGCACTGAAGCTTGCCGGTTGAATTTATCCCGCACAGCGGAGGGTATAATTATACCCGTGATTAACCCCAATCAGCAGTAGCCTGCAGTAATATTTCTTCTTGCATTGCCTTTTATAATGTGCTACCTAATTTATTAAGCCATCGATTATTGTGTATTGATGAGTGGGCCCTTGCCCACTTTTTTATTTTCTGAGCAATTATGGATGATGATTTAAAAGAAAAAATCAGGCAGTTGGCCGAACCGGTTGTCGCCTCTGAAGGAATGGAGTTGATCCATGTTGAATGTGTAAAAATGCATACACGCTGGATTATCCGGCTTTTCCTGGATAAGGAAAACGGAGTAACGCTTGATGATTGCACGGCTGTAAGCAATCAGTTGGGCGATGTTTTTGATATCCATGATGTGATTAAAGGCGCTTACACGCTGGAGGTTTCTTCTCCCGGTTTTGACAGGCCGATATCGCGCGATCAGGATTTTGTAAAATATAAGAACTCCAAAGTAAATATAAAAACAGGAGTAAAAATTGAGGGAATTAAAAATTTTCACGGCATTCTTGTGGATTATATCGAAGAGGAAGGCCGGAAAATGATTCTGATGGATGTTTCCGGAAAAATTTACCGGATTCCGCAAGAAGAGATTGTTAAAGCCAATCTTGCCGATGACGATAAAATTAAGAATTAAAGGCAGGAAATAATGCCGGCAGGCTGAAATTTTACGATATCTCAGCGCAGTGAAGAAAAGGGAGGAATTTGTAAATGTTGCCAGAACTTAAACGTCTGATCGAGCAGATGGGTAAGGACAGAGGTATAGATAAAGAGATTATTACCGAAGCCCTGGAAGCGGCAATGCTTACGGCTGCGCGTAAAAAATTAGGGCAAAACGTGGATATCGAAGCCCATTACAACGATGAAGCCGGAGAAATTGAAGTTTTTCAATTCAAAACCGTTGTCGATAAAGTGCTTGATCCCGAAACACAAATCTCCAAAGAAGAAGCGAGAAAAACTCTTGATGAAGGCGCCGAACCCGGCGACAGCCTGGGAATGAAAATCGAAACAAGTTCCTTTGGCCGAATTGCCGTGCAAATGGCCAAGCAAATAATTATTCAACGAGTTAAAGACGCGGAACGCGATAACATTTATGAAGAATACAAAGACAGAAAAGGCGAATTGGTCAACGGCTTTGTCCAAAGATTTGAAGGCGGCAGCATTATTGTCAATCTGGGACGCGCGGAAGGTGTTGTGCCTCCGGCGGAACAAATTCATCGCGAAACCTATAAACGCGGCGAAAGAATCCGCTCTTATATTGTTGATGTAAAAAAGAATACCAAAGGATCGCAAATAATCCTGTCCCGCACGCATCCGTCCTTTTTAAGAGCGCTTTTTGAAGTGGAAGTTCCGGAAATTTCCGAAGGGCTTATTGATATTGTCAGTGTTGCCCGGGAGCCGGGCAAAGCGCGGAAAAATTGCCGTCAGAGCCAAGGATAAGGATATTGATCCGGTGGGCGCCTGCGTCGGCATGAGAGGTTCGCGGGTCCAAAGCGTGGTGCAGGAATTGCGCGGTGAGAAAATCGATATTATTCCTTATACGCGATGATGCGGCAAAATATGTAAGCAGTGCCCTATCTCCGGCTAAGGTTAATCGTGTCTTCGTTGATGATGAAAACCGGACGATGACGGTAATTGTTCCTGATGATCAGCTATCTCTGGCCATCGGTAAAAACGGGCAGAATGTCCGGCTGGCGGTAAAGCTGACCGGATGGAAAATTGATGTGAAAAGCGAAACAATGGCCGCGGAAGAAAGACGAAGAAGGACAAACAGATTTGACAAAAATTACCGGGGTTGGACCGGCTATGGCGGAAAAACTATTTAGCAAAGGCATTAAAAGCATTGCCATGGTTGCAGCAGCTGAACCCGAATTATTATCTTCAGATTCCCGGTGTCGGTGAAAAAACAGCCCAGCAATGGATTGAAGCGGCCGGTAAGATTTTAGACGAAGAAGCTCTGAGCAATAAAAAAGATTCATAATTTCAGAACTGAGAAATTTAATTTAGGGAGTTTTGCGCATGCCGAAAAAGCGAGTTCATGAATTGGCCAAAGAACTGGGTCTGGAAAATAAAGACCTGATAGCGCATTTGGAAAAAATCGGCATTACAGTCAAGTCCCATTCCAGTTCTTTGGAAGATGACGAGGTGGAAAGAATAAAAGACGAATTGCTTGCCAGTGAATCTCGCCAAATTGTGGAGGAAAGAATAAAATCCACGGTGATTCGGCGCCGTGCTGTTCGCACTCCCAGAAGATGCCGCCGAAGAAGCTCAGAAGAAGTAGATCATCCGGAAGCAGAGTTAGCGGGAAAGCCGGAAGATAGAATCTTCAATACCGGCACCGAGAAGAAGCCGGCAAAGATAAAAAAGAAGAGGTAACTAAACCTCCGGTTCCTGGAGCATCCGTCAGCTTTTGGCGAAACCAAGAGAAAAAACATCAAAAAGCGAAGCAGATGCGGCAATGCCGGCAATGAAGAGCAAGCCGGCCGCAGGAAACAATCGCGGAGGAGAAATACAAAACGAGACCAGCCGATCATTTCTAAACATAAAATTACCGCACCGGAAACAAGAAAAGGAGTTCCGCCGAAAGCGCCTCTTAAACCCGGCGAAAAAATAATTATTGCTCCGCCCGAGAAACCACTTAACAAGGAATTTGAAAAACCAAAGAGAAAAGGCAAAGGTACCGGTAGAAGTATTTATTGAAGAGGAAAAAGAAGTTCCGCGCCGTAAGATTTTAGAGAAAAAAATAGAAAAGAAGTTAAGAAAAGCAGGATGAAGAAAGGGAAGTAATTTTTACCAAATGGCGGGACGATAAAAAAGTCGCTCCCGTCAAAATGAAGAAAACAGAAATTACCGTTCCTAAGGCCATTAAAAGGCGTATCAAGATTGGAGAAACGATCTACTGTCGGCGATTTGGCTAAAAGAATGGGCGTCAAGGTAAGCGAAGTAATCAACAAATTAATGTCTATGGGTGTTATGGCCACCATTAATCAATCCATAGATTATGATATTGCCACATTAGTTGCTAGTGAATTCAGTTTCCAAGTTGAAAAAGCGGAGTTGGAATTTGACGAATCCATTTTAAAAACTGCTGCATCTCCGGAAAATCTCAAACCGCGGGCACCTGTTGTTACTATCATGGGACATGTCGATCATGGCAAAACCTCTCTTTTAGATGCCATCAGACAGTCCAATGTTATTGACGGAGAAGCCGGAGGAATTACTCAGGCCATTGGCGCTTATCATGTCCACATAAATGGACGCGACATAGTTTTTCTGGACACTCCGGGACATGAAGCGTTTACGGCGATGCGGGCGCGCGGAGCGCAGGTAACCGATATAGTGGTTCTTGGTTGTCGCCGCCGACGACGGTGTAATGGGACAAACCATTGAAGCCATTAATCACTCCAAAGTTGCCGGAGTGCCAATTATCGTGGCTATCAATAAAATTGATAAGCCCGGCGCTGATCCCGAAAAGATTAAACAATCTCTCACCGAACACGGTCTTTTATCCGAGCAATGGGGCGGTGAAACAATTTTTTGCGAAGTTTCCGCCAAAAAGAAAAAGGGATATTGAAGAACTTGCTGGAAATGATTCTATTGCAGGCCGATGTTATGGAGTTAAAAGCCGATCCCGATCGCCCTGCCCGCGGCATTATTATTGAGGCTAAATTGGATCGCGGTCGCGGTCCTGTAGCGACGGTTTTAATTCAGGAAGGCACTCTGAAAGAAGGAGATGCCTTTGTTTCCAAAACCGAATTTGGCCGCGTTCGGGCGATGATTAATGATCAGGGACGGCGCGTCAAAGAAGCCGGACCGTCCATGCCGGTGGAAGTTATTGGTTTTTCCAGTGTCCCGCAAACAGGAGCGGAATTTTTCTGGTGTCGAAGATGAAAAGAAAGCGCGCAGCATTGCCGATTACTGGATAAGAAAAACAAGAGAAAAAGAGCTTTCCGCTTCTTCCAAAATTACCTTAGAACAACTTTATCAAAAAATAAAAGAAGGTGTAAAAGACTGCAATGTCATTATCAAAGCCGACGTGCAGGGATCGATTGAAGCGATTTCCGACGCTTTGAATAAACTTTCCACTGATGATATAAAACTCAAAATTATTCATAGTTCCACAGGCGCCATCAGCGAAACGGATGTCATGCTTGCTTCCGCTTCCAATGCTATCATCATCGGATTTAATGTCCGCCCTGACGCGCGCGTGGTTGAAATTGCCCAGCAGGAAGGTGTGGAAATCAAGCTTTATGATATTATTTACAATGTCATTGCCGATGTGCGGGCGGCCATGGAAGGGCTCCTGGAACCGGAATATAAAGAAGTCGTTCAGGGACGGGCAGAAGTGCGCGAACTTATTCAAAGTGCCTAAAATCGGCACTATTGCCGGATGCTATGTGACCGACGGGAAAATAATGCGCAGTGCCAATCTGAAACTTGTCCGCGACAGTGTGGTGGTTTTCGACGGGAAAATCCTTTCCCTGAAGCGCTTTAAAGACGATGCCAGGGAAGTGCTGGCAGGTTTTGAATGCGGCATCAGCATTGACGGATTTAACGATATTCATCTGGGCGATGTAATTGAAGCTTATATAGCAGAAAAGTTGGAAAGGAAACTCTGATAACCAGGATTTCTTTAATCTGCAGGGTTTCGGGAAAAGCTTTATGGTTATTGGCTACGGAATCATAAATTTACGAATTCCGGAAAGCGGTTCTTTGAAAGAAAAAAGAAGCGTTTTGAATAAAATTTTAAAGCGAACGCAAAATGAGTTTAATGTATCCATTGCGGAAATAGGTTATCTGGACAACTACAAATTCGCCCAAATTGGATTTGCCGTTGTTGGCAATGATTCTCGCTATATCAATGGAAAAGTTGATCATCTGCTCAGGTTTGTCGATAATTTACGCGCAGCCGAAATATTAAATAGCAAAATAGAAATTATGGTTGTTTCTAGTTTTCTGGAAGTCGCTCATTGGGAAAAAGGAAAGTACGATGAACTTTAAAAGAGCGGATAGAGTAGCCGAATTAATAATGGCCGAAATGTCGGACATTATTTTCAAGGAAGTGAAGGACCCGCGAGTGCATGCATTAACGATCACCTCCGTGAAGGTAAGCGATGATTTGCGTAATGCCAAGATTTTTTTTGTCGAAATGGGCAAAGATGAATGCTCTTCTGAAATCAGAACCGGTTTAACCAGGGCCACCAATTTTATGCGCCGGGAATTAGGTAAAAGACTGAAGTTGCGTTTTGTGCCGGAAATTACTTTTATCCATGATCAATCTTTTGGTTATGGCAACCGTATTGATAAAATATTGGCGGATATCGCGCAATCAGGAAGAAAAAAATGATTGACAAAATTATCGAAGCTATAAATGAGGGGCAGAGCTTTTTAATTACTGCCCACGTTAGACTGGATGGAGACGCTTTAGGTTCCGAACTGGCTCTTTTTCTTACACTAAGTGATTTAGGAAAAAAAGCAGTTGTTTATAATCAGGATGACACGCCAAAGAACTATTTTTTTTTGCCGGCAGCGCAAAAAATAATTCATCAACTCGGCGATGTCCGAACAGTATGATGCCGCTTTCGTGCTTGATTGCAGTGAGTTAGAACGCGTGGGAGATAAAGCGGCTGAAATCGGAAAGATAAGTAAAATAATTAACATTGATCACCATGTTTCCAATGGCGGTTTTTGTCCGCTAAAAATATTGGATGCTCAAGCAAGTTCAACCGGAGAATTGCTTTACCGTTTGCTCATGCAGATGCGCTGCAATATGACTCGAGATATTTGCACTAATTTGTACGCAGCAATACTAACAGACACCGGAGGTTTCCGTTACTCCAATACGCACAAGGAAACTCTTCGGGCGGCTGGCAATTTAGTGGAAAGCGGCGCAGATCCTCAGTGGATTTCGGAAAATATTTACGAAAGCGATTCACCGGCAAAACTAAAATTGTTGGCCAAAGTAATGGAAACATTATCCTTGGATTTAAAAAATAAAGTAGGTTCCTTGGTGGTCACACAAAACGCGCTAAGGGATACGGGCGCTTCTTTGGAGCATACTGAGGGATTGGTCGATATACCCCGCACAGTTAAAGAAATCTCCATATCGATTCTTTACACTCAGATGGCAGACGACTATTTCAAATTAAGTTTACGCTCTAAAGGTAGTGTGAATGTGGAAAAAATAGCAAAAAAGTTTGGCGGCGGCGGTCATATTAATGCGGCAGCCTGCAAGATTAAGGGAGATATTGACACAATTAAGCTCCAGATTCTCCAAGCAATTAAAGAAATATAGTGATTTATGAATGGTATAGTTATTATTGATAAACCGGCCGGAAAAACTTCACATGATATAGTGAGTGAAGTAAAAAAAATATTAGGCGCGAAAAAAGCCGGCCATACTGGAACACTCGATCCGATGGCTACCGGAGTGCTTCCGGTCTGCCTGAATGAGGCGACAAAGCTGGCACAATTTTTATCCGGCGAAAGCAAAGAATACGGAGCGACAATGTTGCTGGGCGTTAAAACAGATACATTGGATGTAGAAGGTAAAATTACCGCTAAATCAGACAAAGTAGTCAGCGATGAAGAAATAAAGGCGACACTCGCTAAAATGGTGGGGAAAATCAGCCAAGTACCTCCTGCCTTTTCGGCAGTCAAATATGGCGGAGAGCCTTTATACAAATATGCACGAAAGGGCGTGTTCCTGAAAACGGCAGCGCGGGAGGTGGAAATTTTTAATATTGCGATACAAAACATTTCATTTCCCCGCGTGACTTTTATGATTGCTTGTTCTAAAGGAACATATATACGGCAACTGTGTTCCGATATCGGAGAGCTGCTCGGTTGCGGCGCTTGCTTAATCGGCCTTCGCCGATTGCGCAGTGGATTTTTTTCCGAAGACATGGCCGTGTCTCTGGATAATTATGGCTACACAGAGAAAAAAATAGAACTATTGGGAAAAATGCTGTCGATGACAAAATCACTGCCTTTGCTTACCGCAATTGAAGTGGCAGAAGACCTTGCAAACAAGCTGCGTGCCGGATTTCAACCCTCTGTAGAAATGATGAAAGCCCATGTTCCCCCTTTTCTTGAAGCTGGAGATATGCTAAAGTTCATCAGCTATAGCGGGAATCTCGTGGCATTGGCGGAAATGATGATACCGGTAAATAAGTTTTCTGAATTCGATGGAAAGTGCCAGGCAGCAAGGATTATCCGAGTATTTAACAATATTGGCAATTAAAAATAAATTTAAGATAAAAAGGGAATTAATTATTCAGGGAGGAAAAAGCGTGTTAACTTTGGAAAAAAGGAAAACATTAATCGCAGATTATCGACTTCATGAAAAGGATACGGGCTCTCCTGAAGTCCAGATTGCACTTTTAAGCGCCAGAATAGAATATCTGACGGAACACTTTAAAGCGCACAAAAAGGATCACCATTCGCGCCGCGGCCTATTGAAATTAGTCGGTCAAAGAAGAAGGCTTCTCAATTACATCAAAGATAATGACATCGAGCGATACAGGAATATAGTTAAACGCCTGGGACTAAGGAAATAAAAGCGCGAGAGCGAAAGGTAACAGCTTGTCCGATTTCCCATGTAAATTCGTGAGTAAGTGTGAATCGGTTATTGCTATCGTTCTTGAGCTTCCTGTTTTAGGTCTTTTAGGAATTAAGGTGGAGGAAAAATTAATGAGTAATATATTTAGTGCTGATTTTGCCGGTCGTAATGTTTCTCTGAAAACTAATTATGTTGCCGGTCAGGCTGATGGCTCAATATTGGCTTATTACGGCGACACAGTCGTTTTGGTAACGGCAGTTTCTTTAAAGGGAGCAAGGGAGGGAGTTGATTTTCTGCCCTTGACTGTGGACTATCAGGAAATGACTTTTGCCGCCGGAAAAATTCCGGGGGGTTTCTTTAAAAGAGAAGGACGTCCCAATGAAAAAGAAATTTTAACATCCCGCATAATTGACAGATCAATTCGTCCTTTATTTCCCAAGGGATATTTTTTTGAAACGCAATTAGTAGCTACTGTGCTTTCCGTGGATAAAGAAAACGACTCTGATGTTACGGCCATGATCGGGGCTTCGGCCGCTTTGGAAATATCGAATATACCTTTTAAAGGACCGATAGCCGGTGTGCGCGTGGGAAGAATAAACGGAGAGTTCACCTGTAATGCTTCAACGGAAAAAATGCAGGAAAGTGAATTGAATATTTTTCTGGTAGGCAGAAAAGTAACACCCGGTAAATCAGGTATGCCTTATGATGTTGAACTGGTCATGATGGAGGGTGATGCCAAAGAGATTGAAGAAAGCGTAATAATCGATGCCATAAAATTCGGTTTGGAAGCAATTCGTCCGGCAATCGATCTGCAGGATAAAATGCGCCAGGCAGTCGGCAAAGAAAAAAGACCTCTCGAAGCAGTGAAGTCCGATGAAAAACTAATCTCCAGCGTAAGCGCCGAGGCCATGGAAAGTCTCAAGGAAGCCTACAATATGCCGCGGAAACTGGAACGTTACGGCAAACTTGACGAAGTAAGGAAAAGGGCAAGGAAAAACATCGGCGGCGATGATGACGTTTTGTGCGCTAAAGTAGATGGCATCATTGAAGAATTAGAGCGGCGCATACTGCGCGAAATGATTATAAAAGAGAAAAAAAGAATTGACGGCAGGTCTTCTACTGACATTCGTCCGATTAGCGCTGAAGTGGGGGTGCTGCCCCGCGCCCACGGCTCGGCATTATTCAACCGCGGAGAGACACAAGCGTTGGTAGCCCTTACTTTGGGAACATCTTCCGACGAACAGCGGATGGATTATATAAGCGGCGAAGAGCTGAGATCCTTCATGCTTCATTATAATTTCCCACCCTATTGCGTCGGCGAAGCCAAGCCTTTACGCAGCCCCGGTAGAAGAGAAATTGGCCACGGAGCGTTAGCGCGAAAATCACTGGTACCTGTTTTGCCCTCGCCGGAAGAATTCCCCTACACCATCAGAATAGTTTCCGAAATTCTTTCTTCCAACGGTTCATCTTCGATGGCAACTGTTTGCGGCGGCATTCTCTCCTTAATGGACGCGGGTGTGCCGGTAAAAAACATTGTTGCCGGCATTGCCATGGGTCTTTTGAAAGAGGGAGATAAAGTTGTTATTTTATCGGATATTCTTGGTGACGAGGACCATGCCGGGGATATGGATTTTAAAGTCTGCGGAACCGAAAAAGGCGTCACAGCCATGCAAATGGATATTAAAATTGACGGTCTGACCGAAGATATTTTGCGAGCCGCTCTGGAGCAAGCAAAGGAAGGAAGAATCTTCATAATCAATAAATTACGCCAAACGATAGCCGCGCCGCGTTCGGATATTTCTATTTATGCACCGCGTATTACGACCGTCAAAGTTAAGGAAGACCAGGTACGCACTGTTATTGGGTCAGGCGGCAAGAATATCCGGCAGATTATAAGTGAAACCGGAGTTACTATTGACGTTGAAGATGACGGCACGGTGACAATTGCCTCCAGCGATGCCGAAGCGGCAGCCCGTGCTGTGGCCATGGTCAAATGGCTAACGGAGGAAGCTGAAGTCGGAAAAATTTATAACGGCACAGTAAAGAAAATAGTTGATTTTGGAGCGTTTGTCGAAATTTTACCGGGAACTGAAGGCCTGCTGCATATATCGCAAATCGCCAAGGAAAGAATAAATAAAGTTACCGACGTTTTGAAAGAAGGCGATGAAGTAATGGTGAAAGTTCTGGAAATAGATAAGCAGGGCAAGATACGACTTAGCCGAAAAGAAGCATTAGGGGCACAAGTAAAATAAGTCAAATCTTTGACCCATGGCGACCTGTCAAAAACAGCCGTTTTGTAATTATAACTAATTGGTTACAAAACGGCTCTTACCGTAAAAACAAATGTCTATATGCTGCTAACTTTATTTTCAAGTGAGCTGATGAATATTTTTGATCAGGAAACACTATGAAAAAAATAGAGGCGTTTATACAAAAAATAAATGGTAATGACGATATCCCTTTGCCTCGATACATGACTAACCAAGCTGCCGGAATGGATATATTTGCGGCTGTGATCGAAGAAGAGATTATTCTGCCCGGTCAGCGGAAAAAAATACCTACGGGCATTAAGATAGCCTTGCCCGAAGGTTATGAAGCGCAAATAAGACCGCGTAGCGGACTGGCCATAAATCAGGGAATAACATTGCTCAATTCACCGGGCACAATTGATGCTGATTATCGCGGAGAAATTGCCTTGATTGTCATCAATCTGGGAGAAGATCCTTTTATCGTTAAAAGAGGTATGCGCTTAGCGCAAATGATCGTACAAAAAATTTGCCGCTTAGATTGGGTCGAAACCACCGAACTAACCAATACGTCCAGAGGAAGCGGAGGATTTGGCCATACTTGAAATTAATCTTAGCCATATGCATAAAACTGCCTTTGATTTTGCAATTGGCTTTAAATAATGATAAGAAAATGATGTAAATATATACCGGATAAGAAAAAGTTAGAGCATGAAAAAATTCAAAGTCAAAAAAACATTTCAGGAAATTAACGAAAAAATCAAAGATGGGCGTGCTGTCGTCGTAACAGCAGAAGAAATGATTGATATAGTGGAAAGACACGGCGAAGTTGAAGCAGCCCGTAAAATTGATGTTGTTACTACCGGAACTTTTAGTCCGATGTGTTCTTCGGGAGCTTTTCTTAATTTCGGTCATACTTCTCCACGTATTCGAGCATCCAAGGTTTGGTTAAACGAAGTGCCTGCTTATGGAGGGATTGCCGCTGTGGATTGTTACATCGGTGCAACCGAAGTTGTGGAAGGGGATCCACTTAACAGCGTTTATCCCGGTGAATTCAATTATGGCGGCGGTCATGTAATTGAAGATTTCGTCGCCGGAAATGTTGTTAAACTGCGCGCCGAAGGTTATGGAACTGATTGTTATCCAGCAAGGAAATACGAAAGAAACATCACAATAAATGATTTACAGGATGCAATTCTATTTAATCCGCGCAATGCTTATCAAAATTACAATTGTGCCGTTAATTTATCCGACACAACCATTTATACATACATGGGCATGCTTCGCCCTCGAATGGCCAATGCCGCTTATGCCACATCCGGACAATTGAGTCCTTTATTCAATGATCCTTATTACCGGACAATTGGTGTTGGTACACGAATTTTCTTAGGCGGGGCACAGGGATTTGTCGCTTGGCCCGGCACGCAACATAATCCTCATGCACCTCGGACAGACAATGGCGTTCCTAAACAGGGAGCGGGCACAATTGCCGTTGTGGGCAACCTGAAAGAGATGTTTCCGGAATGGCTGGCCGGAGCCAGTATTTTAGGTTATGGAGTTTCCTTGTTCGTAGGGATAGGGATTCCTATACCAATTTTGGATGAAGAAATGGCGCGCTTTACAGCAGTCAAAGATGAGGATATTTATACCCAAATTTATGATTACAGCATGGATTACCCTAAAGGTGTGGCAAAGCCTTTAGCGGAAGTCAGTTACAAAGATTTGCGCAGTGGAACCATAGTCATCGACGATAAAAAAGTTATTACTGCACCTTTATCCAGTTATTACAAAGCAGGACAAATTGCTAATATATTGAAGGAATGGATCGAAGGCGGCAAATTCATATTGGGTGAACCCCAACAAATTTTACCTTCTGTAAAAATTTAATTTGCCAAAATTTATACTTTGTTTAACTCATAAAGATTCCCAACATTACGCCTAATTGCACATTCCTTTGCCCCTTGAAATAAATAATACTCGGGAGAAATACTACTTCTCGTTAATTATTGAGAATTATTTGTTTTATTGATTAAAATTAATTAATATTAATTAATTTTAATCAATATTAAATATTTTGCTTGACTTTTCTTTAAAGTTAGTGTTTTTTAACAATGAGATGAGGTGACGCTTTAATCTATGGTAGATAGTATTAAGAAAAATCGAGTAAAAAAATTGCGAGAGACAGTTCCATTAAGCGTAGCTGAGCTGGCAAGGAAGGCCGAATTAGCTCCTCAGACAATTGCCAAAATGGAAAAAGGATTGTCTACAAGGAAGAATTCGGAATTGAAAGTGGCCAAGGCGTTGCAGAAACCTTACGAAGAAGTGTTTCCTTGAAAAGAAACGGTCATAAGATTAATTTCTGCCGCTTTGCATGCGGGGGGGTTATTTCCAAATGAAGATAGGCAGGTATTTGGTTGTCTTTTTGCTGCTAATGGCTCTTTTGATTACGTTCGGCAATAGAGGGCTTGTTGATAATTATTTAATGAGCAAGAGATTAGCTCAGGTAAAGTCGCAAAGCTGTGAAATAACAACAGAAAACAACGACTTGAAAAAGAAAATACTTTTATTGCGCAACGACTTGACCTATATTGAAGCATTGGCTCGCAATGAATTAGGCATGGTTAAAGAAGGAGACATTGTCTATCGGTTGACAAAATAATTTAGTTAAAAACAATGTGGTGACTTTTCAATGTTAGAAGCAAAAGGATTTTTTTCGAGATCTAAGAAGCTGGTCGGTCTGGACATCGGTTCAAGTTCTTTAAAATTGGCCGAAGTCCTCAGCACGTCCAATGGTTATGTTCTTAACCGCTTCATACAGCTTCCGTTGCCTAAAGGGATAATCATTGAAGGTGTTTTGAGCGATTCCAGGGCACTGTCCTTGAAAATAAAGGAACTCTTTTGGAATTCAGGTTGCAGACGGAAAGGTATAGTCACTTCTCTTTCCGGAAATTCCGTTATCGTGAAGAAGGTAACATTTGCCCAAATGGATGAAGCAGAATTACGTGATTTAATCCGTGATGAAGCAGGCAAATACTTGCCCTTTGACAATATGGACGATGTTAATTACGATTTCCAGATTTTGGGTGATAATGAATATAATCCCAATCAAATGGACGTTATTATCGTGGCTGCCAAAAAAGATATGGTTGATAAATATGTGGAAGCAGTTACGGCCGCCGGTCTCAACGTTGCGATTATGGATGTGGACTCTTTTGCTTTGGAAACTATGTATGAGGCCAATTATGAATTCGAAGATAATGAAATTGTTGTTGTTGTTCGTATCGGTGCAAGTATTACCAATATTAACGTTATCAAAGGCGGTGTGTCGATTTTCACAAGAGATTTCACTCTGGGCGGTAACTCCATCACCGAGGGTTTACAGGAAAAATACGGCGTAACTTTTGAGGAAGCGGAAAAAATAAAAGTCGAAGGCCTTCCCGGTAATGAACAAGAAGTTTTGGACTTGAGAAACAGCATCCTAGATTTTGCCGAACCTATTTGTTCCGAAATTGAAAGATCTATTGATTACTTCCGTTCAACTTTTGGTGGCGAATACATCAAGCGTGTATTTCTTTCCGGTGGATCGGCCAGAATTCTCGGATTGGCGGCAAATTTATCGCAAAAGCTGAATGTCGATACGGAGTTGATCAATCCGTTTTTAAAAATTGGCCATAACAAAAGAAATATTGATTCCAAAACATTAGAAAACATTAAACCAATTGCTGCAGTTGCTGTAGGATTGGGATTGAGGACAATAGGCGACAAATGATTAAAATCAATCTGTTACCTTACCATGAAAAGGAAAAGAAGGAAAATCTTGTCCGGCAAGGATCTATTATTACAGGTGTGTTTGTTTTATTTATTCTTTGTCTTGTTTGGCTGCAAGTTTGGATGAATTCTCTAATTAGCGACTTGGAGGTAGAGGAAAAAGACTCGAAAGCCACTCTTGTCGATCTGAATAAAAAAATAGGCGATTTGGAAAAATTCAAAAATGCTAAAAAAGATTTAGAGCAAAAACTGGGAGTAATTGCAACCTTAGAAGAAAACCGTTTAGCTCCGGTAAAGACCCTGGATGACCTGGCTACGCTGGTTCCACTGAAAAACATTTGGTTGGTCAAACTAACCCAAAAAGGCAACAATCTGACAATTGAAGGAACCGGAAGGGACAATATAGCCGTAGCCGATTTTATGAAAACTATTGAAAAATTTGATCCGATAAGATCGGTGGATTTAATATCTTCAAAAAAGACGGAGATTTCCGGCATTACCCTCCAGCATTTTGATTTTTCATGTGTCATGAAAAAGGGATTCTAGCATATGGCCATTACATTGAATGACATAAAAAGGATGTCCCCTCAGGCTAAAGCGTTGGCCATAATTTTAATTTTTTTAATCATTGCCTATTTGGATTATTTTTTCTTCATAGGCGATGCATTGCAGCAGAAAATCTCCCTTGATAAAAAAATTGAAGAGACGCAGGTGCAAATTAAAGAAAAAGAAAAAATTGCTTTACAGCTAGATAAATACATAACTGATGTTACTGCGTTAAGAGAAAATTATAAAGTAGCATTACAAAAACTTCCCGACCAGCGGGAAATCCCCGGCCTTTTCCATTCTGTTGCGCTGGCAGGTAAAGAGGCAGGTATAGAGTTTCTATTATTTGAACCTAGAGCTACTGTGCCCAAATCTCTGGATAAACTGTCTTCTGAAGACCCAAAAGCTTCTGCACTATTTAAGACTTCCGATCAAAAACAAGCTGAACAGAAACCGGCGGCCGACACCACCAAGCCTGCAGACGGCAAGAAGGCTCCTGTACCTGAACCTTTTTATGAAGAAATACCTGTGGGAGTGTCGGTAATGGGTACTTTTCAGAATATAGTTTACTTTTTTGAAAAAGTAGCCAAATTGCCGCGTATTATCAACATTTCCGATATTACCATGGGTGATAGAAAGGATGTAAAAGGACGGGGATATGTAATAACTGCATCTTGTACGATCAAAACGTACATGTTTGTTGATAAAAAAGAAAAAGATGGCGAAAAAACAAAATGAAAAAAAGGCTCATATTTTTAAACATTCTTGTAAGTATTTTCATTGTTGCTGTTTATGTTTTTGCTGCTGATGAGAAAAATATTTCAAATTCAATTCCTCCTACGGCTGCAGCGCCTGACGCAATCCAACCTCAAACACAACAACCTGCGCCGGCTGCGCAAACTCAGGAAAATACCTATAGCTATAAACCTTTAATGAATATCAGATCCCTTCCGGCCTTTTGTTGAGATAGAAGTCGCCACGAAAAAAAAGGAAGAAAAAAAGGATTTGTCTTCTATTTTTCCCTTACAGAGAGTGGAAACGGAAAAATTCAGAGTAGTCGGAATTGCCGGCGATCAAATGCGCCGCGTGGCTATTGTCGAAGATGCAGCAAAAAAGTTTTATCCATTATTCACCGGAACACATATTGGTTTACATAACGGTAAAGTAATTGAAATTATGGCTGATCGTGTCATCGTGGAAGAACAATGAATCAAAAAAGGCAAAAAGAATTATTTTAAAACTTCGCAAAAATTAAAATGAGGTAAAACCATGAAAAAATATTTATCCAAAATAATTCCATATTCTCATTATTGTTGGAATTTCAGCATATATTACCGGTCATTTCACTCGACTGCCGAAGATGCCGATCAAGAGCAAACCGGCAGATAAAAAAGATGAGGCCACAGCCCCCAAAATAAGTTATTTGGAAAATGTTTCATTTGAAAAACTGCCCGGCAAAGAAAGAATTAATCTTGTCGTGTCACATCAACCGGTCATTAAAGTAGAAGGACAAACAAATGGAAGTCTGCTGATCAAGCTGGAAAATACATCTGCCCCTGAAAATCTGCAGCGTCAGTTAGGAGAAGGTGAATTAAATAATATCTTACGCGTAACTCCGTCGCAGCAATTGGCAGAAGGCAAACAATGGATTTACTTAACTATTGACATTAAAGAAATTGTCCCTTACGCGATAAAACAAGAAGGGCAAAATGTATTAATAGATTTTAATATCTCCACTTTAGCCGAAAAGAAACCTCCCGTTTCCCCTATTGTCAAGGATAAGACTCCGGAAGTAATAGCAAAGAAAAAAGAGCTCGCGAAAGTTACCGCGGAAACAGCAAAAAGCGGCGATGATGACGCAGAAGGTGAAACAATCAAAGTAAAACCGATTAAAAAAGAAGCCTTTAAAAGATATGTAGATCGAATAATATCTCTTGATTTTCAAGATGCGGACATAAAGAGTGTTTTGCGTCTAATGGCTGAATATGGCAATATAAGCATTGTTTCCGGCGACGATGTGAAAGGGAATGTAACTTTATCCATGAAAAATGTTCCCTGGGAGCAAGCCCTAGACTCCATATTGGACATCCATGGTTTAACCAAGAAGCAAATGGGGGATGTCATTAGTATAATGACTTTGGAAAGAAAGAAAAAAGATGAAGGTGACAAAGTAAAAGCCGAAGAAGATCAACGAAAAGCTGAAGATCAGCGGAAAGACAGAGAACAAAAGATTTTAGCGGAAAAGGGGAAATTGCGCCAAATATTGATTGAAGCGAAAATAGTCGAAGCAACTGAGGACTTTACTCGAAATCTCGGTATTAATTGGGGATTCAACGGAGCGCAATCCATTGGTTCTTATGGTTCGAGAATTAGCCGGCGGCACCAGTACATTGCAAACTAATTCTTTGCGTTCACCATACCCACCGGAAATTACGGCAACGGACATTGCAGGTAATCCTTTATTTATGTCCGCGATCAATTTGCCGGCAGCGCTGGCATCACCGACCTTTGGTATAGTATTTGGCGCGGGAACTGCTTTTCTCGAAGCCCAGCTTGCCGCGATGGAGTCTACCACATCAGGGAGAATAATTTCTACTCCCAAAGTGGTGACTATGGACGATGTCAAGGCTATCATTAAGCAGGGAGATGATGTTCCCTATATAACCCCGGCGACAGTTGGCACACCACCAACTGTTAGTTTTAAAGAAGCGGTGTTAAAGCTGGAAGTGAAACCGAAAATAACCGACGAGGGAAGAATCTCAATGTACATCAAGGCTAGCAATGACGTACCGGATTACGCGCTAGGTCAAACACTTCAAGGAAATCCTCCCATACATAAAAACGAAGTGGAATCAACAGTTGTCATTCAAGATGGTGATACGGTTGTTATTGGCGGTGTTTCCAGAGACGACGAGCAAACCGTTAACACTGGTGTTCCGTGGTTTTACAAAATTCCTGTATTGGGGTGGTTGTTTAAAACAGAAAGTATAACTAAGAAGAAAAGGCAACTTATAGTTTTTATAACTCCGAAAATATTAAAAGGCGATAGATTTGTCGAAAGTTCAGAGAAAGTCATCAATTAAAGATTCCTGTCATTTATAAAGAATATAGTGATCGTATTTAATTTTTTTTGCATATTAAATAATTTGTTTTAATCAAAATTTCCGTGCGGGTGGCATTGATGAGGTCTTATATAAATCGAATACAATTAATTATTTTTTTATGCACATTATTACTGGCTGGGGCTTGCACGAATACTCCCTGGCATAAAGAACAGTCGGAGCTATTTTTCAACAAAGGAATTTCCTATATCGATCTTAAACAATATAGTAGCGCTTTGAAGGAATTTCTGGAAGCGGAAAAATACAACTCCAGTGATCATAGAATTCATTACTACTTGGGCATGATATACCATGTAAAGGGTATGCCAGAAAAGGCCAAAGAAGAATTTCAAAAGGCAATTTCTTTGAAAGAAGACTATTCCGAGGCGCATAATTACCTGGGTACGCTTTATTCAAGTGAAGGGCTTTGGGATAAAGCAATCGAGGAATTCGACAAAGCTCTTGTCAATCCTCTATACGACACACCTGCAGTGCCTCTTTATAACGCGGGTTGGGCTTATTATTCAAAAAAAGATTATTCCAAAGCCCTGATTTATAACCGCCGAGCACTTCAGAGAGAACCCATGACGATGTTACGGCCGCAAATCGAAAAAAATATCGGCCTTGTTTATTTTGATCAGTCTAACATTCCAGATGCTATACAACATTTCAAAAAATCAATTGAATTAAATCCCAATCTTTATGATACGCAATTTTTGTTGGGCGAGTGTTACCTGAAAATTAAAGACAAAGTAAATGCTAAAAAGGCTTTTCAGGCTGTTATTAAATTAGCGCCCCAATCTAATTTCGGACAAAAAGCTAAGAATTATTTACAGCAATCCTTAAAATAATCCAACTGCATACGCGCAGTAATTTCTTTGCAACCTTGACACGCGCTATTCGCTCATGCTACGTGCCAAATAATTAACCCTTTTATATTTAATTATTTAGCTCATAAATATGGAAAACAATGACTCTGAAAAAGACCGCTTAAATTTTCTTAGTGAAGCAGAAATTCTTCTGCAACAAAACAAGTTGCCTGAAGCTCTTAGTCTTGCTGAAGCCCGGTTGAGGCGTCTTCCTTTGGATGTTGATGCCCGTGTTATCGCCGGCAATGTTTTCATCGGCATGGGAAAAGTTGATGAAGCCAGGGATATTTTACGGGAAGTAGAGGAAATTATTTCCGGTTTATCTCTAATTTATGTGCAGATGGGTGATATTTACGGGAAAAAAGGTTTTTATAGAGACGCGCTTATTTGTTATCAGAAGTATATTTCCTTGAATCCGACTTCCGCTAAGGCAACAGAAGTAGTTGGGAAGATAGCCCTTCTTGAACAAGAAGAACCCCTTCTTACGGAAATGGACTCGACAGATAACGAGAATTCCCCAAAACCGGAATTCTCCACAGTTACGTTAGCAGACCTTTATATCAAACAGGGTCACTTTAAAATGGCTGCGGAAGTTCTCGAAAAAATACTGGAAAAGGAACCGGAAAATGTTCTAGCCAGGACAAAACTGGATACGGTAGCAACTGCGATAGCTTTAAAATCTTCGGCAAACCGGGATATTGTTCAGTCCGACAATTTGGCTAAAACGCTGTCCTGCTGGCTGGAGAACATCACCAAGTTAAAGAAACATGCAGCAGAAAAATAAAGTTTTCCCAGCTAGGATTTCCCTCCTTCGCCGTAAGTTTTCCGATTACAAAGTCGATAGCATAATTTTTTTTAATATAAGTAATATCCGTTATTTTTCAGGTTTTACAGGCAGTGATGGTGTTCTTATAGTTAACTCCGGCACGACAATCTTACTAGTTGACGGCCGATATACCGCTCAAGCCGCCTTGGAAGTAATTGATATCCAAATAATCGAATATAAGGATAAAATTGAAGGAATTACTCAAACAATAAAAGATTACAATTTAAAGAATATCGGCTTCGAGGCGGACTGTATAACTGTTGAAATGTATAATAAGTTAACCAAAGGCCTATGGAACGGGGCGTTTGTGCCTTTAGCTGACGAGCTGAGATTAATCAGGGCGCGCAAAGATGAAACAGAAATAGCTCTAATGAAAAAAGCCGCTGAAATTTCTTCATCTGCTATACTCTCCCTTATCGCCCAAATCAAGACTGGCTGCACAGAAAAAGAATTAGCTCTGCAATTGGAGCTTTATGCACGAAAATCAGGCGCCGATCAACTTGCTTTTGAAGCAATTGTAGCTGCGGGAGCAAACTCTGCTCTTCCCCATGCCAGGCCGACTAACAAAAAAATTAAAAAGGGAAATTTGATCGTCATTGATTTTGGCGTAAAGTGCAAAGGATATTGTTCCGATGAAACCTGTACTATTGCTTTTGGGGAATTGACAGAAAAACAAAAGAATGCTTATCAATCGGTAAAAAATGCTCATGATCGAGCCATATCCATTATTAAAGCAAACATTTACGCAAGTGATGTTGATATTTGTGCGCGAAACGCTTTTGGAGAAAAATATCGCCGGTATTTTTCGCATGGAACAGGGCATGGCATAGGTATGGAAGTTCATGAAGCACCGCGTCTGGCATCAAATTCTAAGGATATTTTGGAGGCGCAAATGATGGTTACTGTAGAGCCGGGGCTATATTTTCCCGGACTTTGGGGCATCAGAATTGAGGATATGGTTCTAGTGAAAGAAAATGGTTGCGAAAAGATTACAAAAATGGATAAAGAGCTCATCATCATAGAATAAATGCAGGGGTTATGTTGTTATGAAAGTTTTCCCGGAAGATCTACTATATAGTCGCGAGCACATATGGGTGAGATTTGACGGGTATATGGCCACTATAGGGATTACTGATTATGCTCAAGAAAGTCTAGGGGAAATTTTATCAGTTGAATTTACAGAAATTGATATTTATGTCGAACGTGACGAAACATTTGGTTCCATCGAATCCACTAAAACGGTGGTGGATTTAATCTCTCCCGTTAGTGGAACTGTGGTAAATATTAATGAAGATATTAAGGACGATATAGGCATAATAAACAGTGATCCTCATGATACGGGGTGGTTGGTTGTTATTGAAATGGACGACCTGGAACAATTAGAAGACCTCCTCGTTGCTACTGCCTATCATGATTTTATAATGCAAGAAGAGGAGAGCGATTAATCAATGACACTCGCTGAAAACAAACGAGCAGTGAAGTTTGAAGCGTAAGTGAAATTGATCCCGGGAGCGAAGCGATTCGGGATATATTGGGTCAGATACCCCACTGCTTGCGGCAAGAAGGTTCATTTTATGGTATGGAGGTTCTTGAATTTTCAAATTTACGATATTTTCGAAAACATGGCCATGGATGAGTCCATTTTTCATGAAACTATAAAAAATAAAAAACCTCCTACGATTAGATTTTATAGTTCTCATCCGGCGGCAATTTCCATTGGTTATTTTCAGGATATAAGGAAAGAAGTGAATATTGACAAATGCCGAAAAGCCGGAGTTGATATTGTCAGGAGGATAACGGGAGGCAAAGCTGTTTTTCATTCTGATGAAATTACTTATTGTGTCGTAGCCGGAGATCAAGAAAAAATATTCCCTCCTGATATAACAGGAGCATATAAGGTAATCAGTAGATGCATTGCTCGAGGCCTTTCTTATTTAGGGATAAATGCGGATTTGGCTGAAGGCGGCCGTGCTGGGGCGGGAGAAGAATTTAAATCCTGCTGCTTTTCTGTTCCTTCAAAAAATGAACTTTTGGTTGGGGGGCGTAAGATTTGCGGCAGCGCTCAAGTGAGGAAAAAAGGAGGATTCTTACAGCATGGTTCATTGCTTTTGGCTTTTGATCCGGAAAAAACGGCCTCTTTATTGCTGCCTGCACGTACCCCGGAACAATTAGAGAAGCTAAAAAAAGCGGTGACGGCAGTCAACGAAGAGCTTATTTCGCCAGTTGATGTTCAGGATGTTTGTTTACAATTGAAAAAAGGCTTTACCGATGAACTGGGGATAGAATTGGTGGAAGATACCGTGACATCAGCGGAAAAAAACCTGAAGTGTGAATTGAAAAAGAAATACAATGATGTGCGTTGGAATATGAAAGAAAAAAGAACATATAAGGCAGGTTGTTTATCGCCATGATTTTTCGAGATATTATAAGCAAAGAAATATTCGAGCAAAGCGGCTATATAGCGCCGGAGTTGACGGACGCGATAAAAATGGATGCAAACGAAAATCCTTTCAGCCTGCAGGAACCTTTAAAGAAAAGGCTCTTGAAAGAAATGGGTAAAGTTAATCTGAATCGCTATCCTGAAGCCGGAGCTCCTAAATTGCGAGATAGATTTGCCCGGTATTACGGCGTAAACAAGGATATGGTTATGTTGGGCAACGGATCAGACGAACTGATTCAAACGCTTTGCATGACACTCAAAGGTAAAATAAATGGCGTACTTCTTCCCACTCCTACCTTTGTCATGTACAAGATAATTGCGGTTAATACCGGCAATAAAGTGTTGGAAGTTCGTTTGGATGAGAACTTTGATCTTGATATTGATGCGATGCTGGACAAAATTAAGCCAACTTTTCCTTCTTTGATATTCTTAAGTTATCCTAATAGTCCCACCGGTAATCTTTTTAACCGGGATAAAATAGAAGCCATCATTAAAAAAACTTCCGGAGTTGTCGTCATTGACGAAGCTTATGCCGATTTTTCCGGTCACACTTTGCTGCCGTGGCTTAAAAAATACGATAATTTGGTTTTTTTGAAAACGCTCTCCAAATTGGGATTGGCCTCGATGCGCCTTGGTTTCCTAATCGCTAATAGGGATATTATCGCTCAATTGGATAAAGTTAGATTGCCATATAACGTTAACTGTTTATCACAAATAGCAGCTAATTTTCTTCTGGACAATCAGGATGAATTCTCCAAACAAGTTGCTCAAATAGTCAAAAGTCGCGTAGAGCTTTATTCCGGTTTGAAAGAAATTGCCGGGATTAAGCCCTATCCTTCGTACGCGAATTTTATTTTTTTTAGTTGCGCTTTTGACTCAGATCGCATATATAACAAAATTGCAGCGGATGGTATTATCATTAAAAATTTAAATACAAAGCTGACACCAAACTGCATGAGGGTTACGGTAGGAAATCCTAAAGAAAACAAGGCTTTTTTAAAGTCTTTAAAAAGCGCTATTTCTGAGTTAGGAGCGTGATTTAAAATTAATTGAAAATTGTGAGGGTAGTTTACGGCACGATAATTATTGGGCTTTGCCGTACTGCCCTTTTTTTATTAATGAGACCCAAGTTTCAGAAACAGAGTGCGCTGAAACTTATAGGTCGAATTAATCCCGCGTGCGAAGCTAAGTGGGATTATATTGTAATGAGACCCAAGCTTCAGAAACAGAGTGCATAACCTAAAGGTCACGTCACCGCTGAAGCGAGCAGGTCGAATTATCCCGCATAAGCGGGGATATAATATCCATGATTTCCGAAAACAAAAAATAAACAATTAGGATAAGGAGGAATTAACTTGGAAGTAAAGGTAATTGACAATGATGTGGAAAAAGCTTTAAAAATATTGAAAAATAAACTGTCGAAAAGCGGCTTATTCAAGGAATTAAAAGTTCGCCGTGCTTATGAAAAGCCTTCCGTAAAGAAAAAGAGAAAAACAATTGAAGCGCGCCGCAGATTGGCAAAGGTTCAAAGACGCCGCAGTAATTAAAGGAAAGTTTTTTATTGCATTAATCTACATATTGCAGTTGGGGAATAATATTGTCACATGGAAGAAAAACAATACTTAATTGATTCACTGTCCATTGAAGAATCTTGGCGGATGTTCCGTATTATGGCGGAATTTGTTGACGCCATCGAAACTCTTTCCAACGTGCATAATGCTGTTTCTATTTTCGGTTCAGCCAGAGTGAAGCCTGATGATGCCTACTATAAAAAAGCAGAAATTCTGGCCCGGCTTTTAGCTCAAAATGGTTTTGGTGTAATTACCGGCGGCGGCCCCGGCATTATGGAAGCGGCCAATAAAGGCGCCAGTGAAGCCGGTGGAAAATCAGTAGGCATGAATATACGTTTGCCGTTCGAACAAAAGCCGAACCCCTATGCCAATATTCATCTTGATTACAAGTACTTCTTTATCCGTAAAGTAATGTTTGTCAAATATGCCGTGGCTTACGTGATTTTACCGGGCGGTTTCGGCACCATGGATGAGCTTTTTGAAGCGCTAACTTTAATTCAGACAAAGAGAATCAAAACCTTTCCTTTGATCTTAATGGGCAGCGAATATTGGCAGGGCCTGTTGGATTGGATGAAGAAAAATATGCTGGCGGAAGATAAAATTCTTCCCGCGGACCTCGAATTGATTCAAGTAGTTGACGAACCTCAAGAAGTTGTTAAGCTCATTAAGAAATACATTATAGTTTGATCCCCTGAATTAGTCCTTTATGGCCATGGAAAAAATCTTTGCCGATTTAAAAAAAGGTGTTGTTGCGCCTTGTTATCTTCTTTATGGAGAAGAGGAATATCAAATCGGCGAAACCCTCGATAAAATTTTGGATATAATTTTACCTGCGGCTGACCGGGATTTCGGTCTTTTTTATCTGGAAGGCGAAAATGCCGACATGGATAGTCTGGTTAATTACCTTTTAACGCCTTCCCTTTTGGGAAGCAGAAAAGTCGTCGTAGTGAAAAATACCACCGTTTTTCAATCCCGCGAAAATTTAGCCGATCTAATTCAAAAAATACGCAGCAACATTGATGAAAATCCGGCGAAAGCGGCAAAATCTTTTCAAACTTTTTTAAAGCTAGCCGGCTTTTCTTGGGAAGATTTACAAGACGCCGGATGGAAGAAGATTACCGACGAAGAGTGGCGCAGTGTTGTGAATGGTGATTCTGGAGAAGACCGCGAAAAATGGCTGCCCCGTGTTTTAGCTGTTTCATCCGGCCTTGGGTTTAGCGGAGAATCCAGCAACGATAATATTGAGAAATTAGGGGAAATTATGCAAAAAGGTTTTGCCGCCGGAAATTGCTTAATTTTTACGGCCGGCGCAATTGATAAAAGGAAAAAGATTTTTAAAATCATCTCCGCTATAGGCGAAGTACTTTATTTCGGTAAAGCTCGTTCGGAAGCCGTGCAAAAGGAAACATTAATAAAAGAAGCGCAGAAATTACTGGAAAATTACGGCAAGAAACTGACACCGGCAGCATGGATTGCTTTGGGCCAAAAGACGGGATGGGAATTAAGGCGCTCTATGACGGAATTGGAAAAGCTCGTATTTTTTGCCGGTGAACATCCCCTGATTGAGGAAAATGATGTAGAAAAAGTTGTCGGACGGACAAAGGAAGATTCTATATTTGCTTTAACGTCCGCTCTTAGCGAAAAGAATCAACTGACAGCGCTAAGTGCTCTAAAAGCTCTATTGGATCAGGGCTTACATCATTTGATGATTCTGACTATGCTAATAAAAGAAATTAGATTTTTGTTACAGGCCAGAATTTTAGTGGATGAAGGGAAAATACCTGTATTTAAAAAAAATGTGGAATATGGCTGGTTCCAAAAGAATGTCTATCCGAAGCTTAATGAAATAGCAGAATCTATGACCAAGTATGACGGCCTCCTTTTTAGCCAGCATCCGTTTGTTATTTACAATGCTTGGAGGAACTGCGGAAATTTTTCTTATTCCGGCCTGGTCAACTTTCTCGATGAACTGCTGGAGGTTGACCGCGCCTTTAAATCTTCGGCCGCCGAACCACAATTTTTACTGGAGAATTTTTTAGTTAAAGCTTGCTCTAAAGTTTCTTGATCTTCTTTTGCGCATGCCTTTGGGTTCGCGGCAGTCTTCTTGCCGGACCCTTTTTTTTACGTTTGTGAAACCTGCCTTCTTCGCCTTCCTGCTCATATATTCCGCTAAATGAAGGAGAAATGGCTCTATTCATAATAGCTTCGAACTCCAAAGAAGACAAAGCTGTTTTCCCTTGCCGCGTTACATATGAAGCTATCTCCCGATCGGAAGAAACGACTATTGTTTCTTCGGCGGTTTTAGCCGTAATTCTTTTTATGACATCATCAGCTTTTTCTCCTTGCCGCGAGTAAATGATTTCGATATTTCCGTGTCTGTCCCTTTCTTCTTGTGCGGAGCCGCCTTTCCAGCCGTCGAAAACTACCGTAATTTTATGTCCTTTTTTTCTTTTATAGTCGGTAAGTTTAGTCATTAATGCCAGGCGTCCCGCCTCCAGGCTGTGCCGCTCATAACTCCGTAAAAAACCGGATTGCCGGATTAAATTATAACCATCGACTAAAATATACATGAGCTAATATTGGCACATATGCGATAGCTCTTCAATAAAATTATATGGGGGGTTTTTTCTTGACTTTGGCGCATTTTGTCTGCTACGTTTCAACATGAACAGATAACCGGATTAATTATATTATATAATAAATACAAATATTTATTATGGAGGATAACGTGGAAATCAAAAAATTATGCGTTTTGGGTGCCGGTTTAATGGGCAATGGCATTGCCCAGATTTGCGCTCAAGCGGGATATGAAGTGTTTATGCGGGACATTGAGCAAAGATTTATTGACGGCGGAATGAACACGATCAGAAAGAATCTTAGCCGCGATGTGGAAAAAGGCAAAATAACAAAAGATCAAATGGATTCTATTCTCGGCCGTATCAGACCTACTCTGGATTTGCAGGAGGCGGCAGGCGGAGCCGATATAGTCATTGAAGTTGTTATTGAAGTCATGGAGGTAAAGAAAAAAGTCTACCAGGAACTCGAAGAAATTGTTCCCAAACATTGCCTGTTTTTTACCAATACTTCAGGGCTCAGCATCACCGAAATGGCCGCCATTACCAAAAGGCCTGACCGCTTTATCGGCACCCATTTCTTCAACCCGGTTCCGGTAATGCGCTTATTGGAAGTTATCCGCGGTCACCAGACATCCGAGGAGACGCTGGAAATCGCCAAAGCCTGGGGAAAGAAAATCGGCAAGGAAGTCGTCGTCGTCAAAGAAGCGCCGGCGTTCGTCGTTAATAGAATTCTCTGCTCAATGATCAATGAAGCTTTTTTTGTTTTGGATGAAGGTCTGGCAGAGGCGGAGGATATTGATAAGGCCATGATGCTGGGCTGCAATCATCCGATCGGGCCACTGGCGCTGGCCGACCTTATCGGCCTTGATACGCAGTTGCGTATAACGGAAGGTATGCAAAGAGAGCTGGGAGATAAGTATCGTCCTTCCCCTTTATTAAAAAAGATTGTCCGCGCAGGCCTTTTGGGGCGCAAAACAGGCCGGGGTGTATACGATTACAGCAAAAAGTAAGGATAGTGGAATTTACTGCTTATAATTCACGCTGCCAAATTTAATTTCTATTAAGGAGAATTTTTATTTATGAAAACTCGGATTACAGAACTTTTCGGCATCAAGTATCCTATTCTTTTATCCGGCATGAGCTGGATCAGCGTGCCGAAAATGGTCGCAGCCGTTTCCAATGCCGGCGGATTAGGCATTTTAGCCACAGGTCCATTGAATGCCGAACAAACGCGTAAGGCAATAAAAGAAATCCGTGGGCTTACTGATAAGCCTTTTGGGGCCAATGCCACCCTTCTTTTCCCGGGAGCAAATGAAAATGCCAAAGTATTGTTGCAAGAACAAGTGCCCGTAATTAATTTTTCGCTGGGAAAAGGCGATTGGCTTGTAAAGGCGGCTCATACCTATGGTGGAAAAGTCATTGCCACGGTTGTTAACGCGCGACACGCCAGACGCGCGCAAGAATACGGTACTGACGGGATAATTGCTACCGGGCACGAAGCGGCGGCGCATGGTGATCTGGTTACCTCGCTGGTTTTAATTCCGTATTTAGCCGATACCGTAAGCATCCCTGTTATTGCCGCCGGCGGCTTTGCCGATGGGCGGGGATTGGCGGCGGCGCTTGCTCTGGGCGCAGAAGGTATAGCGATGGGCTCTCGTTTTATGACAACCAAGGAAAGTCCTCTGCATGAGATTTATAAAAATTTATCCATCGAAAAAGATGTCAACGATACAATTTATTCCGATCGATTTGACGGTCTTTTGAGCCGTGTTTTAAAGACTCACGCCGCTAAAGAAGCCGATCAGGCGAGGCTTGAATTTACCTGCCGCTTTCTTTAACGCTCAGGATATTGCCAAACAATTGGGTCTGCCCTTTAGCAAGTTATTCCTGGGAGTGTTATTATCCGGATGGAAAAACGCCCGGCAACTGGCCTTTATGGCCAATGGATTTAAAGCAATAAAACTCGCCACAGAAGAAGGCGACATGAAAAAGGGCGTTCTTCCCGTGGGGCAGGTTACCGGCCTGATTCATGATGAACCGACGGTGGCTGAACTTATGGAAAGAATTGTTTCGGGAGCAAAATTGCAACAGCAAAAACTTAATAATCAATTTTCTTAAACAATGGATTTAGAACAATATGTTTCAGAATAAAAAAGTAGTCGTAGTCATGCCGGCCTATAATGCCGAGAAGACTCTCCTTAAAACATACGAGGAGGTTATGGCTCAAGGCATTGTTGATTTAATTGTTTTTGTCGATGATGCCAGCTCCGATAATACTGTAAAAATCGCGTCAGGCCTTCCCCACACTAAATTTGTTGCTCACAAAAACAATCGTGGCTATGGCGGTAACCAAAAAACCTGTTATCGTCTCGCGTTGGAAGAAGGTGCGGATATTGTGATTATGGTGCATCCCGATTATCAATACACGCCGAAGCTGATTCCGGCCATGGCCTCATTAATCGCGAGCGGTCTTTACCATTGCGTCCTTGGTTCCCGTATCCTGGGCGGCTATGCCTTAAAAGGCGGTATGCCGTTTTGGAGATATATTGCTAACCGCTTTTTGACTCTTGTGGAAAATTTTCTATTTGGCGCGAAGCTCTCCGAATATCATACCGGATACCGCGCCTTTTCCCGTGAGTTATTATTGAGGCTGCCGCTGGAAAATAATTCCGATGATTTTGTTTTCGACAATCAAATGCTTGCTCAAATTATCTGGTTTGACTATACCGTGGCCGAAGTGAGCTGCCCGACAAGTTATTTCGCGGAAGCATCCTCCATTAATTTCATCCGAAGTGTAAAATACGGTTGGGGCTGTTTGAAAACAGCTTGCCGATTTCGCCTGGCTAAAATAAAAATAATACATTCTTCCCTATTTCCCGCTCATGGATAGAAAATACAAATATCTTGCGGCAGTTTTATTAATCGTTTTTTCCCTCATCGCCTTTGGCCGGATCCTGGGCAATGATTTTATTAATTTTGATGATAATATTTATATCACTGAAAACAATCATATTCAAGCAGGCCTTAATTCAGAAACGATCAAATGGGCATTTAGTGCTGTTGTCTCCAGTAACTGGCATCCCTTAACTTTGATTTCTCATGCTCTGGACTGGAGCGTATTCGGAGCAAACGCCTCCGGTCATCATTTAATTAATTTACTGTTGCACATCGGCAGCGTTCTCTTTTTGTTCTTCTTTCTAGAAAAAACGACAAAGTCCCTCTGGCCTTCGGCTTTCGTCGCCGCCCTTTTCGCCCTGCATCCCCTGCGGGTGGAATCGGTTGCCTGGGCTGCCGAACGCAAAGATGTTTTGAGCATGTTTTTCGGTATGGCGACACTCTATGTCTATGCCTTTTACGCTGAAGAGCAAAAACTTTCCAAATATTTTCTTTGTTTAACATTATTTGCTCTGGGACTAATGGCCAAACCCATGCTGGTTACCCTGCCTTTTGTGCTTATGCTTCTTGATTACTGGCCGCTGGAAAGATGGCAAAAAGCTCTCGCTCCAGTAAAAGTACCCGCAGCGGCTACTGAAAGATCAGAAAAAAAGAAAACTAAACAGCGTAAAGCCGATTCTACTAAAGAGAAAAAGATATCCACGCCGCTGACGAGCCGTTCTCCAATCAGCCGTTCTCTTTTGTGGGAAAAGGCGCCTTTTATTTTTCTAACAATCGTTTCGAGCATCATTACTATCTGGGCTCAAAACAAAGGCGGTGCTCTGGTTTCCGTGCAGAAACTGCCCCTTTCCGAACGTGTTGTCAACGCTATCATCTCTTATGTTTCTTATTTAGGCAAAACTTTCTGGCCGGTTAAGCTGGCTGTTTTTTATCCTTACGAATATTCTTTTCAAGTGTGGCAGATATTTGGTGCCCTATTAATTTTACTGGGAATCAGCACCGCCGTTATTTACTTAATTAAAAAAACTCCTTTTCTCTTTGTCGGATGGTTTTGGTATCTTGGTACTCTTATTCCCGTAATCGGCTTAGTGCAGGTGGGCAGACAGGCCATGGCCGACCGCTATACTTATCTGCCTTCCATCGGCATCGCCATTATGCTGGTCTGGGGCATCGGTTATTTATTGCCCAAAGAAAAACTGCGTAAAATAATTTTAATTCCTGCCGCAGTCATTGTTCTTTCCATTTTGACATTTTTGACCTGGCAGCAATGCGGTTACTGGAAAAACAGCGTCGTTCTTTATGATCATGTTTTAAAAGTCACAAAAAATAATGACCTTGCCCAATATAATTTAGCCAATGAACTTGTAAAACAGAAAAATATTAGAGAAGCCATTGCCCATTATCTTGAGGCAATTGAGATTAATCCATATCACTCTAATGCCCATTCCAATCTTGGCGCCGCTCTGGCTGCCCAAGGTAAGAATGAGGAAGCTATTGCGCATTACCTTGCGGCAATTAAGATTAACCCCGATCAGGAAGAAGCCCATTCTAATCTGGGTGTTGTATTGGCTGTTGAAGGAAGAAACGAGGAAGCCATTGCTCATTATCTGACTGCAATCAAAATTAATCCCGATTACGCAGACGCCCATTATAACTTGGCTAATTTGCTTTTAAAACAGGAGCAAATCGACCAAGCCATCAACCATTATCTGGAGGCAATTAAAATTAACCCCGATCACGCTGACGCCCATTGTAATTTAGCCGATGTTTTTGTGAAACAAAACAAGATTGACCAAGCCATTGAGCATTTCCGCGAAGCCGTGCGAATTAACCCTTCTTCTTTCGCGTCCCTTAATAATCTGGGCGTTAATTTAGAGAAGCAGTTGAAGCATGACGAGGCAGTTAGCTATTATCGAAGAGCTTTGGTTATTGAACCTAAAAATCCCGGTATCCATTTCAATTTAGGCGTGGCTCTGGGCAATAAAGGCGATTTAAAGGAAGCTATCGAACATTTTCGCCAGGCTATTAATCTGAAGCCTGATTATCAACAAGCACTCCGGGCGCTCAGACTGGCGCTGGAGTTGGAACATCAGCTAAAGCACTAATTAGTGCTAATTACTATTGGCGGCAGCTTTCAGAGTGGCAATTGTTTTATAATAATCACCGCTGCCGAAAATAGAGGCGCCGGCAACTATCACTTGCGCGCCCGCCTCAACGATGCTTTTAATGTTTTGTAAATTAACTCCTCCGTCGACTTCGAGCATAGGTTTGTTGGGCAGGCCTTTCAACATTCGACTGGCCTTAGTAATTTTAGGTAGAGTGTCTTCAATAAACTTCTGTCCGCCAAAGCCCGGATTAACGGCCATAACCAGCAAAAGCTCAATGTCCGAAACAATGTTTTCGATACGCTTCAGTGATGTATTCGGATTTAGCGATACGCCGGCTTTTTTTCCACATTTCTTTATCAGGTCAATCATCCGATGGAGATTATCGGCGGCTTCAACGTGAATAGTAATAATATCGGCGCCCGCTTTCGCAAAAGATTCAATATAGTTTTCAGGATTTTCAATCATCAAATGCACATCAAAAGGCAGTTTTGTTGTTTTTCTCAGGGCTGATATTATCCCTGGTCCCATGGTGATATTGGGAACAAAGTGCCCATCCATTACGTCAACATGAATCCAATCGGCACCGGCTTTTTCCACGGCGGCAATTTCCTCGCTAAGCCTTCCGCCATCAGCGGATAGGATTGAAGGTGCAATCAGTACCATCAATTTTTTTCTCCTTTATGCATTTATTCAATTATACTAAAGTTTTCCCTCTGTCAACAAACATCATCCGGCTTTTGCTACCATTCACTGTTGCCTGTGCAATCAAAAAATCCTTGCCTCTTCAATCTATACCTTTTGCCTTCAGCCTACACTCCTATACATAAGGAAAAGCTTGACACAAATTCGGAAAAATCTAAAGATATAAGCATGTACATCTTATATAATGTTATATTGTTTGTTGCCGCGATAATTGTTTTGCCCTATTATTTGCTGAAAATAATTTTTACCGGTAAATATCGCAAAAGTTTAATCCCTAAACTGGGCGGAAGACAGTCAAAAATACTGGCCAATTTAAAAGATGGGCCACGTGTATGGATACATGCGGTTTCAGTCGGCGAAGTAACCGCCGCCGCACCGATTGCCGCTTCTTTAAAAATGAAAAGGCCGGATGTAGAAATTATTTTGTCCACTTCTACAGAAACAGGTCAGGAAATGGCGCACCGTCTTATCCAAGGAGTTGCAGCGTTTATTTATTTTCCCCTGGATATCCCCTATGTTGTGCAAAAAAGCATAAAACAGGTCAATCCTAATGCTTTTGTTATGGTGGAAACGGAACTCTGGCCTAATTTTCTAAAAGCCTGTAAATCAAAAAGGATAAAGACCTTGATGGTTAATGGACGGTTTTCTTTGCGCTCTTACGGTAAATATTGTCTGACCAGTTATTTTTGGAGAAAAATTCTTAATGATTTATCCGCCGCCGGTATGATTACCGAGATTGACGCGACGCGTTTTGCAAATATCGGCATGCCTGAAGATAAGATTCAAGTAATGGGAAACGCCAAGTATGACGCGTTGGCGGCCATGGCCTCGCCTGCACTGCGGGAAGAAATTATCAGCCGGTTTAACATACAGTCAGGGGAAAGATTTTTCGTGGCTGGCTCTACTCATCCGGGTGAAGAAGAAATTATCGTTGACGTATATAAGAAGCTTTTAAATCACTATCCCGAATTTAAACTAATTATCGTTCCGCGGCATATTGAAAGAACCAGCGCGATTTTGGAACTTCTGCGGAAATCCGGGTTGCCGGAATCCATTACAGTAACTAATATGAATAAGGGAAAAATACGCAAAAGCGAACGTATTATTGTTGTTGACGTTATTGGAGAACTCTTCAAGATTTATTCCCTGGCGACTATTGTTTATTGCGGCGGAAGCCTTGTTCCCAAAGGCGGTCAGAATATCTTGGAGGCTGCCGCCTGGGGAAAAGTAATTTTTTACGGCCCTTCGATGGACGATTTCAGCGAAGAAAAAGCTCTGCTGGAAGAAGCGGGTTGCGGCGTAACGATACGAAGTGCGGAAGAATTGCTTCAAAACATTCTTCGCGTACTGGAACATCCTGAAGAACTGGAAAAGAGGGGCGCCAGGGGCAGGGCTGTTGTTGCCGCCAATATGGGCGCAGCCGCCAGATATGCCGATTTAATCAGCAAACATATTTAGGAGGCGGTTTCATTGGATCAGGATTAATAGTGGGTTTTGGATCGAACTCCTTAATACCATTTCACTTTCAAAGGATAACGAGGCGGCAAGAAGGAGGCGCTATAGACGTATTGCTAATACATTGAAGAAGCCGACGACGCTGCCAGCAAAGCTAGCCAAAGAAAGTGAATTGGTATAAGATCAAAACCTAAATAAACAGGATAACGGCTGTAATTATCAAGGGGGATTTTTATGCTGAAAAAATACGAGGCGCTGAGCAAGCAGGTCAACCTGACAAGGGCTTTCATGGCCAGATCAGTTATTTACAGGTACCTCAACAGAACAAACCTGATATGCTATTCAGAACTTTCCAGACTCATCGGCTGCGAGGCATTCATCAAGCATGAAAACCACAATCCGACCGGATCATTTAAGATAAGAGGGGCGCTTAATTTCTTTCATCACATGTCCAGGGAAGAGCTGGAAAGCGGTATCCTCGTTGCAACCAGAGGCAACCACGGCCTGGCAATGGCCTGGGCGGGACAATGGTTCCATGTGCCCTGCACGGTTGTCGTACCGGAAAACAACAATCCTGAAATCAACAGGACAATAGAAAGCTACGGTGCAGAACTTATTGTCCACGGGGAAGACTTCTACGATGCACAGTCATACTGCGAAGAGCTTGTGGACAGTGCAGGTTATTACTATGTACAGCAGGGCAACGAACCTGAAATCCTGAACGGCCTTGCCACCATGGGACTGGAGATCTTTGAGGACCTGCCGGAAGTAGATACAATCATTTGTCCTATCGGCGGCGGTGCAGGCTGCGCATCGCTCGTAAAAACCATGCGTGCATTAAAACCCGATATCGAGATAATTGGCGTAGAGGCTCAACAGGCCCCATCCTTCTATAATTCCTGGAAAAAGGGAGAAATTGTAATTCTCGATGATGCCCATACAGTTGCAGACGGCCTTGCCGCAAGAAGTGTATTCCATCTGCCGTATACCATTCTCAAAGACACCATAAGTGATGTAGTGCTGCTGACTGAAGATGAGATACTGGAAGGGATTAGAATGGCGCTGACAACCACACATAATCTGGCCGAGGGCGCAGGTGCCGTTTCTTTGATGGCAGCATACAAAATAAGGGACCGTCTTGCCGGCAAGAAAGTAGTTATGATCATGTCCGGCGGCAACCTGAACATGGATACCCTGAAAACTGCACTGGGATGCTGATGCACGCTTGTATATTTTAATAAAATTTCAAGATGTTAGAACACAGCAGATCAAGGAGTGACGAAATCGAGTAATAAGGCGTATATTCAAGCACACCGCAATGACGCGGGAGGTAAGCCTGGATTACCCGGTCAAGCCGGGTAATGACAGAATGGATGCATTACTCATCTTTTTTATAATAACTCGCCCACTTCGCATCTATCTGATTCTGGATAGCTGCTATCTGCGTATCTGTAAGAATCTTGAACCGTGACTGCGAGCTGAAGTATTCACGGACCGGTATCAGTTTGCGTTTTTCAATAAGCTTTTCGGATGCTGCAGTAAGTTTGAACTCACCATTAACTATCTCGTAGAGGTCATAATATCCAGTTTCAACGGCAAGCCTGCCGATCTTTATCCCATATCGCGGGTCATATCCCCAGCCCGGCGGGCAAGGGATATGGATATGGAAATACTTGGTGCCCGGCATATCCATGCACTTTCTGATCTTGTCAAAAAGGTCAAGCGGGTATGCAGCCGAACATGCGGCTACATAGCTTAAGTTATGCGCCGCCATGATTGCCGGTACATCCTTTTTTTGCTGCAGCTTTCCCTTGAACGGCGTGTTTGCGGTTACAGCACCGATGGGGGTAGTGCCCGAGCGCTGAGCTCCGGTGTTCATGTACCCTTCGTTGTCGTAGCAGAGGTAGATGAAGTTCTCGCCCCTTTCTGCGGCACCTGATAAAGCCTGCAGCCCTATGTCGCTTGTCCCGCCGTCGCCTGCCCATGCCGCCACTTTGATCTTATCCTTCCCTTGTGCCTTCAGGGTTGCCAGAATTCCGGAGGCTGCTGCTGCTGTTGATGCAAACGTCACATTCAGGCAGGGAAGCTTTGTCGAGGCAATCGGGAAAAGTCCCTGAAGCACAGTAAGGCAACTGGGAGGCACAACAAGGATTGTGTCTTTCCCCAGGGCCTTAAGACCCACCCTGTAGGCGATGGCCAGGCCGCAGCCGGTGCACGCCCTTGTTCCCGGGTGGACAAATTCCTCTGTCGGTAAGTTTAAAATTGTTGTCTTGGCCTGCATGTGCCTCTCCTATAGTCTTAATCCTATCCATACGGGCTCTTTCGCAACCCTGCTTTTTGTCGCAGCCCGGAGGGTTTGTGTCAAATCATCTGTCCTGATGTCGCGGCCGCCAATTCCCACAATAAAATTCTGGACAACCGGCAAGGTGCCTGTACCGGCAAGGTGTTCATAAAGTGCGGACTTTAAATCCGATACAAGCGCACCTTCATAACCGTAGCTCAATGCCTTTTCGAAGACGATTACACCTTTTTTCCCTTTCAAGGCATTGGCAATCGCAGCATCCGGAAAAGGCCTGTAAAAGCGAACACCCATAACGCCCACCTTGATGCCCTCTTTTCTTAAAGCATCAACGGCAACCCGCATCTGGTAGGTCAGAGAGCCCAAGCCCACGGCAACATATTGGGCATCATCGCAAAGATAAGGCTCTATATACGGGTCGCCGCCCCTGCCAAATATATCGGCAAACCTTTTTTCCGCCTCAGCTGCGACTGTAAGCGATGTCCTCAATTCTTCATGAAGCAGATATCTGATCTCCATATATCCGTGGGCAAGCTCACCGCGGACATCCATACGCACATCAGGGAGGGTCACCGTATTGAGATTGGCGGGTTCCTCAGGATTAAGAGCGTAGTCCGGCCGAAATGGCGGCAGAAATGCATCGACCTTTTCCTGATCCGGCACATCAAACGGCATGTAAGTGTGAGAAAGGATATATCCGTCATAGCAGACCATAATCGGGATGCTCACCTTCTCCGCCAGCCAGTAAGCTTTGATGACCGAATCAATGATCTGCTGATGGTCAGCAGCAATACATCTGTATCCAGCCGGTATCGCGCTGTGAAATCGAGTCCTGCTGGTCGTTCCAGACATTCCAGGGGGCGCCTACCGCCCGGTTAACAACGCACATCACAATGGGAAGCCTGGCACCTGCCGCCCACTGAATCTGTTCGTGCATGTAAAGAAGCCCATTGGCGCTTGTTGCGGTAAAAGTCCTGGCGCCGGCCGATGATGCGGCAATGCATACGGCCAGGGCGGAATGTTCGCTCTCGACGGGTATGTACTCGGCCTTCATTTCACCTGCTTCAACATACTCGGAAAGTTTTTCTGTAAGAGGGGTCTGCGGTGTGATGGGATAGGCGGCGATGACATTGGCATGACAAAGCTTGACGCCGAGAGCTGCGGCAACGTTTCCGTTTTCTATAATATGCATGGCGTCTACTCCTTGTCCTTGTCTTCTTCTGAAAATTCCGCCTCGTCCACCATGGTTATGGCCTTGGTCGGGCATTCTTCAGCGCAGATGCCGCATCCCTTGCAGTATTCCAGGTCGATCTTCGGCGGTATCGTCCTGGAGATGACAATCTCCGGACAGAACAGCCAGCACATGAAGCAGGCCTCAGTATTCCTTTTGCAGGGGATGCAGAGGCTTTTATTCAATACCGGCCTTTCCACCCTCCATGAACCAGTCCTTCCGCCGTCACCCGGCCCGTGTTCGCTGTGGGAAGTTTTTCTTCTGTAATTTCTGGTGCCCATTTTCAACCTCCCGCCACAGTTCTTTCAAAGGCAATCTTTGCAGCCAATGAGTTCTTTTCCGGGCCTTCTTGTGCTGAATTCCTCTTCAATGCCTTTGATCAGGATATCCATTCCCAAGAGGTTTGTGGCCTTTGCCAGCGATCCGATTATCCCTGTATTTACCATGCCGTGAGGAAGACCTGCCTCAACAGATATGGCCGTAATGTCCGCGGTTGCCAGCCGGTAATCTTCAAAGTTGTAGGATTCAAAAGCCTTTGGTGTGTTCAAAACGATTATCCCGCCGGGTTTGAGGCCGCAGGTAACATCCGCCTCGGCAAGCAGCAGGTGGTCAAGGACGACAATGATGTCCGGTGTTTCGATGGGTGATAAATCATATATTTTCTCCCTGGATATCTTCAGGGATGTCATGACCGGTGCGCCCCGGCGCTCCGTGCCAAAAGTCGGAGCCATGACAACGCCCGGATAGCCGGAGACGAAGGCAGCTCCCGCAACAATCTTTGCTGCCGTTATGGCACCCTGACCGCCCCGTCCATGCCAGCGGATTTCAATAAACTCCTTATTCATGAATGCATCCTTTAAAAAAACCTAGTTTAATAGATCGCGCATAATCTATTACTATAAGTCTTCGGCCTTCAGCCTTTCTTTGCTTTTATTCCGCCAGTACTTGGGCAGCGATAACAACTCCCCGGCCACCTTGTCCGTGCCGGATTATTTCCTGCATGCGATTCCGAATAAAAAGGCCATGGTTTTTCATCCACGGCCTTGCAAATATTTCTAACACTCCAAAATAACAAACAAAATTTGTTAATAGCTAGAATAAATCAATCACGTTGTCAATATTTAATTTTCCAGCTATTATATTTATTTTTAGCTCTTCTCTTGTTAATAACTCTGACAGTGAAATAAATTATAGCGAAAAATAATAGCCCGATAATCAAGAGCGCTAAAATCGTGGGCAAAGTTGCGCCGGCAATGAGAGCACCCGGATACCAGCTGGGTTCACTTACAATACGCCCAAGTTTGGTTTTGTATTTTTCCGGCAAATCGGGAATACCGTCGCCGTTTGTGTCCGGAAATGACCGGACATATTCGATCACTCCCTGCCATTCTTTTAGCTCCTGTATGCCGCGTTTGGATTTATCCGCGTCCACCCGCACGTCCGATAGATTTTTTACGGATCTTCCCTTTTTATCTTTCGGGACGATGTCGAGAAAATGGTAAGTATAATTTCCGATTACTTTTAAAAATGTGGCATTGTAAATATTGGCCGCCACCCGGTAAAGCCGGTGGTTGGATTTGCTGTAGTCGAGCTTTTTATATCCTTCTTCCTCGCTACCCATTTCGATATTCGTCACCCTGTCAAAAATTACGCGGTGCGGATTGTAAGTAAAGCGCAGGCCGGATATTTGCAGAAAATAGTCGTATCCCTTGCTCGGGTAGACGCTGGTTAAAATTTCCAGAGGACCTTTTGATTTCATATCCGTAGAGGTAAAAACTAATCAGCGGGTAGCCCATAGTGGAATCTTTATCCATCCCGATACCCAGCGGTATAGTGCGGAATAAATCGCCGACTGTTATCCTGCCGGTCTTGCCCGCAATCAAATTATCGCGGATAACTCCGTTGGATTCCACGGCAACGTCAACATGGCTCAACGGATCATTGGCTGCCGAGTCAACTTTGTTTACATACCAGCGAATGGAATCGGCAATCATGTTACCGAGCGGCGATTCATACGCGCCGATTTCCAAATCCCAGTTAGTATGGGCAATGACTTTGTCATAGCTCAAACCGAAGTCACCGAGAAATTGTGTGTTTATTTTTTGTTTGAATCCTTCAATCGTCTTTTGAATCGCCGTATCGCCCACGATAGAGCTGTTGATGACAACTGTCCTATAATTTTTCAGCACGACCTTTTTTTCACCGCAGGCGATATCCAGAATGCCCACATTTTTGCCG
Organism: uncultured delta proteobacterium; assembly: GCA_963705555.1. Classification (GTDB taxonomy): domain Bacteria; phylum Desulfobacterota; class Syntrophia; order Syntrophales; family Smithellaceae; genus UBA4810. The sequence goes on along the minus strand of CAVPJZ010000002.1, from coordinate 376,103 downwards.
TAAACCCAGGCATGGACAATGATTGTATCGCCAACTTTAACGGGAGTTTGGTGCCAGGCGTGCGTGTGCCCGCTGACAATTACATCTATTCCCTTGACTTTGCGGGCAAGAATTTCATCTTCGGATTTACTGGTGTCCGCATTAAGACCGCTGTGGGAAAGGCAAATAACAACACCCACTTTTTCCTTTTCCCGCAGTATGCCGACAATCCTGCGGGAAACTTCGATGGGATCGCCAAAAGTTACCGGCTTGGCAAAAGGAGATACCGCTGCAGCATCCTTGCCCATAACGCCGAAAACTCCGATCTTGATGCCTTCGCGGGTCAAAACGGTATAATCTTTTGCTCCAACTTCTCGAAAAGCTTCTTTCAAGCTGTCGCTGGCGGGATTTTTTTTATCAAAAATCGCATTGGCAAAAACGATTTGAGGCATTCCTCCGCCGGCTTTGGCGGCCTTCAAAATCCGGGCCAGCCCCGCCGGTTTCAAGTCGAATTCGTGGTTGCCCAGCGTGACGGCGTCATAGCCCATAGCCTTAAGCAGGCGCAATTCGAAGGCTTCTTCGCGCGCGAGCATATGAAAAAGAGAACCCATGGTATAATCGCCGGAATCCAGAACCAGCACGGTATTTTTTCTTTCTCTTTTTGTTTTTTTAATTACAGCAGCGATGCGCGACCAGCCGCCGAGAGTCTTATCGGCACCAACGTCGAAAGGCCGGTAGTCTATTTCCGGAGAAAATCCCTGCAGGTGCGAGTGCAGATCGTTGGTGTGGACAATGGTGAGGAACTTATCGGCAGCCGGAGCATTTGTTGCAAATAAGATGATCGTAATAATGACTGCTGATCGTAACAGTTTCATCGTTTCCTCCTTATTGGAGTCTGCGAAGTTCATGTCATCTGACAGAAGAGCAGACTTTGCATTCCATTGAAAATATCACGAACGGCACGTTTGCCGAACATGTTGCCTGTTAATGCTTCAGGCCTGGTGAATTCCTTCTTTAATTTCTGCTGGTGTCTCGTTGGGAAAAACTCTTCGGAACAAGTGGCCTATCCAGCAGACCGGCAAAGCCTTTTTTTTGAAATGCCCGTTTATATTCATAAAATTGACTTCATGAAACGCTATGGCGTCTGCATGCTTCTGATACGTTGCGGATTCTTTCTGCTACTTGTAGCAATATAAGCTTCTTTTGTGCTATTTTCCTCCCGTTGGTCATATCTTCCTTCTTGGTTGGTGGTTTTTGTGCAATACAACATCTTAGCAGAAGAGAAGACTGATTGCCACTTTTTATCATCTAAACTGTACGGCAAAAAATTAGCTTTTACAGACGAGCTTAACTTCCCCTTGTCCATAAATGAGATTGAATATAGCCACATTATCTGCTATTGCAACAAATCAGTTTATATCACTTTCTAATGTCAGATCAGGTTTTACGAAAACCGGTTTTGTTGAGAAAGTGTAACTTCAGCTCCATTCACTTTCATTAAAATGAACCTAATCATTTGCGGTATGAAAGAAAATAAAATTAAAAAGCATTTAAAAAAAGGGAATGTCAACACTGGTAAATCAGTGGCAAGCAAAATCAGCACGCAGGACAAAAATAACAGGGACTTTTTTGATAAATATAAATATTTACTTATTCTCCCAATTATTGTTGTTGGAGTGGTTATTTATTCTAATTCCTTTGACTGCTCATTCCATTTTGACGATAACAACATATTCAAAAACACCGTAACAAATAACTTCGCCGGCTTGGGGGATTGGATCAAAATCTTCTACAACAGGCCATTAGGAATACTTACATTTGCCATCAACTATCATTTTCACCAGCTGGATGTATGGGGCTACCACTTAGTAAATCTTCTGATCCACCTGATCAACGCTGTTTTGGTCTCGTATTTAACTCTACTGACTCTCTCCACTCCGGTAATGAATAAGGAAGACCAGAGAAACTATAAACCATGGATAGCCTTTCTGACAGGCCTTCTTTTTATTTCGCATCCCCTGGCAACACAATCTGTTACTTACATTGCTCAGCGATTCACCTCACTGGCGACATTATTTTATTTATTGGCTATGGTTTTCTACATTCGCGGCAGGATGCACACAGGTAAAAGAATTGTTTTGTGGTTTTTTTATGGTGCTTCATTGTTTTCCGGCATACTGGGTATTTTGACAAAAGAAATCGTGTTTACTTTGCCTTTTGCCATTTTGCTTTACGAAATTTCATTTTTCAAAATAGATAAGGATAAATTCCGTATAAAAGCCGAACCATTTTTTTTGTCTGCCCTGATGCTGACGATTTTTTTACTATGGTTTTTCCGGATACATTCGATAAATATCTTTGACACGGTTCCTCCTGATCAGGGCTATGATTATTCAATTTCTGCCGGGCAATATTTCGTAACCCAGTTTAGCGTTATCACGACATATATGAGATTGTTCATTTTGCCCCTGAATCAAAATTTTGATTACTATTATCCGGTTTCTCACAGCTTGATGGAATTCGAGACTCTTTTGTGCTTGCTTCTTCTCTCGGGAGTAGCTGTTCTGGGTCTTTGGGCTTTTAAAAAATACCGCCTCATATTCTTTGGAATATTCTGGTTTTTTCTTACATTATCTGTGGAATCGAGCATTATTCCTATTTCACAGAATGTGATTTTTGAACACCGTACATACCTGCCGAGTTGGGGGTTTTTCCTTGTTTTGACTTCCACGGTCTTTTACTTACCGAAAAAAGTGTACCGAAATGCAGCCATTGGTATTTTAGCCGTGATGATTATTGCTAATACAGTTTTAACATATCAACGCAATAAAGTTTGGAAAAATGAATATACTTTATGGTCGGACTGCGTCAGTAAATCATCTCTTAAATCGAGAACGTGGCTTAATTTGGGAAAGGCACTTGCCGACAGCGGAGCGCATAATGATGCAATTAAATACTATAATAAATCGATTGAACTGAATCCCAAAGACGAAATGGCTTTTGTTGACCGCGCCAAGAGTAAAATCGACTTGAGCGATTGTAATGGCGCCGCCGCCGATTTAAGCTATGCCCTGCAAGTCAACCCCGATTTCTACGATGCCAATGTCGGTATGGGTGAAGCAATGATTTGCCTGGGTAAAACTGATGATGGTTTGAAATTCTATAAGCGGGCAATAAAAATAAAACCATATGCTCCGGATATTTATTACAATATCGGAATTATCATGGCGATGTCTAAAAGGCATCTGGAAGCTATTGAAAATTTTACCCAAGCGATCAGGCTGAAACCGGATTATGCCAATGCTCACAATAATCTGGGCATTGTTTTACTCATGACCGGAAATACAGCCGCGGCAATTACTCATTTTCAGGAAGCGCTACGGCTGAAACCTGATTACGATATGGCTAGACGCAATTTGCAGGATGCTCTTGCAATGATCAGGCAAAAGCAAATCAGCCGCTGAAAATCACGGGTAGGAAATAAGGGGGACGGTTGTATTAGTTCGCTAATTCGGCAACTTTTTTTTGGAACTTGTCCAGGGGTGTTCCATAATTCAATCCGCCGTACCTTCTGAGATGATTGTATTCAAATAAGTAGTTCCCCATCTGCTCCCTTACTTCATTTGAGTCTTGGAAAGAAACTGCACCTCTTCTTTATCATAAGAAATACTTTTTGAAAAATTTCTGCCGGGCAGGAGTGATTCAATTTTTTCCAGCAGCGGCATCAGGGTTGTCTTGTCCAGTGCAGATGAAGCTACAGCATCAAACCGGCGGCAAATTACAGCGAGCATATCCTTATCGGCAACACGGTCGGCTTTATTCAATACTCTTATCGTCGGCTTGCCCTGAATATCCAGTTCTTCCAGGATTTTTTCCACCGCCGAAATTTGATCTTCAAACTGATTATTGCTGATATCAATTACATGTAAAAGAATGTCCGCTTCATTAAGCTCATCGAGCGTCGCCCGAAACGACGCGAACAACTCTTGCGGCAAATTGCGGATAAAGCCCACCGTATCGGTGATAATCGCTTCGGTATCCCGGGGAAAACGAAGCCGCGCGCTTTTTGTATCCAGCGTGGCAAAAAGTTTATCTTCGACCAATACTGAACTTTTAGTGAGGGTATTGAGCAGCGTGGATTTGCCGGCATTGGTATAGCCGACGATGGAAATAACCGGCAAGTCTGATTTTCGCCTTTTGCCGCGGCGCTGGTGCCGTGATTTCGTTATCGCTTTTAAATCTTTTTCCAGCCGGCGAATGCGCTGGCGGATGCGGCGGCGGTCAATTTCCAATTTTGTCTCGCCCGGACCGATGCCACCGATGCCGCCCGCCAGCCGCGAAAATGAAGTAGTGAGATGCGTTAGTCTGGGCAGCATGTATTTTAACTGTGCCAGTTCCACCTGAATTTTTCCTTCCCGGCTGTGTGCACGCCGGGCAAAAATATCCAGGATAACCTGAGTGCGGTCGAGAATTTTCAAACCGGTGAAGTCATTGATGGAGCGCACCTGCGCCGGTGTCAGTTCGTGGTCGAAGATCAGCATATTGGCGCCTATTTGCGTGGCGCGCAGGCCGATTGCCGAAAGCTTTCCCTTGCCCACCATATATTTAGGATCAGGCTGAGGGCGGTATTGGACAAGGCAGTCGAATACTTCCACACCGCAGGTGCGCGCCAGTTGTGAAAGTTCAGCAAGCGATGCTTCCGCGTCCGATCGCGGATTTTTTTCTACGCGCAAAAGAATGGCTTTTTCCGCCGCTTCCATCTTGCGATATTTTTGTTTTTTGGAAAATTCTTCCTCAAGCGCCGCAATAAAAGAAAGAAAATTAATGTTGAGCCGGTGCGGCTCTTCGGAATTCATGACCAACCAGTAGTCTCCCGCCGGATTTTCCGGAATCAGGTGCGCCCAATGGAGCGCTCCCGCGGAGCCGTCCGGGCGAACCTCCAGTGCGCCGATCATGTCCAGACGCAGGTGCGATAAATCGGTTAAATCCTCGTCGGAGAGACCCTCCGCATTTAAATGAGTATGAATCAGGCGCAAGCCTTTGAACCGCGAAGACGACGACCGGAATCCTTCCAGAGAAGGAATTAAAACGCTTTTATGATCGCCTACGATTACTGTGTTGATTTCGCCTTGGCGGCTGATGAGCAGGCCGATTTGGCGATTAATATCGCGGGAAAGGAGAGACATTCGCAAGGCGAGCTCCGGGCTGATAATATTTTCCGGGGGAATGCCTTTGCGGTAAAGGCGCTCTATTTGCTTTATCTGAGCGGCGCCTAATCCTGTCGTATTTCCGAATATTTTATTGATAGCCGTTTTTCCTGTTCAATTTGCCATGGCCTGTCCCCCGCTGGCGGGGGATTAAGGGGGTGGACTTGTTAATGTGGCCGTAATGTTCATCCTGTTAGAAATCATCCCGTCTGATATTGATCACCGTTGCCGCCATATATGCCCGTTCTCTGAGATTTCTAACGGGATTCATCAAGGTTACAAGCCGGAAGTTCTTTATCCACCTCCGTCACTACTGTGACACCTCCGCCGGCGGAGGATATGGGGTAATTATCACTGTCACCGCTTTTGCAAGATTCTACTGTCCCCCGCTGGCGGGGGATTAAGGGGGTGGAAGCCTCAATCTCGTCAATAATTTTTTCTAACTCTGATATAACACCGGCCATATTTTTTAAAACTTCCTCATCGGTAAATCTAACTATTTTAAATCCAGCCTTGGCCAGCCGCTCTTCACGCCGATTATCTTTTACCAGTGAGACTTCATTATCATGAGTAATTCCGTCAAGCTCAATAATCAACATCAATTCCTTACAGAAAAAATCTGCAATGTACTGCAAAATCGGCCGTTGTCTTCTGAACTGATACCCCTTTAACTGTTTCGCTTTTAAGGCATATTTCCATAAGCAGGCTTCTGACTTGGTTAAGCCCTTTCTTAACTGTCGGGCCAGCGGTTGCAATTTTTTATTATAGCTGTAATTACCACCGGATTTAATTGCCATCTGTGTTTTATCCACCTCCGTCACTGCGTGACACCTCCGCCACCGGAGGATACGCATAACGAATTGGAGTTTATCTATCACATTTCATGCGGATTAGTCAAAAAAACATAAAAAATCCCCGGCATACGCCGGAGCAAGCCGCCAGACCTTAGAAGGTCAACGTCAGTTTGCTGATGACCAGGTAGTCGTCGCGAACATTGTTTGCCGCTGAGGTACCTTTAAAATAATCGCCGGTGAAGAGATAACCAACGCCCAGCATATAGGAGAGGTTATTGGTGATTTTGTAAGTGCCGGTAACATCAACTTCCCAGCCGTAGGTCTTATTGAGCCAGGCCAGAGTTGGTTTCTGGTCGGCTGTCGCGTAAGAGATGGAAGCCATAATATCCAAAGCGGCAATCGGCCGCACGCCGCCGCGAACCTGATAGAACCAGGCATTAGACATGGGGCCGCTATTGGCAGATGCGCTGTTACCGGCAATGGCTCCAGCCCAGTAAGTGCGATCCTGATTCCAGAGAAGCAGACAAGGATCCCAATCACGGCCGCCGGTGGCCAGTCCCCCTTCCATTTTATCGGTCGTGTCGGGATTGTCGCCGGCCACATACGCCAATGTGGCGGCCATGTAAAAATTGCCGAAATCGACGGCGGTATCAAAAAAGCCGGCCAGATTATCCAGAACTACATCGCCGCTGCCGGATTCATTGGCCGGATATTTACCCCAATAATAATCCAACTCCGCCTGAACTTTAACCGGACCAATTTGAAAAATGATATAAGGCAAAAGGCCGTAAAACTTCTGCATCGAGGCAGGCGGGACGGCGCCCCCGCGGTTCGCGGCATTGCGTGCCATGTAACCCAGAACGCCCGCCTCGCCGCCCTTCCAGTTATACCAGAAGGCAGCGACAATCTTGTCGTAGTCGAGGTCGGTGGCCGTGGACGGATTTACCGCCGTGGAGTTGTTTTCGGCGACCTTTATTATCTGCAAAAGATAATTCCACTGTCCTGCCGTCAGTATCCAGGATATCTTGGGGTTGGGTTTGGAGGTGTCCCCGAATATAGTTCCCCACGCGCCGTCATTCTGATAGCCGATGTTAAATAAGCCGAGAGGAGATGAATAGCTTAAGTAAGCCCAGTCGAAGGCGATGTTTTCATTTTCCGCACGACTGCCCGCGGAGGGAGATACCGAATCGGGAATCGTCGAGGGAGCGCTTCTTAGAGCTCCCCAGATTCTTTCCAGCGCGTCAAAGCGGGTGATGATGGAAAGTCCCGGAGAAACGACAAAGTCCGTCTGGAGGCGCAGCCGCTGATAATAGAAGGCTGTGCTTACATTGTCGCTGGCCGTACCTTTCGCCAGCGATGTTTTATCCAGATACATTCCGACTGCGTAAAACGAACCGCTGAACCGGACATCGGCCGCGAAGGACGGTGGGCGAAAAAACACGAGCAGCAGCAAAAACAAAATCAACCAAAATCTCTTCATCTTCTCCTTTTATTCTTCCTCGACTTACAAATGGTCGAGAGGATTAACACCGGCAAAAAAGCTTGTCCGGATTTATTGTTTATCCGGACTGCAATTTAACGCGGGAAAGTTGCTTCCTGGTGTGACTTTCGTGCCTGACGGGACAGAGTTTAGCCGATCGCGCCGCATTACACATAAAAAAAATCCCCGGAAGTTGCCCGCCCTTCCGGGGATTTAAATTAACCGTTAACACCTACCCGGTATAAGCCGGGTAAGCCGCTTAATCTTAGAATCTAAGAGTCAGCTTGTTGATGACCAGGAAGTCATCGCGAACATCCTGACCTGGAATACCACTGCCTTTGTAATAATCACCGACGAACCAGTAACCGATGCCCAGCATATAGGACAGGTTATTGGTGATGTTGTAAGTACCGGTCACGTCAATTTCCCAGCCGTATATGCTGCCGTTGATACCAGTCGGTTTCTTGTCGGCTTGCGCGTAAGAAACTGATCCATTGATATCCAACGGGGCAATCGGACGTACACCGACTTTGCCCTGGCCGAACCAGGCATTGCTCATCGGGCTGCCGTTAGAAGTTCCATTGTAGCCGGCAAGTGCGCCTACCCAGTAGGTGCGATCAAAACTGAACATAATCAAGCAGGGGGTGAAATCCACACCGGCGGTAACAGCGCCGCCTTCGTTTTTGTCCGAGGTTGTGGGATCATCACCGGAGATGTAAGCAAAGGTGCCGCCGAAGTAAACCATGCCTAAATCAACATTGGCCATAAGGTAGGCCTGCCAGTTTTCCACTTTTACATCAGCGCCAAGCACTGGAGGTTCAAATTCCGGTCTCTTGCCCCAAGCATACCAAACTTCCGCTTCCACAAAGACAGGTCCAACTTTGAGTTTGGCGTAGGGCTGTAAAGTGTTGACATAGATCATAGCAGGTGCAGGGAAAGGAGCACCAACTTGTTTGAAAGTCGCCACGCGCGAGTAGCTGTAGAGCAGACCGACGTTCATGTCCTTGTTGATGTTCCAGATACCAAACAAGACATACTTATCGGAATCGCGATCGGTGGCATTGACAGTTGTTAGCTTGGTTATTTACAACGGTATAGCTCAGGTCACCTTCTTTGTAAATGCCGCCGCCGACAATAACCGGTCCGACGGGCAATATGTATTTGATGATACCGGCGGGAGGTCCGTTGCGGCCGTTATCGCCGAAAATGGTTCCCCAGACGTTATCTTCCATATAGCCGACCATGAATAAACCGATAGGCGAAGCATATTCAATGTAGGCCCAATCGAAGGCGATGTTTTCATTTTCCGCCCTGGTTCCTGCCGAGGACATATCCTGTGAAGTAAATAAAGGCACGGAAGATCTCGAGCCGCCCCACAATCTTTCCATCGCATCGAAGCGGGTGACCAGCTTCAGGCCCGGAGAAACGACAAAGTCCGTCTGGAGGCGCAATCTCTGAAAGTAGAAGGCTGTGCTTATAGCGTCGCTGGCCGTCTCCTTTCGTCAACTTTGTTTTATCCAGATACATTCCGGCTGCGTAATACGAGCCGCTAAATTTTACATCGACCGCGAAGGCCGATACACTGAAGGCCATAACCAGCCCCAGTGACAACAAAACTAACCAAAATCTCTTCATTTTTTCCTCCTTGTTTATACAATAGAGTAAAAATTTTCGGCCTTTAAAAAACGGGCACTTTTCAAAGGCCACTTCGTAGAGCCACATATCCCGCGGCTTTTATTACGGGCTAAAGCATAACCTCCGCAGGATACATTGCAGCGAAACTAACACCGGCTAAAAAGCTTGTCAAGATTTTTTTGTGAAAAATTTAACCATTTATATGCCGTTTTGCTCAATAGATGCAGCAACAACCATGCCATGTTTTTCGGCTATATTTGTCATTAGCGAAGTCCGTCCTCCGCCGGATTATATTCCGCAAGAAATCTTAAAAAAAATGAAGCCACCAAAGATTTTTCGTCGCCGGCACTCCTCAACAAGGACACATTCCCCCCCGAAAGGCGTTTTCCCGGCAGCCTGCCCGGCGCATGCCGCGAGAAATTTGATGCATTGTGAGTTTTGCGTGTCCCCGCCAGCGGGGGATAGGGGAACGTTTCCCCTGCCTTTCCAGTAGACAGCCGGGCAAGCCGAACACGCCAGTAATCTGCCCGAGAATTACCCGCTTGTAAATAAGCCGCACCGTCAGCAAAGTAGCTGATTATAATGGAAAATGATTGCAGCAGGCGGGATTTTAAATATTTCTTGACAGGACGCCGATATTAAGGTAGTTGAGGTCGCAAGGAGATTGTGACTTACGGTCAAATTATGACCCCTGTTCACAAGAAACATAGACCGATAAAAGCATGAATTGCCTATATTAAAACGTGGCTAGAGACGTTTAAAATCATAAAATTAAAAAGGGAGGTAGAAGAGTATTATGGCTGATGCAGAAAAGGTTCAATTAAAGGAAGTCTATCCGGTTCCGGAAAAAATAAAAAAGACGGCATTTATCAGCGGTAGAGCGGCTTATGACAAACTGTGGAAAAGATCGATTGAAGAGCCGGAAGCTTTCTGGGGAGAAATTGCCGAGCGAATACGTGGAATGGTTCAAAAAATGGGATAAAGTTATGGATTACAACTTTGACATTAAAAAAGGTCCCATCTATGTTAAATTTTTCGAAGGCGGCAAAGCTCAATATTTCTTACAACTGTCTGGACAAACATCTTAAAAACCCGCGGCAATAAAGTTGCTATTCAGTGGGAAGGCAACGAGCCCGGCGAACAAAAATCATTTACCTATAAACAGCTGCATGAAGAAGTCTGCAAATTTGCCAACGTTCTCAAAGCCAACGGCATTAAAAAAGGCGACCGCGTTTGTTCTTTACATGCCGATGGTTCCGGAACTGGCCATTGCGATGCTCGCCTGCACCCGCATCGGCGCCATTCATAGCATCGTTTTCGGCGGATTCAGCGCCGATGCGCTCAAAGACAGAATTCTTGATTCCGGCGCGAAGTTACTGGTCGTCTGCGACGGCACTTTCCGCGGCAACAAAGCCGTCCCGCAAAAAGCGAGCGCCGATGAAGCCCTAAAATCATGCCCCTCGGTAAAAACAGTCATCGTCGTCAAACGAGTCGGCGATAAAATCAAATGCGATTGGACTGCCGGCCGCGATAAATGGTGGCATGAGGAAATGGCCAAAGTAGACGCCAAGTGCGAACCGGAATGGATGGATGCGGAAGATCCGCTCTTCATCCTTTATACATCCGGCTCCACCGGAAAACCCAAGGGCGTTATGCACACCACCGGCGGTTATCTGGTCTTACGTCGCCTACACGCACAAAATGATTTTCGATTATCATGAAGAAGATATTTTCTGGTGCACCGCCGATATCGGCTGGGTAACGGGACACAGCTACATCGTTTACGGTCCGCTGTGCAACGGCGCAACATCCGATTATGTTCGAAGGCGTTCCCAATTATCCGACCTACAGCCGTTTCTGGCAGGTTGTGGAAAAATACAAGGTCACCATTTTCTATACCGCTCCCACGGCCATCCGCGCCATCGCCAAAGAAGGCGACGAGTTGGGTCAAAAAAGCAAATATCTCTTCGCTGCGCATTCTGGGCACCGTCGGCGAGCCGATTAACCCCGAAGCATGGAACTGGTATTACAATGTCATCGGTCGCGGCGAATGCCCCATCGTGGATACCTGGTGGCAGACGGAAACCGGCGGCATTTTGATTACGCCGCTGCCCGGCGCGATCGATATCAAACCCGGCATGGCCACACTGCCTTTCATGGGCGTACAGCCGGTGCTGGTTGATGACGAAGGCAAAGAATTGACGGAAACGGTCGCCAGCGGCGCTCTGTGCATCAAGAAACCGTGGCCCGGCATTATGAGAGGCGTCTATGGCGATCCCAAGAGATTCCAGGAAACTTACTTTGAACAGTTCCCCGGCTACTATGTGACCGGTGACGGCTGCCGCCGCGACAAAGACGGTTATTATCAGATTACCGGCCGTATTGACGACGTTATCAATGTTTCCGGTCACCGCATGGGAACAGCCGAAGTGGAAAGCGCGCTGGTTGCCCATAAGTCGGTCGCCGAAGCGGCGGTTGTCGGTATGCCGCATGACATTAAGGGACAGGGCATTTACGCTTATGTTACCCTGAAGACCGGCGTCGAAAAATCCGATGAATCTGAAAAAAGAATTGATCGCTCATGTCCGCACGGTTATCGGACCTATTGCCACTCCCGATAAGATTCAGTGGGCGGATGATCTTCCCAAAACACGCAGCGGCAAGATCATGAGAAGAATTTTGAAAAAGGTTGCCGCCAACCTGACTCGAACGAATCTGGGTGACACCAGCACGCTGGCCGATCCTTCGGTCGTTGACGACATCGTCAAAAACAGGGTGTAAAATGAAAAGCCCGATTTTCCCTCAAAAACAAGGAGAATCGGGCTTTTTTATAAAATCTATTTATAAGAAAAAAAATAAGAATGCGCGTTTTGCTAAAAAAGCTTTACGCGCAGGAGAAGGAGGTTGACAAACTGTGAATATTATTGCATGCGTAAAACAGGTACCGGATACGGAAGCCCAGATCAAGGTCAAAGCTGACGGATCAGGCATCGAAGACGGCCAAATCAAATGGGTCATGAATCCTTATGACGAGTACGGCGTGGAAGAAGCCCTGCGGCTGAAAGAAAAAAACGGCGGAGAAGTAACGATTGTTTCCGTGGGGCCGGCAAGGGCGATGGAAACCATCAGAACCGCTCTGGCGATGGGCGCGGATAAGGGCGTGCACATCTGCGATCCCGCTTTGGATAACGCCGATGCGTTTGTTACGGCTTCGGCTCTGGCCGCCGTCATTAAAGGAATGCCTTATGACATTATCTTTTGCGGACAGCGCGCCATTGACGATGATTCCGGTCAGGTCGGCGCGATGCTGGCCGAGCTTCTGGGAATCCCCCAGTTGACTCTGGTCACGAAATTGGATTATGCCGGATCTTCCGTAAAAGTCATCCGGCCGATCGAAGGAGCACAGCTCTCGATCGAAACAAGCTTGCCCTGCGTGGTTACGGCGCAAAAAGGACTCAACGAACCGCGCTACGCGTCGCTTCCCGGCATCATGAAAGCGAAGAAGAAACCCGTGGATGTGAAAAACGCGGCGGCGCTGGGCATTGCCACGGAACGTGAAAGCCAAAGTAGCCAAAACTATTCCGCCTCCGGCCAGACCTCCCGGAAAAATTATCTGCGGAGATGATCCGGCGCAAAAGGCGGCGGAAGTAGCCCGGTTGTCTCAGGGAAGAAGCAAAAGTTATTTAATTTAAAAGCGGAGGATTGAAAAATGGCAAAAGGAGTATGGATAATTGCAGAACAAAGAGACGGCGCTCTGCGTAAAATAAGCTTTGAGCTTGCTTCCGCGGCCAGAAAACTGGCCGATCAGCTGGGAGCTGAAGTAAGCGCTGTTCTGCTTGGTTCAGGTATAGAAGGTTTGGCCGCGCAATTGGGAAAATACGGTGTGGATAAAGTTTATGTCGGAGACAATCGCCGGCATTGGAACCATATATCACCGAAGCCCATGCCGCAGGCGGCAGCAAAAATATTAAAGAAAACGATCCGGCAATCGTGCTTTTGGGCGCATCCGTTCAGGGCAAAGATCTTATCGGCACGCGTGGCCGCGAAACTGGCGACCGGATCTGGCCACAGATTGTACGGATGTAAAAATTGCCGACGGCAAACTTGTGGCCATAAGGCCGATGTATGCCGGCAAATGCTTCGGCGAAGTTGTTACCAATGCCACGCCTCAGATGGCATCGCTTCGTCCCAATGTTTTCGCTATGGTGGAAAATGCCAAAGCGGCGGCAGTCACGAAATTCGATCCCGCCGTCGACGCGGCTCAAATCAAGAGTAAAATTCTGGAAGTGCAGAAAGACACCAGCGGCAAAGTGGATTTGACCGAAGCCAATGTTATTGTTTCCGGCGGACGCGGCATGAAAGGACCGGAAGGATTCCAAATTCTGGAAGAACTGGCCGAAGTGCTGAAAGGTACTGTGTCGGCGCATCGCGCGCCGCGGTGGATGCCGGATGGCGCCTGCAAAAAGACCAGGTGGGACAAACCGGCAAAGTCGTTTCTCCCAACCTGTACATTGCCTGCGGCATTTCCGGTGCGATTCAGCATCTGGCGGGCATGAGTTCTTCCAAGTATATCGTAGCCATCAACAAGGATGCGGAAGCCCCCATCTTTTCCAAGGCCGATTACGGTGTCGTGGATGATCTCTTTAAAGTTGTTCCCGAATTGACCAGCGCCTGCAAAAAACTGGTGGCCTAAAAATTCTGGAAGGTCTTTGCCTCCTGCAAATTTGCAGGGAGGCAAAGACTTCTTTGCAGTCAATAGATGCTGCATTTATTTACATTCTTATCACGGTAGCAGCCCTCAAAATATTTCGGAGGATCAATGGAACATACAACAACATTTTCAGTAGGAAACGAAGGTCGTGAAGTATTCTGGAACGCTCAATATTTTGAGCCGATACTTTTTGCTTTAACCGCCGTGGCGCTGGCCATATTTGCTTACGGACTTTACCGGCGCTGGAAGCTATGGAAAGCGATGGGCAAGGAGGAAATCCGCTGGGATAAACTTCCGGCAAGAATAAAATCGCTCTTCGTCAACGGCTTTTTGCAGGTCAAAACCTGGAAAGACGCTTATCCGGGAATTATGCACGGCTTAATCTTTTTTGGTTTTTTTGTTTTGATTTTCGGAGCCGCTTTTGATGCCGGCGAATTCCACATCACGGAACCGTTATTTAACTGGTCGTTTCTGCGCGGCAACTTTTATCTCGGATTTTCCTTCCTGATGGATTTATTCGGCCTGCTGGTTCTCATCGGAGTGCTCATGGCAGCTTTTCGCCGGTACGTTCAGAAACCGGATCGTCTGGGTTACAAGGGAAAACCGGATAATACCGCCGATGACGCCATTGCTCTGTTGCTGATCGCCGGCATCATCGTGACCGGATTCATCATCGAAGCTCTGCGCATTTACGTCACCAAATCCTCCCTGGGAAGTGTGGTCGTTTGTGGGCTGGTATCTTGCCAGCACATTCACCGGCATGGATCTGGAAACCGCAAAGATACTGCATAAGGTAAGCTGGTGGACGCATACCTTTATAGCCCTGGGTTTCATCGCTTACATTCCCTATTCGCGGCTTTTGCATATAATTACCACGCCGGTAAATCATTTCCTGCTCTCTTTGCAAACCGACCGGATACCTGGAGCCGATTCGCGATTTTGAAAATGCGGAATCTTTCGGCGTCGGGAAACTGGAAGATTTTACCTGGAAACAAATTTTTGATTCGGATGCCTGCACCCGCTGCGGGCGCTGTCAGGACGGATGCCCGGCTTATCTTTCCGGCAAGCCTCTGTCTCCCAAAAAAGTGATTCAGGATATCAAAACTTACTGGCTGGAAAAAGCTCCCGCGGCAATCAAAGCCAAAGCTGCAGCCGGAGCGCGCCCGGCGGAAAGCGGCGGGAGATGCGGCACCGGGAAAAGCTCTGGTCGGCGAAGTTATCGATCTGCATGAACTGTGGGCTTGCACCAACTGCATGTATTGCATGGAACACTGCTCATCCTCCATTGAACACGTGCCGAAGATTATCGATATGCGCCGCAATACAAGGTTCTGACCGAAGCCGATTTTGCTCCGGAATTGCAGTTGACTTACCGCAATATGGAAAACAACTCCAATCCCTGGGGCATCGGCGCTCATATGCGCGCCGACTGGGCCAAAGAACTGGGTATCAAAACTCTGGCGGAAGATCCCAATGTGGAATATCTCTTTTACGTCGGCTGTTCCGGTTCTTTTGATGACCGCGGCAAAAAAGATCTCCGTTGCCTTTGCCAAAATTCTGCAGGCGGCCGGTGTCAGCTTCGGCATTTTAGGCAACGAAGAAGGCTGCTGCGGCGATTCGGCCATGCGCGGCGGTAATGAATACCTCTTCCAGACGCAGGCGCAGGCCAATATCGAGGTAATGAACGGCTACGGCGTGAAAAAAATTATTACGATCTGCCCGCACGGTTATAATGCTCTGAAAAAAGATTATCCTAACTTCGGCGGCAATTTTGAAGTTTATCATCACACCGAAATCATCGCCGATTTAATTGCCAAGGGAAAATTAACCTATCTCAAGCCGCTCATGGGATTGTTCACTTATCATGATTCCTGTTTCCTCGGCCGTTATAACGACATTTACGAGCAGCCGCGCCAGATTTTGAAGGCTATTCCCGGCATAAAGCTTGCCGAAATGGAACGCAATCTCAGTCAAGAGTTTCTGCTGCGGCGCCGGCGGTGCCAGAATGTGGATGGAGGAAGATATCGGAGACCGCATCAACAATATGCGGACCGATCAGGCCGCGGCAACAAAGGCCGGCACGGTGGCTGTTGCCTGTCCTTTCTGTCTGACCATGCTCTCCGACGGCATCAAAGACAGGCAGTTGTCGGAAAAAATGGTCTCTCTGGATATTGCCGAAATCGTCTTAAAGGCAATGGGTCTGGAAGAAACCAAAGCTCCCGTTGATAGTTTGCGCGACATAAACAGCCGTTTTTTCATTAGTTAATTAATTTATGTTCATTAATAATTTTAAAAAAGCCCGTTCTTAAAGCAGAACGGGCTTTTTTTATGGCAATTTTTCGAAATTTGTTTTATTTTTCTGCTTATAGTATAAGACCAGCCATATTCACCAGAAAGGAAGAGTAATAAATTATGGCTAAAAGCATAAGTTATCAGGATAAACCGTGGCTTAAGTCTTATCAGAAAGGCGTGCCGGAGCATGTTAAATACGAGGAAATTTGCCTGCCTGATGTTCTGGAACGGACAGTAGCTCAATTTCCAAAAAACAATGCTTTAATTTTCCAGGGATACAAAGTTAATTTCACACAGTTTAAGGAAATGGTAGACAAGTTTCGCCACTGGCCTGACTGATTTTGGAATCAAAAAAGGCGATGCCGTGGCCATTTTACTGCCCAATATAATTCCCTGTGTGGTGGCTTATTATGCCGTTTTGAAAATAGGCGCGATCACGGTCATGAATAATCCTCTTTATTCCGACCGGGAATTGGAACATCAATTTAATGATTCCGACTCCAAAGTACTAATCACTCTCGATCTTCTCGGCAATCGCATGATCGATCTGCGTCCCCGCACGAAGATCAAACAAATAGTCATTACATCGCATCGGTGATTATCTTCCTTTTCCCAAAAATATTTTATTCCCGCTGGTAGCCAAAAAAAAGAAACTGGCCGCCGATGTAAAAGCCGCTGCCGACGTTTATCGCTGGATAGAATTGCATAGCCAAGTACCCGCCCAATCCGCCGCAAGTAAAACTTTCTTTCGACGATATTGCCATATATCAATATACCGGAGGGACAACCGGCGTTTCCAAAGGCGTGGAATCTAACCCATGGGAATTTAAGCAAGCAGGCGCAGCAAAGTTCCGCTTGGTTCCCCGATTTTAAAAGCGGCAAGGAAAAAATGCTGGGCAGCGCTGCCCTATTTCCATGTCTTCGGCACTGTCCTGTGTCGATGAATGTTTCCGTGTCTATGGGCTGGTCTCAGATGCTGATTCCCAGACCTCAGCCGGACGCTATTCTGGAAGCCATCAGAAGCTATAGACCTACCTTTACGCCGCTGGTTCCGACCATGTATATCGGCATGCTCAGCCATCCCGATCTTGAAAAAAACGGATATGAGCTGCATTAAAGGCGCTTTTTCCGGAAGTGCGCCGCTGCCGGTCGAAGTCATTCACGAATTCTGAAAACATTACCGGAGGAGTTATTGTCGGAAGGCTTTGGTATGACGGAAACCTCGCCGGTAACGCATATCAATCCTTTCGCCGACGGCGCCCGTAAAATCGGCTCTGTCGGCCTTCCCATTCCGGATACTCTGGCCCGCATTGTTGATCTGGAAGAGGGCACGAAAGATATGCCTATCGGCGAACGCGGCGAACTGATTATTAAGGGCCCGCAGGTGATGAGAGGCTATAAAGGATAATCCTGAAGAAACGGCCAATACTTTGCGTAATGGCTGGATGTATACCGGCGACATTGCGACAATGGATGAAGACGGATATTTTTATATTGTCGACCGCAAAAAAGATATGATTATTACCGGCGGCTACAAAGTTTATCCGCGTGATATTGACGAAGTCTTTTATATGCACCCCAAAGTACTGGAGGCTTCGGCAATCGGCATTCCCGATCCCAAGCGAGGAGAAAATATTAAACTCTTTGTCGTCCTGAAAGAAGGACAAACCGCCACGGCCGAGGAAATGATTGAATTTGCGCAAAACTAATCTTGCCGTTTATAAGCTGCCGACGGAAATTGAATTCCGCAAGGAACTGCCCAAGACCAATGTCGGGAAAATATTACGCAAAGAATTGCGGGCGGAGGGATTAAAGAAAAGGAAATAATAAAATGGAATACAAAAACATTCTTCTGACCAGGGAAGAAGAAATCGCGACAATCACCTTCAACCGGCCTAAAGTTTTAAATGCCATGAATTCCGAAGTGCTGGCGGAAATTTATGACGCGGTGACAATCTGCGCTGGGGATGGCAGCGTAAAGGCTTTAATTTTAACCGGAGCCGGAGACAAGGCTTTCGTGGCCGGAGCTGATATTTCGCAGATGCAAAATTCCACATCAGTGGAAATTCTGCAATTAATGGAATTGGGTCATCGCACCTTGCGGATGATCGAAACTATGCCGAAACCATCGATTGCCGCCGTCAACGGTTTTGCTCTGGGCGGCGGCACTGAAATAGCGCTGGCGTGCGACATTAGATTTGCTTCGGAAAACGCCGTTTTCGGTCAGCCGGAAATCTTAATCGGTGTTATCCCCGGCTGGGGAGGCACCCAGCGTCTGCCTAGGCTCGTCGGTATGGGAATAGCCAAAGAAATGATTCTGGGTGGAGTGCAAATTAACGCCCGGAGAGCCTATGAAATCGGCCTGGTCAACAAAGTTCTTCCCGCGGATAAGCTTTTGGAAGAAGCCAAAAAATTCGCCAAGAAACTGGCGGCGCTTCCTTCTTTCGCTTTAAAGATGGCTAAAAATGCCATAAATTACGGCTTCGATATGTCGCTGGACAACGCCAGCCTGCTGGAAATAGGGTGTATCGCGCAATGCTTTGCCACCGAAGATCAAAAAGAAGGCATGAAGGCGTTTTTGGAAAAAAGAAAACCGAATTTTAAAGGAAAATAGGCTGAAGGCTGACCTTCTTCGAGATTGTGTCGCAAAAGCAGAAAGCGCCATCAATACCGTCATGCCGGCGAAAGCCGGCAT
Source organism: uncultured delta proteobacterium (assembly GCA_963705555.1). Taxonomy (GTDB): domain Bacteria; phylum Desulfobacterota; class Syntrophia; order Syntrophales; family Smithellaceae; genus UBA4810. The sequence goes on along the minus strand of CAVPJZ010000002.1, from coordinate 357,310 downwards.
CTAGATCGTACTGAAAATACTGGATTCCGGTTTTCACTACCCTGAAGGGCACATGCGGAATGACAATGCAATTTAAGTTAGCGTTATTGGCATAAGGAATGTTTAGACTAAATGTACATATCCCGATAGCCTTTGGCTACGGGATTAATTCAGCTAACAGATATTGCTGCATTACGTTTGCAATATCTGAGTTTCATTAAGGAGTTCTTATGGACGCGGAATTCATCGAACAGTTGATAATCAAGAATGACAAAAAAATAATTTTTTTGATTATGGACGGGTTGGGCGGCCTGCCGCAGGAAGGTGGCACAAAAACGGAACTGGAGACTGCGGCCACACCCAATTTGGATCGCCTTGCCGCAGACGGCACCTGCGGACTTCTTGATCCCATAGGCTACGGCATAACACCCGGCAGCGGACCGGCTCATTTTGCTCTTTTCGGCTATGATCCTTTAAAATACAACGTTGGCCGCGGCCTGCTTTCCGCGGCGGGTCTTGACTTTCCCCTGTCCCCGGACGATCTATATATGCGCGCCAATTTTGCCACACTGGATAAATTCGGCCACATTGCCGACAGAAGGGCCGGCCGTTTGGATACGGAAAAAAATAAACTTTTATGCATGAAACTTAAAGCCAATGTTCACCTGCAGAAGGCAAAGGAAGTCTTTTTTGTAACGGAGAAGGAACACCGGGCGCTAATAGTTTTGCGCGGCGGGAATTTTTCGGAACAGATAAGCGAAACCGATCCTCAGAAAACAGGCCAGCCGCCTCTTGAGGCGCAGGCATTGATTCCCGCAGCTGAAAATACGGCGGCCGCCGTAGGAGAACTATCGGATAAAATCAGAGAAGTGCTTGCCCAGGAAGAAAAGGCGAATGTCCTGCTTCTGCGAGGCTATGCCCGCTACCGGACTTTCCCCTCTATGGCCGGGCGTTTTGGATTGAATCCGCTGGCGGTGGCAAGCTATCCCATGTATAAAGGAATAGCGCGATTGCTGGGAATGACTCTGGCACAAGAGACAACGACAATCGAAGAGGAAATTCAAGCTCTTGCATCCAATTGGAGTTCTTTTGATTTCTTCTATGTTCACATTAAGGCAACCGATTCCCGCGGCGAGGACGGTAATTTCCCCGAAAAAGTCAAGGTCATCGAAAAAATGGATTCTCTCTTTCCTGAAATTTGCACTTTAAATCCCGATGTCCTTGTGGTCACAGGTGATCATTCCACGCCTGCCGCCGTGGCCGGACATAGTTTTCATCCTGTTCCGGTTTTGCTTTGGGCAAAAACCTGCCGCCCCGACGCAGCTGTAAGCTTTGGCGAAAGCGCTTGCCTTACCGGCGGCTTGGGTCGAATGCCCATGAAATATCTGATGGGCGTCGCGCTGGCGCACGCGGGAAAACTGCAAAAATTCGGCGCGTAACTATTCCCGAATGAACTACCGGGTTGAAGAATCTAACTCCTGGAAAATTATTATGGGAGGAAACGGATTAATTATCAGCGCCAAAAAATCAGGTGAACTTGACGGCTCCGGCAACTTCTGTAATCTACATGGCAAAACAGTATTCTCACGGTGAGCTACTGTAAAAATGAGAACGTTATCCAAACCAAAATAAAAGGATTCAGATATCAATTGAAATTGATATCTTTACTGACATATAAAATTGGTTTCTATAGCTTCGTCAACTCAAAGATGCCGCATCCGTAACGACAGGAAAAATTATTTTTTATAGCTTCTTCAGTTATCTTGGCATTTTTGACCAGATCTCCGGTGTCATTGACGTAAGAAAAAGCGTCAATTTGATATAGGCCTTGTATCATTTTCAGAAGGTACGCCATAGAAAATACGCGATGCGCGTTGAATTCAATGCGTTGTTCACCGATGGGCACTGAAAAATAAAATTTTCCCCTTTTTTTCAAAATTTTATGAATATTATTCCAGCCTTTCAGATGCCCCCGATAATCAATTCTATCGCCATAACGGCCAAGGCCAAAGTGTTCCAGGGCGTGAAGGCAGGAAATAGAATCACAATAATCTTTCAGGTTTAAATTATCGTCCATAATGTTGCCTTGAATAAAGTGGATATTATCGATTTGTGTGCTCAGATTTCTGATATCAACAAATTCAATTTGTCTGAATGAGGCGACATGAGAAACAAACCCATCCATTCGCGAGCCAATGTCAACATGCTTGATGGGATTGTTTTTAAAAATTTCCCCGGCAACAAGTAAATCTTGATGGAAATAATGACCGGAGGCCGTTCCGCTTTCCTGAAAGCGATCCTCAAAGCAGGGATAGAACCTCCCGAAAGTAAAATCATTCAAATTTTCCTTCGCCTGCTTTTTAAACTCACGATACTCTTTCAAGAAAAACGGCATCAGCTTTAAATATTTTAACAGTCGCGTTCCTTTTACCGTGACTCTGAATTGCACGAAAGACTCCCTCCTGTTTTTCACTTTTAACAACTTATTCTGTTAAATGAACTATAAGAAAACAGGATAGAAGTAAAGTAAATATACCATTTGTTGGTTAGTATCTCCGATTTGAATTTTTTATAAAACCCTAATACCCCGTTGCCTGGATAAAGTAAGTCCTCTAAACCTTTATTCCCCATATTAAACCGGCAAAATGCTTGTTAAATATGTCATAATGCATTATTGTAAAGGTTGCTTTTCGTAGGTACCACCTGTTAACAAGGAGTGCGCATGAGTAATAATAAATGGCATATCGATAATTTACGGCGACTATTGATTTCGCAGCAAGAAGAATACCAGCGTCTTGGGCTGGAGCATAAATTGTATGCAGAAACAGATAAGGCATTTTATTCTCAGTGGTTACATCACCGATCGATTATCTTATCCCTCATCCCAGAAGAATGCCGTAAGCAGGGGACCAAGGTGATTGATATCGGGGGTGGCAAAGGACGGATGAGTGCCCTGTTAAGCGGACTGGGACTCGAATGTGTAAATATCGATTGTCTCTATTCGGAAACAGAAACATTAAATACCGAAGGAAAGCCGCTCATTCCTTTATTAAAAAACTACTGCGAGAAGAAGGGCGTACGTGTTCTAGCAGATGACTTCGACCAAAAAGGAATCCCCTTTGCGGACGATACTTTTGACCTCGCAATCTTTTCCGAAGTCATTGAGCACCTTCCGAATAGTCCAAAACCATTGCTGTCAGAAATCTATCGCACGCTACGAAAAGGAGGGCATCTTATTCTCACAACACCAAACATGGTAGCTCGCTCTAATAGACTGCGGGTTGTCTTGGGCAGGTCAATCCGCGAACCGATTGAAACTTTCTATAAAATGGAGGGGTACCCTCCGGGATCTATTTACAGGGGGCACAACCGAGAGTACGTTCTTCATGAAGTGGAATATATGCTGACCCAAGAAAATTTTGATATTATTCATGCCCAGACATGCGACTACAGTCCTCAGCTGAGGGTTAGCAAAATATTTCACAAAATAGCTGATAGTTTGGTTGATGCTTGGCATTCCGATCACTTGGGAATCAAGGAAGCATTTATTACTTTGGGAAGGAAAATGGATAAAATAGTTTCTTTCAAAATGGGACATTTCATTGTAGTCCTCGCACGCAAATAGAGTGCTATCAAAAAAGTATCCCGGGAAAAGTTGAGATATTAAAGAAAAAGAGGACATTGGGTTCTAAGCAGCCAAGAAAATTTCTTATTAGGCAATAGATATTTATACAATATATAAACATTATTGGGTGTCTGAAACGGGAGCTAATCTATACCCCTGAATGACTTGCTCAGCATCGAAGAACCAGTGCTCCTTAAAGCTAAATATTATTGACACATAAGACCCTTTCCCCTATAATCTGCCCAAAAAACGGGCTCTCATCAAGTATAAGAAACGAATCAAAATATTTTTAACCCGATCTTCCAGGAAAAGACAAAAACTCTTTTTCTTGGCGATTTTTAAGAAAGATTTTTTATGACAAAGAAAGCACTCATTACCGGCATCACAGGAATGGTCGGCTCGCATCTGGCCGATTTTCTTTTAGCTAATACCAACTGGGATATTCACGGCATGTGCCGCTGGCGAAGCCCTTTAGATAATGTAGAACACTTGCTTGATCGAGCAAACAAAAAAGATCGTGTTCATTTTATTAATGGTGATCTTTGCGATTATATTTCTCTGCAAAATGCTGTCGAAGAATCCGCTCCCGACTATGTTTTTCATCTGGCTGCTCAAAGCTATCCCCAAACAAGTTTTACTTCACCCGTTGTGACCTTGGATACAAATATAATCGGAACAGAGAGACTTTTGGAAGCATTGAGGCAATGCAAAGGTATTGATCCGGTCATTCATGTTTGCTCTTCATCTGAGGTCTTCGGCAGAGTCCCGCGCGAAAAACTTCCTATCGCTGAAGAATGTTCATTTCATCCCGCATCGCCTTACGCGATATCAAAAATAGGTACCGACTGCGTCGGTCGTTTTCACGCCGAAGCTTATGGTCAAAAAGTTGTCGTGACACGCATGTTTACACATTCGGGGCCTCGCCGAGGAGATGTTTTTGCCGAATCAACGTTTGCCAAACAAATTGCCATGATTGAAGAGGGGTTGATTCCACCCGTTGTTAAAACGGGGAATCTTGATTCCATGCGGACATGGTCTGATGTTCGCGATGCAGTCAGAGCATACTATTTGCTGGTTACGGTAAATCCGATTCCCGGAGAATACTATAATATCGGCGGTTCATATTCATGTACTGTCGGCGAGATGTTGAAACATCTTATTTCGATTTCCAGGAGTAAAGACATCAAGGTACAAACCGAGGACAGCAGGCTTCGCCCATTGGATGCTGATCTCCAGGTTCCGGACACTTCGAAATTCAAAAAGCATACCGGTTGGGAGCCGCTGATTTCCTTTGAAAAGACAATGCAGGATTTACTTGATTATTGGCGGCAACGTGTTAAATCCGGGAAAATGTTCTTAACTAGATAATTATGCCTAATATAGATGATCCACGACTTTATTAGATAGAAATTTAATAATTATTAACATAAGGAAGGAAAAAGAGTGAAAAACATAAAAACAGAAAAACATGATGCAATTATTTTGTCGAGTGCTGATGAAAAGGCTGTTTTAAGGATGTTTGTTGAGCACATGAAAAATTCTCCTCTGCCGGAAGATGAGTTATTGCCTAATCTTGGGCTCTTCCTCACCTCAAAAAATTTATCGAGGTTGCTTTTCTTTTATGAGATTTACAAAAAAATTGTCAATTTGCACGGCATAATTGTTGAATTCGGAGTCCGCTGGGGCCAGACGCTTTCCCTGCTATCCGCTCTCCGGGGGATCTTTGAGCCTTTCAACAGGCATCGCAAAATTGTGGGATTTGATACCTTCGCAGGATTCAAGGGACTCTCGGAGAAAGATGGGGCACTCTGTAAATGTACGGATGGCTCCTTTTCCGTTGCCCCTTGTTATGAAGATTATCTGAGCGAAATTCTGCAAATGCAGGAAAAATTGAATCCCATGTCCCACCTGAAGCGCTATGAGATCGTGAAGGGAAATGCAGTAAAGACCGTGCCGGAATATATGAAGCTGCACCCCGAAACGATTATCTCTCTGGCTATTTTTGATTTTGATATCTATGCACCGACGAAGGCCGCGCTTAAAGCCATCAAACCTTATCTATGCAAGGGAAGTATTCTTGTTTTCGATGAGCTATGCGATGATATCTTTCCCGGAGAAACAATAGCACTTCAAGAGATGTTTGGATTGAATAACCTGCGAATTCAAAGATATCCCATGACATCAAGGATATCGTATGTGGAGATGACATGATACCTGTTTGCAGGGACCTTAGAAAAGATATATTAAGAATTGCGAAACTCAGCGGGCATGGTCATATACCAACGTGTTTTTCCGTCGTAGAGATCCTTTACGCGATTTACAGTACGATAAAGCATAATCCCCGAAACCCGAACTGGAAAGAAAGAGACATTTTCATCCTCAGTAAAGGCCATGCCGCTCTTGCCCACTACTGTGTTCTTGCCCAGTTCGGATATTTCAACAGGAAAAGAATAGAGTCATTCGGTAGTTTTATGTCCGATTTCGGATGTCATGCTGATCGTTTCAAAATACCGGGGATAGAGGCATCGACAGGCTCTTTGGGGCATGGGATTGGGTTGGCGGTGGGCATGGCGCTTGCCTTCAGAATAAAAAAAACGGATAGAAGCGTCGTTACATTGATTGGCGATGGAGAATCGAATGAAGGGTCTGTTTGGGAAGCAATTTTGGTAGCGGAAAATCTCAAGCTGAACAATCTCACCATTATTTACGATAATAACATGTCTCATTCGAGAGGGCTTCAAATACATAATCCGGCTGAACACTTTAGGGGATTTGGCTGTCATGTCGCCGAGGTGAATGGGCACGATGTAAACGTACTGGCTGCAGAAGTTAAGAATCAGGGGCCGACGGTAAAGGTTGTAGTGGCCAATACTAAAAAGGGATTCGGTTGTGGAACGATGATTAATAATCAATATGAGTGGCATAGACGATCCCCCAACGATGAAGAATTTGAAAAATTGATAAAGGAGCTTGATGAGGAAGCAATTTAAAGAGACAGTGATGGCGCTCTCTAAAGATGACGACAAAATTATTTTAATCTTTGGCGATGTGAGTGTTTATCTCTTTAATGATTTCAAAAATAAATACCCTGACCGGTTCTACAATATGGGAATATGCGAGAATACGCTTATCAGTGCTGCGGCAGGATTGAGTTCGCAAGGCTTTTCCCCTTTTGTCCACACCATTACACCGTTTATTACGGAGAGGAGTTTTGAACAGATAAAATTGGATATGTGTTATAACCAATTTGGCGGGAATATAGTTTCGACGGGCGCTTCTTTTGATTATGCCTGGGATGGGGCATCCCACCACGCTTATACTGACCTGTCCATACTTCGCCTGCTGCCGGGTATGGAGGTAATCCAACCAGGGTCAAGAAAGGAGTTGGATGCTCTAATACGGAGCCAATATAACAACGGTAAAACAACGTACTTCCGGCTTTCTGACCACCCGCACACCATCGATTTCCCTGTCGAGTTTGGCAAGGGTGTTGTTATCAGGAATGTATCAGCTCCTCTTACAGTAATGACAGCTGGTCCGATACTCGAAAATGTTTTGCTTGCTTGTGAAAATATTAATGTGAACATTTTGTATTTCCACACAATTAAACCGATCGACAGAGAATTAATTGCGCGCTTCAGAAAGTCGGACATCCTTGTCATCCATGATGCCTTTGGCTTATATGAAGCAATATGTGAGGTACCGGAATTATCAGTAACCTACCATGGTTTACCCGACGCTTTTTGTAGCTGGTATGGAACAGTGCCCGAAATAAGAAAGCAATTGAGACTTGATCCTGAATCAATCCGGGAAACTATTATTAAACATTCATTGAAGAAATCTTAAAAAAGAGAAGAATTCATGTTTTATCGCAATATGAGGGTTTTGGTAACCGGCGGTACTGGTTTTGTCGGCACTCACCTTGTTCAAGAGCTGCTCAAGCAAGGAGCGAAAATACGAGTGCCAATTCATAATCGGCCGATGATTATAAATGATGAAAGAATTGAAACTGTTTATGCTGATCTTAATATACTGGATGATTGTATTAAAATTTCAGAAGGAATGGATTTTGTTTTTCATGCAGCAGGTACCGTTGGAGCCGCTGGTGAGACCGAAATCAACACAATGGCGTCAATTACGAAAAACCTTGTTTTGAACGCATATATGCTTCAGGCTGCGTGGGCAACAGGAGTCCATAGATTTTTGATTTTCAGCAGCTCTACAGGCTATCCTGCCGCTGATTATGCCGTTAAAGAAGAAGAAATGTGGAGCGGACCGCCGCATCCTGCCTATTTTGGTTATGGCTGGATGAGAAGGTATCTTGAACGTCTGGCCGAGTTCGTTGTTTCAAATTCGCGCATGAAGATAGCAATTGTCCGTCCATCGGCAGTGTATGGGAGATATGACAATTTCAAACCAGCAACAAGCCATGTTCTTCCTGCCCTGATAAGAAGGGCGGTGGCAAAAGAAAACCCCTTTGTAGTCTGGGGGACTGGTGATGAAGTAAGGGACTTTCTCCATATAGCAGACTTTGCCCGTGGCTGCCTTCTTATGCTAGAGAAGTATGCCGAGGGGGATGCTGTAAATATCGGTTCTGGGCAGGTTGTCACCATCAAAGATTGTGTGCGAATAGTTCTCAAGGCTGCCGGGCATGATAATGCTCAGGTTATTTTCGATTCCAAAAAACCCACTACTATTCCATTCCGAATGATCGATATCTCCAAGGCGGAGAGGATTCTAAATTTTAAGCCCATCATGAATTTAGAAGACGGAATCAGAGATACTACCAAATGGTATCTTTCCACTCGTTGATAATCATCAGATTTAAATAACTAAGGAGTACAATCATGATTAAAGATGAAATCCTTAAGACATTTAATGCCCGAAATGTTTTAGTAACGGGTGGAACGGGGCTGATCGGGCGTCAGGTTGTGAATATTCTTTGTAGTGCAAATGCTCATGTAAAGATTGTTTCTCTCGATAAATTGAATGTCAACAAGCGGGCGCAGCATGTATACGGAGACCTTAGCAGTTTTGAGTTCTGTAAAGAGATTACGAGAGATATGGATTTCGTTTTTCATCTGGCAGGGGTTCAGGGTACGGTACAAACATCATCATTAAAACTTGCCAGTCACTTTGTACCAACCCTCATGATGAATACAAATATTCTTGAAGCAGCCCGATTAAACAGAATAAAAAAACTTGTTTATACCAGTACCATTGGTGCCTATGAAGATAACGAAATTTTAAAAGAGAGTGATTATAAATTAGCGAGTAACCCTATGTCCTTTGCCGGTTGGGCAAAAAGGATGGCAGAACTTCAGGCATACGCTTATAAAAAGCAGTATGGCATCAAAACTTTTTCCGTAGTCAGGCTATCAAATATCTATGGTCCCGGAGATAATTTCGATCCCGAAACAGGAATGGTTATCCCCTCACTGATGTATCGCATTCACGGCGGTGAAAAACCACTAGTTGTGTGGGGAGACGGCAATGCTGTAAGGGATTTTCTTTATAGCAAAGATGCAGCAGAAGGAATTATTCTGGCTTTCCATTATGGGACAGATGGAGAATTCGTTAATATCGCCAGCGGAAAGGGACATTCAATACGTGACGTTGTCAGCATCTTACGGTCGTTTATAGATTTCGATTATAGTTTTGACGCCAGTAAACCATCAGGTGCTCCCAAACGGGTAATGGACATCACCAAGGCAAGAGATATGTTCGGATTTGTTCCGGAAACGGAACTCAGCAAAGGATTGCGGTTGACATGGGAATGGTTTGTGAAGAACTCAGAAGAACATAAAAATAAATTGAATTACTTTTTAGATGAGAGCAAGTAAATTGGGAACGAAGAAGATTAAAATCGGACTGGTAGAAATCGGGGACTCGTTTGGAGAACAGTACTATTTCCCCTATTCCATTGGTATTTTACGGGCCTACGCGGAACAAATACTTGCATCCACTGGGAATTATGAATTTCTGCCGATTATCTATAAACGGAGCAGCACCGAAAAATATATCGAAAACCTGGCCGCAGCGGATATAATCTTTTATAGTACATATTTGTGGAATTTTAACATGAGCCTGGAGATTGCACGGATAATAAAAAGAGAAAAACCGGAAATAATAAATGTATTCGGTGGGCCTCAGATTCCGGAGTCCAATGAAAAAATCTCTTTGTTCCTGCGGAAACATCCTTTTGTAGACATAGCCTCTTTTGGTGAGGGAGAGATTCCTTTTTTAAAGGTAATAGAGCGGTGTCAGGATAAACGATGGGATTTGGTACCCTCCATTGGATACCGTCGTCTTGATGCAAGTATTGCATATAATGAATCCCAAGAAACGATTGGAGATATTAATGATATTCCTTCACCATATTTATCAGGTGTTTTTGATAAACTCATAGAGCAAAACCCCGAAGAGAAATGGCAGGGAAGGATTGAAACGAACAGGGGATGCCCTTTCACCTGTGCTTTTTGTTACTGGGGAAAAAAGTCAGAAAGAAAACTCAAGCAATTTGACCTTTACAGAATTTATAGCGAAATTGACTGGCTCAGCAAGAATAAAATTGAGTTTGTTTTTTGCTGTGATGCGAATTTCGGTATTTTAAAAAGAGACTTTGATATTGTGCAGAAGGTATCTGACAATAAGAAGAAGTTTGGTTACCCGAAGGCTTTTTCCGTTCAAAATACAAAAAATTCCAAGGAGCGAATATTTGAGCTTCAAAAGATTTTAAATGATGCAGGATTGCAAAAAGGAGTTAACCTTGCCCTGCAGTCTTTAAATGAGGAGACGCTAAAATATATTGAGAGAAGCAATATTGATAATAAAACATACACTGAATTGCAAAAACTATTTACGAAAAGTAATATTCTTACATTTACTGATCTCATCATTGGTCTGCCAGGAGAAACATATGAATCTTTTACAAATGGCGTATCGGAAATTATAGCAAACGGTCAGCACAATCGTATTCAATTCATTAATTTGACCATCCTGGAAAATACGTTGATGGCTGAGTTGGAATTCCAGCAGAAGTATGGTTTGACCATAATAGAAACACAACTTATCCCCCACCATTCATCTCTGGATATGATCGAAAATATCGTGGAGACGCAGCACCTTGTCACTGCTACCCGCTCCATGCCGGAAAAGGACTGGATGAGAACAAGAGTGTTTTCCTGGATGGCATCTCTGCTGCATTTCGACAAGCTATTGCAGATTCCTTTCATTGTTCTTCATGAGGCCTGCGGAATCTCCTACAAAGCTCTGATTGAATCTTTTATGAAAAGAGTTGACGGCCAGTACATTTTGGCCGATATTGTATCTGTTCTCGAGAATAAAGCTGCAGGAATTCAGAGTGGAGGAAGTGAATACACCATGTCCAAAGAGTGGCTGAATATAGTTTGGTATCCTGATGAATTGATGCTGATAAATATGAGCGCAGAAGCTAGAATAGAAAATTTTTACTTAGAGGCAGAGGAGCGGCTAATCTCATTGGCAAAGGATTGTACAGAAGTTATTAAACCAAAAGTCATCGCCGATTCTATCCACCTGAACCGCGCAGTTTTGAAACAGCCTTTTCTTACCGAAGATATCAGCATCAAATGCGGTTATAATATATGGGAAATCTATCAGGCAGCTCTCAGGTGTGAGCATGCCGCCTTGGAAAATGGTAATTTTGAGTACGAAATTGACAGGACATCACAGCAATGGACGTGCTGGGAGGATTGGTGCCGTGAGGTAATTTGGTACGGCAATAAAAGAGGTGATTATATTTATTCCGTAAAGAGGAGTGTTCAATGATTGATCCTGTACAAAGAGGAAAAATCCTTGCTTTGGGTAAACCGGAACCAAAAGATGTGCCCTGGTGGGGTGAACTAAATTTTGGAGGATGGTATACGGAAGCAGAGATAGATGCTGTTGTTGAGGCAATCCGGAGTTCAATGCATTGGTCACAAGGTTTTGGACACGGCGGCTCTTCCAGCGAAATTGAAAAGTTCGAAAAGGCTTTTGCCTCATATTGCGGCACTCAACATGCGATTGCTATTACCAGTTGTGGTGTAGGTTTGGATATTGCCATGATGTGTCTGGATTTGGAACCCGGTGATGAGGTAATCACTCCGGCCATAAATTATAAGGCTTCGCAAATGGCAATTCTCGGACAGAGAGGTAAAGTAGTTTTTTGCGATATTGATCCCAGAACGTTAAATGTAGATCCGGATGATGTAGAAAAAAGAATAACACCGCGTACGCGCGCCATATGTCCTGTTCACTTGACCGGATTGTCAGCGCCTATGGATGAGTTATTGAATATTGCCCAGCGGCATCCTCATCCTAAACACGGGCCGCTCAAAGTTATCGGAGATGCAGCAAGAGCGTGTGGGGCTGGCTACAAAGGAACAAAAGTCGGAGCTAAAGGGTGGCTCACTGCTTTTAGTTTCCATAGCCAGAAACTGATGACTACGCTGGGAGAAGGAGGCGCGATTGTTACAAATGATTCCCGGCTTGCGCAAAGGATTCGTGATATAAATCATTTCGGGGGGGAATACGGCTGGGGCTCCAATTACAGAATGAATAAGGTACAGGCGGCCGCCGGACTTGTCCAACTTAGCCGTCTCGATGAAATGAATGGCATGCGGCGTAAGGCTGCGTATCGCCGTAACGCTCTGTTGAATAGTGTTCCGGAGATTATATTGCCCTATGAACCATCGGAGTATGAGCATGTATATTATGTTTATCCAATATTAGTCCAACCCCAGTGGGCTGGCGAAAAGCGTGATAAGATTCTTTCAATAATGGAAAAAAAGTATGGCATAGTATGCAGCGTAACAAACAGACCGACCTATTTGCGCTGGCCCTATGTCGGGGAAAAATGCGGCAATCCCAAGCTTAAGGTTTCCGAAGATATTGGCCAAAGATTATTTTGCCTTCCACTTCATCCCCTTTTAAATGAGGAGCAAGAGCTATATATCTGTGCCAGCTTGCTGGAAACGATAGATATGATAAAAAAGGAAACTTAATGACTGCTTCGAGTAAAACTGAAGAATTGAAACGTAGCCTGGAGGCAATACCTGAAATAATATCAGTTGATGAGATCAAGATCGAAGAAAATATTATTAAATACATATCTATCGATACCAGAGCAATGGGTAAAGTAACGGTTCGCCGGCTGGATGTAAATGATGCGCAAGAATTATTTGAGCTCTATACCGAAGGACTTTCGGAAAAACCGAAAAAATTATTCGCCCCATATCCTCTTTTCCATACGCCACCAAGTTCCGCCAGTGAACTGGAGCGGAGAATAGCTGATTGGAAAAAAGAGAATGATTGGACAGCGCTGAGTTTGATTAAGAATAAGTTGGTGATCGGGTTTGGCCTGCTGAAGAGATTCTATACAGAGCAAGTGACCAGTGGCATCGTGATCCGAGATGAATTTCTGAAAAAGGGGCTGGGCTATCTCCTGCAAAAAATTATTGTTGAACAGGCATGCTTGCTTAATTTAAAGGGGTTCCATGTCAAAATAGTATCAGACAATTTGGCTTCCATGCGGCTTCATGAAAAATGCGGCTTTAGAAAGACAAGAACATTTCCACAACCAATATATGAGGAAATATTAGAATATCTCAGACAAAGAGATATAAAGAATGGTAATCAAGCTGTAGATAGGCAGATCATCGAAATGGTCATAGAATTGGGAAATGAAAAACATATGAATAAATCTCTGGGCGTCGCGGATTTTACCAATTCATTTGGTGCTGATGAAGGTGAGGTATCCCTTTTTTGTGGCAAACTTATAGAATCCCTGGATTTCAGATACAAAGATTGTTCCATAGAAACCCGTGAGAAAATATTTCTTGATGCTATTAAGAAGTGCGATAATGCAGAATTATCTATTTCAAGTCCCCACAGGTTAAATGACTGGCGCCGTGGTTGGGGAGAGATTCTGCAAGAATTTTCTAATTCCGGCAGAAACCTGGATATACTGATACCCAAAGACTTGCATGGTAATCAACCATTGCGCTATAAAGGCAGTTATATTACATCCTTATCCAATTCGTTTGAACATGATTTTGCCCTTGTTTTCAGACATTGGCTATTTAAGAAGTTTTTTAAGGATTATAAAAATATCTACGAGTTCGGATGCGGAACAGGACAGAACCTTGCCGTTTTAGCAGAAATATTTCCGGAGAAAAAGTTTTTTGGTATGGACTGGGTTCCCGAATCGCAGGAGCTTCTCAAAGCCATTGTCGAGAAATATGGCTGGCAGATAGAAAGCGCCCAATTCGATTTTTTCAACCCAGATCATAGGATGGAAATATTGCCCGATAGTTTGGTTTATACTTCCTCGGCGCTGGAACAATTGGGCAGTGATTATGGCAGCTTTTTGAGTTATCTGTTGGCGAAAAAACCTGCCCTGTGCGTCAATGTAGAATGCATGGTAGAATATTACGATGAAAATAATCTTTATGATTATGTAGCTATTAGATATCATAAAACAAGAAATTACTTAAATGGATTTCTAACGCGCCTGCGAGAATTGGAAAAAGAAAACGTAATAAGAATAATAACAACAAGGCGGATAGGGTTTGGCAGCCTTTATCACGAAGGATATATGTATGTTATTTGGAAAATACTATGAAAATAATAAGGCTCGAGGTATGTAAACGCGATTTTCTATGATAACGAAAAGCAATATGGCATGATTGAAAAGATGCTAAAATGTCTCAAAAAAATAAAACATTTCTAGAGGTAAATATGGAAGTAACAAAGACAAATCTTGATAATGTTCTGCTGATAAAGCCGCCGACAACTTTCGAGGACTTCAGAGGAACATATGTTGAATTGTATAATGATAAAATTTATAGTGACGCTGGCATAAATGTAAAATTTGTACAGGATGATATTTCCACCTCTTCTAAGCACGTTCTTCGCGGTATTCACGGCGATGCCGAGACATGGAAGTTAGTTTCCTGTCTTTATGGGAAATTCTATCTTGTCGTTATCAATTGGGATAAAGATTCTTCGCAGTTTAAACAGTGGGAGTCATTTACTTTGTCCGATCAGAATAGACTACAGGTGCTCATTCCACCAAAATTTGGTAATGGGCATCTTGTCTTGAGTGAGCAAGCAATATTTCATTATAAGCAGAGTTCATATTATAACCGCTCCGGACAATTTACAATACTCTGGAACGATCCTAAATTGAATATCTGGTGGCCCATTAAACAACCCATAGTTTCACAAAGAGATGAAGGTATTGCAGAATGATAATCACAAGAACACCGTTTCGTATTTCTTTTTTCGGCGGCGGTACTGATTACCCGGTTTATTATAAGGAACATGGCGGCGCCGTTTTAAGCACAACCATCAATAAGTATTGTTACATAACATGCCGTTACCTCCCGCCGTTCTTTGATCACAAATTCCGCATAAGATATTCAAATAAGGAAGAAACGCAAACGGTTGATGAGATTGTGCATCCTTCAGTTCGCGAATGTCTGAAGTATATGGGGGTGGAAAAAGGTGTGGAAATCGTGCATACTGGCGATATTCCTGCCTTGTCCGGCATTGGATCAAGCTCGTCATTTACCGTAGGTTTACTTAATGCCTTATATGCCTTAAGGGGTGAAGTTGTTACCAAAAGGCGTCTTGCCTTTGATGCTATCCATGTTGAACAAAATTTGATCGGCGAGCCGGTAGGGTCACAAGATCAGACTGCGGCCGCGTTCGGCGGTTTTAATCGCATTGATTTTGGAGGGAAAAAAGATGGGATTTTTGTCCAGACCATTCCCGTCGATACTGAAAAGCTGGAATATCTCCAAAGTTGCCTCTTTTTTTATTTCACCGGATTTCCCAGATACGCAAGTGAAGTGGCTAAAGAACAGATTGTACAAACTCCCCAAAAACTTCAGGAACTCAATTTAATGAAAGAAATGGTCGACGAAGCAATCGATATCTTAAACGGGCCTGCGGAAAAATTCCATGAATTCGGAAAGTTACTCAATGAATCATGGATGATAAAAAAAACCCTGACAAAACTAATTTCCAACGGAAGTATCGATGATATTTACCAAACCGCTATTAGCGCCGGTGCTATAGGCGGAAAATTGTGTGGTGCAGGCGGCGGCGGATTTATGCTTTTATTTGTTGAGCCTGAAAATCAGGCTAAAGTTAAGGATAAATTAAAAGATTTGCTGCTTGTTCCTATGCGCTTTGAAAATCTTGGGTCGCATTTGGTTTTTTATTCTACATAGCTATTTCCGTAAGCGTCACATTCCAAAATTTTGACAATGAAAATAGTTTATTATGTCCGAAAAATTAACTTCCGATAAATTGATTAACATGCGAAATGATTTGGCGAAAATTGATGTTGTAATTCTCTGTGGTGGTCTAGGAACGCGTCTACGCCCGATCAGCGGAGATCTGCCCAAGGTTTTGATGCCTTTTGCCGGACGGCCCTTCATCGATATTCTGATCGAATCCCTGCTGCCTTTCGGGTTCAGGCGTTTTATTCTGTGCGTTGGGCATCTTAAGGAGAAAGTTCAGATGCACTTCAAGAAAAGTAATTACGAGGTCATCTTTTCCGAGGAAGAAAAACCGCTGGGCACGGGCGGGGCTGTGAAAAAAGCTGCTCCACACATTGACTGCCCATCTTTTTTGGTTATGAACGGCGATTCGATTTGTCCTGTTGATTTTTCGCTATTTTATACTTTTCATTTACAGAAAGGCGGAATTCTCTCGCTGGTGCTGGCGAAATCTCAGTCCGGACAGGATTATGGTGTGGTCGAAGTGGACGACAACCAACGTGTCATTAGTTTCAGGGAAAAGAACCAATGTCACAAGACCATGTTTATCAATGGAGGTATATATTTCATGAAACGGGATATCTTCGACCATATGCCTGTGGAAGCCCGCTTTTCGTTGGAGTATGATCTCTTTCCGAAGATTCTCCCCCATGGTTGCTATGGTTTTCAGACGGATTCTGAAGTGATCGATATTGGGACACCGGAAAGGTATGTGCAAACGCTGAAACGATTGTTTCCGTCAAATTCAGATGAAGAATCGCTCTGATGAAAGACTTTTAATGGGCGACCCCTATTTCTATGCATCAAGTCATAACGCTTTGATAATTTGATGCGTGCAGGAGAGGCCTGCCTGAATTGTGGCCGAAACGGTTTTTATGACGAGTGAACAGACCAAAAGGTAAGCGCATTTCTCAAAATGACGGATGCCTTGATACATCCCTTTCTCCGTCATTGACACCACACCCCACGTTTTTTGATCAATATTGCGTTGACATACAAAACTGTTCTTCTTATACTACCTTCCATCAGAAGCAATGTCTTATCAAAACTAAGGAGTAATAAATGGATATTTTAGAATACGCAAAAGATAAGCTCGTAAGAATTAACAGGCTATGTGAAGAGAGAAATTTTTATCAACGAGTACCTGTTAGTGAAATTTGGCTTTCTAATTTGCGAACCATTCATCGAAAACTAATCGCAAACGCCACAGATCCGGAAAAATTCATTCAAGAACCACTAGCCGCACCGACATTTTCTTGGGCCGCATATGCTGCCACAACCAAAGATTCTGAAATAATTAGGCGAAATGTTGCTTGGTACGTTAACTGGATGAAGGAAATGGGGAAAGAACTTTCCGATTTTCCATATGAAATGGAGCAATCAAAGCATGCGTGTCAAGGTACCATCGTAAAAGTGGGTAATCGAAATGTATCGCCGGAGTTTCTTCGTTTGTTGGCATACATCATTACATGGACCAACATCTGAATCTCAACAAACCGAATTTGCAAATTCTCGAGCTTGGTTCGGGTTATGGTGGAATGGCACGTGTCCTTAGCACTTACAAGCCCGATGCAAAATTTACGCTTATAGATTTGCCAGAATCCCTATTTTTTGCTTACATATATTTGAAAGTGCACTTTCCTGAAAAACGCGTTGTGTATGTTAGTAGTGAAGATGAAATCTTTGACAACGTAAAAACAGCTGATTTCCTTTTGGTGCCTTCCGTGCTTGCAGAAAGTTTAGCAAGGGCAACGATACGACATCTTTATCAATACACAATCATTAGGAGAGATGGACAATAAGACTATCTTGTTCTGGGGCAATCTGATACAAGAAAAGATCAACGTCGAATCAGTGTTCCTTTGCAATCGTTTCTTGAACAGCTGTGAGATAGAAACCAATAGACAAAACGAAAATTTGTGTTCCCTGTTTCTTGATAACCGATGGACCATTCGCTACTGGAACTTTGATCCTCCATTTTATCACAATCCCTATATCGTAACGCATTTTCCGAAAAGTCTCTGTATTATCGCCTCAAGAGAGCGAGAAGATGCTGAACTCCGGAAAAAGAATTACCAAAGATCGTGGGAACTTTTCTGGGACGTTTACTATGAAGATTGGGTTCAGTGGGGATTTCACCTGCAGGAAAAGAGAATTGACCTGCCTTGCAGAATGCAAGGAGCATATGCTTTTGATGGATCAATGAACGGAACATTATTTAAGTTATGGGAATCAATACGATTATATCCAACAAAATACAACGTTTTTTTGATGTTGTACTATCTCAAACCGCTGAGTGCAGGATTTTTGAGAAAAGATTTCATTGAAGAACATATATATTATGAAAATTTATTTCGAGACGAAAACAAGCTTAATCCAATTGCTGAAGATATTGATATGACGCACTTAGATGCGATGATTGATCATTTCTACGTATTCGCAAAAAAGAGAAGCAAATTACATAAAACCTTCTCAAGGCTAAAGGGAAAGACATGATTCAGTTCTTTAATCTGTTAATTGATAGACAAAATAACACTTTATTTAAGATGGTCTGATATTCTCAAGAAAGAAATCATGTATGCAGCAGCGGCCGTCTTTCAACCACTGAACCCGAAATCTTTCGATTATTACCAATCATAGAGGATCAATAAACGATATGATCCATGAGCTTCTGCAATTCACGACGCAGCTTATATTTGAGGCGGTAGAGTAAAACCTTTTTCCGGTAATTCCATAACTCGTTTTTCCCAACCTCGTGGATAACATTTGAAGCACCGTCCCTGAACCGGTGAACAATTTTCCCGGACAGAAATTTTTTGCGATAATCCTTAAAATCACGCTCATATCTCTTGGAAAGTGAATCTAGGAGATCATCGAGGCGTTGTTGCATCTGACCTTCGTGTGTGGTGCCGTAATATGATATAATCGGCAGGAAATAGGGCATATAGCCCATTGTATTTAACTTTAAAATAAAACCAAGAGTTGCGTGAAACCGATAAGGTTCATCTGGATCGTTCTTAGGAAAATATTTTTCGAAAACACTACGGCGAAATATTGCATTCGTTTCCTGCATTTGTTTAAGCGCCAACCAGAATGGAAACCATTCCCGTTTTTGCGGCGGGGCATGTTGTAGGTATTCCGGCCAAACGAGCCTTCCAAGATGTCCATCTTCGGATTTAGCCTGACTTATTCCCCATACCCAGGAAACTTCCGGATCAGAATCCAGGATCTCCACAGCTTTTTTAAACCAGTTCGGATCGAGAATGCCATCAGAGATGGCCAGGTAAATTATGTACTCGCCTCTGGACATATGAAAGGCCTGCCAGAGAGCATCAAACGCAGGGTTATCGCCACTTTCCTTTTCCGATATCCAGCGAATTTGCGGATATTCTTTCAATATTTCGATGGTGCCATCCGTTGAACCACCGTCTTTGATAATCAATTCATAATTGCCATAAGTTTGTCTGAGTATGGATTCAATAGACTCTCTTAAGAATTTTCCACCGTTCAGACAAAAACTGAGGACTGATATTTTAGGGTTGGCCGCTGGCGTCATTTCATAGGTGGCGGACATAGCATCCCTCCTTATTAACCCAAAAATTTAGTTTAACTTACACCTAAAAGAAGTCTATACTTGTAATCGTATTTAATTACATTAAAGCGCGAGTGTTAATTAATGTCTTTAACCTATTGGCAATAGATGTATAATCCATACTAACTCAATAATTGAATAAACTTCTAAGAGGGCTAGTACATTGTGAGCACTGCGAACAAATTGGTATCAAATGCAATATTCAATTAGTTCCAAGTACAATAATCATTCTATACTTTCTCCAGAACAATGGACATTCCCTGACCGCCGCCGATACAAAGAGAAGCTAGTCCGCGTTTTAAGTTTTTCTTTTTCATTTGCATAGCCAGTGTATAGGTAATACGAGCACCGGAACAGCCGATCGGATGGCCTATTGAAATTCCGCCGCCGTTGAGATTGCACTTCTCCATATCAATTCCCAATTCTTTTATACACGCCAGCGATTGAGAAGCAAAGGCTTCGTTTAATTCAACAAGATCGATATCCTTCATGGTTAAGTTGAGCTGCTTGAAAAGTTTTCGCGTCGCCGGAATAGGGCCTAATCCCATATAGGCCGGATCAACTCCGCCGCTGGCAAAACCCTTGATTCTGACCAGAGCTTCCAGTTTTAATTCTTTGGCTTTTTCGGCACTCATAACCACAACCGCTGCCGCTGCGTCGTTGATACCGGAAGCATTACCCGCCGTTACCGTGCCGTCTTTTTTGAAAACTGCAGAAAGTTTGCTCATCTTTTCCAATGATGTATCCATGGGTCGCTCATCGACATTAAATATTTTCGGCTCGCCTTTTTTCTGCGGAACGAGGACAGGGACTATTTCATCGGCAACAGTACCGGCGGCATTGGCCGCGCGCGCTCTTTGGTGGCTTCTCAAAGAAAATTCGTCTTGTTCCTGCCGTGATATTTTGTAAAGCACGGCAATATTTTCCGCGGTTAAACCCATATGGTAGCCGTTAAATATTTCATAGAGACCGTCATAAACCATTAAGTCGGCAATCTGGCCAAAGGGCATACTCATGCGATAGCCCCAGCGGGCGTCGGGCAACGCAAAAGGCGCGTTGCTCATATTTTCCATGCCGCCGGCGACAATAATTTCGGCGTTTCCGGATTGAATGGCCTGTGCCGCCAAAGCAATAGCCTTCAGGCCGGAGGCGCAAACTTTATTCACGGTATAAGCGTTGGTTTCTTCCGGAATGCCGGCATAAATGGACGACTGCCGCGCGACATTTTGGCCTTGTCCTGCCTGTAATACGTTGCCCATGATTACTTCATCTATGTAAACGGGCTTTAAGGATTCATTGTAATCATAATATTTTTTGATGATTTCCGTCATTTCAAAATTACCTAATGCATCAGGCCTGCAGCTTTTTAATAAGTCGTTAACCGAAGGTCTCAATCCCGCTCTTCTCAGTGCCTCTTTGATTACTAAAGCTCCAAGGTCGGCCGTTTTAACGCCCTTTAACGATCCGCCGAATTCTCCCACTGCGGTTCTGGAACCGTTGACAATAACTGCTTCTTTCATTTCTTGCTCCTTCAATTTTTATCTATATTATAGAAATTCAAATATCTAACTTCCGGACAAACTCCACTTCCCGCGGCACTTTATAAGGAGAAAGGTAAATCCGGCAGTACTTGAGGATTTCTTTCTCGTCAATCGTCGCGCCGTCTTTTTTCACAATTTCAGCCTTAACAATTTCTCCCCGCATCAAATCTTTTTTGCCCACAACCCTCACTGCTTGTACTGCGGGATTCATATATAGAACATCTTCCACTTCTTTTGGATAAACATTAAATCCGCTGGTAATAATCATTCTTTTCTTCAAGCCGGTAAGAAAAATGTAATCGTCGCCATCCATTCTGCCTAAATCGCCGGTGTGCAGCCAACCATCCTTAATGACGGATGCCGTTGCCGCTTTGTCTTTATAATACCCCTGCATGACGTTATCACCTTTCACGAGAAGCTCGCCAATTTCACCACGGGGCACTTCACTTCCTTTTTCATCAACAATTTTAATTTTAGTCCCGGGGATGGCCATGCCGATGGAACCCGGCTTTTGCGGCCTGTCAAGCATGTTGAAGGAACATGCCGGCGAGGCTTCCGTTAAACCATACCCTTCCACGATTTTTGCTCCGAATTTCTCTTCAAAAGTAGGGATAAATTCCGGCGGCATAGGAGCACCACCGGTCACGCAAACATTTAAGGAACTGATGTCGAAATTAGCTGCGCCTTCATGAAACATCATTCCCAGATAAAGACGCGGTACGGCGCATATGTACGTGATTTTCTCTTTTTGAATGGCGCTAAAAAGTCCATCCATCGTGAATCTATCCATCAGCACCACGCTGCATCCTGAACGAACAACATTGATCATGTTGACAGTCGAGCCAAAAGAGTGAAATAAAGGAATCAGAGAAAGTCCTATATCCAGATGAGTTCTTTTCACAAAAGAATGTGTCAAATGAGACTGAGAGTACAGATTACGATGGGTGAGAACCGCCCCTAAAGATTTCCCGGTAAGACCGGAGGTATAAATTATAGCGGCGGGATCATCAGGAGATATTGTCTGGGCCGGATTGGAAAAATCTCCGGTTTTCAAGGCCTTCCTAAAAGGCGAATTTTCATCGGGAGAATCAATTGTAATTAAGTTTCGGCACGTGGAGAGCTTATTTTGAATTTCTTCATACCTTTTTCGCGCCGATTCCACTGTCATTAAAACTTTAGCGTCGCAGTTTTCCAAGAGATAACTCAATTCATAAGGCGTAGAAGAAGTATTCAAAGGAACAGCAACAGCACCCAGTTTTACCGCGGCAAAATAACAGTAAAAAAATTCAGGAATGTTAGGAAGCATCAGAGCAACTTTATCGCCCTTCCCCACACCTGTTTCACTTAGTAAATGCGCGACCGCGTTAACGTTTCTATTTAGTTGCCCATAATTAACTCTTTGACCCTCAGAGATCAGAACCGTTCGGTCGGTATAATTGTGGGCAGATTCTTCCAGCAAGAACGCTAAATTAATTTTCTCCAAAACCTCCGCACCTCAGTGAAATTTGCGTGTTTACTTAGCACAAAAAACAGCTTTTTTTCAACAAGATAATGAAAACAGGGTCTACATTTGCCCGCGTTGGGAAAGAGCAGTTTTTTGCTTGCCTGTATGGAGGTTTTACCCTATAATCCGCCGTGGTTTTTATAAGCTCAGCATCCTGCTCATATTAAGTTGCCTCAAACTTGACACCTCTAAGGTAATTAAAAGGAGGATCAAATGAAAAAGGCTTTTGCAGTTGTTTTTTTTGTTTTATTGTGGAGCGCCTCTTTCGCCTGGGCTGATGACTTGAAAGTCGGTGAAAAGGCTCCCAATTTCTCTCTGCAGGATTATTCGGGAAAAGTTTATACGCTCGATTCACAAGAATTCCAGGGACGGGTCATTTCTATTTTTTATAACGATCCTGATAAAAAAAACTGGAATAAGCACGTTGAAGATGCCTTACTCAAAGACAATGGGCTGGATCGAAAAAACACCTATAGAAGCTTGTACATTACTAATCTCAAAGCCAGCAAATTACCCAATTTAATTATTAAACGGGTAATGAAAAGCAAACAGCAAACGACCGGCTCGGTTATATTGCTTGATTTGGATTACAGCATAATAAAGGCGTGGGGACTTAAAAATTACTCTTCCGATATTGTTGTTTTGGATAAAGAAAGGATCTGCCGCTATCTTTACAACGGCAAGCTCCCGCCGGAAGAAGTGGAAAAATTAATTAGCGTCATTAAGGAATATCAAGTAAAATAAATTTAACAAATTTAGATTTTCCCCAGTAAACCGTACTTACTGTCAAGCAGGTAGAATTTTGCAATATTGTAAACGAGAGGATTTATGGCCGTAATTATTGATGGTAACAAGATAGCGCAGGAAATTCGCCAAGCGGTAAAAAAGGATGCTCTGGCTTTGAAAGAAAAAACAGGTGTTGTGCCGGGACTTGCCGTAATTCTCGTTGGAGAAGACCCTGCATCAAAAGTCTATATAGCTAGAAAAGCCAAGGCCTGCGCGGAAGCCGGTTTTTTATCCCGTGAGTATCGGCTGCCCGCAGATACAAGCGAAACAAAGCTTTTGAGCATTATCAATGAATTAAATGCGGACAAACTTATTCATGGTATCCTGGTACAACTTCCGCTGCCTAAGCATATCCATCCCAATAAAATCATTGCTGCCATTGACCCGCGCAAAGATGTAGACGGTTTTCACCCTTATAACATGGGTGAGCTTGTCGCCGGAAATCCTTTATATGTTCCTTGTACGCCCAGGGGAATTATGGAGTTAATCAGTCACACGGGCATTGAACTTGCGGGAAAAGAGGCAGTAGTTGTAGGGCGCAGCAATATTGTCGGCAAACCAATAGCGCTTTTGCTTTTGGCTCAAAACGCCACTGTTACGATTTGCCATTCGCGCACAAAAAACCTTTCCACCGTCACCGGACGCGCCGATGTTTTGATCGCCGCCGTCGGCAAAACCCAGATGATTAAAGCGGATATGGTCAAGGAAGGTGCCGTTGTAATCGATGTGGGCGTAAATCATTTGGAAAACGGGAAGCTTACCGGAGATGTAGCTTTTGACGAAGTATCGAGCAAGGCATCTTTTATTACTCCGGTGCCCGGCGGTGTGGGACCGATGACAATTGCTATGCTGATGAAAAACACGCTAGAGGCCGCGAAGAGGGTTTTGTAATTATTGGTGCGGTAATGAATGTAGATATCATTGTAGCAACATATAAGCGATACGACCTTTTGCAAAAGACTTTGATGAGTGTGGCAAATCAGAGTTATCCGTATTGGAAATGCTGGATTGCAGAAGACGGCGAATCGAAAGAGACTTATGAAGCCGTAAAACCTTTTCTGCAAGATAACCGTTTTGCCTATCTGCCCGGAACGCATGCGGGCTATCCAGCGGTTCCGCGAAATCGCGGCATTCGACAGGGGGCGGCTCCATATGTTGCATCGCTGGATGATGATGATCTTTGGCTGCCCAAGAAGCTGGAATATCAGGTGGCTTTTCTGGAAAGCCATCCTGATTGTGTATTGTTGGGGTGCAACGCCTTTTTCTGGGAAGGAACGGGGGAATGGAATCATTCACCATTATATTTTAAAAAAAATAAGCTTGGGAAGATATCTTATAATAAATTACTTTGCCAAAACTGTGTCATCCATTCCTCGGTGATGTTTCGAAGGAGCGCTGTTGAAAAGTCAGGATTGTTTAATGAAGATCCTTCCCTGCCGCCATGCGAGGACTATGAATTGTGGTTGCGTATCGGCGCCCTCGGTGAAACCTGGAATTTGACCGAACCGCTCGTAGTTTACCGAAAAACTCCCCTAGTGCATTATTCAAGGCCGGACCGCCGTGATAAATATAAAGCGGCGGCTAATGTCTTTGCGTCTGCATTAAAGGGTGTCGAAGATATACCAAGTCCCCTTTCTTATCCGGAAAATGCACGTCTTGCCGTTGCATGCCAACGCGAGAAAGACTTCTATCTTGCAGGACCCCGATTTATGGGGCGATTCATACATGAACATGAATTGCGATCGAAGATAAAACAGTTTCTTAATGCCAAGAAGACAGGAAATCGTGAATAAATTCATTCATTCAAGCATTAACTGCTTTTTGAAACGATTTGGTCTCATTCTGCAGAGAAGTGAGCATGAATGGGAGAGGGATGCATTTGCAAAACTTTATGAGTCGCGCATTACGCAAGTGTCTCCATCTCGTGTACATTCTGCGGAGGGTGTCGTCTTTTCAAAGGACAGAGCTTTGCAGCTCCATGCGCTTTTGTCTTCTTACTTAGAAAAAGTTGCTTTCACCCGTACCGCTTCATATTTTGTATCACACCTCAACACCATCGCATCAGAGAGCGTATGAGGAAGTCATTGCAATCTTTTTAAATAAATTTTCGTTTATTAAACAATCTTCGAATAATTCATTTCAGAGATAATCTTATAACGTTATTAGATTCCGTGCTGGCAGAAAATGTTTTCTTCCTTGTAGATGATGTGCTTTTTATCGACGATTTCGATGTGAGAGACTTTACAAAATTCGATCCTGATAAAATAGTTCCCTCGTTACGAATGGGATTAAACTTGAAAAAATGCTATCCCGTCCAGAAAGAACAACCATTACCGGAATTAATTTCCTGTGCTGGCAGCGACGAGGACAAAATATTTTGGAAATGGAATCAGGGTGTATATGACTGGTCTTATCCTTTGTCGGTTGATGGGCACTTTTTTTCCACACAAGAAATTGCAGCAATGACCAAGTTAATCCAGTTTTCCGCCCCGAATACATATGAAGACCAATTACAGAAGTTTCGCCGGTTTTTCTTGTTTCGCATGGGGGTAGGTTATAAGAAATCAAAAATTGTTAATATTCCATGTAATAAGGTCCAAAAAGAAAACAAAAATATATGCGGGAACACTCACCAGGATTATTTGTTAGAGCAATGGCTAAAGGGATATCAGATGGATTATCGAAGCTTATATGGTTTTTCAAACATTAGTGCGCATCAGGAAATTCCCTTTGAATTTATTAAACGCTACTAAATAGTGCATTAGTCAAACAGGAAGCACATACAGATAAAAACCAATGGTCAACACAGCACGAATGAATCGAGTTACCATTCTTCAGAAGATTATCGACAAAATCAGTTGACGGGCACTTCTTTCCACACCTTATCCCGCTCGCAGAGTGAAACAAGACCATCCAGCAGCAAATCAGCGGTATTGTAAGAAACAATTATGGTTGAGATATCCATTTTTTATTCTGTCTTTTGTATTATGTATTCCGGCTCCTGGCTCCTGCCTGCTAATATTAACCTCGATGTTCTGCCCGCAGATTTTCGTATATGGCCGCGTATTTTTTTGTTACATCGTCCCAGGTATTTTGCTCTGCTGTCTGATAGGCAGCTTCAGCCAACGGCCTACGGATATTTTCATCGAGCAGCAGAGCAATCTTTGTTGCAATATAATCGGTGTCAGATGTATTGCTGACAATGAATCCATTTTTATCTTCCTGCACCAAATCTTTAGCCCCGACATTACTGCTGATAATTACCGGCAAGCCCGCCGCCATCGCTTCAAGAACAACCATGCCGAATGTATCAAATTTGGAGAGCATAATATAAAGATCGCTGGCTAAATACATTCTGATTAATTTTTCTTTATTTACCGGGCCGGTAAAAATGACATCAGAGATGATTTGGGCTTCTTTGGCCATTTTCGTATATTTTTTTATATTTCCTTTGCCAACAACAATGAACTTAAATTTGCGATTTTGCGCTTTTAATTTAGCCAGAGAAAACAAAACGTCATCAAGCCCTTTAATTTCAAAATTCATTGAAGCAAATAAAATTACCGGATCAGCAATGTTAATCCCTAATTCACGGCGGATATTATTACGAACAGAATCTTTATTCTGTTGCGCATAATCATCTAAATCCACACCGGGGTTAATAACAGCAACTTTATCAGGGTTAATCTGGTATTCCTGTAAAAAAATATTTTTAGTCAGGCTGGAGACGGCAATAAACTTTTTACAGTTACCTTTATACACAAGCTTTTTTTCCACCCAGGCCGTGGCTAAATCGTAGAGGCTCATCCGCTTGCGGCGGACATTATGAACCCAGTACCGATGCGGAATGCCGTGCAACGTGAAGATATCAGCCGCAAAAATTCTTTCGTGGCTGTGGACGAGAGAAAAATTGTTGCGATTGATCTGGCGTTGGACAAAATAAGCAAAGCTGAGTGTAGTCAGAAATTTGGGGAAAGAGATAATTGGTATTTGGTGAAAGGTTATAGGGGCGTCTGATTTTTGCCAGCGGTTGGCAAAAACATGAAATTTATCCTCATTATTATAGGCACAAAGCCTTTGAGTTAATTCGGAAGCGAATTGTTCAGCTCCCCCGACCAAACCATATTTAGGTATAACCACCGCAATATTTCGCATAAAGTAAAATTATTTTGCTAATTTTTTTGGAGATAGCTCTAACACAGAAAGAAGAAAAAATCATGCTTTAATCAATGAGCCTCGAATTTCAAAAACGAAGTGCATTGAAATTTGTAAGTCGAATTGATCCCGCCATAGGCGGAGGGTATAGCAGACACCCGTGGTCAATGACACTTGCTAAGAACAAGCAGCGCGAAGTTTGAAGCATTAGTGGAATTGATCCCGAAAGCGAAGCGACGGGAATACATGGTCATATTTCCGCCGTTTATAGCTACATAAAATATACCTAAACTGAAGATATCTCACATGCTTATTGAGACATCTCTTGTAAAATCAAATAATATATTATAGAAGAAATCAATAAAAGGATGATTTGATGAAAAGATATTACCGTTTATTTAAAACTTTTAAAAATTGGCCGCTTTACCTGGCTTACAAATATGGTTTCGCTGATTTAAAGACACTTATATTTGAAACCCGCAACGGCGTAATCGCCGAAGTGCCCATGAGGCTATTACAGACGTTCAAAGAAATATTCATGGATGAGTGTTACATGGCCGGTATGGAACGTAATATTGCACCTAATTCCACGATTATTGATATCGGGGCGAATGCCGGTTATTTCACGCTTTTCGCGGCCTCAGCTTTCCCGCAAGCTAAATTGTTTTCCTTCGAGCCGGTGCCGGTTAATTATGCTCAACTCAAGCACCACCGAGATTTGAATGATACCTGTAAAATCAGTTGTTTCCCTCTGGCAGTGGCCGGACATTCCGGAGAAATTAATTTAAACTTTGATGCTACAGATTCTTTCACCACCAGCGCCACTATATTTGCATCCAAGGAAAACAAGGAAGAATCTTTTAGCGTTCCCTGCGTAACATTAAAAGAAATAATGGATGAAAATGCAATCGAGAAATGTGATCTTTTGAAAATGGATTGCGAGGGCGCAGAGTATGATATTTTATATAATTGCCCGCCGGAATATTTGCGGCGCATAGATCAAATAGCTATGGAAGTCCATCGCGGCCAGCAGAAAGACCAAAATATTGAAGCTTTGGAAGCCTTCTTTAGGAAGCAGGGTTTTATCACCCGCCGAAAGCCTGTCGGCATGTTGTGGGCATGGCGCCAGCTATAAATTAAGAACTTAAGGTAAGGTAAAAGATTAGCGGAAACAAATGTAATTTTTTCCGTAACTGTGCAACAAGCTTCAATTGTGCCATGAAATTTCTTCTGTTCGGATGATGTTAATACATCTAATTGGAGATTATCAAAAAATGAGTATAAAATCTTTTATTTATGAATGGCGTCCCGAGTTCGCTATAGCCAGTGAATTCTACGGTGCTTACCGTGACTTTCGTAAAGCAGGTTTTAAGAAAACACCTTATGGATTTACTATGGCAGGTTCACCAGCTATGCAAGATGGGTCTTATGAAGCTGATGAAACAAAAAACATCATTAACTACCTTAATAAAGCAGATGTTTTTATCGATATTGGCGCGAATGTCGGTTATTTTTCATGCATTGCCCGTTCCATGAATAAGAAGGTTATTGCAGTTGAACCATTGTGGCATAATCTTCAATATATCTATAATAATATCCTTATAAATAATTGGTCTGATGTCGAAGTTTATCCAATAGGACTGTCCGATAAACCAGGATTGGCTGTTTTGTATGGTGTCGGAACTGCAGCATCATTCATAAAAGACTGGGCAGGTACGTCGACAAAAAAACGCGTGGTTCCTTTAAGTACCTTGGATATTTTGTTGGCAAACCGGTTTTCAGGCCGCAAGCTAGTCATTAAGATAGATGTAGAAGGAACGGAATACCGCGTATTAAAAGGTGCAGCCGAAACAATGGACATGTTACCTGCCCCGATATGGATAGTCGAGATTGGCTTAACGAAACATTTCCCAGACGGTCATAATGCAGATTTTATCAAAGTCTTTGAGAAATTCTGGTCTAATGGCTACGAAGCCTATAACCTTGATATTGATACAAATGAAAAAATAACAGAACAGCGAATAACTGCCTGGATAAATAATATGAACACAGAAGGCCATTACAACTTTCTTTTCAAGAAGGAGATCATTTAGGCCGTTCGTTAAAATATACACTTTCTGTAGCTTCAATTGCTTCTGAAATATTCATGAACAAAGTTTATCGAGTATTTATTATTTTATCAATTTCCAGTATTAGAGTTTAAAGTTGTTCATAGATTTATGTTGTAGCGACACAACTAATTCCACTAACCTACTCATAGATGCCCATAAAAACCGGAGTTGCAAAATTCAAAACACTAAAAAATATTTCAGATTTACCTCCATTTACATGCATAATTGAGGAAAATGTTTTGAGTATATTTTCTATCTTTTCATTTTGTTCCTGCAGCGTAATTGTTCTTTAAACTCATTTAAAAACCAGTAATTATAGTTTGCACCGTCTGGATTTTTATGCTTATTATAAAAAATATGCAAACAAAAATTTTGACTAGGAAAATATATTTAAACAAAGTAAAAAAATTAGTGACTTCAAAGCATCGCGATTGGGTAGTAGAAGTTGATGCCGATATAATTAGTATTCATAAAACGCCTATCAATAATATTAATATGTCAATCTAAAGCCAAGAGAATTTTTATGGAAAAAGTTCCTCTTTCCGTTGCTATCATAACCAGAGACGAAGAAGAAAATCTTCGGGCGTGCCTAAAGAGCGTTTCCTTTGCCGGACAGATTATCATTGTCGATTCGGGGAGCACCGATAAG
Organism: uncultured delta proteobacterium; assembly: GCA_963705555.1. GTDB lineage: Bacteria > Desulfobacterota > Syntrophia > Syntrophales > Smithellaceae > UBA4810. The sequence continues at coordinate 327,057 of CAVPJZ010000002.1, read as the reverse complement.
ACACTGGAAATTGCCACTGAGTTTGTTTGCGAGATTTACTCTGAAGAGTGGCGCGGATTTGGCCCGCAAAAACAATCAGCCGTAGAAAAATGCCGACTACCCTGGGTATTGGTTTTGGATGCCGATGAACGCATTCCGCCCCAAACGGCCGAAATCATAAAAAAAATTGTAACTGATCCGCAAACACCCGAAGCGGGATTCAGCTTTCCCCGCAAAAATTATTTCCAGGGACGCTGGATCAAACACGCGGGCTGGTGGCCGGACAGAATCGTGCGTCTGTTTCGGAAAGATGCCGGCCGAATGACCACGGCGAGTGTTCATGAAGCAGTGGAAATTCAAGGCATTGTGAGCTCACTTAAAGTTCCCATCGAACATTTCACGGAAAGCTCGTTTGCCAAAATCCTTCAGAAAATTGATAAATACTCAACGATGGGGGCTTATGAAGCTTATAAAGAAGGTAAAAATTCGTCTATTTTTTCAGCTTTTACGCGCGCTTTTTTTACATTTATTTATAATTATTTTTTGAGGTTGGGGCTACTTGACGGCAAACAGGGGCTTATCCTGGCCATCACCGATTCTATAAATAAATTTTTCAAATACGCGAAATTGAGCGAATTGGTAAGAATCAACCGAGGCGGGAAAAAATAAATGAATGACCGCGCAAGCAAAGATCACCCCGCTAAAATGGATATCTCTGTAATTATCGTTAACTGGAATACGAAAGAACTTATCCAAAACTGTCTGGATTCTGTTTACCGGACTATGGGCAATATCGCCTTTGAGATTATTTTAGTCGATAATGCTTCTTCCGACGGTTCGCTCGCTATTTTGGAGGAAAAATATCCCCAAGTCGTAAAAATTTCTAATCAAGAGAATAAGGGTTTTGGCGCCGCTAATAATCAGGGATTTGCCGTTATGAAGGGCAAATATGCTCTGCTTTTAAACACGGACACGATACTCACTCCTAACGCGGTACACAAGTTGTGGACATTTTGCGAACAGCATCAAAAGGCGGCAATTGTTTGCGGGCAGCTTTTACACGCTGACGGGAGCAAGCAAAACTCCGTTGCGGCATTTCCCTCCCTGCTAACTCTCGCCATCAACACTTCACTTCTTGAATATTTTTTCCCTCGACACTTCCCCAGTAAAAGGTATGAACACAAGGAACCCCTGGAAGTCGATTCGGCGATAGGCGCTTGCATGCTGATTCGCAAAAAAGCGTTGGATGAGGTTAGTTTTTTTGACGAACGGTATTTTTTCTTTTTCGAAGAAACAGATTTAGCCTATGCCCTGAGACGCGCAGGTTGGGGTATTTATCAGGTGCCGGATGCCTTCATTTATCACTTGCAGGGACAAAGCATCGGCCATAGCATTGGTTCAAGGATTGAATTTTACCGCTCCCGCTACCAGTTTTTGCGCAAATGGCACGGCCTCATTTATTATCGGCTGGCAGGCACTTTGGTGGTTCTGCGGCTGATGGTTAATTGGATTTTTAGTTTGGTAGCGGTTGCCGTTACGTTGGGTTTATTCAAAATAATTCGCCAAAAATCAACTGTTTATTCCCAATTATTGTTTTGGCATATCAAGAAAATACAGCCCGCGGACAAGCCAAAATTTGCGAACTAATTTATTGACAGTGCAATATGATTTTCGTGATAATATAGACCCCTTGGTCGGTTGCACTGTTTGCTTTATGTAACTGAGAGGGCGGAGCTGTAAGAAGAGTGAACATTGTACTCAAGTTAACTCAAGATCAGAACAAATAAGTCAAAGGAGATATGTGAACTAATGGAAGAAGTTTATACTGTTTTCAAAGGATTTATTGATCCTCTTTTCATTGTGTTTGTTTTACTGCTCATAGCTTTTTTCGCATGCATAGTCGGAAGCAAGAAAAAAACCGGCGCTTTGATTTTGTTATTATCTATTATTTTACTCTACGGAGCGAGCATCTTTCCTGCAGCCAATTATATTTGCCGCTATTTAGAAAAAGACTATATTAATAATCCAGCTGTTACAGACGGGAATATCGATGTTATTGCTATTCTGGGTGGAGGATCGAAAGACATCGGCGCTTTGAAAAACACTTTCCTCTCAGAGATAACGGCGGCCAGGGTTCTTCATGCAGTTGAAGTTTATAATAAAAATTCGGTAAAATATTTGGTCTGTATGGGAAAAGGAACCGGCAAGATTCCGGAGGCGGAAGTAATGGCGCGAACGGCCGAAAGATTGGGAGTGCCGAAAGAAAAAATTAAAACAGATCCCAAATCCATAAGTACATGGCAAAATGCCGCTGAGATAAATAAAATGTTCCCCAATAAAAACATCTCCATCGGTATCGTTACCTCGGCTTATCATATGAAACGTAGTGAAAGAGAATTTAAAAAATATTTTAACAACGTATTTCCGCTGCCGGCTAATTATTTATATTCATCGCCTCTGGAAAACTCAGCCATCAAATACATTCCCCAGACGAAATCGCTTTATAAAACCGCCATGGCGTTAAGAGAAATTGCCGCTCAGCTGTGGTATTTAATAAAATAATTTAAGGAATTTTCTTAATCACTAGCATGAAATTACATCCACAACTCAAGAATTCAATATTTTATTTGATGCCTTTAAGCGACGCAGTGATTTTTATTTTTGCCATTGTCACGGCTTGTTTATTTCGACAAAATCATCATCAATACCTTTATATGTCCGATGTTAATTTCTAATAAGCATAAGATAAACATTCCTATAAGGGAAATATTAATTATCCAATTGGGTGATATCGGCGATGTTGTTTGGGCGATTCCTGCATTCTGGGCGGTTAAAAATGCTTATCCGCAAGCCGTCTTTTCAGTTTTAACCAGAGAACCAAACGGTGATCTTCTTTTAGATGATCCCCATATTGACAAAGTGTTTCAAGTCCGCAAAGAAGGGGTACTAAGTAACTTTCATTTATTGATAAAATTGCGGCGGGAAAAATTCGACTTGATGTTTGATTTACGTGCGGATGACCGCGGGACCATTATAACCTATCTGGCGGGAGCGAAAATAAGAGCCGCTTTGTATTATCCCGGACTATCATGGCGCAACAGGGCTTTTACCCACCTTGTTAATCCGCCACCGGCGAAGGAAAGAGTTCACGGAGCGGCCGAGCAATCGCTCAAAATTGTACGCGGATTCGGAATAAAAGAAACGACTTCTATCCCCCAAATATTTGTTTCGGAAACAATTAGAGATAACGTTTTGAAAATGCTTGCTGTGGAAAGAATCAAAGCTCAGCGAGGCTTTATAACGATCAATCCTTTTTCGCGCTGGTCATATAAGGAATGGGATATTGATAAGTGGAAACAACTTGCATCTTTCAATTGGGAAAAATATCAAATGCCGACGCTAGTTATAGGCTCTGCAGAGGAAAAAAAACGGGGTGATAAATTAACTTCGAAAGCTAACTTTCCTATCTATAATTTGGCCGGCAGAACTAATCTCAGAGAACTTGCGGCTCTTTTGCAAATAAGTCGTTTGCATATCGGCGTGGACAGTGCGGCCCCGCAAATAGCAGCGGCAGTCGGCACACCGACGCTCACCATCTATGGACCTTCGGATTGGCATGACTGGGCGCCGCCGGGAGAGAAAAATCAGGTTGTTGTGCCGGATATGGATTGTTCGCCCTGTCATAAAAAGGGTTGCAGCGGCAGTGGTCGGAGTGAGTGCCTCGACAATTTATCCGTTGCCAAGGTCCGGGATGCTGTAGAAATAATGTTCAAGGAATTAGTAGCTGATAAATCTTGACGATCATTAAAAAAAACATTAGCGCGAATTTATTCGGCAATACCTGGCAGGTTGTCATGGGACTGCTGTTTATTCCTTTTTATATTAAATTTTTGGGGGTTGAAGCATATGGTCTAATCGGTATCTTTGCGGCACTCCAAGTATTGTCCGGCATTTTAGATGTGGGATTAAGCGGCACAATGAATCGTGAAATGGCGCGCCGCTCAGTGTTGCCGGGAAGTCAGCAGGAAGTGCGCAATTTGGTCCGTTCCATGGAAGTCATTTACTGGTGCATGGCTATAATCATCGGAATTTTGATTATCGCCTTATCTCCTTTAATTGCACATCACTGGGTTAAAATAGGGCAACTGTCTCCCCATACTATTGAACAGACAATTTTAATCATGGGATTAGTACTGGCGCTTCAATGTCCTTCCAGTTTTTATACCGGCGGCCTAATGGGACTCCAAAGGCAAATACTGCTAAATGTGATCAATGCAAGTGTAACAACTCTACGCGGCGCAGGCGCTGTTTTGATTTTGTGGTTGATTTCTCCGACAATTCAGGCATTTTTTTTGTGGCAAATTTTTATCAGCGCACTGCACACTTTTCTTTTAGCGCTTTCTCTCTGGCTTAGTCTCCCGCCAGGCCATAATAGACCGGTTTTCGAAAAGCGGCTGCTACAAGGAGTTTCGAGATTTGCCGCCGGAATGGGCGCTATTACAATTATGTCAATAATTCTTACTCAACTGGATAAAATCATATTAAGCAAAATGCTATCTCTGGAGATGTTTGGTTATTACACACTGGCCGGCATAATCGCCATGAGCCCTTTGCGATTTAGCTGGCCGCTCTTTTCTGCTATTTATCCAAGATTTACACAATTGGCTTCTCTCAATGATCAACAGCAGTTGAAAGAGCTCTATCATAAGGGTTGCCAATTTATGGCCGTCTTGATTCTTCCTTTCGCTATTGTCGTTGCCTTTTTTTCCTATGATATTATTTTGCTCTGGACACAAAGCCAGATAACGGCGGAAAAAACCCACTTATTGGTAATCATTCTTATTTGCGGAACGGCACTTAACGCGCTCATGCTTCTTCCTCGCGCTATGCAACTGGCGTTTGGCTGGACCAAATTATTATTTTTTAAAAATCTGCTTGCCGTAATTGTCCTTATACCGCTGATTATTTACATGACAACGTATTACGGAGCTATCGGAGCAACAACTGTCTGGCTTGTTTTAAATATAGGCGCTGTTTTATTCGAAATTCCGATAATGCATAGGCGTTTGTTGCCAGAAGAGAAACGGCAATGGTATTGGCAAGATGTTTTAATCCCTCTGGGAACGGCTTTATTAATTGCCGGTTTGGGAAAATTGTTAATGGGCGATGCAATGACGCAATTTATGACCTTGATATATTTAATTATCATTTCAGCTTTAACTTTGGGGATAACATTAATTACAACCCCTGCAACAAGGTCATGGGTATTTGAGCGATTGTGTAAGAATAAGATTTACGGGCGCTGATTTGTGTTTGATAAATGTTGATCTTTTTTATAATATTTCCATCTGTAAATTTTAGAAGATAACTTGGAAAAGAGTAATAGCATACCATGAAGAAAATTAAACACCCAATCATCGGATTGATGTTTCTGGCCCTTTCCTGTGCCATTATTTATTTTTCAAGGCTAACCGTTTTATTTTTCCCGACGCAGGAGATAGAATTGAGCGGGGAATTTGAATTTGCAGCTTTGACAAAAGAGTTTTTAATTACCCAGGAATTTCCGGTGACAAAAGAATATCTGACAGCCGTGGAATTGGTTGTGGCTTCTTCGGATGTGCCATACCAAAACGAAAATACACTTATGGTTCTGGATACCGACTATCAGATGCTTTATATGCAGCGCTTCACCAATGAAAATTTGGGTAGATCCCAATATAAGCTCTTTAAATTTCCCGAAAAGATCCATGTGGGAAAGGGAAAGAAAGTAATTCTCTGTTTATCCACCGAAACCGGCGACAAAGATAACCACCTGGCCGTACCGAGGATGCCAACAGGAAAATTAGGAAAACTTATGGTAAAACCGGTTGTCAATGAAGATGTGATCGGAACCTTAAAAACCTCTGGGCAGATTTTCCTAATAGAAGGCAGTTTATGTATGCGGACATATGAATCGAATTTTGGTTCTGTAAATTGGTTTAAAATCTTTCTCTTATTTTTGGCGTCACTTCTGACTTTGCTTATCGTGTTTGCAGAGAAATTTCAGTCATTCGTCGTTCGATTGACCTTTGTTCCCGAAAAAATTTACGTCGTTTTGGCATTGGTTTTTGGATTGTCATTGGTATTTATCACACCGCCGCTTCAGGTCCCTGACGAACACGACCATCTTAACAGGGCATATCAGCTTGCGGAATTCAACATTTTTCAATTTGACTCTACCGTTCCTACTTCGCTTATACAACTGTTTGATACCTTTGGAAGATTGAATTTCAATCCCTTGGAAAAGACAAATATTAATGAAATCCTTTCTCAGAGAGAGGTAGAATTGAATCCACAAGCCAGATCAGCAATACTTGCTCGTCATTATATTTTACCGTACTTCCCTCAGGCATTAGGTATGTTCATTGGAAAAATGTTTAACTGTTCACCTGTAATACTTTTATATATTGGAAGGATTTTTAATCTGCTCTTTTCCATTGTGCTTATTTTTTTCGCGATCAGGAGCGCGCCTTTTTTCAAATGGATTTTCTTTTTGCTGGCGCTGATGCCCATGACTTTATTTTTATGCGCTTCTTTGTCCAAAGACGCAATGATTATCAGCCTCTCCTTTTTGTTGATCGCTCTGTTCCTTCAATTTGCCTACGATCAGCAGAAAAAAATAAGCACCAAGGATTTGGTTATTTTATTTGCTGTCTCTTTTTTGGTGGCAACCACCAGATCTATTTATGCCATATTGATAGGAATGTTTCTTCTAATTCCCGTATACAGGATAGGGTCTTTAAAAAAATATATCATTATCTTTATGAGTCTAATAATCACTGTTTTTCTGGCAACTCAAATCGGCGCCCTCAAGCCGCTTTTTCAACCTGCAACTGCTAATTCGACAAAGCCGATCACGAATCTTCCGTTATCTCCAGATGCACATTCAACTCCAACACCAACTCCTATTGAGAAATTCGAGCGATCTGATCGAATCAAGTTCCCTGAAGGGGTAAATTTCAATGAACAAAAACGCTTTATCCTGAATAACCCTATCCAATACCTCGGAATTGTATTTAACTCTGTTTTTATTATCAAGAGGACTTTTCATCTGGATAGTTTTATCGGTAAACTGGGTTGGTTGAATAAGCCCTTGCCAGAATGGCTGATCAATTTCTATTTATTGATATTAATCATCACAGCGTTTCTGCTTTCCAATAACGATATTAAAATTGGACTGACTAATAAACTAATTATTGCATCCATATTTATTGCAGGAGTTATATTAATAGAAACTGGTCTTTATTTAACTTGGAATCCGGTCGGTCAAAATTATATCCAGGATGTTCAAGGACGATACTTTATTCCTTACGCGCCACTCTTTTTCCTTTTACTGTATAATACATCTTTGGCAAAATATTTAAGTATCATCTTTGCACCGCGAAAACAGAAATCGGTTAAAACAAAGCGAAAAAGTACGGTAAAATCGGATTCTTTGATACAAAATAATCGGCAAATTATCCTATCCAATTCCTTCTATTTATTAATCGTCTGTTTCTCGGTTATTTCCTTATTATCTGCTGCTTATGTAGTTTTAGCAGGTTACTATATTGTTTTAATTTAGGCTGAATAATTTATGACCGGTCTGATCAATTTTTTGTACTGACTTTATCTAATATCATCCTTTCATATGTCAGAGTGTCTCGGTGAAACACATAAAGAGACGATTCCGGTTAAAGAGGGGTGATTGCTTTTTCAAGCATATTAATAACGTTTCTTATTATGGGACAGTAACAGACATTTGTTCAGTCTGCTTTTGCAGGTCATAGTATTGGATGCTGCAGGGACCAACCGGCCGGTCTTTGTACGGGCAATTCCGGCAAAAACTGAAGCTATTGGGCTTTTCCCTGATAGTCTTCCGAATCTTGACCGCTTGTTTACTCCACCATATATCGGCAAATGAGGTACCGTCCGTCAAATTTCCGTACGGTTGCTGGTCATTATAGTCCTGACAGCAACAGCCCACCGTCCCATCAGCGAGAACGGAGGAATAGATAAAAGCTCCCTCACAGATAAAGTCGTCGCGGCTAACGCGCTTGCCCTTGGAGTATTCGTAAGCCCTGAAACGTTCGTCATCGGGCTTCATGATGTTGTGTTGATCATCCGGCGCATCAATAATGGAGAGAGTACGGATAGTTAAAATATCAAACTGGTGCCTCCGGGCAAAATTCTCAAGCTCCGGAAGTTCATGTTCGTTGTGTTTCATCACAATATAGCGAAAGTGTAGAATGGGAAATTCTTTGCCTTTTTCCCGTTTCATCCGGGCCAGTTCTCGCACGCCATAAAGGGCGGGTTCCAGCTTAGCGCCAACGCGGAACCGGGTATTGGTTTCATCGGTAAGCCCATCAAGGCATACGATGAGGTAAGTGGGAGGGTAATCGATTAAAGCCTTGAGCACCTTATCATCGTTCAGTTTCTGTCCATTAGTAGAAAGAAGTGTATTTATCCCGCGATTCTGGGCGATGCGGAGAATATCCGCCAGTTCCGGGTGAAGAAGCGGCTCTCCCCAGTTGAATAAGCTCAGCGTGAGAAGGTATTGCCCGACCTCGTTCATAAGACATTCAAAAATGGCCGGGTTAATGGCCTGCGGTTTACGCCGCAGGATACCGAGGCCGGTCGGACAGACAGGGCAACGTAGATTGCAGTAATTGGTGAGTTCAATTTGCATGTGAATGGGCCAACTCCATGGCTTAGGATTACGGTAGAGGAGATTAACACCGGCCCGGAGCAAATTGAGCCGTTTTGCTACTGGCATATTTGAAGTATGGCACGGCATGAAATCATGCTCGAAAACGTAGCGACCGTGAAAGATGCTATCTTTAAATATTTTGGGTACCTGGCTCAGATAGGCCCAGCGCTGTTTAGCTCTCATTTAACCTCTGGTTTCGTCATCTAAATACGATACGGCATATTTACGATATATTTACCGGAACAATGACGTGTTCCGGCAGTTCTGATCAGGTTGAATGTTTCTGTATTTAGACTTCTTTTCAGCCATGACGCCTTACATTTAGCAAAAGATTTTTTCTCCGTCAATATATCTTTACACAGGTAAAAGATATTACAACCTAATTACATTCTGCTGTATTCTTCTAACTGAAATTTTCTTAATTACCCAGACTTGACAGCGGCTGAAATATTTACGATATCTAACTCGAATTAAAGCTTAATTGCCCGAACATAATATTAGAATGCATAAACATCGCCATTAGAAGATAGCATCTCAAATACTTGTGCCAAGTTAGAATACCTGCGGAAACCAAACGGCGGCCTCAATAATTTCGATTGACACGCAAGAACCTAAAATCCTTACAGTTCTAACATGAACAATATATGCAATAGTCTTATCAAAAAAAATGGTGGCTCCGCTATACATAAGAACTTCCGGCCACTGTCAAACGCAAGACGCAGCGCAGGGAGAGATATCGATGTCTGACAAAACTTCACCCATCTACCTGATAACTAAATTTACAAAACTCTGTAAGCAAGAGGGTATTCGTTATGCCAGCAAAAAAGCATTCTGCTTTATAAAATCCAAAATTGGAATGATTGATCCCATTTATAAAAGACGGGTAGAACTCTCAGATCAAATTGATACACTATTAAATTCAATCGTTGCCTACGGTCCTTTTAAAGGCCTAAGACTTTCAAGAGAAAAGTGGTGGGGCACTGCTGAGAGAGCAAACATGCTTTTCGGTTTATATGAACAAGAAATTTTAAATTCATTAACCAAGATTCCCGCTACGCATAGAACATTTGTCGATTTGGGTGCAGCGGACGGCTACTACGGTGTTGGAGTTCTAATTAATAATCTTTTTGACAAGTCATATTGCTTTGAAATTTCTAATGCGGGTCGGAATGTTATTCGACAGAATGCCCAACAAAACGGTATGTTAAATAGAATATCGATTTATGGCACTGCTGAAAAAGATTTTTATAAGTATTTGCCAGCCAAGCAATTATCAAAATCAGTACTACTTGTTGATATTGAAGGTGGCGAGTTTGACCTTTTCGACAGACGGTTGTTTGAAATATTTAAAGATTCAATCTTGATTTTAGAGCTCCACGATCATTTTTTTGAGGATGGTCATGAAAAGCTGCGAAGATTAAAGAGGGATGCCTCTGAGTTTTTTGAAATCACAGAACTGACAACTACAAGTAGAGATTTATCGAAATTTCTTGAATTAAAGGAATTTAACGATACAGATCGATGGTTAATTTGTTCTGAAGGTCGCCGCGCCTTGCCGCATTGGTATAGATTAGACCCAAAGGATCCTAGACCAGCCCCACCGCGCCCTTAGGCATTGCTGGCCCTACAATGCTGCGTTGCCGAAGGGGTCCTCTATCGCCTTCTTCCTGAAACCCACATGCCGACGCGTCGGCACAAATAATAATGAAAATAGATAGCCGTCGCGAACATCCCTTGTATAAGAGTAGACAGAACATAAATCTATTTTCAGGGGGAAAGAAACAGATCGTCATACTTGTCGAGTATGCTGGACTTCAATTCGTAATGCACACCCGACGATAAATATCGACACCACACCTCACGTTTTGTGGTCGATATTTAATTGACATACAAGACTGACAACTTTATAGTTCACTTATAAGCAAGCAACTTCGTATCAAACAAATATCAAATCTTATAGTTCAACCATGAACAAGCAATATCTTATCAAAAAAAGTAGGCCTGTGGTATAAACGAAATGGCTGTTAATAATAAAGAAAGTAACTTAATAAAATGAGTGAAAACAATATAATCCAGGGATTATGGGTCGGTGATAGCTTATCTTTGATGGAAATTTTCTCGATTAAATCTTTTCTTGCTAACGGACACATTTATCATTTGTATGTATATGATAAAGTGCGTAATGTTCCTGAGGGGTGCATAATTAAAGATGCAAATGAGATATTACCAGCTGCGAATATATTTAAATATGAATATGGGGTTCACAAAGGCAGTTATGCTGGATTTGCAAATCTATTTAGATTCAAGCTTCTGCTTGAAAAAGAAGGGATATGGTCTGATTTGGATGTGGGTTGCCTGAAGCATTTTGATTTCAATGACCCATACCTTTTTTCATCCGAGTTAGACGGAAATAAAAATAGAATAATAAATAATACGATTATTAAAGTGCCGGTAAATAGCCAAATTATCGCTGATTGTTACCGTGAAGGTAAAAATATGAACAATAAACAATTAGTGTGGCGTAGAAACGGTTCAGATTTGATTGCGAAGTATATTCATGAATACAAAATGGAACATTTTATTGCTTCGCCGAGTACTTTCTGTCCCATCAATTACTGGGAGTGGTATAAGTTTATCGAAAATGGTTTTGATGCTAAAATTCTTAAGACGAGCTATGCTATTCATCTATGGCAGGAAATGTGGAGAAGAGCTGCTATAAAAAATAAAAGATACTGGGTTATTAGAAGAAATATGCCAGATAAAAATAAATTGTATAGTCCCAAAACTTTATATGGCTACCTGCAGAAGATGTATTTATGAAAACATCAAAAAGGGAACCGAACATGAATGATTTTTAGTAAATAAGTATGGTATTCAGTTTACGCGTGGGAAAATTATCTCCTTTCCGGACGATGACTGTGTTTACGAGGTCAATGCCTTGGAAAAGATTGTGGGTGAAGTTGAAAGGCGGAAGGAACTCGCCATTTGGCGGTTGGGTTGTACGATTTTAGCAAAACAAAGTTCTGCATCGGTCTGAATTCACATAATAATTTAGTCGGAATAGGGCAGGGCTTTTTTGCCTACCGTAAATAGCCATTTTTTTGATAATAATTGAGGTGCTGCACTAGTATCTTTTAGGAAGAAATAAAAATATGCTGATGGTCAGTGTTATTATCCCTTATTATAATTCAGAAAACACGATAATAAGAGCCGCTGAATCCGTTGCAACACAAACATTTACTGATTTTGAAATCATTTTAGTGGATGATGGGTCTAACGATAATAGCCACATTATTGTTGGCGATTACATAAAAAACCATGAGAAAATTGATTTTAAGCATTATTACCAGGAAAACGCCGGTCCATCAGAAGCAAGAAACCTCGGGATCAGCAAATCAAATGCCGAGTATATAGCATTCCTCGATTCAGATGATTCGTGGGTTAGTAATAAATTAGAAATACAAATGAAACTGATGGTAGAAAATAACATTGATATGTTGGGGAGCAATATTAACATTGTAGAAACAAACGAAAAAATAGTCCGGAAATATTACATTAAGAGAGAGTTGGAATATATTTCGTTTTATAAATTACTTTTTAAACATTATTTTTGTACTTCAAGTTTAGTTATACGTAAAAAGGTTTTAGATAATGTCGGCGGTTTTCCTGAAGATCAGAAATACGCGGAAGACACCCTATTATTTGCCAGAGTAACAAGAAGGTATAAATCAGCAGTGAGCAAGGACTTTTTAGTAAATGCGTACAAACCCTTATTTGGGGAATCCGGATTATCCGGAAATCTAAAAGAAACTAACAAGTATGTACTTAATAATTTTAAGGTATTAAGAAAAGAAAACGTAAATAGCACTAAAAAAATACGTCTTTTTCTTTATGTCTTAGTATTATTATTTTCACATTTAAAATATTTGAGGAAAATTTTAATTGTATTTTTAAGAAAAGCTTTAAAGAGATAATATTATTTTGGCGGACGGTGATGCTTATATGGACAAACAGTATATAATATTTATAACACAAGTATGCTGCAACAAATATTATATTATAACAAGCATAATACTGGTTTAAGTATAAAGGGGCGGTAGATGAAGGTATTGTTCCTCAAAAGTGACATTTTTGAAGAAACTGTAGGGGGTGTTGAAAGTCATATCCTATATTTATCAAAATACCTTGCTCAAATGGCCTGTGAAATAATAATACTGATACCCATAATGTCCAATGAAAATAGAGTTGTCGAAACAAATGTGAACGGTGTCGTTGTTAGAAAAGTCTTTATTAAAAATAGAATCAACTATTGTTTGAGAACCTTGGAAAAATATCAGGGCCGGGGCATATGGCTGGGTATTGCCTTTATAAATAGGATAAAACTGAATTTATGCTGGAAAAGAGTCATGGCGGAAGTCGACGCGATCAAGCCTGATATAGTTCATCAGCATGATTATTTATCGAATATAGTTGTTTCTAAATCATTATCGAGGAAGTACCCGGTAGTATTCACAAATCATCTGGGACAATATCTTTATATGGAGAAAATGGCTTTAACGAGATTCTTGCAGAAAAAACTGCTGTCCCACTATGCTCGAATAATTGCGCCTAGCATGGAATTGCTTCCGCGTGACGCTCGCGCGACGTATATTCCTAATGGTGTCGACATAGATTTCTTTCATAAATATTCCAAAGATAAATCACAGGAAATCAAAACCGCTTATGGTTTCTCCAATAAATTTGTTTTCTTGTGTCCCCGGCGATGGGCGCCTACCAAAGGGATTATATTTCTAGCCGAAGCCATTAATAATTTGGATAAGATTACCTTGAGAAAGTGCATATTCTTGTTTGCTGGATCCGATTTTCAACATTACAATAAGTATTCAAAAGAAATATTTAGAATTCTGGAAAATGTACCCAGTGCTAATTATGCTATACTTGGAAACCTCACCCACGAGATGTTAAGGGATTATTACAATATGGCCGATGTAGTGGTTATTCCTTCCCTCATGGAGGCTACAAGCCTGGCTGCACTGGAAGCAATGGCCTGTGGTGTTCCAATTTTGTCGACTAATGTCGGCGGAATGCCAGAGATAGTTACCACCGGGGTAAATGGCTGGCTTGTGCCTCCCGCGGATACTGGGGCAATTGCCATCAAAATCAAGGAGATTGTTTCAGGATATTATGATTGCACTGGTATGGGTAACAATGGCATGAATTACGTTGGCAAAGAAATGAGTTGGAAGCATATTTCAAAATTAACGTATGAAGTATATAAAAAATGTAATTCTTATAAAATTGATTATTAAATAATTGTATGATTTACCTTAAATCAATATTTAAAAAGATTCTCCTTAAAAGGGTGAACTTGTCTAAAGAAGTGCTGAACATGTATGCCAAACTCGGGTTCGAAGCACTTAGCGATAGGACACTTTATTGCGGTACTCGACATCTTTTAGTAAGAAGCTTGACTATGGGGGCAGCGCCCGGCACCGCGGAGACAGTGCTGAAGATTTTATCCCAAATTGATTCCTGCAGCCTGATCTTGGACTACGGTTGTGGCTTGCAACATAGTAAACACATGGTCAAAATGGGTTATAACGTACATTCCTGCGATATTTTGGATTTTCACATCCCTAATTTTACGAAAATTGACCCAGCTAAAAAAACCCTGCCTTTTACCGACAAACAGTTTGATATTACTGTGGCTTCGGAAGTATTGGAACATGTGGAATCACCTTTTGAGCTATTGCTTGAACTTATCCGGGTGACCAAAAAGAGCATTATCGTAACAACTCCAAATACCATATCCTTAAAATCACGGAAAATGTTCGGTCGCACCGGTTATTTTTACTGGTTCTTTCCCAAAAATCATAATATTCATATTTCTCCAATTTTTCCTTGGCAAATAAAAATTTTTTGTAAAAACCATGGGGTCCACTTAAAAGATATGATTGGCAACCACCAAATTCTCGGACTTGATGGAAATGCACTGGATTATGCTGAAACTTTAATTTATAAAATAGATATATAAATGTCATAAATATCACCTGTGGTTTTAATTTATAATTATACTGGCCTGTATGAGTACCGGCAAAGGCAACCGGGTTCACCTGGGCTCTTTATTTGGGAAGCTTTGCTATATTGGAATTGTTTTGACCGGGAATTTTCCGAGCTTCTTGGGCATTAACTATCAACTCGTAGCTGATAGTTAATGAAAGACAAACGGAAAAACTATGGGTTCTCCTATCGTGCTCCTTCTTTTTTTAACACCACATATATTGTCTTTATAAGAATCACGATATCCAACCACAAATTCCAGTTTCTCACGTACCATGAATCGCGCGTTAGGCGTTGTTCATAGGAAGAATTGCTTCTTCCACGCACCTGCCATAAACCGGTTATCCCCGGCTGCACACTATTGATGGTTTCGCTGTATTCTTTAAGCCAGTTCCACTCACGTGGGATGTATGGCCGGGGCCCGACAAGACTCATTTCGCCTTTCAGAATATTTATTATCTGGGGTATTTCATCTAAAGAAGTCCTGCGCAAAAACATTCCGAAAGCGGTGACCCGTGGATCATTTTTCAGTTTCCAGTTAGTTTCCCATTCCTTTTTTGCCTCAGGATCGTTGGCGAGGATCATTTCCAACCGTTCGTCCGCATCATGATACATTGTCCTAAATTTGTAACAAATAAATAATTTGCGGTTTTTGCCGATACGTTCCTGTTTGAGGATTGCAGGCCCTCTGGAAGTCAACCTGATTAGAAGAGAAATGATCCCTATGGGGATGATGAGCAGAATAAAAAAGAAAATACCAAACACATAATCGAAGAGTCGTTTGGTATAATAATTGAGCGGTTGTGCCAGATTGTTCTTGATTTCGAGAGCAAAAGCCTGATCTTGAAAGAAATGACGGAGTTCGGTTCCCATGACCACCATCCCGGAAAAATCGGGAAAGTAGAGAATGCTCGCGGCTTTATGTTGAAGACGGTTAACTAAATGAGCGAGTTGCTCTTTATCGAATTTAGGCAGCGCAATCACTACATCCTGGACATCGCAGTTTTTTAGATAGCGTTCCACGCACTCCATATGAGCATGCACTTTAATTCCTTCAAAGTATTGTTTCCTTATCTTCTTCAGATCATCGACAAAGCCGATGACCCGGTAGCCTAGGTTTTTCTCTTTAATCATGGTGTTGAGGGCAAGACGTCCCGTATCGTTTGCGCCAAGGATAATCGCTTTATTTGTTGTGACGCCTAATTTGACAAGCCCTCGTTTAACCGCTGTTCTCAATAAGGGAAATACAATCACGGACAACAATCCGATGAGGATTATGACGGTTCTCGATATGGTATTGCCCATTTTGCCAAGAAAAAAGATAGCAAGAATAGCAAGCGTTGAAAAGAAAGTAACCTTCCAGAGCATCCTAATTTCGTCCCAGAAAGAAAACTTTTTAGTATATGCTCCTTCGTACATCAAAATCGCTATCCATATCGGAAAAAACCACCAGCTGTAATTAATGTTTATCGACAAGGTGGGAAATCCGGAGATGATGGAAGGAAGAAAAGTACGAATAATAACGGCCAGAACGGCAATAAAAAAAAGAATGGCAAGATCCGATAAGAATAGGATAGTTATACCCAAGCTTCGCCTGTATGAACGCATCAATAATTCCTTCCAAATAGCTTGATTAACAGTGATTTTGAATAGGAACAGATTGCAGGGTCTATATCATAGGCCGGCCGGAAAGACAAGGTACGTGATATTGTCACAGCTACCAGTTGATTATTTTATTGATAATATGGAGTTATTTGGCAGTACATTTTTTCAGAAAGTCCATGTTTTAAAAAAAGACGCTATACGGCCTGTTTTATTTCTGTAAGATCAAGCAATCCCTGTCACAGTATTTAGGAATCACTTAATTTTTTTGCTTCTTCTATGAGCATGATCGGGATATCATTTTTGACTTCGTAAAGTAATTTGCATTGGTTACAAATTATTCCACCCAGCTTTTCATCCCACCTCACAGCGCCGTGGCATTGCGGGCATGCCAGAATCTCCAAAAGTTTCTTATTTAAAGCCATTTCTCACTCCTTCATTAATTTTTCCTCAATGGCAGTAAGGACTTCATCAGGCGAAATATCTCTCATACATTTTCTTGTCGAACATTTTTTCAAAAAGCAGGGACTGCAGGGTATCCTTGCCGTGATAATGGTATGTTTTTTACCGAACGGTCCGGTTCGAGCCGGATCGGTCGGCCCGAAAAGAGCAATGACCGGTGTTCCCACTGCGGCAGCCAAATGCATCGGCCCGGAATCGGTTGTTATCACCATTTGCGCTTTTTTATAAAGATAAGCGAGATCAAGAAGTGACGTTTGTCCGCCTAAATTAATTCCTTCCGTAGTCATTCTTGAAATTATTCCCTCGATGGACTCCTTTTCGCTTCCCGTAAAAACTACTTTCATTTTCAACTTAGTATTAGCTAAATCGGCTAAATGGGCAAATTTTTCATTATCCCAGAGTTTTGTTTTCCAATAGGCCATAGGATTAATCGCGATAAATTTTTTATCATCCATCTTGTATTTACTCATTAAGAGCTGAACTTTTGCTTCGGCATCGTTGTTTTGAGGTAGAATAAATTCAACATTATCTATCTTCTTGCCCAGATAGCGAGGAAAATCCAGATAGCGGTCCACTGCGTGTTTATTCATATCTTCGGGGATTTTTTCGTTAAGAAACAAGCCGCTTAATTCCTGCAATGAATCATAACCCAGTTTTCTTTTGCCTTTACTCAAAAGAACAATGATCGAACTTTTAAATAGACCGTGAAAATCGATCACCAGATCATAGCGCCTCCGCCGCAGTTCTTTTATCAATGAGCGCATGTCGAACAAGGGCTTGAAAATTTTTCCCTTTTGAATATCTTTGGACCAGCTTTTGCGCCGGGAAATTAAAACCGTATCCAGATAAGGGTGGTTTTTGACTAAATCCGCTGCCGCTTCTTCGACAACCCAGGTTATATGGGCATCAGGATAAAGACGGCGCAACGCGGCAAGCGAAGGGAGAGTGTGAATGACATCACCGATGGCGCTTAATTTGACGATTAGTATATTCACTTTCTATCCTTTAATATCCACTGCACAGCTTCCAATATGTCTTCCGCAATAAATTCCGGTTTCCCCTCCGGTGTTGCCTCATCAGGTCCATCATCCTGTAATAAACCTTGACCGAATCCTGTTTTTACTAAAATCCCTTTGACTCCTACTTTTTTACCCGCTTCCATATCGCGGAATCTATCACCTATAAAGTAAGATCGCGTTAAATCAATATTTAATTCTTGAGCTGCACTCAACAACATACCCGGCGCCGGTTTACGGCAGCTGCATTTCCGCAGATAAATTCCTATTCCTTCAGTAGGATGATGCGGGCAGTAATAAAATTTATCTATGCTCGCACCCATCCGACAAAGATCGGCTTGCAGCCGCTCGTTGGTTGAATTTACAAATTTCTCTGTGAAAAAGCCCTTAGCCACACCGGCTTGATTAGTAATTACAACTGCTTTCATTCCACTCAAATTAATCAATCTAATTCCCTCATAGGCGCTGGGAATTACTTTTAGTTTATCCAGGCTATCCAGATATCCAACTTCTTCATTGATCGTTCCGTCCCTGTCGAGAAATACAGCAATGTTCTTTTTCATTAAGTTTAATTCCCGTGATTATTTAATAAATTTTGCGCGGCCTCAAAAACATTTTCTACGGAAATCAGTTTCATACAGCGGAAATCATCCGGGCATGTTTCTTTCAGGCAGGGACTACAGGATACATCCTTACGGACGATGGTGAAGCTATTACCGGCAGGTGACGTAGTTATATGGTTAGTTGAGCCGAAAATGGCAATGGTCGGAATACTCAGTGCGCCGGCTATATGCATTAGCCCGGAATCATTACTGACGAAAAGACGACATTGAGAAATTAAATAAATAGCTTCCCGCAGAGTAGTTTTACCGGTAAGGTTAATCAAATTGGTGCGCGCCATTTTTTGGACTTCTTGCGCTGTTTCTCCATCTGCTTTGCCGCCCAGCAGGATTATCTGCAAAGAGTAACTTTCGTTGAGCTTGTCTGCTACAGCGGCAAATCTATCGGGAAACCATCTTTTAGCCGGGACCATAAGTAGCGCCCGGGGCAATGCCGATTATAAACTTATCTTTTTCTGGTATAAATTTACGCCAGACGCTTTGGGCATTAAAACGATTGATCTTCGTTTCCAGATGCAATTCCCGGCCGACAGAAACACACCCTAAAGCCTTGACCATTTCCAGATAATAATCAATTTGGTGAACTTTTTTTATCTTTTTAGTGCGCTTCACGCTATGGGTTAAAAGAAGGCCGCGGCCATCCGAACTGTAGCCGGCGCGAAGTGGTATTCCGGCAGCGAAGGAAATTATCGCCGCTTCGATGGCGTTTTGTAAAAGTATAACCGCGTCGAATTTCTTTTTTCTCAGCTTGTGCGCGAGCTTAAATACGCCGATGGGATTATCTAATTTGCTTTCATAAATAATTACTTCATCCACAGCGGAAAAAAGGTCATAAATATCGGCCACCCATGGTTTTACAAGTACGGCAATGTGAGCGAGAGGATAAGTGGCGCGAATGGCGGCAACTGCCGGCAATGTTAAAATGGCATCGCCAATCCAGTTGGTTCCACGAATCAAAATTTTATTTATACCTTGTTGCGGTAATTTATTTGTTTTTTTTGATTTCAATCATTTATCCTTTTTTTGTTTTGCCTGCCAGAGTTTTGTCTTCCAGCGTTGATGTACCCAAAACCATTGTTCGGGATATCTACGAATTTGCTCTTCAATAATTCGGGTAAAGTTCTGCATATTGATTAAGACATCGGCCTCTCGATTACCGGAAGTAATAATTTCAACCTTCTTGCCGATCTCCAACAAATATTTGCCGTTGGGCAGGCGGTGAGTAAATGCGGGAAGCACCGGCGCTTCCGTGTGCGAAGCCAAAAGAGCCAGGCCGGATGTGGTGCAAGCTTTGCGGCCAAAAAAATCAACAAATACTCCCCCATACCAGGCAACGTTTTGGTCGATGAGCAGACTAATTGTAGCACCATTTTTCAATAGTCGAATCATCTTCCGCATGGTATTCTCTTTAGAAAGAGAAATGTTGCCGCAAGAGGCGCGAACACCGGTAATCACTTTTTCCATCAAAGGACTGTCCAGAATGCGGTAAACAAAAATAAACGGCTGCGTCATTATCGCTAAGGCCGCATTGCCTATTTCCCAGTTGCCGAAATGAGCTCCAAAAAGGAGGACACCCTTTTTTTCCGTGCACGCTTGTTTGTAATTATCCAGGCCTTCGATGCTAATCCAGCGGTGTAGATTGTTTTTGTTTAAATAAGGAATATCGAAAAATTCAGCGACGACAAAAGAAAAATTACGGTATGATTTTTTCGTAATCTTCACTATTTCTTCCAACTTCTTGTCGGGAAAAGACCGGCTTAAGTTATGTAAGGCAATAAGCCGATGTTTTAAGGAGAGCCGATAACCGAATTCAGCCAGCCCAACAGCGAATAGTCTTCTTAAGCCCAACGGTATATGTCTTATTAAAACTAATCCTATTTTTATCACTACAGGCATCCTTATTGAACTTTTGATTCCTGAGCCGTTGCAAGTTCATTTAGAATAAATTTCTCAAATAATTCCATGGATGGCGTAATTTCCATCTCTATGCGCAAAATATAAATTATATTTAAAAATTCAGGGAATTCCTGAAGACGGATGGCATCCTTTTGCGTTGTAATAAGAAAGTCAGCGCGGTAATCAATAAATTGTTTTTTAATTTTTCCCAATTGGTTTTCGTTATAGCGATGGTGATCGGGGAAAATATCAAAGAATAAAACTTGCGCCCCGGCGGCAAGCAGAGTATTTTTAAATGATTCGGGCTTAGCTATTCCGCAAAAAGCGCAAACTTTTTTCCCTTTTAATTCGGAAACCGGCCATTGCCGGCTTCCTTCTGCCTTGATTATATCCTTCGGCTTATGGATGCTCATAAAAACAGGAATATTTTCAGCTTCCGCCAATTTGCCGATAATGCTTTTCGCTTGTTGGGTTTCATCCGTGCGCGTAAGAACAAAGGCGCCGGCACGTCTTAGCTCTGCAATCGGTTCACGCAATCTTCCCCGCGGAAGAAGATGGTCTTTCCCCGGTTGATTTTGGCTGTCCAATAAAACCAGATCGATATCCCGAAATATTTTTCGGTGCTGAAAAGCGTCGTCACAGATAAGAACATTTGCTCCGAATTGGTTGATGGCGATCCTACCGGTAACAATTCGTTGGGAACCGGTAATTACGGGAACGCCTTTTAGGGATTGAGCAATCAAAAGCGCCTCGTCTCCGGAGGTTTTGCTCTCGAGTAAAATCTTTTGACCATCCGAAACGATATTAACCGATTTGACGCTTTTGCCGCCGTAGCCGCGGCTTAGAACTGCCGGCTGAAAACCATTTTTTTTGCAGCATTTTAGCCAGCATAATTACACAGGGAGTTTTACCTGTCCCGCCGACAGTGATATTGCCGACGCTAATCACCGGACAGGGAAGCTTTACTGCCGGTAGTATTTTTTGATCGTAAAGCCAATTGCGAAAATTGATAATCAGGCAATAAGGCAAAGAAAAGGCAGATGCTATTGTCCTGGCTGGTCGGTATCGGCTGCTGACTTCCGTCATCATCCCAAATCCTTTGCCAATTGTTCATTTTCCACATTATTTCCTTCATCTTTGAATTGCAAATTATACAGCCGGAAATATTCGCCCTTTTTCGCAAGCAGCGTTTCGTGGTTACCTTCTTCAATGATTTCGCCATTGACTAAAACGATTATTCTGTCGGCATTGCGGATTGTGGAAAGCCTGTGCGCTATAACTAATGTCGTTCTACCTTTCATAAGATTATCCAGCGCATCCTGCACTTCAATTTCCGCTTCCGTATCCAGAGATGATGTTGCTTCATCGAGAATTAAAATGGGAGCGTTCTTGAGCAGCGCCCGGGCGATGGAAATTCTTTGTTTTTCTCCGCCGGAAAGCTTGGTGCCCAATTCGCCGATATTGCCATCATATCCTTTGGGCAATTTCATGATAAAGTCGTGGGCATTGGCCGCTTTGGCAGCGTTGATTATATCTTCCTCGGTTCGGTCGATATCTCCGTAAGCAATATTATTTCTTACAGTATCATTAAAGAGAATTGTCTGCTGTGTGACAATAGCGATTTGGCTGCGCAGAGATTGCAGAGTTACATCGCGAATATCATAGCCGTCAATAAGGATGCGGCCTGCCGCTGACATCATAAAAACGTGGAATTAAATTAACCAGAGATGTTTTGCCGCCACCGCTCATGCCGACAAAAGCGACAACCTCTCCCGCTTTTATGGACAGATTAATATTTTTCAATACCGGTGTTTGTTCATAACAGAACGTAACATTTTCAATATCAATGCCTACGGCTGACAGGCGGAAGATTAATGGCACCGGGTTTATCTTTAATATCCGGAACCAGATCAATTATACTAAAAACACGATCAGCACCGGCAATTCCCTGATTGATGGTGTTATTGACATTCGTGAGCCTTTTGACCGGCTCATAGAGCATCAGCACAGCCGCCAGAAATGAAAAGAACGTACCAGGTGTAGAATTGCCTTTTACAACGTTATAGCCGCCGTAAAAGATTACGGCAGCGATACCCAATCCGCCCAAAAATTCCATCAGGGGGTGAGAAATGGCATTAACGGAAACTGCCTTCATGTTAAATTTGAACAGGCGTTCATTTTCCGCAGCAAATCTTTTACTTTCATACTTTTCCATGCAAAAAGCTTTGACAATGCGGGTTCCGGAAATTGTTTCCTGCAAAAGCGAGCTTAGTGTTCCCATTGTTATCTGCGTGGATGTGGTCACCTTGCGCATTTTTTTACCAAATCTGGAAATGGGATAAATGGTCAGAGGGAAAACAATCATAGCAATAATGGCCAGTTTCCAATCGGTATAAAAAATGACGCCGACCAAAGAAATAAGCGTGAAGGTGTCTTTGATGATACTGGTCACTGCTTCCGCCGATGCGGTTTGAATGGCCATAACATCATTCGTAATTCGTGACATGAGCAATACCGGTCGGATGTTGTGTAAAAAAAGACAAGGATTGTTTCTGGATTTGGTCGTAGAGTTTATTGCGCAAATCCGTAACAATTCGCAATCCGATGAAGCTCATTAAAATAGTTTGTGCATAATTGCAAATTCCCTTGATTAAAAAAATACCGATGACAGCAAAAGGAATCCATTTCAGTGAAGCAGTATTTTTAGCAAGAAAAATGTCATCGAGAACCGGTTTAACCAGCACAGCTTGTGATGACGTTGCCGCTCCGACGATTAACATACAAATCATAGCAAAGGCCATAGCGCACGCTGTATGGTTTGGCGAGCATTAAAAGACGTTTAAATGTATCCATAATTTCCTTTATAGCATATCTAGCGCCAGTTGGGCAGCTCTTATTGCCGCACCGGGTTTGCCCAGCTTGGCCCGAATTGCCGCCAGTTCATTTATCATTTCTTTCTTTCTTTCCACACTTGTTAAAATACCAATAGCCTCTGCAGCAATGCTTTGTGCATTGGCCTTCCCCTGAATCAGTTCCGGCACGATAGTTTTACCGGCAATGATGTTGACCAAGACCGATATTTTTTATGCGAATGAACAATTTGCCGATAACATAAGAAAGAGGAGATATCTTATAGATAATAATCATGGGAACTCCCAGCAGAGCCGTTTCCAGTGTCGCCGTTCCCGACGCAACAATGGCCAGATCGCAACAGGAAATGGCATCATAGGTCTGGCCGGAAATTACCTTTACTTTAATGGCAAATCCGGAAACTATATCGCTAACTGTTTTCTCCTCCAGAGTGTCGGCCAATGGTAATATAAATTGCAAGTTTTGTATTTTTTGCGCCATAATTTCCGCCGCTCGTAGAATTTCCGGCAGTAATTTTTTTACTTCCGTAACACGGCTGCCGGGCAAAAGCCCTATAGTGGTTTTACTTTCGCCAAGACCGAATCATTTTTCTCGATTCTTGCTTGGAATAATCCCGTTTCACCAAGTCCAGCAAAGGATGGCCGACATAGTTCACTGCAAAATCCTTTTTGACTATAAGTATCGACTTCAAAAGGCAGAATAACCGCCATTTTGTTTACCGTTTTTTTTATTTGACCGATTCTGCTTTTGCGCCAGGCCCATACCTGCGGACTGATATAGTAGAATACTTTTATTCCTCTTTTTTTTGCGGCCTTGGCCAAAGGAAGATTAAAATCGGGATAATCAATTAAAATGACAAGATCCGGTCGGTACTCATCCAGCGATTTTTTCATCATGTTCATTATTTTTAAAATACTTCCTAATTTGGAAATAACCTCCGTCAAACCGACAACAGCCATAGTCTGAAGCATTGGCAAAAAGTTTTACTCCCGCTTCCTGCAACTTATTACCGCCGATGCCGTAAAAATTCAGTGCCGGATCAATTTTTAACATTTCCCGGACAAGACTGGCGCCGTGCATATCGCCGGATGCCTCACCGGCAACAATCATTATTGTTTTATTTTTCCCGACCGCAGAAACTTCTTCCGAAACGGGATTTTTTTCTTTACTGGGCATTATTAATCACATCGGCAATAAGACTGATTTCTTCTTGATTCAATTCCGGAAACATCGGCAGAGAAAGAACTTCTCGCGCACAATTTTCACTCTGCGGCAATTTTATTGAAAGATTATACATTTTCACAAAAACTTCCTGCTGATGCAGTGGCACCGGATAATAAACGGCCGAGGCAATGTCCTTCTCCTGAAGAGCATTAGCCAGAGTATCACGATTTTTTGAGCGAATAGTAAATTGGTGATACACATGATCGCAACCAGCAGCGACAGAAGGCAAAATTATATTTTTTCGGTTAATAGCCGCGCAATAAGCGGCGGCATTTTGGCGGCGAGCTTCGTTAAACTGACTAATTTTTTTTAGTTTGACGCGAATCATGGCGGCCTGAATTTCATCAAGGCGGCTGTTGTAACCTACTTCTTGATGATAGTAGCGCACGGAGCTTCCATGATTGCGCAACATTTTTACTTGTTTGGCAATATCTTCGTTTTTGGTGATGACCATTCCGCCATCGCCGTATCCGGCCAAATTTTTACTGGGAAAGAAACTAAAACAGCCGACATCACCTATGGTGCCTACCTTTTGAGAATGGTATTTAGCGCCAAAAGCTTGTGCGCAATCTTCAATTACTTTGAGTTTGTGTTTTCGCGCTATTTCCATAATGGGCGCCATATCGGCAGGATGACCAAATAAATGGACCGGAATAATGGCTTTTGTTTTACGGGTTATTTTCCCGGCAATTTGGGCGCAATCAAGGTTAAAAGTATCGGGGCAAATGTCCACAAAAACCGGGATAGCATTTAAAAGGGCAATTACTTCCGCTGTGGCTATAAAGGTAAACGGAGTCGTTATTACCTCGTCACCAGCCCTAATGCCGCAAGCACGCAGGGCAAGAAGCAAAGCATCCGTGCCGTTGGCTACCCCGACAGCATATGGCAGCTCGTGATAGGCAGCAATTTCTTCTTCCAGTTTGACTACATTAGGACCGAGAATAAACTGCGTTTGTTCTAAGACGCTGCTGATCGCAGCATCAATTTCACTTTTCAGGGCACGGTACTGCCTTTTTAAATCCACCATCGGAATCATATTATTATATTACCTCGGCGGTTTTCATTTTTTTGATTATATCAATAGCCAGTTCCAGAGACTTCCGGGCATCTTCACCGGAGATAAGTGGTTTGGAGCGGCTGACCACAGCATTGATGAAAGAGCGAATTTCTTCCTCCAAAGGATCGTGGCTGCCCACTTCGATGTTGTTTTGAATTATTTCCAGTTGTCCAGACTCATTGATTCTTTTACCCAAAGACACGATCTCCCGTTTCTGGCAATCGACGGAGTGATACCCTTCAATGCCGAAAAAACGGATTTTTTGCATGGTTTTAGAGCTAATGCGACTGGCGGTGACATTGGCGATACAGCCGGAGGCAAAAGAAAGTCGCACATTGGAAATATCAATTTTATCGGAAAGAATAGGAACGCCAACAGCCTCCACGCAAGCAAGCGGAGAATTCACAAATTTCAATATAATGTCGAGATCATGAATCATCAAATCCAAAATAACATCAACATCGGTACCACGCTCGAAGAATGGATGCAAACGATGTGCTTCAATAAAGAGTGGTTTTTCGATAACCTTTTCCAGAGCCATGATCGCAGGATTGAATCTTTCGACAAAGCCAACCTGCAAAATCAAGTTATTTTTCTCGCGCCAGTTCAATTAATTCATCTGCTTCGTTCAATTGTCGCGCAAATAGGTTTTTCAATCAATACATCAACTCCGGCCGCCAAAAAATCCCTGGCGACTTTGTGATGCTCTCCTGTCGGAACGGCAATGCTTACGGCATCAACTTTACCCAGCATTTCGCGTAATCGGAAAAAGCGAGTCACATTTATAAATATCCGCCGCTTTTTGGGCTCTGGTCAGAAAGTGCATCAGCTACAGCAACAATTTCACAATTTTCTAATTTCTGGTATTTTTGCAAATGATAATTGCCCAGATGTCCGATTCCGACAACACCGATTTTAATCTTTCTTTCTTTTCACAATCATATTTCTAGCGGCAAATGCCTCTTTTTGATTCTTGGATAAATTTTATAAAATGCCTTACTTCCGGGATATCTTCTACTTCGTCCTGTGCTTTTTTTAAGGCCGCTTCCAGAAGAAGATTAGAACGGAAAATAATACGGTAGGCGTCTTTGAGTGCTTTGATCGTTTTTTCCGAAAAATTACGTCTTTTAAGTCCAACAAGATTTAAGCCGAACAGTTTGGCATGGTTACCGGAAGCCATGGTATAAGGAGGCACATCCTTGACCACCGCTGATGCTCCGCCAATAATGCAATGGGCGCCGATAGAGGAAAATTGATGTATACCGGTTAACCCGCCGATAATAGCATAATCTTCAACATGGACATGACCGGCCAAAGTTGCACGCATTGGCCATAACAATTCTATCGCCTAACTTGCAATTATGCGCCACATGGCAGTAGGCCATAATCAGGTTGTGATCGCCCATTATAGTTACGCCGATATCAGCTGTAGTGGAGCGGTTAATGGTTACAAATTCCCGGATAGTATTGAAGTTGCCAATAACTACACGGGTCTTTTCTCCGCCGAATTTCAAATCCTGGGGAGGCGCTCCGATGGAACAAAACTGATGGATGTGGCATCCTTCACCAATATGTGTAGTAATCTTCAATTACCACATGCGGACCGATGATTGTGTTTTTCCCGATTTTCACATCAGCTCCAATTACGGAATAAGGACCAATTTCAACGTCTTGCTTCCAGTTTTGCGTCCGGAGAAATAATTGCTGTGGGATGAATCTTCATTTATCTAAACCTTAACTTGTGGATTTATGTGTTTTTGCCTGGAGCTTTTCGACTTTTTTTACAAGCTTTTCGAGGGTTGCTCTCATTTCCGGAAGTTTTATCTTGCAGGCTTCAATTTTTAGCCATTGCTTATGCGGCAGTTGAGGGCTGCCGGCAACGATCTGTCCGGATTCAATATCTTTGTGAATACCTGAACGCGCCGCAATCATTACATTATCCCCAATGTTAATATGACCGACCATGCCCGTTTGACCGCCGACAATCACGCTTTTGCCCGAGTTTTGTGCTTCCCGAAATTCCGACCTGGGCGGTAATAACTGAATTTTCGCCAATAACAACATTATGGGCGATTTGAACAAGATTATCAATTTTAACATTGCGCTGAATCCATGTTTTTCCCATTGTTGCTCGGTCGATAGTTGTAGTTGGCGCCGATTTCCACATCGTCATCTATTTGCACAAACCCCACCTGCGGAATTTTGCTATTGTCCCTGCCGGGATTGGCAAAGCCAAAACCATCAGCGCCGACAACAACTCCGGAGTGCAAAATTACCCGCTTCCCGATGATGCAGGAATGATAAACGGTAACATTGGCATATATTATTGAGTTTTCGCCGATTGAGGCGTTACGTGCCAATGTAAACACCGGGATAAATAACAGCTCCCTTGTCAATTTTTGCCCCGCGGCTAATAAATGCCTGGGGAAATATATGTTGCCTCCGGAGAAACAATTGCGCCATCTTCAATATAAGCATCTTTACTGATACCTTTATGGCCGTGTTCTACCGGGATAAAATATCAGTTAATAATTTCCCCATTGAGGCATAAGGATCGGCCACAATAATTAGATTTTTGCCTTCCGCTACAGTTTGAGGTGGAGCAAGAATAGCCGATGCTTGAGTCAGCTTCAGTTTTTTTAAGATATTTTTTGTTGGCGATGAATGTAAGATCGCCTTCATTTGCTTCCTCAATGGACATTATATTCTTGATGACTACATCGTCCCGGCCAATTACAGTGCCGCCGAGAATCCGGGATATTTCCTTAAGCGTCATTTCCATTAAAAGAGAGATTCCTTGTTATTTTGATTTATTATACTCTTCGATGACTTTCTTACTAAAATCATCTTCTTTAGCAAAATAAGGTATCGGCATGCTTGCTACGTCTAATAACCAAAGTGTATTTCTCTTTTTCAGCGATAGTGCGTACGATTTTCAATATTTCCGGCAACAGCTTCTGAGACATTTCCTGATCGCGTTTTTGGAGTTCTTCATTGGCGTCATTAACCAGCAATTGATAGTCGCGCAACTTCTTTTGGTAAGCGGTTTCTTTATCTCTGCGCGCGCTAGCCGTCAGAATGGAGCCTTGTTTATCCAATTCATCCTTCATTTTTTTAAGTTCTTTTTCCGCCGATGAAATTGCAGCTTGTTTCTTTTCCGCCACTTTTTTTAAATCCTCTCCCGCCTTTTTGCCGGCGGTGGAATTTTGCATTATTTCCCTCAGATTGATAAAACCAATTTTATCCGCAGCCAAAGAATTAGTGCTCCAGACAAAAAGCAACAAGATAACTCCTGCCCATCAGGTAAATATTCCTTTTCATATAAAATCTCCTCTCTATTTATTTGCAGATAAAATGCATTTTTTATCCGCTATTTAGTTACATAAACATGCCGATAGTGAATTCCCAACGGCCTATAGAATCATCATTCAAACCCCTGCGGTTAAGCACGTAGCCGTATTCAAGCCTTAAAGGACCGATCGGTGAATACCAGCGAATACCGCATCCCACGGACTGCCTTAAATCATCAATATAATATCCGTTATTCCAGGTGTTACCGGCATCGTAAAAAATAACGCCTTTCATACCGGCATCTTTAATAAAGGGGAAAGACCAGTTCAAAATTAAAGACTAACATGGTTGTCCCGCCAATAACATCTTCCGTCCCCGGATTAGTCGGGCCGACATAACGAAAACCGCGCAGAGAGTTAATACCGCCCAAAACATATCTTTCGATAAATGGGTATTCTACTGGCGTCATCATCGGTATTTTGGAGATAACCAATTCGCCCTTTAGCTGCAAAAACCACATCCCAAAACAGCGGATAATAAGCGATCAGCCCCCGCTGAGTATTTAATTAATTTGACATCCCCTCCCAAAGGGGGACCTGCATATCGAACAGAGATGCTGGCTTTAGTTCCTTTAGTGGGAAACATATAATCATCAGTTGTATCGCGTGCCAGAGTTAATGTTGCCGCACTGGTAATTCTTTCGCCTTCCTGATCTTTAATAATCTGTGAGTGCAGTGTCTTGATTAACATTCTGAATATCATCTGATGGAAAAATTATAACCGATATAGCCGCTGACTTTCTCCCAAAGCGGGTAACCTAAAGTAAGGCCAGCGCCGCGCGTATCCAAAGTGTAAGAATCATAATCTTTTTTGTATTTCCAGATATCCGCTTTACACCAAAGGGGCAGGTCAAAAAGCCATGGTTCGGTAAAAGACAATTCATAATTGTTGGTGGTGGAACCTAAGGACGCTTTCAGGCTTAAAATTTGACCATAACCCAAGAAATTTTGTTGGGTAATCTGCGCCATGATAACAGCCTGATCAGTCGCGCTGTAACCGGCGCCAACCATAAACATACCGGTATTTTTTTCTTTGACGCGGATATTCACATTCATTTTATTTTTATCGGGGCTTTTTTCCGTCTGGAAATCTACTTCTTCAAAGTACCTGATGCCGATTCAAATTACCATAACTGTTCTTTAATTTAGCTGCTGGAATACAAGTCCCCTTCAACTATTTCCAACTGGCGCCGGATAACCTTGTCGCGGGTAATGGTATTGCCGGTAATACTGATACGATTAATATAAACCAGTTCGCCTTTGTTTATTTGAAAATCAACATCGACCAATTGTTCTTTTTCTTTGGTATCAATTTTCGGATTAACATCGGCATAGGCGTAGCCTTCATCATTACAGGCTTGAGTTAAGAAATCTATATCTTTCATGATAGCTTCGCGGTCATAATTGTTGCCTTGTTTTATTTTTAACGACTTCCATCAATTCGGCTTTAGGCTTTTCGAGTAAATCACCGGAAATTTCTACTTTACCGAATTTAAATCTTTTCCCTTCTTTAATTTGAACTTTTATGTAAATCCCTATTTTATCGACTGTTATCTCCGGCTCGCCTACTTGAGCATTAATAAAACCGTTATTGAAATAAAAAGCGGTTAATTTATTAACGTCCTGTTTGAGCTGTTCGCGCTTCAACAGACCGGAATCTGTAAAAAAGTTTAAAATATTGTATTCTGAAGTACTCATCATGTTTTTAAGCTCTTTGGAAGAGTAGGCTTCATTGCCTTCAAAAGTAATCGTTCTGACATAGACCCGGTCATTTTCTTTGATATCTAAAATTACGCGGAAATCTTTTTCTCCATCTTTTTCGACCGAGTCGGTTATCTCGGCATTATAATAACCTTTGCTGTCATAAAGTGTTTTAATTTTTTCTATGTCTGCCTTGATTTTTTCCTGATTCAAACTTTGCCTGGTCTTGATTGTCATGACCCCTTGGATATCATCCTTGCTTAAGGCATTATTGCCTTTAATCTGAATGTCTGTAATGAGTCCTTTTTCCAAAACAGTAAATGTGACAATTTTCCCCTGCGGTGTTGAAGTCGCCTCCGCGCTTACGTCCAGGAAAAAGCCCATTTTGAAAATTGTCTTAATATCGGCGGTAATATCTTCTTCAAAAAAAGGATTGCCCTCTTTGCTTTTAATCTGCTGAATAATGGCGGAAGCTTCGATCTTTCGATTACCCTTAATTTCAATTTTGGCTATTTTCTCAATTAGTCCTGTTCGAACAAGAATTTCGGTTTTTAATTGAGCTGCTATAGAACCGAGATTGGCCAATCCTTTGCCTTGAACGGAAACCGAAGATAAAATATTTCCCGTGCTGATATCAATTATTTTAGCGTCAACACTTAAAGTTTCACCCAATTGGGTCAAACTACCCATAACAACAAAATCAGCGCGCAGAGATTTCCCCACGCTAATCGCCTGGCGTCTATCTACTTTAGCTTTATCCTTAAGAAACGAATCCGCGGGAATTAATTGAATAAGTTTTTCCTTTTTTAATTCTTCAGACATTTTTTTGTACAGTGATTCCTTGATGGCAGCACTATCTTCCTTACTGTAAACTTCAAAAGGCAGTATACTAATTTTTTTTAATTCTTGAGCATGCGTTTGGGTAAACGGGAAAAGCGACAAAAGCAAAAAAGTCAAACACATATGACGAGCTATTTTATTTATAATCATAAATTCTCCCATCGCGCAGCCCGATCCTGCGGGACATCCTTTCTGCCAGTAATTTGTTATGAGTTACGACAACAAGAGTGATCTTTTTTGCTGCATTTAAATTAACCAGAATGTCTTCTATCTTTTTTCCTGTCTCCGTGTCAAGATTTCCTGTAGGTTCATCCGCAAGCAATATTTCCGGCTCCATTATCAAGGCCCGGGCAATAGCCACACGTTGTTGCTCTCCACCGGAAAGTTCTCCCGGTTTGTGCTTTAATCGATGTTCTAATCCAACTTCCGCAAGCAATTTACAGGCTTTTTCAGCGACTTGCTTCCTCGGCATGCCGCTGATTAAAGCCGGCATCATAGTGTTTTCCATAGCGTTGAATTCCGGAAGTAAATTATTAAATTGAAAAATAAAACCTATCATTGAATTGCGGAATCGAGCCATCTTTTTTTCTTCCCAAGCAAAAACATTTAGTCCATTTATATAAAGATGCCCCTCCGTCGGATGATCCAACGTACCCAAAATATGAATAAGAGTACTTTTACCGGCGCCGGAAACACCAAGAATTGCCAATGATTCTCCCTTTGTAATTTTCATATTCAGACCGCGCAATACTTCAATTTTATTGCCGTCTTTAAAAAAAGTTTTTGATAAATTTTCCAGTAAAATCATCTTTTACTTTCATAAAATTAATTATTCATACCTTAAGGCTTCTGCCGGATCCAACCGTGAAGCTCTTAAGGAAGGATAAATCGTAGATAAGAAGCAAACAAGCAATGTGCCGATAACAATGACAATTACATCGCCATAGTTAACCTTGGAGGGAAGCTCGCTCAAGTAGTAAACATCACCGGGCAAAATCTTAAAGTGGAAAATTTTCTCCACAAAAAGCGATACTTTCTGCAAATTCAAGGCTACTGAAAGACCCGCAATACAACCGAAAAATGTCCCGATTATGCCGACAATCAGTCCTTGATAAATGAATATTTTCATAATGCTGCGGGAAGTTGCTCCCATTGATTTCAAAATAGCAATATCCTTGCTTTTTTCCATAACAATCATTATCAAAGCGCTGATTATATTAAAAGCAGCAACAAGGACAATTAAACTCAAAATAATAAACATGACGCGTTTTTCCAGCTTTAAGGCGGCAAAAAGATTTTTATTCATTTGCATCCAGTTATTGCGCCCAAAAGGGGAATCCCAGTTTACTTTGAATTCTGTCGGGCAATGCTATCCGCCTTATAAATATCATCGACTTTAATATCAATTCCGGTGACGCTATCACCCATTTGCAAAAAATCCTGACAACTTACGTAAAGATAAATAAGCAAGTGTCGAATCGTACTCGTAAAATCCAGACTCGAAAATACCCACGACAATAAATTTCTTCATGCGGGGCATCATGCCCATCGGCGTAGAAATACCCATCGGCGAAATAATTGTTATTGTATCGTAAAGAAAAATCCCCATATTTCTGGCCATTTCCTTACCGATGAACAATTCCATCGGCGCTATCTGTTCACTATACTTCCTGGAGAGTTCATGGGGAATTTTGTTGAGATATTCAATACTGCCTTCTCTGATTTTTCCCAAATTAATAACTTTAAAAGCGCTTTGAGTATCCAAACCGCGAATGACTACACCGCTGACACCATTACCGCTGCGAATCATCGCCTGAGTGTAAATAAAAGGAGTGGAAGCAACAACTCCTTCCGTTCCGGCAATCAATTCTTGAACTTTTGGATAGTTTTTCATGGAGCCGCCTATATCCGCCGTCAGTTCAATATGGGATTTAATCCCCAGAATTTTCGTGCGTAAGTCCGTTTCGAATCCATTCATGACGGCAAGCACAATAATCAAGGCCGCTACACCTAAAAAAATACCAAAGATCGAGATAAAGGTGATGATCGAAACAAAAACTTGCTTGCGTTTCGCTCTTAAATAACGTTTGCTTATAAAAAATTCGTAAGGCATTAAAAAATATCCTGCACTTGGGGTTACTTAATTTCCTGGAAGAAATTAGTGATTCTCACCACTTTATTCCTGTCTTGTCCTTAACAGGGGAAATAGAATGACGTCTCTAATGGAAGCTGAATCGGTAAAAAGCATTACCAGGCGGTCGATACCGATACCTTCACCGGCTGTGGGCGGCATAGCGTATTCCAATGTTCTGATGTAATCTTCATCCATTTCATGAGCTTCGTCATCACCGGCATCTCTTTCCTTCAACTGCTGCAAAAATCTTTCCCTTTGATCAGCGGGATCATTTAATTCCGAAAAGGCATTGGCAATTTCCTTGCCGTAAATATATAATTCAAATCGGTCAGTTAAGTTAATATCAGTAGCCGACCGGCGCGAAAGGGGAGATACTGCCACCGGATAATGAGTGACAAATGTCGGTTGAATGAGCTTTTTTCCGACAAGCTCATCGAAAATAGCCATTAATATTTTCCCTAAGGAATCGGTTTCTTTGCTTTCACAACCGGCTTTCCGGGCAAAAGCCAAAGCCTGGGTTTGATTTTCCAGCGCAGCCGGGGGCATGCCTGCCATTTGTACAAGAGCTTCCTTAACTGATACACGCCGCCAAGGCGGGGTCAAGTCGATTTCCGTATCCTGATAATTGAATTTCAGCCCACTAAATATATCGATGGCAATAAAAGTAAATAAATTTTCGGTAAAAGACATCAAATCTTCATAAGTAGTATATGCCCAATAAAATTCCAGCATGGTAAATTCTGGATTATGAAAAGTCGAAATGCCTTCGTTGCGGAAGTTACGATTAATTTCATAAACTCTTTCCAGTCCGCCGGTAACAAGCCTCTTTAAATAAAGCTCCGGGGCAATCCGTAAGTAAAAATCCATATCCAGTGCATTGTGATGGGTTTTAAAGGGGCGAGCCATTGCTCCACCGGCACGTGGTTGCATCATCGGTGTTTCCACTTCCAGAAAGTCATGCTCGTCCATAAATTTGCGAATAAGCTGAATAATACGGCTGCGCCTGTAAAAAATTTCCTTAACCTTAGGGCTGCTAATCAAATCAAGATGTCTCTGGCGGTATCTGGTTTCAATATCGGTGAGGCCGTGCCATTTTTCCGGCAGAGGCCTTATTGCTTTGGCAAGCAGGCGTAAATCCTCTGCTTCGATAGTTAATTCGTTGGTCTTAGTACGAAAGAGTTTACCGGAAATATAAATAATATCACCAATATCAAGTTTTTTAAAAATGAAGTAAGCATCGTCGCTCAGGATGTCTTTGGCTATATAGCTTTGGATTTGGCCCCTGCGGTCTTGAATCTTGATAAATGCTGCTTTACCAAAATTGCGCATGGCCATTAAACGCCCAGCTATGGAAAATTTTTGCCTTATCTTAGAAAGAGTCTCGCTATCAGAATTACCAAACTGAGCAAAAATTTCTGTCGTAGTATTTTGGGGTTTTATATCATTAGGATATAAATCGACCCCCGCTGCTCTTAAGGCCGCTATTTTCTCCAGACGGACATGTAAAAGTTCATTATCTTCCATAATTTCTCCGCTTTTTATAAAGCTTATTTGATTATATTTATTTTGCCGAATAGTCAAGCAGGATTGTAAAATAGCTGGATGCTAAAGATAATTTTAAAATGAGTTGGCAACACAAAATTAGTTTGCTACAAGCGGCAATGTTATGTATTATAAATGAGACTTATCAATTAGGGAGGTCAAAATGGTAAACAAGGCAATGTTAATTGGCAGACTGGGTAAAGATCCGGAAGTTCGTTATACACCGGATGGCACAATGGTCACTAATTTCAATTTAGCCACGGACGAACAGTGGAAAGATAAAAGTGGAGAAAAAGTTCAAAAAACAGAGTGGCATAGAATAGTTACTTTTGGGAAATTAGCTGAAATTTGCGGTAATTATCTAGTTAAAGGAAAGTTGATATTTGTGGAAGGGCGGATTCAAACACGTTCCTGGGAAGATAAGGACGGTGTAAAACGCTTTACCACGGAAATTATAGCTTCCAATATGCAGATGCTTGATTCCAAAGCTCAGAGCAAAGCGGATGATTCATCGCTTGAAACCTCATCTCTAAGTTCAAATAATGCCGGAACTCCGACAGACGATGTTCCCTTTTGACCGTCAACGTGCATTGCCGGTTTTTTTAAAGCTTGCCTATAAGATTAATGGAATTTACCTCTTTAAAATGAGGTTTTATCAAAATAATCGCTACCTTAAAGCATAAATAGAAGGAATACAGTCTGCTTTAATAAAGCAATAATAATTGTTACTCTGCCGTTTTTTCCATCAGAGTTTATTTTTTTCTTCTTCCTTTTTTGTTTCTTTATTGGTTATTTCGTTATTTTCGTTGACTGATTTCTTGAAGTTTTTAATTCCTTTGCCCAAAGCTGAACCGATTTCCGGCAGTTTTCCGACACCGAAAATAATCAAAATAATTACCAATATTATCAGTAATTCCGGCATTCCTATTCCAAACATAATATTACCTCATCCTTTTTTGTTTTATAAAATTATGGTAACCGCAAGCGGATTGCCTGCCCCGATTTCCCCAGGTTTTCTATTTCTTTTCCCTCAAATTTCATTTTAACTCCGCCGGCATTGCCAATATCAATATCAAAACTTGCCGCTTTGTATTCGATTTTTTCTCCGGGCTTTAATAAGACTTGGAATGGAGGATTTTGATCGGTTTTAATCCTTATCCACGTTTCTTCAGTTGCTTTAATAAGCAAGCGGCTGACTTCTTTATTAGCTGCCGGTCGCTCATCTTCCGCCGAAGGTTTGGCAGTAGCATTCCGCCCGGGGGAGGCAACTTGCTCTTGTTTATCAGGATTGTTTACGGCCGGATTTAAATTGACTGTCGTTTGTTCGTTTATGGAAGCTGACGAATTAACTTGTGTATCTACTATTTGTTCCTTATTTTCGACAGAAGCGGAAGCTTTTCCAGTTGAGTCATTCATGATGTCCGTTGCAGGCCGATATTGCATTGAAATCAACCACATAACGGAAGCAATAACTATTAAAATTGATACAATACCCCAAAAAGGACCGCAGTGAACAATTCTTGTAAAGAAAGAAACTTTATCCGAAACATCTTCAGGTGGCAGATTTTCCAGAATATTTAGAGAATTAAGATAGTCTTCGTAGCCGGCCAGGATTAGTTTGCTGTCAATATCCAAAACACGGGCGTAACTCTTGATAAAATTTTTTGCGTAGATGGATTCCGGCAGCAGATGAAAGTCACCATTTTCTATGGCCTCCAAATAGGCAACGCTTACGCGTGTGCGCCTGAATACATCTTTAAGAGAAAGCCCCAGAGCTTCTCTTTTAGCTTTTAAGCCTTGAAAATTATTGTTTGAATTTTCTGTAGTCATATAAATCACAAATAAGAATATGTTTATATATTGACTATCATTAATTTTACTACGACGCAATCCCTTAAAAGGATAGGCAGTATGTATATTTTCACTTTATATTTTTTGTAAATTTTATTACTAATATGTTGCGTTAAATATAGAAGGAGCTTTACACTATGTGGCAATGGAAGGATTTTGCTGAAGAGATTGCGCGAAGGGCTGGGGCGCTCCTAAAAGAAAAGTTCAGCCAAAAACATGAAATTCATTATAAGGGCGAGATTAATCTGGTTACTGAAGTGGATAAATTTTCTGAAGATTTAATCGTTACGGCGATCAGCCGTAACTTCCCCGACCATGGAATTTTATCGGAAGAATCGCCGGCTATCGCCGGCGCCGGAAAAATGCGCTGGATAATCGATCCCTTAGACGGAACAACAAATTATGCTCATGGGTATCCTGTTTTTTGTGTTTCTATTGCTCTGGAAAAAGACGAAATTATTATTCTAGGTGTAATTTATGATCCAATGCGGGAGGAAATGTTTATTGCTGTCCGCGGTGAGGGCGTTTATTTAAATGGTAAAAAACTGTCCGTTTCATCGACACGTGATATTTCGCGAAGTCTTTTGGCTACCGGCTTTCCCTATGATATCCGCAACAGTAAAGAAAACAATCTCGACTATTTTAACTCAATGGCTAAAGAGGCACAGGCGATACGGCGGGCCGGGGCTGCCGCCTTGGATATTGCTTATGTTGCGGCGGGACGTTTTGATGGTTTTTGGGAGTTAAAGCTCATGCCCTGGGATATGGCTGCAGGCTTGCTCATGGTGGAAGAAGCCGGCGGTGCAATCTCAGATCTTTTTGGAAGCAACTGGAAAATGTCATCGCCGAATGTTCTTGCCTCCAACGGCTTAATTCAGGAACAGATGATCAAAATATTTAAAAATGCGGTTAGAGAGTGAAGCAGTAATCACGGGTATGAACACTCCAAAGCGAGTTTTGGGAACCGATTCCGCAGCACGTTGCGGGGTATTATACCCTCCGCTTTGCGGGATTGTTCAACTTACCAATTCCGATACGCTTCGCTTTTGGAATTGGAGTTTCACGAATAAAATTTTCAGCTCAAGTGAACAATCTAATCGCCGGAAATAATCGAAAGAAAGATTTTTCTTGAGCGTGGACCGTCAAATTCGCAAAAAAATATTGCTTGCCAGGTTCCTAAAAC
Organism: uncultured delta proteobacterium; assembly: GCA_963705555.1. Lineage (GTDB taxonomy): Bacteria > Desulfobacterota > Syntrophia > Syntrophales > Smithellaceae > UBA4810. The sequence goes on along the minus strand of CAVPJZ010000002.1, from coordinate 288,941 downwards.
AATCCGTCCATCTTCAATCAATACTAATTCTGAAGCGCCGACTAGTGACGATTTGGCATGTGCTGGTGAATTTCCCTCAGCGTGCCGGTAATCGGCGGTTTGAGGGAAAGCCCTTTCCAAAGCAGAGATTATGTCGGTGGGCACAGCAGGATCGGCATTTTCATTAATGGTAACTGCGGCTGTGGTGTGCGGCGTAAAAACGACACAAATGCCGCTTTTGACTTTTCTTTCTTCGACTACCGCTTGGACTAAAGACGTTATATCAATTATCTCTGTCCGCGAATTCGTCCGAACATTGATTTCTTTCATAAAAATTTTACCGGAAAACTAATTTGAAGATTTTTTGATCGCCTGATAAACATCGATGATAATTTGTTGGGAAAGAATTTTCAGTGCTTGACTCATTGCCTGGCAGTAGCCGCGCGGTGTTTGTTCGGTCAATAACTCTTCATCGTGGTATTTTCTTTGAAATATTATACGCTTATTCGCTGCCACTTGGTTGGAATTTTTCAACGTTATTTGTAAACTGATGACGGCAATCTTGCTGTTTTTTTCTATACGTAAGAAAAATTCTCCAATACCGCCCTGGAGAAGAAAACCGGCTTCTTCCACAGTATAGCGGGAAAATACTGCATGAAAAAGGTCACTTGCCTGCATATCTCGTAATAAGTTATCGGCTACCATATCGGCGGGGTTGACTGCCCAGCGGTTGTAATTAAAAGAATCGAGAGAATAATTATCGGTACGAAAAATCATGTTTTGAGTATTATAGGCGGAAGCAATGGTGAAACGGTCAAACCTGATTGTCCTATTAAGTTGAGCTTGTTTTTCCAAGGTGGGAGCCTGATAATCCAGTATATAATTTTCAATCTCATACTTGGGCTTTCCGCCAACTGAGCAAGCTTGAATTACAAGAAAGAAAAAAATGAAGCAAATAATTCGACTATAGATTTTCCTCGGTGCCAGATATTTTCCCATTTTGTTTTCCCCGTAATCATTCCATAATTTTTTTAGGCGGCGCCGGCCGTTTAAAGAACAATTCCGACGGATTATCATTTATGCTCTCGGAAAATGCTTGCAGGTTTTCCATGGTTACGCGAAGATTTTCCATTGATTTATCTATGTTAGCTGTTGTGGATTCCAGATTGGCCATAATATTGCCGGTATTTTTTCCCGCCAAAAACGTTTCAATGGCTTTGGTGGTATTTTTTAACTGATCGGATAGTCCACTGAAGTCAACTGCTTTTATGTTTTTCATTATCTCATTTGTATCCGCTAAAATACGGCTGAGGTCGGAACGGCGCGAAGGAATGACAGGATAGTCAGGTTCAAAAGTAATAGCGGGAGAGCTGGATTTTTCACCCGGTTTAACTTGATCTAATTCGATGAAAACAATTCCGGTTATACCGGCTGTTCGTAACAGGGCCTCAGTTTGATTCTGCAAGTCTCCGGATATATCGACTTTCATGGCCACTTCGATCAACCGGTAGTCCGGCGCAACTTTAATGCTTTTGACCTTGCCAACTTCCACGCCGCGATATTTAACTGCGGAATCGGCCTGCAGCCCTTGAACCGATTCGTCGAAATATGTAACATAAGTGGAGCCTTTCATAAAAAAGTCAGCAGCACCCACCCAGATAATAATAACTACGGCAATCATCGTACCGATGATTACAAAAAGGCCGATTAAAAATTTGGAAGCTCTACTTGCCATATGATGTACTCCGGGAATCAACCTCAGGCAGTTGCCTTAAAAAAAAGCTGCGTACTCTCGGATCCGTAGCTTTTTCCTTCAAGTCCAGCGGACTACCTTCGGCAATAATTCCTTTAGCTGTTTTGTCTAACATTACTACTCTATGGGCAATTTTGCAAATAGATTCTAATTCATGGGTAACAATAACCATTGTCGTTCCGAGCGCTTCATTGGTTTTAATAATTAAGTCATCCAATTCGACTGCCGTGACCGGATCAAGTCCGGCGGACAGTTCATCAAAAAAAAGCACGATAGGGTCAAGAGCCATGGCCCGGGCTATACCTGCTCTTTTTTTCATTCCGCCGGATAATTCTGACGGAAAGTGATTTTCATATCCGGCCAGATTGACCATGCCTAATTTCATTTTGATAATCATATCTATCGTCGCGGAATCAAGGTTAGTATATTCCTGCAGAGGCAGGGCGATGTTGTCACTCAATCTCATCGAACTGAATAAAGCACTGGATTGAAAAAGAACCCCGATATTTTGCCGATATTCGTTTAGCTCTTCTTCACTCGCAGAAATAATGTCTCTGCCGCGAAACATAACTCTGCCTGAGGAAGGTTTTTGCAGTCCAATCATAATCTTCAAAAGTGTCGATTTGCCGCAACCACTTTCACCGACAACAACCAATATTTCGCCCTTCTTTACCTGAAAACTTACCCCTTCAAATACAATATTACTGCCAAAGCGGGCGGCTAGATTTTCCACAACGAGTATTGGTTTGTTATCCGGCGACTGCAAAAATTGCTCCTTCATCTTATGTAATATAATGTAACCGCAAAAATTGAATCCGCCACAACAATAAGAAAAATTGCGGAAACGACTGCGGAAGTAGTAAATTTCCCCACATCCTGTGCTCCGGCGCGAACTTGAAATCCTCTCTGACAGCCAATCCCGGCGATAAGTCCGGCAAAAACAGCGGCTTTAGCCAGACTGGTTACTACGTCAAACACTTGAATGGTTTTTAGCGATTGCGTAAGATAAGTATTTACAGTGAGATCTAGTCCGGTTACACCGACAATCAAACCGCCGAAAACACCGAAAAAATCAGCATAGATTGTTAAAACCGGAACCACTATTATCATCGCGAATACCTTGGGTATAGTCAGCCATCGAACGGCATCAAAGCCCATAGTGTTTAGAGCATCAACTTCTTCGTTGACCACCATGGTGCCGATTTCGGCGGCAAAAGCTGATCCGGAGCGGCCGGCGACTAAGATGGCCGTCATAATAGGGCCAAGTTCCTTGACCATCGCAAAACTAACAAGGGAAGGAACATAAATATTGGCGCCGACTTGTTTTAGCTGTAAAAAGGACATAAAGGCTATAATAAGCCCGATTAATACGCTGATTAGTCCGACAATCGGCAAACCATCTACTCCGGCGCGTTTCATGTAAAAAAGAACATCTTTGATTCTCAAGGATTGCGGATGCATAATGGTATAAAAAATATCGAATAACAGTTCCCCGACAAACGTTACAACGTTCTCAATATCACGGACAAAATACAAAAAGGATTCCCCGAGTTGGATCAAAAAGAGGTCTTGTCGCATTTTAGCTTTAAATGGAGCTTTAATCAGCGCCTGCTCATGAATAACGCTGAAAATTCCTTTTGTTTCCTCATTTAAATTAACCAAAGAGCAATTGGTGCTGGCAACGGCCGCATCCTTTTGGATTTGAATCACAGCTAAAGCCGCTGCACTATCCAAATAAGATATGCCGGAAAGGTCTATGCTGATTTCTTGCGGTTTCTGCTTATAGATCAGTTGCTTGATTTCTTCGGTAAAGGCCTTTAAATTTTTTAGCCCAAAGTCGCCCGTCAGATAAATAACAAGGCTCAAGTTCTTTTTTTCGGATGATATTTTGTAGAGCTTTAACCAATCCTGTTCTCTATGCATAAATATCAATTTGGGGGTTAAGTGGAAAAGACATTTTTTAATGACAAATATTCAAAATATTTCAAGATAGTAAACGCTTTCACGGTAATTTTGTCAATATCAAATTGAGCCATGCCGTCTGTAATATGTTTCACCTTTCGTTCAACGGTTTTTAATATTTCATTGAAAAAGAGGAGGCCAAGAGGGGTATTACTTGATGAATGTGGGAAAGCGACAATTGATAAATAACTAGTATAATCTTGTATTTACAAGTATTGATAAGCATTATTGATATTTTGGCATGATCCTTCCATTAATATAAAGGCAAATAAACTTACAGGAGGTAACAGATCATGAAAAAGACATTAGGAACAATGATGGTAGCGGCAGCGGTTGTCCTTTTAACAGCAACTTTCTGCTTTGCCGAGTATACGGCAGGTCAAGCAGGCAATTTCCCCTATTTCCAGCTGGGCTGCTTAATCGTGGGCGGATTGATTGTGGTTTCTTTAAAACGTAAATATGAAAAGATGTATACTACGGAAGCAGTTGGTGTCTTCGCTCTATACACGATCTTGATGGCTCTTTTCACCAATCCGGTGATCGAAGCGGTAAAGACCATCGTCAGCTAATGAGGAACCCTATGAATCGAGCTGCCCAATGAAGGTAGCTCTCTTAAGGAAGGAGGAACAAACAATGCAGGCAACACCCAAAACACAATTGGAGCAATATATGAGTTTCGGTTCGATCTTGATGCTTTCGGCCTGGGGATTCGCGATGGTGATTGCTTCTTTCCTGTTCCTTTACGTAGGTCACCTGCTGGATGTTCTTTTGGGAACCGCACCGAACTTCATGCTGGGGTTGTTCTTCTTAGCCATCTTCCTGTGTGTGATGAGGCTCTATCAGGAAGCCTGGAAAAAGAGAAAGGATGTTTAACTTCCATAAGTAACATTAAATCATGATCTGCCAATATATACCCCCTTAAAGCAAAATGCTTTAAGGGGGTTTTTTTATGGCCTGCTTCATTTATTTCGAGGGCAAAAAATCCGGAAAATCTCTGTAGACAAATCAAAAATAACGCATATAATAATTAAAATTATTTTATCAAAGTCCAACAATTAGACAGTAGAAGAAAAATAAGTATGTTTACCGAAGGATTCAAAATCATTACGGTAAAATTCGTGCGTATATCGGTACAAAAAACAGCATTAAAAAAATAGGAGAACGTGAGATGAAGATTAAACAAAATATTATTTTAGCATTTCTTATTATTGCGGCTGTATTTTTAGTTGTCGGATGTGCGGATAAGACAAAAGATTTATTGGCCGAAGATTTTAAGAAAATGGGCAATGATGATCTCCTTCGCTACTTTCTATCGCCTAAACGATGAAATTGAAAGTCAAGAAAAACAATCGGGACCGCAAGTAGGTATCGGAATGGGTAGTTTTGGACGCGGAGTCGGCGGTGGTGTTGGTGTCGGCACTGGGGGCACTGGATACACAGCTGAAGAATTAAGAGCTCGCCGAATCGATGTCCGCATGGAACTAAAAAAACGGGGACTCGTTCCATAAATTAGCGAGAAAGACTTAGTAGTCTGTTTCGTTAATTGATTTACATCTAAAATCGTATCAGAATATTTATTAACACAATTATTTTCTGTGATGCTGTATTAATGCGTTTATCTGCCTATATGCGGAGGACACAATTTTGGCGGAGGTGAACAGGAGTAGAAAGCCAAGAGTTGTCATTATCGGTGCGGGATTCGGCGGATTATGGGCAGCCCGGACTCTGGCGCAGGGAAACGTTGATGTCCTTGTTATCGATAGAAACAACTATCACACTTTTCTTGCTCTTCTATATCAGGTAGCCGCCGCCGAATTGGAGGCGGAGGATATCGCCTATCCCGTACGCAGTATCTTCTGGAAACATTCCAACATAGATTTTACTTTAGGCTTACGCCCGGCGTATTGATTTGCAAAACCGCATAGTCGTTACCGATGGTGAGTCTATATCCTACGATTATCTGATTTTAGCAACGGGAAGCATCACCTACTCCTTCGGCCTGCCGGGTGTGGAAGAAAATGCTTATTGCCTGAAGACACTGGAAGAAGCCGTTGCCCTGAAAAACCATATCATTTGCTGTTTTGAAGCTGCCGCTCGGGAGGAAAACAAGACTAAACGCGAAAGCCTGCTTACATTTGTCATTGTCGGCGGCGGAGCCACGGGAGTGGAATATGCCGGAGCGCTGGCCGAACTAATTCATGGTCCTCTGGTCAAAGACTACCGGACCATCGATTTTCAATCCGTCCGCATTATTCTTCTGGAGGCGGCGGACGGATTGGTTGCTAATATGCCCCAGTCCGTACGCTCTTATACGCTGGAGAAGCTAAAAAATATGGGTGTTGACGTGCGCTTAGGGGCAAAGGTCAGGGAAGTAACGCCAAATGCGGTGCTCTTGAGCAGTCAGGATAATATTACCACCCAAACAGTCGTCTGGACTGCCGGTGTAAAAGGAGAACCTCTGGCTGAGCTATCCGGTGTTGCCACGGAACGTGATGGACGGGTTCCCGTTCGGGATACTTTACAGGTGCCGGAGCACCCGGAAATTTACGTCATTGGAGATTTGGCTTCCGTCAAGGAAGATAGCCGAGTTTTACCGATGGTCGCGCAGGTGGCCATTCAATCCGGCATTACCGCCGCGCAAAATATTCTGCGGCAAATCGACGGACAAACTCCTCAACCTTTTCGCTACCACGACCGCGGCTCAATGATTACCATCGGCCGCAAATCAGCAGGGGTCGCCATTGGCAGAAGGACATATACAGGATTTTTCGCCTGGCTTATTTGGCTCGTTATTCATCTTTTTAATCTTATCGGTTTTCGTAACCGGATGATGGTGCTCATCAACTGGGCGTGGGATTATCTGCTCTACGAAAGGGCCGTTCGCTTCGTCTTCCCCTCCGAAATGCCCGGCCTTTCCAAATCGTCGTCTTGTGTCCGCGGAGGTGGGACGAATAATAAATGGCTAAAAAAATGATCAAATGGGACACTGAAAACATTATCCCTTTTAAATACTGCTCTGTAATTCTTCCGAACTTATACTTAATCAAATTAATTAATTAAGTATATAAATTTTTAGGCTATTTCCATCCTTTAATAAATAATAAGTGTCCGATTGCTAACTCTACGGTAACTATGAAATAAGAAAGAGCGCCGTTTAAGGAAGCCATTTCTATTGTTTTATTGGCGCGCCCAGGAGGATTCGAACCTCCGACATCCAGATTCGTAGTCTGGCGCTCTATCCAGCTGAGCCATGGGCGCACGATATATTATAAAATTTCGCGGCAGCCGTATAACACATGACTACCGCTCCGGCAATATGCCGCAGAAAACTCAATTAAACTGGCGGAGAGAGCGGGATTTGAACCCGCGGTACACCTTTTAAGGGCGTACAATCGCTTAGCAGGCGATCGCTTTCGGCCACTCAGCCATCTCTCCGCTTTTTTATCCGGCCGATATTTTTAAAATAAGGCGTCTGTTGGATTATTGACGCGTTTTACAATTTACTGGCGGAGGGAGCAGGATTCGAACCCGCGAACCTTTCGGTCAACGGTTTTCAAGACCGCCGCCATCGACCACTCGGCCATCCCTCCTTGCATAATAGCATTTTGAATGCACTATATTATTGTTATGGTGCGATCCTATCAACACCTCTCATATAAGGCTGTAATACTTCCGGAATCAAAACAGACCCGTCCGCCTGCTGATAATTCTCCAAAATCGCCACCAATGTTCTACCAACAGCCAGTCCAGAACCGTTTAACGTGTGAACAAATTCCACTTTGCCGCTTTCTTCCCGGCGAAAACGGATCGAAGCACGGCGCGCCTGAAAATCTTCAAAATTACTGCAGGAAGAAATTTCCCGATACGCATTTTGCCCCGGCATCCAGGCTTCCACATCATAGGTCTTGGCGGATGAAAACCCCAGATCCGCAGTGCAAAGGCTTACTGTACGATAATGAATTCCCAATCTCTTGAGCACTTCTTCCGCATTGGCGGTCAATTTTTCCAGTTCATCATAAGAAGTCTTCCGGCTTGGAGAACTTGACCATTTCCACCTTGTTAAACTGATGCTGGCGAATCAACCCCCGCGTATCCTTGCCGTAAGAGCCGGCCTCCGAGCGAAAACAGGGCGAATAGGCCACATAATAAATCGGCAGTTTCTTTTCCTCCAGTATTTCATCCCGGTAAATGTTGGTGACAGGAACTTCCGCGGTCGGAATCAAGAAATAATCCATCCCTTCAATTTTAAAAAGATCTTCCGCAAATTTCGGCAATTGGCCGGTGCCGGTCATGCTTTCCCGGTTAACCATGAATGGTGTCAGCACTTCGGTATAACCATGCTCGCCTGTATGTAAGTCGAGCATGAAATTGATCAATGCCCGCTCCAACTGCGGCAGCCAATCCCCGATATAAAGTGAAACGCGCTCCGGCTATTTTTGCGCCGCGGGCAAAATCCAGAATATTCAGGCTCTCCCCGATATCCCAGTGAGCTTTCGGCTCAAAAGCTAAAAGCCGGCTTTTTTCCCCAACTGCGCAGGATGGATTGTCTTCCGAGCCCTGGCCGATGGGCACCGATTCATGCTGAATATTGGGAATCATCATCACAAAGTTATTGAGCTCTTCTTCGGTAATTTTCAAGTTCTCATCAAGCTCCTTGATTTTAGCCGAAACTTCACTCATCCTGGCAATCAATGTGGAGGCATCGGTTTTCTTTTTCTTGAGTTCGCCGATTTTTTTGGAAGCATCATTGCGCTCATTGCGCAGTGTTTCTACTGCCAGTAAAATATCCCTTCTTTTTGTGTCCAAATCTAAGAAACGGTCAAAATCAATTGGCTGGCCTCTCTCTTTCATTTTCTGACTGACAAGCTCGATGTTTTGTCTTAAATACTTAATATCTAACATGATATTTCCTATAAATAAAAGCGGTGACGTTCGTCTAAAAGACGAAGACCACTATCACTTTGAGCTTTCGAAGTCAATAATTTTGTCCGCTAAATCAATACTATTGACGGGTAAACCTTTTTTTGAGCAGGCTGATGATGCCGTTAATCTCTGGACTTTTCAAAAGATATGAGCAGATAAAAAATGCAGACCCGCCCACGGCAATAGCGACAACGAGATAGATCAGCCGCTCTTTAAAATGCGCTTCTGTATTCCACGGCAAAAAGAAATCCACCAACGTTATTGCACCCACCATAACAAGCGAAGAAATAATAATCTTGCCGATAGAAAAATAAAATTTATGGTCTAAAAATATGCCGATTTTTTTCTTTAAAACAACAGTCAAAATAATTACATTGATCATCGAAGCAAGCGAGTTGGCCAGCGCCAAACCATTATGTTTCAGAGGATTCATCAAGATCAGGCTGGCAATAATATTGAAAACCAAAGCAATTATGGCGGCTTTTACCGGCCATTTGGCATCCTGCAAAGAGTAAAAAGCAGAAACAATAACGCGTATTAGCGAAAAAGCCCATAAGCCTAAAGCGTAACAAAATAAAGCCTGGGCTGTAGAAACCGCGGCTTGGGCATCAAAAGCTCCCCTCTGAAACAAAACGGAAATAATCGGAAAATGCAAGGCCATTAAGGCCGCCATCGAGGGAATAGTCACAAAAAGCATGAGCCGCAGAGAAAAAGAAAGGCTTGATTTTAATTCTTCAAAATTTCCTTTCGAGACGTGCTCGGAAAAGCTCGGCAGCGAGGCCGTCCCGATAGCTACGGCAAAAACGCCCAAAGGTAGCTCCATAATGCGATCGGCATAAAAAAGATAAGAGATACTACCGCTGGGTAAAAGTGAGGCGAGGATCGTACCAACAAGAACATTAATCTGATATACCGCTGCGCCAAAAAATGCCGGAAACATCAAAAGCCCAACTTGCTTAATTCCCGGATGATGAAGATCGAATTTAAATTTTAATTTTACTCCGTATTTAAGTAAAAAGGGCCATTGCATTACTAATTGCATCACGCCGCCTATCATCACACCAATGGCCAATGCCGTAATCGGTTCTTCAAAATAGTTGCGTAAAGTCAGAGCCGCCAAGATCATAGAAATATTCAAAATCACTGGCGACAAGGCAGGAGCGGCAAAATGCCGGAAGGAATTCAAAATCCCCATGCACAGGGCAACTAGCGAAATAAAGAAAATATAGGGAAACATCAGGCGGTTCAAAAAGACAGTCAGTGCAAATTGGCCTGGTTCTTTAATAAACCCAGGCGCCATCAGAGCGACTATAAGCGGCGAAAAAACAACGCCGAGAATAGAGATAATCACTAAAATAATGGATAGTATAGTAAAAGCATTGGAGGCTAACTCCAGAGCTTCTTTTTTCGATTTTTTTTGGAGGTATTCAGTAAAAACGGGAACAAAAGAAACTGTGAGCGATCCTTCGCCCAACAATCGTCTCAAAAGGTTGGGGATGCGAAAAGCCACCCAAAAGGCATCCGTCCATAAGCTAGCGCCAAAAATAGCCGCAACCACCATATCACGAATGTAGCCAAAAACACGGCTGACCATTGTCGATATGCCTACAATTCCCGCGGCTTTGGCTACTTTTGAATTTTCCGAATTATTTTCCTGGCCCATAGTGATTCGATATACTATTTCTGTAAACAAATAATAGTATCAAATAGATCATATACTGACAATAAATTCTGTGGAAGAAAAATATTATAAAAAATTAGACAAACTCTTTAATATGACCCGGAACTAAGAAATATTACTTAAAACAACTAAGGCTAAATAACAAAAGGCGGTTCTGACATGTCAGAACCGCCTTTTAAAACTCAAAGAGCTAACTCGTGTTTATTTACCATACTGAATTTTCCGCAATTGAGCAGGAGTCTTAACCGCTTTAGGATTATAAAATTTCTTCATTGCTTTTTCATTTTCCTGACAGGATTCATTCAGAAATGCTATTTTGCCATTCTCTTGGAACTGAACAAGAAGCTGATAATAGTATCCGGGATAAGTCTTCCACGGATTATTCGGATCAACCCTCATCCTGGAATGGTAAAACGGTTTTACTTTCTTGGTTTCGTACTTCATTTTCCCGAGTGAATACTCTGTCGTTACATCTTCCATACTTTTGATCAGCTTTTTGATATCGTCTGTTCCCCCTGCCGCCTCAATAGCTGCCTTGAAATGGTAAATGTCGGCATAAGCAATATGCACATGGATCTGCATGGGGATATTCCTCTTCGCCGCTTTTTCCATGAGAGGCATGGTTTTGGATGTCATGGGAATAGTTTCCAAATCGGTAAACGAAGACATAGTCCCTAGTGCCTTGCCGCCGGTCATGGGCCAAAATGCGTGCGTCTGGGCAACACCGCCATAGAAAGAAACATAGATATTCTTAGCTGCGGAATCAGCCCATTGTTTGGCAAATGCGTCCGTATCCGTAAACCAGGAGCTTACAAAAAAGATAAGGTCGGCTTTTTTATCGGCAATTTCCTGCAGAATGGGTATATACAAAGTCCCGCGCGGTTTAACTGCTTTACTATAAACAACTTTTATGCCTACATCCTGAGCCATTTTTTCCCAGGTCGGCAGACTCATATAATCAATTCCTTTTCTCCACTGGGTCGTCCAGGCCAAGTCTTCCCAAAGAATAGCGATTTTTTTCACCCCTAAGTCTTTTTTCCAGGCTTTCTCCATAATAGTATTTTGTTTGGGCATAATGAGCAGGTTCTGGATCCCAATCCCGGAAGCAAAAATCGTATTTCGGAGCTTCATCTATAATGCGCGCCGTTAATTCGGAGCCCATAGGACCATTGAAGACAAGAATGTGGGGATATTCTTTGAAAAGGTTACCTGAATTCTCCTGCACCGCCAGAGAAATCTCTGTACGGCCTTCCACGGAAACAAATGACGCTTTATCTTCGATTATCAGTTTTCTTGCCGCTTCGACGGAAAGCGATGTGTCTCCCTTGCCATCTTGGACAATATACTTAACCGGCCGTCCCAGGATACCGCCGGCGGCGTTGATTTCAGCGACCGCCATCGTCTGGATGTCCATGCACGGTTTAGTCCCTGGGGATGCAACCTGGCCAACATAACCAATAACAATAGGTTCCCCTTTTGGTTGTGAGAATGACACTGATGGCAGCAATACCACCATTACGGCTATCACCATTACTGAAACGATGACGCCAACTACTCCTACGACTTTCTTCATCATGGTACCTCCTCCTTTAAAAAATATTTCCGGCCTAAAAAAATTTACCCGTCCCTACGGAACGGATCTTCATTTACACGTATTAAATATTTTACACTCCCTTGAGGTACTTGTCAATGATATAGTCATTATCCTTGCCGATCTCGCAGGAAACCCACTTCACCCTAGGGGGTGATTCGGACATTCTTACGAAATTTGCGCTAATAGTATATTTACCCAAATTTTTATCTTCAACTTCCTGGAACGTCTTGCGAATATGCCATTGCTTATTCTCCATGGCAGTTTCGGGGGTCATTAGCTTCATAACTATAGGCACTCCACCGCCGCGCCATTTGGATCTTGCCGACTTCTTACTGTAATTCAACGCCATTTTAACCAATTCATCGCCTGTATGCTTCATGGTCTCTTTTTCAATAATTTTATGAAGATGCGTCGCCTGTTCCAGAATATCAGGTATACGATCCGATGAATATCTCCAGTCGTCTTCGATCTCCCACAGGCCCAGAATCTTAAGTAAAGCACGAAAATCATGATCTCTTGGCGCAGCAATGGCGACAAATCCATCCTTACACTTCCAATGGCCGTAAGGATATAAGATAAAATCAAGAACTCCGATTCGCGGACGTGCTTTTCCCCAGGTACAGCCGATCGAGGCCGGAATTCCGACCATGGAAGAATAAGCGTCCATACTTGCCACATCTACCATTTGACCCTGCCCCGTGTTTTGCCGATGAATAAGGGCTACAGTGCCGCCAAGAGCGGCGCAAAGCCCGGAGATATACCAACCCGCCCACATTCCGCGCACGCAACGGCCAGTTATATGGTTCCCCCGATTCCGGCACGTCTCCCATCTCTGCGGGAAGTCCCGACCCCGCTTGGGAAGTAATATCGGAATCAGGCATATGGGCAAACTGCTTGGCTTTATCCGTGTATTGTCCGTAAGGGGTAACGGCGATATAAACAAGCCCCTTATTATTAGCACTTAACTGCCGGTAACCTATTCCCCATGAATCCATATCGCCGGCGGGAAAGGTTTCGATCACGACAGCGGCTTTTTGGGCCAGTTTCGCGAAAATTTCCCGATCTTTAGCGTTATTCTTAATATCCAAGGTCATGTAGCGCTTATTTCGTCCCTCCATCATGAAGGGTATGCCCACCCCTTTAACATTGACACCAAACGGCGTCATTTGACGGGCCGGATCTCCATCAGGAGGTTCTATCTTAATCACTTCGGCGCCGAACTCGGCAAAAAAACTGGCGGCAATAATTCCTGCGAAATTGGCCGGCTGACATCCAGAACCAGCAAATCGTCCATCACCTCCGACTTTCCCTTCGGGATTCATAATTTCGGCCAAGACTTTGCCAATTCGGACGGACGGGATAGACTGCGTGTCGAGTATATATTTCTTCTTTTTGTGCTTTCGGGCTCATTTTCAAACCTCTTTTCCGTAGTTACATATAGGGTCCTCATTCAGGTTGTAGTATACAGGAGGTTTTAAACCCGGCCTGTCGTCAAATGTGCCTATAACCTTTTTCTTCTCCAGAGTCTTCAATTTCTGCGTCCGATCAACCCCAAGAAACTTTCTTGAGCACAATCCGGTTATGATAACCAAGTGGACGGGCGAGCCACTTGGTTCGCGAGGGCGTACCGCTTAACTTCGCCGGAGGACCGGCAATTACTAGTTTCCGTACATATCATCCTTGAAAAGAACCACGCTTCCCCGTTTGCGCCGCCATTCATCATTAGCAATCATATAATCATCCGCCACTTCCGCTGCCGGAAATGATTTTGAATCTTGCGGCCAGTTGATAATTTCGGCGCAGTGATTTTGATTTTACCCAATCGGTTACTATGCTGTTCAAAGCCTTGGCATTTTCCGGTTTTAATCTCTCCAGTGTTGTTGTTAAAACGCTTATCTTTAAGCCAATTCTGCTTTGCCCATGGCACTGAAGAGGCCTTTGAACTGGTCAGGCGTCGCGCAGGCAAGCGCCAGAAATTTATCCATCGCTGCCTTGAAGATGGACGCCGGCACCATGGTGGGATCTGTATTGCCGGTCGTCCGATTTCTCCTCCGGTGACACTGAATGATAGGTATAATTAAACAAAAGCGCATCAGGCCTTCGGTTTGCGCCAAATCAATATACTGTCCTTTTCCGGTCTTGTTTCGGTGATAAAGAGCCATCATGACCGACAGAGCGCCGAAATTACCCGGTACAAAATCGCCCAGATAATCCGGCAGCTTGTAAAATTTATCCGTATCCGGGATACCCGTTGAAACTCAAGACGCCGCTCGCAGCTTGGGCTAAAAGATCCCATCCCGGGAAATAGCGCATTGGCCCATATTGACCATAAGTAGAACAGCTCAGGAAAATAATCTTGGGATTAATTTTGCTGATCTGGCTGTAACCTGATTTTCCATGCTTCCGCTGTTCCGGGAGCAAAGTTTTCAATGACCACATCGGCTGTCTCGGCCATCTTATAGATCAGTTCCTTGGACTTCTTCAGCTTGCAGATTTACAGAAAGGAAATATTTATTTTTGGTAATATTGTGCCAGATCGGATTGGAGTGTTTCCAGTATTTCCCCCAGTAAGTTGCCGGTCTCCAGAGATCCCCGGAGAAGGGCAACTCCAGCTTGATGACCTCCGCCCCGTAATCCGCAAGAAGCCTGGCAGCGATGGGACCGAAAATCACGTGAGAGAAATCCAACACGCGAATACCTTTCAAGGCCTCTGGTTTTGTGCCTGCTTCAGCTGGATTGAATAGTTTTTCAGTATAAGAAAAATAGTCTTCCATGCTTTATCTCCCCAAATATGCCTTTTTCACCAAATTATTCTTCATCAGGTTTTCAGCCGTATCTTCAATGAACGACTCTTCCATCCTGAAGAATATATCCCCGATTGGCCAGCTGCAGGGCACGCAGTGCGTTTTGCTCAGTAAGCAAAATGGTGAGCCCCGAATCCCGAAGCTTAATCAGTGTTTCATATAGAGTATCCACGATAATAGGTGCAAGACCTATCGATGGTTCGTCTATCATTATAAGCCGGGGATTCGCCATAAGTCCTCTGCCGATTTTAAGCATCTGCTGCTCGCCTCCGCTGAAGGAGCCGTGCCATTTGGCTGGACCTCTCCTTTAAGAATCGGGTATAGGCTATAAACATATTCCAAGTCTCATTTCTTTTTTTCCAGGAATTGCTCCGATAAGCGCCCAGGAGAAGATTTTCCTTGACCGTCATGTAAGGAAAGGCTTTGCTTCCCTCCGGCACCTGAACAATGCCCAAATCCACGACTTTGTGCGGCGGCAAATTTAGAATGGGCTTCATCCTGAAAAATTACTCTTCCGGTCGGATTTTTCATAATGCCCTGAATGATATTTAATATTGTGCTTTTACCTGTTCCATTGGAACCGAGAATAGTAACGATTTCATTCTCTTTTACATTGAAACTCACATCATGGAGCACCGGAATAACGCCATAAGAGACATTAAGTTTATCAACTTCAAGCATACGCCTTCCACCCCCTCCCCAGATAGGCCTCAATCACATTATCATTGTTCACCACTTCGTCCGGGGTTCCTTCGGCAAGTTTTTCACCGTAATTTATCGCAATAATTCGATCGGCGGATTCCATTAACACCGCCATGACATGCTCTATCCAGAAGATGGTAATTCCAAACTGTTCTTTGGCCCGAGCAATAAGTTTAATCGCATCTCTAGCCTCACCGGGATTGAGACCGGCCATAACCTCATCGATAAAGAGAAGCTTCGGCGTTGTGGCCAGAGACCGGGCAAGCTCCAGCATTCTCAACTCATAAAAAGTCAAATCGCGAGCAAGAATAGCCCGTTTGCTGAAGAGCCCGACAAACTCAAGATAGTGTGTAGCCTCAACCATGGCATCTTCAAAACTCTGGTTAACACGTTTCTTGCCGCATAGGGCGCTGGTGGCCACGCTGGCTAAAGCCGTCAACTCAGGGAAAGGCCGGGGAATTTGGTAAGTGCGGGCAAGCCCCATATGCGCCCGCTGATGAGGCTTCATATTGGTGATGTTTACCCCATTCATTTCGATCCTGTCCTGAATCGGCATCAAGGTAGCCGGAGAGCACATTGACTACGGTTGATTTCCCTGCGCCGTTGGGACCGATAAAGCCGAGAGTTTCACCTTCGTGAATCTCGAATGACAGATCATTTACCGCAACAATGCCCCCGAAAGTCTTGGTGATATTGCTAACTTTCAGCAGTTCCGACATTTATTAATTTACCTCCGCACATGTATTGTTGGGAAATATTCTCTATAACGACGTTTGCGATAAATCCCAAAAAGGCCTTCCGGAAGCGCGAAAAGAAGAATCATAAGAATTACAGGGAATACAACCGCCTGTATCGGCCCCATATACCTGATCAGAATCATCTCTAAAAAGGTGACAAAATAACCGCCGACAACACAGCCAAATATTTGGGTCCGGCCTCCGATCATCATAGCTAAAAATATTTTCAGCATGAAAGTAAACGTAAGATAAGTTTGTCCGGCAAATGACGAAAAATAATGGGCGTAAAACCACCCGACAACCCCAATCATGCCGGCGGAAAAGACAAAGGAAAGAATTTTAACTTTGTTTATATTTACTGCCAATACCATGCGCTACTTCTTCATCGTCATTGATTGCGGCCATAATCAACCCATAGCGCGACTTTATAACTTTGTTGATGACCCAAAGGAACAAAACCATGATGACGATGGAGATGTAAGCTATAACCAGAAAATTTATTCTGGCATTCCCCAAATCCAGAAGAGGCTTGATACCGAAAAGTCCGGTGTCCCCCTTAAAGATATCGGTGTAGATAAGGTAACTTCAAAAAAAACGAACGGCAAAAGCAGGGATAACAAAACGTAGTAAAGACCTCGCGCCACAATCACCAGAGGGCTGAAGATAAGAGCCGCAAATAGAGTACATTAAAATCGCAAAAGGCAATGTTGTCAGCGGTCCCCAGCCGTAAGCAATGCTGAGCAGAGCGGCCGCATAACCTCCTACACCGACGAAAAAATTCGGACCAAAATTAACGCGGCCTGTGCCTAAGGTCATCAGCGACATCGGAATAGCGATAGCAGCTAAAAGATTGGCCGAGATCATGGCATTGATCAAGCCCGGGGCTAATAAAATAGGCAACGGCGGGAAAAACGAGTAAAAGTGCAACCCAGAGGATGGAATTGCGCCAATATCTGGGTTCAATAATCCATTCCCATTTCTTATCCTTAAGTCTGATTGTAACGCGATCTCTTTTTAATTCAATATCTACCATAATGACTCACTCCTTGTTAACCCTTGAGGCCTCACTATCAAAACAATCATGACCAGCACTAAAGCCGAGAGCGTCATGAATTTCGGTTCTCCCACGATAAAGCACATAACTGCATGGACTGCTCCGATGAGAAAGCTCGCCATAATGGTTCCTTTCATGTTACCTAGTCCTCCCAGAACGGCTACCAGGATGGCGGTAAACATGTAAAGCTGACCCATTTGGGGATCGACTGTCCACACCGGCGCTATAATAAGCGTGCCGATCATAACAGGCACAAGTACAAACATCATCGTGAAAATATAAAGGCTCTCTACGTTAATACCGACAATCTGGGAGCTGTATATACTCTGAGAAATGGCTCTTATAGCAAGGCCTGTCCTTGTTTTAAGAAAGAATAAAACGAAAAGTCCGGTTAAAAAAAGCGCGATAAATGATCCGATAAGAAGCTGGGTAGGAACAATAACCGATCCGATTTGCGTAGTTCCCTTAATCAATTCTGTATATAAATAAACACCTGCTTGCACGGGATATTGGTAATTGATAGCCTGCTCAATTATGACCGTCAGCAGTATAAGACCGACCAGCATCTCCAGTTCTTTATCAAGGTATTTTTTGATAATTCCTTTATAGATGAGAAAGGCGATGATAAATTGAACCGCCACCATGCCGAAAATCGCCGGTATCAGGCTCCACCCCAGATCTTGCACAAACATCCAAGTGATGTAGATAGTTACCGGGAATATATAAGCGTAACCGAGATGAAAAATTCTTAAAACGCCGCAGATGATGGAAAATCCTAATGAAACAAGCAGATAAATGGAACCTAAAACGAAAGTGTAGATTAGTAAGTTTTGTATATAAACCCACATACTCTTTTTCTTCTCCCTTCTTTACTTTGTTTCGCGCTACTTCTTTTATCGTGGGAGGCACATAATCAATTTGGTTGCATTTTAAACCTAAGTAATACTGCAACCTTATTGAAACATTCACCCGGCATCAATAAAATAATCTACAATAACAGCCTGAAAATGATTCTCTTAAATCCGAAAAAACACAGACAAGCTTAGTGAACATTTGTTACGTGATTTACTCTCTATTTTTTTGCTCGGATGGTCGAGCGCATTGTTGTTTATAAAATTCATCACCTCGTGTCAAGAAATTTTTTCAAAAAAATTTTAAAATTCTAATTTCCCAAGTTTATTAAAGATAACAATCTCGACTGAGCTACCTAATGATTAGCTTTTATTTGATTTATAGATCAAAAAAACAGCTCAATCACTGTAAGGTAAATACAACTGCGGCATCGGGTGCTTTGATTACTTTAGAATTTTCTGATTTTCCTACCCGTTCCATAGTGGTTTTATTTACAACAGCACGGCACCATTATGCCATTACAGGTTTCTAATTGTGAGAAATGGCAATAGACATTAATCCGAGAAAATTTTTAAACTTGTTAATGATAATAAAAGCATAGGAGGGGGCAACAGGGGCGTCATCCTTGCGAATGATGCCCTTAATCGTTTATAAACTAATTAATAACTCTCAGCATTAGAGACCCAGGTATGTTTTCCGAAGCACCTCGTTTTTCAACAATTCCTCGCCTTTTCCTTCCGCGATAATTTTCCCAGAAGAGAGGACATAGTTGCGGGTGGCCATTTTGAAAACCGTGCTCACCTCCTGCTCAACAAGTAAAACAGTAATGCCTAACTTACTTATCTCGGCAATCTTCTGAAATACCTCTGCCCGCAAAATTGGGGCAAGGCCTGTCGAGGGCTCATCAATGCATAACAGTTTTGGTTTAGACATCAACGCCCTGCCGACAGCGAGCATCTGCTGCTCTCCACCGGAAAGCGTCCCGGAGACCTGGTTTGATCGATCTTTAAGCATCGGAAACAGTTGATAGACTTTATCCAAGTTTTCCTCAATAATGTTCTTGTCATTCTGAAGATAAGCTCCTGCCATCAGATTATCGATTACCGTCATCTCTTTGAATGGCCTTCGTCTTTCCGGACAAAGAATCAAGCCGCGCTTAACGATATCATGGGCAGGTATCTGGTCGATACGTTCACCGTCAAAGGTTACAGTTCCTTCGAGCCTAATTTCACCATGGGTTGATCTTTTGGTCAGTTCTTTTTCCCAAGCGACCAATCCGGTTATGGTTCTCAACAGGGTCGATTTGCCGGCGCCGTTGGGGCCAACGAGGCTAACCATCTCACCTGTGTTTACACCCATGCTCACATTATTAATAAGCATGGCCTTATCATACCAAACCGATATATTCTTAACTTCGAGTAGCAAAACTAATTACCTCCTTGACCGAGATAGGCCTCAATGACGCGAGGATCTTTAACGATTTCATCAGGCGTTCCGTCGGCAATAATAGTTCCAAAATTCAAGACAATAATACGCGTCGCTATCATCATTAACCAATGCAACTTATGTTCAACAATAATCATAGCCGGCCCTTCGCTGTGTAACCGGCCAAAACGGCCCCCTTTATGTAAACGCTTGATGGATTTGGCCATAAGATCAGTTTCCGCGGGACTCAATCCACCGAAAGGCTCATCTAAAAGCAGTAATTCCGGTTCTGTGGCTATCGCCCGCGCCACTTCCAGTCTTTTCAGGTCGCCCTGTGAAAGCACTGAGGCGTTTTCCCTCGCCATATCCGAAATGCCCGCGAATTCCAAGGCATCCATAGCCTTCGCCTCCAGTTTCTTAACCCATTCTCCTCTTTTCAGAGCGCGTGGACATAGACACGCAACCATAACATTAGCAACTATAGGAAGCCTCCGGAAAGGTCTCATATTCTGAAAAGTAGAGACAATACCTCTGTTCACTATATCCCACGTTTTGCGTCCGGCAATTTCCTTTCCTTTAAAACGAACGCTACCCGTATCCGGTTTTAAAATGCCTGTTATCAGCCGTAAGAGCGTCGTCTTACCCGCACCGTTCGGTCCGATCAGCCCCAGTATCTGTTGCCTGCCCATGGAAAAAGCAACGTCGTTAACTGCTGTAAGACCGCCGAAGCGCTTCGAAAGACCTTTTATTTCCAGAAAAGATTCGGTCATATCAGCAGGCCTCCCCTTCTTCTCTTAATTCCCGGCGCGAAACCTTTCCCACGTCCGTTTTCGGCAGCTCACCGCGAAATTCGATAATCTTAGGAACTTTATAGTGGGCGAGATTCTCCGTGCAGAAGTTTATAATTTCTTGTTCAGAAAGCTTGCCTCTTGCTTCGCTTTCCAGAACGACATAGGCCTTGATAATATTGCCCACCTTCGGGTCCGGTACTCCCACCACGCCGGCGGTCTTGATTTGAGGATGTTGGCACAGCACCTCTTCGACGTGTCGGGCGAATACTGAATATCCCTTGAATTTAATTAGATCTCTTTTTCGATCAAAAAAGTGGAAGTAACCGTCTTCGTCCATCCTGACAATATCTCCGGTTCTCAGCCACTTCTCGCCGTCGATATCGATCAATGAATCTTTGGATTCTTTCTCCCGTTTCCAATAGCCCTGCATGATGTTCGGACCGTTGAGAATCATTTCTCCTTCTTGACCAACGGGCAAAAAATTTGTGCCGTCATATTCGACAATGGCTGCCTTCATACCGGGTATAGGCACGCCAAAAGAACCTTTTTTGGTTTTGAGATGAGGGTTGCTGTGGCTAACACTGGTTGTTTCCGTCATACCATAACCCTCATGAATTTTGGACCCTGTTCTTTTCTCCCACGCTTCCACGGTCGAGTCATGCAGGGTATCGGCGCCGCAAGCAATCAGTTTAAGGCGCTTCCAGTTAACCCTGTCTGTCTTTTCATATTCATTGAGATATTCAAATAAGGTGGGCACGCCGTTGAAGGTGGATGCTTTATATCTTTCCATAGCGGATAGAATATCGTCTACATCCGGTGTGGTAAAAAGAACCAAGGTAGAGCCACTACAAATGCCCTGGAACATCACAACAACCTGGCCATAGATATGGAAAAACGGTAAAAAGGCCACAACAGTTTCTTTACCATCTTCAAGGATAGGCCAAAACGCTTTTGCTTGATACCGCAGTGCCACCATATTGTAATGAGTAAGAACAGCCGCCTTGGGAAGGCCCGTGGTGCCTCCTGTGTAAGGAAGAGCAGCAATGTCTTTTTTCGGGTCGATTTTGACATCAGGTGGATTGGGTGGATATTTTTTAATAAGCTCCTGAAAATCCAAAATACCTGCTTTCTGTCTTTGTTCGGGGGTGGGAACCTGCAAATCAGAGTAGTCTTTCCCCAACAATCCCTTGCCTAAAAGCTTTTTTATCGCGGGCAAATATTCAAGAACACTGGTAAGAATAATATGCTTCAGGGTTACGCCGGCTCTCTCCACATTATCATACAGGATGTCCTGACAAATCATGACCGTTGCGTCGCTGTCACCAATTTGATGCTTTATTTCATGGCTGGTGTAAACAGGACTGATGGGCGTAATTTTTGCACCGAGTTTCAACGTTGCGAAATAAGCAATAACATACTGCGGACAATTAAGTAAATAAAGGGCTACTGTATCTCCCTTCTTGACACCTAAATCCGCCAAAGCCGTCGTAAAACGGTCGATGAGCTCTTTTAATTTTGTATAGCTTATTTCTCTACCATAGAAGATCAATGCTGGCTTCTTACCGTACTGTTTCACCGCTTGATCAACCAGGTCGGGAACTGACACACCCTCGGGTATGTCCACTTTGTCAGACACACCCTCGGGATAATGTTTCAACCAGGGTTTTGCCATATAGGCTTCTTTTGCATTCATTTAATTATCCTCACACTTTTTCTTCCTCTTTTTTAGAGGCATATTTTTTAATGCCGGATAATTTATTAAAGCCGGCATGTTATAAACAATGTATTTACAACAATAATACTTATTTTAGTCTAACTGTGCCGTACAGATGCGGCAAGTATCGCGCGTGGCGATGTTTCTTACTTTACAGCGGGGACATTCTGTTTCTATCTTATCCCTCAGCCAGCGGAAAAGCCCGTCAGGCATATACAGAAGAATCAATAACACGATTACCGCGAATAATAATATCCGGTAGTCTTGTGCGAAATGCATGAACTCCAACAAGGGATAAAGAAGAAATACAGCCGCTACCGGCCCGTAAATGGTTACAACCCCACCAAAGATAGCCCAGATGACCACCTGGAAGGACAAGATACCTCTAAAGTTGAAGGTCCGGCAATCCTCATAAAATGCGCATAAAGCCCCCCGGCAATGCCGGCAAAGAAACCGCTGAGGGAAAAGGCTAAAAGTTTATAGCGTGTGGTGTTGACGCCCGATGCCCGAACGGCTATTTCGTCCTCGCGAATAGCATGAAAAATAATGCCGGTGTTGGAGTCGGTAATCTTCCACATGATAGTGCACAGGCCGAGCATCAGCACAACCACAACATAGTAATCAGCAACGCGAGTCGGACCAAGCTTGGCTATACCGGAAATCCCCAGCTCACCACCGGTGAAACCGGGAAAAGCAAAAACGAGACCCAGCAAAATTATGGGGAAAGCAAGGGTGGTCAGAGCCAGATAAGTGCCTTTGAGTCTCAGGCTTGGTATACCGATAATAAGACCTGCCAGAACAGCAACCAACGCGCCCAGAGGAATGCTTGCCCAATGGAGGAATATTCGCGTGCAGATTGAATAAAGCCGCACCGTAAGCTCCCACGCCAAAGAAAAGGGCATGCCCGAAATTCATTTGACCGGTATAGCCGGAGAGCAAATCCCAACTTGCTGCAAAAATAGCGAAGATACTGGCCAGAGTGAAGACGCGCAGAATGTAGATATCATCGGTAAACACCGGCAATAACAATATAAAGAAAAAGAATAGTACGACGGCGACCCGTGACGGAAGAACAAGTACTTCGTTCTTTATTATAGTAAACAGTTTTCTCAGGTAAAATAAAATGAGTTTCATGTAATATTTCTACCTTTCTTCCTCGAAGTACACGCCAAAGAGGCCTTCCGGCCTGATGAGCAATACTAAAATCATGACGGAAAGGGCAACTGAACCCTTCAAAAAAGCGCCCATGGGAGCAAGAAAAACAACCATCGCTTCCGCAAAGCCCAGTATGTATGCCCCTACAAAACTGCCCTTTAAGAGAACCCAATCCGCCCAGAACGACGACAGCCATCATCATGATCAACGGGGGCGACCACATTTGCGGCTCCAGTATTCTAAGGGGTACGACGATCGCGCCCGTGAAGGCGGCTAAACCAACCGAAATGCCCATGGTGATCATGGCCAGCCGAGCCTCGTTAATACCCATGAGGTTGGCCACTTCCCTGTCTTGAGCGGTGGAGCGGATGGCCAAACCCAGTTTGGTCTTGAACAAAAATACTAACAACACCCCCATAACTGCCAAGGCCGCACATAAGGTCAAAAGCTGCTGGTAAGAAACCTTTACGCCCAGGATGATAAAATACCCATCAATAAGTGCGGGAACACTCAAAAAGCTACCCGTAAAGATCAAAGACATAATCTGCTCAAAAATCATGCGCCAGGGCGATGGTGGCTATCAGCACGGCACCTTCATGTTCCCGATGGCATTAATGAATATTTTATAAGAGATCATTCCCAACAGGGTAACCAAAACAATAGCTATGACCATAGCCACGAAGGGATTCAATCCTAAATAGCCGGTAGCGACATAAATACAGTAGGCAGCTACCATGTAAAAGGCGGTGTGGGCGATGTTGACGATGCGCGCTACACCGAAAATAAGGGAAAAACCGATAGCGAGAAGGGCATATATACTTCCGCTAATCAGACCGCTGATGATGATGTCCAAAACAAGAGACATTATTTACCTCTCCATTTCTTAATAAACTACGGAAATTGCCCGCTCCTTCCTTTGTTAGCAAAGGGGCGGGCAGAAAACCATTATGTTTAGATTACTTATTTTTTCTTAGGTTCTGCTTTAGGCGCCGCCTTAGGCTCTCTTATTTCGTATACGCCTTAATCATCCAGGGCGGTATCTTGATGGGCACCATACCTTTGTACGTCACCTCACCGGTGAGGTCGGAGTTTCCTTCCAATTGTAGGGCCAGACACCGACCTGCTTGCCATCCTGCCATTGTGTATAAATGCCGGTCAGGTAACCCGGTCCAAATGTCAGGTCATGGAGAGGATCGCCTACAGCATCCTTCATGTATTTTACCGTGCCGCCCGGCACCTTATAAACACGATTCTCCAAGACAGCCACCACTGCGTCTGAATTAAGGGTCCCGGCCTGCTCAATGGACGGCACAAGCGCGTAGACGATGGCAGTATAAGTATCCGCGGTATAAGTCGGCACTTCGCCGAATCTTTTAAAGTAGCCCTCAACAAAAGGCTTAGTGAGTTCATTCGTCTCAACGCCACGGCAATATGTATTCGAGACAATTACATAGTTACCCATTCCGCGGGTAGCTTTCCAGAAATCATCCTTCTGTGCTTCCACATTGATGCCGACCTGCATCGCGGGAATTTTCAGTTCGCCTGCCTGACGGGCAAAGGGAATACCTACCGAGGAAGAAAAGACCGTGAAAATAATATGGGCGCCTGAACGCTGGATGGCTGAGAGTTCGGCCGTGACATCCGTAGCCACCGGAGATGGTCTCCAAACACCGACTAACTCCATACCCATTTTAGGAATAACAGCCTGGCACTGCCGGAACCATCGGATCCGCCCATTGGGCTTTCTCGGCAACAAAAGCAACTTTAATCTTATCTATTCCTAAGGTTTTTTTCAATAGGTCGGCAACGTTGGCTAACATTGATGAAGATTGCCTTGACAAGATATGTGGAATTGTAAGGGGTGCCCCGGAAAAAATATTTGTATTGGTCGTAGTATTTGGCCACCCGCTCGCAGAGCTCAGGATGGGCGGCCCCGCAGCCGATGAAAATTACTCTTCTTATCCATGGCAATGTCCTGCATAGCCAAAACAGCTTCTGTCCGGAAACCGCCGACGACAAAATCCACCTTGTCGCTGGTGATGAGCCGCTCCATAGCATTGGTCGCGTCCGTTACGTTGAGGAATTCGTTGGAATCCGCTTGAATAAGCTTGATTTTCATCATTTTGTCGCCAACTTTAACGCCTCCTTTGGCGTTAATCTCGTCAGCGGCCATGAGTGCACCGTTCCAATGGCCGATACCCTGCACAAACTTCATCGGTCCGATAACACCAATCTTAATCTCCTGCCCAAAAGCAGTTGCACAACACAACACTGCGAAGAAAAAGATTATTGTTGATACAAAAAAGCCTTTTTTAAACCAGTTCATACGTAAACCCCCTTTCTTTTAGTGTTTTGCTAGCTCGTTAATAATAAAGCTTCCAGCGTTTGTCAACAGTTTTAAATTGTTTTTTGCCGTTTTCTTGACCGAAAGTCAAAAACTATTTTAACCTTTTGCCGGTGTTTATTTCATTATGGCGAAGTTTACCGCGCGATGCGGCAGCCTGCTCAGTCCTACAAGATATTATTTATTTTTTCTTCCAAGTCTTTCTTGTTTATACCTTTCACTAAAACTACTTTTTTTCGTGATTTTTCACCGACTAAAATTTCCAACTGACTTCTTCTTAGTTCCAGTGTTTTGGACAACAGTTTTACGCAAGCAAGGTTAGCCGCTCCTTCCACAGGTTGCGCGGTAACCTTAAGCTTAAGCATGCCATCTTGTAAACCGGTTATTTCAGCGCGGGAAGCATGTGGGGTAACTTGAATTTCAAAAGTTAAACCTTTTTTTAGCTCTTTTACCTGAAACATATCAGCCTCAAAAAGTTTTTATTAAATTTATAGATTTCGGGCTAACTGAATTATTGTTTCGACTAAGAAATACTGCAAAAAGATAATCACTAAGATAACAATAATTGGGGAAAGATCAATTCCGACATTACGCAAAGGCATTATGCGGCGCACCGGACGAAGCACCGGCTCTGTAGCTCTATACAAAAAGATTACGATTTTATTATAGGGGTCCGCATTCACCCATGATATTACGGCGCGAAAAATTATAATCCACATGTAAAGAGTTAATGCAATGTCAACGATTCTGGCCAAAGCAAAAATAAAATTACTTAAAACAAACATAAAAACACCTCATTTATCCCAGTTTAGACGGGCTTGGAAATGGACAAGGCAAACTTATTTAAAGCTTCATTAAACTCTTTTGGCCTTTCCATCATCACCATATGACCGGCTCCTTCTATCAGGCACAGTTTTGCCCCGCTTATATTTTCGGTTATTTGGCGGGAAAAATCCGGCGGCGTCATTTTATCTTCGGTCCCGCAGATGACTAGCGCAGGCACAGCTATTTTACCTATTTCTTCAGCTAAATCCAATTTATCGCAAGCCGAGAGATCACTATATAAAACATCTATATTGGCCTGAGAAAGGCTTTTTTTCAGCAAGGCAATAAATTGGGGACGGTTTTCCTTGGCCAGCGAAAATTTGCACATCAAGTCGATCGCTTCCGCCGGATTTGCTCTTAAAAATTCCAAGAGAGAGGGATTAACCGGCATTTTTAATCCCCCGCCAACCGTAATAATTCCTTTTATCTTTTGCGGGTAATTTAGCGCGAATTGCAGAGTGATCGCAGCACCCAGAGAATGACCGACTAGAATGGGATTATTGAGACGCAAAACATCCAGCAGTTTCCTTACCCAGAGACAATAGTTTCCTACATCGTTTTCACCACTGCCTTTAGAGCGGCCGTGCCCCGGAAGATCGACGGCAACAATATTATAATGCTTATGTAATTTGGCGTATTGTAGCGACCATAGACTGTGGTCGCCGCCGGACCCATGGATGAAAATCAAACTTTGTTTGTGCGCTCCAAAATCACTGCTATTAATCCAACAGGCGATTTTCGTAGATTCAATATTAAAATATTTCAGCATGCTGATTTACCCCTAATCTGAAATACCACAAAAATAAAAATTTAGGCAATAAAAGAATGCGCCAAGAGAGCTGATTTATGTTGACAGAATAAAGGAAAAAAGTACATGAACAGACTGAAAGGAGGGCGCAAAAATGTTTAAGGGAAAAAAAATAGCGATCATCGGCGGTGGAAAAATGGGAAGTATAATAGCTCAAGGTTTATTTGAGCAGAAAATTTTTTCCAAACGGGACATTACCGTTACCGATATTGACAGCGCCAGATTAGATTTTATTCGTTCTACAACGGGGTTAAAAGTTTCTCATGACAATATAAACTCGGCAAAGAACGCGGATATAATCGTTATAGCTGTTAAACCGCAAAATATGGCCGAAGCATTAAACGAATTCGGTTCTGCTATAGATGCTTCAAAAGTTGTGATATCCATTGCCGCCGGAATCACAACAGCTTTTATCGAAGCCTCTTTGCCCAAAGGCGCCCGGGTTTTAAGAGTAATGCCCAACACCCCCGCGATTGTAGGCGAAGGTGCGGCGGCCGTGGCCAAGGGCAGTTGCGCTACAACCGGCGACATTAAATTGACGCGCGCTATTCTTGACGCTGTGGGAATAAGTGTAGAAGTTGATGAAAAGCTGATGGATGCTGTAACCGGATTGAGCGGCAGCGGGCCCGCTTACTTTTTTCTGATCATAGAGGCACTTACAGATGCCGGAGTAAAAATGGGATTGCCGCATGAGCTGGCGGCAAAACTTTCAGCGCAAACCATGCTGGGAGCCGCCCGCCTTTGCCTTCAAAGCGATAAACAACCGGCACAGCTAAGGGAAATGGTGACATCCCCGGGAGGCACTACCGCCGCCGGTCTAAAGGTGCTGGAAGAAGGGAAAATCCGTGCAACCTTCATTTCCGCCATTGAAGCGGCAACGAAAAGGTCTAAAGAATTGGCCGCGGGCAAATAATAAGTAAAAGTTAGAAATTTGTTTTGCCAGCAACATCAGAATTAAATATCGAATCTATTAACGGTTTCACTTCTTGCGCTGACGCGCTCATCATATAAAAAGAACATGGCAGATAACTTCCGAGATTCCCCCGGTGAAAATATATGATAATTCAATGCCGCGCATGGTGACAATCCGTGCCGGAATTTATTTCAGCACGTGGTTCGAGATCACCAGTCGCTGCACCTCGGAACTTCCCTCATAAATGGTCGTGATCCTTGCATCGCGGTAAAGGCGTTCCACTTTATATTCTTTGATATAACCATAGCCGCCATGAATCTGGAGGGCATCGTAGGTGACTCGAATGGCTGTTTCCGATGCAAAAAGTTTCGCGATGGAAGCCTCGTGTGTGAAAGGCTCTCCGCGGTCACATGAGATACAAGCACTGAGTGTGAGAAGGTGCGCCGCTTCGATGTCTTTTGAGGCGTCGGCTATCATCCAACGAATCGCCTGGTGGGAGGCAATCGGGCGTCCGAACGCTTTCCGCTCTTTTGAATATCTGACCGCCTCGTCGAGGGCGGCACGCGCGATACCCACAGCCTGCGAGGCTATGCCGAGGCGGCCGCGGTCCAGCGCCTCCATTACGATCAAGAATCCTTTGCCTTCCTCGCCGATGAGATTTTCCGCCGGTACTCGACAGCCCTCGAAAGTGAGAGGGACGGTATTGGATGCGCAGATGCCCATCTTCTTCTCCGGACGGCCGATGGTGAAACCGGGCATTCCCCTCTCGACAACCAGGGCGCTCAATCCTCTGCTCTTGTGCTCACTCGTGCGGACGAAAACCACGAAGATATCGGAAAGACCGCCGTTAGTAATAAACATCTTGGCGCCGTTGACGATGTATTCGCCGCCCTTGAGTTTCGCGCTCGTGCGGATGGCACCGACGTCTGAGCCGGCATCCGGTTCGGTGATGCAGATCGCGCCTAGTTTCCCGCCGGACGCAAGCGAGACCAAGTACTTGCGTTTGAGCATCTCAGAACCGTGATTCAAGATCGGCTCAGAGGTCAGGTTGTTGCAACTCATCGTCACGGCAGTTGATGCGCAGGAGTAGGCGATCTCTTGAACCGCCAGTGCGTAACTTACGGCGCTCGCGCCGGCGCCGCTGTACTTCTCCGGAACCATCATTCCCATCAAGCCGAGTTCACCCATTTTTTTAATGATGTCGGCTGGAAATCTGCCCGCGCTGTCATTTTCGGCCGCTATGGGTTCAATCTCTTTTCGAGCGAATTCGCGGACCATAGCACGCACCATCTGCTGCTCTTCGGTCAGTGGTATCGACATGATATTACCTCATTATTATGGTGTGTACAGAACTACTATCAGTTGGGTTTTAGTTTTACCGGGATTATGCAGTTTGTGGACGAGACTTGAATTGAAATGAATAGTCTGTCCTCTCTTTAGAAAGTGCTCCTGTTTGCCAACGGTGATTTGCAGGCGTCCGTCGAGGACGTAAATGAATTCTTCGCCATCATGCGAGTATTCAACCCCCTCGTGCTCCTTCTTCGGGTCGATAGTCACAAGAAACGCTTTCATGTGTTTGTTCTGTGCGTTCGGGGTCAGCACTTTATATGAATAGGCTTTCTCGCGCTTGTTGAAGCTTTCGGCTTTAACTGAGCGTGGTAGCTCTTTGTCGGCGGAAAGAAAAGTGCCGGCATCCACCTTGAGCGCATCCGAGATACGAATGATCGCCGACACTGGCGGGCGGCAGCGGCCGGATTCGACAGATTCGAGATACTTGACGTCGTATCCTGTTTCGCGGGAAAGTTCATCAAGCAAGATGCCCCTTTTCTTACGCAGGCGTTTCATTTTGTCTGAGAAATCATGCTCAGAGTGTTTTCCAGCCATTTTGAGTCCTCCGGTAGAAGATTTTGATGCAGTCGGAACAGGCTTGAAATTTCCGCCGTCCGATTACGGCAAAGGTATATCATGAAAAAAAGAAAAATGCTTTGAATACGACAGTAACTTCCTTTTTATGAAAGGAAGTACAGGAAATCCAGCGGCAAATAATAATTTATAACAATATATACGTCTGGCTATCGAAGCAAAGGAAATTGTTCGCGCGTTGCTATCAGAAACTTTCATCACTTTTTTCTTTTTCATCAATGGGTATAGCCGGCTCTTTTGGCTCCGATGCTACAACTGTTTCTTTAGCTTCGGTCCGTGTAATAACCATCGGACCCGCTTCGAGAGGCGGAGATTGCATAACAGGCAAGTTCTCTTCAGCGGCTGTTACCGGCCCAAGAGCCGGCATAGAATCATCTGTTTTCACTTCTGCCGTTCTTCTTTTCTTGTGTCGAGGCCTGCGGCGGCTTTTCTTTTTTACCGGCACTTTTTGCTCATCTTTTAATACCGAATTTTCGGCTGCTTTCAAAGAAAGCTCTTCCGGTACAGCGGGCTTTTCCAAAACTTGTTTCTTGGTAATTTGCTGTATGTCCAGCTTGTCCCAGGGCATCTCCGTACTGCCCGAAATATGCAAATTGAGCCCGAAAGTCGTCTCCAGATTTAAAAGTTCACTTCTTTTTTGATTGAGAATGTAACCCGCGATTTCATGCGGTAAAATTATTCTTAATTCGGAATAAATACCTTTGACCGCTTCTGATTCAATTTTACGAAATGCTCCCAGCGCGGCATATTCCAAAGATGGACGCAGGCCGCTGCCTTTACAGTAAGGACAAGTTGTATAACTGATTTCCTGAATTGTTGATTGTTTCTTCTGCCGCGATAATTCGAGCATCCCAAATTTAGAAATGCGAGAAAGCTGGATTCTTGCCCTATCAATACTGAGCGCTTTTTTGAACGATTTTTCCACTTCGGCAATATGTTTTTTATCAATCATGTCAATAAAATCGATTACAATCAACCCGCCTAAATCCCGTAAGCGCAATTGTCGGGCAATTTCTTCGCTGGCTTCAATATTTGTCTTAGAAGGCTGTTTCTTCAATAGTTTCTTTTGTTGGAACCGCGGCCGGAGTTCACATCTATTGTAATCATTGCTTCCGTCGGATTGATAATAATGTACCCGCCGGATTTTAGTTCCACGCGCTCCTGATAGATAACGCGTATTTGTTCTTCCAGCTGAAAGCTGTCAAAAAGGGGAGTTTTTTCTTTATAATGTTTGATCATTCTTACATGACGGGGAGCCACAGCTTTTAAATAAGCGCGCATTTTGCGGAAGGTTTCGTAGTCATCAACCAAGAATTTCATCAATTTCCGGCGTTAAATAATCGCGTAAACTGCGCACGCCGAAGTCGGTTTCCTGATAAATCAGCAAAGGCGCTTTAATTCTGCTTGCCTTCTTGTATATTTCTTTCCACAGACGCATCAGAAGCTGATAATCGCGGCATGATTTCCTGTTTGGTGCGGTTGAATTCCCGCTGTCCGCACTATAAATCCCATATCTTCCGGGATTTTAATTTGCTCCATGAGGTTTTTGATTTTTTTCCGGTCTTCTTCATCTTCCACTTTGCGGGATATACCGCCGCCGGGTTTGTTGGGAAGCAGAACCAAATACCTGCCGGGGAGTGAAATATAAGAAGTTAAAAGAGCGCCTTTGTTGCCACTTGCTTCTCTTACGGCCTGGACGATGATTTCCTGTCCCGCTTTGAGCACAGGTTTGCCATCGGCCTGGCCGTTTTCCGGTTCGGTTAAATATTCCGGGCTTACATCTTTAAGAGGAAGAAAACCATCTTTGACTCGCCGCCATAATCAACAAAAGCCGCCTGCAGACCGCGTTCAACTTTCAGCACTTTGCCTTTGTAAATATTGCCGATAATCGGTTCTTTTACCGACATCTGAATGTTGAATTCAATGAGACTTGCCCTTTTCGTTAACGGTAGCCATACGCATCTGTTCTTTATGAACAGCGTTAACGAGCATAGTATGTTTCATAAATGTCCTTTTTGGCCGGCTGCTATTTTACGCGTTTTGGAGCGGGGATAAGCTTCGGTTAGTCTATTCACCAAATATACGGCACGACCTTTTGTATTTATTCGTGAACCTCCAATTCCGAAAGCGAAGCCCAGCGAATGCAGGACGAAGCGTATCGGAATTGGTAAGTTGAACAATCCCGCGCAGCGGAGGGTATGAACCTAAAAGTGCACTGTGGGGTTCATCCCGTGGTAGAAAGGCGCTGATATCGCCTTTTCCAATTCTTATAATTTCGATATTGTCATCAACAAGGCTGATGACACTCGATGGTTCGGGTATAATAATACCACCATCGATAATTAAATCAACAATCCGGCCAAAGCATTCCTTGATGGCATAAGGATCGCCCAAAGCTTCACCATCCGCTGTTTTTACGCTGGTGCTGATTATCGGCTGTCCCAGTTCTCTGACCAGGGCCAGGCAAATTTGATTGTCCGGCACTCTGATTCCTGTTGTCGATCTTTTCGGCAAAATAATTTTCGGCACCAGGCGCGACGCTTCCAAAATAAAAGTGTAAGCTCCCGGCAAAAGCCGTTTCATTGTTTTATAGGCATAGTCGGTAACTTTGGCGTACTGGCTGATGTGTTTCAGATCCGAGCAAACAAAGCTCAAAGGCTTCTTTTTGTTTCTTCTTTTTAGTTCGTAAATTTTTTCAATTCCCTTTTTGTTGGACAAATCACAACCCAAACCGTAAACCGTGTCGGTAGGATAAATTATTATCCCGCCCTGACGCAACACCTCCACAGCTCTTTTAATAAGGCGCGGCTGCGGATTCTGGCTGTTAATGGACAACATGGCTAAATTCCCGACTATTTGTCCTCATTTGCAATTGGGTATATCAAGAATTCAGCGCTTTGGCAATCAAAACTTATCAAAATAATTGAGAAAAATCATCACGATATTTATTTGCCGTTCATCTTGTCTTTACTGAGTTTGTATTCAATACTGTCGACAAGCGCCTGCCAACTGGCTTCGATAATATTTTCGGAAACACCGATAGTGCTCCAGACTTCTTCTCCATCCGTGGAATCCAAAAGCACCCGGACGCTCGCGGCTGTGCCTTCCGAACCTTCCAGCGTGCGCACTTTAAAATCAACCAGATGCATTTCTTTGATTTGCGGATAAAATTTTGTGAGCGCTTTGCGCAAAGCGTGATCCAGAGCATTCACCGGACCGTTTCCTTCGGCAGCAGTTAATTCTTCCTCACCATCGACCGATATTTTAATTGTCGCCTGAGAAAGACAAGGATTATTTTCCGTGCGTGAAGTGACGACACTAAAACTTTCCAGCGTAAAAGGCTCAACAAACTCGCCGATTGCTTTTTTAATCAACACGGAAAGCGAACCGTCGGCAGAGTCAAACTGAAAGCCGCGATCTTCCATAAGTTTCACTTCATGCACTATTTTTTTGCTGAGAGCGTCATTTTTAGCCAGATCAATGCCCAATTCTTTGGCCTTGTATTCGACATTGCTTTTGCCCGCTAAATCGGAAACCAACACGCGCCGGTGGTTACCGACAAGTTCCGGTTGTATATGCTCATAAGCCATGGAGTTTTTGACCACAGCGCTGACATGCACTCCGCCTTTGTGCGCGAAGGCGCTACGCCCCACAAACGGCCGCGAATTCAGCGGCGGAACATTGGCGACATCGCTTACATAATGAGAGAGGTTGGTCAGCTGCCGGATAGATTCCGCAGGCAGACAATTTTTACCCATTTTTAGCTGCAAATTGGCGATCAGAGAAATTAAGTCGGCATTGCCGCATCTTTCACCGTAGCCATTGATCGTTCCCTGAACCATCTTGACTCCTTCCTGTACGGCAGCAATGGAATTCGCCACGGCAAGACCGCAGTCGTTATGTGTATGAATTGCCGGCTATATTTAAAGGAATATGAGCAGAAATCTTTTTTACGATATCGCTGATTTCATCAGGCATAGAACCGCCGTTGGTATCGCAAAAAACGATTATATCCGCACCGGCGGCAAGCGCCGTTTTCACAACTTTGGTCGCGTAGCGGGGATTGTTTTTATAGCCGTCGAAAAAATGTTCCGCATCAAAAAGAACTTCTTTGCCCATTGATTTTAAGTATTTGATGGAGTCGGTGATCATAGCTAAATTTTCGTCCAGATCAGTTTTAAGAATTTCGGTTACGTGCAAATCCCACGATTTTCCGACTATAGCGCAGGCAGGAGTACCTGCTTTAACTAAAGCCTTCAAATTGGGGCATGATTCCGGCTTCGTATGCGGCCGGCGAGTAGAGCCGAATGCCGTCAAGCGTGAATTTTTAAATTTAACTTTTTTTGCCATTTCGAAAAAGCGCACGTCTTTGGGATTGGAACCAGGCCAGCCGCCTTCGATATAATGGAAATGTGTTTCATCAAGACGCTGGGCTATGCGCAGTTTTTCTTCCGCCGAAAAATTGGTTTGTTCTCCCTGTGTCCCATCCCTTAAAGTGGTATCGTAAATCAAAATTTGATTTTTTGTCATTTTGTCCTCGCTTTCAAAAAAAATCCGCTGTCTGGTTTCCCTGGCAGCGGATTTCGATTTTGTTTGATTGTAAATTTTGGCTATTCCACGACCAGGCCTCTTATGGGGAAGCTAATTATGATGATGCTGATAATAATTCCGCAGATAATAATCGTGTTCATAATAAACCGCCTATCCCAACACGCTACGCTATCGGGATTAATTCAACTTACAAGTTTCAGCGTGTGACCTTTAGGTTATTCACTTCATTTCTGAAACTTGAGTTTCATTAATAATTTTTTAATAGCATTTTGTCAATAAAAATAATTTCCATAATATTAAGCATTCCCGCCGACAAAGAAGATTTTAATAGAGCGAGAAATGTGCTAGGTTAACAAATAACTACTGAAATCAAAAAAGAGGAATCTTGTCAGTTCATCAACATCCAAATCACAATCATCCGGAAGCAACGTGGGGCAGGCGTTTAATCGTTTCCATGGTCATGAATTTGATCATTCCGGCGGTGCAGGTTTACGGCGGCATCATATCCGGCAGTATGGCGCTCATCAGTGATGCGCTCCATAATTTAAGTGACTTCATTTCTCTCGTAATCAACTATGCGGCTCTGCTTTTGGGCAGGCGCGGCCCGACTCATAAACAAACTTTTGGATACAAACGAGTAGAAATACTCGCGACATTGATCAGCGTATCGCTATTGTACGGCGTCGGTTTTTATATTGCCATAGAGGCATGGCATAGATTGCGTGCGCCCCAGCCAATTGCCGGGCAATTAGTTATCTGGATTGCCCTCTTGGGGTTTATCGGCAATATGATTTCCGCTTTGATCCTGCGTTCCGGCGCGAAAGAAAATCTGAATATGAAAAGCGCCTTTTTGCACATGCTTACCGACGCGTTTACCTCTTTGGGAGTTGTCGTCCTTGGTATTGTGTGGCTTTTTAAGCCCTGGTTCTGGCTTGATCCGGTATTCTCCTGGCTAATTGTCGGATTGATATTATACAGCGGCTGGGGCTTGCTCAAAGATAGCTTTCTGATTTTGATGAACGCTACTCCGCCGGGAATAAATCTCAACGAAATCCAAAGCGCACTGGAATCCCTCGAAGGCGTTAAAGAAATTCACGACCTCCATGTATGGAATCCATCGGCGGAAAGTATCGCCTTAGCTGTACACATTACTGTTCCCGACCAAATGCTGGGCAAAGTCGACGATTTAGCGGTAAAAATAAGAACGGTTCTTTTAGATAAATTTAAAATTGATCATCCGACTTTGCAGTTTGAATGCAATACTTGTAATAACGGAGACCTTTTGTGTTGTATTCCGGAAAACGATCATTAAAATAGACCTGATCGACGCAGATGGCGCCGTCTGCGTGGCAGCGGTGTTTAAGTTTTTATACAGATCCATTTATAAACATGGTTAGATTATAAACAAAGGGAGGTAAAGACTATGTGTGCCGATCCCAATAAGAAATCCGCTCATAATGCCGATGAGTATATAAGACTTGCATACCAATCTGCTTTGGAAGACATACGCTTTTTTAAGAGACAACAATGGATTGTTACAAATTATACATTGCTTATTTATGGAGCAATCATCGCTGTTTCAAAAGTTGTTAAACCGGCAGGAAATGAATGGCTTACATACATTTTATGCATTATTGCATGCCTTTTTTCCTTCTTTCTTATCATTCAGCTTCATTGCTCCACCCAAAAAGCGCGTAAGCGAAGGGACGCAACAGAAGAGAGGATCCCGCAGAATTTAAAAAACTTACTATTTGGTGAAAAAGCTAACCAATGCATCGATTTTCTCGACCAATACAGCGTCCTGAGTTTATTATTAACAGTGATTATCGGTGGAGGCATTTTGTCGATTTACATACTTTCAAGCTTGAATTGCTCATGACACCAATAATTAAAAGTAGATACATCTAGAAGTCGCTCATGTTTGGAAATAACCCTAATCCAGCAAACGCTTTTGGCCAGTAATCTTTTGTATGTCTGTTATGTTTTGTGAAACTTCCAAACACCCCAAATATTTGCCTGCTGAATCTCTTAGCGCATAATATTCTATCAATATTTTTTGGGGAGTGTCTTTATCTTTCATGGGCAAATCTATCCAGAATCGGGCTTTATCTCTTTTGCCCGCTTTCATCTCGGCCAAAATCGTCTCCACTTTATTGAGGCTACCCTTGGGATGACAATCCCGCACATCGCGGCCGACTGCACCCTTAGGTCTTTTGAATATTCTGGTCTCATGTCTATTCCAGGCAAGCACTTTATCGTTTTTATCTACCACAGAAAACTCCACAGGAATTGTTTCCAGCAATGCTTCCAATATGTTTTTATCTAATTCACCAATCATGTTTGACCTCCAAATAGTTATTATCAAATTCAGGCATTAGTTTGCCGGTGCTTTTTTAGAAATGACTTAACCATGTTGAGCGAAGAAAATTGTTGTTGAGTCATTTCTGCAATAAGGCCCTCTTCGCCAAAGACTTCCTGCCTTATTTGTTCGACATTCCTGCTTTTATTGTAAAGCTCTTCAATTCTGGCGCCCAATTCTTCAAG
The DNA here is from genome assembly GCA_963705555.1 of uncultured delta proteobacterium. Taxonomy (GTDB): domain Bacteria; phylum Desulfobacterota; class Syntrophia; order Syntrophales; family Smithellaceae; genus UBA4810. The sequence continues at coordinate 251,907 of CAVPJZ010000002.1, read as the reverse complement.
ATAGGTGATCAATATATCCAGCTTTTCAGCAGGGTCCTTCACAACATGGGTAGGTGCCGGAAATATGATTTGCGGATTCAGCGCCTGCAATTTTTTGAGGTCTGCTATAACTTGCCACATATCATCATTGGGACGGCAGGCCACTGGCTTCGTAGTTACGTAGAGATCGCCAGTGAAGAGCCAACCGTTTTTTTTCTCGAATAAACAGATATGGTCAAGATCATGGCCCGGGGTTGGTATAACTTCAAAACGGTAGTTCTGTGTATTGAGATGATCACCGATGGGTTTTACCTCGCTGGGCACGGGGTAACCCCACACCTCCTCCTGGTAAGGATACAGCTTGGCGGATTTATTTATTTTGTCTATAGCCAGAGGATGAGCATATATATCAATTCCATAAGCATCCTGAAGGAATTTATTGCCAGATATATGGTCTTCATGAAAATGGGTATTCACTGCCACTTTCAGAGCCTTGTCCTTTAAAAACCGAGTCAGTTCTTCTGCCGTATGCGTCGGACCGGTATCAACCAGCAGGCCGTCTACATGATAAGCGCATACCCACATTCCCGTCGGGAAATCAGAGTAACGGCTCATTCTGATTTGCAGGACTTCCCCATACGGTGTTGCCAAAATCATTCAGCGCTGTTTTCTCCTAAATAATTAAAGACTTCTTTCAGCTGATCTTTATTATTCTATTTAATATTATAACACACCAAAATATTTTCATAAAAAGAATATTGTGCATAAAGTTGCTAATCTTACGATTACTGGCTTGACGGCTGTATCTGCCATTTGTTAGACAATAACAAATGAGAATACATTATTTTCAACATGTACCTTTTGAAGGATTGGGCAATATCGAAGAATGGATTAAAGTGAAAGGACATTCCCTTTCCTCAACACGCTTTTATGAAAATAAGCGCTCTGCCGAAGCTCGACGATATTGACTGGCTCATCGTTATGGGCGGACCGATGGGCGCATACGAAGAAAATATTTATCCATGGCTTGCCGCCGAAAAAAGATTTATCGGTGAGGCCATAAACAAAGGCGTTAAAGTTCTGGGAATTTGTCTGGGCGCGCAACTCATCGCTGCCGCGCTGGGAGCCAAAGTTTATCCCAACGCCCACAAGGAAATCGGCTGGTTTCCAATAAGCTTAACTGAAGACGGTAGAACATCCGCACTTTTTCGGGGACTGCCTGCTGAAATTCTCGTTTTTCACTGGCATGGCGATACTTTTGATTTGCCGCACGGCGCGAAACACCTGGCCGAAACTACGGCCTGTAAGAATCAGGCTTTCTCTTACAAAAATCATGTCCTGGCCCTGCAGTTTCATCTGGATGTCAAAAAAAATATTATTGAAGAATGGGTGCAAAGCGGCACAAGCGAACTGGTCAAAGCGCCATATATTCAGACTGCCGAACAGATGCTGGCTCAGGACAATCAGTTTGTCATTATCGAAAAATATATGCGGCAAATCATGGATAATCTTGAAGCCGGCAGTAGATAATAAATACTTTTTTACAAATTACTTGAAGTCGATTTTTTCTAAGTCAGGGAAAACGACTTTTTCTTCCTCCCAGCGAAAACCGGTAACGAATATATTGATCTTTTGCAGTGCTTGTTCATAATTGTTCATTTTATCTTCCGGCAAAACTAAGACAGGAAGAGGATTCCCCGCATCAGCGGAAGTTTGCAAAAGTAATTTGGCCGCCGCTGCCAATACGTTTTTTTCTTTAGTATCGGTTAGAACTTCAAAAACATGAGAAATCCTGTTTTTAGAAGGATCAACCACAAAAAGTTCGCGCTCGGTGTCGTTGCCTATTTTTAATTTCCGGCGTTGAAGTTGAGACAGCTAACTCGCTGATAACTAAATCACGGTCGCACGCGGAAATAATTTCGTCCTCAACGGAATAAGGCGCACTTCCCACTAAATCTTCCCGAAAAGTTATTTCCGAAAAATTGATTTCAGTTTGCGTGGATATCGTAGCAGTTGATTTTAGTTTCTCGATTTTTTTTACAAACTGAGCGGTTTGCAGGGCAAAGCGATTGGAGGTAAGCGCTCCGATTATCGCCACCTGGGTAATCGCCTTTCCATCCTCCATAAAAGACCAGACACCCCGGTAGCTATGCTCAAAAAGCGATTTGCCGACTCCCTTTTTTCCGCCGCCGATTTTACCCCGATGGATTGCAAAAATATTTCCCCAGGCGTCCCGGGCAAAAGCTCCCCCCGTCTTTCTATCAATTCCTGCCCAAGGAAAATTAATTTCAGCAGTTATGGAAAGAATGCTTGACTCCTGCGGCTTTCCCACACCAAAAGCATTCCAATATCTGACTCCCTTTATGGCACGCGAAAATTTCCAAATGCCGAGTTTTTTTGACCATAAAACTTTCGCCGGAAAGCTCGCTCCCTGATGCCCGAGCTTCACTTTTATCTCTTCGTCAATAAGAGGTTTAAACCCTTTTACAAATTGTCTTACATGTTTTTTGATGACAGGCTGGTCTTCTATGACTTTAAGCATGAAGTTGCACCGCCAAAAATTTTGAGATGTTTAAGATACTTTAATATTACACTAATCCAGACGTTTTTTGAAGCGTAATATAGCGCCGGAGAAAACAAGCCCTCCCAGAATAGCCAGCGCCAAATATTGCGGCCAGAGCACTTCCAAGGCAACACCTTTAAGAAAAATTCCGCGGATAATGACCAGAAAATAGCGCAAAGGATTGAGATAGGTGAGCCACTGGACAAATGTGGGCATATTGGCAATCGGAAAAACAAAACCGCTGAGCATAAAAAACGGCATGATGAAAAAGAAAGTGGTCATCATGGCCTGCTGCTGAGTGGCGGAGATAGTCGAAATAAAAAGCCCGACGCCCAGAGTGCTCAGCAAAAATAAACAAGCGGCAAAAAATAAAAGCACAATACTGCCTTTTAACGGTATTTCAAACCAGTAAATGGCAACGACAATTATCGCCGACAATTGCGCCAGAGAAATAATTATATAAGGAATTGTCTTGCCGATAATTAATTCAGAAGCTTTCAGCGGCGTTACAATTAGTTGCTCCATCGTGCCTGCTTCCTTTTCCCGAATAATGGCGATGGAAGTCAAAAGCAAGGAAATAAGCATGATCAAAAAGGCAACAATGCCCGGAACAAAAAAGTACTGGCTGTCGAGATTGGGATTATACCAGGTGCGAATGCGCGCATCGATTTTGCCGTAGCTCATTTGCTGGGGGTAAAATTCACGGATTGTGTCGCGGTTAAACTTATCGATAACAGTCACGGTATAGGCCATCCGCATGGAAGCCATATTGCTCATGGAGCCGTCGGCAATAATCTGAATTGATGCTGTTTGGCCTTTTCGGATAATGCCCGCGAAATCCGGGCCGATCTTAATGCCCATATCAACTTTTCCCCGCAGCAAGAGTTCTTCCATTTGACGGTCATCGGTCACGTTATGGGTAATATGAAAAATGTTGCTGCCTTCGAAAGCGTCAACAAGTTTGCGGCTTTCATAAGTATGTGAATGATCCACAAGGGCAACGTGGATATTACGGATATCATAATTGACGACATAGCCGAAAATAAGCATCTGAATGAAAGGAGCGACAAAAAGAGTCACGCGGTTTCGCTTATCGCGAAAAAGCTGAATGAATTCCTTGCGCACCAATTCCCTGATTCGCAGCCAGCTCATAGGCCTTCCTTTTTCAACAACAAATAGTTAAGTGATGTAAGCAATGTAAAAATAAACATCAAAACCGGCCATGCTCGGCCACAAATAGGAAAATCCGGTATTGCGCAGATAAATGCCGACTAAAATATCAATAAAATATCTTGCCGGAACGATATAGGTTATGACCTGCAAAAACTTCGGCATATTAATTATCGGAAAAACAAAATTGGAAAGAAGAAGAGACGGCAAATAAGTCGTTAAAATGGCTATCTGATTGGCCATCAATTGTGATTTTGTCACGGTGGAAATCAACAAACCCAGCGATAAGCGCCACGCCTAAATAAAGAGAGGTAGCGATAATCATCAGCAAGAAATTGCCTTTCATCACCACTCCGAAAAGAAGTTGCCCCAAGAGCATGGCAATTAAAACATCGGTAAGTCCGATGAAAAAATAAGGGAAAGCTTTGCCCAACAGTAATTCCCCTGCCTTTACCGGCAGCGATTTAATCGTTTCCATTGTGCCGTTTTCATATTCACGCGCGATGATGAGCGAGGTCAGAAGCGCGCCGACGATCATAATGATAATGGCGATGATTCCCGGAATAATGAAATTGCGGCTTTCCAAATCTTCATTGAACCAGATACGGATGCGGCCATCCACGGGAGGGTTTATTTTTTCCATGTCCCTGACGGTTGAGAAAATCAAGCAGCAGCTTTTGATTGTATTGTTCGGTAAAAGCCGTCAAGTAGCCGCGGATAATGCCGGCAAAATTAGGATCGCTGCCGTCAATAAGAATTTGCAGGGGAGTTTCCCTGTCGGCCTGAATATTTTTCATGAAATCGGGCGGGATGACGATAGCGACTGCCGCAGTGTCGCGGTCGAGATAATCGATGGCATCTTTTGTCTGATTGAGCTGCGCGGCAATATGGAAATAAGGAGAAGCATCAAGTTTGCGGATGAAATCGCGGCTGAGTTCTGATTTATCATAATCCACCACAACCGTTTCCACGTTATCCACATCAAGACTAAGCGCATAACCGAAAAGAATAATCAAAATCAACGGAATGGCAAAAGCCAGATAAAGGCTGCGGTAATCCCGGATCAGATGATAAAATTCTTTGCGGATAATGGCTTTGAGTCTTAGTAGATTCAACTATTGCTCCTCATCATTAAAGTTATAAAAGCGTCATTCAAATCGGCTTCCGGTTTTCCGGGACAGGCGCCGGCAATAATTTCCGCGGGGCTGCCGGAAGCCACAATATTACCGTCATTAATCATAACGATCCGTTCGCAAAAGCGCGCTTCATCCATGTAATGTGTAGTCACAAATACCGTCATGCCCTCGCGGGCAAGTTGTTTGATAAAATTCCAGAAATGCTGACGAGTAATCGGATCAACACCGGATGTCGGCTCGTCTAGAAAGAGAATATCCGGTTTGTGCAAAAGCGAACAACCCAGTGCGAGTCTTTGACGCCAGCCGGGCGGCAATTCTTTCGTTATACGATTTTGTTCATCCTGCAGGCGTGTCATATTCAAAACCCAATCAATACGCTCCTCCCATTGTTCCGAGGGGACACTATAAACGCCAAGATAAAAGCGCAAATTTTCGTAAGGCGTTAAATCTTCATACAGAGAAAATTTTTGCGACATATAACCGATGGAGTGCTTGATTTCTTCCGGCTCGCTGACTATGTCATGTCCGGCTACCGAACCCGTGCCCGAAGTAGGAGTGATAATGCCGCAAAGCATGCGGATGGTGGTTGATTTGCCTGAACCGTTGGCGCCCAAAAATCCGAATATCTCGCCTTTTTTTACGGAAAAAGTGATTTTGTTGACGGCGACAAAATCGCCGAATTTCTTTTCCAGATTCGTAACGGAAATGGAATCAGAATTGGAAAGTGTCATGAGCCAGCTCCTTATCCACTTCTTTTATTCGTCGCGATAATTGCTTCTTCCAGGTTGGAGAAATTATCGCGCATGGCTTCAGGCGTCGTTGACTCGAGAATAATGGAACGGTGCATCAGGGCAACCTGATCGCATTTTTCCCCTTCATCCAGATAGGCAGTTGAAACAAGAATGGTCATGCCTTCCTGTTTCATATTGTCCAATATTTCCCAAAATTCGCGTCGCGATACAGGATCAACGCCGTTTGTCGGTTCATCGAGAATCAGCACTTTAGGTTCATGCACCAGAACGCAAGCCAGCCCCAGTTTTTGTTTCATGCCGCCGGAAAGATTACCCGCTAATCTATCCACAAAAGGCAATAAATTGGAAAATCCCAGATATTTATCTTTTCTTTTTTTTCTTTCGGCGTGGGGCACGGCAAAAATATCCATAAAGAAATTGATATTTTCTTCGACGGTCAAGTCCTGATACAGGCCGAAGCGCTGCGGCATATAACCGATTATATTTTTAATTTTTCGCCGATCTGGTCAGAACGTTGAGGCCGTTAATATAAATTTCGCCCTGCGAAGGCTTGATCATTGTGGCGATCAGACGCAGAAGTGTTGATTTGCCGGCGCCGTCGGAACCGACTAAGCCGAAAATATTGCCGCTATTCACATTAAAAGAAACAGTTTTGACCGCCTCTACAAGATTGAAGCGCACCGAAACATTTTTGACTTCCACCATGGGCTGGGGAATTTGATTGGGACACGATCATCCGGTACTCCACTATTGCCGCAGCAAGGCATCCGCAGGCATTCCCGACTTAAGCTCAAAGTTGGGATTAGCTATGGATATTTTTACCAGATACACCAGCTTTACTCTTTCTTTTTTTGTCTGGATGATTTTCGGCGTAAATTCTCCTTCCGGAGAGATAAAAGAAACAACTCCGGTGTAAACCTTGCCGGGGAAGGTATCAACTGTGACCTCCACCTCCTGGTTTGGTTTCACTTTGCCGATTTGGGTTTCATCAACAAATATTTTCAAATCGACGCGGGAAAGATCGGAAACAGTAATAACTTCGCGCCCGGGATTCACGGTTTCGCCAGGTTCAATATTGCGGCTGGTAATGACGCCATCCATTGGTGATTTTAACTGCGTATAGTCTAAATAAACAGATGCCTGTTTTAACAAAGCTTTTGCTTCTGCCCGTTTTGATTGCCCTATATCAAAATTAAGCTTTAGATTGTCACGTTCTTTTTCTGAAACAACGCCTTTCTTAAACAGTTCTTCAAAACGCTCATAATTTTTTTGCGCGTTGATTAGCGTATCGGAAGTGGATTTAACGTTTGCTTTGGCCTGTTCATAGCGCGCTTCCAATTCCGCCCTGTCAAGCTCGGCGATAATTTGATCTTTTTTAACGCTTTGGCCTTCCTGAAAATTGACTTTGGCAACGCGTCCGGGAACCTGGAAAGACTAATTTAGCCTGCGTTGCTTCGATTGTACCGGAATAAAAAAGCTCTTTTGTGCGGTTACTTTTTTGGCCGAAGTAGACAAACAGCCCTACACCTACAAAGAGAGCTATAAACACTATAATGATAATTCTTCTTTTCAACGCTATCCCTCCATCTTAGATTTATGACTTTTTTTGCCTATTTTTGATCGCCTTCAACACCAGTCTGGCTACCTCTTCGCCCAGACTACCTTGTAATTTTTTATCGCGGGCTTTAACATCGTCAGGCAGCCATAGCTGCTTGTCTTTAATCGGTGAACTTTTTTTATAAAAAAGAATTGTACCCATTATCATCATGTGAATCAGAAAAGGCACCGTCTCGACAAACATTCCTTTTTGCTCTTCCCTCATCGAGAATACCGACGAGAATTTTGAGGACAGAGACAATATCTTCAACGACGACACGGGGCAGATGGGCTCCGTCTGCAGCCATCTCTCTCATCATGAATCGGCGGTATTTCCGGATTTTTATCCACAGCATCAGCGATAAACAAAATATAGGCTTTGAGCTTTTCTTCCGGGTTATCCGCTTTGGCCACAGCCTCGGCGATACCTTGAGCGATATTGCCCAGCACCTGATGAATGACATTGGCGTAAAGAGTATCTTTATCGCCGATTTGATAATAAAGACTTGCCTTGTTCACACCGGCACGCTGGGCGATTTCATCCACATGTGTTCCGCTGTAACCATACTCGGCAAAGGTCTTGCGCGCCGCAGTTAAAATTTTTTCGGCGGTCTTATTAAGTTTTTCTATATTGACTTGTTGCTTGATCAATTGCCGCTCCTATATGTCTTTTGTCATTGCGAGTTCACGGCAGTGAACGTGGCAATCTTTATTCTCAACAATTCGTCATTCCGGTCATAGACCTGACCTTTAGGTTACGCAGGCCGGAATCCAGTCGTGTATTTGATTGTTGCGACTTTTCCAATACCGCTCATTATTTAACCGATGGTTTAACCATATAGTTAAATAATTTAGAGTAAATGTCAAGCGGATTTTACTGTATGGTTATTGCAATACAAAGTTATAAAGTATATGTATTTAATCCGAGGCAAAAAATGAAGCGGCTTAAGCAATCAGCATCTGGTTTTCATGCCCGGTTTGGACGGCACGGGATTATCCTTTGAGCCGCTCTTACCGTTTCTTTCGGCGAATACAAAAATTACGATTATTCGTTATCCTACAGACAAACTTCTTTCGTTTGAAGAAACTGTGGAATGCGCGGCTCGGCAAATTCCCGCAGGAGATCTCCCGATAGTCATCGCCGAATCTTTTTCGGGGCCTGTTGCCATACAAATGATTGGCTCCGGGCGCATCAAGGCAAAGGCGCTTATTTTGTGCGCCACTTTTGCCAAATCGCCGCGCCCGATTGTATGGCGCATTATGCGTTTTTTGCGCCTGCCCTTGCTCATCAGGCCGGACATGCCCAAACGTTTTTTCAAAATTGTCATCGGAGATGATAAACTTATTACTGAACTTTTGCCTTTATGGAAGAAGGTGCACGCCGACGTTCCGGCGCGTGTGATGAATCATCGGCTGAAAATAATAAATCAAGTCGATGTAACAAAATGGCTGGAAAAAGTTGCGGATGCCCTGCTGCTACCTGCAGGCGACAAATGATAGATTAGTGCCTTCTTCATGCATTGATGCATTTAAAAAAATGCACGCCTATTTTGGAAATAAAAAAAATTAACGCCCCGCACTTTATTCTGCAGGCCCAACCGCAGGCCTGCCTTGATGCGATTGAAGAGTTTATAAGTACTACCAACTCCGCTTGAACTGGCAAAGTTTTGTACTTTAAAAAATTCCCGAAAATAGAATCTTTCTAAAATTAACCTTTTTTCTTACCCTTAGTTTCCAGCGCCAGTTTCAGGACTTCCAGCATATCTTCGACAAAATGAAATTTGATGCTTTTTTGCACATTGGCCGGAATGTCTTCCATATCTTTGCGGTTCCAGGCAGGCAAAATGATCGTCTTAATACCGGCACGGTAAGCGGCAAGCACCTTTTCCTTGATGCCGCCTACGGGAAGCACGGCGCCGCGCAAAGTGATTTCTCCTGTCATCGCCAAATCCTTTTTTATCTTGCGATTGGTCAAGAGTGAAGTCAGGGCAGTAAGCATGGTCACGCCCGCCGAAGGGCCGTCTTTGGGAATCGCTCCCGCCGGAACATGGATATGAATATCCAAATCCTCGAAGAAATTAGGCGCGACACCCAAGGCTTTGGCGTTGGTGCGGATGAAACTCAAAGCCGCCGCCGCCGACTCTTTCATGACATCACCCAATTGACCGGTCAAAGTTAATCCCTTCTTGCCTTTCATCGACGGTCGCTTCGATGAATAACAAATCACCGCCGACAGGCGTCCAGGCAAGCCCTATGGCAATTCCGGGTTTGGCAATGCGCGCGTCAAAATCCGTCATAACGCGCACCGGCCCAAGATATTTGTGAATATCGTTGGCCTTGATTATTTTGGATTTGGTATTGCCCTCGGCAATCTCCGAAGCCACGCCGCGGCAAACATTGGCGATTTCGCGCTCCAGATTTCTGACTCCGGCTTCTCTTGTGTAGCCGCAGATGATGCTGTTTAGCGCTGGAGTGGCAATTTTGAGTTGTTCGGCAGTCAAGCCGTTTTCGGTTAATTGCCGTGGTATCAAATACCGCTCGGCTATTTTTACTTTTTCTTCCTGCGTGTAGCCGGTCAATTCGATTACTTCGAGTCTGTCCAGCAGGGCCGGCGGTATCGTATCCAGAATATTGGCCGTGGTGATAAACATAACGTGCGAAAGATCAAACGGCACATCCAGATAGTGATCGGAAAACGAATTATTCTGCTGCGGATCGAGCACTTCCAAAAGCGCCGAAGAAGGATCGCCGCGAAAATCGCTGCCGACTTTATCTATTTCATCGAGCATGAAAACAGGATTGTTGGATTCCGCGCGTCTTAGCCCCTGAATAATGCGGCCGGGCAAAGCGCCGATGTATGTTCGGCGATGGCCGCGGATTTCCGCTTCGTCGTGGACGCCGCCTAACGACATGCGTACAAATTTGCGTTCCAGCGCCCGCGCGATGGAATGCCCGAGTGAAGTCTTGCCTGTACCCGGAGGACCGACAAAGCACAAAATCGGCCCTTTGGAATCCGGCTTTAATTTGCGCACGGAAAGATATTCGATAATGCGCTTTTTCGCTTTAGCCAATCCATAGTGGTCTTCATCAAGAACATCTCTGGCTTTTTTGATATCGAGATTATCGGCAGTGGACTCATTCCACGGCAGGGCGGTAATCCAATCGAGATATGTCGACGATACCGTGTATTCCGCGGACGACGGATTCATGCGGGAGAGACGCTCCAGCTCTCGCAGAGCTTCTTTTTTCGCTTCTTCGGGAAGTTTTTTATCCTCGATTTTTTTGCGGTATTCGTCCGTCTCGACGGCATTTTCCTCGCCCTCGCCTAATTCCTGTTTGATCGCTTTCAATTGCTGGCGCAGATAATATTCGCGCTGACTTTTATCAATATCGTCCTTGACTTTTGTTTGAATTTTGTTGCCTAACTCCAGAACTTCCATCTGGTGATTGACCAAACGGGTCAATTCCTTCAGGCGCTCCTTTATATCGACGCTATCCAATATCTTCTGTTTTTCTTCTATAGGCGCATTGATAATCGAAGTAATCATATCGGCCAGTGTGCCTGCTTCGGTGATAGATTTGGCCATCGGACCGAATTCCGGCGGCAGAAAAGGCGAGAGCTTGAGAATACGGTCGAACAGAACAAGCAAATTAGCCACAAGGGCTTCGGTTTCAATATCTTTTACTTCCACTTCCTCGATTAACTTTGATCCGCGCCTGCTGATAAGGTTTCCCTTCCACAAGTTCCAATATCTGAAAACGGCTGATGCCCTGCAAAAGCATTTGCGTTCGGCTATCTGAAGCCTTCGCCATTCTCAAAATGACCGCGCAAGTACCTATCGGGTGGAAATCTTCCAGCCTGTAATGGTCTTTTTCACTGGTCAATTCTCTTTTGGCCATAATTAATCCGACCAGCCTATCCTTAGTCATGGCTTCATCCACAAGAAGTGAAGAATCGTTCCCAACTATTTCCAGGGGAATCATCATTTTGGGAAACACTAAGGCATTATGCAGCGAAAGCACAGGAAGCACTTCCGGTATGGAAAATTTTCTATTTTCATCAGATAATTTTTGTTCAGTCATTAAACCCTCCGGTTTTCTATCGAAAAGGTATAACCTTAGTTATTGTTCATCGGTTTTTATTTCAATGCGGCGCGCTTTGTTAGCTGCTAATTTGTTGACTCTGATCATCAGCACTCCGTCGGAATAAGAAGCGATTGCTGATTCCGCATCCACAGTTTCCGGTAATGCAATACTCCTTTCAAAATAGCCGCGTGGTATTTCTGCCAGACGATAGCGAGCACTCTTTAAATCGGCAATAACCTTGCGCACTCCCGCAATTTTTATTTTTCTATGGTCAATTTCTATATGCAGTTCTTCCTTATTTAGTCCCGCAAGGTCAGCCAGGATGATAATCTCGTCTATTGATTCATAAACATCAATGTTAGGCCGCCAAATTGATTCATAATATTTAAATATTGGACTAACCAAATGAAAGACTTCATGCACCGCTTTCTGGAATTCCTCTTCAAAATTACTGCCAAACTTAATTTTAATGAAGTTCATTTCTCTCACCTATTAGGTTGATAATATATTAAGGGCTTGCTCCAAAATATAATGCTCGACCACCGATTTGTAAAGACTATCTTTAAAAACAATATTTCCCCATCAAAAATATATAAAAAAGAAAAAACTGGATAAATAACAATCTTTTTGTTATGGAAGCGCGTTCAATTGAAGAAAGGTTTGGCCATCCCAAGTTAAAATTGGTTACATTCCAGCCGTTACCTATCGCGAAAACCAGTTAAAAAAAGATGACCTGCAGAAATTTAGAATGATGAAAAAAGATCATATAAGGAATATTGCCATAATTTCCCATGTCGATCACGGCAAAACCACGCTGCTTAACGCCATGTTGAAGCAAACAGGAGTATTTCGGGTAAATCAGGCCGTCGAAGACCGCGTGATGGATTCGCTGGATCTGGAAAAAGAGCGCGGCATCACCATCACGGCGAAAAATACCGCGGTTGATTACAATGGCGTAAAAATCAATATTGTCGATACGCCCGGCCATGCCGATTTCGGCGGCGAAGTGGAACGCAGCCTGAACATGGTGGACGGCGCGATACTGCTGGTGGATGCCAGCGAAGGCCCCTTGCCGCAAACCCGCTTTGTTTTAAAAAAAGCTCTGGCACTGCATCTGCCGATTATTTTAGTCATCAATAAAATTGACCGCTCTGACGCCCGCATCGAAGAAGTTATCAACGAAACCTACGATCTCTTTATCGATTTGGGCGCCGAGGAAAAGCAAATTGAATTTCCGATACTCTATACTAATGCCAAAATCGGAGTCAGCCATAAAAAAATTGGCGATGACAGCACCGACCTGCAGCCGCTGCTCCAGACAATCATTGAATATATACCCGCCCCGCAGGGAAATGATGAAGACATCCCACAGTTTCTGGTTACCAATCTGGATTATGATTCTTATGTTGGACAAATTGCCGTCGGCCGTCTGCAAAGCGGCAAACTGGAAATGAACAATAATTACAGCCTTTGCACCAAGGAAAAAATAATTCCCGGCGTCAAATTCACCGCGCTTTACACTTTTTACGGTCTGACAAAAAAAGCCGGTAACGATCGTTGAATCCGGGGATATTATCGCTTTATCCGGAGTGGAAAATGTCACTATCGGCGATACCATATCATCTTTTACCGATCCACGCGCCGCTGCCCCGCCTGCTGGTGGATGAGCCGACCGTATCCATGATGTTTTATGTCAATGACAGTCCTTTTGCCGGCAAAGAAGGAAAATATCTTACCTCGCGCCATTTGCTGGAGAGGCTGGAAAAAGAAGCTCTGAGAAATGTCGCCATCAAAATTAAAAAACTGGAAAGAACCGACGCGTTTGAAGTTTGCGGACGCGGTGAACTGCAGATGGCGGTATTAATCGAAACCATGCGTCGTGAAGGCTATGAACTAATGGTTTCGCGCCCGCAGGTTATTACCAAAGAGCAAAACGGCAAAACTCTGGAACCGGTGGAAAGGCTTTTTCTGGATATACCGGAAGAATTTGTGGGAAAAATTACGGAAAAATTGTCCATCAGAAAAGGGCGAATGGAAAGCCTTGTGAATAAAGGCAGCGGGAGAGTCAGCATGGAATTTTTGATCCCTTCCCGCGGATTAATCGGATTTCGCAGTCAGTTTTTGACCGACACCAAAGGCGGCGGAGTAATGAATTCGCTATTGGAAGATTACGCTCCCTGGTTTGGTCCCATTCCTCAACGCATGACCGGCGCATTAGTGGCCGACCGTCCCGGCCGTGTTACATCTTACGCCAGCTTCGCGATGGAAGACCGTGGCGAAATGATCGTGGAAATCGGCACGGAAGTTTACGCGGGCATGATTGTGGGAGAGCGCAACCGCAGCAGCGATCTGGATGTGAATATCACCAAAGAAAAGAAGCTGACGAATATGCGGGCTTCCACATCTGATGCCACAATAATTTTGCGGCCGCCGCGAATTTTATCTTTGGATCAGGCTATCGAATTCATTGCCGAAGATGAACTGGTGGAAGTAACCCCCAAAAGCGTACGCCTGAGAAAAATGGAGCTCGACGCCACCAGACGTCAGCAGAAAAGCCGTAAAGAAGAATAAATAAATTAGAGAACTCTCTTGTGAGTTCCCTACAAATTCAACAATACATGATCAGCGAAATTCAAAAAAACTTTTACCGCATCACTTTGCGCATGCCTTATCGTTTAAGGCACGTGCATGCTTATCTTTTAGCTCAGGATAAGGAACTGGCGCTTTTTGACACGGGACTCAATATGCCCGGCGCTTATGAAACGCTGGAGAAGGATTTGGCAAGCATCGGGCTTTCAGCATTAATGACATCAGACATATTTTTTTGACGCATGTGCACACGGATCACTGCAGCATGGCCGGTCTGCTGCAAAAAAAGACAAATGCGAAAATTTATCTTTCTGCCGCGGCTTTCGAAGAATATCAACATTTTCGTCAGGCGAAGTCAGCGGTGCAGTCAGGCAAGAAAGTTCTATTCGACGCCAGGGTATGTCTTCTCACCAAATAGACGCGGTAATCGAAGAATATCGAAGACATGCGCAGCATCATTGCCGAATTTGACGCCGATGATTATCTGCAAGACAGAGAAGTGCGCGAATTCGGCAACTGGAAATTTGAAGTCATTTTTACTCCGGGACACGCCACCGGACATGTTTGTTTTTTCTTCAGAAAGGAAGAGATTTCTGCTGGCCGGAGATCACATCCTGCCTTATATAGCACCGAGTCTAAGCCCCGATATATTTGACTATAATTTCCGTCCGCTACAAACTTATCTGGATTCCCTGAACGTTATAGAGAAATTACCTAGTGTCACAATATATCCAGGGCATGGTAATTCTTTTAACGGTGTGAGCGAACGCCTGTCTGAAATACGCGCCCACCACGAGCAAAGGAAACAATTGATTTTTGATTTTGTCAATGAAATACCAAAAACTACTTATGCATTGGCTAATGAAATCTTCGGCAATGTCATGCCTGATTTTGAAAAATTTATGGCGTTGAATGAAACCCATGTCTATTTGAAAGAGCTTAAGCTTGAAGGCGCGATAACAGAAAAAATGGATGACAATGTTTTAGTTTATACGGTGCCTTAATCTATTTGCAAAAATATTATCATTGATCGGTAAAGATAGAGAAACTTTTTCAAATCTATTTAAAATTCGTGGAAAACACCTAACAACAATCCAACCTTTTCGTAGCCATTTTCGAGCTTGAAGTAACTTGTTTCCCCAAAGATGCCATAGTGTTTGCCCAGCCAGTGTCTGTGCAGTAAGCTTAAATTGAGCGAATCACTGTTTACTGCTTCAGGTGTGGCTAAGTAAGTTGCGGTATAAGCCTGTTTACCAAAGGAAATGTTTAAATATGTCCATTGCCAGCCCTCTTCGCCGTAGCCAACGCTGATCAGATGAGAATAAGATTCCACCGAGCCGGGATTGCTTTCATTGTGAAACAGCCGATACTGTAATATCCATCTATTCCAATAAACTGTCGGGCCACCCGAGACAATAAGGTCGCGATGATCGGTAAAATAGTCAATATAAGTTATTCCGGCAGTAAGAACATATTTTTTATTCGCGCCGAGTTTAAAATTGAAATCATGATCAATGCGGAACTTCGGTAAATAGGGGGTGTTAGTGCCGGCGGAAACTGCCGAATAGGTGTATAGAAAACTTGTCCAGTCTTTATAAGCACCGACGACTCCTACTATACCGTTGCCCTCATAGCGGTTAAATATCGACCCTTCGATAAAATAAGTAAAAGTGGGAGATTGTTTCGAATAAAAAGCTATATTTGCCGTATTCCAGTCGCCATATGTTTCATGGGGACTAAGGTATTCATAAGAGAAAGAAGCTTCGATACGACGAGATTTTTCTTGTCTCTCTTCCGCTAATGCATTGCCCCTGGAAAAGCTCAGCGCTGCTAAAACAACGATAAAAATAAATGTTATATTGCGCAAAAAACAACCCTCAATATTTTTTAAATTTATTCTGCCATCTTTTTTTGTGTTAATTCAAAAATTATGCGTTGTTCCAAGGGAAACCTTTTTACTTTATCACCATATCTTTTGTCGAATTCCTGCCAAAGTGCTTTCCTCAATTTTGGATCTTCATTCAAAAGGCCGAAATAAATCAGAAAAAGCTGGGCAAAAGTATCCGGGTAAAAATTCGACCAATTGCTGGCATGTTTAACCTTGTCGTCAATTGCCCAGTAGAAATTGCCCTGATCACTATTATAAAGAGTTTCGAGAACTGCCTTTTTTATGTCTGTTGCAGTTTCTATGTAGAAGGAATCTTGACCATGTTCAGTGTGCAACGAAAGCTCATTAAAGGCCTTAATTCCGGCAAATGCTTCACAATTATCCATTAAATATTTCGCATTATGATTGCCCTTGGGTACGGCTTTAGTTAAACCATCTTCGGCCTGCAAATAAGGGATTAAATAAGCAATGTCCTTTATTTTTTCCCAATTACTATCGATTAATGATTTGTCGCCTGTTTTTAAATGATAAAGATTTAATAAATATAAAAAAGTCCCTGCGTAGCCGTCAACAGAATCATAATCGTTTGTTGACATTTCCTTGCCGGTTTTGCTTATTTTATAATCATAAATACTGCTGGTTAGACCTTCCTTATCCGGATAGTTGAGATGGTTAAAATACCACAGGATGTAGTTTTTAATTTCTTTGATATTCCGGCCTGAGTTGATTTCGTAAATGGCGATGATATTAACAATGTACGGGTTGATTGTCCGGCCATCTTCAATCTCATTTTTATAAAGGCTCATTAGTTGCAATGCAGGATTTTTTACGACAGTCTCCGCAGCCATAGCAATGCCCAGCAAAAAAAGAAAGCTAAATGCCAGTAAAAAAAATACTTTTTTTCTGAACATCTTCGTTCACCGTAACGTAATCATAGTTTTCATCGGCGGTGTGCATTATACTAACACCTTCCGGAAGTTTGTATCTATTGCATGGAATAGCCACAGTCATACCTTTTAACCCCTTTTCGTTTTGCAGATAAACAATAAGGTTTTTCCCCTCCGGCTGGAAAGAAAAATTTGTTTCCAGGAAACGATGAAAAAAACGGGCGAAATCGGTCATCGGCTCTATACGCAGTTTTCCTTCGGTCTGCTTTCGTTTTGCATATTGAATAAATTTGTTCACCTCGTTTGGGTAATCGCTAATATCATGCAAATGCGAATAAAAGACTCTCGTAGTGCGGTTTTCTATCAGGTAGTCAATGCTGCCGATAAGCCATTTTTCCACTTCTTTTCCCGGTAGTTTATTTTCCTTCATTTCATATAAAGAAGCTGATTTATCATTGGTGATAATCGGGAAAGCAACAACTTTTGAAGAAACCATTACGTTTTTGCTAAAGGTTCTGTTTGGTGCCGATCCGTTATCTCCCGTATAATAGTAGGCAGTAAAGCCTAGCTTTTCCAAAATTTTTGTCGTTGAAGGCTGTGGATGCAACCCGACGGGAGCCGAATACTCGACAACCGGATAATTGGTTAAACTCTCCAGACAGGTTTTGTTTTTCTTAATGTATAAGGTTATTTCCTCTTCTGAAAGCTTGCCCTTTTCAATGTTTTCCGCAAACCAGTTGTGAGCCCAACCGCCATGTGAACCTATCGTCCCGTAGGGTAACAGTAATTTCACATATTTCTTTCCGCGACCACAAGCATCAAAGCCTAGTTGATCTTCGGTATGGTCACGGAAGTCTCCCGCCGTTATATGGATAGAGTAGCGGAGATCTTTGTTAAAGTGCTTGTCTTTAATCCTGGCCAGGATATTGGCCCATTCTAGATTGGAATCAATGTGCCAGTTAATAACCAGTCCAGCTTTGCCCTGTTCGGCATTTATCAGATGTGGAATTTTTACAATTTGAAAAAGGAACGTTCTTAACAATGCCCGCAGCGGCAAATCATCGGAATTGGCTTTGAGGTAGCCCAAAGGCAGATTGACATACATAATATTACCATTTCCGTACCTATTATGTACAATGGCCGGATATTTTTCACCTTGTTCTGTTATAATAGAAGCGAAAATACTGCTTTCGGGAATTGATTGCATATATTCATTGCGGGCCATGGGATAAGTAAGTTTACCGTAAATATAGCCGCAGAAAAAAAGATCTCTATCTGTTTTACCGGGAGGAATCTGCAATGAATCTGCTATTTGTTGTGAGGTAAATTTCAAAGAACCTGTGGTGTAGGCCTTTTCTTTGAGTTTGCTAAACATTATGTAGTTGATCCCGATTATGTCGGCAAATAACGCGTTATCCAAAAAATATCCTTTGGGGGTCTTAATTCCGGCATCATAAATAACGGCGATGTTACCGGCGTTAGCCAGATATTGTTCGATCCAATTGATCGTTTCATTAGGTAGGCTCTGCGCCACCCCATCCGGGAAAATAATCACCGGGCTTTTTTGCGCAAGGTCTTTTGCAGTTGTTTCTATCAAGCTATGAATTTCTACCGTTTCAAAATTTACCCCTTCTTCTTCCAAAACGCTCATATACGCTTTCAGAACATAACCGTGTTGATTCATATAAGCTTTGTTATAAACAATTAGCACACGTTGTTGTGTGGAATGAGAAAACTCATAGCTGCGATAAACAAGATAGAGGCTATACGAGGTGAATGCTACGACTATTATAATTACAATTGTAATAATTGCTTTTTTCATGCTGTTATTCCATCACCTTCTGTCGTCACATATCCATATATAGTAACGTTTTGTTCAATACGGACCTTTTTTTTGCCCACTACAGATTTGATCACATCAGGACGGCTGATGACCGCTTGCATTGCGATATATACGGCTTTTTGTGAAAACACATTCCCGCCGATTTTTGCTCCAGAATTTATGTATATATCTCCATCAGCGAAGACATTACCGTGAATGGTTGCGTTTTCTTCAATTACCACATTACCATAAGATTTCACATCTCCCATCAAAATAGCGTCGTGGCCAATATTCACGTCTTCAGTGAACACAATGTGTTTATCAATAACTGTGCCTGCCGGAATTTCACGGTCTTTTTTACGGACAAATGCCGACATGAGAGGTAAGAACTCTGCTTTCGGCAGAGCTGCCGCCGCCTTTATGTTTCCGGTAGTGATCGGCATGCCAAACAGACGGCGGAAAAGGCAGTTTTGAGCTAAATATAATTTATCGCCGGAAGATGCGCAAATGCCCAGATTGCAATTTTTTCCCACCTCGATTGTTCCCTCAGCATCAAGCCAACGCAAAAATTGAGTGCCGGATGCAACTTTAACATTACCATCTGCGGCGATAACTTGGACGATATTATTAGCGCCGATTAATGCATCACCTGTAATGTAAACTTCTTTGAGAAATCTGACATTATCATCAGAAGTCAGATCGCCCTTTATGTAGAGAAGATAATCAATTTTTTCACCAGTGGGCACTTTTGTAGAATTTAGAATTTCCAATTTTTCTTTTTTGGATAATAAAGCATCGTGTATTTCTGTGTCGGCAGTAAAGCCAGCCGCTGCGTGTTTGATGATTTGCTTAAAAGAGATTCCGAAATAACGGGGATTTCTTGCGTAATGTTCAGGGATGAAAAGAGCATTAGCATCTTTTTTTCTAATAATTTCGGCAATTCCCGGCAAAAAAGGAATAATTAATAATACTAACAAAGCTAAAAATACCAGAAAAATAATCATAATACTGAACCTATTTGAATCTTCTATTTGTTTTGGATTGGGCTTATTTTAAAATAATCAATATTGCCGCAAAGCACCATCTTGTAAATGTGAAACTTCGTTACCGTTAGTTCTATAACGAGATGTTTTATGCCACCGTGAGCTTCTCCCGGTGATGTAATCCATTAAGGCATCAAAGAAACCTAGCGATATATACCAAGTGTTAAAAAAGTAATTAAAAATTAAAAGGGGAAGCAGTAAAATTCTGCTAGTTGCGCCGTCAAGCAAAGAGGCTATTCCAATTTGGTAAAAAGGAGCAAAATTACCAAAGGTGTTGTAAGCTCCCACAAAAATAAAAGCGCCAAGTCCGGCTATAATTTGCATTTCTCCGAGAAAGAAAAGAGCAAGGGAATCACACAGGCCTAAGAGCAGAATAACAGGAACGGTATATACGAAAAGCAATAAGGAGCCGTCAATCTTTTCTTTTTTCGACAGGTAAGAGGATGTCAGTAATGACCAAAAATACTTGAACATCACTTGGGTATGACCGCGTGACCAGCGCCGGATTTGCAGTGCCCGTGCATTCCACTCTTCCGGCGCTTCTTCGTAACATTCCGCTCGATTAGCATAAATTACCTTCCAACCGTGAATCAGAAGACGAAAGGTAATCTCCGTATCCTCCGCAAGAATTTTTGTGTCAAATCCACCAAGAGAGTTGACAACTTCTTTACGAAAGCCGCCAGCCGTTCCCCCATATTGGGGAATGAGTTTTAAATTATAGCGCGCCTGCTGGTCAACTTGGTAGCCGCCGGTTCTTTCCAGATCCATAAGCCTGGTCAAAATATTAGCCCCGGTATTTACCGGTATTACCCGTCCCATTACCGCACCAATTTCGGGGTCATTAAAGGAAACAGCAATATCTTTAAGGATGCCTTCGGGCGGCAGATAATCAGCGTCAAAAACAATAATTATTTCGCCTTGGGCTAACTTCATTCCAGCGTTAAGCGCCGCTGGTTTGCCACGATTGCCTTCAGTGCGATGTAGCGGCTTGACGAAGGGATATTTTTGGGCGTAATCGTCAAGAATTCCTTGTGTCGTATCCGTCGAAAAATCATTAATGGGAATTATTTCCAATTTTTCATGAGGGTAGTCTGCAGTTACCAACAAATCCAAAATTTGCCGAGCTACTTTTTCTTCATTATGCATAGGGACAAGAACAGTTACACTTCTAAATTCGGAATCTATTATATCCTGATAATATACGCGTTGCTCAAAGAAGAGGCGATTTAAAGTAAAAGAAAAATGCCTGATAGAATAAATCAACATGACACAAGCAGTAAAAACCAGAAAGATTTTTAGAACTAGTATGACCACTTCCATACTTCTTCAGTGCCTTTCAATTTTTTGGCTAATCGATTAGTGTAAAAACAATAAATTCCGACAATATAAAAAAAATCAATAAGCGGCCCGAAGGCAAAAAATAAAACGGCCATATAAATTACCGAAAATTCGGAAATGATAAAAAGAAACATAGCGTATCTTAATGTGCCAAAAATAACGGAATATAAAAACGTAAATATTATCAAAGGCATTTTGATTAGTAGGGAATCCGGCAATGGCAGAAAAGCCATACCTAAAACAAAAGGGATGAAAAGCCACATGCTCACTTCTGCTTTTATATAGAGCTCGGAAAAGTCTGCGGCGGAATAAGGGAATTCAGAAGGTGAAAGCGTAAAGAAAAGCGCTGAGGTCAAATTAATTATAGCTAAAAAAAAAGTAAAAATAACAATGTTTTTGTTTTTTTTAATTTTTGTTAAAAAAAGGATCAGCCCCAGTGAAATAAGAAAATTAATAAGAGTTACAACTGGAGAGGGATAGGAGCCCAAAACATTTACAATAGACACATTGCCTAATAAAAATGTTTTTTCTATTAAATTAGGCGTGCCCGACAAATGATAAGAAGAAAGGATTTTTTGCGCTATAAGGCTCATCTGTTGTGTTACTAACGGATAAATTAAGAGGATGATTAATGCTAAAGGTATAGTAACAGCAAAAAATTCGAACAAAAATACTCCTCCGGATCCGGTAATTTTTCTGTATGCCCGATGGTAATAAACTAGTGATATTTTCATAAATTCAGCTCAACATTCTGCCTGGAGATCAAATTCTTCACTTGATGAGATAAGAGGCTTCTTCCCTTCTGACCAGCGGCTCAAAGCTTTCACTATTCTCTTCGCCGCATAACCATCTCCATAAGGGTTCTTGCAATCAATCATCTTCTGATACGCCTGAACATCATTTAATAAGTAATCGGCTTCTTCTACAATTCTGTCGCGTGCAGTACCGATAACTTTGGATAAACCTGCGTGCAACGCTTCCGGCCTTTCGGTCACATCTCGCAAAACGAGTAGCGGCTTTTTAAAGGTTGGGGCTTCTTCTTGCAGGCCGCCTGAATCTGTGAGGATTAAATATGCTTTTTTTATTAAATTGATAAAAGCAAAATAATCTAGTGGGTCGATAAGATAAATTCGCTCTTGTCCAAATAGAATTTTTTCAACGGTATTTTTTACTTCAGGGTTGGGGTGTATCGGATAAATTACTATTATATCAGAATGTTTTTGGACAATATCTTTAATAGCTTCGCATATGTTTCGTAATCCGATCCCCCAAGATTCACGTCGATGAGAAGTTACCAATAAAATACGGTGATCATCCAAGTTCACATCTTTGAGTTGCGTCTGTTTAAAGGAAAAAGGTATTTGGGAAATATGCATTAAAGCATCAACAACCGTATTGCCTGTAATAATAATATTATCGGAAGCGATTCCTTCATTGAGGAGAGCTCTTTTAGCGAAAGGAGTCGGGGCAAAGTGGATTTCAGCCATGACTGTAGTCAAGCGACGATTAACTTCTTCAGGAAAAGGACTATAAATATTATGACTGCGCAAGCCCGCTTCAATATGTGCTACAGGTATTTTTTTATAAAAAGCCGCCAGCGTGCTGACAAAGACTGTGGTGGTATCTCCTTGCACCAAAATAATATCCGGTTTTTGTTCGTTGAGAGTAGTTTCCATACCTTCCAACACGCAGCAAGTAAGGGAATGGAGAGTTTGATGAGAATTCATTATGTTTAAGTCAACATCCGGTTTAATGTGGAAGAGAGAAAGTGCTTGATCTAGCATTTCCCGGTGCTGTGCTGTTGCAACTATAATTGTATTAAATTTTTTCGGATGTCGTTTGAGTTCTTGAATAACAGGAGACATTTTTATTGCCTCCGGTCGAGTCCCGACAATCACTAACACCTTAGTTCGCGCTTTGATCATTTCGTTATTTAAAAATTAATCCCGATTTCTTCAAAATCATTAGATAAATAAATTGCTTAATTCCAGACAACTTAAATTATCATTTAGTATATAAATCACTGCTATCCCCTGTTTAAGCTAGAAAGAAATGTGAGTCAAGGATGAAATGAACACTTATGCGAAAAAAGATAAAGAAAATAATTCACTTTATTTTTTTTCAACCAAGCAACATTATTATATGTTACTGACAAATCAACTCTTCCCTGTTGACAGTCTGGAGATTATTAGTTAATAGCAGACGCCAAACGGGCGTCTGCCCGCTTTTTTTATAATGAGACTCAAATTTCAGAAGCGAAGCAAACTGAAATTTGTAAGTCGAATTATCCCGGAAGCGAAACGCATCGGGATTAATGAGACTCAAATTTCAGAAGCGAAGCGTATCGGAATTGGTAATGAGGTTATATTTTGAGTAAACTTTTACAAAAAGAAATCGAACGCCGCCGGACATTCGGCATTATCAGCCATCCCGACGCGGGGAAAACTACACTCACGGAAAAGCTTTTGCTTTTCGGCGGAGCTATCCAGATGGCCGGAGCGGTCAAAGCGCGCAAGGCGTCAAAGCACGCTTTGAGCGACTGGATGGCCATCGAGAAAGAACGCGGCATTTCGGTAACTTCATCGGTCATGAAATTCGAATATGCCGGATGCGAAATAAATCTTCTGGATACGCCCGGCCATCAAGATTTTTCCGAAGATACTTACCGTGTGCTCACAGCGGTGGACAGTGCGCTGATGGTTATTGACGGCGCCAAAGGCGTGGAGACGCAAACCCAGAAACTTATGGAAGTCTGCCGCCTGCGCAATACGCCGATTATAACTTTCATCAATAAACTCGACCGTGATTGCCTGCCGCCGCTGGAGATTCTCGCGGATATCGAAGACAAACTGCAGATTGAATGCTCGCCTCTTTCCTGGCCGATCGGCATGGGCAAGCGTTTCAAAGGCGTCTATAATCTTTACGATAAAAAACTTCACCTGTTCACACCGGGAAAAGCCAAGCGTTCGGAAGAAGGAGTGATCATTAACGATTTATCCGATCCGCTGCTTGATGAACTTTTGGAGAGCCAGGCCAGTGAACTCCGGGACGAAATCGCCTTGCTGGAAGGGGCAGCCAATCCCTTTGATCTGAAAGAATATTTAAAAGCCGGCCAAACACCGGTTTTCTTCGGCAGCGCCATCAACAATTTCGGCGTCAAGGAACTCCTGGATGCTTTTGTGGAAATCGCTCCGCCGCCTATTGCGCGTCCCACCACAACAAGAATTGTAAAACCGGATGAAGATGATTTTTCCGGCTTTGTCTTTAAAATACAGGCCAACATGGATCCGGCGCACCGTGACCGCATTGCTTTTATGCGCATATGTTCCGGCAAATTTCAGCGCGGCATGCGCGTTATCCAGCACCGCATCGGCAAGGAAGTTTCCTTAGCCAATGCCACTATCTTTATGGCGCAGGACCGCACCAACATCGAAGAAGCCTATCCCGGCGACATAATCGGCATCCATAATCACGGAACAATCAAAATCGGCGACACTTTCACGCAAAAAGAGCCGCTCAAATTCACCGGCATTCCACACTTTGCCCCGGAGCATTTCTGCCGTGTGCGGCTCAAAGATCCGCTGAGAATAAAACATCTGCAAAAAGGATTGACTCAGCTTTCCGAAGAAGGCGCGATTCAGGTTTTTAAACCCTTGTGGGGCTCGGACAACATCTTGGGCGCGGTCGGCGCTCTGCAATTTGATGTTACGATGGCGCGGCTCAAAGACGAATACAGCGTTTATGCCGACTACGAAAAAACCGATTATGCCGCCGCCCGCTGGGTTACCTGTGATGATGCCAAAATAATGGAAGATTTTCAAAAGAAAAATTCGACAAACCTTGCCCTCGATACGGAAGGAAATCTTGTTTATCTGGCGCTGAGCGAGTGGCGCCTGTCCCACACCATGGAAGAATGGCCGCAGATTCAATTCCACAAGACAATGGAAAAAAGCTGATTGCACGACCTTATTTTTCTTTTCATTTCGTTGGTTTTAAGCGTTTGTCCATTCCGGTAAACCCGCAATCCGGTTCGTAGCAGGTCACATTCAGAAACTCGCACTTCTGCTTACAAACAGGGCAGACTTCCGGCGGCTTAATTTCTACAATGGTATTACCGCAATTACTGCATTTCCATGTATTTTCTGGAATGGTTGGTTTACTGTCTGTCATATTTATTTTCTCCCTCTTTATTTCTAATAAAATTAGTCCAAAGATCAGAAAGTGGCCGGAAATATTTTCAGAGTAACAAATATGCTTGATATTATACCTTAATTTCGGTAAACGGATATACTATTTTTTTCTGGAGAAAATCATGGCAAAGGGCACGAAAAAAAATGACCTGTCCGGGTTGACTCTGCTGGGCAAAGCGACGAAACCGTTGCGCAAGCTGGAGACGTTTCCCAATCGCCATCCCAAGCGCGATTATGTAATTACCTTGCAAACTGAAGAATTTACCTGTGTTTGTCCCAAGACGGGTCAGCCGGATTTCGCCAAAATAAAAATTCAATACATCCCGGATAAGAAAATTATCGAGTCCAAATCGTTAAAATTGTATCTATGGTCTTTCCGCAATGAAGGCGTTTTCCACGAACATGTCACCAATATAATTCTTGATGATCTGGTCGCCGCGCTTAAGCCGCGCTGGTGCAAAGTAAGCGCGGAATTTGCCGTGCGCGGGGGTATTGGAATTACCGTCGATGCGGAATTCAAAAAGTAACGACTTCTCAAAGGGATATGTTCCTCAATGGAAGAAACTACTAAGGATAAAGCACACCGGCGCTGGCTGCCCTTGATTTCGGCTATATTTGTCACCACTTTAATCATTTCCAATATTATCGCTGTAAAGCTCGTTTCCGTGGGCGGCTTAATCATGCCCGCGGCGATTTTTATTTTCCCCATCTCTTACATCTTCGGCGATATTCTGACGGAAGTTTACGGCTACGCCCGCTCCCGCCGTGTTATCTGGATAGGTTTTTTCTGCAACTTGCTGGCTGTCGCGGCAATCTGGATCAGCATTAACCTGCCTGCCGCTCCTGTATGGAATTTAGGAGCTTTTGAATCCTCGGCAGCGGCGCAAAAAGCTTACGAAGCCATATTCGGCTTTACCCCGCGGATTTTGATTGCTTCATTTGCCGCATATCTCTTCGGTGAATTTATTAATTCCTTTGTGTTGGCCAAAATGAAAGATAGTAACCAGCGGCAAACATCTCTGGACACGCTTAATCGGCTCGACTTTGCTCGGTCAATTGGCCGATTCCGGCATTTTTATCACTCTGGCTTTTTATGCGACAATACCAACTACGATTTTAGGACAAATAATACTCACCCAATGGATTATAAAATCGGCTTACGAAGCTTTGGCCACGCCTTTTACTTACCTGATTGTCAATTTCTTGAAGAAAACGGAAAAAGAAGATTATTACGATTACAAAACAAATTTCAATCCGCTCATGTGGAAGGAATAAATATACGGATGGCCGGGCAAAATCACTGCAAAGTTATCACGCGGAGATTAAGTAGATTGCTTTATGGAAAACTGAAAAATTAAAGTGTTTTCTCGGAGGTGTTGTACCGTAAATTTCCTGAAGGAGAGTGGAAAATGCAGAGATGTCTACCTCATTATGATTTTGGTGGCATTAGTCACCGTCCTGCTTACCGCTTTGGTTCGTAGCGCAAGGGAGAAACAAAAGAAAAAAGAACATCAGAAACAATTTAATCCTATCGTGCTGGATGACAAAGGTAGGAAGAGATACTTTTCATGGCACAGTCGGGACCCTGTAGATTTCATTGAAATTGAAGGCCAAGATCAGCAATTACACGATTTCTTAGTTCCTCTACGTGACGCTCTTTACAAACACACAGAAATGAAACTTCAGTTCAGTTTCCTGAACGATCCTAAAGGTGAAATCGTATACGAGCTTTCTTCAGATTTTCAATCTAAGTGGCGATTACTTGGAGGTAGAGGAGACGAGCCAGGGAATCAAGTGTTGGTGCTTTTGTCTCCTCCTCGTAATCGCGGTTAACATGTCCCTTCACCAGACAACGGAATATCAAATGGACGCAACCTTTCAACGAAAAAAGTTTACAGAACTTCGATTCGAGTATTACGTCTCGGGCCGAATGCTATGGTTTAACGATACGATGAGTATTGCGGGAATGTTGCTAGGCTATGCTGTCGAACTAAGCCTGAAGTATGCTCTGATCCTCGCAGGTATCACGCATAAGAGATTGCTTCACGGACACAAACCCCTCGATCTGTACCAAAAATGTGTAGAGGTAATGGCAATACCCAATGTACAAGCGTCTACTGATCTCTTGCAGTACGTTTCTGATATGTTCAATCTACGCTACCCATCACAAGTAATCGAAACATCTGCCGAAGCTAATGCACGGGGGCACGCAATCGGCCAAAGTCTTGATCTAATTCTTGCTTACGATGATCTTGTAATTCAGCTTGACGACGCTTTGAAAGTGCGTTGTTCAGATGATTCCGTATCAATAGCGTTATTGGGCGCGCACTTTATTAATCGACCTCAAGGTAGAGGGTTCTTTCACTGCAATGTGGCTGCGTTGAAGAATACCGCTGTTTATCGCGGCATTCTCGAAAAAGAGTACACCAGTGCAGAAGAGCATATGCAAAATCAGGGCTTAACTGAGGAGACAATCTCCTACAATCTCGAGAACTATCGGCAACGACTTAAGACATGGCAAAACGCTCCCTCGTCGATATGGAATTATCCAAAGGTATCAACCGCGATCGGCCCCGACTTTGAGACACTGAAAGATAGGGAGTATGCGAGAGACTTTATGTATCCAGGTCGTGTTACGAAAGCAGCCTCCATCTAACTTTGCGTTCAACACGAACGCGAGCAAGTTAGCTTTACGTTACGAAGCAAAGAAATTCATACTCCAAATTGGTATAAAATTATTTATCTAGGAATCCCAACTCCTGCAAAATTTCTCTTGCCCGCTCAGCTTCGTCAGCTTTTACCATCAGGCGGGCATAAGCTCCTGCGGCGATGAGCATAATAGAGCTTTCCCCCTGAAAAAAATAAGTGATTCCTTCACCGTCCAGAACGGATTTTATAAAAGCGATATCGCCCTGTTGATAAGTGGAGAAAACCTCCACAAATTCTTCATCACCGAAATCATCAGCAGGTTCAGGCGGCTTTACGCCGATCAGATCAACACCGCAATTAGCACACTTAAGAATGCCTTCTCTGTATTCACTTTTGCATCGGGGACAAAACATTCCAGATTACCTTATTTCGTCAGCTTAATAAAAACTATAGGCTCATCCCAAAGGAAGAATGATTTATCGGATGACTCGATTAAGTTTATTATATTTTTGGCGCTGTCAGTAAGAATTACCGTGGTTGTATCAAATGATAATTTCCCGTTTTCCTGCTTTTTCTTCTCTATCGTTCCTTTGATTTTGCGTTCTTTTATCGCCTTGGTAAAAGCTTCATTGGAGGGATGCCAGAAAATAAGTTTGTTGTCTTTTAATTGGAATCTACCCCAAATATAGTCGTCTTCACTATCTTTGTCCGGCAATATATTGAAATACAGCCAGGAATTGCCTTTCATAATTTTTATCATTAATGTTTCAATTTTTTCTTTATCTTCCAGAAAAATAATTTTTATAATACCTTTTTCCGGATCAATTGCTTTTATGAGAATAGCGCCTTCATCGTTTATCCATGTTCCATCTATCTTTTGCGCGTCTAACTTGTAATCTTCGGCAATCCGACCATATTTTTCGAAACTACGGGACACCCCATCAGAACTGCCAAGACTAATATCAAAAGTAATCTTTTTGCTCTCTTCATCATAATTACCTCATTGTATTCAATTGTTTCAACTTAATACTTCATCTTTCTGTATTAATTTGCATTTCTCTTTTAAATCAATTCAAATGAGACTCCAATTCCGAAAGCGAAGCGTCAGCGGAATTGGTTAGCCGAATTATCCCGCAAAGCGGAGGGTCATAATAAACCAAAGCACACTTTGATGTATTATGCCCGTGATACTACTTTTGCGCCTCGCTCCAAAAGCAGCGCGCGAAGCACCGATCTGTGACAGCGTTGTTCGTCAGCGCAATAACAACCGATGGAAAAGTCTGAATCGTGCGAAAGAGCGGCAAGCAAATCAAGTGTTCGGCTATTCTCCGGGGTCGCCATCTCGGCGCGGAATTTACGCAAGAAGCCTTTCCATTCGTTTTCATTTTTGGCATTTTGTCCCAGTTTCAATAATTTCAGACTAGGTGAAAGATTGGGAAACCAAACATCATACCAATTCTGCGCAGAATACTCGCTTTTAGGCACGCCGCGAGGCGGACGCCTGACAGTCCCAATGCGAATGCCTTCATTGGAGATTCTCTTAGTTCCTAGACGAACTATATGTACGGTCATAATCAACTCCTAATGATTAGCGATGTCTCGAATTTCCGCGTTTTCAATCACCCGCCCTCGAATATTTTCTAATGTAGCTTTCAACATTGCCCGCCCGAGGTCTTGTCCATTCACGTAGAGACTGCGGAATGGTTTCAATAATCTAAAGAGCGGCCTTAAGGTCCGGTATAGCCGTGGACTACTGTTCGATGATTCACCGTCAATAAATGCGGGACGCCAGCAGACCGCATTGACAAGAGCCATAAGATCGCTCTCAGTTTCCGCCTTCACGTGCGCCCACATGAAGCGACTGTTCATACTCATGCCTTTACCGCTGATGAAGTGGAATATAGCATTTGGACTGTGAAGCAGTAGCGTACGCGCCGCAGCAAGAGCGAAGTCGTGCGTAATCTTCCGATATTCCTCCCCGGAGACCTGTATCGCAGAGATGCCCAGGCAAAAGAGACAGGCATCGACATTCATAAAGGCTTCTTCGACCGGCGCGTAATCCAGGTAATCATTGTGAATGAATACACGAAGTTTTTTGTGGGTGAAGCGAAGCGGACGGCGGGTAATCGCTCTAATCTCCTTAACAGCCGGCGAGGAGAAACATGCCCTAAGAACGCTACCGCCAGCGGAACCACTTGCTCCAAATATAAGAACATTCATGGTCTATACTCCTCCTTCCACGAACAGGGAACGTTTTATGCTTTTTCTGAATGGAAGTAACGAAACATGCTCACTACCCAAACTACAATACCCGCCAGAAAACAACCCATTAAACCGAGAATCATAGGAGTCGAAAGGTGTGCCGGTGTGAGACTGTTAGCTTGGATGATCAAAAAGTGAATCCCGATGACAAAGCAAACAGCCATACAAGCAAACCAAAGGGAATGACGGAAAAGATAAGAAAATGTTTCGGATCGCCGCTCCGGCGCGAGCCAATAATCGCGACGAGGGATGTTGTAATATCTGACTGGTAAGAACCGGACAATAAAACATATACCAACAAGAAACAACGGGAATGCAAAACCGAATACTGCCGTAAACAGCAAATAAGTGGACCGATTCATCCAAGCGTTTGGCTGCCCACTGCCATTAAAATGAGTAGCAACACAGTCTGGCAAATGTGAAACCGAAAACAACAGGTAACTAAAGAAACACAAATAGAGTAGTCCAAGGATAAATGCCGGTTTGCTTAAGGTGTTCATAGCGTTTAAAGTCGCCTAACAATTAATGTTACAAACTTCACTTTTCCCGATTTATGATACATCTTTAAATTACCTCAACAATTTAACTTTTGCAATTGTTATCCTCAACTAGCTGTTGTGATATTTCGTATTTTAACTATAATCACGGGTATGAATCGAAGCAATGTTGTAGCAAACTGTGATATGTTATACTCTCCGCTGTGCGGGATTGTTCAACTTACCAATGCCGATGCGCTTCGCTTTTGACATTGGAGTTTCACAATAAAGTAACGATTTTTTAAAGGTTAAGTAAAATTATGGCAAAGCTGACATTAAATGAGTGGGTTGCCCGCTTAAAGAAAAACAAAAGTTTTCTTCATAGCGCCGCCGCTATTGTTGATATTCCCGAAAAAGCAGGCGATTGGGAAGATTATCCATCGTGGGTTAATCCGCAGTTGCAGTCGGTTTTGAAGAAACGCGGCATGGAGAGACTCTATAAACATCAGGCGCAGGCAATTCGTTTTATCCGCAACGGGAAGGATGTTGTGCTGGTTACGCCTACGGCCAGCGGCAAGACCCTTTGCTATAATCTTCCTGTCCTGCAAAGCATTCTGGAAGAGCCGGAAACGCGCGCCTTATATCTTTTCCCGACCAAGGCGCTGGCACAGGATCAAATGCATGAGATTTACAGCCTGATTACCGACCTGAAAGCCGATATCAAAACTTTTACCTACGACGGCGATACACCCGATGATGCCCGCCAGGCCATCCGCAAACAAGGACATGTCGTCGTCACCAATCCGGACATGCTGCACGCGGGAATCCTGCCGCATCATACTAAATGGCAAAAGCTATTCGTTAATTTAAAATATATCGTCATTGATGAACTGCATATTTACCGCGGCATTTTCGGTTCGCACTTTGCCAATGTCATCCGCAGGCTGGTGCGGATTTGCCGTTTTTACGGCGCTAATCCCGTTTTCATTTGCTGCTCGGCCACCGTGGCCAATCCCCGTGAACATGCCGAAAAAATATTGGAGCGTGAGGTTGCTCTTTTTGATAAAAGCGGCGCACCCACGGCGGCAAAAACATTTATCCTTTATAACCCGCCGCTGGTTAATCGCGAGTTGGGTATCCGGCAGAGCGCCATGACGCCCGCGCGCAAGATTGCCGCTGATCTCATTGAAAACGACATTCAAACAATTGTTTTTGCCACTAGCCGCTTAAACGTGGAAGTGCTGACCAAATATCTGAAAGATAAATTTGTACGAATAAAACCACAAGACGATCACTTTGTCACCGGTTACCGCGGCGGTTATCTGCCGAATCTGCGCCGCGAAATCGAAAGCGGCCTGCGGGAGCGCGAAGTTATGGGAGTTATCAGCACCAACGCATTGGAGCTGGGTATAGACATCGGCAACCTGGAAGCGTGCATTATGGTCGGCTATCCCGGCTCTATTGCCAGCACCTGGCAGCAGGCGGGGCGCGCGGGAAGGCGTACAGGCCGCAGTTTGGCTATGCTCATTGCCCGCAGTAATCCTTTAGATCAATTTATCATGGAAAATCCCGATTACTTCTTTTCTCTTTCGCCCGAACATTGCCGCATCAATCCTGATAATCTGCTTATTTTACTGCATCATATCAAAAGCGCCGCCTTTGAATTGCCCTTTGAAAAGGGAGAAAAATTCGGCGGTGAAAATCTGGAAGAATTTCTTCAATATCTCGAGGAAAAAGGAGTTCTGCATAAGACAAACGACCGCTGGCACTGGGCGGCGGAAAGCTATCCAGCCGATGAAGTAAGCTTGCGGTCAATTAACCCGGAAAATGTTGTCGTGGTGGATACGACTGAGGCGGGCAAGCACAAGGTGATTGCGGAGGTGGACTGGGACAGTGCCTTTACCGCTGTGCATGATGAAGCCATTTATATGCTGGCCTCCGAGCAGTATCACGTGGACAAACTCGATCTGGAAGGGAAAAAAGCTTATGTGCGCAAGGTGGATTCCGATTACTATACCGATGCCATGACTTACACCAACGTCAGGGTAATCGATTCTTTTGAAAATCACAAAGATGCCGGAGCTATTGTAGAGCACGGTGAAGTTCAGGTGGTGCGCAAAGTAGTCGGCTACAAAAAAATTAAATTTTACACTTCCGAAAATCTCGGGTACGGCGATGTTAATCTGCCGGAAAAAGATATGCACACAACCAGCTACTGGTTTACCATTCCGCGCGATCTTCTCCGTAAACTTAACTTTACACCGGCGGAAATTATTGACGGCCTTTCCGGCCTGGCCTACACTCTACATCATTTATCCGCAATGTATTTGATGGCGGATACGCACGACATCGACCGCTCGCTGGGCGATAAAAGCGGAGAGTGGTTTGTCAACCAGGGTAAAGCCGGAAGGATAATAACTTCTTTTGGATCTGGACGTCCTGAGAATTTGGAGGACAAAACAGGGGCAAGAATTGACGAGTTCGATCCGACCATCTTTATCTTCGATTCCTATCCGGGAGGCATAGGCTTTTCCGAACTTCTCTATCGTGAACATGCCAATCTGCTTTCCGCCGCGAAGAGCCTCGATGGAAAAATGCCCGTGCGCTTACGGTTGTCCATCCTGTGTTGGTCCGACACTGGAAGTAGGAAAAACCGCCAAAGAAATTGTCCCTAAAATTGTGGAGTTGATTATTGGCAAATGAACTCGATTGAAAAATTAAAACGTCTGACCGGCGAAAAGACCAAGGCACCGGAAAAGCCTTCGTCAAAACAAGCCCAAATCGATGAATTGCGCCGCCGAATTGATACAATCATATCGCGAAGGCCGGATCGGCATCAAAGTGCGCCGGAAAAAAAATTTGACGCCGACAAGATCAATCTATCGGAAATTGTACCCGGCGAAGAGACCGAAAACGATCACGGCAAATTTTTTCTGACAAGCGAAGTTATTCGCGGCAGCAGCCGTCATGGGCATCGTAACATCAGGGAAACCTTTGGTCTGGACATGAAAGCGGCGGCATTACTGGCCAACGAGCCGCGCATTGCTTATTTGAACTCTTCCGATGCTCTGTTTCTGGATACGGAGACGACAGGGCTTGCCGGAGGCACGGGAACAATGGCTTTTTTAATCGGCCTGGGCTGGTTTGAAGACGGCCAATTTTACATCCGGCAAATTCTGGCGCGCGATTTTAGCGAAGAAGCGGCGGCGCTTGCTTATCTCAAAGATATTGCCGCGCGGAAAAAATTTCTGGTCACCTTCAACGGCAAGGCATTTGACGTGAATCTGCTGACAGCGCGGTTTATTTTAAACCGGATGCAAAGCGACCTGGCTGCGCTTCCACACCTGGATTTGCTGCATCCTTCACGCCGCATTTTAGGACATCGTTTAGAGAACAGCCGTCTCGCCACTCTGGAAGCCGAAGTGCTGGGAGTTGAACGCGAAGACGACATCCCCGGCTGGGAAATACCACAGCGTTATTTCGATTGGCTGCGTCGTCGTGACGGACGCCTTCTCGCATCCATCTTTGAACATAACCGGCTCGATGTAATTTCCATGGCGAGCCTCACTGCCCATCTGACGGAAATTCTGACGGCACAAGAATTAATGCAAAACGTTCATGCCGCCGATTATTTAGCCGCAGCCCGTCTTTTATTAAAACGCCGCGATTCCTGCGGAGTAGAAAAAATCTTAAACATGTTTGATGATCGAGGATGTAACGAAATCTCCGCTGTTTCCAAAAAAGAGCTTTCCTTATTATACAAACGCAACGGCCGCTGGCAGGAAGCGGCTCAAATCTGGCAGGAATTAATCACTACGCTGCCTGCGGATTATTCAACAATTTCGGAGCTGGCCAAATGGCTCGAGCACCATGTTCGCGATTATCAACGCGCCAAAGATCTGGTGGAAAAAGCATTAAATCAAACCCATGCTCTTTCTGCCGAACAAAGAGATTCTTTATTACATCGCCTTAAGAGAGTAAACACAAAACTTGAAGGCACCAGATAAATGATCGCTAGGTTACAGCGTAATAATGCGTAAAACTTTTATACCATCTTATTTTTTCGTGCGAGGAAAACTTGCTCTATTTTATGGAAGTCAATTTTGCCTGTAGCTGTTCTGGCTATTGAGGAAACGATTTTTATCCGGCGCGGCATCGCATAAGGTTCAAGCTTCTCCTGCATCATTTTTTTCAGCTGAATTTCCGTCAAATTACCGGCAACTAAAATGGCAATAACGCTTTCACGTCCTTTTTCCGCGGGTAACGCAATTACGACGGCATCGCGGACGGTTGGTAATTCTAATATCTTATTTTGCACATCCAAAAGATCCACTCTTTTACCGGCAACCTTGATTATTCCATCAGCTCTTCCCAATAGAACAAAACGATTACCCTTTTCCTGTTGAACTTCATCGCCGGTCACACAGAATCCATCTGCATCTCTTTCCATTTCCGGCGAAGCAAAAGCGGATTGAATGGAAAGCCTTTTGCCGGAAATTTTCCATGAAACAACATCAGCGGGCTTCCAGCTTTCGGTGTGTTCGCTGATGCTACGCGAGGCAATGCCGCCTGTTTCCGTGGAGCCGTAAATTTCGGTTATACCAAGACCGGTTTTTTTCTGAAAATGAATGGCATCGGAACGGTTCAGCACACCGGAAGAAGAAAACGCAATTTTCAGCGAAGGCACAGATAAATTATTCACCTTCAATGCCCGATAATGAATCGGAACACTGACCAGCACGGTGGCCTTATGTTTATTGGTCGTGGAAATGATTTCCTGAGGGAAGGTATAAATATCTGGCAGAACTTTAGCGTGAGCAACAAAAGGCACTAAGACGGTAAAAAGGAGTCCGTAAATATGGTAAGGAGGAACCGTAGAAACAAAAAGGTCTTTTTCTGAAATCGCGAATTTTTCCTTTAAATAGAAAGCTTCGGCAAATAAATTGCGGGGTGATTTTGACCAGACTTTTGGCTTCCCCGTGGAGCCTCCGGTAAAAAGGCGGAGAAAAGGCTCATCATGATTACGGATTTCCTCGGGAATAATATCGGCCATTGAACCGGGAAGAGGAGTGATTATTTCTACCCCTGAGGGTATTTCTTCAGGATGATCAGAAATAGCTGCGTTAAACCCGACAGCTTCATACATCTCCCTTAAGGCATGAGAGGAAAAAGAATAGGGCAGAATCAGTTGGCAAGCCCCGCTAAGTGAAGCCAGAATACACGCGGCAGTTACGGCTTTCTTTTCGGTGCAAAGGCAAAGAGTTTTCTCCCCGCCGCGCCTTGATAGAATCTTCTTTATACCGGCGGCCAGTTCAAAAACCTCACCATAGCTGTATCCGGAAAGAGTAAAATCTTTATGGCAAAGAGTCTTGGACGGCGCCAAAATTTTATTATATAAGCTCGTAAAATGGTCTTTTTGCATGTCGGTCATGGTTAGAATAATTTCATTAAATATTTTTTTGTCTATTTATCGGAAAAAAGGGGAAAAATCAATGCGGCATTTTTGCATTTGTTTTTTTAAAAATAGACGATCCTTTTTTCTTAATAATAATCAAAAAGAATGTTTTTTGTTGACTTCTATGTGGTTTTTTCATTAGCTATAAAAAAATTTTAAAAGAAATAACTATGCCGAACATTGACATTGAAAGCCTTATTCCACATCGTGAGCCGATAAAGATTATCAGTGAAGTGCTCGATATACAAGAAGACTTCGCCATTACTACTGCGATAGTAAATTCCAGTTGGCCTCTTTTTGAAGGTGATGCGGCAGACTCTCTTGTCCTCATTGAAGCTATTGCTCAAACCGCCGCCATTGTCGAAGGTTACAAGAGAAAGCAGCGGGGTAAAACCGGCGTTAAAGGCTGGCTTGTCGGCATCAAGAATGCCGAATTTAATGTGGCGAAAATTCCGGTTGATACTCAATTGACCATTTTCATCAACAGCAAGTATTCGTTTGATAATTATGGTGTCGTGCAGGGAACTATTAAAAGCGGCGAAGATATTTTAGCTACAATAATTCTTCAGGCTTTGCGTCTGAATGAGGATAGTGAGTAAGTAATTATTTTTGAGGAGATTAATTAAAAACATGGATGAAAAAAAAGTGGCAATAGTTACAGGCGCAAGTCGCGGCATCGGCAGGGCAACAGCTGTGGAGTTGGCCAAAGCCGGTTACTTTGTAGTTATAAACTATAAATCCAATGAGGCGGCAGCAATAGAAACTTTGAAGCTTGTAGAGTCTATCGGCGGAGCGGGAGAAATTATGAAATTTGATGTTGCCGATGGAACACAGGCCGGCAATGGCATTAAAGAGATTATTGAACGTCATAAAAAAATTCAAGTACTCGTCAATAACGCCGGAATTACAGCCGATGGCCTTTTTATGATGCTGGGGGAAGATGAATGGGATAATGTAATTAACACTACTCTAAAGGGTTTTTACAATGTTACAAAACCGGTTTTGCGCGAAATGGTTAAATCAAAATGCGGTTCAATTGTTTCCGTTTCGTCGGTCGCCGGAATAATGCCCAACCGCGGCCAGACAAACTACGCGGCGGCAAAGGCAGGAATAATAGGGGCTTCCCGTTCACTAGCTAAAGAAGTGGCAAGGTTTGGAATAAGGGTAAATGTTGTTGCTCCGGGCTTAATTGAAACAGAAATGATCAAAAACGCGCCAGTTGCCGAAATCAAAAAGGCTATTCCGATGGAGAGACTAGGCAAACCGGAAGAAGTAGCGCGCGTCATTCGGTTTTTGTGTTCGGACGATGCTTCTTACATGACGGGACAGGTTATAGGCATAAACGGCGGAATATGCTGATGCAAATTCGCAATAATTTACATAATTTTGTTTTTATTATCGTCGGGATTCTTCTGGCTTCTTATCCGTCAAATTATTCTTTCGCCGATAATTTTGATCAATTGCGGAAAGACGCCGCCAATATCAAAACCATTAAAGCGCGCTTTGTGCAAAAAAAATCCATGAAAATCTTAACCAAGCCCCTTATCTCCCAGGGGCTCTTTTATTACGCCGCGCCCGATTCTTTCCGCTGGGAATATTTGAAGCCATTAAGAAGTGTAGTAATAGCGAATAAAGGCGACACTAAACGCTACATCGCTTCCGGCGGAAAAATGATTGAAGATAAAACAGGCGGTGTGCAGGCAATGAAAATAGTTCTTAACGAAATAGCCGGTTGGATGAGCGGCAAATTCGATCAAAATCCGTCATTTGCGGCAACATTAAAAGAAGGAGCATATACAGAGATCACATTGACACCGGTCGAAAAAAACATGGCCGGTATGATTGAAAAAATTATTATTACCCTTTCGAAAAAAGAGAAAACGGTTAAGTCTGTAAAAATTATAGAAAGCTGCAAATGCCTTTACCCAGATAGATTTCAGTGATGTGCAAATCAATAAAGTAATTAGCGATAAAACATTTCAGGATGTTGAATGAAGCGGATATTCCCGTTAATTCTAATAACTATATTTCTTGCATCCTGCCAAAGTCTGCCGGTAATTAATGCACCTGCGCTGCCGGCAGACGGGAAGATTTCCGCTTGTCCATCTCCTTTTTTAAAAGAAAGATACCGGCTGATACATGCGATTGAAATCCGCATGGCGGGAGATATTCGATGGGCAATTATCGGTGTAACTTTGGCCGATCCTTCTACCCGGTCACTTTCCTGCGCCATTATGACAGCGGAAGGAATTGTGCTTTTCGAAGCCGGAGAAGACGCAGGTTTGATCAAAGTTAATCGAGCACTGCCGCCTTTTGATTCTGCGGATTTTGCGCAAAACATGATCGATGACATTAAGCTCATCTTTTTCGCACCGGTAGGAAAAATTGAGCAGAAAGGTCATCTTACCGGAGGAGCTGCCGTTTGCCGCTGGCGTGAAGAAAACGGTGGCTGGATCGATGTGTTATCCAATCCGCCGAAAAGTATAGAAATAAAACGATATTCATCCTGTGGCAGCTTGAAACGCCATGTAAAGTTCGGGAAAACGGATGAAAATATTTATCAAAACATTGAACTTACCGCCAACGAGCTATATAGTTATTCGCTGTCTATGACGCTGATTGAAGCCCAACCGGCAAAAGAAGAATTACTTATAGATAAAGCCAAAGGGAAGAAAAAATGAAAAAACCTGTAGGGGTTAAAAATATCGTTATTATTGGTTCAGGTATCGGCGGATTGAGCGCGGGAATTCTTTTATCCTTATTGAACTTCCAGGTAACTATTGTAGAAAAAAATCCCTTGCCGGGTGGATTGATGCGTTCCTACCGGCGCGCAGGAATTGACTGCCCCGTTGGTGTCCACTATGTAGGTGCTCTGGGAGAGGATGAGCCTTTAGGAAAAATGTTTCACGTTCTGGGCATACCGGTAGACGAGCTTTTTGCCCGAATGGGGCAGGAAGGTATAATTGACCGCTATATCTTTGATAAATTCACTTTTGATTTACCCGTAGGCATCGACGCCTTTGAGGATAACCTGCTGAGTTCTTTCCCGGGTGATGCCGTGGCAATTGGTTTAATCATGAAAAATATGCGAGAAATTGCGGGGCGTATGCGCGAACCATCGTTTCTGATTAATCAGGGCGATCCTTTCCATAATATTGACTATTATTTTAATCCGATGGGTGAGTATTTACGAAAGCTTGGTGTCTCTGAAGGTTTACGGGATGTGCTGGCCGTACCTTCCCACTCTGTTATTGGTGTTCTCCCGGACGAGTGCCCTGTAATATTTCACCACATGGTTCTGGCCAGCTATTTATTCTCCTCCTGGAGATTGAAAGAGAGCGGCAGCAAAATGGCCGATATTTTTGCAAAACGTTTTCATGAGTTGGGCGGAAAACTTATACTGAATGATGGCGTCGGTAAAATCCTGCTTAAGTCTGCACAGATTACCGGTCTGCGGCTGCAATCGGGAAAGTATTTATCTGCTGATTCCGTTGTGGCGGCGATTCATCCCAAAACAATGCTTGCATTACTGGAACCGGACTCACTGAAGAGTTCCTACCGGCAACGAATATTGAACCTGGTGGAAACGGAGGGGATTATCGCGGTTCAGGTCAGTGTTGACGCCAAGGCTCATCCAGAGATGACTTACAACATTTACCGCATGCAGACCGACGAAAAAGGCATATTGAATTATGGAGTTTTTTATCAGTTACTCCGGGGCAATGCTGCTGGTGCCAATCTGCTTTCGATCATGACCAAATCATTATACAGCGAATGGAGTCAATGGGAAAATACAAATTCGGGGCAGCGCGGCCGGAATTATGAAGTACAAAAACTGAACATTGCAAGCGACCTTTTACAAAATGCCGGCCAGGTTCTGGGAAATCTTAAAAATGCCGAGATTTTGGATATTTTTACACCATTGACGCTTCGGGATTATGTTAATTGCCCCGAAGGTTCCTGTTATGGGGTGATGCGCAAGACGAGTCAGTTGCTCAAAATCGCTTCCTTAAATAATATTCCAGTATCCGGACTTTACCTGGCGGGGCAAAACGCTGTGGCGCCGGGAGTATTAGGCAGTATTCTGGGTTCGTTCAATGTGGCAAGGCAAATCGCCGGTCAGGAACGCCTGAAGAAAGAAATTAAGTGGGGCTTGTAATGTCTGTGCAGAAGGTAATTTTGCGCCGGTTTCAAAAATTATAGAAATATATCGAAATATCTGTTAAAAGCTCCAAAGTAAATCTATAGGGGATATGATGGGCATGACACGTCAGGAAATTGAACGGGAAGTGAAAAGTATTTTTCAGCGAGAGTTTGAAATAGAAAACCCCGGAATGGACGATAATCTGCGGGAAACGTATGAATTTGACAGCATTGATGCTATTGAACTTTTATTGGAAATAGAAAAATTTTTGGGGTCAGAACTTAGTCAGGAAGAAAAAAAACAGGCCATGGATATCCGCACAATAAATCAAATTTGTGATTATATCGAAAAAATCGCCCTCGCCAGAGGGCTGTCTGCAACGGTAAACTAATTTATGGAACGCAGGGTCGTTATTACAGCTTGTTCAGCCATAACGCCGATCGGTCACGGGCGCGATCCTATTGTCGAAAGCCTGTTGAAGGGTGTTTCGGGAGTGAAGCCCTTGCGCGATGATGAACTGGTCGGCCGCTTCATCCATTCCAAGGTCTACGGGACAGTTGACTATCCGATCAACTACGATTTTAAGCGGCAATTCCGCAAGACCATGGCGCCGTGTGCTTATTATGCCTGTCAGGTCGCCAAGGAAGTTTTAGAGCAGTCGGGCTTAACGGAAGATTTCATAACGTCTGGAAAGATGGGAGTTGCCTTTGGTTCCATTCATGGCTCTCCGACAGTCCAGCGGGATATCTACCGTACTTTTTTCGGTGCGTCGAATAAGAAAGATTATCAGACAATCGGTGCTGTTGATTACCTGAAATCAATGGTGCACACCACCGCCGTCAATATAACCAAGATGTTCGGCATCACCGGCCGGGTCATTTCCTCCGGCACGGCCTGCACCACGAGCAGCCAATCAATCGGTTACGGTTACGAA
The DNA here is from genome assembly GCA_963705555.1 of uncultured delta proteobacterium. Taxonomy (GTDB): domain Bacteria; phylum Desulfobacterota; class Syntrophia; order Syntrophales; family Smithellaceae; genus UBA4810. Next base: position 210,948 of record CAVPJZ010000002.1, on the reverse strand, counting down.
TCGGTTAAATTCGGCCTGCAGGAAGCCATGCTCTGCGGCGGCGCTGATGAATATGATACAATCACGGTTGCGGTTTTTGATAATTTACTGGCCTGTTCCACGGCTTTCAATAATGAACCTGCACCGCACCCCTCGTCCGTTTGATAAACTGCGCGACGGCCTGGTGGTGGCCGAAGGCGCAGGCGCGGTAATGCTGGAAGAATATGAATTTGCCAAAAAACGCGGCGCAAACATTCTGGCAGAAGTTATCGGCTTTGCCTGCAATAATAACGGCGGCGATCTGATTTTACCCAATCTCACCGGTATTACCAATACGCTTAAACTCGGCGTGGAAAACGCCAAAGTTAATCCTCAAGATGTTGATTTAGTAAGCGCTCATGCTACCGCAACGAAAATGGGCGATATTATTGAAGCGCAGGCGATCGACGCCGTTTTCGGCAATCATCCTTATGTCGTAGGTTTAAAAGGTTATATGGGACATACGATGGCCGCCTGCGGAAGCATTGAAACCATCCTCTCCCTTTACATGATGCAGGAAGGATTTATCGCACCGACATTGAATCTGGAAGAAATTGATGAACGTTGCGCCATGATTAAGCATGTGCAAAAAGTGTTACAGTATCCGGTTAAAACCGCAGCTATTCAAAATTTCGCCTTTGGCGGAGTCAATACCATCCTGCTGATAAGAAAGTTTTCCTGAGATAACATGCCCCCAATGAAAATTCTCCAAAATGCATTCGCTTTGTTCATTACTTTACTTTTGTGGGCGTATTTCCTTTTCGGTTCGGTTGTTTTTTTCTTTTTGTTTTATATACCGGCATATTTATTTTCGTCAAACCGCGTAGCGGCTTTTCAGAATTTAAACCACATTCATATGAAGAACTTTTTTGCCCTGACGCATTTGCTGATCCCTCGCACAAAATTTGATATCCAGAAGGAAATTCGACATATACATTCATCCATTGTTGTCTGCAATCACTTATCTTATCTTGATCCCATTTTGCTCATTTCGCTTTTTCAAAGGCAAGTGACAATAGTAAAAAGCACTTTTTTTAAGGTTCCCTTCTTTGGCTGGCTGTTAAAAACTTCCGGTTATGTTCCCTCCGTGCCCAGTGAGATGCTTGGTCCGGCGATGATCAAAAATCTGGAAGAAATTAAGAAACACCTGGCAGCCGGCGGCAATTTGTTTGTGTTTCCTGAAGGCACTAGAAGCCGTGACGGAAATCTCACACCCTTCAACAAAGGAGTGTTTAGCATCGCCCGCTACTGCAACGCCCCGCTAAAACTAATTTTTATCAAAGATACCAATAAATTATTTCAACCGGGGTACTTCTTGTTTCACGTGCGCGATTTTAATACAATTCAGTTGAAGCTAATCGGTTCTTTGGATCCGGATTATAAAGGTAACTCTTTTTCCGTTTCCGCCGTTGCTGATCAAGCCAGAAAACTATTTGAAGAAAGGATACAAAAAGATAAAGCGAAATAAAATGAAACACCAACTCTCGTTTATGGAGAAAATTAGAAACAGACTCAAACTGTTATGGAGGTTATAGCTATGGAACTGCAAGAAGCAATTTTAAAGCGCAGGAGTGTAAGAAAGTTTACCGAGGAGATCGTAACTGATGATGAGCTTCGACAAATTTTCGAAGCGGTACGCTGGTCACCATCCTGGGCCAATACCCAGGTGTGGGAATTTATCGTTGTGCGCGACAAGGCGCTGATGGAAAAGGTAACGGGCACATATGTCGAAAAAAACCCGGCAACCAAATGTTCGCTGGCCGCTTCGGCCTTGATCGTGGCTTGCGCCAAAACAGGTGTTTCCGGTTGTTACGATGGAAAAGACGCCACCGCTATTAAAAACTGGTACATGTTTGACTTAGGGCTGGCTGTTCAAACACTTTGTTTAAAAGCCCATGAGTTGGGTTTAGGTACTGTTGTAGTCGGTTTAATGAACCATGAAGCTTGCAAAAAAATCCTTGCCGTTCCTGATGGTCATGAGGTTGTGGCCGTTATTCCTATCGGACGACCTGTATTGCCTTTAAGAGAGGGCCCTCCGCGCAAGTCTGTCTCCGAAATAGTGTATCGGGATCGGTTTGATAAAACGATGTTCTAACAAAGGGGAAAGTAAAATGGCGAAATTCGGAAAATATACAGACCTGGCAAAGTCGCTCAAAGCGGTTAATGCAAAAATAATATCTCCTCAGGATATTATTTTTGATATTCGAGCCATATTGAAGTGTCGATGGGGATGCGAAGATTTCTTTCAGAATAGCATTCGTTGCGGGACAAGAAATACTTCCTATCAAGAGCGAGTAGAAATGGTCAAAGGTTATGATCATATTCTGTTAGTTCACTCCCATAATGCCAGAGAATTGAGCATTGCCGTTCTGGAAATTGAAAAAACTGCATTTTTTGACGGCTACTATTTTGCTTTCGCGATTCGCTTCTGTAATTTATGTAAAGTTTGCGCCACCACACAGGGAAATCCTTGTCCAACCCCGGAGAAGGTAAGACCCTGTGATCAAAGTTTCGGTATTGACGTATATAAAACAGCGCGTAATTTAGGACTGCCCTGTAATGTCCTTCAGGGTGAGCATGATATACAAAACCGGTACGGCCTTGTTCTGCTTGATTGAGTGAGGGCAGATTGGCTAAGTTAACCAAATGGCTCATGACAGAAAAGGAACAATAGCAAATTTTAAAATCCGTGTAGCTACGCGAAGAGATGTTGAATTGCTGACAGATATTATTCGAAGTTCCTTCCTTGATGTGGCCGAGCGCTTCGGACTTACAAAAGAAAACAGCCCCAGGCATGCGTCTAATTGTGAGGCGGACTGGATTGAAAAAGATATGAACAAGGGTATCACTTATTTTATCCTCGAGGAAGAGGGCCGTGCCTCAGGATGTGTGGCTTTAGAAAGAGTAAGTGATGAATTGTGCTATCTGGAACGCCTTGCCGTTCTACCTCATCAAAGACAGCACGGCCTAGGAAAAGTTCTGGTTGATCATGTACTTGACGAAGCCAAACTAAGCGGAGCCAAACGCTTGAACATAGGAACTATTGCGGAACAATCAGAACTGGGCAATTGGTATCGAAAAATCGGGTTTGTTGAAACAGAAACTAAGGAATTTGCTCATTTGCCTTTTCAGGTGAGATTCATGTCTTACGAAATTAAACCAAATTGCAAAAATCGGATTCAGTAAAAGCTTAAATATAAATTAAACACAACATTCAACGAAAGATGAAAAGGAGAAAATATGAAGCAATTTGTCATTACTCCAGCCGCCGGTAAAAGACTCATAGGTAAAGCAATCGCCAAATATCCCGCTGTCACAGAAGCGCTCAAGAAGGGTACCATTGTAATCATCGCCGGAACGACAAACGGCTATGTTGCCGAAGAAATACTTTCAGTGCTTGGAGGGGCAAAGGACTTTAAGCGGGAGTGTTTTTTTCGTGGAATCACCCTTCCACCGAACCGCCCTACCAAATCCGGGCGGCTTCCTGACTCAAGTGCTTTCCCGGGTGACGTGGTAATCAAGGATGGTGTCTGGCAGAAAGGCAAAACAATATTTGATGTTGTCGATGATCTGAAAGAGGGGGATGTCATTGTAAAGGGAGTCAACGCCGTTGATTTAATACAAAAGCGGGGCGCGATTCTGATTGCCGATCCGAAAGCTGGAACAATCGGTGTTTCTTTGCAGGCGGTGGCAGGCAGGCGAGTGCGCCTCATATTGCCGGTTGGGCTGGAAAAACGCGTAGCCGAAAATCTGGATGAACTGGCGGCAAAGATGAATGAACCTGGAGCTCAGGGCGCAAGGCTTCTCCCTGTGCCCGGTGATATTTTCACTGAGCTTGACGCGATTGCGTTGCTCACCGGTGCGAAAGCACAATTGGTTGCGGCAGGCGGGGTTTGCGGGGCGGAGGGAAGTGTATGGTTGGCCATAAGCGGCAAATCTGCCGAAGAAAATGCCGCAGTCACCCTTCTCAAATCTGTTGCCGATGAACCGGCGTTCAGCCTTTAAAGGCTCCCAGTAGTGAAATGGAAGAAAATCAAATCAACACCGTCATCAAAATTTTGAAAAAAGAACTGGAAGTGGGAACACTGCCGATTGTTTCTCATCTGGCGGAGGATCAGCGCGACCCTTTTGTCATCTTAATTTCTACGCTATTAAGCCTGCGGACGAAAGACGAAGTTACCGCAGTTGCTACCGAACGGCTGTTTGCTCTTGCTTCCACACCGCAAGAAATGCTGCAAGTACCTTTAGATAAAATAGCCCGGACGATTTATCCTGTTGGTTTTTACCGCGTCAAAGCGCGAACAATTCATCATGTTTGCCGGGAATTGATCAAACGCTTTGCCTCAAAAGTACCGGATGATCTTGACGATTTGCTAAGCATGAAGGGCATTGGCCGCAAAACCGCCAATCTCGTTGTAACGCTTGCTTACGGCAAAGACGGCATTTGTGTCGATACCCATGTACACAGAATTTCCAACCGGCTGGGCTACGTTAAAACAAAAACACCCGACGAAACTGAATTTGCCCTGAGGGACAAACTGCCGCGCCGCCACTGGATTATTTATAACACCATCATGGTTGCTTTTGGACGGCAAACCTGCAAGCCTGTTTCTCCGCTTTGCAGCCTCTGTCCGGTAAATAAATACTGTGACCGTGTCGGAGTCACTCTCAGCCGCTAGAAGCGCCTTAGTGGGCGTAAAATTAAAGTTGACGAGTTTACAGCGTTTTGATATTGTCCGCACGTTTTTAAGCGGAAAACTTAGGAAAATTAATACCCCAGAAAGAAGCAAATAACGCGCAAGAGGGATCAGCAAAAGCTGATTTAGATTATAACTTTTTAAAGAAGAGAATTTTATGAATGCATTAGTGACGATTTTACATGTTTTAGCTTGCTTTGTTTTAATTTTTGTTGTGCTGCTGCAGGCAGGCAAGGGAGCCAATATGGGCGCCGCTTTCGGCGGCTCCAGCCAAACAGTTTTTGGTTCCTCGGGAGCCGGTACTTTTTTGGGAAAGTTGACCGCAACGGTAGCTGTAATTTTTATGCTTACATCTCTGATACTTACCTATACGGCAGGTCACAGAGGTTCTTCGTTAGTGGAGCGCTCTAAAATCCCTATCACCCAGCAGGCACCTCCGGCAGCGAGCCCAGATACGGCAAAACAGCCGGTACTGCCTCCCGCAACTCCGGAAAAGAAGTAATAAGAAATAGTTTGATGCCGAAGTGGTGGAATTGGTAGACACGCTATCTTGAGGGGGTAGTGGACAAAATCCGTCCGGGTTCAAATCCCGGCTTCGGCACCATTATTAGAGGCCTTTCCCAGCTGCCGATTAACTCATGTTAATCCCGAAAAAATTCCCAGGATTGTTAAACGTTAAACAAATTCGCTACCTTTTGTCGTTTTAGCCTGGCGCTTCGTATCCGTAAAAACAAATTCCTTCAAAAGCTGTTTTGGGAATATACGCAAAATGAAGTTTCTACTAAGTTTTCTTTTGTGAGTGCTCTTTAATTATCTGCTCTATTTCAACACCGTATAATTTGACTTTTTCCTGCGATAAATATTCTTGGAGATTATTATGATCTTGCACAAGCTCCAGCAAGTTTTTATCCGGCAAAAACATGAATATGGCGCGGTTTTCTTCTTTGGCCCGTTGGAAACGCCAGAAGTAAAGCCTTTTGAACAATTCTTTCTGCTCTTGATTTAGGCAATAGTAGCCTTTTATTCTTGTGTGTCCATGTCGGTCGATTCTTTTTTCCCGCCAAATGGTGGCGGCAATTTTGGCAAAAGCCTCTCCGGCGGCATCTTTCAAACCTTTTATACCCAACTCCGCCGCTTGTTTTTCATAAAGCGCCGGAAGATATGTAACATCCTGAACGGCGTATTCAAGTTGTTCCTCGGTCAATGGACGGTTATCCCAACGTGAGCGCTGCATTTTTTTGCTTTTTTTCAATTCCACGCCCACAAATTGCGTAATCATTTTTGTCGAGCGATAACTGCTTAAAGCCCAAGAGAAGCGCCGCCCGATGCGTATCAAAAATATTTTTGAAATCAAATTTATAATCCCTTTTGAGAAGACGGATATCGTTATCTGCGGCATGAAGAACTTTCACAATTTGCCGATTACCAAAATATTTGCCTAAAAAAGACAAATCAAGATTATTCAAAGGGTCAAAAACATAGGTCGTGTCATTGGCATGAATTTGGATGAGACAGAGTTTTTCTTTAAAATAGCGGAAAGAATCGTATTCCGTATCGATGCTTAAAACTGAAGCCTGTTCAAAATCATCACCGGCACGCAGTAATTTTTTTGGTGTATCTACCAAAAGCCATTTTGTATCCATGCGGGGCAACTTAACCGAAATAGTAATTTAAAGCTACAAAAATGACAACTGAAAATACCAAGAAAAGTAAGGACAAAATAATCGGGAGAAGTCAGTCTTAATTCCACGAAGGAAGTGCGCTCTCCCCGCCGATAGTTCCTTCGCTTCCATCGCCAGAGCCAGTTCATCAGCCCTTTGGAAAACACCCGACAAAACAGTTGAAGCTAAAGACAAAAAAGCTTTAATCCGCATGATAAGACCTGACTGGCGTGAATTATATCCTCTGGCCTTTTGGGCGGTTTCCACCCTTTCCTTTTCAGTAAGCAAAATGGGCATAAGCCTTAAAGCCAACATAATCATCACGGCAATATCATCAACCGGCACATGCAGGATTTTTAGCGGCCGTAAAAAATATTTAATTGCTGCAATCATCTGAGAAGGTGTGGTGGTCAGCGTCAGTAAAACCGCGGCTACAATCAGGCAAAAAAAGCGCCAGACCACGAAAAAACCTTGTTGTAATCCTGTATAGGAAAGAGAAAGCCCGAAATGAGGGATACTGACAAGAGCCTCACCTTCATTAAATAAGGCATGTGCCAAAAAAATCAAGACTATAAAAAATAAAAGCGGCTTTAGGGCTTGCCCGATTGTCCGTAAATGTATGCCATTGGCCAGCACCGCACAAAATAAGGCAATACCGATAACAAATGCTATTAGCGGTTTCACCCAAAGGATAAAAACGCTTAAGCAGATAGTGGCGGCAAGTTTTATGCGGGGGTCAAGATTATAGATGAGCGATTGGCCTTTTATAAAAGAGCCGGTATGATACATAATCAATCCTTAATTTTACCGGCTAAAGAGCGGATTTGTTCCAAAGCATCTTCCATTTTGACAATATCTGTGCGCACGGGGAAGCCTGATTCTTTAAGCTTAATTAACAGCTCGGTAATCTGAGGCAGTTGCATCCCTATTTGCTTCAGTATGCCGAATTTAGCGAAGATTTCCTGCGGCGCGCCTTCAAGATAAATGCGGCCTTCATTCATGACTACAATTCTTTGCGTGAGAGCTGCTTCCGCCATGTTATGTGTAATATGAATTATCCCCACACCCTCACTGTGAAGTTTGTCAATAATCTCCAGGACTCGAATGCTTGCGGCGGGATCAAGAAAAGCAGTCGGTTCATCAAGCGCGATATAACGTGGCTGCATGGCTAAAACACCTGCAATCGCCACCAGCCTTTTTTCACCGCCAGATAGGTTATCGATGTTGCGGTAGGAGAGCTCTGATATGCCTACTCTGGCCAAAGCTTCGGCAACCACCTTTTTAATTTCCACCGTCGGCAGGTGTAAGTTTTCCGGACCGAAAGCGACATCTTCTTCGACCGTCATACCGACTATTTGATTATCAGGATTTTGAAAAACCATCCCTACCAGTGATCTGATGTCCGCTTGATGCTGTGAATCGCTCGTATTGAGACTGTTCACTGTGACTTTGCCGCTTGCCGGCAAGAGTAAGGCGTTTAAATGCCGAATAAGCGTGGTTTTTCCGCAACCGTTTGGGCCGATTAAAGCAAGATGTTCACCTTCTTTTACTTGCAGAGAAACACCGCACAAAGCCTCAATTCCCTCCGGTTCATATTTATAATAAACGTTTTCTAAGATAATCACTTGATAAATCCTAAACTTTTATTCGTCCCTTGAGCCGCGAGCTGATAATGGCAGCAAGCAAAATTTTTATTATATCCCCCGGAATAAACGGCAATACACCGACGACAAGCGCCTGGGGAAAGCTCATCTTCGCCACCAGAGAAAGCTGAAGGCTCCCCAAAAAATAGATTATCAACATTCCGATAAACATGGAAAAAATATTCCAGAAGATGCCTGCGCTTTTTTTCAAACCCGCAACCAATCCGATAACAAAAGCCGCTACAATAAAACCCAGCAAATAACCGCCGGTGGGGCCGAAGATAACACCCAAGCCAGCTTTCCCCCCGGCAAAAACAGGTATTCCGACAATTCCCAGCATCACATAAATAAATTGGCTTAATGCTCCCAGCGGCCCGCCCAAGAGCACAGCCGCAATATTTAAGAAAAATGTTTGCGCGGTGATAGGCACAGGCGGCAGGGGAATAACAATAAAAGCCCCTGCCGCAGTAAGCGCTCCAAAAAGCGCCGCGTAAACCAGACCTTTAATCGATGTTTTATCAGCAGCCATAAAATTCTCGCTATCAGCTTTCCTATTTAAAAGGTGACCGACATTCCACCTTTTATAATCAATCCATCCGCAGGATAATACAAATTGTCACCCCAGCCGGCCAGATCTATTCCATAAGTCGCGTAGTTTGCATTAGTTAAATTTTCAACGCCGATAAAAGCAACTACTTTCTTACCTTTGATTTCCGGCCGCCAATAAACATAAAAATCCCAGCGTACCCAATCTTTGAGTTGCTCGGCGTTATTATCATAATCATTGGCTAAAAATGATTTCCCGACATAATGCAGCCGCGGATTAAGGAAGATATTGTAAGGTAAATTTATTTCCAAATTAGCATTAGCCATCAAGTTGGGAACCAATGGTATTTCTTTACCTTCGTTTATGCCCTCCTCAAACACTGCCTTTTGATAAGTAGCATTGCCGTAGAAACTGAAAAGTCCTTTTTGTATATAATTGAAATTAAATTCACCGCCCACGTGGCGGGTTTTGTCTAAATTTTTCAACTCCCATGTTACGGGATCAGCGGAAATTTCATCTTCCATGTCGATCCGGTAAAGAGTCAACCCTAATTTCAAATTATCCAGCGGATAAACAACAGTGCCTACTTCATAGCTTTTTCCCCTTTCCTTTTCAATGTTCATATTAAAAGTATTAAAGGGACCGGAGCTATAGAAAGAAGCCTGCTCATCCAAAAAAGGATAGCGGTAAACGCTGGCATATTTTACATAAGCTTTAGACATTTTACCGAAAAGATATGTCAGGCTTCCCTCCCATGCTTCGGCGTTATGTTTTTTCTCCGCGTCAAAATCAGTAGAAAATGGACTGAGAGTCGTTGACTTTCCCTTAAACTGAGCACTTTCCGTCCGGTAACCTCCCGCCAGAATTAAACTGGGCAAAATAGTAAACTCATCACGTAAATAAAAACCGAGTGTGTTCTTTTCAAAGTCGACCAGATGTGTTTTAGTTGTTCTTTCCTTATCTGCATATTTATCCAAAGTCAGAGTCTCGTGGTAATAGTCTACGCCGATAATCAATTTATTGGCAAACATAGCAACTGGCATTTCTAAAATATACTTCGGTGTAATGCCTAAAGTTTTGATGTCATAGCTATTATATTGATTCGGCGGCCCATAGGAAGCGAAATTGCTCTTGATCGTTTTGACACCGTAATAAAAATCGGTATCCAGACGGCCGAAATTACCTAAAACAGTATTAACCTGCCCATGCAAATTTTGATAATCTTCTGTTGCGTCATCATTTTCATGGCCAGGCTGAATTTGACGGGGATTTGTCTCCATTTGCACTTTGGTCAGGCCGCCCGGCATTTCAAAAGCGGTTTTGCTTAGAGAACCGTCTAAAGAAAATCCAAGGTAGGAACTGGCATCATAACCTAAATTAAATCCTACTCCGGAAAAAGAAAACTTTGACCTGTCACGGTAGCCCCAGTTGAATTGATTTGCGCCATTAAAAGAGTAAGATAACTTATCCGGCAGAGCCGCTGACACCAACTTTTTCGTCATGGAAATTGTAGCTTCCGGAAGCTATGGAAACATTTGCTTGCGGAGCACCTTTACCGTGTTTGGTAATAATATTAATCACACCGCCGATTGCCGCATCGCCGTAAAGAACAGCTACTGGCACCGCGGATTACTTCAATGCTTTCAATATTGTTCAACGGTATTTGCATCAAGCTCGCCGGGGACATATCCGGCCTGTTTAAGCGCCGGCCGTCAAGCAGAATCAATGTTTTACCAAAAGGATTATCACCGCCGAATCCCCGCAAGTCAATCAGCGCCTGCGACGAATTGCCGCTGTAACTTCTGAACTGGGCGCCTTCGATGTTTTCCAGAACTTCTACAAGTGTTGTAGCTCCGGTCTTACTAATTTCTTCTGCGGTGATAACAGTGACATTGGCGGGAGTTTTACGGGTTTCCTGTTTATCGCGCGTGGCGGTAACAACAACTTCCTTAAGCTTTACGACTTCATCTTCATCTTTTTTATCTTGAGCATGAACAGTTAAGAAAAAAAACAAGGAAAACAACAGAACTAAAACAAAAACCTTCTTCATGGAACTTCTCCTTTCCCCCTCGGGATTAAAGCAAGTTGGACTCCCATAAAGTTTCCTGGCTCGCGGCTCCCTACTATCCACTCCTTCCCGATGCCAAAGCATCAGTGGTTTAATGTGGATTTCGTTCCGCTTACAGTTGCGGGGCAGCGCCGGACTTAGACCGGCTTCCTTTATTTGGCATCCCTATTCAGGTCAACAACGTCATCCTGGGTAATCCGCTTTGCGGATTTTTATCGATCAGAGAATCGACGTCGTAAACCTCTTTTATGTTCGCCGCGGTAATAACTTCCGCGGGTTTTCCTATAGCATAAATTTTCCCGCAGTCCAGCAAAATTATCCGGTCGGCATTTTGCGCGGCCAGATTGATATCGTGGGTAACAAAAATTACCGTGAGTTTTTGAGCCGTGTTTAATTGCCTCAACAAAGTTAGAAACTGAAGCTTGATGTTTCAGGTCTAAAAAAACAGTGCTTTCATCCAGAAGCAGTACTTTCGGCTCCTGCGCCAGAGCGCGGGCAATCAGGACGCGCTGGCGCTCACCGGCGCTGAGCTCATCAAAACGCCGAGTGGCAAAAGCAAGGGTATCCGTTTTTTCCATAGCTTCATGGACTATCCGGTAATCTTTTTTATCTTCAAAACGATAATTGCTTAAATGCGGAAATCGTCCCATAAGCACAATTTCTTCCGCGTAAAACGGAAAAATGACGGCAGTTTCCTGCGGCACAATTGCTACTTTTTGGGCAATATCCTTTCGCAACCATCGCAGGGTATCTTTACCGTCAATAAGCATTTGGCCGGCATCGGGAAAAAGCGTGCCGTTAATAATTTTCAAAAGAGTAGTTTTGCCGGAACCATTAGGCCCGATAATCGCCACAATTTGCGCCTCATCGATAGCAAAAGAAACATCTTCCATCACCGGTTTTGCGGCGTAACTGAAATTTATATTTTCGGCCCTGATTATGGACATGGCTAACCGGCCTTCCTTTTCAAAAGAAAGATAAAATAAGGCGCACCGCAGAGCGCCGTGATCACTCCGACAGGCAATTCAGCCGGCGCTAAAACTACTCTGGCCAGAGTATCGGCAACAACCAAAAAGCAAGCGCCGAAGAGAGCGGAGACAGGTAGCAATAAACGGTGATCGGAACCGAAAACAAGGCGCATCAAGTGCGGCACCATAATGCCGACAAAGCCGATAATGCCGGCCAGAGATACAGCCACGGCGGTAATAAGAGAAGTTACAATCAGCAGCCATTGTTTTGTTCGTTCTACATTGACGCCTAAGTGCAGGGCCGTCTCTTCACCTTGCACAATTAAATTCAACTTGCGCGCCTGTGCGTAAAGAAACACAAAACCGGCAATAAGGCAGAAAGCCGCCATAAAAATTTCCTTCATGGAAGCCCTTGATAGATCGCCCATCAGCCAAAAAGTGATGCTGTGCAACTCCATACTATTGACAACAGAGAGGAAAAAGAGAATGGCCGCGGAAAAAAAGGCGTTTACAACAACACCGGAAAGTAAAAGCGAATTATCCAGAAGCGGGCCTCTGGTATTCTCCGGCCACAACAAACACCAGAAAAACCGTGGCCAGTGCTCCTAAAAAAGCCAAAAGCGGTACTCCTAAATAAAAAGAGCCCGCGCCGGTAACAATTCCCACAATCGCTCCCAGTGCCGAGCCGCCCGATATGCCTAGAACGTAAGGATCAGCCAGAGGATTGCGCAGTAGCGCCTGAAAAATAACTCCGCCCAGGGAAAGGGACGCGCCGACAATGCCCGCAAAAATAATCCGCGGCAGGCGCACCGAAAATATAATTAATTCCTCCTGAGAAGTTATGGAGAAATTTCCCGTAAGCGCCTTGGCCAGATAGCGCAATACATGACCAAAATCGATATGGACACTGCCGACACAAAGGGAAACGGCACCGATGATCAAAAAGATTAAAATCATCAGAGCGCTGATTTGCGCTACTCGTAATAAGGTTACGCGGCGATAGATAGGCGGCTTCCTCCTCTATTTTAATGAGACCCAAGCTTCAGAAACAAAGTGCATAACTGAACATGCTATTGCAGGTCGAATTAATGAAACTCAAATTTCAAAAGCAAACGCAGTGAATACTTGCTAGTTGATATTGATCCCGCAAAGCGGAGGGTATGAACGCCAAAGCTTGCTTTGAGGTTCATACCCGTGATTTCGATACACCTTATGACATATTTCGTCAGCTAAATATTTTCTTAGCAATGGAGATTCGCTTATTAAATTTTCTGCTTCAATATGTTTTCCAAATATTTAATACGCTTTTCGTAGACCCGGGCTTCCTCTGCATATTTTTGATAATTTTCTAAATCTCGTAATAGCTCCTCCACTTTATTATCGGGAATATGCTTGCTTATATTCTTGCCATTATCTCTGTATTTTAAATAGCAATAAGAATATACATTTTTCTTATATTTTTTTTCCCTGATATGCACAGATCCCTTAGGAAGTTTTTCGAGAATTGACGAAAGAGATTTAAGCGAACTCTTATTTCTTTCGAGTTCTTCCTTGAGCATACCTTCTATCAAACTATCTTTTTCCACCACATTCATGCCGATAACATACTATATGTGGTGGAAAAACGCAAGAGTGATAAATTCATGATAGGCGTTCGTATCTACTCAATATTTTCCGACGGGGGCAAGATAGATCGTAAATTCCTCTTCGCCATCAACGCCGAGAAGTTGGTCACACGCACTCTGATTGTAGGCGGCAATGGCGCAGCATCCCGCGTCGATACTCTGGCAGGCCAGATAGAGATTCTGGCAGACATGACCGGCATCGATGGCAATCACCTTGTGGGCGGCCAGATCATAGCGCCACTCCATCCGTGCCGGAATTGTCGTCCAGAAAAAGGTTACGGCAGAGGCGGCAATAAAGTTTTGACCGAAGCAGGCGGCAGCCGCCTTGCGGCCGATGTTATCGTCAATTGCCAGTTGCGCAAGTTTTTCATCGAAAGGCAAATAGCGGTAAAGACCGGCAGGCAGAGTTTTAACCCGATTGACGACAAGATAGGTTTCAAAAGCGTGGCGCGCTCCCGCTGAAGGAACAGAACGCAGTGCGGATTCCGGACTCACCAAACAACGGACACCTTGAGTTGCCCAGAGCAATGCAGAGAGTTCCTCCAGCGTCAGCGAATCCGTCTTGTACTGACGGACACTCTCCCGAAAAGCAATAGCTTCGCCTACCGGCAGTTCGCCCAGTTTTACGAGCGCATCTTTACCACTGGGCAGATCAATTCTAGGCACATCGGCAGGACAGAACTTTTGCATAGGCGGTGCAGGCAGATTCCGGCTTTGATCTGTTTGAGAAAAATCAATTTCCTGCCGGATAATGTCCTTCAGGAAAAAACGATTAGCTTCAAAATGTTTTTTGGACATTTGATTATTGTACCTGTCCTTTTTTTGACCGATTATTTCCGGGACGTGCAGTTGATTTGGCTTGAATGTTCTCCCGTGCCAACTTGGGTGCAAATAAAGTCCTTCCCTTTGCACGTAGCAGTCCAACTCCAACTTCTAACACCGGGAAATCCCGAAGATTCATAGTTCGATATTGTTATCTCATTGGGAGCACAGCCAATTTGACCCGCAGAAGCTGATTTAAGATATCCTTGGCTGGCACAACTACAAAGAAAAATAGCTGGTAAAATTAATAAAGCTATTCGCATTTTTGGCTCCTTTCTAGATGTTTATAATTCATCATTAAAGAAAAGATGTAAATCTCCTTATTTTTTGGTTGTTTTTACTTCATGAATTATATTTGATGTCGGCGATGTCAACTTTTCTTGTTTATTTGGCAGCAATTGATACGTTAGATATACTAGAACACATGTTGCTAAAGCTAAAATAACAGTAGCGAGAACAATAATCATATTTGCACGGAATGACTTCTGTAACAAGTCGATGTTGTTCTTGAAACATGGCATGTCGCTCATGTGCTTCTTTTTGTTCCTGCCTATAATCACCCTTGGTGCGCCAAGGGTCATCTCCAGCCGGAGGGTTTATTAAATAGACACGTAAACTTTTTTTCTTTCCATTCACAGCTTGTTCAAAAACTGAATCATCCATTTTCATTTCTCCATAAGAATTATATATGAGCTTTACCTTTCTAGATTATTTAAACAAAAGCGTAACACATCTTATTTTTTTGTAAAGTGGGAAAACGTATAAAATAAATAGGCATTTCAACGTTACAATAGGTTTGTTTTTTCTGGATTCAGGCCTACACGATTGTATAATAATGTCTAGGGGCTGTTCAAAAACATTCAGATGCAAGGCGCGCAAAAAGCCGAACCGCGAGGCGTATATGGTTATACGTTGAGCGGTGCGGTTTGCAGCACAACACAGCAGATGAGCGTTTTTCAACAGCCCTCCGTGTTATTTCATTTCCAGGCAAAACTTATCAATCTTCTCCGGAGGAGCGAGGGGGTAATCGCCGGTATAGCAGGCCAGGCAAAAGCAATCCTTACCCATTCCCGTTGCTTTGACCATGCCTTCTACCGTTAAGTAGTGCAAAGAATCCAAACCGATGAATTCGGCAATGGCTTTTTCATTTTCCTTTGTCGCCGCAATCAGTTCTCCCTTGGATGAAAAATCAATGCCATAGGGACAAGGATAGAGTGTCGGCGGACAGCTAATCGCCATATGTATTTCTTTCATCTTTATTCCCCGCAAATTCTGCACGCGATTACGGCTGGTTGTGCCTCTAATGATTGAATCCTCGACAATCAAAACTTTTTTTCCGGCAAGTAGCGGCTTTACGGGATTTAATTTCACGCGTACACCGAAATCGCGCATCGGTTGGGTCGGTTGGATAAAGGTTCTGCCGACGTAATGATTACGAATCATGCCCATCTCAAAAGTAATGCCGCTTTCTTCAGCGTAACCTAAAGCGGCGTAATTGCCCGAATCGGGGAAAGGCATAACAATATCTACTTTAGGTTTGTATTCGCGCGCCAATTCGTGCCCCAGCCTTTTGCGGCATAAATAAACGTTCTGGCCGAAAATCTGGCTGTCAGGACGGGCAAAATAAATCAGCTCAAAAATACAGTGGCACGGTTTGACTTTGGGGAAAGGATTTAAACTTTTATAACCATTTTCATCAATTATAATAATTTCTCCGGGGTTGACATCGCGAATATATTGGGCACCGACCAAATCAAAAGCGCAGGTCTCGGAGGCGACAACCCAACTGCCGTTTAGCTTTCCCAGCGCCAGAGGCCTAAAGCCCCGTGGATCGCGAGCGGCAATAATTTTATCCCTGGTCAGCATGATGAGGCAGTAAGCACCTTCCACGCGGGAGAGGGCGGCAGTCAATGCCTTTTCCAAACCGTTTTTTAAATGCGGCGCCATGAGATGAATGATTATTTCGCTATCCATTGTGGATTGAAAAATAGAACCGCTGCTTTCCAGCTCTTCACGCAATTTCTGCGCGTTGATAATATTGCCGTTATGCGCCAGAGCATAATACTCATCGGCAAAATGCACTAAAAAGGGCTGGGCGTTGGAAAGAGTGGAAGAACCGGTTGTGGAATAACGGACATGCCCGATAGCCAATTTGCCGGGAAGTTTTTGCAGCGTAGGCTTCCTTAAATACTTCGGAGGCAAGCCCCATGCCCTTGTGTTCCGAGACGTTACAACCGTCGGAGCTGACGATGCCGGCGGATTCCTGACCGCGATGCTGTAGGGCAAAAAGGCCGAAAAAGGTTACGCGGGATGCATCTTCATGGCCGTAAATGGCGAACAATCCGCATTCTTCGCGGGGACGGCCGGATTCATCTAGTTTTTCTTCGAGTAAGGATAACATATATATTCTCTTTTAAAATTTAGATTGCCACGTTGCTTCGCGTCTCGCAATAACACGATAACAACCTTGTATCATTTATTTTGATATTCCTGCAATGAACAAACCTGCCAATTCTCACCTTTTATTGCCGATACCGCTTCGCACAGGGCGCGTGCGCCCGCGATGGTCGTGGTGTAAAGAATATTATAAATAAGCGCGCTCCGCCTGATATGATAAGCATCCCGCGAAGATTTGCGGCCCATGCTGGTATTAATTACCATTTGGATATCGCCGTTTTTAATGTAGTCCACAATATGCGGCCGCCCTTCACTGAGTTTAAAAACCACGCCGGCTTCAATGCCATGATCCTTTAAGTATTTGGCTGTGCCTTTCGTAGCTATTATTTTAAAACCCATGTTCTGAAAAGACTTCGCCACCGATACAATCTTATCCTTATGATAATCATTAACGCTGATAAAGATAGTGCCGCACTGTAGGCATTTTGAATCCTGCCGCCATTTGCGATTTGGCAAAGGCCAGACCAAAAGAGTGGTCTATCCCCATAACTTCGCCGGTGGATTTCATTTCCGGCCCCAGCAGAATATCCACATCAGGGAAACGATTAAAGGGGAAAACAGCTTCTTTGACGGAGACATATTTAGGTTCCGGCGCTACGGTAAATCCCAACTCTTTTAAAGATTTACCCAGCATAACTTTGGTGGCGAGCTTGGCCAGAGGCACGCCGATCGCTTTGCTGACAAAAGGAATGGTGCGTGACGCGCGGGGATTGACTTCCAGCACATACAACTTGCCGTCTTTAATGGCATACTGAATATTCATGAGGCCGACGACATTTAATTCTTGAGCCAGCATTTTTGTCTGCTTTTTAATCAGCTCCAAAAGAGGAGCGGAAATTGTCATGGGCGGCAAAATACAGGCGCTGTCCCCCGAATGGATTCCCGCTTCTTCGATATGTTCCATGATGCCGGCCACAACTGTAGTCTGGCCGTCGCTGATCGCGTCCACGTCTATTTCTATGGCATCCTCTAAAAATTTATCAATCAGAATGGGATGCTCGGGAGAAACAAGTAACGCCCTTTCCATAAAGGCGCTGAGAGTTTCCGGGTCATATACTATTTCCATGGAACGGCCACCCAAAACATAAGACGGCCGCACCAGCACCGGATAGCCGATGCGCTCGGCGGCCTGCATTGCTTTTTCCACATCTCTGGCCGTATCATTATCGGGCTGATTCAGGTTCAGTTTGCGGACAATTTCCTGAAAACGGTCACGATTCTCCGCGCGGTCAATAGAATCGGGAGAAGTTCCCATTATTTTTATTCCGGCTGCCTCCAGACCTTTGGCTAAATTAAGAGGCGTCTGGCCGCCAAACTGAGCGATTACTCCTTCGGGTTTTTCCGTCTGCAGAATGTGTAAAACATCTTCCAGTGTTACCGGTTCAAAAAAAAGTTTGTCGGACGTGTCATAATCGGTGCTGACCGTTTCGGGATTGGAATTGATCATGATGCTTTCGCAGCCCTCTTCCCGCAAAGCAAACGAAGCATGGACACAACAGTAATCAAATTCAATTCCCTGGCCGATGCGATTGGGACCGCCGCCGATAATCGCCACTTTCCTTTTGGCGGATGGCCGGGTTTCGTTTTCCGTTTCATAAGTGGAATAGTAATAAGGCGTATAGGCTTCAAATTCCGCCGCGCAGGTATCGACAAGCTTATATACCGGGATAATTTTTTCACGCTCGCGCCACTGACGAATTTCCAACTCCGTCATTTTCCAGAAAGAGGCCAGCGCCCTATCGGCAAAACCCATTTTCTTTGCTTCTCTAAGCAACTCCACGGATGGAGCAGAATTTTTCAGTTCATCTTCGGCATCCACGATTTCTTTGATCTGATGCAAAAACCAGGGATCGATTTGGGTAAGCCGATAGTACTTCTTCTATATCCATGCCGTTTTGTAAAGCTGTAGCAATGTAAAACAAGTCTTAAAGAATTTGGCTTGAGAAGTTTGCTTTTTAGAAATTCGGTTTTATCCTTCAAATCAGCCGGCAGATTCTGACCAAGGCTGAAACGCCCGATTTCCAGGGAACGAATCGCCTTTTGCAGGGATTCTTTGAAAGTGCGGCCGATAGCCATGGTTTCGCCGACAGATTTCATGGAAGTAGTTAAAAAATCGTCGGCTTGAGGAAATTTTTCAAACGTCCAGCGGGGAATTTTCACGACGCAGTAATCTATCGTCGGCTCAAAAGAAGCCATCGTCTCGCGGGTAATGTCGTTGGGAATTTCGTCTAGCGTGTAGCCGACAGCAAGTTTCGCGGCTATTTTGGCAATAGGAAAGCCTGTGGCTTTCGAGGCCAGCGCCGATGAACGCGAAACACGGGGATTCATTTCGACTACAACCAATTCACCGGTATGCGGATGAACGGCAAACTGGACATTGGATCCGCCTGTCTCCACGCCGATTTCCCGCATGATGGCGATGGCGGCGTCCCGCATGATTTGATATTCCTTATCAGTCAGAGTTTGCGCCGGCGCGACGGTAATCGATTCACCGGTATGCACTCCCATGGCGTCGAAATTTTCAATGGAACAAATGATGACGACGTTATCGGCCTTGTCGCGCATCACTTCCAGTTCATATTCCTTCCATCCTAGTACTGATTCCTCGATCATTACTTCCGAAATCATACTGGCATCCAGGCCGCCTTTGGCTATTTCCATCAACTCTTCGCGGTTATAAGCCACACCGCTGCCGGTTCCGCCAAGCGTAAAGGAAGGCCGGATAATAAGGGGGAATCCAATTTCATCGGCAATTTTTAAAACATCACTCATGGAGCGGGCAAAGCCGCTTTTCGGCACACGCAAGCCGATGTTTTCCATTGCGTGCCGGAATTTTTCGCGGTCCTCCGCTTTATGGATAACTTCCAGCGACGCCCCGATCATTTCCACGTTGTATTTTTTCAGCACACCGCTTTCGGCCAGCGCTACGGCTGTATTCAACCCTGTTTGTCCGCCTAAAGTGGGAAGTAGTGCATCCGGCCGCTCGCGGGCAATAATTTTTTCCACCGCTTCGGGTGTAATGGGTTCGATGTAGGTTCTATCGGCCATTTCCGGATCGGTCATAATTGTAGCCGGATTGCTGTTGATTAAAACAACCTTGTAGCCTTCTTCCCGCAGAGCTTTACAGGCTTGAGTTCCGGAATAATCAAATTCGCAGGCCTGGCTGATGATAATCGGCCCTGAACCGATAAGCAGAATTTTTTTTAAGTCTGTTCGTTTTGGCATATATTGTAAATTATCTTACGTCGGAGGTCGAATTTTACTATGTGATTATTCTCCAAGGTTTTAGGAATCGTTTCTCTCCCCCACTCACTTCAGGCGATATACTGGCGCATAATGTCAACTCTCTTATTCCCACTCTATTGTGCTGGGCGGCTTGGAGCTGATATCGTAAACAACACGGTTTACGCCGCGCACTTCATTAATAATGCGATTGGAAATCCGCGCCAAAAGATCATGGGGCAGATGCGCCCAGTCGGCCGTCATGGCGTCGTCACTGGTTACCGCGCGGATAGCCAGAATATTTTCGTAGGTACGTTGATCCCCCATTATCCCCACACTCTTCAGGGGCAGCAGGACGGCAAAAGATTGCCAAAGTTTGTAATAAAGTTTATTCGCGCGGATTTCTTCGAGCAGAATCGTATCCGCCTTACGCAATACGGACAATCTCTGCGCGGTTACCTCGCCGATAATGCGGATAGCCAGGCCAGGACCCGGAAACGGCTGCCGCCAGATGACGTCATCGGCCAGCCCCAGTTCTTTTCCCAGAAGCCGTACTTCATCTTTAAAAAGATGCTTAAGCGGTTCGATGAGTTTTAAATTCATTTTTTTCGGCAGGCCGCCGACGTTATGATGCGATTTAATGACAGCGCTGGGACCGCCGAAAGCAGAACGCGACTCGATTAAATCGGGATAAAGAGTGCCCTGCGCCAGAAATTTCACGTTTTTAATTTTATGGGCTTCTTTGTCAAAAACCTCTATAAAAGTACGGCCGATTATCTTGCGTTTCTTTTCCGGATCGGTCACTCCCTTCAATCGCCTGAGAAACAGCTTCCCGGAACGCGCAAAACGCAAATTTATATGTAAATGTTTTTTAAACATTTCGATTACACGCCCGGCTTCGCTTTCGCGCAAAACGCCGTTATCGACAAAAACGCAGGTTAAGTTTTTGCCGATGGCCTTGTGCAGTAAAACGGCGGCCACGGAAGAATCAACTCCGCCGGAAAGGCCCAAGATTACTTTGTCCGAGCCAACCTGATTTCTTATCTCCTCAATGGCATGATTGGCAAATGATTTCATCGACCAGGATTTTTTACAGCCGCAAACATCAAATAAGAAAGTTAGCCAATATTTTTCTTGCCTGCGTGGGTATGAACTACTTCCGGATGGAATTGCAGACCGTAAAAGTGATTTTTAGAGTCTTCAGCTGCCGCTACGAGCGTATTTTCCGTGGAGGCAGTAATGACAAATCCGGCAGGTAGTTTGCCGATCGTATCGCCATGGCTCATCCAGCATTGAGTTTTTTTATCAATACCGTTAAAAATTCCCTTTTTGCTTTTTTACCAAAAGCTCGGCAAAGCCATACTCGCGTTTTGTCGAGCCGATCCACTTGCCCGCCCAAAGCATCAACCATGTATTGCAGGCCATAACAAATGCCCAGCATCGGAATGCCGAGTTTAAATATACCGCTATCCACCCGCGGTGCGCCCTTACTGTAGATGCTCGCCGGTCCGCCCGATAGAATTATTCCTTCCGGATTTATGTGACTTGATTGCGGCAAGTGGGATATCCGGCGGTTCGATTTGGCAATATACATGATGCTCTCGCACCCGGCGGGCAATCAACTGATTGTATTGTGAACCAAAATCAATTATTAAAATCACGCGGCTTTCCGCCTTTTCTTTCCGCATCATTTGAACAAACTGCAAAAATAAATAATCCGTATCATGTGGACCGGGCGCTGCTTCCGGATGATATTGCACGCTCATGGTCAAAGGCATTTTCATGCCTTCGGAGGTTGCATCATTTAAATTGTCGATAGGTTTTTTTCGCTTTATTTTCTACCGATTCCGGCACAACAACAAAACCGTGATTTTGAGAAGTGATTTCAATACGTCCCGTATCCATATTTTTTACCGGCTGATTAATGCCGTGATGACCGAATTTCAACTTTTCCGTATAGCCGCCAATTGCCTGACCGATAATCTGATGTCCCAGACAAATGCCGAATACAGGAAGCTTCCCGATCAACGGCGCGAGCAGTCTCCACAATATAAGGCAGGGCCGCCGGATCGCCGGGACCATTGGAAAGCAAAACGCCGTCGGGTTTATAGGACAGAATATCCGCACCGGTAGAAAAGGCAGGAACAACAATTACTTCACAGCCGTTTTTTTCCAGAAGCCTTAAAATATTGTATTTAACGCCGCAATCGAGCACAACAACCCGCAATTTTTTGCCGGGCTTTTTGACGGAAATTTTACCTTCATGAGCTGCGCCTTTTTTCCATAGATAAGGTTTGGTGCAGGTTACTTCGCGAACTAAATCACGTCCGACAAGTCCGGGATAAGCCTTCACCTGTTCAAGAAGCGAGTCAATATCTTTTGTTTCTGTGGAAATAATTCCTTTCATCGAACCGGAAAGACGCAGACGGCGCGTCAGAGCACGGGTATCGATTCCTTCGATGCCGATTTTTCCGTGTTCTTCCAGAAATGATTTCAAGCTTTGGCGCATCCGCCAGTTGCTGGGATTGGGCTGATATTCTTTGACGATGAATCCTTCCAGATGAATACCGGCCGATTCCATATCCTCGTCATTAATGCCGTAATTGCCGACCAGAGGATAGGTCATGGTCACAATCTGGCCTTTATAGGAAGGATCGGTAATGACTTCCTGATAGCCGGTCATGCCCGTGTTGAAAACGACTTCGCCCATGGTTTCGCCGCTTCCCGGCAAAGGCAAAACCTTCAAAAACACTGCCGTCTTCCAGGACAAGCAATGCTCTTACGTTCTTTATTTAACAGGGGCATTTAAATCTTATCTCCCGACAAAACTAACATCCGGAGGCTTTTCCAGACCAATCTAGACTTTTACCAGAGGAAGGAGTAGCGAATCATGGCGATATGGCTCCCTTCATCAGCCTTACGTGGGGAGTGTCTATCTTTTTTTTCCGGTCTCGTCAATCATTAAAGATGTAAGGGAACGGTCGTCATAGCCTGCCGTAGTCAGAACCGTTCCCTGATATCCGATAGTCTAATTTAGCTGATAAACAGCATTTCCCAGAACTTCGGCAGTGGCCATAATTCGTCATCGACCAGATTTTCCAGCTCATCAACATATTCACGAAGTTCATCCATTTTGGTTTTGACTTTGCTGCAAAGCATATCCGCTTTTTTCGCTTCGTCGTGAACGGCAGATGGCCGCTTCAACCTTGGCCAGAATTTCTTTGTTGACCGAATAAATATTATTAATCAGATCAACTACTTTCTTTAAAATTTCTGTCTGGGCGGAAACAACCGCAGCATTTCCGAGCACTTCTTTGGTGGCGATAATCGCTTTCGCAAGTATTTTCTGATAAGCAGCTGCTGCCGGAATCACCTGATTCAGGCAAATGTTATTGAGGCATTTGACTTCAATTTCCAGATCCTTGATGTATTTTTCCAGATAAATTAATATATCGGGATTTGAGTTCCACTTTGGAAAGAACTTGATATTTTTCAAAAAGATTCAGTGCCTTGTCGGTAACCAGGGCTTTTAAGGCAACGGGAGTTGTTTTATCATTCGGCAGTCCTCTTTTGCCGGCTTCGACTTCCCATTCTTTGGTATAGTTGTCGCCGTTGAATAATATGGGCTTTATGTCTTTGATCTCGCTTTTCAAAACCTCAAATACAGCCTGATTAATATTCTTGGCGCCTTTTGCTTTAATCTTTTCGGCCAGATAATCAAGACTTTCGGCAACGATGGTATTGAGTACCGCGGCCGGGAAAGAAATAGACTGCGATGAACCGACGGCTCTGAACTCAAATTTATTGCCGGTAAAAGCAAACGGCGATGTCCGGTTGCGGTCAGTATTGTCTTTGCTGACTATCGGCAGTGAGGAAATGCCCAGATCGATAATTTCAGCGTTCGTGGCTTTGGTAACTATGCCTTTTTCAATGTTGGCCAGAATCTTGGTGAGCTGATCGCCGAGGAATACGGAAATAATGGCCGGCGGAGCTTCGTTGGCGCCGAGCCTGTGATCATTGGCATAGGTTGCGACAGATGCCCGGAGAATATCGGCATGCTTATAGACGGCACGAACTGTGGCAATCAGAAATACCAGAAACTGTAATGTTATCATGAGGAGTCTTTCCGGGATTCAACAGATTGTTCCCGTTGTTATCGGAAAGTGACCAGTTAACATGTTTTCCGGAACCATTTATTTTCGCGAACGGTTTTTCGTGGAGCAAGCAGGCAAGATTATGTTTTTTAGCTACTGATTTCATGGTATCCATAACGATCTGGTTATGATCGACCGCCAGATTGGCTTCTTCAAATACAGGGGCCAGTTCGAACTGGGAAGGCGCTACTTCATTATGTCTGGTTTTAGCCGGAACGCCGAGTTTAAAGAGCTCCTCTTCCATATCGTGCATATAAGAAGACATTCTTTCCTTGATGCTGCCGAAATACTGATCTTCCAGTTCCTGACCTTTAGCAGGAGGCGCGCCTACGATAGTTCGGCCGCCAAGCACGAGATCCTGCCGTTTGAAGAAATAATCCATATCAATTAGAAAATATTCCTGTTCCGGTCCCAGAGTGGCATAAACTTTTTTAACATTTTTGCTGCCCAGAAGTTTCAGCATATTCACTGCGCTGTTGTTTACCGCTCTGTTCGATCTAAGCAGCGGAGTCTTTTTATCGAGCGCCTCACCGGTATAGGAAATAAAAGCGGTAGGAATGCACAGAGTCGTCGAAATGCCGTTTCTTCTGATAAAGGCAGGCGAAGACATATCCCATGCCGTATAGCCTCTGGCTTCAAATGTCGCCCGAATGCCGCCGCTCGGGAAACTGGATGCGTCCGGTTCGCCCTGAACAAGCTGTTTGCCGGAAAATTTTTCCACAACTTCGCCAATTCCCGATGGATCGACAAAAGCATCGTGTTTTTCCGCCGTGATTCCGGTCATCGGCTGGAACCAGTGGGCAAAATGAGTGGCTCCTTTTTCCAGTGCCCATTCCTTCATGGCATGAGCCACGATATCTGCCGTTGCAATATCAAGAATCTTGTCTTCATTGATTGCTTCCATAAGTTTTTTATATGTATCTTTCGGCAGTTTTTCTTTCATCACCTTATTACTGAAGGTGTCTTCACCATAATATTCAGATACCGGAACAAATTTTTCCTTTTCGATGATGTAATTTCTTTCCGATGCGATTACTGGTTTTGATTTTTTCATAATTCCTCCATTTATCTTTTTAAATATTTTTTATAATAATTTCTTCATTCTAGAGACAGATCAAGACAATTACGTGACTTTGTAACGATTAGCTAGTGCGAAAAATATGCCACGCTGCAATATTTATCTACATTATAACAATTCGCAGTCATTCGTCCACTTTAATATTGATTAGATTCATTTATGTAAGTATAAAACTACCTTGATCTTGAATGATACTATATGCTGTAAATTTGACACTATTCGATAATATGAAAAAGGAACAATTATGTAATTATGTATTATTAGCATGAACAAATAACAATATTGTAACATTATTATTATTAATAGTTTCCGGATTATTCTTCCAGAGACTTAATTTTCTATAAAATAATATTCCCTTTGTTGTTTCATTATAAGTCATCTCATTCATTAAAATTTAGTCATTGGCATTCATTTTGCTGTTTAAGTAACATTCATATTGCAACTTGCTACAATAGAGATCTTAATGATTTATAATTAATATTAGTAACGGAAGAGATATACAAAACATGAAACTGGTAGAAGAATTCAAAAAAATCGCGGGCGATATAAAAATTATCGACAAAGAAGAAGAAAAAGAAATGTACAGCCATGACATCGGCGATGTTCCGCGATCATGACCAAAACATTTTTTGAAATACAACCTGATTTTGTCGTCCAGCCTAAAAGCGTCGAAGAGATAAAAAAAGTCCTGGAATTTGCCAATGAGAAAAAAATCCCGGTGATACCGAGAGGCGCTGCATCATGGGGATTCGGCGGTGTCATTCCGACCAATGCGGGAATCGTTATTGATCTGTCCCCTTTCAGAAAAATCCTCTATCTCAACAAAGCGCAAAAGACCGTCACCGTTGAAGCGGGCGCCCGCTGGAGCGATATTGACATCCTGGCCAAAAAAGAAGGCTTGTGTCTGATGACATACCCATCAAGCAAGTTTTCCACGGTTGGCGGCTGGATTTCGACCGGCGGCTACGGCATCAACAGCTTCCGGTACGGCCACTTATCCAAACAGATTGTGTCCATGACGGTGGTCACGCCGTCCGGCGAATCAAAAAGATTACTCCCACATGATCCGTGATTTCGCCTATTTCGTCTCCACCGAAGGAGAGTTCGGCATCATTGTTGAGGTAACCCTCAAATTGCGGGATGTTCCTCAGGGTTCATATCCCCATCTGCTTTATTTTCCGAGCGACAAAGAGGCCTTTGCAGTTCATTGAAAGATTCGTCAAAGTCAGGACAGGCAGAAGAACTCAACCCCAATGTCATCCGGTTTCTGGATGAAAATCATCTGACTGATATCAATGAGATCATGCATGCCGACAGTATTTAAGAAGAGCGCCGGCGTTCTGGTGGAATTCGGCAGCTCTGAGATGATGAAAAGTTTTTAAAGTTTATGGAGCAAGTCGGCAATATTGAAGAAGCGCCCCGCTATGTGGCCAGTTATCTCTGGAACGAGCGGCTGTTCGGCATGAAAACAAAGCGCCTGGGGCCGACCATCCTGGCCAGTGAAGTATTATCCCGATAGCAGTCGGCCGCGGCCTTTATTGAAAAAGCAAAAAGACTGGGCGCCAATTTCGGGGTGGAAATATGCATCGATTCCTACATCATTGATGACAAAAAGGCGCTCATCATGACCACCTTCCTGTGCGATTCCAGGAAGGAAATATTATATCAATTTGCCCCTGGCTTGCATGCTTACCAAAACGGCGGTTTCCCTGGGAGCAGAACCCTACGGGCTTGGGCTCTGGAATGCCGCCTTTATCAATCATCTGTACAGCAGCGACAAGAAACAGAGACCTGCAGGCATACAAAGCCAAGGTTGATCCGAATAATATCCTGAATCCGGGCAAGTTCTTCGGCATCGAATCAAAATGTCTGCAATATTCCGGCACTCGTCTTCCATCCGGCCATTTTCGGCCTTTCCATGCAGCTCATTGATTCTGCTGGCGCCTGTGATCGGGAAAATTGCGACACTGCTTCTGGGAAAGGATAAGAAAGTTGACAGTCTGGATTTTGAGCTCAGCACTCATGCCTGCGCCAAATGCGGCAACTGCATGGCGGTATGTCCGGCCTATCTTGTCACCGGGAATGAAGAGGTGACCGCCAAAGGGAAAATTGCCCTGGCCAAAAAACTCATTGACGGCAGGCCGGTGACGCAGGAAGAAGCGGCAAATGCCTTCATGTGCATGCACTGCAAGGCCTGCGAGGAGATATGCCAGACCAATCTCGAACTGATGATGCTCTGGGACGCCCTGGAAAAAAGGCTTGAAGGCAAATTCGGCCGGCCGGAAGACTAAGATCAGCGGAATTTCTGAAAAAGGTCGATGACAGCAAGGAGTACTGGGATATGGTGGAGCGGAATAACTGAACTCATGCGGTATATGAACAAATAATTATAGAAAAGACGGATAAAGACTATGCCAAAGAAATATCACATTCACACCAAAGCTACGCCCCTCGATCTGGACTATGTATTCAAATTCAAGATTGTGCGGGGAGAAAACTGCATCAACTGCGGCAAGTGCACCAAAGTGTGCATCTATGAAGCGCATAAACGCCGGAAAGACGATCCGCGCAAGATGGCAGACCCGAACACCGTGGTGTGCAGGAACTGTTTCCGCTGCATTCAGGAATGCCCGCGGGGAGCCCTGGAAAAATCTCTGGATAAGGATTTTTTCAATATCGGCGGGTCGTACTGGAAGCCCGATATGTTGATCAGCCTCTGGAAGCAGGCCGAGGACGGGAAGGTTCCTGTTTCCGGCGCCGGTTACCGCGGTCCGTTTACCGGAACGGGTTTTGACAGCATGTGGACCGATATGTCCGAAATCGTGCGCCCGACCCGGGACGGAATTCACGGACGGGAATATATCAGCACCTCCGTTGAACTGGGCCGGAAACTCAATCATCTGACCTTTGATGCCGACGGGCAGATTGACTGTCGAAAGTTCCGGATACCGTCGATATTCCGATCCCCATCATCTTCGATATTCCCGACGGATAATCTGAGCCCGAATGTCAAAGAAGCCCTGGTAAAGGCGGCCGCAGAGATCAACACCTGCATCTATCATGCCGGCGGCTGATATTACGCCGGATGTTGAGAAATACATGCAACAACATCATCCCCTGTCATTTCCCATGAAGAAATCGACAAGCATCAGGCGATTGATCAAAAAGGCACGCCTGGTGGCCATTGAATACAGCGATGCACTGCTGAACGATTTTCCGGCCGTGCATGGAGAAGATTAAAAAAATCAGCAATGCCCTTATCATCATCCGCGTCCCGGCGGTGAAGGATGTGGAAGACATCGTTGCCAAGCTGGCGCACAGCGGCGCGGAGATCATCCACATCGTGGCCGATTACCGCGGCAGGGAAGTCAACGGATCGGCAGGATACAGATCGGCGTCTGCTCAAGGATATTATCCGGGCCGTCCATCTGAGGCTGGTGGAAGACAGAATCCGCGATGAGGTCACCATTATCGCCTCCGGCGGTATCGCCATGGCGGAGCATGTGCCCAAGGCCATGCTCTGCGGCGCCGACCTGACGGCCATAGATATACCGCTGCTGATTGCCCTGGGCGCCAGGATCTATGAAGAGCCGGAGAAATTGCTGGTTTTCCCGGAAGGGCTGGAAAAAATTCCGGTCGCGAATCGTCACGCAGCGGATCGTTAACCTCATGGGAGCCTGGCATTCGCAGATTCTGGAGGTGATGGGCGCCATGGGTATCCGCGAAGCCCGCCGTCTGCGGGGAGAAACCGGCCGGGCGATATTCTTTGAAGAAATAGATAAGGACACCTTTGGAAAACTATTTAAAAAAAGAGAAGCAGTGAGCGTATGAAACCATCAACCGTAAAAATTAAAAAGATGCCTTCCCGGTTCAAGCACCAGGTGCCGAAATACAAGGTCACCCGGTCCGATGCCTGCATCAACTGCGGTACCTGCGCCAAGACTGCCCTTACGGCGTGCATGAAAGGGTTGAAGGGCACAACAAGGTGAAGCCGCCGATCGACTATAAATGCATCGGCTTTGAATGCCAGAACAATGATTTCTACTGTGTTGCCAAATGCCCGCGCAAGGCCTTGAGCCTGTCGCTGAATCCCATGTATGAGACGCTGGGCGACTATCGCTGGACAGCGGACATGATCACCGGGACCTGGATCATGGCCGAGACCGGCTATCCGCCGCGAGCGCACCGATCTCGAATATAATATGGGCAATTCCGGCGGCGGCTTCGACAAGCTGCGGTTCAAGTTTCCCGCACATCCGGCCCAAAGTTGACAAGTCTGAAATTTCCACCGAAATTCCGCTGAACCGCAGAAATGACGGACGGGCGAATATCGTCATTTCCACCCCCGTCTATGGCGGCGGCATGTCCTTCGGATCGGTCAGTCTTCCGACCATGGTTTCCAAGGCGCGCAATGCGACCATATGGAATACCTTTACCTGCACCGGCGAGGGCGGCTACCCGGAGATGCTTCAGCCGTATGACGACCACGTGATCACCCAGGTGGCCACCGGTCTGTTCGGTGTGCGCGAAGAAACCATCCAGCGGGTCAAAATCGTCGAATTCAAATACGCCCAGGGTGCCAAGCCCGGCCTCGGCGGGCATCTTCTCGGTGAAAAAAATACGGAAAGCGTTGCCAAAATGCGCGAGGCCGTCAAGGGCACCTCGCTGTTTTCACCCTTCCCGTTTCACTCGGTGTATTCCATCGAAGATCACAAAAAGCATATCGACTGGATCAAGGAGATGAACCCCAACGCCCTGGTGTCCGTCAAGGTTTCAACCCCCAATGACGTGGACATGGTTGCTGTCGGTTCATACTATGCCGGCGCTCATATCATTCATATCGACGGCGGCTACGGCGGCACCGGCGCAGCGCCGGACATCGCCAAGAAGAACATCGCCATGCCCATCGAATATGCCATCACCAAGGTCCATAATTTCCTGAAGGACGAAGGCGCCCGGGATGCGATGACGCTCATTGCCTCCGGCGGCATCCGGACCGCCCATGACCTGGCCAAGGCCATCTGCCTGGGCGCCGACGGCGCGGTTATCGGCACGGCGGAACTGGTTTCTCTGGAATGTGTCCGCTGCGGCAACTGTGAATCGGGACGCGGCTGCGCCCGGGGCATCGCCTCCACGGACTCGGAGCTGGCCGACCTGTTTGACGAGGATTGGGCGACACAGCGCCTGACCAATATGTACCATGCCTGGAATGTCCAGCTGGTCGAAATCCTCCAGAAGTTCGGCATGAGAAGTGTCAGAGAGCTTGTTGGACGGACGGACCTGCTGGAGCATATAGATTACAGTAATGAAAGCGGAGTTTGCTAATAATGGATAATGCTGAAAAAATATTACGTCACGCACCGAACTGTGCAGCCAGGTGCCGCCTCTTGACCCCGAACACCGAAGAGGAAGGCGGCTGCGGCGTCACCGGATTTATCTGTTCCATTCCCGTGACCGGGAAAAACATCTTCGAGCCTTCCGTGCAGATGCACAACCGGGGCAACGGAAAAGGCGGCGGCATCGGCGCTGTCGGATTTATTCCCGAAGCGCTGGGTGTTTCCAGACAGGTGCTGGATGAGGACTACATGCTGCACATCGCCCTTCTGGATGCCAGCGTGTGCGGATGAGATTGAAAATACCTTCATCAAGCCGTACTTCAAGATTGATAAATCCGAAAAGCTCGCCACGCTTGATGACTATCGCAGTATCGGTCTGGATGTCAGGCCTCCGGATGTTATGCGTTATTTCGTCCGTGTCAAGGATGATGTCCTGGATAAATTCATTGCGGACAACAAATTTTCACTCCCTGGACCGGCGCGATGCCGAGGATGAGTTTGTCTATCAGAACAGCTTCAAGATCAACACGCAATATTATGCCTCCCTCGGCGAAAAAAAGGCCTTTGTCATGTCCCACGGCAGGAACATGATGATCCTGAAAATCGTCGGCTATGCCGAAAACGTCGTCCGGTACTATAAACTGGATGATTTCAAGGCCCATGCCTGGCTGGCCCACCAGCGCTATCCGACCCGCGGCCGGGTCTGGCATCCCGGCGGCTGCCATCCGTTCAGCGCGCTCAACGAAGCGCTGGTGCATAACGGCGACTTTGCCAACTACCAGTCTGTCTACGAATATCTCAAACAGCGCAACTACTACCCCCTGTTTCTGACCGATACGGAAGAAGCGGCGCTGCTGCTCGATCTGTGGAGCAGGGTCTACAAATATCCGCTGGAATACCTGATCGAGGCCATGGCGCCGACCTCGGAAATGGACTTCGATATGCTGCCGGCCGAAAAGCAGGAGCTGTACAAGGCCATTCAGACCCATCATGTCAATGCATCGCCCGATGGGCCGTGGTTCTTTATCATCGCCCGAAATGACGTGAAGAATGATCAATTCCAGCTGATCGGCATTACCGATACGGCCATGCTGCGGCCGCAGGTGTTTGCCCTGCAGGAGGGCGAAGTCCAGATCGGTCTGATCTGTTCGGAAAAACAGGCCATTGATGCGACGCTGATCTCGCTGGAGCGGGAAGATCCGCGTTTCGGGCCCATTGCCGACAAATACTGGAATGCCCGCGGCGGCAGCTATACCGATGGCGGCTCGTTTATCTTCAGCCTGAAAGATACCGGCAGACGGGTCAAGAAAGCTTATCTGTACCGACAAATTCGGGAAGGTGATTGAAACTCCCAAAGACAAGGTTATCTGTGATGTTAACAAAAAGATAACCGTTACAGAAGACTGCAAGCCGATAGAAGAAAATCTTGACTGCTTTATTTGCCGAAAATGATTATTCAGCCGCTGCCGATAAATTATTTGCCTATGTCCGGGATAGCATCGGCGGATTTGATCCTGACAAGCTCAGATTCTGCATTGAAACCATCAAAGATTATGCCCTGAAAAATGATGATTTCAAGCAGACGGCCATCGACGCCTTAACGCTTTTGAATGACCGGAGATTCAATACCGGCAGGATAAAGAGAAGTTCCCTGCAGCATGTCCTGAAAATCAGCTCTGGATGAGATTTTGGACGCCACGCCGATGATTACGGAAATGACCGAATTCACGGTTCAGCCGGATTGATTTTGCCAGCCGTGATCAACTGCGCGCGCCGCAAAAACAATGAGAAAATTCTGATTATCGATGCCGAACATTTTGAACCGGAAGGCGATAATTGCGATGCGGTGATGATTGTCAAGGCCTTCAAACTCGGCTGGAAGCGTTTCATTGTTTACAAATATCGCGGCCAGCGGTTTACCGGCTGCGGTTTCGGTCCGGCAACAAAGGATGTGCGGATTGATGTCTACGGCGCATCCGGCGATTATCTGGCATCGGGCATTGACGGCATGGAAATTTATGTTCACGGCAATGCCCAGGATCAGCTCTGCCAGATTATGAAAGAGGGCAAGCTGGTGGTCTTCGGCGATGTCGGCCAGACATTCATGTACGGCGCCAAGGGAGGCGCGGCCTATATCATGGGCAATGCTGCGGGACGGCCTCTGATCAATGCCGTCGGCAAGCCGCGGGTGGTCATTAACGGCACCGCCCTGGACTACCTGGCCGAATCCTTTATGGCCGGTGATCCGCTCAATGGCGGCGGATTTGTCATCCTGAACGGCATCGGCTTTGACGATGACAATGGGTCGATTCGTGAATATGATTCGCCCTATCCGGGTTCGAATATATTTTCTCTTGCTTCCGGCGGTGCGATTTATGTCCGCGATCCGCACAGAAAACTGGTTGATGAACAGCTCAACGGCGGAGAGTTTGCCGAGATTACCGATGCCGACTGGAAACTGATCCAGCCGTATCTGGAGGAGAATGAAAAACTTTTCGATATTACCATAGACAGGCTTTTAACGGTTGACGGTAATAAAAAAACTCCGCAAGCGGTCTACAGAAAAATCAGGCCTCAAAAGGCGGCTGCTCTCTCCAAAGAAGATGATGGACTAGAGGAGTAGTCGGCATAAAAATTATCGGATATTTAT
The DNA here is from genome assembly GCA_963705555.1 of uncultured delta proteobacterium. Taxonomy (GTDB): domain Bacteria; phylum Desulfobacterota; class Syntrophia; order Syntrophales; family Smithellaceae; genus UBA4810. The sequence continues at coordinate 178,002 of CAVPJZ010000002.1, read as the reverse complement.
CTACTCAGCTTCATTGACGTCTTTATTCTTTTTGCGGAAAAGCTTCGGATTGATTCCCAGTTTGGTAATTTTATACTGAATGATACGCTTTGTTGTCCCCAAAACTTTTGCGGCCTTTGGTTTGATTTCCACCGGTTGCTTCCAGCGTATCAATAATCAAAGATCTTTCCTGCGCTTCCACAACAGAAGATAGTTTGCTGTGTTCCTTCTTTTCCACTTTAGTTTCTCTTACATGCAAAGACGGCGGCAAATGAAAAGCATCGATTGTATCGGTATTGGATAACAGAACAGCCCGTTCAATACAGTTTTCCAGTTCGCGCACATTACCCGGCCATTTATGAGACAGAAATACTTCTATCGCCGCAGTGGAAATTTTTTTAACATTTTTGCCCATTTCCTTGCTGTATTTCAAAATAAAATGATCCGCCAGAAGTATAATATCACTGCCTCTTTCGCGCAGCGATGGTAAATATATGGGAAAAACATTCAAGCGGTAAAACAAATCGGCACGAAAACGTTCCGCTAGAATATCTTGTTCTAAATTTCTGTTGGTTGCCGCGATAATGCGGACATTAACATTAATAACCCGCGAAGAGCCCAGCGGCTGAAACCTTTTTTCCTGCAAAACGCGCAAAAGCTTTACCTGAGCGGCAGCGGAAAGTTCACCTACTTCATCCAGAAAAATTGTGCCGCCGTTGGCTTCTTCAAATCGTCCCCGGCGCTGATGCAGTGCTCCGGTAAAAGCCCCTCTTTCATGACCGAAAAGCTCGCTTTCAATCAAAGTATCGGGAATAGCCGCGCAATTAACCTGCACCATCGGCCCACTGTGCCGGGGAGAGTTCATGTGAATCGCTCGGGCGATCAATTCCTTGCCGGTTCCTGTTTCACCGGTAATTAAAACTGTCGTATTGGAATCGGCTACCTGGGCCACCAAACCGAATACTTCCTGCATTGGTTTGGAATGGCCGATAATATCTATCGAAGGCGCGCGCTTACTGCCAACAATTTTTCTCAGCCGTTCGTTTTCTTCTTCCAGAGCTCTGATATGCACAGACTTGGCCATAAGCTCAGCTACCGAGGAGAGCATGGCCAGTTCCTTATCCAGATTTTCCACTTCGAGAGCTACTTTATCGGCTGATAAAACTCCGACAACATTTTCATCATAAATAATGGGAACACAAAGAAAAGCCAGTTCCGATCTGTTTAAATGACGGCGGGCGCCAGTGCGGTCCAAAAAATGAGTAGCCTGACCAAGATTAGCCACAGCCATAGGGCGGCCTGTTTCGGCCACTTTACCGGTAATGCCTTCACCGGGCTTGTAAGTTACATCCATTCCTTCAATATTGACGTCATGGGCAATATCCAGCCAGGCTTCTTTTTTCTCGCGATCCAATAGCGAAATCATGCCTCGCTGCATACCTAAACGAGAACTCATTTCCTGCAGAACTTGCTCCAGTTGATCACGCAAATCTGCAGGTTGAGCTAAAATTTTAGCTATCGCGTGCAATGTGGCCAGTTCTTCATAACTATGAATACTCAATTTGCGCTCTTTCTCAGAAAAAGATTTTTTTGTAGCCTTGCTCATAGACAAGTTCGACTAACCTATAAAAGTATTTTGTTACAAAATTGTGCTAATAGCAATCAATTTTTTAGCTTCGGAGTATGAAAATGCAAGGAATGAACCAATTTTGATCTTTTTTGATAATTATGACCTAAAATAGTAAAGATTTATGACAATAGAAGAAAATATTAAAGATGGCTTAAACCGGCTGGAGCGTTATCTTGGTAGATATGCTAAACAGCATTGTTAATGTTGACAACTTTACTAAATATTAATTATATAAGTTGTCAACAAGTTGTAAACTATGGTTGAGCTCGTTTAATCATGAGCATGATGTTTTCATTGGCGTCCTTGATGACAAACTTAACGAACTTTTGACCAGCATCGTAAACCACCTGTGCTATTGAAGCTTCCATAAGTGAGGTAGCGACCTTTTCTTTAATTAGCTTTATCTTTTTCTTTTTTAGAGAGACCTGCGAGTTCCTGTTTTTTCATCATAATCAACACAGCCGAGATGGCGCCTTCGGTCATGCCGGGGATTCGTCTCCATCTGGCCGATAGTGGCGGGCGCGATGCGGGTGAGCTTGGCTTTAAGTTCGTTGGATAGTCCCGGAATAGAATTATAATCAAAGTCCGGCGGGATTTTCTTTTTTTCCTGATCTTTTAATTTTTGGACGGATTCGAATTGTCGTTTGATATAACCTTCGTATTTAGTTTCTATTTCCATCTGCTTTTTGACAAAGGAATCGTTTTCGCGGTTCCCAGCCGGGAAATCCGGCCAGATTGTCATAAGAGATTTCATGCCTTTTCAGGAGACCGTAAAGAGTGGTGTGATTATTCAAAGGCGGTGAATTGAATTTTGCCAGTTGTTCGTTTATTTCCGGCGATGGTTTGATTGGTGATGATTTCAGACGCTTAATACCCTGCTCAATACGATGTATTTTATCCTGCAATACCGCATAATGCTCACGGTGCAATCAATCCCAGTTCACAGCCCTTGCCCATCAAGCGAATGACGGCATTATCTTCCCGCAGAATGAGGCGATATTCGGCGCGCGAGGTAAACATGCGATAGGGTTCATCCACGCCGCGCGTGACCAGATCATCGATCATCACCGCCATGTAAGCCTCCGAGCGATCCAGAATAAAAGCAGGAGCGCCCTGCACGGAGCGCGCGGCATTGATGCCTGCCCATAAGCCCTGCGCCGCCGCTTCTTCATAACCGGATGTGCCGTTGATCTGACCGGCCAGATACAGGCCTTGGATTAATTTTGTCTCCAGCGTCAGTTTGAATTGGCTGGGCTGAACAAAATCATATTCGATGGCGTAAGCCGGGCGCATGATCTCCGCCTGCTCCAGACCTTTTACGCTGTGCACAATCTGATACTGTAATTCCAGCGGCAGGCAGTTGCCCAAGCCTTTGGCATAAACTTCCTGCGTGTCGAGTCCTTCATGCTCCAGCACCACCGGATGGCTTTCGCGCTCGCCAAAGCGCATGACTTTATCTTCCAGCGAAGGACAGTAGCGGGCGCTCACGCCTTTAATGACGCCGGAATAAAGAGGCGAATACTGAATATTCTCCCGAATCACGCGATGTGTTTCAGCGGATGTGGCGCAAAAATAGGAAGGCAGACGTTCTGTCCGCAAAGCGCTGGTGGTAAAAGAAAAGGGCTGAGGATCGGGATCGCTGTCCTGCCGCTCCAGACGGGAAAAATCAATGGACGAAGCGCGCAGGCGCGGCGGTGTTCCGGTTTTCATCCTGCCTATTTCAAAGCCTAAGCTGTTTGAGATTGTTGGCCAGTCCGATAGAGGCCAGTTCTCCGGCGCGGCCGGAAGCGGTTTGCGAAGCGCCGATATGCACCAGTCCGTTTAAAAAAGTGCCGGTGGTTATAATGACCTTTTTCGCGCCGTAAAAATACCCGCTTTGATCCAGCACGCCTTTTACCACGCCGTCTTCAATGACGAGGCTCTCGACCATGGCCTGCCGGATATAGAGATTTTGCTGATTTTCGACTACCGCTTTCATCGTCAGGCGGTAGAGCTGTTTATCGCACTGCATCCGGGAAGAATGAACGGCAGGCCCTTTGGAGGCATTAAGCAATCGGAAATGCACGGCGGTTTTATCGGTAACCTTGCCCATCTCACCGCCGAGGGCATCAATTTCCTTGACGAGTTGGCCTTTAGCCAGCCCGCCGATGGCCGGATTGCAGGACATCAGCGCAATAGAATCCAGATTGATATTGAACAAAAGTGTCTTGCAACCCATACGTGCCGCAGCCAGAGCCGCTTCACAGCCGGCATGGCCGCCGCCGATTACCAGAATATCGTAATTATCGATCAAGTTATCTTCTCCAAAAACCAGACTACTTGCGCTTGTGTTAAATCAATGTTAATTCACAAAAACCGCTAGATCCTTCGACTCGCTGGGTTCGCTCAGGATCAATTCGACTAAGGCTTTTTTCTGCGGACTACCTTGAAAAAAGCCGGTCTCATTGATAGTATTGCGTTAAAAAAAACACAACATAAAAAAGAGGTGGCTTTGGCTAAACCGGAGTTCTGGAAAAACAACCACGGGCATAAATCCCCGAAAGGCGCTTTGGAATCTGATTCCAAAGCTAGCTCAGAGGTATGCCCTCCGCAGAGCGGGATTGTTCAACTAACCAATTCCGATGCGCTTCACTTTCGGAATTGGAGTTTCACTAATAAAAGATATTATGATCTGAAAAGTTACTGGCGTAATTTGTTCGGCTGTAATGTACACAAATTACCGATTGACGCCGGATTTACCTGCCCCAACCGCGACGGACACGTTGCCATGGGAGGTTGTATTTATTGCGACGGGCGAGGTTCAAAGTTGCGCCAGAAAGGAAAACTGCCCTCAGTTACAGAACAAATTCAAAGTGGGAAAAAATTTTATAAGCCGCATGCTTCCAAATTTATTGCTTATTTCCAAACATTCACCAATACTTACGCTCCGGTTGAAAAATTGCGGGCACTCTACGATGAAGCTTTGAGTCAGGAGGATGTCATTGGCCTTTCCATTGGCACCAGACCGGATTGCCTCGCACCGGAAATCATTGATCTTATTAAACGAATACGCAAAAAAATATCATGTCTGGCTGGAATTGGGATTGCAATCCATTCACGATAGAACATTGCAACTTATTAACCGGGGACATAATTTTCAGCAGTTTTTAGATGCCGTTCATGCCTGTGCCGGATCAAGACATTAATCTCTGTGTTCATATTATTATCGGTTTACCTGGTGAAAGTGACGAAGATGTATTGCAAACAGCGCAAGCCTTAGCGGCATTACCGATAAACGGCATCAAAATTCATTCATTGCTGGCTTTGGAAGGCACAGCCTTGGGCGAAATGTACAAAAATGAATCAATTAAACTTATAACCAAAGAAAAATATGTTTCTTTGGTGGCTGATGTTCTGGAAATTCTGCCGCCGACAATGGTAATTCAACGCTTAACTGCCGAAGGTTATCGCGATATTTTCCTTGCACCTGACTGGGCAATGAATAAATTAGATGTGTTAAACTCGATTAATAAGGAATTGGAGCGGCGGGATTCGTATCAAGGTAAACACTATCGATAACACCGTAAAAAACCCATATGCTGCGTCCGCATCATCTTGTCACTGCGACCTACAATAAAGTAGGCCTCATTCCTCAATATTCGCGTGCCTTGCCTAGAGCTTTTTACGGAGTTACTTGCTTTGTAGGGTTTATCATATTACAAAAATATCTGTAATTTTAGCATAAAAATTGTTAAACGCTCTTCAGTTAACTTGGTAATAAATTTATGATCGCAATAATTGATTATAAAGCCGGAAACCTGACGAGTGTGGCGCAGGCACTGCAAAACATCGGTGAGAGTTTTGTAATAACCGATGATACAAAAAAGCTCGATACGGCAACGCACATTATCTTTCCGGGAGTCGGCGCGGCGGGTGAAGCGATGGCTTACCTGCGCCGAAAAAAATTGGATAGCTGGCTGACAAACTGGATAAAGACCGGCAAGCCGTTGATGGGCATTTGTCTGGGCACTCAAATTATTCTCGACTACAGCGAGGAAAACGAAACCAAGTGTATCGGCCTTGTCCGGGGTTCAACAAAGCGTTTCCCGGATGATTTAAATCTTGCCTGCCGTAAATTAAAAATTCCGCACATGGGCTGGAACAATGTTTCGTTTAACCGCAGTCATCCGGTATTTCAGTGATATGTCTAAGGACGCTGAATTTTATTTTGTGCATTCTTACTATCCGGCTCCGGCTGATGAATCTATAGTTTTAGGTGTTACCGATTACGGCATAAGCTTTTGCTCTGTTCTCGCCACGAAGAATTTGGTTGCCATGCAATTTCATCCGGAAAAAAGCGGCCGCCCCGGTTTGCAAATCTTACGTAATTTCTGCCGCTGGAGGGGAAATGCTTAGCAAAAGAATCATTCCCTGCCTTGATGTGCGCGACGGCAAACTCACCAAGGGCATCAAATTCAAGGGCAATGTAGATATCGGCGATCCGGTGGAAGCCGCACGGGAATATTACGAACAAGGCGCCGATGAAATCGTGTTTTATGATATTACTGCATCATCCGACAAACGCGACATAATGATTGATGTGGTTCGGCGTGTAGCGGAGACAATTTTTATTCCTTTTTCCGTCGGCGGCGGTATCCGCAATCTGGAAGATATGCGCCGAGTCATTCTGGCCGGAGCGGAAAAAGTCAGCGTTAATTCCGCCGCCGTGACCGATCCGAAAATTATCACGCAAGGCGCACAGGCATTCGGCAGTCAGTGCATTGTGCTGGGTATGGATGTCAAAAAAGTGGAAATGTCCGGCAAAATTCCTTCGGGTTATGAAATAGTCATTCAACGGAGGACGAAAATATACCGGTATTGACGCTCTCTGGTGGGCGAAAGAAGCGCAAAACCTCGGTGCCGGTGAAATTTGTCTAAATTCCATTGATGCTGACGGCACGCAAAACGGCTATGAATTGAATTTAACAGCGCTTATTTCCGAAAATGTGAATATTCCAGTAATCGCGTCCGGGGGAGCCGGAAAACCCGAACACCTGGCGGAAGTATTGACTGAAGGAAAAGCCGATGCGGCGCTGATTGCTTCGATGGTGCATTACCGGACATACACGATTGCCGGAATTAAAAAATATCTGAACGAACATCAAATTAAAACAAGAATGTTTTGGTAGTGTGATAATGAATATACTTGACGAAATTCCCCCTTTTTTTTTAGAATTAGCCGGTCAAGTAAAGAATATTTAACTATACAAAGTCGATATTAAGTATTAATATTTTAGCGGTTAAGTTAGGAGGCGATTTAAAGTGGATGCAAAAAGACATGAATTAAATATCCAACTGGCGCAAATGTTAAAAGGCGGCGTCATCATGGATGTAACCAATGTAGAACAGGCGAAAATTGCCGAAGAAGCGGGAGCTGTTGCCGTAATGGCACTGGAGCGCGTGCCTGCGGATATCCGCAAGGACGGCGGCGTGGCCAGAATGTCCGATCCGGCCATGATTGCCGAAATTAAAAAAGCCGTATCAATTCCGGTCATGGCCAAGGCACGCATCGGTCATTTTGTGGAAGCGCAAATTCTGGAAGCACTGCGGATTGACTACATTGATGAAAGCGAAGTGCTGACGCCGGCTGATGAAGAATGCCATATTGATAAGACAAAATTTTCCATTCCTTTTGTTTGCGGCGCGCGTAATCTAGGCGAAGCGTTGCGGCGCATTGCCGAAGGCGCGGCAATGATCCGCACAAAAGGAGAGGCGGGAACAGGAAATGTTGTAGAGGCTGTCCGCCACATGAGAACAATGAATCGCGAAATCCGCCAATTGGCACAGATGCCACACGAAGAAGTAACCGGCTTTGCCAAAACCAACGGTATGCCTTATGAACTGGCTCTGAAAGTCAAAGAAGTTAGGACGTCTGCCTGTTGTTAATTTTGCCGCGGGCGGTATTGCCACACCAGCTGATGCGGCCTTGATGATGCAGTTGGGCTGTGACGGTATTTTTGTCGGCTCCGGCATTTTCAAATCAGCCGATCCGGCAAATACGCGCGCGGGCAATCGTCAAGGCGACAGCTTATTTCAATGATCCGAAAAAAGTACTGGAAGCTTCGATGGGACTGGGCGAAGCAATGCCCGGCCTGGAAATAGCGCAAATTCCGCCGGATCAACTTTTAGCGGGACGGGGCTGGTAAATCAAATAATTATGGCATTGCATCTGGTAAAGAATAAATCTGCAGTCAATTGGAGTTTTGGACTTACAGGGCGGAGTGCATGAGCATTTAGATCATTTGGAGCGTTTGGGAATCGCCCATAAGAGGGTAAAAGCAGGAAGCTGATTTTACGGATCTGGCTGGGCTGATTATTCCCGGGGGTGAAAGCTCCTGCATTGCGAAACTGCTTAATATTTTCGGAATTAAGAAAACTATACTCAACGCTCACCGTAGAGGAATGAAAATTTGGGGCACTTGCGCGGGGGCTATTTTGCTTGCTAAAAAAGTAATTAACGAAACCCCCTGTCTTAGCCTGATCGATATGGAAATTGATCGCAACAGCTTTGGCAGCCAACTTGATAGTTTCTACAAGGAAGCACTGATTCCCGCTGTCGCTGCCGAGCCAATACCGCTGACTTTTATCCGGGCACCGAAAATCACTAAAGTTGGTAAAGATGTACAGATACTTTTAAAAATTGACGATTATATAGCGGCGGCGGAAAGCGAAAATATTCTGGTGACGGTATTTCATCCGGAATTGACCGGATGCCTTGCCCTACATCGCTATTTCGCTATCAAATGCGGATTGCAGCCCTCGTCCAACAAGCAAGATTGTATTGATCGTCATTGGGAAAGTTCCAGTTGGACCAGACTTACCCGCATTGCCTGATTTTTACACATCAATAAACTTAGAGGTCTAATTTGCAGTAGTGCCCAAAAGTTAAATCTAATTTTAGGCATTATTCCTGTACAGACAATTTTTTAGTCGGTGGAATAATTCAACAACCTGAAAGGAGACAATAGTATGGAAACCAAGGACGCATATGTAGCCAAACTTAAAACCCAAATTGATCAATGGAGCGCAGAGATAGACAAGCTGGAGGCTAAAGCAAAGAAGACCAGGGAAGACTATGAAACTCAAATAAAAGCATTACGCCAGAAGTACGATTCGGCGAAAACGAGGATAACGGAAATTCAACAAGCGAGTGAAGCCTCTTGGAAAGATCTCAAGCAGGGTGTAGAAAGCGCCTGGAGTGCTTTTAAGCAAGGGTTAGACAAGGCTAAGACTCGATTCAAATAACATATTAAAGTTCTAGAAAAGCAAGCTTACATTTACATGAAGCCGGATATCGGTAATGCAGTTTATGCGAAGTGTTGAATAATGCCTTCACCTTTCTTTAGTATTTATGCATTTCATTGAAAATATCGAAGAGAATTTTTTTGCCGTTGGACGTTATTGGGGAAGTTTAAATTCTTCGTTGACTCAGGCCGGATCAATTTGGGCAATGAACACGGGCGTATCTATTTCCGATTTCAACTGGGTCTGGAATGAAAAGCCTTTAATCAATGATAACGCAAAATCTATCGCTGATATAAAAGAGATTTACGAAAAATTAAATCTGCGTTTCTGGTGGTGGATATATCCCCGCGGACAGTCGCCGAAAACCAGGGCTATGTTGCAAAATGCGGGATTGAGTTTGATTGAAAAAGTACCTTGTATGGCGGCAGATTTGAATGATTCAGTGTTAGAGAAGCAAATCCCAAACAATGTAGCAATTTCTCTGGTCAAAAACAAAAACGATTTGCTTATCTGGGCAGATATATCTTTCCATGGCTTTGAAATGCCCCAGCGCGCCAGAGAGCAGTATGGCGCTTTTGTTTCATCGTTTGACCTCGGCAGCCAAGCACCGCAAAAGCTTTTTCTTGCCTATTTCAACGGCAAACCTGTAGCCACATCTTTACTTTTCGTGCATAACAACACGGCGGGAATCTACTATGTCTCTACTCTCCCCGCTTACCGGAATAAGGGGTTGGGTTTACTTATAACTTTGGCTGCGATGCAAGCCGCAAAAAAATCAGGCTTTAAAAATGTAATTTTGCAGGCAACGCCATTGGGAGCTAAAGTTTACAAGCAGGCGGGGTTCAAAGAATACTGCCACGCGGATATTTACCGTTTTAAAACTTCATAATCTTGTAAGTCGGTTGTCTGGTCTTATTGAAATATTTCTATATCGTTGTGGTAAAGTTACAAATGTTCTGCTATAAATATGCCGTAATTATTTATTATTTATCAATTTAAAAAGTAATAGCAATATAAGCAAGCAATAACGCCTTGAACTACCGGAGTCTAAAAATAAAGAGAGCATATCATGCCTACAGAAGATCTAAAAAAACTGAAAATTGAAAAATCGGATAAGATTATCGTTACTGCCGGACGAAAAAAGAAACCGTTCATCATCGCCGCCATTATACTTGTCTTTCTCATAATCGTCATTCTTTACAGGGTGGGAATCATTGCCCCGGCAATAACCGTGGATGTAACAACCGTCTCTCAGGTTTATCCTTCCCAATCTCTTTCCATACTGAACGCCAGCGGCTATATTGTTGCCCAGCGCAAAGCAGCGGTAGCCTCCAAAATGACAGGACGTCTGGTGGCGCTGAATGTAGAAGAAGGAAGCAAAGTTAAAAAAGGACAGATAATTGCGCGGATGGAGAGCGCGGATGTAAGCGCGGCAAAAGATCAGGCTGCCGCGAACCTCAATACCGTCCGCGCCAATCTGGAACAGGTCAAAGCGGATAGAGATAATCTCGAGAAGGACCACGCGCGCTATCAAAGGCTGGCCAAAGATGGTTATGTTGCCCAATCTGAATACGATGCGCTCAATACCCGCTACAAGCGCGCTATCGAAGGAGTCAAAGCGGCAGAAGCCACCGCAATGGCAGCCGCCGCAGCTCTTACGGGTGCCAAAGCTAATCTTGATTATACTTTGATTCGGGCTCCATTTAACGGAGTGGTACTGACTAAAAATGCCGATGTCGGCGATATCGTGACTCCGCTGGGAGCCGCCGCCACAGCTAAAGCCGCTGTTGTAACAATTGCCGATATGAGTTCCCTGCAAGTAGAAGTAGATGTCTCGGAGACCAGCATCGTATCTATCCGGGTCGGCCAGCCTTGCGACATCCAGCTTGATGCTTTGGCGGATATGAGATTTCGCGGCGAGGTTCACGCTATTGTGCCAACAGTTGACCGCACCAAAGCCACAGTTTTAGTCAAGGTGCGCTTCCTGAATAAAGATCCCCGCATGCTGCCGGACATGAGCGCAAAAGTTTCCTTCCTTTCCCGCAACCTCAAACCCGAAGAACTGAAACCACGCATCGCGGTAAGTCAATCGGCATTGATCAACCGTGGTGATCAAAACATTGTTTTTCTTCTCCGGGGCAACCATGTTCAACAAACATTGCTTCAACTTGGGAAAAAACTGGGCGATATGATGGAGATTACAGAAGGACTTAAGCCGGGTGACCGTGTCGTCATAAATCCGCCCAAGGGTTTAAAGGACGGATCAACAATAAAAATCGCCGAACGATAAGAAAGTGCCAACCAGGCAATTCCGGGGACAGATGAGATTGCAAACTATGCAAGCTTGACGGTAGGCAACGATTTGTGACCGTTTCTCTTATGCTAATAAAGATTCAGAGGATGACCGACCTGTATCTCGCCATGACAATATTATATGATTGCAACTAAACAGAATAACACGATTGTCGAAATTAGAAATGTGTACAAATCCTATCACCGGCAAAGTCTTATTGTTCCGGTCTTGTATGATATTACGTTTGATATTGCCGAAGGAGAATTCCTGGCGCTCATGGGGCCATCCGGTTCCGGAAAAACCACGCTTTTGAATCTGATTGCGGGAATCGATAAAATCGATAAAGGCACAATCCGTGTTGGCGATGTCGACATCACGACTCTTTCGGAAACTGAGCTTGCCCATTGGCGCGCCAACCACGTCGGCTTCATTTTTCAATTCTACAACCTGATTCCTGTGTTAAAGGCTATCGAAAACGTGGAACTGCCGCTCCATCTGACATCCTTGCCGAAAAAAGAGAGACGTTTGCATGCAGAAATGGCGCTGACGATAGTAGGACTGGCCCACAGGATGGATCACTACCCCGGTGAGATGTCTGGCGGCGAGCAGCAGCGAGTGGCCATAGCCCGCGCCATTGTGACCGATCCCACAATTCTTGTCGCCGATGAGCCCACCGGGGATCTTGATCGCGTCTCTGCTGAGGAAATACTTTCGACGATAGAGAGACTCAACGCGGAGATGGGCAAGACCATTATCATGGTAACCCATGATCCGCGTGCGGCACAGCGGGCGAAAGTCCTGCGGCATCTGGATAAGGGGTATCTGAACGATGATGATTCTCAAAATACTCTTTAGAAATGCCTTTCATAATAAGCTGCGCAGCAGCCTCACCATCCTGGGTATCGCGGTGGCGATTCTGGCTTTCGGTCTTTTACGGACAGTAATCAATTCCTGGTATGCCGGTGTCGAAGCTGCTTCAACCACACGCCTGGTCACCCGTAATGCCATCTCAATCATTTTTCCACTGCCCATTTCTTATCAGGAGAAAATCCGCCAGATCGAAGGAGTAAAAACCGTTTCCTATGGCAACTGGTTTGGCGGCGTTTATATTGAAGAGAAAAACTTCTTTCCTAATTTTTGTGTGGAGCCCAAAACCTATTTTCAACTCTATCCGGAATTCGTTTTGGATCCGCTGCAAAAAAAGGCGTTTCTTGCTGAACGCAAAGGCTTTGTTGCAGGCCGAAAACTTGCGGAAAGATTCGGCTGGAAGATTGGAGATACGGTAACCCTTAAAGGAACTATATATCTTGGTAATTGGGATTTTGTACTTCGCGGTATTTATCATGGTCGTGACGAAACCATCGACGAAACCCAGTTTTTCTTTCACTGGAACTACCTCAATGAGGTGATAAAAAAAAGGTCTCCTAACTGGGCTGATAAAGTCGGCTTTTACATGATCGGAATCAGCAGACCGGATATTGCGCCGGATGTGGCTTTAGCTATCGATAATGCATTTAAAAATTCTCTAGCCGAAACATTGACGGAAACGGAAAAGGCCTTCAATCAGGGTTTCATCGCCATGAGCGGAGCAATCGTTACGGCCATCCAGATGGTTTCTTTCGTCGTCATCTTCATCATCATGGCCGTAGTTGCCAACACAATGGCCATGACGACACGGGAGCGTACGGGTGATTACTCGATTATGAAGACACTGGGCTTTGGCGCCAAAGATATAACTATTCTTATTTTTGGTGAATCTCTGGTAATTACCGCAACCGGATGCGTCATCGGCATGATCCTGACGTTTCCCGCGGCCAAAGCTTTCGGCCATAGCCTGGCCAACTATTTTCCGGTGTTTCTCGTCTCTGCGGAAACGATTTATTATGATATTGCGGCCGCGTTTCTCATCGCGGTTCTGGCGGCGATTATCCCCACTCGTCATGCAATTCGCATTAGCATTGCCGATGGCTTAAGGAGGATTGGCTGATGGCTGTTCCCATTTCCTACAGCATCCGCAACCTGTGGAAACGCAGACTGACAACAGTGCTAACCGTGTCCGGCATGGCACTAGTCGTCTTTGTTTTTGCCGCCGTGTTGATGATGGCCGCAGGTCTGCAAAAGACACTGGTGGAGACCGGATCGAGTAACAACGTTGTAGTCGTGCGCAAAGGCTCAGCATCGGAAGTTATGAGCTTTATCGAACGCAATCAGGCGTCTATTGTGGAAATGCTGCCGCAGATGGCGATGAGCGCTGATGGAAAACGGCTGGTCGCCAAGGAATGCGTTGTTCTCATTGCTTTGCAAAAACGCGGTATGGAGAAGACATCAAGCCATTCCAACGTCGTGGTCCGCGGTGTGCAGGAACAATCGCTTCCTCTGCGACCGCAGGTGAATCTTGTCGCCGGACGCATGTTCAGAATGGGATCATCAGAAGTTATTGTCGGAAATAGCATTGCCAAAGGATTTCAGGGTGTCGGATTACAGGGCACGCTGAATTGGGGTATGCGGACTTGGACGGTTGTCGGCATTTTCGATGCGGGCAATACGGGTTTTAGTTCCGAAATCTGGGGTGACGTAGATCAGATCATGCAAGCCTTTCGGCGTCCTGTTTATTCATCGCTGATTTTTCAATTGCAAAATTCTGCGGATTTTCCGCAAGCAAAATCTGCCATTGAAACAGATCCGCGATTGAAGCTCGAAGCCAAAAGAGAGACGAGGTATTATCTTGATCAATCGGAAATGATGGCGAAGTTTCTGCGGATTCTTGGAATGTCGCTTACTATCATCTTTTCCATCGGCGCGATCATCGGGGCAATGATCACCATGTATTCGGCAGTTGCCAACCGCACAGCGGAGATCGGTACACTAAGGGCGCTTGGTTTCCGCAGGCGCAATATCCTCCTGGCATTTCTGGCCGAGTCGCTTTTGCTGGGTTTTATCGGCGGCTTCGTGGGATTATTTTTTGCATCATTCATGCAGTTCATCACCGTTTCCACCGTAAATTTTCAGACTTTTTCCGAACTGGCCTTTAAATTTACTCTCAGTGCGCGCATTATTGTTGAGGCGATGGCATTTGCTCTGATCATGGGACTCATCGGCGGCGTGTTACCGGCATTGCGCGCCTCACGCATGAACATCGTCGATGCCCTAAGAGCGGCATAGATAATCGCTGGATACATCAAAATTTCATTCACCTTACCTGCGCTTTTGAATCGTATTGATCAATCATTTTATGTCATTATTATATTTCAAAGCCCATATAGATATTAACTGCATTTTCATCAAGTACGGTTATCCTTCATTAAGCAACAAAATTGTTTAATTTCGCTTTTTGAACGACGTCTTTGTTGCGCTTTCTTATTTCTCCCCAGAGCGATATTCATAAATTGTCCAATATAATTCCAGCATTACCTATTTGGCATTCCCGTTGCTATATAGTTTCCGTGTAGAGTAATTTAATTCGAAAATTTTTTAAGGAGGTTAATACAATGAATAGTGGTGATACTGCGTGGGTTCTTATGTCCACGGCGCTGGTATTGTTGATGACTGTGCCCGGCCTGGCTTTTTTTTATGGAGGCCTCGTGCGGAGGAAGAATGTTTTATCCATTTTGATGCAGTGCTTCATTATCTTATGCATGATCAGCCTGCAATGGATTTTGTTTGGCTATTCGCTGGCTTTTGGCCCTGATTTTCACGGGATCATCGGAAACCTGGATTGGGCGGGCTTAAGCGGCGTAGGCTCTTTGCCTAATGCTGATTATGCCACGACTATACCGCATTCTGTTTTTATGATCTTCCAGTGTATGTTTGCGGTTATTACGCCGGCCCTGATCATTGGCGCTTATGCCGAAAGAGTGAAATTTTCTGCATTTCTGGTTTTCACTTTGTTGTGGGCAACATTTGTTTATGATCCGCTGGCGCACTGGATCTGGGGAACAGGTGGTTGGTTAAAGAATATGGGAGCGATGGATTTCGCAGGAGGAATTGTCGTTCATGTCAGTTCGGGTATATCTGCGCTAGTCTTGGCTATTATGTTGGGTAAGAGAATCGGCTATAACCATAAACCGATTCGTCCGCATAACCTGCCGTTTACAGTGCTTGGCGCGGCGTTGCTTTGGTTTGGCTGGTTTGGTTTTAATGCCGGCAGTGCCCTGGCCGCAGATGGAATTGCTGCCAATGCTTTCATTACGACTAACACTGCAACTGCCGCCGCTGGTTTAACCTGGGCACTAATCGAATGGTGGCATAACGGAACTCCGACTATCCTTGGTGCAGCAACCGGAGCTGTCGCCGGACTTGTAGCCATTACCCCGGCTTGCGGTTTTGTCAATCCGATGAATGCCATTTTTATCGGCATGATTGTCGCTCTGATTTGCTACCTTGCCATAGCAGTGATCAAGTCGAAGCTTGGCTATGATGATGCGCTGGATGCCTTTGGAGTCCATGGTGTTGGAGGAATGTGGGGAACATTGGCCACCGGTCTTTTCGCGGAAAAGGCTGTCAATGCCGGAGGCGCCAATGGTCTTTTTTTCGGCAACTTGCATCAATTTTCAGTTCAGGGGTTGCTCATATTAGTCGCTGTTCCCTTCGCCATCATCATGACCTGGATTATTTTCAAAGTCGTTGATGCCTTAATCGGGATGAGAGTCGAAGAGAAGAATGAAATTGTCGGGCTGGATTTAACCCAGCAGAGTGAAGCTGCATATACAGTAATTGAATAGGAGGATATAACAATGAAGCTCATAGTAGCTATTATTCAACCGCATAGATTAGATGAAGTGAAAACAGCCTTGGAAGCTGTGGAAGTAAACTTGATGACGGTAACCGAAGTACTGGGGCAGGGAAGACAAAAAGGCGTAACAGAAGTTTATCGTGGAGCTAAAGAGGCCGGCGGCCTGCTGAAAAAAGTACGTCTGGATATTGCCGTAAATGAGAATTTTGTGGAACCGACAATTACCGCCATTACCAAGGGTGCGCACACCGGCGAAGTTGGTGACGGCAAAATATTTGTATTGGATCTGGCCGAATGTATCCGCATCAGTACCGGTGAACGGGGCGGCAAAGCCATAGGGTGAGGTTGTCCTAATGGACAATGATAAATTAGAGACCGGAGAAAATGTATTAGAGCGGTGTGTTTTCGACTGTGAAAAAACGATTATAATTCATGCTTTGACAAGAACTAAAGGCAATCAATCAGCCACCGCAAAACTTTTAGGAACTACAAAACGCATCCTGAGATATAAGGTGCATAAATACAGGATTGATTGTGAAGAATTCAGATCAGGATGAAACGTAAAGGAGAATTTAAACATTATGAAAGACAATATGAAGAAAATAATTACCGCAGTTTTGCTTTTACTGATTATTGCCGTATTGCCGGTAACTTCCTGGGCGGAAGAACAGAAGCCGTCCGGGGTGGAACAAAAGGATGTCATGAATCAATCCACTCCTGTGAGCTCTCCAGAACAGAAGCCTGTTGAGCAAAAGCACGAGGAAGACAAGGTTACGGGCGAAATAGACTTAAGTGTACTGAGCGCCTATATCTGGCGCGGGTATGAGCAGACCCGTGACAGCGTTGTCGTGCAACCAGCGGTAACGATAAGCTATAAAGGATTTTCGGTAAATGTCTGGGGAAACCTGGATACAAAACCATATTCTGCCACTGATGCCAAGTATGGTGCTAAATACACCGAAACTGACTACACTGTTTCCTATTCTAAGAAATTTGGAATTTTACAGATTACTCCCGGCTACATATACTACGCTTTAGGTGCGCCTTATGCCGGGGGAACTGCTCCGCTTGATTCTCAGGAGCTTTTTCTCACATTGGGTTTAGATACGATTTTATCGCCGACACTGACTGTATATAAAGAAATTGATCATTACCATCAGTGGTATTTTTTGCTGGGAGTTTCTCATACCATCGAATTCAATAAGGTGATCAGTTTGAAACTGGTAGCTTCGGCAAGTTACCTGCTGTCTGCCGATGAAACCACTTATGCAAAATATGACAGCAATTCTTTGCCCACGATGGATAAGTACAATAACTTTCATGATGGGACGGTTACCGCTTCCTTGCCCATAGCGGTTTGTAAGACATTGTCGATTACGCCGACAGCATCTTATGTCTTCCCACTGTGCGATGATGCCCGGTACGAGATGAGAGCTTATGGTAAGCGAGGTGCAGCCAATCCATCCGACAGGGATAGCGCCTACCTTTATGGCGGAGTAACATTCAGCTTTAGTTTTTAAACATATCTGAGGGGAGAATCGGACGAAAACAAAATCAGTTGCCGTTGCCCAGTGCTATTTTACAGTGGGTAACGGCAATTTACTTAGTAAAATATTTGTTATATAAAAGAGGACATGGAGTATTAGCTTAGCCGTTAGTCAAATAAAAGTCAGTTTAATTTTTTGCCTTCAATCAATTTGTCCTGATTACTATTTTTTTTCGACCAGATATTCCTCGAAAAACTCTTTATGCCAATTAAGCTGCGTTCCCGCAGACTGCAATGAAGCAATAAGTAAAGCTTCCGCGATTTCTTGTTTTGTAGCACCTGCTTCCAGAGCGTCTTTGATATGATGCTCAGTGCAATGTTTGCATCGAAACACAGAGGCTATTGCTAATCTGAGAAGCTCTTTTGTTTTTGTATCCAAAACAGTCTTCTGTTTGGCAACATTAGAAAAATGCTGGTAAGCGGCACCTAAGGGCGACTGCTTTAAATACCATGGACTTTCATTACTCATTTTATTTCTCCTTATTATTTTTTTGAATACAAGTAAAAATCCTAAGCAAACCTGCAATATCTGCTCTTACGGGAAGTACCGATTTCAGTTGAGCGAATTGTGCGATGGCAGAGTATTAGCCGTTTTTACTAAACGGCCGCGGACGAATAAAAAACCAGATTCCAACCACCGCGAGGCCAAACACCGTGTAGCATAAGGTAAATACCCACCAGGGGGCTTCATAGTACAAAAGCACTCCAAGCCAATGCGCTATAAAGCTTCCTGTATACACGGCATCGCCGGCTTGCGTCCGAAGAGCATTTTCCAAGATGGTAAGCGGACACAACATTCCCCACCAGGTTTGAGCGACGACTATCCCAATAGCTAATAGATGGGCCAATCTGAACCACGGATTTCTGACCCAGTGCCACCCGCAAAAACCGCCCCATAAAATCAGCACCAGCCCGAAAACGACAAACATGACGAATGACATATGCAGCAGCAACACTAAATCCGATAAGACTCGGAAAAGAAGATTTTCACCCATCATTGCCGCCTAAAGATGTCCATCGTGCGCGGTGAACTTCTGACTGTCCCCACGACGATAAATATTTTTTGGTTACCCAATAAACAATCCAATCGCCAGTAAAACAGGTGTAACCAAATTGATAACTACATTAATACCCATTGAACGGATCGAATACGAATCCTTCTCGGCATTTTTTCTAGAATCACTATAGGCACGCCCGGCCCAAAAAGCCGTCAACAGCGCCAGAGCACTAAAGAGTGGTAATAGTCGCAGAATAATTCCTATAACTACTGTAATATATGTCAGCACCAATAATAAGCCAAACAGCCAACTGCTCGCCTTTGCACCAATGACAATGGGAAAATGTTTTCGCCCGATACTTCGATCGGCGTCTATATCGGGAAATTGATTAAGTAATAATAAATTACTAACAAGGAAAGTAGGTACGAGCGATGCCAAAAAAGATGTCCAGGTGTATGTTCCGGTTAACGCAAAATGCGTCCCCATAACCATAAGAACGCCGAATCCTAATCCCGGTGCAATTAAACATGAAATCGGATTGCGAGTTAATAATGGAGTATAAGCCACCAATATAACTAACCCGGTAAGACCGATAGGTAATATCTGCCAACCGCGTACCCAGATAAAGAATAATCCGATAGCCGCTGTGATAATAAAACTAAAGCAAGCGATGGCCAACGTTATGTTTAAAAATTCAGGCCTGGCCTGAAGAGTGCCGCTTCCACCGCTAAAGGGTGTACGTCGAGTTTTTGCATCCAATCCGCTTTTAAAATCAAAATATTCATTAAAAACATTTACGCTGATATGCGCCGATAATGCGCCGATAACAATTAATAAACTGTACATCCAGTTTATTTCTTTAGTCTGCCAATAGGCTGTGCCGATACCGACAGCTACACAAGCTGGCGCTAATATCAAGAATGGTGCCCGTATGATTCCCAGTATTGATTTAAGCAGATTCATTTTTTCATCCTTTATTTTTGAACGACTATACCACACGTTTATCATATTTCAAAACTTATCCTAATTTTCCTATTCAATTTATCACGGGTATAAACTTCAAAACAAGCTGTGGGGTATTTATATCGCCCCGCTAAGCTTCACACGAGAGTACATCACAAAGCACGTAATCTTCCGCATCGGGAGTCAAATGCCTAAATTCACTTTGTCAGTGGCCACTCCATTCATAAATCCAGCAATCAAAACCTTCTTTGTTTAAAAATTTGGCTAACTCCAGACAAATGGATGCATTGAAAAATGTGCCGTGTATCATAATTACAAGAGGATAAATTGATGACTTATGAGGAAATCTATAAAGCGCAAGCTTACTTTTTTTTGACTATCAACAAAAGAAGGTTCAGGTAAAGAATTGTTATGTTTATAAGCTATAAGAATTATCGAAATATACCGAGGTGGTTTAAGCTATATATGTACCTGTCTCCTTTATTTGCGTTTCCTTTTTTTTGTGAGCGCTGTTTTCGTTTTCGGAACGTGGGAAAACGATAATTGAATCTAGCTTGCGGCGATATATTTATACAATCGCTCGGCGTGCTCTCTGGCCCTTTGCTCCACTTCTTCCTTCTTGTTATACACGTCCGGAACGTAGATCATATTGTAAGATACAATAGGGGTATTGTATTTCATTCCGGTGAGGTTTGTCATTTGCTGTAAGGGTTTCAAAAGATCATTAATCAGGAAGTTGTTGTAGCCGCCCGTTCTATAAGCATCTTCCGGCCCTCCTATGGTCATTGATACAAGAAACTGTTTCCCTTTTAATTTATTTCCAGTGGAACCATAGGCAAAACCGTAGGTGAAGACCTGATCTAGCCATTCTTTAAGAATACCGGGCACGCTGTACCAGTAGAAGGGAAATTGAAAAATAATCGATTCAGCTTCGACAAGAGCCGCCTGTTCAGATCCGATGCTAAATTTGAAAGATGGGTACTCCTTATAAAGATCCTTGATTTTCACGCGTTCGAGAGCTCTGATTTCCTCGATAATTATTTTGTTGGCAATGGATCTTTTCTCAATACTAGGATGGGCCAGCATTACAAGCGTCTTTTTCATAAAATTTCTCCTTTATGATTGTTTAACATTACGCATCAGCGCGCGTGATAGCGCGTCCGCTGCATGCGATAGTTGGGTGGCGTCTTTCCTCAGTATACAACCCTACTTGCTCGTCCATGGCTTCATACGCGGAAGCCACCGTGGGATATTTGCTTTGTAGACACAATAAGGCTCGCCAAACCGTCTCTCCAAACCTGGTTCTTCGGATAGCACAAAATATACGTGGTTGATCAAGACAAACATGCCAGCCCAGATAGCCATCACCCAAGAGCCCCAGAGTAAGGCTTGACCCGTCAGCATAAGCGCTACCCCACTTATCATTGGGTTGCGGACAAAACGATACGGACCCACAATCACCATATTACGAGTTGGATCCCACGGTGCCAGCGTTCCTTGACCGACTCGCGCAAATAAACTGACGCACCAGCTGAACAGCGCGAATCCGACAATTATAGACACTCCACCGACAAACCGGGACAGCCATACGATTGGTGAACCATCGACCCAGCGACTGTCGCTGCTAGTAAAAGCAGTGAGAAGCCAAGACGGCACTACAACTACGACCAGAAATGGCAGAAGCAGGATAGATATTGAATGACGCAGTATGGTCAGCATAGTTCACTCAAGTACATCCCTATTGGGAGCTGACAATTATCATAAATGAATTCTCCGAAATGCTCGAAGCCGCCCAAGAATGATTATACAGTCTGTATAAACTAGGAAACACGGTCCGTTACTTTCTTTATAAGACGTTCCCGTACCTTCCCTTTTACTTGCTAATATATCAATAATATTATGATGTTACATATTAATGAAGTCTTTTTGCTATTACTTTTTCAACAATTCCAGCCGCTTTTTGATGCTTTCGACTTTGGCTGTTTCCCCGCGGTCGAGATAATATTTTTGGAGTTTGATTAAATAAGCCCAGAGTGGCCGTTTCCAGTCGTTATCCGCAGCAGTATTGATGGCAGTCTGTAAAATATTTTCATCATAGGGCAGATATTTTACCCAGATACCGCAAGCAATCAAACGGGAGAGGGGATCATCGATAGAAGGAATTTCTTGGAGAGTTTTGGCCAGATCTTTATTCCTGGCAAGTTTGATAAAGCTTGAGTATTGGGAAGGCAATAAATTATCTTCTACAGCAGTGAAGTTTCCTTTTAAAAAATTATAATATGCAAAATTAGAGGCAATGGGCTGGAGTTTGTTAATACGGATAAATTCGCTATCGTCAAAATCTTCCAGCGCCGCTGTATGCAAGGCATACTTGTTCAAATAGATTCTGGCTAAGAAATTTAAGTCGTTGCCGCCGGCTATAGCTTTTCTTGCTTTATCAAAGTGAAGCTCCGAAACATCTTCTTTGCCAGTTAAAAAATTGGCTTTATAATTTTCCAACTGCCGGAAAGCGGCACTTTTCCAGTCAACAACCTGTTTTGAGTTCGATCCGCAGGAACAAATAAGTATTACAATTGCTACAGTTAAAATTTTTCTCATGGCACTTTAATCTCTGTTTCTTTTTTCTTGGAAATAATCGCGCCAATTTCACTCGCCACATCGTTAAGGGCTTTAACCTCGTCGTCTATATCCGAGCGCAGCGTACGAAAATCCTTCATGCCCTCCGATGCCTCTTTACTTATTCTTATTTATATTATCCAGCGTTTCACCAGTAAGATAATTAATCCTAGCACATGATTCTCCAAACTTCAAACCGCCAAAACCAATATTCCATTGACAAATGCAAGACAATAGTTATATTGACCGCCGATACTACTAAATAAGGTCTTTAGCGCGGCATTCATAGACGCAATTTTTTACCAACAAAGCGGAGGATTATATGAAAAGTCAAAATCAAAAAACTTTTTTCATGTTTTTAATGGCGTTTTTGGTCGCCTTTTTTATTGTTTCCCTGGTGGAAGTTTTACGTTCTTCCTTTATGCCTTCAGGAGCGCCGGAAGTTCAAACGGCTGCTGCAATTTCTTCTTCTGAATCATCAAAAGTTCCTCTTTCTTTTTCCGATCTGGCCGAACGTGTTAAGCCCTCAGTGGTGAACATCAGCACAACAAAAACATACAAGGGCCGGGGTGGTTTTAGTTCGCCTTTTGGACGGTCGCCGTTTGGCGGGCCTTTCGGCGATGATTTCTTTGATCGCTTTTTTGGTGACAATCCGCAACGTGAATTTAAGCAGAGAAGCCTTGGTTCGGGATTCATTATCAGCAATGACGGCTATATTTTCACCAACAATCACGTGGTAGAAAAAGCCGATAAGATTCTGGTAAAGGTCTCCGATGGGAAGGAATATGAGGCGAAAATTATCGGCACCGATGCTAAAACCGATATCGCCTTAATCAAAATCAGACCGAACAATAGCTTGCCTGTTGTTGAAATCGGCGATTCCGACAAAGTAAAAGTAGGTGAGTGGGTCATTGCCATCGGCAATCCTTTCGGTTTGGAGCAAACAGTTACTGCCGGCATCGTCAGCGCCAAGGGACGCGTTATCGGAGCAGGACCTTATGATAATTTTATCCAAACCGACGCATCCATTAATCCGGGCAACAGCGGCGGCCCATTATTTAACATGGAAGGAAAAGTTATCGGTATCAACACGGCCATCGTAGCTCAAGGACAGGGTATTGGCTTTGCCATACCGATGAATATGGCAAAAAGCATTTTGGCGGATTTGAAATCCAAAGGTAAAGTGACCCGGGGATGGCTGGGCATTTCAGTGCAGGATATTACGGAGGACATCGCAAAAAATCTGAATCACAAAGATAAAAGCGGCGCTTTGGTATCCGATGTTTTTAAAGGCGATCCGGCGGACAAAGCGGGAATAAAAGCAGGTGACATAGTGACGGAGATCAACGGGAAGTCGATTAAAGACACTCATGATCTGCTTCTGATAATTGCCGCAATGCACGTCGGCGAACAGGTATCGATTAAAGCATTGCGCGATGGTAAAGAAATGATGTTTCAAGTCGTCGTAGCGGAACGCAAGGACAAAGCGGATATGGTATCGGCAAAGGAATCAAAAGGATATTTTGGCATTGCCGCCCAGGAAATAAATGCGGAAATCTCTCGCCAGTTAGGAATTTCGCGCGATGCCGGCGTAATAGTTACGGATGTAGAAAATGGCAGTCCGGCCGACGAGGTTGGTA
The DNA here is from genome assembly GCA_963705555.1 of uncultured delta proteobacterium. Taxonomy (GTDB): domain Bacteria; phylum Desulfobacterota; class Syntrophia; order Syntrophales; family Smithellaceae; genus UBA4810. The sequence continues at coordinate 154,321 of CAVPJZ010000002.1, read as the reverse complement.
TTCAGCCGCAAGATATAATCGTTCAAGTAAACAAAGTAAAAGTTGCATCAATAAAAGAATATAACAAGGAAATGAAGAAGGCTACCGATAAGAAAAGCGTGACGCTTTTAATCAAGCGTGGCAAATCAACCTTCTTTGTATCATTGAGCTTAGATTAAACAATATAGGTCTTCGATTACATAAAAAAGGCAGGCTACGATAGCCTGCCTTTTTTATTTTCTGTAATTTGGGGTTCGGAATAAAAAATGTTTCACGTGAAACATTACCGTTAAATTGAACGGCGGTTGTATCAGTATGGCTAATGTGTGTTTTGGAATCTAATTTTGCCGTGGCAATTATTTCTTACCCTTTCAGCCACTGGGTATATTTATACATTTTACCCAATGCCCTGACGGCTCGCTCCGGAGTAATAAAGTTTACTCCTTTATACTTGCAACCCTCAACTTCAGTGACTGTCCGCGTTTTATCATCATTAAGCAGATAAACCCCTACTATCGGCTTATTATATTTTTCCATTAATCTTGCCGTTTGCTCGATAGATTGTTGTTCGAATTTTTCCAGATAACTCAAAGAATCTTCTACAAATTTACGATCATATTTCTTATCTACAGCGATAGTTGATTCTAACGTTGATTTTATCAAAATTACTCTGCCGATAATACCCATGTGGATTATGGCATCACATGCAGGCCATTGAAGAAGTTCTTCGAGAATTGTCATGTATGTCTCGGGATTCATTTCCCCGACGACATCTATCGGGTTAGCATGGCTCCAAAACGGTGGCAGCAATTTATTAATGTGAGAAATTACATCCTCTGATAACCTTGGTACTTCCAAACCATTTTCCACGCATAAATCTGAGGCGACAACACCCCAGCCCCCTCCCAAAGTCATAATGCCAACCTTTTTTCCTTTGGGCAGCGGTAACGAGGAAAATGCCGCAGAAAGATCCAGCAAGTCCATGGGATTTTCTACCTGTACGATTCCCGCTTGCCGACACGCTGCTTTAAACACTTTTATATTAGAAGCCATTGCGCCCGTATGGCTGGCCGCCGCATGGGCCCCTGCCTCTGTGCGCCCGCCTTTTAAAGCTATAATCGGCTTTTTTCTACCAACACGTTTTGCCGCTTCAAAAAATCTTCGGCCGTTTTTAATACTTTCTATGTATAGAACAACAGTTTTTGTCAGCTCATCAACCTCAAATCCTTCCATTGCATCTTCAATAGTTATCATTGCTTCATTGCCCGAACCGCCAAACGCGCGTATGCCGATCCCTTCCTTTTCGGCAAAAGCTAACAACTGTGTTCCAAGATTGCCTGATTGCGTGACCAAAACTGTACTTCCCGCTTTTGGTCGCACATGCGTTCCCATGCAATAAAGAGATATGTAGGGATTGCATATTCCCATTGTGTTCGGGCCGAGAATTAAAATTCCAGCTTCTCTCGCTTCTTTTACCAATTCATCTTCCAGAATCTTTCCTTCTGCGCCTGTTTCGGCAAAACCAGACGAGATAAGCAATACATTTTTTATTTTCTTTTTTTTCAGTTCAGGTATTAAGGCTAAAACTCTATTTGCGGGAATTGTAACAACAGCAAGGTCAACCGGATCGGGGATTTCGGTTACGGATTTAAAAACTTTTCTGCCGGCAATTTCTCCGCCTTTGGGGTTTACCAAATAAATTTTCCCCTGGTATTTTCCCGCGAGAACATTAGTGAACATTAATTGTCCCCATTTGCTGACCTCTGCGGAAGCGCCAATAAAAGCAATGGATTTCGGATAGAATAAATTCCAGATTGCTCTCGGTTTTACAGGCAATTGAGTTATTTTTTGTTCTTTTGCTTCTCCTAAGACGATAAGGGCGTCAACAGCCGTAACCTTTCCGTCCGCACCAACAATTAAAGGATTAATATCAATTTCTCTTATTTCGTGTATCTCTGTTCCAATTTTTGATAAACCGACAATTGTTTTGATAAGCGCTTCTTTGTCCGCAGCTTTCTCTCCGCGAAACGCTCCTAGCAATTTTTGGGCATCTAATTCTTGAATCATTCTTCTCGCGTCATTTTCATCAAGAGGGGCAATGGAAAAAACAACATCTCCGATTGCTTCGGTAAAAATTCCGCCCAATCCGAACATCACCGTAGGACCAAACTGATCATCATGGAAAAGTCCCGCGACAAATTCTCTTTTACCCTCCAACATCGGTTGGATTAGGAATCCTTCTAGATCACTTCCGGCTGCATCCTTTATATATAGCGCGGCAGAGCGGACATCTTCCTTGTTCTTTAAGTTCAGCTTCACTAGGCCTCTTTCCGTCTTATGTGTGAGACGAGCACCTAAGCCTTTTAAAACAAGCGGATAACCTGATTTTTTCCGCTATGCTTTCTGCTTCCTCTATAGACTTAACAATTTTTTCTTCGACAACCGGAACACCATATTTTTTTAACACTTCTTTAGCTTCTGCTTCCGTTAGTGTCGTTCTTCCCTGAGACTTTGCTCTATTAATTATATCCAACTTCTTCCCTCCAAATAGACTGGTAAACAGACTTCCTTGTAACAATACTTTTAAATTATATTAATTATATTATATACTTATCTTATATATGGCTTGTTGCTCTGACTCCTAGTCACTAACACATGTTGCTCGATAATGCAACCATCTTCTTTCCGTGTCAATTTAATTTCCGTATTATCAAACAAATTTTTCTTCTTGACGAAACCCTTTTGCACCAATACATTTATAGATAAAAGTATTATGCTTTTGTTAAAAAGAGAAAAGGGTATTCTGACTGCTTGATCAGGGAAACGCTATGGCTGAAAAGGAAATTAAACAAATTATGATTAACGGCCGTTTGGTCGGTATTGTCGGCTTTGAGGATGCGATAAATAAAATCGCTCCTGTTTATAAAGGTAAAAGTGATGAAGAAATCAAAAATTGTTTGCTTCAAGAGATTTCCACCGATAATTATGTACCTCCGGCCGCAATTGACGCTTACGGGCATGCTCTTTTACGCGAATTTAAGATAGCGCAAGGATTACCTGTCGCCAAGGAAAATATACTCGGACTTAATATAGCAGTTCTGGGGATGGGTTGTGCGCGCTGTAATCAGCTGGAAGACGATGTTCGCAATTTACTTTCAGAAATGAAAATTGCAGCGAATTTGACTCACATTACCGATTTCAAAGAAATTGCGAGCTATGGAGTTCTAAGTTCTCCGGCACTGGCAATAAATAATAAGGTCGTCTCAGCAGGCGAAGTGCCGTCCAAAAGCAAAATCCGTCAATGGATAATCGATGCGACTAATCCACCGGATAAATAATTAAAAAAAACATTGAGCATGAATTTGAATTTCTTTAGAAAATGATTTCCAATAATATTTTATCAAAATTCTATCCGGGTTTTCGTGAAGGCAGCATTACCCTGGCAGCTTCTTTGTTTATTGCCGTTGTTTTTAACTTGATACGTCCTGCCGGCATAAACATGTTCGGATTTTCCTCCGCGGCCTTAATCAAGGAGCAGCAAGCTAAAATTCCCGAAATATCTCTTTGGGAAGCTTACGATCTGTATATGAAAAATAAAGTCATATTTATTGACGCTCGCGATCCTTTGAGTTTCGAAGATGGCCATATAACAGGAGCTACCAACATTTATCCTGACGAAGCCGCACTCTATTCGGCTAACCTAAGAATTAAAGCCAATCAGGGTTTCATTTTTATAACATACTGCGATGGCCCGCAATGTCCTTTGAGCAAAGAAACAGCGCATGCTTTATTACTACGAGGCATTCCCAATGTGAAGATTTTAGCTAATGGATGGATTCTTTGGTTAAAAGCCGGTTATCCAATCTCTAAAGGAAAGAAATGAAATTAAGAAATTTCCCTCGTCCTTTCATTCCTCTATTCGCCTTAATTTGCCGACTGACTTTGGCAATTATTTTCTTTTATGCCGGCGTAGAAAAAATTCTTCATCCGCAAGAGTTTGCCGTTGCTATCTATAACTATCAATTGCTTCCGGATTGTGTCATCAATTTATTGGCCATATTTTTACCGTGGCTGGAAGTTCTTATAGCGGTAAGTCTCGTAATCGGCATTTATACTCGAGGAGCCACCCTATTGTCCGCCTTATTATTTCTGATATTCGCCACGGCCTTGACGATCAATCTGGTCCGAGGACTAGATATTTCCTGCGGCTGTTTTGGAGCGTCTTCGGGAAATATAAGTTGGCTTTATCTTGCGCGCGATCTTTCACTTTTTTGCATGTCTGTTTTCGCTTTGATTTACGACCGCGGTTGGCGTTATTTTTTCGCTTAGCTCTCCCGGAAATATCACTTTTGGCAATCAGGACAATAAAAAGTGCTTCGTCCTCCCTGTTTTATCCTGCGTACTGTGCCTCCGCAAACCATACATTGTTTTCCTTCCTGCCCGTAGACTTTTAATTCGTGCTGGTTCTCTCCTTTACGGCCATATAAATCGCGCCAATCGGAAATTGACGTGCCTCTTTTCCCAATTGCTTTTTTGAGCACTTCTTTGGCTTGATGAAATATTTTTCCCCACTCCGCTTCACTCAATGTCGCTGCCGCTCTTTCGGGATGAATGCGCGCTTCGTGTAAAATCTCACACGCGTAAATATTGCCGATGCCGTCTACAACGCTCTGATCCATTATTAGCGTTTTTACTTTTGTCTTGCGGCTGCCGTGAGCGCTAATAAAATTTTTAAGATCAAAATCTCCAAATATTTCCCTGCCGGCATCATTTTCCTTTTTCCTCAACACTTTGATTGTGGCAAAGCGACGCGGATCCACCAGAAATATATTTCCATCGGCAAATGACATTTTCCAGCGACTGTGTTTCGGCTTTGCAGAAATCTTCTGCCATAAAAGCCTTCCGGTCATGCGCAAATGTATAAATATTACATTCCTATCACCGAGGAAGATGGCGATCATTTTGCCCTTGCGCTCCACCGCAATCACTTTTCTTCCCTTAACATCTTTTATGTTCGTTAATTTAACATCGAACACTTCGGCGGATAATATTTTTTTGCCGCATATTTTCTTTTTTAGTTGTCTGCACAATGTTTCTACTTCGGGCAATTCAGGCATTCTCTCCCTCCATATCTGTCATTCAACATTTATTCCTCGTTTCTACTGTTACTAGAAATATTTTTTTTTGCCTACTTCTTTTTTTGATTTGACAAGTACAGTATAAATCTTTATCTATAAAATCATGTAACAAATTTTAGGAGGCTTTATGGATAACACACAAAACGCGGATACGGCTTCACAGCGTCCGCATAATATGAATATTTTCAGTTTGTGTTTGATAAAAAAGATGGAAATTGAAAATTGGGCGGGGAAAAAAGCGAAGAGCGTGAGGGAAACTTATTTTTAAGAAATATTTCATCTGTAAAAAAATGTTCGTTTTATGAAAATAAGTGTTGACAAATTTTTTTCTACGCGTACATTCAAATTATAGATTTTTATTTTTTACTTATAAAAAAATTGAGTGGAGGAAATATTTCATCTGTAAAAAAATGTTCGTTTTATGAAAAAAAGTGTTGACAAATTTTTTTCTATGCGTACATTCAAATTATAGATTTTTATTTTTTACTTATAAAAAATATTTTGCGGAGGAAAAACCTCCAGAAGGAGTAATCAAATGGAAAACGAGACCCTATTTAATGAGGAGGCGGAACCTCCTGGTCCAGCGACCGGTCTTGTTAAAGTTAAAAATGAAGTAATTGACTTTTTCTCGATAGACACAAAAATCAACCAGCCATACCCGGCTAAACAAAAGCCCGACAGGATTATATTCCCTTTTAAAGATTCAGCGCGATCGCGTCTTTTCCGCAAACGACATTATCCCGAAATTACCCGCTTCGAATGGTTCGACTGGCATTGGCAATTGCGCAACGCCATAAGGGATGTCAACACATTATCGCAAATTCTAAACCTGTCCGATAATGAACGTCAGGCAATGATGCACAATGCGGGAGCGCTGCCGGTTTCCATTACTCCATATTACGCCAGCTTGCTCGATCCTTACGATGCTTCAGCGCCGCTGCGCCGCTGCGTTGTTCCTGTTGTTGATGAATGCCTTCATACCGCAGGCGAAGAAGAAGACCCCTTGAACGAAGATGCCGATTCCCCCGTTCCCGGGATTGTACATCGTTATCCCGACCGCGCTCTATTTTTGGTAACAGATTCCTGTTCGACCTATTGCCGTTATTGCACGCGTTCCCGCATTATCGAACGCAGCAATCAGTCTTATGTTAATTTCGAAAAATGGGAGAAGGCTATAGAGTATATCGAAGGCAATCAAAACATCCGGGATGTTCTGCTCTCCGGAGGCGATCCTTTAACCTTATCCGATGATAAATTGGAATGGCTTTTGATGCGCTTGCACAAAATTCCTCATGTTGAACTTATTCGCATCGGAACAAAAGTGCCGGTTGTTCTGCCGCAGAGAATAACTCCGGCTCTAAGTGCCATGCTGAAAAAATATCATCCTCTATGGATGAGCATTCATATTGCTCATCCCGATGAATTGACACCCGAAATGAGCGCTGCCTGTATTCGCCTGGCCGATGCCGGAATTCCACTGGGAAGTCAGACCGTATTGCTTTCCGGCATTAATGATGACGTTGCCACAATGATGAGGCTGGTGCATGGCCAATTGCAAATCCGAGTTCGTCCTTACTATCTCTATCAGTGCGATCCCATTCCCGGCTCTTCTCATTTCCGCACACCGATTAGTAGAGGACTGGAAATCATTCAGGGCTTGCGCGGGTACACAACAGGATATGCCGTGCCTACTTATGTTGTTGATGCTCCCGGCGGCGGCGGAAAAATTCCTCTGCTTCCCGAATACGCTGTAGGGTGGGAAAAAGGCGATTTGCTCCTGCGCAATTATGAAGGAAATATTTTCCGTTATCCCGACAACCATGCGGAGTTGAAAGATATACACTAAGGTATGCCGGAATTAAAGGCAGGGGGTAGATAGTTCCGATTGATTATGGCTGTTAAAAAGTTGAAAGTTGGATTAACCTATGATTTACGCGATGATTATTTAAAAGAAGGATACGGTCTCGAAGAAACAGCTGAATTTGATCTGCCTGATACTATTGACGCAATTGAAAAAGTCATCTTAGATAACGGTTACGAAGCCTGCCGTATCGGCAATATTAAAGCCTTGGTCCGCCGTCTATCAAAGGGGGAACATTGGGACCTTGTTTTTAATATAGCCGAAGGTCTGCACGGTTTTGGCCGCGAGGCACAAGTTCCCGCCCTGTTAGACGCCTACAAGATTCCCTACACTTTTTCCGACCCCTTAGGGCAGGCCCTAGCGCTTCATAAAGGAATGACTAAAAATATCATTCGAGACCTAGGAATTCCCACCCCTGATTTTGCCGTAGTGGACTGTGCCGAAGATATTGCCAAAGTCAACCTTCCTTATCCTCTTTTTGCCAAGCCGGTAGCGGAAGGAACGGGTAAAGGCATAACACCTATGTCGAAAATAAATAATCCGGGAGAACTGCATCGTGTTTGTCTGAACCTTTTACAAAACTTTAATCAACCGGTTCTTGTTGAAACTTATCTATCCGGCCGTGAATTTACCGTGGGTATACTAGGGACAGGCAAAGATGCCCGAGCCCTGGGTACGCTAGAGGTTATTCTCAAACCGGCCGCGGAAAAAAATGCTTATTCCTATGAAAATAAGGAACACTATGATAAACTGGTCCAATATGTTTTGGTTAATGATGATGAAGCTAAAAAAGCAATGGAAATATCACTGATGGCCTGGCGGGTTCTGGATTTAAAAGATGCCGGTCGTATTGATTTGCGCTCTGATGCTCACGGCGTGCCTCATTTTATGGAAGTTAATCCCCTCGCCGGATTAAACCCCGTACGTTCGGACTTGCCCATTTTGTGCACTCAATTGGGGATTAGTTATAATGCATTGATAAGCTCTATTATTAAATCGGCACTAAGTCGCGCTAATATTAATAATTAACCTTTAATTTAAGCTTGCTAAATTTTCAGCAGAAATATGTAAATGAAAAAAATAGTAATTTTGCACAGCGATATTTCTCCCAATGCCGACGAAGATGAACTTGATTGCCTCAAACAAGCGGATACAATTGCGCAAGCCGTGCGTCAGCTTGATTATGAACCTTTCTTAGTGCCGTTTTGCCTTGATCTCGGACAAACCATTAAAGCTCTACATTCAATAAGTCCGGAAGTTGTTTTCAATATCGTGGAATCTCTGGCCGCTAAAGGCAGTCTAATTCATTTTGCTCCCGCTATTCTTGATTATTTGCAAATTCCTTATACAGGAGCGCGCACTGATGCTATTTTTTTAACATCCTGCAAACCTCTGGCTAAAAAAATATTGCAGGCAGCAGGTATTCCTACCCCCACCTGGATAACTGAAGCAGGTAATAGTATGGGATCGCCTCTCGCAGATAAATATATAGTTAAATCTTCGTGGGAACATGCTTCTATCGGTTTAGATTACGACTCCATCATTTCCACGACCGATAAAAACGCTCTCCTTAAAGAGATGAACTGCCGCAGGGAAAAACTGGGCGGTTCTTGTTATGCCGAAACCTATATCGACGGACGCGAATTTAACATCGCCCTCATTGCCGATAAATCCGGAGTCATAGTTCTGCCGGTAGCCGAAATGCTTTTTGTCGGTTATACACCGGAAAAACCAAAAATTGTCGATTACAGAGCCAAATGGATTTCAAATTCTTTTGAGTATAATAACACGATAAGAAAATTTGATTTCCCTGAAAATGATGATAATCTTATATCGGTTTTGAGTGAAATTGCCTTGCGTTGCTGGAATCTTTTCTCCTTACGCGGATACGCGCGCGTCGATTTTCGCGTGGACAATAACGGCAAACCCTGGGTATTGGAAATTAATGCCAATCCCTGTTTGTCGCTAGACGCCGGTTTTGCCGCCGCGCTCGAAAAGGCGCCGCTTAAATATCATGAAGCTATTGAGCTCATTATTAATGATGCTCTGAACTGAAAAAGGGAGCGAAATGCTCAAACATTTCTTATGACTACTCTTAATATAAAATTCAGACAGCAGATTAAACAAACAGATATCGAAGCAATTGAAAAGATTGTGAGCTCCAGCGGTTTTTTTTCTTCCGCGGAAATCGATATAGCGCTGGAATTAGCTGAAGAAAAGTTAGTGGAAGGAGCGGCCAGTTCTTATCAGTTTTTATTTGCCGAAGTCGAAAATATTGTCTGCGGCTATAGCTGTTTCGGCTTAATACCGATGACTTCCGTCAGCTACGATCTTTATTGGATCGCCGTAAATGACAAAATACGCGGTCAAAGCATAGGGAAAAAACTGCTGTCAAAATCCGAAGAAATTATTTTTAGTTTGGGCGGCAAACGCATTTATGTGGAAACATCTTCCCGCAATCAATACCATCCAACTCACAATTTTTATGAAAGTTGCGGCTATCATAAAGAAGCAATTTTAAAAGATTTTTACTCCGCCGGTGACAGTAAAATTATTTATTCCAAAGGGCTGTAAAACCATTTAATCAACAAGTTAAACAGCTTGCATTTTCCCCAATAATTAGCTAGAGGACTGCCTGAATTAATAATGTGAATTAAAATTCTGAGGAGGAATTTCTCATGCGCTTGTTTCCTAAAACAGAAAATTTTTTTGAATATTTTGAAGAGCTGGCCAATAAAATTGAAGAGGGCGGCCAACTTTTTCTGGAAATGGCTCAAACTCGTGATTATTCTGAGGTGAGAGTAGCCAAACTCAAGGATATTGAGCACGAAGCGGATGGTATTACCCATAAAACATACGAAAAAATGCACAAGACATTTCCTCACACCTATAGACCGTGAAGATATCTATGCGCTTGTCAATAAAATGGATAGTATTATGGATGTCATTGAAGCCACCGCTGTCCGCATTCATCTTTATAAAGTCAAAAAACCGGCTGATGAAATCATCAAACAGGCGGAAATCCTGAATGACGCGATAAAAAAAATCAAAAGCATCGTCCACGCGATGCGCAACATGAAAAACTCCGAAATGATTCTTAACCGACTGCGTGGAAATTAACACGCTGGAAAATGCCGGCGATATTGTTTTAAGAACGATCATGGCCAATCTTTTTGAAAATGAAAAAGACGCCATTGAGCTTATAAAATGGAAAGATATTTTTCAACTCCTGGAAGAAGCAATAGACGTATGTGAAGATGTTTCCAATATCGTAGAAGGGATTGTCCTGAAACATGCTTGATTCAATGGCATTTGTTATTTTTCTGGTTTTTATCGCACTGGTTTTTGATTTTCTCAACGGTTTTCATGATTCAGCTAATTCCATTTCTACTGTTGTTTCCACCCGGGTACTTTCTCCTAAATATGCCGTCCTCTGGGCGGCTTTTTTTAACTTTGCCGCTGTCTTTTTTATTGGAACAGAAGTTGCCCATACCGTCGGCAAAGGCATAATCCATCTCGATATTGTCGATAATTTAGTGATTCTTGTCCGCTCTCGGCGGAGCCATCATCTGGAATATTGCCACCTGGTATTACGGACTTCCCAGCAGTTCCTCCCATGCTTTGATTGGCGGACTTATTGGCGCCGGCTGTTGCCAAAGCCGGCACCAGCACGCTTGTCTGGTCCGGCATTACCAAAACAACTGTTTTTATCATTCTTTCCCCGCTATTGGTATGGTGCTTGGTTTTACTTTTATGGTTCTTGCCCTGAATCTAAGCCGCAATTCCAATATGGCCAAATCCGATAAACTGTATCGAAAACTGCAGCTTGTTTCCGCAGCAGTCTATTCATTAGGGCACGGCATGAACGATGCGCAAAAAACGATGGGAATTATTGCTATGGCTCTTTTCAGTAAGGGGCTATTGGGCAATACCTTTTCATATTCCCTTTTGGATTATTATTACCTGCTACACAGTTATTGCTTTGGGAACAATGTTTGGCGGCTGGCGTATTGTTAAAACCATGGGAACAAAAATTACCAAACTTCAGCCCATCGGCGGTTTCAGCGCCGAAACTGCCGCCGCCTGTTCGATTATCGGCGCTTCCATTGCCGGAATACCCGTCAGCACGACCCACACGATTACCGGCGCTATTGTCGGCGTCGGCGCCACCAAAAGACTTTCCGCCGTGCGCTGGGGTGTTGCCGGAAATATTATCTGGGCCTGGATTTTAACCATTCCTATTTCCGCCATTATTTCCGCCATTATTTATCTTGCTTTAAAATATTTTTCCAGTTAACATCTGCATTAACCCCCTAATATGTAAGGTTGATTATGAACATTTTAATGATTTATCCCCACTATCCGGTTACTTTCTGGAGTTTTAAATATATCCTTAAGTACATATCCAAGAAGGCCGCTTTCCCGCCTTTGGGCTTACTTACCGTTGCGGCCATGCTGCCGAAAGAATGGAACCTGCAATTGGTTGATCTAAACATTCAAAGGCTAAAGCAAAAGGATTTGGAATGGGCGGATTACGTAATGATCAGCGCAATGCTGGTTCAAAAAGATTCGGTTAAGGGAAATCCTCGAAAATTGTAAGCAGATGAAGAAAAAGGTTATTGCCGGAGGTCCATTGTTTACCGGCAAGCCGGAAGAGTATGCCGATCTTGTTGACCATCTGATTCTAAATGAAGCAGAATGCACATTGCCTCAATTTTTGGCTGACCTGAAAAATGGCACTCCCCAAAAAGTTTACCGCTCCAGCAGTTTTCCTTCACTGCAAAATACGCCGCTACCACGCTGGGATCTGGTAAAAATAAAACACTACGCTACTTTGATGATTCAGTTTTCCCGCGGCTGTCCTTTTAACTGTGAGTTTTGCGATGTTACAACCTTATTCGGCCATAACCCGCGCACAAAAACTGAAGGACAGTTCTTGCAGGAATTGCAGACCATTTACGATACAGGCTGGCGGGGAGCTCTATTTGTTGTCGATGACAACTTCATCGGTAACAAAAAAGCTATTACAGCCTTGCTGCCCCGGGTGATTGAATGGATGAAAGCCCGTAGATATCCTTTTGAGATGCTCACTGAAACATCCATTAACATCGCCGATGACGACGAACTGATTCAACTCATGACTCAAGCCGGTTTCCAAAGTATATTCATCGGTTTGGAAACACCTAATGAAGAAAGCTTAAAGGAATGTTCTAAAAATCAAAACTGCAAACGCGACATGACCGCGGCTATTAAAAAATTGCAGGCCACGGGACTGCAAGTTTTTGGCGGTTATATAGTTGGCTTCGATCATGATGACGAAAGTATTTTCGAGCGGCAGATTAAGTTTATCCAGGAAACAGGCGTCGTTACTGCTATGGTGGGCTTATTAAACGCTTTACCCAACACAAAATTATGGCACCGTCTAAAAAAGGAAAATCGTCTCGCGGACAATTGTTCGGGAGATAATACCGATGGCAGCATTAATTTTATCCCCCGCATGGACAAAGCGAAACTCATTGCGGGATATAACAAAATTGTGAAAACAATTTACAGCCCTCGCCATTATTATCAACGCGTCAATGAATTTCTTAAAACCTACAAACCCAAACCATTTGCTAGAACAAATAAATATTCTTGGATACGCTTGAAAGCGCTAATGCGATCAGTTTTTTATATTGGTATTTTAGGCAACGGTGCATCCCAATGGTACTATTGGAAACTTATGCTGAAAGCGCTGCTTATTTATCGCAAGTCTTTCGCTGAAGCTATGACGCTTATGGTTTATGGTTATCACTTCCGTAAAATAGCCAAAAAATTATAAATTTTATACAAATGGGAGTTCCAGTTCTATGGCGGAAAAGCTGCTGCCTTTTACAAAAAAACAAATTGAAAAAATCATTAAAAAATATCCGACACCTTTTCATATTTATGATGAGAAGGCTATCCGTGAAAACGCGCGCGCTTTTAAAAAGGCCTTTCTATGGAATGAAGGTTTTAAAGAATTCTTTGCCGTCAAAGCCGCACCGAATCCATATTTGATAAAAATTCTTCATAAGGAAGGCTTTGGCACTGATTGCAGTTCTCTTCCGGAATTGATTTTGGCCCAAAAAACAGGTATCACCGGTGAAGAAATCATGTTTTCTTCCAATGACACGCCCGCTGCGGAATTTGTCAAGGCCCGAGAGTTAAACGCGACGATCAATTTGGATGATATTACACATATTTCTTATTTGGAAAAGCATGCCGGATTGCCGGTGCTGATTTGCCTTCGCTATAATCCCGGACCGCTAAAGAAGGGAAATATTATTATCGGCCATCCGGAAGAAGCTAAATATGGCTTTACCCGCGAGCAGCTCTTTGAAGGTTATGAAATCTGCAAGGCAAAAGGAATTAAACGTTTTGGCATTCATACTATGGTTGCTTCCAACGAATTGGACGCTGCGTATTTTGTAGAAACAGCTGAAATATTGTTTCAACTTGTTGCTGACATTTCTCAGCAATTAAAAATTCGCTTTGAGTTTGTAAATTTGAGCGGGGGCGTGGGAATTCCCTACCGCCCGGAACAACAACGTATCGATCTCGCCGCTATGAGCCGCGGCATCAAAGAAAAATATGAAAATATTATTGTTGCCCATGGTCTCGCGCCGATTAAAATCTTCACGGAGTGCGCCCGTTATATTACCGGTCCTTATGGTTATCTTGTTTCCCAGGTATTGCATATCAAAGACACTTACAAAAAATTTGCCGGTCTTGACGCCAGTATGGCGAACTTAATGCGTCCCGCTTTTTACGGTGCGTATCATCATATCACAGTCATGGGCAAAGAAAAGCAACCGCATAATATTCTTTATGATGTCACGGGTTCGCTTTGTGAAAACAACGATAAATTTGCCATTGACCGCCTACTGCCTCAACTTCAGAGAGGTGATATTATCGTCATTCATGATGCGGGAGCGCATGGTCACGCCATGGGCTTCAATTATAACGGGAAACTCCGTTCGTCGGAGTTGCTGTTAAGAGAAAACGGCGAAGTTGTGCAAATCCGCCGAGCCGAAACCATTGACGATTATTTTGCTACATTAGACTTTAGCGGTTTATCTGACTTTGCAGTATAAAAATACAGTGAAGTGCTTTTACTAATATGTGAGATTTCTTGCCGGATATTTTTTCAATTCTGATGTCAATAACAAGAACCTTCTTAAATATTTTTTCATTATAAGAAAAAAAGCCTGCGCCGGCGTATTTTTCCATCAGTAAATCCAATGCTTTCTTTTTTTCATTGGATTTCTCAATAAAAAAAGCCTGACCAAAGCCAATCACAGATAAATATTTCATGCCCCACGTACAAGGCTCACTACTCCTGAGAATTTCCGTGTCTATATCAATTTCAAAACATACTTTATTATTTTTCCGGAGGATATCGATTTTCTTTCCTTCCATAGCTGAGTGAAAATAGAGATGATTTTCGTGGACGGCAAAATTGACCGGAAGAATATAAGGACAATCACCATCAACTAAAGCGATCCGGCAGACGTCGGCTTTTTGCATGATCGCGGAGATTTCCTGATTTTCTTTAATCTCTTTTTCCCCTCTGCGCATATTACCTCCTCACTATAAAATATTCACAAGAAATCTTACTATATTCTCACAGGTTATGATAAAAAATGCTTGTGACTTTATATTATTTGAACTTTTTAAGCGCAACTTTAAAAAGGATTCTACATGAAGAAATTTAAAAAGTCGACGATTTCTGATTTTCGTCTTGGTATTGTCCTTACGCTTACCGCGTTATTCGTCTTCTTTTCTTTGGGGGGACATTTAGAAAGGCTGGAATACGGCCTATTATGATATAAGTGCCCGTCTTCGTGTAAAACCTTTTGTCGCACCAGCTTCAGTAATCGCTATTGATGAACAAAGCCTTGCCAATTTTGGGCGGTGGCCGTAGCCGCGATCCTATATCGCCTTCATGATCGCCCTTTTAAAATCTTATGAAGCTAAGGTAATTGAACTGGATATTGTATATTCGGAAAATGATCTAAATCATGGTCTCAT
This sequence comes from uncultured delta proteobacterium, assembly GCA_963705555.1. Taxonomy (GTDB): domain Bacteria; phylum Desulfobacterota; class Syntrophia; order Syntrophales; family Smithellaceae; genus UBA4810. The sequence continues at coordinate 139,291 of CAVPJZ010000002.1, read as the reverse complement.
GGAAGTATTTAACATCATCAACACCTTTGAAAACAATCCTTAATATTCCAAAATAAATATTAGCACTATCGTTCTATTGTCGGCATTAATAGATGCGAAAAAACGTCTCGACAATGACTCTATTCTGTCCAATTCAATCGCTATGAGCAAAAATGTTTCTTGCCTTTATTCTTCAATTTGGGAAATCCTATCGACAAAACTTCTGTCAGCTTACCGGATTACATCGAAAATAATTCGCTTCCCTCCGGTTTTTTTGTCAACAGCATCACTTCCCGCAAAATTGTTACTCCAATCAATGTCTTTGCCAAAAACGCTGAGATTCGGGTACTTTAACATCATCGCCGATACAGACGGTATCGTCTGCAGTAAACCTCTTTTTATCAATTTTAAAGACAGGCCTTTCCCTTCCTTTGCGCTACAACTTACGTTAAAGTACCTTGACTTAGATTTGAAAGATTTACAATTGGATAATTAATTGAAATTCAATAGCAAAACAATCCCTATATATGGCAACAATAAGATGCTTATCAACTTTAAGAGCGGAATTCCCTATTATTCGTTTTTCGAGGTCATCAATAAAAAGATTCCTCCTGAAGTATTTACAGTTATTGGATAAAATCTATGTACCCCGCTCTTCTGCTGATAGTTGACTATATTGCTATCATATCCAAAAGGTATCTGCTTACGGAAAGAACGTAATAAGCAAATTATCAAAGGGTGATCTAATAACTTTGTCCATTTGAACCTTGTTAAATGATTACATATTACTTTTTTGTAGCGATGGCCTAAGGACTGTGATAATGATAAAATTATATTAAAGAAATTATAGATCATATTTAAAAAAAAGCGGTAAAAATAATTGCGGTTTTATCTTAAATATTAAAGGAGCATTTTAATTTCATTCGTGAAAACAAATCGTCCCATAGGTATATTTGATTCTGGTATCGGCGGCCTGACTGTCGTTCGCGCCTTGATGGAACGCTTGCCCTTTGAAAATATTATTTACTTTGGCGATACTGCGCGCGTTCCTTATGGAACAAAGTCGGTCGAAACCATCAATCACTACGCTTCGCAAATCACCGAATTTCTCATCAAGAAGGATGTGAAACTTTTAATCGTTGCCTGCAACACAATGGCGGCTGTCGCCTATCAGACCATAAAGGAGTTGTCCGACGTTCCGGTTCTGGAAGTAATCGAAGCCAGCGCCAAAAGCGCCGCCAAAGATACCCGCACCAAATCCATCGGAGTCATCGGCACACCGGCAACTATCAACAGCAATGCTTACGCCCGCGCGATCCGTCTTTTAGATGGAGAAGCAAAGATTTTTTCACAGGCTTGTCCGCTTTTTGTGCCGCTGGTCGAAGAAGGCTGGTTTGATCATCCGGCAACAAGGCTGATTGCTCAGGAATACTTAAAACCGGTGATTGCCGAGAAAATCGATACGCTGGTCTTGGGCTGTACCCATTATCCGCTTTTAAAACCTCTTCTGCAAGAGATTGTCGGGCAGAAAGTAAAGCTTATTGACTCGGCGGAAGCAATGGCCGACATTGCTGCCGCTTTAATCGATAAACAAAACATCGCCAATAAAAATCTCCATACACCGGATTATCTGTTTTGTGTTAGTGATGTTCCTTACCGTTTTCAAACAATTGGCGAACGTTTTCTTGGGCGCACGCTTAGCCGCGTTGAATTGGTAAGACTTTAAGTAATGTTTATCCCGCTCTTTGCTTTGTTCGGAATAAATTCCGGCGGGATTTATGAAAATTAAATAATATTATGAAAATTCTTCTAGCCGGTTACAATTTGGATTACGATCTTATTCGAGATCTAAAAAATAAAAGCTCTCTGAAGCAAGACTTGACACCGGAAACTATTTCGGCAGCCTACGCTCGTATCAGCCGCAGCCCAAAGCCTGTTAACGAATTGCGGGAAATCGCCTGCACGGAAGTGGACAAGGCGCGCCAGTCCAACCGCAACATCGTTTTTTCAATGGGTCACAGTTCGGTTGCCGAGCATGCTGTTTTCAATATTGACGTTTTGGGCGTTTCCCGTCTTCTTGTCGAAGAAATTGAAAAGTTCCGGCTATGTTCCTTTACGGAAAAATCTCAACGCTATGTTCTTTTTGATAAAGACTTTGTCATCCCGGAAGAAATCAAACAAGCAGATTTTGCCGATTTGTTCACCACCACCATTAAAGCACAAAATGATTATTATCATCAACTCTATGACCAATTAAAGCCTTACATTTTTTTTAAAAACAAGTCTTTGGCGGAAAATCCAGCTAATCGCCCGCTTCTGGAAGGCTGGGCTAAGGAAGACGCCCGCTACGTGATAGCGCTGGCCACTGAAACTCAACTGGGCATGACAATTAATGCCCGCAATTTGGAACTTATGTTACGGCGGTTGGCCGCCATTCCCTTTACTGAAGCGCACGAATACAGTAAAAAATTATATGCGGCAACCAAAGACATCGCTCCCGCTCTGATTCGCTATATTCAAGCTACCGACTACGACAGGCTAACCAGACCTAATTTACATAAACAGGCTAAAACTTTGTGTGAAAAATATCATAAAACAACGGGAGCTGAACAATCCGTTGCCGCGCGTTTGACTTACTTTTCACCATCCGCCGATATAAAAGTCGCCGCGTGTTTGCTTTTTTCTTCATCCAATTTAGATTATGCTCAATGTTTAAACCGTGCAAACCGCATGACGCAAAAAGACATAAAAGCTTTGCTGAAAACGGCTTTCGAACATCTCCAGTCTCACGACGCGGTATTGAGGGAATTGGAAAATGTCGATCTTCAATTTGAACTTATCGTCAGCGCCAGCTGCTTCGCTCAATTAAAGAGACACCGCATGGCCACAATAATAGCTCAAGATTATAATCCGCAATTAGGCGTAACAATTCCTCCTTCCATTCGTGCAATCGGTGAACAAAAGAATTTTACGGAAATCATGCGCCATACACAGAATACTTACGAGCAAATTAAGAAAAAAGCACCACTTGCCGCAGCTTATGTTTTGACCAATGCGCACCGTAAACGAGTCTTGATGAAATTCAATGCCCGCGAATTATATCATCTGGCACGCCTGCGTGCAGATGCTTACGCCCAATGGGATATTCGTGAATTGACCGAAGAGATGCTCAAACAGGCGAGAAAAGTCATGCCCCTTACGCTCATGATGGCCTGCGGCAAAGACAGCTTTGCAAAACTCTGCAAAAAGACTTTTCCACCCGCTTGAAGCAATTACCCTAATAAAAAGAGATAACATGACAGATAAAAGACATCTTTATATCCTTCTTGCCGCTACTTTAAGTTCGTTTTTGACGCCGTTTATGGGATCGGCCGTAAATGTCGCCTTACCCAATATGGCTAAAGACTTATCCATGACAGCTCTTTCCTTGAGTTGGGTAGCTTCATCTTTCATCCTCGCCGCGGCGATTGCGCTGGTTCCTTTGGGACGATTAGCTGATATTTACGGCCGCAAAAGAATTTTTCTTTACGGCGCTATAATATTCACACTTGCTTCCTTCCTGTGTATGTGGTCGAAAACTCAGTTTTTTTTAATTTTCGCCCGTGTTATTCAAGGTATTGGCGGCGCGATGATTTTCAGCACCGGTACCGCAATGCTCGTTTCAGCATACCCGGTCGGAGAAAGAGGCAAAATATTAGGAATCAACCTGGCCGCAGTTTATTCCGGGCTCACCATCGGCCCTTTTATCGGCGGGCTCTTGACTGAGCACTTAGGATGGAGATACATTTTTCTTTTCACGGTTATTTTGGGTATATTTATTATTGCCATCGCCTGCCTGATTAAGGAAGAATGGTCGGAAGCCAAAGATGAAAGTTTTGACATTTTCGGTTCTATACTTTACGCAGTTGCTCTTTTTGCCATTATGTATGGATTTTCTTTACTTCCGGCATGGAGGGCCGGGTTCCTCATTGGCATGGGTGCATTTTGTCTCTTCTTTTTTATCCGACAACAACTAACAAGGCCCTTTCCTTTACTGGATATCCGTCTGTTTTTAGATAATAAAGTTTTTGCTTTTTCCAATTTGGCTGCACTTATTAATTACTGTGCTACATTTGCCGTCACTTTTTTGCTCAGCCTTTATTTACAGCACATTAAAATGCTGACGCCTTCTCAAACAGGAATCATTCTTATTGCCGAACCTGTGGTGCAGGCCTTTTTCTCACCTTTTGCCGGAAGACTTTCCGACCGTTTTGAACCGCAGATTATCGCCTCCATCGGTATGGCTCTAAATGTTATCGGCTTGATTCCGCTTATTTTTATTCACAGCGATACCGCTATCTACTACATTGTGTTTTGCCTGATCTTGCTGGGTATAGGGTTCGCTCTTTTTTCTTCTCCCAATGTTAACGCCACGATGAGTGCTGTGGGAAATAAATTTTTCGGCGTCGCTTCAGCGACGCTCGCCACCATGCGGCTTACTGGTCAAATGTTCAGCATGGGAATAACGATGGTGGTTTTTGCCGTTATTTTAGGAAATAATCCTATTTCGCAATCCGACAATATCCTTCTTTTAAAAAGTATTCAGGTTATATTTTTTCTGCTCGCTATCATTTGCTTTGGCGGCATATTTGCTTCCGCGGCTCGGGGAAAGGTTCATCGATGAAAACAAATTTTATTAGTTTTGCCATCGGATTTTCCGCCGGGATATTTGGCGGCCTTGTCGGTCTCGGCGGCGGATTGATCATGATTCCTCTGATGGTGGGTATCCTTAAAGTAAGCCAGCATCAGGCCCACGGCACCAGCCTTATTGCCCTGGTCTTTACGGGACTCAGCGGTGCGGCTACGTATGCGCTCAATGGTTCCATTGATATCACCGCCGCGGTCTGTCTGGCTGTAACGGCAACACTCACAGCCCGTGCCGGTGCCCGCTATTGTCACGTCCTTCCCGAATGGAAATTAAAGAAATATTTTGGAATGTTCCTGATATTTTGCGCCATTCTTTTAATTTTAAAACCATATATCAGCGTACCGGCCGCTGCTGCACCGTTTTATTTTCAAATAGGAGTGTTTTTAATAACGGGATTATTTACCGGATTTCTTTCCGGCATGATGGGAGTCGGCGGCGGGACAATCATGGTTCCGGCTATGGTGCTGCTTGCCGGTTTCAGCCAGCATTTAGCCCAGGGAACATCACTTTTAGTCATGGTTCCGGCAGGCAGTGTTGGCGCCTTCACGCACTGGAAGATGGGCAATGTGGCCGCGGGAATTCTTTTCGGACTTGTGCCGGGAATTATATTAGGTGCTTACCTGGGTGGTCATTTTGCGCATTTTATTCCCGATACGCCGCTTCGCCTGACATTTATCGCTGTTATAATTTTTATGGGAGTGAGGTATGTCCGTTCATCACAGCCCGCTGATGTTTCAGTATGTGAATAGCTGAGGCTCAATAGTTGATTCGCAAATGTTCAGATAATGATTTTGACGTCATCTGTGAAATCATCAATGACGCGGCTCAGGCCTACAAAGGAGTAATTCCGGCTGACCGGTGGCATGAGCCGTACATGTCCGCCGGACAACTGCAGACAGGAAATTGCCGTGCGGGTGTTAGTTTCTGGGGATTGGAAGAAGAAGGCCGATTAATTGCCGTCATGGGAATTCAGGACACATGACCAGAAGGGAATTCTTAAAGGCGGGAATTGGCCTGGCGGCTGTCGCCAGCGGTTTCGAAATGTTTCCCATTAGAGCCGCAGCCCAAAATCCTAAAAATAAAATATTCCCAAAAAAAGAAAAAACGGATTACAAAATATATCCTCCAAACAATGGTTGTCTTGTGGGTTTTCATAAAGAACAACACAGAAAGTTCCAGATAGGGAGAGCAATATCCGATACAATTAATCATTATAGGAATGCTTTTGGTGCAAACCCGGCCATACTTGCTTTTTGGACTTTCCTTAGCCTAGGTTTCCCGTTAATCGAAGCTCAAACACTCAAAGAAAAAGGTGTCTTGCCATATGTAAGTATTATGACCGGCCACGGTAAGTGGAAATCAAGTTTTGATCCCGACGACGTGGTGCAGGGCAGATGCGATGATTCCATTAAAAGACTCGCTACCGATGCTGCGGAGTTTGGAGCCAAACATGGAGGCTTCTTTTTCACGACAATGGTTGAATCCAATGCCGTTTGGTGGCACTGGAGCAGTAAACCAAATTCAGCTGCCGCAATAAGGTATATGTGGCAGATATTTGAAGACCAAGGAGCGAATGAATATGCGACCTGGGTCTGGGAAGCCTTTTGTCCTGCAAGATATGGAGCTCTCGTTGCCGATCCTGAACAATATTATCCCGGAGATAAGTATGTTGATTGGATAGGTCTTAACGTTTTCGCAAATTTAAAAAATCCTCATATAAAAGAAACCACTAAGTTTGGCGACTTAATGTCTAGAACCTATGAACAAATGTGCACAAACCATCCACAAAAATCAATTATGGCATCGGAATTCGGCAGAACTCCCGGAGATAATCAACCTCCATGGTTGGAAGATGCTTTTCGCAGCATGAAAAACAATTTTTCTGCAATCAAGGCGGCAATTTATTATGACAATATTACTAACCTGTATACAGGACAGGATCACACATTAGATGAAAGAAGCTTAAGCACGCTGAAGGGAATTTTCCAAGACCCATATTGGATAATGGCCAAGTGAAACTTTCGTAGTTCTGGCCGGAATAAAATGGAAAAAGCTAAATTTCAACTTCCATTCCATACACCGAACCCCGAGAAAGCCTGACCCGGCGGTCATAATCTAAAGAAAAAAATTGACACACAAGCCTCTTCTTCATATACTCCGCCTGCTAAAAAGCTATTCTCACCAAATATCAAAAACTTACCGCTGAGAAAGCAACTATTTATTAATTTAGTAGGAGGAATAAAAATGTTAAAAACCAGACTTACGAAATTACTGGGAATCAAATACCCGATTATCCAGGCCGGCATGGGTCCTTTCAGCAATAACAATCTTTGCGTTGCCTCGGCTAATGCAGGAGTGCTTGGGTTGCTTTCCACCAGTGGACTTTTCAACAAAGACACTCAACCGTGGGTCTACAATGCTTTTGTCGACAGTGCGGAAGCAAACAGGGATGACGATATGGCCACAGTGCTGGAGAAAGTACTGAAGAGGACCTATCGTCTGGTCAAGGACAAAGGCGGGATATTCGGCATCAACGTCATGGTGTCGGCAGAACTTCTCCAAGCCTCGCATGTTATGATCGACACTGCCATCAGGGTCCGCGAGGAGAATCCGGATATAAAGAATCACTTCAAAGTGATCTTCACTTCTGCGGGCGACCCGGTCGGCTGGAAGGACAAGATCAAGAACGCGGGTTTCACCTGGATGCACGTTGTCCCTTCCGTAAAAGGTGCGCTCCGCTGCAAGAAGGCGGGTGTTGATGTGATCGTTGCCTCCGGCCATGAAGGGGGCTTCCATACATCCTGGGAACCGGTTCACTCGATGATTCTGCTCCCCGCTGTAGTCGAGGCCGTATCGGACGAAAACACGCTCGTATGCGGCGCAGGCGGATTCTGCGATGGTAAAAGCCTGGCGGCCGCCCTGGTTTTGGGCTCCGATGGCACCCAGATGGGAACCCGATTTCTCGCCACGCAGGAAAGTGATTTCCACGAGATCTGGAAACAGGCGGTTGTGGATGCTCAGGATCGGGGGACCCTCGTGGCCCGCGGTTTTGTCGGACCCGCCCGGTGGCTGAAGACCCCGCGCAGTCTCGAGCACCAGAAGAACACTCTCCAGAAATCGCCCGGCGTCTTTCTCGGTGCCCCGGACGATTACACGACCATCGACATGTCCTTGATCAATTTCGAAATTGAATCCATTAAGGCCGTGTATGAAGGCCGCAAGGAAAAAGCACTTATGGCCGCGGGCGAAGCCGCCCAGCGGATCAAAGACATGCCCAAGGTCAACGATATGGTGCAGGAGATCGTCAAAGAAACAGAGAAGATTCTCCGGGATGTTCCGAAGAAATTCTTGGCATAAAAACGAATTTGTTGTATCAGAAAAGCCGGGAGGGTTGCTTCCCGGCTTTTTTTTGCCAATCAGCTCTCCATCTGGAGAAACAGACGCGTGGGCATGCACCCTGCCCGGAGCATTTCTCTTTTATGCCGAGTGGATCATTAGTAACCGGGTATGCAAGGAATCTATTTCCGTTTCATCAATCATCAATATGAGGAGATAAGGCGACATGCCGCAAATTTACCGCTATGAATTGACGGTGCCGGAGGATGCCCTGGATGAAAACGGCCACGTAAATAATGTTGAGTATTTGCGCTGGATGTTAGATGCTGCCGTAGCTCACTCCGACTCCCAAGGATGTACTAAGTCCACAAAGGATGCCGGCGCGACTTGGGTTGTGCGGACACACCGGATTGAATATCTAATCCCCGCCTTTGCCGGAGAACATCTTTGCGTTCTGACGTGGGTTTCCAATTTTCGCCGGGTGCAATCTTTACGAAAATACAAGGTTATTCGTCTTGAAGATAACGCTCTGCTTGCCGAAGGCGAAACAGACTGGGTTTTCATAAATGCCGCAAGCGGGCAATTGCGTTCTATTCCTAAAAATGTAATGGCTACATTCGAATCATTGCCGGCAGAAAAGGAAAAAGAAGCTCTCATTGAAATTCGTAGGGCAATCATCAGTAAATAATTAATAAATACATGAGCTTCCATCTGTTTTTTTGCAGCTAATTGTTCCCGCAATAAACCGTTGATTTTCGGGAAAAAACATCCTATACTGCCGGTCATAATTTAAAGGTTTTTCCAAATTTTATGGAAGTGAAAAATAAAGCCACATTTATTAAGGAGGATTTATGTCGTTAAACTCATTAGTCGATTCAAGAGATGTCAGATTTGTTCTTTTTGAAATGCTGGAACTGGAGAAGTTAAACCGTTTTGAAAACTTTAAGGAATTTGACAGGGCCATGTACGAGGATACGCTGGCACTGGCAGAAAAGATTGCCATTGATCAGTTTCAATCATCCAACGCCGACGGCGATAAGACCGGTTTGAAGTACGACGCCAAAACTCATGAAGTAAAGGTGCCCGAATCGTTCCATAAAGGATTCAAGGCATACGTAGAAGCGGGGTTCCACAGCCTTTCCTTTCCGCAGGAAGAAGGCGGAATGGGCATGCCCACCAGTATCACTATGGCCGCCGCAGAGTATTTTAACGCGGGCAATACATCGTTGACCATGTATTGCGGTGCGATCACCGGAGCAGCGGCAATCATTGCCCCTTTCGCTTCCGAAGAAGTTAAAAAAATGTATCTTCCCAAACTGATATCCGGGGAGTGGGGCGGCACAATGTGTCTTACGGAACCCGCTGCCGGCTCTGACGTCGGAGCGCTGAAATCCAAAGCTGTAAAGCAAAAAGACGGCACTTACCTCATTACCGGCCAGAAGATATTCATCAGCAACGGCGAACATGATTTAACCCCCAATATCATCCATCCGGTACTGGCCAGAATCGAGGGTGATCCCGAAGGAACAAAGGGAATCTCCATTTTCCTGGTGTCGAAATATCTCATCAACAAAGACGGATCGCTCGGCGCGCGCAATGATGTGTATTGTACAGGTGTCGAGCACAAGATGGGGCTGAAAGGAAACGCGACATCATCGCTCAGTTTCGGCGACAACGGTAAATGCGTCGGCCATCTGCTGGGTAAAGAACGTGAAGGCATGAAGATCATGTTTAAGCTCATGAACGCGGCACGCATTCATACAGGTGTTCAGGCTATGGGACAAGCCAGCGCCGGATACATGCACGCCGTCACTTATGCGCGAAACCGCATTCAGAGTAAGCATATCACGCAGATGCTGAACGACAAGCCCCCGGCGTGGCTATTATCGAACATCCCGATGTGAAGAGAATGCTCATGTACATGAAGAGCACCGTAGAGGGCATGCGGATGCTCTGCTTGTTCCTCGCCTATCATGAGGACGTTATGCATTCGTCCAAAGACCCGGCAGAATGCAAAGAAGCGACGGGTATCGTCGAAATTCTCACGCCCATCGTTAAGGCCGGTATTTCCGACGCCGCCTGGCTGGTCACGGCCGAAGCCATGCAGGTTCTACGGCGGTTACGGCTACTGCACGGAATACGGCGTGGAACAGTATGCGCGCGACACCAAGGTATTCTCGATCTACGAAGGAACCAACGCCATTCAGTCGCTCGATCTGCAGATGCGCAAAATCCTCATGAATCCCGAAATGTACAATTATTCGCAGCTCAAAAAACGAATGAATGATACAATTGCCGGTGCCAAGGGCATCGTGGAGGATAAATACATCACACCGGTCGCCCGCGGACTGGCAAAGCTCGACGAAGTGATTGAAATGATGAAGAAGCAGATGGGTGAAGGAAAGTTCATGGCACTGGTCCTCAATGCTACACCGCTGCAGCAAGCCTTCTTCCCGCTGATTCTGGCCTGGCTGCACCTGTGGAGTCTCACTATCACCATACCAAAGATAAAAGCTATCCTCGGCGATGCCAAAGGTGAGGAACGCCAGAAAATAATTGCCGAAAACAACGAGGCCGCCTATTACAGCGGCCGGATGCTCTCGTCTCAGTTCTTTATCGGAGCAGAATTTCCAAAGTACTTTGGAATGGTCGAGTGCATCATGAATAATGAAGGCGCCGCCATTAAATCTATTTCGGAAAACTTCACCGGAGCGCCGAAAGAATAAACAAAATTAAATATTCACTTAAAAGGGGTTGGTTCAAAATGAATCAGCCCCTTTTTTTTCCAAAAATTAAATAACGCATGCCTCGTACTACTAATTATTCTCTGATTCGTTTCTTCAGTTCTTTAATTAGCGTATTGAGGACATCACTGGCATCGGCAACAATGGCGACATCGGCCATTTTCATCATCGTGGCCTGCGGATTTTTATTGATGGCGACAATGAAATCAGCCTCGCCCAAGCCCGCTGTATGCTGAATGGCGCCGCTGATGCCGAAGGAAAAAAGAATCTTCGGTTTGATATGTTTGCCGGCCTGTCCCACCAGCGCCCCGTGGTCAGCCCAACCGGCATAAACTACCGGCCTTGTGGCGCCGACACCGCCTCCCAGAAGCTTGGCCAGTTCATGAAGCTTATTAAAATTATTTTTATTACCCATACCGCGGCCCCCGCAAACGATAACAGCGGCGCTCTCTATTGAATGTTCCCTTTCCGCGGATCGCTCATATTCTATCACGCGTACACGGGGTTCGGGCAGATTGTCCGGCAAAGGTAGACGTTCTATCAATGCCTTTCGTTCATAGTTGTGAGGTATTTCCTTGAAAGTTCCGGGACGCACGGTGGCCATCTGAGGACGATGCCTCTCGGTAACGATTTCCGCCAGCATATTGCCGCCGAAAGAAGGTGCTATTTGTAGCAGCAACCCTTCTTTCGTGATATCCAGCCCCACGCAATCGGCGGATAATCCTGTCTTCAGACGCTTGGCCAGCCTCGGCGCGAATTCACGGCCAAAGTCCGTGGCGCCGATCAGGATAATCTCCGGATCTCTTTCCTTGGCTAAATTTTCGATGATCGCCAAATATCTTTCCGTGCTGTAACTCTTCAGGAGGGGATGATCGATGGCCAGAATTCTATCTGCTCCGTGGGCAGTATATTCCATAATCCATTCGTCTATCTCATAGCCGAAAACCAGAGCGCAAACTTCCGCTTTGATTGTTTGGGCAAGATCAACCGCTTTGGAAATCAACTGTAAAGTTACCCGGTTCTGATAGTAATTGCGGTAATCGCCGAAGACCCAGATGCTTTTTTTCTTACTCTTCATGCGCCTGTTTAACATCCTCTATGGATTTGCCTACCGCCGTGCTGATTTTTCTTTGATATTGATTGAGAAATTCCGTAACTACGGTGGCCGCCGTTCCCTGCAAAAGGACATTTTCCTTCTGCGCTTTTCTCAGAAACACTTTGCGCACCTTGGTGCGGGAGCCCTGACTTTCCATTGCCGCAGCATTGATACCGAGATCTCCCGCATGAAGAATGATAATGCTACTTTCGTTAAATGAATTTTCCAAACCCGCAAGTTTCGCGTAGCGCGGTTCGTAATTCTCCATGGAAACGGTTACCAGCGCCGGGAATTTCATCTCCAGAGTTTCGCGGAAATTATCGACGAGCCTGCGGACACGCAATGTCCGGCCGGTAATTTCCAGTTTCTCGATATATGCCGCCGCGGGTAAATCCAATTTTTCGGCCAATTGTGGGCCCACCTGCGCCGTCTCGCTGTCGGAGGTGTAAGAACCGCAGAGAATCAGATCAAATTTCGGGCACTCTTTTTTTATTGCTTCCGCCAAAATCCAGGAAGTGGCAAAGGTATCGGAGCCGGCTAAAAGCTTATCAGCAAATAAGGATAGCGCGATCTGCACCTAAAGCCAGCGCTTCGCACAGAATTTCCTGGGCGGCAGGCGGCCCCATGGTGATTGCGGTAATGTTCGCGGAATATTTTTCTTTGATTTGCAGGGCGGCTTCCAGAGCGTGTTTGCAGGCCGGATTCATCATTCCCGCCGCCAGATCACGCCGCAGAGTGCCGGTTTTTTCGTCCCACGGCAGTTCCGTCACCATGGGAACTTGTTTTAAGCAAACTACCAGATTCAACATATTTCTTTATAATAATCAATTGAGATAGCACTGAACGCGCAATGACCATGCGCTGAATTTCGCTGGTGCCTTCATAAATTTCCGTAACCTTAGCGTCACGAAAATATCTTTCCACATCGTATTCCTTGCTGTATCCGTAGCCGCCGTGAATTTGCACGGCCAGCGATGTGATCTCTAGAGGCAACCTGACTGCAGTAAAGCTTGGCCATTGCCGCTTCACAGCCGAATGGCAAGCCTTCGTCCTTCAAGGAACAGGCGCGATACAAAAGCAGGCGCGCCGCGGTTTGCTCTGTGGCCATATCGGCAATATAATTTTGAATAGTTTGCAGTGAGGCAATCGGCTTTTTAAATTGTTGCCTTTCCTTGGCATATTTTACAGCGGCTTCAAAGGCTCCCTGCGCGATACCCAATGCCTGCGCGGCGACACCTATACGGCCGTTATCCAGTGTGGCCAGGCCTATTTTCATCCCATCGCCCAGTTTTCCCAAAAGATTCTTTTCCGGCACACGGCAATCTTCTAAAAATAATGAAGAAACTGGATTGGCGCGCATACCGCAAAGATCTTCTAGTTCACCGCGCAAAAACCCAGGAAAGCCGCTCTCCACAATAAACACACTGCTCTGCAGGCGTGTCTGATCAGTATTGGTAAGAGCGAAAATTAGGGACAGGTCGCAAATTCCGCCGTTAGTGACAAATATTTTCGTTCCGTTTAATATGTATCCATGGCCGTTTTTTACCGCGGTTGTTTCCACGCTTCCTGCATCAGAGCCGGCATTGGCTTCGGTCAGGCTGAAAGCGCCTATAATTTCACCGCTGGCCAGCTTCGACAGATAGGTATTTTTCTGTTCCGGCGACGCGAATTGGAGAAACGGATAAACGGCTACGCCGTTGTGCACAGTAACACATAAGCCTACCGCGGCACAAACGCGGGAGATTTCCTCCACAACTATAGCCGCGCTTATTGAATCCATTGCCGCTCCGCCAAATTCCTTGGGCACTTGCAGGCCGAAATAATTAAGCGCTTTCATTTTTTCAATAACCTCGCGGGGAAATGTGGCATTTCGGTCTATTTCGGCGGCAATAGGGGCAAGTTCGGTTTCCGCAAAATGCCTCACGGAATTGCGGATAAGTTTATGTTTCATGCAAGGATTGAATTGCAATTTGCATCTCCTGATCAAAGCGGTATTTTTTGCACAAATAACTTAAAAAAACTGTAAAATCAAGAAAATGAAACAAAAAACTTTTTCTGGAATACCCAACTAAGAACCTGTAAAATTACTCTATACTTAAAATGCTTACATCAACAAAGGAGAATATCATAAAAATATGTATTTTCTTGTTTTCATTGATTTTATTATTTACTTGCCTATCTGCAGCGCTCACCCAGGAATATGGCAAAATCCGCGCTCTGCAACAGCGAGCGGCTTATGTGACCAAACAAAAGAACGATTTTGTTGCCCGAGTTTTGACATCTTATAAAATATCTCATGAAAAAAACGATCAAGGCGCAATTGTGCGCATCACATGGAAGGGCAGTGGCCGAGTATCAAAGCTCTTGAAATCATCCCCATAACCAAAGAATCGGCTGATAAACGCCTACATCTTGTCGCTCATGAGCTATTTTTTTATACCGATAATAACATTCTTGATCTGGTATCCGAGTTGATAATGCGTTAATGTTTAAACGTTTTCCTTATTTTGAAGTTCAGCCGCTTTTTCTTTGTTTAAATAATACCGGCCATGAAAAGTTTTGCAGACTACTTCGCTTAAAATAAGCATCTCCAGCGCTTTAGGTCGATAATCACGATAGCCTACTTTGAAATAATTGATTTTATCGTAAGGTAAATCAACGGCGGCTGCGGCATTTATCGCCCCTCTATCTTCAAGTTCCTTCATGATTGCAAGAGATACCTGTTTTGTCCACCAACCGGTGCCTAACATAGCTAAAAGATAAACAACAAGCACAGCGAAAATACCGATAGTTATTTGCATTGATTCCGGCATGAACTATATACCTAATAATAATTTTGTTAATTCTTAAACAATTTATTTTAATTGAGCAAGGATTTAATTGACTATTCCTATCTTTGATCAGCCTATTTTGAATCTTACGGATAAAATCATAGCATATTGCTTTTTTAGTTATAGTTGTTATTATAATAATTAAGAAAGACCTTTAAAACAGATAAAATTACGAAAAAAAGCTAAGATTATGAAAAAAAGCAAGGACACAAAAAAAGTCAAGGTTCCGAAAAAAGACCAGACGATTAAAAAAACTAAGACTATAAAAAAAAATAATTTTCCTTCGACAAGCGCCATATTAGCTTTGAAAAAGCAAAAGGTTGAATTCTCTTTACATTCTTATCAATACGAAGAAAGGGGCGGAACAAAAACATCGGCAATCAAGCTGGGTGTAAACGAATACTGCGTCATTAAAACACTGGTAATGGAAGATGAAAATAGAAAACCGCTGATTATTTTGATGCACGGCGATAAAGAAGTTTCTACAAAATCATTGGCTGGTATTCTTGGCGTAAAATCGATTTCGCCTTGTAAACCGGAAATAGCGGAAAAACATACCGGCTATAAAGTCGGCGGTACTTCGCCCTTCGGCATTAAAAAAATAATACCTGTTTTTATGGAAAAAACTATAGCCGATTTGCCCAAAATTTTTATTAACGCCGGACGGCGCGGTTTGCTGGCACAGATGTCTCCTCTTGCATTAATTGAAGTGCTAAGGCCGTTTACAGTCAAAGTTGCTGTATGATTTGCTTTGTACCACCAAAAATAAAATCATGCTTATTAAGGTTCGTCTAATATGCCTGAAAACGTAATAATCCGCTGTCTTAATTGCGGAACAAAAAATCGCATCCCCAAAAAAAAATTTCAGGGCAGGTCTGTTTGCGGCAAATGCGCCGCTCCATTGGATGATTTGATTATTCGCTGTCTCAAATGCGGCACCAAAAATAGAATGCATGAAGATCGTCTTAATCAAAAGCCTCTTTGCGGTAAATGTCGTGAACCTCTCGTAATCACTCAACAAAAAACTAAGCCCTTAGAGGTAACAGATAATACATTTGCCCGCGAAGTACTGACCTCAGATATGTCGGTTCTTGTTGATTGCTGGGCGCCCTGGTGCGGTCCCTGCAAGCAATTATCGCCAATAATCGATGAGTTAGCTTCCGACTATGCCAATGGAGTAAAGGTAACCAAACTGAATGTCGATGAAAATCCGCTTACCGCTTCGCAATATGGAATCCACAGTATTCCAACCATGCTTTTTTTTAAAGAAGGCAAACTAGTGCAACGTCTGACCGGAGCACTCCCTAAAGAAGAAATCGAAAAAAATTTATTATCCATAATCAAAACCAACTGAAACCAGGCCCAACATTTATGAAAAAAACTAAAGCCAATTTAATGTATAAGTGTAAGATTTTTGATGTTTGGGAGGAAGAAGTTCCTTTGCCTACTGGAAAATCAATCAAACAAAGCTGGATTGACCATAAACCTACTGTTGCTATTGTTGCTCTCAACGACAAAAACGAAGTGCTGCTAATAAAACAATACCGCAACGCCGTAAAAAAGCACCTTTTGGAAATTCCGGCCGGTTCTCTGGATAACCTTGAAGAATCGCCGGTTGCCTGCGCGCAAAGGGAACTGGCCGAAGAAACAGGCTTTAAAGCCGCGAGTCTTATGAAACTTTACGAAGGTTACTTGCTGCCCGGGTACTGCAATGAATATATGTATTTTTTTCTCGCGCAGGACCTTATTTCTGCACCACTTACCTCCCGATGAAGATGAATTTATCGAAATCGTTCCTACCAAACTTTCTTCTGTTCAAAAATTGCTCAAAACCGGTGAAATTATTGACGCTAAAACTGCTTTGGGAATTATCCTGGTTGAAAACTTTTTTCAACAAAAACAAGTTGCTGGAAAAGTAAAACAGTCTTTTTAAATGTCTTTTTGGCGGTGTTCTTTTATCCTTTAAAGCTTCTTGCCAGAGGCACAAAGTTTTGTTAGACTTTCTTACAAGCCAATAAAAGGGAGGCACCATCATGATTTACAATGAAGAATTTGAAACCCTGCCCCGCGAAGCGCTAAAAGCTCTGCAAATCAAAAGACTCCAGCAGGTTTTACAGCGAGTTTATCATACGGTCGGATTTTATAAAAAATCCCTGGATGCCGCCAAAATCAAACCCGACGATATAAAATCCATTGCCGATATGAAAAAGCTTCCCTTCATCACCAGACAGGATTTGCGTGATAATTACCCCTTCGGCTTATTTTCGGTGCCGATGAGCAGTATTGTCCGGCTGCATGCTTCTTCCGGTACCAGCGGCAAGTCCACTGTTTTCGGTTATACCAAACGTGACATTGAAACATGGTCCGATCTGATCGCGCGCTCACTTGTTGCCGCGGGTTTAACAAAAAATGATATTATTCATAATGCCTTCGGTTATGGACTATTTACCGGCGGTTTGGGACTGCATTACGGCGCGGAAAAAATAGGTGCGAGCGTTATTCCCATGTCCGGAGGAAATGCTAAAAGGCAAATCATGATTTTGCAGGATTTCGGGCCGACTGTTATTTGCTGTACGCCTTCCTACGCACTGCATCTGGCCGAAGAAGGCAAAGCTCTCGGTGTGGACATGAAATCCCTGAAACTGCGTGTGGGTATTTTCGGAGCGGAGCCCTGGAATAAGGCAATGCGCGACGAAATTGAAAAGGCTTTCGGCATAACCGCGCTGGATCTCTTTGGCCTGTCGGAAGTTATCGGCCCGGGCATTGCGATGGAATGTCTGGAAGGCCGCAATGGAATGCATATTTTTGAAGACCATTTTATTGTCGAAACAATCAATCCCCAAACCGGCGAAGTTCTGCCGGAAGGAGCAGAGGGCGAACTGGTTTTCACCACCCTGACCAAAGAAGCAAATCCGCTCATCCGCTACCGCTCCGGCGATGTATCGCGCCTGATTACCGAACCGTGCCGCTGCGGCCGCAGTCACGTCAAAATGGAAAGAGTCTTGAAAAGAAGCGACGACATGCTGATTATCCGCGGCGTCAATATTTTTCCGTCACAGGTCGAAGCCATTTTAGTCGATATCGAAGGATTGAAACCCAGTTATCAAATCATTGTTGATAAAGTGGGCGCGTTAGACTCTCTGGAGTTGCAGGTTGAAGTCAGCGATAAGATATTCAGCGATTCCGGAAGCGTCAAAGAATTACAGAAAATTGAAAAAAGAATTGTCAAAGACATGAAGGATTATCTGGGCATTGCTCCGCGCGTAAAGCTTGTCGAGCCCAATACTCTGCAAAAGACAGGGGCGAAAGTTATTGATAAACGCCGTTTTTGATATTGAAAAAAGGGGGGACGATGAAAGTAGAACAAATATCTGTTTTTCTGGAAAACAAACCCGGTTCGCTGGAAAAAGCGACACGCGTGCTCAAAGATGCCAACATCAATATTCGAACTTTGTCGCTGGCGGAAACGGTCGATTTCGGCATTCTGCGTTTGATTGTCAATGATGTCGAAAAAGCCAATAAGGTTCTTAAGGATAGCGGCTTTCAGGTCAGCAAAACCCCTGTTGTCGCCGTGGAAGTTCCCGACAAGCCGGGCGGACTGCACAGCATTATGGAAGTTATCTCCAAAGAAGGAATCAATGTGGAATATCTTTACGCCTTTGTGGAAAAAAGCGGCCAGAACGCCGTCATTATCTTCCGCTTCGACAACTCCGGAAAAAGCCATCGACATTCTGATGAAGACATAAGTTTACGGTGGTGCCGGGAAAAAAGCTATACGAGTTTTAGTAAGGGTTACCCTTTAAACACACGCAAAGGGTCTGCCTCAATGAGGAGCCCAGCGGATAATCTCTAGCAAATCAGTTGGGATGTTATACGGAGCCAGATAACATCCCAAGTAAGACAATAGGAAATCGTTTGATTATTGTTTAACATTAAGTTATTAGACTTAAAATTGCATTTTTTGTTGAGGGGCGTTATGCCGATAGGAGAGCGGTGTTTACAGTATTAACACCGATCCATATAAACAATGTTGGCAAAGAAAGAAAGGAGATGTAGATGAACGAGGTGACGTCGAATCTGGCAAGTCGGTGGAAACGAGTGGGTGGGGTACTGATCGATGGCATGATCTCACTGGTCATCCTTGTACCGATTATGTTGGCAACTGGTGTGTTGCAACGCTCATTCAAGGGACAAAAGATGACAATTGGTGAACAGTTGGGGTTTGCTGCTGCTGGATGGGTACTGTTCTTGGCCATAAATGGGTACCTTCTCTTCCACAAAGGGCAGACAATTGGGAAACTTGCCGTCAAAACGAAGATCGTGGATCTTGACGGAAATGTGCCGAGTTTCGGCAAGTTGTTACTCCTCAGGTACTTCATTCTCGGCGTGGTGGCCCAGATTCCCTTCATCCAATTCATGGTGGGTTTGGTCGATGCAGTGTTCATATTCGGCAAAGAACGTCGCTGTCTCCATGACTACATGGCAGGCACACGTGTAGTGAATGCATAGGATTCTGCGAACAACCGGCCGAACCGTACCGTTTGCCCGCGTAGACGCGGGCAACGTCCGGTTACCCGGAGACGTTATGAAGAAGGAGGTACAGCATGCACCACCGATCCGTTGGTCTGATAGCCTTCGCCCTGGTATGTCTTTGCCTTACGGCCTGTGATGCCAAGCCAAAATGGGAACAGTATGAGGGCGGGATTCATGTAGTGCTTAAGGCGGAATCAAAAGGCGATACAACAACAGACACTGCTAACACGGCCAAAATCGCCGAGATGATCGGAGCGCGTCTTAAAGAACTGGGAGTTAAGAACAAGATAATACGAACACGCGAAGATCGCGAAATTGTAGTCCAATTACCTCCGTGCAAGAACCCGGATATGGTAGTTCATTTGATTAGCTATCCAGCGATTCTTGCATTCAAACTCGTGGATGAAGAGAATCCTTCCGAAGGAACTGGAAATCCAGTCCCAACGGGCGACGAAGTCTTGATGATGAAGACGTGGAACAAGGATACCGGGAAACTCATCACGAAACCAATTGTGGTCAAGCAACAGCCAGTACTATCTGGAGATGTCGTGAGTAATGTACGGGTGAGAAAGACAGGATCTTCTGGCGGTGTCGACGAGGTTTATGTTGCGCTGGAGTTCAACAGCGAAGGGGCCAAGATATTTGAAAAAGTTACCGCTGAGAACATAGGCAGGAGGCTCGCGGTTGCCGTTGACGATACTGTTTATTCTGCACCGGTTATCAGAGAGAAGATAGCGGGTGGTAAAGCATCCATTACCGGCGGGTTTACAGTCGATGATGCGCAGACTCTTGCAATTGTGCTAAGAGTGGGGTCCTTTCCTGTGCGCGTTAAGGTAATCGAGCACAAGACTCTCGACAAAAGGGCTTGGCTTGGTGGTACGTGATCTGCTCGGACAGCGAGACGTGATTCTAGAGGCCTTCATAACCACTGCATGGAGCGGATCGTGGCAAAAGACGGCCACTCCCGCTCATGCTGGCGTTCATCCACCATACTATTTTTATTTACTCCCAAGTTTCCCGCACTCCTTGCACTTACCATCAGAACCGATAACGCCAATGCAGGCCTCATCACTGCATAAAACTCTTTTATCCCAGTCATCGTCGTATTCTGCGACTTCTGATGAAACCGGTTTTTTTTCTTCAACAACTACTTTGCGAATATTTTTTACACCATCCTCTACCGGAAAGTTACCTTCATACGGCTTCCCGCACTCTTTGCATTTGCCGTTACTACCAATAGTGCCTATGCAGGACTCATCACTGCACAAAGTTCTCTTTTCCCAATCTTCATCCGCATCAAAGATAATTTTAACCATTATATTCTCCGATAATTAAAGTTTATATCCGGATTCAGTATTATCCTGGACACCGGCCTGCGCCGGTGTGACAAACAAACTAGTTTTTGCCATATTCCTGGTAACCCTTATAACAGCTTTGATTTTTTTTCCACAAGACAAAATATATTTGATTACTTCGTAAAATGTTCAGAGGCAAGGCGTGCTAGGCCAGAGGAGTGAGGCGTACTTTTAACGTACGCTGCAACGACGAAGGCTGAAGCACAACGCAGCATATGGGCGTTTTACGGAGTAATCAGCCTTTTATACAGGCAATTGCTTTAAGTTTCGCCACTTTTTTGGCAATCCCCGACTCATGCATCACCTGCACAACGTCCTGTAAATTTTTATAAGCTTCTGGCATTTCTTCCCTTAAAGTTCCCTTGCTGGAAGCCATAACTAAAACTCCCTGATCAGCAAGTTCTCGGCTGATAGAGCGTCCCTGACTCACTTTTGTGGCCTGTGTCCGGCTCATCACCCGTCCCGCGCCATGACAGGCACTGCCGAAAGTCTCTTCCATCGCCTTTTCCTGACCGACCAACACATAAGAGCCGCTACCCATATCACCCGGAATAAGCACCGGCTGGCCGACGCTTTTATAACGTGCCGGCACGGCTTCATGCCCGGCGGGAAACGCGCGCGTCGCGCCTTTGCGATGGACGCAAAGCTTCTTCATTTTCCCCTGAACTTTAAAATTCTTCTATTTTAGCGATATTGTGGCAGACATCATAAACCAAACGCATTCCCAACTCCCGCGGCGACATCCTGCAGTGTTTTTTCAAATATCTCCCGCGTGTGATGCATGAGCAACTGCCGGTTAGCCCAAGCGTAGTTGGCACCGCAGGCCATGGCGGCCAGATAATTACGGCCACGAGTAGTATTGAGATACGCGCAGGCCAGCTGTCTGTCCGGCAGTTCAATTTTTGTCTCCTGCATATGTTTGACCATTAAGGCCAGATAATCATCGCAAATCTGATAACCCAACCCGCGCGATCCGCTATGAATCATGATAACGATTTGCCCTTTGCGCAAACCAAACGCCTGAGCTGCTGCTTCATCAAATATTTCCTGAACAACTTCTATTTCCAAAAAATGATTGCCGGAACCCAATGTGCCTAATTGCTGTTTCCCTCTTTCCAGCGCGCGGGCGGATACCTGTTCGGGGTCAGCTCCAGCCATCGCCCCGCCATCTTCCGTTGCCTCCAAATCTTCTTGTAAACCGAATCCGGCTTTAACCACCCATTTAGCGCCTTCTTCCAGTACCTTTTTTTGATCTTTGCCCGATAATTTTACAGAACCTGTAGAACCAACACCTGATGGTATATGCTGATATAAAGCCGTCGTTAAATCGCTGATCCTGTCTTTAACATCCCCAAAAGATAAATTAGTTGCTATCAGACGGCAGCCGCAATTGATATCGTAGCCCACACCGCCCGGAGAAACGATGCCGTTTTCCAAATCAAAGGCGGCCACACCCCCGATAGGAAAACCATACCCCCAGTGGACATCCGGCATGGCCAGCGAGTAATTAACAATTCCGGGTAAATGCGCAACATTGGCCACCTGCTTGGTGCTTTCATCGCCTTTTAAAAGCTGATAGATTTTTTCATTGGCGTAGATAATCCCGGGCACCCTCATTTTTCCGGTTTGGGGTAAGAAGCCAGCGGTTGTCATCTATGCGTTCCAGCTTAATTTCAGGCCAAGTTGCATTCATTCGTCTACCTTTGTTGGCTGCGTCATCGACTCCCTCAACGTATCCAAATATACGCCTGCGTCGCCTCTTCCTTGCCGTCGCGGTATACTGTTGACTGCATCTTGGCAATATTTTGATGGAATCCTGTTCTCAGACATCGAAAATTACCTTTGCCCTCCAGCCTTGCTTTGTCTTTCTAACGCTTAAGCCATGATACGTCACAGCTTTTATTTCCGTTTTCAACTGATGTTTATCTGAATCATAAGGCTCACCCTGTAATTGCGCAACTACATGCCCGGCTCTCAATTCTAAAAGTTTACATTTTTTAACGAGCCATCTTTTTCCATTAAACAAATAGAGCGCTTCCCGCAAGAAATTAACCAAAAGGTCTTCTATGTCCGCACCTTTAGCCGTTACAACTTTTTCGTTAATACTATTAACGCGCGCAAGATCAACAATTAAATCAAAGAGCGCGTGGACAGTATTGGCAAAAAGCTCTTTTTTTGTTTTGCCCCAGACTTCAATACCGATGTCGGCAGTATGGTCTAGGAGTTTATACTTTTTCATAAATGAACTATAGCTAATTTAATACGTAGGAACAAGCATTACTGAATATTTGAATTTTTGCTGAACGATGCACCATGCTATGGGCATGGAAGGCACAGGCAAGCTGCGCTCCCCAAAAATAAAAACACCGCTTGAAGAAAAATCATCATTCGCCGGAAAGGCAAGAATGATACAGATTATAGGATGCTATCATAAACTCCAAAAGAGTTACCTAATTACTGAGCATTAACAAAAATTCCCGATATTTTTCCTGTGTTTTCCTGATCAATCATCTGATAAAAACTTTTGAGTACATCTTTATCTATTTTTCCTGCTTCAACAAGATAATCCAGTTCTTTCTTCGCATTTGTAAAATCCATTCCTGATCTGTAAGAGCGGTTCTCCATAAAGGTATCGAATAGATCGGCAATGGCCAAAATACGTGTAATTAGCGATATTTCTCCGTTTTTAAGGCCGTCGGGATAACCACTGCCATCCAGTTGCTCATGATGATGTCTAATGGGATCCAAAAGATGTTTATATGTTTTCAAGCGCAATACAATGCTCTCACCAATGACGGTATGGTTTCTAATGACATATCTCTCTTCTGCACTGAGCTCACCCTGTCTGGTAAGAACACTGAACCTAATCCCTATCTTGCCGATGTCATGTAACATAGAAGCATCCCGAAGAGTTTTAATATCTTCCTCCGGCAAGTCCATAAATGTTGCAATTTTTACTGCACATTTTCCTACACGGCTCGAATGCCCTCTTGAATAGGGATCCCTTGCCTCCACTGCCAGTGCCAAAGCGGCCATCGTTTCGAAGTAAGTTTGATCCGTATTTTTATTTATTTTTGCATTTTCCAAAGAAACAGCAAGTTGTTGACTCAAATTTAACACAACGGCCATATGTTCATTAGAAAATTCATTCCAATAACTATTACCACTAAAACAAATCGCGCCGACGAATTTTTCATTATAAACTAAAGGTGAAAATACCAAAGGTGGGATAAATAATTTATCTGCTTGCTTGCTTTTTTCTTTTGCAGATATTAAAAATAACTTGTTTTCTCTGGTCATCTGATCCAGGTATACTTGCGTAGCATTCATAACTTGTTCTGATGTGACATCCTCTTTTGCCACCCATGCTTTCAGGATATAGCGGCCATCAACAGCAGAAAACAACGCACCCTGATTCGCACCCAATGAATCAACGGCGGTTTCCAATACCAAGTGAATTAAATCATCATAGTTATTTACTGCGGAAATCATTTCGCTAGCTTTTTTCAGAACATCATATATCATTTCTCTTGTTTCTTTAGGCTGTTGCGCGTTATTATCAACCTGCTTTATGGCTTTGATAAATGATTTGGCAAGCTCAGCGACCTCGCCTTCTTCTTTAGCTAATCCCAATATTACTTTTTTATTAGTTTTATCTATTACTGATTTATTTACAATATCCGTTAATAAAACTATCTTTTTGATTGTCATGCGCATCCCGAAAAAACCAAGTATGGAGATTATTCCGACAATGATTAATATCAAGCTAAAATAGGTATCCAATATTTGAATAGATCTGTGACTTTCGTCATAAAGGGAATGGAGATAAAAAAGAATGATGAAGGGGATTAAGGCAATTCCCACAAATATAATGGAAAATTTACGTAACAATGAATTTGGTTTTTCGGCTGCTATCTTCACCCCAATAAACTGCGAAACTTTTTTAAAGCCTTCTAGCAATTTTGCGGATTTATTGTAAAGGGCTTGAGCCATATTTCTACTTTCCTGCTTCCTCTTTTACAGCGGATAAAAATTTAATCCCATCTTCAGCAGCATATGCTGATAAACAAATAATGTTAAATGTCAAAAGAAACATCATTATAATGAAGAACAGCTTTGGTTCGATAAGACATTGCTTGTTCATAGTTGAACTATAAAACTGTCTATCTTGTATGTCAATTAAATATTGACAACAAAATGTAAGGTGTGGTGTCGATATTTGTCGCCGGGCGTGAATTGTGTTTATTGCGGATTGAAGTGCTGCATTTTCGTCGAGCTTGACGATTTGTGGATAACAGGAAGAGCTTATGTTAATTAGTATTTTTAAGAAAATATACGTTCTCATAAAACACAAAAAGAGGTATCCTGATTCGGTCTCTTATATCTACAAACAATTACCATGCTCGGGGAAATAATCACTTCCTGGCCAAGAATATTGAGTTCGTAGAGAGGTTCAGGTATTTTTTTATTCCTTATGAAATTTTTTACCGCTTTTGACTGCGTCAACAAGAATGCGGGGAGGGTTGAAGCGTTTTCCACATGTTTTTTGGAGCGACTCCATATTCTGTAAGATGTTCGCTGCCCCGACATAGTCGATATAGCGGAAAGGGCCGCCATGGAAAGGCGGGAAGCCCAGGCCGAATACGGCGCCGATATCCCCGTCCCGCGGGCAGGAAATGATTCCCTCCTCCAGGCAAATGAGGGCCTCATTGATCATCATCAGGCTAACCCGCTGCTGAATCAATTCCGCGTCGAATCCCCGACGGGGGACACCGCCCAGGATGTTATAAACCGCATCATCTGGAATTTTCTGTCCTTTTTTCTTTTTCATGTCGTAGCGGTAAAACCCTTTCTTGTTTTTCTTTCCCTTATAACCCTGGGCAATAAGCTTCGGGAAGGCATTGGAGGACTGCATGCCTCTTGCCGCGAACATATTTCCCAGCCCCTTGGCTACGTGGGCGCCTACATCAATTCCCACCTCATCGATGAGAGTTATAGGACCGACAGGATAGCCGAATTGCCGCATTGCCTTATCAATAGCGACGGAGTCCGCCCCTTCCTCCACGAGGAGAACAGCTTCGTTCAGAAGGGGGGCCAGGATCCGTGTTGTATAGAAGCCGGGGCCGTCCTTCACGACGATGCAGGTTTTGCCTTGGGCAATCCCAAAGTCCAGAGCCGTGGCCGTTACCCACAGAGCCGTCCGATCCGTTGTGATGATTTCCAGGAGAGGCATCTTCGGAACAGGTGAGAAGTAGTGCATACCGATGACGTTCTCCGGCCTCTTACAATCAGAGGTGATGTCAGCGATAGGCAAAGCGGAGGTATTGGAAGCGAAGATCGTCTTCTCGTTGGTCGCAGCCTCAACGTCAGCCAGGACGCGCTTTTTCAAATCGAGATCTTCGAAGACGGCCTCCACGACGAGATCCGTATTTTTAAAGAGGGTATAGTCGTCACAGGGGATGAGCTTCCCGTACTGGATGTCCCGGTCGAAGGAAAGAATGGCTCCTGATTTGGCCCGCTTTTCGAGGCTGTTCCAGATCTCCTTCATCCCTTTGGCGGCCGTATCCAGATTCACATCCTTCATCAGGATGGTATCGCAGATGGAAGTAGAGACAGCAGCTATCCCTTGCCCCATGAATCCCGTCCCGATAACGGCCAGCTTGCCGACTTTCCGGGCGAGATCCTTCCGGGGATTTTTTTTAAGATCGGCCATTCCCAAAAAAATGCTCATCAGCGACTTGGACTGGTGTGTAATAACCAGTTTCCCAAAAAGTTCTATTTCCTTCATTAAGCCCGCTGCTTTCCCGTTTTTCTGTCCCCATTCTACCGCGTCAATGATGGCGAATGGCGCGGGATAAAGTCCATAAGTCTGGCGCATAACCATTTTCCTTGCCTGGGAAAATATAATTCCTCTGCCCACGGGATTGGATTCCAAAAGGAAATCGACGAGAGAACGTTTGCGTTTTCTTTTGAAGCTTTTTTTATTCGCCAGTTCCAGAGCCTTCTCAACGGCTGCTTCCTTTAAACCATAGGGTGGAATGAGCTCGTCAATCAGTCCTGCTCGTTTGGCTTGTTTTGCCCGGAGAGTACGTGCCGTGAGCATCATGGGCAGGGCTATCTTCAGGCCGATAAGTCTTGGAAGCCGCTGTGTTCCACCGGCCGCTGGCAGCAACCCGAGTTGCACTTCCGGGAATCCCATGACAGTTTCCGGAGAGTTGACGGCCATCCGGTAATTACAGACCAGGGCCAGCTCCAAACCGCCGCCCAGGCAGTTCCCGTTGATGCAGGCCACGACGGGAATTTCCATTTGCTCCAGGGTGTTGAGGATGGCGTGCCCCTTAGTGATATATGTGATGACCTCTTCTGTGGTCCGCATGCCTTTAAGTTCGTCGATGTCTGCACCTACGACGAAGTTGTCCTGCTTCCCGCTCATGATGACCAGCGCCTTGATGTTCCTGTCCTTTTTAATATCGGTGATCACTTCTCCTACCTCGTTCAGGAGGCCCGAAGACACCTTGTTCACCTTACTGTCG
Organism: uncultured delta proteobacterium; assembly: GCA_963705555.1. Taxonomy (GTDB): domain Bacteria; phylum Desulfobacterota; class Syntrophia; order Syntrophales; family Smithellaceae; genus UBA4810. The sequence goes on along the minus strand of CAVPJZ010000002.1, from coordinate 112,197 downwards.
GGGCAATTGACAATGATGACGCCGATTCCTTCTTTTGTCTTTTCTAAAGTCAGATATTTCATAACGATTCCCTCTACTGTGCATTTTCCAGAATGATGGCGTTTCCAACTGCCCCTGCACCGCAGCCGGCAACGAGACCGAACTGAGCATTCTCTTCCTGCATACGGTTGCAGCAACTGGCAATCAGCCTGCCGCCTGTTGCCCCGAAAGGATGACCTAGAGAAAGTGATCCTCCCCTGGTGTTTAACCGTTCCATATCGAAAGCGCCCATCCTGCCGCTCAAGCCCAAAGCTTCGCGGCCCCATTTGTCGGACTCCATGTAACGGATGTTGGCAATGATCTGGGCGGCAAATGCCTCATGGATCTCGAAGACCTTAATATCGGATAAAGCCATGTCTGCCTTCTTCAGAGCTCTAGCGGTCGCAAAGGCCGGACCGAGGAGAAGTTCATCCCAGGGGTCGGATCCCGCCTGGGAGTATGATTTGATATAGGCCAGGGGCTTCAGACCGAGTGCCCTGGCTTTAGATTCCCTCATCAAGAGTACCGCGGAGGCTCCATCTGTAAGAAAGGATGCGTTGCCCGCCGTTACCGTTCCGTATCGTTTTTCGAAGGCCGGCTTCAATTTGCTTAGTTTATTCGGAGTGGCATCAGCCCGCGGGCCGTTGTCCGTTGTGACAGCCTTCTGGGTTCCGGGAATAACGACAGGGGTGATTTCCTTCTTCAGGGTACCATTCTTTGTAGCTTCCGTGGCCAGTTGGTGGGAACGGGCGGCAAAGTCGTCCTGATCTTTCCTGGTGATACTGAGACGTCTTGCCAGTCGGTCGGCATTGTCCCCCATGGTGAGTCCTGTGGAGTATTCGGCGATCGCCGGTCTTTCCGGGCTGAAGAAGTCCTTCAGTTTCATTCCCTTGAGGAGTTTCAGTTTTCCTCCAAGGCTTTTCGGCCGCTTGTACATGGTGAGATCCAGGATAAAGCGCCGGTAATGCTTGGATATCTTGATGTCCGGGTCAGACATGGATTCCGTTCCACCAGCGATGACCGTGTCCACCTGTCCGGAGGTGATCATCTCGCACGCGGAGGTAACGGCGATGTTTGCTGATACACAGGCCGCCGTGCACGTGTGTGCAGGAATACTGCCTGGAAGGCCTGCGCCGAGCATGGCCTCACGTGCTACATTGGTTGTGGAAACATCCGACATAACCGTTCCCATGATAATGTATTCTATCAGTGATGGATCAAGCCCTGTTCTGGCGATGAGCCCCTTGATGGCGTAACTTCCAAGCTCCCAGGCCATCAGATCATAGTAAGCCGTGCCCGAACGCATGAATGGCGTCCGGCAGGCATCGATAATAGCAACCCTGTCCTTTGTCTCTGTCATGACTTTTTACCTCTCTTTTTGATCACATCGGGAAGGTAGGTCTCCCTTAATTTCTTCTTATTGAACTTACCCACACTAGTTTTGGGAATCTCTGGATGCGGTCTCCTTTATCCAGACAAATTTAGTCCTAAAGAATATGCCGCTCGACTTACAGCCCCATAAACTGGGCGGCGATTCCCTTCATGATTTCGTTGGTCCCGGCAAAAATTCGCGTGACACGAATATCACGCCAGGCCCGGGCAATAGGGTATTCTTCGCAGTATCCGTATCCTCCGTGGAGCTGGAGACAGCGGTCGGCGACCCGGAAGGCCATATCCGTCGTCCAGTATTTCGCCATGGCGACATCGACAACGACGTTCCTTCCTTCCATATGGTCCATGATCAGCTTGTCGATGAAGGTACGTCCCAACCTTACCTCGGTGGCCATCTCGACAATCTCGAACTGGACATGTTGAAACTTGGAGAGGGGACGGCCGAAAGCCACCCTCTCCCGGCAATATTTGATCGTAAGATCCACCATTAGCTCTGCCGCTGCTACGGCTCCAATGGCGCAGACGAGACGCTCCTGCTGGAGCTTCAACATGAGTTTTAAGAAGCCGCTGCCCCTGTCTCCGAGACGGTTGGCCTTCGGGATGCGGCAATCGGTGAAGTACAGTTCCGCCGTGTCCTGACTGTGCCAGCCAATCTTCTTAATCTGCTTGCCTTTGTCGAATCCGGGTGTGCCCGCCTCAACAAGGTAGAGATCAACGGCTTTGTGGGGGTTTTCCACATTAGGATCCCGGGCAGCCACAATGACAAGGTCACAGTTGATGCCGTTGCTGATGAAGGTCTTTTGACCGTTGAGGACTATATTATCGCCTGCCTCTATCGCCTTCGTTTTCATGGCAGCAAGATCGCTGCCGGCGTTGGGTTCAGTCATAGCGAGAGCAGTAATGATGTCGCCAGAGACGCAGCCGGGGAGATATTTCTTTTTTTGTTCCTTCGATCCGAAGGCTGAAATGTAGGGAACACAGATATCGCTATGGAGGGACGCTGCCAGGCCGGAAAAGTTACATTTGACGAGTTCTTCACAAATGATAACAGAATAGAGAAAGTCGCCGCCTGCGCCACCGTATTCCTCGGGAATATCCGTGCACAGGAAGCCCTGTTCCCCCATTCTCTTCCAGACGCTCTTGGGAACGATTCCCGCCTCCTCCCATTCCTCAATATGGGGGATGATCTCCTTGTCCAGAAACTTCCGGAGGCTCTCCCGAAACATCCTGTGTTCCTCCGTGTAAGGGATAATATCCATAGATTCCTCCTTTTCGTAGGGATGAAGTCTCTCAAGAATAAGCGGTTATTCGCATTATAAATGTAATTCTGGATTTGTCCATGGACATTTTCCGCATCTTATTGTCGTTGGCATCGTATTGATAATTTACGCTGTTATTAGGATTGCGGTTCGTTGTTCAGACGCTTTATAGGTCCGGTTGTCTTCCTCTTCTTCATTGTAACCGGTAGAGATTATCATAATTATAACGCGCAAAAGACAAAGCCGCTGACTTGGCAGTAAAGAGCTTAATCTTTTTTTAATTGGTTTTCATTACCGGCTTATGCCACTATCCTTCATCACTTTCATCTTCGTTGGCTGACCCATTGCCTTCATCTTCCGCCGTGGTACGGGCAACACCGACGAGTTTTTCTTTCGACTCCAGATCAATAAGCTTAACGCCCTGTGTTACACGGTGATTGACCGGTATTTCCGCCACTTTCAGCCGGATGACTTTGCCGCCATCGCTGATGAGCATAACGTGCTCTTCGCCTGTCACCTGCAACACACCGGACACATTCCCGACTTTAGGTACGATTTTTAAATTAATCGTTCCTTTCCCGCCGCGGCTCTGCAGTCGGTATTCTTCAATGGGAGTGCATTTGCCAAAACCCTTTTCGGAAACCGTCAGCACAAACGTGTCTTTCGCCGGTATATCCACACCGATGACAGCGTCATCTTTACGCAGATTAATACCGCGCACGCCTTTCGCCGTCCGGCCCATATCACGCACATCTTCTTCTTTAAAACGAATAGCCAGACCCCTTCGCGTTGCTAAAAAGATATCCTGCTTTCCGGTGGTTAATTTAACATCAACCAGTTCGTCGCCGTTCTCAATGGAAATGGCGATAATACCGCCGGAGCGCGGATTGGAATAAGCGGCTAACTCTGTCTTTTTAATGGTTCCTTTTTTTGTTACCATCACCACGAATTTATCATCAACAAATTCCCGCACGGGCAACGTCGCGCTCACGCGTTCACCCGGACCCAAGTTGACCAAATTAACAATGGCTTTCCCCTTGGCGGCTCGCCCTGCCTGGGGTATCTGATACACTTTCAGCCAGTGCACTTTGCCGGTAGAGGTAAAAATAAGCAGATAGTGGTGTGTCGAGGCGACAAAGATTTTTTCCACAAAATCTTCTTCTTTCGTCCCCATGCCCATTTTGCCGCGCCCGCCGCGGTGCTGGCTTTTATAAAGGCTTACCGCGTTGCGTTTGATATAGCCGGAATGCGTTATATTAACCATCATGTCTTCTTCCACAATCATATCTTCGATATCGATATCATCGGTGCTGGCAACAATTTCGGTGCGGCGTTCATCACCATAACGTTCTTTTATTTCATTAAGTTCGTCGATAATAACCTGCAGAACTTTTTGCTCATCGGCCAAAATTGCTTCGAGTCTGGCCATTAAAGCCTTTAACTTCCGCGTATTCTTCGTCGATTTTTGCCCGCTCCAGTCCGGTCAGGCGCTGCAGTCTCATCTCCAGAATTGCCTTGGCCTGGATTTCGGACAATTTAAATTTCTCGCATAATTTTACCGCTGCGTCCTGAGGATTTTTCGACGCTTTAATCAAGGTGACAATAGCGTCGATATTTTTCAGTGCAATGATCAGGCCTTCCAAAATATGCGCCCGTTCTTTGGCGCGCGCGAGATCAAATCTGGTGCGCCGCACAACAACTTCCCTGCGGAAAGCAATGAATTTTTCTATTATTTCCTTTAGATTTAAAACCTGCGGACGGCCTTCGGTTATCGCCAGCATAATAATGCCGAACGAGCTTTCCATTTGGGTAAACTTATAAAGCTGATTGAGGATAATCGCGGAATTCTCGTCGCGTTTTAAATCAATGACGACGCGGATGCCTTCGCGGTCCGATTCATCGCGCAGATCGGCAATGCCGGCTATTTTTTTATCGCGCACCAGTTCCGATATTTTTTCAATCAGCGTGGCTTTATTGACCTGATAAGGTAGTCTCCGTGATGACAATTGTTTCTTTATCATTGCGGGCGTTTTTTTCAATGATCGCCCGTGCCCGCGATTTTGATTATGCCGCGGCCGGTTTTATAAGCGGCAAGTATCCCCTCACGGCCGTTGATAAAACCCGCTGTAGGAAAATCCGGTCCGGGTATATGGCGCATTAATTTTTCCACAGTGATCTGCGGATTTTTGATGCAGGCGATGGTGCCATTGATTATTTCCGTCAAATTATGAGGTGGAATATTTGTGGCCATGCCGACGGCAATGCCGGAAGAACCGTTCAGCAGCAAGCAGTGGTATACGGGTTGCCAGAAGCGACGGTTCCTGCAGAGATTCATCATAGTTGGGCACATAATCAACCGTGTCTTTTTCCAGATCGGCAAGCACTTCATCGGCAATGCGCGCCAGTCGTATTTCCGTGTAACGCATGGCCGCGGGAGGATCGCCGTCAATGGATCCGAAGTTTCCCTGTCCATCAATCAGCATGTAGCGCAAAGAAAAATCCTGCGCCATGCGCACCAGAGTGTCATAAATTGCCGATATCGCCGTGCGGATGATATTTACCGATGATATCGCCGACGATTCGGGCGGATTTTTTATAAGGTTTATTATAGCGGTTGCCCATTTCATACATGGAAAATAAAATCCGCCGATGAACCGGTTTCAAACCGTCGCGCACATCGGGAATAGCCCTCCCGATAATTACGCTCATGGCGTAATCCATGTACGATTTTTTCATTTCATCTTCTATATTCACCAGAGTTGGCTTGTGGTGGATATCTTGTTCCATTTTATTTCATCCTCTCTAAACATAAGCCGTTATTTAACAGCTCATTCCTTGTGTATTTGATCGTCGGACTTAAATGTCTAAATTGGAAACATCAAGAGCATATTTATAAATAAAATCACGGCGAGGTTCTACCTGATCTCCCATCAGTGTCGTAAATATTTCATCCGCCAAAACAGCGTCATCCACACTGACTTGCAATAGAGTTCTCTTTTCCGGATTCATGGTCGTCTCCCAAAGTTGTTCAGGATTCATTTCACCCAATCCTTTGTAGCGCTGGACGGTCAGCCCTTTCTTGCCTATGTTAATGACGTGCTCCACTAACGCTTTAGAGCTCTCCAGAATAACAGGTTCGGCCTTGTCCTCCCCGACATCGCGGTAAGGCGGTTCTCCGATCACGGAAACCTGTTCCAGCAATGCTTTTATATCCGTAAATTGCGGCGAGCGGAATATTTCGCGATCCATATAATTAGTAAGAGTTTGTCCGTTTTTCTTAATATTAAAAACAATCTTATAGCCTCCGTGATCCTGGTCCTCTTCAATGACATAGTCTATTACGCTGCCATTCATGGCTTTGAGCGTTCTTTTCGCGATTGGCTGCAATACTTTTTCGCTTTTAAAACTTTCATCTTTCAAGGAAGGATCGCCGGCCAAAATGCGCAACAAATTTCTGTCGCGTTGCTCCTTTTCGAAGCGATCCAAAAAGTCCTCTATCCGCATAATCTTCTTAATCAAGTTCAGTAATTTATTCCCGGTTGCGGGAAAGCGGCTGCCGTCGTCCATGACCAAATTGATTTTGTCCACTCCGTTTTCCAGAATGTAATTTCTCATTTGTTCTTCATTGTGAATATAGAGCTCATTTTTTTTATCCACCACTTTAAACAACGGCGGCTGAGCGATGAATAAATATCCTCTTTCGATCAATTCCCGCATCTGGCGGAAGAAAAAAGTTAAAAGTAGCGTGCGAATATGTGAGCCATCGACATCGGCATCGGTCATGATAATGACCTTATGATACCGCAATTTGGTTACGTCATATTCTTCGGTACCGATGCCCGTGCCTAAAGCGGTAACTATAATTTTAATTTCTTCGTTTTGCAGCATTTTGTCGAAACGCGCTTTTTCCACATTCAACACTTTACCGCGCAGGGGTAAAATTGCCTGATTTTTTCTATCACGTCCCTGTTTGGCCGAACCGCCGGCGGAATCGCCTTCCACCAAATAAATTTCGCTAAGCGCCGGATCCTTTTCCTGACAATCAGCTAATTTGCCCGGCAAGGAGCCTACTTCCAGCGCGCTTTTTCGCCTGGTTAATTCACGGGCGCGGCGTGCCGCTTCTCGGGCTCGTGCGGCATCCAGGCATTTATTGAGAATTTGCTTGGCAATCGATGGATTTTCTTCCAGATAACTGCCTATTTTTTCGTAAACAATGCCTTCCACCAGTCCGCGTACCTCACTGTTGCCCAGTTTGGTTTTTGTCTGGCCTTCAAACTGCGGATTTTGAACTTTAACGCTGATGACACACGCCAATCCTTCCCTTAAATCTTCACCGCGCAATGATTCTTTGCCGTCTTTAATTAATTTGTTGCTTGTAGCATAATTGTTAAAAACACGGGTAAGCGCCGATCGGAAACCGATTAAATGAGTACCGCCTTCAGTTGTGTTGATGCTGTTGGCAAACGCAAATATATTTTCCAGATACGTTTCATTATATTGCAGCGCGACTTCCACGGAACAATCTTCTTTCGCGCCGGCAACATAAATCGGATGTTTATGTAAAACTTTTTTATTGCGGTTAATATATTCAACAAACGAAACGATGCCGCCTTTATAAAAGAATTCATTTTTCTTGTCGGTGCGTTCATCAATTAAATTTATTTTTACGCCGGAATTTAAAAAAGCCAGCTCCCGCAAACGATTGGAAATAACATCAAAGCTAAATTCGGTATCCTGAAAAATTTCGTCATCCGGTAAAAACGTTACTTTCGTGCCGTGCCCCTTTGTTTTTCCTGTCATTTCCAGAGGACCGGTGGGTACGCCACGCTTGTATAGTTTGAATGTAAACATTACCGTCACGCCTTACTTCCAGTTCGCACGTTTTGGAAAGCGCGTTAACAACCGAAACACCGACGCCATGCAGACCGCCGGATATTTTATAGGAGTCATTGGAAAATTTGCCGCCGGCATGAAGCTTAGTCATAACAACTTCGGCCGCCGAAACTTCTTCCGTTTTATGAATACCTACAGGTATGCCGCGCCCGTTATCATCAACAACAATACTGTTATCAACTCTGATTTTTACAGTTATTGTGTCGCAATACCCACCGGCCGCTTCATCAATACTATTATCAACGACTTCATAAACAAGATGGTGTAATCCTTCTTTACCTGTGGAACCAATATACATGGCCGGCCTTTTACGCACAGCCTCCAGACCTTCTAAAACTTTAATACTATCCGCATCATACTTATGTGTCATAACTGCTTTTTTAACTCCTTCACACTCTCTATATTTTTAACGGCATAACGATACACAAATAATCATCGCCTTCAGTTTGCTTTATCACTGACGGTTTAATGCCCGACCCAACCTCAAACAGAATACTTTCTTTGCTGATGACGGAAATCGCATCAATCAAATAATTCACATTAAATCCCACATCCATATCCTCACCACTATAAGTAATATCTATTTCTTCCGTTGCTTCGCCCACATCCAGGTTAGTCGAATTAAGAGTTAACTTTCCTTCCGAAAAGGAAAGAATAACTCCGCCATAACGTTCCGAAGAAACAACATTCATTCTGCGCAAAGCATGAAGGAAAGACTCTTTTTCCAAAACAATATTTATACCTTTTTCCGCGGGAATAACCCTTTTATAATCAGGATAATCAGCATCAACCAGACTAACTTTAAGAAGCGTACTATCGGTTTTTATAACAAACATGTTTTTATGAATGCCTATCTTGACGCTTTCGTTTTCATCAATAATTTTTTTAACTTCCATTAAACCTTTGCGGGGAATGATAACGCCCTTTCCTGTTTCTAAAAAAGGCTCAGATATTACATCTTTTGCCACGGCTAAACGATGGCCGTCGGTGGCCACCATGCGCAATACATTATTTGATTCATCTGAGACAGCCTCTAATAAAACTCCATTTAAGTTTTTTCTCATTTCATCTGTAGCCATAGCAAATGCTGTTTTATTAATTAAATCCTTAATTATTGTTCCCTTAATATTAAAAAGTTGAACATCATGATCATCGGCAATACTGGGAAAATCTTCTGCCGGTAAGCCGGGTATTTTATAAACAGCTCTCTGACAGGATATTTTTACAACGTTATTATTTTGAGTAAAAGAAATAACTTCTCCTTGAATTTCTCTAACCATTTCATATAATTTTTTCGCTGAAATAGTTATTTCACCTTTTTCTACTATTTCCGCTTCATAATCAGAAATTAAACTTATTTCTCTATCCGTAGCAATTATTTTAAGTTTATTGGCTTCCGCTTTTAAAAGAACATTATTTAAAATGGGCATTGTTGTCTTTTTTTCTACAATTCCTAAAGTTTTTTGAATACCATCAAGAAAGGTGTTTCTGTTTATTTTAAATTCCATACTTTCCTCCTTGTTTTGTATTATTTATTATTATTATTTTCTTATATATTAATAAATAGTATTAGTAATAGAGCCTGTGGATATGTTGAGTAAATATAGTTTTTATAATAATTACAATAATTTATAATAATAATCACCTGTTTATAAACTGATGTTAAAAACTTTACGTTTTGTGGATTAAAATATCTTCAATCTCCTGAATTATATTTTTTAATTTAGAATCGACTTCAATATTGTTTAAAATTTTATTTGTTGGCATAAATTACCGTCGAATGATCTCTATCGCCGATTTTTTGACCGATATCCGGAAAAGAAGCATTGGTTAATTTTCTGGCTAAATACATGGCAATTTGTCGCGCAAAAACAAGATTTTTATTTTTATTATGCGCTTTTATATCGGATATTTTTACGTTTAATTTTCCGGCAACCACTTTAATTATTTCTTCAATACTTACTTCTTCTTTTTCATTGTGTTTAACTACGTTTTTTAACACTTCCTTTACTAAATCCAAATCAATTTCTCTGCCTGTTAAAGAAGAATAAGCGCTTATTCTAACTAGAAAGCCTTCCAGTTCACGAATGTTGGATTCTACGTGAGAGGCAATATAATGAGCAACATGTACTAGGTAAAGTCAATTTTACTTTCCTGCATTTTTTTCTCGATAATGGCAATTTTTGTTTCTATTTCCGGAGGTTGAATATCGGCAATCAATCCCCACTCAAAACGAGAACGCAGTCGTCCTTCCAAATTAGGAATATCTTTAGGAAATTTATCACTGGTGACGACTATTTGTTTTCCCGAATCATGCAACGTATTGAAAGTATGAAAAAATTCTTCCTGGGTTCTTTCTTTTCCCGCTAAAAAATGAATATCGTCAATTAATAAACAACTGATATTACGGTATTTTTCCCTAAATTTGGGCATCCGGTCATAACGAATGGAATTAATCATTTCATTCATAAATTCTTCCGCGGACACATACATAACATTTAGTTCCGGATGGGCGGTAGTGGTGAGAAGACCAATAGCATTAAGTAAATGTGTTTTTCCTAAACCGGATCCGCCGTAAATAAACAGAGGATTATAATTTTTTGCCGGTTGTTTGGCTACGGCAATGGAAGCGGCGTGGGCAAACTGATTGCAGGGGCCCACCACAAACCTGTCAAAGGTATAGTTATTATTTAAGAAAGAATAATTTTTCCCTTTACTTGCCGTCGAAGAAGAAGCGTTTTTCGCCTGCATAGGGGACTTTGACACAGAATCTGGGCTTTTTTCTTTATCTTAGAGAGGATAAAATCAATATCAACATCAATACCAACAACATTTTGCAATGATTGTTTAATCGTAGAAAAATAATTATCCAAAAGCCAATCTTTAAAAAATTTATTGGGCACCATCAGTTGCACGCACTTATCTTCCATGGCAACTATTTTGATCGGTTTTATCCAGGTATCAAAATTTTGCTTACTTAGCTTTTCCTGAATAATTTTAGCTCGTTTTGTCCCAAACTGCTTCCATTATAACAATCCTTTATAAACATATTTATCAACAGATGTTGATAAGCTATGAAAAATTTACATTATTTCAAATCATCAAGAATTAAACCGGAGAGACGGTTTAATTCATCCATAGAGGTGTATCGAATTTCGATAGCACCTTTTTTTGATGTACCCTTAATTTGTACCTTTGCTATAAATTTTGCCGCTCATCGCCTTTTCCAAGATCGGTCAAAAAGCGATCTTTAGAACCTTGTTTTTTATTCGCTGGCTGCTTTTTTAAGTTTTGTATTAAGTCGTTCCGTTTCCCGAACATTTAATTCTTTCTTTAAAATTATATCCAGCGCCGCAATTTGTTCTTCGGTTGAATTACAAGCCAACAAACAGCGGGCATGACCTGCCGAAATCTTTTTTTCTACCAGAGCCGCTTTTACTTTGGCCGGCAATTTTAAAAGCCGGATGGTATTGGCAATTGTCGAGCGATCCTTGCCCACACGAGAAGATATTTCTTCCTGAGAAAGGTTGAATTTTTCGATTAACGTTATATAAGCCGCCGCTTCTTCCAGGGGATTTAATTCTTCCCGTTGAATATTTTCAATCAGCGACATTTCCGCTGCCTGCATATCCGTCGCTTCGCGAATGACAATAGGCACATCTTTTAGGCCCGCTGCCTGAGCCGCCCGCCAACGGCGTTCTCCGGCGATAATTTCATATCCATTGTCCGAATTTGCGGACAATAATCGGTTGAATAATACCGCTGTTTTTAATGGAAGCGATAAGCTGTTTTTGGTTTTCGTCATTAAAATTTTTGCGGGGCTGATAACGATTGGGCTGCAATTCTTCAATGCCGCAGGAAAAAACAGGCTTTTTCTTGTCCAGGTCATTCAATAGATCCGGAAAAATGGCACCAAGCCCTTTACCCAGCGCGTTTTTTTGTGCCATTTACATTCCCCCCTGAATTATTTCCTGGGCCAGTTCCATATAAGCCATGGCCCCGCGCGATTTAATATCGTAAAGAATAATGGGTAATCCGTGGCTGGGGCTTTCCGAAAGCCGCACATTGCGCGGAATTATCGTTTTAAAAACTTTGTCGCCAAAATGTTTTTTTACATCTTCGGTGACACGATGCGAAAGCAAATTTCGCGGATCAAACATAGTCAGCAGAATTCCGCCTAAGGCCAGTTCCGGATTTAATTGGGCTTTAACCAGTTTTACCGTGTTTAGCAAATATCCCAATCCTTCCATAGCAAAATATTCACACTGTAAAGGAACAATCAAAAAATCAGCAGCAACAAGAGCATTGACTGTCATAAAACCCAGCGATGGTGGACAATCAATTACTATAAAATCATAATGCCTGTCCAGAGATTTTAATAAATGCCGTAAACGTTTTTCTCTTTCTTCCATATGAACAAACTCAACCTCAACACCAATTAAATCCTGGTTGGAGGGAATTATATCCAAATGAGGTATCGCTGTGTGCAGAATAACTTTTTCCAAGCGGCACATTGCCGATCATTGCATGATATAAATTAGCTTCTTGAAAGGAATTACTTGTCTATGCCCATACCGCTGGTCGAATTGCCCTGAGAATCACCGTCAATGAGTAAAGTTTTTTTTTCCGCAGCGGCCAGAGATGAAGACAAATTAATTGCGGTAGTTGTTTTGCCGACACCACCTTTTTGATTGGCTATACATATGATTTTATTCATTATTTTAATTTGATGTCTTCCTGGAAATTCTTTTGAAAAAACTGCTGTAAGAACTAACATAAAAAAGACGTTTTTAGAAGGCTTTTTTATCTTTTTTTATCTTTTTTCCCGACAATAATTTTATGCTGAGTATCCTGCAGAGGCGAAATTACATCATGTTGAAATAATTCACTAAAAAAAGACGCTGTTGCGCTTTTGACACAGGTTAAAAATTCGTTTTCAACATCACTGACCTTTTAAAGCAATCAATGTACCTTGCGGAACAAGAAAAAAAGCGCCCAATGATAGAAATTCGGGCAGTTTAAAAGCGGCACGGGAAATAACCACATCAAAAAAATCTTTCCATTTATTGTCTTTTATTAAGTTTTCAACACGGTCATGAAGAACAACTGTTTCGGTGAAGTTTAAGAGACGAATAATATGCTTTAAAAAGGAAACTTTTTTGCGATTGCTTTCCAGTAAATAAAGCTGCAAATCCGGACAGGCAATTTTTAAAGGAATGCCGGGAAATCCGGCACCGCTTCCGATATCGATTATCCGGGCTCTCTGGTTATCGATAAATTGCAGAGCCGTTAAGGAATCCAGAAAATGGCGGCTTGCAATTTCCTGGGCGGATTTTTCCGATATCAAATTTGTTTTGGCGTTCCACAGGAGCAATTCCTTTTGATACAGATCAAATTGTTCCATCTGGAAAGAACTCAATTCAATACCCAATTCTCGCGTGGCCTGACGAAGTAAAATTATTTCCTTTTCCATGATCTGTAAATAACAAAAAGGTTATACAACAGCAAACGATATTTGTTTATGACATCAATGAAACTCAAATTTCAAAAACGAAGTACATTGAAATTTGTAAGGTGAATTGATCTCGCAGTCAAGGCTATCGGGATAGCGCAGAGTGTCGGAATATGATACAGGCATTGTTGCTGGAGGAAATAGATGAAGTCACAGACAAACATGAAAAATATCAGCATCGTTTTATATAAACCAAAATATGCGGGGAATATCGGTTCGGTTGCCCGCGTCGCAAAAAATATGGGAATCAGCAATATAATTGTTGTAGGAACAGCCGGATTTGACCGCGAGGAAATGCAGCAGCGATCCACTCATCTGGCCGCCGATGTTTTAGATCAAATCCAATATTTTGAACGCATCGATGAAGCGCTCGGCAGCTTCAATTATATTGTGGGCACAACCGCACGCCTGGGTAAAGCCCGCGGGCCGTTTATTGCGCCGCGTGCGATTGCCGAAAAAATTGTGAATATCTCCCGCAAAAATAAAGTTGCCCTGCTTTTCGGTCCGGAAGACACCGGCCTTTCCAATGATGAATTGCGCTATTGTCATGCCGTAGTCACCATTCCGACATCACGAGAATTCACATCACTTAATCTTTCCCACGCCGTGATGATTCTATGCTACGAAATATTTATCGCTTCGTTGCCGTCACATCGAGGAAGCAACGCCTAAATTGGCGCTATCAAAGGAGCTGGAAGGCATGTATGGGCAAATAAAAACATTGCTGGCCGATATCGGATTTTTAAATCCCGAAAATCCCGATTACTGGATGATGCATCTGCGCCGCTTTTTTACCCGCGCCGGTCTTTTATCGCGAGAAGTAAAGATAATTCGCGGCATCTGCCGGCAGCTGGAATGGTATGCTCACCACAAAAAAACTTGACTTTACCGGGCAGTTCTCATAGGGATTGCGCATACCAAATTGTCTGGCAATATTTTCCCGGATTTAAATTGAATACAAACGGAGGTCTTGTAAATTATGAAAAAAATATTTTCTTTTACCGGCGCGAAAAAAATTGTTTTCGGCAACGGATCATTATTAACATTGGCCACTCACATCAAAGAACTACACGCGCAAAATCCTCTAGTGGTTATCGATAAAAATCTTGCCAAAACAGGTTTTCAGGAAAAAGTGGCCAATATTCTTATCCCGAAGGCATTAAATTTACAGTCTATGATAAGGTCGAGCCGGAACCGCGGATTGAACTGGCGGATGAAGGCGCGGCGATGGCAATTAAAAATCAAAGCGATATCGTCATCGGCATCGGCGGCGGCAGCGCCATGGATGTGGCCAAAGCAATCGCAGTTTTGGCCACCAACAAAGGAGGCGCAGTTGATTATCTGGGGCTGAATAAAGTTCCGCAAGCCGGGCTTGCCGAAAATCATGATTCCGACAACCGCCGGAACCGGCAGTGAAGTCACTTTTACCGCCGTTTTTGTGCGGAAAAATTTGAAAAAGAAGGAAGGAATGAACAGCCCTTATCTTTATCCGGAGCTGGCGCTTCTGGATCCGGAATTGACGCTGAGCCTGCCGCCCGCGCCTACGGCGCAAACAGGCCTTGATGCGCTATGTCATGCCATCGAATCATACACATCCGTTAATTCCTCGCCCATGAGCGAAATGTTTTCCCTGGAAGCGATTGTGCTCATTGCCGAAAATTTGCGCACCTGCGTGCATGACGGCAAAAATATAGCTGCGCGCGAAAAAATGCTTTTGGGCAGTTTATATGCCGGCATCGGGCTGGCCAACGCCGGCGTAACCGCGGTGCATTCGCTTTCTTATCCGCTGGGCGGTAAATACGGTGTCGGTCACGGGCTCGCCAATACGATGATGCTGCCGGCGGTAATGGCTTTCAATCTGCCCGCCGCGTTGGAAAAATTTACCGATATCGCCGAAGCGATGGGAGAATGTGTTGAAGGTCTTCCCGCCCGCGAGGCCGCTTATTTGGCGCTGGAAGCCGTCGAAGCATTAATTGAGGATTGCGGCATTCACAGCACGCTTGCTGAATTCGGCATTAAAGAAAAAGATTTTCCGGCGCTGGCCGATGTGGCGATGACTGTGGCGCGGCCGCTGGAAAACAATCCGCGCAAAGTAACCAAAGATGACATGATCGCAATGTACGCGCAGGCTTTTTAAAGCATAAGAAATTGAAGGAGGAAACACATGGCTGGTGCAGAACTAATCGGCAAAGAAGAAATCAAGGAAGTAATGGATGTGCTTCGAAACCGGCATCCTGATGCGTTACGGATTTGATAAAGAAAGAAAAGGTATTTATCAAGGTCCGGGAGTTTGAAGAAGCGTTTGCCAAATATTGCGAGACCCGACTACGCGCTGGGCGTAACTTCCGGTTCGGCGGCGCTGCAAAGTTGCGCTTGACGGCGATGGATGTAGGCCCCGGCGATGAAGTTCTTGTGCCCGCTTTTACTTTTTTGGCCACTTATGAAGCGGTAATGGAAGTCGGCGCCATTCCGGTAATGGTGGATATTGACGATACACTCAATCTTGATCCGCAGGAAATTGAAAAGAAAAAAACACCCTATACCAAGGCGGTCATTCCCGTGCATATGTGCGGCTCGGCGGCCAATATCGATAAAATCGTGGAAATCGCCCGCAAAAATAAATTGCTGGTTCTGGAAGATAACGCTCAGGGCTGCGGTGCAAGCTTCAAAGGTAAAAAACTGGGCAGCTTTCGGCGATATGGGAAGCTTTCAGCTTTGATTATGTTAAAACGGTAACAACCGGTGAAGGCGGGCATGGTGATTACCAACAACCTCGATCTTTATCACCGGTCGGAATGGTATCACGATCACGGCCATGATCATAATCCCAAAGTCAGCCGCGCGCTGGAAGGCAGAACCATTCTGGGTTTCAACTACCGGATGAACGAACTGCAGGGAGCGTTGGGCCTGGCGCAATTGCGCAAACTGGATTACCTTATCGGCGAGCAGAAGAAAAATAAAAAAATTATTATGGATGCATTGGCGCAGGTTCCGGGTGTTGGATTCCGCGCGAAACCCGATCCCGAGGGAGATTCCGCCACGTTTTTAGCCTTTAATCTGCCGGATGAAAATCAGGCGCAAAAATTTCAGAATCTGCTGGCGGCTGAAGGTGTCGATACCGTCTGCTACAAGAGAAATCTGTGGCATTATGTTCCGAACTGGGAACATTTCCTGGCGCGCTCGACTGCCAACTCCAAGAAATATCCGTTTACCGATCCGTCCTATAAAGGCAAGGTTGAGTATTCGAGGGAAAGCATTCCGCATGCCGAAAATATTTTAGGCCGGACACTGGTAATGGGCATATCGGTCAAGATGAGTGCGGAAAAGCTTAATCAGATTAAAAAAGGGATTGAACAGGCCGCTAAAAATTTCTAACAAACTCGACCTCCTTCGTATAACTTTGTTGGCAGCTGCGTTGTCTTCCTCAACGTATAACCTGAAGGTCACGCGTTAAAAATACGCCTCGGGAGCCTCCTCGCTGCCGCAGCGTTCTACTTCGGATATCAAGTTTGTTATAAACACATATCGGCTTGGTCATTGCGCGGGCGTAGCCCGAAGCAATCTCCTGGTTAGCAAGTAAATCAAAAAGCCGCGCTTATACTAAACGCGGCTTTTATTTTTGGATTAAAATAATGGAAACGCTAAATTCTATAGTTATATTAAATGCTTTGCGGCCGCGTTTTCCGCACATACATCCACTTGACACACAAAAACCTTCTTCATATACTCATTATGTATGGACATATGAACAACAAGTTCTCAAAAAAGAACAACGAACTTAGTTATCTTTATATTATAAGAATTAATAATGAGGATTAGTGGTTTATGGAAAAAGCGCTCTTGCTTTTATTTCTGATTTTGTTTGTCGGTAGGTTTATCTGGCGTTATATTTTAGAGCAGCTCAATATCCGGCATTTGAAAAACCGCGGTAAAGAAATCCCCCAAGTTTTTCAAGGGATTATCGATCAAAGCACGCTTTCCAAAATGGTGGACTATACTCTCGAAAATTCCCGGTTGGGATCGAAAGAAAATTTGGTTGATGATATTATCGAATTGGCCGTTTTGTTTCTTTTTTTACCTGCCTTTGTTAGTGCACTGGTGGGACTTAAAATACACTTTATCTGGCAGGCTCTAATATTTTTTGGAGTTTTTGCAGCAATTGGCGGTATTGTCGGAATCCCTTTTGATCTTTACGACAATTTTGTTCTGGAAAAAAAATACGGATTTTCCACCATCACCTGGCGTATCTGGATTACCGATTTAATAAAATCTTTGATTATTTCCGCAATTTTGATGACCATTATAATCAGTGCATTTATGGCGTTTATTAATTATCTGCCCACGAGTTGGTGGTTTTGGGCCTGGGTATTTTTTACCTTGTTGGAAATTGTCATGCTTTGGCTTTACCCTGTATTGATTGCGCCGCTTTTTAACAAGTATGAGCCGATAAAGGATGAACAACTAAAAGAAAAGATCACTGTCTTAATGGATAAGGTGGGACTAAAGGCTAAAGGAATATTTGAAGTGGATGAAGGCAAACGCTCGAAGCATACGAACGCCTATTTTACAGGTATCGGCAAAACCAAACGCATTGTTCTATACGACACGCTTTTGGCTTCACATTCGACGGATGAAATATTAGCCGTTCTGGCGCATGAAATCGGTCACTGGAAAAAGAAACATATTTTAAAGCAATTAATGTTTATGATCCCCGCCTCTCTTGTATTGCTTTATTTTGTTTATCTGATTCTGGGCTGGCCGCCTCTATATACCGCTTTTGGCCTGCAGGTTACTGTGTATGCCGGATTATTTTTGGTGTCTCTTTACTTGAGTTCGGCGGGATTTTTTTTAAGCCCCATCGGCGCGGCTATCATGCGCCGCTATGAGCGCGAAGCCGACCGTATAGCTTGCAAATTAACTGGAAATTCCGCGCCGATGATCGACGCACTCACGCGTCTGGCTAAAGACAACCTGGCTAATCTGCATCCCCATCCTTTATATGTATGGTTTTATTATTCTCATCCGCCTCTTATCGAGCGCATTGAATATCTGCAGACAATGGATTATGAAAAGATCGTTAAGCAGGAGATTTAAACATGCCTATCTATGAGTTTTATTGTGCTCGTTGCAACACAATTTATAATTTCTTTTCTCAAGCGGTGAATACCGATAAAATTCCCTTATGTCCGAAATGCAAGAATATTCGGCTTGCCCGCCAGATGTCTGTGTTTGCGAAAATCTCCGGCGGTGAAAAAGAGGAGGATGATCATCCTTTTCTCGGCATGGATGAAAAGAAAATGGAAAAGGAATTGGTTAAATTCGCGAGCCTTGCCGAAAAAATCAAAGACGATGATCCCCGCACGGCAGCGCAATTAATGCGCAAGTTTACCGAAATGACCGGCATGAAGCTGGGAGATAATTTTCAGGAAGCACTTCAAAGAATCGAAAGTGGTGAAGATCCCGAAAAAATCGAAGACGAGATGGGAGATATACTTACAAAAGAGGGAGCTTTGAGCGAAAAGCAGGCGATGAAAACAGCCGCAAAAAGCAAACCAAAAATAGATGAAACTTTATATGAACTTTAGTTTTATACTTTAAAATGCCTTAGCGGTAACTCATCAACCGCTGGAAGTCGGGAGATAAAAGAGCGGCAAGTTGTATATCGGATAATCTTTGTTTCCGGCCGATCCGGGAAGGTAAGGGAATGTATTGTTTGACCGAGGAAAGAGAAAAAGCGAAAAAATAATACATCAAGAAAACGGATTTTTTACAAAGGCCAATGAATGACTGCGACGTATGCCGCAACTCAATGCAATCGAATAAACCTTTTAATCTCTACAAATTTCAAATTTATTTGTGGCATTCTTTGGAGAATATGATATGAGTAACGGCATTTATTTCAAGGAATTATTATGGCTGATAGGTCAAAACTGGGAATGGAATTTCCCGCCTACACAATTACAGTAGGGCAAAGTAAAATTGCCGAGTTTGCTGTTGCCGTAGGGCTTAAAGACGACAAAGAGCAAATCGATCCCATTTACTACGATGAAGAAGCCGCAAAAAAAGCAGGCTATCAAGGGATACCGGTGCCGCCGACTTTTATGACCAGCTTCTTTTTTTGGACTGGTGAAGGTTTGATGGGCATAGTTAAAGCCTTAGGTATTGATTTGAGCAAACTTTTGCACAGCGAAGAAGAGTACGAATATCTCGGTAATATTTACGCGGGCGATGTCATTACCCGAAAAATGAAGGTAGTGGAGATGTTCGAAAGGGGGAAAAGAGACAGGCTGGGCAGGTTTGTGGACGTTACTGTACTGGAGACGGAAATTATAAATCAGCGGGGCGAATTGGTGGCCAAGGTTCGTTCAACAATGATGGAAAGATAAGGAAAAAAACATGGCCATAACATATGACGATGTTAAAGTTGGCGATACTATCCCCACTTATACTACCGCTCCCATTACCAGGACCCATTTGGTGCGTTATGCTGGAGCCTCCGGTGATTTTAATCCCCTGCATCACGATGAATCATTCATAAAAATGATTGGTATGGATAATGTTATTGCTCACGGTATGTTGATTATGGGCATTGCCGGTGAAGCCATTACTTCCTGGATTGACCAAAGGAATTTGCGTTCATTTAATGTCCGTTTTATGAGCATGACGGAACCGGCCGATTTAAATGATATGGGAAACACAACGGGCAGGGCGACAATCACGATCAGCGGCAAGATAGTCAAAAAGTATGAAGAAAACGGCGAAAAAAGAATTAAGTGCGACATTGTTGCCAAAGATGCATTAGGCAGTAGAAAACTAGCCGGATTTTTTATTGCAGCCCTGCCTTAATAATATCCTGATATTTATATAATCGCCCCTATAATTCCCTGAAAGAACATTCTTTATATTTATTCCCGGTGTTAGATTTTCATTGACGAATTCCCTGCATTAAAGCTAAAACCTAAATAATCTTATAAGGTAATTTTATGAAAGCCCAAATTTTAGTGATTGATGACGACGCTGTTGCCGGTGAGTTTTTGCAGGAAGCTCTTTCGCTTGATGGTTATGAAGTAAAAGCCTATACATCAGCCAAGGAAGCTTTGAAGCAAGACCTTTCCCGGTATGATCTGCTTATGTCCGATATTCGCATGCCAGAAATGGATGGTTTGCAGTTCTTGGATCAAGTGCACAAAAAATGGCCGAATTTGCCGGTTATTCTTATGACTGCCTATGGTTCTCTGGAAACAACAATGGAGGCAATAAGCCTGGGTGCCTGGGATTATATCAGCAAACCTTTTTCACCGGAAGATTGCCGGTCTATTGTAAAAAAGGTATTGGAAGTTAGGGAACTTCGGGAGCGACGGTTGAAATTGCAGCCGGAAGGAACCGAAGGCCCGAAGTTAATCGGATCATCGGCGACCATGGTTGAATTCTACAAGCAAATTGCGCGTGTCGCTGATGCGCCAGCCAGTGTTTTAATAGAGGGTGAAAGCGGAACGGGGAAAGAATTGACCGCCCGTTCTTTGCATAATATGTCATCGCGCCGCGATAAGCCGTTTGTTGTCGTCCATTGCGGAGCTATTCCCGATAATTTGTTAGAATCCGAGCTCTTTGGTTATGAGAAAGGTTCATTTACCGGAGCCGACCATCAGCATATCGGACTTTTGGAATCAGCGGAAGGCGGAACAATTTTTCTTGATGAAATCACGGAAATGTCGACAGCTCTGCAAGGTAAATTTTTACGGTTTATGCAAAATGGCGAGGTAAGAAGAATAGGCGGCCATGAGGTTCGCAATGTAACGGTGAGGGTAGTTGCGGCGGCCAATAAAAATATTGATGAAGAGGTAAGCCTCGGCCACTTTCGCCTGGATTTGTTATATAGATTTATTGTGCGTTTGCGCATTCCTTCTTTGAGAGAGCATAAAGAAGATATTCCTATGCTTATTGAATCACTACTGAAAAAGCTCGGTTATCCCAACGTGCGCATTTCTGTAGAGGCCATGGAGTTACTAATGGCGTATAACTGGCCGGGCAATGTGCGGGAGATGGAAAATGCTTTACAACAAACACTTTTACTGTCTCCTTTTGCGGTGATCCTTCCGGAAAATTTGCCGGAGCGTTTTTTGCAACAAAAAGAAAATAAAGAAGAAATCGCATTGCCTGATATTTCGCCGCTGGAAACGGCGGAAAGAGATAAAATCCTACAGACACTGAAGGAGACTTCATGGAATCAATCCAAAACAGCTCAACTTCTGGATATTGACCGTAAAACGTTGCGCCTGAAAATTCGCCGGTATGGTTTATTAGACGAAAAACTTTCCGCGGGTAGAAAGTCTTCTGCTGAACGTTAAAAACCAGGGAGATCTGTTTTATGGGCACGATAATGGACTCTCTGCTTTGTGCTACTTACAAAGTACGCTCATCATCGTTGAATATCGGCAGGTAAAGAATAATTGAAGTCCCCTGATTCAGCGAACTTTTTATTTCCATTTTGCCACCGTGGGTTTTAATAATGTCATGGACTATCGCTAGGCCTAAGCCGCGCAAACTGCCATCGTGTTTCGTGCTAAAGAATGGTTCGCGAGCCTTTTCAATCATTTCCGGCGGCATTCCAGTGCCAGTATCATTGATAGTCATTGCCACAAAACCATTTTGGGAATCGGCTTGGGCCGATATAGTTATTTTTCCTCCCTGCGTGCATTGCTTCCAGAGCGTTTTGAATGATATTCATCAGAGCGGTTTGAATACGGTAACGATCGATATATACAGGTTCGATAGCGTTATCTACATGCACGCTTATTTCCGCTTTATTTTTTTGTACGAGGGGTTCAACAAGCGGAAGTGTATCACTTAGAATTTGCTGGACGGTAAGCACTTCAAAATGAGGATCGGGAAGGCGCGTGGCTTTACGCACATTTTGAATAACGTCATCCAGCCTTTGAGTTTGCTGAACAATCAATTCTAATTTGTGGGCTACGTCCGCCGGACAGCCTTCTCTTTCCAGCAGAAGCTTTGCCAGTCCCCCGATAGAATGGATTGGAGTTCCCAAATCGTGGGCAAGGTTAGCCGTTAAATGACCTAATGCGGTCAATTGCTGTAATACATCCACTTGTTTTTGTAATTGAACTACTTTGCTTGTTTCTTCACGAACGCGATCTTCCAAGTGTCTAGTTAAATCGAGATTTCTGGCCATGACTTGCTGGATTTCATCAGCCATAGTGTTGAAGTGCTCGGCCAGCTGTCCCCATTCATCCCGGCGAATCATAGGAATACGTTTTACATATTGTCCTTTTTGGAAAGCATCAATCGTCTGGATAGTTAGATTAAGCGGTCCGCCAATGATCCAGCCGTAACTTAATCCCAGTACCAAAAAGATGAGCAGTAATAATCCGATTGTACTGATAATAAGCAATTGTTGGGCATGATTCATGATTTCGGCATTAGCACGCGAAAAACCAATAATACCTACAACAAAATGAGAATTTTTTGTTTCTTCCAAAACAGGATATAGCAAACCTATAGCCGGACCGCTTTCCGTAGACATCTTAACATACCGCACCTTGCCTTTTGCACTGGCGGCAGCAACAATATTATCTGGCCATTCATATTGTACCCGGCTGGCGCCGGCCACGTAATCAACATTGCCGTGACTGGTGTCAAAAATATCAATTCTTGCCAGACGCACATCGGATTGAATGAAGTCTTTAAGAGCTGAATCAAGGGCCAGCAGGCCCCGTTTTGTCGGGAAAAATTGATAAAAGGTGCTGATCGTATCGGCCACACCTTCAAGCCTTTTTGTCTGTTGGTTGACCAATATCCTATCCAGAGCGGTAAGTTGAATAAACCCCCAAACGGCCATGGTTAAAGCAAGGCCGACAACCGTCAGAATGATCAATCGTACACGCACGGTAAGATTTTCATTATAAGCAATTATCTGATCGAATATTTTTTTAAACATATTGCGTGATGTATATCAGAAAGATAAAAAATTAACTAGCGTTAGACAAAAAAAGGGACAGGTTTTTACCTGTCCCTTTTTTAGGGCAAATAAAGTTTTTAGTAAACTTATTTTGCGGGTGCTGGTGCAGGTTCAGCTGCTTTCTTCTCGGCTGCTTTCTTATCGGCGGCGGCTTTCTTCGCAGCGGCTTTCTTCTCGGCTGCTTTCTTCTTTGCGGCTGCTTTCTTCTGGGCCGCTTTCTTATCGGCGGCGGCTTTCTTCTGGTCAGCTTTCATCGTGGCTGCCTGTTCATCCTTTGTGGGCGCGGCTGTTCCAACAGCAGCGGGTTTATCAGCTGCCATAACGGTGGTGCAAAATGCGAAAACCAATGCGACAACAAACAATACTAAACGTTTCATCTTAAATCCTCCTTCTTAAATTGTGTTTTATTTAATACCACCCTTAAAAACTAAGGGACCCCAAATTAATTCAGATAAACACTCCAAGCCAGCTGCTCTTATCACTTCTTACCTGTTGCTGATTTTTCTACAACCGGTTTAACTTCTTTTTTCTTGGAATCGACTTTTAGCACTCTGTGGGCGACTAATTTGCCGTCTTGATTAATGTAGGCTATTTTTACGATATCGTTTTCAGCAATATTTTCAGTTGGGTTTTCCAATGCAAAATGCATTGCTTCTACATTGCCTCGTACGGTGCGCTCAATCTTAATGGATTCGTCGGAAATATTGATAACTTTTCCTATGGCGTTCATCTTGGCTGTTTTTATGGTGTTTGTTTTAATTGCCTCTTCCTTTGTTATAGTCTGCGAAATTGATTTATCGGCGGCAAAAACTAAAGCCGACAAAAGGAAAACTGCGCCAGCTATATGCCATAAAGCTTTTTTCATGATGAACAACCTCAATATTTCAAGCTTCACTAAGAGCAACTAACATGCCAACAAAGAGGTATAGGTTAATAATGTCTATATAGTTAAAATAAATGGATAATATTTTTTTGGTGAAGATTATGGTTTGAGTTGTCCAGTTAAGAAGTGGGGAATAACTCCCCAGCAGTGGAGAATAATTCTTCAGAATTATTAAAGATTATCCAAGTTGTTCTTGATTATAAACATAATATCTAAAAACCATTTAGCCGTTAAGGAAGACGCCGATAAATCCAGCAATGAAGATAAAAGAAAATAGCTTTTGCTCCGCCAATACTCAGCAATTTCCTTGAAATTTTACGAACTTCTTTTTGCTGTGAAACTTTGTTATCGGAAAGGTAAATACTCAACAGGCCGCGGTTGATCAAACAGTGAAATCCAGGAAATGGTAAACTGGCAATGCTCTGCTGTGCCTGCCTGTAGAAATAAATTAGCCTTTTAGCCAGAAGTTCGCTGTCCGGATAATAAGAACAAAAATTCAAATCATGACCTCGGCGATCTTCTTCCTGATCAATCAAATAATCTAGGAGAATATGCAATCCCTGAACCCAGGGGAAGTAAGCTTGTTTTGTTTTAGAGATAAGATCGGAAGATGTATGGGGATTAAACAAAAGGGAAACGATACCGAAAATTCCTAAGGTAGAACCGGCGCAAGCCGCGAATTCATACCAGGTCATTTCGGGTAACCGGCTCTTGTTTTGATCAAACCATGCCTGAAGCCTGGATAGGCGTTCCTCGCTTTTTACATGCTTGTGGACTTGTAAATCACAATAGAAGCCGGCCAGTTCGAGCAAGGTTGAGGCGGCAATTCTATAATTGGGTAAATTTCTCAATACATCCCGGCAGGTCTGCACCAGCGCCGCCAGGTAGCCGCCGTCATCCTGCTCCTGTCGGAACCGGTAATAAGATGATAACTTGGCATCCGGAGTCAGGGCTTGCAGCATAGCTTCGTGCAAAGCGCGAAAATCATCGGGATCGAACGAGGTACTTCGGTCGCAAAGATTATCCAGGTAATCACTGATCGTTTGGTACGCAACAATAAATTTAATGGCTTCTTTGTATCGGTTTCCGGCCAAAAGCCCGTAAATCGAACCTCCTTCGCAGTGAAATGTCTTAGTGGAAATACTCAGACGCGCCTGCCGGTGTAATTCGGGATCGGGAATCTTTTGGGCAATATTTTTCCAGCCTTCTAGATACTGATGAGCGATGGGTCGAACCTGAAGAAATATTCGGGTTGTAAGAGTTATTAAATTTGTTGGTACTTGCAAAGTTAAGCGCCCCTGTCTTTGCTTTCGAAAATATTTAGATTTTAGCATAAGCTCGATAATATAACAAGATAAGGCCGGTTCATTTCCATGATTGACCGGCCAAGCTTTTTCGTGCTACGCAAATTTTAAAGGTGGGTACGCAATTTGATTAGGACCAACGGAAAAATAAATGCTGATGTTATAATTGCTGGCGGCGGCGCGGCAGGCCTAATGGCCGCAGGCCGCGCAGGCGAGTTAGGAGCGAAAGTTTTACTTCTGGAAAAGACCGGCAGCATCGGCAAAAAAATTCTCGTAAGCGGCAAGACTCGCTGCAATTTAACAAATTCCGCCGAATTAAAAGATTTCATTGCCATGTATGGAATTAACGGCCGTTTTCTTTATGGCGCTTTTCATCGGTTTTTCCGCCCCGAATTGCTGGACTTCCTTACGTGCCAAGGTCTTATGACAAAATTGGAACGAGGCGGAAGAATCTTTCCCGTCTCCGATGATGCTAATGATGTCGTGAGAGTATTCAAAAAATATTTGGCCGCGGGCAAAGTCCAGATCAAATTAAATGCGCAGGTAACCGCGATCAATTTTCAGGATGATTGCATTTACCTTGTCCAGACTCGAAACGGAACTTATCGCTCTCTCGCAGTTATTATGGCCGCAGGCGGTGCCTCCTGGCCTGAAACCGGCTCTACCGGTGATGGCTATAAAATGAGCAGGCGACTGGGGCACAGCATTGTGAAGCTCAAACCGGCACTGGTGCCACTGGTTGTACAGGAACAGAAGCTGGCCAAATCCATGCAGGGTGTTAGTTTGCGCAATGTCCGTGCCACGGCGTTTCAGGGTGAAGCCTCTGTCATCGATGCTTCGCTTACTCCCCACTGCAGCTATGGCCGTGGAGAAAAAAAATCACCCCGTCCACCGGTTCTTGAAAGCCGCTTTGGGGAAATGCTCTTTACACATTTTGGTCTGGGCGGCCCGATTATATTGCTCATGAGCCTTGCTGTTGTGGAAGCTCTGGAAAATGGTCCCGTATCCGTATTGATAGATTTAAAACCGGCGTTGACCGCGGAACAATTACATAAGCGCCTACAGCGCGATCTGGACAAATCCGGTAAAAGAAAAATCGCCGGCATCATCAAAGAGTATCTGCCCGCGAAGATGATCGATCCCTTTATAGAGATGACCGGGATTGGTACGGAAAAGCAGGCGCACCAGATCATTGCTCCCGAAAGGGAAAGAATCGTTGAACTGCTTAAAGCCCTGCGCTTCAACATCAAAGCGCCTCTGCCGCTCACAAAAGCGATAGTGACAGCAGGGGGCGTATCACTTGATGAAATCGATCCGCGAACAATGGCTTCCAGAAAAGTTCCTGGACTGTATTTCTGCGGCGAAGTAATAGATATTGATGCCGATACCGGAGGCTATAATTTACAGGCGGCTTTTTCGACAGGGTATCTAGCGGGTGAAAGCGCCTCAAAATATATAAAGTCGCTATTGGACGAATTATAAATGTTCGGCCGTGAAAAAAAGCCGTCATTGCCGCAAGCGAAGTGACTCGGGAATATAAATTAAAACAAGGAGGCCGATATGGATTTTTTTAAAGTTTTAGAAGGTAGAGCAAGCGTACGTGCATTTTTGTCCAAACCGGTGGACAAAGGTTTATTGAAAAAAATTTTGAAAGCGGCATCGCATAGCCCTTCTTTCATGAACACCCAGCCATGGGAAGTATTTGTCGTTCTGGGAGAAAAGAAAAAAGCTCTAGGCGCAGAGTTGTTCAGTGCCGCCCAAGAGGATCGACAAAAACGGCCTGATTTCTCCTTTCCCACTGCCTGGCCGCAAGCCCCGGAAAAAAGATCAACAACTCATCGCTTGCGGCGTTTTGAGGCGTTGGGAATAGACCCCAATGATCAGGTAAAAATCAGAGCTGGCTATTTGCGTAATTTCCAGTTTTATGGCGCTCCCTGCGTCGTATTTGTTGGTTTAGATAAGTCGCTTACGTCTTGGTCAATGTTTGATTTAGGGCTTTTTGTGCAAAGCTTTCTTAATGACGCTGCATGCCGAAAGTTTGGGTGGATGTCCGCAGGCAATGCTGACAGTTTACCCCGATATTATACGCCGACATTTGGATATTCCCGACAATATCAAGATAGCCCTTGGTATTTCTCTGGGTTACCCCGATAATAATGCTGTAGCTAATAAATACAGATCACAAAGAATGGACATAAAGGAATTTGTACGCTGGTATGAATAAAACTAATTTTGATAAGAGCTCTTTCGCAGATAAATCAGGTTATCCTTACGCCTCCCTTTAGGATAATGCGGGCATCGGCTATCACACACTGACCGGCGGAGCATAGCAGGGGATTGATGTCGATGGATTCAATCTCGTCTTTCAAGGCCATGACCAGGGTGGAGAAGTTGACGAGGATATCGGCGAGTCTTTCCATATCCACCGGTTCGGCGCCTCGGTATCCATCCAAAAGTTTGTATCCTTTCAGAGATCGAATCATGGTTAAGCCATCCTGCCTAGAGAGGGGGGCCATTTTCAGAATGACATCACGATAGATTTCCACGCTGGTTCCACCTATGCCCACGAGGACCATGGGGCCAAATTGAAAATCTATTTTCGCCCCCACGATAAGCTCAATGCCCGATATCATCTCGTCGACAAGGACACCAACAAAACCATTCATAGAGTTTAAATGCTGGAAGGCCTCTGCCATACCCTTATCATCGGCTATTCCCACAATGACACCTCCGACATCTGACTTGTGCAGGATAAGGGGAGAAACTATTTTGGCAACCACGGGATAACCGATTTTGTTAGCAAATTGGAGGGCATCATCCAATGTTTTCGCCACCGTAAACCTGGGAATGGCAAACCCCAAAAGAGAAAAAATCTGTTTGGCATCGGATTCGAGAATCCATCCGTACTTGCGGGATGCTTCAATGATCTGGATTATTTTAGGATTTAAATTGGTCATGGTTTATTTCTCCTTAAAGCCTCAATCATCAACACCGCACCCTCAATAGAAGGTGAAACAGCAACACCGTTTAGTTCAAATCCCTCGATCAACATTTCATATTTCTCTACGTTGGGCACGTAGGCAATCAGCGGTTTGTTATATTCTCTGGCGATAAGGCTCAGTTTGGCGCCAAGGTCGGAGGTGATTCCGGGGATATAGGGCAGGAGCAAGACGATAATGCTGTCTATATCATCCATGGTCAATAGCGTCCGGGTTGTCGTAACAAAATCGTCATCCACACCGCTCCCCGTCAGATCGATGGGATTATTGAGCGCGGCAATCGCGCGCGCACTAGGGTTTAAATTTTTACGGATTTCATCCTGCTTGCGCTCCGACAGGCCGGGTATGGCAATTCCATGAGAGGCGCAGGAATCGACGGCCATGGCGCCGTGACCTCCGCTCACTGTGATAATGCCTACCCGTCCCTCGATATGCTGGGATGGGTGTTTACTCAGGGACTCGCAGAAAGAAACTAGTTCCCTTTCAGTTGTCGCTTCGACAATCCCATGTTGTGAAAGGGCAGCAGAAAAGCTGGCGTAGTCTCCTGCCAGCGACGCTGTGTGGCTTACGATAGCCCGGCTGCCGCCCGGGCTTTTGCCGGATTTGATAACAATGATGGGCTTGCCGCACTTTTCGGCATTTAGAACAAACTGCCTCCCTTCGTTTTCCCCGAACCCTTCGATATAGAAAGCAATCACATCCGTAGACGGATCAGCGCTGAAATAATCGAGAAGATCAAGCTCGCCGATGAGCGCCTTGTTTCCGATGCTAACGGCTTTCGCAAAACCAATACCATCGGCCGTAAATTTTATCATCTGATCCACAAGGATGCCACCGCTCTGGCTCACAAAGGAGATGTTTCCCTTCAGAGGTTTTATCATGCGCTCGCTGGGCAGGAAGAACGTATCCACATGGTCGGGGACATAGATACCAAGACAGTTAGGACCGATGAAAGGAAATGATGCCTCTCGAGCTATGGCGACAATTCTGTTTTGCAGATCCTGCCTGCCGACTTCCTTGAAGCCTCCTGATATAATCACGGCAGAACGAGCATCTGCCTTGATGCATTCGGATAACACATCCGGCACGAGATCGGCCCTGACGGCGATAATTGCCAGATCGATCCGCTCGGGAATCTCCGCTATGCTGTGATATACCTTTTGTCCGCCTACCGTCTCACGGCCGGGATTGACTCCATAGACCGTTACCGGGTACCGGTGCTGATTCTTGTTAAATATCTCGTTGGCCGGATGGTGATAGTTGCTCGCTGATACGCCGAACACCGCCATGGTCTTAGGTTCAAAAATCGGTCTGAGATCCATCGGTTTCTCCTTCCAGATGTCTATTACCTTTTTTTAATCATTATACTTGCGGACTAGCGTTCCCGCTAATCTAATTATGCTACCCGAGTTCTAATTAGGAGAATCTGCTTTGCAAGTCAACGGGATAAATAAGTTAGCAATGATCGATGTGAAAATTTTATTCAACTTCGGGTATGTAAAAACATCATTCTTGCATCGAAAAATAAGCTCTATCCGGTAGACTACAGTGAATGGGTATTGACTGATACCTTGGGGAAAGTTTCTTTTACGAATGTACTCGCCACCAGCGCGCCGAAGAGAAAAATTAAACCAATCTTAAGCGCGGCTGAGTAAGCATCTACGCTGTAATGCCCTCCGGTAGAGCCCATGTGATCCAGATACCAGCCCATCAGCGGTTGGCCTAAAGCGGCGCCAGCAAAAGGGAAAATGTTTATCAAGCCCGTGGCTGTGCCGGAAATCTCCATCGGAAAGTATTCCTTGATGGATGTATAGCCGACCACCACCGCACCCGATGACATAAAACTATAGGAGAAACACCAGATGTAGAGCATCGTCTTGCTGAAATCTCCCGTAAAAAAGGCAAGTGGAACAAAAATGCCCAGCGCCGAAAATTGGTTGATCAAAAGCACTTTTTTTCTTGAATGAAATACCTTGTCGGAAAGTAAACTCATCACCGGCGCGCCGAAAATCAAACCGATGGCCATCATTGATAATATACCCCCCGCCTGAGTTTTCGACATTCCATAGACCTGCATTAGAAAAGGGCCTCCCCACAAACCGCTGAAACTCAAATTGACTGTCGCGCCCAGAAAAAAAACCACCGCCCACGGCCAAAATCGCGTTTCTTTGAGTACCATTCCCATACCGCGCAATAAACCCACCTTCTTAACTGTTGGATTATAGTTTACGTTCCCATTTAACGGCTGAAAACCCATTTCCTGAGGAGTATCTCGCACCAGCAGCCATACTGCCAGAGCAATCCCCAGCGTGAGTGCTCCAATGACCACCATGGCGCCGCGCCAACTGATCGCCTCACTGAGATAAGCCAGGGGTGTTGCCGCGACGTAACCTCCCACTCCGCCCAATGCCATGAGAATACCGGTCATTCTAACGAATTTCTCCGATTCGAACCAATTGGTCAGGATTTTCATTGTCGGAACGAAAACCATGGCCACACCAAGACCAACGACAATCCGAGCGACAATAGCCGCACCCACATTTTCCGCAAGACCCAAAGCGACTGAACCAGCGGCCGCGAAGATGAAAAAAAATGTCACCGATCGGCGCGGTCCCCAGGAATCGGATAATAAGCCCGCGGGGATTTGCATCAAAGCATAAGGGTAGAAATAGGCCGATGCCAATATACCCATCAGCGCCCCGCCCGTTTTTAAGTCGCGCATCATATCCACCGCCACAATCGCGGGCGCGAGCCTGTGGAAAAAAACCAATATATATGCGGCACCTAAAACTCCGAATATCAGATACCGATACCTAAAAAATACCATATCAATCTTCTTTGAGAAGTAATATTTTCCTTCCAGTTAATAAAACATCCACTTAGCAGAGGCAAGAATATTTTGCTGGAAGTTTAGTGCAACCCAGTATTATAATTCTGGGGCTATTGATGGGACGAGACACGCCAGAATCAATAGTTTACTGCCGGCATTTCGAATTTGATGCTCTTCACTAGGCGGCACAAAAACGACAGTGCCGGGTTGGATAGAATTCCACTTACCATTGCCGTAAATTTCGCCTTCACCTGAATGAATAAACATTTCATGTTCCCAGGCGTGTGCATGCTTCGGCGTATTTCCTCCCCGAGCAATCTCGAAGATGCGCATACAAAAATTATTCGCGCCGTCATTCTTGCCAATCGCAACACGGCCCGCGACGCCTTTTGCTTGGTCATTGTCGAAATGAGTTGGTATTATGTCTGCATACTTCATTATTTTCATGCTATTCTCCTTATTTTAATAAGCTGAGCAAGCTTATGATTAAGCCAACAAAGCTAGCCGCCTGATAGCGACTTGGTACTCATCTAATTAGTGGTGCAAATATTTCACTTAGCGTTGGGTGGGGAATAACCCACGACTGTAGTTGCTTTTTGGTAAGCCCATTGGATACAGCCAGGCTTAGAGGCACGATTAGTTCCGCGGCGTCTTCACCAACGATGGTTGCGCCGATGATTTTATCTTCATTGAAGATGACTTTGACAAAACCCTGACCCATCAGTTCGGCGCGGGCGATGATATTGGCGCTGTAATTGGATTTGACGATCTCCACGATTAACCCTTCATTTGACACCTGCTTTTGATTATAGCCAACGCGGGCGATTTGCGGATGACTGTAAACAACAGATGGAATAAAATTTTCATTGTAAACAATTGTGTTTGATTCACAAATATGTCCGGCGGCAACTTTACCCTGCTCAGTTGCCCGGTGCGCCAGCATCAAGCCGCCGGTAACATCACCCACCGCGTAAATACCGGCTACATTTGTCATCATATTCTGATCGATTTTGATGCCGGTTTTGGTATATTCGATATTCAGCTTATCCAACTGTGCCGTATCCAGCAGAGGTTTTCTGCCGGTGCAAAGCAAAACGAAATCGGCGGTTATCTCCAGCTTATTAATGTTTTGCTGCGCCTGCAGCGTTACCGCGCTACCTGTATCATTGAGCCTCTCGAGTTTTGTTGAGGTATGTATTTCAATGCCTAAACGAACCAGTTCCTGCCGGAGCAAATCTACTGCTTCCTGATCTTCGTAAGGTAGAATCCTGTCTAATAGTTCAACTAAGGTTACTTTTACACCCAATTCGGCAAAGAAAGTGGCAAACTCTACACCGATTACGCTACCTCCGACAATTATTATGCTGGCGGGAAGACTATCTAAATTCAGCAGGCCATCCGATGTTAAAATGCATTCGGATAAATTTATTTCCGGCAGCATTTGCGGCTGGGAGCCCCAGGCGATAATAATGTTTTTTGTGGGAATGATTTTGGAGTTGCCTTGTTGATCGTGGTATTGCACTTCCTGCGGAGAGATAATTTCGCCCATGCCTTGTTTCGTTTCCACCTGGGCATCGACGAGCATTTTATGAGCGCCGAGCTCCGCCACCTTGACTATTTGCTGTTGATGTTTTTTGATGCCGGCAAAATCAATTGATATATCCGCGATATTAATTCCCAATCGTTTTAGTCTTTTTAAGTCCGTATAATATTTACTACAGGTAAGCAGAGCTTTGGTGGGAATGCACCCGCGATTAGTACATGCGCCGCCCCAGCCGTCTTTCTCGATGATGAGGACACGTTTTTTGTTTTTCGCAGCAAATTCGGCCGCGGCCAGTCCCCCGGGGCCTCCACCGATAACAACTAAATCATATTGTTCCGCCATATTCACTCCTTATTAACATGCCTGCGCAGCATGATAGGAACTGCGCACTAATGGTCCCGCTTCCACATACTGAAAGCCTTTTTGATAAGCTATTTCTTTCAACTCGGCAAACTCGTCCGGGTGATAATATTTGGCCACCGGCCAATGCTTGAGCGTCGGCTGCTGATACTGCCCGATAGTCAAACGCGCGCAGGAGACGGAAGCCAAATCATCGATAAGTCGTAAAATATCCTCACGCTTTTCGCCAAAACCAACCATAAAACCGCTTTTGGAAATTGCTGTTGATGACTTCGCTATTTGTAAGAGCAATTCCAAGCGAAAGATTGTAACTGCCCTGCGGCCTCAGTTGTGAAAATAAAGGTTCAACAACTTCCATATTGTGATTGATGACATCGGGTTTAGCGGTAATCACTTTTTCCAGCGCTGAGGATTGACCCTGAAAATCGGGAATCAACACTTCGATCTTACATTCGGACACTGCCTTGCGCAGGCCGCCTATACAATCAGCAAAGGCTTGTGCGCCGCCGTCCGGCAAATCATCACGCGTGACGGAAGTAATGACAACATAATTCAGATTCATTTTCTGTACAGCATCAATCAGATGATAGATTTCTTGTTCGTCCACAGGTGCCGGCTTACCGTGAGCGACATTGCAGTAAAGGCAGTTACGCGTGCAAATATTGCCCAGAATCAAAAATGTTGCTGTACCGCTATTGAAGCATTCCGCCATGTTGGGGCAGGCCGCCTCCTGGCAAACGGTGTGTAATTGAAGATCTGGCCAGAGTCGATTTAATATTGCGGCACTTGTCAGCATAAGGAGGACGCACTTTGAGCCAGGGAGGCTTGCGCAGAATTTGCTTGTTTGACCTTGATTGTAGATTCGTTCATAAATAAGATCAACCAGGTTTTTTCCAGCAAACATCCGGTTTGCGCGCGGCCAGCACTTCATCGAGCCGGCTAACTGGTGTCGTCAGCGGCGCATTTTTTACACAATCAGGATTTTCTTTGGCCTCGGTCGCGATGGTAATCATGGCCTCGCAGAAAGCATCCAGCGTCTCCTTGCTTTCCGTCTCGGTAGGTTCAATCATGATCGCTTCCGGAACAATGAAGCGGAAAATAAATGGTCGGCGGATGATAGCCATAATCAATCAGCCTCTTGGCAATATCCGTCGTATGCACTCCGCTTTCGGCAACCTGTCTTTTACCGGAAAAAACGCACTCGTGCATGCAGACGCGATCATAGGGCAAGATCAAAATATGGTTTTAATCTTTTCTTTGATGTAGTTCGCATTGAGCACGGCCATTTCGGTGGCGCGCTTTAAACCTTCAGCGCCCAAGGAGCGAATATAAGTATAGGCTTTCACAATCACATTGAAATTTCCGTAAAAAGAACGCACGCGGCCGATGGTATCGCGGAAATTTATCCGACCAGCTGATATTCCTCGTTTTTTCTTCACAATGCGGGGTACGGGCAGATAATCAACAAGTTTTAGCTCACGCCCACCGGGCCGCTGCCGGGGCCGCCGCCGCCGTGCGGTGTGGAAAAAGTTTTGTGCAGATTGAGCTGAATAACATCAAAGCCCAGATCGCCCGGTCTGGTTTTGCCTAAAAAAGCGTTGGCATTGGCGCCGTCGCCGTAAAGCAGGCCGCCTTTGTCATGAACGATTTGCGCGACCTTTTCGATATTGCGTTCAAACAGTCCCAGCGTGTTGGGATTGGTCAGCATCAAGGCGGCCACATCTTCCGTCATCAAAGACTGCAAGTGTTCGATATCAACGCCGCCTTCGCTGTTGGAACGAAGTGTCACCGTATCAAATCCGCAAAGAGCGCCGGATGCCGGATTGGTGCCGTGCGCGGCATCGGGTATCAGAATAGATGCGGCGTTTTTGGCCTTTCTTTTCAAAATATTTTTTAATCATCATGACGCCGGTAAGTTCGCCATGCGCGCCTGCCGCCGGCTGCAAGGTAAATTCCGCCATGCCGAAAATGCTGCTTAAATATTTTTGCATTTCATACATCAGTTGCAGATTGCCCTGGGCAAATTCATCCGTCAGCATAAGGATGCAATACCGGTAAAGCCGGGTAGCGCGGCGACATTCTCGTTAACTTTGGGATTATATTTCATCGTGCAGGAGCCCAGCGGATAAAAGCCCAGATCAACGCCGAAATTGCGCCGCGATAAATTGGTGTAATGCCGGACTAAATCAATTTCCGCTACTTCCGGTAAATCAAGTTCATCGCGCAGATATTTTTTGCCGATTACAGTTTCAATATTGACAGCGGGTACATCGCTTGCGGAGATGTCCGCGGCGCTGCGTCCCGGTTTGCTTATTTCAAAAATCAAGTTCCATATTTGCAACTCCTGAGATTACTTCAAAATTGTCGCAACCCTATCAATATCTTCTTTCGAGATCATTTCCGTGGCGCAAAAGAGCAGAGTATTTTTCAGTTCCGGATAATCTTTTTGTAATTCATAACCGCC
Source organism: uncultured delta proteobacterium (assembly GCA_963705555.1). Classification (GTDB taxonomy): domain Bacteria; phylum Desulfobacterota; class Syntrophia; order Syntrophales; family Smithellaceae; genus UBA4810. Next base: position 76,764 of record CAVPJZ010000002.1, on the reverse strand, counting down.
GATAATTCCCTCGTTTCTTAGTTTTTCATTAACCAGTCTTGGCATCGGGACAGCGCAAAACAAATTCATTATAAACCGGAGCGGCAAATACTTCCTTCCAGCCCTTAAGCTCTAAAAGCCTATTTTTCAAATATTGTGTTTTGTAAATATTGAGCTCGGCGAGCTTTTTAAGATTTTTACCCAGAGCGGCCAGATAAACGCCAGCCGCCAGCGCGCAAAGCGCTTCGTTGGAACAAATGTTGGAAGTCGCTTTTTCCCGGCGGATATGCTGTTCGCGGGTTTGCAGAGTCAAGACAAAACCGCGCTTGCCGTTTTTATCCACAGTCGCGCCGACAAGTCTGCCCGGGTATCCGGCGCATAAATTTTTCCCGCGCGGCAAAAATTCCCAGATAAGGGCCGCCGTAATTAAGCGGATTGCCGAAACTCTGGCCTTCGCCGACGACAAAATCAGCGCCGGATGCTCCCGCCGGCTGCAGAATGCCCAGTGATGTGCCATCGGTAAAACCGGCGACAAGCAAAGCGCCTTTTTTATGAGCGGCATCCACGATAGGAGCAATATCTTCGATAACGCCGAAAAAATTCGGGCTTTGTACTAAAACAGCGGCCACATGATCATCGAGTTTGTTTTGCAGAGCGGTCTAGATCAATCTGTCCGGATGCGCGTATACGGTATTTCGACAACGGTATAGCCGTTAGCCCAGGAATATGTCCGCAAAACCTGCCGGTATTCGGGATGCACCGAGCGGGCAACAATAATTTTAGTCCGGTTGGACATCTTGGCGCAAAGCACTGCCGCTTCCGCCATTGCCGAAGCGCCGTCATACATGGAAGCGTTGGCAATTTCGGTGCCGGTTAAATGGGCAATCATAGTCTGGTATTCGTAAATCGCCTGCAGAATGCCCTGGCTGATTTCCGCCTGATAAGGAGTATAGGCAGTATAAAATTCAGCGCGGCCGATATTATATGTCCGACGACAGCGGGAATAAAATGATGGTAAGCACCGGCACCGGTTAAGGTCAATTGCGGCAGTTTATTCTTTCGGGCAAGATCGCTCATGACAGCGACGGTCTGCTGTTCGGATAAGGCGGCAGGAATATCCGGTATCTGTTTTAATCTGAATTTTTGCGGAATATCGGCAAATAACTCATCGAGGCTGGTTACTCCGATAACCGCCTGCATTTGGGTTATATCCTCGGGTGGTGTGGGGACAGTAGTCCATATATTAGTGTTTTTCCTCTTTGACCAGTTTTTCATAATCAGCGGCACTAAGCAGAAATTTGAGTTCGCCTGCATTCGCCAGGCGCATTTTCACAATCCAGCCATCGCCAAAAGCATCCTGATTAATCAGCGCCGGTTCTTCTTCCAACTTATTATTCACGGCAATAACTTCTCCGCTTACCGGGGCGTAAACATCGGATACCGATTTTACGGATTCCACAACTGCCACGGCATCACCTTTAGCTACTTTTTTCCCGATTTGCGGCAGTTCGACAAACACGATATCGGTGAGCATTTCCTGTGCGTAATCGGTTATGCCGACGATGACAGTGCCGTCACCATTATCTTTTACCCATTCGTGATCCCGGGAATAGCATCTGTCGGCTGGATTTTGTTTGGACATGGTGTTTCCTCTCCTTAATTTTATTTTGGCCTTTTATAAAATGGAAGCTTAACAATTTTTGCCGGGCTCATTGTGTCACGAATGATAATGGCTATTTCCGTATCCGGCGCGCTGAAAGCAATATCGATAAACGCCAAACCGATTGCTTTGTTTAAAGTGGGCGAAAATGTTCCGGAAGTCACAACTCCGATTTCCCTCTCCCGATTAAATACTTTATAGCCATGGCGGGCTATTCCGCGGCCGGTCATTTCCAAACCTACCAGTTTTTTCTTAATGCCTGATTTTTTTTGCATTTTAAGCGACTGCTGAGCCGATAAATTCCTTGTTCCAATCAATAAGCCAGCTATATGGTACTTCCAGCGGAGCTAATTGTTTCCGACATGTCCTGGCCGTTGAGCATCATGCCCGCTTCCAGGCGCAAAGTGTCCCGCGCTCCCAATCCAGCCGGTTTCATTCCCCATCTCTCGCCTGTGGCCATGAGTTTATCCCAGATATCTCCAATAGCATTGGCAGAGGCATAAATTTCAAATCCGTCTTCACCAGTATAACCGCTGCGGGAAATGATGGACGGTATTCCCGATACATGGGATTCGAAAAAATGATAGAAGCGCAAATTCTTCAAATTATCAGAGGTCAGTATTTGCAAAATTTCTTCAGCGTGAGGACCCTGCAAATCCAGTTTACCTGTCTTTTTGCTGATGTCTTTTAAATTGCAATCAAATACCTTGTCCCGCTGAATAGATTTTATCCATTGCCAATCGCGATCTTTGGTGGTGGCATTGGTCACCAGCATATAAGAATCTTGTGCCATTTTATAGACGGTTAGGTCGTCAATAATGCCGCCTTCATAATTGAGCAAAGCAGAGAGTTTAATTTGCCCTATTTCCTGATCAGCTAGATTTCTCGTCAAAACCAACTGTAAAAGATCAAGAGCCTGCGGACCTTTAACTTCGATCTCTCCCATGTGGCAGATGTCAAAAAGGCCGGCGGCGCTTCTGGTTGCTTTGTGTTCATCGATAACATTGGTATATTGCACGGGCATAGCCCAGCCGCCAAAGTCAATTATTTTGGCATTCAGGGCAACGTGCTTTTCATACAGTGGCGTTTTTTTCAATTTCATTTAATCAAGCACTTGAAAACCAGAGATAGGGTAATGAGAATCAAACAAACCGCCAAAAATAAATAACTCTTTCGGGAAACTTTACTGCCCAGTACAATCTGTCCGCAATGCCGGCAAATAGTAAATTTGGATGTAATTTTTCCCTGGCAATAGGGGCAAAGCAGAGTTTTTGGTTCCACCTTGGTTTCACGCCGCGTAATGTTTCTCTTCAGTTCGTTATGAATATTATAATGCCAGTTACAATCCAGCGTAGGGCATTTTTCCTGCGCCGGCATATTGTCTGTCCAGACAAAAGATTTGTTGCATTGCGGGCACTGAATTTTTAACATGGAACAGCTTCTCCGGGGAACATTAAATTATAGAAAATAACGTTATTGCGTCACTTTTAATTAATGTCTGAGAACTACTACAACTCCGGGGAGATTTCAAGATTTATCACGGGTATGAACCTCAAAGCAAACTGTGGGGTATTACATCCCTGTTTATGCGGAACAATTTGGCTAACAAACTTCTATGCGCTTCGTTTTTGAAGTTTGCGTTTCATTACCCTCCGCTTTGCGGGATAATTCGACCTACAAGCTTCAGTGCACTTTGTTTCTGAAGCTTGGGTCTCATTACAATAGTCCCACTTAGCTTCGCACGTGGGATAATTCAACTGACAGATATTACTTTGTTGCGCTTGTAATATCTGAGTTTCATTAAAATTGGAGGTTCACAAATCAAAAAAGTTCAACTGATCAACCTTTAAAAAGCTTTTCAAAGAAGTATTGTTTGTCTTTGGGATAATAGAGATTGCCTCCGTAATCGACGATTAGTTTACCATCCAGATGGTCAAGCTCGTGTTGTATAACGCGGGCGACGTAATCCAGATATTTTTTGTTAATTTTTTCTCCCTTCTTCATTTAAGGCACGAACTTTTATTTCGGGGAAGCGGCTGATTTCTACCTGGATTTCCGGGCATGACAGGCAACCTTCGGCCATCGTCACTTTTTCACCACGCGCTTGAGTAATTCGCGGGTTAATCAAAACTTCAAAATCATCGGGACTTTTTACTTTTCCCCCTTCACCGAAGCCTTTATTACGGAAAACGAAAATTCTTTTGTTAATGCCGATTTGCGGAGCGGCAAGACCTGAAGCGTCATCTCTGCCCAGAAACGAATCAACCAAAGTTTGGATTGCTTCTCGCGATTCTTTATCCAGCGGCACAGGCACTTCCACTGATTTTTTTCTTAAGATGGAGGTGTCTTTTTCGTTGACTCCTTCATTATTCCATAATGTTAAAACTTTATCTTTAGGCATGTAGCTTTACCGGGACCTTGTTTTTTGCGGCATATAACACCTATTACGCGTTATTTCAAGGAATTGTAGCTTGCAATAGTCCTATATCTATTGTTAAACAATAAATAAACCATATTATAAATTTGTTCTGCATGGAGTTAATTTTGATAAATCAAATCGTTACTAAAATAGCGAAAAGGGAATTTGCCCGTGCGCTGAAATTTGAAGAGGGAAGCTTGCCGGCATTGCCTGATTGCGCCGATGAAAAACCGCGCCTCCTTTATATGCACATTCCTTTCTGCGAAGAACTTTGCCCTTATTGTTCCTTTCACCGGATAGCTTTTACCGAGCAACTTGCCCGAAAATATTTTAAAGCTCTGCGCCGGGAAATTAATCTTTACCGGGGAAAAGGCTATAAATTCAGAGGAATTTATGTCGGCGGCGGAACCCCGACAGTGCTTATTGATGAGCTCGCCGAAACGTTGCATTTGGCGCAGGAGAGCTTTCCTATCAGGGAAATATCGGTAGAAACAAATCCTAATCATTTAACTTCGAAAAATATAGAAATTTTACAGAAAAGCGGTGTGAAAAGGCTCTCCGTGGGTGTGCAAACCTTTAATGATGATTTACTTAAAAAAATCGGTCGTTATGAAAAATACGGTTCAGGCGAGGCTATCGCGGAGGGGCTCAAAAACACTCAAGGCTTATTTGATACTTTAAATGCCGATATGATTTTTAATATTCCCGCGCAAACGCCGGAAATTCTCGATGCTGACCTGACAGTTTTGCTGAATTTAAACATGGATCAAATTACATTTTATCCTTTGATGGTTTCAACTATAACGCAAGAGTTAATGGAAAAGACTATCGGAGAAGTTGATTTTAAAGGAGAACAGAAATTATACAAGCTGATAGTCAAGCGCCTGGAAAAAAATTATAATTTTTCTTCGGCCTGGTGCTTTTCCCGGAAAAAGAAAGATAGTTCTCTCATTGATGAATATGTTGTAGATTACGATGAATACGCGGGTCTGGGCAGCGGCGCTATTGGCTATCTTCATGGTATTTGCTATTCCAACACATTTGATATTGAAGAGTATATCGCCCGCCTGGATCATGGTAATTTGCCGCTTATGGCTTCCCGCCGGTTTGATCTTCATGATCAAATGAGCTATGATTTTTTGATGAAATTGTTCAGCACAAAACTGGATATTGCGGCGTTGGAAGAAAAATATAACGGTAAGTTTTTAAAAACATTATGGAAGGAAATAGCCCTCTTTGAAATAGTCAGGGCTTTGCGTTATTTTCCACCACATTTGCATTTAACGCCGCGAGGCCATTACCTCTGGGTAATAATGATGAGGGAGTTTTTTATCGCCGTAAACAATTTTCGTGAATATTGCCGTGGAGTTCTTCCAGTAGGAGTCGGAGGCTCTTTTCCAATACGCGACATCCCGCGGGGGAATGAAGCCGGTGTTGTATAACCTTAGTCATACCATTTCGCCTTCAAAGGATAACGAGGCGGCAAGGAGGAGACTCCGCAGGCGTATTATTAATACGCTGAGGAAGCCGACGACGCAGCCAACAAAGTTAGACGAAGAAAGCGAATTGGTATCAAGAAGGGATATTTATGGATGAAAAAAGAAAAGAGATGTTGAAAAAATTACCGAAAATTGACGAAGTTATTCTACTCTTGGAAAAGAAGAATATTTATACTCTGGCGCCGCGCGATATTGTCAAGGAAACCTGCCGGATGGTCGTACAAAATTTGAGGGAAAAGATTGTAGATTCCAGGGGAAAAGGACTTGCTGAATTCCCTTCAGAGACGAATGATGTTGCCCGGGAAGTGGAAAAATTAATAAGAGGATTCTATCGCTATAACTTGCGTAGGCTTGTCAATGCCACCGGTGTTATCCTGCATACCAACCTTGGCCGCGCGCCGCTTTGCCCGGAAGCGCTGCAAAGAATTTTGGAAGTGGGCAAGGGTTATTCCAATTTGGAATTTGATTTGGCCAAGAGGCGAACGCGGCCAGCGCTATGATCATGTAAGCCGATTGATCTGCGCGCTTACCGGCGCCGAGGATGCCCTGATTGTCAACAATAACGCCGCGGCTGTTTTGCTTGTCCTCAACACTTTGTCGGAAGGAAAAGAAACTATAGTATCTCGCGGCGAACTCATCGAAATCGGAGGCGAATTCCGCATTCCGGAAATTATGCGCAAAAGCGCCGCTCGTTTGCGCGAAGTGGGCACAACCAACCGCACGCGCCTGAGTGATTACGAAAAGGCCATAAATAAAGAAACCGGCCTGATACTGAAAGTACACACCAGCAATTTCCGCATTGTCGGCTTTACCGAAGAAGCGGATATGGAATCTCTGGTGGCTTTGGGGAAAAAACGCCGTATCCCGGTTATGGATGATTTGGGCAGCGGTTGCGTAATCGACCTTAATAATTACGGTTTGGAGCATGAGCCCACAATTCGCGAAGTTTTGGCTACCGGAGTTGATGTGGTTACCTTCAGCGGCGATAAACTTCTGGGCGGCCCGCAGGCGGGAATCATTGTAGGCAAAAAAGAAATTCTAGAAAAAATCAAAAAAAATCCGCTCAACCGCGCGCTGAGAATCGACAAATTCACCTTAGCCGCGCTGGAAGCAACACTGATGCATTACCTTGATCCCGCCGCCGTGGTAAAAAAACTAAGGTCACTACAGGCATTGACCGAGCCGGTCGACGCGGTTAAAAAGCGCGCCCGCAAACTGATCAATAAATTGCAAAAATCAAATTTTGACTCTCTGGAATTTTTCCTGCGCGATGATTTTGCGGCAGCGGGGGGAGGCTCTTTGCCGACGCAGAAAATTCCCACTGTTTTAGTCGGCATCAAAAACAAAAAAATGTCCGCCAGCCGTATGGAAGAAAAATTGCGCAAACTCGATGTGCCCATCATTGTCCGGGTGGATAAAGATGAAATCTTCATTGATTTGCGCACGGTATGCCGAAGACGAATTTGGCTTTATTGTTGAAGGCCTGCGTCAGATATTATCTAATCAATAATATAAAGTTTGCAATTCTCTTGCCGGCATGGGCAAGACAAAGAGCCCTCGTACTTGATATAGGGGAGAACTAGTAAACAAATGTAAAGGGGGGGGGAAACTTTCATTTCAAGACCGTACCATATTTCCTTTCTATCTTTAACTGAAGGAGAGCACAAAACATGAAACATCATTGGCGAAAAATATTAGTATTTCTTTTAATATTAATTTTTGCAGTAGCTGCTGTTGTTACTGCGGCAGCAGATAAAATCGAACGAAATGCCAAATACAAGACAATAATAGTGCAGGAATTACCTGCCGATAAGACTTTTCCGGTAACAATTCCCGACGGCCTCTATCTTTACAAACCGAAAATTAAAAAGAATGAATTTAGTCCCTTGTTTATTGTGAAGAAGGGAAAGCTGGGAGATGCGTATGTTATTGCCAAGAAAATCGGCAAAGATAAGTTTAACAACGATTATGCTAAAGGAAAAACATTTCCTGTATCCACAGACATGGAGAAAGTTGGAAATCTCACCGGTGTAAAATTTAACTTTGTTGACCATTGCGAAAATTCCAAGGATTTTATTTCCAATATTGAAGGCACAGGGGCATATAAGGGGAAACCTTTGCAGCCGGATAAATATTACAACCGAAACTTCTATACTTTCTATGGTACGGATGAATATTTTCAATATCCTTTCCCCAAATTTCAAACTGCAGCACAATTGAAGCAAGGTATTGAAAATAAAAATGTTTCCTTGACCGAAGAAGACAAGGCCAAAGCGGTAGCGGAAGTCAAAAAGCATTTTGTGCCTGAAGTTATAGAGATCGCTAACGAACGCCAGCGCATACGAAAAGAAAATAGGATAGTCAGTGGTGAAAAAGGAAGCAGATTAGATTTTGCGTGGCTGGTTGATTTGGATGGAAGCGGGCGAAAAAGTATTGTTGGATGCTATTATCTAATTTTAACATTGAAGAAAATGGACGCGAAAACTCAAAGATACGATAAAGATGCTGGCGGTAGTAGCTATCAGATCCTTTTTGTTTTTCGGGAAAACGGTCAAATTGAGAAAATCGCGTATGGCGGAGTGGAACCATCGTTTAGTCTTATCAACGCAATTGACCTGAATGGTGACGGGATTAAAGAGATAATTATTGAAGTCGCCAGAAGCGAAGATGAGTGGTCCGGCAAAAGCATCGAAGTATATAGTTTCACTAAAGCCGGTTGGCTGCGGGTCTTTCAGTCTACGCGGATATGCGGACAGATTTACGATTAACTTATAAACAAATAGGTGCTTAGGGTAAAAAGAGGGGGAAGAACAAGCACTTGATTACCCGATCACCCAGGCATACGCTGGGCAATGAGCTGGGTAATGACAACCATTTCGTCATTCCGTCGCAGGACGGAAGCCAGAATTTTTTGTGCGCTTAACAATATATTTAATTGCCGGAGTAATGATTTGTCTATCGAAACTCAGCAATCCAAGGAAATAAGATTTGTCGTAAAAGAAGATGAAAGAGGCCAAAGGCTGGATGTGTTTCTCGCTCAAAACGATGCAGCCTTATCACGTTCGCAGGTGAAACGCATTGTGGAAGAAGGCGATGTTCTGGTCAATGGTCTGACGCCTAAAGTCAGTCAGCGTCTGAAGGAAGGAGATATGATAAGTCTCCATCTAAAACCGGCAAGAGAGGCCATTGCCTCCGCCCAGGATATTCCTCTGAATATTGTTTATGAAGACGAGGCCATAATTGTAGTGAATAAACCGGCAGGAATGGTTGTGCATCCCGCGCCGGGAAATCCGGAAAATACACTGGTCAACGCTTTACTGTTTCATTGCCAAAATTTGTCGGGGATAGGCGGCGTTATTCGCCCGGGCATTGTTCATCGTTTGGATAAAGGAACTTCTGGTTTGATTGTGGCGGCAAAATCGGATGATGCGCACCGTAATCTTTCCGCCCAGTTTGAAAACCATGAAGTGTACAAAATTTACCGGGTGCTTGTCTGGGGGGACATGAAAGGCAATCACGGAGAAATTCTGCTGCCCGTGGGCAGGCATGCCACCAACCGTAAAAAAATGTCCACAAAAAGCAAGCGGGGGAAATCTGCTCTTACTCTTTGGAAAGTGCGCGAACGTTATGGTACGGTCACTTTGTTGGATGTGGAAATTAAAACAGGCCGTACCCATCAGATTCGCGTCCACCTCTCCGATCGGGGTTATCCGGTCATCGGAGATACCGTTTACGGCAGTGCGACAAATAAAATACGCGCCATTAGCGATCCAATGTTAAAGGCAAGTTTGAAATCATTAAACAGACAAGCACTGCATGCCGCGCAGCTCTCCTTTATCCATCCTTTGAAAGGCGAGAGAGTTGTGTTTACCGCGGAAATGCCTGAAGATATGGGCACTTTATGCGCGCTTTTCCGCCGCAGGCAAACACTAGCCAATGAAAGGTAATAAGGCTGATAAAATGTTCTCGATTTCTAAAAAAGATTCTATTTCTTATTTGCAGGCGGCAATTTTCGGCGAATGCGATTTTTTAATTCACGCTTTTTGCGCGCGGCAGGGTGGAGTCTCGCAAGATGAATATGCCAGTCTCAATATGAGCTTTAACGAGGGTGATGAAGAATACAGCGTTTTGCAGAATTGGGGGAAGCTGGCCGCGGCTTTTGCCATTCCTTTGGAACAATTTTTAGTCGTCAACCAGGTTCATGGTGATGAAATATTCGTTATTAAGCCACATGGCAGTTATTTTTCTTCGCGTAGCGAACTAAACTATGATGCCATTGTAACCAACCGCACTAATCTGGCCATTTGCATCAAAACGGCGGATTGCGTGCCGGTTTTTTTTGTCGACCGGGTGAAAAAAATAATCGCCGTAACGCATGCCGGTTGGCGCAGTACTGCGCTGAATATCAGCGCCAAAGTTATCGGATTGATGCAAAATCAATACGGGTCTTCTTTGCAAAATATTTTGGTAGCCATCGGCCCTTCGATAGGCAAATGCTGTTATCAAGTGGATTCGGCTGTCGCTGATGCTTTTCGCGGGCAGAAAAACCATGAAATTTATTTACTGCCTGCAGCTGTGAGGAATAAGTGGATACTGGATTTGCCCGAGGCGAACCGCCGGCAAATCCTGGATTGCGGTGTCCCGGAAAAGAATATAGAAACTTCAGGCTTCTGCACCTCTTGCCGTCAGGACATTTTTTTCTCGCATCGCGGCTCCGGCGGAATTACAGGCAGGCAAATTAATTTTATGATGATTAAAGAAGATGCTCCCTGCCGTGTTCTTACTCTCGATGAAAAAACTTATTCGGTGCAATAAACTTGAGCCACAGTTTTTTTATTGACAGTATTTATTTTCAGTATTACTTAAGTTTTATGAGTTGAAAAACAAAACATAACAGGTGTAATGAACATGAAAAATCCTTGGCTTACGCATTACGCGAAACACGTTCCCCCTACCATCTCATATCCGGAGATTCCCATTCACCGTTTCCTGACGGATACTGTTTCTAAACACCCGGATTATGTGGCCATGTCCTTCAACAATAACGACACTTCTTACCGGGAGCTAAACGAGAAGGTGAACAAATTCGCCTTCTTCCTCCGGAAAGCCGGGGTGAAAAAAGGTGACAGAATTGCCTTTATCCTGGTGAATTCTCCCACGCATGTCATTGCCTTCTTTGCTGTCATGAAGCTCGGAGCCATAGTGGTCAACATTAGCGTTGGAATTCAGGGAGAGGAACTAACACGCTGTTTGAATAACTCAGGCGCAAAAGTAGTAGTTGCGTTGGATTTATTCGCCCAGAATCTCTACAACGTGGTAAAAAATACGGGAGTTAAAACTGTTATTCTCCATTCCGTTTTCGGATTGGAAAAAAAAATACCCGTGGAAGAAGGAATGCCTAAACCTCAGGTCTTCCTGGAACTGCTTGCTTCAATAGAGCGCGCGGCAGAGCCGGTAGTGGAGATATCTCCTTCAGATGTGGCGGTGCTTCAGTATACGAGCGGTTCTACAGGCGCGCCCAAAGCGGCAACCCTGACTCACTCTAATATTGTGGCCAGCGTGCTCCAATCCGATACCTGGATGGGAGTAAAGGGTGCCGGAAACGCCGCAGTGATGTGTGTAATTCCCTTTTTTCACGTTTTTGGGATGTCGGCTTGCCTCCTGGTTTCCGTACTCAAGGGATACCGGATGGTACTTCTTCCCCGGATAGACTTAATGGACATCCTTTCCCTGATGAAGATGCTGGAAACATACAAACCCATATCTTTTCCAGCCGTGCCCAGCCTGTGGAGCGCTATCATGTCGCTTCCTCCTGAAGCTGCGAGGACCCAATTTTCTTCCATTCAAGTTGCAATTAGCGGAGGGGCACCTCTCCCGCCCTCGGTCCATGATAGGTTTGAAGAACTCACCGGAAGAAAAATTATGGAAGCTTATGGTCTTTCTGAGGCCTCTTCGGCCACCCACATAACACCTTACCCCAAAGGTGCACCAAGGGGTTCCATAGGACTACCCCTTCCGGACACAGAAGTCAGAATCATGGACATGAAAACGGGGCAGAAAGAATGCGAGGTGGGGGAGGTTGGCGAGCTTGTGGTGAAAGGGCCTCAGATTATGCAGGGATATTGGAATAACAAGGATCTTACCGCGACGGTCTTGCGTAACGGTTGGCTTTACACCGGAGATATGGCCCGCATGGATAAAGATGGTTACTTTTACCTGGTAGATAGAAAGGATGATCTTATTATTTCCAAAGGATTCAACATCTACCCCGGCCAGATAGAAGATGTTCTGAAGCGACACCCCAAGGTAAAGGATGCGGCAGTTATCGGTATTCCTGACCGAATCAAAGGCCAGGCCGTTATTGCGGTGGTCGCCTTGAAAGAAGGCCTGCAAGGAGATAAAGAAGAATTCCTCCAGTATTGTAAAGAAAACATGCCCGACTATCGGGTGCCTAAAACCATCCTGATTCGCGATGAGATTCCCCGTGATCCGGCAGGAAAGCTTTTAAGGAGGATATTGAGGCAGGATGCTCAGAGCACCTAATGGAGAATGATTAAAGTTTTTCTTTGCGTCAAATAATTGTATATTCATTATTAAAGGCCAAACAAACCCGCCAATTGGCTGATCTGTTTGGCCTTTGTGTTTAAAACAACTTGTTGATCAAATATCTAGCTTAAAATAATAACTAGATAATTCCTGCAGATGCCACAGTGTTCGAAATTGCAAACAAAGTGATAATTAAACTGTTAACAAAACCTCCCAGCCAGATAGACCCTGTTTTCCTGAAAAAGATCCTTGCCGATATTGCTGCCAGCGGCAATATAAACAACAGATTCCATAACAGTACGCCGGCAAGCGCTGACGTGATATTGGGAGGAAATGGGACGGAGGGGATCAGCTTAACGCCGGTAGTATAAAGCCATCCATAATCGAGAATGTGTAACACCGCTAAACCGGCGACGCTGGCAATTACCATCAACACAATATTGGTTCCTTCGCTTGCCCCTCTTATTCTGGTAAACGAGTTGAGCAGCAAGATGTTGATCAGGTAGAAGAATAGGAAGAATGGTAAGTATTTAAGCAAAATGAAGAATTTAATGGGCGTGAGTGTCTTAATACTGAATACCCAGAATCTGGCGTCGCTGAGGAAGAAGAAATTGATAATTACCAGCAGGAAATAAGTTGCCGTAAATACTATTAAGGCCAACAGGGCAGTTTTTCCAAGATCTGCGCCGGAAAGTTTTACTCCCAGATTAGCAAAGGTTACTTTATTTTTCTTCATAACCAAGAAGTAAGTTGCCATAAATATTGCGAGCAGAATGGCGCCCACTATTAGCATGAGCAGTACGACACCATTTACACAAGGCAACTGGAAGTAACTGTTGAAAGGGAATATTGTGGGAACAGATCGATCCATTGACTTGATGGCTATCGGATAGCCCACCGCCCAATTATAGATTAGCGGAGCCGGCAGCAAGCAGATGATAAATATTATCCAGTAAATCATCTTGTTCTTGGCTTTTGTAATTATTGATGGGGCAACAGGTTCCCGTCTGATGATTTTTTTGAAGTATGGAATCTCCAGCATCAGGAATGCAAAGGGAATTATAAAAAGGAAAAAACCTACCAAAACAAGACCGGTGAAAAATTCCTTCCAAGGCCAAGTCTGTTCAGTAGCCGGCACAGTTTCTTTGCCGCCCTTCAACGTTATATCGAAAAAATCCAGAATATAAGACTCGGCAACCTTGGAAAAATGGGCTCGGGGATGAATAATCGGGGGTTGATAGAGTACCCGCAATTTTCCTGCTGCCGCAGCGGCTATTGCCTCATCCCTGGTAAGTTTTTTATCGTTACCAAACACATAGTAGGAGTTATATTCGGCACCGGGGAATCCCATACCGGCAATACCATTTTTTGAAATATTAACGTCACTGCCTTTAGGAACCTTCCACATGTTGTCCGCCCATTCATCATATTGAGCGAACATAAGGCCAACATTAACCGGATATTTCCCATACACAAGGGCACCTTCTTTGTTTACCAAATAAGTGTGTTCAGTAGGCACTAATGCTTTAGGTATGATAATTGATGGATTTTTTTCATGATTTGTAAATGCCCTCATTGCACCAATTTGCAGAATGATTCCACCCATGGAATGGCCGACCACGCCGATGCGATTTTTATCAACATACGGCAGCGTGCCTAGATATTGCAATGCAGCATATGTACCCATATCAGGTGCCACACCTTTGTTGATTCGCGGATCAGGGAATGACGATAGACCATGGTCGTATGCGTCAATCGAAATAACCACATAACCACGACGGGATAGTTCAACCTGGTTGCTATCCTGCACTTCCAGAGTGTTGTTATAACCGTGGACAGAGACAATAGCCGGGGCCGGATTTTCAACAGTTGCAGAATTAGGCACTAGTAACAAGGCCCTCATTCTGGCACCATCCTCTGTAACATAGGTCATGTCGGTAATTTTAACCTCACAGCCACTTGTATGCACCAGGTACGCTCCCAGCGAACCCAGCAAAACGAGGGCGACTGCAATACATAAAAATAATACATACTTCTTTTTATTCATCATTTTCTCCCTCCTTAGAATAGTTGTAAATTTTTACTCTATGTAAGGAGCTTTGTCAATGTGGATAAAAGCAAACCATTAGGAAGCGTTAATCTTCACACGGCCAACAAACGGCAAGAAACGCGACAATTTTCTTTATTGACAGTAATTCTTTTAAGTATTAGTTAAATATAACAATTTTTAAGATAGCAAAGGAGCAGTACGCATGATTATTGTTACAGGCGGTGCCGGATTTATCGGCAGCGCTTTTATCTGGCGTCTCAATCAGGAAGGCATCGATGATATTGTCATCGTTGATCGATTGAGTACCGACGACAAATGGAAGAACTTAGTCAACCGGCGTTTTGTTGATTACATCCATAAAGATGAGTTCTTACAAATGGTCTGTGCCGATCAAGTGCCTTTTGAAACCAGCGCTATTGTACATATGGGTGCCTGTTCATCCACAACGGAGCGCGACGCGGACTATCTTTGGGAAAATAATTACCTTTATAGCCGCAAACTTGCCGAATGGGCGCTGCGGCGTCATCTCCGGTTTATTTATGCCAGTTCCGCCGCGACTTACGGCGATGGAACTCTGGGCTTTTCCGATGACCACAGTAAAATCAGTAAGCTTAAACCGATTAATATGTATGGCTATTCCAAGCAGTTATTTGATTTATGGGTTTTAAAAAATAAGCTGGAAAATAAAATTGCGGGCATCAAATTTTTCAATGTTTTCGGTCCTAATGAATACCACAAAGAAGAAATGACAAGCGTAATCTTCAAGGCTTTTAACCAAATCAAGCAAACTGGTAAAGTGCGGCTTTTTAAATCCTGCAAGAAAGAATATCCCGATGGCGGCCAGATGCGCGATTTTGTCTATGTCAAAGATTGCCTGGACGTTATGTGGTGGCTTTTTAATAATCCGAATATCAACGGCATTTTTAATTTGGGGACAGGCAAAGCCCGAACCTGGAATGATTTGATTAAAGCCGTATTTGCCGCAATGGGGCGCAAAACCAATATCCAATATATCGAAATGCCCGGGTCCTTGCGCGATCAATACCAGTATTTCACCCAGGCGCAAATGGATAAGCTGAAAACTGCCGGATGTCCCGTAGTGTTTTTATCTCTGGAAGATTCCGTGCGGGATTATATCGGTAATTACTTGCAGCAGCAAGCTGACCAATACTTGGGTAGCTAAAGTAGTAAAACTACGCATATGCTTGCCCGACGGATGCAAGGGGCTTTTCACGAGGCCGAGAAAGATGAAAAGAGACATAGTTTGCATCATCCCATCCAGATATGAGTCCAGCCGTTTTCCGGGGAAGCCTCTGGCCGATCTATGCAGTAAACCGATGATTCAGCATGTCTATGAGCGCGTATCCAAAGCCAAAGCTGTTCCCTATGTTGCCGTAGCCACCGATGACGAAAGAATATTTAGAGCTGTGAAAAAATTCGGCGGGAATGCCATAATGACGTCAGCCGCACATCGATCCGGCACGGATAGAATTGCCGAAGCCGTAAAATCTTTGAATATTTCTGCCGATGCCATTGTCGTCAACGTTCAGGGCGATCAGCCGATTTTTGAGCCGGTGCAGGTAGATGAAGTTATCCGGCCTCTTGTAGATGATTCCACAATTGTTATGTCTACATTAATTTATAAAATTATTCTCGAAGAAGAAATTACCCATCCACATGCCGTAAAGGTTGCTTTCGATAACCAATTTTTTGCCCTATATTTTTCGCGGGCAACCATTCCGTATGTGCGCGCGAGCTCGATGAAAGCCGATTATTACAAACATCACGGCATTTATTCCTACCGTTGTGATTTCCTCGACACCTTCACCAAACTTCCCGAAGGAAAACTGGAAAAGCTCGAAGCCCTGGAGATGCTCCGGGCCTTGGAATACGGCTATAAAATCAAAGTAGTGATAACACCATACGATTCTGTCGAAGTAGATAACCAACAGGAACTGGAAAAAGTACGGCAGATTCTTACCGCAAAAAAGTAAGTTTGCTACAGTAAATCTTGAAGCGTTAACGGAGGAACAATGAGCCCGCGCAAAAGAATTATGTTGCTGATTTTAATCATGGTAGTGATAGTTCTGGGAGTCGAAGTGATTGCGATTACAATGCTTTACCGAACGGCATTTAAAGAACAAGCAAATGATCTTCGGGACATTGTCGTGAGTCAGGCCCGCTTGATTGAAGCAGTGGCTAGATTCGATTCCCTATACAGAAAGACTTATCCTTTGGGAGTAAATGAAGCGACGTTAAGCCAAGTCATAGATGCGAATAAACATTATAAGGGTTTTGGTGAAACCGGTGAGTTCACTCTGGCCAAAAGACAAGGGGATGATATTGTTTTTATTTTAAATCAGCGTCATAGCAATTTGCAGAATATGCAACCGGTTCCTTTCAACTCCAGATTGGCGGAACCGATGCGACAGGCGCTATCCGGGAATTCCGGAACTATTGTTGGATTGGATTATCGCGGAGAACAAGTTTTAGCTGCCTACGAACCGGTGGTGCTATTAAACTGGGGTATTGTTGCTAAGGTCGATATGACCGAAGTTCGCGCTCCTTTTATCAAGGCTGGATTAATTTGCGGCTTATTTGGCATTATTGCCATTATGATCGGCGCAGTAATATTTATTAAGGTCACAGAACCTCTGGTTGTAAAATTGCATGATACTATTGCCGAACTTCAAAATGTCCTGGCCGATGTCAAACAGTTAAGCGGATTATTGCCGATATGTGCTTACTGTAAAAAAATTCGTGATGATAAAGGCTATTGGAATCAAATCGAAGCTTATCTCCAAAAACATACCGAGGCGGAATTCAGCCACGGCATTTGTCCGGATTGCGAGAAAAAATTATATGCTGATTTGGATAAAAGAAAACAAGAAAGGCAAGAGGGTTTGCATTGATGGAAACTTTAAAAATCAGGAAAGCATTTAAAACAATATTAATATGTATGTTTTTTTTGCTGTTTTCATCGTTTCCCGGTGACGCCGCTGAAATTGCCGACCGCGTGGCTGAGTGCGCAAAAATTAAAGATGACGCCGCTGCGAGATTGGAGTGCTTCGATAATCTGGCGAAGCAACAAACTTCTGTAAAAGACACTTCACCTCCGAGCGCTGCTGCCGCAGCAGTAACTGAAGAACCGGCGAAGGAAAAAAAGCAGATTTCCGTAATGTCGAAACACTGGGATTTAGACGGGGAAAAAGGGAAAAGCTCTTTTTACATGCTTAAACCTTACCGCCCTAACTATTTCTTGCCTGTTGCCTATAATTCCTCGCCGAATGAAGATACCGCTTTGGATATGGATCCGAGGGCCAAA
Organism: uncultured delta proteobacterium; assembly: GCA_963705555.1. Lineage (GTDB taxonomy): Bacteria > Desulfobacterota > Syntrophia > Syntrophales > Smithellaceae > UBA4810. The sequence goes on along the minus strand of CAVPJZ010000002.1, from coordinate 59,286 downwards.
GCCCAGCACGACGAAGCAAAATTTCAATTAAGCTTTAAAATGAAGATTTGGGAAGATGTGCTCAAGGATACGCTGAAAGATGTATTTAAAAAGGATATCGGTATAGATATATGGGTGGCCTACACGCAACTTTCGTTCTGGCAGCTTTACAACTCGGCGTTTTCTTCTCCTTTCCGCGATACCAATTACGAACCGGAGCTGCTTGATCAACTTTCGCACCGATTATCTAAATCCCCGGTTTTGATAATTTTAAAGTACGATATTTTAATCTTGGGTTGAACCATCAATCCAATGGCCGTTCCCGGCCTCTTTCCCGCAGTTGGAACCGTGTTGTAGCTAATGTGGGCATGGAAAAAGACAATTTTAATTTGCTTTTGAAAACATGGTACCGGATTCCGGAAGACGAACACAATGACGATAATCCTGATATTACCAGATATATGGGGTATGGCGAATTATGGGGGATTTATTACTGGAAAGGTCAGCGTTTCGCGGCAATGTTGCGCAATAATTTACGGTCGAGAATAATTTGGGGGCGGTTCAACTGGATTGGAGTATTCCGTTGTCTTTTATCAGTGATAATTTTAAAAATATCAGCTTCTACATTCAGTATTTTAATGGCTACGGGGAGAGCCTGATCGATTACAACACTAGCATAAATCGGATTAGTGCCGGGTTGATGCTGGTGGATTGGAACTGACGCCGGTTCCAAATCAAAGCGCTATCTGCGTTGGCAGCGTCATCGGCTCCTCAACGTATAGCCGCATACGCCTGCGTCGCCTCTTCCTCGCCGCCTTGATATCATCTTTGATTTGAAAGCAGCGAACGTTACTACTATTGATACAGACTATGGTATAAAGATAAGGAAAAGCGTAGTTTATATATCAATTGTTAGCCAGAATTTGGTGTCGAGGTAAGAGAGTTTCATACATTGGAGCTAGTCACGGTTCTTTTCATTCAATCATCGTCTGCCGGAATGCTTCGATTAGGATCGTCAAGATGGCATACCTTGATTCAAACAATAAAGGACAGAGCAACGCGAGTTGGTGTCCGATGTGGCAGTCTAGCAGCCTTTCGGGCTGAGCAGTTCGATGAAAACGCTTGGCTGGGAGTCAGACTGATAAGAACATGCGATCAAACTGGGACCATGATCGTATCGGTTATTTTTATGAGACAAAGATTCACTGTTAATTCTGATTTTGGCACAAGGAATCTTTGGAGAAGAGGCTCTGGGTCTATACAATGCTGCCGGAAGCGACAAAGCCATCGAGCAATGCCATGAATTTCTGCGACAAGACTTTTGTATCGAGGAATTTATCTCGAAGAACATGGAGAAGCTCACATTGAATGTTGCTTGAACTTGTTCCTGGGCCAAGTCCCCACGAAGTACTCATGCGTTTCGCCATCCGAAATGAAGGCCGAGGAATAGCCCGCTATATTGGTGCGATGTGCGAATTCTCAGCAGATGAATTGCTGCGACTCATAGGGGATGGTCCAATGTCACAAACCTCAATCAAGAACGCCCGGTTGTTTCATATACTGACAACAGGTGTTATTCATGCGTGCCTGCTACATTTAGTATGAAGCGTCACTATTAAGCGACCAGCGAGAGCACGCCACTTTCACTAACGTTACGCTGGTATTGCCAGGAATGATGGAGAGAAGTCGAGTGTTGCTGTTACACCGGAGCATTGCCTGAGAACAGCATGCAATCGGCCTACAGGATTGATGCGTTCCGTTATACGGTTTAAAAGACTATATCAAGAGCGGGGACGGTCGCAATCGTTCCCTAAGTTGATTTATACCGTTTTGCTTTCAAAGGATAACGCGGCGGCAAGGATGATGCTCCGCAGGCGTATTTACAAATACGTTGAGGAAGCCGACGACGATGCCAACAAAGTTAGCTGAAGAAAACAATTGGTATCAGTCTTTAAAAATTGCTCCCGTCGAAGCGGACGTAACCAGCTTCGCATAGCGCGCCAGATAGCCGCTCGTAATCGCCGGTTTTTTTAGTTTTAGAGCTTTTCTGCGCTTTTCCAGTTCCTTATCGCTGACTTTCAGATTCAAGTTTTTTGCCGGAATGTTGATGGCAATGATGTCGCCTTCTTTAACCAGCGCGATCGGGCCGCCTTCCGCCGCTTCCGGTGAGATATGGCCGATAGCCGCGCCCTGCGTGCCGCCGCTGAAACGTCCGTCAGTCAAAAGAGCAACTGTTTTATCCAGACCCATGCCGACAATGGCCGATGTGGGCGAAAGCATTTCTCGCATTCCCGGCCCGCCTTTGGGACCTTCATAGCGGATGACAACAATATCACCGGATTTAATTTTTCCGCCTCAGAATTGCTTTTATGGCGTCATCTTCGCAATCAAAGACTCGGGCCCTGCCTTCGTTGACCTGCATGGCCGGGAGCGACAGCGGATTGTTTCACGACTGCGCCGTCCGGCGCCAGATTGCCGCGCAAAATAGCGATGCCGCCCTGCGGTGAATAAGGATTATTCAATGGCCGGATGACTTCATCATTCAAAACGCGGGCGTTTTTTAAATTAGCTTCCACATTTTTACCGGTAACGGTCATGGGCTTTTGTATCAATGACGCCCAGCGTGCTGATGACTTTCATCACGGCTTGAATACCACCGGCCGTGTCCAAATCTTCAATATGATGATGACCGGCGGGACTTAATTTGCAGAGATTGGGAGTTTTCTCGCTGATTTTATTAAAGAGGTCCAAATCAAGTTTAATGCCCGCTTCATGAGCAATCGCCGGAATATGCAAAACTGTATTGGTGGAACAACCCAGCGCCATATCCACGGCAATGGCGTTTTTAAAAGCGGCCAGCGTCGCGATATCGCGCGGCTTCACTTTCTTTTTGAGCAATTCCATTATTTTCATTCCCGCGTGTTTGGCCAGCCTGTCGACGCGCCGCCTGAACCGCCGGAATCGTGCCGTTTCCGGGAAGCCCCAATCCCAATGCTTCCGTCACGCAGTTCATGGAATTGGCGGTGTACATGCCGGAGCAGGAACCGCAACCCGGACAGGCGCAATCTTCCAATTGCTTTAAACTGGCTTCGGTCATCTTTTTGGCTTTAACCGCACCGACGCCTTCAAAAACGCTGATGAGGTCAACGGCTTTACCTTCCATTTTGCCCGCCAGCATCGGGCCGCCGCTGATAAAAATGGACGGTATATTTAAGCGCAGAGCCGCCATGAGCATACCGGGAATAATCTTGTCGCAGTTGGGGATAAAAACCAGAGCGTCAAAAGGATGAGCCATCGCCATGATTTCAATGGAATCGGCAATCAATTCCCGGCTGGCCAGTGAATATTTCATGCCGGCATGCCCCATTGCTATTCCGTCGCAAACTCCGATTACCGGAAATTCCACCGGAGTGCCGCCGGCCATGCGGATTCCCGCTTTGACATCCTGGGTAATTAAATCCAGATGAATATGTCCGGGGATAATTTCATTGGCGGAATTGACAACGCCGATCAGTGGCCGTGCAATTTCTTCATCGGTATAGCCCATGGCTTTAAAGAGCGAACGGTGCGGCGCACGCTCCAACCCTTTTTTCATGAGATCGCTTCTCATAATTTTCTCTCCATTATTTTTCTTTCAGTAAATAGCATAACATTAAATTAAAACACCAATAGACAGCTTTGTAAAAAGTTCCAGATGCAAGGCGCGCAAATATCGAGGAATGAGTCGTATTCTTTATATACGTCGCAATGACGAGAGATGCCGCGCAACACAGCAGATGGATTTTTTACAAAGATGTCACTTTTTTCTTTTTTCCGGCCTCAAGGAACGGACAGCCGCGCCGGCCTGCCACATTTCCGATTCACGCATTTCTTTGAGTTCCGCGTCGAGCTTTACTTTGTAATCAGGAGCGCTGTTGGCTTTGAGGACAATTGCCGTTTCCTTGCCTTTAGCGACCGAGTCGTAAAGTTCGGCAAAAACCGGCTCCACTGCCTTGCGGAACTTGTGCCGCCAGTCCAGTGCGCCGCGTTGAGCAGTAGTGCTGCAATTGGCATACATCCAATCCATACCGTTTTCGCCCACCAGACGAATAAGGCTCTGCGTCAGTTCTTCCACTGTTTCGTTAAAGGCTTCGCTGGGAGTATGACCATGCTTGCGCAGTTCATTGTACTGCGCTTCCATCATTCCGGCCAGCGCACCCATGAGCACGCCGCGCTCTCCGGTCAGATCGCTGTATACTTCCATCTGGAAAGTTGTCGGGAAACAAGAAACCGGAACCGATAGCGATACCCAGCGCCAATGTTCTTTCTTTCGCGCGGCCGGTGGCATCCTGATGAACCGCGAAACTGCTGTTAATGCCGCTGCCGTCCAGGAAATTTCTGCGGACACTGGTTCCCGAGCCTTTGGGGGCGACCATAATCACATCCACAAAATCAGGCGGAATCACGCCGGTCTGTTCTTTGTAGACGATGGAGAAACCATGCGAAAAATAAAGGGCGTCGCCTTTTTTCAGATTTGCTTTGACTTTGGGCCAGAGCATCATCTGCGCGGCATCCGATACCAGATATTGAATAATTGTGCCGCGTTTGCACTGCTTCTTCAATGGGGAAAAGCGTTTTACCGGGAACCCAGCCGTCGGCCATGGCTTTATCCCAATAGGACTTATCTTCCTTGGCCTGGCCAATAATTACATTGATGCCGTTATCTTTCATATTCAATGCCTGCGCCGGGCCTTGAACGCCGTAACCGAGAACAGCCACCACTTCATTTTTTAAAACTTCCTGGGCTTTTTTTAGAGAAAATTCTTCCGCTGTGATAACATCTTCCTGAACACCGCCAAAATTAATTTTTGCCATAAAACCTCCCTGTTTATTTAGGTAAATAATCTAATTAGTTTTTTAAATTCAAAGCTACGATACCCGTTCTTGTAATATCGGTGATACCCAGAGGCTCCAATCGGGCAAGGGCAAGATCGATTTGCGGTTTATCGCCAGTAATTTCCAGAATTACAAAAGCATCGTTGGAGACTATTACCTTCCATTTGTAGGTGTCAATTGCTTTTTTTATCTGCTCTTTTTTATCATCGGCCAAATTCAACCGAACGAGAATCATTTCGCGGTGAATTGATTCGACATTGGTCAAATCATCGACTTGAATTACATCGACAAGCCTCTGCAATTGGCTTTCGATTCTGGTAATGGTTGCCTGATTGCCGATAGTGGTCATTACTATTTTCGATATTTCGTATTGGGTGGTCGTGTTCACGCAGAGACTTTCAATGTTGTAGCCTTTGCCGCCCAGTGTTCCTGCGATTCTCGCTAACACGTCCGGTTTATTGTGGACAAGTATCGAAATTATGTGCTCTTTTTTTTCCATGCTGATTAACCTTTCTCTATGTATTTATTAATTGATCATTTCTCTGGTGCCCAGCTCCATTTCGCTGATGGATTCACCCGGACGCACCATGGGATAAACGCATTCTTCACGGGAAACCCGAAAATCCATCAACACCGGCTTATCGATAGAAAGCCCTTTTTGTAAAATCGGTTCCACCTCTTCCGGTTTTGTCGCGCGCAAACCGACGATGCCGTAAGCTTCAGCCAATTTCACGAAGTCCGGAGCATAAGTCATATCCGTGTGCGAATAACGTTTTTCATAAAATAATTCCTGCCACTGGCGCACCATGCCCAAATAGCCATTATTTAAAAGAACGACTTTTACGGCAATTTTATACTGAGCGGCAGTAGCCAGTTCCTGAATGTTCATCTGGATACTGCCGTCGCCGGCTATATCCACAACTTGTTTATCGGGAAACGCGCACTTAACACCAATCGCCGCGGGTAGGCCATAGCCCATTGTGCCCAGTCCGCCGGACGTAATGAAAGTATTGGGACGATCAAACTGGAAAAATTGCGCCGTCCACATCTGATTCTGGCCGACTTCTGTGGTGATAATAACATTGCCTTTAGTCAATTTGCGGAGTGTTTCGATGACGTACTGCGGTTTGATAACTTTGCTATTTTGACAGTATGTCAGCGGAACTTTTTCCTTCCATTCGGCAATTTGTCTCAGCCATTTCTTACGGTCGGATAGTGATGGAGAATAGTTATGTTCAGCCAAAAATTTAATCATATCCCGAAGTGTTGCTTTAGTTTCGCCGATAATCGGTAACTCAACGACAACATTTCTGTTGATGGAGGAAGGATCAATATCGATTTGAACAATCTTGGCGTTGGTCGGCAAAAGTTTCAATCGTGCCTGTGACGCGGTCGTCGAACCTCACTCCCACGGCAATAAGCAAATCGCAATGGCTAACCGCCATATTCGCGTAGAAGGTGCCGTGCATTCCCAGCATGCCCAGCCAGAGCGGATCTGTGCCCGGGAAAGAACCCAATCCCATCAAGGTGCCGGTGACGGGGATTTGATAATGTCTTGCCAGTTCGGTTAGCTCTGCCGCAGCTTTACCCAGAATGACGCCGCCGCCGGTCATAATTAAAGGCTTTTTGGCCTGAGTCAGCATTTCTAAAACCTGAGCCATTTTCTTGGGGGCCGGTTTGTGAAATATATCATAGTTTCTAATCTTAATACTGGCGGGATCGTAGTCGGTTTCCGTTGCCATCACGTTTTTGGGCAAGTCAACCAAAACCGGGCCCGGCCGCCCTGAGCGCGCGATGTGAAAAGCTTCCTTAATAGTCGAAGCAAGCTCTTCCACGCTCCTAACCAGAAAATTGTGTTTGGTGCAGGGGCGTGTTATGCCCGTGATGTCAGATTCCTGAAAAGCATCGTTGCCGATCAATGCTGTCGGTACTTGCCCCGTAAAAACGACGATAGGTATGGAATCCATATTGGCCGTGGCGATACCGGTAACAGTGTTTGTGGCTCCCGGACCGGAGGTTACCAGGCAGACGCCCACTCTTCCGGTAGCACGGGCATAGCCGTCAGCGGCATGTACTGCCCCCTGTTCATGACGAACCAGAATATGCTTAATGTTACTTTTATAAAGTTGATCGTAAATATCCAGAACTGATCCACCCGGGTATCCGAAAATGATATCCACTTTTTCCTCTTCCAACATCTTCAGTAGAATTTGTGAACCTTTTAATTTCATTTATTTACTCCTGGGTTTTGTATATATATTAAAATTTTACCCGCCGTGACCCTGCGACTCGTTTGCTCGAGCCGAACTAATTAAAAAAGCCGCTGGTTTCTTTTGAGAAAAGCGGCTTTACTGCTAAAACAAAAAAGCCGCGGGATTTAGGGGCCCGCGGCTTGTATCTTTTTATGTTATTTCTTAAAGATACAGAGAGCGGCAGACCCCGTGAATACTACTACGAGTACCCTTACGCTATTGATTATCAGGCTACTGCCGCTGTTTAAATCTTTAAGAAACATAATTTGATTCCTTCTCTGTATTTTCTAATAACGGAAAAAAAAGTTTTTGTCAAGTCCCTTTATTGTGAAACTCCTAAATTTTTATCGAAATATATCTTCCTTTTCTTCGGGGAAATCGTCGGATTTTTCACTGGGCTGCGCGCTATCCAGAAAACATTCGTAAATAGTTCCTTTATCTGATTCGCTTGATGGTCTTCCGGTTTTAGGATCGACTTTAATAAAAACGATACCTTCCGGCGTGTGAAAGGTTTCCACAGGAACGTTTTGCAGCGCTTTTCCCATAAAATACAACCAAATAGGTGCCGCTGCTCTTCCACCTACTTCTTGTTTGCCCAAAGATATTTCCTGATCGAAACCTACCCAAACTCCGGTAATAAGGGAAGGAGTAAAACCGATAAACCAGGCGTCACGAAAATCATTCGTCGTTCCCGTTTTTCCGGCAACCGGTCTTCCAATGCTTTTAACGCGCCTGCCAGTACCGCTTTCTACAACATCCCGCATAATGTAAGATGTCATGAAAGCAATGCGTGGATCGATAACCTGTTCTGTTTGAACTTTAGTCTCTTCAAAAACATTACCGGTGCGATCAACAATTTTTTTAATAAAATAAGGAGTTACTTTCTTACCCTGATTCGCTAAAACATCATAAGCTCTTACAAGTTCCTCCAGGGTTACACCCGATACACCAAGTGCCAGCGATAGTGTCCGCGCTACAGGAGAAGAAATGCCCATATTCGTGGCGTAAGATGCCGCGTAATCAACACCAATTTCCTGCAAAATTTTAATTGTTACAATATTTCGCGATTGAACAAGAGCAGTCCTCATGGTAGTAGGCCCTAAGAATTTTTCATCGAAGTTTCTTGGTTTCCAGAGGCCGTCTTCTGCAGTTGGATCTTCTATTACAATAGGAGAATCAACGAAATCGTGTTGAAGGATTCAATCCTTTGTCAAATGCCGCCGTATAGATCAACGGCTTAAAAGCAGAGCCGGCCTGTCTGCGGGATTGGGTCGCACGATTGAATTCGCTCTTATTGAAGTCGCGGCCCCCAACCATCGCGCGAATAGCGCCGGTTTTCACATCCATACAGAATAGCGCTCCTTGTACCAACCCGCGCTCGTATTTTTGTCTTTCTTCCAATTCCGTCAAGCCTTTTTCCACAGCGTCACGCGCGTTTTGTTGCGCGGGCAAATTCAAAGTCGTATATATTGATAGACCTTCCTTATATAGAACATCGGCGCCGTATTTTTCCTGCACGTAGCGGCGGACATTTTCCACAAAGTAAGCGGCGATTTTATCTTTTGGTCTCATTGACCGTAATTGCAGGGGAGCGGCAGAGGCTTTGTCCATTTCTTCCTTGGATATGTAGCCGTCTTCCACCATGCGCGCGAGAACATAAGCTTGTCTTTGCTTTGCTTTATCAAAATAGAGAAATGGAGAATATGTATTGGGCGCTTTGGGCAGGCCGGCTAAAAGCGCAGCCTCGGGCAGGGTCAATTCCTTGGCAGTTTTGCCAAAGTAACCGAGCGCTGCCGATTCTATTCCGTAAGTTCCGTGTCCCAGATAAATCTGATTCAAATATAAATTTAAAATTTCATCTTTGGAAAGATATTTATCGATTTTATAAGCGAGAATCGCTTCCTTAAGTTTGCGGATGTACTTTTTTTCCGGTGAAAGGTACATCATCTTCGCTACTTGCTGAGTAATGGTACTGGCGCCTTGGACGATGTGCCCTGCTTCAAAATTTTTGAACAGTGCGCGAAAAATACTTTGAATATCCAGACCCTGATGCTGGTAGAAACGGGAGTCTTCCGAGGCAACAAAAGCATAGTGGACGACCTTCGGAACTTCTTCTATCTTCACTATTTTTCTATCTTCCAAGAAAAACTCATCAATCAACTCATTGTTATCATCGTAAACTCTGGAAGCTATGCTGGGGCGGTAATCTTTAAGCGTATCAATGCTGGGCAAATCCAAAGTCAGGGCGTAGTAGATAATAGTTCCGCCAACTGTTAAGAATAGGATAATAATGATTAAGACCAGAAAAAATATAAAAAGCGTGGAAAGCTTCTTAATTTCCCCTCCAGTTTCGAGACTTGATTTTATGCGACGTCGTATGGTCATAATTTTACCAACTATTGTTCTTTATTTTCAGGATTTACTTTTTTCTTTTCGGCAAATCTTGCCACGAATATACTAACTTCATACAAAAACATCAAGGGTATTGCCATTAATATTTGACTTAAAGCATCGGGTGAAGGCGTTAAAATTGCGGCAACGATAAAAATAATTAAAATAGCGTATCTTCTCTGTTTGGAAAGCATTTTAGCGTTGACTATGCCTAATTTAGCCAAAAAGAAAATAAATATAGGCAGTTCGAAGGATAAACCAAAGCCTAGCAAAAAGGTTACAAAGAGCGAAAGGTAATCGCCAAATGAAATCATGGCCTGCAGATATTGGTTGTTAAAGCTGACAAAAAATTCAAAGGCTGGCGGCAGGGCGATAAAATAGCCAAATAAAACACCGCTCATAAAAAGCAAGGTGGAGGAAAGTACAAAAGGAACCACGTATTTTTTTTCCTTAGGCAGTAATCCCGGTGAGATAAATTTCCATATTTGATAAAGGATGAAAGGGCTGGTAATTATCAGGGAAGCAAAAAAAGCTAATTTCATATAAACAAAAAAAGCTTCCGTCAATCCGGTATAAATAAGATAACCGTTCTTAGGAAGAACTTTGGTGAGCGGTTTGGTAATTATATCGAAAACCAAATCCTTATAATAATAACAGACGCCAAAACCAATAAGCAGAACAATTAAAATGCGAAAAATCCTTTTGCGTAACTCTATTAAATGTTCAGTCAGGGACATCTTGTGATCGTCGTTAGTTTCCATAATTTTGCGTTGATTTTTTTATTTTTAATCAGGGAAGATTGTTTTGGAATCAATCATTTGTCGGCTTCTTTATTGGGAGGTACAGGTTTAGTTTCTTCGGCATCGGTCTTCTTCAATAAAAGTGAATCTTTCAATCCGTCATCTTTTTGTTTTTCATCGCTTTGCAATGTTTGTTTGAGTTCATCGGTAATTCCGTCTGCTGCCTTGCGTAGCTCGCTGAAGCTTTTACCCAATGTCTTAGCCAAATCCGGCAATTTTTTTGGCCCAACAATAAGCAGAGCGATTATTGCAATTATAATAAGCTCCTGCATTCCTATACCAAACATTGATTGTCAACTCCTAAAAAATTGAAAAATTACCCTATATATTGATTACTGTCTTTGTCAATGTTTTTTGCGGTAGATATTCTGGAGCAGTTTATCCTGAAAGCAACAGCAGAGACGCGGCCGGGGAGAACAAATATCCCCGAAGATGCAAAACATTCGTTAATAGAGTTAGTTTTCTGCTTAATTAAAAGCAACGGCATAATTTTTAGTCTGCATGTTGATTTCAGCAACAGGGGAAATATCTTGCTCTTTTCAGCCATTTATGATAAATGACCGATAATTTTTTACGCAGTGGTGACGAAAGAAGGTACGCATGTCCAGGAAAACAGGTATTGTCAAAGATCAGCGTTACTTGCGGCATTCGGCCGGCTTTGGCCATCCGGAAAATCCAGAAAGATTAGCTGCAATTTATGAAATGCTGCATAATCCCTTGATGGCCTGGAAATTTACGGAAATAGAACCGCGCGAAGCCACCCATAAAGAAATTGAAACCATCCATGCCCCCTCCTATGTTGAATATATTGCCGGTACTGCGGGGCAGCAAAGTGTTTACCTCGATCCGGATACGACAACCAGTCCCGAAACTTACTCAACAGCAAAGCTAGCGGTGGGAGGCGTTTGTAACGCTATTGACAGTGTTATCGAAGGTAAAGTTAACAATGCTTTTGCTTTTGTAAGACCTCCGGGGCACCACGCGGAAAAAGATACAGCCGCCGGTTTTTGTATATTTAATAATATTGCCATCGGGGCAATGCATGCCATTTTAAAACATCGCTTGAAAAGAATACTGATTGTGGATTGGGATTTGCACCACGGCAATGGCACCCAACACAGCTTTTACAGTGATCCACGTATTTTGTATTTTTCCACTCATCAGTATCCATATTACCCGGGAACGGGAAGTTTAGACGAGATCGGCCAAGGTAAGGGAGAGGGTTACACAATCAATGTTCCTTTGCGCGGAGGAGCAGGAGACGCCTCCTTTGTAAAAATATTCCGCAAAATTTTACAGCCGGTGGCTTTGGAATTTAAACCGGAATTAGTTCTGTTATCCGCAGGTTTCGACACTTATTTTCAGGATCCCCTGGGTAGCATGCGCGTAACGCCGGAAGGGTTTGCCGCTCTAACGCGTATTTTGCTGGAGATAGCCGATTCCTGTTGCCACGGGCACTTAGTGGCCGTGTTGGAGGGCGGATATCACATTGCGGGTCTAACCAAGTCGGTGAAGGCTGTTTTGGAAGAGATGCTGGATGAAACGCACTGCTCGAAGGAAAAATTTTCTTCTTTGGAGCGAAAAGCCGATGAAGATACTAACGAGATCATCAAACAGGTCATATCGAGAATTAATCCATACTGGAAGGTGTTTTAGGGAGGATTATAATTGAAACTAAGTTCTCAGGATGTTGAATATGTGGCGCATTTAGCTCGTTTGGAAATAACGGATAAGGAAAAAGATAAGTTTACCGCTCAGCTCAATGATATTCTGCTCTATATTGATAAGTTAAATGAGCTCGATACTAAAGGCGTAGAACCGATGAGCCATGCTATTGCCGTGACTAACGCTTTTCGCGAAGATAATATAGTGGATTCGATCGGTACGGGAAAGTCACTGGCCAACGCGCCGGACGCTCGCGGGGAGTTCTTTCGCGTGCCGAAAGTTATCGAATAAAGGTATTTATGGAATTACATCAGCAAACCATTCATGAATTACAAGAAAAAATAAAAGAAGGCAAAACATCGGCATCGCAAATTGCCCAGTCCGTATTTCAAAGAATCGACGCTGTGGAAGAGCGGGTGCATTCTTACATCCGGCTCATGAAAGAAGAAGCTCTCGCTTGCGCCCGAAAAGCCGATATAGAGATAAAAAAAGGCAATATAAAACCATTGACCGGTATTCCTATAGCCCTAAAAGACATTGTCTGCACAAAAGGAATAACCACAACTTGCGGCTCGCATATTTTGCATAATTTCGTTCCGCCTTATAACGCCACAGTTGTGGAAAAGCTCCGGGATGCCGGCGCGGTGTTTGTAGGCAAGACCAATATGGATGAATTTGCCATGGGCTCTTCCACAGAAACCTCATATTTTGGCCCTACTCGCAATCCGTGGGATTTGGAAAGAATCCCCGGCGGTTCCAGCGGCGGATCGGCAACAGCGGTTGCCGCTGATGAATGTATTGCTTCCATTGGTTCCGATACCGGCGGCTCTATCCGCCAGCCGGCAGCGCTTTGCGGCATTGTCGGACTGAAACCGACTTATGGCCGCGTGTCGCGCTTTGGCTTGATTGCTTTTGCTTCCTCGCTGGATCAAATCGGCCCTTTCACTAAAGATGTGGAAGATTGCGCCATAATGCTGAATATTCTGGCAGGTTACGATCCGAGAGAATCAACATCGGTTCGAGCAGAAACTCCCGATTATCGGCAATTTGTGGGACAAGAGATTAAAGGCTGGAAAATAGGAATTCCCAAAGAATATTTTGTGAAGGCATTGATTCGGAAGTAAACTCCGCCATACAAAAAGCTATCACCGTTTTGGAGAAAAGCGGCGCAAAAATTGTGGAAATTTCATTGCCGCACACTCAATACTGTTTGGCAGTCTATTATATTATCGCTCCGGCGGAAGCCAGTTCCAATCTGGCTCGCTATGACGGCGTAAAATACGGCTTTAGATCACCTGACAGCGGCGATTTATTGGATATGTATAAAAAGACGCGAATGCAGGGATTTGGCGCTGAAGTTAAAAGAAGAATTATGATCGGTACCTATGCTTTATCTGCCGGATATTATGATGCCTACTATAAAAAAGCTTCTCAGGTACGATCATTAATCAAGCGAGACTTTGAAGAGGCTTTGAAGAAATGTGACGTTATTCTCACACCCACAACGCCGACACCAGCATTTAAAATCGGTGAAAAAACCGATAATCCTTTACAAATGTACCTTTCCGATATTTTTACCATTTCCAGTAATCTGGCGGGAATCCCCGGAATTTCCGTTCCCTGCGGCTTTACGTCCGGCGGCTTGCCTATTGGAGTACAATTTTTGGCCGGTCATTTTGAAGAAGGAAAATTAATTCAAATAGCCTCCGCATACGAGAAAAACGCCAAAATTGAAAAAAGGAGGCCAAAGTTATAATGGATTTTGAAACAGTCATCGGGCTGGAAGTACACGCCCAACTTTTAACGGATACAAAAATATTTTGCGGCTGTTCCGCCAAATTCGGCGCAGCGCCGAATAGTCATACCTGCCAGATTTGTCTGGGAATGCCGGGGGTCTTGCCGGTGCTTAAACAAAAAAGTTGTCGAATTCGCCATGAAAATGGCTTTGGCGACCAATTGTGAAATTAATAAATCCTGCAGTTTTGCCCGTAAAAATTATTTTTATCCCGACCTCCCCAAGGGCTATCAAATATCGCAATATGCATATCCGCTGGCGGAACATGGTTACGTGATTTTGGATGTGGATGGAAAGCAAAAGAAAATTGGAATCACCAGGATTCACATGGAAGAAGACGCCGGCAAACTGATACACGATGAGCATAATCCTGTCAGTTACGTTGATCTTAACCGCACCGGAGTTCCTTTGATTGAAATTGTCAGTGAGCCGGATATGCGCTCGTCCGAAGAAGCGGCCGACTATCTCAAGCGCCTGCATGAAATTCTTGTTTATCTCGAAATTTGTGACGGCAACATGGAAGAAGGTTCTTTCCGCTGTGATGCTAACGTTTCCATTCGCCCGAAGGGGCAAAAGGAATTCGGCACGAGGGCGGAATTGAAAAATATGAATTCTTTCCGCAATGTGCAGCGCGCTCTGGAGTATGAGATCAAGCGTCAGCAATACATTGTGGAAAACGGTGGCACTGTGGTTCAGGAGACAAGGCTTTGGGATGACGCGCAGGGATCAACCACTTCGATGCGCAGCAAAGAAGAAGCGCATGATTACCGTTATTTTCCCGATCCTGATTTAGTTCCGATTTTAGTTGATAAGGCCTGGGTGGAAAAAATCAGAAAGCAAATTCCGGAATTGCCGCTGGCCAAAAGGGAGAGATTCGTCAAAGATTATCAGATTCCCGCCTACGACGCGGGCGTGTTGACAGCCGATAAAGCGTTGGCCGATTATTATGAAGAAGTCGTCAGGCTTTGCGCTAAGCCTAAAGCGGCCAGCAACTGGGTGATGGGTGATGTTCTAAGATTTTTAAATGAGGAAAAACGCGAAATCAAAAGCTGCCCCATAACGCCTGTGGCTCTGGCTGAAATGATCAGCCTGATTGACGAAGGAACAATTAGCGGGAAAATGGCTAAAGACATAGTTGAGGAAATGTATAAAACCGGCAAACAGCCGAAAAAAATCATCGCAGAAAAGGGCCTGGTGCAAATTACGGATGAGGGTGAGCTGATCAAAACCATCACTTCTATCATGGAAGCCAATCCCCAACAACTCAAGGACTATCGCGGCGGTAAGGAAAAACTCTTTGGTTTCTTTGTCGGGCAGGTAATGAAAGCAACCAAGGGAAAAGCCAATCCGCAGCTAGTCAATGAACTTCTCAAAAAATGCTTGCCGGATAATGATTAAAACAATTACCTGGAAAAATAATTCAGTTATTTTGATTGACCAGAAAGTCCTGCCTGTAACTGAATGCTATGTAACATGCAAGAGTTATCAGAGAAATTATTTCCGCTATCAAAGACTTGACCGTGCGCGGCGCTCCGGCTATTGGTGTGGCCGCGGCAATGGGTGCAGCCTTGGGAGCTTTGCGCCTTTCGTCATTACCGCCGGAAAAATTTCAGCGAAAATTTATTGCTATTTGCGATGAGATCGCCCGGGCGAGACCGACAGCGCGTAATCTTTTTTGGGCTTTAGAGCGCATGAAAAAGTGCCTTGACCAAGCAATTGAGACCGGCAAGAAGGATTTGGCAAAAGAACTTGTTAACGAAGCTAAGAGTATTTACGCCGAAGATATAGAAGCAAACCGTCATATGGGCAAACACGGCAGGATACTTCTGGCCGATGGAGATAACATCTTGACCCATTGCAATGCCGGCGCTTTGGCGACAGCCGGTTATGGAACGGCTCTGGGCGTCATTCGCGCCGCCTATGAGCAGGGTAAGAAACTGCACATTTACGTGGATGAGACCAGGCCGGTCTTACAAGGAGCACGGCTTACCGCCTGGGAGTTAAAAAAAGAAAAGATACCCGCCACACTGATAACCGATAGTATGGCCGGGTTTCTCATGCAACAAGGGAAGATTGATAAAGTTCTTGTGGGTGCGGATAGAATTGCCGCCAATGGTGATACCGCCAATAAAATCGGCACCTATTCTTTGGCTGTGCTGGCCGCGGTGCACGGCATTCCATTTTACGTTGCCGCCCCTCTCTCAACAATTGATGTCTCTTTAAAAACAGGAGCCGCCATACCTATCGAAGAAAGAAAAAATGAAGAAGTAACTTGCCTGCATGGGAGTGGAGAGCGCACCAAAAGGAATAAAAGTTTATAATCCCGCGTTTGATATTACGCCAGCTGAATATATTACGGCGATTATCACGGAAAAGGGCATCATTACAAAACCGTATCGCGCGTCCATTGCCCGTCTATATAAAGGGAAAAAGCGTTCATGAAATTATTTCTTTTTGATTTTGACGGCGTCCTGGTTGATTCATTGGATGTTTATGAAAAGACAGTAACCGATTGTCTCAAAAAAATAAACCAGCCTCTAACGCGCGGCAGAGAAGAATTTTTGGAACTATTTGAAGGTAACTTTTATGAATCGTTGGTGCAGAAAGGTGTGGATTTGAATGAATTCATGAAGGCTTCCGTGGATATACTCGCGCAAGTTAACCTTAAAGATATAAAACCAATTGCCGTTATTGTGTCTGTAGTTGAAGAGTTGCACAAAAACCATTGCCTCATTGTCGTTTCCTCCAATGAATCGTCTTCGATTAAAGAAGCTCTGGAGTTGTTTCATTATAACGGATATTTCCGGGAAATTCTTGGCTCTGATTTCATGTTATCTAAAAAAGAAAAGATTCTTTACGCCATAGAAAAGTATCACGTAGCTCCGCAAGATATTTATTATATCGGTGATACGACGGGCGATATCAAGGAAGGAAAGCAAGCCGGGGTAAAAACTGTCGGTGTGACGTGGGGCTGGCACAGTAAAGAAAAAATGGCCTCGGCTAAACCGGATTACCTTTTTGATGCTCCTCAAGAGCTCCTGCAATTAAACGATAATTAAATTCCAGTTCTTTTTTCCCCAGAAGAAAAACAAATAGCAATCTGGAGAAGATTTTAATCAGACTTGGCGCAGAAAGCCTTCAGGTGTGTTTCCAGCAGACGCTGTTTATCAAAATCCCTGAGCTTAAAATATTGGGGTTTCGCACCGGCAAAAGCAGCCTTGGGCACAAGGCCGATTAATTCGGACTCCAATATCTCGATGCCACGCTCGGCCGCCAATGTTTCTACCTCATCATATATAGCTTTAAGCGGCATTTTTTTACAATTGGTCAGGTTTATCGATACCTGAGCGAGACTGCGGCTTTTCAAAATAACACCAATTGCCCGTACATGCTTCAAACCGCCGCTTTTTTCTCTGATTTGCGAGGCTATTTTTTGCGCCAGCCTCAAATCAGCGCACTCCAGATTGATATTATAGGCAACCAACAGTTCCCTCGCCCCCACAGCAGTTGCGCCCGCACGCGCGTTAAATTCCGGTTTTCCGACGTCGGGAGCGTCTTCCCGGTTGGTCATTTTCCTGGCCAGGGCCTCATAACCGCCGCGGCGAACGTCGGCCAGTTCGTTTCGCCCAGGCACCATTGCTGCGTGGCCGTAAAAATACACCGGGACACCGAAACGCTCATATAACTGCCGCCCAAAGAGGTGAGCTAAATCAACTGCGTCCTTCATCCGTGCTTTCGCTAGTGGTATAAAGGGCACAACATCGACCGCTCCTAATCGCGGATGAACTCCGGCTTGTTTGCGCATGTCAATCAACTCCAGAGCCTTTCCGCAAGCGGCGAGCGTGGCTTCCAATACATCTTCTGGTTTTCCCAAAAAAGTAAAGACACTCCGGTTATGATCGGCATCGCCGCTAAAATCAATCAGCCGTACGCAGGGGAACGATTCGAAAACCTTCGCAATAGTCTTAATTTTTTTTTGATCGCACCCTTCGCTGAAATTCGGCACACATTCGATAATTTTCATTTTTATACCTGATAAATTTTCACTTTTGGCAATTCCAGACAAGTAAGTTTTCCGCCATAAACAGCACCTGTATCAATACCTATCTTGTTCTCCATAATTAAAGGGTTACTCATAGGAGTATGGCCGAAAATGACCCGTCTACCGAAATCATAATCCGAATCGATAAACTTATACCGCACCCAGAGTAAATCATCTATTGTCTGTTTGTCTAGCGATATTTCGGGAATTAAGCCGGCATGGACAAATATATAATCCTTTGTCTGGTGATAGGGCAAAAGTGATTGGAAAAATAGCAGATGCGCTTCGGGTATTTTTTCTTTTCTTTCACCTGAAGAATAGGAGAGATTGATACGGTACTCAGACAAAGTGGATTTACCGCCGTTGTATAAATAAATTTCTTCATCCACACCTTCCAGATAACTCAAAAGCATTTGCTCATGGTTGCCTAAAAGACAGAAGACATTTTTAAATTCTTTCTTCAAGTGAAGTACATAATCAACAACATCCCTGTTGCAACTTCCTCGGTCAATATAATCTCCGATGAAGACAAGAGTGTCTTTTTGCGGGTTGGCTGCGATAAGCTCGATCAGTTCCCGGAGCTTTCCAGCACAACCGTGAATATCACCTATGGCAAATATTTTATTCATAAAACTTTGCCGAAATATTATAACAATTTAATCGAGAAGCGCCGCAACAAAATCATTACTGTCAAAAGCGCGTAAATCATCCAAACTTTCACCTACTCCGATATAGCGAACAGGCAAGGAAAGCTCACTTACAATTCTCACTACTACACCTCCCTTAGCCGTTCCATCTAATTTAGTCAAGATAATGCCGGTTATGTCGATTTCTTCCTTAAACATTTTTGCCTGGATAACGGCATTCTGACCGGTTGTCGCGTCAAGAACCAGTAATATTTCGTGCGGTGCATCAGCCATCTCCTTGCCGACGACCCTTTTTACCTTTTTGAGCTCTTCCATCAAATTCACTCTGGTGTGCAGACGTCCGGCCGTATCAACAATGACAACTCCGGAATATCCACTCTTAACCTTGCCTAGAGCGTCAAAAACAACTGCGGCGGGGTCAGCGTTCATTTTTTGTTTGATAACCGGAGCGCCCACGCGATTACCCCAAATTTCCAATTGTTCTATCGCAGCCGCTCGAAAAGTATCAGCCGCGACGAGCATTACTTCATGACCATCTTTGTGCAGCAAATTGGCCAATTTCCCGATAGTGGTGGTTTTACCGCTGCCATTTACTCCGACAATCATAATTACATAGGGCTCTCCTTTGGGGATAGCCAAAGGCTTCTCTATCTGCCGCAAAATCGCGATCATTCGTTCCTGTAAAATCGTTTTTATTTGCCGGGCGTCGCCGAGTTCCTGGCGATTGCTTTTTTCTTTAACATTGTCAATCAAGTCGTGAGTGAAATTGTGGCCCCATATCCGCTGTAATCAACAATTCTTCCAGCTCTTCAAAGAATGCCTTGTCCAAAGATTTTTTGCCGAAAAGGAGATAATCCAGATTTTTCGCCAGAACGTCGTGCGTTTTCGTAAGCTCTGTCTTTAATTTTTCCAAAAAACCGTTCTTTTCCATAGACATAACTTTTTTAGCCTTGTTAATTAATAACGGTTTTTTGTTCGGAAGTAAAGGAATGATGCGTGAGAAAAAACACCAGGCAATTTTTTCCGGAGTCACCAAGGAATAGATTAGTTTAAATTTACGGATACCAGAGAAGAAATACCGTGTTTCTGCATGGTCACGCCGAAAAGCATGTCGGCAACTTCCATGGTGGTTTTATTGTGCGTAATCATGACGATCTGGGATTTTTGCGCGACATCTTTGATTAAGTTATTAAAGAGGTTGGTATTGGCGTCGTCTAGAGCGGCATCAACTTCGTCCAGAACCAAAAACGGAGAGGGACGGTACATTAAAATGGCGAAAATAAGGGCGACGGCCGCCAGCGATTTTTCACCGCCGGAAAGCAAACTAACGCTTTGCGCTTTTTTGCCGGGAATTTGGATATCAATATCCACGCCTGTTTCCAGCAAATCGTTTTCGTCGGTCAAGAGCAGTTGTCCTCGGCCTCCTGGAAATATATGCGCGAATACTTCTTTAAAGCAGGCATTGACGGCGGCAAAGGTGTCGGCAAATCTTGTGCGGGAAATTCTATTGATTCGGGTAATCGTTCTTTGCAAAGTATTCAGGGAGGAATTCAAATCGGAAATTTGTGTCGATAAAAATTGATAACGCTTATCAAGTTCTTCATATTCATTGAGGGCAAGCAAATTAACTTCGCCGAAATTGTCTATTGTTTGTTTATCCTTTTCCAGCACACCGCTCAACTCTCGCCACTTTTTCTTCTTCAATCTTTGTAAAGGCAGAAAACATACTTTCCCAATCAACATTGTATTTTTCTCGAATTGCTCTGGTCAAATTATCGGCATTTAAGGCTGCTTCCCGGCACTGGATTTCCATATCATTTATTTTCTGGCGTAAATCATCAAGCTTCTTTTTGGTTTCTCTGATTTCGTTTTCTTTTGTTTTCAGTTGTTCATCTTCATTGCTCTGTCCTGCCTTCTTCTCGGAAAGAACTGTTTCCTGCGCCTCAAAACCTCTATAAAGTTCCTTGAGATTCGCTTGTTCCGTTTCTATAGTTTTAGCTAATTCGTCCATCTGCTTGTCGCAGGAAACAATTTCTTCCTCTTTGGCCGGGATTTCATTCTCGATAGATCTAATATCATTTTGTAGTCTTAAAATTGTGCGCAAATCGGCTTCTTTTTTTTCATCTAAAGAAGCCAATTCAATTTTTTTGCCGGTTAAATAGTGTTCCTGTTCATCAATTGCCGCCCGGGATTGTTCCTTCTTTACGTTGAAAGAGGAAATGATTTCGTTTATTTCTTTTTCTTCTTCATCCTTGCGTGAAATATCGGAGTTAATTAGTTCCATCTTTTCCAGGCTTCGGTTTCTTCCGATTTAATATTTTGCCGGTTGAATTCCAAAGCGGCGATTCTTTGCTTTGTTGTGTTCACTTCATCTTCAAACCGTTCATGGTCTTTTTTTCTGCCGTTAATATCGATTTCCAGCGAGTGAATGCCGGCTTTTATTTGACCGATTTCTTCTTCCCACTGGGCAATTACTGACACAAGCGTACTTTTTCGGCTCTGTTTCCGCGTCCAAATTGGAATTGAGCACCGATACTTCACTTTCCAATTCGGCAATTTCTCTTTTTGTCGACAAAAGACTTTTTTCCACTGCCGATCCGCTGCCGCCGGTCAATACTCCATGCGGACTGATGATATCGCCCTCCCGTCGTGACAAACGTTCCCCGGAAACCGTTTTTCTTCCAAAGAGATAATGCCGCTTTCAATTGTGGGTATCAGTAAAACATCGCCCAACAGGCAATCGGCAATTTGTTTAAAGTCCTCTTTAACTTGAACTTTTTGCAGTAGGGGTTCCGCTTCCTGGAGATGTTCGGCGCTGACTAATTTCTCGTTATGGCTTCTTGCTTCCACCGGCACAAAACTGCCCCTGCCCAATTGATAGTTTTTCAAATAGTCAATTGCCCACACGCCGTCTTCCTGGCTTTTTACTACAACATATTGCAGTTTTTCTCCCAACACCGCTTCCACAGCCGCTTCATATTCCCGGGGGACATTGATATGGTCAGCCACAACGCCGTAAAACTTATCGCGGTTTTCCTTATTTTCGATGATGGTCTTAACACCTTCATTGCACCACTTATAGGCTTCCTGAAATTCTTTAAGAGAATTCAAACGGGATGAACTTAGACGCCGGTTTCTTCCTTGATTTGAGCGATCTTTTCCTCGCTTAACTGTAAATCCGATTTAGACTTTTCAATTTCGCCTGATGTTGTCTCTCTTTTTTCTTCCAATTGATGGATTTCTTCGCTCACCATTGGTTAAACCTTCGTTTACTGATTGCAGCCTGCCGGTTAAATCAGCCAGCTTCTTTTTGTCCTCATCAATTTCCCGGCTTTCTCTTTCTTCGCGTTTTTTTAAATCCTCAATATTTTTGCCGAGGCTGGAAATCATGTTTTTGAGTTTGGCTTTTTCCGTAACGACATCGATGTATAAAATTTTCTTTTCTTCCAGCTGGTTATTTATTTCTTTATCCGCATTGATCAGTTCTTGAACTTTTTGTCGGCCTTCATCATGTTCTTTTTTGAGGGCGGCAATCGAGCCTTCCGCTTTCGTTACTCTTTCCTGCATGATTTTTAATTTCGGCATCTAAACTCGATGTTTTCGTTCGCAGTTGTTCGATTTCCGCGAGGTCTTTTTGCTTGTGTTCGGAGGTGTCGGTTATTTGATGACGGGCGAATTCGATATTTTTTTCTTTGATGTTGATAGTGTTTTTTATTTCATAGAGCTCTTGCTGATTTTTGGCGATTGCTTCTTCGTTTTCCAAAAGCTTCGTTTTGAGCTCTTCCAAAGACGATTCTTTGGCTTCAAGATTTGCGCGAATGCCTGATTCTTGATTTTGCATTTCATTGCGCCGGGATTGCAATGAAGAGCCTTTTTCGAAAAGTTCGGTATATCCTTGCAGGGCAAGCGTCAATTCCGTTTCTTTAATGCGCTGTTTTATAACCTTGTATTGCTCCGCTCTTTTGGCCTGCCGGGAGATGGCGTTGAGTTGCGATTTTACTTCCTTGATAATATCGTTGAGCCGCAGCAAATTTTGTTTGGTTGCTTCCATTTTGCGGACTGCGGCATCTTTGCGGCTTTTGTATTTGGATACTCCGGCGGCATCTTCAATATATAATCTTCTATCCTCGGGCTTGGCTTCGACAAGGCTCGCCACATTTCCCTGTTCGACCAGGGAATAGGTTCTCGCGCCGACGCCGGTGCTCATGAAGAATTCTCTGAACATCCAGAAGCCGGCAGGGAACCCGGTTGAGACAGTATTCACTTTCGCCGTCGCGGACAACTTTGCGGGAAATTGATATTTCACTCAATTCGGAATAATCGCCCGGAAAGGTTTGTCCGTTGGCGGCCAGAGTCATGGTGACTTCCGCCATGCCTACCGCTTCTGATTCCTGGCTGCCGTTAAAAATAACATCATCCATTTTTTTCCCGCGCAGGATTTTGACCCGCTGTTCACCCATTACCCAGCGGATGGCGTCAACGACGTTGGACTTTCCACAGCCGTTAGGTCCGACGATAGCCGTGATGCCTTCGGAAAAATCCAAAACGACCTTGTCGCGAAATGATTTAAATCCCAGTATTTCCAGTCTCTTTAAGTTCATAAATTATCTTTAACGTATTGGTAAAAGTTTGTAAAATCCTAACAAAAGAACTTTCCTTTGTAAAGAAAAAATACAACAAAATGTGGTAATAAAATATTGATACCACAACATATAGTACTTTGATCTTTTTTGCCTTTTTCACAGAACTTCTCGTTCACAGGGCAATTTTATAGACAGAAATGTGCCTGATAATGTTAATTTTGCGGTCAAAAAAACATGTCCAATCTACGATGAAGATTGCGGCTTAAATTATATATTATTTTCAGGAGTCCATCTCATATAGCGGAGCACAATGCAAATAAAAAGTTTGTTTATATGCCGATGAATGGGAATCGGCATAATACAATATGCAATGCGTGCTACTGGGTACCTTAATTAGCGCTGGTTTATGATTTGAGATAGCTGTGCAAACCGGGAAGATAATTCACTCCCAGATAGGTGAACAGAACACAGGCAAAGCCGATAATGGCAAGTACGGCCAGACGTTTTCCGCGCCAGCCCCGGACATACCGGGCATGCAGCATAATTGCGTAGATGAGCCAGGTGATAAGGGACCATGTCTCTTTAGGGTCCCAACTCCAGTAAGAGCCCCAGGCGTAATGGGCCCAGATGGAACCGGTCATGATTCCGATAGTGAGAAAGACAAAACCAAGAGCGGTACTCTGATAAATTAATGCATCAAGGATTGCCAGAGATGGGAGCTTTCCCAGAAAGCCGGAAGGCTTCTCTTTATCATCTTTTTCCATGTTTTTCAGCAGGTAAAGCAGCCCGCAGCCGAAGGCGACGGTAAAAGCGGCGTAACCCATAAAACAGGTTACAACGTGGCTTGTCAACCAGTTGCTTTGCAGTGCGGGAACGAGGGGTTCGATGCGATTGTTGATATCGGGAGAAATGGATGCATAAGCCATGGCCAGAAATGCCAGGGGTACGACAAAGACGCCGATGGTTTTGTTTTTGGTGCGCCATTCGACAATCAGGTAAATCAAAATAATTGCCCACGCGAAGAAAACCATGGATTCAAAAAGGTTGGTGAGTGGCACGTGCCCGATTCCCAGATCGTAGGATGCTTTCCATCTTAAAAGCAGGGCAAGTGTTTGCATGGCAAGTCCCGACCAAGCTAAAAATGAAGCGGCGCGTCCCCAGAATTCTTTTCCGAAAATCATCCTGAAAAGATATAAGACAAAGGAGGCAAAATAGGCAAAAGTCACCCAGCTTAAAATCATCAAGTGGTTCATGCTTTTATCTCCATGCTGATCCGCTTGCACAAATTATCGATTTGCCGTTGTAGTACGGCGCTATTGCGGTTGCTCCGGCCGGCAACACTGATTCGGATTTTTGCTTTCTCTTGCTCCATCAGCACCCAGAAACGTTGATGCGACCAAAAAAAGACGATCATCAGCCCGGCAACCATAAGTGTCCCTCCCACCGCAACCAGGAGAACGCCAGGATCACTAACGACGCGCAAACCGGTGTAGTATTGTTGTTCGATCCGGTTAAGGGAAAACACTAAAGGTTTAAAAAGGCCGGGATTGAAAATAGGTACTTGCGATAACAGGCCGGGATTTGCGGCTTTGATCTCGTCGATGTGTTTAAAAACCCAAAACTGGACATCCTGTTTGCGGTGAAACAATCCTTAGTTTTACGGCCGGTCCCAACTCCATAATATTTTCTTCAACACGCAAGACAACGGCCTTGGCTTTGCTTTCCGGCAAGTCCAAGGTATCTCCCATTGTAAGAACTATTTCTCTGCTTTTTTTGCGGCTGATTGAATATGTAATTATAGCCTTGATTTCCGGAGATGTGCCGTAGCTGGACTGGTAGAAGCGCAGCCCCTCGAAGGTGATGGGATGATTGACCAATAGAGATCCCCGGTGCGCCACTTGTCCATTTTTGATAAAACTCAAATCGGAGCGGTAGGTTTTTGGTGCGCCATTTTCGTAAAATTCGACGATGAATTTATCGCACCGCACAGAAAAGTTAAGCTGATATATTCCTTTCCCTTCCGCGAGATTGACAACGTTGACGGATTCTCCTTCTTTAATATTTATATCAGCCTGCAAACCAAAGATAGAACCGATGACAGCCCCCGTAATCATTAGCAGAATGCTCAGATGAACCGCGTAAACGCCAAAAAGAGAAAAGCGTCCCCGTTCACCATAAAACACATACCCTTTTTTTGTATCAATTTTTCGAACGGACCCATATTTTGCCTTGAGATATGATTCGATGGTTGTGCTGACTTTATTTGCTTCTTTATCCGTGATAATCAACTGGCTTTGAGGCAGGTTCTCGAAGGTGCCCGCCGGTTCCGGAAAACATGGAGCTTTGTATTGTTTGAGTGATATAGGAAAACGGTTTATGGAGCAGATTATCAGATTGAATGACAAAAGCCCCATTAGGGCATAAAACAGTGGCGAATGATAAAGGTCGAACAATCGCAAGAAAAGGAGAACTTTGGCTGTCCCTGGTGAAAGTTGCTGTACAAATTCCTGAGCCGCCTCTTGTTGTGGAAGAAAGGTGGCTATAATGAAGATAAGGACAATTAAAACCAGAAAGACAATTGTCAGTTTCACGGAAGAAAAAAATGACCACAGAAGGTTTGACTTTTTCGACAACAGAGGGTCTCCTTATTTACCACCGTCTTTGTTAAAACTTATCATCTAATATCTTTCCTGTCAAAGAGAAGGTCATATTGCCTTTTGCCTGCCTAGCTTAATAGCGGCAGGTAAAGATTTGGCCCCTAGAATGATCAAACAAAAAAGATCAAAGGCAGACTTGATCCCTTGGCGTTCCTATTAACTGGTAATGTCCAAATCGATTTCAAATATTAAGAAAGGGGGAAAATAGGGCGCTGACCCAATTTACCGACCCTGCTTACTTATCCAGCGGTAATAACTTCCTGATAAGTAAATAGCAGCAAGGGGATTATGCCCTGTTACCCTGTCTTTTACCGCCAGAACTGTCGTCGGTGCTTTTGCATATTTGAAAAAAAGTGAGTCGTGGCCAACACACAGCCCCAACAGCACATTGAATTCAATTTTTTCTTCGTTGACGATCATGGCCTGGGCGATAGGATTGCACATGGATTCATGCTCAGCGATAAAAATCTTTTCGTTATCCTTCACTCCGATTTCTTCCTTAGGAATAGCCCCGACCTTACATACGACAGACACGACTTCAAAACCATGATTTTTCAATATATCGCCGACAATTGCCGCTTCCTTTGTTAGGCCGACACAGAAAACGAGGCCGAGCCGGGTATATCCCATCTTGCGGGCAAATTCACAAAGCTCCTGAATTCTCGGTTTCGTTGGATGCTCTGTTCACCCGTCATAAAGATCTGCCTGAACACAATTTAGACAGACCCCCCAGCACACCTATTTTTCATGATGTGTTACGTTATGATTGGATGTCTTTGTCCCAGGAGTATTCATGGTCCCGATATCAATGCGGAAAATAAAGTCTCTAAATGATTTCCAAAGAAAAAATGTCCGGCAATATTATCGGCTTAATTCCAATAGATTTGAAGAGGAAAGATGATTTTCTGTTTCGAGATAGGGGAATATATCACAAAAGGCTGACACTACTTTAGGATCAAAATGGCTACCAGAATTATCTATTATTTCCTGTTTTGCTTTCAGTGCGCTGAAAGCTTTGCGATAGGGACGATCTGTCGTTAGCGCATCATAAACGTCCGCCACTGCAATAATCCTTGCCCCAATTGGTATGTCATCACTTGCGGCTTTGTAATAGCCGCTGCCATCATACTTGTCATGATGGTGCAAAATAATCGGCAGGATATCACCCACTGTTTCACCAAGAGGTTTAAGCATGTTGACACCAAGCCATGCGTGTTGCTTGATATTTATTCGCTCCTGCGTCGTTAAAACTGCAACCTTTTGGAGGATAGCTTCGCTTACACCAATTTTACCGAGATCGTGCAGAAGAGCCGCCACCCGTATATTCTCAGTTTCAAATTGATTAAGCCTCAGCTGCTTAGCAATCATTTCGGAGATGAAGGAAACACGGTGAGAATGGCTTTGGGTATAATTATCTGCCGATTCAATAACCAGAGAAAGCATCTCGATAATACCGCTATAAGTTCGTTGTAATTCTCTTTTGGCTTCTTCATTTCTTTCATAGAGGATCCCCATGCAATACCCGGTAAAGAGCAGAAAAAGCCCCCATGTAATCAGGTCCAACCACTTGATTAATTGAGCTTCACTCAATGTTTCGACAGCAAAACTTTTCGGGAAAAAATAGGCAACAAAACAGATGATAAAAACTGAAAAAAAAGCCGAGATTATGGCGTAGCGCTTGCCGAAGAAATATGCGCCCAAAAGCACAGGCAGATAGAATACATTCAAAAATGCCCGCTGATTGATAATAAAAAAGAAGATAAAACAGGCGAGGGCAACAAGCAGCAAGATAATAATCAACTCTTCATCGATATTGAAATCGCCTTTGAGCGCTATTTTCTTCACTTAGATATCCATTGTCCCGCGTTGAGTCTTTTTAATTAATACCTACATTAATTGATAAGACATTGCTTCTGTATTCATAAACTATAAGAATTTCGGTCTTGTTTGTCAAGGGAATCTTGATCACAAAATGTGAGGTGTGGTGTCGATATTTGTCATCGGGCTTGAATTATGTTTATTCGTGAAACTCCAATTCCGAAAGCGAAACGCATCGGAATTGACAAGCTGAACAATCCCGCTAAGCGGAGGGAATACCCCACAGTTTGCTTTGGGGTTCATGCCCGTTATTACGGATTGAAATCCTGTATTTTCGTCGAGGTTGCAAATTCGTGGATAATAGGAAGAAACGCACACCGAAAACACCTATAAGTCAACAGATATGATGAATAAAATATTTTGAGGATTTGTGTATTAATCTAACATAGGCATCAGCAAATCGGCCATAAAGCGGGTTCTCGCTGGTGCCTATGTTAGCTGCTTCAATGATATATCCTGAAAAGATTTACTATGTTGGATTTACTCCTCATGTGGCTCCCGCCCTCCAATTGCGGCTATTTGAATATGCACTGGATTGTCGGACCCCACTTCTCCCAAATTTTAGTTAGCGAGCCGGGTAATCTTTCATCATCGGTAGAAACAGGAATGGCAGTCTTTTGCTATTTCGCGGTATAACCCCGGGCATCGAGACAGGCACCCATAGCACGATGATATTCTGCGCGTTTCTGGTTCGGCTGAGCTTCGGGCGTACTGCCAGGCGGCTGGGTCGGGTCGTAATGTGTCTGGTCCACAGCCCAGCGGTGGCACTCATAACGATCATTTGACTGTTGCTTTTCGCTCTGTCCTTTGCGAGGATAAATGAACAACCGTTCTTCCGGTGCCGGTGCCTCAACGACTTCACCCTTCGGCGGCTCAACAACCATATAGCCACCAGCGGTTTGAGTATAATATACTTCATTGGCATAATAATAAGGTAACCCGCCTAGCCAAAGTGTCGTGTAGTACAGTGGCAAAAAGGGAACTACAAGACCGAACGGAGGTGCAACGACAACGAAGCGCGGGCCGAACGGGCGGTACCAAACACCTCCGTAGAAGTGATATCGTGAGCGGCCATAAGCCACCACATGGTGACCCCTCGGCAGCGCACCAACGAAATGACCGCGAGCCGGATAGGCATGATCATGGTGATAACGTGAATCCATGAATTCGTGACGGCCGAATCCGCGTCCTTCCGCACTTGCCACCTGCGTAAACCCGAACAGAATGATCCCCGACAACACTGCCAGCATAAGCCCGATCACAAGGTGCCTACTCTTATTGTGAGTATATGACATGGTTATTACCTCCATAAAATCAAATGTAGATATCAGTTTTTCTTACTGCACACTATAGCCGCGTCCTTCCAGGCAAGCTGACATCGCACGACGGAAGTCGCGCCCCTTTCCCTCATAGCGGGCATCCAGCGCCTGATCGCGATTGGCATAAGCTTCTTCCATCTGCAGCGCATACTGTTGCCTGGTTGCATCCGATACGGCGCCGGCAACAGCTCCACTTCCTGCACCGATCAATGCGCCAGCCCCTGCGTGCCTCGGTCCGGCTATTAACGCACCCAGTACCGCACCGGCGATTGCCAGAATGGCGGTATCATGACCGGGTGGAGGCATCGGCACCACTTTGACGCGACGCTCGGGCGGAATAGATGACTGACTCGGATCGAAGCCGGTCTGTTGCATTGCCCAGTTGTAACATTCATAGTGGTCTCGCGACTGCTGCTCTTTCGTCTGGCTTTCTCTCGGGTAAAAATAGATCTGAGTAAGGGGAGCCCTTGGGGCTGGGTTTGCGCTGGGGACCTCACGATAAGTCGCAGGATAACACGCAGCCAGAGATAGGATTAACAAGAAAAGCAAAAGCCGAAGGCCTGCTCTTGATAACCACCGCTTCGGTGTATGTTTTTTTGTCGTCATTTTCCAGATTGACATCATCATTATTTATGTCCTCCTTCGTAGTTAAACACCAGAGAAATGATCATCGCTATCTATAATGATTGCTTCTCCCGCTGTTGATTATTTTTTCTCTTTTCATAAGTTTTAAATCTATCTTAGATAATAATTAAAAGCAAGAGGTGTGCCAGTCTTAGCATTTTAAAGTGCAACATATTGAATTAATATTGATATTATAGTTTTATAGAGATCACCAAACTTCTTTTGAAGACATAAATATGGGTAATAAATATCCAATTTTAGTAACCACTTGTGGATAAAATACCCACCCGTCAGTGGAGAGTCACTGGGGGTAAGCTTGAATTCAGGCTATGAAACGAAAGGCTTAATCGATAGCTATCATTACATTTGAAGCTTTTATAACCGCATATGCTGCCCTACCAGATTTCAAATCGAGTTTTGTCGCGGATTCTTTGGAAATCATCGAAACCAACTGTTCTCCGCCCGGAAGTTCTAAAAGAATTTCTGTGTTCACAGCACCACTTGTTACTTTGATTATTTTCCCCTTCAGTACATTTCGTGCACTTATCTTCATAGTTCCCTCCTTTTAGATAAGAATTCACTTTAATAGTATACGAATAGAGTTCCTGTGTGTCAAGGAAAGTTGGATTTCAGGGGGATCATTACTGATTATAATTACAAGTCCTTCCAAAAAATTTGATATTGCAGAGTTCAGGGAGGAACCCCAAAATTGATCTTTTCTTCGTTTGTATAGGCAAGTTCAAATTTTTACATATAATTACCCTGGCATTGGCGGTCTTTGATAAGATGATTTGTTCTTAGAAAATGCCTTCCAATTCGGTTCCGCAATTGGAGCATTTATTTCCGGTTAGATTGACGCTCATGATTTTAAAACCATAACGTTCAATCAGGAGTTTCTGGCAATTAAAGCAGTACGTGCTTTCCCCTTCATCCCCGGGCACATTGCCGCTGTAAACGTATTTCAAGCCAGCCTGCTTTCCAATTTCCGTTGCCCGGTGCAATGAGGCCACAGGGGTTACTTGTAAGCTGTGCATTTTGAACTGCGGATGAAAGCGGCTGATATGCCAGGGTGTTTCTTTTCCCAATCCGGCAATGAATTGTGCAATATCTTTAAGTTCTTCGTTGCTGTCATTCAAACTGGGAATAAGCAGGGTAGTTATCTCTACCCAAATTCCCTTTTCCTTCATTTTTTTTAGGCTATCTAAAACGGGCTTAATTCTTGCCCCGCATTGTTTCTTATAAAAATCATCACGGAAAGATTTCAAATCCACATTGGCGGCGGCCAAATATGGAGCAATCGTATCAATTGCTTCTGGAGTCATAAAGCCATTGGTGACAAACACATTTTTTAAACCATTTTCCTGGGCAATTTTAGCGGTGTCATATGCCAATTCAAAATAAATTGTCGGTTCAGTGTAAGTATAGGCGATTGTTTTCGAGCCGCTTTTTTTCGCTTGGGCTACAATTTCTGCAGGCAGAATATCTTTGCCGGTTATCATGAGCGTGGAGCGCGGCATCTGCGAAATTTCATGGTTCTGGCAAAATTCACAACTGAAATTGCATCCGACAGTGGCGATGGAGTAGGAAAGGGAGTCCGGATAAACATGAAAAAAAGGTTTTTTTTCGATAGGGTCAATATTTTCGGCAATCAATGTTCCGTAAACCAATGAATAAAGAATCCCGTCCTTATTTTCCCTTACTCCACAGATGCCCCGCCTATCCGGTTTAATTGTGCATCTATGTGCGCATAAATTACAATGTACGCGCTTATTATCGAGCTTTTCGTAAAGTATCGCTTCTCGAATCATTTATGAGTCTCTTGTAACATATTCCGGACAGCACCGGGAGCCGAAGCTTGGGCTTCGGCGTTTAGCTTAAATGATTCCATTATGGGGCTTTGAACTGTTCGATAAGTGTATTTTACGGGAAAGGTGAGACCAGCAAACGCTCCCAATGGATTTTTTTCCAAAGGGAATAATTCCTCCAACTCTTCAAAAAAACCGTAAACAATGCCGGGGAAATAAATGACACTGCCCCATTTAATGGCCACATCGCCAATTAAACTTCCCACCATGTTTTTAATTTCATTCAAACTAAAAAAGCGTATTTTTTGAGAAAGGGGAAAACCAAATAGTTCTTTTAGCCGTTGTTTTGTTCCTGCAAAGGAAAAGTTATTTAAAAATCCGATAAAAACACGGTCACGGCAAACCCTGATCGCTTCCGCGATTACTTTCTGCGGATTATTGGCAATTTCCAGAATGTTAATCAAGGTTACAATATCAAATTCGTCATCGGAAAAGGGAAGATCTTCGGCTTGACCCAAAATGAATTCAGCACCTTCTCCTAATTTAGATTGGGCAATGTTCAATGTTTCCGCGCAGGGATCAATTCCTGTTACGGAACACCATTTTTCCCGGAAGAACTGCAAATGATTACCCGCGCCGCATCCCACGTCCAGCACCCTTTCACCGGCGTGCGGAGCCACTAAATCCAGGATCAGCTCCTTTTGCCGTGAAAAAATATAATGCCCCAGCGACGTTTCCAGGCGCTGTTCTGATAATTGGACCCTTCTTTGATCAAAAACCATTGGGGATGCTCCCTGATGTTACACTTTTCAGTAAATTCCAAGAGCTACTTTTAAGTATATCAAATTATATTATTATTTTAAAGAAAATGTATCGTTTCTATTATCTTTTTTCAACCACCAATAGTAGACATATTCCGGTGGCATTTTTTCAAATGCTTTTCCATACAGGCTAAATCGTGTTGCTCGGGCTTTAATAATACCGCTTCCCGGATATACCTTTCCAGTTCCGCGTCGCTGCAATTTTCCCGCAGAGCCTTTTTTAAGTCAATTTCTTCTTCGTTGAGTAAGCAAGAACGTAATTTTCCATCGGCGGTCAAACGCAAACGGTTGCAGGTCGCACAGAAATGACTGCTTATCGGATTGATAAAACCTATTTCACCCCGGCCGCCTTTAATCCTGAAGATTGTTGCGGGACCATCCGATCTGTTTTTATTGCCAGTTACTTTTTCCAACTTATAGCGGCTATTAATTTCCTGCATTAATTGAGTTGCCGGCAGATAATCATCGTCGTATTCAGATTTTGCCTGTCCAACCGGCATCAATTCAATAAAGCGCATCTGAAAAGGCTTATGTAGCGCCAATTGAGCAAATTCCAGCACTTCATCATCGTTGAAACCTTTGATGGCGACAGTGTTAATTTTTATCGGCGAAAAACCAATTTCTTCGGCTTTGGCAATCCCGCGTAAAACAGCCTCTAAATTGCCGCCATTAGTGATGCGGAAGTACTTATCTTTGTTGAGTGAATCGAGACTGACGTTGATGCGGCGGATACCGGCGCTGAAAATGTCCTGGGCAAATTCTTCCAAAAGAATACCGTTGGTGGTGAGGCTTATGTCCTGTAAACCGTCGATGCCTTTTAGCGCGGCAATGAATTCAATAAAACCGCGGCGGACAAGCGGTTCGCCCCCTGTCAGCCGTACCTTAATTAGTCCCATCTTTACGGCGACGGAAACGATGCGAATTATCTCTTCGTACCGGAGAATATCATCATGGCCTTGTAGAGAAATTCCTTCTTTGGGCCTACAATAACTGCACTGCAAATTGCATCTATCGGTAATGGAAACGCGCAGGTAATTTATTTCACGTTCGAATTTATCACGCATGGTTTCAGTAACAGAACCTTTTTAGTTTGGAAACAAATAACATAATTACCGCGACAACACAACTTCCACCTGACCATGCTGAGATGCTATAAGAGTTATGGACCAGACAGACAAAATACCCGGGGAGAGGAGGTTGAGAAATCCTGAAAGAGAAGATAAATAAAGCTTGCTGGGTGAAGTCAAATGTTTCTTGACAGAGTGAGTATTCTCTATTAAACAAAAATCAAGTCAGGATGCGGTAAAATACTCTGGAGTTATTATGCAAAAAATACCAATTACCAAAGCAGGTTTTACAAAATTGAAAAAGGATTTGGAAACGTTAAAAAATAAATCCATTCCTGAAAACATTCGTGATATTGAAGTTGCTCGCGCGCACGGCGATCTTTCCGAAAACGCTGAATACTCCGCTGCCAAGGAGCGGCAATCTTATCTTCATGGAAAACTACAGGAATTGGAAAATAATCTCGCCCTGTCCAATATTATTGAGTTAAAAGGTTTAAAAACCAACAAGGTTGTTTTTGGCTGTTACGTCACTATAGAGGATATCGACAATGGAGAAAAAATTAAATATCAGCTGGTGGGGCCACTGGAATCGGACATCAATCAAAATAAAATTTCTGTGACATCGCCAATTGGTAAAGCCCTCATCGGTAAAAATATCGGTGATGAAATCAGCGTGAAAACACCAGGCGGTACACGCAATTTTGAGATCAGCAACATTTCGACTAAAGAAAAATAAGAAATAAGCGCAAGATAAGAATTGTTTTTCCCTATAGTCTGATACTTCGGGTTGATGGGATAAATTTTTCCCTTAAACCAGTTAATTGCCTTCCTTAAAATCGCATTATCGCCCTTAAATTGATTAGGCGATGCTCCGACAACGGCTAATGCTTTTAGGCTTAAAGAAAATTTCCATAAAACCGCTTCCGATTTCTTCAGATTATTTTTTATTTCTTTCCAAATGAAGTCCGGAAAAAAATAAAAGGCAGCACAGTGGTAAAAGCGCTGCTTTGATAAATTGTCAGTTTAATTTTTTATGCCAGGGTTTTCTTATCCAGAGAAAATATTGCCTTAGAAAGACCATGCTGTCTGTGCCATAGGAATAATCATTTTTTAAATAAATAATTCTACTGTTTTTCAGCAACGTTCAATCGCACGATTGCCCGCATCAATGCGGCGCGCGCTTTTTCAAATTCGTCACTATCTTTGGCTATCCTCTCCAAACGGGCTTCCGCATTTTCCTTTGCTTTTCTGGCTCTATTTTTATCGATATAGTCGGATCTTTCGGCTGTTTCGATTAAAATGGTCACTTTATTGGCAGTAACTTCAGCATAACCTGTATTAACAGCATAATAGATTTTTTTGTTGTTTTTTGTAAAAACTCAACTCCCCAATATCTACGGAACTCAAAAATGCTTCGTGACCGCGCAGAACACCGAATTCTCCTTCCGTACCCGGAATCGTAACTTCTTCCACATTGCCTGAAAAGACCATCTTTTCCGGCGTTACAATTTCCAGCATTAATTCATCCGGCATTTACTTCCTCCAACTAAAAATTATTGGGAAATCTTCTTGGCTTTTTCCACAGCTTCTTCAATTCCACCGACCATCCAGAAAGCCTGTTCGGGCAAATCATCGTGTTTGCCATCCAGAATTTCCTTGAAACCTCTGACAGTGTCGGCAACAGTGACAAATTTTCCGTCCGTTCCGGTAAATTGCGCCGCAACAAAGAACGGCTGTGACAAGAATCGTTGAATTTTTCTGGCACGGCTTACCGTGAGCTTGTCGGCTTCGGAGAGTTCATCCATACCCAGAATGGCGATAATATCCTGTAAATCCTTATATTTCTGAAGCGTCACCTGAACCTGTCGGGCCACCTGATAATGCTCCTGGCCTAAAACATTAGGATCCAGAATACGTGATGTAGAATCCAGAGGGATCCACTGCCGGATAAATACCCAGTTCGGCAATCGGCCGGGACAAAACGACTGTTCCATCAAGATGCGCGAAGGTTGTAGCCGGAGCGGGATCGGTCAAGTCGTCCGCAGGCACGTAAACGCACTGAACAGCAGTAATAGAACCTTTGGTTGTCGAAGTGATTCGTTCCTGCAGTTCACCCAAGTCTGTCGCCAATGTCGGTTGATAACCGACAGCGGAAGGCATACGTCCTAGCAGAGCGGAAACTTCGGAACCGGCCTGCGTAAAACGGAAAATATTATCGATAAATAAAAGCACGTCCTGGCCTTCCACATCGCGGAAATATTCCGCTGCCGCCAGATCCAGTTAAGAGCAACTCTGGCTCTGGCTCCGGGCGGTTCCGTCATCTGACCGTAAATCAAGGCTGCTTGTTTGATAACGCCCGATTCCTTCATTTCAAGATAAAGGTCGTTTCCTTCACGGGTTCGTTCACCCACCCCGGCAAAAACCGAAATACCGCCGTGGTGCAGGGCAATGTTATGAATCATTTCCATCATAACGACTGTCTTGCCGACACCTGCGCCGCCGAACATGCCCATTTTACCGCCACGGGGAAACGGAACCAGAAGATCAATAACTTTAACGCCTGTTTCCAGAACGTGAACCGATGTATCCTGTTCCAGGAATGTCGGTGATTGACGTGAATAGGCATCATGAATGTTCCGCTGTTAATTGGTCCTAGACCATCCACTGGACGACCGACAACGTTTAAAATTCTGCCCAGACATTCTTTTCCGACCGGTACCATAATCGGTGCGCCGGTATCTTTTGCTTTCATGCCGCGAACGAGACCATCGGTAATATCCATAGAGATACAACGGACAACGTTGTCTCCCAGATGCAGCGCAACTTCAACAATCAAGTTATCTTCCTGATCGTTGATGGCGGGATTGGTAATAGTGATTGCATTTAAAATGCTGGGCAGTTTTCCCTCTTCAAAGGCCACGTCAACAACCGGTCCGATAACTTGAACAATCTTTCCTATATTCATAACTATCTCCTTACAAATAGTCGTATTACTAAATTTTATCCGCGGCAAATTGCCGCAAAAATATTATCCTTTTGACAGAGCTTCCGTACCGCCGACAATATCCATCAACTCCGCCGTAATCGCCGCTTGTCTTGCTTTGTTCATCTTTAGAGTCAATGATCTGATTAAATCTTCGCAATTGTTGGTGGCATTGTCCATTGCCGCCATTCGCGCGCCATTTTCACCTGCTGATGTTTCCAAAAGAGCACGATAAACAAGAACATGAACATACATCGGTAAAAGCTTTTGCAGTAATGCTTCTTCCGATGGTTCGTAAAGATAATCCAGGCGTTTATCGGGATCAATGTCAACATCCTGTCCAATGGAAGGCAAGGGGAATAACCTGACTACTGTCGGCCGCTGCACGGAAACATTGACAAATTGATTGTAAACTAAATAAAGCTCGTCATACTCTTCTTTGATAAAAGGACGTAATTACATCATTGGAAATGGAAACTGCCAAGGTCATATCGAACTTGCTTAAAACATCAACCCATTGTCCGATAATGTTCGCTTTTTTTCGGAAAAAATCTCTGTCCTTTGCGCCCGACATTGATTAACGAAATCTCCTTATCTTCTTTGGTTTTATCTTTTAAAAATCTTTCTGTCGCTTTGATTAAGTTTGTATTAAACCCGCCGCAAAGACCGCGATCGGAAGTCATGCAAATTACTCTGATTCTCCTGGGATCGCGCACAGCCAAAAGCGGATGGGACATGCTTTCCACACGCAGGGCCAGAGACTGTTGAGCACATCCATGAATTTGCTGGCGTAAGGACGGAAATTTTCCATCCGTAATTGTGACGCCTTAAACTTCGACGCGGCGACCATGTTCATTGCCCGCGTAATTTGCTTCGTTTTCTGAACGGCGCCTACTTTTCTTTTAATATCTTTGAGCGAGGCCACTAAAGAATTCTCCTCAAATAATTATTTGACGGCGTTGTATAAAGTTCAGTTTATGCGTATTAAGGACTTATTACTAATCCGTCGGTTATTGAATAAATTTATTCGGAAACAAAGACGGAATCAAAATCCGTCAAAATTTCCTTCATTTTCTTTTCCAATTCCGGAGAAATAACTTTCTTTTCTTCGATTTCCTTCATTATTTCCGAATACTTACTTTCTACAAAACCCAAAAGTTGCTGCTCATAGATACGCACTTTTTCCACTTCATATTTATCGATAAATCCTCTAGTTCCGGCAAAGAGGATAACCACTTCTTGAGAAAGAGACATAGGCTTAAATTGAGGTTGTTTCAGTAATTCCACCAAACGCACACCACGATCCAATTGCGCTTGCGTTGCCTTATCCAGATCACTGCCGAACTGAGCAAATGCTGCCAATTCACGGTATTGAGCAAGATCAAGTTTTAAAGTTCCCGCGACTTGTTTCATTGCCTTGACCTGCGCGGCGCCACCGACGCGCGAAACCGACAAACCGACATTGATTGCCGGACGAATACCGGAGAAGAACAAGCTTGGTTCCAGATAAACCTGGCCGTCAGTAATTGAAATAACGTTTGTCGGAATATACGCAGAAACGTCGCCGGCTTGAGTTTCAATAACGGGCAGGGCAGTCAAAGAGCCGCCGCCCAGTTCCTTGCTTACGCGCGCAGCGCGTTCCAGCAGTCGGGAATGGTTATAAAAAATATCCCCGGGAAAAGCTTCACGCCCGGGAGGACGCCGTAAGTAACAGTGAAATCTGCCGGTAAGCCACAGCCTGTTTCGACAAATCATCATAAATAATCAAAGCATCCTGGCCTTTGATCACGGAAATATTCACCAATACTGCAGCCGGCGTAAGCGGCGATGTACTGCAGAGTTGCCGGGTCGCTCGCGCAACCGGCAACAACGCAAGTATAAGACATGGCATCATGCTGTTTCAATTTCTCCACAACCTGTGCCACGGTGGATTTCTTCTGACCGATAGCGACATATATGCACTTAACACCTGTATCTTTCTGCCTAATTATTGCATCGACACAAATTGCCGTTTTACCGATTTGGCGGTCACCGATAACCAGTTCGCGCTGTCCCCGGCCAATTGGGGTCATGGCATCGATAGCCTTCAGGCCTGTGTACATCGGTTCGATTAACCGGTTGGCGTTGAATAACACCCGGAGCAATCATTTCAATACGGCGATATTCGTTGGTTTCAATCGGGCCTTTGCCGTCGAGCGGTTTGCCGGTCGCGTCAATTACTCGTCCCAGCAATCCATCACCCACCGGCACTTGGGCAATTTTGCCGGTTCTTTTGACAATATCACCTTCTTTAATGTGCGTAACTTCACCCAAAACAGCGACACCGACATTGTCCGCTTCCAGATTGAGAACCATGCCTAAAATACCGCCGGGAAATTCCAGAAGTTCCATCGCCATTGCGTTTTGCACACCGTAAACTCTGGCAATACCGTCACCAACGGATAAGACAGTTCCGGTTTCGCTTATATCCAGCTTTTTTTCATAGCTTTTAATTTGCTCAGAAATAATTTGACTAATTTCTTCCGCCTTAATTGTTTCCATGCCTTATCTTGCCTCCCCTAAGAGATTCCTCATATTGTTCAATTGGTTTTTGATGCTGCCATCGTAAAGTGTATCGCCAACACCAATAACTATGCCCCCTAAAAGACCGGGGTCCTTTTCCATTGTTATTTCCACTTTCCGGCCGGTTATTTTTTCCATATTCGAGTTGATATAATCCTGCAGTTTTGCGGGAAAGGGGAAATGCTGTTTTTAAATTGATTCTGACTTTCTTTAATGCTTCATCCATTAATTGCCGGTAACAAGCTTCGATATCCGGTAAAGATATCCATTCTTTTTTTATCTACGAGCAATTTTAAAAAATTGATCGTCATGCCGGAGAACTGAAGCTTGCTAATTATCTTTTCCAAAACCTTTTTCTTGTTTTCCTGCTCAAAAATCGGGTTAAATAAAAAATCTTCCAGAGCCTTATTTTGAGCAATAATTGAAGAAAATTGATTCAGTTCGGTATAATATTTTTCCAGATTTTTGTCTTTTTCCGCGATTTCAAAAAATGCGCGAGCGTAACGTTTGGAAATATTGCTGATCAATTTTTACTCACCACCTTATCCATGTATTCCTTGACCATGGATTCATGATCCTGTGCTCGGTAATGTTTCTTTTTAAGATTTGCTTCCGCCATTTGCACGGAAAGCTGCACTGCCTCAATGCGCAATTGGGAAGAAGCTTTCTGTCAATTCCTGCTCAATACGTGTTTGAGCATCTTCTTTCATTTTCTCGGCGACTTTCTTCGGCATCGTCAATAATCTTTTGTTTTTCGGCTAACTCCCTGTGCCTTAATCATTTCAAAGATGCCGTCAATTTCGAGGGAAGCTTTATCGATTTTTTCCGAATATTCCCGATATTTTTTCTCGGCTTCGGTTTTTTGCTTTGCCGCATTTTCCAGCGATTCTTTAATTTCCTTGCGCCGTCCAACAAAAAATTCTTTTATTTTTGCCGCTAAAAGCCAATAAAGGAAACCAACCAGCACGATAAAATCAAATGTCTTCCAGCCAAAGTCCCACCATTTACTTGCTTCATGGCCGCCTTCACCGCCGGAAGCATAAGCAGCGGATGCTGGAAATAAAGAATAAAAGAATCAAGGATAGCAAAAGGACTAATGAAGGTAGTGCCGATTTCAACAAATTTTTCATTGAACGCTCCTTCCCAGCACTTTTTCGGCAATCTCTAAAGACAGCTTTCGGGACTGATTATCCAAAATTTTCCGTGCGGCCTGGATTTCTTTATCCATTTTTTGCTGAAATTCCTGTGTCATTAAAGGTATTTCACCGCGGACAATATCAACTATACTTTTAGCCTGATCGTCGCCTTCTGTGATTATTTCTTTTTTTAATTCGGAAGCATTTGTTTTGGCTTGTTTGAGTTTTTCATCATATTCAGCATGCTCTTTTATCCACGGAGTCGTTAAAAAGCTTGATTTCGTTTTCTAATTCTTCCAGCTGTTTTTTTCGGCGGTCAATTATGTTGAGAATCGGTTTAAAAAGAAGAAGATTAAGGATATAAATTAGCACTAGGAACGTAACCATTTGGATCAACAGCGTATAATCAGGAATGACAGTAACCATTGCTTACCTCATTGCATTTTTTTCATAAAAAAAGCCGAGTGTTGAACATTCCTTTTGCTCACTCGGCCGCTTTCATTAATATGCATAACCTCAAATGTATAAATTTCTAATTACTCTTAAGGATGTTTTGAATATGTTTAATGTATAAAGCAGAAGAGACCTTACTCATTGATACCCAAAACTTGTGGGTTACTAATCATAACCTTGTTTGCTTGTCAAGCTTTTTTATGACCGGCAGTCTAATTTTTCCTGATCGTATATTATCACGATAATGATAAGCTAAAAGCGTCTAAAGCAGATTGAAATTATTATACTTTTAAGCTATTGGACTTGTAATAATTTTGATGCCGTTCAATCAGCCTGATGATCATTATTTTTCTTTTCCGCCGCTTCGGTCATATGGGATTTACCGTCAAAAAAAGCTCCTTCTTCCATAATAAGTACCGGTGTGTGTACATCGCCAAAAAATTTGCCTGTGGAATGAATGTTAATTTTTTCTTTAACTTCAATTTTGCCCTGTACTTCACCGCCTATGTAAACACTTTTAACCGCAATGTTAGCTTTAACCATTGCGCCTTCTCCAACAACCAATGATCCTTGTCCATGAATTTCTCCTTGAAAATCGCCATCGATGCGGACTGATCCGTTAAAAATAAGCTTTACCGATAAACTCTGCTCCTTTGCCTAAAATTGCTTTGATTTCTTCGCTTTCTTGCTTTTTTTCCCACATAATATTCTCCTTACTGTTCTTATATTAATTAGCATTGAATTCGGAACCCTAAAGAGGCAATTACCAATATGAAAAGACGATTCACTATGTGCTTCCGGTTAGTGTATGCTTCCGATAATTCGCCAACTTTTTAATACGTCTTCAAATCTTATAATGGCTAGCGCTGCAAAATAAATTTCCGCACATTGATATTCATTAACAGTCCTATCGCTGCCATTAAAGAAACCATTGCCGAACCGCCGTAACTCAAAAAAGGAAGCGGAATGCCGACGACCGGCAATATTCCCAAAACCATTCCTATATTGATAAAAACTTCCCAGGAAATAAGAGCTGTTATTCCAAACGCTATAATCGTGCCTAATAAATCTCTGGCATGCAAGGCAATTTTTAACCCCCAAAGAATAAGTGACACAAACATGATAATCAAAACCATCCCGCCAATAAAACCCCACTCCTCAGCAAACACGGAAAATACAAAATCAGTTTGCTGCTCGGGTAAAAATTTCAATTGTGTTTGTGAACCGTTTAAAAAACCCTTACCGAAAAATCCTCCCGAACCTACAGCAATCATAGATTGAATGATATGATAACCGGCGCCTAAAGGATCGTTTTCAGGATTAAGAAAAGTAATGAATCTCTCCTTTTGATAATCTTTCAAAAAAAGCCAGCCTATGGGAATTAAAATTAATCCTCCGGCTAGAGCAATGAGAAAGGATTTCCAATTAACTCCGATAAAAAAAATAATGGAAGCGAAAATAATCATGATGATTAATGCCGTGCCTAAATCCGGTTGTTTTAATATCAATAAAAAAGGCACGATAACAATTAGAAAAGGAACAAAGAGCTCTTTCAATTTGTAAGGCTCATTGGATTTATGATCGTCAAAATAGCGCGCCAAGGCAATTATTATCGTCAGCTTCATTAACTCCGAAGGCTGAAAGACAAAGCCGCCTAAGGCAAGCCATCTTTGTGAGCCGTGCATTGTATAACCATAAATATATACCAGGGCGAGAAGCGCGACGGAAATGCCGTAAATTACATAAGCGCCTTTGATAATTAAGCGATAATCGATGAAAAAAATAACCATCATTATTATTAATCCAAGCATGATCCACTGAATTTGCTTGAGATAAAAAGGAAACTGCCTTTCACTGGCGGCAAAGCCTGCAGAATAGATATTTAAAATGCCGATGGCGCAAATGGTTAGTACGAGCGCCATCAGCGTCCAGTCGAAATTCTGGAAAATGCGGCGGTCAAATTTTAAAAAAATCATCAGCTCTCCTAAATAGTATAAACACCCTACATATAAATAATCACGGATTTAGTTTATTTCCCGTTAGGTTTTGCGCCATAACTTGCGGCTGTTTTGCTTTTTCTTCAAAATAAGCATCTAAAATCTTACGGGCGATCGGAGCGGCAACCGAACCACCGTGACCGGCATTTTCCACGATCACCGCGACAGCTATTTCCGGATTTTTTAATGGCGCGTAACAAACAAACAAAGCGTGATCCTTTAGAAAAACACTCATTTTTCTCTGGCGGCGCACTTTTTCATTTTCCGGTAAGCTGATAACCTGTGCAGTTCCTGTTTTGCCGCAAACGTCAGCATTTAATCTCCTGGCGGCTCCTCCGGTGCCGCCCTGCTCATTGACTACACCCCATAAGGCCTGACTCAAAATATCAAAAGTATTTTTACTTAAAGTAAGATTCTCCATTTTTTACCGGCGCAAAATTCCTTATACGTCTTATTGTCGATTGATTCGATACGTTTTATTAAGTGCGGCCGCCACACGGTGCCGCCATTGGCAAAAGCGCTGTAAGCATTAACCAACTGCAGAGGGGTAACCAAATCGTAGCCCTGACCGATGGCTATGGATATAGTTTCACCAGGCTGCCAGGGCTCCTTCATTCTCGCGAATTTCCATTGTTCTGTCGGCACAATCCCGTTTTTTTCATTGGGTAAATCGATACCGCTTGCTTCTCCTAAACCAAAGAGCTTCGCATATTTAGCTATTTTATCTACACCCAATAATTTGCCGACATTATAAAAATAAACATCGCATGATTCGACAATAGCCCGATGGAGGCTTACGGAGCCGTGGCCGTTTTTGTGCCAGCAACGAAAGGTTCTATTTCCCATTTTAAAAGAACCATTACAAAAGAATTTCGTGTTGGGAGTGATAATGCCTTCTTCCAAAGCGGCAGCGGCAATTATTAGCTTGTAAGTCGAACCAGGGGGATATTGACCGGATATTGCCCTATTGGACATAGGAGCCAAGGGACTGTTTTGCAGTTTATCCCATTGATTGTGAGAAATTCCACTGTTGAATAAATGAGGATCAAAGGAAGGTGAGCTTACCATGGCCAATACCGAACCGTCGCGTGGATCCATGGCAATTGCCGCCCCGGACCTACCTTTTAATTCTTGCCAAGCCGTTTTCTGCAAATCAGCATCGATGGTCAACACAGCATTATAACCGGGAACAGGTTCGATTCGGCCTAAATTTTTCATTTCTTTGTCGTAAACATTTACCTCCACCAGTTCCGCGCCGTTACGGCCGCGGATATAAGAATCAAGAGTTTTTTCCACACCATGCTTTCCTAAAATATCACCGTAAGTGAATTCTTCATCACCATTTTCCAACTCCTCTTTGCTGATTTCTCCTGTGTAACCGATAATCGGCGCCATCGTTTCTCCATTGAGATACAAACGGACAGGTGAAACATCGATATAGACGCCCGGCAGATCCATGGAATTAGTCTCCACCACAGCTACTTTTTCCATGCCTACATTTTTTTCCAATTTTATCGGTAAATACGGTTTCACTATTTTAGGAAAGTGCTGGTCAAAGGCAAATTGCAGGGATTTCTTTTTGTACAGGATTTTGAGTTTTTCGATTAACTGCTCGTAATCTTTTACCTTGCCGGGCATATAAACAACATCAAAGGAAGGAAGATTGTCCACCAGCAAATGTCCTTTTCTATCCATAATCAGGCCGCGCAAAGGCGTAATTTTACGAAAACGAACGGAATTAATTTCCGATCTTTGCTTCAATTCTCCTCCTTTGATAACTTGTAGATACCAAAGCCTGATCAATAAAACGGAGAAGATGATCAATAATAAAGCGAAAACAATTTTAAACTTCTGCCGAAATTCGGACATTTCCGGTCCGTTCAGCAAATTTAAGCGGTTTTCCATAGAGAAATACCTCTAACCAATGCATCAGATAAAAAAATACGGGTGCAAAGAGGCCGATCACCAAAGCCTGCGGTAAAAAAATAAAAGGAATATTTGCTAATATATCAAATTTAAAGAATATATTATAAAATAAAATCACCAAAATTTCCTCCAGAAAAGCGCAAATGAAACTAAACAGGGCAATGAAATACATTTTTTCGGTTGCCATCCGGAAAGAAGCAAGAAATGAGCACAGAAAAATGACTACATAAATAAAAGTAAATAATCCGATCACAGAACCGGCGACACAATCAAATA
The DNA here is from genome assembly GCA_963705555.1 of uncultured delta proteobacterium. Taxonomy (GTDB): domain Bacteria; phylum Desulfobacterota; class Syntrophia; order Syntrophales; family Smithellaceae; genus UBA4810. The sequence goes on along the minus strand of CAVPJZ010000002.1, from coordinate 14,753 downwards.
CAAACCCAAGAATAAATGCGAAAATAGATCCCCTGATTAAATCAAGCCTAAATCCGGCGTAAATAACGGCAATTAGAGATATCTCGATCACCAAACGGCCGGAAAATATTATGTCGGCGATAGTTGTTTGCACTACTACCAGTAATATTGATAAAAAGGGGAGCGATAAATAATAAAGCATTGTTATTTACTTCCCGGTTCCTCGGAAGCTAAAACCAAAATCTCTTCCAATTTGGCAAAATCAACAAATGGAGCAACATTAATTTTCAAAAATAATTCGACATCTTGTTTTTGGACATGGCTAACCTTGCCTATTAACAAACCTTTGGGATATATACCTCCCATACCGGATGAAACAATAGAATCACCTTCTTTAACATCCTGATTTTTATAAATATATTTCAAAATACATCCACGGGCGCCTGCACCGCTAACAATTCCTTGCGTTCGTGTTCTCTGCAGAATAGCGCCGATATTATTGTTTTCATCGATAAGCAGCAACACTTTGGAAACATGCCAGGAAACATCAATCAAGCGGCCGATTAATCCCGGAGTCGCAATAACCGGCATGCCTATTTTCAGACCATAGTCCGTACCTTTATTAATCAATATCGTTTTGGATAGCGCGGCCTGCTCTCTGCCGATAACCCGGGCGGAAATGAAACGATAATTATAGTCATTTTTAAGGGCAAGAAGTTTACCTAGTCTCTGCGCTTCCAGATAACCTTCTTGATATAAAACAAGCTCCGCTTTGAGCTCGTTAATTTTTTTGTTTAAATTTTTATTTTCTTCTTCGAGACCGACAAGAAGAATATAACGCAGCCAGGCATCACTTACACTTTTGACGGAAATGCTCAAAACTTTTTGCACAGGCGCGGCTGCTTCTAACACAATTTTTCTGAAAAACCCCCCGCCTGTATCATACTTAACACTATAGGATAGACATAACCAGGGCTATGATAAGAAGAACAGTAACAAAAATAACAGTCTTATAATTTCTTAAAAAAAACATTTTTTACCTGAATAGGAAAATAATCATAAAACCGCTTCGAATGCTGATTACCGTATACGAAGGTATGCAGAGCCCATTTTATCACCAGATACTCTTATACTTGAATAGCAATCTCTTTGAGCACATCGAGTTGATCCAGAGCCATGCCTGCGCCCCTGGCCACAGCCGACAGAGGATCATCGGTAATCGTTATAGGCAAGCCGGTTTCTTCTCTGATGAGGATGTCAATATTTTGCAGGAGAGCTCCGCCACCTGTAAGAACGATGCCGCGGTCAACAATATCACCGGCAAGTTCCGGCGGAGAATTTTCCAAAGCGTCTTTAATAGCATCGACGATAAGAGTAAGCGGTTCGTTGATGGCTTCCCTGATTTCTTCCGAATTGGTTTCGATGATTTTGGGAATTCCCGAAATCAAATCCCGTGCCTTTACATCGACCGATTTTAATTTCTTCAAGGGGATAGGCACAGCCAATATCGATTTTGATAATTTCCGCCGTTCTTTCACCGATAAGTAAGTTGTATTTACGCTTCATATATTGAACAATTGCTTCATCAATCTTATCGCCGGCAACCCTCACGGATTTTGAATAGACAATGCCGCCAAGGGAAATAACGGCGACTTCCGTCGTCCCGCCGCCAATATCAACCACCATCGAACTTGTCGGCTCGGCAATAGGCAAACCGGCGCCGATAGCCGCGGCCATCGGCTCTTCAATCAGATAAATTTCTCTGGCGCCGGCCGATTCGACTGTTTCGCGTACTGCACGCCTTTCCACCTGAGTTATTCCCGACGGCACCGCAACAATAATACGCGGACGCACCAACGACTTTGCGGTTATGAACACATAAAATAAAATGCTTCAGCATCGCTTCAGTTATATCGAAATCGGCAATGACACCGTCGCGCATCGGCCTGATAGCCACAATATTGCCCGGAGTTCGCCCCAGCATGACTTTTAGCTTCATTGCCCACGGCAAGCACTTTTTTCATCCCTCTGGCGTCCTGATGCACAGCCACAACAGAAGGTTCATTTAAAACAATTCCTTTACCCTTGACATAAACCAATGTATTGGCAGTACCTAGATCTATTGCCAGATCGTTGGAAAATTTCCCTAAAATATAATCGAACAGCATTTATCCTCCTGTCTTTTTTACATGAAATAATATAATTTACTGTCTTACTGATATGTTTTCTATACCGTATTTCCTTACCCTAATCAACGCCTTTTTAAATTATGTTTGCATTTTGCAAGTGACTGTAATAGAAAAACCAGAGTTTTAGTTACTATTGGGTAAAATTAATTATCCTTATCGAGGTGAATTTATGCTGAGATTTTTGCGTAAACACGCGCGCAGCTGGGTCATGTACATAATACTGGGAGTAATCATTTTCGTTTTTGTCCTTTATTTCGGTTCGAACAGAGGCGCAGATTCGGCGCATGCAATAGCCATAATTGACGGAAAAACAATCAGCGAAGCAGAATTTCGTAACGAATACGAAAAATTATTGGATATGGTCAGAATGCGTTACGGCGCAAATCTTTCTCCGGAAATGCTGAAGAAATTGGATCTCAAACAGAGGGCGTACAATAGCCTGATTAATCGGCATATTATCATCGCTAAAGCCGCGGACTTAAAGATTCAGGTCTCCGACGAGGAATTAAGAAATATGATCATAAATATGCCGGCATTGCAAACAGATGGTGTGTTTGATGAACGTAAGTATCAGGCAAATGCTGCGCTATAATAGATTGTCTGCTGAAGATTTCGAAGCTCTCCAGAAAATTGATCTAATGGCCAATAAAATTGAATCGATTGTGCGCGAAGGCATTAAGGTTTCCGATAGGGAAATTTACGACATTTATGTTTTGCAAAATCAAAAAATTAACGTTAATTTTGTGCAAATTTCCGGCAAGAATGTAAAAAAGAAAATTACCCCCACGCCGGCGGAACTGGAAAACTATCTTAAGTGACAACAGCAATTCATTCCGCCGTCCCGAACAGGTAAAAATTAAATATCTATTTTTTCTCGGCGATGCGTTTTCATCCGGGCAGCATCAGTGATTCCGATGTTCGCGACTATTACAATCGCAACAAAGATAAGTATAGAAAAAAGGACGGCAAACAATTATCGCTGGCCGATGTGAAGAATACCATAATCAAAGAATTCAAGAAAACAAGAGGAATGCAAAACGCTTACAAAGAAGCCAAAAAGGCTCATGACGTTATTTATCAAGAAGATAATTTTGATGTCTATAGCAATAAAAATAATTTAAAAATTTATAATGTGGAATTTTTTCCGCTTAATAAACCGCCGAAAGAATTTGCCTCCGTCAAAGATTTTGCCGCTTTGCTTTTGGATTTGCAAAAAAACGAAATCAGTAAAATTATTGTTGCTGAAAACGGCTACTATCTTTTGAAAGTTATGGATAAAAAGCCTGCTTATTTGCCGAAACTAAAAGATATAGAAAACGAAGTTAAAACTTATTTTGTTGAAAAGCGAAATGAATATGCTTGCCGGAAAGGAAGCGCAAACAATTTTAGACCGGGTAAAATCGGGAGAATCTTTAGATAAAATCGCCCGAGAAAAAGGGTTGAAAATTAATGAAACGGGGTTTTTCATGCCGGGCAATACTATTCCCAAGTTGGGATTTAATCAGGATGCGACCGAAGCTCTTTATCAACTTTCTATCCAGAAACCGTATGCGGAAAGGCCGCTGTTCATCAATAATTCTTATGTCATATTGAAGTTAAAGGATTTGAGCAAACTGGATATGAAAGATTTTGAATCAAAAAAAGACTCCTATAAAAAGATATTTGCCTCCATCAAACAGGGAAGAAGCTATGCAGACATGGCTGGAAGGTAATAAAATGGCCATGATTAAAGAGAAAAGAATCAATATTAAAAAGGAAGTAAAAGATTTATAATCACGGGTATCTATGAAACCCTCCGCCTATGGCGGGATCAACCCCGCCTTTTGCGGGATTAATTCACTGCTGGCAGATATTGCTGTGCTCCGCTTGCAATATCTGAGTTTCATTAATTCGACTTACAAGTTTCAATACGCTTCGTTTTTGAAATTCGAGTCTCATTAATTCGACTTACAAGTTTCAGGTCACTTCGTTCCTGAAAAAGAGATGTGTTATTAATCCCTACTCGCTTCGCTCGCGGAATCAATTCCACTTACGCTTCAAACTTCGCGTAGCTCGTTTTCAGCGAGTGTCATTGAAGGGAAGAGCAGATAAAAACCCTTCCCTTTAACTATTGGTGGAGCTGAGCGAGGATCGAACTCGCGGCCTCTTGAATGCCATTCAAGCGCTCTCCCAGCTGAGCTACAACCCCAATAATGACTTCGCTGAATTGTGCAGCCCCCTTAACACAGGCATTTATTGCTTGTCAACACATTTTAGCTTGACATTTCTGCTGCCCCATCTATATAATCGCGCCCGTGCCGGAGTGGTGAAACTGGTAGACGCAGGGGACTCAAAATCCCCCGTTCGCAAGGACATGTCGGTTCGATTCCGACCTCCGGCACCAAAAAAATATTTCACAAGCTTTTTAAACTATCATTTCTCTATATGCCATTTTCCAGTAATCTCGATAATAATATGTTTTCATGCCGGAAGATTTTATTGATTAGAACAGTCTTTTATCCATTTTAAATGCCGGGGTAAGAGCAATTTTAGGTCATAATCTTTAAGAATCGTATCCCGCGCGGTTTTTCTTATTGGCAACATTTTATCTGGATTTTCTAAAGCTTCTATAACTCTATTTGCAAGTTTTTCTGGTGAAAAAAAATCAACCAAAATGCCGTTTACGCCATCACGAATGATCTCGGTAACCGGAGGTGTATTGGAGGCTACAATCAGGCATCCGGCCGACATTGCTTCCAGCATCGACCATGATAAAACAAATGGTCGTGTCAAATAAACATGCGCTGAAGATGCTCGTAAGACTTGCAGATACTGAGAATAGGGAAGCCTTCCCGTAAAATGCAGCCGTGATAAATCAAATTTAAACTTCGAGAGCATCAACTGTTTATATGTTTTTCCATCGGGAAGATGCCGGCCATAAGCTACTCTGTCCTCTCCAACAACGACTACATGACATTTTTTTCTTCTTTCATGCAATAGCGATACAGCTTGCATGAACTGTGGGAATCCACGGTAAGGTTCCATTCCTCTACTTACATAAGTCACAATTTCTTTTGCTCCGGATAAATCCATATTTATCTCCGGCAGGACTAATTTATAGTCTTGGTGAGGAGAGAAGTAATTTGTGTCGATGCCATCATGAAGTACAGTAATCTTACCTCTATATTCAGGTGGAAATTGGCTCATTTGCCACGATGTCGGGCATAAACCGGCATCGCAACTATATAAATCATTAAGGATGGGCGTGTTTTTGATGCGGATACGGAGTTTGTCGTCCGGTGTCAATGGTTCACTCGGATCAAAATCAACATCCGATCCGTAAGCATGATAAAACCATTCAAAGTAGCATAACAACTTTGATTCAGGAAAAATATCCTTGATAAATAGAGTTGGTCCCCAGCCGGAATGACCATAAACAACGTCGGGAACAAAACCTTTTGTTTTTAATTTATCCAGCATACGATATACAGCTTGGCCTTGCAGAACGGCATCTTCCAATGTCTTAATATAATGATGCGTCTCCTTATGCGGCTTGCGAGAAGGGGTAAAAATGATTTTGTGAACATCGCGCAGCTCACCTTCTTTACGGGCTGTACCAAAAACAACCCGATTATTATTATCCTGAGCCAAAGCAACTGCCAGATGTCGAAACTGTGCCGGAAAATTAAGATGCAGAAAAAGAATCTTCATAAGATCACATGGGGTAATTTATGCCTGCCAAAATAATTTTTACACCGATTCGTAATTGAAATAGCATAATCATTCCAGATGCTTATAGTTATTAACTGAAATTAGGATAATGGAGTGGGGTAAGTAGAGTAACCGCTAAATGATAGTCGATTTAACACCCTTCCCACAACGACATAAATTAAAATTATAATAAGTTACTGTAACTTTGTTTTCTCTCCGGCAGCTGTTTGCTCAGACGCGCCCTTAGGTGGTGATATATCTATGATTCCGTTGGTTGTCTCATATCTGCGAATTAAATTGCCCAATGATAAGGCTATTCGCTTTGCTGTTTTTAATGAAACCGCTATCTTGGATTCTATCCGCACTACACCTGGATCAACTGACGGATTGCCGAATATAAATACAACTTCTTCCGCGCCAAAACCGATATTGAAAATTCCGGAATATTGTGTTTTTACCCCTTCCTCTACGAAACGAAGCCGTCTTTGTTGCATCCGCCCATCGTCCTGAATTTGCTGCGGAGCCTCTTGATTCTGTTTATCATTTTTAATCTTATCATTCTTTGCCATAGCACAACCCTCCTGTCTTTATAATGTTCATGTAACTATCTAACTTTCAATCCTTCATCAAGATAACGGATGATGGGGAAAAGGAAAAACTCAATGACTCTGCGTTTGCCTACATTTACTTCGGCGGTAACGGACATCCCCGGTTTAACATTATATACATCGCCGTTCTTTGTTTTTAGTGTTTCTGCCAGCATTTTTACGCGCACGGGATAGCCGCCGGATTCATTTTCCATATCTTTGTTCTTCTCCTTATCTTTATTGTCTTTATCTTCCGTACTGTAGGGATTGACAACCTCCACTTTGCCCTCGATAGTGCCATATTTCTGGAAATCAAAAGTATCCACTTTAATAACGCAGCTCTGCCCTTCTTTGACATATCCAATATCTTTGTTCATCACTATTGCATTGACTTCCAGGGGCGTACCTTCAGGAACGATACCCACAACAGGCTGCGCTGTCGTTACAACTCCGCCGATTGTCTTTACCGGCAACAAATGAATATAGCCAGTTACGGGCGCGATTATAAATCTTTTGTCCTGTTTAAATTTCAAACTGCTCACTTCCGCCTGCAGAGTATTCCGTCCCTGCACATTTGTGGAAAAATCGGCAAGGAGTTTCTCCCGAAGTTGCTCTACCTGGCCTGCTTTTGAATCACGCTCTCGTTCCAGATTCATTCTTTCTTTCATTTTATCCCGGTATTTGTTATCGGCCACAGCACCAATTTCCACCAAAGCCTTCTGCCTTCTTTCGTCTTCTGTCGTAATAGCCAATACCTTATTCAGGGTGGCAATTTCTTCTTTTAAAGATTTTAACGCATCTCTTTGCGCCTGATAATGCGCTGTTTGTGCCTGAATAATTTCCGCCGCGTGGCCTCGTTTCTTGGGTGAAAATTCTTTTTCGTCAAGCACGGCATTTATTCTTTCCATGGATAACCTTGAATATTTAAGATTTCTTTCTTTGCCCTCCAGATCAGCTGTATCCACGGAAGGATCAATCTCCAGGAGTATTGCTCCTTTTTTTACATAGTCCCCTTCCTTAACATTTATCTTGATGATAACACCTGTTTCCAATGGTTGTATTACCTTTACATCACCTATAGGGATAATTTTCCCGCGCGCCGATACAACAACATCGATTTTAACCAGGAATAATCCGAGCATTGTCACGACCATCAGAGATATAATTGTCCAAAGAAAAAGAGTGCCCAGCGGATTGGTTGGGCGCTCTTCTATTTCCGCGAGAATCGGTTTAAAATCGTGGTAATCAGAATTGCTCATCTTAAACGATTTTCCTCCTGTTGTTTGTAAAGATAAGCATAAAGGCCGTCTTTCTGCATCAGAAATTCGTGAGTGCCTGTTTCTATAATTTTGCCTTTATCAATAACAATGACCAAATCGCAATCGCGCATTATCGACAGCCGATGTGCAATAAAAATAACCGTTCGACCTTCTCTGATTAAATTCAAATTTTTCTGGATGACTTTTTCCGATTCATAATCCAGAGAGCTTGTCGCCTCGTCAAAAATAAGAATATTGGGATTCATAATCAAAGCGCGGGCAATGGCGATTCGCTGTTTCTGTCCGCCGGATAAGGACGAGCCCCTTTCTTCCACGTAAGTATCATAGCCCAAAGGCATTTCGGAAATAAATTCATGGGCTCCGGCAATGCGGGAAACCTGAATTATCCGCTCCATACTCGCATCCGGTGCGGCCATGGCTATATTATCCCTGATAGTTCCACTGAAGAGAAAACATTCCTGCAAAACGATTCCAGTTCGATACCGAAGAAAAAGAGGATCCATGTGTCTGATATCAACGCCATCAATTACGATAGTGCCCTCTATTGGCAAATAAAGCCGCTGGATGAGTTTGGCAATAGTGCTTTTTCCCGAACCGCTTCGGCCGACAATACCCACCATCATTCCCGCGGTAATATTAAAACTTACGCCTTCAAGAACCAGAGGACTTTCCGGCGCGTAACGGAAGGAAACATCATTGGCCATTATTTCACCTTTGATTTCTTTTATTGTGATAGCTCCGCCGACGACTTCCGGTAGGCGTATTAATGATATCGCCGATCCTATCCAAGGAAAGCTTTGCCTGCTGAAAATCCTGCCACATGTGGACTAGTCTTAAAATCGGGCCGCTCAATTGGGATGCGAACATCTGAAAAGCGATAAGTTGACCCACGCTCATACTTTTATCGAAAACAAGACTGACGCCGAAATAGATTACAGCCAGTGACATAACCTTCTGCAGCGCTTGAGAAGAAGTTACCGCAACATTTCCCAGATTCGACAGTTTAAAGGCGGAAAGGATATAATCGCCGAGACTTTTCTCCCAATCCTTGATCATCTTTCCTTCAATCGCCAGCGATTTTACGGTTTGAATTCCGGTGATCGATTCCACCAGAAAAGACTGGTTAGCTGCGCCTTTCTGAAATTTCTCATTTAGTCGAACCTTGATCATTGGCGTGGCCACAAAGGAAATGAGGGCAATAGCGAAAACAAGAGCCAATACTATTAAAGTCAAATACCCGCTGTAAACGAACCATAATCGCGATAAATACCACCGAAAATACCGTGTCGAGCAATACGGTCAAGGAGATGTTGGTCATGAACTGTCTTAAGTTTTCCAGTTCTCGGACACGGGCAATAATATTGCCCACTTTTCTGACTTCAAAATAGCGAAAGGGCAGGGAAAGAAGATGCCGGTAAACCTTTGCCCCCAGGCTGGCATCCACCTTATTGGCGGTATGATAAAGCAGATAATTGCGCATGAGATTCATGATTGTGTCAAAAATCAGAACGATCATAAATGCCCCGGCGACGACCTGCAGAGTTGTCAAAGCATGATGCGCCAGAACTTTATCGATAATTACCTGAATAAAAAGCGGTGTGACCAGGCCGAATAACTGGATAAAAAAAGACGCAGATAATAACTGCGGAAAAAACAGGCCGGTGCTTGTAGAATTCTTTAAAAAGCCATTTCATATTCAGGAAGAACTCGGTTTTTGTAAAACGGGGATAAACAGCGATAGCTTCTCCGCTCCAAAATCGCATAAATTCTTCCGTGGTCATTTCCTTGGGTTTTTTTTCGCTGCAATCAAAAATGAAAATTTTCTCTTCTTTTCTACCGAGGAGTATGTGAAATTCATTGGTGGGAGAGATAATAATCGAAGGTGTCGGATATTTCAGTAGTTCATCAATGGTTTTGAGTTTTTTCAGCCGTGAACGGATGCCATGATCCCTTAAAATCCGCAGGACTTCCTCTTTCCTCAGTTCACCTTCAACAAAGTAGCGCCTTTTAACAGCTTGGATATCAATGTTTACGGAATGTATCTTCGATACAACTTCAATACCTACAAGCCCAGTCTCCATTATAATCTCTCAAAAATTTATTATAATCCAATTCCAGCGCAAATTGCTTTTCATAAGCCGCCATTGATTGTTCCGTGATTTTTAAATCCCGTTCCATGGCCAGGGCATCTTTTTCCAGTTCAATGATATCAATTTTGCTTCGTTCGCCAAGAATATATGCTTTATTGCTGATTTCCAGCATCTTTTCATACTGTTCATTTAGTTTTTTATAATGTTTGTATTGTTTGGAAAGCGCTTCATGTCCGGCTTGGAGTGTCTTGATAGCCTTATTTTTTTCTTCAAAAGTAGCACGGATATTTTCTTCCTGTTTTCGGATTTCGTAAAGATTTCTTTGCCGTTCCCATTTCTTTACGCCCCCATCAAAAAGAGGAAGGTTAACTAAAAGCCCTACACTGTATGATGCCGGTCTTGTATCCCTTAAAGATGCATCCAGGCTCTCGGGAGAGCTGTTAAAAAAATCGTAGCGTCCATATATCGAAATATCGGGCAAAAAATTATTTCCCGCCGCTTTTTCTTTATAGCGAATAGCTTCCATTTCTTTCCGTCGTGCTTTATATTCGGGTGTTTCGGCAATCACGATCTTTTCTTCAATTAAGGGCAAATGACCGGCAACAATCAGTTGTTCAACTTCTGTGTTTTCACTATAACGGCTTCCCGTATAGCCGCTCAGTCTCAAGGAAGTTTCGCTGATTTCCTTTTTGATTTTTGTAATTTCTTTCTCCATGTTGACGGCGTCAGATTCCGCTTTCAGCACATCCTCGTAAGAATACTGTCCTACGGCAAAGGCTTCCTTTTTTACTTTCAATATCTCATATAGTCGGTTAAGAATCCCGGTTGAATATTTTAGTTTGATCTTTCCTTCTAACAGAGTACCGAAGATTTCCGTAACATCGCGGAGTGTTTTCTTTGCTTCCGTTTCACATTGATGGATAGAAGAATCTCTTAATTTCTCATAGTAGGAAGCTTCGTATCTTTTTTTATACCAGTGCGAAAGATAATATTGTCCCATAAGATACACGGATGATCTCCAGGCACTTTGACTACCGCCGACAACCTCATTGCCGATCGTATCGATAGTTGTTTGATTGCGCGTATCTATATTTTCATATCTTTCTGCCCGACCTGCAACGTTTAGCGTCGGATACAAGCCGGCAAAATTCTCGCGGTATTGAGCATCAGATATGCGAATATCCTCTATTTTCATCCGGAGATCGGCAGAATGCCGCATGCTATCTATGACAGCGTCGCCATATATAAGAACATCAGCATGTACTGTGTGATTTATGAAAACAATGAGAATGATAAAAAGTACAGCTAAGATAATTTTATATTTTACCAATTTGTTGTTACTTCCATCACTGGATATTTGAATAATAATATATTACCCGATGTTGTCATTTCGACCATTAGGGAGAAATCTTTTTCTCCCTTTTCCCATGCCTGACAAGCTTTTCACTGCGAGCATTCAACGGTACACATTAAATAAATTTCATCATATCCTTCAAACAACTCCCTCCGGTTATTTTAAGATCATAAAACAACCGGAGGGATAAAATCTGTATTTCTAAACTGCAAAACCACTATTGATGCCAGCTCTGCGCCAGGATATTCTGGTATTGCTGGTCATTCATCATCGCCGTGTATTTCTGCATGACATCCATACCGGCATCATTGTTGATGGCGCTCATGGTATCAACTATTGTCTGGATATCCGCTCTGGTGATGTAATGACCATCCGTATACTTCCAGTCTTTCAATTCCATAATTTGTCTGCTGGAATTCACTCGCTATCTTCATGTAGTTATTGGCATTGATAAAAACATAAAGATCATTGTTTTGCTTGACTAATAACCGGCTCGGTTGTTGTTATTCCGTCCGTAAGCTTTAATGTATCAATATCACCGCTTACACCGGCAGTTTCATTGAGTGTATCCTGACCGTCTGTTCTGCGGAAAAGATATGTGTCACTGCCGTTGCCTCCGGTTAATATGTCGTTGCCCAGACCACCATCCAAAGTGTCATTGCCGTCATTTCCTGTAAGTGTATTGACAGCGCTATTACCGGTAAGAACATTGGCCAGGGTATTACCGGTTCCATTGATGGCAGAGGTTCCGGTCAAAGTCAGATTCTCCACATTGGCACCCAGAGTATACGTAACAGAACTATGGACTGTATCCGTTCCTTCATTGGCATTTTCGGTAATGATGTCAGCGGCATTATCCACAACGTATGTGTCGTTGCCTGCGCCGCCAATCATGGTGTCGGCACCGGTACCACCGCTTAAAGTATCGTTCCCGCACCACCGGTAAGCGTATTTGCCGCAGTGTTTCCGGTCAATACGTTATCCAGCTCATTACCGGTTCCGTTGATGGCAGTGCTTCCTGTCAGAGTTAAGTTTTCTACATTGGCGCCCAGAGTATAGGTAACCGAACTCTGGATAATATCCGTTCCTTCACTGGCATTCTCCGTAACGACATCGCCGCGTTATCCACAATGTATGTATCGTTACCTGCGCCGCCGAGCATGGTATCAGCACCCGTGCCGCCGCTTAAAGTATCGTTGCCCTCGCCACCGGTAAGAGTATTTGCCGCAGTGTTTCCGGTCAAGACGTTGTCCGGATCATTACGGTTGCGTCGATAACCGTGCTGCCGGTCAGAGTTAAGTTTTCGACATTGGCGGACAGAGTATAGGTAACGGAACTGTTGACGATATCCGTTCCTTCACTGGCATATTCGGTAACGACGTCGGCTGCGTTATCCACATATATGTGTCGTTCCCCGCCCCGCCAAGCATGGTGTCGGTTCCTGCGCCACCGCTCAACATATTGCCGGCACTGTTACCGATAATAATGTTGTTCAGTGTATTGCCGGTACCGTTGATCGCCGATGTTCCGGTCAGAGTGAAGTTTTCGACATTTGCACCCAATGTGTACGTAACGGAGCTGTTGACGATATCCGTTCCTTCACCGGCATTTTCGGTAACGACGTCTGCTGCGTTATCCACGACATAGGTATCATTGCCCGCGCCACCAATCATTGTATCAACACCCGTGCCGCCATCGATTACATTAGCTCCGGCATTACCCGTCAGGATATTGTTCAATGCATTGCCGGTGCCGTTGATGGCGGAAGTTCCGGTTAACGTCAGATTTTCGACATTGGTGGATAGAGTATAGGTCACGGAACTCTGGATGATATCTGTCCCTTCACTGGCGTTTTCCGTAACCACATCGCCGGTGTTATCCACTACATATGTATCATTTCCAGCACCGCCGATCATCGTATCCGCACCGGTTCCACCGTTCAGGGTGTTCACAGCGCTGTTGCCTATGAGATAATTATCAAGGGTATTACCGGTTCCACTGATGGCGGATGTTCCGGTCAAGGTGAGGTTTTCGACATTTGTACCCAATGTATACGTAACGATAAACATATGCGTCCCTTTCACTGGCGTTCTCGGTGACGACATCTACCGTGTTATCGACGATGAACGTGTCATCCCCCAAACCGCCAAGCATGGTATCGGCACCCATGCCACCGCTTAACGTATCGTTCCCGGCACACCGGTAAGTGTATTAACAGCACTGTTGCCTATGAGATAATTATCAAGGGTATTACCGGTTCCACTGATGGCGGAGGTTCCTGTTAATGTCAGGTTCTCCACATTATTGCCTAAAGTGTAAGTAATGGAGCTATTAACCGTATCCGTCCCTTCACTGGCATTTTCTGTAACCACATCACCCGTGTTGTCCACATAATATGTGTCGTTACCAGTGCCGCCAATCATCGTATCGTTCCCCACTCCACCGTCCACGGTATCATTATCCGCACCACCGGAAAGATAATCATTGCCATCTTCACCATATAGCTTATCGTATCCGGCACCACCGGAAATCGTATCATTGCCGGCACCACCATAAAAGTTTTCATTGTATAAACTGCCACTAATGTTATCATTCCCTCATGTCCCCATACCTTGTAACCCTCCGCTTCCAACGCAGCCGCCGTCATTATTGTCCCATCGCTAAACTTGAACTGTTCCACCCGATACGACGACCCCGAAAACCAATTCTGAATAACCACGGCATCACTCGTACCCCGCACCTGGATACGAAGGTTGTTGCCTTCTACCAAAAAGTCCAAATCGGCCTTGTTGATGCCTCCTGTGAATTCCACTGTGTCCACACCGGTATCAGTATATGTGTACTCATTGACCACATCCACACCGCTACCCGGAGCAAACTGATACGTGTCACTCCCCAAATCACCCACAAGAGAGTCATTACCTGCACCACCTGCCAGAATATCGTTGCCGTCGCCGCCGTTTAATGTATCGTCTCCTCCATCACCATACAGTACGTCGTCTCCGGCCAAACCTTTTAGCGAATCATTGCCCAAATCGCCTATTATCATATCTTTGTATGCAGAACCGTTCAGTGTATCATTCCCTGATGTCCCTAATACCTTGTAACCCTCCGCTTCCAACGCAGCCGCCGTCATTATTGTCCCATCGCTAAACTTGAACTGTTCCACCCGATACGACGACCCCGAAAACCAATTCTGAATAACCACGGCATGACTCGTACCCCGCACCTGGATACGAAGGTTGTTGCCTTCTACCAAAAAGTCCAAATCGGCCTTGTTGATGCCTCCTGTGAATTCCACTGTGTCCACACCGGTATCAGTATATGTGTACTCATTGACCACATCCACACCGCTACCCGGAGCAAACTGATACGTGTCACTCCCCAATCACCACCAGAGAGTCATTACCTGCACCACCTGCCAGAATATCGTTGCCGTCGCCGCCGTTTAATGTATCGTCTCCTCCATCACCATACAGTACGTCGTCTCCGGCCAAACCTTTTAGCGAATCATTGCCCAAATCGCCTATTATCATATCTTTGTATGCAGAACCGTTCAGTGTATCATTCCCTCACAATAAGTA
>CAVPJZ010000001.1:0-833754 GCA_963705555.1 uncultured delta proteobacterium | reverse complement strand
TACCCAGAACAGTTAGCCATAAAGCAACTAGAATGATAACTGGTGATTGTAATTTTAACCAGATATTCATCTCTGAATTTGCTGGCACACTTTTTATGAAAAACAAAAGAATCAAACCAAAAATCAGATAAAAAACTCCCATCGATATGAAGGAAATCACGCATTCCTCTTTTGTTGGCGATGTGGCAAATATGCCTTTAATCAGAAGAAATGTTTCTTTCCATATCCAGGCATAGCGCCTTTCATTGATTCGACTAATTTTATGCATTATATTTGGCGTTAAATCGGGACTCGGTTTTACCGAGTTTATCTCTTTGATTTTCTTTATTATTTGATCAAATTCTTCCATAAATACCTTTTTTGAATCTATTTTTTATTCTTTATACTTAATATACAACTCCAAAGACCAAATGGTCACAAATTTTATTCTTTCAGCAATTCTTTCAATTTTTCCAATCCCCGGTAAATGCTCATTTTAATGGCGCTGACAGATTTACCGGTAATCTGCGGCAATCTCTTCAAACGTTAATCCCTGCTGATATTTCATAATTAATAATGCCCTGAGTTCATACTCCAGCCGCAAAAGACAGGCCGTTATTTCTTGAGTTTCTATGAATTTGGCTTCCGCTGAAGGACTATTATCGGCCAATGAATGTGCGCTTAATTCTTCAGAATTATTGTATTTTCTATTTTTTTTCCGCAGGTGGTTTTTGATTAAATTTAAGGCAATGGTGTAAAGCCAGCTAAATAATTTCTTGCGTGTGTCATAACGCCACAAATATTGATAAGCCCGGATAAATGTCTCCTGCGTTAAATCCTCGGCATCTTCAAGGTTGCCGGTCAGGCGGTAAGCTAAATTATAAATAGGCGATTTATATTCTTCCACCAGCAAGGCATATTCCTGCCTGTCTCCTTTTAAAACCTTAGCAACAATTTCCGCCTCGAGTTTTTGATCCATTGCCGTTTTCTATCCGGTAATGATATTTGAATTTCTCAACATGCCGCATATGCAATACTCTACATTATGATATTCTGCCCCTAATCGAATATCAAGTAAATTCAAATATTATGATGAAATATTTTTGGACAAATTCTATTAAAAATAGTAAGTTTAATTTGCAAAAATACGGGGGTTTTTATGTTATACGATAAGACTGTTGCCGTTGTTGTTCCTGCATTTAACGAAGAGAAACAAATCGGCCAGGTATTGGAGACAATGCCCGACTTTGTCGACCGCATCATCGTTATCAACGATTGCTCAAAAGATAACACCGCCGCCATCGTCCTGGATTATATAAGCAAACTTCAATCAGTCCGGCAAATTACGAAAAATAATTTAATAGCTCCACATGATAATAAATATAATCGTGTTGAACATTTACTCCAAGAAAAGCAGCGGGCAGAGACAGAATATTTTATTCCCTCTGAAATAGCCAACGCTAATCCCGAAACTGACCGTGTAATTCTAATCAATAATTTAAAAAACGGCGGCGTGGGTGCCGCTATAGCCCGAGGTTATAAATGGTGCCTGGACAATCGTATTGATTGTACAGCCGTTATGGCCGGTGACGGCCAAATGGATCCGGCCGAATTGGAATCAATATGCCTTCCTGTCATTAACGAAGAAATCGATTATGTCAAAGGCAATCGTCTCATTCACGGCGGAGCCCGGCTAATCATTCCTAGAACACGCCATTTTGGCAATGCCGTTCTTTCGATATTAACGAAAATCGCTTCCGGTTATTGGCATGTCTCCGATACTCAAACCGGATATACCGCCATATCCCTATCCGCTTTGAGCGCGATCAAACTTCATGACATCTACAAAAGTTACGGCATGCCCAATGATATGCTGGTCAAACTCAATATTGCTTTTTGCAGTTTAAAGGAAGTTAAAATTAAACCCGTGTATAACATCGGCGAGAGCTCTAAAATGAAAGTAACCATAGTCATTCCTCGAATATCCTGGTTGCTGTTTAAATCATTTTTTAAAAGATTATGGGTTAAATACCTATTTCGCGATTTTCACCCGCTTTTTTTGCTTTATCACTTTTCGTTTATTTTAGGGCTTTGTTCTATACCTTACGCAGTTAAAATAATCTCTTTCGTTTTTGCCGGAAAATCTGTTTCGGCGGCAACAATGCTGGCTTTCTTCTTTCTTTTTACCAGTAGTTTCCAATCCCTTTTATTTGCCATGTGGATGGATATTCAAGATAACGAAAGGCTATACAAATCTTAACTAATTTTTTTTGTGAGAGCATAAAATGACAAAAATTATAAAACCAGCTATCGCTGTTATCGGAGCCGGAAATTGGGGAAAAAATTTGGTCCGGAATTTTCATGAATTAGGCGTATTAAAAGCCGTCAGTGATAAAAATTCAGATTCGTTAAAACAAATGCGGGAACTCTATACTTCCTGTGATTTTTATTCTTCATTAAAAGAGGTACTATCACGTAACGATATTAATGGTATCGCCATTGCCACTCCGGCGGAAACTCATTTCCTATTGGCTCGTGAAGCTCTATTATCCGGGAAACATGTATTTGTCGAAAAGCCTCTTACCCTTTCGGAAAAAGACGCCATTGAACTGATTGCCCTTGCTCAAAAGAATAATTTAGTTTTAATGGTCGGCCATCTCCTGCAATACCACAGCGCTTTCATCAAATTAAAACAACTGGTCTCAGATGGCGAATTAGGCCGGATCAATTACATTTATTCGCATCGATTAAACTTGGGTAAAATCAGGAGGGAAGAAAATATTTTATGGTCTTTTGCTCCGCACGATATTTCGATGATTCTATCTCTCGCCGGTGAAGAACCGGAAAGTGTACAGGCCACCGGCGGTAATTATCTGCATAAAAAAATTGCCGATGTTACCACCACTCATCTGGAATTCCCCTCCGGCATTAAAGCTCATATTTTTGTTTCCTGGCTGCATCCGTTTAAAGACCAAAAACTGGTTGTTGTCGGTGATCAAAAAATGGCTGTCTTTGACGATACCCTGCCCTGGGAAGAAAAATTGCTTATTTACCCTCATCAAGTAAAATGGGAAAAAAATGTTCCCGTGCCGACTCGCGGAATTCCGGAGAGTGTTTCCATTTCTCATGCCGAACCGTTAAAAATGGAATGCGAGCATTTTCTTGATTGCATAGAAAAAAGAAAACAGGCCTTAACAAATGGTGAGGAAGGATTACGCGTTCTCAAAGTACTGAACGCCGCTGAGCGTTCATTGAATGAAAATGGATTAAGAATCAATTTAAAAAATGATGCAGGTTTACGCTCGCATGATAAGAATAACCACTATTTTCATCCCACTGCACAAATTGATGAAGACGTTGAAATCGGAGCAGGAACAAAAATATGGCATTTTTCCCATATAATTTCCGGTTCTAAAATCGGTAAAAACTGTTCCATCGGTCAAAATGTCGTTATCGGTCCTGAAGTCACCATCGGCAACGGCTGTAAAATACAAAATAACGTATCTGTTTATAAAGGTGTGACGCTGGAAGATCATGTTTTTTGCGGTCCATCCGCTGTTTTCACCAATGTAATAAATCCACGTGCGGAAATTAAACGAATGTCCGAAATAAAGCCTACATTAGTAAAAAAAGGAGCAACACTCGGCGCTAATTGCACGATTGTCTGTGGTCATTCTATCGGAAACTATGCTTTTATCGCCGCGGGATCGGTCATAACTAAGGATGTGCCCAACTTCGCTTTAATGGTGGGCAATCCCGCAAAATTAAAAAGCTGGATCTGCCAGTGCGGCTATAAACTCAATGAAAAGATGAAATGTCCTCAATGTGGTAGAAAATATAAAAAATCTAAACAAGGGTTGCAAAATATAAAATGAAGCTACTGCTGATCACAAGCAGTTTTCCAAAACATGGAAGCATCGGCGGCATCTTCATCCCTGATACAATCCGATCATTGAACAAACTGGGAATGGATGTACATGTGCTTACACAAAATTGTGATTCTTTTAAAACTGATTATGAACTGTTATGGCCGGGGTGTGAGGTTACTTATTTTGGATGGAATAGCAAAGACGTGCCGCTTATATCATTATTTAAAAAAGGCTTTTCTGGCGTTTTTCTTGTATTTCAATATTTCATCAATGGTTTTTTTGCGGGCAGGCGTATATGTATTAAATGGAAACCTGATATAATTTTTGCCGAATGGCTTATTCCTGCCGGTTTAATTGCTTATTTGTTATCCTTATTTACAAATATTCCCTATTGTTGTCGTGCTTTAGGTTCAGATGTTTATATAGCGGCCAAAAATACCTTCCTTCGTCCTCTGCTAAAACATATCACCCGAAAGAGCACTTTGCTTTTTGCTGATGGCTTTGACCTATGTCAGAAAACTTCCGCTCTCGCCAATGGCAAAGAATGTTATTTTGCGGCTACAGCAAGAAAAATGGGAAACATAACCTCATCCCTTAAAATAAAAAACGACTTCAAACGATTTACTTTTTGCTGTATTGGCCGCCTACATCAAGTTAAAGGTCAAGACATCCTTGTTAAAGCCTGTGATATTTTGTTTAAAAAAGGTGTTGACTTTCAATGTTACCTGATTGGGGAAGGAGAAGAAAGAAAGAATATAGAAAAGCTGCTTAAGAATTTATCCTTAGAACAAAATGTTTTATTGACTGGAAAACTCGAAGACTCACAGATGATGGCACTTCTCCAAAAAGCGCACTGTGTTGTTATCCCCTCGCTCAGTGAAAGTATTCCTTTGGTATTAATGGAAGCGGTTTCTGCTAAAAAACCTTTGATCGTAAGTAATGTGGGCGATATGGGTTTGCTTGCTGAAAAATATAATTTAGGTTATGTTACGCAGGCAGGAGACCATAATAGCCTTGCAGAAGCTTTGGTAAAAATGAGTGACTCAAAAATACTCGCCTCTTTCTGTAACGAACAGAATCGCAATGAATTGGCTTCAATTTTGTCTGTCGAAGCCGGAGCTAAGGTTATATTTGAAAAAATAAGAGGAATTCAAAATAATTTATGAGTTCAAAAAAAATATTAGTAACCGGTGCCGGCGGTTTTATCGGCAGCCACCTTACAGAAAGACTCATTGAACTCGGACACGAAGTTCGCGCTTTTGTTCACTATAATTCTGCGAGCAACTGGGGATGGCTGGAAAAATCACCTCATCTTAAGGATATTGAAGTTTATGCCGGGGATATTCGTGATTTTGACTCCGTAAGAAATGCCCTTAAAGGTTGCAAAGAAGTTTACCATTTAGCAGCTCTTATCGGCATACCCTATTCTTACGATTCTCCTCTTGCTTATATCAAAACCAATGTCGAAGGCACTTATAATGTATTAGAAAATTCACGTTCGTTTGACTTAGAAAATATAATCATAACTTCAACTAGTGAAACATACGGATCAGCAAAAGCAGCTGCAATTGCTGAAGATCACCCGCTTGTCGGTCAGTCGCCCTATTCTGCTTCAAAAATTGCCGCCGATCAGTTAGCCCTAAGTTACTGGCTTTCTTTTGAGCTACCGGTAAAAATTGTAAGGCCATTCAACACTTATGGCCCTCGTCAATCGGCCAGAGCAATCATTCCTACGATTATATGCCAAATATTGGCGGGTGACAGAATATTAAATTTAGGTAATATTTCTCCAACACGCGATTTAACTTTTATTCAAGATACCGTAGAAGGCTTTATAGCAATTGCGAAAAAAAATAAACTTACCGGTGAAGTTACCAATATCGGCAGTGGTTTTGAAATATCAGTTAAAGAACTGGCCTTGGAAATAGCTCGTATTTGCAATGTCCAAATTGAATTCAATCTTTCTGCGGAACGCATAGCGCCCGGAAAAAAGCGAAGTGGAACGGCTCTATTGTGATAATACTAAAATTAAAAAAAATACCAACTGGCGGCCCAAGAATTCTTTAACGCAGGGACTTGAGCAGACTGTAACTTGGATTAAGCAAAATATTCACCTTTATAAGCAAGGACTTTACATAAAATAGGTGCATTATGCAGGCTATTATACTCGCTGGTGGAAAGGGCACACGTTTAAAACCGTATACAACCGTTTTGCCTAAACCATTGATGCCGATAGGCGATTGTCCGATTCTCGAAGTTGTCGTGCGCCAGCTCAAAAAAAACGGTTTTAACAAAATAACTATGGCCATAGGCCATCAACATGATCTCTTTATGGCTTTTTTCGGTAATGGCGAAAAATGGGGCATCTCTATTGATTACTATATTGAAAATGACCCGCTAGGCACAGCGGGGCCAATCTGTCACATTCAAAATATTGAAGATAATTTTTTAATGATGAATGGCGATATTCTAACAGACTTATCATTTCAAGAACTTTTTAACATCCATAAAGAAAAGAAGGCAGATTTAACTATTGCCACGCATCAACGAGTGCAGACAATAAACTATGGAACATTACAATACGATAAAGAAGGACGGTTAACAACGTTTATAGAAAAACCATCAATTCCTTTCAGCGTCAGCATGGGAGTTTATGTTCTTTCCCGAAGTGTATTACGTCTTATACCTAAGAAGGGCCGCTTCGATTTTCCCGATTTAGTTCAAAAAATACTAGCGGAGAAAATGTATGCATATTGTCATCCCTATGATGGTTACTGGATGGATATTGGACGTCCTGAAGATTATGAACAGGCGATTGAAGATTACGACAAGATGAAAGATATGCTATGAGCAAGCAAAATCCTGTTATTCCTCTTTTTGATCTTAATTATGGAAGGGAAGAAGAAAAAGCTGTATCACGTGTCTTGCGAAGTAAATGGCTGACCATGGGTCCGGAAACGGAAGCACTGGAATACGAATTTGCCGAATATTTTAAAGTCAAACATGCCATAGCCGTAAGTAGTTGCACTACTGCTTTGCATTTGGCTAATCTGGCCGTCGGTGTAAAACAGGGGACAGAAGTAATCTGTCCTGCACTTACTTTTGTTGCCACATCTAATTCAGTTATTTATGCCGGCGGAACTCCTGTTTTTGCCGATATCGTTTCTCTCGAACGATTGGACAATTTCTCCTGACGAAATCGAAAAAAAAATAAACAAAAATACTCGAGCAATAATAGTCATGCATTATGGCGGTTTCGCCTGTAAGATGGATGAAATTATCGAAATTGCAAAGCGCTACAAAATCCCTGTAATCGAAGATGCGGCACATGCACCGGGTTCATCTTATAAAGATAGATTGCTGGGAGCAATTGGGGATATCTCCTGTTTTTCATTTTTTTCCAATAAAAATATTTCTACAGGTGAAGGCGGTATCATCTGTACTAATAATGATGAGTATGCAAACTACATAAAAAAAATCCGTTCTCATGGGATGACGAGCGCAACATTGGATCGCCATCTCGGCCATGCGTATAGCTATGATGTAACTGACTTGGGTTATAATTACCGTATTGATGAAATTCACGCCGCTTTAGCCCGATGTCAATTAAAGAAATTGGAAACTGGGAAATGAACATCGCCGCTTGGCAGCAATTCGTTATAAAGATGCAATATCTAAAATTGACAGAATCAAGATTCCCTTTGGTAATTATTGTTTTCTCGCTAATTATCATATCTTTCCTATACTTCTTGATAAAAGCATAGATCGGCACAGTTTGATGGTTTTTCTGCGGGACAAAGGAATTCAAACCAGCATCCATTATCCTCCTATTCATAATTTTAGCTTTTACCGAAAATTGCTTGGAATTCAAAATTTGCCGTTAACAGAATATATCGCTGAGCATGAATTGACATTGCCTATGTTTGTGAACATCACTAATGAGCAAATTGATTTCATCATTGACTCATTGCGCGCTTATTGCAAGAATATCTAAATTATCCGGAGATATTGCTGGTGCCTTTAAAGCAAAATCAGGAAACAAATAATTATCCTGCATGGAGCAATACGATTGAATGGGAAAAACGCAGTATTAATTATGGTGCTTCCTGGAAAAGTGTTCTTTTCAAGGGCATGCCTGATCTGGCCAATGAACATTTCCATTCCTGCCATATTAACTTTATTTTGGAATGTATAAAAAAAAATAATGATGCCATCCGGATTCTCGATATTGGCTGCGGATATGGAAGATTGTCCCTGCCCATTATCCAGAATATACCTCAGGCACAAATAATCGGATTGGATATTAGCGCAAATTATGTAAATCTCTATAAGGAAAATACCGGAAGAGATGCCTTTGTCGGCACCTTAGAATCGCTGCCATCAGAAATAGGAACATTTGATTATATTATTGTCGTTACCGTACTTATGTATCTACCCAAAAATAATCTAAAAGAAGTTTTCTCTAACTTATTTAGTCATTTGAATAAAAATGGGAAAATTATTATTATCGAACCAACTCAATCCGGAATAATATTTCAAACCGGTTTTCGGACTAGCGAAATTACTGCACAAAGATGACAGTATAAATACCCCAGGTACATGTTTCTCCTCTGCAGAAATTCCTAATTTAGTCCATGACGCCGGTGGTATCGTAATTCGCGAGCAGCGTATTCCGGCCACAACTTTTTTATTTCTCTTAATTTATCTAATGGCCAAAACTCTTCCACAGAAATGGACATACATTATTTTTCGCAGTATATCTGTCATGGATGGTTTATTAAAAAGAACAAAACTACCCACATTATGGGCCTTTTATTTGATCGAAAGAAAATAATATGCATGCAAAAATTACTCAATACCGGATCCGCTGCGCCCAGCAACTTCAAGGTAATATCCTTGATATTGGTGCGGGAGAAGGTAGCTATACCAATTATTTAGGTGCAGATGTTGTGAGTCTGGATTTAGATTTAGAAAACCTGAAAAATATCTCCGGGAAAAAAGTCTTAGCAAGCGCTACGCATCTCCCCTTTCCCGACAATACTTTTGACGGCGTTTGGTCTTGTGCCGTGCTGGAACATGTAGAAACCAATTTTATTCCGGAAGCTATCCGGGTAACGAAACCGGGAGGAAGAATTTTCATTCTTACTCCCAATCGTCATTCGCCATATGATCCACTAAAGAAGTTTTGCAGATTAGGCGACTGGTGGAGTAACGAAGGCCATGTGCGGCTCTATTCAGTTCGCGAATTAAGAGCATTCGGTAAAGTGTGGGGCGAAGTCTGGTGGGCGCCGGGTTTAGATCAACTTTCCCGCATATTACCGGCATTAGGGCACACACTAATGTTGCGCGTTGATGTAAATGCAAATAATAAAAGAAATGATCTTAACTATGCATAATGATAATGCCCAAAAGCCTTCTGTGGTGAAACGCTGGTACAGCCGGATACTTTTTCTTGCTGTTCTGTTGGGTGTATCCTATTACATCTTTACGGCCATTAACGACCTCACGCAATTTGACTATCATATAAATTGGATATATCTCTGTCTTAGTTTTTTCTTTACTTTAGTTGCCTATTTAGTGCAGTTAGGTATTTGGTTTTTTTTAGCCCGTTCCTTTGGTATTAATGTCTCTTTCATTACGGCCGCCAATGCCTGGAATCTTTCTCAACTCGGCAAATATCTTCCCGGTAAAATTGGACTCACTCCTGATTCGCATGGATATTCACTCGGGAGTCCCTAAAAGAGTAATTGCCGTGGCCACAGGAGTTGAATTCATCGCTGCAATGGCTTCAGCCTGCCTTTTAGTTCTCATATCGATAGTATTTATCCCAGAATGGCCATCTTCTTCTTTGCGTTGGATAGCATTAAGTTTAGCATGTCTTTTTGTTATTATTTTATATCCGCCGATTCTTAAAACATTAACCAATTGGGCATTTAGGTTGCTAAAACGCGAACCATTGAATGATATGCCATCTTTCGGTCTGCTGCTTAAACTTGTCGGAGTCAATATCTTGGTCGGCTTACCCTATGGGTTGGGATTATTCTTTGCCTTTAATTGCTTTTATCCTATTGGCTGGAATTATTTTTTGATAATAACAGCTGTATATTACGCTGCAGCCCTCATTGGCGTAGCCGCTATCTTTGCACCAGCCGGAATCGGCGTCCGCGAAGGCATTGTTTTCCTTATCCTCCCGGCATTGATCGCCAAACCCGTTGTAATTTTTGCCACAATCCTTACCCGTATTATTATTACAATTGCCGAAATATTTCTTGCTTCTTTATCTTTTGCCTTAGATCGTCATTTGGCTAAAAAAGTGATATGCAAAAAATGAAGAACAATAAAAGCTGATAAAATCTAATTCAGCTAAACGTATCAAATAGGAGAATATAATGATTTCTAAAGAAAATGGGTTTGTGCTGCCCATCAACTTAAACTTTCCCGACGCTAAAAAATACACTTTTACCTTCATTTCACTATTAATTATCTTGATGGCTGTTTATTCCAACAGTTTTCATGGTGAATGGCATTTTGACGATTTTGCCAATATTGTCAACAATCCGTATGTTCAAATAAAATCATTTTCCTGGCCAGAAATAAAGCATTGCATATATGGCCTTACTCAAGAGAGACCATCGCGGCCGTTGTCGTATTTAAGCTTTGCCCTAAATTATTACTTCGATGGCGAAAATGTTTTCGGTTATCATGTGGTTAATTTTATCATTCATTATCTGGCAGCGGTTTTTCTTTTTTTATTTATTTATAACACGTTGAAACTCCCGCTGACTTCGAGAAAAATATTCCATGATTGCTTATCCGGTTGCGCTGCTTTCAACTTTTTTCTGGGCAGTAAATCCTGTGTCACGTTACTTCCATTACTTATATTGTACAACGCATGGCTTCCATGGCGGCACTATTTTACATCATGTCCATGTATTTTTATCTTAAAGGCACGAACTGACACAAAGCTAATTTATTCCATTATATTCTTCATATTTAGTGCTTTGTGCGGATTGGCCGCAGTACTCACCAAAGAAAACGCGGCAATGCTTCCGGTCAGCTATATTTCTTTATGATTTGTTTTTAATTCAAGGATTTAATAAAGAATAATATTAAAAAATATTTTAAGATTGCACTTTTGCCTTTTGCTATATTTTAATTATTGGTTTCATCTATACTGATTTTTCAAGTATTTTGGGAGGATATGAGATACGCGACTTCACGATGATACAAAGACTTTTAACCGAACCTCGTGTCATTTTATTTTATCTTTCACTATTATTTTATCCAATTAATTCCCGCTTAACCTTCCTCTATGATATTGATGTTTCTCGCTCTCTATTACAGCCTTGGACAACAATTCCGGCTATTTTACTAATAGCTATAATTATTGGATTTGCCTTTTATATTGCCAAAAAGCGTCCTCTGATTTCTTTTTGTATTATCTTTTACTTTTTAAATCATATTATAGAAGGTTCGATATTTTCCTTGGAATTGATCTATGAACATCGCAATTATCTGCCAGCAATGCTTTTGTTTATTCCTTTTGCGGAGTTCATAATTTACGCTATTGACTACTTTTCTTATAAAAAAATCATCCAGTTTATTGTTGCTTTCGGCATAGTCATAATATTAGTTGGCGTAGGTGACATTACCTACCGGCGCAATAAAATAATCTCCAGTGATTTTCTTTTATGGTTTGATAACATTCACAAAGCTCCCCAGTTGAGCAGACCTCATTCCAATCTTGGCAGAATTTACTTTAATTATAACGAAAAAGAAAAAGCTTTTCAGGAATATGAAAAAGCGATGGTTTTAAATAAGTTTGGAGGAGCTCATGCCAGAGCGCTTCAAGAATACAATCTGGGTCTTTATTATTTTGAAGAAATGAAAAATGATTTGGCATTAAGTTATTTTAAAAAGTCATCCGAACTTCTGCCTGATTATATTCCAAATACAATTGGTATTGCGAAAATAAAGCTGCGCCAAAATAAAATTAGAGAAGCTAAACAAATCATTAAAGATAAACTTATAAAGTATCCCCATATTTCTGAATTATTGGAATTATATAGTTTTATTTTATTGAAAGAAGGAAAGACAAATGAAGCTCAATATTTGGCAAGAAATAATTTATTAAAAAATCCAAATTCCATATTTGCCCTCATGATTATGGCAGAAACTTGCCGCCTAAAAAGCAACTATTCCTGTGCCATCTCTTACTGGAAATCTCTACGGGTATTTTCTCCACAGAATGCTTTTGCCAATCTCGCCCTTATTGAATTATACGCAAAAATTAAGGACACAAAAATGCTGCGTCAGGAAATCAGCCTGCTATTTTATCTTCAGGGTAATTTAAAGTTAAATGAATACATTGAAGAATTAACTAAAGATGAGAAGTTAATAGTTTATGTTCCTAAAATTTCTTTTTACTCTAGCATAATAAGAAGATACTGTGAAATAAATTAGATAAAAAAATAGCGTGAAGAAATAACTTCACGCTATTTTTCTTAACTACACATGCTTTACATTATGGTGTTGTTGGCCAAATCCAAGTTCCCATAATAGCAGAAGATAGCGCAACACCTTTAACAGAGTTTACAGTAATTGCAATATTACTGCCGGCTGCCGCAGTTGTAACGTAATAATCAGCGCCCAGATCGGGAGTGGGAGTTCCTACGGAAGCCAGAACAGACGCAGCTGCAGGCGCTGTACCGTTTCGTAAAGTTAGAAGACCATAATAGCCACTCGCCCGACCCTTTACTTCCGCAATTGCCGCTTGCGCGGCGCTGTTTCTTGCTTCGTCCAGCAAGCTAATGTACTTAGGAACAGCCACCGCGGCTAAAATTCCCAAAATAACCAACACCGCGATAATTTCAAGTAGTGTAAAACCTTTTTCATTTCTCAACATTTCTTTTCCCCCTTATTTTCAGTTAATTGTTTAAGTAATTTTTTATTATTAATACTACTTTCTCTAACGCAGTACATACAATTATTATGCCACTGTTGTTTATATTTGTAAATGATTATCTTCCGTACTTCACCATTATAATATCCTTAAATAATTCATTATTTTTCTTTTTCTAACTTAATATTATAGAAGATGCCCCTTTACGGTCATCGGTAAACTACAAATATTAGTGCATCATCTACAATTATTGTAGATTCCTGACCATATTTATATCGATATTTAGCTTTTTAATCCTATGCCAAAGGCTTCTTTGGTTTATCCCTAAAATATTTGCCGCTTTAACTTGAATCCCTGCAGTCATTTTTAAAGCATTAATAATCATTTCCTTTTCCATAATCATTAATTTATCATCCAGAGGAATATCGCTATTTGAATTATCAGCTATACCTATTAAACCCTGGCTTTTAATTACATCAGGTAAGTGATGAGATTCAACAATGTTCTTTTCCGCTAAGACTGAAGCCTGCTCCAAAACATTTTTTAATTCCCTAATATTGCCCGGCCAGGAGTAGCCAATTAAAAGCTGTAAAACAGCCGATGTTAATTTAACTTCTTTCTCAAAATTGCTCAAAAAGAAATTTGCCAGAATCGGAATGTCTTCTCTTCTTTCTCTCAGGGCCGGTAAAAAAATAGAAAATACATTGAGACGAAAATACAGATCTTCCCTGAAGAATCCTTCTTTAATCATTTTGGGTAAATTTTTGTTTGTCGCCGCTATAAAGCGCACATCGACACGAATCGGAACTGATCCACCGACTCTTTCAAATTCTTTTTCCTGCAAAACGCGCAAAATTTTTGCCTGCGTAGCCAAAGGCATATCTCCAATTTCATCGAGAAATAATGTTCCACCATTAGCTATTTCAAATTTTCCTTTCTTTTGAGTTGTAGCTCCTGTAAAAGAGCCCCTTTCATGACCAAAAAGCTCGCTTTCCAGCAAACCTTCCGGGATGGCCACACAATTAATCTTAATAAACGGCTTTCCCTTTCTGGAGCTATGCTCATAAATACTTGCCGCTATCAATTCCTTGCCTGTTCCGCTTTCGCCGGTTATGAGCACCGTGGAATCGGTTGGCGCTACTTTCATAATTTGAGTAAAAATATTGCGCATTGAAGCGCTGGAACCGATAACCTCCGGGAATAATTCTTTTGCTTCCACATGGCTTAAAATATTCGTTACATTATCAAACACTTTAGTAAGTTTATCTAAATCATCAGTCATACTTCCTTGTTTTTCCAAATTAGAATTTTTTAGAACAAGTATTTTTTGAGCTTTATTAACAAATTGCATTATCGGCTTTAAAAGAATTCGTAAGATAATGGAACTAATTAAAAAAGTTAAAAATCCTATGGCAATAATTAAATAAACAAACCCCAGAAAAGATGTCTGATTGCTATTTCCATACTGGTTAAGTAATTGGTAAGTTAAAATAACGCTGATTATTGTTATTCCGGAAAAAATTAACGGGATCAATGTATAAAGATTAATATGGAATTTTCTTATGTTCATTTGAATTTTACCTTTTTGTTGCCAATTGTGTGAGATCCCACATGGGCATAAATATAGCCAGGGCAAAAAAACCGACAACTGCGGCCAAACCTACGATAAGAATCGGTCCGATCGCGTCGGAAAGTCCTTTAACCGCATACTCGACTTCATCATCGTAGTGTCTGGTAATTTCCCGCAACATCTCATCAAGGTTTCCTGATTCTTCCCCAATAGCAATCATATCAATAACCATGGGAGTAAAATATTTTGAGGTTTTTAAGGGTGCAGAAATTCCGGCGCCTTCT
This sequence comes from uncultured delta proteobacterium, assembly GCA_963705555.1. Lineage (GTDB taxonomy): Bacteria > Desulfobacterota > Syntrophia > Syntrophales > Smithellaceae > UBA4810. The sequence goes on along the minus strand of CAVPJZ010000001.1, from coordinate 819,150 downwards.
TCAATGCGCTCACGGACATGCTCAAAAGCACGAGAAATAGCCGCATTACCGATCGTTTCCGATAAAATAGTCAGAGATTGCATAACGGGAACGCCGCTCGTTTGCAAAATGGCAAAAATGCTGGCAAAACGAGATAACGCCGCTTTCTGAAACAATGGTCCTATTAAAGGAACTTCTAATAACAAAGAATCTCTAACGAATTTACCCTGACTAGTCTTAAAATAGGAGGCTAGGCTAAAAATAATTATTACCAATACCGTAAGAAGCAAATACCAATAATTAGCCAGAAAAGAGTATAAAAGCATGGCAAATTGTGTCGGCAAGCGGCAAAACAAGACCGGCTTTGTTGAAAAGAGAAGCGAATTGAGGCACTACAAAAGTTAAAAGTACGATAAAAGCAATGCTTAAAGCGATAACGACAATTATCGGGTATCTCAACGCCGCTTTAATGTCTGATTTAACCTTGTTTTCATGTTCGGTAATATAGATCAGACGATCTAAAACACCCGGCACATTTCCGCTTATTTCACCGGCTTTAATCATAGCGCAGTAAAGAGGTGAAAATATTTTCGGATATTTCTGCAGAGCTTCCGAAAGAGTTGAACCTTGTCTGATATCCTGAACAATTGTTGATATTGCTTTTCTTAATGCCAGGCTCTCTGTTTGAGCTTCCAGTACTTGCAGAAGCCTTAATATCGGCACACCGGCGCTCAGCATGGAACGAAACTGCTTTGTAAAAATGATAAGGGCAGATACCTTAACCGTGTTCGTCGCCGACATAATTTTCGACCACAGATTATCTCCGGATTTAACCTGTTCCTGAATCATTTTTGAAGGTATAAGACCACGCAATACCAATATCGAATTTGCCGCGTCAACAGAATCAGCTTCCAGCGTTCCTGATACGTTATTTCCATTTTCATTGATTGCTTGATAAATATAGCTGGGCATTTTTCATCCTTAATTTCAGTTTAGGTCATAACGGCGGAGGCCGCTTCTTCCAATGTTGTGATCCCTTGCATCACTTTTTGGGCCGCATCTTCCCTCAGTGTCCTCAGCTTGCCGGCATCCACTGCCGCGCGGGTGATTTCCTGGCTCGGCTTTTCCTTGAGGATCATATCTTGAACCATATCGTCGTTGACTAAAACTTCAAACAGGCCAGTTCTTCCCTTGTAACCCATGTTCTTACACTGGTAACAACCCTTACCGCGCTGAAAATTAGCTTTTTTTGCTTCTTCTTTTGATATTCCAAATGCCGCCAGGGCATTTTCCGGCGGTTTATAAGGTTCTTTGCAATACGGACAAACAGTGCGCACCAATCTTTGGGCAAAAGAAACGAGCATAACAGATGAAATCAGAAAGGGCTCGATTCCCATATCAATGAATCGTGTTATGGCTCCAGCGGCATCGTTGGTATGCACTGTGCTCAAAACTCTATGTCCTGTCTGAGCGGCTTGCACGGATATCGCGGCAGTTTCCGCATCTCTAATCTCACCCACCATGATCACATCCGGGTCCTGACGAAGAATTGAACGCAAACCGCTGGCAAAGGTCATCCCCGCTTTACGGTTTAGCTGCGCCTGGCGGATGTTATTTATTCTATATTCGACAGGGTCCTCCAGAGTGATTATATTTACATCCGGTTTGTTTATCGAATTCAAAATCGCGTAAAGACTAGTACTTTTACCGCTTCCTGTAGGCCCGGTGCTTAAGATCAATCCATATGGTTTAACGCTCACTTTCTCTATTTTTACCATATCTTCCGCAATCATGCCTAAGCGATCAAGAGTATAAATTCCCCCGCTCATATCCAACAGGCGCAAGACAATGTTTTCTCCGTAGATTGTGGGAATCGAGGAAACCCTGACATTGATTTCCTTCTTCTCTATCTTGAGGGTAAATCTTCCGTCTTGAGGAATCCTGGATATAGTAATATCCATATTAGCTAAAATCTTCATTCGGGCGATGATGGGCAAGAAAAGAGATTTCGGAGGCGAAGGTACTTCCAAAAGTTTTCCGTCAATGCGAAAGCGCAACTGCACGGTGTTTTGCTGCGGGCTGATATGGATGTCGCTGGCTCCATCGCGTATAGCTTGAGCAAAAATAGAATTAGCCAACCGAACAACAGGCGCTTCTCCCGCCATATCCTGTAGCGACGCGACTTGAATTTCTTCTTTGTCCTGCTCTTCTTCAGCCTGCCCATCCGGTTGAGAGTCTATTTCCATGTTTTCCATAATACCGCCTAAACCGGATTGCATGCCGTACATACTATTGATGATCTGATTGACTTCTCTTTCCGAGCAAATTACCGGTTCAACTTCCGCGTTGGCCAACACTTCAATGGAATCCAGTGTATTTATATCCAACGGATCAACAATGGCGATGGTCAGTAACCGTCCCTTCTTTTTTAAAGGAGCTACTTGAAATTTTTGCGCCATTTCAATTGGAATATAATGCACTAAACTGATATCAAGAGGAAAATTGTCCGGGTGATATTTCTGAATATTGAGTTGCTGACTCAATAGATCTATTATTTGTTGCTCATTGACTATTCCTTGCCTTGTCAAATACTGGCCCAGCTTCACACCGGCTTTCTTTTGATCAATTAACGCCTGCTTGAGCTTTTCTTCGGTCAAAAGCCCGCCTTCTATAAGCATTTCACCTAAACGTTTCTTAATCTTCATTCAACCTCCAGAAAGATCTTCTCCTCAACGCTGCAGAGCTTTACGATTGAAAAAAACCGTATTTGTATCCCACTGGGATATAATTTTTGTTTTAGCGGCAAGTGCAGGCGGTAATTTGTTTATTGCTTTTTGAGCCTCATTACTATTAGTGAATATTTTATCGATAACGACCGCAAAGGTAATTCCATTTTCCGATTTATTCCAAAAGGGAAATAAAACTAAAGGGGGTATATTTTGCCGATAGTGATTTTCCCCAAAAAAGCTATACATTGTTTCTATATCTTTTCCTTCTTTCAACAGCACAATCAAATTACCACTTTTCACCGGCTTTACCTGAGCGGGAATACATGGCAGCGTTATTACGTCTCCTTCCTCAATTATGTCCTTATTTTTAATATGGTGATTAGCTTTAACCACTGCTTCGATAATTTTAGGACTTGCCTCGCCATAGATGTTTTGCAGCGTCCACCAAAGGGTCATTCCTTTTTTTATTGTTAACATTCCAATGGTATCGGGCATTTTATTCTGCTGCTTTTTTTCTTCCTCAATAACCGGTGAATCAGGAACAACATTAGTCGGCGTTAGTTGTTCAGTTTCCGAAACAGTTTGGGGTGATGGCGATTGCTTATATGCATCAACATTGGGACGCTCCAGAATAAATGTCTTTAATGAATACCCTAGCGCAACAATAATCACGACACTTGCCAGCGCCCATTTTACTCCTCTCAATAATGGCGTCGCCATTCCGCTTACGCATCTGCTGACCAAAAACCATCCGGCTTTCTTCTTGTTGCGAATAATCATCTTTAAAATTATTTGATGGCAAAGAGAAACAACTTTGCGCGGATACCCACCCGTAGCCAGATAAATTGCCACAAGCCCCCCAAAGCTAAATAATGAAGGCGCAATTTCAAAATCCCTCGCTACGCTAACTCGGAATTTTATCATTGCCCGCATTTGTTTAAAATTTAGCGGTTGGAGATAATAAAGAAGATTAACCCGATCAAAAAGATTGGCGCGTCTTTTTAGTATTGATTTGAATTCTTTTTGAGCAAAGATTATTATTTGCAGCAGCTTAAAACTATTTGTTTCATAATTAAGAAATTCTCGCAATATCTCCAGACAATTCTCGGGTATTTTTTGGCCTTCGTCAATGACCAAAACAACTATTTTTTTTTCATCCACACCTTTGTCGAAAAGATAATCCTTAATTTTCTCTTTTAATTGCCATTCGCTTTCGCCATTATTTGAATCTTTAATTCCCAGCATCAGAGCAACGGTTTGCAGGAATTCAACGGCGCTGTTAAACGACGGATCAAGCAAAAGGTGCGTTTCGATTTCCGCGGAATCTGCCGGCGTGGAAGAAAAGTTCTGGATTAGTTTGCGGCATAAAGTAGTTTTTCCGGTGCCGATGTCTCCTATAACTACATTAAGTCCGCGGCGCAGCCGAACAGACAACTCCAGCTTTTGCAGACAACCGGTATGCTGGGGCGATTGAAAAAGAAATTCCGGCTCCGGCGAGTTGGAAAATGGTTCTTTTTTAAAATTGAGAATGTTGTAATATTCCATTTTAAAGCGCCATGTCTCGCAGTTCTATTTTTTCTATTGCTTAGGTTCCAAATCTTTTTTACTTTCGGATTTAGTTCCGGCATTTTCCTGTTCTGGTACAGTCCCATTTTTTTGTTTAAAATCTGATTCAACCGGATCGGCATACTTGTCAACTTTACTTAACTGTAATATGTGAGGAGTGATAAAAATAATAACCTCTTCCATTGCTTCGTTTTTGTTGTCAGCTTTAAATACCCAACCCAAAACAGGTACATCTTTCAGCCACGGCACGCCGGTATCTCCATCTCCCTTTGTTTCTTTTGTCAATCCGGAAATAACAATAGTTTCTCCATCCTTGACGATAAGAGATGTTTCGGTGAGCTTCTTGATAATAATGGGGTTGCCTAACATGGTGGCGGCATGGGTAAAGTCAAGTTCATCTTTTACCACCTTGATCTTCATTTTCATGTTTTTCCCGTCAATAACATGAGGAGTAATCTCCAGCCTCATAACAACATTCTCAAAGACCACTGTCTGCGTCGTGACGCCTGCGGTGGTGGTTGTTGTTACAAAAGGCACCCTTTGCCCATTTTCCGTAAATGCTATCTGGTTATCAAGTGTTGTAATGGACGGACTGGAGAGAATATTTAATTTGCTATCTTTTTGCAAAGCCTGTAATTCAACTTCTAATAAATTTCCGCCAATCTTTCCGAACATCAGACCTAAAGAACCCAAAGGACCGGTAGCAGCATCTAATATACCAGCTCCTGCAGAGCCAGCCGGAAAATTCACCCCGAATCCCGATCGTTGCGTGCTTGGTGCAGGGCTGCTTCCTCCTATACCACCCACCGGAACGCCGCTACCGCCAGTTACAATAAAATCTGAACTACCGACAGTGCTGCTATTCCATCCACCCCACTTAATTCCTAAATCGCGGGCAACATTTTTCGATGTTTCTACAATATTGGCTTTAATTAATATCTGTGGCGTAGGCTTATCGATTTTTTCAATAATCGGCAGCATCTTGTCCAAATCAATACGCATAGCGGAAATAACCAGAGAGTTACTATGCTTGTCAAATTTTACCGAACCGCGCGGTTTTCCATCCTTGTCTTTTGTCAGAAAATCCTGCAACATCGGCACTAATATCTTGGGCTCGACATAATAATCAATATTTATTACTACCGGCGGCAATAGCGGCTCCACCCATTGAATATCCCGCAATTGCACTTTTTGTTTTAAATCCTGTTCAATATCATCGGCTGTCTTCACCAGAATGATATCACCTTCCCATACATAAGATAAACCATGAGTGCGCAATAACCCGATAAAGGCCTGGTCCCAGGGAACGCCCCGGAAATCAACGCTGATTTCACCTTTAAGGTCATTTTTTACCATAAGATTCAAATCAACCGATTTGGCCATAGCCCTGAGCACCGCTTTTAACTCCGCCTGGCGCATGGTCAGATTAATTTCCTTGGAAGGCAGTTTTTTTATAGATAATCCCGCCAATGCCAAAGAAGAAGATTGCTTTGCCTTTAAATCCGCTACATTAATCTTTTTAGGTTCGGCAGATGGAGAGTGGCCTTGAGAATTCTCAGCTGCAGTACTCCATTTCTCGAAAAAAGAATCTTTTTTCGTGCTTTTCAGCCCATCGGCACAGCCGCAGAATAATATCAGCGCGAAAAAAATTAATCCCCACGTGACAATATTTTTATTAATTATAGAGTATTTCAAATTGAAAACCTCCAATGCTAAATTTTATTCTTGTATGGGAATCTCCATTTCGTTTCCCGTATTTTTATTGACAATCAAAACCTTAGAAGGTGTAATTCCTTTTAAAATGTAGCCTTCCATTTCCAATTGTTCACCTACCCTGTATTCAAGCCCGTTAATAACGGCCAGCTTCTTTTTGCCGGAATCAACATATCCGGAATAAATTATTTTAGATGAGGACACCGCCGGCCGCACCTTCTCTTGCCGCCCATTCTTTATATGAAAGCCTTTCCCAAAAAGGATTTTTTTGCCAATTCGCCTCGGCTCTCCCGATTATGTAAGCATCAACACCGGCGGTAATATCCTTTATTAGATCATTTTGTAAATCGCTTACAAAAGTATTAATTTCCGCAGAATTGGTTCCGGCTTTAACTTTTTTACTGGCCGGGCCGGAAATTAAATATTCATAAGCCGCGTATAAAACAAATAAAGCCGCAATTACCAATATGATGATTTGTCTTTTATTTAATTTAGCCATAAATACCTTTGTCTATTAATTGCTGAGTGCTATCCAAATTTTGATTCTAAATTCCATAGAATCGGGATACTGCTGGATGCGAATTTCTTCAATTCTATCCAGATATGGTAGAGCTCCCAATTCAATCAACATTTTCCGAAAATTGGCAAATTCTCCCTTTAACACAGCATTGTGCAAAAGGAATGGCGGCGAGCCTGCCATTGTGCTCAAATCCGGCGCAGACGATACTATCCTTAACCCGGATTTTTCCGCTATCGTTTTTAAAGCATTTTGAAACTTGCCCGATTCTGCACGAGGAATTGTTGTTTTTGGGGGATTGGGCAAAACTCGTGGAGCTTTATTCTCCATAGTTTTGAGTAAAGTTAAATAAATTGGCCCCAGTTCCTTTTGTGCTTCCAGTTGATATTCTAATTTTTTTATCTCATTAGTGCTGTAGTTATTGTATTGATACAGCGGGAATATTCCGATGAGAATAAAAAGTGCTATAATTCCGCCGCAAATAACTAGATACCAAAGACTATTTTCCGGTATATTGAGTTTAAATTTATTCATCATGGCTAGCCCAATTTAGCACTCAGAGTAAAATGAAGGACTTCACTTTTTTTGAAAGTAATAATGCCGCTTTTCTGCACCGATATCTGACGCAGCATCGGTGAGTTTTCCAGCTTCATAACATACTGCGCCAATGATGAATCCAGCACATCGCGTTCCCCAAAAATAACTCCCTCTACAATAATATCATCACCTGTTTCTTTTGCTGTTTTATCAGGATTGATCTTGGCCAAACCAATACCTCCCGTATTTATTTTAATATTGATCAGGCGTATATTTTGGGGCGTAAGAGCCGCAAATTCTCCAATTGTCGCTACGCCCAAATACCTCTGTACATATTGACGGGAAATCTGTTTCTGAGTCTTTACTTCGTTGGCCATTTTGGAGATTTTATCTGTGGACAAAAGCGGATTAAACAATGCTAATTCCTTTTCTAATTTTACCCGTTTTTTTCCAAGAATATTTATTTCCGCAGCTTGGTAGCCCAACGTGATAATGCAAATAATTAAAGCTGCGGCAAAAGAGGCAAAAATTCTTCTGTTAATTTGTTTTATACGTATTTCTTTATTTTTCTCGAGGTAAGTGAAAATAGCATTAGGCGTGCGTATATTGTCGGAAAAAGAAAGGCCCAAAACGGGAACCAGCGATACTTTCTCGGAAAGAGATAGTGATTCATAGAATGAGGAAGCCGTTTGTTTTTTAAAAGGATCAAAAAATTCGGTTTTTATCCCTAACTGGTCGCTAATGTAAATTAAAAGAGGATTGTAAACATTCATTGCCGATGAAATGTAGAGCTTTTCGACTTTTTCGTATCCAATTGAGGATGTGTAATATTCCAATGTCCGTTCTATCTGACGAGCCAATCTTTCCCATACCGGAAAAATCATTTCCAATATTTCTTCTTCTCTTAAATCGTAACCAGCATCAGTATCGCTCAATTTTTCCGAATCAGGGCTCAGACTAAAAAGAATTTTTTTTGTTTCATCTTTTTCCAGTTTCAAATGGCCGGTTTTTTCTAAAACCGAATCAGCAATTGCTTCCATCATACTGCTGGTACCGGTTTTAATTCCTCGGGTCATTACCAGATTATCTTTACTATAGATATCAATGCGGGAAAAATCATTGCCGATAAATAAACTGGCAAACGTTTCTTCGCTTGCCGGCATCCATTTTGATCGAAAAATATTTTGAATAGCAAAAGGAGCTATTGTGATTCCGGTAAGAGATATTCCAATATTCGAAAATAAAGTTTTAGCTCTTTCAATTTCTGCTTTTGGTGCAGTGTAAACCATGACCAAATATTTGGAAATTCCCTGATCAATAATTTCACCTTGCAGTTCGAAATCGAAAATGAAATCTTTTTCATCTATGGACATTTCTTTTTTCGCCGTCCAGAAGATGACATTTTCCAGCTGTTTTTTGGAAACATGCGGAATTTTAATATATTGGACATTAACCTCGCCGGCCGGCATCATTGTCCATATATTGCAATCGGCGATCGATCCGCAAAAAGCAACCAGAGATGACTTTAAAAGCGAGTTGAATTCTGATGAGCCTTTGGATGTCAAATGACTATACTGGATCATCTTTTGGTCAATTAAAACAGGTCTGCCGTCAGAAGATTTGACAGTCTTCGCCAAACTAATAAATTCCTGGCCAATATCAACTCCGACAGTGAAACGCTTTTTATCGGATAGGCCCTTGTGTATTGAAATATTGATTGTTTTTGCCGATTTTTTTGGAAATAAAGTCCCTTTGGGTTTACCCGCTTGTTCGGAGTACCCTTCATTTTTGCCACGGATAACATTAAGAAGTTTTTCTGTTGAGTTTATATCGTCTATGCTGGCCAAAAAACTTTCCTTATAAAAAAATATATTTTAAATTGTTACTTTTTATAGATTTTACCACTTTTGTTAATTTTATCAATATATTTTCGTTAATGCAACATATTTTGTAGGTGCTCTTCATTTTTTTTAGATTTTGTTTTCAGTTGATTTTACTGACTGATTTTTCAAAAAAGACACGAGAGATTTACTAACTCGATCCTTGGAAAACCTGGACGAGTTTAAAGCTTTATTATTATTATTTAAATTCAGAAAAGGAGCTAGTCTGATTAAAAAAAGTTAGCACCTCTATTAAATTTGGAGGCGGCATCCGGATTTGAACCGGAGAATAACGGTTTTGCAGACCGCTGCCTTAGCCACTTGGCTATGCCGCCATAAAAAAATGGAGCGGGCGAACGGATTTGAACCGTCGACGTCTACCTTGGCAAGGTAGCACTCTACCACTGAGTTACGCCCGCTCATGGAAAGAAATGAGCAACTATAACAAATAGAACATTCTTGTCAATAAAAAAATATTAATAGTCTTAAAAGTAAGGTAATCTTAATTCTTAATGGCGTCCAACAATTCATTCAACGCCTGAATATATTCATGCTGGCCGGTAAAAAAAATGTCATTATGACCTGCGTCGGGTATTTTTAATAATTTTTTATTTGTGGAACTAATAGCAGCAAATAACATTTCTGACTGCTTAATAGGGATCAAGAAGTCGTCTTCGGCATGAATGATAAGTACGGGCTTAGAAAAGCATTTGATTTTTTCATCATTGCCAAAGCCGTCTCTTTCTTCGATACCTAAATATTCAGTATCTACGCCCATCGTTACCAACAGCGGCAAAGTAAGGGAGAATCCGCTTTCAATGATCAAACCGTCAACTTTATTTTCATAGGAGGCGGCTATTTCCAGTGCGGAGGCACAACCTAACGACCGTCCCATTACGACCAAAATTTCTTTTCCCTGCTGGATGCGATTTCGGACAAATTCAAAAATGTCATGCGCATCGTCGATCATTGTAGTTATTGCAGGATATCCGGATGATTTTCCATATCCTCGATAATCCACACAAATCAGACTGATGCCTGTTTGCAGAAATATTGAGGCGATATCGACGTACTCTGAAGCTAACTCGCCGTTTCCATGAAAAAATAAAATTGTGCCCCTGGAGTTCTTTGCCTCTGACCAGATGCCGCTGATATTTTCGCCACCGGCAAGAGGGATAACTATTTCCTTTATAAATTTATTTTCAATGACATCAGCCGTATTCTGGCGCGGATAAAATAATACAGAATTTATTTCCGGACGATCAATTTTTGAATAATCACGATTTCCCCAGCGATTCATAAAATTATTCTTCTGCACGGTAGCGATAGAATTTTATGAAATAATCCATGCCGGAATAAATCGTCAATAAAAGGGCTACATAAAGAATAACCATACCCACAATATGGGCATCAACGCCAAAAATCGAATAATGGGCTATCAACGCTGTCACCGCGATGATTTGCGCAAAAGTCTTTTGCTTCCCTAAACTGCTGGCTTGAATAAAAATGCCTTCAGAAGAAGCAATACTCCGTATCCAGTCAACAAGTAAATCACGTATAATTGTTATGGCCACAATCCATGCCGGTATGCGGCCAATGGGAATCATCAATATCATGGCTGTATTAATTATTAGTTTATCGGCTATCGGGATCAAGAAATTTACCCAGCGTTGTAACCATTTGATACTTTCTAGCAACATATCCATCGACAAAATCGGTGAATGAAGCGAGAAGAAATAATACCGCTAAAATCAGGCTCCAGAATTCTCCGGGAGATGAAAGCAAAATAAAAAGAAACGGAACAACACTGATTCTCATCAACGTTATTGTGTTGGGCAAATTGAAGATTTCACGCTTTGTGATCATTGTTTATAGCCTGAGTGAAAATTACTTTTATTTATTTGGAACTTTTTTCCAGTCTTCTAAAAACAATTCTATCCCTTTATCCGTTAAAGGATGTTGAACCAATTGAGCGATTACTTTAAAGGGAATAGTAGCAATATCCGCGCCCATTAAAGCGGCATCCAAAACATGCCGTGGATGACGGATGCTGGCCACAATAACTTCTGTTTCATAACCGTAGTTATCATAGATAGTTAGAATCTGCTCCACTAATTCCATGCCATCGTGAGCAATATCGTCAAGACGTCCGACAAACGGGCTGACATAACGGGCGCCGGCTTTCGCGGCCATCAGCGCCTGCAAAGGAGAAAATATTAAAGTCTGATTGACATCAATACCCGCCTCGGCAAACATTTTAGTCGCCTTTAATCCTTCGGTACAGAGAGGAACTTTTATGACAACATTATCTCCCAGTTGTGCCAGCTTCTTGCCTTCGGCAAACATGGCTTTTGCCTCCTGACTGACAACTTCCAAACTTACCGGACCTTCCACATTTTTCAGTATATCTTTAACGACAACTTCAAAACTCTTTTTCTCTTTAGCAATCAGCGATGGATTCGTAGTAACGCCGTCAACCATTCCCAGGTTAAGACCTTCTTTGATTTCTTCGATATTGGCGGTATCAATAAAAAACTTCATAACTCCCCCTAATATATTTACATGTTTTTTTCTGATTCATATTTATCACAACATTGCTTACTGCAAAAGTATTGGGTGTTACCGGATATTTCTTTTCTGTAGGCCTGACTTAAAGGAATGTAAGTGTGACAAGCAGGATCCTCAACCAAGTCTTCTCCGGAAGCCGTGGATGAAGGGAAATGGTAATTTTTAATTTTTGCCAGTTTCAATTGCCGTATAGTTTTGAACAGCTTATACAACAAATAAATCAAGATTATAAATATTAAAAAACGTAAAAAAAACATAAATCCCTGCCGGATGTTTTTTTATTCTTTGATCATTTCGACAGATTTAGTATCGGTTAAGCGATCTTTTAATCCCCGAATGGAAACGCCAAATACCGGATGAATGAAATAAGAAGCTATTTCACATAGTGGTTCCAGAACAAACCGCCGTTTGTGGATTTCCGGATGTGGCACAACTAAATCAGTCTCTAGAATTACATCCTGCCCATAAAAAAGGAGATCAAGGTCAATAATTCTTGGGCCTCCTTTAGTTTCCCGCTTGCGGCCCATCTCTTTTTCGATTTTTCTTAATGCCTGCAATAGATCGCTGGCAGATAGTGTTGTTATTATCTCAACTACGGCATTTATGAAATAATTTTGTTTCTCAATTCCCACAGGTTCTGTTTTATAGAAAGATGAGGTCCGTGTTGGGTTAATTCCTTTTAACCGGGAGAGGCTCTCTACGGCATGCTTACAGTTTTGCAGAGTATTGCCTAAATTAGAACCAATCCCTATATAACAAACAATGCCATTCAAATCTCTTATACGCCTTAGGTTACTCTCATCCCCTTAATCCTAAAACATCCTGCATATCGTATAATCCATTTTCCTGATTGACAATCCACTTAGCCGCACGGATTGCGCCTTTGGCAAAATTATCGCGACTGTGGGCGCGATGAATAAATTCCAGCCGCTCCCCTATTCCGCCAAAAATTACCGTGTGTTCACCGACGATATCACCGGCACGAATTGTTTGAATTCCTATTTCTTTTTTCGTGCGCTCACCGATCAACCCCCGGCGCGTATAAACTCCTACTTTTTCCAGATCACGCCCCAGTTTGTCGGCAATAACTTGAGCCATTTGCATCGCCGTGCCGCTGGGAGCATCTTTTTTTAAATGATGGTGAGCTTCAATAATTTCCACATCATAATCATCATTAAGAATCCCGGCACAATATTCCAGTACTTTCAACATAACATTTACACCGACACTCATATTAGGGGCCAATACACAACGTGTATTTTTTGCCAATTCCTTGACTTTTTTCATTTCGACGGCAGTAAATCCTGTAGAACCGATCACAATCGCGCGATTTTTTTCACCGGCGATTTTTAAATAATTGAGAGAAGCTTCATGATTTGTAAAATCAATAACAACATCGGCTTGCTCAATGCAATCTAGTTAATTTGTCGCAAGCTAAAACCCCTGTTCTACCTAATCCTAAGCCTTGGCCAACATCACGGCCGACAATAGGATGTCCCGTTACCTCCACCGCTGCTACTACTTTGATTTCTTCCATCATGGAAATGAGGCTGATAATTCTACCCCCCATCCTTCCACCGGCTCCGGTAACGATAGCTTTAACCATAAAATCATCTCCTTTAATTATTTATTGAGAAAAGATAATTAAATCAGAGCGTAATTAGCCATAACTTTTTTTAGCTTTTCGAAATTAGCCTCCGCCATTTTACAAAGCGGCAATCTGTATTCATATTTTATTTTGCCCATTAGCGCCAAAGCCGCTTTAACAGGAATGGGATTAACTTCAATAAAAAGCGCGTCAATTAACGCGCTCATCTTATGATGCAGAGCTTTCGCCCTGGCCATATCGCCTGCAGCAAAGGCATCAACCAATCCGGCCATATCTGCCGGTGCCACATTGGAAATAACGGAAATAACACCTGCGCCGCCCATTGCCAATAACGGCAAAGTAAAAATGTCGTCACCGGACAAAACAGCAAAATCTTTTAGCGACAGAGTTCAATGACATCACTCATTTGTTTGATTGAACCGGAAGCTTCTTTAATGCCGACGATATTTTTTATTTTCGCCAGTTTGGCAACCATTTCCGGCATAAGATTTACGCCGGTACGGCTGGGTATATTATACGGAATTATCGGAATAGGAACACTTTCGGCTATAGTTTTAAAATGCTGATAAAGTCCTTCTTGAGTGGGGCGGTTATAATATGGACAGACGATAAGCGCGCCATCAGCACCAGCTTCATAAGCATGTGCTGGTTAAACGCAAAGCCTCGGCAGTACTGTTTGATCCCGTACCGGCAATAACCGGCACTCTCTTTCTTAACGGCATTAATTGTAATTTCAATAACCCGGTCGTGCTCTTCATGGGAAAGAGTCGCTGATTCGCCGGTAGTACCGCAGGGCACAATACCATCTGTTCCATTAACGATTTGAAATTCAATAAGTTCACGCAAAGCTTCTTCATCGACTTGATCATTTTTAAAAGGTGTAACAATAGCGACTATTGCTCCCTTAAACATAAAAAATTCTCCTCATATTTTTTTCCCATTAAAATTTACTTCTACCCCGGAGGCTTCCCGACAGAGTCCGCCATCATCACAAAGCATTAAACGATAATTGTAGGTTTTACCCCGCTCAACTTTATTATCAGTGAAATTAAAAGTTTTAATTTTTTTATCCTCCGGCACCGATCTCCTTGACAGATATTGGCCGATACGTTCAAATGTTCTCGGACAATCCTTGCATTCATTTCCGGCGCTGCCCACTTCGCTTTTTTCTATGCTTATATTATTAATCAATCCATCTTTTATCGTAAAAATCCCATTTTAAGGCTATACTGTCATCCGCCGAAACCGCTACTAAATTCTTCACGATTTGCTGATAATCAGGGCTAGCACTTAAAGCAACGGGATTGCCTTTCAAGCCGCAACCCATAATAAAAATCAATAATATCCAATAGAAAAATATTCTATATTTTACCTGAGCTTTTTTCAATTTCTTTGATCCTTTCCATCACGGCCGCTCTTGCCGTTCCCCCTAGATGCTTGCGAGAATTGACAGCATTTTCCAGTTTAATAACGTCCTGAATATCGGAAGCAAATCCGCTGTAATATTTCTGATAATCTTCCAGCTTTAATTCTGCCAATTCTTTTTTATTTTTTATGCAGTAAGCGACTATCTTACCGACAATTTCATGCGCTTTACGGAAAGGCACGCCTTTTTTGACCAGATATTCCGCCACATCAGTTGCCGTGGAAAAACCACCCTGCGCCGCTGCATACATTTTTTCTTTATTAAACTTTGTATGTTTAATCATTTCCGTAAAAATTGCCAAACAATCTTTTACAGTATCCACAGCAGTCAAATAGCGGTTCCTTATCTTCCTGCAAATCGCGGTTATAAGTCATGGGCAAACCTTTAAGCAATGTCATTATCGCAAAAAGATCTCCATAAACACGGGCTGTTTTCCCTCTGATTAACTCCGCAATATCCGGATTTTTCTTCTGCGGCATAATGCTGCTTCCGGTCGTATAGGCATCGGATATTTCGACAAAACCGAATTCATCGGATGACCACAAAATCAAATCCTCACAAAAACGGCTCAAATGCATCATCGTTAGCGATGCCGAAAAAATAAATTCCGCGATAAAATCGCGATCGGCGACCGTATCCATACTGTTTTTGCTTATTGCCGGAAAATTCAATAGTTTTGCCGTTTGGCTGACGATTGATCGGCAGAGCTTGTGCCGGCAAGAGCTGCTGCGCCTAAAGGTAAGATGTTGATTCTGGCTTTACATTCATACAATCTCTGTATATCACGCGCAAACATTTCCCTAAACGCTAAAAAATAATGTGAAAGTAAAACCGGCTGAGCTTTTTGCATATGAGTATAGCCGGGCATGATCGTTTTGATTTCATTTTTTGCCAGTTTAATTAATTGCAGTTGCAACTCACTAAGCAGATGAAGAATTGCATCAATTTCCGCTCGCAAAAACAGCCGGACATCCAAAGACGATTTGATCGTTACGGCTGCGCGCAGCATGAAGTTTTCCCCCGGTTTCGCCAATACGCTTGATCAATTCTTTTTCTATGGCCATGTGAATATCTTCATCAGACGCGCTAAAAGTCAATTTGCCTTTTTCGATATCCTTTAAAATATCTTTCAGCGCCTTTACAATTTGCATTGCTTCCTCGCGGGACATTATTCGTTGATCGGCCAGCATTGTCGCATGCGCAATAGAGCCTTCAATATCATAAAGATAGAGCCTCTGGTCGTAATGAATGGATGAAGTGAATTTCTCCACATTTTTCGCTGTGGCTTTCTGAAATCTTCCGCTCCATGGTTTTTTGCTCGCCGCCATGAATTCATCTCCGCATTGTTAGTGTTTATTTTTCAAAATATTCTGGATTCTCAGCCGTAATCCATTGAGCCTGATGAATCCGGTCGCATCCTTCTGGTTGTAAACCTGATCTTTCTCAAAAGTAGCAAAAGCTTCGCTGTAAAGCGAATGAGGCGATTTGCGCCCGACGACAATACAGTTTCCCTTATACAGTTTCATCCTCGCCGTACCGGTAACATTTTCCTGTGTCGCATCAATATAAGTCTGTAGTGATTTCATTTCCGGTGCATACCAGAAACCATTATAAACTAGCTGGGCATATTTAGGTATCAGCGAATCCCGCATAATCATCACTTCTCGATCCATCGTAATTGATTCCACCGCTCGATGGGCAGCCCACAGTACTGTCCCTCCGGGCGTTTCATAGACTCCCCTCGATTTCATTCCGACAAAGCGGTTTTCCACCATGTCCACCCGGCCGATGCCATTTTCGCCGGCAATTATATTCATATAATCCATGAGTTTTGCCGGAGACATTTTTTTGCCGTCGACGGCTAGCGGATTTCCTTTTTCAAAATCAATTTCCACATAAGTCGGTTTATCCGGCGCAGCTTCCGGAGATTTAGTCAGCACAAAAATATCTTCCGGGGCTTCCGCCCAGGTGTCTTCCAGAATTCCGCCTTCATGCGAAATATGCAAAAGATTGCGATCCGAGCTGTAAGGTTTAGCTTTAGTCAGAGGAATGGGAATTTTGTATTTTTCGGCATAATCGATCATGGATTCCCGGGAATTGAATTTCCAGTTGTCATCTCGCCAGGCGGCAATAATTTTAATTGCGGGATTCAAAGCAATATAAGTAAGTTCGAACCTGACCTGGTCATTACCTTTGCCTGTTGCCCCGTGGGAAACTGCATCCGCTCCTTCAAGTTTTGGCTATTTCAATTTGTTTTTTGGCTATCAACGGCCGGGCCAGCGACGTGCCCAAAAGATATGTTCCTTCATAAATGGCATTGGCGCGCAGCGCCGGAAAGACAAAATCTCGGGCAAATTCTTCCTGTAAATCCTCAATATATATTTTACTGGCCCCGGTATTGATGGCTTTTTCTTTCAGTCCCGATAACTCCTCTTTCTGTCCCAGATCGGCGGCAAAACAAACCACTTCGCATTTATAAGTTTCGATCAGCCAGCGCACAATAACCGATGTATCCAGCCCGCCCGAATAAGCCAAAATAACTTTTTTAATTCCTCCCGACAAATTTCTTTCCTCCTATAGTAATATCTCCAAAATCGCCTTTTGCACATGCAGACGGTTTTCCGCTTCATCAATAACAACCGAATGCGGTCCGTCAATGACATCGGCGGTAATTTCTTCTCCGCGATGCGCCGGCAAACAATGCATTACAATAACATCTTTTTTCGCTTCTTTTAAAAGACTTTTGTTAATTTGATAATTTTTAAATATTTTTTTCCTTTCCTCGTCTTCTGACTCCTGTCCCATGCTCGCCCAGACATCCGTATAAAGGACATCCGCATTCTTTGCGGCTTCCAATGGATCACGATAAAGCGTAATACCTTCTTTTGATTCTTTCAGCCCTTTGGCCATAATGTTTGCATCCGGATCATAACCTTCAGGACAGGCCAGTGCCAATTCAAATGGCAATTTCGCCGCGGCTTCAATCCAAGAGTTGGCGACATTATTGCCGTCGCCGATATATGCAACTTTGAGCCCCTCGTAAGAACCCTTCTTTTCTTTAATCGTGAACAAATCACTCAGAATCTGACAGGGATGTAATAGATCGGTCAAGCCATTAATTACAGGGATTGTCGCATAACGGGCAAATTCTTCGACGTTCTCCTGGGCAAAAGTTCTGATCATGATCCCGTTTAAATAACGGGACATCATCCGGGCGGTATCGGCAATAATTTCACCGCGGCCAATTTGCGTATCGCGGGAATTTAAAAATAAGGCAATGCCGCCTAGCTGATACATGCCGACTTCAAAGGAAATCCTTGTCCGGGTGGAAGACTTATCAAAAATCATTCCTAAAGTTTTTCCTTTTAATGATGCATGCGGCTTGCCTTCTTTTAAATCCTTTTTCAGTTTCTTGGCTTTTTTCCAAATTTGTTCAAAATCAGCCGGTTCCAGATCGTAAATGTTTAACAAATCCTTCTTCATTTACCCTCCATCACTTCATCAAGTATGTTGATTGCTTGATCGACATCTTGACATGTAATAATCAAGCGGTGGCACAAAACGCAGTGTCTTGCCGCCGGTGCTATTGATGAGCAATCCTTTTTGCAGGCATTTATTCACGATATCTCCGGCTTCAACGCTAAGAGCGACCGCAAGCATCAAGCCCTTCCCCCTGACTTCATTAATAATCTTATGCTTTTGCTGCAGTTTTTTTAATTGGGACAAGAAATAATCGCCCACCTTTTGGCAGTTTTCTAATACACCTTCTTGCAGGATAGTTTTTAACGTGGCCTGGGCCGCGGCCATAGCCAAAGGATTTCCGCCAAAAGTAGAAGCATGATTACCGGGAGTAAAAGCTTGAGCAATTTTATCCGTCGCCAGCATAGCTCCTACCGGAAAACCGTTGCCCAAAGCTTTGGCCAAAGTCATTATATCCGGTTTAATTCCGGAATGTTCATATGCAAATAGTTTACCTGTCCGGCCGATACCGGTTTGAACTTCATCAACGATTAACAATATTCCATGCCGGTCGCAAATTTCCCGCACACTGGATAAATATTGAGCATCAGGAATATTGACTCCGCCTTCACCCTGAATCGGTTCCAGCATTATACCGCAGGTTTTCTCCGATATAGCCGCCTCCAGAGCCTGCAAATCATTAAAAGGCACATAAGTAAAACCTTCCAAGAGCGGCGTAAATCCAAATTGAAATTTTTCCTGTCCGGTGGCCGTAATTGTAGCCATAGTCCGGCCATGAAAAGAATCTTTCATGGTGATTAATTCAAATTTATTCGCCTCCCAAATTTTCATGGGCGTATTTTCGCGCCAGTTTTATAGCCGCTTCGTTTGCTTCCGCGCCGCTGTTGCAGAAAAACACTTTATCCGCAAAAGAATTATCCACCAGCAGATTGTGCCAATTGTGCCTGCGGTTCGGTATAATACAAATTGGAAACATGCGTTAATTTTTCCAACTGTTCTTTTACAGCGGCAATAACGCTGCGGATGAGAATGACCCAAATTGCAAACAGCAATTCCGGCAACAAAATCAAGATATTCCTTGCCGTTTACATCCCATACCTTTTGACCTAAGCCTTTCACAATGACTATAGGAAAGCGTTTATAAGTATTCATTATATATTTATCGGCCAAAGCCATTATTTCTTTTTCTTTCATTCTTCTTAACCAATCTTTTTTTAATTATAAAACTATTTCCGTACCTATTCCTTTATCGGTAAATATTTCCAACAAGATGGCATGCTTCAGCCGGCCATCAATAATATGCGCTTTTTTCACTCCTGCCTTTAAGCGCTTTCAGACAGCATTTGACTTTAGGAAACATCCCGCCTTCAACAATACCATCGTCAATTAACTTTAATGCTTTTTTACCGTTCATTGTATTAATCAGTTTTTTGTCTTTGTCCATCACACCCTGCACATCAGTTAAAAGTAAAAGCTTTTCCGCCTGCAGGGCTGACGCGACTTCTCCGGCAACTATATCGGCATTGATATTATAGGTCTCGCCCGCATCACCGATTCCCGTGGGTGCGATAATCGGAATAAATCCGTTTTGGCGTCAGGGATAGAATTAATTGCGAATTGATTGTCTTTACTTTACCGACCAAACCGATATCAATAATTTCCGGACGGCGTGTGCTTTAGCTTTTCCTCGCTTAAAAAATATTTTTCCGCACTTATCAAATTGCCATCCTTACCGCTCAATCCGACAGCATTGCCGCCATGCCGGTTAATCAAACCGACAATTTCTTTGTTGACCTTTCCGACCAGAACCATTTCCACGATATCCATCGTTTCTTTATCGGTAACCCGCATACCTTGAACAAATTTTGATTCTTTTCCCAGCTTTTTTAAAAAATTGCCTATCTGCGGACCGCCGCCATGGACAACAACAGGATTAATGCCGATATATTTCATCATAACGACATCCTGGGCAAATTTATCTTTTAACTCATCATCAACCATGGCATGACCGCCATATTTAATGACGATTGTCTTATTGTAAAATCGTCTGATGTAAGGCAGAGACTCCAAAAGAATTTCCGCCCTTTCCATTGAATTTAATATATTTTTCATTGAGAACTCCGCTTATAAAATATACCTGCTTAAATCCTCATCTTCGATGATATCATCCAATTTTTCTTCCACATTCTTGGCATCAATTTTTATTTCTTTCTCTTTCATATCCGGTGCTTCAAAAGAAATATCATCCAATAATTTTTCCATTATCGTATAAAGCCTTCTAGCGCCAATATTTTCTGTTCTTTCGTTGACCAGTGTTGCGATTTCCGCGATGGAGGCTATGGCACTCTTCCGTAAAAACTAATTTTATGCCTTCTGTAGCCATCATTTCCGTATATTGCTTAACCAAAGCATTATTCGGTTCGGTGAGTATTCGGATAAATTCTTCCTTACCCAGCGAATCAAGCTCTACACGAATCGGGAAACGTCCCTGCAGCTCCGGAATCAAATCGGAAGGCTTGGAAGCACTGAACGCTCCCGCAGCAATAAAAAGTATATGATCTGTTTTGACCATTCCATAACGGGTATTGACGTTGGAACCTTCCACGATGGGCAGCAAATCTCTTTGCACACCTTCTCGCGATACATCCGGACCATGCGGCGCATCACTGCCGACAATCTTATCAATTTCATCTAAAAATATTATCCCCGACTGCTCAACTCTTTCCATGGCTGTTTTAGTCACTTTGTCCATATCAATCAATTTTTGCGCCTCTTCTTCCGCCAGCACTTCCAGAGCTTCCGGCACTTTTAGAGTTCTTCTCTTCTTTTTTTGCGGAAATACATTTCCTAACATATCCCTGATATTAAGCCCCATGTCTTCCATTCCTGCAGCGGAAAATATTTCGATCATCGGACCGCTTCTGGTCTCGGTAACTTCCAACTCCACTATTCGATTGTCGAGCTTGCCATTCTTTGAGCAATTTTCTTAATTTCTCCCGCGTGGCATCAAAACTTCTGCGTCTGCTCTGTCGGTAACTTGAATATTTTCAGACGATTCGCTCGGATCCGCCAGCATATCATCTAACCTTTTTTTCCACAGGCCTTTGAGGAAGCAACAGATCCAGCAATTTTTCCTCCGCAATTTCTGCAGCTTTGGTGCGAACATTTTCCTGCTCTTCCGATTTAATCATATTTACGGACAACTCCACCAAATCACGAATCATCGATTCGACATCGCGTCCCACATAACCGACTTCGGTAAATTTGGACGCTTCCACTTTTAAAAAAGGTGAATTATCCAATTTGGCCAACCTGCGGGCAATTTCTGTTTTCCCCACACCGGTAGGACCGATCATGATAATATTTTTTGGCGAAATTTCATCAGCCAATTCTTTCGACACGTTTTGCCTGCGCCATCTGTTGCGCAGCGCAATGGCCACGGCCCTTTTGGCGTCAGCCTGACCGATAATATGCTGATCTAAGTTTTTCCACTATTTCCCGGGGTTTTAACCCATTATTGGACATAATTTATTTTTTCCCCTTATCTTTGCTATTTTTTCTTTCCTCTTGTTTCAGCTTCAACATCTATTTCTTCCAGTGTTATATGATCATTAGTATAAATACAAATTTCCGCCGCTATTTTCATTGCTTCTTTCGCAATTTCCGTTGAAGACATATTGGTATGACGCACCAGAGCGCGGGCCGCCGCCTGAGCATAAGGCCCGCCGGAACCGATGGCCATAACATCATCATCAGCCTCAATCACATCTCCATTTCCGGAAATTATCAGTGAATAATCTTTACTTACGGCAATCATCAACGCTTCTAAATGCCGTAACACGCGGTCTGTACGCCAGTCTTTCGTCAATTCCACTGCCGCTCTCAGCAAGTTGCCATTGTATTGCTCCAGCTTTTGATCAAACCGGTCAAACAAAGTAAACGCGTCTGCCGTAGCACCGGCAAAACCTACAATAACTTCATCATTATAAAGACGACGCACTTTGCGGGCGCCGTGTTTCAAGATTGTCGTATCCAACGTAACCTGACCGTCACCGGCTACTGTTATTTTACCATTATGCTTAACAGCTAATATTGTGGTACCTTTTATATTCATTTTTTCTTCCTCAATATTCGCCTCTGTTATTCAATTTATTTCTTTGCTCGCGGATGCGCTTTATCATAAACTTCCATCATGCGGTTAATATTTACCGCAGTATATTTCTGTGTCGTGGAAAGACTCTTATGTCCCAGCAATTCCTGAATCGAACGTAAATCCGCTCCGGCATTCAAAAGATGCGTGGCAAAGCTATGCCTCAAGGCATGAGGACTGATCTTCCGGCCAATACCGCTTTTGCTAGTTGCCGCATCAACTATCCGGGCAATACTTCTTGTTGTTATTCTTTTACCCTGAGCATTTAAGAAAAGCGGTTTTTTAAAAATATCCGCATCAATACTTTTTCTTAGCTCACCCGTCTTTTCTAAATATTCTTTAACTGCGTTCAGCGCTCTTCTGCCAACGGGAACTATTCTTTCTTTTCTACCCTTTCCCCGTACTTTAACCAATTCTTGATTAAAATCAATGTCTATTACATTCAGTCCGGCCAATTCACTTAAGCGCAACCCCGAAGAATAAAACAATTCCAGCATCGCCCGGCTACGTAAATCCAGGGCCGATTTTTCGCCTTGGGCATCAAGAAGTTCAAAGGTCTCATCAACCGACAAAAAAGTAGGCATATATTTTTCTGCTTTCGGTGTCTGGACCATATTCGCCGGATTATTTTTAACCTTACCGTTACGCAATAAGTATTTATAAAAAGCTCTCAATGATGATACTTTGCGGTTAACCGTAGACTTTTTTCACCTTTTGGCGATATAAGTAGCTTAAATATGCGCGAATAGTTTCCGGCTCTGCGTTAATTACTTCATCCTTTTTTTTTATAAAACTGTTATTTTGAAGAAAGCCGGTAAATTCCTGAACATCCGCAATATAAGCTTTTTGCGTGTGCGGTGAAACATTGCGCTCAACTTCCAGATAAATTTGGAAATCTTGAATAAGGTTTCCCATAATATTTACATTTTATATTTGCCAAAATCTTCCGCAGAAAGATTTTCCAGAAATTCCTTAATTTTATCTTCTTTTAGTTTATCCAAATCACTTATTTTAATTCCGAAATCAACACTGCGTGATTTTTCAATGACTGCTTCATCGACAAATATTGGCGCATGCGCGCGCAGGGCTAGAGCAATAGCATCGCTGGGACGAGCATCAATCGTAAAATTCTGTCCTTCCTTGCTTAAATAAATATTGGCAAAAAAAGTATTGTTGCGAATATCCGCGATCTCGATTCTATTCACTGTCACATCTAATGACTTTCAAACATTCATTAAACAAATCATGGGTCATAGGCCGGGAAAAAGATATTTTTTCCAGCTCTGTGGCAATAGCGCTGGCTTCAAACAAACCTATCCAGATAGGAATGGCTTTATTTTCCTGCATGTTTTTCAATATTACGATGGGTGTATTGGTAATGGGATCAATAGTTAATCCCGAAACCTTCATTTCAATTAACATTACCAACCTCCTTAATTCTCAATTATTTCTCCTCTTAATGAATGCAAATAAGCTTTGGATATTTTTACATTTACCAATTTACCGATTAATTCCTGTTTGCCCTTAAAATTAACAATTTTCCAGGAACGGGTTCGTCCTGTCAAATCACTTTCCAAATTTTTGCTTTTTCCTTCAACCAATAATTCCTGTCGGCTTCCTTCCAAAGCTGTGTTTTTTTCCAGAGTATATTTATCCTGCAACGCTTGTAATTGCTTGAGTCTTCTTAGCTTTTCACATTCTTCAATTTTCCCCGCAAACTTCTGGGCCGCAGTGCCTTTTCTTTCAGAATACTTAAACGAAAACAAGGAATCAAACCTGATTTTTTCCATCATGTCAATGGTTTCTTGATAGTCATTTTGCGTCTCCTGCGGAAAGCCGACAATGATATCCGAAGTAATGCTTATCTGTGGACAAACTCTGCGCAAATGATCAACTTTTGCTCTATATTCTTCCACCGTATAGCCACGGTTCATTAACGCCAAAATGCGGTTTGATCCCGATTGCACCGGAAGATGAATATGTTCGCATAATTTTTCTTCCTCGGCAAAGCAATTAATTAATTCTTCGGAGAGATCACGCGGATGTGATGTTGTAAACCGAATCCTTGTGATGCCGGATATCTTACCGATTCTTTTAATCAACCCGGCGAAATTCACGCCATTATCTATATATTTGCCGTAAGAATTGACATTTTGTCCCAAAAGCGTAACTTCCTGGATACCGCAATCAACCAGTTTTTTTATTTCTTCGATGATATCTTCCGGTGTCCGGCTCATCTCCCTTCCACGCAAATAAGGAACGACGCAATAGGCACAGAAATTATTACAGCCTTGCATAATTGTAACAAAAGCGCTGACCGCACCTTTTTCGGGTGGAGCAAACACGCCAATCGATTTTAGCGATTCATGAAAATCAACATTGGTAATTTTTTCTCTTTTTTTTTGAGCAGAAGCTACCATCTCCGGCAAACGATGAATGTTGTGCGTACCGAAAACAAAATCCAGATGCCTTACTCTTTTGTGAAATTTAGTTCCCAAATGCTGCGCCAGACAACCACCTACTCCAATAATTAAATCCGGATTCTGCTCTTTGAATTTGCTGATCCTGCCCAGATCACTGTAAACTTTATGCGCAGCCTTTTCCCTGATGGAGCACGTATTGAACAGGATTAAATCCGCCATCTTCATATTATCGGTTAGCTTATAGCCACTATCGGCAAGCAACGCCGCCATCTGTTCCGAATCATGAACATTCATTTGGCAGCCGAATGTCTCAATATATAAGTATTTGTTTTTCATCTTTTTCCGCTTATTTTATTTGTATTTAGGCTTAATATTTCAACATAAGTTAGTCAATAGGTTTTTGATCAAATCATTGATGATACATATAGCGATAGAACAAATTGCTTAACTTGCCAAATTCCATAACGGAAAGTATCTCCCCCCGGCGTTTGCCGTCAATACCGGCACAGGTGAGAACTTCTTTAATTTTTTCCTCTTCAATATCAGCCAGCAACTTGGAGTTTTTCAAATTGTTAATCAGCATTTTTCTGCGCTGGGCAAATGATGCCTTAACCAGTTGGGTAAAAAAGGCTGCATCAGACAATTCCATCAAAGGCTTATCCAGAAAAGCACCCCTGATAACCGCGGATTCAACTTTAGGCCGCGGATAAAAACAACTCGCCGGAACATCAAATATTTTTTCCACGGAGGCAAACATTTGCAAAAGCACGGAAGGCACTCCATAGCTTTTATTATTGGGCACAGCTACCAGCCGCTGAACGACTTCTTTTTGCAGCATTAGAATAAAACCATCGATAACAGATCGAAAAGATAACAAGTGAAAAATCAAAGGACTGGATATATTGTAAGGGACATTCCCAATAACTTTAACTTTGGATTTATATATTTTTGATATCGCCTTAAAATCATATTTCAATATATCGCCGCAGTGAATTTCCACATTACTATAGGGGGCAAGTTTTTCTTTTAATACTTCTACAAGTTTCGGATCTATTTCTACAGCAATAACTTTGCCGGCTCTTGAGCGATGCCTTGCGTCAACACACCGATACCTGCTCCTATCTCCACGACAACATCGTCTGATGAAATATCCGCTGCCGCAGCTATTTTCCGAATAATGTTGACATCCAGAAGAAACGACTGACCTAATTTCTTCCGCGGCTTGATTTCATATTGTTTTATTATTTCTTTTGGTGAAACCATGAGTATCTCTAACTCGTAAGATTTAGAATATTATCCATTTTCGACGACCTTGTAAAAAGCTCCAGAGGCAAGGCGCGCAAAGCCTTCGGAGTGAGGCGTATTTCTACATACGTCGCAACGACGAAAGGTTGCGGCGCAACGCAGCATATGAACTTTTTATAAGGTCGCTAGAGGCCAGCGCGACACTGCGTTCAAATCCAGCCCATCGCTGCGGCCGTTTTTCAGCATAATCTCGCCGATAGCCGCAATCATTGCCGCATTATCTGTGCACAAAATAGCAGGCGGTATAAATAATTCGATATTCTTTTTTGCTGCGGCCTCGGCAAACCGCTGACGCAATCTGCTATTGGCCGCCACTCCGCCGCAAACCACTAATCTGGGCAATATTATTCTCTTGGGCTGCCCGAATTGTTTTATCCACCAAAACATCAACGATAGCCTCCTGATAGCTCGCCACAATATCCGGCAATTCATCAACGGTAAAATCACGGCCGCGTTTTTTCAGCATGGTCAATAAGGAAGTTTTCAAACCGCTGAAGCTGAAATCGGGCGAATCTTTCATTGCGCGAGGAAAAGCAACTGCTTGAGGGTTTCCGTTTTTAGCTATTTTATCAATGATCACTCCGCCCGGATATCCCAGATTAAGAAGCTTGGCCGCTTTATCAAGGGCCTCTCCGGCTGCATCATCGTGCGTCTGGCCAATCAATTGAAAATCATGATAGTTCTTCACCAGATAAACACTAGTATGCCCGCCGGACACAACTAAGGCAACAAAAGGAAAATCAGGGGCTCTTGGTGAGAGAAATGCCGCGGCGATATGCCCTTCCAGATGATTGACCCCGACAAAAGGAATGTTCAACGCATAAGCCAGAGCCTTGGCGGTGGACAATCCAATTAAAAGCGAACCGACTAAGCCTGGACCGCGGGTTACAGCAACTACCTTCTATATCTTTCATCTCTAAATCGGCATCAGATAATGCTTGTTTAATAACAGGAACAATCGCTTCAATGTGTTTACGCGAAGCAATTTCCGGCACAACACCGCCATATTTGCTGTGATCTTTGATTTGTGAAGCAATGACGTTGGAGAGTATTTTCCTGTTATCGACTACCGCCGCCGCAGTTTCGTCACAAGATGATTCAATTCCCAGAACTATCAAATTTTGTTCCTTACCAATAATTTTCTTTGCTAAAAAGATAAAATCTTTATATAAAAGCAATGACGTTTTGTAAACAAACTTTTGATAACCATTATTTATCGGAAAATCATCAATGGAATTTAAAACAGATTTTTTGATTTTAGGCAGCGGCATTGCGGGTTTAAGCCTGGCTATTAAGGCTTCAACCCTGGGCAGTGTGGCCATCGTAACAAAAAAGGAAAAATCGGAATCCAATACTAATTATGCTCAGGGCGGAATCGCCGCCGTTACCGATCAGACCGACAGTTTTGCTGAACATATAAATGATACTCTAATTTGTGGAGCCGGTCTCTGTAACAAGGATGTAGTCGATTTCGTAGTCAGAGAAGCTCCACCACGTATTCAGGAACTGATCCAATGGGGAGTAAATTTCACAAAATCGGAAGCGCCGCCTCATGCCTATGATTTAGGTCAGGAAGGAGGTCATAACCGCAGACGGGTACTACATGCCAAAGACCTTACCGGAAAAGAAATCGAGCGGGCGTTGCATGAAAAAGTCGCCCATTTAAAAAATGTCAACATTTACGAAAACCATATAGGCATTGACCTCGTCATCGAAAGGGACCACGCAGGTCGCGCTATTCGCGGCCTGGGAGCTTACGTGTTGAACATAAATAACGGAGAAATTCACACTTACCGGGCCAAATACACGATTTTATGCACAGGAGGAGTGGGAAAAGTTTATCTTATCACAACAAACCCGGATATTGCGACTGGTGACGGAATTGCTATGGCGTATCGTGCAGGAGCGCAAATTTCCAACATGGAATTTATCCAGTTCCATCCGACATGCCTTTATCACCCTGATGCCAAAGCATTCCTCATCAGCGAAGCCGTGCGCGGCGAAGGGGCAATTCTAAGACTAAAAAATGGTTCGACGTTTATGGAAAAGTATCATTCCATGGAAAGTCTCGCGCCGCGCGATATTGTTGCCAAAGCCATTGACACGGAAATAAAAAAATCCGGCGATGAATATGTTCTTCTCGATATCACCCATCGCGATCATGATTTCATAATTAATCGTTTTCCCAATATTTATAACAAATGCCTTGAATTTGGTACTGGATATAACCCGTGATCCGATTCCTGTCGCTCCGGCCGCACATTATATCTGCGGCGGTGTTACTGTAAATCCGTTCGGAGAAACTTCTATCGCCAATCTTTATGCCTGCGGTGAAGTATCCTGCACTGGACTGCATGGGGCAAATCGTCTCGCGAGCAATTCCTTACTGGAAGCCGTTGTTTACTCACACCGCGTCTATACAAAAATTGCGGAATTATTCGCTTCCCAACAACACAGCAATTATTCTATCGCTCCGTGGGATGACAGCGGAACAACAGAGAGCGACGATAGTGTCGTTGTAACAAATAACTGGGACGAAATAAGAAGGTGCATGTGGAATTATGTTGGCATTGTCCGATCGAATAAAAGACTGGAGAGAGCTGTCCGCCGAATTGATCTCATCCAAAAAGAAATTGACGACTATTATTGGAACTTCAAGGTCACCAAGGATTTAATCGAATTACGCAATATTACCACCGTGGCCACATTAATCGTTCAGAGCGCTTGCGCCAGAAAAGAGAGCCGGGGTCTGCACTATAACGTCGATTATCCCGATACTCTCCCGGAATTCCAGAAAGACACGATTATTTTAAAAGGATAAATTTCTTGCCTACGATACCGATCTAATTAAGTATTTCACCTTAATAAACCGGCAATAATCTCCAGATTTCTATTTATCGTTTCCAAATACGCGGTTAAAAATAAAATCCAGATTCTTTAAAAAGTTATTTATGTTGAAAATTTCCGCCAAATCTTTTTCCTGGAGATATTTCATTACCATTTCGTCTTCTTTAAGCAATTCTTTGAATTCTATACCTTCATGCCAAGATTTCATCGCGTTTTTCTGAACAATAGTGTAAGCGTCTTCTCTGGTTATTCCTTTCTCTACAAGAGCAAGCAGCACCATTTGCGAAAATATAACTCCGTTGGTCATATTTAGATTGGAAAGCATTCTATCGGGATATACAATAAGCTTATCCATCATCCCGGTAAACCTTCCCAGCATAAAATCCAAAACAATTGTGGCATCCGGTCCGATAACTCTTTCTACTGAAGAATGGCTTATATCCCTTTCATGCCAAAGGGCTACATTTTCCAGCGCGGCCAACGCATAAGATCTGACCAGCCTGGCTAAACCGGAGAGATTTTCCGAAAGGACGGGATTGCGTTTATGCGGCATAGCCGATGAACCCTTTTGCCCCGCGGAAAAATATTCTTCCGCCTCTCGAACCTCCGTCCGCTGAAGCAACCTGATCTCCTGCGCAAATTTATCCACTGAAGAGGCGATTATCGCCAGAGTGGTAAAAAATTCGGCGTGTCGATCACGCTGAACAATTTGCGATGATACCGGTGCCGGTTTCAAAGCAAGTTTGCGACATACATATTCTTCCACAAATGGTTCCACAAAAGAAAAGGTGCCTACCGCTCCCGATATTTTCCCGTAGCTTATGGATTCTTTGGCATTGACCAGACGCCGATGATTGCGCTGCATTTCCTGATACCACAAAGCCATCTTCAAACCGAAAGTAACCGGCTCGGCGTGAATACCGTGCGAACGGCCGATCATCAAGGTATTTTTATGTTCAAAAGCTTTCTTTTTTAAGACAACTAAAAGTTGATCGATATCTTCCAGCAAAATTTCTGCCGATTCTTTCAACAAGATGGCGAGCGATGTATCCAAAATATCGGAAGAAGTAAGACCCATGTGAATGAAACGGCCGTCTTCACCTACTTT
This sequence comes from uncultured delta proteobacterium, assembly GCA_963705555.1. Taxonomy (GTDB): domain Bacteria; phylum Desulfobacterota; class Syntrophia; order Syntrophales; family Smithellaceae; genus UBA4810. The sequence goes on along the minus strand of CAVPJZ010000001.1, from coordinate 789,313 downwards.
TTCCGTTAAAGAGGTCAAAAAAGCTATTACATCGTGCTTTGTCGTTTTTTCTATTTCATCAATACGTTTGACGTTAATAGTGGCTTTTTGTTTGATATTTTTTAGCGAATTTTCCGGAATTTTGCCCAGCTTAGCCATCGCTTCACACGCCATAATTTCCACATCAAGCCACTTCTGATATCTATTTTCCGTACTCCAAATTTTTGTCATTTTTTCTCGGGAATATCTGGAAATCACTTACTCCTCCTCATAATATTTATAATTATCGCATGTTGATTAACTTTCTTCTCTCCATTTTTTTGTAGATTGATATTATTACGATTTCGAACAATACGTCAAGGCCTATTAATAATCCGGCCGGTCATTTAGAGATTGACAAATTCTACACGAAAACATAATTAATAAAATCAAATTGGAAGATGGGTGAACGCATGTCCAAAACTATAGCGGAAACTGGAAAATACAGTTTGATAGAAGAAATCGTTAACAGTATTATTCACGGGACCGGGATTATAATCAGTCTGGCCGGACTTGTTCTTTTAATCGTTTTTTCCAGCTTGTATGGTAAGGCCATCCATATTGTCAGTTCTACAATTTTTGGTATTACGCTAGTTTTACTTTACACTGCTTCAACACTCTATCATAGTTCCCGAGAACCACAAATTAAACACGTCTTTAGAATTATCGACCATTCCTGTATTTACGCTTTAATTGCGGGAACTTATACTCCCTTTATGCTAGTCACGGTTCGCGGGGTTTTGGGCTGGACTTTTTTTGCTATCGTTTGGTCTCTGACCGTTTTGGGAATTTTATTTAAAGTTTTTTTTATTCATCGGTTTAAAATTTTTTCGACGCTTGCTTATATTCTAATGGGCTGGCTGGTTGTTTTTGCCTTCAAGCCTATTTTTCAGACACTCCCCGGAGGCGCTATTGTCTGGCTTCTCTGTGGCGGACTAGCTTATACAGGGGGCACTATCTTTTATGCATGGAAAAGACTTCCGTTTAATCATGCCATCTGGCATTTATTTGTACTTACCGGCAGTATCTGCCATTTTTTCGCCGTTTTCTTTTACGTTGTACCATTGAAAACTTAAATAAAGCATATGCAAATGATTCTAAAAAGAAGTTACTTCTTTTACGCTGACGTTTTTTGCGAAAATAGAATCAAAGCTGAAAGTTTATAAAAGCTTCCTTATCCTAGTTTAATAGAGATAGGAAGATAACGCTTATCGACTAACCTTCAACTTTTCGAAAGCTCAATCATTACTTACCGTTTCTGTAAAGAACAAATAACAAATTGAAATTGAACTTCCTAAATCATTCTTGTATTATCGTATTTAAAATGTTAGAAGTTTCGCAGATTCAAACGTTAGCATTCCAAACAGGGAGATAAATATGAGAAAATATTTACAACTACTATTTTGTTTGACAATTATTTTGCTGGCTACAGGCTCGCCTTGGGCAAAAGATAAGTACATGGTAACTGTTTTGCCTTTTTCCTTGCATAGCGCTGAAAATATCGATTACTTAAAACAAGGAATCGAGGATATGCTCGCCACACGTATTTCTGTATCCAATAAAATTGAGGTCACCGGTAAAAATATTGTTTCCGGAAGAACTGAAGAAAACCAAATTCAGGGAATTAACTTTAGTTGATGTATTTAATCTCGGCAAAAAATTGAAGTCTGACTATGTCGTTTGGGGAAGCATTACCAAAATCGGCAAAAGTATCAGTATTGATGGAAAGCTGGTGGACATAGCCGCCAACAAATCTGACATCGGCATTTTCGCTCAATCGCAAAGCCTTGATGAAGTAATTCCTAAAATCAATGATTTTTCTCAAAGAATTGTCCAACATATTCTGGGAATTACACCACCGGCAACGACACAGCGTACAGGTTCCGCCGCTTCCGCTCCCGCTGCAAGCCCTAATGCGCCCCCATCCCCTCCGGCGTTCTTCACGTGAATCGCAAATAATTGCGGGCATGAAAACAGGAAAGAGAGGCACTCTGACTTCTGCAATCAATGCCGAATTTATTAACGCTCCTGATCCCCTTAATCGCAGGGGATTCTGGATGAGCCAAAAATTACCTACTGAATTTAAAGGTATGGATATAGGAGACGTAAATAATGACGGCTTAAACGAAGTGGTGGTTATTGATAGTCATAATGTATACATATACCAAAAAACAGCCAATGATTTGAAACTATTAGAGAAAATTGCCGGAAAAGCTTACGAAAATTATATTTCGGTAGATGTAGCGGATATTAATAGAAACGGTGTAAAAGAAATAATTGTCACATCACTTAACGACACAACGCTGAATTCCTTTGTCCTGGAATTCAAAGACGGTAAATATATCAAAATTGCATCCGATATCCGTTGGTTTTTACGTGTAATTGATACTCCCTCCGGAATTCCTTTGTTATTAGGACAGGGTTATGGTTTTGACAAGCCTTTCGACACACAAATTTATGAAATTGTTTGGAGAGACGGCAAATACGTTCCCGATCAAAAAATGAAAATACCTTTAGGCTTGTCTATCTACGGATTAACTATTGATGATGTGGGCAGTGGCGGAGGCGAAAAAATAATCGCCTTGGATGAACTGGACTATTTATGTATTTTTGAAAAAACAAATAAACCCCTGACCAGGATTTTTACTTTTGGCTTTTCCAGTGATGAACTTATCTGGAGAAGTGATGATGTATATGGCGGCAGCAATAACTACTTCGAAAATATTGATAAGACAAAACCTGACGAAAACGAAAAAAGCGCATATGCCAATTTGCGCATTCTGACTTTTGATACAAATAAAGATGGAAAAAAAGAGATAATTATAGTTAAAAACTTATCTTCCATTGGCCGAGTGTTAAAACATTTGAAGCTTTTCACTTCCAGTGAAATATATAATCTGGAATGGGATGGTATGGGCATGGCGGAAAACTGGCGAACAAAAAAAATCAACGGATACATTGCCGATTATTGTTTTAAAGACATAGATAATGATGGTAAACCGGAAATTAGTGTTGGCCTTGGTTTTATCTGTCGGCGCTTCGCTGCGGGATAAAAGTGTAATAGTGGTTTATGAGCTGAATACCGCTCAATAAACTATTGACAAAAGTTGCATGCTTGGATATAGCGTCGCACAAATTTATTTTCCACTCACAACGAAAATGAATTGCTGTAAATAAGCGATTGTCTAAACGGCGGTGTAGCTCAGCTGGTTAGAGCATACGGCTCATATCCGTAGTGTCCGGGGTTCAATTCCCTGCACCGCCACCAGAACATAATCCGGCAATGTATGGTGAAGTAAAAAAGGCCCTAAAAAAACGGGCTTTTTTTATTGACTATTATCCGATAGCACGCGCTATATAGTTTATAAAATCCGGCGAATATATGGGCCAATATGTGGATAGTCAGCCCCCAAAAAGATGATTAACTCAACATGTCAAAAAAGAATAGCATCACTGTCTAAAGTAAGGCCTTACCTTCTCCGGTAAGGGTTCAAATCGCTAGAATACTTTTCGTCCCCGAATAAGCCGGATTACTAACACGATGATAGCAATGACCAGCAGGATATGAATGACCCCACCCAGCGTGTAGCCAGTGATCAACCCCAGAAGCCACAAAATTACCAATACCACACAAATCGTCCACAACATTTGAGTCTCCTTTCTGATTGTTCATTTAATACTTGAAATCCCCCTTTTCCCGCTCAGCGGCTGTCAGCGCCGCGCCACTCGACAGCGCCGAACCGGGTGTCGCCAAGTAAAGTGTAAACGAGGCTGACGGTTCCCGTCGTCTGGTGACTGTCGGCCCGGTCGGGATACTGCGCATCCCGGATGGACGCGATGTATTGGATCCCGAGGGCGTGACGGCCGTAAATGCGAACGGTGAATCCCATGTTCAGGCGGTCGATGGTCTCCCTTCCCCCCGGGTCATCGCCACCCACGCCAGTCAAATAATACGCGCGTCCTGTTAAGTCGAACATGGCCCTGTCGCCAAGGATGAGGCGGAGCGCGAGGAGCCCCTGCGGGGCGACGCCGTAGTGGTAGTCGCGTTCACCCACTTGGGTGACATTACCGGCCGCGGCATAACCGATACCCCCGAGGACCGAGCCCTGGAGCGCTACCGCTCGCGAGAGCCACCATTGAAAGGTAGTACCGAGAGAGACGGAGGTGCTTGAGACGCGGAAGATGTGCGGCGATATATAGTCATAGCCGCCATAGAGGCCCCATATCCCGCGATAGGAATTGCCGGCCTCGTAGTCCTTTCCGAGGAGGAGGCCGCGGATCATGACGTCATCAAAAGGGTTATCTGCGTTGCCGAGGCTGGTGAATTCAAAATGGAAGTAGTCGAAAGGACGCGTGTAGCTATAGCCGGGCTTCCCGGGGAGCCCGTAGGCCATGGAGAAGTCCGCGGTCGCCTCGTGTCTGTTTGATGGTGCTCGAGCCGCCCTGGTCGTTCAGGTGCGAATTCAGACTTGCGCCGAGCCGCAGGCGCCAGAAGGTGGCCGGATTATGGCTCGGAAACACGGGCTTGAACCGGTCTCCAAAGGCAAGACGATTGAAACCCGTGGGTGGTGAGAGCATCGTCGCACCCAGCTCGCGCCAGAACCCGGGTTTGCTCGCCATCGCCCTCGAGCACCAGGCTGGCCATCCGGAAGAGCGCCTCCCCGAAGAAGCTCCCGCCAATGCCGCTGGCGATCTGGTCATTGATGGATGGGTGCGTGGTCTCCCCGCCCGTTTCCCAGAGAAAGCTGCCCGCGTTGGTGTAGAGGAGCGACTCCCAGTAGTTGAGGCCCGCCGATCGCGCGAATCCATGGTACATGGATCCCTGATACGGATGCGCGAACTGGTTCATGGCGAAGGCGTCCTGTGTCGACCCCCCAGGGCCCGTGGACGACGTGGTCCCAGAAGGTTGACAGGTTCGTGTCGTAGATTTTTTTCCCTCCCTCTACAGAGTTGGGGTAGGCGAGCCGGTCGTACCCGTTGAGGAGAAGGAGGAAGGCCGGGATTTCGAGGGCTGGGATGAGGTAGCTCTTGCCGGCCCCCGTCTCCCAAGACAGGGCCTGTGTCGTCTGCCTCGGGCTTTTCCTTCAACCACGCTTTCCCGCCCATAGAGATATTTACGGTCCGGTTCGGGGTCATATCGGAAAGCTCAATCACATCCGGTGCCGTCATATTGTCATATCCAAGTTTTGACGCCACGAGGGTGTAATTCCCCAGGGCTGGAATACCCACTGAATAGTTACCCAACGCATCAGTAGTCCCTGTTCCTGCCAACGTACCGGTACTTACATCTTTTACCGTGATGATTACCCCTTGAATACCCTGGTTGTTAGAGAGATCCTTTACGGAACCCGAGATGCCGCCTCCTTGGGCAAAGGCCCAGCTACTAACAGCGATTACTATACCCACGTGGAGCACCGCAAGAATCGCCTTGAATGTTTTTCTTGCGCGTTTCATGGCTTCTCCTTTCTTTCCATCCATTAAAGACAATGACCAGAAAAGGAATATGATTGTATGAGGTCTGTCTGAATTCCGTAAAAAATACCTTTCATTTTATCATTAGTTCTTTGTTCAACGTCAATGCCGCGTAATACTCGCTATCTGCCGCCTGATGAATAATCAGTCCGATTCCTTTTGGCGGATAAATAAATGCACATTTGCTGCCTTGTTTATCGTAAAAATAAGGCGCCTTCCCTTCTTCGTAAATAACCACTGACGGAGACCCGTGATATTTATGCAATTGTTTCCATTCCCGTTGGGCATTCGCTTGACTAAAATATTCTTCCAATTCTTGTCTGTGAGCAATTGTCGATGGTGATTGCATATAGAGATAAGAGGTTGCGCTGAGAAATACAAAAATTAAGAGCACGGCTGCCATAATTGTAATATTGAGGCTGTATATCCGCAGATTAACAACAAACTTTTTATATTTATTTTTTATCGTCTTTATCATCAGCTGCCTCCTTATGTCTTTAAAACAAAATAGCGTCCGTAGGTTTAACACGCAATAATTTATCATTTATCGGGGTTCATACCCGTAATTTTTGTTTCACCCGTAAGGGTCCGGATCAATGTAAAACACTTTTCCGGACCCTTAACCCGATGCTCCTATCGCACGATTATTTCAAAGAGAACCCTCATATTTGCCTTTGCTGCTTTTGAGTAAAGCTCTTTAGGCGCCGCTTCGTAGGCTGCCGGGCGTGTCTCGCCATAGCCGATTGTGGAAAGCCTGTCTCGTTTAACGATGCCTTCGTTAACGAGGTATTCCTGGACAGCATTTGCCCTTCTTTCACTCAACTTTTGGTTGTAGGCTTCAGTGCCGGAAGCAGAGGTATACCCTGCAATACGGACTTGAGCTTTAGGGTTATCTTTCAGAAGCTGGATATTCCTTTTCAGAATCGTCTGCGCTTCTGGCTTAAGGGTCGACTTATCGAAATCAAAATGTACGTCCTCAAAAGCAAGAATAATGATCGCCGGTTCAGCTGCGGCGACTATAACCTTTTCCTCGACCTTTGGTTCAGACGCCAGGATGACGACCTTCTCCTTAACCTCCTCTTTAGCCATGGGCTTAGAGGCAGGTTTGGACCCGCCGAAATAGAAAGATAATCCCAGCGTGTATTCAAAGTCCTTCCTGCTTCCATCAAAGATATAGATCTCACGGACGTCGCCCCGAAGAGCAAGCCAGTCGGTAAAGAAAAACTTCAAACCGGCGCCAAAGTCAACGGCAGAAGCGGCTCTATTGGGGACGTTCTTGGGATTATCGATAGTCTGACCACCAAAACCGACGAAGACAAATGGAACAAGGCGGCTATCCGGGATCAGGTTAAAAACGCCATCAAGGCGATAGTTACCGACATTGGCTGAGTTGGAATCAGTCACAGCCAGATCATATTTTGTGTAGATATACTCTCCTGATAATTCCACCCCGAAGTACTTTATGAAATTGTATCCCAGGCTAATACCGTAAACGGGGGCGTTGTGGAGTTTTTGGTCCTTGTCGAACAGGTAACCGCCGACGTAAGGCGTCACAGAGAATGTGGAAGGCCTCACCTGTGCAGACACGACACTGCTCAGAATTAACAGGAACATCATACAAATAATGCTGCAAAAAGTTTTTTTCAACATAAGCATCCTCCTTTCTAATTGTTCATTAACACTGCCGATTAATGAAAAATTCTACCGGAACCTATTTAAATCCGTTTCCAATGAGTCAAGCCGACGGGAAATGCCTGTTCTCTCCTCGCGCGTGGTGTATCTGCCACCTTCCGTCATCCGCAAATAATCACGCCGAATGGCGTCTAGTCTAGATTGAAATTCTCGTTCCTCTGTTAGAGACAAACGTCCGTTGATTCTTAAATCATCAATTCTCCTTTGGAGTGAAACAATCCTGTCCGCATTCCTCGGTCCGTCAATTCTTACAGGCCGGGTAAGCGCCCTGTTGATCTCATCTCCAAGCGCATCAAGCCTTCCATGAAGCCTGTCCCATTCGTCCCGGTAGACCACTTTGTCTCTCAGCGCCATATAGTCTGTTCGAATACCCTTCAGTGTCGTCAGAAACATCTGGGACTGATCAGGGCTAAGTGCGCCGGTTTTCAGCCCATCTCCAATCTTCTCCTGGATTACAACCATCTTGTTCTCTGCATTCCTTTCATTATCCGGCCATGTTTGAGGCATAGTGGCGCAGCCTGAAAACAAGGCTAATCCAAAAACTATTAAGACTGTCCATAAAATAGCTTTCTTCATTTTTCCCTCCTATCTTAAATTGCAACTTGTCATCCTACTTTCTATCCTGTTTTTCTTCCTCCCCTCTTTCAGGTTTTCCTTGAGGCTGAGGTTTTTGTTTTTGTTGCTGAACCTGAGGTTGTCTTTGCGGCTGCTTAACTTTCTCCTGAGGTTTTTGTTTTTGTTGCTGAACCTGAGGTTGTCTTTGCGGCTGCTGAACTTTCTCCTGAGGTTTTTGTTTTTGTTGCTGAACCTGAGGTTGTCTTTGCGGCTGCTGAACTTTCTCCTGAGGTTTTTGTTTTTGCTGCTGAACCTGAGGTTGTCTTTGCGGCTGCTGAACTTTCTCCTGAGGTTGTTTGTTTGTCTTTGTTGCTGAACCTGAGGTTGTCTTTGTTGTTGACCTTGATGTTTCTGAACCTCGGGCCTCTGTCGATATTGCTGTTGCCTTTGTTGTCTTAGTTCCTGTCTCTGTTGTTGTGGTCGAGGTTGATAGCTCTGGACGCCCCAAGTTCCATGCTTTTCCCAATGTCGATCATTTTGCCAGCCCTTCCAGTTCTGTTGGAGTCGTTGGTTAGGAATTCGTTCATAGTCCCATCGGTGCCCGTACCAATTACGGTCTCTGTAGTATCCTCTCCAACCTGGATCTACATCAAAGTAAAAACTTGGAACATTGTTATAATAACCCCAGCCCCGGTTATAATAATGTGAGCGATACCAACGTCCTTCCCACGGACGCCACCACCAACCACCGTAGAAAAAAATCTCTGCGTCTATGTCAGGAACGACATAGACATATGTATCAGGCAGCACTATCAACGCCGGTGGTGCGGCAAATACGATGGGCGGCGGCAGAGCAATACTAACGTTTACATCTGCCCTTGCCAGCGTGGAAATAGGAACTACAATTACCAACGCCAAAAGCAATATTCCCAAAAATAACTTTTTCATTTTGTTGCCTCTCATATACATAACTGTTTTGTCTCCCTTTAGTCTTTCCTACTTCCCACAACCAGCAGCACGATGCCTCCCACGAGCGCAATAGCCCCCACAATGGGCGGCAGCGGAATCGTTTTAGTTTTCTCAGCCGTCATCTGGATGGAACCGATATCGACGACTTTCTCTCTGGTCGTGTAGGTGATACCCTGATAAACAAACGCCGCGATTCCCAGAACAATCAGTATGATCGCAATTATGATCTTTGGTCTCATATAACCTCCCGTTTCCTAAGCTTTAATGGGACAATAAGGACTTGCTTTACTACCCTCGTCGCTGAATGAATCCGACTATCAGGACGATGATGGCAATGACCAGCAGAATGTGAATAAACCCTCCCATCGTGTAACTGGTTATGAACCCCAGCAGCCACAGAACGATCAATATTACAGCAATTGTCCACAACATTTGATTCTCCTTTCTGATTGTGCATTCCCACTGCCGGCTATTACATCACCATACCAGCCGGCAATGGTCATACAGTTTCTTTGGTCTTGGACCCGGATTAACCGATGGTCATCTGGTTATTTACACTCTTCACACCGTTTACATCGTTAGCAAATTTAGCGGCCAGATCCTTTTCGGCTGCGTTTTTCGCCTTGCCAGTCAATGTAACCACACCCCTCTTCGTGGTGACCGAGGTATTGAGGGCACTGGTTGAGCGGTGATAAAGCAGCGTCATCTTTACCAGGGCGGTGATGGAAGCGTCATCAATCTTTCCGCCTACCGTTTGCTTCTTCTTCGAGATTTTTCCTACTGTCATCTCATTTTTTACGCTTTTAACCCCTTCGACATCCTTGGCGTATTCGGTCGTCAGATCTATTTGTGCCTGGCTGGTAGCTTTGCCTTGCAGGGTGACAATTCCACCTGTGGTGTTAACCTCCGTCATGGCGCTCACGTTCCGATGAAACAGGAGCATGGTTTTCACTTTCGTAGTGATCCACGCATCCGAGTTCTTAGCGGGGGGTGTACCTTTGATTTCCAGCCTGTTGTCCACACTCTTGACATTGGGGAGGCCTGCTACGGTCTCCTGGGCCAATGATTTGTGGGATTCTTCGGAAACAGTTCCCGTCAAGGTGACGGCGCCATCCTTAGACTGGATTTTAATATCATCACCCTTAAGGTAGGTCTTGAATACATACGACTTCTTGGCGGATGATTCGATATTGCTGTCCATTTTCGAAGCGTCCACAGGCACGCTTACCACCAGCAGAGCCACCGCTGCCAACATCATTACTACTAGTCTATACATTCTTTTCATTTGTACGTTCTCCTTTTATTGTTGTTACTGTTGTTTTTTGAACTCTTCTACTTCGAAAACCCCTTACACTGCGGTATGGATGTTTCTTACGTCTTCATAATGTGTTTACCTGCTGGACGATTCTTTACCATACCTTTTCCACCAGGCCTCTTTGCGGCACGCCGTTTAGCTGCAGTCATTCTGCCGCCTCTGCTTTTCTTTGCCATTTTGAACACCTCCTCCTTAAACTGCTTGGTCTCCTTGGTAATCGTGATTCATTTCTCACTGAGTTATAGTATCGATGCCCAAGGCAACCTCAGCCAAGGGCCCAAGGACTCTCCGGTGCATGATACGCCGCTCTCACTACTTCCCCAAAACCTTTTCGACTTGTCCGATCTTTTCCTGAACAAGGCCTGCTATCTTTTCACCGCTACCTTCAGCTTCCAACTTTGGATTGTTGTTTAGTTTCCCGGCGACCTCCTTGAGCTTACCCTTTACTTTGTGAAACTTACCTTTCGCCTGGTCCTTAGTGCTGGATTTCATGGTATTTCTCCTTCGCCTATTTCACGATCAGATTATTCTTTATGAATTTGACCCCTTCTGCGGCAGGCGTTCAAATCGCTACTATCCCCTTCGTCCCTGAATAAGTCCGACCACTAACACGATGATGGCAATGACCAACAGGATATGAATAAAATTACCCAGCGTATAGCCAGTGATCAGCCCCAACAGCCACAAAATTACCAATACCACACAAATCGTCCACAACATTTGAGCCTCCTTTCTGACTGTTTATTCCCACTGCCGGCTATTGCACCACCATACCACCCCGCAGTGGTCATACAATCTTTTTGGTCTTGGACTCGGACTACTCGATAGTCATCCGGTTCTTTACACCCTTCACACCGTTTACGTCGTTGGCAAGTTTGGTGGCCAGATCCTTTTCGGCTGCGTTACTGGCCTTGCCATACAATATGACCACGCCACGCTTCGTCTCGACCTTGGTATTAATGGCGCTGGTCGAGCGATGGAACAGCAACGTCATCTTGACCTGGGCGGTGATGGAAGCGTCATCAATCTTTTCGCCTACCGTTGGGGTCTTTTTCGAAAGACTTGACACCACCATCTCATTATTTACGTCTTTAACCCCTTCGACATCCTTGGCGTATTCAGTCGTCAGATCCTTTTGTGCCTCGCTCGTCGCATTGCCTCGCAGCGTCACGATGCCGTCTTTGACGTCAACCTCGGTTGTGCCGGCGCTCACGCTCCGATGAAACAGGAGCGTGAATTTCACTTTATCACGGATCCACACATCCGAGTTTGCGCTGGGGGGTGCACCTTTGACTTCCAGCCTGTTGTCCACACTCTGGACACCGGGGATACCTGCTACGGTCTCCTCGGCCAATGATTTGTTGAAGTTGTCGGCGACGATCCCCGTCAAGGTGACAGCGCCGTCCCTGGACTCGATTTTGATATCATCATCCTGAAGGTAGGTCTTGAACACATACGAATTTTTCGCGGTTGATACGATGCGGTCATCCATCTGGGACGCGTGCACAGGCACGCTGAGCGCCAGCAGAGCCACCGCTGCCACCATCATTATTACTAGTCTATACATTGTTTTCATTTGTACGTTCTCCTTCTATTGTTATTACTGTTGTTTTTTGAACTCTTTTACTCTGAAGACCTCATGCCTTTCAGAGTCCTGTTTGTGGTGTATCGTGCAACCGCAGCCAGGGGCACAAGGACACGATGGTGACCGTGGTATTAAGGGCACTGGTCGAACGGTGATAGCAACGTCATCAATCTTTCATCCGATCCTCGATTAAATCTCCCCCATCTCCGCCGGGTGGAAAACGGTGTGGGACATCTTTTCATAGGGCTCTTGGAGAAGGTTCATCGCCCCCCTGATCACTTTAAAATGCTCCGACTTCCGGTGGGCCATAAGGCTCTTCTGGGTATCCCATTCTTCAAGAAGAAAGAGTCGATTTTCATCATCAATACTCTGGCAGAAGTCGCAGCGCTGGCATCCCTTCTCCATCCTTATGGAACCGGACAGTGAAACAATCGTCTGTGACAGCTCCATACGCTTCTCAGGAAGGACATTCATTTGTGTGATTACCAGGATCATAGAAATAGTAATAGCAAGTAGTCTGCCAATAACCGAAGGGGAATCAGAAGTATTGAATTAATCCTTTAATAACAGTTGATTAGATTAACAGAAGAGAACGGCAGAAAAGCATAAATGATTCGTTTAGCCTCAATATTTAGTGGCGCCTCAACATATTGAGGGATATTTTGAAGGGAGATGGACAATCTAATCTGGTTCTTTTGTCTCCGGCCGGACTATCCCGAGCTCATGCATCCTCGCTCTTAAAGTGCTCGGGTGGAGACCCAGGATCGCTGCGGTCCCGTCCTTTCCCTCAATGCGCCACCGTGTATCTGAAAAGGATTTTAAGAATTTGGTTTCGCTCCGTCTCTTCCAAGGTCCTCACAGCGGATGAAAGTGGGGGGGATGAAATCTCCAGTTTATCTGCCAACTCCAAAATAGGCCCGGGGCACAAGATCACGGCCCGTTCAATGATGCTTTCCAACTCCCGGACGTTCCCGGGCCACGGGTAATCCTGCAGCGTCTTCATCGTCTCCTTGTGGATCGACATGATCTGTTTGCCCAATTTCCTGGAGTATCGTTCTATGAAGGCGGTGAGCTCAGGCACACTAAGAACTTGTTTTTTTGTCGAGCACATTGTTCCCGCGCTGTCTGTTCACTCATAACGAGCGGCATTACTTGCGACAGCCGCCCAGATCAACTCAGCTTGAATGCTGGGCAGCCGACGCGAAGCAATCCCCTTAGCGAATAAAGAAGGGCGGGAAAAAGATACCAATGCCCGGCGGTGGAGGCGGTGCATAGACAACCGGCGGTGGTGGATAATAAACTCGTTCCCTGTGGCCATAGTAGCCATAAGGCCGATACACACGGCCATGCTCATACCCACGCCCCCTGTTCTCGTAACGGCGGTTGTCATGTCCCATACGGTTATCTTTGCTGAGGGCCGGCACCACGTCTATACTGCCGATCATTGAGGCTAAAACAAGCCCCATCATAATCTTGCCCACTATGGACCTAAAATTCCATATGTTTGATGTTTTCATAAAGTCACTCCATTCTTGGATCGATTCCAATCGCCTGTTTGGCGTCAATCTTTAGTAAGTTAACACTTATCCCGTTTATCGGGGTTAGTCGTATTATATTACCGATCATTTCCTCTTGGACTTTCCATGTTTCCCTGTCCGGAATATTATATCGGTAATATTCTTCTGTTGATCCGACATACTGTCATAGAGAGCCTCAAAAGGCGGGATGAGCTTGTTCAGTTGAGCTAAATGGGCTTCGGTAATTTGTCTGTGGAATCTCAGATGCTCGACAGAGTTCATCGCCTTGGTGTTTTCAGCCTTCTCCTTGTTCAGGGCTTCCATGTCTTTCGCATTTTCCCGCATCGCTTTAGTAAGGTTATTCCATAATCCTTCCTGGGCCGCGGTGATATTTAGCGCACCTTGAAGCTCTTTGATCTGGGCCTCAGTATGCTCGACAGAAGAGGTTCTACTAGCAATTGCCGACGCTTTCTTACTGCCTTCGGCGGCAAAAGAAAGATTTACATTGGCAAAAAAGATAGCGGCTAGAAACACCACAACAACAACGAGTGTAGCTGGAAAAACAACTTGATTAATCTTTTGTTTCATAATCTGTCTCCTTATAAGTTATTAAGTTTAATCTTCAGCGCTTGCCGGCGCTAATGCTAAGAGGTTATAAACCAAATTGCTCAACTTTCGCACATTAGAGGCGAAAAAAATTCGGGATTGTGGTTGGGATCGCGGTCGTACCTCGCGATTTTGTTGCCGGGGTGCGTTCGGCTTCAAACCTTGGACACCCCAAGTATTTTGCTTCTCCCAATGCTTATTCTTTTCCCAGCCCTTCCAGTTCCGTTGGACTTGCTGGTGGGGTATTCGTTGGTGGTTCCATTGGTACCCTCTCCAACGATGCTCCTTATAGTCATTCCTCCAACCTGAAGGTATCCCTCCATAAAAAGATGGAATGTTCCGGTAGTAGCCCCAACCTGAATTATAGTTCCGCGAACGATACCATCTTCCTTCCCACGGACGCCACCACCAACCACTGTAGAAAAAGATATCCACATCTGAGTCAGGGACAGCATAGACATACGTCTCAGGTATCACTACCAACTCTGGAGGCGCGGCAAATACGATGGGCGGCGGCAGAGAAATACTCCTACCTGCATCTACCCTTGCCATCGTTGGAATAGGAAATACAAGTACCAACGCCAAAATTATTGTTCCAAAAAGTAACTTTTTCATTTTGTAGCCTCATTTATCCATACCCCATTCAACCTCATGTAACCGTCTTTGTAGTGATGCTCTCCTTTCTTTACTTTCCTAACGTCGTTCTTAGTGCCTGTCATGACCTCCATCCCTGTCATGTCCTCCACCTCTGTCATGACCTCCATCCCTGTCATGTCCTCCTCCATCTCTGCCATCCCTATCCCAATATGGCCAACATCCTCCAATAGATACAAGCATCATCACTAAAACCATTGCCCACATAATGATTCTCTTCATCGCCCCCTCCTTTTGATAAGAACTTGTTTTTTTGTTTATACGATACGGTGTGGAACATCCTTTCATAGGGTTCTTTGAGAAAATTAATGGCCCCCCCGATCACCCTAAAATGCTCCAACTTCAGGTGGGTCATAAGATTCTCCTGGGTATCCCCTTCTTCAAGAAGAAAGAATCGATTTTCATCCTCGATACTTTGGCAGAAGTCGCAGCGTTGGCATCCTCTCTCTATCCTTAACGAACCGGACTAAACGAAGCAATCGTCGGTGACAACTCCATGTGCTTCTCCGAAAGGACCTTGTCGTGATAGGTGATTCCCCAAAGGGCAGCAAACAAAATAATGCTGGCGCCCAAGATCGCCACAGCGGCCATTCCGTTAACGATTTCGCCTAATAATCTATCAAACTTTTTGTATCGTTCCTGCGTCAACTTCATGTTTCTTCTCCTGTATTGTTTTTAAAAATTATTTTAGTTCATATGATTACAATGTTTTAATCGGGGCATCTGAACCATGAAATAAATAATCACCTTTGGTTTGTCCAAACTTGGCTTTTAATTCAGCAGCTTGTTTTTTGTTGTGTTCTTTGAGTTCGTAAGTGAAAGACTTGCTGCCCCTAAGTTCACCTATGCGCTCTAAGTCAGGTGCGGCTTGCTCGCGTCTGACGACTATGGCGTCAAAAAAAAGTTCTACTTCTCTGAAGTTTACAAGGATCATAAAAATAGTAATAGCAAGTAGTCTGCCAATAACCGAAGGGGAATCAGAAGATTGAATTAATCCTTTAATAACAGTTGGTTAGATTAATAGAAGAGAACGGCAGAAAAGCATGAAATGATTCGTTTGGCCTCAATATTTAGTGGAACCTCAACATATTGAGGGATACTTTGAAGGGAGATGGACAATCTAATCTGGTTCTTTTGTCTCCGGCCGGACTATCCCGAGCTTATGCATCCTCGCTCTTAAGGTACTCGGGTGGAGACCCAGGATCGCTGCGGCCCCGTCCTTTCCCTCGATGCGCCATCGGGTTTCTGAAAGGATTTTAAGAATTTGGTTTCGCTCCGTCTCTTCCAAGGTCCTCACAGCGGATGAAAGTGGGGGGGATGAAATCTCCAGTTTATCTGCCAGCTGCAAAACCGGCCCGGGGCACAAGATCACGGCCCGTTCAATGATGCTTTCCAGCTCCCGGACGTTCCCGGGCCACGGGTAATCCTGCAGCGTCTTCATCGTCTCCTTCTGGATCGACGTGATCTGTTTGCCCAATTTCCTGGAGTATCGTTCTATGAAGGCCTGGACCATCAGCGGAATGTCTTCTTTGCGCTGCCGTAAGGGCGGGACAGTGATGGGGAAAACGTTGAGCCGATAGTAAAGGTCCTGCCGAAACCGGCCTTTGCGGACCTCTTCCTCAAGGTTTCGATTGGTCGTTGCTATGATCCGCACATCGACTTTGACGGTATGGGACGAGCCCAGGCGCTCAAACTCGTTATGCTGAATCACCCGGAGTAGCTTTGCCTGCAACTCCAGCGGTAGCTCCCCGATCTCGTCCAGGCAAAGGGTGGAACCATTGGCGACCTCGAATCGGCCGACCTGCCGGGTATCGGCCCCGGTAAATGCCCCCTTCTCCCGGCCGAACAATTCGCTCTCGATTAAATTGCCCGGCAGGGCAGCACAGTTGACCGTGATCAATGGCCGTTCCTTACGGGGACTCATGTCATGGATGGCGAAAGCGATCAGCTCCTTCCCCGTACCGGTCTCACCAAGGATGAGGACCGTTGTGTTCGTAGGAGCAACTTGTTCCGCTCGATAGAGAACATACTTGAGACCATCACTTTGCCCGAGAATATGCTCAAATTGATGTTTCATTTTGTTCTCGTGACGGAAGTAAATATTCTCGGCCTCGAGCTGTTCTTTCAATGTGTTAATTTCAGAAAGAGCCGTCCGAAGTTCGACCGTCCGCTCCTCCACGCGCCGTTCCAGTTCGTTGTGAGCTTTTTGTAAAGCCTCTCCTAAACGTTTCCGTTCGGTGATATCGCGGATGTTACACTGAATCACTTTATGATGATTGACCAGATAGACATTACTGACAAATTCCACGGCCATTGGACGTCCGTCTTTTGTCTCAAGCGGCAAATCATTGTAGCGGACATATCCTTTGCTCTGCAATTCCAAAAAGGCGGCCTTCGATGCTTCAATATCTTTAAAGGCCCCAATTTCCCAGAGTTTCTTCCCTAAAAAGTCCTCATGCGAATAACCCAACATTTCTACCAGGAAGGGATTCACATCCGATATTTGTCCTGTTTCGGCATCGAGGATTAATATTCCATCCTGGGCTGTTTCAAAGAGGCGGCGGTATCGCTTTTCAGAAATTTTGAGCGCCTCCTCCGTCTGCTTTTGGTCGGTGATGTCCTCAAAAGCGAGGAGTATCCTATCCGTGCCTTTACCTTCCCGATAGATCCGACGAGCGTTGAGAAGCACCTTTTTTCGCCCAATGCGTGGGAACGCGTGGTCGACCTCGAAATTATTAAAGTGGGTATTTTGGGGGATAATTTCCTCTAACAGCTCTCGCAATGCAGGAATATCCCACTGGTGGTTGTCTACGTCAAAGATAAATCTTCCCTCAGTCTCTTCAGGCGCCACCTGGAAGGTTTCATAGAAGGAACGATTCGCTGAGATGACTTTCAGGTCGGGGGTAAGCACGATAAGCGGTTCACGTATTGTCTCCACGATGCTCTCAGTGTATTCTTGAGCTTTCTCAAAGGTTTCCTCTGCTCGCTTGCGCTCGGCGATTTGAGCCTGCAATATTTCGCTAGCCTCCTGTAAGCGCCGCTCCGTGGCATCAAGCTTCGTCCGAAGTTCTTCCACTTCAAGGAGAGATTGCTTGCTTTGTTTGGAGGTTTGTTTTGGGTTTTCTTTTCATAATATCAGGCTATCTCCTGATTGTTCCCAGATGTTGTATGTTTAATCTTTAATCCTTGCTCTCCAATTTCGGTAATTTTATAAAGACCTTTTTAAAATATCAACAAAAAAATCATGTCATTTACAAATTAAATTGGAGGTTTGTTTTGGGTTTTATTTTCATAATATCACTTATCATCTGATCGGTTGATCGGCCTAAGATCTTTAGGTTTCATTACTTTCATTACAAAGACGTATAATAAACTGAAATTATTACCACAAAATGCATAAACGTATTAACTTGCCAAGAAAGATATTCATGCTTTCAGTTCCTTTGACGTAAAAATATTTTGTATAAATATCCGCTTAAATTTTGCTAAAGGCAATGCCTAATTATTACTAGGTTAATTCAGGTATTAATTCGGCCTTATGTGAAGGTTAATAGGTGGGCTTGAAGGTTGGCTTTTTGATTCTTTAAACCAAGTTTATTTCTGAGACTATTTCTATGGAATACCACAGTTTTTATAGCTATATTTAACAACTCGGCGATCTCTTTAGTGGATTTCCCTTCCTTAACCAGAGAAGCAACCTGAACCTCCCTGTGAGTAAGATTTAAATATCTCATTTTCAAATGATAGAGGAAGGAAGAGGTGATATTGTCAAGATTTGTTTCAATAACCATTAAGTAAGAGGCTTGATGATCAGATAATTGTGTCTTCTTCAATCTATCAATGTTGGGTAAAACAAGTTCCCTGATATTAGACAAAATCTTTTCCTCAAGTTCTATTCTTCCTGCCTCCACACGTTTCAGTAATACGTTCAATGCCGCATTGACTTCTTCAAGGTTTTCAGTTTTTGACTTCAATTCCCTCTCACTTTTCCTCAAAGCCTCTTCTGCCTGCTTGCGCTCGGTGATGTCGCGGATATTACATTGAACCAACCTTGCCCTGTCGACCAGATATATATCAACATAAAAAATTTGCCCGGCCTTGGTTTTTATCGGAACATCATCGTAATAAATAATGCCGCTCCTGTCCAATGTATGCATTATCTCTTGAAAATCACCCATATCATGCGTGAAACCGATATCCTGAAGCTTGTTCCCGATGCACTCCTCTTTGGAATAGCCCAACATTGCCGTGACGGCTGGATTAGCATGGGTTATATTCCCTTCGCTTTTTTCGAGAAGCAATATCCCGTCATTTGCGGTCTCAAAAAGGCGTCTGTAACGTTCTTCAGACTCCGATAATAAGATTTCCAGTCGCTTGCGTTCAGTGATGTCCTCAATGGCCAGGAGGATGACCCGTTCCTTGCCCCACACTCTTTTAATTTGCCGGGCATTCAGAAGCATTATGCGCCTGCCAATGGTAGCAAAATCGTGTTCAACCTCATAGTTATCAAAGGTTGTCTTTTCGGGAAGGACGGTTTCCAGCAGTTCCCGCAGCTTGGGGATATCCCACTGCTTATTGCCCAGGTCATAGATAAGCTGTCCCATGGTCTCTTCAGGTTTTACCTTAAAGAATTCATAGAAGGAGCGGCTGACTTTGACTACCCTTAAATCTTGATCCAGAGCGATTAAGGGTTCACGCACGGTGTTGATGATGCTCTCGGCGTATTCCAGGGCTTCATCTTCGGATATTTTAGTTGCTGCCAGTTCTTTACGGGCTTTTTCCAGCCCATTTTCTATCTCCCTGCGCTCGGTAATGTCCTCTATGGCCAGGAGGATTATCTGAGAACCGCTTTCTTTTTGAATGATACGGCGGGCATTGAGCAACATTATTTTGTGCCCGATGTTTGAAAACACATGTTCAACTTCATAGTTATCGAACTTGTTATTTTTTGTAAGAATATCTTCAAGCAACGTCCGAAGTCTGGGGATATCCCATTGTCGGTTTCCGAGACTATAGATAAGATTACCTGTAGTTTCCTTCAGTGTTACCTTGAATGTATCATAGAAACTGCGGTTGGCTGAGAGAACCCTCAGGTCTGAACTCAGCACGATAAGCGGTTCACGTATTGTCTCCACGATGCTCTCAGTATATTCTTGAGCTTTCTCAAAGATTTCCTCTGTTCGCTTACGCTCAGTGACTTCAGTC
The DNA here is from genome assembly GCA_963705555.1 of uncultured delta proteobacterium. Taxonomy (GTDB): domain Bacteria; phylum Desulfobacterota; class Syntrophia; order Syntrophales; family Smithellaceae; genus UBA4810. The sequence goes on along the minus strand of CAVPJZ010000001.1, from coordinate 769,725 downwards.
TGCAATATTTCATTAGCCTCCTGTAAGCGCCGCTCCGTGGCATCAAGCCTCGTCCGAAGCTCTTCCACCTCAAGGAGAGATTCCTGCTTTGTTTGGAGGTTTGTTTTGGGTTTTATTTTTATAATATCACCATTCCTTGATCGCTCTCCAATCTCATTAAATTTTATAAAGACTTTTTAAAAAAAAGCAACTCGAAAAAAATGCGTGTCCTTTACGAATCAAAAGTAGACTTGTATTTGCTATACGTAAGGTGTCTCTATTATTACTTGTTCAGGCGTTATAGTTATGCAGGCTTCCGGCAGAGACATAGCTTTCTGATTACCTGTTGCATTCAGACCTCTTTCCAGCTATTATAAAAAGCGGCCAAGATTTTGTTCTCTGAAGGGTCTTATCTTCTAATATTGGGGAACATGCTTAAACCCTTTTTCGTTATTAGCAATATGATTGAGAGGTTATCAAAACACGATAATATTAATTTTAATCCCTGTATCCTAGTCAGGAATCCGCACATACAATCTATTTTGGCCAGTTCTCAATTGCGAACTCCCCGTAAAAATTCCATGCTGGACAACTCTCAAGAGCTAGTTGTAACTAGTTCTACAGGATCAAAATTGCTTTCTTTTTATTCCCATCAAAAAACCGGCAAAGGTTTGATTATTTTGTTGCATGGCTGGGAGGGTTCCTCTTCTTCTGCTTATATTCTGGACGCGGGCAATTTTTATTATAAGCTGGGTTTTTCCGTCTGCCGACTTAACTTGAGGGATCACGGTGAGTCCCACCATTTAAATGAAGGGCTTTTCCACGGCGCGCTTTTAGATGAAACATTTGATGCAGTAAATAAACTGGCACAACTGGAAAAGAATTTACCTGTTTACGTTATTGGCTTTTCTATGGGTGGTAATTTTGCTTTACGCATCGCTATGAAGAATTCCCTAATCCCTATACAAAATTTAAAAAGCATCTTTGCCATAAGTCCGCCGCTCGACCCTTATAAAACAACACTGGCCATCGATAACGGTTATTTCTTTTATCGCAAATATTTTCTGAAAAAATGGAAACGTTCGTTAATTAAGAAACAGCAACTTTTTCCGCAAAAGTACGATTTCAGCAAAATGTTAAAGGCAAAAACATGTATGGAGTTGACGGAGGCTGTTATGCCTTACTTTCCTGAGTTCCCATCATACCGGGACTATTTTAATTTATACACTTTGAAAAATGATCTCTTTCAAAACTTTACTTTACCCGTTAAAATATTTATTGCGGAAGATGATCCGGTAATTCCACAAGAAGACTTTAATACGTTACAGGAAAATAATTTTTTCCAAATTTTCAGGCAAAAGTTTCGGCGGTCATTGCGGTTTTATCGATTTATTTCCGCTAGACTGCTGGTATAACAAAATAATCGCTGATATTATAAATTAATTTGGATATTTATGGATTTATCTCTTTTTCGTCAAAAGGATTTTTTCCCCTCTTTCGTAACTGATAAATTAGTCACGGTGACTGTCGATTATAAAGAAAAGCATTCTTTAATTGTTGGAACCAACAAAACAGGTTTGCCTCATCTTGAAGCCGGAGTCGTCCTTTTACTTCATTATAAATCAAACCAGGAAAATCCCGAATACGTTTTTCAACTGATAAAACGCTCAGAAAAAGTTAAGCAGGCCGGCGATATCAGTTGTCCGGGTGGCATTCTACATCCGGTAATAGATAAAAGCGTGAGCTTTTTTTTGAAGGCAGGAATAATTCCAGCTCTGCGGAAACAGATTTTAAACTACGCCATGCATAAAGACAAAAAAACGATTTCGTTGATTCGTCTTTTCTTAACTACCGCTCTGAGAGAGGCCTGGGAGGAGATTGGTTTAATTCCATTTAATATTTTATTTTTAGGCGCCCTTCCCTGTTATTCTTTAACTTCGTTTGCCCGAACGATTTATCCTTTGGTTTGCCTTACACCTAATCCATTCCAATATCGATTAAATTCAGAAGTGGATAAAATTCTGGAAATTCCGCTTAGCTTTTTCTTTCAAAGCTCTAATTATGCTTCGCTGGAAATCGAAACACCTATGGGAAATAACGCTTCAAGCCAGAACAACAAATTTCCTTGCCTAGTTATTCCTGACGGAACGGGAAACATTGATATTCTTTGGGGTGCAACTTTTAATATTATTACCAATTTCTTGGCTATCGTTTCCGATGATAGTTTACCGCTTACTTCTTCTTCAAGAACAATTAAAAAAGTTTTGTCCAACAGTTATATCTTAGGAAATCGCTGATCTTTATGGCTACAATAAAAATTAAAGGTATTTCCATAGAAACTATAATCTTCGACTTTGATGGAACACTGGCAAAATTAAATATCGATTTTAAACAGATGCGCGATACTGTCCTGAAACTTATTTCTTCTTACGGCATTGAGCAAAATAATGTGCAAACGGATTTTGTTTTAGAAATGATTAATATAGTCAAAAATATTTTGTCCCGGAGCTCCCCTCAAAAAGCTGAAATATTTACTAATAAAGGCAATCAAAATAATTGAAGCTATGGAAATAGAAGCGGCTGCTAATGGTGAATTATTCCCTCAAACAAAGGAATTATTCACCCGTCTTAAATTATCCGAAGTTTCTACCGGAGTAATAACCAGAAATTGCGATAAGGCCATAAAAACTGTATTCCCCGATATTTTATCTTATTGTAAGGCAGTTGTCTGCCGCGATATGGTAAAAAATGTGAAACCTCATCCTGAACATTTAAATAAAGCCCTGCAGATGCTAAACAGTTCGGCCAATACTACTTTGATGATTGGTGATCACCCTTTAGACATTCAAACTGGTCGTAATTTGGGAACTTATACAGCAGGTGTGCTCACCGGAAACTTTCAAAAGTCTGATTTTATAAATGCCGGAGCTGATTTAGTCCTTCCTCAGGCTGTTAATATACTCAATTTAATTGATACCTGATTAGTAATGGATTGAAAAAATATTGTCTCAAATGTTTGTCTTTAATTGACAGGACACTTTATTTCTTATAGTAACGTGGCGTGTTTTTTGCTGTATCCGATGCTTGAAAGAAGTTATAAGATACCGTCGCTGGGCTAATATAAAAGCGACGTCTTTTGATTTAAAAAAAAGAATGATATGAAAAAGAACTTTGACCAGTTCAAAAGCTTTATGTGTTTTTTATTGAATTGCAGTATAACTTTATCCACGGAGATTATAAATTGATGAATCCCAATGTATTTCGTGAATATGACGTTAGAGGTGTTGTTGACAAAGACTTAAACGAAGAATTCGTTTTCAACCTTGGACGGGCTATCGGCACTTATGCCGCCCGGCATAAAATAAAGAACATGACTATCGGGCGAGATTGCCGCCTGAGCTCAGAAGCTTATCATAATTTTTTAATTCAAGGCCTTAATCACTCCGGCATGGATACAATTGATATTGGTCTTTGCGCTACTCCCATGCTCTACTTCTCCATCCGCCAACTCAACACTGGCGGAGGGGTAATGGTCACGGGCAGCCATAATCCACCCGAATTTAATGGTTTTAAGATTTGCATCGGCCCTGACACTATTTACGGAAATCAGATTCAAGAATTAAGAAAAATTATGGAAAGTGGTGAATATTCTACCGGCAGCGCATACTCTCGATCGCAAGACGTTTCTTCAGTTTACGAAAATTATATTTATGATCATACAAAAATAACCAGGAAGATTAAGGTTGTAATTGACGCCGGTAATGGTGTCGGTGGTTTTTTTGCCCTTCCCCTTTTGCAACGTTTTGGCTGCGAAGTTATTCCCATTAATTGTGAGCCTGACGGCCGCTTCCCTCATCATTTTCCCGATCCCACTGTAGAAGAAAATTTAGCCCAGCTGATTAAATTAGTGGGCAAAGAAAAGGCGGATGTTGGGATAGCCTTTGATGGTGATGCCGACCGTCTCGGTGTTATCAGCGATAAAGGCGAAATCATCTGGGGTGATAAACTCCTGCTTCTTTTTTCCCGTTATATTCTCAAGGAAAGACCAAATTCCACAATAATTGGCGAAGTTAAGTGTTCTCAGATTTTATTCGATGATATTAAAAAACATTCCGGCAAAGCTATAATGTGGAAAGCAGGACATTCATTGATTAAGGCCAAAATGAAAGAAGAAAAGGCCGTATTAGGTGGAGAAATGAGCGGGCATTTCTTTTTTGCCGACCGCTATTTCGGATATGACGACGCTATTTACGCGGCGGTCAGGTTATTGGAAATTCTCTCTAAGACAGGGGAAAGAATCAGCACTCTGCTTTCCGATATTCCGCAAACTTATTCTACTCCGGAAATCAGAATTGATTGCGCAGATAACAAAAAAGCGGAAGTCGTGGAAAAAATTAAAAGACATTTCCGGAACAGGCCCGGCATTGTTGAAATTGATGGAGTGCGCATCCCTTTTAAGGACGGATGGGCGCTTGTGCGTTCTTCCAACACCCAGCCTGTAATTGTTATGCGTTTTGAAGCCTCTTCCGCGAAAAGTTTGCAAAAAATCCGCAAAGAAGTGGAAGACATTCTGACGATTCAATAAATTCAAGCTAAACCGGTTTATCTAATTATTTTTTTATTGAATATTTTTCATTATTGTGCAATCTATTATATAAATTGGTTGGACAAGCAACCTAAAGGTATTGTCGGAAGCGACTGTAGGACTAAGGAGGTTTATTTATGAAGATTGTGCATCGCTTGTTACTTGTTTTCTTGATTGGTGTGTTTTTATTTGGTTGCGGTGGCAAGAAAGGTAGCACTACTGAAGGAAAGCTGGTTGACGGACAAGGGCAACCACTCTCTGGAATAAGTGTAACATTTAAACAAGTAAGACCTGTAGAAGGCTATGAGCAACTCGAGGCAAAAACGGGCATTGATGGTGTATTCCGTGTATCCGGCTTAATGCCTGATTCTGAATACATTATTACACCGGTATCCGATAAATGGACTACGAAGGTAACCACGAAAATTACTGCCGGCAGAGAGGGACAACCATTAGTTTTAAGTAACCCTATTGTCATCCGTTTTAATATATTGGCAAACGGAACTATTATAGATACAAAAACCGGTTTACAATGGCTAATTTATACGGCCACAGATATTAATGCCGGCAATGTATTAAATACGGTAAAAAAAATCAGAGAAGGCGGCTTTAATGACTGGAGGCTTCCCACAAAAGCGGAGCTTTTAGGGCTACAGGATAAATCAACCTCTCCCGCAGAACAATCGGAATCCCAGTCCGTCAATGAAGCCTGCTGCGTTTGGACAGCCGAGAGCAGTTCAGAAAAAATTGAATGGGAATTCTATATAGACGATGGTAATGACCTTTGGACATCTAGTAAAATGCCGGCAAACGACAGAATCGTTATCGTCAGGAATTACAGCGGAACCCCCGCAACGGCCCAGGCTCCCACTGTGGCAGTGCCAACTCCTGTTGTTGTCCCTCAGCCGCAAGCGGAAGCTTCCCCTGCTCTTGCAGCTGTTACCGCACCAGCTGTATCAGAAAAGAAGGACGCAGCTGGTTCAGCGCAAACCGCCAATACTGTAATTATTCGCTTCGATCCAAAGAAGGCAACAATAAATACCGAAGATTTAGCCGCATTAAAAGTCTTCTATACTAAAGTTAAAGATACGTCCGGCAAAATACTTATTGAAGGTCATTCTGATGCTGGAGGAGGTACAATTAGCACCATGAAAAATTCTGTTGATCTTGCCCTTTCTACATTGTCCCTCTTAAAGAAAATGGGTCTGAGCGACAAAGCAAAAGTGGAATTAAAGGGTATGGGAGATACAAAGCCAGTGGCCGATAATAAGACGCCTGAAGGCCGCCAGCAAAACCGCCGTGTGGAATTGACCTTCATTTCCGAATAAAAAATAATTAACAGTTTTTTACAAAAACCCTCTTGCTAGAAATATCAAGAGGGTTTTTTAATATCATATCAAGGTTAACACGTGGCTGGGGCGTTTTACCTACTCAAATTTAAATATTTTTGAAATTTTTCTTTTGTAGGATGGAATTGGTCAGTAAGCCATTTAAGTTCTGCTGCCATTTCATTAGTTACTTTTTCATTATCATATCCATCTAATTTATTTATCTTGTTGGCTTCATATTTTTCATTCCACATCCAATAATTCATGCCGTGTTTAAAAATATCATTGATATAATCTGAAATTTCTTCCTCAAATAAAAAATCAGATTCAGAAACTGCTGCACGGAAGTCAACAAGGTCATCAACGTGTGCTTTCCCTTTGCTTAAAACACCGCTTAAAAACTTTTCAATCTCATTATAGATACGTAACCTTCGATCATACTGTTCTAGTTTTAGTCTTTGTTTGTTGGTTTTCCATTGTTGCCAACCGATAAAAAACATACCGCCACCAATGATAGCTGAAAGCAATAATGATGTGAATTGTTCTAAGCACATAATTAATCCGAATTCTTTTTATTTGAATTATTGTCAGTTTTATAATTATAGAATATTCTTAATATCTCCTCTAACCATTGAAATAAATCAAGGGAAAGATTCCATTTGTTATTATTATATGTTCCGCTTACTTCAATAAGCACCTGGACTTCAGTATATGCCCCTGTAGGAATACTAACTTCTTTGTTAGGAACTTCATCCTTTTTAGCAAGAACTAATGTTACCCTGTGGTCATATATTTGAACAGAAATAGATTCATGATGTATTAACTTATTAAGCGCATTTCTGATATCTATAGTTTTGTCTATATTATTTTCGCTTATAGCTTCCGATATTAATAGCTTCTCTACCATACTTTTTTAATATTTTTGTTTTATCATCAAGAAAACGAACATTTGTAGCTATAACCAAAAGATTTTTGATTAGAATTTCATCAATGCGTTCAGTAATTTCTTTTTTGAAACATGGGTATATTTGCAGTTGTTTTTTATTTATTGTTCTTACGTAGTATGTTTGAGCCAATGCAAACAAATTTACTATATCTTCAATAGTTGTTTGCATTATTGATAAATAATTTTCCATAATTTCAGCCTAGCACAATTTTTCTACTCGTCCACACTAAACAGTTTTGTGCTGGCGTGGTAGGATTCGCGGGTTTTTTCTATTAAAATAGATTTTCTATGATTGAACTTGTCATCAAACTATTATTGCGATAACTAAAATATATATAATTGCAATGTAAGCTATTGATTTTATTGGTCGGGGCGGCAGGATTTGAACCTGCGACATCCTGCTCCCAAAGCAGGCGCGCTACCAGGCTGCGCTACGCCCCGATTTTTTAATTTTTCGATTTTTCCCGCAGGCTTTTTTTAAGTTGGGCAAAAGCCTGCCCACGATGGCTTACTTTATTTTTAATTTCCGCAGGCAATTCGGCTGCAGTCATTTTTAACTCCGGCACCATAAAAACAGGATCATAACCAAAACCGTTATTTCCCCGCGGCTCATCAATAATTTGTCCGCGCCATTTACCTTCAAAACAATCATAACTGCCATCTATTCTGTAGAGCACCAGCACACAGAAAAAAGAAGCCCTTCTTTTTTCCTGTGGAATTTCTTTTAATCTGGCAATAAGTTTAGCATTGTTTTCCTCGTCAGTGGCGTTTTCTCCGGCATAACGCGAAGAATAAATTCCCGGTTCGCCTCCCAATACATCCACCTGCAATCCGGAATCGTCAGCTAAAACTGTTTCACCGGTAAATTCGGAAACTATTTTTGCTTTTTTCAGTGCATTTTCTAAGAAACTTTTCCCATCTTCAACAATTTCCGGTGCATTATCATAATTATTTAAGGAAACCAATTTTACATCTATTTCTTTAAGCATAGCCCTAATTTCTTTTACTTTTCCTTCATTACGGGAAGCAAATACTATTTTCATTGCGCCAGATCACCTACAATTTCTTTTTGCCGGGCAATGATCTTTTGAATGCCTCTTGACGCCAGATCAGTCATCTTGTTTAATTGTTCTTTATTAAAAGGAACATGCTCTGCCGTGCCCTGCACCTCAATAAAGAGGCCTGACCCGGTCATGACAAAATTCATATCCACATCCGCTTGCGAATCTTCTTCATATTCCAAATCAAGAAGAATTTGATTATCGACTATTCCGACACTGACTGCTGATACAAAATCACTGATGGGAATTTCTTTTACCAGGCTATCCTGTTTTAATCTTTTAAATAAATCCACCAGAGCTACAAAACCGCCGGTAATTGACGCCGTTCTGGTTCCACCATCAGCCTGAATGACATCACAATCTACATAAATAGTTTTTTCACCAAAAGCAGTTAACTTCGTCACCGCCCGCAATGATCTGCCGATTAGCCTTTGGATTTCGTGCGTTCGTCCTCCCAAACGTCCACGGGAAGATTCCCGCACGGTTCTAGTTTGGGTGGACATGGGCAGCATCGAATATTCGGCTGTCAGCCATCCTTTCCCAGTATTTTTTAAGAAAGGTGCTGGTTTATCCTCCAAATGATGCCGTGCAAATTACCTTGGTATTGCCGAACTCCACCAAAACAGAACCGGCAGCATTTTTTAGATAATTATTCGTAATTCTGATGGGTCTCAGTTCATCAAATTTTCTACCTGAGTTTCTTTTGTTCACGAATCACCTGAAAAACGATTTAATACTCTTGGCCAATGCTCTAGCAATTTCAACTTGTGTATCAGGGGAAAGCAATTTCTTTTTGTCTTCGGAATTAGTGGCAAAACCTATTTCCACAACTAAAGCCGGCACGGATAAGCCGTCGATTATCGGCAGATCAGCTTCTCTTAATCCTCTGCCCTTTCGCGGGAATAAAGTATCTAAGTTTTTTTGAATAAGATGGGACATTCTAACAGAATCATTGAGATATTTATTTTTTGCCTGCCGCGCACTAACTTTAACCGCCGTTTTTCTTTCCGTCATATCCTTAAAACCCGGATAATACAGCTCAAATCCGGATGCATTTTTACCAAATCCGGCAGTTAATATGAAGGCTTAAAAAAAAGTCCGGTTTTATTTTTGCAATATTTTTTTTTCGCTCCTCCAGATTAAGCTCCTTATCAGAATCGCGGGTTAAAATAATCTTCAAATTACTTTCTTGGGCGAGTTCTTTCTGCAGGGCTAAAGCAATGGTCAGGGTAATATCTTTTTCGTCAACCTTATCTTTTATTTTAACGCCCGTGTCCTGACCTCCATGTGCCGGATCAATGACAATAATGTGCTTTCCACCTGCCGCTAATACCGGTGAAGCCCCCCCAATAAAAAATGCCAATACCAAAATGCCCATCAAGCATAATTTTTTTATCTTATAAGACATAATTTCACCCTGTTTAATTTTGCGCTTGCTTATAGCAGAGTAACTGTGTTTGTCAACAACCAATATGGCTAAATTTATTCGATTTCAGTTATGGCGTATCCGTTCAATGGATTTAACAAATTTCAGTTGTCTAATTGCCGAAAAAATTTGATTAAGCTGATGTAAATCATTTACATCAATTACAAAATTGCAGGTAGCGATCATATCGATTGTCTCCACTTGCGCATAGCTGATATTGATATCAAATGATGAAATAATTGAGCTGACTTCCGTTAGAACACCCTTGCGATCACTACAAACCACCTTAATATGAACAGGATAAGCATGCTTCTCCTTTACGTTCCATTCCACATCTACAATTCTATCCGCATCCAATCTTTTAATATGAGGGCAATTTTGTGTATGAACTGTAATACCGCGTCCGCGCGAAATGTAGCCGGATATTTCATCCCCGGGAATCGGATTACAGCACTTAGCAAACTTAACCATTACATCATCGATACCCGGCAGTGATATGCCCAGTGAAGGTGAAGCGGTCGTTGTTTTTTTCTTTACCTGCTCTTTGATCTGCTCGGCACTGTTGACTGATTCTTCTGCCAGAAAATGATTGACCACCTGTCTGGGTGAAACCCGCCCAAAACCGACTTGAGAAATTAAATCATCCAGAGAATTTACAGCGTATTCGGTAAACACTTTTTTAATTTCCTCTGATTTAACATAATTGCCGAATTTTAAATTATGCCTTTTAAATTCCTTTTCCAGCAAATCGCGCCCCAGGGCCAAGCTGCTCTTTTTTTCTTCCAGCATTAATCCAATTTCTGATTTTGGAAATTGCTCTTGATAGTTACTACATTCTTTAACCAGTCTTTACTGGGATGGTGCCCGGCCTGCGTTATGATTTCCACCCGGTCACCATTTTGCAGTTCATACTTCAGAGGAACAATATTCCTATTAACTTTAGCGCCGATGCACTGATTCCCGACATCGGTATGAATGCTATATGCAAAATCAATGGGTGTCGCCCCTTTGGGAAAAGATTTAACATCGCCATTAGGCGTAAAAACATAAACTTCTTCCGGGAACAATGCCAGTTTCAAATTGGACATAAATTCCTTCGGATTTTTTATCTCCTGCTGGATTTCCAGCACTTCTCTGAGCTTCTTAATTTGGTTTTCTTCATTATCCTTATAGGCACGTCCTTCTTTGTAACGCCAATGAGCCGCAATACCCTTCTCCGCCCATTCGTGCATCGCTTTTGTGCGTATCTGTATTTCCAGTCTTTCCCCGTACGGTCCGATAACCGTAGTGTGCAGTGATTGATAATTATTTGCTTTCGGCATAGCGATGTAATCCTTAAATCGGCCGGGTACTGGTTTCCATAAAGCAGTGGACGATACTTAGAGTCTCATAGCAGGTTTTTTCTTTATCCGAATCAAGTATCATGCGAAAAGCGATCAGATCATAAACTTCGTCAAAATTTATGTGCTGCTCATGCATTTTTTTGTAAATGCCGTAAAGATGTTTTGCCCTTCCTTCCACTTCTCCTTTAATGTTAAATTTTTCCAGTTCAGCGTAAATAATATTTTTCACTTCCTCCGTATATCTATTGCGCGATTCATTTGATTTAACCAGCCGCGTAGATAATTCGTTATACGCCTCGGGAGAAAGGTGCTGAAACGATAAATCTTCCAACTCCATTTTCATCCAATTGATTCCCAGACGATTGGCCAGAGGTGCATATACATCCATGGTTTCTCTGGCGATATAAATCCTTTTATCCGGCGTTTGATATTGCAATGTCCTCATGTTGTGAATACGGTCGGCCAGACGTACCAGCAAAATGCGAATATCGGAAGACATGGCTAAAATCATTTTGCGGAAATTTTCCGCTTGTCTTTCCTCCTGAGAACCGAAAGAAATAAGACTGAGTTTTGTTAATCCGCTGACCAGAAAAGCTACATCTTTACCGAATTCATTTTCTATTTGCGCCGATGTGGTTAAAGTATCTTCAACGGTATCGTGCAATAATCCGCTGATGATCGTTGCGGCATCCATTTTCATATCCGCCAGAATACCCGCTACTTCCATCGGATGAGTGAGATATGGCTCGCCGGATAATCTTACCTGTCCCTGATGCACCGTAGCCGAGTAGATATAGGCCTTCTTGATCATCTCCAAGTCTTCCGGCGGCAAGTAAGATTGGGTTTTATCGAGAATATCAGTGATGCGTAACATTAAAGTTCCCAGCTAATTTGACTTGCGGCTATTGTGCGCCCGTCCTTAATGATTCAGCGATAAATTTTTTCACTTCCTGAACAATTTTTTGCAGCGGATAAAGCTTATTTTCACCGGTTTTTCTGATTTTCAATTCAACATTTCCCTGCAGCAAGATTTTTCTGTCCGACAGTAATTCTCAGAGGAATTCCGATCAAATCGGCATCCTTGAACTTCACGCCGGCTCTTTCATCCCGGTCATCGAAAATAACCTCAATTCCTTCGGCCAGCATTTCAGTATAAAGATTTTCCGCAGCTTCGATGACATTTTTTTCGTTCACATTCACCGGAGTGATAATTACCTGATATGGCGCCAGAGGCATAGGCCAGATAATTCCGTCTTCATCGTAATTCTGTTCAATGCAGGCGGCAACTGTTCTGCCAATTCCAATTCCATAACAGCCCATGATCATAATTTTTTCCTGCCCGTCTTTATCCAGATACACCGCTTTCATCGCCTTGCTGTATTTTGTTCCCAGTTTAAAAACATGGCCTACTTCAATTCCCCGGGCAAATTGAATTTTACCGCCGCAACGGGGACATTTATCACTTTTCTTCGACAACGCGCAAATCAGCAAAGACTTCAACATTAAAATCCCGGCCGATATTAACATTCTTCAAATGATAATCTTCTTTATTGGCGCCGGTGACAAAATTGATCATGTTCATTATAGAATAATCGGCAATCACCCGCGCTTTAATTTTGACGGCTCCGGCAAATCCCCGCGGCGCGCCTGTCGCCTTTTTAATCATCTCATCATCAGCAAGTTCCAGCTCGGCAGCACCAAGATAATTTTTTACCTTGATTTCATTTACTTCCTGATCGCCGCGGATAAGCACAGCGCAAGGCTCGCCATCGGCATTAAAAATCAATGTTTTTACAATATCTTGAGGCTTAACATTCAGAAAAGAGCTGACTTCTTCAATTGTCCGCACATTCGGTGTATGAACATTTTCCAAAGGCAACCAATCTTTCTCTGTCGTATTCCTTTTTTTCCGGCTGTGCTACTTCAGCTTTTTCCAGGTTGGCCGCATACGTGCATTTTTCGCAAAATACCATGGCATCCTCACCGGATTCGGCCATAACCATAAACTCATGCGAATATTTACCGCCGATACTGCCGGAATCAGCTTCCACCGGACGGAATATCAAGCCGCAGCGGCGGAAAATATTATTATAAGCTGCAAACATCTTTTCGTAACTTATTTCCGCGCCTGCTTCATCGGCATCAAAACTGTAGGCGTCTTTCATGCCGAATTCCCGGCAGCGCATTACACCAAAACGCGGACGCACTTCATCACGGAATTTTGTCTGAATTTGATAAAGATTACGGGGCAATTGACGGTAGGTTTTGACGTCATTGCGGACTAAATCAGTGATTACTTCTTCATGAGTCGGCCCCAGACAATACTCCCGTTCATGACGGTCGCGAAATCTTAAAAGTTCCTTACCATAATGTATCCACCGGCCTGATTCCTGCCAAAGCTCCGCCGGTTGCACCATCGGCAGATGAACCTCCTGCGCTCCGGCCTTATTCATTTCCTCCCGGATAATTTGTTCTACCTTGCGAATAACACGATAGCCCAGAGGCAAATATGAATATATACCGCTGGTTAATTTTCTGATCATTCCGGCCCTAATCATCAATTGGTGGCTGATAACCTCCGCATCGGAAGGAACTTCCCTTCCCGTGGGCAAGTGCATTTCCGAATAACGCATTAAACCTCCTTCTTTCTCCTTAAGCAGCGAATTTATCTCTTCTAGTAAAACTGGCACAAAGTCTTTTTCGTCTATTTTTTTTATGGCTTTACCCTTTTTGAAAAGCATGCCGAAACCACGGCCTCCGGCAATGCCGATATCCGCATCGGCAGCCTCACCCGGACCATTAACAACACAGCCCATCAAGGCTACTTTCAAATAGTCTTTTCTGCCGGTAAGCGCGTTTTCTATCTTTTGAGTCAACGCCAGAAGATCAATTTGACAACGTCCGCAAGTAGGACAGGAAACAATCTCCGGCCCGACCATTCTAATTTTCAACGCACGCAAAATGCTGTAGGCCACAGGAATCTCCGTGAACAGGATTACCGGTAACGGAAACTCTGATTGTATCGCCAATGCCTTCATAAAGAAGCGTCCCGATACCCAGTGCTGATTTTATCGCGGCATCAACCAATGTTCCGGCTTCCGTCACACCCAGATGCAGCGGATAATCGGTTTTGGCGGCAATTAGCGCGGTATGCTTCAATCATAGTCGGTACATCTGATGATTTAAGCGATAATTTAATTAAGTCAAATCCTTCGTCTTCAAAAATCTCAATATTTCTTAAAGCGCTGACGACGAGGGCTTCTGCCGTCGGGCCGCCATATTCCTGCGCTAAATCTTTCTGCAGAGAACCGGCGTTGACACCTATGCGAATAACAGTTCGCCGTTCTTTCGCCGTTTTTATAATCTCGCGGATTTTTTCTTTATCTATATTGCCGGGATTAATTCTTATACCATCCACCCCCTGCTTTATGGCATCAATCGCTAGCTTATAATGGAAGTGGATATCGGCAATCAGTGGGAGGTGTATTCTTTTTTTTATTTCAGGGATTGCCTGCACAGCATCATTATCGGGCACGGCAATACGGATAATTTCACAACCGGCTTCATCGAGCGCATTTATTTGGGCGGAAGTAGCTTCCACATCACGAGTATCCGTATTGGTCATGGATTGCACTACCACAGGTGCGTCTCCGCCTATCGGCACACCTCCAAGATTAATCGTTCTCGCTTTTCTCCTCTTGATTAATGATGAATACTCCACATGCGCCAGCTTTCTAATGTTTTTTTATAGACAAATTTATAACACGCGAATTGATCTTCGGCAATGGGTAATTTGATAGGAAAACGGCCAAGGCAATAATATCGTTCAAAATAATAAATGTTTTAACCGACGCACAATGAAATATTAAATTAAAGAATGGTAACGAAAGCTTATTGGCCCTGCCAGCAATGCAGATATAATTGATCGGCCGGCAGGTCTATCGCGGAAATCTTTTCCCTCTATCGCCTAGTCTAGCTTAGCAACGGCATTCTTAATACGTTTCATGCCTTCTTCAATATTCGCCAAAGAAGTAGCATAAGATAAACGAATATGGTCGTCACTGCCGAAAGCAGCTCCGGGAACTGCGGCTACGTTAGCCTCATCAAGAAAGTAATCAATTAATTCGGTAGAATTGGTTATTTTATTCCCTTTGAAAGAACGGCCATAAATATTGGACACATTGGGAAAAGCATAAAACGCGCCTTCGGGAGAAAAGCATCTTATGCCGGGAATGTCATTAAGAGCGTCAACAATAACATTTCTTCGTTTTTGGAATTCACGGACCATTTTCTCAACAACACTCTGGTCGCCGGAAATCGCTTCCAGTGCCGCTTTCTGAGAAATGGAAGTGGGATTGGAAGTGTTTTGACTTTGAATCTTATTTATTGCCGCCACTATTTCTTCCGGCCCTGCAGCATATCCGATTCTCCAGCCGGTCATAGCGTATGTTTTGGATACACCGTTGACCACAATGGTCTTATCTTTCATTTTACTTTCAACCGAAGCAATATCAGCGAAAGGGAAATTGGCGTAAAATATTTTTTCGTAAATATCATCCGAAATGACCAATATGTCTTTGTCCATCAAAACGGCAGCAATAGCTTTTAACTCTTCGGGAGAATAAGCCGCTCCAGTGGGATTGGAAGGACTATTAATGATTACGGCACGGGTACGTTTAGTTATGGCGGCTTTTAATTGCTCGGGCTTCATTTTAAAGCCGCCTTTTTCCTTAGTGTTAACAATCACCGGCCGGCCTGTAGCTAAAACAACGATATCCGGATAGGAAACCCAATAGGGAGCGGGAATAATGACTTCGTCGCCTTCATCAAAAAGAGCCTGAGCCAAATTATATAATGTATGCTTCGCGCCGCAGGAAACTACTATTTGCGAACGCTTATATTCCAGACCGCTATCACGTTTCAATTTAGCGACAATAGCGTCTTTCAATTCATCAGTGCCGCCTACCGGCGTGTATTTGGTAAAACCGGTTTCAATGGCTTTGATTGCTGCATTCTTAATATTAACCGGTGTATCAAAATCCGGTTCACCCGCTCCAAAGCCGATTACATCCTTTCCCTGCGCTCTCAAGGAATTCGCCTTAGCGGTAATGGCCAAAGTTTCCGATGGTTTGATTTTTGCTATCCTTGCCGCTAATCGCACAAACTACCTCCTATTATTATTGTTATCATGCTTTATGTTGAATTTTTCCAATAGCTTCTGATGAACATTATCCGGCACCAGAGCCTTTACCGATCCTCCCAAACTGGCCACTTCCTTGATTATCTTGGAGCTCGTATAAAACCATTTAAAACCGCTCATGAGAAACACCGTTTCAATTTCTCTTGTTTGACGGCGATTCATTAGGGCCATCTGGAATTCATACTCAAAATCGGAAAGGGCGCGCATCCCGCGTAATATTATGCTGGCACCGGAACTTTTCAAATAATCGACAAGCAACCCGGAATGGCAATCAACTCTGACACCTTTAATTTCCGTACACACTTCCCTGATCATATCCATTCTTTCTTCTACTGTGAAAAGAGCGGCTTTATCGGCATTGTAAGCAACGAGAACGATAATTTCATCAAACATTCTAATTCCTCTTTTGATGATATCCACATGGCCGTTGGTAATGGGATCGAATGTGCCGGGATATATTGCAATGCTGTTGGAGAATTTGTCCTGTGTCATTTTCACTCCATTTTAAAAAAAGTTAAGGCATTTTCGCCATATTTTTTCTGTTTTATCTGATAGATGTTTTCATCCAAGAGTTCACTATAATTTTCTTTAGTTGAATGCTGAATCACAACTACACCGCCTTCTCTGAGGACACGATACTTATTCAAGGACTTCAGTGTAGTACCCACTAAATTCCGGTTGTAAGGTGGATCTGCAAATATAACATCAACTTCATATTTTTTTTTAAACAGATCGCGTAAACCTATTGCTACATCTGCACCAATTACCCGGCACTTTTGTTCTAAAGAACACGTTTTGATATTATTTTTAATAACCTCAATAAGTTTTTTATTTTTTTCTATCAAATAAACTTCTTGAGCTCCGCGGCTGGCAGCCTCCAAACCAACACTGCCTGATCCGGCAAAGAGATCAAGAAATATTTTACTTTGCAGGGAGCCCAATAAATTAAAAAGAGTTTCACGTAAAAAATCAGAAGTCGGCCGTTCTTTCGATCTGGAGGGAAAAGACAATATCCTTCCCTTAGCCTCACCTCCGATAATACGCATAACTTTTCACAATAAATTAAACCTGAATTATTTGTTGGGCTCCATATATTGCACTGACGAATTTTTTTTCTCTTTAGCTTTTCTGCGTGTTTGCTGGCTTACCTTTGCCAGCCACCATATCGGCCCGGAAATAGCGTAACCTAACATAGCCACAAAAGCCACAATTATCGGTATAGCCACCACTACTATTAAAAGAAGGATCAACGAAAAAAAAGTCATGAACGGTTTACGCGCAAAGAGCTTCAAGTCTTTAAAGCTATAATACTTGATATTGCTAACCATTAGAATGGAGAGTACGGGAACGAAAATCAACATGGAAGGATCATGGAATTTACCCTCGACTCCCGCATAATCAAAAAAAAGCACTGTCGTAGCTACAACCGCGGCAGCAGCTGGAATGGGTAAACCATTGAATACCTTGCTTTCAATTATGCCTATTTGGATATTGTAGCGGGCTAAACGCAACGCACCGCAAAGAACAAATAAAAAGGCAGCAAGCCAGCCCCATTTACCGTAAAAAGACATCGCCCAGTTATAGGCGAGAAAAGCCGGCGCCACGCCAAAAGCAATCACATCGGAAAGCGAATCATACTCCGCTCCAAATTTACTGGTCGTGTTGGTAAATCGGGCAATCCGCCCATCCAATCCATCAAAAACAGCGGCCGCCAAAATAGTGATGGCCGCGATAACAAAATTTTCTTTCAAGGAAGCAATAATGGAATAAAATCCGCAAAATAAACTGGCTGTTGTAAAAAGGTTGGGCAACACATAAATACCTTTTTTAATGCGGATTTTTTTAAAGGGAGTTTCTTTATTCATGATAAGAATCCCAAAGGTGTCTGGCCTGCCTTAACCTTGTCCCGAAGCTTTACTGAAATGCGGGAATCTTCGGGTAAATAAACATCCACGCGTGAACCAAAACGAATTATGCCGAAACGCTCACCCTTTTTAATTGTCATCCCAACATTCATCCAGCAAACAATCCTGCGGGCGATAAGACCGGCTATTTGCACCACCCAAATCGACCGACCGTCTTTGGTGTTTATCATAATTTCATTGCGTTCGTTATCCAGAGAAGCTTTGTCTAAATTGGCAGAAAAAAATTTTCCCTCGTGATAATTCATCACTTCGATTTTTCCGGCATAAGGGGCGCGGTTAACATGAACATTAAAAACATTCATGAAAATACTTATTTTTTTATATCTCCCGGAAATGCTGCCGTTCAGCGCAACATTTTCTATTTTTATTACTTTGCCGTCAGCGGGAGAAATTAAAACTTTTTCTTCTTCCTGAAAATATCTGTCCGGATTACGGAAAAACCAAATAATAAAAAAAGTGATAAGAGCGAAAAATATTGTCAGCCAAATGATGCCAAAAAAAGCTACAAAAACAGTGATGACGAGTGAAAAGATTATAAAAGGATAACCTTCATGAGCGATTATGCTATCGTGTTTCATTATATTATCTTTCCTTAAAAATGGAGCATTTTTTGATATATCAATTGGGTGCGCTTGTCAATAAATCTTTGAATTTCTTCCTGGGTATTCCAAAGTAGAAGCCAGCTGCTAGATTAAATGGGTCTACACTCGTGGTTGACTCTTACCTGTCCCAACTATATAATAATTGACAAGCTGGTTTTTTAGCGTTTCGCAGGTTAAAATTTATGTTTAAAATCAGATGGGATTTCGCCTGGGGTATTTTTATTACTCTTGTTTTCCTCACCCTTTTAACAATTCGTCTCGAATTATTTCAAAAAAGCCCGGAGACTATCACCATTGAGCAAATGCCGGCAACACCGAAAACGCAAGACACTTGGATGAATATCTACCAAAACAACAAAAAGATCGGTGTTGTGCACCGGCTTTTCACTGCCGGGGAAAAAGGCTTTAACTTCAGCGAAACCGTATTTATGCAAATCAATACCATGGGAGTAACGCAAGTGCTCAATATTCTGACAGAAGGTGATCTTAATCCCGATATGACCATCTCTTCATTTAATTTTGATTTGAATTCCAGCTTGTTTCGTTTTCAGGCGCGCGGCTTTGTTGTAAAAAACAAACTGATTTTATTCGCCGGCCTGCCCGACGCCCAGGAAAGAAGTGAAATCAAGCTCAAAGATATCCCTTATATGAGCGGAAGCATTTATGAAGCCGCGTTCCGTGCTAACTTGGAAAAAGATGCCTCCCGCAGTTTCAGTATTTTTGATCCTTCCACATTGGGAAAGCAGTTCTATCAAAGTTACCAGAAATGCAGATGAAATTATTCCCATAATGGGAAAACGAATTTTAACACAGAAATACTGCGCTGATTTCATGGGCGCGAAAAATTGCGCCTGGCTGGATAAAAACGGAGATGTTTTAAAAGAAACAAGTATTTTAGGCCTTTCTATGGAAAAGGTCAGCCCCAAAAAAGCGCAGGAAGGAATATCAGCTGATTCAACAATTGATTTTACCCAAATTGCGTCTGTTCCTTTCAATGTCGAAATTACTGAACCGGAAAAGCTAAACGAAATTAAAATCAAAATTAGCGGTATAGGCGAAACATCGTTATTCCTTAATGGCGACAGACAAAGTTTGCAACATGATATTCTAACCATCACCAGAGAACAACTGCCCGCGTCTTCAGACTTTGAACAATATTCCCCCTGAAAAAATTGCCATCTTTTTAACACCGTCGCCTCTTATACAATCCAATCATCCGCAAATAAAAGCACAGGTGGAAAAAATTATTAAACCAACCGATACTGCCGTGCAAAAAGCAAAGAAAATTGTCAACTGGGTTTATCGCCATGTGGAGAAAAAACCGGTTTTATCGGTACCCAATGCATTGGAAGTCTTGAAAAATAAAGTCGGCGATTGTAATGAGCATGCTGTATTGACGACTGCAATGCTTCGCGCCGCCGGAATTCCCGCACAAACAGAGGCAGGCTTGGTTTATCAGCGCGGGCGATTTTACTATCACGCTTGGAATGTTGTTTACTTAGGCCAGTGGATAACCGCTGATGCTGTTTTCAATCAATTCCCCGCCGATGTAACCCATATCCGGCTTGTCCGGGGTGAAGGAAGTGAACAACTGGACTTAATGGGTGTAATAGGCAAAAGTAAAACTGGAGGCATTAGAACAGGAAAAATGATTAACCTAAATGAACTAACCAAGGATTATGGCTCCACAGTAGCCGTAAATAAACTAAGCTTACATGCTGCTGCCGGTGAAATTTATGGTTTTATCGGCCCGAATGGAGCCGGGAAAACCACGACCATTCGTATGATGGGTGGTATTCTCGCACCTACCTCCGGCAATATCATCATTGGCGGAATGGATATAGCCCAAAACCCGATAGCGGTAAAAAAAATGATCGGTTTTGTCCCCGACAGGCCTTTTCTTTATGAAAAGCTTACCGGTATGGAATTCCTCCGTTTTTCAGCCGATTTATATGACGTCAATCCCGCCGAATTCTCGCAAAAAGCCGAACAATTGCTACATCAATTTGCTCTTTGGGATTGGGCCGATGAAATAATCGAAGCTTACTCCCACGGCATGAAACAAAGGCTTATTATTGCCTCCGCTCTGCTGCATGATCCGAAAATACTGATAATCGATGAACCAATGGTCGGCCTTGATCCTGCCGCCGTGCGTATGGTGAAGGATATTTTTAAAGAACTTGCCCAAAAGCAAACAACTATTTTTATATCCACTCATACCTTGAGCATAGCTGAAGATTTATGCCATCGAATCGGTGTAATTCACAAGGGGACTTTGTTGGCGGAAGGCTCCGTTGATGAATTAAAACATATTGCGAAACTTGGTGAAGCCAGGCTCGAAGAAGTTTTCTTAACCATAATTAAGGAAAACGCTTTTTTATGAATACAATTCTTTCCTTATTAAAACCGCGAGTATTTTCCACAATCAATAACTTGCGCACCGATAATAAAAAAAACCACTGGATGCGTATTTTTATGTTCGGCGCGGCCGGTATTGTTTTTTGGGCAGGCACTTTCATTATTATCTACCGGGTTTTGTTTTATTTTCAAAGCGTGCAGGACTTCGGCGATATACTGGCAATGAAACTTCTCTCAATGATCATCATGACTTTTTTTGTACTTTTGCTGTTCAGCAGTATCATTAATTGTCTTTCCCATCTATATTTAAGCCAGGATTTACAGCTTTTACACTCTTTGCCGGTTTCGTCCAAAGATATATTTCTTTCCCGGTGGCTCGTAAGTACATTTGACAGTTCCTGGATGGTCGTCGCTTTCAGTCTTCCCGCATTTTTATCTTACGGCCTCATATACAAAGCAGGTATCATTTTTTATACGATTGTTTTAGTCGCAATAATTTTCATGTGCCTGATCGCTTCGGCTCTCGGCGGCCATTTTAGTTCTATTTGGAGCTACGATACTGCCCGCCGGAAGAATCAGGACGATTCTTATAATCCTTGGGTTCATTCTGGTGCTACTGCTTGTTTTCGTTTTGCGTTTAACAAGACCGGAACAACTGGTCAATCCGGATAGCTTTGCTTCCGTTGTGCTTTATTTGAATTCCATGCAAACACCCAACTCTCCTTTCCTGCCCACAACCTGGATTACCGATGCCATTAAAGCCGCTCTCCGAGGTGAAATAAATAGTTCCCTGTTTAATATCGCCCTTACCGGAAGCTGTGCCTTCATGCTTATTTTCATCGGCGATGTTATTGCCCGGGCCGTGTACTTTACGGGTTTTTCTAAATCGCAAACAACGTCGCCACGCCTATTTAAGCCTTTAAAATATAAAGGTCTAAACTGGGAAAGTTTATTGAATTTTCTTCCGCGCGAATCAAAAGCTTTTGCCGTCAAAGAAATTAGAATATTCTTTCGCGATTCGACACAATGGCCGCAATTATTTCTGATGGCCGCATTAATCGCAATTTATCTTTATAATTTTTCCGTTTTACCCCTGGACAAATCACCGATTAAAACGATTTATCTGCAAAACCTATTTTCTTTCTTAAATATGGGGCTATCAGCTTTTGTGCTTTCGGCCATTGCTGCCCGCTTTGTTTTTCCGGCAGTGAGCATGGAAGGGAACGCCTTCTGGATTGTTCAAGCGGCTCCGGTATCAATAAAAAGATTCCTTTGGATTAAGTTTTTTTTGTACTATGTACCTCTGATAATTATTGCGGAAATTCTGATAATTGCTTCCAACCTGCTATTGCAAGTTTCTCTATTCATGATGATTCTATCGGCTGTAACAATATTTTTTCTTGTTCCCGCGATAGTCGCCTTGGCCGTTGGACTAGGCGCTGTCTATCCTGACTTTAAATCGGAAAATCCGGCTACAGGTTGTAACCAGTTTTGGCGGACTTATTTTAATGATTCTTTGCTTTTTGTTTAATTGCTCTGGTCATAACTTCTCGAAGCCGGTCCCGTGTATTATACGTTTATGGCTGATGTCCATGGAAAGCAGCTTTCTCTACTGCAAATAATCATGGCTGATTGTTTCCTTTGGTCTTGCTATTTTTCTTTGCTTCTTATCCGTATTTTATCCCATGCGTCTTGGCGAAAAAAATCTCCGAATCAGATGAACATTTTTTATTGCAATATTAAGCTGATTGGGTGTTCGAGGCGGCAGTGATTTCAAAGCTTAAAGACGAAAATTGTCTTGATTTTACTTGCCGGATAAGCTAAACAAGCGCGCATTCTAATGAAATTGCTTTTTTTAAGACAGCACGGAGATATTGAAAGGAGCTTTCATGGCAAAGTATGAATCCAAATCCCTTAGAAATTTAGCGGTAGTCGGACACGGCGGAACGGGTAAAACCTCTCTATGCGAATCTTTATTATTTGTTTCCGGAAAAAACGAACGATTAGGAAGAGTCGATGATTCAACATCGTCCATGGATTTTGAGCCGGAAGAGCAAAAACGGCGTGTATCGATTAGTTCAGCGGCAAATTTTATCGAATGGGAAAAACATAAAATCAATATTATTGACACGCCGGGCGATTCTAATTTTGCCTATGATATAAAATGTTCAATGAGTGTTGTCGAAAATGCAGTCATCGTCATTGACGCTGTCGGCGGCGTTGAATTTCAAACACAAAAAGTTTGGGAATTGGCCGATGAATTCAAACTGCCCCGTATTGTTTTCATCAACAGAATGGATCGTGAACGCGCCGACTTTAACAAGGCACTCGAAAGCATTAAAAGCAAATTCAAGAAAAAAGTAACCCCGGTTTGCCTGCCTATCGGCGCTGAAGATAAATTCAACGGTATTGTTGATTTAATCGACTTTAAAGCTTATTTGTTCAACGATAACAAAGGAATAGGTAAAGCTGTAGATATTCCTGCGGAAATGATGGAGGAAGTAAAAAGCTTACGCGGAACAATGGTGGAAGATATTGCTGAAGCTGATGACGAACTGATGAATAAGTATCTGGAAGCAGGAGAGCTCTCGCCGGAAGAACTAAAAACCGGATTGAAAAAAGGCGTTACGTCGGGCAGCCTGATTCCTGTAGTCTGCGGATCGGCAATAAAAGGTATCGGTGTCACCTTGCTGATGGATTTAATTGTCAGCTCTTTTGCTTCCCCGGTTGACCGCGGCTCCGATAAAAGGCAAAAAACCGGGAACAGACAATATTGAAGAAAGAAAGCCTTCAGAAGACGCTCCTTTCTCGGCCATAGTTTTTAAAACAATTGCCGATCCTTACGCCGGCAGACTGACTCTATTCCGTGTTTATTCCGGCAAACTTAACGCCTGACTCCAGCATTTATAACTCCACAAAAAAAATAACGGAAAAATTCGGACATATCTTTTTCTTAGAAGGAAAAAATCAAAAACAGGCAGAAGGTCTTATTCCCGGTGATATTGCCGGTGTGGCCAAACTCAAGGAAACAATCACTGGTGATACTCTCTGCAACGAAAAAACACCGATAATTTTTGAACAAAGTCGCAGTTCCGCCGCCGATTATGTCTTTTGCCATTGAACCAAAAACAAGAGGTGACGAAGACAAGATTGCCTCATCCATTCATCGGCTTACTGAAGAAGACCCGACCATCGTCTTTTCCCGCAATGTTCAAACCAAGGAAATGATTCTTTCCGGTATGGGTCAGGTTCATATCGAAGTTAACATCGAAAAGATGAAAAGAAAATTCGGCGTCGAAGTTAATTTGAACACGCCTAAGGTTCCTTACAAAGAAACCATCAAGGGAAAAACAAATGTTCAGGGCAAATACAAGAAGCAATCCGGCGGACGCGGTCAGTTCGGCGATTGCTGGATTGACATTGAACCACTGCCGCGCGGCGGCGGTTTTCAGTTTGCTGATAAAATTGTCGGCGGCGTTATTCCTAGATAACTATCGGCCGGCAGTAGAAAAAGGCATTGTGGAAGCGGCGGCGAAAGGCGTTCTGGCCGGTTATCCGGTTGTTGATTTCAAAATATCGCTGGTTGACGGATCTTATCATACAGTCGATTCATCGGAAATGGCTTTTAAAATCGCCGGTTCCATGGCCTTTCAAAAGGGCGTGATGGACTGTCAGCCGATTCTGCTGGAACCGATAGTGAATATCGATATAGAAATTCCCGAAGAATACATGGGCGACGTAATCGGCGATTTAAACAGCCGGCGCGGCCGGGTTCAGGGAATGGATGCCAATGGTTCCAACCAGATAATTAAAGGTCAGGTGCCGCTGGCGGAAATATTAAAATACGCGCCTGATCTGCGTTCCATGACCAGCGGCAGGGGAAATTTCACTTACACTGATTCCCATTACGAAGAAGTTCCCGCGTATATTGCGGAAAAAATTATTGCCGAGTCGAAAAAAGAAAAAGAAGAATAAAACCATGATCCGCACCGGAATTATAACGGTAAGCGACCAAGGTTCTCAGGGTATCCGTGAAGATTCAAGCGGTCCCGCCCTTGCCGCCATGCTTGCTGATGCGGAAATCAAAGTTTGTAAAACTCTCGTCATTCCGGATGAAAAAGATCAAATAAAAGAAGCAATAAAAAAATTTGCGGATGTAGAAAATCTTGATCTTATTCTGACCACCGGCGGCACCGGTGTCAGTCCCCGCGATGTAACTCCTGATGCAACATTGGAAGTAATCGACAAACAAATCCCCGGCATGGCCGAAGCCATGCGGCATCAAAGCATGAATATCACTCCCCATGCCATGATTTCCCGTGCTATAGCTGGAATTCGCGGACGCTGTCTGATAGTCAATCTCCCCGGAAGCCCGAAAGGAGCCAAAGAAAATCTTGCCGTAATTTTGCCGGCGTTAAAACACGCCATTGAAAAAATTAAAGGAGATGACGCTGAATGCGGCAGCCCTGTCTAATTTCATTTTGTGCCGCGGAATTTGCCGGTAACTTTCATAAATCATCAAGGATTTCTTATAACCTGCCATGAAAATCGGCTAGGTGTTTTTCCATGAACTGTAGAGCATTGCGCTGATGCGTCCCCGTCCAATAAACATTGTGACAGGAAGGACATTGATTGTACCGGGTGCAATTTTCAAAGACATATGAAGGCACTAAATTGCGTACTTCTTCAGCGGAAACGGAATGAAGCCTATTGTTACACTTAAGGCAGATTCCAAACATCTTTTGCTTGTCTATCTTAAGAGAAAATTTACCGATGATATCATTTAGTTGATGGCCGATATCATTGTCTTTAACCAAGTATAAGCATCCGGAAAACTGACGTTCCAACATGTCCATTCTTTTTGTAAGCACAATCCTTCCTTCGGCAGCGGCTAGACGCAGCATTTCCCTTCCGGCTTCTTTGGGAAAAACTACGGTATCGTATCCTAAAAGCCGCAACCATTTAGCTAGTTTCCCCAGGGCAGCATCAGTAATGAATTTGGAATTGTCCAACATTACCCGAAAAAATTATTATTACATTTTGGATTCATCAACGATCGGCGGCGGTTCATTGACGTGGAGTTCCTTCCGCAAATCACGAATAGTCCTGTTTAAGCGGCTAATCGTGCGGTTTAGACGAAAACGCTCCACTATCCCCCATAAACTCGCTATTATTACTCCAGCAAGAAGAGAGGCAAAAATCAGCAGATAAGCTGGCACAACAACATCCAAATATTTATAATATTGCAGACGTACCGGCACCGAATTCAATTGGGAAAAAGTAACGCTAAAAATAATAAATACTATAGTAAAAATCAAATAAATTATTCTCATCGCATCATACCTCCTGATGATATTTTTTAAAGAGAGGAGCAAGATTAGCCGCTGTCGTAGCCACATCCTCCGGTATTACACGCACATTGCCAACCACACTCATAAAATTAGTATCGCCTTCCCACCGCGGAATTACATGAAGGTGAATATGTTCCTCAATACCGGCTCCGGCTGCCTTGCCGATATTCATGCCGACATTGAATCCAGCAGGATTCATCGCTTCCTGGAGAGCTTTAAATGATGTTTCTAAAAGGTTGAAAAATTCTTTTCTTTCTTCCTGAGACAAATCCGAATATTCACCCGTATGTCGATGGGGAATAATCATCAAATGACCGCTTACGTAAGGATATCTGTTCATCATCACAAAGGTATATTTACCTTCATAAAGGATATAATCGTCGCATCTGACGGAACATTTGCAGAAAACGCAACCTTCAGTCTTTTCGCTTTTAATATATTCCATTCTCCAGGGTGCAAAAATTGTTTCCATATATTTTAAACCCACTAATTAGATGTTAATTATCCTACCTGCTACTTCCTTGTCAATTTCTAATATGCCGATAGTCCTGGAAGACGCAAAATGTCTATCTGCCGCCGAACCGGGATTAAAGAACAGCACATTACCCTTTTTATAATTTGCCGGTTTATGCGTATGCCCATAAACAATACAATCCACATCATCGAATCTGGCTAATATTTTTTCTTCAATACCCCGGGGAGATCCCCAGCCATGAATCAAGATGAATTTAAATCCTTTTATTTCAAAAAGCAAATGTTCAGGCAATTTTTCTTTAACTGAAGGGTTATCCATATTACCGCATACCGCTTTGACTTCTTTCCCCCTAAAATTGTCCAAAACACTCAGATCAACCAAATCTCCCGCATGAAGAATCATATCTACATCGCTGAAATGTTCAACAATGCACCTTCTCACTTTATCATCATAACCTGTCAGATGAGTGTCGGAAATGACGCCAATTTTGATCTTCTTCTCTTCCATAATCAGCTGTGAAAGTATTAGCGGCAAGACACAAAAAAAACAAGTTTTATTTATATGAAACTCAGATTTTACAAGCGTAGCGTAGTAAAATCTGCAAGTTGAATTATCCTGGGTGCGAAGCACATCAGGATATCCCTGAAGCGAAGCTCTACTTAGCGAAACGGAATCAACAACCACTATATCTCATTAACAGCAAAAAGCTTTTAATTTGACTTTAGTATTAAGTAAAGTTAATATTTTAATATGAAAAAAGATGCCGCCTTAAAAAGAATCACTGATTTAAGAAAAATCATTGAGTATCACAACAAGCGCTACTACCAGCAGGACGACCCGGAAATATCCGATAGCGAATACGACCGCTTAATGCGGGAACTCCAAGAGTTGGAAATACAATATCCTGATGAAGATATTGCTTCATCACCTACCCAGCGGGTGGGAGCTGCTCCACTCAATAAATTTGCCGCTTTTATCCATCCTTCAGCAATGTTGAGTTTAGCCAATGCTTTCTCCAATGAGGAAATCATTGAATTCGACAGTCGCATTAAGCGTCTGGCCGGAGTGGATAAGATTTCCTACGTCGCTGAACCGAAACTCGATGGTCTGGCCGTGAATCTGATTTATGAAAACGGCCTTTTTACGCGCGGTGCGACGCGCGGCGACGGCGCGACCGGAGAAGATGTCACGCAAAATCTCAAGACTATTTCTTCCCTACCCTTAAAAATGAAAAATAATGGAGGCAAACCGATTCCTTCCTTTATCGAAATACGCGGCGAGGTTTACATAGAAAGAGAACCATTTCAAAAATTAAACCGCCGCCGTATGGAAGAAGGAGAAGAGCCTTTTGCCAATCCGCGCAATGCAGCCGCCGGTTCCCTGCGCCAGCTTGATTCCAAAATAACCGCACGCCGTCCTCTCAATATTTTTTTCTATGGCATCGGCAATATCCGCGGCATTAATTTTTCGACTCACCGGGAAGTATTGCAGGTTCTTTCCGGCTGGGGTTTTCCGGTTAATAAACTCATTGAGCAGGAACAGGATATTATTGACTGCATTCAATACTTTGAACATATAGGCGCGATCAGAAAAAATCTCGCATACGAAATTGACGGCATTGTTCTGAAAGTCAACGATCTGGCGCTGCAAAATGTTCTCGGCAATGTATCGCGCAGTCCCCGCTGGGCGCTGGCCTGCAAATTTCCGGCGGAGCAGGAAACAACAACAATCAAAAAAATCGAAGTTCAAGTGGGACGCATGGGTACTTTGACGCCGGTAGCCATCATGGAGCCGGTAAATGTCGGCGGCGTTATGGTCAGTCGGGCTACCCTGCATAATGAAGATGAAATCATTAAAAAAGATATCCGCATCGGCGACACCGTAGTTATTCAGCGCGCCGGAGACGTTATTCCTGAAGTTGTCCGGGTCATTCCCGAAAAGCGAACCGGTAGCGAGAAAATATTTAAAATGCCCAGGCATTGTCCGGAATGCAATTCCGAAATAGTGCGTCTGGAAGGCGAAGTCGCGCACCGCTGTGTCAACATATCCTGCCCAGCACAACTAAAGGAACACATCCGTCATTTTGCGTCGCGCGGAGCTATGGATATCGAAGGCCTGGGAGAAAAAGTTTCCGCCCAGCTTTTTGACACTAAATTAATTGCCGACCCGGCCGATCTTTATTTTTTGACCAGAGAAAAATTATTAGAACTCGACCGTCAGGCAGAAAAATCCGCGCAGAATTTAATTGAGGCGATCCAGAGTTCCAAGAATCCCTCGCTGGATAAATTCATCTACGCTCTGGGGATCAGACACGTGGGTGAACGCACCGCTAAACTTCTAACTGAACATTTCGGCACTATGGAAAATCTTATGGACGCAAAAGTTGAGGATTTAATTGCAATCAATGAAATCGGTCCGGAAATCGCCGCGAGTATAGTGGAATTTTTTCATGAACATAAAAATATCAATGTCATGACTAAATTTCGTAAAGCGGGTGTGAAACCGCAAAAGAAAGAAATAGTGGGCAGAACGCCCCTGCAGGGAAAATCATTTGTTTTCACGGGTACGATGGAAAACATGAGCAGAAATGAAGCCAAAGCTCTTGTAGAAAATTTAGGCGGCACGATTCATTCTGGTGTAACTAAAGAAACGACTTATGTTGTGGCGGGAGCCGAGCCCGGCTCCAAACTGGACAAAGCTAAATCTTCCGACATTGAAATTCTCAGTGAGGAAGAATTCCTGAAACTCATCGGCAGATAAATTTTATGAAAAGGGTGCATGTTTACATCGGCGGCCGGGTGCAGGGAGTATTTTTCCGCGCGGAAACACAAAGAACGGCAAAGAGTTTTAACCTTACCGGGTGGGTACGTAATGTTCCCGACGGCCGTGTGGAAGCTGTTTTTGAGGGTGAAGATGAAAACCTAGATAAGATGCTTGCCTGGTGCCATGTCGGCCCGCCCGCCGCAAGAGTTGAAGATGTTACGATTAAAGAAGAACATTACGCCGGTGATTTTCGGGATTTCAGTATTAAGTACTTATAATTCACTTTTGTCATCGCCCGGCACACTCGATTTAACAAGTAGTGTTCAATTAAATCTTATCTCTGTTATTGTTAACACCTACAGAGTTTCAGTAGTGGGCAGTTATCAAAACTGAGGATTACGGATCGAAAGAGAGTAATGTCAGGCATCCTGTTATAAATGTGACTAAATAATATGTAATATTTGAGATCCACTGAGAATAAAAATGTCAGCGAAAATTTTATACCTATTACATAAAGGCTATTGTAATGTATAAAATATGAGTATTAATTATCAAATTATAGGTTATTTCCTTCAAGAAAGTGCTGAAAAATTTATTGGATTAAAAGACTAATTACTGATAAAATATCAACATAAGGTAATGAAATTTAGAGATTATTTATTACAGATGATTGCTGGTAAAATTATGAAGATAAAATATTTTTTGTTAATAAAAAAGGAGGACATCTGCAATGGTAAATTTCTACAAAATTATATTAGTCGTTTTTACAGCCATAACAATGTTTGCTGCTCCGTCCATTGCCGAAACGATCAAATGGCGGCTGGTTTCCTGCTGGCCGGCGCAATCGACTATCTTTTACAGCGATCAACGCTTTGCTAGAAATATATATGAACTCAGCGGCGGCCGTCTACAAATTTCTGTACATCCAGCAGGAGAACTTGTTCCGGCCACGGCGGTTTTCGATACAGTTTCTAAAGGTGCCGCAGAAATGGGCGGGGATTGGGCCACTTATTGGGCAAATAAAAATTCTGCCTTTGAACTTTTAGGATCATTTCCCATGGGGCTTTCCCAATATGATATAACGAATTGGTATTTTTTTTTCGGGGGACAAGATATCTATAATTATATGTATGGCAAATTCAATCTTATCTATTTTCTTACTCAACCTGCTTCTATCGGATCGGGCATCCGTACCCGTATGCCTATCAGAAGCTTGGCCGATTTTAAGGGCAAAAAACTGAGAATGGGCGGTAAAGCGCAAGCCTACATCTTGCAGAAACTTGGCGCTGTCCAAATTATGATGTCGGCAGGCGAAATTGGTTCCGCATTGGCAGTGGGCACAATTGACGGCGCCACGTTTGGCAGCCCTCTTACTGACTGGAGCGTTGGAATGGGTGAAATTACCAAATATAACTTTGCCCCCGGATGGAATCAGCCATCAAGTGCTACTGGGGTGATGATTAATAAAGATGCTTGGAACGCACTGCCTCCTGATTTGAAGAAAATAATTGAAGTTGCCGCCAACGACAATATGATTTATATGAGCGCTCGTACTGAAAGTACTGCCGGTGACGGTATTAGTAAGTTTAAAGAGAAGGGGACCCTGGTTACCAAAATTTCTCCGAAGGAGTTAAAGCAGATAGAAGAATGGATGTGGGAATATGTTGTGGTGGAAGCAAAGAAAAACCCTGATTACAATAAAGTTGCTACTTCCCAGTTCCAATACTTAAAAGATTTTAGCATCACCCGCGATTATGAGCATCCATACTCACAGGGACGCAATCCAACAACGATGCCTAAATTGCCTGATTTAAAGTAAGGTTTTTTATATTATTTGCCGCAGATCCGGTTTTCGGATTTCATGGTAATATGGACTAAAAACGAAGTTCGTAAAATATGGTTAATTTGTCCAAGATTGCTGGTTGAAATCAAGCATTATCTTCAAGGGCGACGTTTTTCTGACTACAGAAAGAAGCACTTATGAGTAATCTTTATACCTACTGTCAATCCTGACACACTACACTATTTGCATTCTTTGATCCCACGTCGCTACACTCCTGGGATCAATTCCACTAACGCTTCAAACTTCACTACGTTCGTTTTTAGCGAGTGTCATTGATTGCTTCGGCAAATCCTTCCATTGAATTGATGATTGTTGCGTCATCAACGCAGAAGGCGATACGAAAATAGCCGGGACCGCCAAAGCCGCTGCCGGGGACAACAAGAATGTTTTTCTTCAAAAGCATTTTGACAAATTCCACATCGTCGGGAATCGGGCTCTGGACAAATAAATAAAACGCCCCCTGCGGTTTTACGAATTTGTAGGCAGCTTTGGCCAATCCTTCGCAAAGAATGTCGCGTTTCTTTTGATACACTTTCACATCGACTGCTGCATCCTGAAGTCTCGCAACAATTCTCTGCATCAGAGCCGGCGCGTGGACGTATCCCAATATTCTGGTGCAGAGAATTAAAGCGTTAAGCAGATCAGTACCATGCTCAATTTCCGGATTAACGGCGATATAGCCGATTCTTTCTCCCGGCAATGACAGCGTTTTGGAATAAGAATAAGCAAGAATACTATTTTTGTAGGCCTTCAAAATACTAGGCACAGTAATACTATCGTAAACGATTTCGACATACGGTTCATCGGAGATGAGATAAATGGTTTTATTCAGCTCTTTGCCCTTCTCTGTCAACAGTTGGGCCAGGTCGTCGATATTTTGCTGGCTATAAACTTTCCCCGTAGGATTGTTGGGTGAATTAATCAAAACGGCTTTTGTGCTATCGCTGATTGCCGCGGCAATTGCCTTTATATCCAGAGAAAAATCAGCGTTGGTCTTGGCAAATTTAACAACACCTCTGTAATTATCAACATAAAAAGGGTATTCGACAAAATAAGGCATCGGCACTACTACTTCGTCTTCCGGATCAAGCAGAGATTTGAAAATCACATTCAATGCCCCGGCAGCGCCGCAGGACATAATCACATGATCGGCATTGAGCTTCAGGCCATAAGTCTTATTTATTTTTTCAGCAATCGCCTGCCGTGTCTGTGTAAAACCGGCATTAGGCGCATAGCCGTGCTTCAATGGGATATGCTCACCGGCAAGCGCTACCAGTTCTTTTTTAAATTCATCCGGCGGCTCTATATTGGGATTACCCAAACTGAAATCAAAGACTTTATCGGCGCCATATTTTTTTTTCATGAGGGCGCCTTCTTCAAACATTTTTCTGATCATCGATGATTTCGAAATGGATGATTTGATCTTTCGGGCAATAGACATAAATGCCAAGCTCCTTGGAAACAACTATGAAAATATTAGGCGTCGTGCTTACGGCGTCTCACCAAAATATAAACGCCAATTAAAACCAGAATGGCCGGCAATATATATTGGGAAAGCTTATAAAGCTCAAAACCGTAAAATTCGGTAATCAGAAACAATACGCCGACAATTGTAATAAACCAGCCGCCGACATCCTTGAACCTCTGAATCAGGGTGCAAACGCCGACGACAATGAGTAATATCGGCCAGGTCTGCCCGAAGGGATAAATTTCCGCTTTTGCCAAATAAATCAAAACGCCTAAAGTAATTAATATCATGCCGCCGGTAAGAACATTATGCTTCGATTTCGCCATAAAAATAATCTCCTTTTATTCGTGTTATCTTTAAGCGGCCGGATTTTACTCCGGCCGCATTGGTTGTTGAAACTCCAATTTTAATGAAACTCAGATATTATCCCGTTACGGGATGTAGTGTCTTTGAAAATAGCCTCCGACTCCTTCCGGAGGTGCTCCACAAACGCTGTGCAGTAATATCTGTAAGTCGAATTATCCCACGTGTGAAGCTAAGTGGGACTATATTGTAATGAGACCCGAGCTTCAGAAACAGAGTACATAACCTAAAGATCACAAGTCGAAATTGGTAAGTTGAACAATCCCGCAAAGCGGAGGGAATGAACCACAAAGCGTACTTTGTGGTTCATTCCCGTGGCTTATAATTTCTCCGCTAACTTCAGAAAGGGTTTAAACAAATCAATGGGTATTGGAAATAACGTTGTGGAATTATTTTCCGAAGCAATCTGATTCAATGTCTGCAAATAACGCAGTTGCAGCGACATCGGCTGAGTCTCCATTAAAGCAGCAGCGTCAATAAGTTTCTGTGCAGCCTGGAATTCGCCTTCGGCATTGATGACCTTGGCGCGCCGTTCTCTCTCCGCTTCTGCTTGTTTAGCAATGGCCCTTTTCATCTCCTCAGGCAAATCTATCTGTTTCACTTCGACCCTGTCGACTTTAATCCCCCATGGCTCGGTACTGCGATCCAGGATTTCCTGCAAGGTTAAATTAATCTTCTCCCTTTCTGACAAAATCTCATCCAGTTCCACCTGACCGCAGACACTTCTCAGGCTGGTCTGAGCCTGTTGAGATGTCGCATAGAGATAATTCTCCACCTTGATAATGGCCGCGGTCGCATCTAAAACCGTGTAGAATACTACGGCGTTGACTTTAATGGACACATTGTCCCGGGTAATGACATCCTGCGGAGGAACCTCCATCGTAATTGTCCGCATATCTACCTTGACCATTTTATCCACAACTGGTATCAAAATAATAAGGCCAGGTCCCTTTGTATCAAGTACTCTCCCCAGACGAAAGATGACGCCTCTTTCATACTCATTTAAGATACGAATCGCCGATGCCAAAAACATTATCACCAATACTATAACAA
Source organism: uncultured delta proteobacterium (assembly GCA_963705555.1). Classification (GTDB taxonomy): domain Bacteria; phylum Desulfobacterota; class Syntrophia; order Syntrophales; family Smithellaceae; genus UBA4810. The sequence continues at coordinate 735,656 of CAVPJZ010000001.1, read as the reverse complement.
CAATCGTCGGCAAAGAAATAGCTCCAAACATTTTAATCTCCCTCCTTTTATTTATTTCTATAATATTTACTCTTTTTTTATTTCTTCCACTATCAAGTTCAATCCTTCAACTTTGACAATTTTTACTTTTGCTCCCTTTTTTATTGGCTTTTCACTTGTTGCTTTCCAGTATTGTCCTTTAATGAACACTTTCCCTTCATTGGCAATATCGGTCAGCGTTTCAGCTTCCGCGCCAATCATTGCTTCGACTCCGGTAAAATGTTTCCGCATTTGCGCTTTAATCGCCATCCAAATAACCGCAATAAAAAAGCCGGAGACCAATAATACAGCGGGGATTAAAACCTGCAAAGAAATGCGCAATGCCGGCTCCGGCGTATCAAATAAAAGCAGTGACCCCAAAACCAATGAAATTACACCTCCAACAGTAAGCATACCGTGACTCATAACTTTTATCTCCGCAATAAATAAAATAACGCCGAAAATTATCAGCAAAATTCCCGTGTAATTTACCGGCAATGTGGATAAGCCGAAAAACGCCAGCAACAGCGATATACCGCCGATTACTCCGGGTAAAATTGCACCCGGTGTAGAGAGTTCAAAATACAAACCCGCCAGACCAATTAATAAAAGAATATAAGAAATATTGGGATCGGAAATAGCCGCCAGTATTCCCTGCCGTGTTCCCATCTCTTTATTATTAATTACCGCATTTTTTGTCGATATTTTCTTTTTGCCGCTGGCCAGAGTTACTTCTTTCTTATCGATTGCCGCCAAAAGCTTATCTACATCCGGAGCGACAAAATCAATGACATTTAGCTTGAGGGCTTCTTCGGCGGTTATGGATTCGCTTTTGCGCACGGCTTTTTCCACCCATTCTTCAGAGCGGCCTCTTGTTTTAGCAATACTTCGGGCGTAAGCGGCGGCATCATTTTCCACTTTTTTGGACATGGTTTTATCCATACCCCCACCGCCGATGCCAATCGCCACGGGATGAGCGGCGCCGATATTCGTGCCGGGAGCCATGGCGGCTATATGGGCAGCTGACGTGATAATTACTCCGGCAGACGCGGCGCGCGCACCGGAAGGATAAACAAAAACGATTACCGGCAAAGGAGCATTAAGAATGCTTTTGGCAATGTCACGCATCGCCGTATCCATTCCCCCCGGCGTATCCAGTAAGATAATAATTCCTTCAGCCCCGGCTTTTTGCGCCTCTTCAATGCTGTTGGCTATATATTTTGCCGTTGGCGACGTGATAACACCTTCAACTTTAATCACGTTAAATACAGGTTTTTTCTCCTGCGCCAAGCCACCAGCGCTCAGAAATATTATTAATAATATAAATATATAAATTATTTTTTTGAACATTTTTTCACCTTTTTAGATTTACTCCTGTAATTAAGCTGTAACTTCTTTCATTATCATTTGGACATCTTCCCAGACAAGTTTTTTTGCTGAGGGATTTCTTAAGAGATACGCCGGATGATACGTTGGCATTAATTTTATGCCTTCGTAAGAATGAAAACGGCCGCGCAGTGCAGTTATCGGAATATCGGTTTTTAAAAGTGTTTGCGCGGCAAAAGTTCCCAAAGCGCAAATTACCTGGGGCGAAATAATCTGCAGTTGTTTTTTTAAAAAAGGCTCGCACAATCCGATTTCATTGGGCAAGGGATTGCGATTACCGGGCGGACGGCATTTAAGTATATTGCAGATATAGACATCTTTGCGTTTCAAGCCCATAGCCTCTATAATTTTCGTTAAAAGCTGACCGGCTCTCCCGACAAAGGGTAACCCCTGCTCATCTTCATCGGCGCCGGGAGCTTCGCCCACAAAAACAATTCGCGCTGATGGATTTCCATCGCCAAATACCAGATTTGCGTCTTGTCTTGCCCAGCGGACAAAGCTGACAAGTTTTCATCTCCTGATATACTTTTTCTAAATCTGCCCCTTTATTCTCGGTAAGATTTTCAATTTTGGGGAAGCAGTGGCGATTTTTTCCCCCATTCCAGCCCGACGGATAAACTTTCCTGATTGGCAACATATCCTTTGATCGCTTTAACTACAGACAGTAATTCTTTCTGCAGTTGGCTGTTGGACGATAACAAAAATAATTCCGCCATTACTTCTTGCCGCCGCCTTTCTTCTTAACTAAGTTTTTGACGCGATTCAAAATTTCTTCCGCCGCTTCGATTTTGGTCATTTTGCTCAAAGATTCGACCTTGCCTTTGTTATCAATTATCGTAATTATATTGGTATCGGTTTGAAAACCGGCGCCTTCTTGGCGCAAGTCATTGGCGACAATTAAATCCATATTTTTCTTTTCCAGTTTTGCCTTGGCATTGGCTAAAAGATTTTGCGTTTCCATGGCAAATCCGACCAATATGCGCTTGCCCTTATTTTTTCCAATTTCCGCAATTATATCCGGATTTTTTTCCAACTCCAAAGAAAGAGATTTTTTATCTTTTTTTATTTTATCTCTGGAGAAAACACTTCGGCCGGTAATCAGCAACAGCGGCAGCCTTGATAATAATTGTCGCGTTTTTATAATTTTCCAACACGGCTTTATGCATATCTCGCGCCGTGCGCACTTTGATAATTTTTTCCGCTTTGGGAAAAGGCAAAGAGGTTCGTCCGCTAATCAAAGTTACTTGAGCGCCTCGCCTGCCGGCAACTCTGGCCAATGCGTAACCCATTTTCCCCGATGACAAATTGGTAATAAAACGCACCGGATCCAGCGGCTCTTGCGTCGGTCCCGCAGTAATTAAAACTCTTTCCCCGGCAAAATCTTGGGGAGTCAATAGCGATTCAATTTCTTCGACAATTTCCGGAACGTCAGGCAGACGGCCGGTGCCTTCGGTTTTGCAGGCCAATTCTCCCACGCCGCTGTCCATAACGACATAACCATAATTTTTCAGTTTGCTGATATTTTCCTGCACAATAGGATTTGCCAGCATTTTGTCGTTCATTGCCGGACAAATCAAAGTCGGCTTGGCGGCAGCCATAATTGTTGTGGAAAGCAAATCATCAGCGATGCCGGATGCAATTTTTCCGATTATGTTTCCCGTTGCCGGCGCAATAACAAACGCATCGGCAAATTGTGCCAGAGCGATATGCGCCATATCGTATTTATCGGTCAGCGCAAACATTTCCGTATAAACCATGCCGCTGGAAAGAGTTTGCAGAGTTAATGGAGTAATAAACTCTGTCGCACTTTTTGTCATGATGACTTTTACCTGCGCTCCTTCCTTAATCAGCGCGCGTGTTAATTCCGCCGATTTGTAAGCGGCAATTCCACCCGTAATTCCCAAAACAATTTTCTTTCCTTTAAGCATAATCTTGCCTCTATTGTTGATTACTACAGGAATATAACAGCGTTTTATCACAAGATCAAGGCATAACTGCCTGGAAAATGGCGTTATGCATAAAGTTTTATCTTTTAAATTTACTTTGAATATCAACTGGTTTCCCTTACAAAAAGAAAGAAGCGGCGCCAGATTACCACGTGTTTCTGCCAAGAAACCTTCTAATACTTTTTTCAGCTCTTAAAAAAGGAAATTTGCCTTGCAAAAGAGGCTAAAAGTCATTATTAAACCCGCGCATATTGAATCCCCTGATTGATTAGGAGTAATTATGAAAAAATTTAGTTTCTATCTGGCAATTGTTCTGGCTGTATTAATCATCGGCGTTCTTTGCTGGCTTTATTTTGCTGATTATCTGGAAACAGAAAAACCGGCAATTAAATTAAATCAGGAAATTCATCGCCATCGGAAAACAAAAGAACATCGAGCATTAACTTTTCCGACCGGAAAAGCGGTCTTTCCAGTTTAAAGTGGAAATTATTCAGGATAACAAAGGTCAAATTCTGGCTGATAAAAAAATTCCTTCCAGAGGAAACAAAGAAAAAATTTTGTCCCTGACCATAAACACAGCCGCGCTCAAACTCCACGATGGTCCGGCAACTATCAATATTACAGCCACAGATTATTGCTCTTTTTAAAAATCAAACGATTCTATCTCAATGCGGTAAAAATTGACACGATACCTCCGCAGATTATCTACTGAATCCGGTCAATTACATAAATCAGGGCGGCACAGGCTTTATTGCTCTATCAGTTTTCCAAACCTACTGTATTAACGGAGTCTATGTTAATGATTATTTTACTCCCGGCTACCATTAACTGATTGATAATAAGCCGACCTACATTACCTATTTTGCCGTGCCGATGGATGCATCTAAAGCAAAAACAAGGATAATGATCTTTGCCCGGGATGATGCTGGAAATGAAACAAAGATGCACTCTTCCCTGCATGATTAAAGAAAAGAATTTCCGCGCGGATAAAATGAATTTAAGCGAAAGTTTTCTGCAGCAAAAAATGCCGGAATTTCAAGCGATGGTTCCCTCGCTGCAGGATAAACACCTCCGGAAGTATTTATTTATGTCAATTCTCAAATGCGTAATGATAATTTTCTGACTATACAAAACATTTGCCAAAAATCAGTATCTCAAAGCACTTTGGGAAGGCACTTTCCTACGTATGAGTAACGCCTGCTCCCATGGCTCTTTTTGGCGACAAGAGAAATTATATGTCTGACGGAAAAGTTGTCGGCGAATCTCTTCACACTGGAGTAGATCTGGCCTCCAACGCTCAGGCCGCTATTGAAGCGGCCAACAACGGAATTGTTGTCTTCACCGGAGCTCTAGGCATTTACGGAAATGCCGTTATTATTGATCATGGTTTGGGGTTATTCAGCCTATATGGACATTTATCCATCATTGAATACCTCCGTCGGCAAAAATGTAGCAAAAGGTGAAGAACTAATCGGTCATTCCGGCATATCCGGACTGGCCGGAGGAGATCATTTACATTTCAGTATTATTGTCGGCGGACAATTTGTCAATCCGCAGGAATGGTGGGATCCGCACTGGATTAAAGATAATATAACAATAGACAATAAATGTCTTTGATCTGAATGGCATATAGACAAATTCAAAAGATATCTGTTAATTTTTATTGATATCGCGATGATTTAAATTGACCATATACTTCATCGACGGAAAAGTAAGAACTCTAATTTATTGGCCATAACTACTGAACGATGTTTTCCGCCTGTGCAACCCATGGCAATATTTAAACGAACCTTTCCTTCTTTTTCATAGAGAGGAATCAGTAAATTCATTAAATCCAATATTTTTTTCAAAAATTCCTTGCTTTCTTTGTTTTTCAAAACATAGTCTTGTCACATCGGCATGATGGCCGTCATAATTTTTTAAATTTTCAACAAAATAAGGATTGGGCAAAAACCTTACGTCAAAAACGAGATCGGCATCGACGGGCAATCCATAACGATAGCCGAAAGAAGTTACATTAATGACCATTTTCTTATACCTGGAAGACGGTAAAAAATGCCGTCTGCACTATATCTTTTAGCTGGTGAACATTAATGGAAGTTGTATCGATAATTTTGTCCGCCATTTTTTTTAAGGATGATAATTTTTCTCTTTCCATCAGGATGCCTTCCATAATCAGTCCTCTTTCGGAAAGAGGATGAATACGTCTGGTTTCGCTAAAACGATGCAAAAGAGAATCGTCACTGGATTCAAGAAAGAGAATTTCAATTTTGTAACCTTTTTCTTTAAGTCGCGTAAATATTCGCTGGTACTTATCGAGAAAACTTCTTTCCCGCAAATCCATGACCATGGCTACTTGTTTTATTTCCGGTGAAGAAAGAGTGGTTATAGAAAGGAATTTCGGCAGTAAAACAACCGGCAGGTTATCCACACAAAAAAAACCGATATCTTCCAATGCCCGCAGCGCTGTACTTTTACCGGAACCGGAAAGACCTGTGATAATTACAACTCGCAGATTTTTCATTTAACTATCCTTTTAAAACTGCTGAATGATTTTTTTTAGCAGATTTTTATCAAAATAGCCAGAAGATGGAATTTTTACCTGCACACAAGGTAATTTAGTTCCCAGGATTTCCATCTCTCTGTTATCTAAAGAGAAGCGGGATACTCCGGCCTTTCTAACTTCTATAATTCCCGCAAGAGATGTCTGCTTTTTAATCCTATTAGAATCCAATATTTTTTTTACAGGAACGATTCCTGTTTCTTTTGTATGCAGTAGGTTTTTGATTTTCGTATGGCCGCGGGCAATCAATTCCCCTCTTTGATTTCTTTTAACAACGGCAATATCATCGGCAATCCAGTAATTACCTTCTTTAACCAACACTAAGGCTGATGTTGTTTTTCCGATTCCACTGGCCCCTGTAATTAATATGCCTCTACCTTGACATTCAAAAACAACGCCATGAAAATTCGTAATTTCTTGCATTTTTTGGCTGATTAAACCTTTCCATAAGTTTTGTAAACAATGCTCATTAAAAGCGGATAATTCCTAAGCGATGTTATTATCTAATGTGAAATATTTCAGATTAAAGGAGACAGGATTCATCCTGATCAATAATTATTTTATACAAATCGCCTTGGGATTTTGCTTCCAATAGCTTTTTACGAAAATTAGGTGCTTTCAACATTTTGGAAATTTTGGCCAAAGCTTTTAAATGCTGACCGGCCGAATTTTCCGGCGCCAAAAGCAGGAAAAAAAGATGGACGGGCTTGCCGTCTATGGAATCAAAGGCAATACCTTCTTTGCTGCGTCCGAAAGCGACAACAAGATCTTCCAAGGTCGGGTACTTTACCGTGAGGAATGGCAACACCGTCACCTATTCCCGTGGAACCAAGATTTTCTCTCTGTTTTAAAACTTCTATAATCGCGGAAGAATCAAGTTTAAGACCTCCCTGGATTATTGTGTTAACCAATTCCGCTAACGCTTCGGTTTTGGTTTTAGCCGACAAATTATCATTAATAAATTCCACTTTTAAAAATCTGATCCAGCTGCATTTACACACACCTATCTGAAATTTTAGATTCATTTTAATCCCTTTTCATTTAAATATTTTCGACACGATCTTTGATGTTTTTCATTTTTATATTTTAGTTAGGATTTTATAATATAAGATTAATTTATACATGACCGGTCAGCTATTTGTCTCGATCAGTGCATAATTTCCATCATCGCGACGGTAGACCAAACTTACATTTTCAGAAGAAGAATCTCGATAGATAATAAAGTGGTCTTTGGTTCCTTCTATTTCCATAACCGCTTCATCAAATGACATGGGTTTTAATATTACTTTACGCGTTTCCGCAATTCTGTTTGTTGCTGATTCTTCCGTCTTCCTCTCTTTCATCTGCTTTCTCCTGCCGCGGCGAATACTTTTAGGCTTATGTTCTCTTATTTTCTCTTTTTGTTTTTTAAGCTGCTTTTCAATTTTTTCTATACAGCTGTCAATTGCCAGATGCATGTCTTTGGCTTCTTCTTTCGCATTTACATTCCACCCATTGGCGCTCAGATTTATTTCCACAAAATTCCTGAATTTTTCCATGGAAAGGATGATATGGGCTTCGGCAGGCGCATCCAAATATTTATTTCAGCTTCCGAATTCTTTCTTCAGCGTAAACTTTTTGCCAGTTTTCACCTTCACCGTTTCTGAAAGTTACCGAAATTTTCATTATTTTTCCTCCCTCTATTAAATTAATCTGCCCGGCATTAATTGTACATCTTAATTCCTGATGACAATTAAGCCATCGTATACTGGTGATAAAAGCCAAAGGTCAATTGTCTTATATTGTTTCGTAACGGGTATGAACCCTAAAGAAGTCAGACTATATATTTATTATTCATCTCAATTTCCCTACACTTCTTATATCGAGTTTCACTTTAAATAATTCATATAATTCTAAAAATATTTTTTCCTTTTCGAAGAAGGCAAAATACCCATCATCTCCCTGTACTTAGCAACAGTGCGGCGGGCGATATCTATGCCCTTTGCTTTCAGCAAATCAACAATTTCGCAATCACTGTAAGGTTTTTTAGGCTTTTCTTTGCCGATTATTTGCTTAATTTCTTCTTTAACGCTTTTCGATGCAATATTTTCCCCAGATGTTCTTTGAATGGAACTGCCGAAAAAGTACTTCATTTCAAAGATTCCCCGGGGCGAATGCATGTATTTATTAGTCACTACGCGGCTAATAGTGGATTCGTGCATTTCAACATCATCGGCAATATCACGCAACACCAGCGGTTTGAGAAAATCGATGCCGCTGTCAAAAAAATCTCTTTGAAATTTGACGATGCTTTCCGCTACTTTATAGATTGTTTTTTGCCGCTGTTGGATGCTTTTAATCAACCACGTGGCCGACTGCACCTTATCTCTAATATATTTTTTCCCGTTTTCTTCCTCATTATGGCCATGAGAGCCAATTCCCGCCATAATTTCACGATAAAAATTACTGATGCGCAAATGAGGCAAACCATCATCATTGAGAATTATTTTATATTCATCTCCGGATTTGACAACATAAACATCGGGAATAATCGGCTTGAATTTTTTCTTCGGAATAAATGCTGCCCGGTCTTGGATCCATTCTGCTGATCAATAATACCGCCTATTTCCACTTCACGCAGAGGAACTTTTAATTTACGGGCAATATGGACATAATTTTTCAGTTCCAAATCTTTAAGATAGTCCCTGATGATAACTTCAACAATCGGATTTTTCTTCACACCCAGCATTCGCGCTTGAATTAACAAACATTCCTGCAAGACTGCGGGCAGCAATTCCGGGCGGATCAAATTCCTGAATCTTTTTCAGAACAGCTTCCACGAATTCTTCACTGACATTTTCCAGATGGGCAATTTCCGGCACAGTCGCGCATAAATAACCATTTTGGTCAAGATTGCCGATAATTTGAGTGCCGATACGCATTTCATCTTCAGTCAAAGGTGAAAGCTTCATCTGCCACATTAAATATTTCGTCAGCGATTGGCTTTCGGTAAGAACATTATCCCAGGAAGGCGCTTCCGCATCTCTGCGGCCATATGTTACGCCTACCGGTCCATAATCTTCCAGATAATTATTCCAGTCAAATTCTTCACGTCCATCTCCTTCTCCGGTAACCTCTCCCGTACGCTCTATCGCTTTTACGTCTTCATGTTCAATAGATTGAACATCATCTTCGCCTTCGGCGTGAACTTCCTCCTCATTTCCTTCGTCCGGAGAAACTTCTTCCAGGAGAGGATTTTCTTCCATTTCCTGATTGATTGTATCGACAAGTTCCAGTCTGGATAACTGCAACAATTTTATGGCCTGCTGCAGTTGCGGTGTCATGATTAACTGTTGGGAAAGTTTTAAATTCTGTTTTAATTCAAACGCCATAATAAAATAATCATAATTAAGTGATTTTCTATAAATTGAAATTTTCCCCAAAATAGAATTTTCGGGCCAGTTCGCTGTGAGCGATTTTTTCCGGTTCGCCTTCAACAAGTATCTCCCCTTCGTTGACAATATAAGCCCGATCACAACAGGAAAGAGTTTCGCGCACATTATGATCGGAAACGATGATACCGATGCCTTTGTTTTTTAACTTTTCGATAATTTTTTGGATGTCGGCAACGGCGAGCGGATCGATGCCCGCAAAAGGTTCGTCCAAAAGGATATACTTGGGAGAAGTAACCAGTGCCCTCGTTATCTCCACCCTTCTTCTTTCGCCTCCGGAAAGAGAATAAGCATAGTTTTTCGCCAACCCGGTCAGATCTAGTTCTCCAAGAAGCTCCTGAAGTTTTTCCTTTCTCTCTTCTTCTTGCATATCAAGGGTTTCTAAAATAGCCAAAATATTTTCTTCAACAGTCAGTTTGCGGAAAATTGACGGTTCCTGCGGCAGATAATTCAAGCCTTTGCGCGCTCTCTTATACATGGGATCATTGCTGATATCTTCACCGTCCAAAAATATCGCTCCGCCATCCGGCTTAATCAAACCGACTATCATATAAAAAGTGGTTGTTTTCCCTGCGCCATTGGGGCCGAGTAAACCCACTACCTCACCCGGTGAAATCGATAAATCAATTCGATTGACTACTTTTCGCTTGTTATAAATTTTGGTTAGTCCTTTTGCCGATAAATTACTCATAATTTCCCATTGCTAAATGATTCTTGTTTATTTTGTTCGACCTTTTTTTCCGACGGATAGATTACAGCCTTAACTCTTTCTTTTTTGTCTTGATCACATACTTCAGCTCTGCCGCGTTTTTCATTCAGGTAGACGATTACTCTGCACCCTTTTATAGAATTTTTCCCTTCACGCAGCAAAGCGTTGCCGGTCAAAATAATTTGACCGGTATCATGATAATATACTGCCTCATCACCAGTGGCAAGTCTTTCTCCCTGCGTTACAGAAACATTTCCCTTTGCTTCAATTTTTTCCAGATCGCCTGTTCCTTCGATCTCCATTGTCCCGACTTTGTCTTTTTTAGTGGGATCTTTTTTATAATATAAAAGCAGTTCATCCGCTTTCAATATCCGGTCTCCCTGTGTGGCCATTGCGTTACCAGTAAACATTATCAGTTTCTTTTCATTAAAAGCTTCCAGGCGATCGGAAACTATTTCAATAGGTTCATTCTTTTTAATTATATCTTCTTTAACGACACTGTTATCTTGAGCATACAGGCTGGCAGACACCAGCAGGGCAACAAATAAGACGAAAAACAGATATATTTTTCTATCAATCATTTCATTTCTCAACTATTTTATTTTTGCTTTTACCATGGAGGAAAGGTTTAATTGTCCTTTATTAATGAAGAGGGTAAGCCCCACGCCTTTTATTTTCATGCGCTTATTTTCCATAGTTACCGGCGCATTGGTAAAAAATTTTCTTTCGGCATCACTATATTTCAAATAATCAGTGTAAAACTTGTCACCAGCATCGGACGTGATTACCACATTCCCTTTTATTTCAACGTCCTTTTTATCCGTAAACATCTGGCCTTTATCCGCCGTCATTAAGAAAGATTTACCGTCAGGCATATTCAATCTTATTTGCACCCGGTCAAATAAAGCAAGATTTTGTTTTCTGTAATACGTGGCGGTATCGGCTTTCATTTCCCATTGCGTATCGCCTTCGCCAACTTCCGTATAAACGAAGCCTTTAATTTGCAGATCGATCTGCTCTGGTAATGCTTTTAACAAATCCTTCGATTTGGTATCTTTAATTTTAAATATCACTGCGACAATAATCACCGTAACCACTAAGGCCATAAGTATTGACGATATAATTATTGTTTTTTTATTTAATTTCATTATCTCACCAAACTCCAATTTCTCCTTCATTGGAAAATACATTTTTTGTTATATCACTCAGGATGTCGCCTGTAAAGATATAAGGATGATTAGCGGAGATACCGAAGAAATGCTGTTATCTTTTTATATAAAATATTCTAATGTTAGCGCCTTTTCAATCATGTTTTGCAAACTCATACTTGGCGGCGATTTCCGGCCATTTGCCCTGGGCGTGTAGAATCAGATCACAAATCTCGCGCACTGCACCATGTCCGCCCCCGTTGTTCGTTATATAGTCAACCGCCTTTTTCACCACATCGAGGGCGTCAGCCACCGCCGCGGAAAATCCCACTCGCCTTAATACCGGTATATCCACTATGTCGTCGCCTACAAAAGCCACTGCAGTTGCCGGCAAATTGTGTTTTAGTAAAATTTTTTCGAAGACATCCTTTTTATTTAATGCTCCCTGATAAACATCATCAATATCCAGATCGCGCGCCCGACGCTGGACAACTTCCGACTTCCGCCCGGTCAATAAGGCTACTTTAATTCCATAACGCTGGATTATCTTCAAGCCGTGTCCGTCACGGACATCAAAATTCTTCATCTCGCGTCCGTCATTATCCATTATTATCCGGCCGTCAGTCATGACGCCGTCCACATCCAAGATTAGCAGTTTTATGCCTTTGAGCTTTTCTTTAATATTTTTTTTCATTTTCATGACTTTCCCTTCACCAAACTATCTATCTTTTTCAGAACCGTCAGCAGTTCTTCCAGTGAATCCAGATAAAGCGAATTAGCACCGTCACAAAGCGCTTTTTCCGGATCCCGGTGTACTTCCAAAAATATACCGTCCACGCCCGCGGCTACCGCCGCCCGCGCAAGATAGGGCACCATATCCCGCTCGCCGCCTGATGCCGTACCTTCTCCTCCGGGCAATTGCACGGCGTGGGTCGCATCAAAAATTACCGGATATCCCATCTTTCTTATAATGGGCAAGGAACGCACATCAAAAATGAGGTTATTGTAGCCGAACGACGTGCCCCGTTCGGTAATCATGATGTTATCATTCCCGGCCTTCTTGGCCTTGTCTATAATGTTTGCGACATCCCAGGGCGCCAGAAACTGCCCTTTCTTGATATTGATTACCCGCGCTTTTTTGGCAATTTCTGTCACAAAATCAGTCTGGCGGCACAGAAATGCTGGTACCTGCAGGACATCCAACACTTGCGCGGCGGCGTCAATTTCTTCAAAACGATGCACATCGGAAAGGAGCGGCACACCCAGCTTCTCTTTAATTCTTTTGAGAATCGCCAATCCCTCTTTGATTCCCGGGCCGCGATAAGATTTAATCGAAGTTCTGTTGGCCTTATCGTAAGAAGCCTTAAAGATAAAAGGAATCTTCAATTTTGCCGTAAGTTTTTGCAGATACTGAGCAACATCCAAAGCCGCTTTTTCATTTTCCAGGACGCATGGACCCGCGATTAAAACGAATCCGGCTTTATCTCCTATAACAAAATCTCCCATGTTAATTTGTTTCATGATTTATCACTCTCCTTGGTTTGTTTCTGTCTCTTCTTCTGCAAAAGTAGAATTTTAAGCTTGGGAATTCTTTTGGCGGCTTTTGCCGATTCGGGATTGAGTTCGTAGGCGTTGGTATATGCTTTCAACGCTTCCTGATATAGTTCTTTTTTCTCGTAAGCTTCTCCCAAGTTAGCGTAAAGCTCATCATCTTCCTGGTCATATTTCAGCGCAATCAAGTAATTTTCAATAGCCTTATCCCAGTCGCCGTGAGCGGCATAAGCATAACCTAAACTGGAATAAGACGCAGCTTTTTTCGGCTCCAGAGCAACTATTTTCTGGTAATATTTTATTGCCGGTTCGTACTTTTTCTCTTTCAAGTAAAACTGGGCAATAATACTTAATACTTCCTTGGTCGGGGGAGATATTTTTTCATACTGGACAATTGCTTCCTTTTCCTTGCCCAGTTTTCCGTATGTATAGGCCAAATTATAGTGCACATTTGAATTTTTAGTGCCGCGTTTAATCGCTTTCTCGTAATTTTCGGCTGATGCCGTGTATTTCTTCAATTCGCCGTAGGAAAAACCAAGGTTGACATAAATCGAAGCTTTTTGGGGAAATTTTACCGCTAATTTTTCGTAGTGCTTTACGGCCTGGTCAAATTTCTTGTTTCTAAAGGCCAGATCGGCAAGCCTCTCCAGGGCGTCCGTATCTTCCGGATTGATTTTCAAAACATGCTCGTACTCTTTGACCGCTTCAGCGTCCATTTTTCTTTTTTCGTAAGCCGCTCCCAGGTTGAAGCGTATTACCGGCTCGTCAGGACTAAGTGAAACCGCCTTCTTTAAATTCTCCAGTTCTTCCTGCGGTTTGCCGCGGCCGGCATAGGCCGAAGCAAGATTGGCATACGCGGCGGCCAGATTGGGCTGATTTTTGATAACTTCCTTATAATACTTAATGGCCTGATCATATTTTTTGAGCTTCAAATAAACATCCCCCAAAGCAATTAAGGCCGAATCCGCTTCTTTTCCCTTCGAATGCTCGACAATATATTTGTATTGTTCGACGGCTAAATTCATCATTTTCTTTTTAGTGTAAACCTCGCCCAATTTAAATCTTAGCGGATAGTTTTCCGGTTCCAACCGCACCGCTTCACGATAATTTTCTATAGCTTTATCCCATAGCCCTTTTCCCGCCAGAGCAAGACCGAGACTAATATAAGCCTGCGCTTCTTGCGGACTTATTTTGATAAGTTTTTTCGATACCTCGATGGCGCGGTCAAATTCATCTTTCTTAATATAGCACTTAGCCAATTCGGCAAGCGTTGTGGCATCGTCGGGCTTGATCTCTAATATGTCTTTGTATTGACTTATGGCATCATCCAGCCTGCCCTGCCGCAGGTAAACACCCGCCAGAATTTTACGCACTCCGATATCATGCTTATTCAAGGCTATAGCTTTTTTCAAATATTCGATTTGCTCTTTAACATTGCCCGAATCTTTGGCAAATCTGAGCCAGTCTTGCGGCATGATTACAACCTTTAGCGGAACAGATGCAATAATTTCATTTAGATAATTTACACGAATTTTGTAATCGGTTATGGCACTTGAGTCTTGGGGCATAGAGCCGCTTTTCATTATTTTGTTGACAAGATCAACTCCCCGCAAGAGGACGCCGATATCATTATTGCCCTTGCTTAATCCTTCGACATTCACCGTTGTATATTTGCCCGTTAAATCGTCACTCGCTACTGCCTTGACCACAAATTCGTCCCGGTAAGTCAACTCCAGCATTTCATCCACAGCCACGCGGATATTCTTGCCGTTTTTTTCCACTTCCAGATAATAGAAATGCGGTTTTTCTTTCAATACGTAATAGGAAAAAGTATTTTTCACTCTCAAGGTGTTATAACTGAAAGCGCGAATGGTCTGGGGATAAAAATAATAGAGAAAGGCAAAAGCCGCGATAAGGATAACCGGAAAAATCAGTATTTTTCCGATGGGAATCCGCCTTTTCTGTTTCTGCTCTCTTTCATCTATATGCCGATTAATCATTTATCCCTCATTAGTTGAATTCGGTAGCTAGCGCATCCCCGTAGCTTGCTGCGGGGTAAGCGAGCGAATACTGAATAATATCGTTCTTTAAGAATCGAAGATTCTCCGCGGCTTGACGCGGAGAGCTTCAATTTACTTTTTTCCCATCACGCACCGGGCTGAAATTTGCCGAAAGTCAGCTCCGGGGATGATATTTATGGTGTATTTCTCTTAACCTTTCCCGTGTTATATGCGTGTAAATTTGCGTTGTGGAAATATCGGCATGTCCCAGCATGACCTGCACGATGCGCAAATCCGCGCCGCCTTCCAACAGATGCGAAGCAAAAGAATGGCGAAAAGTGTGCGGATAAACCTTCTTTTGCAATCCGGCTTTTTTAGCATAACGGACAACCATTTTCCAAAAACCCTGCCGGGTAAATTTTCCTCCGAAGCGGTTTAAAAACAATACATCCGTTCTTTTTTTTTGCATCAATTGCGGCCTGGCCTTATCTACATAAACTCTTACGCAATCATATGCGGTTTTGCCGATAGGAACGATTCTTTCCTTACTGCCTTTACCCATAACAGTCAGAAAGCCCACCTGCCAATTAATGCTGTTCATCGTCAGATTAATCAACTCCGAAACACGAATTCCCGTCGCGTATAAAAGCTCCAGCATGGCAGTATCCCGGATCGCAGAAGGCCGTCTGGTCGCCCGGCTGGGATAAAATAACTTTCATTTCTTCCTTGCTTATCGTATCGGGAAGCCTCATCCAGACTTTCGCCAGTTCAATGTTGGCCAGCGGCGTTTGTTCAATTATTCTTTTCCTGCAGCAGATATTTATAAAACCCTCTCAGAGCCGCAAGCGACCGGTTCATGGAATTGGCCGATAATCCCTCTCTTTTAATCTGCGTTAAATATTCAATAACTACCTCCGGTGTAACTTCCGAAAGCTCGTTAATCTTTTTTGCTCCTGAACAAACAAAAGAAACCGGCGCAAATCACGGCCATAGGCTTCCAGTGTATTTTGGGCGACGCCGCGTTCAATTAAAAGATAATTGAAATACTTTGCCAGTAATTCCTGCATGGAACTTTTTAACGCAAATATGCCTGCGAAGCAAAGTTTTTTTATTGACTTATTTGGAAATCTCGTAAAAATGAGAATGGAGAAATTAAAGAAAATCATCTCTGGGGGAAATTACTAATGAAAAAAATCATTATTGCCTCCGATCACGGCGCTGTAGCTCTGAAAAGTGAAATTATATCCTTTTTAAAAACAAAAAATTGCGAGGTAAAAGATATGGGTGTAAACACCGAGGATTCGGTGGATTATCCCGATATCGCTGTGGCTGCCTGCAAGGAATTTAAAAAAGGCGGGTATGATTTCGGCATTTTGCTTTGCGGCACGGGAATCGGAATGTCCATTGTCGCCAACAAAATCAAGGGTATCCGGTGCGCTCTGGTTTTCGACCTTTTTACCGCCGAAATGGCCAAAGCGCACAATAACGCCAATTTTATCGCTTTTGGCGGCAGGGTAAAATATTCGGTGCCGGTTACGGAAATGATCGAAAAATTCATGAATACAAATTTTGCAGGCGACAGGCATGAAAGAAGAGTAGCCAAAATTATGGATGTAGAAAAATAATGTTAAAGCGCCGCTGTTAACTCAGGTATTGGATATGGCGGAAGTTTTCGACAAAAAAAAGATTCGTAAAGTATTCCGCAACGTGCAAAAACATTTGCTTATCGGGCAATTAATCCGTCAATTTTCCACCAATAAAGAAGACATCCGAAAAACCGCCCTGAGGCAGGTTGACCTGTCCAATTGCCAGAATGTTTTGGAATTAGGCTGCGCTTTCGGCGCTTTTACCGAAGCTCTGAAAGATAAACTTCATCCGGCGGCAAAAATCACCGGCACTGGATATTGTTCCCGAATATAAACCTTTTTTTCTGGATGCATGCGGACGTGCCGGATATGCGGGAACATTTTCCGCCTCCGGTGTCGAACAGATTAAAAAATATCACGCCGATTCTTTTGATCTGGTTATTTGCAGTTACGCTTTATACTTTTTTGCCGATATGATTCGCGAAATTTCCCGCATCCTGAAAAAAGACGGAATTTTCATCACCATTACCCATTCCCAATGCGACATGCAGGAGATGGTAGAGCATTACCAAAAAAATTCTTAAACAAAATAATTCGCTTGATGACAGACAATCCCTGCCGATAGAAATTCTTGTCGGCCAATTTTCCGCAGAAAACGGCGAAGCACTTCTCCATCCATTTTTTGGCCAAATATGGGCAATTGATTTTAAAAATACGCTAGTTTTCCAGCCGCAGGAAATTGATCATTTTTTAGAATACTTTCACTTTAAAAAATCTTTTTTCCTGATGGGAACTGACACCAACAAAAAAACTATCGTTAATCAGCTTGTGCGCGAGTTGAAAGATTCGGCGATAAAGGAAAAAAATATCAGCATGTGCAAGGATGATAAGATTTTCATTGCCTCTCAACCTTTGATGCCAAAGGAACTATCATGAAGAAACAGCGCAAGCATTGCCTTTACTGCGGTGAGACCACCATCAAGAAATACGAAGACAACGTCCGGCGGGATTTCTGCCCCTCCTGTCAATCGTTTTTTTATGAAAATCCTCTGCCGGTGGTTTCCGCGATTCTCGAATCTTCGCGCCGGATACTTTTAGTCAAGCGCAGCCGGCCCCCCTCTAAAGGTATGTGGTGCCTGCCGACAGGCTTTGCCGAAGCCGGGGAAAGCATTGAAGACGCAACTTTGCGCGAACTGGAAGAAGAAACCGGCATCAAAGGCCAAATTGTAAAACTGCTGGATGTTGATTCCTACAAGAGCCGTTTTTACGGCGATTTGCTTTTTTTGACTTTTGTCGTGGAACAAAACGGCGGGAAACTTGCCGCCGGTGACGATTGCGCGCAAGCCCGGTTCTGGCCGGTGAACAAACTGCCGCCTCTGGCCTTCCGTCCCAATAAACGCGCTTTGGATGCCTATATAAAAAGCAAAAGGGATTACTGGGCGATATTTGATTCTATTGAACACGCGGATAAAAAAACACTTTCGCCCGAAGATAGCGAAAAATCCTTTAACGCGCCGTCTGGTCAATGTAATAATTAAAAATAAAGAAAAAATCATCAATCAATGGCTGGAAGATGTAGCGGTAAATCCTTCCACCGTCGAATACCACAACGTGGAGAGCCGCACACTATATAATATCTGCGACAGGATTCTTTCCCAAATAACTCTCTGGCTGGGCGGCCTGCACGATGTTAACAGGATTAGGAGTTTTTACACCAAGCTGGGCCAGGGAAAGAAAAAGAGAAGGCTTTAAAATCAGCGAAGCACTCAGCGCGCTGAGCCTCATCCGCAAACACATCTGGACGTTCGCGCTGGCGCAGGATGCCCTGCAGAAAAATCTGGAGCTTTACATGACTTTTGAACTGCAAAGACGCATGACTATCTTCTTTGATCTGGCCACTTTTTATTTAACGCGCGGGTACGAGGAAAAACAATGAAACTCAAATATTACAAACACAGTGCAGTAATATTTGTTAGTTGAATTGTCCCCGAAGCGAAGCGTAGCGGGATAATGAAAGCGCAAGTGGAACTATCCCCGAAGCAAAGCGTAGCGGGATAATGAAAGCGCAAAGGTTTTATTAAGGTTGTTTTGATTTGTATTCCTTTGTAATCATGTAATTTCCCCCTTTTGGAAGAAAATTAATATTTGCTATTATGATAATCAAGATATATGGAAAAGCGAAGTTTATTCATTATTAGTTGAGCTGCTAGAATACGGAGGTTACTTTGGATTTTGGGTTTATAGAGTGGTTCAAAGAGTTTCTCAGTAGGAACTTCGATAAGAAGGATTCAGCTCTTGTTGCTGTCATTGTTACCCTTGCAATCTGGCTCATTTACTTTCTCCTTCCCTCTGCATTTCTTTCTTTCCTATCTACATGGATTAATGAATTCGTCAACAAGGTGCCTCAAGCTATTTACCTCATATTGCTAATTGCGATTTGCCTCGTCTCTTGGATTTGGATAAAGGCACTTAAAAATCGAGTTAAAGCTTTGACAGGTTCAAGTGAACTACTCCGCAAAGAATTGCAATCTTTAAAAGATACTTCTAAAGGCACTTCGGAATCTGGGCCAAAAATGGTTGCTCATTTATTTGACGCCATAGGTGATGCGCGGTTTCAATACCAGATAAGCTTTTTAAAAGGTATTGATGTACGAGTCAATCAAGCCCGTATCGATCTGGAAATACAATGTAAGCCATGTAGCCTTGCACTAGAAGAGCGCTCAACATATAGTGCCTATCATCACACAACAACCAAAGGGTGGGAGTGTCCAGCCTGCAAAGTCGATATATCAAATGACACCGAGAAGACACTAAAAGCGAAAACAAAAAGTGCCTTTGTGAAGACATTTACAAATGCCCAGGGTTAAGTAGCACAACAAAATCGTTACATACGACATACCCCTTACCGTTATGTGCTATTAGGTCATTAGGCGAATAAAAATCAAAACGGAGATAAGAGAATAATGGCAAAAAAATCAATTCCCCCATCAATATCGGCAACAGCCTTTGATTGTCCTCATTGTGGTGCGTATACAACCCAGTATTGGTTCGATGTCTTCGGTCAAGCTGGTGATAAAAATGCAACGCCTTTTATCCCTGACATAGAATCAGAAAAAAAGCTTATTGAAGAAACCAAAATGTCAGAAGCTGATAAGCAGAAAATGTTGAAATGGTGTGCCGATATGAACACAGGTTTAGTATTCCTAGAAAAAAACGAACGGTATATACATAATGGCGTTTGTAATCTTTATTTAAGCAAGTGTTATAACTGTAATAAAATAGCTGTTTGGGTGCATGATAATCTTCTGTTTCCAAATGAAAAGCTTGGGATCCATCCAAATCCTGATTTACCTGAAAATATTATACATGATTTTGAGGAAGCTAGATCGATTCTTGGACTATCCCCTAGAGGCGCAGCCGCTTTATTAAGACTATGCGTTCAAAATTTGTGTATACACCTTGGGGAAAAAGGTAAAATAATTGATGATGATATTGCCAGTCTTGTGTCAAAAGGATTGAATCCTCTCGTTCAAAAGTCATTAGATATTGTTCGCGTAATTGGGAATGAAGCTGTTCATCCTGGCGTATTAGATATAAAGGATGACTAAATATACTGCAAGTCAGCTCTTAGTTCTTATAAATTCAATTGCCGACCAAATGATTAGTCATCCCAAGCAAGTTGAAGAACTATATGGGAAATTGCCTGCTGATAAACGTAAAGCAATTGAAAAACGAAATGATAAAGCAAAGGCATGACAGAAATACCATAACTTAAATGTAATTAGAGACTGCGCCCTATTTATCAGGTGAATGCAGAATTCCGGGGACAGTATACTTAATTTTTGACAGACGCAAATTACCTGAAAGGATTATTATAAAATGAAGCTTGTCACGATATTTTACATACTCAATGCGACGTTGCTATTATTGCATGAAATTGAATCTGCCTATGAAAAAGAATGGGAAATACTCAAAATACCGGGCAAGATAACTGTGTTTCTAATTCTACATGTACCGATAATACTTTTAATATTTTATGGATTATTAGAAATTGAAAATCAGTCTCCGCAAGGTTTATGGCTTGGAATAATTACAGGAATCGCAGGAGTAATTCCATTTTTAGTTCATAAGATATTTGTGAAACGTAAAGACCACTTTAATTTGTTGATATCAAATATTTTAATATATTTAAATATTGTAACAGGAATCGGGACTATCGTTTTATCTGCACGCCTAATCGCCTGACGAGCTTATATACACGCAAACGTCCAAAACAATTTTGAGCGCGTAATAATATTGCCATGTCTATATGAATGAACTAATCATTACGAAAGCCGTAAAAGAAGATTTACCCATCATTCTTGATATACAAAGAAAAGCATTTCTGGAAGTGGCTAAAACCTTCCATTTAAAATCCATGCCGCAGATAGAACAAACACTGGAAAGCTTAACGGATGAATTTAAAAATCACACCATTTTGAAAGCATCTCTGTATCGAAAGTGATCCATCGGATCACTGGATTCCGCCTTCGCCGGAATGACGCCAATACAAATAGTCGGCTCCGTACGCGCCTACGCCAAGGGTGATACTTGTTACATCAGCAGATTAGTAGTTCTTCCGGAATATCAAAATCGCAGCATCGGCAAAGCCTTGATGAAGGAAATCGAAAAGCAATTCAAAAATATTGTCAAGAGATATGAATTATTCACCGGTTCCCGGGATCAAAGAAACGTTTACCTCTATAATCAACTGGGGTATAAACCTTTTAAAACGGAAAAGCTCAAATACTCAGATATCATTTGTTTATATGGAAAAAAGCGCGCAATAATGTTTAGGGACAGAAGCATTCACTTTGAAATATTTTTTAATTTTGTAGCAATAATTAAAATATTATAATGAAGCTAACGCACGAAAATAAAGTAGAAAAATTTTATTCTCATGGTTCAGACGCCAGGGGTTTTCAAGATGGCGGCTATTTATCATTTGGCTATTGGACTGAGGAAACTATTGATTATCATCAAGCCGCTGAAGCATTGATTAATCGCCTGCTCAAATTTGAAAAGCCGCTTAACCAAGGGGTAATTTTAAATGTCGCCTGCGGCTATGGCGCTGAAACCGTAAAGATTTATGAGAAAATTCGCCCGGATAAAATTATTGCGATTGATATCACAAATTCGCATGTTGAATTCGCCCGCCATCGAATTAATTCGCTAAACTTATCGGACCGCATCCATTTTGAAAAAATAGACGCTTGCAATATGAATTTTCAACCCGATAGTTTTATTTACGTGGTTGCTGTTGAAGGGCCGGCACATTTTAATACCAGAGAAGTTTTTTTACGCAAGGCCTATGAAGCACTTAAACCAGGCGGAATTTTGTTACTTTCAGATATCGTGGCTGATAATCTTAAAACAAAAAAAAGTTTATACAATAAAATAATCGCCAATTTATGTGCGTGGCGTTGGCATATGCCGAAAGCGAACTGGATGACAGCGCAAGAAATAAAAACATTATTAAAAGAAATCGGTTTTACAGTTGATAAGTTGGAAAGTGTTGGCGCTAATGTTTATCCCGGATTTTCTCGTTTTAATTTAAAATGGAAATCAATAAAGAATGCTATTTATACCCGGGGGCTAAGAATTGGCCTGTTGCTCACGTTTATTTCTTGGTTACTGGGATATGTATACAGAAGAAAAATGATTGATTATGTGTTTATTAAGGCGATTAAGCTAACTTGATACTTTTTATGCTTAGTTGGCTTTAGAAAATTTTTAGACTTATATCATCAGCGCCGAGCTTCACCCGGCATCCGCTGGTCTTCGCTTTCGGAATTGGAGTTTCACAATGAAATATCGTTTGTTTATATGGAAAAAAGCGTGCTTAACCACTTTCAAAAAAACCTTGACATATAGATTTACAAATAGTATTGTCAACAGTACTAATAAAAGGATTATTAAATATGGCACAAATAATTACCGCAAATGAATTAAAAACGAAAGGCGTTTCCGTTTTAAATGAAGAAACCTCTGATGGCTCGGAAATAATTATAACTGTCCGGGGAAAAAATAAATATGTTGTTCTTCCCATTGAGAAATATAATTATTTAAGAGAATGTGAATTAGAAACGGCTTTGCTGGAAACCAAAAGAGATATTAAAGAAGGGAAATTTATTAAAGAGTCGGTAGAAAAACATATTAAGAGAATAACTCGTGGCTGAAATAATATATACCGATAGTTATATAAAAAGAGCCAGTAAATTTTTTAAAAAACATCCGGAATTAATATCTCAATACGAAAAAACTCTGAAATTATTAGAATTAAATCCGAATCATCCCTCATTGCGATTACATAAATTGCACGGAAAATTATCTGAATTATATTCTGTTTCCATTAATATTTCCTATCGTATTTCCATAGATTTTTTAATCGAAGATAATAAAATAATCCCGGTTGATATTGGCAGTCATGATGACGTTTATTCATAATCAGTAAGGAGGGAAAATGGATTATACAACAATTTTATTAAATATTAATGAAGGCATCGCGACAATAACTTTCAACAGGCCCGAGGCGATGAACAGTTGGACGCAGGCAACAGCCCGCGAGTTGGGCGATGCCATGGCCGCACTGGATAGAAACGATTCGGTTCGCGCCGTTATCGTGACCGGAAGCGGTTCGGCATTCTGCGCCGGCGCGGATTTAAGCGGAGCAACCGCCTTCAAGCTCGGAGATACCGAAGACGAGGAAACGCGTCGTGATGCTCTTGCCTTTCCTTTCGTCATGCCCTGGCAGATCAGAAAGCCCGTTATTGCGGCAATCAACGGTCACGCCATCGGTGTCGGCATTACCTATGCTATGAATTGCGATATTCGGTTTGTCGCGGAAGACGCCAAGATACAATTTGCTTTCGTGCGCCGGGGAATTACACCGGAACTTTCTTCCCATGTAATCGTGGCGAGGGTGGCAGGTCTTTCCCGTGCGGCCGACCTGATGCTTACCGGAAGAATGATCAAGGGACGAGAGCTAGCCGAAATGGGACTTGCCTCACAGGCCCTGCCCGCGGACAAAGTTCTTCCCGCCGCTATGGAGAGAGCACGCGAATTTCACAAGGCGGCGCCGGTATCCGTGGCTATCTCCAAACGTCTCCTCTGGGAGGGACTCACTTCATCAGTTGCCGAAATCGATGCGAAAGAATTCCGGATTTTCGAATGGGTATGCACACAGCCCGATGCGTTCGAAGGAATTGACTCTTTTCTGAAAAAGCGAGAACCTCAATGGAAGATGTCGGCCAGCCGCGATTTTCCAGATTTCTTAAAATAGGATAAAGAAAAGATAAAACACATTTTTGTTCTATTTTGGAGAAAAAACGCGGTCAATCACAGGTATGAACCCCAAAGCAAACTTTGGAAACATTCCGCAAACTCGCTGCGGGGTATTATATTATACCCTCCGTTGCGCGGGATTGTTCAACTTACCAATTTCCCTTCGCTGCGTTATGGAAATTGGAGTTTCACAATAATCCAATATATTTTGCACTTCCGGGAATAATTTTATTGACAGTGAAGTTTAATCTATGATAGTCAAGCGGCCAAGAAAGATTCATTTGAAATTATAATTTCACTTAATAATATCAAACACTTTCTTTATTCCAGGAAATGCTGTATTTGTTTTTGATGAGGAGTGAACATTGAAACTGCGTGAAGTGCAAGAAATACTAGATGCCGATGTTATTGTGGGCAAAGAAAAACTAGATATGGAAGTCAAAACAGCGTTCGGAGCCGATTTGATGAGCGACGTTCTGTCCTTTGCGAAAGCGGGCAGTCTTTTACTGACCGGCTTGACCAATACCCAGGTCGTCAGAATCGCCAATGTTCTGGACATTGCCGCTATAATTTTAGTTAGAGGGAAAAAGCCGACGGCAGAAACTATCGATCGAGCCAAAGAACTTCAAATTCCCATTCTAACAACAAAATATATTCTATTTGAAACAGCGGGTCGCCTTTATGCTAAAGGTATAGTTGGTTGCCTGGAAAAAGTTGAAAATAAAAGTGTGCGCAACTGAAAGTACTTTATATAAGAATAGTTTTGATATTGAAGGCGGTAATTTTAGTAACGCGGGGACTGTTTCCACGCGTATAAAATGGATCCTCAAACAAATAGGGTTACCCGATGACGTCGTTAGGAAATCAGCAATTGTCTGCTATGAATCGGAAATTAATATCGTCTCTTATGCCAGAAAAGGAAAAATCAATCTTACAGTCACTCCAAAGACTGTCGAGATTGAGGTAGTTGACGAAGGACCGGGAATACCCAATATTGAATTAGCAATGGAGCAAGGTTATTCCACCGCAAATCAGCAAATCAGAGAAATGGGGTTTGGCGCCGGTATGGGATTACATAATATCAAAAGCTATTCCGACACATTCGACATTTCATCGGAAGTGGACAAAGGAACTTTCTTGAAAATGATTATTAACACCCAATAATACCTCAAGGTTTATCATGGATATTGAAACTATTGTCAAAAAATTAAATTTAAAAGTAAGGTCTGCATCGGACAGACTTAAGAATAATGTCACAGGAGGTTACACGGGAGATCTCTTAAGCGATGTAATGGCAAATTCTCACGAGGGAGATATCTGGATAACAAGACAAGTGCACCAAAATATAGTTGCCATAGCCACTTTGAAAGAACATGCTGGTATAATTCTGGTTAATTCCTGCGAACCGGCGAGGGATACGCTGGAAAAAGCCGTTAAGGAAAACGTGCCCATCATGGTTTCCAATTTGCCCGCGTTCGAGTTGACGGGCAAAATTTATAACTTGCTGGCAGAAAAAGAATAGTCGTAGATATACCGGCTTTTTATTAAAGCCGCCTGCCTATGGCCCTTTTTGGTTAATTCCGGAAAAAGACGATGCTTAAAGTTTTTTATTGTGATTTACATATTCACACTTGCCTATCGCCTTGCGCCGATCTGGATATGCACCCCAAAGCCCTGGTAGAAAAAGCACTCGAAGCAAAACTCGATATCATCGCTATCTGCGATCACAACTCTTCCGAAAATGTACCTTACGTTATTAAGGCGGCGGAAGGAAAAAATCTAAAAATATTGCCGGGAATGGAAGTAACGACAAGCGAAGAAGTGCATCTGATAGCCATTTTTAATTCCTTGTCCGACCTCGCCAAGCTGCAAGTGCTTGTGTATCAACACCTGGCGGGTATAAACGATGAGCAAAAGTTCGGTGTCCAGGTAATTGTCAACGAGAAGGGCGAAGTGGAAGGAATAAACGATAAATTATTAATTGGCGCCACTGATCTTCCATTAAATGAATTATTGAATTATTTACATGAACTGAATGGATTGGCCATAGCGGCGCATATTGATAGGGAAAGCTTCAGCGTTTTGAGCCAGCTGGGCTTCATTGAGGAAAAGACAAATTTTGATGCTTTGGAGATAACGCCGGCAACAGGATTTAAGCAAGCGAGGGTCAAATATCGGGAACTGAGCAATGATTCTTTCATAATGTCGTCCGATGCCCACTATTTAAAAGACATCGGAGGGGCGGCAACAAGAATTGTCCTTCAGGAACCAACTTTTGCGGAATTGAAAATGGCTTTCGCCGGACAAAACGGCCGTCACATTCTGGAGCAATAATGCTGGAGCTTGCCGAACACATTCTCGACATCGCTGAAAATTCCATTCGCGCCGGCGCCGGGACAGTGGAAATTGCAATTAACGAGGATTCGGCAAAAGATTTGCTAACTATTGAAATCAACGATAACGGCAGCGGAATGACAAAAGAAGAAATTAAAAAAGTTGAAGATCCGTTTTATACGACAAAAACCGTGCGGCGGGTGGGATTGGGAATTCCACTACTGGCCAACGCCGCTAAAATGGCCGGTGGCAGTCTGAGACTGAAATCCGCAAAAGGAAAGGGAACCAAACTTACAGCAACCTTTGCGCTCAGTCATTTAGACAGGCAACCCATGGGAAATATTACAACGACAATGCTGACTCTTATTGCTGGAAATTCAGATGTTGATTTTATTTACAAACATAGGCATAATGACCGGCGGTTCACATTGGATACGCGTCAGATACGTAAAGAAATCGATGATGTACGCATTAATCATCCTGAAATAATTAAGTATATCCGGGGCGTTATCGACGAAGGACTTCGCGAAATAAAACCTACGGCTTGACTTACCCCGACGATCGAGGAGGAATTTGATGAAAGCGGAAGAGGATGAACTTTTAAATGATTTTACACTGGAACAAGTAGCCGAACTAGACAAAATTATTAAAAAGCATAAAGGCAAACCCGGAGGATTGATTCCAGTGCTGGAAGAAGCGCAAGTGGCTCTGGGATACCTGCCCATGTCCGTGCAAAAAAAGATTGCCAAAGAATTGAATTTGCCTTTGAGCCGTGTTTACGGCGTTGTCACCTTTTATTCATTCTTCACCATGACGCCGCGCGGTAAACACACTGTCCGTGTTTGCCTGGGCACAGCTTGTTATGTCCGCGGCGGCAAAGCCATTGCGGAAACTCTCGAGAAAGAATTCGGCCTTAAAGAAGGCGAAACCACTCCGGATAGAATGTTCACTTTGGAAACGATCCGCTGTTTAGGCGCCTGCGGTTTGGGGCCTGTGGTTGTTGTGGATGAAGATGTGCATGGTCGTATGAAGCCATCCAAAGTCAAGGAAATGTTGGTTCAATATAGATAGCGAATTTTTTACAAGCAAAAAAACGGGAGGAAACACCGATGGCGAAATTGACTATAGATGATTTAAAAAAAATAAAAGAAAAAGTGCATAAGGAAATGTCCTTGCGGGACGGCGATCGCCGTGTCAAAGTTACAGTTCATATGGGGACCTGCGGTATCGCTTCCGGCGCCAAAGAAGTCATGGATACATTATTGCAAGAAATTGAAGCCGCCGGAGCAAATGACGTTGTCGTAACCACGTCGGGCTGTATGGGATTATGCAGCCGCGAACCTTTGGTTACCGTGGAAATATTAAATCAAGAACCGATTAAGTACGAATATATGAATCCCAACAAAATGAGGCAAATATTTAAAAGACACATTTTGGCGGGAGAAATTCAGATGCCCTTTGTTTTGGCGAAAGGCGCTGAAGTAATCAAGTAATTTTTTCGCCTATCATGTCCATAATGCTGAAGGCATGATAATTTTTCAAGGAGGATGTTGGCTAAATGAAGGTTTTTCGTTCACACTTATTGATCTGCGGAGGCACGGGTTGTCAATCTTCCGGAAGTCATGCCGTAAAAAAAGCTTTATTGGAAGAAGTTGATAAAAGGAGATTGGCTGAAGAAATAAAGGTTGTGGAAACAGGCTGTAATGGATTTTGCGCTTTAGGTCCGATTATGGTCGTTTACCCTGAAGGCGTCATTTACGTATCTTTAAAACCTGAAGATATCCCGCAACTAGTCGAAGAACACTTAATCAAAGGAAGAGTCTTAAAGCGGCTTTTATACAGGGAACCAGTTACCGATCAGATTATTCCCACAATGCAGGATATTCCCTTTTTTGCTCTTCAGGAATTGCGGGTATTGCGGAACCGCGGATTAATTGATCCCGAAAAAATCGAAGAATATATCGCCCGTGACGGTTATGCCGGTATGGCCAAAGCGCTTACCGAAATGACCTCGGAGCAAATCGTTCAGGAAATTCTTAATTCCGGTTTACGCGGACGGGGCGGAGCCGGATTTCCCACCGGATTGAAATGGAAGTTTGCCGCCCAGTCCAAAGGCGATGTTAAATATGTTTTGTGCAACGCCGACGAAGGCGACCCGGGCGCTTTCATGGATAGAAGCGTGCTGGAAGCCGATCCCCACGCCGTTCTGGAAGGAATGGTCATCGCAGCCAAAGCCATCGGCTCTCATCATGGCTACATATACTGCCGCGCCGAGTATCCTCTGGCCATTCACCGTTTAAATATCGCCATTGCCCAGGCCAAAGAAGCCGGACTCTTGGGTAAAGATATTTTGGGCACGGGCTTTGATTTTGATCTGGAGATTTACCAGGGAGCCGGAGCTTTTGTCTGCGGCGAAGAAACGGCGCTGATGACTTCCATCGAAGGAAAAAGAGGCATGCCGCGTCCCAGACCGCCCTTCCCCGCTGTTGCCGGGCTTTGGCAAAAACCGAGCATTCTGAATAACGTGGAAACATTCGCCAATGTGGGACAGATTATCTTACGTGGCGCCAAGTGGTATGCTTCCGTGGGCACGGAAAAGAGCAAGGGAACGAAAGTCTTTGCTCTTACCGGAGATGTCACCAATGTCGGTTTGGTGGAAGTTCCCATGGGAACGAAATTAGGCACCATTGTTTACGACATCGGCGGCGGAATTCCCAAGGGGAAAAAATTCAAGGCCGCTCAGTTAGGCGGCCCTTCCGGCGGCTGTATCCCTGTCCAACACCTAAACGCGCCCGTAGATTATGAAAAGGTCGTTGAACTCGGCGCGATTATGGGTTCCGGCGGCCTGATCGTCATGAACGAAGACAAGTGCGCGGTGGATATGGCGCGCTTCTTTATGGATTTCTGCCAGGATGAATCCTGCGGCAAATGTACTCCCTGTCGCGAGGGAACAAAACGCATGCTGGATATTTTAACCAATATCACCCAGGGCAAAGGCAAAGAAGGAGATATCGAGCTTCTCGAAGAAATGGCTGTGGTTATAAAGAACGCAGCCTTATGCGGATTGGGCCAAACGGCTCCCAATCCGGTTTTGAGTACGATCCGCTATTTCCGCAATGAATACGAAGAACATATACGCGACCATCGCTGCCGCGCCGCTGTTTGTTCGGCAATGTTTAAATCTCCCTGTCAGCATACCTGCCCCATTGAAATGGATATACCTTCTTACATCGCTCTGATCAGGGCGGGAAGATTTGAAGATGCTTATAAAATATTGCTGCAGACCAACCCCTTCCCGTCTGTTTGCGGAAGAGTCTGCGATCATAAATGCCAGAGTAAATGCCGTCGCGGCAATCTGGACGAACCCATAGCTATCAAATTTTTGAAAAGATTTATCACCGATAGTGCTCACCGCCCGAAAATTGAACTGGTACCGGTGACCAGAAAAGAAAAGATCGCCGTGGTCGGAGCGGGTCCGGCCGGACTTACGGCCGCGCGTGATATGGCTATACGGGGATACAAAGTAACTGTTTTTGAGGAACTTCCGCAACCGGGAGGAATGCTGTACTGGGGCATTCCTTCGTATCGTCTGCCCCGTAACATATTGGATAAAGAAATTGACGATATCCGGGCGCTGGGTGTGGAAATCCGTTTGAACACGCGCGTCGGCAAGGATATTACCTTTGCCAAACTGGAAAAAGATTTTGATTATATTTATCTTGCGTCGGGAGCACATAAGAGCCAGAAAATGAATGTCCCCGGTGAAGATTTGAAAAATGTTTTTGGCGGCGTGGAGTTTCTGCGCGATTTTAACGCCAATGAGGATAAATGGTTAAAAGGCAAAAGCAAGCTGGGTAAAAAAGTTGCCGTTATCGGCGGCGGCAATTCCGCCATCGATGCCGCCCGCATTGCCGTGCGTCTGGGAGCGAATGTCACGATTCTTTATCGCCGCTTAAGACAGGATATGCCCGCGGCGCAGGAAGAAATCAAAGCCGCCGAAGAAGAAGGAATCAAGATTGAATATCTCGTTGCCCCTCTAAAAATCGAAGGCACAAAAGAAAAAGTCGGCTCCATTACCTGCCAGCGCATGGTACTGGGCGACTTTGATTCGAGCGGCCGTAAAAAACCGGTTGCAGTTGCCGGTTCCGAATTCACCTTAAAGGTCGATTCAATTATCGCGGCCATCGGTCAGATTCCCGATATGAGTTTTATCGATAAAAAAACAGATATTAAAATAAACAAATGGGACTGTTTCGACGTAGGTAATGATTATAAATCGCGCACACCGAATCCGCGCTACTTCGCGGGCGGTGACGCCGTGACAGGCCCGGATACCGTAATTGCCGCCATCGCCGCGGGACATCAAGCCGCAGACGATATGGATTCAGCTATTCGCAAGGCCAACAATGAGCCGGCTTATGAAAAACCGGCGCTAGAAAAAATTGATGTGCCCTTGGTTATCGATGAAGAAACCCTCGAGGCACTTCAAATGGTAATGCCGGAAATAGCGGGCCCTAAACGTAAAATGAGTTTTGCAGAAGTGGAATTAGGTTTCAAGAAAGCGGACGCCATTAAGGAAGCATCGCGTTGTTTACGCTGTGACGCTGAATTATAAATCTTATGTGAGCTTATTAAATATTTTGCAAGGAGCAGGAAATGGAGAAAAAAGTACCTTTAACAATAGATGGAAAAAACGTGGAAGCAACGGCTGGCCAAACCATCTTAGAATGTGCCAATGAAAACGGCATTTTTATCCCCACCCTCTGCCACTATGGCAGAACAACCAATGTCGGCGCTTGCCGTGTTTGTGTTGTAGAAGTTGAAAACGCCAGATCGCTTGTCGCCTCATGCTGCATGCCAGTAAGTCCGGGCATGGTCGTCCGCACCAACTCGGAAACCGTACGCAGTGCTCAAAAAATGATTGTCGAACTCCTCTGGTCGTCGGGAGATCATAATTGCCTCACCTGTGAACAAAACGGCCAATGCGAGTTGCAAAATTTGATTTATTGGTTAAAAATCGATAAGCCCCGTTTCGAGATAGAACCGCCAGGCTACAATCTGGAAACAAGCAACACCATGATTCAGCGCGATCTGAACAAGTGCGTTCTTTGCGGCCGCTGTGTTCGCGCCTGCAACGAAATTCAAGTCAATGAAGTATTGGATTTTTCCATGCGCGGTTCGCAGGCGAAAGTAGGCCCGGCATTTGATGCCGATTACATCAACTCCTCGTGCGTTTTCTGCGGTGAATGCCTGCAGGTATGCCCCACCGGAGCTATAACTTACAAACAGGCTAAATTCGCCGGCCGGTCGTGGGAGATGGAAAAGGTCCGCACAACCTGCGCTTATTGCGGTGTCGGTTGTCAAATGGATATTTTTGTTAAGGATGGTAAAATCATCAAGGTGTCGGGAAATCGCGATTACGGAAAGCCAAACGAAGGCAGTCTCTGCGTCAAAGGGCGCTTCGGTATGGATTTCATCCAGCATCCCGACCGGCTGAAAAAACCTTTAATCAGGCGCAATAAAAATGAAGATTTAAAAGAAGCCACCTGGGATGAAGCATACGCTTTCATTGCGGATAAACTCTCTTCGATTAAAAAAAACAGTGGCGCGGACAGCATAGCCGGACTTTCTTCCGCTCGCTGCACCAATGAAGAAAATTACCTTTTCCAGAAATTTATGCGGGCGGTAATCGGCACCAACAATGTCGATCACTGTGCCCGGCTCTGACACTCCGTTACCGTGGCCGGTCTGGCCGCAGCATTCGGCAGTGGAGCAATGACCAATTCCATTGATGAATTGGAATATACCGATTTAATTTTAGCAACAGGCACCAATACCACGGAAAATCATCCCATCATCGGCATGAAAGTAAAACGGGCAGTGCGTCAGCAAGGGACAAAGCTAATAGTCATCGATCCCCGGGAAATCGATTTGGTCAAATACGCCGATATCTGGCTGCGCCAGAAACCTGGCACAGATGTTGCTGTATTTAACGGCATGATGAATGTCATTATTGCGGAAGGTCTTTATGCCAAAGAATACGTGGCGGAACGGACCGAAGGATTCGATGCTTTGAAAGCCGCCGTGGAAAAATACACCCCGGCATATGTGGAAAAAATTTCGGGAATACCGGCAGAAGATTTGAAAAAGGCAGCACGGTTATATGCCGCGGCAAAAAGAGCCAGTATAATTTATGCGATGGGGTTGACCCAGCATATCAGCGGCACGGATAACGTTAAAACCTGCGCCAATCTATCCATGCTTTGCGGCAATGTCGGCATCGAAGGTGGCGGCGTAAATCCTCTGCGCGGTCAAAATAATGTCCAGGGCGCCTGCGATATGGGTGCACTTCCCAACGTCTTCCCCGCTTATCAGCAGGTGGCGAAGCGAAGAAGCGCGAAAGAAATTCGAAACCACATGGAATGCTACCTTACCGGCAAAGCCCGGCTTGACCTTGGTCGAAATGATGAACGCTGCCGGACGCGGCGATATTAAAGCTCTTTATATTATGGGTGAAAATCCTCTTCTTTCCGATCCTGATCTTCACCATGTAAAAAAAGAGCTTCAAAAGCTTGATTTAATTATCGTGCAGGATATTTTTATGACAGAAACAGCGCAATTAGCCGATGTAGTTTTGCCGTCGGCAAGTTTTGCGGAAAAGGACGGCACGTTCACCAATACGGAACGCCGCGTTCAGCGAATCAGAAAAATTGTAAACCCTCCGGGAGAAGCCAAGCCGGATTGGGAAATCATCGCCGGAATCTCCGCGAAAATGGGATATCCGATGAATTATTCTTCGGCGAAGGAAATTTTTGAAGAAATTGCGAAAGTCACGCCCAGTTACGCGGGAATCAGTTATGAACGTATCGAAAAAGAGGGCATCCAGTGGCCCTGTCCGACGACGGAACATCAGGGAACCAAATTCTTGCATAAAGACAGATTTTCGCGAGGCCTGGGTCTTTTTCATGCCATCGAATACATACCGCCGGCGGAACTTCCCGATAAAGAATATCCCTTCATTCTTTCCACAGGCCGTGTGCTTTATCAATATCATACAGGCACGATGACTCGCCGCGCGCAAGGACCAAACGAACGTTGTCCGGAGAGTCTTGTGGAAATAAATCCGGCTGATGCCGCCAAATTCGGCATAAACGAAGGACAAATGATTAAAGTAACTTCACGACGCGGCACGCTGAAAGTCAAAACACAAATAACCGAAAAAAGTCCGCGAGGAACGATTTTCATGAACTTCCATTTTGCTGAATCACCGGTTAACCTGTTGACCAATTCGGTCCTGGATCCGACCGGCAAGATTCCTGAATACAAAGTCTGCGCTGTTAAACTGGAAGCAGCTTAATTTATAAACTTTAATAAATTTTATTTAAAGAGAAGGAGGGAATAAATGGTAAATGAAAATTTAGAAAGTAAACGATGGTGGATCGCTATTGCGGCGGTCGTAATGCAACTATGTTTAGGAACCGTCTATGCGTGGTCGGTTTTTAAAAAGCCTTTAATGACGATGCATGGATGGGCAGGAAACAACAACGCAACTGGCATTTATTATCTTTATGTTTGTTGTCGGCACATCAGCGGCTTTCGGCGGGACTCTTGTCGATAAAAAAGGCCCCCGGTTTGTGGCTACGATCGGCGGTATTCTTGTTCGGTATCGGCACCCTTCTTTCCGGTTTTGCTGATCAAATGGGAAACATCTATATTCTTTATCTGGGCTATGGCTTAATCGGCGGCATCGGCAATGGATTTTGTTACGTAACACCCATTGCGACATTGATTCGCTGGTTCCCGGACAAACGAGGTTTGGTAACCGGTCTCGCCGTCATGGGCTTCGGCTTCGGCGCTTTCTTCATGGGACAAATTGCCCCCAAAATGATTATCGCTTATAAAGGCGGATTGACTGCCTCCGGCGTGGCAATGACGTTCTATATCTGGGGCATTATTTTTCTTATACTTGTTACCGCTGCCGCACAGCTCTATCAAAAATCCGCCTCAAGGCTGGCTGCCCGCCGGGTTTAAACCATCGGCTACAACGGTATCCGCAGCGGACTCCTGTAATTTCGATGTAGCCTGCAGGACGCCTCAATGGTGGATGCTCTGGTCTATGCTGTTCCTGAATATATCGGCCGGTCTGGGTCTGATCTCCCAGATGTCGCCTATTGCGCAGGATTTATTTAAACCGCTTGCCGACGCCAGTTTAAGTCCCGAAGATTTAGTAAAGGTGCTGGCCGTAGCCGGCGGTAGTGTTGTCGCCTACTCGGCCATCTTCAACGGACTGGGTCGTCTTTTCTGGGCAAGAGTTTCCGATACCATCGGCAGAAAATCCGTATTCGCCATCATGTTTGCATCACAGGCTGTTATCTACGCATTGGTTGCGATGGGCATTATTAACGGTTATTATCTGTTCCTCGTGTCCGCTTGCTATCTTGTTGGCATGTTACGGCGGCGGTTTTGCTACTATGCCTGCCTTTTGCGCCGATTCATTTGGGCCCGGTTACATCGGAAAGTGCTACGGCTTTATGCTTACGGCATGGGCATGCGCCGGTATTGCCGGCCCGCTCGTATTCGCCCAGCTTAGCAGGTCGACAGCGCTTTATATTGCCGCCGGGCTACTTGTTGTAGGTTTCTTCATTGCTCTTGCCTACCAGAGACCGGATTTAAAGAAGATAAAGTAAATTAATTCTTAATTATTCAAAATAAAAAGCCCCTACGCTTTCCGAAAGTGAAGGGGCTTTTTTTATAGAGCCACGCTAAAGAGCCTATAAGCTTTCTTATCCGACTTTAACTTAACAATGCATTTTTGGCAAAACGAGAGATATTTCAGTCATTAAATCTGGAATTCTTCTTTTTATAATGAATTGTAAAATACAATACGAGAAGGCAAAGAAAAACTATAATCATAATTGCCATAAATATCTCCTTAATAGCCTGTATTGGATAGGAATGCTTTATACATTTAATCTTTTCATATCATTTATGCTTATTAAGCTTTTTAATATTAGCATCGTACGGTACATTAACTTCAGTTGATAGAATAAGTTTTGGCGGTATTTTTTGAGCGCCGAATATTTTAACCAGGGATTTCATGGATCTATCAATTTCTATAAGATTCTTTGAAGAAATTTCTTTTAATCCTGAAACGAGTAATCCTTGAGCGACTTCCGGGGCTGATTTTACCAAATCATTCCCTTTAGCTGTTAATTCAATCCAGACAACACGGCGATCGTCTTCAGATCGGCGTCTTTCAACTAGATCCTGTTTTTCTAAACGATCAATAATACCAATAACAGTGGTGGGGTGAAGATATAGCTTATTGGCAAGATCTGAAACGTTAATCGGCGATCTTTCATTAATTGTTTTTATTGCCCAAAGTTGAGGACCGGTTAATCCGGTTTCTTTTTCAATTTTTTTGGATTGCTCATTTAAAATTTGGAATACTCGCCTCAAATTGTCGATAATATTTGATATAATTGGTTTCTTATCGCGCATGGCACCTCCTTAAAAAAGTTCTTGCAAATTCGTAATAACTAATATAGTGTGTACACACATCATTGGTACGCATAGTATTAGCATGGCAGAATATAAAAGTAAAGAACAATATTGCCGGGAGTTAATTTAATGAGTTTTCCCCCAAAGTATATTGGGATCATATTTTTGATGTCCGGTGCACTATTAAATAGTTCGCCGGCCGACAGACCGGAACTAATTGCAAAAGGTAAGTGGCTCGGAACGTTGCTGTTTCAGGCGACTTCTACGGGCATTGCTTCACTAAATAGTTCAATCAGACTTAATATTTTATAGCCTAGGTGATGTAATGCAACTAAATAATTTGGAATACATAAGTGATTTCACCATGGCAAAAATTATCCGACTTGCTTACTCGATTAATCTGACAAGAGGGAGCATGGTAATAATATTAATTTCTATTTTCTATCTTATATTCCGCTCGCTCATTGATACTTTATTAGCCCCTTTCTTTGGCAGAAGCGGTCAAGAAAGATGATGAATGTAAAGCACCAGAGATGCTTATTATCTCTGCAATAAATAAATATAACAAATTATAAAGGAGGCAAGTTGTGAAAATGAGAAAAGCGATTATTTTTATGTGTCTGATTGTTTTTGTCTTTGCTTACGCGGGATGTGCGGAAAAACAAATAACAAAAAGTGAGGGAACTGCTTCTACTCAAAAAAAGCAGGCAACGCAGGAACAGGCAGCGTCACAGATTACCACTGATCTGAAGGACATCAATTTTGATTTCGATAAATATAATATCCGCCCGTTGGACAAGCAAATTCTTTCCGGTCATGCCGATTACCTTTTGAAAAACAAGAATGCCAAAATCGTTATCGAAGGAAATTGCGACGAGAGAGGGACTGTGGAATATAATTTAGCGTTGGGTGACAGGCGAGCAAAAGAAGCGAAGAAATTTCTGGTTAAGTCCGGCGTAGACAAAAAGAGGATAAAGACAATCAGCTACGGCAAAAATAGTCCTCTTGATCCTGCTCATAATGAGGAAGCGTGGGCAAAAGACAGAAGAGATCACTTTGTTGTTAAATAAT
Organism: uncultured delta proteobacterium; assembly: GCA_963705555.1. GTDB lineage: Bacteria > Desulfobacterota > Syntrophia > Syntrophales > Smithellaceae > UBA4810. The sequence goes on along the minus strand of CAVPJZ010000001.1, from coordinate 699,089 downwards.
AGATATATTGAACTTGCTATTGATCAACTGTTAGTTAGTGGAAAAATAAAATTGAATGCATGTGTTTTCAAGCAGAATGCTCAATAAACTGCTGAGAAGAATCTTATATCCTCCTTCTCAGCCGCTTCGCAGTGACTATGAGCGATAGCGGATTTCATAGCCCCGGCGTGGTGCCCGGGGCTATGAAATATTACAGTTATTAATATTTTTCATTTTATCCGATACTCTTGATGTTGCAGAACTATTTATAATTTTTAAAAGATAAAAGACAATATCCTGATTACTAAATATTCAGATGTTGGAATGCAATTCTTCGATAACTTGACAAGAAGATTATTGATTATTTAATTGCGATAAAAGAAGCGCAAAGAATGTTGATTGCGAATGTATAAGAAATAAAGCTTTTATCCGTTGCTTAAAAAGGGCGGATTAAAGCTAAAAAGGTCATCAGAAGCGATGACCTAGAAAGGTGTAAAAGTTTATGAAGAAAATTTATTTGTTTATTGTTTTAGTATCGGTGCCACTCATAAGTATGTGTTCTGGACCTTATGGACCCATGAGGGACGGCTATGGTGGTTATGGTATGGGGCCTGGCATGATGGGTGGATACGGCTATGGATATGGAGGTATGTTTATGGGGATATTGTTTTTAGTTTTACTCGGTATAGCGATTTACTTTATTGTGAAAAATGTTAATTTTAAGAATGGCATTGGTCTGGCAAAAGAATCACCTTTAGACATTCTGAAGAAGCGTTATGCCAAAGGCGAAATAACGAAAGAAGAATTTGATCGCGTTAAAAAAGAACTACAATAAATTTAAATCGATCATCATTGCTAACTACTGCCCAATCAGAAAAGCCGGTCACTAGTTAGCGCAGCATAAAAAAAATACAGACCACTAAAGGAGGAACATATGAAAAAGAATATTTTAATTGTTTCATTGGCATTAGCTGTGGCATTTGTAATTGGCGCCGCTACAGTGCAGAGTCAGACCGGCAGAGGCGGCTATGGCTATGGAATGGGACCGGGCATGATGGGCGGTTATGGGGGCTATGGCATGGGCCCGGGAATGATGGGCGGCGACTGGATTGATGTTCCGGCTAAATTGCCCGCACCCAAAAACGCGGAATGGGTACAAAAACTCAGAGAGATTCTGACGCTGGAGAAAGAATCTTTAACCCAATATCAGGCCGATCAGGAAAAATTCAACGCCTATATGCCTTACATGATGGTCATCCCCCAGGAGGAGAATCACATTGAATGGATCGGGCAATTGTTTGCCGCCTACGCTCTGCCTGCCGATGGAAAAGTACCCCCCGTCGTGGAGAATAAAACATTGACGGACGCTTACGAACTAAGTGTAAAACTGGAAACCGATTTATTGCCCCGTTATGAATGGCTCGTAAAAAAGGCCGAGGATAGCGATACGGCTCAGGTATTGAATACGATTCTCCTTCAGAGCCGCTGGCATCTGGTGATGTTTGAGCATGCCTTGAGAATGGGTCATGGCTACGGATACAGCAGGGGATCGGGCATGATGGGCGGTTATGGTTACGGCATGGGACCTGGCATGATGGGCGGTTATGGTACAACACGGGCCGCGGTTATGGACGACAATATAAGACCGACGGGAAACCCATCGACCTGAAGGAAGCGAAAGCTATGATGAACGATTACCTGAAATCTTCGAGAAATCCGAACCTGAAGGTGGGCAAGATAAAAGACGCGGGAAATGCCTTTGAGGCAGAGATACTGACGAAGAAAAACGACATCGTCGACAGGGTTCTCATTGACAAATACACTGGCGGGATACGATCCGCTTATTGAAAACCGGCCATTGGGGGAGATAGTCCCGAAAGGCGGAATGCCCATTAAACGGGATTTATCTTCCCCAATTTTTTTTACATGGAAAAGGAGTAAACGATGACGTCTTATGGATTCACAAAGGTACTGGCTATGCCTTTCGAAACGGTGAAGGACATGGTCATGAAGGCATTGAAAAAAGAAGGTTTTGGAATTCTGACGGAGATCGATATCAGAGAGAAATTCAAGGAGAAGTTAGGGATTGACTTCAAAAAATATGTGATTCTAGGCGCATGTAATCCGCCATATGCCCATAAAGCTATCCTTGCGGAAGAAAACATTGGGCTTTTGCTGCCCTGCAATGTAATTGTGTACGAAAAAGACCACGGGACGGCGCTGGCAATCATCAGGCCAAAAGTGGCGATGCAGATGGTTAAGAATGAAATCCTTGGCAACTTGGCGGAAGATGTGGAAGCGAAATTGGAGAAGGTGTTCAATTCGATTATCTAAGGGAGGGAAATATTCATGAAGCGATCTTTTTATATGGCCGCGGTGTTAATCTCAGCGTTATTGATGACGGGCTGTGACGGAAATTACGGTCCCATGGGTGGTGGATGGAACCATATGATGAACTACGGATACGGTAACGGATACGGGGGGATGTTTATGTGGATCTTGCTTATTATTGTCATTGGCATTGTTGTTTACGTTATCATTCGAAGCATGAAGCGAAAACCTTAGGCGGACCACTGCAGGAAACGCCTCTGGGCATTTTGAAAAGGCGTTATGCCAAAGCGGAATGAATGCCCTGCGGGCATCCATTTGTGTCGCCTTATATATCTTGAGGGCGACGGCACATCAAAAATAAGCGACCATATTAATAAATGAAGAGAGGTGAGTTAGATGAAAAGCTTGATCGTGAAAATAATTGCATTGTCACTCATATTGTCGCTCTTATCATTATCCGCAGCCTATGCCGACGAAAATACGACATCTAGGAACAAAAGCAATGATCAACAGTTAAAAGAAAAACTAACAGGAATTGACGGGAAAACAGCAATGGCGATTGCCAACAAGTGGCGCATGGATAAGATTGACGTTGTAACTTTTGTTACACCGGATAACGTAAATTTCAAGTTCCAAGACGAGCAGATTATAAGCATACCGCTACCTGATGATGAAATGATAGTTTCCATCGCGCCATATATCAATAAAACTCATACGTGTGCAACGCATTATATGTCGAGTTGCGATGCGGAATTGAAGAGCACAAAGATAAAAGTAAAAGCCGTTGCCGCGGGGGGTCAAATCCTGATTAACAAAACTATGAAAACAGCTCCGACCGGTTTTTTGGATCTTTGGCTGCCTAGAAATCAAGACATTGATTTAACGTTGAGCGCCAAAGGCAAAAGTGCAGCCGGGAAACTTTTTACCTATAGAAACAGCAAAACGTGCGATACAACTCTCAAGCTGGAATAATGGAATCAAACTAATTTAATTATTTGTAATATGCAGCCAAGGAAGGAGAAGTACAGCTATGGAATGGAAAAAAGTGGTGGCCGTTATTCGGGAAAATAAACTGAGAGAGGTAGAAGAGCGCCTGAAAGATCTTCAGGTGGCCGGAATCAGCGTAACGCGTGGGGCAGGCTACGGGGAATATGCAAACTTATTATCAAAGGACTGGTGCGTGACTCATGCCCGGCTCGAAATATATTGCGAGGCGTCACGAGCGGACGTGATCGAGCAAGCCATTATAAATGCAGCACATACCGGGTTGACAGGAGACGGCATTGTGGTCGTCATTCCAGTAGAAAGGATGTATAGGATCAAAACCAAAGCGGAAGTGACGTATGAAAAAGCATAGGGGCTCAATTACATGATCTGGCGCGACAGGTGCTTAAGTTTGGATTGAGTCATTTTGACCCGGCACTTCAGAACTCAAGTAAGTCAGAATAAAACGTATTCAAATAAAAAGCCCCATAAAACTCATCAAATATCTATCGAAAGCATATAATATTCGACCCTTCTTTGCGGATAGAGCGTTTCCATAATCTTTGTGTAACGCTTGAGCTGTTCCTCGTATTTGTGCCTGAGTCCCCTCATGGAACCGGATTTATAATCAATAATTGTAATGAGATTATCCGACACGATCATTCTATCCACAATACCAAAATTTTCTTTATCCGATATCTGCTGCTCGATATAGAGATTGCCCGGCCTGAACATTACGGCGGAAACATCGCTTCTTTCAACAAAACGAACCGCCGCTTCATATTCTTCATCGTTTAGTTCTCCGGCCGGCGGAAGCTCGGCTCTGATCAACAACTTTGGCCAGCCAGCGGTGCAGCCGATCACCTCTCATAATACCGGCCTTGATATTGGCCGATACAAGCACCGGATCAATTTCGCCGTATTTTTCCGGCTCATCATTATACTTTGCAGGCACATTGAGTATTATTACTGGTTCCGGTTCTTTTTTGCTTGCCGGACAAATAACAAATTTCTTTCTTACTGCCATCCGGTGCAAACCGCGAAAATGTATCCAGCACTGCCTGATGGACAGGCTTGTAGTTTTCGTCCTTTTTCTTCGGCAGAAAAACAGTTAGTGTTCTTATGGCTCTTGTTGCGGCGACATAGAAAACATTCGCCTTCTCCCGGCGCAGCCGTTTCAGATTTTCTTCACGATTTTCAATAATTTCCTTGGCAATGGCCGATTCGCTGGCGCTTAAAAATTCAAACTCCTCGCTTGTAAATTGCACATGACATTTCTCGGAATCCAGATAGAATGGCGACTCTCTTTCTTCCTCATTCCAGAAAACAAAAACGTGCTTAAACTGAAGTCCTTTTGTACCGTGGATAGTATCAACTTTGATATTTTCACTGTTTTCCGATTCCGGCACCTTTACGCTAAACCGGATATTGAACATCCTCAGAAGGAACTCATCCACGTCAGCGCCGCCTTCACTGAAGAAGGTCTGCGCCTCATCCTGCCAGATATCAAGTATTGTTGAGGAGAGCTTCCCGCGCAAAAGTTCAATCGCGCAACTAACCGCCATTAACCCGAATGGTTGTGGATACTTTTGCGCAAACTCCGCCCGGACAGCCTCAATATTGCCGAATATTTCTTTCCATAATGGCTGAGTTTGCCGCTGTGGTGATGAATCGTGTCTCATCATCTTTGGCCAGAACAGCGGCAATAAAAAGCATTACCGCCACACCTTCCTGGGTTGAAAGAAGCTGTCTTCCTTTAACCGCTGCCACTCCGATGTCGTTTTTTAAAAGCTCGGCTTCTATCTTCTGCACATGGTTGTTGGTCAAAGCCAGCACCGCCATATCTCCCCAGGGACAGCCGTACTCCGCCTTTTTCTTCTTTAAATATTCAACTATCGCGGGATAGAAAGGGGCTTCCGAAGTGCCATCTTTTTCCAGTTCAACACGATTCACCTCTGTCACACCGTCAAAAGTATCCAGCTTCTCCGGCGGTTTCTGCGTTTCCGTTTTTTCTTTTCCGTTAAAGAGATTTGTCGACAAGTTCATTGAAAAAAGAAATCAGCAGAGGCGTGCTGCGATAATTATATTCGAGCGAGCTTTCCGTAATTACTTTGTTTTTGATGTATTTTTCGATAGCCTCTTCCAGAGCCTCGCGGTCTGCGCCGCGCCATCCGTAGATCATTTGTTTCCAATCGCCCACGGCAAAGAACGACCGTTCGCCGCGCTCACCCCGACCGGATAAAATCTCGTCAATCAGAGGAAGCAATATCTGCGATATCGCCTTTCGAGGTATCCTGAAATTCGTCAATCAGCAGATGCTCGGTCCGGTCAAGTCCCAGAGAAAAATAATTACTCATGAGCTTCGGACGTTCCATTGATGCTGCACCGTCCAGGTCAAGAAGGCCTCTGCGCACATCGTAGAAAAATATCAATCCTTTTTCTTCTTTACGGCGTCAGCCGCTTCAAAATATATCTCGCAAAGAAATGCCACGGCCAGCTCTCTAAGGAGAGCCTTGTTAATGGACAGCTTCTCGGCAGTCTTTCTGTAATCCTTAAAAATTTTGTTAAGATCCGAATACGGTTTTTCATCCCACTCTATCGTTTTGCCCAGGCTCTTGTAATTTTCCAGATCAGAATGAGTTGCCACTGTCTTGGAAATAAAACTGTCATAATCAGCCAAATAATTTATAACCCGATTGTTAACATTAGACGTCACTTGATCCGCCAAAGCTTTTGCCTTTTCACTGATAGATGCAAGCCTATTCCTTAATACTCCGTTCTCTTTCATAATATCATCAAGATCTTTGAGCCTCGCCATATCCAGCAGACAGCGCTCGATAGTCTGTTCATCCGCCAGAGGCTCCCAAAGCGTGTCAATGTCTGTTCTTAATATTCTGGCCGCCACTATTATCTTATTGGCTTTGCCGCTTTGCATGACGTTGTCACGGAAAAGGACTTCTATCTCACGCAATAGTTCTATCTGCGCCTTCTCGTCCGCGAGCTTCGGCGCAAAGCCGGACGCGGCAAAGAGCCGGTAAAAAAATGAATCTATTGTCGAATAGCCGACACGTCCCGCCTCCATAATCAGCCTTAAGCGTTCCAACAGAGTCAGTTCCTTTTTTGACGCTATCTCTTCCATGATCCGAGAGCGCATTTCGGTCGTGGCGGCGCGGGTAAAGGTCAGCGCGGCGATGAATTTCCCGCCGATAAGTATCCTGTTGAACACCTCTTCGGTGAGCCTTGTTGTTTTTCCCGAACCTGCGGAGGCTTTCAGAAGAATACTTTTCATCAGATATTCCTCCGGGCAGGACTTATAATAATCTTCCCTGCCGCATAAGGCCTGAAACCGGCAGTATTCACATTCCGAACAATCATGATCAGGCGCAAGTTCACTGCCGCCGATTATCGCGTCCAGGCGCTCCTTGATGGCCAGCATCAGCTCATCCGCCTCGGCGCTTTCTTCAGGAGGAAGAGTTATTTCCCGCTCTTTTGATGGTTCCTTCAGAAAATAAAAGCGAGCGCCTTCCACACCTTTATTAAAGTGCTGATAGATAATAAGCTGTGCCGCGGGATGCAGAACACCTTTTTCTTTAAAGCGCTCCAGCACTGTTGTTTTTCTCGGAAGTTCGTACTTGATCTTGCTTTTTGGAATACTTGAAATCAATAACCTCGGTTCGTCCAGCAATCTTGGCCAGTCGGTCCGAACGTCCGGTTATTTTATAACTTCCGGCGATCATCCCTTTGAATTTTTTCTCGCACGATATGGCATTGTCGGCAAAAATTATTCGCTCGCCGGATTCTTTCTCATCCTCGTATATCTCCTGTAAAAATATTTTCGCGTTGAGCATGTAGATATTAATCCCGTCAATGTCTCTCACATTCGGCGTTTTCATCACTTTCCCAAAGCTCATCAAAAAGCTTCTCCCAGTCATCAAACCTGTTCTTTTTGGCGGTCGAGAGCTGTTGCAGGAATTTATGAACAAAACTTCCCATCTGCATATTTATTTTTTCATCATCGTCCATAAACGAAGGAGGTTCAATCCCGAGAATATATTGATGGTAGAACAAAAACGGACAGGCCAGAATCTTGGTCAGACTGGAAAACGAATAGGTGAAATCTTTCAGCTTGTTTCTCAGATTATCATCAATTGTTATCGCGGGCTTTTCTTTGCCTGGCCTTGCGGGAAGCGATTCTTTAAACGCTGTTGCCGTGACTGGTTTTCCGAATTCCTGCGCCAGCAGGCTCATGTAGTAGCTCGGTGTTCTTTCCCTGATTGTATCGTTCACCCCTACTATTTTGATTCTGTCGCCCTGGGCCAGAATCTGCCGGAAAACAAGATCCTCATATTCAAAGACGCTTTTTCGCATCTGCGGAACATGCACCGGATTGATGAAAGGTCCTTCAAAGGGCTGAGTCGGCATGATGCCGCTGTCCAGAGAAAGTATCAATCCCCTGCTGAATCTCTCTCCCGAAACATGGCCGAAACCGACAACCTGCACCGGCGCCGATCTGCTTCCCGTGACACGGAATTTTTTAGCTTCGATCAGCATTTTCGCGGCATCAGGCAGATTGCGCCCCAGCCTGCTCTTTCCAATCATCAAGGAGAGTGGAAAAAGATATGGCCGCCTCCAGCGCCTCACACTCCTCACGAACATAATTGTCTCTGTTCCTGGATAACTCCATCGCGCAGGTTGTGGCAAATTTCTTGAAATCGGGCATTTGTCCCAACTCTTGAGCCTTTTCTACCTCAGCTAACAGCCTTCTTCCCGCCGAAGTTGTCGAAAACGGCAGCCAGACGGCAAGATTGACGGCATTCCCGAACAGGCGCAGCGATCTGTTCCAGAGCATTGGCGTGAGCGACTCATCAAGAAGAAATATCATCAACTGATCATTGCCAGATCTTTCTTTGAGAAAAGCGGAAACCTCCAGCGTGACAAGGTCAACCAGAGCATGAAGTCCGGCAAGCGAGACCAGCTCAATGCCCGTTCCTTTCGAAGGTGTAACCCCTCCGCCGAAAGATAAGACAAGATTTTTTGCCGAATCAAAGGGCAGCTTTTCCGGACCGGATAAATCAGTCCCGAAAAGCGGCTGATCAATGAATAATCTTTCTTTTCTTATCTTTCTGTAGAAGCGCTCGGTCACCGGCGTTATCTCGGGAAGTCCGATAAATACTTCCTTTTCGCCGGGAGTGATTTCGTCGAGCGACGCTATTTCCAGTTCCGGCATGAAAAGATTTAATTCGAGAGAGCCACTCACGAAAAGCCTGCGCGGTTTCCAGGTATTCCTCAAGCCTGTTCCATTCATCCTCGGTAAACCGCTCCGCACCGATAAATTGTATCCCTGCCGATATTATATTCCGCAAGTTTAGCGATCAGGGGCAGAAGACTGTCGGCACGTCTGGCGGGGTATGGCTCATCCGGGAATCTTTCAGCAAGGAACTGGATAAATACAAGCAGCTGCTCGTCATCGGGAACAGGCTGAAGATTCAGCTTACTGCTGATTTTTCTAGTAATGTATGAATTAAGACCTTCGACCTGGGGCAGGATACCGCCAAGCTCGCTGTGTATAAGGTGCTGCACGGGGTCAACAGCCCTTTCGTTGGCACAAATTATTGTCCAGGCGGAAAGATCGGGATGATCAATGCGTAGAAGCTCTATTATCTTTTCCGAATATTGCGACATGTCGTCTCCCGATGGACATTAATGTTTCTTTTAACCACTTCATTGCTGACGAATATTTTCATGGTTGATTTTTTGCTTTCTTATTTTACTTAAATTGAATATCATAATTTTTACAAAACCAGTAATAATTTTCATTGCGAAAATATGGGCTACTCGTTAAACACTACAGACAGTTACCACATAAACGATTTAAATTCTCTAGGATGGGAATTGACCGTTTGCAACGCCCTTTATCCGGAAAATAGCCCCTGCCGCAGTGTTTTGCGAACAAAGAATTCGTTCGGCGTTCAACTCTACCGGTATTTAGAAAAGCTGATCCCCTTAAAGAAGGTGCATAATATTTTGGAAATTGGCGGCGGGCTCGGTTACCTTATGCGCGATTTTCTTTCGCTTAATCGGCGACTCAAAGCGACAATGTTGGATATTTCACCTTATCTACTGGAAAAACAAAAAGAAAATTTAAAGGGCTTTGAAGTTGATTTTTATGAAAATGATATTTTGAATATCGAGATTGAGATTCTCGCATCTTATGACCTGATTATTATGAACGAAAATCTCGGTGATCTGCCTACCATGGTCGCCTATTCCGGAGAAATATCAAACACAGAAAAAACCCCTGCGCATTACTTGGAAAAAGCAAACTATTTCAGCAAGAAATATAACATGCCGTTTGCGGCAGAAGAAAATATCAATATTGGAGCTATGATACTTTTGGAAAATATTTGCCGTGGCGGAATAAAATACATATATCTCAGTGAACATAGTTGCGAATCCAGAGTACCGGAGAGACTGAAGCCTTACATCAATATCAAATCATCAGAGATCCCCGAAAAGATACCGCTCAAAGGCCATGATGAATACACTATCAAATTTTCTTACTTGCAGAAAATCGCGGAAATGTTTCATTATAAAGTCAAGCGCGGACCGATAGCGGATTTTCTATCGTTAAAAATCAGCAGCAAGGTTTTGACCGCGCTTAGATTAGTAACACCATTTACTTCCGAACAAGAGATTATCCGGCAATTCGTTTACGATCTTTATAAATATGAATATATGATTTTGATTAAAGGGAAAAATAGGAGGAAGCAATCATGAATATGTTAAAAATAGTTTCAGTTGCTTGTCTTATCGTCGTATTTAGCCCTTCTGCCAGTTGCTGGGCATTTCGTTGCGGATTAGGTCTGGTAACTACCGGTGATACTAAGGCTCAGGTATTGGTAACTTGCGGAAAGCCGACATTAAAGGAAAAGTCTTGTGAAAATCGCCAGCAATACACAAGTACTGATAAATACGGCAAAATTAAAAAAAGCAGAAAATGTGGCAAAAAAGTGGATATATGGTATTACAACTGCGGTGATCGAGATTTTATTTATGCCCTTACATTTGAAAATAACATTTTAAAAAATGAAACTACCGAAGGCCGCGGCAAAGGTAAATCAAATTGCCGGGGAAAGTAGATTCCAATTTTCATATAGCAGTACGTCTACATAATGACGTGGCACATGCTTGCCCGCCTGCGCCACGTCAACTTAAGTGATTTATTAAGTATCGATTCAGTTACTTTTTGGGGGGAAAGTTATCGGGATTAACTACAGACCAAATGTCATTAAACCCCTGTCCATTGGTATCACCTGCATTGATATCGCCAGCCCAATAGTACAAAGGAAATCCCTTAAATGTGGTCTGCTTTTTTCCGTCTGCCCGGGTAATGGTTCCAAATTTCTTCTGGGATATCCCCTTAGGAGGGGCTACTTTTTCGCGGAAATAAATAGGCCATTTTTCGAGACATGGTCCTATACAGGCACTATTTCCCTTGGAGTCCTTTTTAAACCAATAAAGAGTTTTACCTTCTGTATCTGTCAGATACTTTCCCACGCCTTCTTTTTGCGCAATTTTCACCGCATGATGCATCGCCATGGATAAACTGCTAAAAACAATCAGGGTCAAAACTGCTAAAAAAATAAAATACACTCTCTTCATAGCCATTTACCTCCATCTTTTGCTATTTACAGACCATTTAAGTATCACGGCTCTACAGTAGCCACACTTTTGACTGCCCTCCAGTAAAGCCACATCGTTAATCATTTGGGTAATTCCCTGCATACTTCTGGAAATACTTATAATTATATCATGTCCAACCTTCTGCTGCAAGGGCATCATGTAACTCGTCCGGATGATGACGGCAGCGATATTCGAGATGGCTTGATTCCGCATGAGCTTTGCTGTAAGGCCATCCATCCGCCATACGGTTGCGCTCGTGCAACTCATGCACGAGCACATAACCTCGTTCCTGCTCAATTATATCATCATCGATCCAAACTTCATTTTTTGGAACAAATTCATAGACCTTATCATGCCCACCTTCTGTAAAATCAATATCAAACGTGCTCCTCACCAGCCTGCCATTGACCAACCAAACCGTGATTCCATTTTCCAGCTTTTTCCACATTTTTTCGTGCATTTCTTTTCCATCCGGGAGTTTCTGGCCAAGTTTGGTAATTTTTCTCAAATCACCGGCGCGTCTGCGTTCTTTCCTTTCCTGTTTATCAGCTTCCACCAAAGCATCGCCATAAGATATTCCTTCTTTCATTAAATGATATTCTACCAATAAATGATCAATGAAAAATTGCTTCTCATCTTGATGGGCTTCCTGGTCCAGCCACAGTTCTTTTTCCGGTATATATGAATACCGAAAGTGCTGGCCAAAATTGGTGAACTCCTCATCAATGTGCCCGCGAATGTAACTGCCGTCAACTATCCAAATTTTAAGATCCCCGCGTTTATCTATCAGGTTTATGTAAGGAGGCTTCAGTGGCTCTTTCATGGAAATATCCCCTTTGTCGGATATTGGCTTTTATTATGTCAAAATTGTTTGACTTTTTTATTCCCTAAAGCTTACTAAATGCATAATTACCAATTATTTATCCGCTTCCACTCTTCAACAAAGCAATCATCTTGCTTATGCTATTGGTGGGCGATTGGCAGGAGTAATTGGAACAGACATAGGCAGTAGCTTTGCCGCCACTGCTTGATTGTGACTTTAAAAAAGGCGCAATTCTTTCTATGTCCGGAAGAGTCTCGACGGGAGACCGAAAAAGAACCACCTTGTTGGGCACAAAAACGGCTCTCAGCGCATTCACCATATCCTTTGTATCCCTTTTCCTTAGGTCTCCGGCAATGACCACTTCATACGATGGTCCCAGGGCAAAATCGAATGCTACCAGAAGCTGTGTGTAAGCAGGTGGAAACTGGACAACTTTGGCGGAGAACATTTTTCCGATTGCAGTAGACATACTTTCAAATTCGGTGTTTCCCGTTATCCGTGCCAGACGAAGAAGATTGAGCATGGAGACGGAATTGCCCGAAGGTATGGCACCATCGTGTGCTTCTTTCTGGCGAACCAGCAGTTCTTCGCCGTCGTCCGGTGTAAAGTAAAATCCGCCATCTTTTTTATCCCAGAAATGATCCAGGAGATGTTTGTTCAACATCAGGGCAGTATCAAGATGGCCTATTTCAAATGTAGCTTCGTAAAGTTCGAGCAGGCCCCAGATGATAAATGCGTAATCATCTACTGTTGCCTGTATGGATGCAATACCATCCCGAAAACGGTGTAACAGTCTTCCGTCAGAGGTGCGCATGCGGTTAAGAATAAAACCGATTGCCCGACGGGCGGCCTCAGCGAAAACAGGTTCATTAAAGACCTGTGCCCCTCGCGCCAAAGCGGCAACCATAAGACCGTTCCAATCGGTCAGAATTTTATTATCTTTGAATGGATGTATGCGATTATCTCTGCTGCCCAAGAGCTTTTTTCTTATTTCGTTTAATCGTTCGGTTAATTTCTCTTCAGGGATATTCAAATATTGGGCAATTTCATTGAGTGGATTTTTAAGATGAGGAATAAAGCCTCCAGCGAGTCCTTGTTCCGAAAAGATACTTTCGGCGGCACAATTTTCAGCTTTAAAGACAGCTAAAAACAAATCAGCATCATCTTTTTTTAGAATACTACGAATTTTTTCTTCTGTCCAAAGATAGAACTTGCCTTCCACCCCTTCGCTGTCGGCATCTTCGGCTGAGTAAAAACCGCCATCAGTGTCCGTCATATCACGCAATACATAAGTAAATATTTCCCGGGCCGTGTTTTCGTATTCCTTTTTGCCTGTTGCCTGACACGCCTCAATGTAAGCCACTGCAATGAGAGCCTGATCATAGAGCATCTTTTCGAAGTGCGGCACGAGCCATTCGGCATCTGTCGAATAACGATGAAAGCCGAATCCGACCTGGTCATAAATACCTCCCCGGCGCATATTCTGAAGAGTTTCTTCCACCATTTTTAGCGCTTCGGATTCATTCTTCCTTTTCCAGTATCTCATTAGAAAATAAAGATTGTGTGGTGTCGGAAACTTGGGCGCATTACTAAATCCTCCGTAACGCCGGTCAAAACTATGGACAAAAGCTTCAAAAGCTTTGCCTAAAGTATCTTCTCCAAGTTTCTGGGCTTGCGCTTTTATGTGCAGCCCCGTTAGTTCTTGCGTAATCTCGTTTGCCGCGTTCATCACTTCCTTGCGTCGAGTAGTCCACATTCTTTTAACCTGGGGAATAAATTCCAGAAGTCCTAACCGGCCTTGTATCGTTTCTTTGGGGATATAGGTAGCGGCAAAGAAAGGCTTCTTCTCGGGAGTCATCAATATCGTCAGGGGCCAACCGCCGCTATGCGTCATCATCTGACAAACTGTCATATAGATATTGTCGATATCGGGACGTTCTTCACGATCCACTTTGATGCAGACGAACACTTCATTGAGTAGTTGCGCCACTTTTTCGTCTTCGAAAGATTCACGCTCCATGACATGACACCAGTGGCAGGTGGAATAACCAATGGAAAGAAAAATCGGTTTGTCTTCCCGGCGGGATTTTTCGAAGGCTTCATCACCCCAAGGATACCAATCAACAGGATTTTGCGCATGCTGAAGAAGGTACGGACTTTTTTCATTTTTTAGGCGATTTTGCGTCATGACGCTTCCACCTTTTTATTCAGCGGGCGCCGTCACTATTGAAACTGTTTCTTGATTTGCCGCTTAAAAAAATATTTTTAATGAGAAACCTGTTCCGCGACAGCCTTCATGCCGGCTTTATCCGAGATAAGAGTAATATGGCCAACATCCGGGACAATGGTAATTTCCGCGTGTGGCTGAGAAGATGCGAATACCGGCAGATATTTCTGCGGATAAAACAATTCGTCATCTTTCCCTACCATTACGGTAAGGGGCTGCTTTGCGGCCTGCATATCCGTTTTATAATTGTAATGCGGTCCAAAGTTACTCCAGAGCCTATATGAATAAGTCGCGGTTTGATATTGGGCTGTTTTAGGATCAATGGCAAAAGCTAGCACAGGCAGATGACCGAACCATTTTTTACCAATGGGACCAAGCAGCGAAAGGCCGATAATTCGAGGAACGCTCGCATTGGCCCACTCACCATTATTAGGCCTAGTGGTTGGCGCATCGTACCGTAAAAATGGCGCCAACAGTAAGTAGTTGGCAAACAACTTCTGCCTGCTGCTGCCCGCAAACCGCAAGGCAAAACCGCCTCCCGCCGAAAATCCGACCAGAGTTGCCTCCTGCTTACCTTTTAGTACCTGATTAACGAAGTCTTCGAGATCATCTTCCAGCTGACCAACATAAGCGATATCTCCTTTGCTGCCCGAATTGCCGTGACCGCGCATATCCGGCACATATACTGTCATGCTCTGCCCCTGCAAATATCCGGCAAGAGCATGCATGCTTATACTTGCCCCCGATGAACCATGAATTAAAACCACTGTTTTTTTGGGTTGAGGCGCAATATAGGAACGATAAGCCAGTTTAGCACCGTCACGCGCGGTATAGCTGTTCAGCGGCGGCAGCTTGGAAAAATCCATGCGGCGAAATGGTGCGGCGATTGATTCCATAGTTGGCGGAGACTTGGGTGATGACAACGCAACGGCAACCGTAATTCCCGCACAGATGATAATTATAATGCCGATTAACAACCATACCCATGTCGCTATTTTCATTTTTTACCGGACCTCCTCCCTTTGTTTTTCACTTGCCGCATCTTTCATCGTAGCCGCTGAAGTGTCTCCAGAAAAATTTATATTTTATTTGGCTTATAAATGACGGCAGCAACTATACCCATAATGATAAATTCAATCATACCGTAGACGAACCATTGCACGCACAATGAAAGAGGGAGAGGAAACATGGCATAGTTAAAGAAGTCGAAAGTAATGTTGAAAAAAAGTCCAATGATGATGCCATAACGAACACCTTCTGCGATACCCTTGTTTTCATATCCCTTAACGAATATATAAGTAAACAAAAAAGCTAGGATGAGATAAGCGACATGGAAAATCCACAGCATAGATATAATGTCCGTCCTCCAAAGGGAAGCGAGAGCCTCATACGTCTTTTTTAAGATCACCATATGGACTACCGTATCGACAATATCGAAGACAAAAAATACTGCAATACTTGCCCCAATAAATCGTTTTACGTTCATACCTAATACCTCCTTTTAATGTTTTTTAACGGCGTGTGCAGCGCCGCCCCAAGAATCAGTAAATGGAACTCTTACATTTCTATCTCTGAAACATATTAAATTTAACTTATAAATTTAATTATTGCAATTATTTTATACAAATACGCGAGGCATAAATCAATGGTTGAAGTTCAGGATTATTATCTTAAAAAGTGAAGTTCCCCGCTAACAATAGCGGGGACTTAGTGGAATGCTATATTTATATGAATGTTTGATTTTACTTGTGGTTTTTGATCAGCATTGTTGCGGGATCGAGAAGCAAAACATTTTTTGCGGAATCAGTTGATTTTCCTTTAAGAGCTTTAATATAAACTTCATCGGCTTGGGCTGCCAGTTGCACAATAACTTCGAATAAATCAGCTACATGTAAAAACGAAAGCGGCAAGTCGTTTTCCGCACGCTGTTCATGGCGATGCGCATGGACGGTAAACCAGATTCTCATCGAATATTTCTTGGCCAGTTCCTTTAAATGCAAAAGCGGCCCGCGTCCCGATTCATCAAATTTTAATCCGTCAATAATCAAGGTATGCGGCTTGAAAATATTCTGTTCCATTAAGTCAGTTAAGCGTTCTTCCAGCTTCGGCACACTGAAGCTTTCCACTTTAAAGATCATAATAAAGCGATACGGCTGAATTTTTTCCCAATAATCTTTAATTTCCGCAGCATTGAAATTTGCCGCGATATTCTGAAACAGCTCACGATACCAGACATCAACTTTGCTTACAGCGTCATTGAAGGCTTACATGCAATACATTTTTTTCCCTGATCATCGTGTTTAAAGCCATCTGAACCAGCAGAGCGGTTTTCCCTACCCCGGCATGAGCAATGACAGCGCCAAAGCCTCCATCCGGCAAAATATCTTCATTTTCATAGCCAAGATTGATCAAGTGGATTGCGGTAGATGATTTCTTTTTTCAGCATGATAATATCCTCATAAGTTAAATGGATGATATTTTCTTCCCGTTTTAACGCACTGGTATTTCTTGACATCTTTTTGAATACTACTACGCTGCTGATTTTTTATTTTGAGCGACTTCCAGAGCAATCTTTTCCGCAATCGATTGCGGCACCTGTCGGTAAAGCGCAAATTCCATCGTAAACTGCGCTTTGCCTTGTGTGGCGGACCGCAGTATTGTCGAAAAACCAAACATTTCCGCCAGCGGCACCTGCGCTTCAATCACACACATGACACCTTCATCCTGCGAACCGATAATCATGCCGCGGCGCTGATTTAAAAGACCCATTACCGAACCCTGAAATTCCGGCGGCGTTTCCACAACGACTTTCATAATCGGTTCATGAATAACCGGTTTGGCCCGCAGATAGGCCTCCCGAAACGCGCCACGCGCGGCCGCCTGAAAGGCCATATCCGAAGAATCCACCGCATGCGAAGCGCCATCGTTAATGACCACTTTTACGCCGGTAATCGGAAATTCCAGTTTCGGCCCCTTGGCCATGCTTTGTTTAAATCCCTTTTCGCAAGCGGGAATATATTGCGTCGGAATGGAACCGCCGAATATTTTATTTTCAAAAACAAAATCGGCATCGCTGATCGGTTCAAGATAACCGGCAATACGTCCGAACTGGCCGGCGCCGCCGGTTTGTTTTTTATGGGTGTAATTGAAATCGGCGCGCTGTGTTATCGTTTCACGGTAAGCGACGCGGGGATTGCCTGTGGTCACATCCGCGCCGTATTCCCGCCTCATTCTTTCCACATAAATATCCAGATGCAGTTCGCCCATGCCTTCGATAATTGTTTCGTTGGTTTCCGGATCGACAAAAGTTTTAAATGTCGGGTCTTCCTTGGAAAATCTATTTAGCGCCTTGGCCATAGCCATTTGCGATTTGTTGTCTTTGGGTACGATCGCCAGCGATATAACCGGTTTGGGCACATACATGGATGTCATGGTTAGATTTATCCCCGGAGAAACAAAAGTATCACCGGATGAACATTCGATTCCAAATAACGCGCCGATGTATCCTGCCGTTAATTGTTCGACATCTTCCATCTGATCGGCATGCATCCGCACAACACGGCCAACCTTAACCTTTTTGCCGTTGCGAACATTGACGATAGTTGATCCTTTTGCCACTGTTCCCTGATAAACGCGGATATATGTTAATTGGCCATATTGACCATCCTCCAATTTAAAGGCCAAAGCAACAATTGGTTTTTCGGAATCATTAGTCAATACAACAGGCTCTTCATTTTTATCCATATCCAGGGCAACATTTTCCACTATCGGAAGGACAAGGCAAAAGATAATTCACGCCGTCGAGCATGGGCTGTACCGCTTTGTTTTTGTAAGCCGATCCCATATAAACAGGAGTTATTTCTCTTTTCAAAGTGCCTTTGCGCAAGGCGGCGTAAAGCATTTCCGCCGTTATTTCTGCGTTCTTCCAGAATCGCTTCGGTCAATTCATCGGAAAATAAAGAGGCGGCTTCAATTAATTCTTCCCTTTTTGCTTTCGCTTCCGCCAGAAGATTCTGCGGTATCTCTTCAGTACGGACTATTTCTCCGTTTTCTCCGTCGAAATAAAGTGCTTTCATCTCTACTAAATCAACAACCGCCTTCAGCCTGGGTTTCCAAACCGATCGGAATTTGCATGGCTACGGCATTATGCCCCAGTTTTGTTTTGAGCTGATTTATGACACGAAAAGGATTAGCGCCGCTGCGGTCGCATTTGTTGATGAAGGCAATGCAGGGAACCTTATATCTTTTCATTTGTTGGTCAACCGTTATTGATTGCGACTGAACTCCGCCCACAGCGCACAAAACAAGAATTGCACCGTCCAGTACCCGGAGCGATCTTTCCACTTCTATGGTAAAATCAACATGGCCGGGGGTATCGATAATATTTATCTCATAGTCTTTCCATTCACAATATGTAGCCGCTGAAGCTATTGTTATTCCTCGTTCCTTTTCCAGTTCCATGGAATCCATGGTAGCCCCCACACCGTCTTTCCCCTTAACATCATGAATGGCATGAATTCTTTTCGTATAATAAAGAATTCTTTCGGTAAGCGTCGTTTTACCGGAATCGATATGGGCGCTTATACCGATATTACGAATTTTTTGATCGTCAATCTTCATTTACTTTTTCCCTTTTCTAAAAAATATTCATACCCTTTAAAGGCGTTATTCATTAATCCCGATACGCTAAGCTATCGGGAGCAATTCCACTGACTCTTCAAACTTCATTTCATTCGTTTTCAGCGAGTGCCATTCACAAAAAAACCCCCGCATTTGGAAGAGTCTCTGCCAGATGGGGGGATCCACCGTAATCGAGTCTTAACCTTTGTAAGGTCACGGTTTATATATGCTACATTGCACTATGTCAAGTTAATATTTATTTTTTGCTATTTCATTGTTACCACTTACGTGAAGCTTAATTGCAGTGCTTTGTAATAAGGGAATTTGAACTATCAACTTGACAGAACTTAGAGAATACATATATTTATAATCAAATAAGCTAAAGGAGCGGAAAAATGCCCCAGAAAGTTAAAATGTTTACATTGAGCACATGCAGTCATTGTAAAGCGGCAAAGAAATTCATGAACGATAACGGCATTAACTATGATTGTACTGATGTTGATTTGCTTCAAGGCGCCGAAAGGGAAAATATTATACAGGAAGTTATGAAATATAACCCTAACAGATCCTTTCCGACTATTATCATCGGCGACAAAATAATTGTCGGTTTCAAAGAAAATGATATTAAGGAGGCGTTGGGCATTTAGTGACTCCTCTAGAACTTTATGACATGTTAAAAAAAGTTCAAGAACCTAAAGGATACTTCTTTAATAAAGATAAAGACTGGGTTTTGGGCATTTTAAATGATCTTTTGATCAATAAAGAACGCTACGGCTACATGTCCTGTCCCTGCCGTCTGGGTTCAGGAGATCGCGAAAAAGATCGGGATATTATCTGTCCTTGCTATTACCGGCAAGAAGACGTCAAAGAATATGGAAGTTGCTATTGCAACTTATACGTTTCCCGGGAATGGAATGACGGTAAAATTAAAAAGGAATTCGTGCCGGAAAGAAGACCGGCCGAAAAAAGTAGTTTTTAGCCGCTTGCTTTGTCGTTATCAGAGATTCATCGCCTATGATCTTGCGCCAAATTTTTTTACAATTTTTCTTGATTTCTAAGAATTAATCGTTATCTTTATTCGAGAATAATATCTATATTGACAAAATAAATAAAGAGAACAGCTGGCAATGAGGGGTTAACTTCATGATTAATATTTATAAATGCAAGAAAAGGATGACTCTAATTGGCGAGATATGCACTGACGGTACTTGTGAATGGCGCTTAAAAAACGAGTCTTTTTTAAACTGCACTTGGGTCGCCTGCAATTATGGGCCGTTTACATTGGAAGAAGTAGGCGACATGATGGGAGTTACCCGTGAAAGAATCCGGCAAATTGAAGCAAAAGCCTTAAAGAAACTCCAGCACAAAAAGAGAAGAGACCAGCTTAAAGATTTTGCCGCGCCGGGAAATGATTGGGATAATTTATAGATTTAATTAATACGAAATCCAGCAAAATAATTCGAAAACCTTATTTTTGCTTTTTCTTGCGTGATTTTTCCACAGATAACACTTCGTTCATTTGAATTTTGCGTTCATCACGGGCAAAGAGCAACGCGCATATCGACGATTCAATATCCAACGCGGCCATTTTATCCATCCGCGGCACAATAGAACAAAGATTTTTTAATTCTTCGACGGCCCTGGTCGAACGTTTCGATAACATCTCTGCCATACTTTCGGCCACCTGCATAAACTTCTCCGGGGGCGCAACTTTATTGACTAAACCGATTTTTAACGATTCATTAGCACCAATAGGTTCACCCAGCATTACTATTTCTTTTGCTTTGGTTATACCGACAATCTGACTCAATGGATAAAAAAAGGGATTAAATCCAAATTTTAATTCCGGATGGCAAAATATAGCACTTTCGGACGCAACAACAAGGTCACAAACAGTCACCAAATTAAAACCGCCGCCTAAAGCAATACCTCCTACAGCCGCGATTACCGGTTTTTTGCACGAATAAATCTTTTTCAAATACCTCATCATCGATTTAAGAAATTCATCGCCTTCCTCACTGGACAGGTTGGACATTTCTTTTATATCCATGCCGGCTGAAAAAACATATTCTCCACCGGTAATAATTATAACTCTAACTTCAGCGTCACCCTCCAAATCGACAAAGACCGCATACAATTCCTGACGCATTTCTTTGGAAATTGCGTTCATCTCATGGGGACGATTTAATTTAACGATAGCGTAGCCGTTTTTCTTTTCGATAATTATTGTTTTATAATTCATCTCTTTTTATTTACCATCTCGCGCAGTTCTTTCCCTGTTTTGAAAAATGGAACTTTTCTTTTTTCCAGCTTTACTTCGGCGCCTGATTTTGGATTTCGTCCGAGACGCGGTTTTCTTTCTCTAATTGTAAAATTGCCAAACCCCCTTATTTCAATACGCTCTCCATGCTTTATTGCTTTAATCATCGAATCAAATATTATGTTTACGGCGTAAGTTACATCTTTATACGAATAAGTCTTTAAATTTTCCTGCACCTCTTTGATTAAATCATTTTTGGTCATAATCTTCACCGTTTATCTGTATGGATAATATAAATAACTCACTCCACTCCAACTTTCTATTTTTTCTTTCAGGGATTCGCTCAGTTGATTTGCCGCACTTTCCATTAAATAATCAAAGATCGATGCGCGCTTTTTAACGGGGTAAACCAAATCATATTTTCCATCTTTTCCCGCTAACTTACTGGCCAGTTTTGCCGCAAAACTCATGTCACCAAGATAATCTACCAGCCCATATTCCTTTGCCTTACGGCCGGAAAATACGCGACCATCGGCAATTTGTATAACTTTAGCACGAGAAAGCTTTCTTTCTCGCGCAACTACATCAACAAACTGGTTATAAATGTCATCGACCAACTCCTGGATAATTTTTTTCTCCTCAGGCGTCATATCTCTCAGCGGCGAACCGATATCTTTATATTTGCCGCTTTTAACTACTGAAGATTTTAAACCGATTTTTTTAAGCAATCCCTCGAAATTGGCAAATTGCATAATTGCCGAAATACTGCCTGTAATGGTACCTGGATTAGCTACAATCTTATCCGCTCCGCAAGCTACAAGCAATCCACCCGATGCGGCAATTGAGCCCATAGATGCAACTACTTTTTTCTTTTTCTTTAATTCCAAAACGGCATCGTAAATTTCTTGAGACGCGGCTACCCCTCCGCCGGGAGAATCAACCCGTAAAATGACAGCAATAATGGAATCGTTCTTGCCAAATTCGTCTAACTGCTCCGTTATTTTTATGGAATCATAAATTGGACCATCTACACTGACAACCCCAATTTTGTCACTTAAAGAAAAACTCGTACTTTTACTTGAATGTAAACCAACTTTATAGAAAAAAACATAAAACAAAATCCCCATAGCCAAAAGTATAAACACTCCCCAGATTACCGGATGTTTTCTCATGTTTTTATTCACCTTTTTGTTGATTGTTAATTTTTACTTCTGCCAAAGCTTGACCTAAATTAGATCCTATATTTTCCCGATTGTTTATATATTGATTGGATGCCGGAGTTGGTGCCGGAGCTTCCATCTCTTTTATGCTCAATCTAATTTTCTTGGATTTAGGATCGATACTCTTTACTACGGCCGATACAGTGTCGCCGATCGCATAAAGCTCCGATGAAGTCTTGACGCGTTTTTGGCTGATTTCGGAAATATGAACGAGACCTTCGATTCCTTCTTCAATCTCCATAAAAATCCCAAAATCCGTGAAGTTAGTTATTTTGCCTGTTACAACGCTACCGGGAGCATATTTTTGGGATAATTCATCCCAAGGATTTTTTTCAATTTGTTTTATGCCCAGAGAAAATTTCTCGTTATCTACGTCCACGTTTAAAACTACGGCTTCAACTTCCTGCCCTTTCTTAAAATATTCGGAGGGATGAGTTACTCTGTGCTTCCATGAAATATCGGATACATGTACCAATCCGTCAATCCCCTCTTCAATTCCTACAAAAACTCCAAAATTAGTAATATTTCTGACTACACCTTTAACAATTGTTCCTACCGGATATTTCTCTTTTAGTTTTTCCCAGGGATTTGGCGTTGTTTGCTTCAAACTTAAAGAAATTCTCTTGGATTCCGGATTTACTTCCAAAACCACAACTTTTATTGTTTCGCCTATATTCAATACTTTTGAAGGATGTTTTATTTCTCTGGTCCAGTACATTTCCGATATATGGACTAATCCCTCGACGCCCGGTTCCAATTCCACAAAAACTCCGTAATCAGTCAAATTAACGACTTTGCCTTCGACAATTGAACCAACCGGATATTTTTCTATGATTTGCTCCCAGGGATTATCCGTTAACTGCTTTAAGCCCAAAGAAACTCTCTCTTTCTCGCGATCAAAAGAAAGAACCTGGACAGTAATCTTCTCTCCTTTATGAAAACTTTCCGCAGGCTTGGCTATTCTCCCCCAGGAAATATCCGTAACATGAAGTAGTCCGTCAATACCTCCCAAATCAATAAAAATACCGTAATCGGTAATATTTTTTATCACACCTTCCACAATGTTTCCTTCTTGGATAGAACTCAAAATATCTTTCTTTTCTGTTTCTCTTTCTGAGGCTACAATTGGACGGCGCGACAAAACTACATTACTTCGCTTCCGGTCATATTTTAAAACTTTGAAATCCAAGGTTTTGCCGACAAATTTGTCTAAATCTTTAATTGGACGGGTATCAACCTGAGAACCGGGAAGAAAGGCAATAATTCCAATATCAACCGAAAGACCTCCTTTAACTTTTTCAACAACGGTACCTTTGATCGGAAATATTATTTTCACAGACATTTTTAATTTCATCCCAAATTTTGAGTTTGGCTGCCTTATTTTTTGATAAAATCAAATTGCCGTCTGAATCTCTTTTATCAATAAATACCTCTATATCATCGCCAACGGAAATATTAATATTTCCCTGTGCGTCTTTCAGCTCTCCTATAGGAATAAAACCTTCTGTTTTCCAACCGACATCAACCATAACCATGTCGTCTTTGATTTGTACAACTTTACCTCTGGCGATATCTCCATATTGCAGTTGGTTAAGGCTTTGTTCGTAAAGTTCTTTAAATCCCATATCATCTTCTTTAGGCTGAGATGATTGACTAACTGAACCTTTAGCCGAAGAGTCCGCTTTAACCTCCTTTTCTTTTGTTAAGTTTAAGTTGTTATTGTTAACCATTAAACCAATACCCCCCTAATTTTTATAAACCTCTATAAGTTTTAAAATTTAACATACTGAATATTAAATAGCAACATAAATCCAGTGTATTTTCAAGTGGTGCAGTCTATATCCGGTCTATTTTATTAGAATATAACCTGTGATTTTTTCTACGACTTCTTGTGCGGACAAATTAGTTGAATCAATTATTATTGCTCCATCAGGAACTTTCAAAGGAGCAATTTGTCTTTGCTCGTCCTGCTTGTCTCTAGTAAGCATATCTTGTTGAATAGCTTGATATTCAGCCAAGTTACCTTTGCCTATAAGTTCTTTGTATCTTCTTTTTATTCTTTCTTCTGTTCGGGCATCAAGATAAAATTTATAATCAGCATTCGGAAAAACTACCGAACCCATATCTCTGCCTTCCGCAACAAGACCACCGTGAACGCCTGCTTCTCTCTGCAGGTTAAGCAAGCTTTCTCGCACGACGGCATAAGTGGATATTTTTGAAGCAGCCAAACCTACTTCTTCAGTACGTATTTTTTCCTCGACATCTTCGCCATCGACATATACATTTCAGTTGACCGTCAATGTTTTTCAAAGCCACCTTGGTGTGGGAACAAAGATCAGACAAGGCGGATTGCGTCATCGATAGATATTTTAACTTTAAGAGCTTTATAAGCCAATGCCCGATAAAGCGCTCCTGTATCCAGATAAATATAACCAAGTTTTTTTGCCACGGCTTTGCTCACCGTACTTTTACCGGCACCGGCCGGTCCGTCAATAGTTATAATCTTTTTCTTTTTCATATAGCTCAATTCATGTGCGCATTCTTAATACTCTAAAAGCAAGACTTGCCTTAAAATTACAAAAAAGATAATATTGGAATAGAAAATACTTTGTGATTGAAAACTGCTTATGCGTAAATTAATTCAAAATCAATACATTTCTTTTGCTTTTGCATTCTTCATCTTATTGTTTTTCACAAATATTTGCTTGGCCGAATTCACTATTGACGATGAAAAAAAACTGGGCAAAGAATTTTATGATAAATTAGAAAAAAATCATTTTCTCCTTGAAAATAAACGACTTAACAATTACATAAGCCAAATCGGCAATTTAGTTCTGGCGCAAAGTCAGAAAGCTCCCTTTGACTTTCATTTTTCAATTGTGAATAGTTCGGCAATAAACGCTTTTGCCACACCCGGCGGGTATATTTACATCCATAAAGGTCTAATTAATGCCGTGGAAAATGAAGCAGAACTGGCCGGAGTTATTGCTCATGAAATCGGCCATGCCAATGCCAGGCATGTTGCCAGCATAATTGAAAAATCACAAAAATTGAATATTGCCACACTGGCCGCTATTATCGCCGGCGCTTTCTTAGGCGGTGGAGGAGAAGCCACCGCGGCTATTGCTGCTTTTTCGGTAGCTGGTGCCAGCAGCTTTAACACTGAAATATCAGCGAGAGCATGAAGAAGAAGCCGACCGGTTGGGAATAAATTATCTGGTCAACGCCGGTTACTATCCGGCAGCAATGGTTGATTTTCTTAAACTGATAAAACAATATGAGTTTCTATCCAAGACCATTCCTTCCTATTTACGAACACACCCGGGCACCGATGACCGTATTTTTTATCTGGACAGCCTTATTCTGACCCAATATCGCCAGAAAGGAGCAAAAAATATCGTCGGTAATTTAAGGAGAATGCAAACATTGATTCCATTAGATGAAGCTGACCTGAATACGCGACAAAGACAACTGGAAGAGGCTTTAACCAAGGAACCGAAGAATGTTGATTTGCTCTATGCTCTGGCCTTAACCGAAGACAAACTCGACCAAACAAGTTTAGCGCTCGAACATCTGCAAAAAGCTCTCAGTTTATCGCCACGGGATGAAGATGTTTTAAAAAATATCGGTCTAATTTATCTAAAAATGGGCAAAATTGATCAGGCAAAGATATACCTCCAAAGAGCAGCAAATATAAATTCTAACAACGATGAAGTTACTTTTGCTTTGGGTAAAACCTATTTTGCCGCAGGAAGTTATCAAAATGCTCTTAACAGCTATTTAAAGTTGAAAGATAAAGCTCTCGATGATAATGATATTAATTATCACATCGCGATGGCTTACGGTAAACTCAATAATCAAGGTGAATCACACTACTATTTCGGCCTACATTTTAAAAAATCCAAGAAGAAGGAAAGCGCCCTCTTTCATTTCAAAGAAGCTCTTAATTATTTTTCGCAAGATTCGGAACGATCCGCTGTAATTAATAATGAAATTAAAGAACTAAGTATTGACTCACCTCAACAGTCAAAAAGCAAATCAAAGCGCTGAACATTAGTTCTGTAATTTTGATCTTTTCACAATCAGAAGAAAAAAAGCTTTCTTGCCCGAAATACGGAACAAGAGGCGCCGAAAAACTAATGTCCGTTTTTGCCGGTGGAAAGGCCGATTGTTCCTCCTATGCTTCAACTTCATGCTCACCTGGTTGAGGCCATTAAAAAGCGTTAGGTTGGCGCGAAGCCGAAATTTTATCACTCTTTTATCATTGCGAAAAAAGAAACAATACATTATAAGACTCCAACTTTAATATTTTTTAGGAAAGGAGTCTCTAAAAGTGAACATTTTAATTTTTGGCCCTAACGGCAGTGGCAAAGGAACTCAAGGTGCAGTAGTACAAAAGAAATATGGCGTACCTCATATTGAAACCGGAGTTATTTTCCGGCAAAATATTTCCCAAAAAACTCCCCTGGGAGAAAAAGCAAAAGCATATATAGACCGGGGCGAACTGGTTCCCGACGATATCACCATTCCTATGATTCTCAATCGCTTGAAGGAAGACGATTGCAAAAAGGGTTGGCTGTTGGATGGATTTCCCCGTAATCTGGCTCAGGCTGAAGCTCTTTGGAAGGCGCTGCAAAAAGAGAAAATGAAACTTGATTATGTTATTGAAATCGATCTTGGACGGGAATCTGCCAAAAAGCGCATCATGGGACGAAGACTTTGCAAAATGGATAACAACCATCCCAATAATATTTACATCGATGCGATTAAACCTCACGAACATGAGGGGAAAACGGTTTGTCGGTTTGCGGTTGTGAAGATATGTCCACGCGCGCGGATGATCAGGATGCCGCGGCAATCGATAAACGCCATAACATTTACTATGATACTAAAACCGGCACCTTGGCCGCGGTTAACTATTTCAAAGAAAGAACCAAAATAATTTCCGTCAACGGCAGCGTCGGTGTAAAAGAAGTATCGGAAGAACTTTTAAAGAAACTTGCTTAATTTGTCAGGAAAGATTTGTCATAAAAGCCCCCCGGATGTTTTGGAGGGCTTTTTCATCTTAAGGTTATGGAAAATATTAGAAACTTCAGTATTATCGCCCATATCGATCACGGCAAATCAACGCTTGCCGACCGGTTGATTCAATTTACCGGAGTCTGCAATGAAAGAAATTTTCAAGATCAAATTCTGGATAATATGGATATTGAGAGAGAACGCGGCATTACCATCAAGAGCAACGCCATATCTCTGCCCTATCACGCTCATGACGGAAAAGATTATATCCTGAACCTGATCGACACTCCGGGACATGTTGATTTTTCTTATGAAGTCTCCCGGTCGCTGGCCTCTTGCGAAGGAGTTCTACTTTTAATGGATGCCGCGCAAGGCGTGCAGGCCCAAACTACTAGCCAATCTTTATCTGGCCATGGAACACAATCTGGAAATTATACCGATCATCAACAAAATAGATCTTCCTTCGGCTGATGTTGACCGCGTGCTGGAGGAAATTGATTCCGAACTCGGCCTTGATCCGGATACCCACTATAAAATGTTCGGCCAAAGAGGGAATCGGCATAGAAGAAATTCTCGAAGCAATCGTCAATCGTATTCCGCCGCCGAAAGGCGATGCCGAAAATCCACTAGCGGCATTGATTTTTGATGCTCATTACGATTCTTTTCGCGGCACGATCATTCACTGCCGCGTCTTTGACGGAACGCGTTAAAAGCGGCGATATCATCAAATTTATGTCCAACGGCACGACTTATAAAGTGGAAGAAGTAGGGCACTTTCTCCTCAACCGCGTTAAACGCGAGAAGCTTTCCGCCGGTGAAGTCGGCTACATTATCGCCGGTGTTAAAACCGTGGCCGATGTCCGCACGGGCGATACGATTACTTTACAGAATAATCCCTGCAGCCAGCCTCTGCCCGGTTTTAAAGAAGTAAAGCCCGTAGTCTTTGCTTCCATTTATCCCATTGCTTCCGACGATTATCAGGATTTGGCCGATTCGCTGGAAAAATATAAACTCAACGATGCCTCCTTTATTTACGAAAAAGATTCCTCCGCCGCTCTTGGTCAGGGTTTTCGCTGCGGCTTTCTGGGACTGCTTCATCTGGATATCGTTCAGGAAAGACTGGAAAGAGAATATGATCTCTCTATCATTCTTTCCGTTCCCAGTGTGCGTTACCGCTTCACGCTTAAAGACAACAACGTTGTTTATGTGGATAATCCCACCCATTATCCCGATCCAGCGGAAATCGCCAAAGGCGAAGAACCTTATATTCGCGCTGCAATGATGCTTCCCGAACGTTATCTGGGAGCAGTGATGAAACTTTGTATGGAAAAGCGCGGTGCCAATTCTACCCTGAATTACACCGGACCCGGACGTGTGGAATTATCTTACGAAATGCCGCTGGCCGAAGTCATTTATGATTTTTATGACCGTTTTAAATCGGTTACCCAGGGCTACGGGTCTTTTGACTATGATATAATTGATTACCGCGAAAGCAATTTGGTCTTGATGGATATTCTGGTCAACGGCGAAAAGGTTGATGCCCTCTCGCAAATTGTCCATCGTGAACGCGCCCGCGCCCGCGCCCTTCTGGCCTGTGAAAGATTGAAAGAAGAAATACCGCGCCAGATGTTTAAAATTGCCATTCAGGGCGCCATCGGCTCGGAAATAATCGCCCGCAGCACCATCAGCGCTTTCCGCAAAGACGTGACGGCGAAATGTTACGGCGGCGATATCACCCGTAAGAGAAAACTGCTCGAAAAACAAAAGGCCGGGAAAAAGCGCATGAAGATGATCGGCTCGGTGAGCATTCCGCAAAGCGCATTTCTGGCCGTTCTGAAATCGGATACCGATTAATAGTCAGCTGTTGAAAAACACTCATCTGTAGCGTTGTGCTGCAAACCTCATCGCTCAACATATTTTCACATGCGCCTCGCGAATCGGTTTTTGAACTTCTAGCAGCTGAATGTTTCTGAACAGCCTTCAAAGCAGGATAGAATCACCATGTCGGTTTTTTCGAGGTAACCAAATGACAGCGACTTCATTCAAAAATGAGTCAGCCCAACCCGGGCTTTACATTCACATTCCTTTTTGCCTGAGTAAATGCGGCTATTGCAGCTTTTATTCCATTAAATCCATTAATCTTATCCCCGCATTTTTATCAGTGCTTAAACAAGAGATGGAATTCTACAGCAATCATTTTCAATCTTTTGATACCATTTATATCGGCGGCGGCACCCCTTCCCTTCTGACTGCTAAACAACTTGCTGAGATCTTCATTGCAATAAACAAATTTTATAAAATTGAATCCCCATCTGAGATAACAATTGAAGTTAATCCGGGTGATGTTTCTGCCGAGTATTTCCAGTCTTTGCGCCCGTTAGGTATAAACCGATTAAACATCGGTATCCAATCATTCAATGATAGTCTGTTAAAATTTCTCGGCCGCAGGCATTCAGAGAAAGATGCGGTTGCGGCGATTGACGCCGCCAGAATAGCCGGTTTCACCAATGTTGGAATTGATTTAATCTATGGAGTTCATCATCAAGATATTAAATTATGGAAAAGGACGCTTCAAAAAGCTCTATCGTTTTCTCCGGAACACATTTCCTGCTATCAACTTTCATTGGAAGCCAAAACACCTCTATATAAGAAATATAATATGAAAAGAATAAAACTGCCCACGAAAAATGAACAGGGAAAATTCTTCCTGACCACAGCCGAGGAGTTGGAAAATGCCGGTTACATCCACTACGAAGTTTCCAACTTCGCCCGCAATGAAAATTTAAAATCAAAACACAATATGAAATACTGGCAGCATGTGCCCTATTTAGGTTTGGGGCCTGCCGCGCATTCATTTTTCGATAATAAGCGCTGGTGGAATAAGCCTTCCGTCAAAAACTATTTAAAAGAAATTGCTCAAGGCAAAACGCCAATGGGAAATACAGAAGAACTTTCTAGAGAGCAATTACAGCTCGAAGCGTTATTTCTTGGCTTGCGCACAAAAGCCGGCATTGATCTGGAACACTACAAAACTAAATACGGTGCTGATTTGCTCGCGGATAAGAAAATTATTATCGATGCGTTAATTAAAAATAAGCTTGTGGAGTTAAAGAACGGCTTTTTGATGCCTACGCGGGCGGGTATGGCTGTGGCGGATAGCCTCGCGCTGATCTAGCAAATATCTTTTAATGTTCGCACTTGCAAAATGATTTTTTTTAGCATATTACTTTCCATGACCATATTTATCACTATAACATAAATTTTATCACATGAAGCAAATTTACTTTCTGTTTATATTAATTATTTCATTAATCACCACTGGTTGTATACCTGCCGCAGTAGTCGTTGTCGTCGGCTGGCAGAATTTGACCATTCAGGATGAAAAACAAATCCAGGCGGACAAATCCGAATGTGAAGGAAAAGCAATAAAAGTAATCGAGGCAAGGAAATCAGAAATACAAGATAAATCGGAAACAGCCTTAAAAATATCAGCAGTTGATCAAATCTTTCAACAAGAATTTTCTCAATGCATGAAGTCCAAAGATTATTATAAAGTCGCTTCCAGCAATTCAACACCGAAGAGTAATTAACATTTAAGATATTTTATAATTTAAAGGCCTGATTCGGAAACACAGCGGTAAGTTTTTTCTACAAGATCATCACGAAATCCAACATACAGGGTATTGTTTTCCATCCCATGCTTGACAAAAGGATTACGCAGACCGGAAATTTGCGTATAATTATAAATCCAAATTTCCAGATTACTTTCCAGCTTTACAATCTGTCCGGGCTCACCAAGGATTTTCAATGTATCTTCCTTGCTTGTTTTGCCGATTTCGAGCTTACCGGCAATCAGACTATCTTTTGCCGATACCTGCCCCTGCCCCACTGCACAACCCCAAAAGATTACAGAGAAAAAAATTAACAGAATAATCAATTTTATATATTTATATCCGCTCATAATTAATTGCCTATCATAAATGATATTAAAATATAAGCATTTTATTATTGTACTTGATTTTTGCGGCCTAGATGTCAAATTCAGATCTATCCTCGAAATATTTTTTGCAGGCATGGAAGAAACGTTTTTTATTGCATTCTTCAATTTCTGGAGAAAATTCTTCTATTAAAAAGGCAGTAAGAGACTTTTTTAATACATCTTTAATACCGCCCATAAATTAATCTCTTTTGCGCATAAAAATACCTATTCAATGATATCAGACATTAATCTGCTGTAGCACCAACTCGCGGCTTGCATAATCGCTGTAGATTTTTTCCTTTTCGCTCTTTTTTATGGTTACCTGACTATAACAGAGGGAATTTCTTTTTCCAGGCGTATTTTTATATTTTCCAATTCATCATCCGGATAAGTTTTTTCTTTAAGGAATTTTTTATCCAGAGTTTTTGTCGGCACAAATTTCTGCAAGGCATAGCGCTTAGCGCCGGAAATCAGCTTGGCGATTTCCAGAATATCTTTTTCCGTCAAGCTGGGACTTCACAACTGTTGTGCGAAATTCATAGCGGAATTTTCGATTTTAAAATAAGCTTGATGCTTTCTTTTATTGACTGCGTGTCGACAGGCGACTTTCACTATGCTCTTGTATTTTTCCAGCGGCGCTTTTATGTCCATAGCAATAAAATCAAGCAGCTTTTCTTCAAGAAGATCTTTGATAACCTGCGGCTGTGATACCGTTGGTATCAAGCTTAACGGCAAATCCCATTTTTTTGATTTGCTTGATAAAGGGCATTAAATCTTCTTGAATAGTAGGCTCCCCGCCGGTAATCGTTACCGCGTCGAGCTTTCCTTTGCGTGCGTGCCAAGAAATTCCAGAACTTTTTTTTCTTTCAGACAGGGCTGAAATAATTTTGGATCCACCAGTTCCGGATTATGGCAATATGAACATTTGAAATTACACCCCTGTAAAAAAACAATGGCGCAAATTACATCCCGGATAATCAATAAGTGATACTTTCTGCAAACCGCCGATTTTCATTTTCCCATTTCTTCATGATTTTGAATCAAATATTAAAGCCCCAGCCAACTGGCAGGGGCTTGTCGATAATATTATTTCTTTTACAGATTATGTATTATTACTGTAATTTAAATACCTGCCGCGAGTCAAATTCCTCCTGCTTTCCTTTGTTCCACTGTTTGACCGGCCGCAAATAACCAACCACGCGCGAGTAAACCTCGCAATCATCCTCACAGGTCGGACACTTTTCCTTTTCGCCTTTAATATAGCCGTGCGACGGGCATACGCTGAAGGTAGGAGTAAAAGTGAGATAAGGCAAATGATAATTAGAGCAAATTTTGCGAACCAATGTCTTTACCGCGTTGGGATCATCAATTCGTTCGCCGGCAAAGGTATGGAACACCGTGCCGCCGGTGTATTTTGTCTGAATTTCATCCTGCAAATCCAGCGCTTCAAAGATATCGTCGGTATAATTTACCGGCAGTTGCGTGGAATTGGTATAAAACGGCTCCGCTGTTTTTCGATTTTTCGTTGCCGTTGCCGGCGCAAATAATATCGGGATATTTTTCTTTATCGATCTTGGCCAGACGATACGATGTCCCTTCCGCCGGTGTCGATTCCAGATTGTAATTATTTCCCGTTTCCTTCTGAAAATCGATCAGCTTGTTTCTCATAAAATCGAGAACCTTTTTGGTAAATGCCTGACCTTCTTTCGAGGCGATATTTCTGCCCAGCAGATTCAGACAGGCTTCATTCATCCCGACCAGTCCGATAGTGGAAAAATGATTTTTCCAGTATTCATCAAATCTCTCTTTGACATTGCGCAAATAATATTTGGTGTAAGGATAAAGATTGCCGTCGGTAAATTTCTCCAGAACCTTTCTTTTTGTTTCCAGGCTTTCCTTGGCCATTTCCATCAGTTTTTCCAGACGTTGCATGAAATCCTTTTTGGATTTGGCCAGATAGCCGATACGCGGCATATTGATCGTGATAACACCGATGGAACCGGTCAGCGGATTGGAACCGAAAAGCCCGCCGCCTCTCATTTCCAGTTCCCGATTGTCGATACGCAGACGGCAGCACATACTGCGCGCGTCTTCCGGATTCATGTCGGAATTGATGAAATTGGAAAAATAAGGAACGCCGTATTTTGCCGTCATTTCCCATAAATCCTGTCATATTGGGATCATCCCAGTTAAAATCCTTCGTGATATTGTATGTGGGAATGGGAAAGTAAAGACCCTGCCCTTGGCGTCACCTTCCGCCATAACCTGCAGAAAAGCCTTGTTGAAGAGATTCATTTCCTCCTGAAATTCTTTATAGGTTTCTTTCTGCGGTTTGCCGCCGATGATCACATTCTGATCCGCGTAATATTTGGGAACGGTAACATCCAGCGTGACATTGGTAAAAGGCGTCTGAAAACCGACTCTGTGTCGGCACATTGATATTAAAAATAAATTCCTGCAGCGCCTGTTTGATTTCCTTAATAGTTCAAACCATCATAACGGATGAAAGGAGCAAGCAAGGTATCGAAATTGGAAAAAGCCTGCGCTCCGGCCGCTTCTCCCTGCAAGTGTATAAAAGAAATTAACCACCTGACCCAAGGCGCTGCGCAAATGCTTGGCCGGTTTGCTTTCCACCTTGCCGGACACACCCCGAAATCCCTGCAGAAGCAAATCATACAAATCCCAGCCCACGCAATAAACGGAAAGCAGGCTCAAATCATGAATATGAAAATCGCCATCCTTATGCGCTTTTTGAATTTCCGGCGTATAAATTTCATTGAGCCAGTAAACCTTGCTCACTTCCGAAGAAATGTAATTATTCAATCCCTGCAAGGAATAATCCATATTGCTGTTTTCATTTATTTTCCAATCGGACTTCTTTAAATACTGATCAACAAGATCAACTTCCATTTTGTTGGTAATATCCCTCAAACGGGCATGCTGATCGCGATAAATAATATAAGATTTGGCCGTTTTGCGATAAGGGGAATGCAGGAGAACTTCTTCCACGATATCCTGAATTTCTTCGACGGATAAAATTTTGCCGTCAAAGAGCTTTTCGGCAAGATTTAAAACCTTGATGGTCAATTTTCGCGCTTCTTTAATATCAAATTCACCGGTGGCAGCGCCGGCCTTGGCGATGGCATTGGTAATTTTTTCCGCATTGAATTTAACTAAACGGCCGTCTCTCTTTTTAATTTTTGTGTTCATTGACCCCCTCCATAAGCAGATAAAAAGAAAAAATTGCTACCCGCACCATACGCAATATATTGGGTTTGTAGCATAGATGATACCACTACATATAGTTATTATCAAGAAAAAATAAACATTTTTACGGAAAATTTTTTAACCAAGGTTCTGCTTGCTTTTTAATAGGGGTAAGTCTATGAAACAAAAAAATATTTCGGAAAGATGGCCTAATTTGAAAATAAATAAAACAAAAGTTGCCAAAATAAAAGGGTTTTTGGATGAGAAGCGAAGCTCATTATCTTTATAAACTGGCTCTGAATGCCAGTAAAACAGGCCCCTGCCTGGAAATCGGCAGTTATTGCGGAAAATCAGCAGTATATTTAGGCACAGCCTGCAAAGAAAATGGATCAGTTCTATTTTCCCTTGATCATCATACAGGCTCGGAAGAGCAGCAGCCGGGTGAGGAATATTTTGACCCTGAATTGCTGGATCAAGAAACAGGGAAGATAGACACTTTACGATTTTTCCGCAAAACGATTGCTGATTTTGACCTGGAAGATACAGTAATTCCGATTGTCGGCCGCTCGGAAATAGTGGGACGCACCTGGCAAACCCCTCTGAACTTGATTTTTATTGACGGAAGTCACGCTTACGAATCCGTACTTAACGATTACAAGATTTGGGCAAAACATTTAATCATTGGCGGCTATCTTGTTTTTCACGATATTTTCCCCGATCCGGCGAAAGGCGGTCAGGCGCCTTATAAGGTTTATCAAATTGCAGTAGCTTCCGGATTATACGAAGAAATGCCGATGTGCGAATCGCTCGGGATATTAAAACGAAAAAAATAATAGCCAAACGCAGTGTTATTATGCCCAGCGCCAGTTACAGCCTTGACCGGAAATTGCTGCCTGCAGATAACCGCGATTAACAAAATCACTGATGGTATTATTAACTACACGGGAATTCGCATTTGTGCCGATAATTATTCTTTGGCAGAGTTCCCGCAATGCTCTATCTTTAGAACCTTGAAATAAATTAGGCTCAATAAAACCGTGTTTTTCGACGAGATCACCTTTCAGCACCTGATATGTCAGATTCATGCGCCAATGGCCTTCCAAGCGCAAATTTTCCATAGGTGTGTTTGTATTGTTCTCGTAACCTGACAAAATCTTTTGCCAGTCTGTATCCATCTCTTCATCATAATGGGCCACAAATTCGCGTATATCTTCCGGCAGTAAACCTGATGTTTTTACAATAGCATCGTTGGCATCATACTTTGCCCAGTCGTCAGTCAATATTTCTAAATCATACTGATCAATTTTTTCCCGCACAGTCGTACCGGGAAAGGGCGCTAAATAATGATAACCGTAAAGTATGTTTAAACTTCGCGCTAATTGGTCTGTTTGGACCAGAGTCTCTTTTGTTTCGCCAGGCAGACCCACCATAAATGACGCATGGGCAATCATACCCGCCTGCTTACACATCTTGATTGCCGCGTGAACTTGTTCGAGCTTTATCCCCTTTTTTATTCGCTTGAGCATTTCCGGATTGCCGGTTTCTATCCCGAAACTGACGCTGTCACAGCCTGCATCGACCATCGCCTCCAGCATTTCTTGATTCACAGTATCCACGCGGGCAAAAGCGCTCCAACTGAATTTTAATCCACGCTCTTTGATTCCGGCGCATATTTCTTTAACTCGTGCTTTATCGACAGCGAAAAGATCATCAGCGATATTGATGCGCTCGAAACCACAACCAATTATCTGCTCCATTTCGTCCAGAACATACTTAACATTCCTGCGGCGGATTTTTGAGCCAACCATTTTGCGCCCCAGGCAAAAAATACACGAATTGGGACAGCCACGGCTGGTAATAATGCTGACCGGAAAACCCAAGGCCCGGTAACGTGAAACGGGCAATAAATGACGCGCAGGTATTGGTATTCGATCAACATCAGTGATAAAATCTCTTTTGCCCGTAATAATGATTTCACCATCTTGTCTATAAGCAATTCCTCGGATATTTTGCCATTTGCTTTGCTGTTTTAATGCCGGAGTCAGGTCAGCGATGGTATCTTCGGCCTCGCCGATGACAATTAAATCTATTTCCGGATATTTGCGCAGGGTTTCCGACGCAGTAAAAGAAACATGCGGCCCGCCCATCATCGTGATAATTTCCGGATTGCAGCTTTTTACATCGCGCAAAATTCGCTGTGCCTCGTAAAAATTCATCGTTACGGACGTTGCGCCGACGACGTCAGGCTGAAAATCTTCCAATTGGTTTTTAAGTTTTTCTTTGGAATAGCCGGAAACAATATAATCAAAGATGCGCACATCGGCGCCGGCGGCAACAAACGCCGCCGCGACATAAGTTACACCCAACGGCGGCGAGGGAACTTCTTCCAGAGGATAGGGGGAAGCCACTATGGCGATACGCAAGGAATCAATCTCCTTTACGGGGAAAAAGTAATGTTCGAAACCAACCCATCAGTGTGTTTCCTTCCCGCACCAAACGCTCCACGGATCATAAAAATTAGTGAGTTTGTCAGGCTCGCCCATCCATTGCGATCTTGCTTTCAGAGGTTTATCCGGATTCAAATATCTTATCACCGCCGCGGGATTGCCGGCGGCAATGGCGTTGGCGGGAATATCTTTCACCACGATGGCTCCCGCTCCGATGATGGCGTTATCACCGATTGTCACTCCCTTACATATAATCGCGCTGTCCCCGATCCAAACATTATTGCCTATTTTAACTTCATGGGTGTTTCCGACAGATAAAGTGCGGTCATACAAATCATGCCAGTCGGAATCGGTAATATAAACATCCTGCGCCAGCATGCAATCATCACCAAGAGTCACGGCGGTTGCCGACGTTATTCTCGTACCGGGACAAATCAGGCAGCACTTCCCGATTTCAATTTTCCCTGAACGTTCATCTACCGACCAGGAGCTTAGCCTGATTTTCTTATCGGACGTTGCAATTAAAGTGGTAAAATCTCCGATAGAAACCTGCCTGCCGTATATCTCCACCTTCCAGGGTTTCATCAGCGCCATGCCGCGACCATAATATTCACATTGCGGCGCCAAAAAATGTTTCGCATACCATTGTTCAAATTTGTAACACAAGCGTTGGAGATAATATGGGCGGTGATCTTTTCTCACATTTTACCTTTTTTGAATGGCTTTGAAAAAAGCCGAAGTGATTATTGCTAAATAATCGATTAAGGGCATAACTTGCATACAGCCAAAAACGGGCGGATCGTTCACCACTTCCATGAATTCCAGAATTTATGATTGAAAAGTTTTCCCGCCGGGGTTATTTCATTTAAGGCGTCCCAGGCAAGCATTACCGCCGCCGCAGTCCAGCCTGTTTTTTCCTCCGGCCAGATAATGCCGTCAGGATATGTCACCCCCATCCAATAAGAATCATCGGGAAACCTCTTGTCGGAAAGCCAGCTGAATATCGCCTGCGCCCGCGAGTAATCTTCGATTGCCGCCAAAGTTAAAACCAATTCCGCCGTTTCGGCCATGGTTATCCAGGGCCTGTCGCTCACACAGCGCACCCCCCATTCGGGAACGACAAATTTTTCCCAGGATTTGTCTATTCTCTTTTTTGCTTCTTCTCCCGTAATGGCGCCGCATAAAACAGGATAATACCAATCCATGGAATAGCGTGACTTGATCATATTAAAAAGATCGGGCTTATATTTAATTGCCGCGCCCAGGGAAGCGTTAGCTTTGCTCCAGCCGGGACGTTTCTTTCCCAGAAGCCCGGCAATAGCCAGGGCGCATTTGATGCTCATGTAAACTGAACTGGAACCAGTAAGCAAAGACATCTTATCGATTGCGCCGCTCTTGTTTTTTGCCCAGTATATTTCGCCTTGAGGCGCCTGCAACTTAACGGCGTATTGAATACCGCGGAAAACTACAGGCCACATTTCCTCTAAAAAATCCAGATCAACAGTAATGAGATAATAATGAAATAATCCCACGGCAACATAGGAAGAAAAGTTTGCTTCTTTGGTGGAATTAATAACTTCTCCGTTGAGTGTTTCCGACCACCAACTGCCATCGGCAAGCTGAGATTTTGCCAGCCATTTATAAGCGCGTTTGGCCTCTTCATAAAAGCCGCCGATACACAAACCCATCGCGCTTTCGACATGATCCCAGGGATCGGTCTTACCCCCTACCGACCAGGGAATTTCACCGTTTTCTTTTTGGATGGAGGCGATAAACGCACCCATTTTTTCTACGTATATTAAACTTTTTTCTTCAGGGAGAGGGAAGTTTAGTTCCATGAATTTTAACCCTTCTTAAGATAAAAAACAATGCTTTTGCCCATAACCGGATTTAAAAATTCTTCCAGCTTCCGCACTAAAAGCGGTTTCTTCATAATATCCCATTCCAAAAATTTCCTATAATATTTGACCAGCCAATTTTTTTCATTTTTGTGGCCCACCAAACATTTAATCCACCAATAAGGCACATGCAGAGCATGCTTATAATTAATTTTCCAACACATAAATCCGTGCGTATTTAACATTTTTTGAAGTTGCTTTTTTTTGTAAATGCGTACATGGCCTCCGTCATCATTACAATAAGCGCGGGAAATAAACCAACAAATTCTTTCCGAAAAATATCGCGGCACGCTGATGACCAGAGAACCTTGCGGTTTTAATACCCGCACCAGCTCTTTGAGCGCTTCTTCATGCTGAGGAATATGTTCCAAAACTTCCGAACAAATTACGCAATCAAAAGAAGCGGAATCAAACGGCAACTTATTAATATCGGCACGGGTCACCAGATAGTTGCCCGATAAGGCATCCGGCATATTTTTTAAGGATGTCAGCGCATCATTCAAATCAGCATTATTTCTATCAATGCCGACAATTTTCAAATCCGGCAATTTTGCCAGCGCCCGCAAATGCCTGCCCGTTCCGCAACCGGCATCAAGAACAAGACTGTGCGGCTTTAAATTCAACTCATGAAAATCTACGGTTAGCATCAATTGCCTCTCGATAAATATCAACAACCTCCTGTGCGGCTTTCGGCCAACTAAATACAGAATTGACACGTCCCAACCCCGCTTTAGCGTATTTCTTTCTTTCGTCAGGATTATTAAATAAATAAGTTATTGCTCCGGCCAGCGCCGATGCATCGGCTGGCGGAACGATTATTCCCGCGTCACCTACAACTTCCGGCAGAGCGCCGCCGCTTGTTGTAATTAACGGAACGCCGCAGGCCATTGCCTCCACGGCGGGTATGCCAAAACCTTCATACAACGAAGGGACCACGGCAATTGTTGCCTTGGCGTAATAACCAGCAAAATCTTCATTGGCAATGCGTCCGGTAAAATTGACGATGTCGCCGATTTTCAGTTTGGCTACCAGCTTTTCGATTATGCCGTTTTTTTTCGGCTCGCCGATAACCGTTAAGTTTACGGATTGCTTTTTTCTTATTTCCGCGACCGCTTTCAAAAGATAATTCAAACCTTTTAGCGGCATATCCGCGCTATTGGTGACGATGATGGAATTATCCGGCCTTGTTCCATTTTGAACGGGATAAAAATATTCATTGTTAATTCCATTATGAACAACACGGAATTTATTTTCATCAATAGAAAATTCACTGGCAATATCTTTTTTGGTAAATTCCGATACCGTCACGATATGCGATAAACTTCGCGCCACTTTCACCTGCATTTTTATAAAAGTGTACCAGCGTGAAATCTTAAATTTTTGGCATACTGATTTTGCCGCTTTAAATTCTTCACGGCGATCGACGGTTATCGGATGATGAATTGTCGCTATTGTGGGAAACAGTTCGCGCGCGATTTTTCCGATGCCGTAAGCCAGGCACTGATTATCATGAACAATGTCAAAACTCATTTTATTTTTCAGCAAATAGCGATAGGCTCGTTCGCCAAACGTAAATGGTTCCGGAAAACTGCCGGTACACATATTTAGAAATTCATACATGTTTAACGGATGTATAAGATCGCGCACTCTTTGGACGTGAAAGGAATGTTCGGGATTGTAAAGATCAAGGCTGGGCAATTTATGCAGTTTAACTTTAGAATCGAGTTGCGGGTAAGGCGGCCCCGATATGACATCGACTTGATGTCCGAGATCGGAAAGCGCCTTGCTTAAATGTTTAATGTAAACGCCCTGCCCGCCGCAAGTAGGATTCCCCCGATAGGTGAGCAGACAAATTTTGAACGGCCGTTTATCATGGCTTTTGATCACGCACAGGCCCTCTGCACAAGCTTTTTCGAATTTTCCAACATGGCGGCAACTTCATCATCGGATAACCCCGCGCCGCGGGCAATATTCGTTGCCATTTTACTGCCCACGAAATCACTGGGGGCATGTGCATCGTTATTAAGAACAAGCTGCGCCTTGAATTTTCTGGCCATCTGAGCAACATGTCCATTGCTCAGGCTATGATTCTTCCGCGTGGTAATCTCCAGATAAATTCCTTTTTCGGCGGCCAACTTCGCTTCTTCTTCGGTCAGAAGTCCGGGATGGGCTAAAATATCTATAGAGGAGTTAAGCGCCGCCAAATTGGTGCCGGGAGGAACAGGCTCAGCCAGAGTCTCACCATGCACAATAACTATCTTTGCTCCCAATTTTCTTGCCTCATCAGCAAGTGCGGCTATATCCTTAGGGTGAACATGCGTAAGTTCAATACCGGGAAGAACTGTAATATTCCCTTTTTCCGTTATCTTTGAACAAACTTTGATAATCCTGGGAAGAATGAAATCAATATTGGAATGATCGGCATGATCGGTAATGGCTATAGCTTTATAGCCTGCCGCAAAGGCGCGCTGGGCCAATTCCGTGGGAATTAAGTCGCCGTCACTGAAAATGGAATGTGTATGCAGATCAATCATTTATAATATCCTGCAACAGAATTTTTTGAAAAAAGTAATGAGAGTTTTCCTTAGCAAATTTACGACTGAGAGTCAATAAGGATGTGGATACTTTCAGAATTAATACATTATTGGTTTTTTTACGATAGTTACCGAATTAATAAGCAGTTAACGAAAAAATCAGTGAGAGCCGGGTGTGCCCGGCGATCGGCTGGAACGATTCGTTATACCAATTGTTTATCCCTGAGGACCCTTGTTGGCCTCAGTCAGAGCTTTCGCATGCAGCTCCACAATTGCATCTACTATGGGTTTTAGTACGTACTCATCGCCCCTGAAAGTGATTGAGCCTTTTGTTGTGTCAAAGTTCCGAAGATAGTCTTCAGCATCAGGTCCGGAAATCATTCCGGAAGGACCAACGTTCGAATCGACGAAGCCTTGGTGTTTAGACGAGGTCGCCCAATCCTCAAGCCGTTCGTCGAAGTGTTCGAAATGATTCCTGAAGGTTCTTGGAGCCAATGGAGAACTTTCATCCACACCAAGAGAACTTTTCAATTCCTTTGCCCGGTCAGGAATATGTGGGTGTTTCGGCCAGAGCAGTTTGGATAAATTGCCGGCCGCAACGAGAAACGTTTGAACAGAATACCAGATTCGGTCCATGTCTGTTGCTTGCAGTTCTTTTTGTATGTCCTCAATAGCCATTATCGCGAACCTACACTGCCTTTCTGTCTCCCGTTGGAAGATTCTCAGTACATGTTTATCCATAGGTTATCCCTTTTTTTATTAGGCATAACAATGTTTATATGTATCCTTGCCCACGGGTCTTCGCCCCTCCACTTTAATATCAAGATTCATTTTTCAAAAGCAGAAACGTCGCCGACACGCGGCAAATATTTTTACCTTTATCATCCGTCACTAGACAATCGCCGATAACAAGACTTTGGCCTTTTTTAAAGACAGTAGCCGTGGCAATAAGTTCTCCATTACTCACCCCCGCCAGAAAATTGCTCTTGAGCTCTATTGTGGTCAAACCTTCATCCGGGGTTAATTGAGTCATCATCGCGTGGGCAATGGCCTCATCAGCCAGCGCGACAATAAGTCCGCCCTGCATTGTTTTCGCCCCCTGCAAATATTCCGGGCGCACCGGCATACGAAATTCGGGCATAGCCATCTTTTAAATCGACTTAGGGTTATCCCCAAAAAATCCAGAAAAGGATTTAGACCTTTTTGACCGGCTTTTATTTTTTCCAGATATTGTTTGTAATTATTAATAATCAGACTCCTCGGCATTCGAAATTTTTAAGCGACTACATTGTAAGCCGCCGGATCAAGCGGTGATCCTGCTGGAAATATCCGTGTGCCCAATTCACGATCCAGAATCAAGATGCCCTCTTTGGAGTTTCCTACCATTGCCAATTCGCGGGCAACCTTTTCCGTATTTTTTTCTTCTTCTATCTGCTCATTTAAAAACCAGGAAAGAATAGGTTCGGACGTATAATCGTTTTCTTCACGGGATATTTTAGTAAGATTATTGATTTTACCGGTAATAAACTTTTCATGCTCGTAGGCATCCTGCCATGCTTCCAGAGGTGTTTTCCATTTTGTTTTTAATTGTTTTAAATCCTGAAGAGTCACTATGCCGCCCCTGTCAATAATATGGTCATAAAACTTCATCGCATGAATCATCTCCTCATGCGCCTGACAGCGCATCCAGTGCGCCATGCCATCAAGACCCTCTTCGTGAAAGTAGGCAACCATCGATAAATAGATATAAAAAGATTCGAGTTCATGTTTAATCTGATCATTCATTGCACCTCTAATTTTTTCTCCTATCATTTTGTCCATCCTCCTTTCTGATTAGTTAAATGACTATTATCTTGATATTTAAACGATTGATTTAGTAACGCTATAACAATCGACAAATGCTTAGTTTAATTTATAATCTAATTTCTAAAATATGCCAATAGTTTTTACAGAGACGAGATTCCCCGTCACTATTCCAGTGGTAAATATTATGTTTTTGCTGATGTTATTAGCAGTCAGATAGGGGAACGCGTCCATATCCTCCGCCGGCGGAGGTGTCACCTAGTGACGGAGGTGGATTAAGAACTTCCGGCTTTTAACCTCGCTGGATCTTACGGCTGCTATAACACATCCACCCCCTACCCCCGCCAGCGGGGGACATTGTAGGGTCTGATCCCCGATCAGGCCGAAACACTGCGCGTTCGGCTTGCATGGGGAAT
Organism: uncultured delta proteobacterium; assembly: GCA_963705555.1. Classification (GTDB taxonomy): domain Bacteria; phylum Desulfobacterota; class Syntrophia; order Syntrophales; family Smithellaceae; genus UBA4810. The sequence continues at coordinate 655,659 of CAVPJZ010000001.1, read as the reverse complement.
GATAGGATGGTGTCTAAATTATTATGAGACCATTACTATTTTTCCCGCCGCATAACGTGAACGGCAGTAGCCTTGAAAGAAGTGATTATAGAAGCTCCCTCTTCCAATTTTAAATCTTCGCAGGAAAGCTGTGTAATATATGCAGTCAATGGAAATCCGCAATCCAAAACGAGTTTATAAAAAAAGCCCTGCCGGATAATCTTCTGGACTTTTGCCTCAAAGACATTACGCGCGCTTATTTTGCCCTGTGTATCTTTGGATACCGTAACATTTTCCGGCCGTAAACAACAGTACACTCTTTGTCCGATAGCATAGTCGCCTACCGCTTCAATGACTTTGCCATTGATAGAAATTTCCATGAGGCCGTTGGCGTCACTTTTGACTAGTGCCTTCCAATATAGATTCCGTTCCAACGAAGTTAGCTACAAATTCATCGGCCGGTTGATTAAATATTTCCGCTGTTGTTCCCGATTGCACAATTTTACCGTTGTTCATAAAAGCAACATCCTGCGCCAGACGCAGTGTTTCTTCACGGTCGTGCAGCGCCATCACGGCAGTTATTTTTGTTTCCTTTAAAATCCGCTGCAAATCGTCAATTATCGCTTCCCGTGTCGGCGGATCAAGCGAGTTGAAGGCTTCATCCAAGTAAAATCAATTGGCGGCTTAAGGGCAAAAGCGCGCGCCAGTGATACTCTTTTGGCTTCTCCCCCGGAAAGCGTTTTCGCCGATCTTTTTTCCAATTGAGCTGATTCCAAAATAATCCAATGATTCGCCAACACGCTTTTTGATTTCGTCATTGCTTACTTTTCGAAACTTTAAACCAAGAGCGACATTCTCATAAACCGAACGGTTAAGAAGTAAAGGTTCTTGAAAAACAACGGCGGCGTTGCGGCGCAACATCATGCGATCTAGCACTGGGAATCAATCAGGCATTTCTTGAAAATAAAGTTGCCCTTGCCAGGGTTTTAACAAACCGGCCATCGTTAAAAGCAGAGCTTGACTTGCCCGCGCCGTTGGGTCCGATCAAGGCAAATATTCTTCCCCGTTCGACATGTAAGTTCGCTAATATCCAATACAGTTACGCCGCCGCGCTGAACAAGAAGATTTTCTATTTTTATTATGTTTTCGACTTTCATCGCAGACGCTGCCTTTGCTGTATCTGTGTGAGAAGAAGATTAACCATAAAAGCGAGCAGTAGAAGGATAATGCCCAGAGCGATGGCCATATCAAAATTACCTTTGCCTGTTTCCATAACAGTTGCCGTGGTGAGCACGCGCGAGTATCCTTTGATATTACCGCCGACCATAATTGAAGCGCCTACTTCGGAAATCACTCCCCCAAAACCGGCCATAACGGCGGCCAAAAGCGGCAAACGCGCTTCTTTAATCAATACCCACACCATTTGTAATCTGGTCGCTCCCAGCGATAAAATCTGCAAACGCAGATTTTCCGGCAGCTGCTGAATAGCGGCAAGGGATATACCCATAACAATAGGTGTGGCGATAATAGCCTGGGCAATAATCATGGCAGAAGGCGTATAAAGAATTTCCAAAAACCCGAAAGGCCCGTTGCGCCAGATCATAATAGTGACAAAAAGACCGACCACAACCGGCGGCAGACCCATCCCCGTATTAATCAGACTGATGATAAACTTCTTACCGCGAAAATTAGCCAATGCAACCGCGGTACCCATCGATACACCAATGAACAGACTGATGAACGTGGCTGTCCCGATACTTGCAGAGACAGCAAGGTTATTCCCAGTACTTCCGGATCAAGACTGATGATTAATTCAAAAGCTTTTTTTATGCCTTCAAGAATTAATTCCACTTAACAAATCCAGTAAATACGTGATGAATTATTTTCCTAAATCTTCCACCTTTTTTCCTGCATCAGGGAAAAACAGAGGCGATCCGTATTTATCGATGCCAAATTTTTTAATAATAGCCTGCGTTTTTGCGGAAACCATGAAATCGGCAAACGCTCTTGCGCCTTGGGCATTGGCTTTCGGCCATTTGTCGGCATTAACTTCGATTACATGATAAATATTGAGCAGAGCGGCATCCCCTTCCACTAAAATATCCAAACCCAGATTTTTTTTCATTGCTAAATATGTTCCGCGGTCGGCAAGAGTATAGCCTTTTTTTTCGGCTGCAACACTGAGAGTTTGCCCCATACCTAACCCTGTTTGCTGATACCATTTCTGCCCTTCAGGATTTACTCCGGCAGCCTTCCATAATTTTTTTTCCTGAGAGTGAGTGCCCGAATTATCTCCCCGGGAGATAAATAAAGCGTTTGCATCTTCAATCATTTTGAAAGCTTCAGCCGCAGATTTTGTGCTTTTTATTTTCGCCTGATCGGCACCAGGTCCGACAATAATAAAATCGTTGTGCATCACTAAACGTCTGTTAATCCCATAACCTTCAGCAATAAACTTTTTTTCCGCATCGGGTGAATGAACAAGCAGAACATCAGCCTCGCCTTTCTGCCCCATAGCCATGGCCTGACCGGAACCGACAGCGATCGTTTTTACAAAGTAACCTGTTTTCTTTTCAAAGATCGGGATTAAAACATCGAGCAAGCCTGTATCCTGAGTGCTGGTTGTTGTCGCCAAAATGATATTTTTTTGTTTAGGCGCGGCCTTCGCGGCAAAAACATTTGCTGTTCCGAACGCGAAAAGCAACGCGGTTATCATTAACGTTATTACAATTTTACTGTTTCTGAACATTTTCATTATTCTTCTCCTTTATATTAAATTTTTTTATTTCCTTTGCGCTTTTTGCCATTCCACAGAATTGGGGAAGAAAAGCGGCGAACCATATTTATCCTTGCCAAAATCCCGGATAATCAGCTGACCTTTTTTAGGCGAGGTCATCCATTTTACAAACTTCTTAGTGTCTTTCACGTTAATCTTGGGGCATTTTGCCGGATTGACCGGTATCAAAGAAATGAAATTTAAAAGCGCCTCATCATCTTCTACCAGAATAGTCAGCTTGATTTGATCTTTTAAGGAAAGATAAGTCGCCCGGTCAATTACTGTGTAAGCCTTCTTTTGATCAGTATAGCGAAGAGTGGGCGCATTTCCCTCTGCCCCCTTTTCATAAACAACATACCAGCTACCAGCAGGCTTTATTTTAGCTTTTTCCCACAATTCCATTTCGGCCACATGAGTACCCGATTTATCGCCTCGGCTGACAAACATGACTTCTTTTTCTGAAATCTTTTTCAGAGCCTCCGCAGCTAATTTTATTCCTTTAATTTCTGCTGGATCGTCCGACGGACCGACAATAACAAAATCGTTATACATGAGAGGAATTCTCTGGGTACCGAAACCATCAGCAATAAATTTTTCTTCTAGAACCTTCGCGTGCACCATTACCAGATCAATATTTCCTTTTCGAGCGATATCTAAAGCAGCTCCTGTTCCCGCGCCGACATGACGCACCCTGATTCCAGTTTCTTTTTCAAATTGATCTTCCAGAGCGCTGACAATTCCCGAGTCAATCGGACCGATTGTGCTGGATAAGAGAATAAATTTATCGCCGCTGGCGGCCAATGCAATCGACTGGACAAATTAAAAAAAGCAAAACCAGAAATTTACCAATACATCTATTCATCTTTATAATTCCTTTCTTCATTTTGATTTTATTACGGAGACTGGATTATTGCTGAGAGTAAAGTATCTTTCCTGAATCCTGAAAGTCATAACCTCCGATTTTTTCAACACGTCCTTTAAATGTATCCGATTTGAGCGTCTCGATAAACGATTGAATGCCTGATTGGAAATAAGTAGTTTGATCAAGAATCATGTCAAAACATTCGGAGGTGATAGGCTTAAAGGTAAGGCCTAAAAGCTTTCCTACGGCGGCAGATGCTATTCCCACATCCGCTTCACCGGAGAGAATAGAAAGGCCTATCTCAAAATGAGTATAAACTTCTTTTTCATATCCGTCGATCTCTTCTGGAACAATTCCCAATTTCTGCAGATGATAATCCAAAAGCAATCTTGTTCCCGAACCTTTTTGGCGGTTGATGAAACTAATTTTTCTGCCAGCAAGGCTTTCAAATCCGGTAATATGAGAAGATTTACTTTGCTGATACAGAAAACCCAATTCACGATGAAAGAGATTGACAACCACAGGATCAACATTTTGCAGATATTGGGATAAATAAGGAATATTATATTTACCGCTTTCGGGATCGAAAAGATGGGATAAGGCGATATCGGTCAATCCCGAATTTAGCGCCTTTAGACCGTTGATACTTCCGGTATTGGCTGAAAATATATAAAAATCTGGATGTGATCTTTTTGTCGCGGTTAAAAGCATGTCGAGAACCGGATCGTTACTGCCAGAGGCAAGAATGGCGCCGCTGATTCTATTGCTTTTATTTCGTGCTTGTTTCAGACCGGCTTGGGCATTAGTTTCAATCCATTCATCTATAAATTTTTTTGGAAATATCCACTTGCCTGTTACTCTCGTACAAGGAATTCGTCCGGTTTTAATCAAGGCGTAAACCTGTTTTTCATGGATATCAAGATACTCAGCTACTTCCTTCGTATTCATCAATTCATTAGACATAAGGCCTCCTCATAAACAGTTTTTTACATAAACGATGTCGACAAGAAATTCAAGGTATATTATTATAAATTTTTACCAATTCCTACTTATTATTCTAATAATCACATTTACTAGTCATATAATAATAGCATCATACAAAAAAATTTCTTGACAAAATAGGAATAAATGATACACCTGTTTCAAATATTTGTTTAAAGTGATTGTTTTAATTAATATGACCGCTGAAAAGAAAGTAAAACCGAAGGCAGAATCCATACTCAAAGCAGCCGGGGAAATATTTGCCGAACAGGGCTTCCGCAAAACCACTGTGCGGGAAATATGTAAGCGTTCTCGAGTAAATTTAGCAGCAATAAACTATTATTTCGGCGACAAAGAAAGATTATATCTGGCCGTTTTAAAATATTACCGCGAACTTGCTATACAAAAATACCCCATTACTTTCGGCATCAATGAAACGGATACACCCGAAGAAAAGCTCAGTAATTTTATTCATACTTTTATCTATCGTTTTCTGGAAGAAGGAAAAACTGCATTATTTGGCAAACTTCTTGCCCGTGAATTTACCGAATCTACCGGGGCATTGGATGTTTTAGTGGAAGACTTCATCAAGCCGACGTTCATCAAATTATCCTCCATCGTCAGAGAAATTGCGGGCAATAAATCTCCTGACAAAATAGTAGAACTTTGTGCTATGAGTATTATTGGTCAATGTCTTTACTTCCGTAATGCCCGGCCTATTATTTTCCGACTGCGGCACAAAGAAGGATATACTAACGAAGATATAAAAGAAATAGCCGAACATATAATAAATTTTTCACTAAAAGGATTGCTTAACTATTAACACATAAATCATGATCAGGTGATAAAATGTTAAAAAAATGCTAATCAGCATCATCTTAATTTTATTATCCGGTCAAAATGTTCCGGCAGCGGATGTAATTGCGAAAGATACAAAACTCAATGTGCAGCAATGCATTGACATTATCAGAAAAGGAATAGGTGGAATTTGGTATGAACCAAACATCAAAGCTTGAAACGCCCACTGGACCCCATTTAACCAAGATTCAAAGATTCTCTCATTTTAGCCGTCGCCACTGGGTAATACTCATTGTAACCGGTGTCATCATCGTTGTGGGCATAATATTTATCATGTCAAATATGACAGGTAAAAAATCTCTCGATAGTAGTCAACGTCCCCAGCCTGTAACGGCCTTAATGACAAATAAGACCGCTTTTGATGTATATCTGAAAGGATTGGGTACTGTCATTCCCACAAACACCGTTACTGTCAAATCTCAGGTCAGTGGCCAGCTAATGAGCGTGCACTTTAAAGAAGGGCAACATGTTAATAAAGGTGACTTGATTGCAGAAATTGATCCACGACCTTTCCAGGTTCAACTTATGCAGGCCGAAGGACAGCTTGCCCGTGACGAAGCGTTTCTGAAAAACGCCGAGGCCGATCTGGCACTTTACCAGAAGTTGCTTGCCCAGGATTCCATTGCCGCGCAACAGGTTACGACACAGGACGCCTTGGTGAAGCAGTACCATGGCATAATTGAGACAGACAAGGGTCAAATCGCCAATGCTAAACTCCAGCTTACTTATGCCCGCGTTATCACCCCAATAACAGGACGCGTCGGTTTGCGGCAAGTTGATCCCGGCAATATGGTTCAGGTTAACGATCCCAACGGTATAGTGGTAATTACACAACTACAACCGATCACGGTCGTATTTTCACTGCCTCAGGACAATTTGACGATTTTGATGAAACGATGGAATGCCGGGACAACCTTACCTGTCCAGGGCTATGATCAGGAAGGCAAGGTATTACTGGCCAACGGTAAACTGCTCGCAATTGACAATCAGATCGATACTACAACAGGGACAATCAAACTGAAGGCGATATTTGACAATAAAGATAACAAACTCTTTCCTAACCAGTTTGTTAATGTTCGGCTGAAAGTAGATACTCTTCGTAATGCAACTGTAATGTCCACTGCTGCAGTACAGCGCGGTAGTATTGGTACTTTTGCTTATGTGGTCAAAGATGACAAAACTGTAACTGTGAGGATGTTGAAGTTGGGTCCGGCTGAAGGCGATAATGTTGTCGTAATGGAAGGCCTGGTGCCTGGAGAATTGGTGGTGATCGTCGGAGGCGATAAACTGCGCGAAGGTACCAAAGCAGAGGTTATAGCGCCGGACGGTAAAGGGGCATCAGTGCGTAATGAAAAAACAACTACGGCTCCCGGACAAAAAAGACGGCAGTCTTCAGCACCAAAGTAGACTATGTCAACCTTGACGCTCGTTCACATAATTCCTGTCCCCAAATAAGATAGGCAATATATGAATCCTTCACGTCCTTTCATCTTGCGTCCCGTGGCTACATCATTGTTCATGGCAGCGATTCTGCTTGCGGGCATCATCGGTTATCGAGTGCTCCCCATATCCGCACTGCCTCAGGTTGATTACCCGACTATTCAGGTTGTGACTCTTTACCCCGGGGCAAGTCCGGACGTTGTTACTTCCTCGATTACTGCGCCACTGGAGCGCCAATTCGGCCAGATGCCGGGGCTAAACCAAATGTCTTCGACAAGCTCAGGCGGAGCATCGGTAATTACGCTGCAATTCAGTCTCAGCCTGAGCCTTGATGTCGCGGAGCAGGAAGTGCAAGCGGCTATCAACGCGGCCACTACCTTTCTTCCTACAGACCTGCCGATGCCGCCGATCTACAGCAAAGTCAACCCGGCTGACGCGCCGATTATGACCCTGGCGATAACGTCCAAAACCTTGCCGTTACCGAAAGTTCAGGATCTCATCGACACGCGTGTCGCCCAGAAAATATCACAATTGCCGGGTGTCGGACTGGTCAGTATCAGCGGCGGTCAAAGACCGGCGATACGTATTCAGGCCAATCCCAAAGCACTGGCAGCCTATAAGCTCACGCTGGAGGATTTGCGCACGACAATCGGCAATGCCAATGTCAATCAGGCCAAGGGTAGTTTTGACGGTCCGGAGCGCGCCTCCACAATCGATGCCAATGATCAGATCAAGTTAGCTGCAGAATATGAAAAAGTTATTGTTACTTACCGCAATGGTGCGCCTGTGCGCCTTACTGATGTAGCGGATGTCCGCGATGATGCGGAGAATATAAACCTGGCGGCCTGGCGTGATCAAACACCGGCTGTCATCGTGAATATTCAGCGTCAGCCGGGCGCCAATGTAATCGAAGTTGTCAACAGCATCAAGAAAATAATTCCCCAATTGCGGTCATCACTGCCCGGTTCGGTTGACGTTATAATACTGACCGACCGTACCACAACCATCCGGGCATCAGTGGACGATGTTCAGTTTGAAATGATCCTGGCCGTCGCTCTAGTCGTTATGGTAATTTTCCTTTTTCTGCGCAATCTATCCGCGACAGTCATTCCGAGTATCGCCGTGCCGCTTTCGCTTGTCGGAACATTCGGAGTAATGTACCTTTTTGGCTTCAGCATCAACAATCTTACTTTGATGGCTTTGACGATCTCGACCGGTTTTGTCGTGGATGACGCCATTGTTGTTATAGAGAACATAGCCCGTTATATCGAACAGGGCTTGTCCCCAATGGAGGCCGCCCTCAAGGGTTCTGCGCAGATTGCCTTTACAATCATTTCGCTTACTTTTTCCCTGGTAGCCGTTTTAATTCCTCTTCTTTTCATGGGAGATGTTGTGGGCCGACTTTTTAGGGAATTTGCGATTACCTTGACAGTCGCCATATTGATTTCGGCCGTTATTTCGCTGACGCTAACACCGATGATGTGCTCTAAACTATTGAAGCATATACCGGAAGAAAAGCAAGGACGGTTTTATCACCAAAGCGGCCTGTTTTTTGAGAGGACAATTGCCCGTTACGGCAAGATGCTCACTTGGGTTCTTGATCATCAGAAGGCCACGCTGTTGGTTGCTATTGCTACATTGGTGCTGACAATTCTTTTGTATATCATCGTGCCCAAAGGTTTCTTCCCCGTACAGGATACGGGCATGATCATCGGTATATCAGAAGCTCCGCAATCGATTTCATTTTCCGCTATGGCCGAACGTCAACAGTCGCTGGCCAAATTAATTCTGCAGGACCCGGCAGTGGAGAGCCTGTCCTCTTTCATCGGTGTGGATGGTACAAATGTGACATTAAACAGCGGACGAATGATGATAAATTTGATACCGAAGAATAAACGCGACCTTGATGCTTCCGGCGTTATCCGCCGTTTACAGACAAGGCTTGCCGCGGCGGGAGGCATATCCCTTTACATGCAACCGGTGCAGGACATGACGATTGAAGACAGGGTAAGCCGCACACAGTATCAATTTACACTGGAGTGCGCTGATTCTGACGAACTCGGCCTTTGGACTCGCCGCCTTGTTGATCGCATTTCCAACTCGCCATATCTTACTGATGTGGCCAGTGATTTACAGGATCAGGGACTACAAGCTTATGTGGAAATAGACCGCAATGCGGCCGGCAGGCTCGGCATTACGACTGCTGCCATTGATAATATCCTTTATGATGCTTTCGGACAGCGCCTTGTTTCCACTATATTCACGCAGTCAAACCAGTACCGCGTGGTTCTGGAGGTAAAGCCTGATTATAAAAAAGGACCGGCGGCCCTGAACGATTTGTACATAGCTTCACAGTCAGGAACACAGGTTCCCCTGGGAGCAATCGCGCGGATATCGGAAAAACCAGCGTCGCTTGTCGTCAGTCACCAAGGACAATTCCCCTGTGCCACAATTTCTTTTAATCTGGCGCACGGAGAATCCCTGGGAAATGCAGTCTCGGCTATCGAGCAAGCCGAGCGTGAAATCGGCATGCCGATCAGTGTCAAGACCGGTTTCCAGGGAGCGGCACTTGCTTTCCGGGCTTCGCTTACCGGCACACTATTTTTGATCCTGGCCGCCATCATAACGGTGTATATCGTACTTGGCATTCTTTATGAAAGTTACATACATCCGATGACTATTCTATCCACTCTGCCTTCCGCCGGAGTCGGCGCTTTGCTGGCACTCATGATTTCGGGAACCGACCTGGGAATCATAGGAATCATAGGAATCATCCTGCTTATCGGCATCGTGAAAAAGAATGCCATCATGATGATTGACTTTGCCCTTGATGCTGAGCGCAAAGAGGGTAAGGCGCCGCGGGAAGCGATTTATCAGGCATGCTTGCTGCGCTTCCGGCCGATTATGATGACGACAATGGCTGCCCTACTCGGTGCACTGCCACTGATGATCGGTACCGGAGTCGGATCGGAGCTGCGCCATCCCCTGGGCATTACTATGGTGGGAGGGCTTATTTTGAGTCAGATACTGACACTCTTTACAACTCCTGTAATATATTTGGCTTTTGACGCTCTGAGCCGTCGAATCAGGACCAAAATAGGCCGTCATCCAGTAATGGCTGATCAAGGCGATGGGACGGTATCATGAGCATCTCCACTCCTTTCATTCACCGTCCTGTAGCGACGACCCTGATAACGCTGGGTATTGCTTTGGCCGGTCTGGTTGCGTTTAGCCTGCTGCCAGTAGCGTCACTGCCACAGGTTGACTTTCCCACAATATCCGTTTCCGCACAACTCCCCGGAGCCAGCCCGGAAACAATGGCCGCCACTGTAGCCACGCCTCTGGAGCGATCACTCGGGCGCATTGCCGGCATCACGGAGATGACCTCAACAAGCTCGCTTGGTTCGACCAGGATCACTTTGCAATTTGATCTTGATCGGGATATCGATGGGGCGGCACGTGATGTGCAAGCGGCCATCAATGCAGCGCGCAGCCTTCTGCCGTCGGGTTTACCTAGTAACCCTACATATCGTAAAGTAAACCCAGCCGACGCCCCCATCATGATTTTGGTTCTTACTTCGGATACAATGACCAGAGGCCAACTCTATGATGCAGCTTCTACTATTCTGGCGCAAAAACTTTCTCAGATAAAAGGTGTCGGCCAGGTGAATGTCGGCGGTAGTTCACTGCCGGCCGTGCGAGTGGAGTTGAATCCGGCCTTGCTCAACAGCTATGGAATAAGCCCGGAGCAGGTGCGCTTATACATTGCCGCTTCCAATGCCAACCGGCCCAAAGGTTCCGTGGAAGCAGGCGATAAACGCTGGCAGATATATGCCAATGACCAGGCCAAAAAAGCTTCCGATTATATTCCGCTGATTGTGTCTTATCGCAATGGCGCGGCAGTGCGTCTTGCGGATTTAGGCGAGGTGGTCGATTCGGTACAGGATTTGCGCAACGCCGGGTTATACAACAGCAAGCCGTCCGTTTTGTTGATCATATCCAAGCAACCCGGCGCCAATGTTATCGAAACGGTCGATCGCGTAAAAGACATTTTACCGCAGTTGCAAGCCTCCATACCGGCGGCAATCAATTTACAGATTGCTTCTGATCGTACCCCGACAATCCGGGCATCATTGACCGAGGTTGAACGGACATTAATAATCTCCATCGCGCTCGTGATTCTTGTTGTATTTTTGTTTTTACGCAATATTTATTCGACATTCATTCCCAGTATTGCCGTACCTGTTTCGCTGATCGGCACCTTCGGCATCATGTATCTGGCCGGTTACACTTTGGACAATCTATCGCTCATGGCGCTCACCGTCGCCACCGGCTTTGTCGTTGATGATGCTATCGTTGTTCTGGAGAATATCTCCCGCCATATTGAGGCAGGTCTGACTCCTTTTCGAGCAGCGTTGATCGGAGCAAAAGAAGTAGGTTTTACTGTGCTTTCGATGAGCCTCTCACTTATAGCTGTATTTATCCCCATTTTATTGATGGGAGGAGTTGTAGGCAGGCTTTTCCGCGAATTTGCCGTTACGCTTTCTGCAGCCATCATTGTTTCTCTATTTGTATCTCTGACCGTAACACCGATGATGTGTGCTCGCCTGTTGCGATCGAAAGAAGAGCTGAATAAAGGCTGGCTCTATCGAAAAAGCGAGCAGATATTTGAGGCAGTCCTCGGTTTTTACCGGCGATCGCTTAGCTGGGCTCTGCGGCATGGCCGGCTCACGATGGCTATACTATTCGTCGTTATCTGCCTGAATGTTTTCCTTTATATAATTATTCCCAAGGGTTTCTTTCCTCAGCAGGATTCCGGAGCTCTTGTCGGTACGATCCAGGCTGACCAGAGTATTTCTTTTCAGGCCATGCAACGCAAGCTCATCAGCATCATGGACATCATTCGTTCCGATCCGGCTATTAATAGCATAGCCGGTTTTACCGGAGGTGGGCAACGCAATTCCGGTTTTATGTACATATCTTTGAAGCCAATTCGTGAACGCAAGGTTTCCTCTGATCAAGTTATGGCCAGACTGCGTCCCAAGCTGGCGCGTGAAGCGGGGGCAAGGCTTTTTCTTCAGTCGGTTCAGGACATCCGCGTCGGCGGCCGGGCAGCCGGAGCTGCCTATCAATATACTTTGCAAGCCGAAGATCTTGCTGAATTGCGGCTATGGGAAAAACGTCTTAAGGATGCATTTAGCGAAATTCCCGAATTGACGGATGTAAATACCGATGAGCAGGATAGAGGATTGCAGACTTCTGTTAGTTTTAATCGTGACACAGCCTCGCGCATGGGAATAACTCCGGCACTCATTGATACGACATTAAATGATTATTTTGGCCAGCGACAGGTATCCACAATTTACAATCCTCTAAACCAATATCGTGTCATTATGGAGGTTTCACCCCCCCATTGGCAAAATCCGGAATCCCTCAAAGATGTATACCTTATTATCCCTCCCAATGCTCGACTTCTGAATGGAGCGCAGGTGCCCCTTTTGTCTTTTGCCAACTATGGCCTGACCAATACTCCGCTCGCCGTCAACCATCAGGGACAATTTGCCGCATCCACGATTTCTTTTAATCTTCCCCTGGGTGTATCACTTTCCCAGGCAACAGCGGCGATTCAGAAAACAATGGATCGTATCGGCGTTCCCGGTTCCATCAGGGGAAGCTTTCAGGGAACAGCCCGAACATTTCAGGAATCATTAAAGAGCCAGCCCTGGTTAATTCTGGCGGCACTCATTGCCATATACATTGTACTGGGTATACTCTATGAAAGTTATGTACACCCGGTCACAATTTTATCCACACTGCCATCAGCAGGGGTGGGGGCATTGCTGGCATTAATGTTATTCAATACGGAGTTCAGCATAATGGCCTTGATCGGCGTTATTCTGCTGATCGGCATAGTAAAGAAAAACGCCATCTTGATGATTGACTTTGCTCTGGACAAAGAGCGAAAAGAAGGAAAAAGCCCCGATGAATCAATATTTGAAGCCTGCCTGATACGTTTCCGGCCGATCATGATGACGACGATGGCAGCGCTTTTCGGCGCCTTGCCTTTGATATTGCTCACCGGAGAAGGTTCCGAATTACGTAGGCCTTTGGGAATTTCTATTGTTGGTGGATTGATTGTCAGTCAGATTCTAACACTATATACGACTCCTGTTGTTTATTTATATCTTGACCGTTTCCGGCTGTTTTGTTTAAGAGTATTACGACGGAAAAGTAACCGGTTGCCGAAGCCTGTATTGGAGGAAACTTAAAAATGATAATTATGAAAAAATTATTAATATTTAAAATTCTTCTTGTTATCTTAACAGTGATATCCGGCTGTTCCGTCGGACCGGATTATAAACGCCCCGATGCACCGGTACCATCATCCTTCAAGGAACTAAAAGGATGGCGCCAAGCGCTTCCCCGCGATCAGGAAATCAGAACAAAGTGGTGGGAAGCATTCGGCGATCCTATACTTAACTCACTTGCAGAACAGGTAAATGTATCGAACCAGTCGATTGCCCTGGCGGAGTCTCAATATCGTCAGGCACAGGCACTAGTGCAATTGGCTCGGGCTAATTACTTTCCTACTGTCGCTGCGGGGGCATCCTATACCCGCTCACTGCCACCAGGGGGAGGGGGAACCTACAGCGCGGTAGACCAGCATCAGGTTTCTCTCAATGCTGCCTGGGAAGTGGATTTATGGGGGCGCGTGCGCCGGCAAGTAGAATCCAGTGCGGCAACTGCCGAAGCATCTTTCGCTGATTTACAAGCTATGCGTTTATCAATGCAAGCAGAACTCGCCCTGAATTATTTTCAACTAAGGATTTTGGATGCCCAAAAGAAAAATCTTGAGGAAGCTGTCGGGGCTTACGGAAAAGCTCTGGAGCTTACTCAAAACCGCTATAATGCGGGTGTCGCAGCCAAGGCTGATGTCGCGGCAGCCCAAACCCAACTTAAATCCACTCAAGCTCAGGCTATCGATGTCGGTGTGCAGCGAGCGCAATTGGAGCATGCCATTGCAATCTTAACCGGCAAGCCGCCGGCCGATTTTTCTCTGCCATCTGTGACTTATGTTAGTCCACAAATCAAAATTCCTGTGGCCCTTCCCTCCGATCTGCTGGAACGCAGGCCGGATATTGCCTCAGCGGAGCGTAAGATGGCCGCGGCGAATGCGCAGATCGGAGTGGCCAAAGCGGCATATTATCCATCCATTTCTCTTTCCGGGTCATTGGGATATCTAAGCGCAGAACTGGCCACCCTGTTTACATCACCCAGTTTTTTCTGGGCATTAGGACCTATGACTCTGGCTGCAACTTTATTTGACGGCGGCGCGCGTAAAGCACAAACCGAGCAAGCAATGGCTGCATACGATGGAACAGTAGCCTTTTACCGGCAAACTGTTCTTACGGGATTTCAGGATGTTGAAGACAACCTCGCTGCCCTGCGCATTCTTGATGAGGAAGCACAAATGCAGGAGCAGGCGGTAAATTCCGCTCACGAATCCGTGACTCTGACGACCAACCAGTATCGGGCGGGGATTGTCAGTTACCTGAACGTTGTTACCGTCCAGACTATTGCCCTGGCAAATGAAAGAGCAGCTATCGCTATCAGCGGCCAGCGCCTGAATGCAGCCGTCCTGCTCGTCAAAGCTCTTGGTGGCGGGTGGAGTACGCCGGAAGCACCCAGTGTCAATCAAAAGTAAAATTTCCAAAGCCCGCTTGATGCCTGGAGATATTAACAAGAAATTTAGAATTTATATATTATAAGTCTTTCCCAAAAAATCATCATCACATCGTGTATCTGAAGGAAAAAATATAAAGGATTACAAAGCAAAGAATGGATTTGAATGTTAGCGGAATAATTCTTGATAATCTTAAAAATTTTAAATTTATATTCCGCACTTTGCAATACCGGAATTATCGTCTTTTTTTCATTGGCCAATTCATTTCCCTAATCGGCACGTGGATGCAGCAAATAGCTGTAAGCTGGTTAGTATATCAGATGACACACTCCGTGTTCCTTTTGGGGTTGGTTGGTTTCGTCAGCCAATTCCCGACTCTTGTAATTACCCCTTTTGCCGGCGTGTGGTCGGATCGCTTCAATCGTTACTGGATGCTCATTATGACCCAAACACTATCCATGATCCAGGCAATAATCTTGGCGATCCTTGTTTTATCCGGCGTCATTTCTGTTTGGCAAATAATTTTATTGAGCTTGTTCATCGGTTGTGTAAACGCGATAGATATGCCCACCAGACAATCATTTGTCGTCTATATGATTGATGATCGCAAAGACCTGAGCAACGCCATTGCTCTAAACTCCGCCATGTTTAACGCAAGCAGGCTTTTGGGACCATTCATTGCCGGTGTTTTGATTGCCGTCGTCGGTGAAGGGATTTGTTTTCTCATCAACGGTTTAAGTTATATTGCTGTAATTTTGGCTCTATTAGCCATGAATGTCCGCAATATGAAAACTGGATTTAAGAAGTCCAGCGTTATCGAAGAACTAAAAGATGGGTTTACTTATGTCTTTAGTGATCGAAAAATTAAATCTATCCTTTTGTTGGTAGCCCTTACCAGTATAATGGGTGTCCCTTTTATCGTCCTCATGCCCGCTTTTGCGAAAGACATACTCCAAGGCGGCCCTCATACACTGGGATTTTTAATGTCGGCACTGGGTGGAGGAGCATTAATGGGAGCTTTTTATCTTGCTGCACGAACGGATGTGAAAGGCCTCCGAGAAATAATAAATCTGGCTGCCCTGCTGTTCGGTATTGGGCTCATTGGACTTTCTTTATCGAACTACTTATGGATTTCCCTATTAATGACGTTCATTGCCGGTTTCGGCATGATGGTACAGGTCGCTTCTAGTAACACCTGGTTACAAACCAATGTAGACGATGATAAACGCGGCCGGATGATGAGCTTTTACGTAGTCTCTTTTATGGGTATGGCACCTTTTGGCTCTTTGCTGGCAGGAAGCATGGCCGGAGCTATGGGAGTCTCCAATACAATTTTTATCGGTGGAGCTGCTTGCATTCTTGGCGCTATTTTTTTCCTGAAATTGTTTCACCGCTCCAAAAATTAAATAAATCGTTATTTTTTCTACAAATTTTTTATTTGTGTGTTTTATAAAAAACGGCGCTTCGCAACAGATTAGTGTAGAACAAAGAAAGGCGTTAATATAAAAAAATTTATGTGAACAAACATTACCTTAAAAGTGTAATATAATTATATTGACCTTACGCCGGATTTTAGGTATTAATTTTGGCCTCATCATGTACATATAAAAACATTAATATGTTCTTTAAAGAATTATAAATTGTTTTTAAAATACATTTCTAATAGTGCAACATTTATAAACAGTTCAAAAAGGAGGATTATAAGAAAATGAGCACGGAAATAAAAGCACCCATGACCGGAAAAATAGCCAGCATAGTTGTTCACGTGGGTGATCAAGTCAATATAGACGACGAGGTCGTCATCATGGATGCCATGAAAATGGAAATACCCGTCTATACGCCCGTTAAGGGAACAGTCAAGGAAATAAAAGTTAAAGAAGGCGATTCCGTAAAGACAGATCAAGTTCTGATGATCATCGGCTAAAAACGTACGCCTCTTCGGCGTATCTCCTTTGACGTCTCCAAACTGTTACAGAGAAACATTGTTAGCAGGTTGAGACAAAGTGTATCAATTGTGCACCTTGCTTACTTTATTTTTTTTATATTGATGGCCTTTTCTTGGATTACTGCCGATTATTAATTTAACGTCTATTGTTGTTAAATCTATCGAATTCACGCAACATATAGTTATATCTAATAATAGCTTCGTTTCTGCGGGCTGCGGCTTTGTTGTAAATCTCAACGTGATATCTTTTTTGTCTGTTTTCCCACCATTGCTGTTCGCTAACATTCAAACTCTTATCGTCGATTGATTTGTGAGGAAAAAGACTTTTAAACAATCGCTCGCGATTATTATCCAAAGCATCATGCGCTTCTTTTTCCGGATTGATAATCAACGGATTGCCGCCTACTTGGTCCAGCGCCCATTTTTCATACTTGGTTCTATCCAATGTACCGTCCGGTCGTGATATCAGCATTCCTGTCTGCCAATCTACAAAATAAACTTGCCCCTGCGAATCTGCATAACAATAGACATCACGTCGTTGTGGAATTTTGAATGACCCGTCATCAGTCTGACTTGCCGCAGTCAAAGTACCGTTTTTTAGTCCAACCAATCTTTCCGCGGCCACACAAAAATTCAGGTTTTGTCCCTGCCGGTACTGAAAAGTGGCAACTCCGATTACCTCTCCCCGCATATTAAGGAGCGGGCCACCGCTGTTTCCCATGGATACAGGTGCCGTAATCTGAATATATTTTATTTTTTGCTGGCCGATCCGTACCGCAGAGACAATACCATCAGAAACTGTTTGCTCCAATCCTAAAGGGTTGCCGATAACAACGATCTTTTCACCGACTTCCGGAATATTTTCAGTCAAGGTCACAGGAAACACCTCGCTTGCCGGGGTATCCGAAGAAGCGATCACCAAATCACCCTCCTGATCTTCCTTTATGATGAGGTTTATCTTATAAATATTACCCGCTACAGTTTTGATTTCCGCATTACTGGCATCAGACAAGACATGCTTATTGGTCACAACATATCCCTGATCGCTGATAAAGAAGCCGCTGCCCATCCCTCTTGCCGTCTTAACGACGACTACACTGTGCCTGTTTCTTCTGATAATTTCCGAAAGAGTAAGCTCCTCTTTTTGTTGAACATTGATTTGCGCGTTTTTCGGCAGATTATTTTGCCTGCTATCTCCAACGCTTTCAGTAGAAGAATCCGTAAGCCCCCGATTGCTTACTTCATTTTTTTCTTTCTGGATATTTTTTCCTAAAAAAGGAACTACAAAAGAATTAAGTAATGCTATAGCAACAACGATTACAAGTATATAAAGCAATTTACGTTCGAGCTTTGATCCGGCAGTATGGGTTGGCTGACCAGATGCGGGCGCAGTCGCTTTTTTAGCGATCTCCTCTTTTTCCACAGCAAGACTTGGCTTCCATTTTTCGTAAATGATGCCGCACTTGGGACATTCCGCTGAATTAATTATCTCATCACTCTTCGTTCTTTCGTAGCCACACTGAGGACATATTGTCATGGAGACTCCTGAAAAAATGGCGATTTTTAGTCTCTGGGAAAAACTACCTGCCGTCCTGCTTTAAAGAAAATATTGGGAATTATTATAATATTTTTGCACAGAAATTCAACATCAATATTTTAAGGAAGGCATGGCATAGTAGCCGCATAGATATTTTGAGCCGTCTTATACATTCTGTATCAGACAATTTCCATTGACATGTTTGGAGGACATATAATATTTATATATAAGTAGCTAGTTAGAAATAATATATGGTGATTATCATGATTGATCGCAATCAACCAGTCCATCCACTCAGAACCAAAGCCCGTGTTCTGCTAACGAGTGTCTTTGGACCCTATGCTCAGGATGACGAATACGGAAGCCGGAAAATCAACCCGATGGAGCTTTATGAAAATCAAGTAACCCGAGTTCAAGGTGGCTTTTCCCTGCGCATGTTTCACCGCTCCTTCGGGCTGATGATGATTCATGCTAATCTGGAAGCGCCCTGCACACTCATGGATTTTCCCACACTTGACGGCTTCATTGAAGAAATCAGCCATAGGACTTACGACATTATCGGTATCAGCGCTATTCTCCCGAACATCGGCAAGGTCAAGAAGATGTGTGAATTGATCCGGCAGCATCAGCCCGCAGCCAAGATCATTATCGGCGGGCATATCACCAACAAAGAAGGTCTTGATCAGATTATTGATGCGGACATTATTGTTCGCGGCGAGGGTATCCGGTGGTTTCAGCGTTATCTCGGACAGGATGACAAGGCTCCCATCAAACACCCCATAACCCTTTCCGGATTTGGCGGGCGAATGATGGGTGTCCGTCTGGGCCATAGACCGGGTGGCATTGCGGCTATTCTGATCCCCTCTGTCGGCTGTCCCGTTGGATGTAATTTCTGCTCTACTTCGGCGCTGTTTGGCGGCAAAGGCAATTTCATCAATTTTTATGAGACAGGTGATGAACTCTTTGAGGTCATGTGCAAAATAGAAGAAAAACTCAAGGTGCACTCCTTCTTTGTCCTGGATGAAAATTTTCTCCTCCACAAAAAAAGAGCGCTCAGATTACTGGAGCTGATGGAAAAAAACAATAAAAGCTGGGCCATATTCGTGTTCGCTTCCGCCAGGGTCGTGCAATCCTATACCATTGATCAATTGGTGAGACTGGGTATCGGCTGGATCTGGATGGGGATGGAAGGGGAAGAGAGCACCTACGATAAACTAAAGGGAGTAGATACGCGCGCCCTGGTCAAACTTCTGCAATCTAATGGTACCCGTGTCCTGGGCTCCTCAATTATTGGTCTGGAAAACCAAAAACCAGAAAATATAGATGCGATCATTGATTATGCCATCAGCCATGAAACGGTTTTTCACCAATTCATGCTTTACTCACCTGTTCCGGGCACCCCTCTGTATGAAAAGCATAAGCAGGATGGTACGCTATTGCCTGAAGCGGAATTCTCCTATGCCGATGGTCACGGACAATACCGCTTTAATTACCACCATCCATATATTAAAGACGGTCAGGAAGAGCAATATCTTTTGGATGCTTTTTTACGTGACTATAAAGTAAACGGCCCCAGCTTGCTTCGCCTGATCAGAGTGCTGCTCAACGGATGGCAAATGCACAAAGATCATCCCAGCAAACGGGTTCGGAAACGTATTGCCTGGGAGGTATCTCCGGTTCGTTCGATGTATGCCGGTGCCGTATGGGCTATGCGGAAATTTTATCGCCAAAATAAACCGCTTCAAGACAAGGCAGATAAATTACTGCAGGATATTTATGCCACGTTCGGATGGAAAACGCGCCTTCTTGCGCCTCTCTTGGGAAGCTTCGCCTATTTTACACTAAAAAAGGAAGAACAGCGGCTGTCGGCAGGTTGGATATACGAACCCAGTTGTTTCTATGAACAGAATCCGGAAGCACAGGCTTTGGAGCAGTCCAACAGCTTTTCCTAATATCGGGAAACCCGCATAAAACAAGTTGTCCTATTAAAATAAAAAGGCACTGCGCAAATTTTGCAATGCCTCATATTTTTGGTGAGCCCTGTCGGGATCGAACCGACAACCTACTGATTAAGAGTCAGAATCTAACCTATTTCATTAAAATTCACTTGATTTAATTCCAGTTAATAATTATAATACTTATGCCTGTTTATGGTAGCAACGAAATTCATTGAATTTCACGCTTTTTAATTGTCTAGGGTAGCTATAGGGTAGCAATGCATAACATACTGACCAGAGAAAAGTTTTAAAAAAGTGGTTATAAGTATGAAAAGAACACTGACAAAATACCCAGGCGTGTATAAGCGCGAATCAAGCGAACGTCTTTTAAAAGGAAAGCCTGATGTTTGCTTTGATATTACCTATAAGCTAGACAAAAAAAAGATTTTTGAAAAAGTTGGCTGGCTTTCCGAAGGCTATAACGAAAAACTTGCCTCAGACATTCGCGCTGAACGTTTGCGATCAATTCGGCACGGTCAGGAACTTCCAAAGCAAAAGAAAAAAGCACCCTTGTTTGTTGACATATGGAGCGAATATAAAAAGTGGGCGGAGCAAAACAAATCACGCGCCGGGCGTGACGATGTGTCTTTATATTCTAATTGCCTTAAAGAATCACTAGCCGAAAAAAGACTAAACGAAATATCAGCGTTTGACCTGGAGCGCCTAAAAACGAGCCTTTTAAAAAAGAAATATTCACCTGCTACAGTCAAGCATTGCCTTGTTTTAATTAGGCAAATCTACAACAAAGCCTTAGCCTGGGGCTTATATCAAGGCGGCAATCCGGTCAGGGGCGTAAAAATGCCCTCAATTCAGAACCAAAGAACGCGGTTCTTAACACGAGAAGAAGCAGAAAAGCTACTGCAAGAATTATCCGAAATGCAACGGCCTGACCTTCACGACATGGCGTTATTGAGCCTTTATACAGGCATGAGAGCCGGGGAAATTTTTAATTTAAAGGGTAATGACCTTGACTTTCAAAACAATCTTATAAAAATTATTGATTCAAAAAATAAGGCAACGCGACACGCTTACATGAACAAAGCAATCAAGGAAATGCTTTTGAACCGGAAACCACAAGAGCCTGAAAGTTTTGTTTTCCCTGACCGACACGGCAAAAGGATTGCGGCCATATCTCAAAGCTTCCCGAAAATAATTAATCGGCTTGGATTTAATCAAGGCGTTACAGACGCAAGGCAACAAATCACTTTCCATAGCTTGCGGCATACTTTCGCATCATGGCTTGCCTTGCAAGGTGAAAGCATTATCACAATACGCGACTTATTAGGCCATAAAACAACGGCCATGACTGAAAGGTATAGTCATTTGATTGCAGACCACAAGCGCCGGGCAACGGAAATGCTGGAAGCGGGGGGACAGACATGAAATTAAAAATAAATCCTGACGAAAAAAAAGTGGTGCATAAGGAACTCGATGTTTTAAATCTTGTTCACCACTCTAATAAATCAAGGGCATATTCTAAGGGATATGATGTTTTAGCCATGATAGACGGTTACGAGAATGAAGGCCGCGAGATTCTCAAGGCTGGTGGTTATCCGTTGACCGTTGATGAGATTATACATGATCGACTTAATGAAGATGGTATGCCATTAGGGAAAAAGCCTTTACCACCTCGTGTCCGGGACGTGATGGCTATGCTTCAATATTTCGAGACGGTGCGTCATTATATTAAGGAAAACAATATTTCATTTGCATTGGGCTTTATGGCTTATGCTGTCCAGTCTGCTATGAAAGCGCGGATTAGGCCACTAGAACCATTGATTCAGATCGGAACCTCTGTAAAAGCCGGACAAAATAAAAGCCATACAAAAGAAAAATTGCGCGGCATAATTTTGGCAATACAAAAACTCTATAAAGATAATCCTTCCCTTAAGGGAAAACGCGCGGCTATTTGGGATGAATTAAAAAGACAGGAACGCAAGGGAAAACCCT
The DNA here is from genome assembly GCA_963705555.1 of uncultured delta proteobacterium. Classification (GTDB taxonomy): domain Bacteria; phylum Desulfobacterota; class Syntrophia; order Syntrophales; family Smithellaceae; genus UBA4810. The sequence continues at coordinate 633,650 of CAVPJZ010000001.1, read as the reverse complement.
TTCAAATAACCGAGGGAAATATTCAATACACTATTTTATTTAACGGTGAAATATTAATCCAAGAAAAAAACATAGCAGGCAAAAAAACCACTCAAACAATTAAACGCGCTACGTTTATCCAACACTATTTTTAACCACTTCTTTTAATCACACAAAAAACAATATACAGATAGAGCCTAATTGTATAATTACTCAACAATTACGCGCATTTACATCTTGCTATCAGTAATTAAAATAAGTTATAAGTTTAATCATGAGGTTTATAAAATTATTTGCGAGGTAAAAAATGCTTGAGAAAAAATATTTGACAGCGCCAGAGGCGGCAGAGCTTTTGAGAGTTTGCCCCGGAACATTAGCCAACCAGCGGTCAAAGGGGGTCGGGTGCGCATGGATAAAACTCCGTGGGCGCGTTTTGTATCCATCGGACGAATTGCAAAAGTTTGCTGCTTTGAACACGCGGCAAACCATCGACAGTGTAAGAGCGTAAAGAATGATCGAGCCGAAGCCGGACGGCGGGACTGCATGAATAAATTTAACATCCGAAGTGAAATTTGGATAACAGCCGATATGTTTTACTCCGAAGCCTTTAGAAAATTGTCAGCGGCAGGAAAGACAATCTTTTTGCGTTGCCTACAAAAAAGAAAATGGGAATATAAAAAGGTTAATGGTAGGAAACGGCGCGTCTATCCTAATGATCCGTTTATTTTTCCATACGCTGAGGCCGCTTTTTTGGGCGTTGGCACTACGACATTTTGGAAGGTCATGCAGCACTTAATTGCCGTTGGTTTCCTTGACCTGGTTCACCAAGGCGGCTGGTATCAGAAACATCAAAAAGAAAAAGATTATTCCCTCTATCAATTATCCGAACGCTGGCGACAACACGGCACGCCTGAATTTAAGGCAGTTGCGAAGCCGAAAGTATTACAGGAGCAATTCTATATCAGGCAAAACATTGAACGACAGGAATTAAAAGCAACTTCACAAACGCGAAGGGGACAACTTCACAAAACTGAAGTTGATAGGCCAAAACTAGGTAATAACCGTCTTCACAAAACCGAAGCCGGACAAAGGGCAATAAAAAGCCGTGAAGCCTTTGCCAACGTGCTTTAACAAGGATTAACTATGAGCAACTACTATTTTACTACCGCCTTCATGATACTGAAGAATAAATATAATAGCCATATAAAGGCAGTTAAAAAGGTAGGAATTAAATAACGAACGGATTGAGGCATAAAAATGATTGAAAGGAGAACCCATCATGTCACCATTCGCACCTAAGAGGCCATGTCCTACGCCAGGATGTCATAATCTTATTAATAAAGGGGAAAAGTGTTGCCCTGCTTGTATGCCTAAGTATCAGGCTAAACGAAAAGCTGGATACCGCGAATATAATGCAAAACGTGATCCGCAAGTTACTGCCTGGATGCATTCAAAGCGTTATTTAGATTTAAGACAAATACACTTAAGCGAACACCCCCTTTGTGTTGAGCACCTTAAATATGGCCGGGATGCGGCGGGCACCGTCATAGATCATATTACCCCACACAAAGGAAATTATGATTTGTTTTGGGATACCAGCAACTGGCAAACGCTTTGCAATCCCTGTCATTCAGCTAAGACAGCAAGAGAGGATCACGGATTTGGAAACAAATAATAATTCAGTTCCCCTAGGGGGGTTAATTTCTCCACGGCCTTTTACTCAAGTATCGTGCTGGCAGCTTCACGCGAATTTTCGCGAAATTCAAGTTTTAGGGTAAAAAAAAGTAAAAAGTGGCAGATGAATTATGAAAAACCCAAAAGAAAAAAAACAGAAATGGCCGGAAGCGCCGGCACATTTAAGCGAGAAAGCAAAAAAATTATTTTCCTTCTACGTAGGCAAAACAATTAAGACGCCTGGTCAAATTGCCCTCTTTATTCAGGGGCTAGAGGCCATGGACAGGGCAGATGAAGCCGGGAAATTAATTCGAGAACAAGGGCTTTTTCAAACTTCGGAAAGATCAGGAATGTCGCGACAGAATCCCTTGTTAAATTCTCAAAAGGAAGCCGCCACGCAGATGTTAAAGATTTGGAAAGTGTTGCGACTACAGATCAATCAACGGACAACGGAAAATGGCTACGAAGATTTGGTTTAAATTATTGGAGCCGGAAAAAATAACTTTTTAAAAAGGAGAAACGAAGATGTTACAACAAATAAATTTAGCAACAGAGGAAGAAATTCAGAGATCGAATGAGGTCTGTAAGGAGTTAGAGGATTCAGGAATCGCAAACGTAAAAAGAAATGAGCTTCTAGCCGAACTGGATCGTCTCACTGGAAAAGTTTTGAGAAAAATCAATAATGAGATTTTAGAAGATTTGAATAACTTAGAGCCTCTTTTTTCCGGCAGACGTGTGAAAAAATTTGATGAGCCTTATCAAGTTGAGGTCGATAATCTCGAAAAAGTTAACACGTGGGGCTGGCAGGTTGAAGTTGTAAATGGTGAGAAAATGATGTTTGACCCTTATGCAGAAAACCCGAAATATGAAAAAATTCCCAAAATGAAGGTGGAAAAACTTAGAACGATTTATGCTTGTGAAACCAATCGAGAGCAGGTTTTCAAGATTAAAGAATTGATAATGAATTTTTGGGAGAAGTGCAAAAATGAATTTAAGCACATTTCCATTGATCGGATTCTCGATGAAAAAAGGAAAGTAGAACTTAAAATTGCCTCGGTAGATCGTAGTATAATGAAAAAAGAAAATTTAACAGAGGCAGAATTCATTGATTCTGAATACATTAAAAAACCGTCACGAAATATGCAGGCCGCTCCCAAAACTGACAGTGATCTTTTTTATTCATTCAATCAGATGAAGCAAGATGTTCGTGTATAAAACCGGGGGAGACTTTACATGGATGCGCAAGCGTTGGAAAAAACAATACTGGCAGCGAAAGTTTTTTTAAACGCAAACAGGCCGCCGAAGAAAGAATCGATTGATGGCGTGATTGCGAAGGCCAAAGCACAGCGTGACCAGTTGCGGGACTTTTTTGAAGAAGATAGCGCACTTTTTTGGCCGGAAGCTCCACCGGGGATGTATCTGAACACGGCTGGAATCCCTATGCAAAAGAATTTTTATTCCCGGCGTAAGTGAGGCGTGAGAAATGCCTTGTAACCCAAAATGCCTAAAAACTGCAAGCCTGGATAACGCGGGTCATCGGATCATGGTCAGCGTGGCCGGTAATAAGAAATACCCTACTGCACATACAACACATCCACAATGTTCTGATTGTATAGTTGAAGAACTTGAGGAAGCGAAACTTGCCGTCCTTTTTAACAATGACCAGAACCTCATTGAACGCTGGCAAAAGTTAAAAGACAAAAACCGTTTAATCCTTAATGGATCGAGTAAATGACTAGATATACCAATAGTGCAAGGATCAAACTATGATAATAAAGTGGTTAAAGAGAATATGGCGGCACTCGCGGATATCCGATAGTGTCCTAATTTGAAAAATTTTCAATGTTTTCCATGCAAAATCAAGAATTAATTTCATTAATTCGATTTTAATACTATTTTATTATTTGTATTGAAAGTATAATATATTTTTGCTATGAGGAAGAGGAAAAGGTAACTGGAGCGAACCATATGGATTACAAAATGGGTTGCAAAAAGTTATTTGCATGGGCATGGGCATTGGTTAAAAGATGGTGGATATTTATTCTGTTATGCGTTTTTGTTGCAATTTATATTTTGAAATATCTCTATCCAAATACCAACACCAACGAAAACAAGAATGATGCTTTAAATTTCATAAAGTTTTTGGTCGATTCTCTTGTTGCTGCGGCTATAATTTTATATGTTGTTTACACAAGAGACCTCGCTAAATCCTCCCAAATCACCGCCGATGCTAATTTAAAAATCGTCCAATCAATGCAGAGCCTGTTACTTGAAAAATGGGAATGCTTTTTTGTAGGTAGTGCAACCATGATTCCACAGGGGGAAAGTGTCTCTAGTGAAATTTATCTAGAAGATAAAAAAATGAAAGAAAAAGACTATCATGAGTATTTGAAAAAAGATAAAAAGAGAATTTTAGTGTTTAAGCCCCGTAATTGTGGCAGTAAACTTGTTCTTTTAAAAAGCATGAAATTTCAAATTAACGACACAAGAAGTAACAAAACAAGGGATATTTCTTATACGCCCCCAACTTTTATTGCTATCCAGCAAGACAAGGAAGCGGAAATATTAGCCGCATATAATATAGAGGGTGAGATGGAAATTCGTGTTTCAGAAATTAGTTATTTGGATGGTGATCTTTTGCAAAATAAATGGATAGCCAGCGGGTATAGAGAAAGTGAAAGATATCAAGAGCCAGAAAGCTCACTTGCTGAATAATAAGGGTGGTTAATAAATGAACGGTAGGATACCAGCAGATCAAATAAGACACGATAATTTGGTTAAATTACTTGCTAAACATTTTAGTAGTCTTGGTTATAAAGGCATACGAACGGATATCCCAGGATCTACGGAAACACCGTCTGGTATTTATTTAGATGAAAATCCAGACAAAAAATATGTGCCTGACATCACATGTTTCAAAAATGATGCTGCCAACACATTAATAATTGCTGAAGCAGAGACATGTGATACTTTAACTTCACCTCATACGAAAGAACAATGGACATTATTTTCTGCTTATGCGGGAAAAAATAAAGCTGAATTTCACATTATAACCCCTAAAGATTGTAAAGAAGAAGCCCAAAAAGCCGCAAAAGAAATGAACGTTGTTGTTCATAATTTTTGGTGGATTGAACAATAAAACAACCTATTTCTACAGCATGATAATATCTTTCAATGTCCAAACATGATCTGTTATCCCCACAGCTATTGCCGTAGTTACTCTTAATCGATTCATGTTTTGGATTTAATCATCTTAGCTTGCACTCTTTTTATTTCTACCAGTAGTTCCTGCTTACTGATAATTCCTTTTCTATCCAGAAGATTAATAAGTGCTTCCGATTGAATCACTTCCGACATCAGCAATTCTTTAAAATCGACGGTCTGTTTCTGATCAAGTTTTTCGGCCATAATTATCCCTTTGTAATCATCTCACTTTTAACCTTTTACGGAAATCTATTGGCCTTTCGTTGACGACGGTATTGGTTTAACCAGTTGAGCGTATCGATTAAAAGCCGCCATCGTTTCCTGGGAAAAGCTATGTGCTAAACGAAAACGACTATCTACAAAACCAAGTGCTTTAGTTATATAATCTGTTCCCGCTTCAAACATGTTAGGGTTTTCTATTTCATAGGCTATGACTGCATGTATGGCACGATTGACCGCATCATCAATATCACGTACAGTAGAATAACCTAAATTAACAATATCATTCAAAAGTTTTTTTTGAAGGTCTGCCGATACCCCTAACCCCCGAAATTTAATTTGGGTATATTCTTCTAGAGCATTGGGCGATAGTTGAGAATTTAACAGTTCTTCCCTGATTTTGTATTCTAATTTTCCCCTTGCTTTAAGAGATATTCTGGGTTTGTGTTTTTCTTCTTCAAGTTCTTTTGTTAAAGTATCAACTTGCATTTGTTTCGTTTTTATTTCTTCATCTTTGTCAAGTAACATATTAGCATATTTTTCTTCTGTTTCTTGGGCTTGCTGTCGGATGTGGATTGATTGGTCGAGTCTCAATAATTTTGCACCTTCAATTTTATTTTTTATATCTGCCTGCCATTTTTTGAACAATAGCCAAATCCACAGGGAACCCGTAGTTACAAACGGGTATAGAACAATAAGGAAAATTGTTGAGTAAATAGGGAATAACAAATTATGATTCCAATTGATAAAGTTTGAATTGACGAAATCTAGTTTACCCTGAAGCGTCAGATTATTATCGGGAAAAAGTAAATAGTACAACATCTTCCAATTCCAAACAAACCAAGAAAAAAAGAATGTTCCAGAAAATGGGCTTATAATTCTCTCATTTAATATAAGCTGAATAGACCTCTTGAAATCCATCATATATTGTTTACCTCGCTCATTTTTATTGTAAAATCTATTACTTTATAATTACATTTTATCTGTTTTTATCCAATATCTGCAAAACTATTCCCCGCCCCTTATTTTTAACTTTTTACGGAACTCTCTCGGTCTCTCATATTCTGGTAAAGACCATATTCCTTTTTTTGCTGCCTTTGCTTCCTGTTCTGCCTCAATAAACTTTGACCTGTAAGGCTCTCTAAGATATTCAATAAAGGCTTCGGCATATCCTTCGCTGACCATCTCAAGATTTATATTGCGGTCGCCTAGCCATATTATTCCGACCATACGTCTGTATTTGTCAATGTCGAGAATGTCCAGTCTCACCTGTTTTCCCATGACTTTACTTTCAAGAGCTTTACAAGATTCTTCTCCATAAGGTTGTCCAGGTATCTTAACCTGCCCTGTGCGATTATTGATTTTTGGCGTTTCAGGCGCATCAATGCCATATAGCCTAACTCGGAGTTTGGTTTGCTCTGGCGTTGTCAAATGAATTGTATCGCCATCTGATACTTTAGTGACTGTTCCATTGACTGTGCGGATAGCAGCTTGAGAAATTGTGGTGTTGATAAATATCAACAGCCCTGCAATTAAGAATAAGAAGAAAGTTTTAAAATAATATTTTATAGATATCATAAGAAAAACTATTTCTTTTTTGGCTTGGAAGTCTTGCTATCCTTACAAACTGCTATTTTAAGTGTTTCAACAACTGAATCTGGAATAATATTATTCCATTCACCAATATAATTTGAGCGCGAATAAAGAACCGAACCTTTTTTATCATAAATATTACTATCATTAAATCTGCTTTTTTCATTTACGCAGTCAAGTTCATACATTGATACATCATGACTCAATATATCGGGATTGTCTAGCGCCTGACCTATGCTTTTGACTAATGAAAATATTTCTGTTTTCCCATCTTCATTATAAATTCTTTTAACCCATACGCGAATAATGTTTTTATTTATTTTTTTAATGCTAGTTTTATCATAATACATGGTCCCGTGTGTAGATTCCATTAAGTATATCCAATCTGCCGCCCATGCATGATTAGCGAATAGGAAAAGAATTATTAAACAAATAATGCTCTGAAGATTCTTTGCTTTCATTATCTCTCCTCGTTATTGATCTACGTCATTTTTGTTTTTTCAAACCCATAATGCCTGCTTTATTATAACTGTCGTGAATATCAGACATAACCATCTTTGAACAAGATCCCGATAGGAGAAAACGATTATAAATCATTCTCATCGTTTCTTCTTTCAGAGTCCCTTTGTTAGTGATATCACACTGCGCTTTTAAGAATTTATCTTTTTCTATCGGATACGGTGCTTCATTAAAATCGAGTATGCAATCTTCTTCAAATTCCGAGAACTGCCTAGCTTCAAATCTAAAAAAGTCATGATGGCATCGGTCACCATTCGTTTCAAAATGGGCTTTTTGTGTGGTTGTTGTGGCGAGATAAATAATGGCTATTTGGGAAAATGGACCTGTTTCACCGAGATAGATAAACCAGCGGGGTTTTGTTTCGCCTCCGTAACGAGGCAAAGGGAAATTATCCCATCTGAATATTGTACCTATATCAAGTGTCAATATTCCATAGCCCTGTAGATTAGATAGCTTTCTTCAGGATAGGTTAGATCTTCTTCTTTTTTATGCGCGAGGTTATCGTCAAACTCTGCGTTGTAATCAATCACGCCGTTAGGAGATTTCTTCCATGTCTTTCTCCAAGCAGAAATCGATTCATGACTGGCGTCACTAATCATTCTAGCTGGTATGTAACTTTTTGCGTAAATTTCAATGAGCCTGTTCATTTGGTTAATTTCTTTCTGTGAGAAATAATCGAGATTTGGCTTGCCCTTTGGATGAATCGTTATTTTGTGTTCCTGCTCTTCTCTAAATTCATAACAAGACGATTTGAGTTCATTGTGTTTTCCGTAGATTTGCGTGGGAACCGGTCCATACTGCATGGCCTTGTATGATAATCCCAAACAAGGCCTTCCTGTTTCCCGCAGACTCTCAAAATCGAGAAATGCTAAATATTTATACAAAAATGTTTGATACAGCGGATGTCTAGTTTTCTTCAGGTGTTCGCTGGCGAAAAAGCAGATCGCGTTTTCGATCTTTTCTTTTTGATATGGAATCATAATTGCAATCAAGTCTTTTAAAAAGGTTGTATGTAAATTTACACTTTTGTTTTTATTAAGACATAACCCCTTTACTGTCAATGTCTATTTCTTGGGAAGTGTTTTATAATGTATTATATCATTCTTATAGCATTGTGTACAGGCAGTATAATTCACAGTTTATTATTAGTTTTGAGGGTAGCTATAGGGTAGCAGAGAAAAAGAAAGAGGTTAAGCAGAACGCCTAACCCCTTGATATTTTGGTGAGCCCTGTCGGGATCGAACCGACAACCTACTGATTAAGAGTCAGTTGCTCTACCAGCTGAGCTAAGGGCCCACTATTTGGTCGTTTTTGCATGTAATCTGGTGCGCCCGGTAGGATTCGAACCTACGACCAACAGATTCGAAGTCTGCGACTCTATCCAGCTGAGCTACGGGCGCTTCATTTTCCAATCAGATAATAAAATGGGGTGAGTGAAGGGACTTGAACCCTCGGCCTCCGGGGCCACAACCCGGCACTCTAACCATTTGAGCTACACCCACCATCTTTGCCTTGGTGCGCCTGGAGGGATTCGAACTCTCGACCCACGGATTAGAAGTCCGTTGCTCTATCCAGCTGAGCTACAGGCGCAAATATTAAAACCTGTGCCTAAAAAAGACTTAGCCTAATATCCTCTCTGCTATTATTTGTCAAGATCAAATACTGAATGGATTACTTGTTATTTAACATAACCGGCGATACCATCAAACCTGTATCCATTTTTTCTAACATTTCCCGCTTTGGGATCCGTTGTATAAAAATAACGGCCGCTTGCCGGATTATACCAGCGATAAAGTTCTCTGGTATTGGTCAGCTTCGATGTGGCGATATTGCCCAATGTACCTTCAAATATATATCCCTGCAGATTCTTCCCGCCTCCGGCATAATCGTAATGATAAAAATGATCATTTTTTTGCGGATTATACCAGCGGTAAAAAGCCGTTGTCCCCGGTGTTTCCGGCTGCAAATAGCCGGAAAGCTATGCCTTCTTTGATATAACCATTTCTACTAATTTTTTCGGTCTCTGCCTGAGGATTTGCGGTAAATAAATAATCCAATCCTTTAGAATACCGGAAAATATCAATCGCCCTTGGTGCACTATCGGGTATCACTTCTACAAATACTTCGACCATTCCGTCCCCACCATTGGCATTGAATATGATATTATCCCCATAATACCCCGGCGCCATCTGTCCGGCATTTAAAGTAACGTTAAGATAATTAGTTTGACTGGTTATCGTTCCGGAATTAGGCACTATGGTTATCCTGCCTGCTGGCATACGACTTATGTTTTTCCCCAGTATCATTACGCCCTCAAAGACTAAACGACTGTCGTTACTCACGATTGTAAGAACATGAGGACCGTCAACAAGCCCTTCCGCAACCGTCAATTCCCCTTGTTTCTCTTTTAGATTTTTAAGCCATTTATGATTACTAATTAATTGCTCATCAAGATATATGGTTAATTTGCCATCGTCGGGATAAGTTACCAAATAAAAGATTATTCCCGTTCCATTAAAACGGAGCTTAATAGAACTTTCACCTTCCGCACCAGAGGGGTAGCCATCATTCTCTGTCCATCTGCCGATCAATTCAATTACTTCTTTTAGATGTCCGGGCACAACGTAAATTCCACTATCCCGAATTTCATCATTGACAAAAGATATATATCTGCCTTTTTTGAAATTTGCCGGGTTTTCACCACGTTTAGGTTTTTGTAACGCTACCGACCAAGTTAACATTTCCTTACCCTTATTGGTCACCCTTATCTTTTTGGAAACAGTCTTTCCCTGCGGAATACTGCCCATATCCATTCTCAAGGGATTTAAATTAATCAAAGCAGCTTCCTGGGTAGAAACTATTGAAAACGTGACAAAGATCGTTCTTAAACCGCCTGCAGAATTAATTTTAATTGCTTCTTTATGCGTTCCAGCCGGCAAATTCTTGCTGCAGATAAGTTTTCCATTTTCAGCTTCTAGTTTCATTTCTACATTGTAATGTGCAATATTTGGCTTACTATCATTCAACAAAGATTCACCCGGTAGTATCCGGATTTCAATGCGTAAATAATCTGCTTTTTTTTCCACCACGCCCGTCAACGGCACATCTTCCGACGTAATCCAGCCTTCCGGCCCGTTTGTTGACCAGTTTAAAATGCCGGCTCCCATATTTTTTAGTGTAAATAATCCGGCACCGGCTTCATCCGGAGCTATTGTTCCCAAATTAAATTCTCTCGGTGTTATTGACAGAACCGGACGTAAAAACTCTTCAGTCTCACTTCCAGGATTTTTACCGTTAAGATCACTTCGCTTAATAACAGACTGATTTTGTCCAGTATTATCTTGAGCAGTTACAGTAATTGGTAGAATTGTCAGCGCAACAACAATGAAAATAAAATATTTTTTTGTCCAAAACATAAATACCCCTTAAAAATGGCTAATTTACTACTAACTCAAAGATGAAATTTAATCAACTATTTTGAAGCTCTTAGTAAACTAGATCAGCGCTGTTGTTAATGTTCAGGGTGAAGCCCAGTTGCAATTCGTTTATTTATTTTTCTGTTATCTTTACCTTAGAATAGACATCTTGTTCAAAATGCTTGACATGACTTACAAACAAGATGTAACTTGCCAGCAATTTTTCATGATAATATTTCGAAAGCATAGAGTTTACTAATTATGATTCCGATCGAACAACTATGAATTACAATATCTTAAAATATTGGATTGCTTTAAAATCGATCGCGGGAATCGGCAATATTGCCTTTACGGCTTTGGTGGATAAGTTTGGTTCTCTACCTTCTATTTTTAAAACTCCTGCTTCTAAGTTAACAGAAATCAATGGAATCACAAAAAAAATGGCTTCCGATATTAATAAATTTAAAGACTGGGACAAAATCAACCATGATCTCGAGTTTCTGAATAAAAACGAAATTAATATAATCACTTATCAAGATGACGATTACCCCGCAAAACTCATAAATATTTATGATCGGCCTCCTTTTCTTTATGTTCGGGGCTCTCTCACGAAAGATGATATAAATATTGCCATAGTCGGATCCAGAATGGCGAGCACGTACGGCAAATACACTACGGAAAGGATTAGCCGTGAGCTTGCCCGCAATGGTCTAACTATAGTCAGCGGTTTAGCGCGGGGCATTGATTCCGCGGCTCACCGTGGAGCGCTTGCTGCACAGGGCAGAACAATAGCCGTTTTGGGCAGTGGACTGGATGTTGTTTATCCGCCGGAAAACAAAAAATTGTTTGCCGATATCATTCAAAGCGGTGCTGTTATTTCCGAATTCCCTCTGGGCACACCGCCGCGCTCAGTCAATTTTCCGACTCGTAATCGCATAATTAGCGGTATATCCTACGGTGTTTTGGTGGTAGAGGCGGGAGAAAAAAGCGGTTCTCTCATTACATCAAGGCTTGCTTTAGAGCAAGGAAGGGAAGTCTTTGCCGTGCCTGGCAGCATTGATGCTACAAGTTCACGTGGAACCAACAAATTAATCAAGCAGGGAGCCAAATTAATTGAAAATGCAGATGATATTATAGAGGAAATATGGCCCCAACTAGAAAAAAAACCATTCCAAACAACTTCAGTCTCGACTCAACAAACAAAAACAGTTAAGAAGAATGAAAATTTAAACGCTATTGAACAACAGATTATTAATTTTATTTCCAGTAAACATATTCATGTTGATGAGCTTATTTCTATTTCAGGGTTATCGCCTGCTGACATGTTAAGCGCCTTGATGTCCTTGGAAATAAAAGGACTCGTAACACAACACCCGGGAAAGTTTTTTTCCCTGAAACAATGACGTCTTATGAAGCCTAAAGTGTGCCTTGGGCTTCATAGACTCCACTTTGCGAGATTGTTCAACTTACCAATTCTGCTGCGCTTCGCTTCCGAAATTGGAGTTTCACAAATAAAAAGCTTTACAAATTCAACTCTGTCATTTATAGGGTGCGGCGAAATCACGGGAACCCCAAAGCAAGCTTTGGAAACCCATTCCGCAGCAAGATGCGGGGTATTATACGCTCCGCTTCGCGGGATTGTTCAACTAACAATTTTAATTCACTGCGTTCTTAAAATTTGAGTTTCACGAATAAAGGAGAGCGGTTATGGCAAATTCTTTAGTAGTGGTGGAATCACCAACAAAAGTTAAAACGATTAAAAAATTTCTGGGCTCTGATTTTAATGTTGTTGCTTCCATGGGACATATTAAAGATCTGCCGAAAAGCACGCTGGGCATTGATCTGGAAAATAATTTCGAACCAACTTATAAAATAATTGAAACCAAAAAGAAAACAATTGACGAGTTGAAAAAAGCGGCCAAAAACGCGGAAAATATTTACCTTGCCCCTGACCCTGACCGCGAAGGAGAAGCCATTGCCTGGCATATTTCCGAAGTTATCGACGCCAAAAGCAAAAATATTTACCGCGTTCTTTTTAATGATTTGACAAAGAAAACTGTTTTGGAAGCCATTAATAATCCTCTTGAGCTGAACTTCGATAAATATGAAGCGCAGCAAACCCGGCGTATTCTGGATCGGCTGGTCGGTTATCAAATTAGTCCTATTCTCTGGGATAAAGTAAAAAGAGGCCTGAGCGCGGGACGCGTGCAATCAGTCGCGGTGAGGATGATTTGTGAAAGAGAAGAAGAAATAAATAAATTCATTCCTGAAGAATACTGGAATCTTCTGGCGCAATTTGAGGGAAGCAATCCTCCCCCCTTTGAAGCGAAATTAATCAAGATCGACGGGAAAAAAGCAAAGGTTGTCAGCGGTGAACAAGCTAACCTGCTGGCCGATACATTAAAAAAATCCTCTTTTATTGTCGAAAAGCTGGAGAAAAAAGAGTTAAAACGTTCATCGCCACCGCCCTTTACCACCAGCAAGTTACAACAGGAAGCATCACGCTGGTTTAGATTTTCTGCAAAAAAAACGATGATGGTCGCCCAAAAATTATATGAAGGTATCGAACTGGGCAACGAAGGTTCTGTCGGTTTAATCACATATATGAGAACCGACTCATTCCGTATCGCGGATGAAGCACTCGACGAAGTTCGCGATTACATCAAGGATAATTATTCACCTGAATATCTGCCGCCAAAGCCGCATTTCTATAAGAATTCGCAAAAGACGCAAGATGCCCATGAGGCAATAAGGCCCTCGAGCATGGCTCATAAACCGCAAGCCATAAAAGAATATTTATCCAATGATGAATTCAAACTCTATCAACTGATCTGGAATCGTTTTGTTGCCAGTCAAATGAATCCGGCTATTTTCGATCAAACAACAATTGATATTGCCGGCGCTAACTGCATTTTCCGAGCTCAGGGACAAGTTCTCAAGTTCCCCGGCTTCACCATCGTTTACACCGAAGGCAAAGACGAAAAGGAAGAAGACAGTGAATTGGGAAAGCTTCTGCCGGAGGTTAAAGAAGCCGAACAAATGAAGCTGCTTAAATTAAATACGGAACAAAAATTTACGCAACCGCCGCCCCGCTTTTCGGAAGCATCACTGGTGCGTGAATTGGAAGAAAAAGGCATCGGCCGCCCCAGCACTTACGCTGCCATATTATCCACTATCCAGGACAGGGAATACGCTCGCCTGGAAAAGGGCAAATTCTTCCCTACCGAATTAGGCGGCATTGTCACAGAGCTCTTAGTTAAAAGTTTCCCTACCGTGCTGGATATAGCGTTTACGGCGGATATGGAAAATAAACTGGATATGATCGAAGAAGGCAACAGCAAACGCGTGCAAACTCTCAACGATTTTTATCGTCCTTTCGAACAAGAATTAAAAAAAGCAAAAGACGAAATGAGGAACATTAAGAGAGAGGAAACCCCCACTGATTTAGTTTGTGAAAAATGCGGCTCGCCTATGATTATTAAATGGGGGCGCAACGGAAAATTCGTCGCCTGCTCCAATTATCCGGAATGTAAAAACACTATGAACATCAAACGCAATGAAAATGGTGATCTGGCCAAAGAAGAAGTTGAATATTCGGACAAAGTTTGTGAAAAATGCGGCAAACGTATGATCGTTAAACAGGGCCGCTTCGGCAAATTTTTAGGCTGCGAAGCATATCCGGCTTGCAAAAGTACCATGGCCATCTCGCTGGGCATAAAATGCCCCGAAAAGGATTGCCCCGGTTCATTGACCGAAAAAAGAACTAAAAAAGGAAAATCATTCTACGGCTGTTCCAACTATCCTCAATGCACTTTCGCCAGTTGGGATAAACCTCTGGCAGAGGCATGTCCTGATTGTGGTGCACCGTTTCTGGTTGAAAAATACTCCCGTGGTAAGGGTTCATACAAAGTCTGCCCCAACAAAGAATGCGGTTATAAAAGCACCGCCGAACGTCAGGAATAGTCTTAAACCCGGTAAAAATTAAGCATGACGGAAAACAAAGCAGTGATGATTATCGGCGGGGGCTTAGCCGGTTGTGAAGCGGCCTGGCAGATTTTGCGGCGCGGTCACGCCGTTCATCTTTATGAAATGAAGCCGCAAAAGTATTCTCCCGCCCACAAAATGGATACGCTGGCGGAATTAGTTTGCAGCAATTCATTTAAATCCAATAGCCTCGATAATGCCACGGGATTACTTAAAGAAGAAATGCGCCGGCTCAGTTCGTTAATAATGGCTGCTGCCGACAGTACAGCAGGTTGCCGCAGGCTCCGCTCTTGCTGTTGATCGTATTAAATTTTCCCAAAAGGTACAAGGCGAACTGGAGAAACAAAGAAACTTTACCTTGAGTAGAATTGAAGTAACCAAAATTTCGAAAGATTTTCTAACGATAATTGCCTCAGGGCCTCTCACTTCCGATTCGCTGGCACAAGAAATTTCCCAAATGTCAGGGAGTGCATATTTATATTTTTATGATGCCATAGCGCCAATAATTGAAGCGGATTCAATTAATATGGACAAGGTCTTTTGGGCATCCCGTTATGATAAAGGAACTCCTGACTATTTAAATTGTCCGCTGACTAAAGAAGAATATGAATTCTTTCGGCAGGAATTACTTGCCGCAGAAAAAGTCGCACCGAAACCTTTTGAAGAAATTCGTCATTTTGAAGGGTGTTTACCGATAGAAGTATTAGCTTCCCGCGGCGAAAAGAGCCTTGCTTTTGGACCGATGAAACCTGTAGGTCTGATAAATCCGAAAACTAATTCCATTGCCTATGCTGTAGTTCAATTGCGCAGGGAAAATACGCCCGGCACTCTTTTTAATATGGTCGGATTTCAAACAAAGCTGACATGGCCGGAACAAAAACGTATTTTTCGCCTTATTCCCGGCCTGGAAAATGCCCAATTTTCCCGCTACGGCAGCATTCACCGCAATACTTATATTCACTCCCCTTCTCTTTTGCTTCCATCGCTACAACTTAAAACGAACAAAAATATTTTTTATGCCGGTCAAATTACCGGAGTTGAAGGATATACGGAATCAGCAGCTATGGGACTCCTAGCCGGATTAAATGCCGCCGCTCTCATCGAAGGGAGACAATTACAGCCTCCTCCCCTTAAAACCGCCATCGGAGCCCTTCTCCACTATATTACCTCCTCCAAATCTGCCAATTGCTTTCAGCCAATGAATATTAATTTCGGTTTATTGGAGAAACTACCCGAAAAAAAATACAAAAAAAAAGACAAAAACATTCTTTACATTAATAACTCGCTGCAGGCTTTGAATGAATGGATTAGAATCCGGAAGTTAAATTGATTTTTTGCCTTTATACCCGGTTAATTTCGCGGGCAGTAACATTATCTCGGCAATGGGTAAATAACGTTGATAACAAAGTTCCCCTAATTTAATTCTTAGAAGACAAATAAGGGAAACCGATAGAAATTATGCTGAAGTTTTCCTCGCTAAAAATATTGATTCGTGGCTGATATTTATTCAAAATCAGAAAAGAAAGTAAAACGCCCCTATCAATAACAGTACTAGACATATCCGGCGAACTCGAATCCATTTTTTCCATGAGAGTTTTAATATCGTCAACAGGTAATGCACCACCGGAATTCTTGATGAACACACTAACATATTTATTATCATGTTCCGTTTTTATATGAAATTCCTTCAAATCACTCGCCAGTGCCCTACACATCGCAAACCGAATTAATCTCCAAAAAGCCAGCGACAAATCTGCGGCATTACCTTTAAAACTGGGAACATCGTTATTCAACTGTACATCTTTCTTTATTTCATGTTTAAAATCCAAATAAAAATTGAAGAAACGCATTTCTTCGGCCAGTAATTGAGAAAGATTTATCCTATTTTCTCCCTTTGCGTCCAACGCATAAAATTTACCGGTCACATCTCTAAACAAGTCAAAGAACAATTCGGATTCCTGGTTTACGGCTCGAATTTCTGTCCTGATCCGCTGTAAATCTTCTTTCATCCCTGCTGCCGCCTCCGGATACATTTCCTCCATTTTTTTTGCACTTTCTTCGATACGGCGCAGGAGCAGCTTAGAGCGCCCCATTATACTATTTAAGGGATTGGCGAAATTATGAAGAATGCCGGGGATGAGTTCCTTGATAAAGGTCGCTGCAAATTCCTCTTCTAAAGTTCGGTAAATTTCAGCTCTGTCCATTTCTCGCTCCTCATTTAAAACTATTTCAAAATTTCAACTTTGTATGCAAACTAAATTTAACCCCTCGGTTAGCTTTTTTAATTTTTCATTGTTCCACCAAATGGATTTTCTACTCATTACTCGTCTAAAGCAGTGCCGAGAATTATCCTTTTAGTAGATCGAGTATAGGAAGAAGGAACTTTTGTGTCAAGATAATTAAGCTAATGGAAAATTAAGTAAATTTTGCTATCCAGGAAAAATCAATGTGATGATATAATCACAAAAATCTGCTTCGGAGCAAGTAATAGGTCTTCTTTACTGTAACATATTTCAACAAGAGAGTCTGTTCAATCAAAATGAATATCTGAAGAACGGTCACCCTTTTTAATACACAAAAATAATTTCTTTAAGAACTTGACATAATATTCAATTTAATGATTATATATTACGATTTTTTTGGTTGAACTTGGGGCTCCGTCAGGCCATTTAATCCTATGCTTATGGAGAAATCATCATGTTCTTAAATAAACATTATATTTAGGAGGTGTAAGCATCATGAAAAAAGTATTTGTGGGTATCGTCATTTTTATGTTTGCTGTTTTATTTTTTAGTGTTTCTGTAAAAGCGGAAATTACCATTATCGGAACATGGAAAACAGTCTCGGATGAAGGTATCGACAAAGGTAAGGCAAAATCCCACGTGGAGATATTCGAGAAGAATGGAGCATATTTCGCCAAGGTCACTAAACTATTGCTCAAACCCCAAGATACGCTTTGTGAAAAATGTGAGGGGGATTTAAAAAACAAACCGGTGGTCGGCATGATATTTCTGCAAGATATGAAAAAAACCGGAAATGTGGATGAGGAATTCGGCGATGAATATGCGGGTGGAACGATTATGGACCCTGATAACGGCAAAACTTACAAATGCAAAATGTGGGTCAAGGGCGATGTTTTGACATCACGGGGATATATCGGTTTTTTATATAGAACCCAACAATGGTTTAGAGTTAAATAATTCACATGAGTATATTTAATCTCTGTCTTCAGATGAATATAGTAGTCTGTATTCGAAATATTTCACTCAAACAAAACATTAAAAATTAAATTTGGAAAGAACAAATAAAAAAGGCTTTGAATTAGTTTCAAAGCCTTAAATTTCTTGGTAGCGGGGAGAGGATTCGAACCTCTGACCTTTGGGTTATGAGCCCAACGAGCTACCGGGCTGCTCCACCCCGCGATACAGCGCTATTCAAAAAGAGTCGACTTTACATCATTATCTCCAATATTTGTCAAGGAGTAATTTTGGTAAAGTCTTTCATAAGTAACATTGCTCGCTATATTTAGAAGGAGATTGGGCAGAAAATTGCTACTTAGTTATGTAACCCATAAAACGATAAATAAGTTTAGCTGCCATAAAATCCGGCGCAACAATACCGGGAAGCGGCGTCAGTTCTACTACATCAAAACCGCGAATTTTGCAGGAGCGTGAAACCAATTTCAGCAAACGTAAAACATCACTCCAGTAAAGACCGCCCGGTTCCGGCGTACCCGTTGAAGGCATGATGGAAGGATCGAAGACATCCAGATCAATAGTGACATAAATATCGCCTTGCAAGTCCTTACAAATTGTGTCACACCAGTCTTTATTTTCTAAAACAAAATCGGCACTATAAGATTTAACTTTGCTTTGCGGTAAATATTCCGCTTCTTCTTTGCTCATGCTCCTGATACCCACCTGAATCAGAGGACATATTTCCGCAATTCTTCTCGCCACACAGGCATGACTGTAAGGGCTTCCCTGATAGCTTTCCCGCAAATCGGCATGGGCATCCAAGTTGCAGTACCTTTAATTCGAGGATATTTTTCTTTGAGCGGCCTGAACGGCACCGAGGCTGATGCTGTGCTCTCCGCCCAGCATTACCGGTATTTTATTTAAAGCGACAATTTTGGCAATTTTTTTGCGCACGAGCATTAATCATATTTTTTGGTCCGCGGGCATCAATAGCAAGCGGTGAAGTTGTATGAATTCCGGCCAGATAGGTTTCTTTTTTCAACTCTTCATCGTAGAGCTCCATATTGGTCGAAGCTTCAATTATGGCTGCGGGTCCCCGGCGGCTTCCCGGCTGATAAGTTGAAGTCAGATCATAGGGAACAGGAACGACAACAAACAAAGCATCACGAAGTGAACACTCTGGATATATTCCTCCAAAATTCATAAGTCCAATCCTCTAAGTAATACTATTACAGCCAAATCCAAAAATGGGGAAAACTTTAATATCAGTATTTATCACTTTAAGAGATCGGATTTCCTAGCATATAGCAGTAAATATGTCCAGTTTTTCATAGATACCAATTAATTATTTGTTTTGTTAAAGTTCATAACAAACCATCTAATAGAAAATTTTAATTATCGCGGCCGGTAATAACCAAGAAAAAATTTATTGTTTTCATAATAAAGAAATGAATAGTGCCTGATCCAGTCGCCTAACGCAACAAAAGTTTTCTTCTTTTCCGCAACAATATAATGGCGCAAAACAGGTTTGTGGCAATGTCCGAGGATAACGGCATCATAATCCTCTCTGAAACTTGGTCCGTAGCAAAAGAAAGCATTTTTTCGACCAGTGCATCGCCATTTTCTATAGTCATTTCTTTGCTGGCTGCGGAACTAAAGCCGGCTATCGCCCAGCGAATTGATGCGGGAATAAAGCGCTGAAAATGATAAAATGCGCGGCTGCGCAAAATTTTACGAAACAATATATATTTAATATTGGTCTTATCCGTTGTATCGCCGTGAGCAATCAAAGCCCGCAAATTATCCAGTTTTACATCTCGCCCATTCCTCAAATACTTCCATTCCTAAAATGTCGTGAAAATATTCTCCCATAAAAAAATCATGGTTTCCTTCGCTCAAATGGATGCTGATACCGGTTTTCTGCAATTCAATTAATTTATTGATAATCAATTTAAATTCCGGATAAATTTTTTCCTTCTGGCAAAACCAGAAATCAAACAAATCACCGACGATATAAAGATCATCAATAGATGCTTTTGTCTTTGCCTAATTCGTCCGAATTAACAAGACGATCTAACCTTTCCTTCCTTAAGGTCATTTAAGAAATTAATCAACTGGCCATATCGTTCATCACTGGCTTGTTTTAAATGAGCATCGGATATAAAAATAGCTTTCATCTTCTTATCTCTTCGATTTAATAGCTTTATCCTTTAGCAGAAAACTGCCTCCAGGTCAATATGCACATTGGCTTAAATCCTCAGTGAAACTAATTTTGCAAGAATCTAATCAAATTTATAAAATAACCCTTCCAAGAAATCAACAATTGATTCTTGTTTTGTCCGGTATTTTTTGCTAGTTTTCTTCAAACATTATCAAAAACATGTAAATTTAGCGAATACATTTAAGGATAAATATATGACTAAAAATCGAAAAACAATCAAACGCGCCAAAGAAGTATTAAAAATAGAAGCGCAGAGTATTTTGAATTTGATTGATAAAATCGATAGCAACTTTTCCCGCGCTGTGGATTTGATTTATAAATCCAAGGGCAGAGTAATCATTACCGGAATCGGCAAATCCGGCTTAATTGGGCGAAAAATCGTCGCCACTTTGACGAGCACGGGAACACAGGCGCTTTTTCTGCATCCTGTTGAGGGCATTCACGGCGATTTGGGCATTGTTACCAAAGAAGATATTCTGCTGGCCATTTCCAACAGCGGTGAAACCAGTGAACTCATGCCCATTATCAACTCCGTCCGTCACATCGGCGCTACCGATCATAGCCTTTACCGGCGATATGTCGTCAACCCTGGCTCGAGCAAGCGATATCGTCATTGATGTTTCCGTGGAAAAAGAAGCCTGCCCTTTTGGTCTTGCTCCTACTTCCAGTTCTACTGCTGCTCTGGCCATGGGTGACGCTCTGGCCATTGCTCTTATTGACAAAAGACAATTTAAAGAAAAAGATTTCTATAAATTTCATCCGGGCGGAAGCCTGGGCGCAAGACTAAAAGAAACAGTCGGAGACGTCATGATTGTCGGGAAAAAAATTCCCGCAAGTACTTCAGGAACTTCCGCCCAAAAGGCGATACAGGAAATCGACCGCAAAAATGTCGGATTTGTACTGATAACCGATAAAAAAAACAAACTGCTGGGAATTTTGACCGACGGTGATGTACGCCGTATGATTAGCAAAGGTATTTCTTTTGAAGGAAAAATTATCGATGAGATGATGACGCGCAATCCCAAGACGATAGACGAAAATGTGTCGCTGGCTCAAACTATGGAATTTATGCAAAAACAAGAAATTACCTCATTCGCCGTAGTTAACGAAAAAAAGGAACTCAAAGGATATATCCATCTGCATGATATCTTAGGCCGCGGCGGATCGGTTAATATTTCTCTGACTTATTAATTTTAGGGAAAGATAGAAACTATGGCACTTTATGAATTTGATGGTAAAAGACCTCAGGTACCGCCCGATTCTTTTGTTCATCCTAACGCTGTTTTGATTGGTGATGTAAAAATCGGCCATGAATGCCTGATTGCTCCCGGTGTTTCCATCCGCGCGGATTTCGGACCGGTTAGCATCGGCGATCGTTCCAGCATTCAGGATAATGCCGTTATTCATGTTTTTCCCGACTCTCATTGTTACCATCGGTGAAGATGTCACCATCGCGCACGGAGTCATGCTTCATGACGTGCACATCAAATCACGCTGCGTAATCGGCATAGGCGCCATTGTCCTTTTCAATGTTGTATGCGAAGAAGATGTTTTTGTGTCGGTGGGTTCGCTAGTACCTAAAGGCATGCACATTCCCGCCGGCAAAAATGTTTCCGGTAATCCGGCTATAGTTACCCATGATGTCACCGATAACCAAAAAATAATGGCTAAAGCCGGCATCGATTATTATCGTGAACTTTGTAAAAAGTACATCGCCACGATGAAAGTTGTTGTCTAATTTAAAATCAATGTAATAATTGGAAAGGGGTTATGGTGCTGTCCATAAACCCTTTACTATATTAAATGGTAGGCGGTACTGGGATTGAACCAGTGACTTCTACCGTGTGAAGGTAGCACTCTCCCGCTGAGTTAACCGCCCAAGTGCCGTCTGCTATAGCTTAAAGTATCTCTCATTTCAAGGGAAAAAGTTTCTTTGTTAAGCAATTAAAAAATTGCTTTGGTTATTATCGAAGACATTAAGAATTAGTTTTAACCAAATCCTGGTAATACTCTACCCTGCGATCAGCAAAAATATCATTATAGTCATTTATTTTTTTGTTTCTAGCCATTTGCACATCAATTTCTACGACGCCTATTTCATCATTTTGGGCATCGGCACGATACAAGATGCGTGCATCAGGAGACGTTATCTGGCTTTTGCCGGTATAAGATAAACTTTTCCCGCTTCTTTCTTCATTGCCGGTGCGATTGGCGGTTATGACATAAATATTGTTTTCCAAGCACCGGGTAACTATGGCATCCTGACAATAGGGAAGAACAAGATTGGATGGATGGCATATAATATCTGCGCCTCTTAGAGCTAAAATTCTCGCGGATTCCGGGAAAAACCAGTCGAAGCATATCATGATTCCGATCTTACATTGACCGATATCATAAACGGCAAAAGATTCATTACCCTGTTTAAACCAAAGTTTTTCTTCATTAAAAAGATGAATTTTACGGTAGGTGGCAATATAACCTTTAGGCGAAATCAAAACAGCGGAATTATATAAATTTTCACCTGCGCTCTCGGCAATTCCGGCCACAATATGAATTTTTTTCTTTTGGGCTATTGAAGATAAAGCTTTTGTTGTTTTCCCTGCGGGAATTTCTTCGGCCATTTCAAGGGCTTCGTTTCTAGAAACAAAAAGATAACCGGTATTAAATAGCTCCGGTAAAACAATCAGCTCGGCATCGGCTTTTTCCAACATTGCTAAGGCTTTATCAATATTTGCATCGACCTTGCCGAATTGCGGCGAAAACTGAATAAAACCTGCTTTCATCTTCTCCCTTTCAGATTTAGACGTTACATTTCAGATGACGCTTCTGTCAAGATGATTTAAATAGATTGTGGGAAACAATGGAAAGACTTTTCGCCGCTAATCTTTCCGTCATCCCTCATTAAGAGGATGACGGAAAGATCGAGCGAGGTTATAGCTTGGCGCTAGAAGGGGCTCTTTCTTATTAAAGCATTTCATATATACCGGCAGCTCCCATTCCACCGCCGATACACATGGTCACGATGCAGCGTTTGGCATTCCGACGCCTTGCTTCATGTAATATCTGAGCCGTCAACTTGGCTCCGGTGCAACCCAGCGGATGGCCCAAAGCAATCGCGCCGCCGTTCGGGTTGATGTCACCTTTCCAATATCTTTCTTCCAAACCCAGTTTCCTGACGGAATAAAGAGCCTGGGAGGCAAACGCTTCATTGAATTCGAAAAGATCAATATCGTCAGTTTTGAGTCCAGCCATTTTCAATACTTTCGGTACAGCTACCGACGGACCAATTCCCATTTCTTCCGGTTTACACCCGGCTACGGCATAGTAAGCCAGTCTGGCCATTGGTTTGAGGTCAAGCTCTTTGGCTCTATCCGCACTCATTACAAGAGCAAAAGCGGCACCATCCGTCATCTGCGAGGAATTCCCGGCTGTGGATGATCCTCCCGCTCTGAAGGGAGATCTCAATTTGGCCAGATCTTCCAGAGTCGTCGGCCATCTCACTCCGTCATCCATATCGAAAACTACGCTTTCCCTGATTCGCTTGCCGTTTTTCACTTTATATTTATAAGCTTGGATGGGAATAATTTCGTCTTTGAATTTCCCCGCCTTGATCGCTTCATAAGCGCGGCGATTGCTTTCCAGACCGAATTTATCCAAATCTTCCCGGGTCAACTTGTAGTTGGCGGCAACATTTTCCGCGGTTATTCCCATGGAAACATAAGGGTAAGGTTTATCCCAGGGATAGTCCGGCATAGGACGCTGTGAAGACCCACCCATAGGTATATGGGACATCGTCTCGCAGCCACCGGCAATGATAACATCGGACCAGCCGGCCCTGATCTTTGCTGTGGCGTCAGCAATTGCCTGCAATCCCGATGAGCAGAAACGATTGACGGTCATACCGCTGGTGTTTTCGGGCAGTCCTGCTCCCAGCGCGATAATTTTGCCTAAATTCATTCCCGTTTCGTGTTCCGGGAAAGCACATCCGACAATCAAGTCATCTACCTCTTCGGGTTTGACCTTAGGCACTCTCGCCATCAAGCCTTTAACCACCTGAATTCCATATTCGTCAGCCCGGGTAGAGGCCAGCCCTCCCCTTTTAGCACGTCCTCCGGGACTTCTTACGGATTCTACAATTACGGCATCACGCATGATTTTCCTCCTTAAAATATGTCAAATTTTCTTTCTCTATTTCCAACAAGCAGTCAATACAAAGCTGAAACTAAAGTATATTGACCACCGATAGCTTAATGCTCTTTAATTGCGCAGTGGTTTGCCCGTATTGAGCATGTGTATTATTCTTTCCAGAGTTTTAGCTTCGCCCAGCAGACTTACAAAAGCTTCTCTTTCCAGATCAAGAATCTCCTGCTCGGATACCCACGTGCCTTCGGGGCAATCGCCGCCGGATATTATATGTGCGACCTTTCTGGAAACATGCACATCATAATCGGATACGAAATTGCCTTGGCGCATACCATAGAGCGCGGCGTCAATCATACCACGGAAATTTTCGCCCATGACGGGAATCATAACCGGTCTCGGTTTTTTATAAAATTTGGCCAGACCGAGCACAACCTGCTTGGCATCCCAAATATGCTGACCCCTGCTCAAGCTGATTCCATCCATCTTGCGAATATAACCCAGCTCCATGGCTTCAGCGGCGCTTGTGGATACCTTGGCCATAGCAATATTCTGGAAAACTTTGGCATATATCTGTTGAAGATTCATGCCATCTTCTACCGCGCCGTCGGGAATGCCTTCCGTGCAACGAACCATCAATTCCTTGACGCCGCCGCCGGCGGGAATAAGGCCAACGCCCACTTCCACCAGACCGATGTAGGTCTCACCGTGGGGTTGGCATCTGGCGCCGTGCATGGCCATTTCACATCCGCCACCCAACGCCATTCCGGCAGGCGCGGTGACAACCGGCTTCGACAGATATTTCATCTTCATGTTCGCGTTCTGCAGCGCCGCAACAGCCTGTCCAATAAGATCCCACTGCTTTTTCTGCGCGGCATCGAGGGCAATAAGAATATTGGCTCCCACAGAGAAATTCGTGGCGTGGTTGGCAACGACCATGCCGACAAAATCTTTTTCCACGATGTCACAACTCTCGCTGAGCATGATCGTAAGATTTTCTTCAATCGCGTTCATCTTAGTATGAAACTCCAAACAGCAGACGCCGTCGCCGATATCAATCAGGGTCGCTGCGGGATTGCTCTTCACAATTTTTTTGCGTTCCTTCAAAGAAGGAAGCAGAATAATCTTCGGATTGTCTTCCGATTTGACATAAGCCTTTTTGGCGAAATCATAGTAATAGGTTCCGTCCTTCTTTTTTACATAGAAAGATTTATGTTTCGTTTTGAGCATATCCTCGATTTTCTTGGGAACCTTGAGCTTCAATTTTTTCATGACTTCAACAGCTTCTTTGACGCCCACAGCGTCCCATGTTTCAAAGGGACCCATTTCATGATTGTAGCCCCATTTCATAGCGTTATCGATGCCGACGATGGTGTTGCTGATTTCCGGAACACGATTGGCGGCATAGATGAAATTTCTACACAGATACTCACGTGCGACCTCGGCAGCGACATCCGCACCGTTGAAAAGGACTTTGATTTTATCGGCAAAGCTGCCTTCCGTCTTTTTCGCTGCTTCTATGGATTCAAATTTTGGTTTTGTCGGAACGACATATTGCATTGTCTTGTAGTCAAGAACCAGCTTTAACTTTTTCCCCTTTTCATCCTTTGTTCTTTTGTAGTAACCCTGGCCGGTCTTATTGCCCAGCCATTTATTTTCGATCATCTTTTGAATAAGTTCATTGGGCTTGAAATATTCCCTCATTTCATCATCCGGTACCGCGTCGTACAGGTTCTTGCTGACATGGTAACCAGTATCCAGTCCGACCAGGTCTATCGTTCCAAAAACGGCGGAACCGGGTCTGCCTAAAGGTTTGCTGATTATGGCATCCAACTCTTCTATCTTGAGTCCTTTGCTCATCATTACATGTCCTGCATTAGACATATCAAAACTTCCGATACGGTTGCCGATAAAGTTCGGTCTGTCTTTACAAATAACAACTCCTTTGCCGAGAACGCTTTCAGAAAACTTCACCATGTAATCAACAATAGCTTTTTTTGTTTTTTCACCGGGAATAATTTCGAGTAGTTTCATGTAGCGCGGCGGATTAAAGAAATGCATTCCTAAAAAGCGTTCTTTCAATTTCGGGCTGAACTTTGCGGATATGTCCTTAATGGGAATCCCCGAAGTATTGGTTGTTACAATGCAAGTGTCTTTCACGATTTTTTCGACTTTGGCAAAAAGATCCTGCTTAATTTTTAAATTCTCAATAACGACCTCGATTACCAAATCGACATCGGCAAGCATATTTAAGTTATCTTCAAAGTTGCCGATTTTGATCATAGACGCGTTTTTCTTGGTGTAAAATGCCGAGGGCTTGGATTTAAGCGCTCCGGCCAATCCGTTTTCAGCAAACCGGTTGCGCCATGCCGGGCTTTTCTCGGTAAGCCCTTTTTTCTTATCCGCTTCCGTCAACTCGAAGGGAATAATATCCAAAAGACAGCACTCGATACCGGCATTGGTTAAATGAGCGGCGATGGTCGCGCCCATAACTCCCGCTCCTAAAACAGCTACTTTTTTAATCTCATATGACATGATTTTCCTCCTTCGCCTTTCCTAAAATAACCGTCATCGGTTTAATTGACGGCTTATAAATGGCGGCTTTAAAATGTTTGAGACCATGCATTTAAGCATGGCCTCTCAATTTAATTAAACGGCAAAAGCCGTTTCGCTTATTTCCAAGGGCCCTTTTTCATCCATTTTAATGGCTTCGCAGCGCGCCTTTACGGTGGTCAAACTTTCCACGGCAAAGAACTTCGCCGAGGCCACCCTGCCGCTGTAGAAAGCGGCTTCCTTGTTTTCCTTATTCAAAGACTTCTGTTTTTCCGCGCCGTCCGCTCCCTTTTCCTTATAAATGGCCGCAAGCTTTTCCGCCGCTACTCCGGCCCCGTCAATAAGGAAGTGACCGACCATTACGTCTCCAAACAGTTCCATAAACTTGTAGGCATTGAAAATTGGGAGCAGGAAATTACCCGCTTTTCCAGCCTGAACGAAAAACATCGTCAAATCTATACAGGCGTTGGCGGCTTCTTCCAGGATGGCGGTGTATTTGCCAAGTTCTTTATGTCTCTTTCATTTTCTTGATGTTTTTCTGAATTTCGCCGAAGAGATTCATGGCGTTCATGCCTTTTCTCTGACCGAGACTCCTGCCCACAAGGGTCAGCGCCTGGATGCCGTTGGTTCCCTCATAAATCGTGGCAATCTTCTCGTCCCGCAGGTATTGTTCAACGGGATACTCGGAACAATAACCATAGCCTCCGTAAACATCCATGGCCGTGGAACAGATTAAGAGTCCCTTGTCGGAGCAGTATGCTTTGACTACCGTGGTCATGAGATCGAGGAACCCCTCCCATGTTGCTTTCTCCTCTTCTGTTTTAGCGACTTTTGATTTGTCCATGCAATAAGCAACGAAGTAGCACATGGAGCGCATTCCTTCGATGTGAGATTTCATCAGCATTAGCTTCCGCCGGACGTCGGGATGATTAATTATGGTTACAGCTTTGGCATCAGGGTTCTTTCCCGCCATAATGTCGTTACTCTGAACACGCTCCTTGGCGTACTGAACGGCATGCTCATAAGCAGCTGAAGCGCCGGATAATCCTTGCATACCCGTTCCCAGTCTGGCCTCATTCATCATCTGGAACATGATGCGCATGCCTTCCCTTTCGTTGCCCAACAACTCTCCAATGCATTTCCCATCTTCTCCAAAGTTCAGTGTTGCTGTAGCCGATCCTTTGATGCCCATCTTATGCTCTATACCGCCTGTGTTGACATCATTGGGTTCGCCCAAAGATCCGTCATCTTTAACCCGGATCTTGGGGACTACGAAAATGGAAATACCTTTTGTTCCCGGAGGATCACCTTCAATGCGGGCAAGGACCGGGTGGATAATATTTTCGGTAAGATTATGGTCTCCCGAAGATATAAAGCACTTAGTACCTGTGATAAGGAATTTCCCGTCGGGAAGACGCTTCGCTGTCGTCTTCGTGGCGCCAACGTCACTACCTGCTCCCGGCTCGGTAAGACACATAGTTCCGGCCCACTCGCCGGCATACATTTTGTGCATGTATTTATTCTTCTGTTCCTCCGTCCCATAGGTGTGGATGAGACCAGCGGCGCCGTGGGTAAGTCCCGGATACATACAGAAAGCATAGTTGGCGGCGCCCATAAGTTCTGTTACGGCAAAACCAATGGAGCGTGGCAGGCCTTGCCCTCCTACATCAGGCGACTCCGAGGCGGCAAGCCATCCAGCTTCGGTGTATTTCTTCCATGGTTCATGGAAACATTTTGGAACTGTTACCTTCCCATTTTTGATTGTGCACCCCTCTTTGTCGCCTTCAGCGAGCGTCGGTGCAATGACGTTTACGGCCATTTTTTCGGCCTCTTTGAGTACCATCAAAAGATCGTCTTTGGAAAAGTCTTTAAAAGCTTCTGATTCAAACAATTTTTCGATACCCAACTGTTCGAAAAGAACGAACTCTTGATCCCTTGTGTTCACCAGTAAATTACTCATAAGAACCACCTTTCATTTTTATTTTAAAAAATATCATATTTGAAAAAATATCCATCATGCTTGTTTTAAGCCTTTAATGAATACCTCCAATGCTGATTTAATTGTGGTGTGAATTTTTTCCTTTCGTCTTACTTCCAAACCCGAAAAAAGATACAGCGAGATAATGCCATTGAGTAACCCCCAGATAGCATACTGATTTTGCTTGGAATTGATGTTTGCAGGTAATTCTTTTGATTCCGAACCCAATTCCAGTATTTTACCAAACACATCAATCGACTTGGCATTGGCTCTGATAATTTGAGGATTAAGCTCCTCGGAAAGATTCATTCGCTCGGGTTGTAGCATGTAAATCATGAGGATCCTAAATAGTTCACTGTCGTTCAGAAAAAAATCGGTGTAGGTATAGGAAAATTCAACTAACAAATCAGCCGCTGATTTTTTCTCATTAAAAAGACCAGACGTGTACTGATTAAACTTCTCGATATCGTTTAGCAAGACCTGGGCATAAATTTCTTCTTTGCTGTTAAAATAAAGATAAATAGAACCTTTGCCCAACTCGGAGAATTTAGCTATCTCATCGACAGTAACGTTATTAAATCCTTTTTCTAAGAACAGTGAACGTGCTGATTTGAGAATTAATTTTCTGCGGCCATCTTTCTCTTTTCCTCTACGCTCTAAGAGCCCCAAACCAACCTTCTTCCTGTCGTAAATACCGCTTTACTTAAACTGCGGTCAATATGTGACCAGCAGTCATGTTGCTTTGTAAAACAATAAGATATTAAAGTCAAGAGAAAAAAATATTTTTTTGGAAAAACCGCTAAATTTGCAGATCTACCTTATGCTTTTACATGATATTAAAAGAAATATTGATATTTCTTGGAACTAAACGGTCTCTAGGGTATTGAACCGCAACGCTCTCTAAAGTTATTTTGGCCGACGTGCGTATATATGCAATGAACCGGCAAATTCACGAATTATCGGTAGCCTTGGAAAAAAACGAATTGAAAAAATAAAGAAACAAAAAAAGTAATGAATATTCAGGCTTTGATTCTAACCTTATCCTAAACCATCTAATATTTCCCTGAAATAAGGGATATTGAATTAAGCAATGCTTTTTTCTCGACCATTGTATTTTTAAAATCAAGAGGTGAAATATAGCTTCAAAAGAATGCTGCTTGACCAAGTAGTGAAATTATCGAAATGAATAATCACTCCTCAATCTAAATACTGAATATCCGTTGGCACTAAAAATAATATCCGATACTTTTGCCATCCGGTGCGATAATTGGTTGACTATTTCAGGCGAATAATTATCCTTCAGAAACTGCCGGAACAATTCATCGCGTATAAGTAAATGGGTGCAAGCAAGAAAATTGAGATATCTCTGAAATGATTTGTCATCTCCGGAGGCATTAACTAAAGCACGAATAATATCTATTCCGGAAGAAGGATCTTCCTCATAAATCCTTTCCAGATAATAACCTCGTCCTGCTAAGAGTATCAGTCTGATTCTGGAATTTTCCGGTGTATGCTTGTTAATGTAACTAATAGCCGGGTAACTGCGGTCATGACGCGTAATGAACTCGTCCTTCGATTCTTTGTTTAAAATATAACTCACCGGTTGAATGCTCTGAAAATAATCATTCACATAGATGATATTCTTCGCCGCCAAAAGCATAAATATAATTAACAAGCCACATATGTATAATTCTTTGAATAGCCTAGCTCTATCGGCTAACCAGGTAAAGATATTTACCAGGCCTATCACCGTCAGAATTACAAGAAAGGGAACAACTGAGAGGAAGTAACGGATCCTCAACTGATCAAGAAAAAAAGCTGCAAGAATTAAGAATAATGAGAAAAATAGAAATATCATTTTATCGGCATTTGCTTTTCTGTTTATAAAGGCAAAAGGAACTGCAAGAATCAATATTGGATTTAAAACACCGTCAAAATAACGTATGGAATTATCCTGACCCTGGAAAAAAAACCGAATTGGAATTAACAATATTTCCCAGATGTTTTCACCATACAACAGCTCCCGCATTTTAAACATGCCCATATAAGAATCGCCGGATACCATTGAATAGGTACCGCTATTATTGGCCATATTGCTATTGAAGACATTCTTCAGCAAAGGATACAAAGGATTACCGGTTAGAATCATATTTTTGATCAGCCACGGAGAAAATATGATCAGAGAAATGATGAAAAAGAATGCGCCGTACTTGATTGCCTTCCACTGACTGCCTGTATCTCTGGAGTAAACAAATACAATTGCTAATGAAAGAAAAAACCAGACGATTAAAGCATTATATTTTGTTCCCAGGGCAAAACCCATAGCAATTGATGAAATAAATAACCATCTATATTCTTTATATTTTCCATCACGCCAACGAATAAAGGCCAGAACACTGGTCGTCGTAAAAAACACCAGTCCCAGATCAACATAGGCGGTTGTGGACATGCGCACAATTATCGGCGTACTGATGAAGATTAGCGCACCTAACAAACCGGCAAGCCGACCTAATTTATTTTGGAGATAGAAGTAAATCAGGCATGCTGTGCCAATACCAAAGCTCATATGAATAAAATTAGGAATAATGTCGTTACCAAAATAGAGGGGAATCAAATAAAGCAGATCGACATTCATGGGGTAGTAGGAAAACTCTGCCCAGGAAATATCATAAAATCCGCCATGCCTAAGCCACAGTTTTGGTATCGCCAAATGATGTATTAATACATCCCTAGCAATGGGAGGTGTAAGAGCTAAAACAATTTCTATAAAAACAAGAAGTGCAATAACAGCAATAAGAGTTAATGCTGCTAAATATTTATATTTATTATCAAACAATATATTCATTTAGTCATATTCTCCTTGATAATTATTGTTCGCCGTTTTGAACAATGACTATACAAATTCAAACCATTAGCTCCTGCTGCCTTTTTTCTGCAATCTTTCAATAGCTTTAATGTTGTGCAATGCTTCCTTATCGTTTGGTTTTACCTGCAGAATTCTTTTAAATTGATCATTGGCTTCCGCAAGTCTTTTCATTTTCTTCAGTATTATCCCTTGGTTTTTGAGAGCATCAATATTATTAGGCTGAATACGTAAAGTATTTTCATAACTGTTGATTGCCTCAGCAAATTTTCCCTGAGCGGAAAATGCAAGTCCCATATTGAAATAGGCAGCGGCATAATCAGGTGTTATTTTCAAAGCCTTGATAAAGTCTTCAATGGCAAGATCATATTGTTTGTGAATATTATAAATAACTCCTCGATTGTAATATGCTTGGGTATGATTTTGATTTATTCTTAACGCCTGATTGAAATCGGCAAATGCCTTTTCATATTGCATTTTTAAACGGAGAGCAACACCCCTGTTATTAAAGGCATCTGCCATATCTGGCTCAATCCTAATCGCCATCGTAAAATCATCAATGGCCAAGTCAAGACGGTTCATTTTTAAATAAAGTATACCCCGATTGTAATAATTATCGGCAAAATGCGGCTTGAGTCTTAGAGCATAATTAAAATCACGTAAAGCCTGCTCATACTGCCCGATTGCGCCATAAACATTAGCCCTATTAATAATTGCTTCCGCGTACTCCGGTTTAATCGCTAATGCAGCATTGAAGTCCTCAATAGCCCGTCGATATTGGCCCTTATCGGCATATCCCAAACCTCTGATGTTATATGCAAAAGCAAATTTATAGTTCTTAAGGGCATCGTCCCACAGAGCCACTTTATCTCCCCAAAGTTGACACCTTTGCCAGCTGAGAATAGATAACGCGATAATGATTAAGAAGGAAATAAAACCGAGAATAACTCTCCTGTACGGCAACCGCCTAATGATATCGGGAACGCCCCATGCCATCATAATAAATAGACCGATAAGTGGCATATAAGTATATCTGTCGGCCATGGCTTGGTCACCGACCTGTACAAGGCCAATCACCGGCACCAGGGTGCCGAGGTACCATAGCCAGCCGGTGGCCAAATAAGGATAGCGTCTGGCCGAAAAAAGAATCAACAGACTACTGATAATTAGAAAAAAACCGGATAAAAGAACTTTACCCAAAGGCCAAATTCCCGGATGAGGATAAAAAACGGATAGATCATTTGGCCAGAGTGTTCTGCCGATATATCCCCCGTAGGAAACGATAGCATTGATCATACGGACATCCAGAGGAAAGGCATCTGCCGCTGCCACCGCCCCCGCATGTTTTTGGGCTATGTATGTAATAACACAAGAAAATATTGTTAAAATAAACAGTGGAATCTTTTCAAGGATGAGAAATGCAATCGTTTTTTGCTTCATGTTCTGCCATAAATCCATTACGGCATTAGGTAGACTAATTTTATCATATATTGCAGTGCCCCCTGCCTTACGGATTGCAGGTGCTTTTGTATGGGCAATAAAATCGCCGCATGGTTGAAATTCTTTATGATTATTTATCGTCCGATTATTGCCAAAACGATTCAGTGGCCAGTAATCAAGAAGGAGCAACACAAACGGCAACGTAACAACCATTGGCTTGGCCATTAATCCAAGGGCAAAAAACGTAAAGACCAAAAAATATCTTTTTGCTTCCGGCCGCGTAACATAACGACTATAAGCCCATATTGTTAATAACCAGAAGAAGGTGCTTAAAACATCTTTCCGCGCCGCTACCCAGGCAACCGATTCTACGTGCAAAGGGTGCAGGGCAAACAAGGCAGCCACAAAAACACTCCGGTAAAAAGCTCCTGTCAGTTTGTTTAATACAAATAACAATAATAAAGTGTTAATAATATGAAATAAAAGATTAGTGAAATGATAACCACCGGCGCGCAATCCATAAATTTCATAGTCTCCCATGAAAGATAACCACGTTAGTGGATGCCAATTCGCGGCATTGGTTGTGGTGAAAGCCCAAAAAAAATTGTTTAGCGTAAAACCATTTTGAATATGAGGATTTTGCGTAACATATAAACTATCATCAATATTTATAAAATCATGACTTGTCACCTGTCCGTAAACAAGCAAGATACAGATGCTTAAGAAAAAACAGATAAAAACCATCTGAAGGCGTTTATTAATTTTGGCTGTTATCATACTTTTGACAGCTTCAATGTTCATAATTTCCTACACAAAAATAATTTCTTCGCCATTAAAAGATCAGGGCAAAAGCATTGCCCTTTACTGATCCGCAGTAAGTTCACAAGGTTTAGCGGCTGCCCCGGGAGACGCATCATTGGATATAGATGACGTAGAAAATGCATGATCCTTGGGCATTTTTTTTGCCACAATACACAGGACCTCTCCTTTTTTTGTAAAAAAAAGGGCCAGATTGATTAGCAGACACACGGGGATAATGATTGCCGTTAGCACACCGTGAGCGACCAGCTTCCCTAGAGAGAATTTTTTACCTTGAAGCCACTGAAATAACAGTTGATTCGTTTTTGTAAAGCGGCTGATTATGCTTTGAGCAGAGAGGAAGGTGGAATACTCCAGCGAGAACGTGTGTACAAGCGTTGCGATAAAGCCATGGCGTTTAAGCATTGTAATCAAGGATGCAGGTGAAAAAAAACTCAGGTGATATTTCAGGTCCAGTCCAAGCCAATATTTACCCGTTAGCTTGCGTGTCCATGAAGACAGATTAGGAACTTCAATAATCAATAGACCATCTGATATGAGTATATCATAGATTTTGGCAATGTATTGCTCCGGTGAAACAACATGTTCCAGGACATGCCACATAGTAACAACTTCAAAGCTATCGTTTTCCCATGATCGTTTAAGTAAGTCCTCGCCGTATATCTCCAGGCCAAGGGTGTCGCGTGAGAATTCCAGGGCAGGGCGAGATATTTGTGTGCCGGCAGTACGGCGGTATCTGAAGAATTTACGCAGACAGTAAAGTGTAAAACCACGACCACTGCCGATATCGAGGATGGTCTTTGCACGTGGTGCGATAGTGAATATTTTCAGCGCACGGTAAAAACGTAATAACCTCACTACATACTCAACCAACGAACGAAAGCGGCTGGTCATTTCATTTTTATAGAAATCAGCATAGAGCAGCTCAGGGCTGCGGTCTAAATCGGTTGGTTCACGAAAAATAAGGGAGCATTCAGTGCACTCATATAATTGAACATCGTCAAATTTACTAAATAACCGACGGTTAGTATGTGCACAAGTCTTTGTCA
This sequence comes from uncultured delta proteobacterium, assembly GCA_963705555.1. Taxonomy (GTDB): domain Bacteria; phylum Desulfobacterota; class Syntrophia; order Syntrophales; family Smithellaceae; genus UBA4810. Next base: position 598,802 of record CAVPJZ010000001.1, on the reverse strand, counting down.
CAAATTCTCGCGGCATGCGGTTTGACATTGCCTCTTATTAACTGGAGAAAATATAGAGAAACTGTTGTTGTTTGTCAATAATATCTGAAAATAAATACAGTCGGGTTTCCTTAGTAACAACGCACAAGATTTATTAATTCCCTTATACTCAGAGAACATCTTGTCCTTAAATCAATAAAAAGGCCGGGGAAAGTACCCCAGCCTTTTTATATTGCTAGACATCTTTTTAATTTTACTACGGTGTAATGTTGCCACTCGCACCAATGGTGTAGGTTGAAGTACCGGAAGTATGAAATGCGTTAGTACCCACGCAAGTCTGATCGCCAGCAATATCAAAGTTACATCGGGTGATTTTTAAAAACGCGTCTGCTACATAGGGCTACGGTACACGAGCCGCTATAGCCGGGACATCGGCAACATAAGCCTGGCAGGCAGTGTAGTAACTTTTCAATTCTCGCCTTGGCTTGCGTGTTGTATCCTTTCTGACTCTGTAAGCTACAAACTGCGGGATGGCGATGGCAGCCAAAATACCGATAATCGCGATAACGATCATCAATTCAATCAACGTAAAACCCTTTTGTCCTTTTTTACGGAAAATCTTTAACATAATGTTCCTCCTTTTATAATAGCATTTTAATTTTTGCTTTTTGTTTTTATTTGTTAATTTTTATAATTACACTATTTGATCAAATTTTTCTACCGGTATCTTTTGCCCTCACCTCCTCAATTATTTTTACTTATCTAACCTTTCGCCTTACTTCTTTGCAATTGATATGCCAAATGCTATAAAAACGACGCCTCTCAATAATAATACCTGAAATTAGCGTTTAAATTCAAGAATAAATATTTCCTCCAATATCTTCATGAAAGTATAGTTCATAATCAAACAGGCTCGAAAACTGGTGATTTTCACCAAAATAATGTAGATTATTACTGCGGAAACTCTATTTTACAGTAAATAAATGGTATTAAACCTAAGGGCAAGTCCTGCACCCAAAGTAAGGACAGCTACCAACAAGGCTCTTTACAATATCCTAATACGTTCTCTATCGGGCCTAGTTATTGTTTTACCTAACTTCATCTCTCCCCTAGATTTTTATTATTTCTCCTTACATTAAAATGTGGTAGTAATTATAGATATAACTATTGAGGAAATATTAAAATGTATGAAGTTACAATAATTAAATCATTTTCCGCCGCGCATGTTCTTGCGGAAATCGGCGGTAAATGTGAAGAATTACACGGCCATAATTTTAAAGTGGAAGCTGACTGTGGCGGCTTCTGATTTAAACTCAATCAGGCCTGTTAATTGACTTTCGCGTCGTAAAAAAATGGCTTGCCGAAATTCTTGAAGATATTGACCATAAATATCTCAATACCATCTCTTCCTTTGCCGGTATAAATCCTTCAGCGGAAAATATCGCCAAATATATTAGCGAAAAAATGGAAGCAGAGGCAAAAAAGGCTTCGGTTAAAGTCATCGGGTTAAAGTTTGGGAATCCGAAAACGCGGCAGTAACTTACATACCGGTCGAACTTAAACAACTTATGGCTCTACAGCAATACGCTTAATATTTATTATTTGCCAGTCGTTACCCTTCCTATTACCCAACAGTTTATACTGGATTCCGGCTTTCGCCGGAATGACAAAAGGGCTGACTTTTGACTTTTTGACGAGCTTATTATTAACTATGATTACATAAAGTGAATGAAGTTTAAAATGATTGACATTCAAAACCAAAAAGATTTCCGCAATATTGACATTAAAAAAGTCGGCGTAAAAAATATTAAATATCCGATTATTGTCCTTGATCGCGCCCGCGGCACCCAGCCGGTAAACGCCACAATAAATATGTATGTCAATCTGCCGCACCATTTCAAGGGCACACACATGAGCCGTTTTGTGGAAGTGCTCAATGAATTCAAAGGCCAAATCAGCATTAAAACTTTCCAAACCATTCTGGAAAAAACACGGCAAAAACTGCATGCCCATTCCGCCCATATGGAAATTGAATTCCCCTATTTTCTGGAAAAAACAGCCCCTGTTTCCAAAGCCAAAAGCCTCATGGAATACCGCTGTCTTTTTTCCGGCGAAAACAACGCTGACCAAACTGATTTTCTGGTGGGAGTCGTTGTGCCGGTAACCACCGTCTGCCCCTGTTCCAGGGAAATTAGCCAATTCGGCGCGCATAATCAGCGCAGCATCGTTACGGTAAAGGTACGCTTTAAGAAATTTTTCTGGATTGAAGATATGATAAAAATAGTGGAAGATTCGGCCAGCGGTGAGGTATACTCTCTTTTAAAGCGCGTGGATGAAAAATATGTCACGGAAAAGGCTTACGAAAATCCAAAATTCGTGGAAGATGTCGTCCGCAGTGTGGCGGTAAAACTAAATAAAGATGATAATTTTATCTGGTATAGCATTGAAGCCGAAAATTTTGAAAGCATTCATAACCACAGCGCTTACGCCTATGTAGAGAAAGGATAAACTCATGCCTCCAAAAAAACCTAATCAGTTTTTTAATCTGTATAATCATGGTTTTATCCGCGCGGCTGTTTGCATTCCCGAACTTAAAGTTGCCGATACTTTTTTTAACACTCAAAAAACTATTGAACTTGCCCGAGAGGCAGCTTCCCAAAAAGCAATTCTGGCCATTTTCCCGGAATTGGGCTTATCCGCTTATTCTAATGAAGATTTGTTCCATCAGGATGCGCTTTTACTCGGTGTGAAGGAAGCGCTTTCAGCAATTGAAAAAGCTTCCGAAAAAATTAATATGATTATGGCTGTAGGCGCTCCGCTTGCAGGTTGATTGCCGGCTTTTTAACTGTGCTGTTGTATTTTACCGTGGTACAAATACTGGGCGTCGCTGTCAAATCATACCTTCCCAATTATCGTGAATTTTACGAAGGCAAGACAATTTACTCCGGCCGCAGCCGCGCTTTCTTCCAAAATAGAATTAGCCGGACAAAAAGATATTCCTTTCGGCGCCGATATAATTTTTAAAGTTGCCAATATTAAAAATTTCAATTTTTTCCTCGAAATTTGCGAAGATTTATGGGTTCCCATTCCGCCATCAAGCTTTGCGGCCATGGCCGGAGCTACTGTTATTGGCAATTTATCCGCTTCCAATATTACCATCGGCAAATCCGAGTACCGCCACCAACTGGCCGCCAACCAATCGGCGCGCTTGTGTTGCCGCTTATCTTTACGCCGCCGCCGGCACCGGTGAATCGACAACCGACCTTGCCTGGGACGGACATGCCATGATTTATGAAAACGGCAATCTGCTTGCCGAATCCGCCCGCTTTTTGCCAACAGGCACAAATAATATACAGCGATATAGATCTTGGATCGTCTGGCGCAAGACCGGATGCGCCTAAGTTCTTTCGGCCAGAACTCTGCCACCCACAAACAAACGCTTTTATCTTTTCGTCAGGATAGAATTCAATGTTGACGCTTTCCAAGGAAAACTTCTTTTAAACAGAGAATATTCGCGCTTTCCCTACATTCCCGCCGATCCTTCCCAGCGCGATCAGCGCTGCTATGAAGCTTATAATATTCAAGTTCAGGGATTGGCTAAACGATTAAAAGCTTCGGGTATTGTCAATATTGGTTATCGGCGTTTCCGGCGGCCTTGATTCCACCCACGCTCTTATTGTCGCCGCCAAAACAATGGATCTTTTGGGCTTGCCGCGTTCGAATGTTAAAGCCTACACCATGCCCGGTTTTGGGACAACTTCAAAAACCTATAACAATGCGCTTAAACTGATGAAAGCACTGGGTGTGGAAGCAAATGAAATCGATATCAAGCCCGCCTGCCTGCAGATGCTCAAAGATATCAAGCATCCTTTTGCGCGCGGTAAAAAAGTTTACGATATTACTTTCGAAAATGTCCAAGCCGGTCAGCGTACCGCGCACCTCTTTCGCCTGGCTAACGCGAAAAACGCGCTGGTTGTGGGCACAGGAGACTTAAGCGAACTGGCCTTAGGCTGGAGCACTTACGGCATCGGCGACCACATGTCGCATTATAATGTCAATGCCAGTGTTCCCAAAACACTAATTCAGCATTTGATCCGCTGGGTTGCGCACACGAATCAATTTTCGCCAGAGGTATCCAAAATTCTCATTGATGTACTGGAAACAGAAATATCGCCCGAACTTATTCCCGGAGAAATCAATAGTCAACCCTGCCAGAAAACCGAAGATGTTATCGGTCCCTATGAACTGCAGGATTTTAATAACTTCTACATAACCCGTTTTGGCTATTTACCCACAAAAGTGGCATTTCTGGCCTATTGCGCCTGGAAGGATAAGAACAAAAGGGCTCTGGCCGGATATTCCCGCTGAAAAGAGAAACGCTTATACCTTAAAAGAAATAAAAAAATGGCTTTACGTTTATTTATATAGATTTTTTAAAACTTCGCAGTATAAACGCTCCTGCGTTCCCAACGGACCCAAAGTAGGTTCCGGCGGATCTCTTTCACCGCGCGGTGACTACCGCGCTCCCAGCGACAGTGAAGCAGAAGTCTGGCTTAAAAACTGGGAGAAAATTCCGGATAGTGATGATTGATAATGCAACAATCATATAAAGACTTTGATGCCACAGAGTTATTCTGCCCTCAATGCAAAAAGGCTGTTCCCGTAAGAAAAAGGCTTTTGCTAATCCTGCCGGAAGGAGAGAAATACGATTATAATTGTGTTTTTTGCGGAACTTCCGTGGGCGATAAGCTGGTTAAAGAAAAAGGCAACTTAAACGTAATTTTAAATTAAAAGCACTCTCGTTATTTATTTTTCTGCAACGCTTTTTTTAACTTTTCAGCGAATAAGCCGGAGCTGCCCGCAGCCGATAAATCTTCATAAACGACGCCGAATTCCCGACCGGATGATTCGCCTTCTAAATAGTCCGCCAATACTCCGCGGCTATGGACATCTTCATGACAATAAACACAAAGATTTTCCCAATTGCTGCCATCAGCGGGATTATTGTGATGATTACCGTCTTTATGGTGGACTGTTAAAAGATGCCGTCTGGATTCATCAAATTCACGGCCGCAACGGGCGCATACAAGCCCATGAATATTTAGTGATTTTTCGCGGTAGTCCTCGCCTGCAAGAGGTCTTTGATTTTTTTTAATATCCCGCACTGAATCTTGCAGTGATTTAGTCTTATCTCCAGCGGGAATTTACTTTTTTTTGAACTTTTACGCGGCCCCATTTGTTGGAAAATGTTACTTTTGCCATTTCATTTCTTCTTCACGCAGACTCATCTTTTATTCAGAAATACGTTCAGAAAAACGCGCACACCTTTTATAATCGCCGTAGCATTTTTAATTATTCGGAATAAGGGTAAATTCACAGCTTTCGGAACGAGGCTTTGGATATCACCAAAAATACCATATATAGCTGAATGGAATCGTCTTACTGTATCGGAAATGGTTTGAATTTCCCGATTCACAGCAGTGGTAGAATTATTGATGTTTGTCGTAATCTCTTCCAGATTTTTCAATATTATAGGTAAACTTCGATTAAGAGTTTCCAAAGTTAGCGTAATATTCTTCGTGGTGAGCCATATTTGTAAAAGAATGGGAATGCAAAAAATTATCAGCAGAAAGAAGGCAATGCCTAAAATTAACAAATATATTTCCAGATCCATGGACTTATCCTCGATAGTTAAAACAATTTCTTTTTCTTCTTCTCGCGATAGGCCTCAACTCCCGCGTAAATTGCCTTCTTCAATCTTTTTTTACTGTCCTGAACGGCCTTGGCACTTTGATGAGTAAATTCACTTATTTTGTTCTCTACTTCTGACGCCTTGTCTCTTACTGATGATTCCATATTTTCAAGTCTTTTGAGTTCTTCTTCATTAGCTTCTTTGTTTTCTTCAAAGCCTTCTTTAGCCTTGGCTATAATTTCATCCGCTTGGCGGGCAAGATTTTCTCGAGTTTCCTTGCCGCTTTTAGGCGCGTACAAAATACCGATAACGGCCCCGATTAACCCGCCAATAAATAAACCTTTGAAGAAATGACCATTTCTTTCCGACATAGAGCACCTCCGACAATTATTGTCATTTAACAATTATACAACATGTTTATAATTATGATATCGAAAAGTCTGTAATACAATCATCATTATATTTAATAATATAACACATTTTTTTTAAATAAGCTACGTTTGACAAAAAAACCGGACACTCACATTAAGTGAATGTCCGGTTGATTTGTCCTGCTTATGAATTAGAAATAATTATTTCTTTGCAGGTGCAGGTGCCGGTACAGCAGTAGCTGCGGGCGCTGGTTGAGCAGCGGGCGCTTCAACTTTGGGAGCCTCTGCCGGTTTCGGCTCTTCTTTTTTACAGCCTACTACTGCAAAAGAAGCAACGAAAAGCACTGAAATAATAATGGCAAATACCTTCTTCATTAACGTCTGTCCTCCTTTCAGTTAATTTCGCAATCTTTGGGTTTTTATACCCCAACTTTTGAGGGAGAGAATACGCCTTTTTTTTGCCTTGTCAAGGACAAATTTAATAATTGTTGATGTAAAATAATACCATCCCCACTTTGAAATAATTGTTATTAAAAACATGGCCATCTGTTGTCGGCGCTTCTTTTATATGCTACGCTTATTATTAAGTCCATGTACTTTGAGCTAAAAAATGATTTAATTTTTTATTAGGATGTCCGGCTAATTGGAAAAGGATGACAACGCTATAAAAGAATTAATTAACGCTTATAAAAAAGCTGCGTTCACCGGACGGCTGCCCTTGGGACAGAAAACAAAAGAAAGAAGATATAGGCAAGTATATTCTGGAAGAAGCTTATGAAGTATTCGATTCTCTTGAAGGAAAAAACCCTCAAGCCCTGAAGGAAGAACTGGGTGACTTGCTGTTCCAAATATTATTCTTGGCCGAAATCAGCGAAGATGCCGGTTTATTTTCTCTAGGCGACATTCTGGAAGAAATTAGAAAAAAAATGATCCGGCGGCATCCCCATGTTTTTGGCGATAAAAAAGTAAATTCAGTGCGGGAAGTCAAGAAAAATTGGCAGCAAATCAAAAAGAAAGAACGCGAGAATAAAAATAGTCAGCAGGATATATTCGCCAATGTGCCGCGTTCACTACCAGCCTTAAAACGGGCGCAAAAAATTACCGCTATAGCCGCTACTTATGGCTTTGACTGGTCCAAGATCAAGGAAGTGCTGCAGAAACTTAAAGAAGAGTTAAAAGAATTTGACTTGGCCGTGAAAAAAGGCGACCGGAACAAAACAGAAGAAGAGCTGGGCGATATTTTATTTACGCTGGTAAATATAAGCCGCTTTGTTCAAGTCGATGCCGAAACAGCGTTATCTAAAACAACAAATAAGTTTTTACGTCGCTTTTCTTACATTACCGGGCAACTTTCATCCCGCGGCACATCTCTGGAAAAAGCGGATTTGACTGAAATGGATGCTCTTTGGAACGAAGCAAAACTTAAGGATAATGACAAATGAAAGACTTCCTTTGTGTTTTGGGCATGATTTTTATCATTGAGGGGCTTCCTTGCTTTATTTTCCCGGAAAAGTTAAAAATTTACTTGGCTAAAATAATAACAATGCCTGAATCTACTTTACGTTTTCTGGGCATCTCCGCTATGATTATCGGTTTGATCCTGCTTTATTTTGGAAGAAGCTGACGCAATTTCAGTGGAGCCCCGTCCGGTAGGAGCCGGAGGCTCCCTATAACGACGCGACCTCCCTCCCGCGTCCAGCGTAAACGAGCCCGAGAACCATTGCAGGGCGATAGTTACGACACATTATTCCCCCCGCGAGAAACAGGGGGTTCCAAAGGAAGGAATTGACAGCAGAAAAATATTCTGTTTATTTGCCACAACTTCTTCAAAGTTTAGATAAAAGACATGGAATTAAAAGATTTTTCATATTTTCTGCCGGAAGACCTTATAGCCCAGCAGCCATGCCGGCAAAGGGATCGTTCGCGTCATGCTGTTTGTGGACAGAAATAAAGAGACAATAGCCGACGGTCATTTTTTCCAATTACCTGATTTTTTAAATCATGGCGATGTTTTGGTTATTAATGATTCCAAAGTAATACCTGCACGGCTCTTCGGTAAAAAACAGACGGGTGCTATTGTGGAAATATTGCTCTTGGTTAAGAAAGAAGACAAAAAAGAATCCGAAACATGGGAAGTCCTTTTGAAACCAGCCAAAAGATTGCATAAAAACGATGTAATTCTTCTGGGAGAGAACTGCGAAGCAAAAATAATAACCAGAATATCCGACAAAAAATGGCTGCTTGAATTTTCTGCATTGGATGGTTTTGAAAATTATTTAAACCGCTTTGGACGCGCTCCCCTGCCGCCTTATATCAAGCGCAAAAAAAATGATGCACAAAATAGCTGGAGATTTAGAACGATATCAAACAATTTACGCAAAAAATCCCGGTTCCGTTGCTGCTCCGACTGCCGGCCTTCACTTTTCGGCAGATGTTCTGCAATCGCTTGAAGCAAAAGGTGTGCAAATCGCATCCATAACTTTACACGTTGGCTTAGGAACTTTTTTACCTATCGAGGCAAACGAAATCGAAACCCATGTTATGGAATCGGAACACTATGAAATTAGCCCGGAGGCAAGCCGAATAATTAATAACGCCCGCAGGGTAATTGCAGTCGGCACAACTTCTACGAGAACAATTGAAAGCGCAACGGATGAAGACGGATATATCCGGCCGCAATCGGGCGAAACCAGTCTCTTTATTTATCCCGGCTACAGGTTCAAAAGAGTTAATGGACTTTTAACCAATTTTCATTTGCCGCAATCATCTTTATTTTTACTTGTCTGCGCTTTTGCCGGCACGGGATTTATTAAAAAAGCCTATCAGCATGCAGTGCAAAAACGTTATAATTTTTACAGTTACGGCGATTGCATGCTGATTATTTAGGATAGAAACAGATGCCTTTTCAATTCGACCTGATAAAGAAAGATATTTCCACGTCTGCCCGTTGGGGAAAGATGATCACGCCTCACGGCACGGTGAATACTCCGGCTTTTATGCCGGTCGGCACACAAGGCACCGTCAAATCAATGCTCCCCGAAGAAATAAAAAATTGCGGCGCTGAAATTATTTTAGCCAATACTTATCATCTTTACCTGCGTCCCGGACATGAAATTATAAAAAAGCTCGGAGGCCTTCATAAGTTCATGCATTGGCCTTATCCGATTCTGACCGACAGCGGCGGATTTCAGGTCTTCAGTTTAGGGGCTTTGAGAAAGATAACCGCCGACGGGGTATTGTTTAGTTCCCACATTGACGGCTCCAGACATTTTTTAAGTCCGCAAAAAGCAATCGAAATCCAGGAAGCGCTCGACTCCGATATAATGATGTGTCTCGATGATTGCACGCCTTACCCTGCCACATTGCCGCAAACCAAAGAATCACTCGCTTTAACGGTTAAATGGGCAAAACTATGCCGCGCGGCCAAAACAAATATCAATCAGGCTCTTTTCGGTATTGTGCAGGGGGGCACTTACCTGGATCTGCGCAGGCAGGCTGTAGAAGAAATCGTCTCCATCGGTTTTGACGGTTATGCCTTAGGCGGCGTGAGTGTGGGTGAACCTAAAGAAATCATGTATGCAATCGCCGATACAATTACTCCTCTATTGCCTGAAGATAAACCGCGTTATCTCATGGGCGTGGGCACGCCTGCGGATATTGTTTACGGAGTATCCTGCGGAATCGACCTGTTTGATTGCGTCATACCCACCCGTTCAGCCCGTCACGGATTATTGTTTACAAATTCAGAAAAGATTGTTATTAAGAATTCCCGCTGGCGGGAAGATAATAACCCGCTTGACGAAACATGCGATTGTTACACCTGCAAAAATTATTCACGGGCGTATTTGCGGCATCTTTTTGTTGCCGGTGAAATACTGGCTATGATATTAAACACTATTCACAATATCCGCTATTATATGCGTCTCATGGAGAAAATTAGAGCGGCATTAAGCGAAGGAACTTTTTTAAAATTTAAAAAATGAATTTTTAACAAATAAAGGAGGAACTTAAATTGACATCTTTAGCATACGCAATGGGCGGTGCCCCGGGTGGTGGATCAGCCGGTGGTTTCGGTGATTGGGGTTTCATCATCACGATGGTGAGTAATTTTCGTGATTTTCTATTTTTTACTAATTCGCCCTCAGCAAAAGAAGCAAAAAGAACTCAAAGCCCTGCTGGATAACCTTGCCTACGGCGATACGGTTATGACCACCGGCGGAATTCACGGCAAAATAACCGGTTTGGCCGATGCAGTGGTCACTCTGGAAATTGCCGACAAAGTAAGAATTAAAATCTCCCGCAGCGCTGTGGCATCCATCATTCAAAAGGCGGGAGCGACCGACGCCAAAGGAATAAGTTAGAAAGGGGCAATTCATGATTCAAATCTTTAAAAATCAGGATAGCAATAACAGCTGTTGTATGTCTTGCTGCTCTGTATTTTTTATTACCGACATTAATTCCGCAGATTCCGTCTCCATGGAATGAATATTTACCCAAGGAAAAAATTCATCTGGGACTGGATCTTGCAGGGCGGAATGCATCTTGTTTTGGAAATTGATACGGAAAAAGCTTTGGAATCCATGATGGAAAGAACGGCCAATGATCTCAAAGAATCAATGATGGAAAACAAAGTACGCTTCCGTAAAGTGGAAAGGACAAAAGGCGCAACGATTTCACTGGAACTTACCGACTCTTCCGGAAGAACAACTCTGGATAAACTGCTGCATGACCATTATCCTGATTTGGAAATAGCTTCATCCAACGTGCGTGAAGGCGGACAAATAATCAGTTTAAAAATAAATGATAAAAGAGCTGTTGATCTAAAAAAGCTGACCGTTGAACATAGTCTCGAAACAATTCGCAACAGGGTTGACCAGTTCGGCATCGCCGAACCGGAAATTGTCCCCGAAGGCGATAACCGTATTATGATTCAATTGCCGGGAATCAAAGACCCGGAAAGAGCAAAGAACCTCATCGGAAAAACCGCCCTTCTGGAATTCAAAATAGTTGATGACGAACACAGCCTTGGAAGAAGCTCTTAAGCGGCAATATTCCGGAAGGAGATATAATTGCTTATGGTTTGCGTCAGGATAGATCAACCGGCCAGAGAGGCTCAATGCCATATTTACTTAAAAACAAAGCTCTTCTGACCGGCGCTTCACTGGAAACCGCCAAAGTGCAAATTTCCGATCGCTTCGGCGAACCGAATGTTTCCATAAAATTTAATTCCCAGGGAGCTTCCGATTTCGACCGGATCACCGCTGAAAATGTCCGCAGGCGTCTGGCTATTGTTCTGGACGGCGTAGTCCATTCAGCGCCCGTCATTCAGGAAAGAATATCCGGTGGGCAGGCGCAAATTACCGGAAATTTCACCATGGATGAAGCTCGTGATCTGGCCATTGTTCTTGCGCGCCGGCGCTCTGCCCGCTCCAGTGAATATTCTGGAAGAAAGAACAGTAGGTCCATCGCTCGGCAGCGACTCGATCAGACAAGGTATTATGGCCACAATAATCGGCTCTCTTTTAGTTATTTTGTTCATGATGTTTTATTACCGGCTTTCGGGAACTGTAGCTGATTTGGCTCTCATTATCAATATCATTCTGGTTTTGGGTACATTGGCTGCTTTCAAGGCCACACTGACCTTGCCCGGCATCGCCGGTTTACTGCTCACTGTCGGTATGGCTGTCGATGCCAACGTACTTATCTTTGAACGAATTCGAGAAGAGCTACGAACGGGAAAAACGATTCGCTTGTCACTAGATACCGGTTATAAAAGAGCCTTTATTACCATTATTGATACCCATGTAACCGGCATTGTTTCAGCTATTTTCCTGATTATCTTCGGCACCGGTCCGATTAAGGGATTTGCGGTAACATTAATCATCGGACTTCTGGCCAGTCTTTTTACGGCTGTTTTCGTCACAAGGATTATTTTCGATTACTTTACCTTGAATTTTAATATTAAAAAATTGAGTATTTAAACAATTCTACTAGTACTTAGGAGAGATATGGTATGGAGTTTATTAAACCTGGACTAAAAATTGATTTTGTCGGGAAAATGAAGTACGCGATAATTTTCTCGGTTATCTTGACAATTATCAGTATCGCCTCCGTTATTATCCATGGCGGTTTAAATCTCGGCATCGATTTCGCCGGTGGATCCATTATTCAAGTTAAATTTCAGAAGGATATTTCCGCCGATCAGATCAGAACCGCTTTGAAATCAACCAGCCTAGAAAACAGTATCATCCAACAGTTCGGTATCAACGAGTTTTTGATCCGCACCTCGGAATCCTTTCATGATCAAAAACTTCTAACAGAAAACTTGGAGACACCACTGACCACTGCATTCAATAAAGATTACGAAATCAGACGTGTGGAAGTTGTCGGCTCTAAAGTCGGCATGGATTTCCAGAGAAAAGCCATTTTCGCCGTAATTCTTTCCTGGCTGGCCATGCTTGTCTATATTGCCTGGCGTTTTGAATTCCGCTACGGATTAGGCGGTATTATTGCTCTTGTTCATGATGTTGTGATTATTATCGGTACCATTTCCATTCTAAAGATGGAATTTACCATCAACATTTTGGCAGCAATATTCTTCATTATTGGTTTCTCTATCAATGATACAATTGTTGTGCTGGATAGAATTAGAGAAAATGTAAAGTTAAATCCCAGACAGAAGCTTGCCGATACAATCAATTTGAGCATAAACCAGACATTGAGCAGAACAATATTGACTTCCTTTACAGTGTTTCTTACTGTTATTGCTCTGTATATCTGGGGTGGACCAGTAATACATGATTTGGCATTTTCACTATTGGTCGGCGTCGTTTTCGGCACTTATTCTTCCGTTTTCATTTCCTGTCCAATTGTGCTGTTTTTTGAAAATATGCAACTTTCCAAAGTGAAAAGGAAAAAATAAATTGTCCTCGTTTGCCTCATCTAGCTTTCGCCGTTTTTATTTTGATACTTGTTTGTGGGCATTTATTTAACACTTATTTGACTTGCTCGGAACGGTGGTCATTTTTATAGATGTCTTTCTTTATGCACTTTTCACCGGTTTTGATCGAGTCAACGGGAAAATTATTTTGTTTCTGCTTCTTATTTCAATAATTGCTGAAACAATTGATTTCTTTTTAGTTATGACTGGCGCGCTCCAACCGGTGGCCACGAAAAAAGTTTTTTGGACCGCGGCAATAAGTGCTATTGTAGGAGCGTTTATTCTTACGCCGTTTTTTTGGGGACCGGGCGCATGGGCAGGATTTTTTTTTGGAGGATTTGCCGGAATCATGACGTTGGAAGTAGCCCGGCAATCGAAATTAAAATCTCTTTACCGAGCGTCCAATCGAGCCATTATTGCCATGGTCGGAAGAAAGATAGTTAAAGGATTCGTTGCCTTATTTATGATCGCTCTTTCTCTTTCCAATATTTATTCATAGAGGTTTGGTTAATATGGTTGAAAATAATAAATCAAAAAAAGAAAAAATAAAATCAAAAGTTCAAGAATACATTGAAGCAATTATTATTGCGATTCTGATCGCTCTTGTTATTCGGACATTTGTCATCCAGGCATTTAAAATACCTTCCCGCTCTATGGTGCCGACATTACTTGTCGGAGATCAGATATTAGTCAATAAATTTATTTACGGCGTAAAGATACCTTATTTAAGAAAAACGATCATCCCTGTCACTAATCCGGAGAAGGGCGATATCGTTGTTTTTATTTATCCCAATGATCGTTCCAAAGATTTTATCAAACGGGTTATCGGCATAGCCGGAGATAAAATCGAAATCAAGAATAAAAAAATATTTATTAATGATAAAGAATATTCCGACTCTTACGGCGTTTATAGTGATAATTTAATTTATCCGGCGCAATGCAGCCCCGCGATAATTTTGGTCCGGTGACTGTTCCACAGGATTCCCTTTTCGTCATGGGTGATAATCGTGATGAAAGCTCGGACAGCCGTTATCTGGGGATTTGTTGATATAAAAGACGTTGAAGGAAAAGCTTTTATCATTTATTGGTCATGGAACCGCGAAGATAATAATCTTCGCTGGCAGCGCCTGGGAAGTCTACTGCATTAAGAATCGATTATTATTAGAAAAATGCTGAAACCACCATCGCCACAGACAGACCATTGAGAATGACGACAGTCGCCCAGGAAATAATGTTCATCAGCCTGCTGTTGACAAAATTTCCCATGATGCGTTTATCATTAATCAAAAGAAGCATGAAAATTAAAACAAAAGGCAACAGGATTCCGTTAATAACCTGAGAATAATACATGATGGCAATCAGAGGCACATTAGGCAAAAGAATAATGCCCGCGCCCAGAAAAATCATCAGAGAGTAAAGGCCGTAAAACTGTGGCGCCTCGATAAATTTTGTATTTAAACTTGCTTCCCAGCCAAAGGCCTCACAAATTGTATAAGCCGTAGAAAGCGGCAAGATGGATGCGGCAAAAAGCGATGCGTTAAGCAAGCCGAAAGCAAACAGCAAGGAGGCATATGATCCCGCAAGCGGAGCTAGTGCCAGTGCGGCATCCTTAGCCGTTTCAATTTTGAGCCCATTCTGAAATAAAGTAACAGCGCAAAGCATGATAATGAAAAATGCCACCACATTGACGGTTATCGAACCGAAAATTACATCCATCCGGGCATATTTATAACTTTCAGCTTTTAAACCTTTATCCACAATGGACGACTGGAGATAAAATTGCATCCAAGGCGCAATTGTTGTTCCGATAATACCTATGGCCATCGTTAGCATACCCGAGTCAAATTGCAGATTCGGTGTTATTGCCGCGGTTTTGATTTCCGACCAGTTGGGATTAACCAGAAATCCCGAAATGACATACGAAAGATAAAAGACGCAGGCAACCAGAAAGGCTTTTTCTACCGATTTATAATTTCCCTTCACCACCAGCCACCAGACAAAAAAAGCTCCCGCCGGCACAGAAATATATTTACTGACACCGAATATTTCCATACTGGCGGCAATACCTGCAAACTCACAAAGAGTATTGCCCAGATTAGCCAAAAGCAGAATTATCATCAGGTAAAAAGTTATTTTTGCCCCGAATCGTTCTCTGATTAAATCGGAAAGCCCCTTGCCGGAAACAACACCCATGCGGGCGCACATTTCCTGAATAATGATTAAGGCCACAGTAATCGGGAATAAGTATCCAAATCAGGCTTAAACCGTAATGAGCGCCCGCCAGAGAATAGGTAGTAATACCGCCGGCATCATTATCAACATTGGAAGTTATAATCCCGGGGCCGATGAAAGCAAAAAAAAGTCCCAGCTTCCAGAAACCTTTTTTGAATAAATCTTTCCCAATATGTCCTATCTTTTCGCTCATTTTCCCGACCATCAAAGGTTGTATTTATTTCCCCAGATGAGGAGCAACTACATCCAAAAGATTTTTGAATAAAATTGTCCCCTGCATTCGATCATTCTCATCAACAACCGGTATAGCGGTCACCGCATACTTGGCAAAATGCTCGGCAATCGTATCATCTTTATCATCAAGTTTTACTGAAATGACGCGATCATCCATTATTTCTTCGAGCCTTTTATCAGAATCAGCTAAAATCAAATCACGCAAACTGATAACGCCCAGCAGCAGATCTTCTTCGTCCGTCACATATACATAGTAAACCAAATCGATGTCTTCTGCTTCCTGACGAAATTTCTCCAATGCTTCCCTGACCGTGGTAGATGGACGAAAACTTAAGTAAGATGTCGTCATCATACCGCCGGCTTCCCTTTCCGGATGAGTCAATAGTTCTTTGACATCATCGGCAATATCCTTTTCCATCTCTTTTAAAATACCTTCAGCTTTTGCCTTGGGCAAATCCCCTAAAAGATCGGCCGCTTCAGATAATGACATTTCCTCGATAATGTCTGACGCCTCGGCGGTATTGAGATCATTAATCAAACTCACTTGAATTTTTGGATCGGTTTCTTCGAGAGTTTCCGCCGCTGTTTCCACATCAAGAGCCTTAAAAACGGCTCCGCGCTGCCTGATATCCAAGTCTTCCAAAATATCCGCCAAATCCGCCGGATGGATCTGACCGAGCCTGTTTTGAGTAATATTTAACCGCAAGAGATCAGGTGAATGTAACGGCTGAACGAATTTCCACGAAATAAGCTGATTAGGCAATTTATAGTCGAAAAGACTTTGCAAGATTGCATCAAAAGGTTTAATCAACCCCACACGGCGAATCAAACCGCGAAACCCGACATCAACATGGACAAGATGCAACCCATGGCTTGTTTTTAAAAACTGGAGATCATTGACCCTTCTTATTTTCGCGCCGTCGGTATCAACAACCTGTTTATCTAAAAGATCTTCTCTTAGCATAAGTTCGCCCTGCTGCAAACCTAACGCAGACAATTCACTGACTGCATTTATGGCAACGGATATCTCCTCGTCTAGATCTGTTACATATTTCCATGGCAGGATAACAGAATCTTTTTTTCAGAGTCGGGCTAAAAACCAGTCCCGTGACTGTGGGATAAGGCTCAACAAATTCCGCGGTAAGATCATAAACACGGCCCAGTACTTTACCCGTCAGCCCCAACAATTTTTTTCCCCAGGATTCGGCTTAAAAATAAAAAAACCTGAGGTTCGTGATTTATTGCCATATTTTTCCCCTCCAGGCTTCTTCCTTATATCATTTATTTTTTTTAAACAAAAGCCATTTTGAATAATTTTCCGGCTTGACACATAAGCTTCTTAGTTGTATAAGAATAAAAAATTTAACCCTTTTAATTTAATCCGGCGAGATTGAAAAAGGAACTGGCAATGAAAATAAAATCATCTACAAGCTTATAAAGCCTTTTTCCGCAAGGGGAAAGGCTTTTTTAATGTATAATTTAAACGCAAGCTGATGGCATTGTTAAACCGCGTACGGCATAAAGCGACTTAATATAAATTGATCCTTAATTGAGGTTAAGCAATATGACAGAAAATAAAAATATTAAAATAGTAATGGACAAAGACGGAATCGACCGATGTCTCACCCGTATTGCTTATGAAATTCTGGAAAAAAATAAAGGCAATGGAAAATCTTGTTCTTGTCGGTATTCGAACCGGCGGAGTATATCTGGCTGAAAGGCTGCAAAAAAAAATATCCGGCATTGAAGCTGGTAAAATTCCCCTGGGTATCCTTGATATAACTCTTTACCGCGATGATATTTCCACCTCCAATAAAAAGCCCCGCCTGGGGAAAACAAAAATCCCCTTTTCCCTGGACAATAAAAAAGTTGTCCTGGTTGACGACGTTCTCTTTACCGGTCGGACCATTCGTGCGGCAATGGACGCTTTGATCGACTTTGGCCGGCCAAAAATGATTCAGCTTGCCGTTTTAATTGACCGCGGCCATCGCGAACTTCCGATCAGAGCTGATTTTGTGGGAAAAAATCTGCCCTCTTCCCTTTGGGAAGCCGTTAGCGTTAACCTTGTGGAAAAAAACGGGATTGATGAAGTAGTTATTGAAGAAGGAACTTAAACATTAAATTTTAGAACCTGATTATGAAATTAGAAAAAAAAGATATCCTCGGAATGAAAGATCTTACAGTCGAGGAGATTAATCTCATCCTGGAAACAGCCGAATCTTTTCTGGAAATTTCCACCCGCGAAATTAAGAAAGTGCCGACACTGCGCGGCAAGACGATCATTAACTTATTTTTCGAAGCCAGCACTCGAACGCGAACATCCTTTGAAATCGCCGGTAAAAGGCTCAGCGCCGACACAATCAATATTTCCGCATCGACAAGTTCCGTCGTCAAAGGAGAAACTCTCATTGACACGGCACGCAATTTGGAAGCCATGAATCCCGATGTAATCGTCATTCGCCACAGCGCTGCCGGAGCTCCGCACTTACTGGCATCACTGGTCAAACAATCCATTATCAACGCCGGCGATGGCGCGCATGAACACCCCACGCAGGCGCTTTTGGACATGATGACCATCAAAGAAAAAAAAGGTAAAATCTCCGGATTAAAAGTAGCAATCGTCGGCGACATTGCCCACAGCCGGGTCGCCCGATCGAATATTTACGGTTTGTCCAAAATGGGTGCTCAAGTATTTCTGGCCGGCCCGGCGACCATGCTTCCCCGGGACATCGAACAAATGGGCGTAAAAGTTTACAACAAGCTGGAAGACGCCATTGTCGGTGCGGATGTAGTAATGATGTTGCGCATTCAACTGGAAAGGCAAAAGCAAAGCATCTTTCCCTTCCCTGCGCGAATATTCCCAGCATTACTGCCTGAACCGCAGCAACATTAATCTGGCTAAAAAAGACGTTATCGTCATGCATCCGGGCCCAATCAATCGCGGCGTGGAAATATCACCAGACATCGCCGATGATCCATCCTACTCAGTAATTCTCGATCAGGTAAATAAAGGCGTGGCGGTAAGAATGGCTCTGCTTTACCTGCTGACCGGAGGTAATGAATGAAAATATTGTTAACCGGCGCAAAGATAATCGATCCTGCCCAAAAAATAGATGCCGATATGGATGTTTTGTTGGAAGATGGAAAGATTGCCAAAATCGGCTCAGATCTTTTAAAATCCGCAAAATCCAAAGATTCGGGAAAAGTAAAAATTATTGAACTGGCCGGAATGATTGTTACGCCGGGATTAATTGATATGCACACACATTTGCGCGAACCCGGTTTTGAATACAAAGAAACGGTTGCGTCAGGAGCTGCGGCAGCCGTTGCCGGAGGTTTCACCTCTATTGCCTGTATGCCCAATACATCGCCCATAAATGATAACCGTTCCATTACCGAATTTATCAGAAGAAAAGCTGCTGAGGCTGATCTAGCCAACGTTTACCCAATCGGCGCGATCAGCAAGGATTCTTCCGGTTCCCAATTGACGGAATTTTGGGATTTGAAAGATGCGGGTGTGGTTGCTCTTTCCGATGATGGAAAGCCGGTAATGGATGCCGCTTTGATGCGTCGCGCGATGGAATACGCCCATTCACTGGGGTTGCCGATTATTTCGCATTGTGAAGATATAAATCTCTCCGGCGGCGGTTTGATGAATGAAGGCTATTATTCCACAATTCTGGGGCTCGGCGGTATCCCCAGCATAGCGGAAGAAGCAATGGTAGCGCGCGATATTTTGATTGCCGAATTCACCAAAACTTGCGTCCACATCGCGCATGTAAGTACAGCCGGTTCAGTCCGCCTGATTCGCGAGGCTAAAAAAAGAGGCCTGAAGGTAACGGCGGAAACCGCCCCCCACTATTTCACATTAACCGATGAATCACTGCAGGGATATGATACAAATTTAAAAGTCAACCCACCTTTAAGAAGCGCCCAGGATGTTGCTGCTATTAAAGAAGGCCTTGCTGATGGAACACTCGATGTGATCGCCTGTGACCATGCTCCCCACGGACGGACAGATAAAGAACTGGAGTTTGAATATGCCGAAAAAGGTATCAGCGGTTTGGAAACTTCGTTGGCCTTGAGTTTAAATCTTGTCCAAGAAAAAGTGCTTTCGTGGCCGGATTTAATTTCCAAAATGAGTCCCAATCCGGCACGCATCCTGAACCTGCCTAAAGGAACGCTCCAGGCAGGAGTGGATGCCGACATTACCGTCATTGATCCACAGCTTAAATGGACTGTTGATGTAAAAACATTTCGCTCCCGCGGCAAGAACTCTCCCTTTCATGGCCGGAAAATGCAAGGCAGGGCTATTCTTACCATCGTTGGCGGAGAAATTAAGTACGATGGACGCTGAAGAAAAATAAAACTCAGAGAAAGACGAGACGACTTCATAAAATGACCCAGAGACAAAGTGCGCGAATATCGAAGAGTGAGGCGTATTTGAGATATACGCAGCAACGATGAAATATGAAGTGCAAGGCAGTATATGATCATCTTATGGAGTCGTAAAAAATATGCATGCCAGAGAAAACTTTAAAACCACCGGATTTGTTTTACGTTGCCTCAACTACGGGGAATCGGATTTAATTATAACCTTTTACAGCAACGATTTTGGTAAGCTTACGGGAATTGCCAAAGGTGCTAAAAGAAGTAAAAAGCGGTTTGTCAATGTTTTTGAGCCTTTTTCGCTGACGAATATAATCTTTTCCCGCAAAAATCGCGATGTACTGGCATTTATTGAATCCTGCGAAATCATTGACCACTATAATTCCATACGGCAAGATTTGGAAAAAACGCTAATCGCCTCTTATTTTATCGATCTTGCAGATCATTTCAGCCCGGAAGGGAAAAAAAATGAAAAAATCTTCGAACTTTTACAAAACTTTCTAGCATTGCTTGACGATGAAAAGGCATCTACTGCCGCCGTGCGTTTTTTTGAAATGCGCCTGCTGAAATTGGCCGGTTTTGAACCGGCGCTTGACCACTGCATCAGATGTAAAACTCCTGTTGCTAACGGCAATTCATATTACTTTTATCCGCGGGATGGCGGAATCAAATGCGCGGCTTGTGCCCAGCCCGAAAGATACGATCAGTCCATTTCCGCGGGTACCGTGCGGACATTGCTTTTAGGCAAGGACATGGATATTGACAAAATTAAGCTGATAGCTTTATCCGATAGCTTGGCAATGGAATCCCGCAATATCCTCATTGGTTTTATTTCTCATGTTCTGGGCCGGGAAGTAAAATCACTGAAAGTCATGGAACAGGTGCGGAAGCTCTGCACATAATGCTTACACCTACAAGTCCTCAGATTTTAGTTTGGAATAAAAGTGAGGATTACCATTTGAACTGTTCTTGAGGTTATGACTCAAAACAAACTCTGTCTTTCCCGTTCTTCTTCGCCTGATACATGAGTTGGTCAACCCGGTGAACAAAGTCCTTCATGTCTTCCTGCAATTTAAATTGCGCAAGCCCGATGCTTACCGTCATATGGACATCTTTACCTGCCTCAGGGGAAAAATTCTCTTTCTTGAGTTCTGCCCTGATTCTTTCCGCTATAACGGTGCCATTCGCGCTTGTTGTCATGGGCAGGAGAATAGTGAATTCTTCGCCGCCATAACGATAAGCGAAATCCGTATTGCGCATGCATCTTTTGAGCATTTGGCCAAGTCGTCGTAAGACTTGGTCTCCCTCAACATGACCGTAAGTGTCGTTGAATGCCTTGAAATTGTCCAGATCAAGCAGAAGGAGGGTTAAAGGCTGTTCATATCGGTTCGACCGGTCTAATTCGATTTTAAGCTGAAAGTAAAAATGTCGGGAATTGAAGAGCTGAGTGAGCTCATCGACAATACTGAGCTCGCGAAATCTTTTTTCACTGTCCCTCAGTGCCTCTTCCATCTGCTTGCGTTCGGTTATATCTCGTCCAATCCCTCGAAAACCGATAATTTCTCCTTTTTGGTTTTGCAGAGGGAAACCTGAGATTTCGGCAAATCTCATTGTTCCATCTGGACGAATACCCCTATAAGAAATGCCCCTTTCGGGCTTACCGGTACTGTATATTTTACCGAAGGCATTGTACACGGTCTCGATATCCTCTTTAGTCACATGACCTTTGAAGCTCGCTCCAAGCAGTTCTTCTCTGGAGTATCCTAAGAGAAAGCAATCTGCATCATTAACGAAAATAAAATTTCCGGCGAGGTCTACCTCAAAATAGCCGTCCTCCATTTCATCGAGTATAGTCCGATATCTCTCCTCAGACTGGCGTATCTTCTCCTCTTCTTGCTTACGCTCGGTAACGTCGCTAGTAATTCCTCTAAATCCTATCGAATTCCCCAACGAATCTTTTCTTAACGACGCAGATACTTCAACCTGCCTTTTAGTCCCATCTTTCCTTATAATCTCATAATCAAATATACTGCCGCTTTTCCCTGTTTTGTAGATTTTACTAAAAGCTTCAAACACTTTCTTTGCATTTTCCTTATCCGCATACTTCCTGTTGTTTATGCCCATCAATTCTTCTTTGGGATAACCATGGATCTCACATAGTGATTCATTGAAAAAGGTAAAATTACCGTCAAGATCAATTTCAAAATATCCGTTTTCAATATTTTCAATAATAGCGCGATATTTTTCTTCAGACTGCCGTAGAGCTTCTTCAGCTCGCTTACGCTCGGTGACATCCCGAGCAATACCCCGGAACCCAATCGGTTTGCCTTCTAAATCCCTTATAAGAGATATCGAAAGTTCGTTGAACCCTTTAGTCCCGTCTTTTTTAAAATATTCCCCCTCAACCGCTCTAACCGGCTCCCCAGTTTTGTAAATTCTATTATAGATTTTGTACATTTTTTTAGAGGTTGTTTCATCTGTATACTGCCGGTTGTTCATTCCGATCAATTCCTCTCTGATATATCCGAAACTTTTGCTCATCGCATCATTGACGAAGGTAAAATTGCCGGCAAGATCATTCTCAAAATAGCCCTCCTGGGTGCTTTCAAGAATAGTTCGATATCTTTCCCCAGATTGATGTATCGTTTCTTCCATTTTCTTGCGCTCGGTAATATCCATAAAGCTGCCGAGCGCGGCACGCTTCCCTTTATAGGTGATAGAAGTAATCATCTCCAAAACCCACATTACCTCGCCGTTCTTTCTGGTGAACCTGTATTCATAAGCATCTGAGCTTTTACCCTTCAAACTCTTGATCGCTCTTTTTCTGACAACTTCCCTATCATCGGGATGAAGATAATCGAGGGGATTTGTGCCTGCTAAATATGTATACGAATAGCCACTAAGCTTTTGAAATAACGGACTCACATAGACAAATTTCCCATTTAACACGATATATATTCCCACTCCGACATTAGATATAATATCTTCTGACAAATGAGAAAAATCACTCTGTTTGGAGCGACCCATTTTGTTAGGGTTGACTGCCGATTTTGATTTAACAGATGATTTATTTTTAACCTTTGATTTAGGCTTAACAGTCATAGTTGATCTGCCCCCTCCCTCGATACTTGTACCACATGTTAAGTTAGAGTTCAGCCGTTTTTTATTTCTCAATTCAGGTACGCCTCTGGTGCTGGAGAACAGTAATTCAAAAAGCTGTATGGCCTGAACGTGTTGTATTCTAGGCGCCATCTTTCAATCAGCACGTGAGCTTTTTTATCTATAAGGTCTTCAAGGGTTACTGTTTGAAAGGAAGCATGTGTGCCAAAATTGCCAAATGCTTGAGTACAGGAAGAAGTCGATTATTTGTTTCACTTGCAAGCAACATACTGAGACCTGACCTTTATTTGTGCAAGGTCACTTTTTTTGCTAAGATATTTTTTAGGAAATATTTTGAAGGAACTGGAAATGAATGATGCGTGATCACCGCTCCACTGTTCATTTCCGAGCCACCGGTAGGGAGAATCATTACCTTTTATCCTTTCATATTGACACTATACCCTTGGACATGTTAGTTAGCCGCTGTAATAATTAAAGATTAAGGCTGATAATACCTGCCTATTCTTGGTTTAAATCTGCAAGGAGGAATTTGTGACTTTTCAGGAATTAATTTTTGCCCTCGAAAAATACTGGCACTCTCAAGGCTGCATAATTCAACAGCCCTACGATATGGAAGTCGGCGCCGGCACATTTCACCCCGCCACCTGCCTGCGCGCGCTGGGACCGGAACCGTGGAATGTCGCCTATGTCCAGCCCTCACGTCGTCCGACCGACGGCCGCTATGGTGAAAATCCCAACCGTCTCCAGCACTACTACCAATATCAGGTCATCATGAAACCATCGCCGGTTAACATTCAGGAACTTTATCTGGATTCACTCAAAAGCTTCGGCATTGATCCCCTCGATCATGATATCCGCTTTGTCGAGGATGACTGGGAATCTCCGACACTGGGCGCCTGGGGCCTGGGCTGGGAAGTGTGGCTCGACGGCATGGAAATCTCCCAATTCACTTATTTCCAGCAAGTCGGCGGCTTTGACCTGCATCCGGTTTGCGCGGAACTGACTTATGGAACCGAACGCATCGCCATGTATATTCAGGGAATCAATAATGTCTATGATTTGCAATGGACAGATAAGGTCAAATACGGTGATGTACATCATCAGGGCGAAGTGGAATTTTCCACTTACAACTTTGAAATCGCCGATATACCCATGCTGCGAAAACTTTTTGACACATACGAACAGGAAGCTCTGCGCATTGCCGAAAAAAATTTGGTACTGCCGGCCTATGATTACTGTTTAAAATGTTCTCATACATTCAATCTACTCAATGCCCGCGGCGCAATCAGTGTTGCCGAACGAACCAGTTATATCGGCCGGGTCAGAAATCTGGCGCGCATCAGCGCCGAACTTTATTTAAAACAACGTGAAGAAATGGGGTATCCACTCTTAAAGAACAACTAATGATCTGGAGAAAAAATGAGTAAGGAACTGCTTTTTGAAATTGGCACCGAAGAAATTCCCGCCGGCTTTTTATCCAAAGCCATAGATGATATGGAAGATATCATCCACAAATCTCTTACGGAAAAGAGGATTCCCTTTGCCGGCATAAAATGCATGGCCACACCGCGCCGTCTGGTTCTCTATATTGCCGATGTCGCGGGAAAGACAGGAAGACCAGACCATAGAAAAAATGGGACCGGCCAAAAAAGCCGCCTTTGACGAAAACGGCAATCCGACAAAAGCGGCTTTGGGATTTGCCAAGGGACAGGGAATGGAAATATCCGAACTGGAAACAATTGTTACCGAAAAAGGTGAATATCTGGGCGCCCGTAAAACAATTGCCGGACAATCGACAGCAAGCCTATTACCCGAAATTCTTGACCAGTTTTCTTCTGGCTATACCTTTCAGAAAATCCATGCGCTGGGCTAATTATGATTTGCGTTTTGCCCGGCCGATTCACTGGCTTCTGGCCCTATATGGCGGCTATGTTGTACCGCTTAAAATTGAAGATATCGAAAGCGGCAATACTTCCTGCGGTCACAGGTTTATGAGCCCGGCTCCTTTTGCTGTTTCTAATTTTGATGATTATCTGACCAAGGCCAGACAAAACTATGTTATTGCCGATCCGGCGGAAAGAAAAAAATCAATTCTGGACCCAGGCGCAAAAAGCGGCAGACGAAGTCGGCGGAAAAATATTTTATACCGATGACCTGCTCGACACTCTGACTTTTATTGTCGAATATCCGGTGATCGTACGCGGCAGCTTCGATAAAGATTATTTAAAAATACCCAAAGAAGTGCTTACCACCACAATGATCTCCCACCAGAAATACTTCCCTATTATTGATAATGAGGGAAAACTTTTGCCTTACTTTATCGCGGTAAGCAATACAAAGGCACGCGACATGGAGGTTGTGGCACGCGGCAATGAAAAAGTCCTTCGGGCCCGGCTCGCTGATGCTCAATTCTTCTTTGAAGAAGACAGTAAAATTCCTTTGGAGCGCCGTGTCGAATCATTGAAAAAAGTTGTCTTTCACACTCTTCTGGGTACTTCTTATGAAAAAGTTATGCGTTTCCGTAAACTGGCGCTAAAGATCGCTCAAAAAATAAATCCGGCAATCAAAAAGAATGTTGACCGAACGGCACTTCTGGCCAAGGCCGATTTAGAATCGCTGATGGTCGGTGAATTTTCCGAACTGCAGGGCATTATGGGACGCGAATATGCCCTTTTATCAGGAGAAAACCCGGTTGTTGCTCAGGCTATTTATGAACATTATCTGCCTATCGTCGCCGGAGGCGAATCTGCCGGAAACAGACGAAGGAGCCATTGTCGGCATTGCCGATAAGATTGATACCATTGTCGGCTTTTTCGGTGTCGGCCTGCCTCCCACCGGCACGGCTGATCCTTACGCGCTGCGCCGTCAGGCTTTGGGCATAATCAATATTATTTTGACAAAACGATATCCAATAACACTCGACTTTCTTGTCGGCGAAAGTATCACCTTGTTCAAGGGTACACTAAAAAAATCGTCAACAGAAATCAAAAAAGATGTTTTGGATTTCCTCCGGGGACGTCTGCAAAATCAGCTCATCGCGCAGGGATACGCTTACGATACGATAGAGGCTGTATTGACTGTCAGACTCCACAAATGTTGTTTTGGCACTAGAAAAAGTCATAGCGTTGCAGGCCTTCCGCGCCAATCCCGAATTTGAACCAATTTCCATTGCCTTCAAACGCGTGGATAATATTTTAAAAGATTTTCGCAATCCTCAAGTGAACACCGCCCTTTTTGCTTCCAAAGCCGAGAAAAATCTGTTCTTTTCTTTTAAAAAAATCAAAACCCAAGTTGAAACCGGAATTAAAAAAAGCGATTATGATTTCGCACTAACGCAACTTGCCCGCTTACGCTCGCCGGTAGACTCTTTTTTTGACAGTGTTATGGTTATGGATAAAGATAGGAAAATACAGTTTAACCGCTTATCACTTCTGGCGGAAATATCATTACTTTTTCATAAAATTGCTGATTTTTCCAAAATTGTTACTGCGGGCTGATTTTTTTATTAGCCGTTTTATAATTTAGTCATCTCAATAGTCGCATTGACATTCATATAACGCCTTCTTAGAATTACACAGTTTTTAGTTTCATGACATCATCGGAGGGGCTTGCTAAATGAACGGTCCGACCAAAGCACACTTTTCAGCAAATGTTGATGAAAAACTGCGTATACGCAATGGAGTTTTTTTATGATTTTTTTTAATTAATGCATAATTTATTCATGTTGGCCATGTACTGTAAAGAATAAACCACAATATTTTACCGTATTCGATTGAGACTTTTTTCCAATCTGCTAATGACAGATCCCAGTAATCCGCTGGTGCTCTTTCGTAACGCGTAGGAACAAAATAAAAATTACCTTTATTCGTGTCAAATACTTTTGCGATGATTAATTTGATTCTTCTCATGTGATAAGGCGAACTCACTAATATTGCAGAAGTTAACTTATAATTAGACATTATCCTTTGCGCTTCGATAATTTCCCAATGTGTATCTTCATAAAAGCGGGCTTGAATATTATTATCTTTCTTATCGCTTCTATTCAAAAATAAATTCGGCGGCATGCCCTCCATTTGCCCTTTTTCTGAAATTCGATAGGCTTTGTAATAGGCCGGAATAATCAGGTAATCGGCCATTCCTTCATCCATTAATCTATAAGCTTCTTTTTTACGGGCATTAAAATCCGGCCCTAAAAGAATGATGATTGAATCTGCTTTCTCATATTTCGAAGAGTAAAGCAAAAACCTTGGCGCATACAAAATAAATCCTCCCGATATAACCAATATTATAGTACAGAAGGCAATGCATTTATTGAATTTTATCATGAAAATGTCCTTGACATTCCCGATAATTATTTATATCAAATACATAAGCTTCAAATAGAGCCTTGTCCCTAATTGAGAAATCGAACGGAAAGCTACGGCTCGAAGAAGTAGCAATACCGCCAATGGTAAATCAAGTTATCCGGGCGGTTTTTTTATTCTATGATATAATGTGTTATATAAACTTAAATAAATTGTAAAGAGTTTATAACTATTATGAATAATTTTTTAATAGAAAGCAACTGCCCTGTAATAAATAAAAAAAGTCCTGGCAATTGCCTTTATGCCTATATTATGGAAACCATAGATTTAGGCATTGTTATTCTGGGTGTAAAAGAGAAGGAAATTGTTTTCAAAAATAAATTTGCCTCCGACCTGTTTCAAGACAATGATGATAATCTGGGATATAGAGCTCTTCTGACATTGCTTTTATCTGAGTATGGAAAGGCTCCAGCTAGCGAAATAATAGGTAAAGCTTATACCTTGTGGTATAAAAATCGCCTTTTAGGTTACACGCCCTATATGATCTCCGACCGCTTTATCTGGGTCATCATTAGAGACATTACGGAAAGAAGCCGTTTGGAATCAATTGCCGAAGCCGTAAATTCGATGGAAAACATTAGCTACATTTTTTCCGGTATTCGGCACGAGTTGGGAAATCCCATTAACTCCATTAAAATGACCTTGAGTGTTCTAAAAAAGAATCTTAATGATTACTCGACAAAGGCAATAGAAAAATTCGTTGATCGCACTATGACTGAAATTTCTCGCGTAGAATTTCTTTTACAGGCGCTAAAAAGTTTTAGCATATTTGAAAATCCTAATATTCAAAACATAATATTTGAAGAGTTTTTAAGCCGCTTTATCTCGCTTGTTTCCGACGATTTGAGTCAATCAGGAATTAAAATCAGTAAATTAATTGTACCCCCGGTGAAAAAAATAAGCGCTGACCCGCGTCTTTTACACCAAGTCATGCTTAATTTGATTACCAATGCTTCGGATGCTTTAAATAACTGTGAAAATCAGAATATTTTTATTAGAGCTGAAAAAAAAGAGGGGCATATAGCTATCACCGTTGAAGATAATGGCATCGGCATGTCCGAGGAAGAACAAACTAATCTATTTAAACCATTTTATACGACTAAGCCACAAGGCACCGGCCTGGGCTTAATGATTACTTTGAAAATGGTAACGCTGATGAAGGGCAACATGGAAATAAAAAGTTTTAAAGATGTGGGAACAAAAGTAACCGTCTTCATTCCCGAAGGCAAGAAAGATGGACAAAACTAAAAGAAAAATCCTTATTATTGATGATAACGATATCTTTTGTGAATCGGTAAAGGACATCCTGAGTGATGAATCAACGGAGGTTCTAACTGCCAATACCGGCAAAAGAGGGCTGAAAATATGCACGGAAGCAAAAATTGATGTTGTAATTTTGGATCAAAAGCTGCCCGATACAGAAGGGATCGCCCTCTGTCCTTCCATACTGCAACAAAATGACCAGACAAAAATAATTTTTGTCACGGCTTATCCCAGTTTCAGCAATGCCGTAGAAGCGATAAAAGTAGGCGCTCATGATTATCTTTCCAAGCCTTTTGAAATGGCTGAGCTAGAACTTACGGTAAGACAGGCTTTTCGCACGCAAGAATTGGAAAAAACCGAACAAATCCAAAACTACCATGATAAAAAAGAAAGCGAAGAAATAGATATTATTTCCGGTCAAGGAGTTTTTGATGAAATTCGTAAAATGATCGATTTGGCCGCAGCCAGCGACGCGCCTGTTTTGATTACGGGAGAAACCGGTACCGGCAAAAATGTTGTAGCCCGCGCTATTCATTATAAAAGCAATCTGCCCAAAAAACTTTTTTTAACAACAAATTGCGCCGCTTTTCCGGAAAGCCTTATCGAGGCAGAATTATTCGGCTCAGAAAAAGGCGCATTTACGGGAGCAACATCTTTGCGCCGGGGAATTTTTGAATTAGCTGACGGGGGAACTCTTGTTTTGGATGAGATCGGTTCAATGCCTATTCATTTACAGTCGAAACTGCTGGGTATTTTGGAAGAAAAAAGAATTCGTCGCGTGGGTGGGGAATTATTTAAACCCATTAATGTCCGGATTATTGCCATTTCTAATAGTGATCTCGAAGAGTCAATAAAAAATAAGCTTTTTCGTGATGACCTCTACTACCGGCTCAGCGTTATACGCATTCACATTCCTCCAATAAGAGAAAGAAAGCAAGATATTCCCAAGCTATGTGAATATTTTATCGCTAAAATGGCCAGAGATACCAATATCCGGCTTGCCGATTCTGAACTTAACAAATTAATAGCGTATGAGTGGCCGGGAAATGTCCGTGAGCTAAAAAATGTAATAGAAAGAGCCTTGATTATTCAACAGGGACTTTATCTAAAGCCCTCACAAATGCTCAAAAATGGTTATAATTTATCCCCCTCCGTCATTAATAAATATGAGAATAAAGAAACTGAAGTACTTACGCTGGAAGCTATGGAAAAAAAGTGTATCGAACAAGCATTGGAAAAATGCAGCGGTAATTATTCACAAACAGCGAAAGCCCTGGATATTTCCTTATCTACTTTAAAGCGAAAAATTAAACTCTACCAACTCACGCATAGTGGTTAATCACATCCGAACTAGGTCATATTGGACTATTCATTTTGAACTAATTATTTTTCCCAAGAAATTTTTTGCATTGTAATTGATTGAAATAAATAAGCTATCAGCGAAGTCGTTTAATCTGGCATAGCAATTGCTGTATCAGTTATTTGTTGATCATTGTTATGGTAATCCATAAACCAATGAAAATTATTGGAGAGTGTTATGACAAACGGATTAAGCAATTTTGAAGTTCTCAAACAAAAAATATCTTCTTTACCCAAAGACGATTTTCTGAAAGGACGCCAAGCCCGTCTAGGGGAAGTGCTAATCGTCGATGATGAAGAAGGCTTTATTTTAAGTCTTGCTGACGGGTTGAGCGCTTATAGAAAATACTTTAATTTACGAACAGCTCCGAATGGAGCCGAAGCTGTCAAAATTTTAAAATTATCTCCTATTGATTTAGTTATTACCGACTTGAGTATGCCTAAAATGGACGGCTTTGAACTCTTGGCCTATATGAACCGGAACTACCCTAAAATCCCCGTTATCTTAATGACAGCTTACGGTACTCCTAAAATTGAAGAAATTGTCACCAATATGGGTGTTTTTCGTTATTTAGAAAAGCCTTTGGATATTAATGCGATCGCCGATAATATTTTTGCCGCACTGGGAATTAAAACTTCGCCGTTAGAATCAAAAACACAAGTATCAATACAAATACAGAAAACAGAAATACAATCCGCTTCGTCGTCACCTTTTGGTGAGCGCATCAGCGGTTCTGTAACTGATATGCAAACTAAAATTACTGCAGCAAAAAAAGCTTCTGATGAAGAAAAAAGCAAAGCAAAGCTCGAAGATCAATCCAAAGCTGAAATGGCAACTAAATCTAAATCAATGGCAACTTTTGGTTCACGCACCAGTCTTTCTGTTGCTGAGTTGGGAAAAATGCGAGACGAAGCGCGCATGAAATTAGAAGTTAAGGCTAAGGACGATACAGGAAAAAAATCTTCTGAAGACGCAGAAAAGAAAGCTTTAGAAGCAGCTGAAACGCGAGCTATATTAGAAGTCAAGGCCAAGGCCGAGGCTGAAAGATTTGCCCGAGAAGAAGCGCAACATAAAGTAAAAGATGCTGAAAAAATAGCAGAAAAGGAGGCGCTGGCCAGGGAAGACGCGGAAATGAGAGCAAAAGCCACAACCAAAGCTAGAGCCGAACAGGAAGCACTGGCCAGGAGAGACGTGGAAATGAGAACAAAAGTCACCGTCAAGGTTAAAACTGAAGCGGAAGAAAAAATGAGACAGGAAGCGTTGGCCAGAGAAGAAGCGGAAATGAGAGCAAAAGCCACAACCAAAGCTAGAGCCGAACAGGAAGCGCTGGCCAGGAGAGACGTGGAAATGAGAGCAAAAGTCACCGTCAAGGTTAAAACTGAAGCGGAAGAAAAAAGGAGACAGGAAGCGCTAGCCAGGGAAGAAGCTGATATAAAGGCAAAAGCCGAGGACGAAGTTAAAACTAAATATGAAGCGGAAGAAAAAAGGAGACAGGAAGCGCTAGCCAGAACAGAAGCGGCTAAAAAGGCAAAAGCTGAGGCCGAAGCTAAAGCTAAATATGAAACGGAAGAAAAAATGAGACAGGAAGCGGTAGCCAGAGAAGAAGCGGATAAAAAGGCAAAAGCCGAGGCCGAAGCTAAAGCTAAATATGAAACGGAAGAAAAAATGAGACAGGAAGCGGTAGCCAGAGAAGAAGCGGATAAAAAGGCAAAAGCCGAGGCCGAAGCTAAAGCTAAATATGAAGCGGAAGAAAAAAGGAGACAGGAAGCGCTAGCCAGAGAAGAAGCGGATAAAAAGGCAAAAGCCGACGCCGAAGCTAAAGCTAAATATGAAGCGGAAGAAAAAATGAGACAGGAAACTGAACTTAAAGCCAAAGAATCGCAAACGCAGGCAAAAGATAAAAACATTGGTCCTTCAGAAAGTACGAAGCAAAAGCTGAGTGCATGGAAAAAGAGTTAAAGAATCAATAATTTGATAAAACTAAAATCTAATAGCGAGCGGTTAAATTATGAATGTAGGAAAATTAAATGCGGCCATTGAAGTTCTTAAAAGCAACTTAGGAGAAAGCTTGCTTTCCACAGCCATTGCCATGAATGTTGATGGACAAGCCATAGCCGGTTTTAATTCCACTCCTAAATTTGCTGCGTTTATTGTGAAAGCAATTAACATTATCAACGATGCCACAAAAATAGGCGGTTTACCCCAGATTGGAAAATATGCTACTTTTGATTTACAGGAAGACCGAGTGCTAGTTGTATTGCCGTTAGGGGAATACATATGGGGAATACTTTTAGATAGTTCTAAAACGCAAATGGGACTTTTGTTGAATTTTGGAATTCCAGCTGCTATTGATGCGTTTGCTGAAGCAGTTTCTTAAATTACTACCGTAGGCCCGATGCCCTAATAAATCAGCAAGGGAAGAGGATTGCGAACATAAAATACATTGACAGATGAGCTTATCCAGGGAGATTAAAAATGCGTAAACCAACTTCTTTTGCCACTGGACCGCAAAAAGACACTATATCCAATGCACCACAGGTAGAGGAGCTTTTAAAGAACCTTGAATTTCACAAGTCTATCCAAAACATAAACAACCGCATTAATAGTGCTGAAAGCATAAAAGAAATAATTCTTGAAATTAAAGAAGACATCCGCAATCTTTTTAACATTCATGTTCTAACAATTTATGTATTTGATAAGGTCAAAAAAGAAATTTATTCGATGCACTATTTAGAGGATTCTGCAATTAAAGAAATCCGCTTACCTGTAAATAACTCATCTATCGTCGGTTATGTAGTAAATAACAAAAAAATGGTTCTAATTGCCGATGTGTACAATGAACGTGAGTTAAAAAGTATTAATGAACAATTGAAGTTCGATCATAGCTCGGATAAGAAGTCAGGAGTATTATCAGGTCAAGTTTTAGCAATTCCAATTCTGTACGAACGTGACATCATGGGCGTAATGGAAGTAACAACTAAAAAAGGCGGGGATAAAATTGACGACTATCGTCAAATCTTCCTAGATGAAATATGCAGTGTTTTGGGAATTGCTTTTTATAATCAGGAGAAGTTCAGCAAACAGCGCCGCCTTTCAAAATTCGATTACTTAATCAGACATGGCCATATAACCCAACCGTCCATAGATAAAGCCACAGAAGAAGCGCGCGAGCAAAAAGAGTCGATTGAAAATGTTCTTATTTATAAATATGGAGTTTCGAAAGATGATATTGGCATGTCTCTAGCCGAGTATTATAATTGCCAATTTATTACCTTCAACGATAAACTGCCTATACCGGGCGACCTGCTGAGAAATCTTAAAAAGCCCTATTTAAAGCGTGAACTGTGGGTTCCACTGGAAAGAGTTGACGGCAAAATCCGTGTTCTTGTCGATGATCCTACGAATATTATTAAAAAAGATGCCATTGAAAGCCTCTTAAAAACAAAATCCGTTAAATATGATGTTTCTTTATCTGATGATATTTTGAAATATATTGATCGTTTTTACTCAGCATCGCGGGATGATTCATCCATAGATGAAATACTAGGGAAATTGGAACAAGATGAAGAGGTCGTGGAAGAAGATGGAGAAGTTATCACAGAATCGAACAGTGTCATTATGCAAATAGTCAATAGAATTATAAGTGACGCTTATAGCCGTCGTGCGTCGGACATTCATATTGAACCTAATACCGATACTAAAAACGTCGAGGTACGTTACCGAATTGATGGAGAATGTTCCCTTTATCAGACATTGCCATATAATTACCGTGCGGCCGTTGTCTCCCGTATTAAAATAATGTCTAACCTCGATATCACAGTAAAAAGATTACCGCAGGACGGAAAAATCAAATATAAGCGGGCGGGTGATGAAGAAATCGAATTGCGCGTCGTCACGATACCTACTCAAGGTGGCGGTGGCGCGGAAGACGTAGTTATGCGTATTCTGGCCAAAGGAAAAACAATGCCTCTGGAAGTTATGTCACTATCCAAACGAAATTACTCGGAAATACTGAGAATAATGGAACAGCCCTACGGAATGATTTTATGCGTAGGTCCCACAGGCTCCGGTAAAACAACAACCCTGCATGCGGGTCTCAAACATATCAATACTCCAGGCAGGAAAATATGGACGGCCGAAGACCCTGTGGAAATCACTCAACATGGGCTTAGACAAGTGCAAGTGCAGCCGAAAATAGGATTTGACTTTGCCGCGGCCATGCGCTCCTTTTTACGCGCTGATCCTGACATTATCATGGTCGGTGAAATGCGTGATTATGAAACGGCTAAAATTGGCGTGGAAGCATCGCTTACCGGACACCTTGTTTTAAGCACCCTGCACACTAATAGCGCACCGGAAACAATTGTTCGGCTATTGGATATGGGTATCGATCCATTAAACTTCGCTGATGCTCTGCTCGGCATACTTGCACAGCGGCTTGTCCGAACACTATGTAAAAAATGCAAGGAAGCCTATCACCCCAGCAGTGAAGAATATGAAGAAATTGCCGAAACATATGGAAAAGAATATTTTGCCACCTTGAATATTCCTTATAGTAACGATTTATCTCTCTATCGTCCGAAAGGTTGCAATGCTTGCGATAAAACGGGATATTACGGCCGCATGGGCATTCATGAACTTCTCATCGCCTCAGATAACATCAAGAGAATGATTCAAAAGCATGAGCATGCTGAACTTATCCGCCAGTCAGCAATTGCTGAGGGGATGACCACTCTGCTGCAAGATGGTATCATCAAAGCAATTCAGGGACATACAGATCTAAAGCAAGTGAGACGCGTTTGTATAAAATAAGCTAATTTTGGAAAGTGATAACGCTATGAAAAACCTAATTGACTCAATAAATATAACGCTGGAAGTGCTTCAAAATTATAATGATTTTCTTTCGGCAAATAAAAGAAATAATGAAAGCGAGAAAATATTCAAGCCGGAGTATTTTAATTCAAAAGAGCATAGTGCTAAAAACAAACATAGGATCAGGTAATTTTTTCCAGTATTCTACTTATAAATTCAAGATATAAAATAATCTAAACAAGAAATATCTTCAAGTTGTTAAAAAAACAACTTCATTAATAAACATATTAGTCTACTTTATGCTTTAATTTGATGATAAGCTGTCTTTACTCATAGGACATTAAAAAATTAGTCTTAGCAACTTGCTAAGTTGTGTCACCAAAATAATCTGCCGAGAATATGTAAATTTCAGTTTCTTTATCTTTCCATGCCTGTGGTGGCAAGCCGGCTTTATAGCAAGTTTCCTGTAAAAAATATTCCCGATCCCATCCATATTCAACAGCCACTTGCGGCAATAATAAGCCGGAATTATAGCCACGTACAATGTATAAGCCATGCTTCCCCACTTCAATTTCATCAATATTTTTTATACGTTTCAATGGACTTAGTACGGACACTTCCAATGTTAAATCTTGAACTTCCTCCAGCTTCAACGATGGAAACCGGGGATCCTGAAATGCTGCAGCAACAGCCATTTCCCGCACAGTTTCCCAAAGCGGTTTAACTGCTTTTATGTAACCGATACAGCCGCGCAAATGGCCATGTTTTTTCAAAGTCACAAACGCGCCTCTTCTCTCCTTTAGCGTTTGTGACTCCAGCGTTAATTTCGGCATTTCCTTATCATTGAATTTAGCCGTGATCGCTTTTTTTGCAATATCCAGAAGAGTAGTTTTTTCTTTTTCCGTCAGTTCCATATAGGCTCCATTTTACTACACCAAAGCCGTAAGAAAAGTTCCCCTTAGGTTGCCTTGCCCATAACTTGAGAAAACAGACAGCTAAGACATAAAGGCAGCCGATTAAAGGCAACTTATCGTTATTTATAGTAAGCTGCCGATGCATATCCGACAACGGAACTTTTATCGCCGGTTACATCTCCGGAATTTGCATATTTTAGAAGATGCGCTTTGTTTGCGCCGAACATGCTCGCCGCCAGCATCGCCACCACCATTGGACCGCCGCCGCATGCCTCCGCAGTCCCACCGGCGAGAGTTTCCATAAGACCTGCCGCGTCGCTTTCTTTCAAATGCCGCAAAATAACTTCATCCAACTTTTTTGCCTTGTTGTAATCGTGAAAATGAGATAAATCGGAGCTGGCTACAATCAATATCTTCCTGCCTCCTGCCGCCTGATGAATTGCCGCAGCAAGCTTACGACAGGTATTTTCGCTCTGATCGCCCATCACCAAGGGAACGAAGGAAAAATCACCCAGCGCCACCTGCATAAAAGGAAGCTGAATTTCCAAAGAATGCTCCTGCAAATGAGCTGCCGGCATCTCATTAATTATTTCATTCAAATCCTTAATTGCTTCAGCCAGAGATTTATTTACGGAAACAACGCCCAGCGGCGTCTCGTAACCGCCTCTGCTGTATATGGACACACCGGAAAACGCGACACGGTGACTCGGGCCAATAACTACAACCGCGTCATATTTTTTCCCACAGATAAGCTTGTAGGCATAGGCAGCAACTTGTCCCGAATATATGTAGCCAGCATGCGGTGCTATTAAAGCCACGATCTCTCCTTCCAACGCCAGATCCGGCACTGCTTTAAAGTAATTCTGAATATCTTTTCTCAGAACGGAAGGATCTCCCGGATACCAGGAGCCGGCTATTACTGATTTTCTTAAAACATTCATATATTATGCTATCATTTAAATCGCCAGATTGCCCCTTGGGGTGTATCTAAAACATCAACCCCGAGTTCGGTAAGCTGTTGTCTCATAAAATCTGCTTCCGGCCAATTGCCAGCAGCTCTCGCCTTTTCTCTTTTATGAATGAGTTCAGTTATTTCCCGGCCGGCGGATTGCTGACTAAAATCCATTACGCCCAGAATGTTGTTAATACTCTTAAGCGCCGTTAGAATTTTTCGGGCATCACCTTTGCTGATTATTCCTCGTGCCAGCGGCGAATTTAACTTACCAATAAAATCGAAAAGAGCCGCCAGCGCACCGGCAATATTTAAATCGTCATCTAAAGAGACCAGAAAGCCATGGTTAAGATCGTAAATCAACTGATCAACTTCGGAAAGATCCACGGCATCAGCATTAATAGCGTTCAGTCGGCAAATAAAAGTATCGATTTTTTTAACCGTATTTTTTGCCGTCTTTAACGCTTTTTCGGAATAATTGATCGGCTTGCGATAATGCATCCCCAGCAGGAAAAATCGTATATCCCTGCCGTTGTAACCATTTTGCCTTAATTGGGCTAGCGGCAAAGAATTATTTAAAGAGCGAGACATCTTTCGGCCGTCAACCAATATCAGCTCAGCATTAATCCAATAATTAGCTCCGCTGTGGCCGGAGAACGCCTTATTAATAGCCAAAATATTTTCACAATGGGGAAACGTCTCATCAGCTCCGCTAATGTGAATGTCATAAACTGTGCCCAGATATTTCTGAGAAATAGCCGCACATTCCAAATGCCAGCCGGGTCTCACATTGCCCCATTTAGTCTTATAATAAATACCTCTTTTCAATTCTCCCAGGCTTGCTCTTTTCAGCAGAGCAAAATCGGCCGGGCTGTCTTTTTCATAATCGTCAAGATCAATAGATTTGCCCAGCCTCGTCTTGCCTAAATCAACATTGGAAAGAAGGCCGTAATCGGCCATTTTGGAAATGTCGTAATATACAGAATGTAATTTTTCATACGCATAATTCTTATCGACTAATTTCTCGACAATCTTGAGCATCTCTTCAACATTTTCGGAAGCCTTGACGTAAATATTATCCTGATGGATATTTAGATATCTTACGTCTTCCAGAAATATCTGCAAATATTTATCCGAATAATCAGCAAGTTCCATCATCGCTTTTTCCGATCCCTTAATCGACTTATCGGTCATATCGACAATGTCCAAGACGTGATTGACTTTGTAACCTTTATAAATCAGATAGCGGCAAATTAAATCGGAAACAACCAGACGCCGGTAATTACCCAGATGAGGCGCATCATGAACTGTCGGCCCGCAGGTATGCATTTGCACCTCTCCGGCTTTCACCGGCTTGAAGAGAGTTTTTCGGCGATTTAAGATATTATAAAGATTCAGAGTCGAAAGATCTTCCCTCACGGTAAATAATTCAGTGCTTAAATATCGCTCGCCGCTATCCGGAAAAATGACCACAATCATGCCTTCTTCCATTTCGCGAGCTTTCTGAGCGGCAACAAACATGGCTGCTCCGGAACTCATACCCGCAAGTATACCTTCTTCTCGGGCGAGTCTTCGGGACATCTCAAAAGCGTCTTCATCCAAAATATTCACTTTTTCATCAAGACACTTTTTATCAAATATGCCCGGCCGGTAGGACTCACGCATATTTTTCAACCCTTGAATTTTGTGCTGCAAATAAGGTTCAACTCCGATAATTTTAATCTGCGGATTTAATTCTTTAAGCCGTCTAGAAATACCCATGGCAGTCCCGGTGGTGCCGAGACTGGCTACAACCGCTGTAACTTGCCCTTCAGTTTGATCCCAGATTTCCTGAGCAGTGCCGCAATAATGGGCGGCAATATTGTCTTCATTATTAAATTGATCTGTGCCGAAATATTTATCCGGATTTTCACGCAACATTTTGTATGCAACTTCAATGGCGCCGTCAGTGCCTTGAGCGGCCGGCGTAAAATGTAATTCCGCACCCATCGCCCGCAAAATTTTTTTTCTTTCTTCACTGGCCGATTCCGGCATCGTCAAACATAACTTATATCCTTTTGCCGCAGCAATCATCGCCAAACCTATTCCCGTATTGCCGCTGGTCGCTTCCAGAATAATTTTATCGGAAGTTAATTCTCCCCTTTTTTCCGCGTTTTCAATCATGAACAATGCGGTGCGATCTTTAATGGAACCACCGGGATTGGCGCTTTCCAGTTTGGCATAAATCTTTACTTTTTTATTGGGATTGAGCCGGCAAATTTCCACCAAGGGAGTATTGCCAATACCTTCAATTATGCTTTTATATAATTTGTGCATAAATTAATGCCTGCAAAATAATGATGATCCAGATTAAGTCGGGGAAAAATATTTAATTTGTCGGTTAAAAATCATACGAACTAAAAATGGACTAACTATCCATTTTCAGCATAGGAATTTTAATGAACTGAACGCCTTCTTCCTTTAAGCTGTCTTCTTCTTGAGGAGTTGTTGTCCCTTTAATATTGCGTTTTTCTTCCTCCCCGCAATGTATCTTTAAGGCAACTTCGGCAAATTTATCCCCCACATCTTCGAAATTCTTATCAATATATTGATGTAACACTTGCAAAGCTTTAATTGGAGAAATTTCTTTTTCCTGAAGCTTGCTGGCCGCCCGTGAATCCTTTCCCATAATCGTAATCGAAGAAGGAACTATCTCAACATTCGAGCTATTACACACCGGACAAGAAACTAACTTTTGCGACTTTTGTAAATTCCAGGCCTGCTGGTCTTGAAACCAGCCTTCGAATGTATGTCCTTTTTCGCATTTTAAATCGTAAATAATCACCAGCTTATGATCTCTTTCAACATTAATTTGTTACATTTTAACACGCCACTAAGTAAAAAACAATTGTCAATATATAAACTGAATCGATGCCAAATAATAAGCCACAAACTATATTTATTACTTAATGAAATATTTTGTTTGAATAAAAAAAGTGGACAATTAGAAATAAATTTTATATCGTCCCTGCCGTGTCGGGATGTGGCCCAGCTTGGTAGGGCACTGCGTTCGGGACGCAGGAGTCGCGCGTTCAAATCGCGCCATCCCGACCATTCTTATTGTCATCTTTACTATTATTATTGATTATCTCAACCGCCTACAACGGAGGCAAGTTTAAAGATCGGCAGATACATAGCGACAATCATACCTCCGACAACTCCACCCAAGAAAACCATCATTACCGGTTCTAAAAGCGTAGTCATAGCATTTACCGCGCATCAACTTCATCGTCGTAAAAATCAGCAATTTTACTGAGCATGGCATCCAGGGCGCCTGTCGCCTCACCAACAGCAATCATTTGTACAACCATGGGTGGAAATATTTCTGCTGCCGCCAGCGGCTCCGCTATAGACTCGTCCCTCACTAATGCTTTGGCGGGTTTTCACTAAGGCATTTTCGACAACTACATTGCCGGAAGTTCTGCTGACAATAGTCAATGCCTTCCAAAATCGGAACACCGGAACTCAACATTGTTGAAAGCGTGCGCGAAAATTTAGCTACAGCAACTTTTCTTAAAAGCAAGCCCGAAAATTGGCGCTTTAAGCAATAAAGAATCAACCATCCAACGTCCTTTTTCCGTTTTGTAAAACCTGTTGAAAGCAATAACAATCGCAATTAAAATACAGCAAGTATAACCCACCAATAACTCTGGGTAAATTCGCTGGCCGCAATTATCATCGCTGTCGGACCGGGTAGTTGTCCACCCATGCCTTCAAACATCTTTTTGAATACAGGAATAACCTTGAGGAGTAATAAAGCAACTACACCGACGGAAATAACCAGAACAGCTATAGGATAAGTCATTGCTCCTTTGACACGGCTTTTTAACTTCATCGCTTTTTCCATGTAAGTGGAAAGTCGTACCAAAATAACATCCAAGATACCGCCGGCTTCACCGGCGGCAATTAAATTCACAAAAAGATCATCAAATATCTTGGGATATTTTTTTAAAGCATCGGTTAAACTGGTACCACCTTCTATATCTTCCTTTATACTCCGAATAATTTTAGCAAAATACTTTGTTATCTTCCTGCTGAGCCAAAAGATCCAGACATTGAATAAGCGGAAGACCGGCATTAATCATTGTGGAAAAAATCCGGCAAAAAACAACAATATTTTTTTCTTTAACTCGTCCTGCCAAAAAAGGCAGGTATTCTGCAAGGTCTTTGGGTTTTTTTCTTATTTCGATGGACTTAAATCCCTGCCGCCGCAAAAGGCCGCGAACGGCAAGTTCATCAACTGCCTCCATCTCCCCTTTTTTTACTTCGTCTTTTCTTGTTGTACCTTCCCAAATAAAAACCGGCATATTTAAAATCCTTTCTTTTATGGGACGATGTTACTTTAAATTATTATAAACTATCTTCCATATAAACTCAACAAGTTAAATATCAAGTTTAATGGATGTTTGCTATTTTTTTATTTCTTAGCCGTTCTTGTTTGTCTGCGTTGAGACAATATTTCATACTGAATGATTCCCGCAGCTACAGAAACATTCAAAGAATCAAAGTTTCCCATCATGGGAATGGTTAGCAAAAAATCGCATTTCTTCTTCACTAACGGCCTGATGCCTTTTGCCTCTCCGCCTAATACCAAAACTACATGACAATTAAAATCCATTTCTCTTAAATTGCTGCCATCATGAGCATCTGCGCCAAAAATCCAAAATCCTTTATTTTTTAAATATTCAATGGTTTGCGCTAAATTAACTACTCTGGTAACAGGTATTTGTCCGACGCTGCCGGCGGAGGCCTTAATAACTGCCGCGGTAACAGGAGCAGCCCGGTCTTCCGGAATTACCACACCATTTGCTCCCAAACAATGGGCGGTACGAATAATTGACCCCAGATTTTGGGGATCCATAATGCTGTCGAGTACTAAAATTAGATCAAAATTGAATAATTTGTTGCGGTTTTTTATTAATACATCTAAATCTGCGTAAACAAAAGACTTGATGCAGACCAACAACTCCCTGATGATTGAAATTTCCGGCCAATTCATCCAAATATTGCCTTCGATGAAACTCAACCGGAATTTTTTTTTGCCGGGCAATCTCGATTATTTCTTTTATCGAAGAACCGCCTCCGGCCAGAGGCAATGATAATCTTTTCCCATCCTCCTTCCTGCTGCCGGAGGAGAACTTTAATCGGATTTATGCCGTAAATTACCTCCATGTGTTGCTTTCCGCCTGCACAAATAAAATCATTTTGCCGCCAGACCAGCAGCAATTTCGCGGACAATTTGACGGCAAGCTTCCAAAGGATCTTTAGCCTGTGCGAATCGGCCTGCCCACGACAATATAATCAGCGCCAGTTTTTAAGGCTTCAAAAGCGCTGAGTGTTCTTTTTTGATCGTCCTTTACTGTTTCGTCGGCGCTACGAATGCCCGGCGTTACGATGATAAATTTATCGCCAAAATTAGCCCGCAGCAGCGGCGATATCCTGCGCCGAAGCAACTACACCTGATGCGCCCGCAGCATTGCGCCACTTTAGCCAAATGGAGAACCAACTCGTTGGTGTTTTTTTCAAATCCAATTTCCGTCAAATCAGCGTTATTCAAACTGGTAAGCACTGTAACCGCCAGAATAATCGGCTTAGCTTTGCCAAGTTTATCGGCACAAGCCCAGGCGGCGGAAACCGTTTCCTTAATCATCTGCTGCCGCCGGATGCATGAACATTAAACATATCAACATTCAATCTTACAGCGGCTTCAGCCGCACGGGCAACTGTATTGGGAATATCATGAAATTTGAGATCCAAGAAATACCTTCTGACCTCTTTGTTTGATGCTCTCAATTATTTTCGGCCCGACGGCAGTAAACAATTCCTTGCCGACTTTAAACATGCCGACATGGCCGGAAAGAAGCTCTACCCATGATAAAGCCTCCTCATAACTGTCGGCATCAAGCGCAAAGATTAATTTATCGACTGCTGCTTTATTCGATATATTCTTCATCGCCGATGAACTCAGTATTATCCGGAATTGGTTTAAAATCTTCTTTTGTTCCGTTTAAATATTCGGGATGAGCGTAAACAACCTTTCCTGCGGCAATTTCGCGCAACGCCAGCACAATTTCCCTGTTTTTACTCTCTATTAACGGTGCTGATCCTTTAAGTAACTGGTGCGCACGCTTGGATGCCAGTGATACCAGACCAAATCTGGTTTTGGCAACACTCAAAGAATCTTCTACTGTAATTCTTGCCATTTGTATTTAAACCTCCTTAAAATATATATTATTTTTTATAAATTCGTTTAATCTTCATCTTGCAAACTGCTTCTTTTACATTTTTGCGCAATATAAATCGAACGTCAATTGATTGGCTGCTTTTTCCAAATCATCGTTAAAAATTACGTAATCATACCACGAAATTTCTTTTAATTCACTTTCTGCTTGATCAAACCTGGTTTGAATAACTTCATTGGTTTCATGACCGCGTCTTTCCAATCGTTTCAAAAGTTCCTGCACGGGAAGGTGGAAGCACAAAAACAAAAATCCCTCCCTTAAACTTTTGTTTTATTTTTTTAGCGCCCCGCGGTTCAATATCCAGCAATAAATC
Source organism: uncultured delta proteobacterium (assembly GCA_963705555.1). Lineage (GTDB taxonomy): Bacteria > Desulfobacterota > Syntrophia > Syntrophales > Smithellaceae > UBA4810. The sequence goes on along the minus strand of CAVPJZ010000001.1, from coordinate 555,586 downwards.
ATTACCTTTTTGCAGAAACTCTTCCATAGTTTTCCTGGATGTCCCGTACAAGTGACCGTAATTTTCTACCCATTCGACAAATTCACCTTGCTTAATACGCTCTTGAAATTCCTCACGGGAAATAAAATAATAATCTTTTCCATTTACTTCATTGGGACGCGGAGGCCTTGATGTGTAGGAAACCGAAAATTTTATTTCGGGACAAGCCTGCAGCAACCGCTGGCAAATACTGCTTTTCCCCGCTCCGGATGGCGCTGAGACAACTATAAATAATCCTTTGGCCATAATAATATTACTCAATGTTTTGTGCCTGTTCGCGCAACTTGCCCAGTTCACTTTTTGCTTCAATGACCTGACGAGTTATTTCAGCATCGTTACTTTTTGAACCAATCGTATTAATTTCACGATTCATTTCCTGTAAAAGAAAATCAATCTTTTTACCTTCAGCTTCATCGCTTTGCAGCAACACCGTCAAACTGACTAATATGACTTTGCATCCGCACTATTTCTTCGGTGATATCGCTTTTTTCCGCCATAATGGCTACTTCTTGGGCCAAACGGATATCGTCAAGTTCATATCCTGTCGTCAACTCCTTGATTCTTTCGGTTAAACGCTTCTGATATTCAAGAACAACCTGCGGTGCACGCAAATTTAATCGTCTCCAAAATATCTCTGATCGCCTTAAGCCTCATCTCCATATCCCGATAAATGGCAAATCCTTCCTCCTGTCTCATTTTCATCAGCATTGTCAGAGCGTCTTGCAGGAATGTTTTCAACCTGATTAAAAAATCAGGACTCAGCTGTGATTCCGTCGGTGGAGAAAAAATATCGCGAAAACCGATCAACATCTTTAAGTTAATAGCTTCCTTAAAACCGAATTCCTTTTTAAGCCGGTTCAAAACATTAAAATAATTGCGGGCAATTTCCAAATTTAAATTGACTTTGGAAGCATCAGCGCCTTCTTCTTCCAGCCGTATAAATACTTCTATTCGTCCGCGTTTGAATTTTTCACCAATTTTCTTTTTATACTCCATCTCCAGAGGGAAAAACGCTGAAGGTATACGCAACGATATCTCCAGAAAACGATGATTTACGGATTTCGCTTCTACAACAATATGTCTGCCCTGGAAAACTGCTTCAGCCCGCCCATAACCGGTCATACTTTTGATCATTTATCCACCTGTTTGATTATAAAAACTTTTTATATTGGATGCGCCATTTTTAACTGCAATAAATATTTCGCCCTGATTTTGCTAAACATTAAAATCTGCTTTTCATCTCGCATAATCCGGATATGTCCAGGGAAGAGAACAAAACTTCTTTCCCTGATAAATCAACGTCAAATCGGCATAAATCCCATCACGTAAATAAGGACGGTGAGTATAACCCTTGCCGGTGGCTAAAATCAAATGCGCTTTGGATATATAACCGGGATCAATATTAACCTGCCGCCGCTAATCCAATGCCGATTTATCTTCAATATCATTTGTCGCCAGCTTAATGTCGGGCAATATCTCCGGCCTGATTAACTTTTCCATAGATAAAAAGCGCCGGACAAGATTATCACCCATTTCTGCGCAGTAATAATCCGTATAATCAAAGGGCATTATCGCACTTATAAAATCGGGCTGTCCGTAAGCAGCAGACAAAATCGTTATTGTTTCATTTAACAGCACAACTTCTGTTGCCAAAACGCTGAAATAACAATTTTACCGGCTCAGCCGCGGTCGGTTTGCTCATAATACTTTTATTAGTTCTTCCTGTGAAACAGTGGCCGTGCCAATTTTACCGACAACGATACCTGCGGCCAGATTAGCCAGACATGTTGCTTCCTTCATATTCGGCCTGCGCGGCCAGACCAAGGGCAAGCACGCCGATAACTGTATCGCCGGCACCGGTCACATCGTAAACTTCTTTGGCTTGCGCCGGGAAATGAGTATGAACAATTTTCCGACCTTTTTCAAAAAGGCTCATGCCTTCTTCTCCCCGCGTGATGAGCATTGCCTGAAAGTCATACTTTTTTAAAAGAGCATTCGCTTAATCTCTGAAGATCATCGGCATTGGTTATTTCCATACCGGCGGCACGCTGGGCTTCATGATGATTGGGAGTAATCACATGCACCCCTTCGTATATGGAAAAATTGTTTTGTTTGGGATCAAGACAGATAAATATTCTCGAATTCTTCACTATTTTTTTTATTCCTTCGATAAGTTCTTTAGAAATAACTCCCTTATTGTAATCGGAAATAACAATAGCTCCGATTTTCGTTGCGTAGAGATTTTGCATATTCCAGAATTTTATTGGTGCTTGCTTGAGGAATCGGTTTTCTTGCTTTCCTTATCAAAGCGCACCATTTGCTGACCATGCGCGACAATTCTTGTTTTCAGAGTAGTCGGCCTTCCTTTTTCCACAATGATACCTTTTGTTTCGATTTTCCTTCCGCCGCAATTCCGTAAGCAGCCTTTTCCCAACATTATCCGCACCAATAACTCCGGCAACATAAACCTTACCGCCCATAGCATAAATATTGTTGAGAACATTCGCACAACCGCCCAGCAAGATGCTGTCTTTTTGAACATCAACCACCGGCACCGGAGCTTCTGGAGAAATACGGGAAACCTTTCCCCAGATGAAATGGTCAACCATGACATCCCCGACCACGAGAACACCGGCTTGGTGGAAATTAGCAATAATTTCCAATGCCCTTTTTTTTGTTAAAATTTTTTGCACTTTAGAAAGACATCTCCTGGAAGAATTTACCCTAAAATAAAAAAGCGCTTACAGCGCTTGCCTTACGAAAAAGTGGCATAATATTATTACTAAGGCCTGAATTTGTCAAATATTTTTTAAAAACATAAATTGCCGACAAGAAGCTGATCGCCCGGCAAGTAATGAACTTTTACGATTATCTTGACACGCAAGCGTTATCTTCATTATACTCCGTTTCCTGTAAATAAATTGTTATTAAATATAATTTTCTAAAATGTTCTGCTTTTAAGAGCAAGTGAATGGATTTTTCATGCTAAATGTTGAACAATTTCGCTATGGCGCTGATAATTTTGCCTACCTAATTTACAGCACAACACAGGCCATGGCCATTGACGGCGGAGCATGGCAGGAAATACTGTCTTTTCTGGAAAGCAATAACCTATCGCTTACGTTTGTTACCAATACTCATCAACATTACGATCATACGCCGGGCAACGATCATCTGCTCAAAGCGACCCGCGCGCAATTTTTGAATTCTGCCGCTTTTCCCGACAATCACATAATCATAATTGATGGAGAAACAATTGTTGTTTACCGGACTCCCGGCCACACCGATGATTCGGTGTGCTTTTACACAAGGCAGGCGCTAATCACTGGCGATACTTTGTTCAATGGAACTGTCGGTAATTGTTTTTCCGGTAACCTGAAAAATTTTTATCTGTCCATCAAACGCCTGATGAGCTTGCCGGATGATACCAGAATTTACGCCGGTCATGATTATGTTCGAGATTCACTTGCTTTCGCCCGGCATTTGGAACCCGGTAATAAAGATATCGAGCGTTTTTGGAACTCCTACGACCCGGATCATGTATCTTCGACTATGGCTGATGAGCGCCTGATTAATCCCTATTTGAGATTCAATGAAGAACCTATTGTAAATCTGCTCAAAGAAAACAATCTTCCTCATGCTACGGAATCGGAACGTTGGCATTCGTTAATGTCCATTGAATAAATAAAAACTTTTGTAATATTTAGTTTTAAAATAAGCTAATAGATATTAAAATAATTTATTTCTTTACTGTAATCTTCTCCGTTGTAATACATTTTAAAACACTTTAAAAGGAGTAAACAGATGAAAGGCAACGTTCTTTTGAAACCGATAAAGCTGGGGCGATATGAACTCCCCAACCGGATATTTATGTCCCCCATGACCCGCAGCCGTGCCGACAATCCCGATAACGCGGCAACACCGCTTATTGCCGAATACTATGCCCAGCGAGCCTCCGCCGGCCTGATAATCACCGAAGGATCGCAAGTCTCCCCGGATGCAGTAGGCTATATTAACACACCAGGAATTTATAGTCCGGTACAAGTTGAAGGTTGGAAACTGGTCACTCATGCTGTCCACAGCAAAAATGGGCATATTTTCTGCCAGCTCTGGCACTGTGGCCGCATATCCCATCCCGATTTTCACGGCGGCAAACCTCCTGTGGCACCATCGGCAATAAATCCTATAGATAAGTCATTCACACCCGAGGGTTTTAAAGACACCGTGAGCTCCGCATGCCCTTACCATAACTGAAATCACAGCCATTACCCAAGATTTTCGCAAGGCTGCCGAGAATGCCATCACCGCCGGGTTTGACGGAGTGGAGATTCATTCCGCCAACGGGTATCTTTTTCATCAGTTCTTTACCAATTGCTCCAATAGCCGCAAGGATGAATATGGCGGCTCTCATGAAAACAAAGCACGTTTCTTCTTCGAAACATTGTCTGCAATAGGCACTGCTGTCGGCTTCGATAGGGTTGGTGTCCGCCTGAATCCTTCCTGCCATGGTTTTTTCGGCATAACCATAGACAAGGAAACCATTCCTACTTTTGAATATATTGCGGGCAGATTAAACGATTATCATAATTTAGCTTACGCTCATTTCACTGAACCATTTAACCCAGTGGACGATGTTCCCTATGCGGTAAAGGAGGTTGCTAAACACTTCAGTTTGCTCTATAAAGGAGCCATGATTATTAATTCCCGATTCAAAAGCGACAGCGGCTCTCGTGTCATTGAAGAAGGTTATGCCGATGCCGTTGCTTTCGGCAAACCGTTTATTTCCAATCCTGATCTTGTGGAGCGTATTGCAAGCGGAGCTAAGTGGGCTAGATGGGATGAGGAAACATTTTATACGCCAGGCCCGAAAGGCTATACGGATTATCCGCGTCTTTCCGGTTAGCAGTTGGTATGTACCGACCTGAAAAAACGATTTAAAAAAATACCATCACCAAATTAACAAGGAGGCGCAATAACATGACCAGAATTAATGTCGGAGATAAATTTGGAGATTTTTCTTTAAAGAACCACAAAGACGCGGTTATCGATACAGCGGCATTAACAGGCAAAAAAATACTTCTTTCATTTCATCCCCTTGCTTGGACAGATGTCTGCGCCCGGCAAATGCAGTCTCTGGAAAGTAATTTTGAAAGCTTCCAAAATTTAAATACCGTACCCTTGGGGCTATCTGTTGATTCCGTGCCCTGTAAAAAGGCCTGGGCGGAAAAACTCGGCATAGAAAAAACGGACTTATTGGCCGATTTTTGGCCGCACGGAGGCCTTGCCCTGCGTCTGGGAATATTTATCGACCGGTTCGGTTTTTCCGAGCGAACCAACATAATTTTCGATAAAGACAGAAAAGCGATATTCGTCAAAACTTATCCTTTGAAAGAATTACCGGATGTAAAAGAACTTCTGGAGTTCCTGAAAAAATAGGTCTTTTAGCGTTTTGAAAATGCCGGGTTTATTTCAACTAACGGATAAAAAAACAACCAGATTTTTTATTTTTTTTGACCTGACCATAGACCTCTTAAAAAAATCAATGCCTACAGGCCTTTATAATCATCTGCGCGTCATTACAGCTAAGGGTAAAAATATTAATAAGTTTTTATATATAATTCATTATTGACTTCAGTAACATTATCAAGTAAAAAAAATACATATTGACGCTCTCCGCGGCAAGCTGCGGAGAATCTTCGATTCTTAAGGAACGATATGATTCAGTATGCGCTCGCTTACCCCGTAGCATGCTACGGGGAATATGATCGCTACCGAATTCAATTAGCCTTGAAGGAAGAACTATTATGATTCGCTCAGCGCTTTTAATTACGCTAGGTGTTGCTATAACGGCTTTTATGTCTTTTTGGTCTGTGGTATTTTCGATTTTTCCCAATGCCCACAACAAAGTTCATAAAATAGCCAACCTTTGGGGCAAGATTTTACTTTTAATATGCAATACAAAGGTAGAAGTAATCGGCAAAGAAAATCTCCAGTCCGGGAAACCACATGTTTTCATGGCCAACCATCAAAGCGATTTTGATATATTAATTGTCTTAGCATATATTCCCGGCCAATTCCGGTGGCTGGTCAAAAAAGAGTTATTCAATATACCTATCTTCGGCGCGGCAATGAAAAGCGCCGGATATATTGAAATTGACCGGCATAATCGAGAAAGGGCATTGCAAAGCCTCGATGAAGCGGCGTTGCGCATTAGGGAAGGAAAGTCAATAATGACCTTCCCGGAAGGCACGAGAAGCCGCGACGGAGAAATCAAAGCTTTCAAACAGGGGACCTTTTATCTAGCCATTAAATCGGGCGTGCCCATTGTACCTATTTCTATTATCGGCAGCGGTAAAATTATGCCTAAAAGATCTCTGAGAGTGCGCCCCGGCAGAGTGAAACTGGTCATCGATAAAGAAATAAACGTAAAAGACTATGATATTGAAAAACGAGAGGAACTCATTGAAAAAGTCAGAAATATAATTATTAAGAATTACGACTACTGGCGGGACGCCGGTACTGCTGGCATCAAAGATATGGAAAAGGAAACCGTTTGAACCTTTCTACCGCTGTACTTCTGGGAATCGTTCAGGGATTGACCGAACTTTTTCCTGTAAGCAGTTCAGCTCATCTGGTTATCATTCAAAGTTTTTTACCGGATTTTCATCAGCCTGGAGTGGCATTTGACGCCATATTGCATTTGGGTACAATGGTTGCCGTCTTTTTTTATTTCCGCAGTGATATCTGGAATATGCTCAAAGCCCTCATGCCCCAGAAAACTGTAGCAATTTCAGGTGACCCCGATCTTGCCACTTTCAGAAAGCTTATCCTCTTTTTAATCATCGGCACTCTACCGGCAGCCTTCTTCGGTCTCTTATTTAAAGACTACATTCATAGTGTCTTCGAATCCGCTCAAGCGGCGGCATTTTTTTTAATCATTACTGGTTTTCTGCTTTTTCTCTCCGACAGAGTAAAGGATGCTTACCGCGACGAAAAAGATATGAATATTACCGATAGTATCATGATCGGGCTAGCTCAAAGCGTAGCCCTTTTGCCCGGTATTTCCCGCTCCGGGGCCACAATAACTGTCGGTATATTCCGCAAACTGAATCGACCCACGGCAGCACGGTTTTCTTTTTTACTTTCCCTGCCGGCTGTTTGCGGTGCGGTTATTTTGGAGGCTCCGTACTTTAAGCAAATTCCGTCTGAAGAAATATGGCTCTACTTTGTTGGTTTTATCTGCGCCGCCTTAGCTGGGCTGCTATCCCTTAAGCTGTTTTTTCTGGTTATCCGCGAAGCGCGCTTGAAATATTTTGCTTACTATTGCTGGCTATTCGGACTTTTTACCCTACTTGTCAAATCGCCTTTTTTCTGAAATAATCACCGCCATTAGGGTCGTTGAAAAACCCCATGTTTTGGGGCTGTTCAAAAATGTTCAGATGCAAGGCGCGCAAAAAACCGAACCGCGAGGCGTATATGGATATACGTTGAGCGGTGCGGTTTGCAGCGCAACACAGCAGATGAGCTTTTTTCAACAGCCCGCATTGACAAATTATTTTAATGCGCGGAAACAATGGAAGAAAAAAAAACAGACAATAAAAGAAACCGGGAAATTAAAGGCGTAGTGTGTCTGGCCCTGGCTGTATTTGCGCTTTTGTGTCTTGTTTCCTACCATCCGCAAGATCCTTCTTTTACCCGTTTCGTCGTTGACGGCAAAGCGACACACAACTTCACCGGCTATATAGGGTCCTACGCCGCCGATTCATTAATCCGTCTTCTGGGATTCGGTTCTTTTCTTTTACCTTTAATTTTGCTTTTGTGTTCTTTTAAATATTTTTTAAAGCCTTCTTTCGCTATTAAATCCGGCAGGCTTTTGGGTTTTTTCTTTTTCGTCCTGGCTTTTGCCGGACTTATGGCAATAATTTTAAATGGCGGGATAACAATTTATGAAGAAACACTGCAGGCCGGCGGCATAATCGGCGCGTTAATAGTCCGGCTGCTCTTATATTGCTTTAATGTGGCCGGAACTTATATTATTTTAATTCTCGTTTTTATTGTGACACTGATTTCCTTGGTTGAATTTTCACTGGTTTCCGTGGCTCAAAGATTTTCTCAATCTGCGCTGAAACTAATCACCTTTGGCAAAAACTGCCTTTCGGCTTTTGTCAATTTTGTATTTAAAAACATAAAAGCGGAAAGGCAAATCTCAACCGGTACTCGAAGAAAATCCAACAGTGTTAAAAAAGATAAAACTTAAAAAAATCGAGCAAACCCATTTTAATTTCACTAAAACAACAACCGACGGCAAGTTCCAACTGCCTCCTTTTACTTTACTGGAAGAAGCTCAGCACAAGGATGCCCGCGTCAAGCGGGATAATCTGATCACCAATTCCCGCATCCTGGAAAAGAAATTATCCGATTTCGGCGTTGAGGGCGCGTGTTGCCGAAGTCATGCCCGGCCCGGTTATCACGATGTATGAGCTGGAACCGGCCCCGGGCGTCAAAATTAACCGAATCACCAATCTGGCCGATGATCTGGCGCTGGCGCTGATGGCGCCGAGCATCCGCATTATCGCGCCGATTCCCGGCAAATCGGTCATCGGCATTGAAATACCCAACCTCAAAAGAGAACAGGTTTTTCTCAAGGACGTACTGGACAACGAAGCTTTTCTGGAATCATCTTCGCGTCTGCCGATTGCCCTGGGCGTTAATTTCGTGGGCACGCCGGTCATTGCCGATTTAACCAAAATGCCGCATCTGCTCATTGCCGGCACCACCGGCTCCGGCAAAAGTGTCGCGCTCAACGCCATGATTTGCAGTATTCTTTTTAAAGCCCAGCCGGATGATGTCAAATTCCTCATGATCGATCCGAAAAGGCTGGAGCTATCTTCCTACGAAGGCATTCCGCATTTAATGCATCCTGTTGTTGTTGATCCCAAAAAAGCTTCGCAGGTCTTGCGCTGGACAGTGGAAGAGATGGAAAGACGCTACCGGATCATCAGCGATCTGAGGCGCAAAAAGCATCGATTTTTACAATGAATTGCTTGTCAAAGGCCTAAAGAGCAAAGCATTTCAGCGGGCAAAGGAACAGCAGTCTGAATCATGGCACAAAACTGAATCACACATCCTTCAACCCGGCTCCGCCGAAAGCGAACCGCAGATAAATCATGTAAAGCTTCCTTATATTGTCGTCATTATCGATGAACTGGCCGATTTAATGATGGTCGCGCCCAGAGACGTGGAAGAATCCCTCACCCGTCTGGCGCAGATGGCACGCGCGGCGGGTATTCATCTCATCATCGCCACACAGCGGCCGTCGGTCGATGTCATTACAGGATTGATCAAGGCAAATTTCCCCACGCGCATTTCGTTTCAGGTATCTTCCAAAATTGATTCCCGCACGATTATCGATCAGCAGGGAGCGGAACAACTGCTCGGCGCCGGAGATATGCTTTTTATTCCGCCGGGCACATCCAAGCTTTCGCGCATCCACGGCGCTTATGTTTCGGATAAGGAAATTTCGCGCATTGTCGATTTCATCAAAATGCAGGCACAGCCGGCGTATGATTCCTCCATCGAAAAATTTGCAGTTGGCTGCCGCGCAGTCCCAGCATGGCGACGATGATGATCGACGAAAAATATGACGAAGCCGTGGCGTTGGTTGGTGAACTGGGGCAGGCTTCCATATCGCTTGATTCAGCGCTACATGAAAATCGGTTATAACCGCGCCGCGCGCATGATCGAACAGATGGAGCGCGAAGGCATTGTCGGCCCCTCCGATGGCGCCAAACCCAGAAAAGTCTTAGTTCGAAAGCTCCCCCGTTGAAAAAGATAAACCAAAGCAAAATCCATATCATCAGCCTGGGCTGCTCGAAAAATCTCATTGATTCCGAAGTAATGGGCGGCCTCTTAAATCAGTCCGGCCTATCAAATGGTTGATCAGTAACGATTCAGCCGATATCGTCATCGTCAATACCTGCGCCTTTATCAATCCGGCCAAGGAAGAAGCCCTCGAAGAAATCTTAACGCTCGCGGCAGAAAAGAAAAAAGGCAACCGCCAATTTAAGCTTGTTGTCGCCGGATGTCTTGCTCAGCGTTACGGCAAGGAACTTTCTGCCCAAATTCCCGAAGTGGATTTATTTATCGGCACAGGTGAAGTCGGCAACATTGTCCGGCACATAAATAAATTGGACGAAATAAAATCAAGGCGCGCTAGTGTAATTACCAAACCGGATTTTTTAATGACATCTCAACACCCGCGGATATTAACGCCAACAACGGCTAGCGCGTATTTAAAAATATCCGACGGCTGTTCCAATTGCTGTTCTTACTGCGTGATACCTTCTATTCGCGGCAAAGCCCGCAGCCGCACTCCGAAAGATATTTTGCGGGAAGCCGAAAATCTGGCAGCAAGAGGAATAAAAGAAATAATAATTATCGGACAGGATACAACCGCTTACGGCAGGGATTTAAAAAGCCGCCCGCGATTATCCGGCCTGTTAAACGACATGGCGCAAATCAAAGGCATCAAATGGATTCGCCTGCTTTATGCTCATCCGGCGCATATCACCAAAGATGTGCTGGAAACCATAGCCGCTAACGAAAAAATCTGCCGCTACATTGATTTGCCGATTCAGCATATTGACGATACAATTCTTTCAAGCCATGAACCGCAAAGTAACCGGCGCGAAAATTAAAGAAGTTATCGCTCAGGCAAGGCTAATAATTCCCGATGTCGCGCTGAGAACATCGCTGATTGTCGGCTTTCCGGGCGAAACGCCAAAACGATTTGAAAGATTACTGGATTTCGTGCGTGAAACAAAGTTTGACCATCTTGGTGTCTTTACCTATTCCCGTGAAGAAGGAACAAATGCAGCAAAGCTGAAATCGCAAGTCTCCGAAAAGGAAAAAGAGCGCCGCCGGGAATTGATTATGACTGAACAGGCCGCTATTTCCCATGACATCAACAAAAGTTTGATCGGCTCGATTCAGGAAGTGCTCATTGAAGAAAAAAGCGACCGGCCGGATTATGACTTCATGGGCAGATGCCGCAGACAAGCCCCGGAAATAGACGGCATCACTTATGTTAAAGGTCAGACGCCAAAATCGGCTCGATTGTAAAATGTAAAATCACCACTGCCGATGATTATGATTTATTTGGAGAAATTATTTAATCAAAAACCAGTTTGACAATCGAGCTACATATTAAAATATATTTACTGATACTTATTCACAAAAGGAATTATTAATGCAAATTCAAGATGTTTTTTCCGCGTATAAAGAAGATCTGCAAGAGGTAGAAAATTACCTCAATAAATATATAACTTCCGATGTTAAATTGATTCCCGAAGTCTCGCACCACTTAATTGACAGCGGCGGAAAAAGATTCCGGCCTCTTCTGCTTTTAATATGCGCCGGGCTTTGCGGATATAAGGGAAGCAATCGTTTCCCCATGGCCGCGGTCATGGAATTTATCCATACCGCCACCTTACTGCACGATGATGTGATTGATCAAGCAATTATCCGCCGCGGCAAAACTTCCGCCAATAACATCTGGGGAAACGCCGCGAGTGTTCTGGTCGGCGATTTTCTTTATTCCAAATCTTTCACTTTAATGACCGAAATCGAAAATATCGCTATTTTAAAACTGATGTCCGAAGTTACAAATATCATGTCCGAAGGCGAAGTATTTCAGCTCATGAAATGCGGCGATGTCAATCTGACCGAAGAAGAATATTTAACCATCATCGAAAAGAAAACAGCAGTTTTGATTTCCGCTGCCTGCGCCGCAGGCGCGATTCTTGGTTCGGCCTCGTCAGAAAAAAATTGATGCCCTGGCGCAATTCGGCAGAAATATCGGCATGGCTTTTCAAATGACCGATGATACTTTGGATTATATGGCCAAAGAAAAAGAATTCGGCAAATCCATCGGCAAGGATTTGGAAGAAGGCAAAATGACCCTGCCGCTTATTTACGCTTTAAAAAAATGCACAACAAAAGAAAGAAAAATAATCAAAGAATTGATATCCCGGAAAAAATATTCGCAAAAAGCTCTGCGGGATATTTTGAGTTTTATTCAAAAATACAATGGAATTGATTATTCTTTAAAATGCGCGGAAAAATTCATCAGTGACGCTAAAGCCCGGCTGAATCTCTTTCCCGACTGCGTGGAAATAAATCAGCTCAATGCGGTTGCGGAGTATATCCTCTCCCGAAAGATATAGCTTATAGCAAGAAAACGTTAATTTCATCTGCAAGTCAACATCGGAATTACAATTTGAATTACGGTGTCTAACATAGCCAGTGAAAGAAGAAAAATTTGCTATATTAGTCCATCTATTTGATAGTTAGTTCGTAGTGAATTTCTTGCGAAAAACCATCAGGAAAGCGCCCGCCAAAGCGTATTGTATGCGTGCCCGGGGCAAGCGGCCGAAGCATCACCCAGTAACCATCAGATGCAGCTAAACTTTTTCCATCATAAGTATCGATAAAGTAACACCCTAAAGTCTGTCGGAATGGTTTCATATCAGCAATAGTTTTACCATCAATCTCAACATATATTGAAGACGCATCTTTTGGCATTGTATCCTGAACCTTGTGCATAAGCTCTTTGGTATTAAATACCTGTTTTTGCTCTGCAAGACTTACTAAAACAGGAAGAAAAATGTGCTTCCCTGCCAACCCTTCGCATGAACGTTTTATTGGTTTAACTTGGCTTGATCCGGTGAGCATAATAACTGAACCTGATTGATTCTGCATGCAAACGCTCCCTGTTTGATCATCAGCCGGGTGCTGTCCCTTGGGGAATGACTTTGACCACTCCCAATAACGCCAGCTCCATTCTGTCTGGCTGAGCCCGCAAATGCTTTCACCTGGCGTCACATATGCTTCAGCCGTGGAAGTATTTACATAATGCGGCGTGCATTTTCCCTCTTGTTTTGCTTTTTCCTCTTTCAGCGTGAGAAGGGTTTCAATTGCCCAAGTGTTATTCGCAAACTCCATGAGAGGCTTGGTTATCTTGACCTGCTTGGCATTTGAATTTGAGTTTACTGACAATATTCCATGAGCTTCCTGCTTTATGTTTATGCCACCCGGCCATTCCTCAGTATATTTCCGGTTTAGATCAATAAGACCACGTGCAATAAGTCTTTTGAGTACTTTATGGTGACCGTTTCTGACAGCTTCAGCTACCCTGTCATCGGGTATTGGCACACCGTTGTCCAGCAGGATATCAAGCATTTCTATTGAATCTTTGTTATTAGCCCACATAAAGGCTATACTGCATGTTTTTTCATTCTTTCCTGCTCCGTATTTTAAGAGCAATTTAGCAGCTTCGGGTACGTTTTCATTCACGGAGGCTACAAGAGGCCACTCATAAAAGGTGTCCTTTGTTTTAACATTTGGATCAGCACCTGCCTTAAGCAGCATTTCCAATATATCGATACGTTTGTTTTTCACTGCAATCATCAGAGGGCTGCTGTTGGGTGTATTATTTATATCTTCTCCGCCCTTTATGAGCGTATCCACAGCATTAGCGCCGGGTTGTGAAACAGCATATTCCCACACATCTTCATCACCGGCCATTTTTTTTATTATCTCAACTGGGCTCAATACATAATTGAGGAGCTGCATGTTTGGACCACATGCCAACTGTTTTGGATCCGTTAGTTGTTGTGATGGTTGGCTTTTCTGGCCAAACCAACAGACAGGAACTCCTTCATTTTGGGCATTAATAAAGAACAAGGAGTCTAGACAATTCCCTGTTTTTGTAAGCATGTATACTTTGCCATGATGTTGAACGAAGCGTAACTCAAAACCTGACACTCTTTCTTCGTCATAAGGTTTGCCGTTGTATTTAAACGTTATCGGAATATTTTTCGTATCTCTATTTTTCAAGGGGAAAACATGGAGACTGCTTTCACCGTTGTTAGCAATATAAACCTTTTCGATTTTGCCATCATTATTAATATCAATTTGATATGTTTCGACGTTTCCAAATTTTGATGCGTAAGCAATCTCTTCGGGGGATGACTGATCCTTGCCAGATAAAGGAGAGAGGGGTATAAGAATTTTTTCAAGCTCTCCTTTATTGGCATAATTTACAATGTGCACACAAGTCTTTGAGATCCATGAAGGAGCTTGCTGAACCTTCGTATTCTGGGCAAAAACATCATTTGGAAGAAAAGAGATGATCGCAAAAAATATAAAACCAATACGGACGTTCGTTTTACATTTTCTAAAGTTACTCAGAACATGTAGTGGCAGCATATTTCCCCCTCCATTAATTTATATTCCTTATCCATGTCAGTTTTACAAACATTGGCTTACTTTATTAAATATACCACACGTTAAGTTGAAGTTCTGCAGTTTTCTGTTTATTTCCTGTTGAAATGTTGTGTGATGTGAACCATAAAAATTAAAAACCCAACTTAACAGGAAGTATCCATCACAATCATAATCCTTATTTTGCGTCGCTACAAAATTACCGGCGGCGCATAATATTTTGCATCAATTCTCCGGCGCGGTCATTCTTCAGCGCCTGCGGCAGAAATTCCATAATATCCTTCGCGGTGATGCCGTCTTCGCCTTTTTTTGCCGCGGCCAGATCTCCGGCATAGCCGTGCAGAAATACTCCCTTGCGTGTTGCTTCTTCCGGCTTTAATCCCAATCCATACATTGCCGCAATACAACCGGTAAGAACATCACCGGAACCGGCTGTCGCCATACCGGCGTTGCCGCTCAAATTTATATAAACGCTGCCATCAGCATATCCAATCAGTGAATGCGCGCCTTTCAAAACAATCGTAGCTTTAAGTTTTTCTGTCGTTTCCCGCAGAACAGCAATTTTATTGCCGCTGATTTCCGCCGCTGGTTTTCCTGTAAGCCTTGCCATTTCACCCAGATGCGGCGTCAGGATTGTTGCCGCTTTCCGGCTGCGTAATATTTCCGGATTTTCCGCAATTGCCGTAAGACCGTCACCGTCAATGAGGAGCGGTACTTTGATTGCCTCTGCCAGCTCTTTGACCAGCCGCACCGTTTCTTCCTGCAAGGAAAGGCCGGGGCCGATGACCACCATATCCACTTTTGCCGCTGCTTCCAGCAATTTATTTTTGCACTTCAAGGCAATGCTTCCCGCCGCTGTTTCTTCCTGCGGCAGATAAACAATCTCTCTCCCCTTTACCGCCAGCTTGCCGATCATTGACTTGGGAGCGGCAAGCCTTGCATATCCACCGCCTGCCTTCATAAAGGACATGGCCGCAAAATAAGGCGCGCCATAATAATTGGCGGCACCGGCAATGAAAAGGACATCACCCACTGAACCTTTGTAGGCTTCGGCCGGCCGCTTGGGTAAAGCCACATAATCATTGGTGGCAATTTGGAGATCGTTGCTTTGAGTAAGGGAGGGCGGAAAGGAAATGTGGCTGACAAAAATTTGCCGCAAAGCTCATACCCCGGATAAAGCATGTTACCGATTTTGGGGAGACCAAAAGTTGCGGTATAATCGGCTTTAACCGCTACGCCCATAATTTGGCCGGTATTGCCATTAACGCCGGAGGGAATATCCAGAGATAAAACTTTCTTTTTGCTTTTATTGATGAGCGCAATTACATCCGCGGCTAATCCCGCCACATCGCGGTCAAGCCCTGTGCCGAAAATCGCATCAATAATCATATCGCAATGGGCTACATCCTTTTTTGCCGCCGCTGCGTTTTCCAGTTTCAATACTTCGATGGGCAGTTTATCAATTATAGCCATATTGGTTTGGGCTGCACCGCGAAATTTATTTTTATCTCCCAGCAAAAATACTTTTACTTTCCCGCCGCCGGAATGAATAAGGCGTGCCACAACCAGGCCGTCACCGCCGTTGTTGCCGGAACCGCAAAAGACAACAAATTTTTTATCGCGAATGCCGATTTCGCGCTGCAACAGAGCCACGGAAGCCAGCGCGGCATTTTCCATAAGTATTTCTTCGGCAATGCCCAGTTTTTCTATGGCATAACGATCCATTAAACGCATTTCTTCAACAGTGGCTATCTTCATAAATGCTCTCCCTATACCATTACGCTTTCTTCGGCTAACTTTGTTGGCTGCGTCGTCGGCTTCCTCGATGTATTAGTTAATACGCCTGCGGAGCCTCCTCCTTGCCGCCGCGTTATCCTTTGAAATCAAATGGTATCATTAATTATAAGCGCTCTCAGCAAAATATATTTTTCTTTTCCATGTGTTTATAGTACATTTACAAAAGAGATTTGCCAACAACAATTTTAATGGAGAATTTATGAAAGTATTAAGTGAAATCATCAAAAAACGAATATCGTGCAGAACCTATTCGGACAGACCCATTGAAGATAAAGTACTGAGAGCTTTTACAGCCTCAATAAATACGGCTCATATCGGTCCATTTGGCAATAGCCCTGTTTTCAAACTGATAACTCCGGTTTCGGCCACAAATCAGGAACTGAAAAAATTGGGCACTTACGGCGTTATTAAAAATGCCCGGATGTTTCTTGTAGGAACAATAAAAAATGGCCGGATGGCCATGGAAGACTATGGCTACTGCAAGGAAATATTAATCCTCAAAGCGACCGCGCTGGGATTGGGAACGTGCTGGCTGGGCGGAACTTTTAAAGCCAGCGAATTTGCCCGAGCGGTTGATTTGCAGGAAGATCAAATACTGCCCACGGTAAGTCCGATAGGATATCCTGCCGAAGAGAGATCGCTCACGGAAAAAATTATGCGCCGCATTGCCGGATCTGACCATAGAAAACCCTGGTCGGATATTTTCTTCGCAGATGATTTTGCTACACCTTTGACCCAACCGCAGGCGGGAAAATATTGCGACGCGCTCGAAAATCTGCGCCTGGCGCCTTCCGCATCGAACAAGCAGCCCTGGCGCATTTTACTGGATACATCGAAAAAGGTATTTCATTTTTATCTCTCCCGCGCTACCGGTTATAAATTTTTGGGGCTGGTTTTCTTGCAGGACATTGACATGGGTATCGCAATGAGCCACTTTGAAATTACAGCGCGAGAACAGGGACTAGCGGGAATTTGGAAAGGTGATACGAACGCTCCGAAAGAAACGGCACTTGATTATATAGTTAGCTGGCAGAGTAAAATTTAATAATTCGATTAGTTGATTCTAAGCACTTTGGCGCCTTTGATTTTTCCTTCCTTCAATTCCATCAGCGCGCGATTGGCATCATTAAGCGGGTATTCCTCTACTTCCGGTATAATCGGAATTTGGGCGGCCAGTTTTAAAAACTCTTCGATGTCTCGACGCGTCACATTGGCGACGCTCTTTATTTCTTTTTCCTGCCAGAGGTGATGCGAATAGTCTATATTCAGTAAATAGTCTTTGTCCGTTTCTTCTTTACGTATCGCATTGATCACCAGCCTTCCGGCCGGTTCCAGATTATTTAGGGCCTCAACAACAGGTCCCCAGGCAGGCGTTGTATCGATAATGGCATGAAGTTTTTTCGGCGATTCTTCGCTTGTATCTCCCGCCCAGATAGCACCCAATTCCAGAGCAAAACTGCGCTCTCGCTCACTGCGGGCAAAAACAAATATTTTCGAATGAGGGTAAAGATAGCGAGATAATTTCAAAACCAGATGAGCAGAGGCGCCAAATCCCGTTAACCCGAGACGCTGGCCGTCAATAAGATTGGTAAGACGAAGCGACCGGTATCCTATGGCCCCGGCGCACAAAAGCGGAGCTGCTTGCACATCGGAAAAAATGTCCGGTATGGCAAAAGCATAATCTTCAGCTACAGAAATATACTCGGCATAACCGCCGGCGACATCCCTGCCCGTTGCTTTAAAATCTTTGCAGAGATTTTCATTTCCGGAAAGACACGCCGGA
Organism: uncultured delta proteobacterium; assembly: GCA_963705555.1. GTDB lineage: Bacteria > Desulfobacterota > Syntrophia > Syntrophales > Smithellaceae > UBA4810. The sequence continues at coordinate 537,684 of CAVPJZ010000001.1, read as the reverse complement.
CAATTACCGCAGGCAGAATTAATCCAACCGATGCCAACTCTAGCGCCCAGCTCAAATTTTTTCGTGCCACAGCCGCGATCAGCAACGGTACCGACAATTTGATGTCCTAAAATAATGGGAAAACGAGGCGGCGGTGTTCTTCCTTCAATTTCATCCAATTCCGTATGGCAAACACCGCAGGCAGATACTTTAACCAGAATTTCCCTGTCACCTAATCACAGGTTCAGGCATTCAACCTGTCTTTAGCGGTTGTTTGTTTTCTTTTAAACTGGTTATTTTTTCTAAGATTACCGCCTTCATTCATTTTAAACCACGGGAAAAACTTAACCTTTAAAGGCCGCAGGCATCTCTAAATGCACATCTACCGGTTGAATATATTTTTTTACGATTTCTTGCTTTTTCGTCACTTTTAGTTTTTCCAATAAGAAAGAAAACTGTTTTTCTAATTCAGCGCCCAGCTTATCGCGTGTTTTTTCCGGCAAATGCCACATTTCCAGTTTGAAATGACCAAAGCCTTTTTTACGGGTTTTATAGATGAACTGTTCTTCGGTATCTTTTTCTTTCCATTCGTCTTTCAATTTCGTTTTTAAATATTTGTATATTTTTTCCCGTAGATCTTTGGGGAAACTTTCGCTATCGTAAATAATGTTTTGGAAACCGGTAGCCAGATGAATTTCCGCAGCACCCACAGCCGGAAATTTGTCAAATGCCTCATCAGGAAGAGTGGATGCACCATGCTGGACGGCTCCGGCAAGACCGTATTGAGACCGCGCCAATTCAGATAACTTTTCCAACACATCAAAATCTATTTTAACTTTTGCTACGCTACCATCCGCCAGAGGAACGCCGCCGTGTGTTGTACCCGTCTGAACGCTAATTTTGCTTATACCCGTAAGCGCTGAGCCTCGCTTTTTAAGTTCTGCAAGGTATCCTTCCATAAAAGCCTGCAGTTCTTCCACGGTGCTGTTTTTCCCGCCGACCTCGCCGATTTCTCCGCCCACGGAAATGGTAACTTCTTCCGGCTCTAAATCACGAATCATTGTTGTGAGCTCCGCCGCCAGAGTGTAATTTGTCTTTTGCTGTTCTTTAACGGTTGCTTTCGATCAAATCAACCAGCGTGGAAGTGTCAATATCAATATTATAAAAGCCGGCGTCAATTGCTTCCCAAATCAAATTCTTTATCGTTTGTGTTTCTTTAGCGGCATCGGCGGCAAATTTTTTGCTGTCCACTTGAAAATGATCTCCCTGCAAAAAGATAGGCCCACGATATCCTGTTTTAATTGCGGCGGCCTGTACGGCGCAGGCATATTCCAAAGGTTTTTGTGAGGTGTAATCGATTTCCGAGCGGGCAATTTCGAAAATAACCGGTCCTGCTTGCCCTTTGATTGCCGCACGAAAAACCGCCTGCGCAACGTCGTAAGTTATCCCCCGGATATTAATCGCCGGAACAGTGAATCCCTTCAACTCTCCGCGTCCCATTGCCTCGTAGAAGGATTGAATGGAAGCGGACATAATTCCCAGAGCAACTGCCGCACGGCGAATAAGCCAGCAGGCGGCTTCCTGTGTTGCCTGATCCGGACTAAACACCGCCGTATAAATCAAATCATCAATAAGCTCGTTTTTGAGTTTTGCCTCATCCAAAATGTGGATATCGCTGCCATCCAGTTTAATAATCGGCGCGCATTTATCTTTTAATTGGTTTTTATTTTCGAAAATCATAAGTGCTCCTTTATACAATATATCTATATTAGGATAAGAATTGCTTTGCCATTTGCACTTCTGCGGAGCTGCCAATATAAATCGGCGAGCATTGATTGATATTTTCTACTTTCAAAGAGAGAATATCTTGCTTGCCGTCAGTAGCAAGGCCTCCTGCTTGTTCCATAATAAACGCCATGGGCTGCAATTCAAACAAGAGCCGCAACTTTCCCTGCGGAGATTTTTGCAGGGCAGGATAAGTGAATAAACCGCCTTTTTTTATTAACAGTTGATTGATGTCGGGAACAAATCCGCCGCTGTAACGCAATTTGTAGCCGTCTTTTTCCAATTGGTCGATAAACTTAAGATGTGCCGGTATCCAATCACGGCGTAATCCACCCGGTGAAAAGATTGATCCTTTTTCTTTTAATTTAATCTTTTCCTGCGAGAGAACATACTCGCCTTCGCGATTGAGAACAAACTCATGAGCGCCTTTTCCCGCCGAATAAATCATCGTAATCAGCGGTCCATAAGTAATATAGAGCGCCGCTACCATCGTATTTTTACCTGTATCCAAAATGGATTCTTTGTGGATGCCGATAATCGTGCCAATGGCCAGATTGGTCTCCACAAGCGATGAACCATCAAGCGGATCTGCCGTAACTATATATTTTTCTTTACCGGAACCAATCTTGATTATCTTTTCCTGCTCTTCAGAAGCATACTCGCGCACAAACCCGGAAAATTGCAATTGATTTTTCAAAATTTCATCTGCAGCACGATCCAGCGAAAGCTGATCTTCACCGTAAATATTTTTGAATCCGACCAATTTCCGGTTGGCCTCATGTATTTTCGCGGATATATATTTACCGACAACGGCAATTTGCCAAATAAGACGGCGCAATTCCTCCTCCACGCCTGCCATCCACATATGCCGTCTTAAATCTATAATGGTTTTTGTGTAATCGTTGATTCCTTCTCCCATCTTCCCCCCTAATTTTTAACAACACAAAAGACTTTATATTCAGGAATATTCTCCAAGCAATCGTATACTAATATTCCTTAGCATTTCAAGCGAATATTTATGAAAACAATTCTGCTTTATAGATATTTTATTATCGATTCACTCACCTTTAAGAAATAGTTATTAAACAATTTGTTTATACTTTTCCAATTTTTTGCGCAGTGTCTTACGGGTTATGCCGAGACGGCGGGCGGCTTCGCTTTTGTTACCGGCGGAAGTTGCCAGTGCCTCTAAAATGGTCATTTTCTCCACTTCTTCCAACGATAAATTTTCCAGTAACCTATTTTGAGTAGCTTTAACATCAACGGAATTATCCGCCATCATTAGTACCAATTCTTCAGCATCAAGATATTCCTTGCGCGACAGAACAACTGCTCTCTCTATCGCGTTCATAAGCTCCCGGATGTTACCCGGCCAACTATATTTTAATAGCTTTTCCATCGCCTGCGGTGTGAAGCCTTTTATTTTTTTGGAATTCTGCGCGACAAATTGTTGCAGGAAATGTTGCGCAAGCATAGGTATATCTTCTTTTCTTTCCCGAAGTGGTGGCACATTTAAAGCCAACAACATTGAGCCGGTAAAATAAATCTTCGCGGAAACGGCCTATCTCCATTTCCTTTTTTAAATCCTTATTCGAGGCGGCAATCAACCTTACATCGACTTTAATGACTTCCGCTCCACCCACGCGGGTTAATTCTCTTTCCTGTAAAACTCTTAAAAGCTTAACCTGCATCGCCGGCGACATTTCGCTCACTTCATCCAAAAACAAACTGCCGCCTTCCGCCTGAACGAACTTTCCCTTCCCGCCTTCGGTCCGCACCGGTAAAAGCGCCTTTTTCATGGCCGAATAGCTCGGATTCCAAAAGTGTTTCTGTAAGTGCCGCGCAGTTAATCTTTATAAACGGCGCATCTTTACGGGAGCTGTTGTAATGAATAGCGTTGGCAATTACTTCCTTGCCTGTCCCCGATTCGCCGGTAATCAAAATGGTGGCTTCCGTAGCCGCTACCTGCGCGACCGTATCCAGAAGTTTTATCATTGATGGGCTCTGGCCAATCATGTTTTGCCGGTCAAACTGCTCACCTAACCTTTCTTTTAAGTATTCGTTTTCCTTTTTGAGCCGGTTGTGTTCAGTAGCACGGCCGATAGCAATTTTAAGTTCGTCAAAATCCAGCGGTTTGGTGAGATAATCATAAGCGCCTTTTTTTAAGGCGTTAACCGCCGTCTCCACGGAAGCGTAGGCTGTCATGATAATAACCGGAATTGCCGGATTGATAATTTTAATTTGTTCCAGAGCCTCAATTCCCGAAATGTTGAGCATCCGGATATCCATTAAAATCAAATCAAAAGATGTTTGGCGTACTTTTTCAATCGCGCCTGATCCGTCATCAGCTTCGTAAACCTGATAGCCCCAGCCGCCCAGTAGTTTTTTGAGCATCATGCGGTGGGCAAGATCATCATCCACGACCAAAATTGATTGATCAATTTTCATCTATATTTCCTTTTTTGCCGGTATCAAAAAGTGGGAAAACCAGAAATATCTTTGTCCCTTGTCCGGCTGTGCTTTCCACGTTAATATGTCCTCCGTGCGCCTCCATTATTTTTTGCACAACTGCCAGCCCCAGGCCGGTTCCCGCCGGTTTCGATGTAAAATAAGGATCGTAAATTCGGGGTAAATCTTTTTTCTCTATCCCCGTACCGGTATCGGAAATCATAACGGAAAAATAACTTTTCCCCGGTAAAAGCATAATCACCAGTTTGCCGCCTTTTTTCATAGCTGCCAGTGAATTGAGAAAAATATTGAGAAGCACCTGCTTAATTTTATCGGGATCAACTTCGATAAGCGGCGCGGCAGTATCAATTTCCATATCAATAGTAATTTCATTCTTTTGTGCTTCAGCGTCAATTAACTTTACTGTATGCTGAACCAAATCCGAAAATCGCGTTTTTTCTTTTTTCAATTCCAGAGGACGGGCAAATTCAATAAGCTGGCTGATTACGCGATTGAGTCTTTCGACTTCTTCAATCATAACATCCGCCGTTTTCTTATCTTCAATATTGCCGGATAACTTTTCTTTCAGATAAACGGCAAACCCCTTGATGGAACTGAGTGGATTTCTTATTTCATGGGCAACGCCTGCGGCCAGAGAGCCGATGGAAGTTCAAATGACGGCTTTTAGTCACTTCCTTTTCCAATTGCCGGATTGCCGTTACATCGTGCACCAGCAATATTCTTCCCGCGGGAATTCCTTCATCCATAAGCCCTGCGGCAACTGATTTCCCAGATTTGATCCTTGCCGTCGGGAGAAGTCAATTTAATATCACGTCTCCAGCAGGCCGCCTTGCTTCGGGAAGTTCTTCCAAGTAAATTTTTCAAAGGTTCCGGCAAAATTGTCGAAGCTTCTTTACCCAAAGCATCACTGCAGGAAACATTCAAAATCGCTTGCGCTTTTTCGTTGCAGGTAACAATCTGACCGCTGATCATCCAGCGCGATAAGGCCAATGGGCATATTTTTTACCAGCGCTTCCGAAAAAATTGTAATGCGGGAAAGAGATGTGCGGGTCAGACGATAGGCTTGAGCCAGAAAAAGGGAAACTATGGCCGAAGAGCCAATTAATAAAAGGATGAGCGCAATGATAATGGTGTTTCGGGTATCTTCTTTAGTCGCCTTTTCTATTGTCGCCATATTCAAGCCGACGTAGATAATCAAATTATTAATTTCTATGCCTTTAGCTTTGCTCTTGGATGAAAATTTGTTTTCGGCGTATTTGCTCCAGAGGAAAAAAACCGCGGTAAACTTCGAAAGTGCCCGCGCCTCCGCGGATTGGTAACCTGTCGCCATTTAATTTCTTTGGATAAAGCAATAATCGCACTATCCAAATCCAATCCATATTTCTGACCAACCATAGAAGGATCACTGTCAGCAATTATATTGCCCTTGTTATCGGTAACAATGATGTAATCAATATCCGGCTGCTGGGCTGTTTCCATCAACACTTTTCGCAAATGAAAGACCCCCTTGCTTTCAGCAACTGGGTTGCGCAGACCGGCTTCAAATGACCGGATTAATGTCGCCCTTTTTCCACCAAAAGCTCAACCGCCTGTTCCTTTTGCCGCTGAAAGTGGGCTAAGGTCATCACCGCAGAAATCACAGCTAATACAGCAATTGCACTTATCGCCACCCAAATTGAAATATCAAAGCGGAATTTTTTCTTTTCTGTCGTCATAATCGGCTCTCCTGTATCAACCTGACAGATTGCTTGCAAACAGTTACTGGATACTATTTATCCAACTGGATACCTCTTCTGGATACATATTATCCACTTATTCCCGAAACATTTCAAATGAGTAAATTGACACATTCGTTATTAATCTTATGATTACGGACTGTTGGCAAATTAAAATATCATTGGCATAACCCTTGCTCTACAACATGTTAACTGAAACAAAGATAAAACGAGGAAGGAGATTGATTATGAAAAAGTTAACATTGACATTGATAGCATGCTTAATCGCCTTTCTATTGAACAGATACTATCCATTCGCTTCCAGAAAGTTAATATTGGAATATATATTTGTTGCCTATTTATCTTTCAAATTCAGTAAGTTAATGAAGATTGAGGCTGTTTATAAAACACCTCGCTTAGAAGCAATTAACTAAATTAACCCTCTTGAAAGGAGATTGACTATGAAAAAATTAACACTAGCATTGATGGCCGTCGTCCTTGGCGTGTTCTTGACCGCGTCGGCATTTGCCTTTGGCCCTACTGATGGCAGAGGCCCCGGTCCGGGTTACGGTCCGGGTAGTGGTATGGGACCTGGATATTACGGGAATACAGGCTTCAACAGGTTAAACCTTACGGATGAACAAAAAACAAAAATTGAAGCTCTGCAGATTGCACGCGAAAAGGATGTCAGGCCGATCAGGGAAAAGATGTTCGATAAATCGGTGGAACTGCGCAGGTTGTGGCTGAAGGAAAATCCAGACAAAGACAAAATTCTCGTCGTACAGAAAGAAGTGAGAACATTGCGTGATAAACTAGAAGATAAATCTACGGCACTGCGTTTTGAAATTCGCAAAGTACTCACCCCGGAACAGCAAGAAAAACTGGCAAGCTTCGGCTGGGGAAGAGGCATGGGTTTTGGCCCTCGCGGCGGCATGAGAGGACAGGGTGGATACGGTCCCGGAATCTGCTACTAACTTAATAAATCTTTACCCCCCCTTCTGACGGGGGAGCGCCTGGCGTTCCCCCGTTTTTGTATTATATTTTTCTGATTTAACAAATTATTATTCAATAATCAGTGAATTTAAATAGTCGGAATGATATATCACTGGAGACAATAAATGAACTTACATTACGTTGTGAAAGAACTTTATTATCAGAGGCGAAGAACAATCATTTCCGTTGTTGGCCTTTCTGTAGGCATTGCGCTTTTTCTCATCCTCAATGCCCTATCGCTGGCTTACCGTGAAGCTGCCCGTGCGCCCCTGAAAGAAATCGGGGCAGATATAACTGTGCAGCGGCCCGGGAATGTTCCCCAGGAACTGACCGGCGCAGTGTTTCCCTGCTCAGCTGTTACGATCCACCGGGAAGAAGTAAACAAAATAGAAAAAATTCCCGGAATCGTCGGAATAGGTAAAGCCGTTTTAGTTTGGGTATTCGATCCTCACCGCGCATGGATTGTTCTGGGGATTGAAAGAGATAATCTCATCGGCCCGGCGATCCTTCGCGCCTTTGTGACCGAAGGCCGGTTTCTGGAAAACGGAAAATCCGAAGCGCTGGTGGAAATAGGCTACGCACGACAATTCGGCATCAAATTGGGCGATAATGTATCCGTGGCCGGTAGATCATTTCCGGTTGTGGGTTTGGTGGATGCGTCACGTGCCCCTAAAATTGCCGTGGCTAATCTTTATCTACCTTTGAAAGACGCACAGACTATCGCCATATCATCTAAGCCTTTACAGTCAGTTTCTCCTTTCGCTCCAGGTGATGTAAATTTGCTTTTTATTAAGGCGGATCAGCAGCAAATAACTGCCGCGGCGGCCGCTATGAAAAGCATTCTTGGGGAAAAAGTGGCGATTGCCACGCCGGAATCATTTCTGAAGCTTCTGGGAAGTCTCTTTGCTCTATCCGACAAATTTACATTGGCGGCATCTTTGATTGCCATGCTTATTGCTATTCTGATTGCTTTTAAAACTATGGCCGGAAATATTTCCGAGCGGGCAAGGGAAATTGGTGTGATGAAAGCTGTCGGCTGGACCCAGCATAATGTAACAATGCAACTACTGACGGAGTCTGTCATTCAATGCTTTGCCGCGGGAATTTTGGGAATACTTATAGCTATTATTGTTGCTTTCGGCCTGAGTTTTATGACCGTTAATATACCCATCCCATGGGAAATGAGCCCGAATCCTCATTTTCTGCCCGGCGGCGGAGAACAATTATACAAAACGCTGCAGCTTCCCGTTCACATTCCTGTGACATTGGCTGCCTTTTCGCTGCTGCTTTCCGTATTGATCGGCGGTATTACCGGCGCATTACTGGGCAGACATATTTCCAAAATCAAACCTTCGGAGGTTCTAAGACATGAATAATGTAGATATTTTGATGGGCGCTAACCTGTCCAAAAAATACGGCAGTTTGGAGGTTGTTAAAGACGTATCTCTGAGCGTTAAGGAAGGTGAATTTGTTTCTCTTGTCGGTAAATCCGGCTGCGGGAAGACAACGCTGCTCTCTTTGTTATCGGGGCTGGAGAAGCCGACGAAAGGACAGGTGACCCTCAATGGCAAAGAAATTACCGGCGCCTCGGAAGAAGAATTGGCTTTATTCCGGAGGACATCATGTCGGTTTTATATTTCAATCCTTTAATCTGATACCGACACTTTCGGCATGGGAAAATGTGGCGCTGCCGCTATTTCCCATTAAGATGGCGAGTGATCAGCGCCACAAGCGCGCGATTGAGCTACTCGAACAAATGGAGATGGGGCACAGGATCGAACATTTGCCTGCGGCTCTCTCCGGCGGGGAAAAACAGCGGGTGGCAATTGCCAGAGCCCTGGCTAATCATCCGAAAATAGTTTTCGCCGATGAACCTACCGGCAATCTGGATTCTGTTACAGGAGATGCCATTATGGTTATATTAAGTGAGTTGCATAGAAAACAAGGAATGACCATGCTGATGGTTACACATGAACCGGAACTCGCCAAAACAGCCGACCGGGTTATCCGGATGCAGGATGGGGAGGTAATCGCATGAAAAAGATTGTTTTTTGCCTTATCGTTTTTGTATTTATTGCTGTTGGTCTTGCCGCAGCCGGTGAACAAAAGGTTTCTGTGGAAATACTTTATATGAATCATGGGCCGCTTCTGTCTACTCTGAAGGATATTGACAATATCTGTGGCCAATACAAAGATAAAATCACCGTTTCCCGCTATGATTTTGATAGCCCAGAAGGAGAACGGTTCATGCGCAAGAAAGGGAATAAGTCAACATGTTCCGCTGATGATCTGGATCGCTGGAAAAAGTAATGTTTTAATAAAAGGAAAAGAAATTAAGTTTAGCGGTTTTCCTACCGGATCGGGCCCTGCTTTTTTTCAGGGAAAATGGACTATGGATGATTTACGTAATGCGCTGAATCAGGCAACGCAGAAAAAATGAGGAACAAATGAATTATCGTTATATCTGGAAGGAAATTCGTCATCATCGCCACCGGACATTGGTGAATGTTTTAGGAATTGCCGTGGGAATTGCGCTCTTTGTTTCTATTAATGCGGTGTCTGCCGCCTATCAGCGGGCAATAAGTTTGCCCTTCAAAAATATCGGAGCAGATATTGTTGTGCAGCGGGCCGAGAAACGCTCTTTGGATTCGGGCCAACCTCCGGCATCCATGCGCGGTATCCGCTTGCCTTTTTCCAATCAAATTCTTTCTGCGCAAGATATGGAGAAGCTCCGAACCATTTCCGGCATAGACGCTGTGGCCGCCTCGCTGTTGCTCTGGGAATTTGATCAGGGCGGCTTTAAGACGATAATGGGTGTTGATCTGACTGCGCCCAGCTTGGGGCCGATTAAAGTTAAAGATTGGCTGGCGCAGGGACGTTTCCCGGAAAAAACAGGCGAAGCTGTTCTGGAAAAGCATTTTGCCAAATTTCATCAAATAAAACTGGGAGACACATACGGAATCAGCGGACACTCTTTTAATGTGGTTGGCCTTCTGGAAATTAAGGAAGGATCACAGGTTGCTTCAGCCAATATCTATCTGCCTCTGGTGGATGCGCAATCCCTATTAGCGGGGAGCGCCCCAGACATAAATATTGCCTATCTCCATATGAAAAATCCAGCCCAGATTGACGAAATCAAAACACAAATCTCCAAAATACTGCCTGGCGTAACTGTTACCAGCTCGGACTCTTTTCTTGAGCTAATGGGCGGTATGTCGCAAATTTCCAGCCAGTTTTCTCTGGTCGTATCTCTTGTTGCCTTAGCGGGAGCTATTTTTCTGATTATCAAAACAATGATCGGAAATCTGGTGGAGCGCTCCCGTGAAATCGGCATTCTGAAGGCTGTGGGCTGGACAAGTTCTGACATACAAAAACAACTGATGGGCGAAACATTTCTGCAATCCGTTATGGGAGGCATTGCCGGTATTGCGGCCGGCTACTTGATTTCTTATCTTCTGGGCTATCTTTCCATTCCCGTATCCACTCCGTGGGAACTTAATCTGACACCGGCCTTTGCCAAAATGGCGGAAGCATCGGCGAAGACTATCCATTTGCCCATCAAGTTCTCCGCGGGTTTGACAGCGGCGGCGCTGGCCTTGTCTCTTTTGGCGGGAGGACTGGCGAGCTATTTCATGGGCAGACGAATGTCTAAAATGAAGCCCGCAGATATTCTCCGTAAGCTTTAGGTGCGTGTGCCAATCCCGATAAGGATAAAATAACTGGATTGGGGAATGGGTATTGTCAATAGCTAAATATACCATCCCTCCTTCGGAAGGGGAGCATCTGCTCCCCTTTTTTTTACATTTAATCAAAAAAAAGCTTATAATGCTGACAATGAAACGAAACAATCACATAATCAATAATAAATATGCAGCCGATCAAAAGAAATACTTGAAAGTCTTATTACTTTTTCCGCTAATCATTCTTTTGATTCTGCTTTTGTTTGCCTCTTCTAATTATTGCGAAGCTTCGGAGATAAATCTAATTGAAAATAGCTACGGAGAAAATAAACCTATGGCCCCCAGAATATTAGTTGCTTACGCAACTCGCGCCGGTTCTACCGCCGAAGTTGCCGATGCTATCGGGAAAAAACTCGCCGCAGGCGGGGCCATGGTGGATGTTAAACCTATAAAAAAAGTGCAAAGTATAGACGGTTACCAAGGCGTGGTTTTGGGAAGCGCCATTCGCCGAGGCGCTGTTTTGCCGGAAGTGACAGATTTTGTCAAAAGCCATAAAGACGAATTGGGAAAAATACCTGTTGCCTATTTCATCGTCTGCATGACTTTGCGAGAAGATACAGAAGAAAGCCGCAAAAAAGCCGCCTCCTATCTTGATTCTTTGCGCACCGAAGTAAATGCGGTGGATACGGGTATGTTTGCCGGAAAACTTGATTATTCCAAATTAAATTTTGTTGACGCGTTTGTCGTTGAACACATTATCGGTACGCCGGAAGGCGATTTACGCGATTGGCAGCAAATCAATGATTGGGCTGCCAACCTCCTTCCTAAATTACAAAATATAAATAAAGTAAAATAAGAGAAGCGGTTTTTCACTCCGAAATTTTGCTTTTCCAGTCGTTTAATTTGTTGAGCGCCTCCAGCGGTGACATTGAGGAAATATCGATATTTTTAAGGTCGGCAACAATTTCATCTTCTCTTTCCACGAATAGATTCAATTGAGGATTAACGTTTTTTCCGTTGCCGGTACCGCGGGCGATACGGGGCATACCGATTTCATCAAACTCTCCCTTTTCCAGATTATGCAATATTTCTTTGGCGCGCTTGATTACTTCCTGAGGCACACCGGCAATGCGCGCCACTTCTATGCCGTAACTGCGGCTGGTGCCGCCCTCCATAATCTTGCGCAGAAATATTATTTTTTCTCCCCACTCTTTTACCGCGATATTATAGTTTTTGACGCCGCTTTTTGTTGCCACCAAATCCGTTAATTGATGGTAATGAGTGGCAAATAACGCGCGGACACCCTTGCCCTGCAAATCATGAATGTATTCCGCAACCGCCCAGGCGATACTCAAGCCGTCAAAAGTGGAAGTCCCCCGGCCCACTTCATCGATAATAACCAGACTGCGGGAAGTGGCATTCTTTAATATTTCCGCCGTTTCCGTCATCTCGACCATAAAGGTGCTCTGTCCCTTAATCAGACTATCGGAAGCGCCGATACGGGTGAATATTTTATCGACAATGCCTATTTTAGCCTTAGCCGCCGGCACAAAACTTCCCATCTGCGCCAAAAGAACAATCAAAGCAACTTGCCGGATATAAGTGGATTTGCCCGCCATATTCGGGCCGGTAATAATGAGCAAATGATTGTTTTGCAAATCAAGAAAACAATCGTTGGGCACAAAACCTTCTTTCTTCAGAGCCGCCTCGACCACAGGATGGCGTCCGTCTTTGATCGCGATAATATCTTCGCCATCAATTTCCGGGCAGGCGTAGTGATACTTTTCGGCGACCTCAGCCAGAGAGGCAAGAGCGTCAAGCTCAGCAACGAGAAATGAATCTTTTTGAATGTCATTGATGTATTGCGTAAGATTATCACGCAGAGAGATAAATAATTCCTCTTCCCTTTCTTTGATTTTTTCTTCCGCGTTTAAAACGGTTTGCTCGAATTCTTTCAACTCCTGATTGATGTATCGCTCCGCGTTAACCAATGTTTGCTTTCTTACGTATGAATCCGGAACCATCGCCGCATTGGCTTTGGTCACTTCGATGTAGTAACCAAAAATATTATTGAAACCGACTTTCAAGGAATTGATCCCCGTTTTTTGCCGCTCTTTCATTTCTAGCGCCGCAATCCATTTCTTTCCGTCACGGCTGATAGACCTTAGTTTATCCAGTTCTTCATCGATAACCTACTGCAATAAAACCGCCATCCTGTGTTCTTTGCGGCGGATCGTCCACAATTGCCCGGGAAATCAAATCAACGACGGCGGACATTTCCGTAAGTTGAGCACGAATCGCGACAATTACAGACGCGGTAAAATCCAGCAACATCGATTTTAGTTCAGGGATAACCGAGAGAGAAACTTTCAGCGCGACTAAATCACGGGGATTGGCCACGCGCAGAGCTACCCTTCCGGAAAGCCTTTCCAAATCGTAAATACCTGATAAAGTTTTGCGCAAATTCGACCGCAAGATATGGCTTTCTTTAATTTCGGCAACTCCAGCCAATCGCGCCCTTATTTTTTCCACATCCACCAATGGATAATTCAGCCACCATCGTAAACGCCGCGTGCCCATGGGAGTCAGGGTTTCATTGATCAGGGAAAAAAGAGAACCGGCCTTGGAATTATCCTGAATTGTCGCAAATATCTCCAAATTCCGGCGGGCTGCCTCATCAAGGATGAGATAATTTTCCGGGTTGTACCATTTAATTTCGCTTATGTGTTGAGGATGGATTTTCTGCGTCTGGTTAACGTAGCGCAAAATAGCGCCAGCGGCTGACATCGCCGCCGCATGCTCATTAATCTTTATTTTAGCCAAAACTTCGGCGGTAAAATTCTGATTCAAAATATCGGAAGTTTTCCCGGTTAGAAAATAATCTTCATCAAAATAATTAATCAGGCCTGCGGGCATTTGCGACTCCAGCATCTTAATCAATATCTTATCGGGAAAAGACCGTGCTAAGATTAATTCTTTAAAATCCAATCCGGCGATAGCCAAGAGGAAAGAATCGCGATCGGGAAATTCGCTTACTTGAAACTCGCCCGTGGAAATATCCAAAAAAGCAAGCCCCAGTAAATCTTTCTGGGCACAAAGACAAGCCAGATAATTATTTTCGCCCGCGGCAAGATTTTCTTCCTCCAAAACAAGTCCGGGAGTAATGACCCGGATAACTTCTCTTTTGACAATTCCTTTCGCTTTTTTGGGATCTTCGACCTGTTCGCATATCGCCACTTTAAAGCCTTTTTCCACAAGCTTGGCGATATATGTTGAAGCCGCGTGATATGGAAAGCCGCAAAGCGGCACGCTATCTTCTTTTCCTTTATTGCGGGAGGTCAGTGTGATTTCCAAAAGGGGAGCAGCAGTTACCGCGTCTTCAAAAAACATTTCATAAAAATCACCCATGCGATAAAGCAAAATGCAGTCGGGATATTTATCTTTTATTTCCACATACTGCTTCATCGCCGGTGTTAAGTTAAGCGTCGCGGCTAGCGCCATTTGCCATCGTCCCCTTTTTCCAGGTCAATAACGTCCTGCCGTTTTGGTCTGCCGGTATTGTTATTGACAATAAAAAGATTGGCCAGCCAACTGACAATGCTGATAATAAGAGCGCCCAAAAACGCGGCCAAAAAGCCGTCAACTTCAAATCCCGGTATTATGTAGGCGACGAACTCCAGTAAAAATGCGTTGATAAAAAAAGAAAATACACCAAGAGTTATTATGCTTAAAGGAAGGGTAAGAATTATTAAAACCGGCCTTATAAAGACATTAATTAGCCCTAAAATACCGGCAGCAATAAGCGCCGTTAAAAGAGAATCAACTCTGATACCGGATATAAACTTCGAAGAAAGCAATATCGCAACCGTTATTACCAGCCAGCGTGTCACGATCAATATCATACGTTTACCTATCCTGCCTGAATATATTATCAAATTCCATTTATTGCCTTGTTTACTTATCTGTCACTATAGTTTTTGCCGATTTGAAGAAAACCCAGGATATACTGCATCCGCCCATGAAAGACGTATTCCTTTTTACCAGCGGACTATCTTCAAACACCGATCCCTGGAGAAAATCAGCGCTGACAAAGGTATTAAAAATGAATTGGTTATAAGTTTTGCTCAAACCAACGGTGAGCGTTGAGCCGCTATATCCGCCACCCGCGGAATATGCGGGACGAATTGCCGTTGCGTAAGCCAACTCCACAGTGTAGTAATAAGCATGATAACCGCTATCGGCAAACATCGGCCCCGCGGAAATTCCTAAATTTAACCCAGTCTGGGGAATAATATCATCTTTTTCAAAATTGAGTCGGGGCGCAAACACCCAGCCTTCGCGGCTTACGGAAGAAAAATTTGTGGAAAAAACGGCGCGTACCGGCAGAGTCAAACTAAATTTATATTTATCTTCTTTATTTTCCAGAAGATTAATTATAATAGCCGGCCCAATTTCAAAGGTCGGATCCAAATCAGGCATACCTTCGCGAGCAGTATTATTGGAGGCTTTAACCGGCACGGACCCATAGAAGGAAATGTCCAATAAAATCCGGTCAGTTTTAAAAATCCGTCCCGAAATATTATGCTCATCCACTTTCAACACATCACCACGGTAGACGAAATACGGATAAGGCAATGGATAAAATCTATATTCATCTGATCCCCGATAATCCGGTAATATTAGAGCAGCGACACCTACACCAAACTCCCAAAGTGGTTTTTCGTCACTAATGGCTGCTCTAGGAAAGACAATGCTTACAAACAACAAAATCAGCAACAATACGTTACGAACTCTCATATTCTCACCTCATAAATTAATAGCACAGCTTCGCATCAAAAAAATGGTCAGCCGTCTATTTGTCAAAAGTAGCAAATTGTTCTTTCTTCGCACCGCAGATGGGACATTCATCAGGCAGTACACCATCGGCGACATAACCACACACCTTACATACGTAATATGTTGTTTCCCTTTCCTCCATAAAGTGTGACATAGCCTGTTTATAAAGTTTGGCATGAGTTTCTTCCACGTCCCGGCTTTGGCTAAAATGCAGAGAAGCTTCTTTGTTGCCCTCTTCTTCCGCCAGCTTCACGAACTGATCATAGGCAACTTCGGCAACTTTTTTCTCCGATTCAAAACTGGCAGCCAAATTTTCCTCCGTGCTTTTGATTTCCCTGAGCCCTCTTAAAGCTCTCGCACCGTGGATTTCTTCCGAAAAAGAAATGACGCGGAAAAGACGGGCCATTTGTTTATAGCCTTCATCTTCAGCCTTTTGCGCGTAAACCTTGAGCCGCAAAGCGGCCTTTGCTTCGCCTACATAAGCCTGATTTAACGCTTCTTGAATTTTATCCATTTATTTTTTCGCCTTTCAATCTAAATCACGGGTATAATAACTTCCGCTTTGCGGGATTATTCAGCTTACCAATTTCCCTGCACTTCGTTATGGAAATTAGAGTTTCACAAATAAAAATTATTCCGGTGCAAATTCATCCTTGCTTGCACCGCAAACAGGGCAAGTCCAATCCGCCGGCAAATTTTCAAAAGCTGTCCCACGGGAAACACCGTTTTCCGGATCGCCTTTAGCCGGATCGTAAACGTAACCGCATACTCCGCAAACATACTTTTTCATTTCTTCCTCCTCAATATCTTTTCTTCCGCCGTTAATTAGAAGCTACTTTCTTGAGTAACTGGGCTGCAACCGTTTTCCCCAATTCGGAACATTTTTCCAAAGCGCCGTCATCGGGAACATTTTTAACAGAGATAGATGGCGCCGCGATTTCCACCTTCATTTCTTTGAGTATGGCTTCTAAATCCTTTACGGATTCACCACTCCATCCGTAAGAACCAAAAGCCGCGCCGACAAGATTGGCCGGTTTCAAACCTTTCAAGTAAGTCAGCACATCCGCCATTTGCGGCAGGATATTATTGTTTAGTGTCGATGAGCCAACGATCAGCGCTCCGGCATCGAGCACTTCATAAGCGACTTCGCTACGGTGAAATTCATTCATCGATAAGAGTTTTACCTTGATGCCTGCTTGCGCCAGAGATTCGCTTATAGCGCTCGCCATTTTTTCCGTGGAATGCCACATCGTCGCGTAAACAACAACAGCCTTAGCCGCGGGTTTTTGCGAAGCCCACTTTTTATAAAGTTCAATGATTCTGCCTATGTTTTTTCGCCAGACTGGTCCGTGGTCGGGAGCGATAACTTTGATTTTCCAGCCTGAAGCCGCTACTTTGTCCAGAGCCTTCAGAACAATAGGCGAATAAGGCAAAACAATATTGGCATAATACGTTGCCGCTTCAAATTCCAAAGTTGCCACAGGAATCTCATCGTCAAAACGCTCCAGCATCGCCAGATGCATCCCGAAAGCGTCCTGTGAAAACAAAAGTTGATCCTTGGCCAAATAAGTAAACATACTGTCCGGCCAATGAATCATGCGCGTCTCCATAAAAAGCAACTCCATATTGCCTAAGCTCAGTGATTCCCCGTCTTTTACCGATATGATTTCATGCTGGTCATGAAACAGTTCCTTCAACGTTTTTACACCGATAGTCGAAGCAAGTACTTTTTTAGGTTTGACGGCATCAATTATTTCGGGCAGGCAACCGGAATGATCCATTTCAGAATGGTTGGAAACAATATATTTTATTTTAGAAGGATCAACGACGGATTTTATGCGGGAGAGCATTTCATCCTTGAACGGCGCCTTGACCGTATCAATAAGGGTAATATCATCGGCCATGATCAGGTACGCGTTATAAGTACTGCCGTGAGGTGTTGTGTAACCATGGAAATCACGAATTCTCCAATCAATGGCGCCTACCCAGTAAACGTTATCGGTAACTTTTATCGCCGAATAGATATTCTTCATTATCCCACCTCGCGATTAGTATTGAAAGCCTATTATAATTTCTAATCAGGCCTAGTCAATGATAACTTAAATCATTTTAGCGCCGGCGTCAAAAGCCGCAAGATTAAGCTTGCGTTTATCCGCGGACATGTCTTTGGTTATTTCTCTTTCAAATGCACAGCGGTCAATCGGCAACATCGCCGTATTAGCCAGTGCCCCGATCATGACAATGTTGCCCAAAACAGGATTGCCCAACTCAACTGCCGCGTCTGTGGCGTCAATTAACCAACTGTGTGCGGTCAATTTCTCAAAGGCCGATTTAATTTTATCCAAAGATGGATAAGTAAAATCGCCGGTTATGACCCCGATGGGATAAACCACTCGGGAATTGGACAAAACCGCAACATTGGGATTACCATACCTTGCTATGACCCGGAGAGCTTCCACAGGTTCTAATGCGATAATTATGTCTGCCCTACCCTGCGGAATTTGCGGGCTCAAGACGGATTTGGACGATACGCGCAAATGGCTCATCACCGACCCGCCTCGCTGCGACATCCCGAAAGTTTCACCAATCGTGACGAAATACCCGGCATTCACAAGCATTCCGGCCAGTACGCGGGAAGCCATGACATTGCCTTGCCCGCCGACTCCGGTAATGATCACGTTCATCGGATCTTTATACCACGTCGCATTCATTCGTCTACCTTTGTTGGCATCGTTATCGGCTCCTCGACGTATATTAGAATACACCTGCGTCGCCTCTTCTTTACCGCCGAGGTCCTCTTTTGACTGCAAATTGGTATTAGAACTTCGTTTCTTCATTTAGCCCACTGCCTCCGTTCTCGTTATCGCTTTTTGCAGACATATCGAATAGCAGACACCGCAGCCGGCGCAAATTACATCATCTATTGCCGCTTTCTTTTTTGTTCGATCCCAAGTCAGTGCGGGACAGCGGAAAATACGAGTGCATAAACGATTACAGCCACAATTTTCGCCGAGGCAGAGTTCTTCGTTGACTTGCATTAGAAATTTCTTTTTACCTTTCTTTTCAGGACTCAAAGCGCAGATTTGCCTCAAAATCAATACTTTTAAAGATCCGCTTTCCGCCATAAAAGAAGTAAGCATTCGGCTTGTACCTTCTAAATCGAAAGGATCGCTGATTGCGACTTTCGCCCCTATTGCCGAGCAAATTTCAGCAATGTCAACGGCCGGAACAGATTCGCCCATGGCGCTTACGGCTAAACCCGGATGAGGCTGAAATCCGGTCATCGCCGTTCCGGCGTTATCCAGAACAATGAAAGTTATGTCCGCCCGGTTATGCCGGGCGTTGATAAGTGCCGGAATTACCGCGTGATAAAAAGTGGAATCGCCGCAAACCGCCAGAACTGGTTTTTCTAAACCGAAAGCATTAAGCTTGGCAAAACCGCTGGCAAGACCCGTGCCCGAACCCATGGAATGAAGAGTACGCACCGTATTAAAACCGATGGCCGGCGTTAGCGCCGCCATCGCATAACAACCGATATCGCCGCAAACAAAGCCTTCGCGGCCGTCTAGTTGCAGCGCGGTATTAATACTCCAAAACGAAGCACGGTGCGGACAACCCGGGCAGAAGGTCAGCTCACGAGCGGGAATTAATCGTGTAATTTTTTTTATCTCTTGTGTATAACTTTCAGCCAATGATTTATACTTGATTTTCATTATTTTACCAAGAGCATGAACAACAAGATCGGGATTCAACTCCCCAACCGAGGGGAAGGTCCCATCCATTTTCCCATAAAAAGTCTTAATGCCGATTTCTTTGAGCATGCCAACGGCCGCAACCTTGATGTTTTCTTCCAAAAAAGGCAGGACTTCTTCCACAATCATAATCTTATCTGTTAAGTGTAAGTATTTTTTTAGAAGCTTCGCCGGCAGCGGCCAAGTGCAACTGAGCTTTAAAAGTCCAACACGCTTTTGCAGGCCCAACATGCTGATTGCTTCTCGGCTGTAAAGATAACAAACACTGCTGGTAATTATAAGAAGTTCCGGATGCCTGGGGCCCGAGTAACTGTTAAAGGGGCTATCTTCAAAAAGCTCTACCGCTTTTTTTAATTTTTCCTGCTGGAGAATGTGTTTAGCAACGACGGGAGTGCTGATTACCGGTCCTCTTAATGGGTCTGTAATTAAACCGTCGTAAACAAAGCGAGCAATCCCGGACTTATCCGGCAGCTTGCCGCAGATAACATTTCCGCTGGCATGAGACATGCGTGTCACGGAACGTAAAATGACAATATTCCTTATTTTTTCCGATAATTCAAACGCCCATTTGGTCAGGTCTTTGGCTTCCTGAAAATCGGCGGGTTCCAAAAGAGGAATTTCAAGCATCCGCGCGAAATACCGCGATTCACCTTCATTGACGCTGGAAAGAGCGCCCGGATCTTCACAGGTAACCAAAACTATACCGCCGCGCGTTCCGGAAGCTGTGAGATGCAATAGAAAATCGGATGCTACATTGACGCCGTTTTGTTTCATCACGCACATCGAACGCAAACCGGCGAAGGAAGCTGCAGCCGCTACTTCCAGAGCAACCTTTTCATTTGTCGACCACTCTACATAAAGTTTTCTTTCCTTAGTAACAGCGGCAAGAGTTTCGATTACTTCGGATGAAGGTGTCCCTGGGTAACCTGTGGCAACACTCACTCCGGCCTCGAGCGCGCCGCGCGCGATGGCTTCGTTACCCATGAATAAAACTTCGGTTTTGGCCGGACTTAGTAATTTGGACATAATTCTACCTGCTTTTTTTATCAGAAACTTTATTTTTCAAAAAATTTCGCACTATGGGGTCACGGCGATCCAGATATAAAAGATTTTTTGCCGATCCGCTTTTTCTAATAATATTTTTCAGCGCTGTACTCTTTTTTTCCATAGCTGCTTTTTTCAATTCTTGTAAGCTTTCCACCGGAGCTTCCCGGATTTCCAGTGCTCCGCTCTTTACAGCAAGCTCGACCAATTCTTTTCCCTTCGCCGTTCGCACAATCAATTGATTCCAGTGCCGCATTTCTTCCCAATCATTGCCAAAGCGCGCCGAACCTACCGAGATATCGGCATACTCTGCCGTGCTGTCTAAACAATAACGGCAGGCTTCCCGGACACAAGCTTGCACATCATCAAAAGGAACTGTCTGTGTATCGTTATTAGTGTAAAGCTCCAAAATGTTTTTTCCTGCCGGAATATCCATGCCTTTTAGTGAATTCAGTGCTATATTATTTTGAGTGAGCAATTTAGTAAACTTTTCCGCTGAAAGTGCCCAACCGCAATACAAACCGATGACCAATTGTAGTTGATCAATTTTACCGGACTTAACCCGTACCGGTTTTAACCTCATTTTAGCCAGCGCCAGAGCCTGACACGGTGTTGCCACAACGCCTATCTTACCCGATTTATCATTAACCGATTGATTAAAAGCGGCAACTGTCGGCGATACCGTAAATTTGCTGCCTGCATTTTTTTGAAGTGCTGTTTTATCGTTCACAACGGAGCCGTTTTGTAAGAATTCTTGATTGCGGGAAGAGACTATGGCGGAATCAATCAATCCTTCTGCTAGCGCTAATTGCATTAGCGCTGTTACTGTTCCCCCGTGTTGGGCGTTTTCGCGCAACCGGGAATCGGCTGCCCGGGAAAAATAATAGCTTTTCACTGCACCAATTTCCAGTGTCAGGTCATCGGAATTGAAAAGAAGCTCTCGCAATGAGTTGAGGTCAATCGGCGTTCTTGGACAAAACGCATAACATTCGCCATCTTCGAGATCACAATAATGCAACTGCACAGTCCGGTCATGATATATAACTTGATAGGGGCAAAGACCGACACAAGCGCCACAACCGGTACACAATTCTTCTTCCAGCACGGCTTTTTTTAACATTTTTTGGCTGCTTAGCCTTTTAACCGGAAAAACCATTCGAACCACCTTGGTAAAGTTTTGTTTTTATATATCATTACAGTTCTTGAGGCAAGACAATGATAAAAAGATGGTGAAACGTGTTTCTGATAGCGATTTTTAGAGGGATTGTAAAGAAAAAAAGGATCACGGGTATGAACCCCGCTAAGCTTCGCACACAGGATTAATTCTACTTTCGCTTCAAACTTCACGTAGTTCATTTTCAGCGAGTGTTATTAATTCAACTTACCAATTTTCCTACACTTCGTTATGAAAATTGGAGTTTCACGAACCACGGGTATGCTACCCTCCGCTTTGCGGGATAATTCGACCTGCAAGCTTCAGCGGCAGTGACCTTTAGGTTATGCACTCTGTTTCTGAAACTTGGGTCTCATTACAACTAACCAATTCCGATGCGCTATGCTTTCTGAATTGGAGTTTCACGAATAAATTAATATTGCAAAAGTTTTCGGAAGGTTGTTGACATCCTTGCGTTCTTGTATTATGTAGCCGCTGAAAAATTGTTCCCCAGTAGTCCGCCGTGGTGGATCAGTAGAGTCCCGCCGTGGCGGGATTAACCATCGAAACTGGGAAATATGATAATTAACTTCGTTCTTTTAATTTGCGTTCCCCAGTAGCTCAGTCGGTAGAGCAGATGGCTGTTAACCATCGGGTCCGTGGTTCGAGTCCGCGCTGGGGAGCCAGTTTAAATCAGGCTGTGACATTGAAAATATTTCACAGCCTTTTTCTTTAAATAACCTTTGAAAAGCCAGCCTAAATAGTTGAACTTTTGAAGAAAAAGTAATAGAGTTAGATTAAACATCAGGAGATTACACTATGAGAGACGTTGTCATTGTTTCGGCCTGCCGCACAGCAGTAGGCACTTTCGGCGGAAGCCTGAAAGATTTAAACGCTGCAACGCTGGGAAGCTTTGTGATGAAAGAAGCGGTAAAACGCGCGGGTATTGATCCGACTACTATTGATGATGTCCGTTTCGGCTGCTGCATGGAACCAGTAGATACACTCAATGTTTCCCGTGTCGCGGCGCTCCTAGCCGGCATTCCCGAAAGCGTCACGGCGGTCACGCTGAATCGTGTCTGCATATCCGGCATGGAAGCCGTTCTTTCCGGTATGGCCATGATTCAAAGTGAAATGGCGGATATAATTCTAGCCGGCGGTATGGAACACATGTCCGGTGCCGCCTATTCCATACCTGGGGCCCGCTGGGGTTACCGTTTTCAGGATCAGGTACTCGTAGATAATATCATCCATATCCTGCATTGCGGCTCATATATTATGCCCGGCCCGGAAAAAGGCCCTCTTAAAGACGGCGCACTCATCGACATGTACAGAGGCAAACCTTACATAATGGGTGTCACCGCCGAGTTTGTCGCCGAAATGTATAAAATCAGCCGAGAAGAGATGGATGAGGTGGCGCTGCGCAGTCATAATAATGCCGAGAGAGCCACGCTGCAAGGAGACTTCAGAGAAGAAATTATACCAGTAGAAATACCTCAGAAAAAAGGTAAACCGCCAATTATCTTCGATAAAGATGAACATTTCCGCCCCAAACTGACTATGGAGGAATTAAAGAATTTACCTCCGGCGTTTGTCCCTAAAATCGGCAAGGTTACCGCAGGTAATGCTTCGGGAATCAATGACGGCGCGAGCGCGATGGTGGTCATGTCGGCACAAAAAGCTAAAGAACTTGGGTTAAAGCCTCTTGCCCGGATTACAGCGGTGGGACGCGGCGGATGTCATCCTTCGGTTATGGGGCTCAGCGTCGTTCCAGCTGTACGAGATCTGCTAAAAAAATCCGGCTTGAAAATTAATGATTTTGAACAAATCGAACTCAACGAGGCTTTCGCCGCTCAATATCTCGGTTGTGAAAAAGAACTGAAAATTGACCGCGAAATAACCAATGTTAACGGCTCAGGTATCGGCCTTGGCCATCCTGTCGGCTCCACGGGATGTCGTATTATGGTTACGCTGATTAATTCCATGAAAAAACGCGGCAAAACACTGGGGATGGCCACGCTCTGCGGCGGCGGAGGGGTTTCGATGGCGTGTGCCATTGAAATAATATAAACGCTCGCTTCAACAAAAAACCGGAAGACGCATTTATATCGCTTTCCGGTTTTTTTATTAGATGAAGTCGATTTAAGATAAATTATTTGCCGCCATGCATTTGTACAAACTCCTTGATCGAATTCCAGTACAATTCCGGATTTAGGAATTCCAGATCGTTATGGAAGCCTCCTCTTATTATGACCATTTTCTTGGTAACTTGCAGAAATTTAAAAATCTGTTCTCCCATTGCCCAAGGCACCACTTCATCTTTATCACCATGAATAACCAGAACTGGTGAAATGATTTCCGGAAGTTTTTTCAAATTGTTAAAGGTGTCACCCACAAACATCGCCAGCGGACCAAAACCATGAGACCGCGCCATTTCCTTGCCGCTGGTCATCGGTGTAACTAGAATAATGCCGGCCAATTTCTTTTTCATAGAAATGTTTAACGCCACAACCGTACCCAAAGACCTGCCGCAAACAAAAATCCTATCTGGTAAATATCCCAATGTTTCCATAACATATTTTAAAGAAGCGACTCCATCTTCGTAAATTCCTTTTTCCGATGGTTTACCGGTGCTCTTGCCATAGCCTCTGTAACCTACACCCAAGACGTTCAGGCCGGTCTTGGCCAAAGCTATCAACTCCGGAATGCGGTCATATATATTTCCCGCGTTCCCGTGAAAATAGATAACTATGTTTTTAGATGCGCTATTGGAAACCAAAAAGCACTGCAAGCGCACTTTATCTTCCGTAACTATATAAATTTCTTTCACGCCGGCGGGTATATTTTCCACCGCCACGGATTTGATAACCGTGGGAAAGAAGGCCATCCGATTTATAATTGCTTCACACCCGATTAGAAACATAAGACAAATATATATAGTATATTTTATTTTCATAGCCGGAATATCTTTACTAATTGTTTTTAAAAAAATATTAGCAAATTTCTTCCACAATTCCCATCAGCGATTGTTGCCGTTTTTTTCCCTAATAACTTCGTCGTATTCAGGGATGACTATACCCTGAAGCACCATAAGCTGATAAATTCTTTCCGATTGATCCTCCACGTATCTGGACTCACCGTTTAGTTTGTAATGGCGGGGGTTGGGTAGAATTGAGGCCAGTCTTGCCGCCTGGCGGGCTGTCAATTGGGAGGCATGTTTCCCGTAGTGCTTTTGCGCCGCTGCTTCAATGCCGAAAACTCCATCGCCCCATTCGACGACGTTCAAATAAAGTTCGAGAATTCTTCTTTTGCTTAATTGATTTTCTATCCGCCAGGTAAGTATAGCTTCCTTGAGTTTTCTAATAGGGTCCTTATCCGGAGAAAGATATAAATTTTTCGCCAGTTGCTGGGAAATAGTGCTGCCACCCGCTTGAATTTTACTTTCCTTGATATCTTTTTCCAGAGCTTTTTGCATTGCTTCAAAATCAAATCCTTCATGCGACCAGAATTTACTGTCTTCTGAGATAATTACAGCCTTCATCACATAAGGAGATACTTCAGAAATTGGCACCCAGATTTTCTTAATTTTTTTCTTTAACTTTTTTTGCTGCCAGGTTTTTTCCCTGTATTCCATAAAAGCAGTTTTCTCGGGATTGTGTTTTTTCAAGTAAGTCACATTGGGATAAAAAAAATAGCGTCCTACATCAACGGCGAAAATAGTCGCGAAGAAAAATAATGCTACAAAAAGAACTTGTTTCCAAAGCTTCATAATCATTCTTTCCGTAATTTTAATGAGATAGTAATAGATCCTCAATTTTTGGTGTCGTTTCCTATACTGTTTTATCACAGATTGCAAAATAAATTTGACAGATAATTTTATTTTTAATATGTAACAGCCCCTAAAGTCAGAGGCCCATTGTCGGCAAATAATCTTCGTTCTCTTTGTGGCAAATTACCCCTTACATTCCGGCACTTATAAGTCAACTGGAGACATCTGTGTACCTTTAACAAAGGGTGAGCCGCACGCTAAAAGGATGCATTTAATGAGAAAGTAGCAGTTTTTTGTGTTTTCCCTGTTTTTGTCATTGTAAATGAAATCAAAGAAGCCAATAACCTTACGAAAACTATACTTCAACCAAACCAGGTTCTAATCATTCCCGAAAAGCGCGCTGTAGTTTCTACTGTCGGGCCGAAACCGAAGGTTAAACACGCTGTTTATTACACTGTCAAAAATGGAGATAGCCTGTCTACAATCGCCCGAAAAATAGGAGTTCCTGTAAAGCAAATAATGGCTCTTAACACTATTCACCCGAAAAGTTTACGCATAGGCCGGAAATTAGTTCTGGCAAAATCAACTAAGCTTTCGGAAAATGAACCTGTAGATGAAGATGGCGAAGATGTTGAAGATGACGAAAACAGCGGGGGAAAAGGTGATCTGACCCAACCAGAAAACGAACAGCAAAAGCATGAAGAGTTATTGAGAAAATGGCGCAGTCCCGAGGAGAGACAATTATTCGTTAAAGTGGCGACAGGCTTCCTGGGCGCACCATATAGATTAGGCGGTTCCGGCCTCAAAGGGATTGACTGTTCCGCTTTCGTTCGCAAGATTTATCAAATTTTCGACATAGATTTACCTCGTAACGCCCGCACGCAATCCAAAGTCGGCATGAGCATCGACCACGAGGAATTGGTGGAAGGCGATCTCGTTTTCTTTCGAACACGCAGACCTCTGGGACATGTCGGAATTTACATCGGCAATAATGAATTTGTCCGCGCGTCCTCTGCAAGAAAAGCTGTTCGCATTGACAGTATGGATACCCCTTATTTTCAAAAAAAGATTTCAGCGCGCTATCAGGATAAAAGGGCTGGAGCAATCCGCCTTTTTTTTATTTTTCTTCCGGACGGTTTTGCCAGTTGATTATCCGTCAGGTTTATTATATGAATTTATATCTATTAGCTATTTGATTTGTTTACGGCTTCGTTTATATAGCGTGGCAATACCTGACAAAATAAGAAGGAATTATTATGAAAAGAAAAATCTATGTTTTCATCGGCATTTTTATCATAGCCCTATTTTGCAGTGGCTGCGGTGTTTCGGAAGATAAATATATGAAAAAATCGGCGGAGGCAGACAATTTGAATAAGGAACTGGCCGCTCAACAAGAAAAAAATAAAGCTCTCTCAGATGAAAATGCTGTCCTTAAGGAAAGCACCGCCAAATTAGAAAAAAAATCAAAGGAAGTCGAAGCAACAAGCAATACCTATAAAGATTTGCTCCAGGAGATGAAAGGTGAAATTGCCAAAGGGCAAATTACCATCACCGAACTCAAGGGCAAACTTACCATGGATGTTGTGGATAAAATTCTTTTTGATTCCGGTGAAGCGGTGGTGAAAGAAGAAGGACTCGCGGTTCTGAAAAGAGTAGTGGATATCTTAAAAAACGTAAAAGACAAAAATATTCGTGTTGAAGGACACACGGATAATGTAAAGATAATAGGCAGATTGGCCAAGACATATGCGACCAACTGGGATCTCTCCTATGCGCGCGCGATTAACGTCACCAAATATCTGCAGCAGGAAGGCATTGATCCCAAAGTTCTTTCCGCGACAGCGTTCGGAGAATATCAGCCTATAGCGGACAATTCTACTCCCGAAGGCCGGGCTAAAAACCGCCGTATCGCGATTATTCTCTTGCCCAAGGAATAGTTGATGGGAAAAAATTTAGTTGAAAAAATTCTTGCGCAACATTTGATTTCCGGTAATCTTGTACCCGGAGAAGAAATCGGCATTCGCATCGATCAAACTCTGACGCAGGATGCCACAGGAACCATGGCCTATCTGCAATTCGAAGCCATGAACGTGCCCAAAGTGAAAACCGAGTTGTCCGTAAGCTACATTGATCATAACACGATTCAGAGTCGGTTTTGAAAACGCGGACGACCATCGTTATTTGCAGAGTGTGGCACAAAAATTCGGCATTGTTCTTTCCCGCGCGGGAAACGGCATTTGCCATCAGGTCCATTTAGAAAGATTCGGCAAACCCGGCAAAAACGCTTATCGGCTCGGACAGCCACACTCCTACCTGCGGCGCTCTAGGCATGATTGCCATCGGCGCGGGAGGCCTTGATGTCGCGTTGGCTATGGCCGGTGAACCGTTTTATCTGATTTGTCCCAAGGTTATTAAAATCAATCTCACCGGCAAGCTTAAGCCCTGGGTTTCCGCCAAGGATGTTATTCTTAAAGTGCTGGAAATTTTTACCACCAAAGGAAATGTCGGCACGGTATTCGAGTATGGCGGAAAAGGCGCCGCTTCTCTTAGCGTTCCCGAACGCGCCACGATAACCAATATGGGAGCGGAATGCGGTGTGACGACTTCTATTTTCCCCAGCGATGAAATGACGCGACTATTCCTTGCGCTCACAACAAAGAGAAACAGATTTTACGGAACTTAAAGCCGATAAAGACGCAACTTACGCCAAAGTAGTTGATATTGACTTATCCATAATCGAACCACTGACGGCCAAGCCCCACAGCCCGGATAATATCGGCACGGTCAGGAACATGAAAAAAATTGCCGTGGATCAGGTTTGTCTGGGCAGCTGCACCAATTCTTCCTACAAAGATTTGGTAACAGTAGCTAAAATATTAAAGGGTAAAATGGTGCATCCCGACGTCAGTTTTATTTTAGCGCCGGGCTCGAGACAGGTACTGGAAAATCTCGCCCGTAACGGTTATCTTGCCGACTTGATCGCCTCAGGAGCGCGAATTATGGAAAATGCCTGCGGCTTTTGCATCGGCAACAGCCAGAGTCCCCAATCCGGCGCCGTATCACTGCGCACATCCAACCGTAATTTCCTGGGGCGCTCGGGAACCATGGATGCCGATGTTTATCTGGTAAGTCCGGAAACTGCCGCGGCAGCAGTAATCACCGGGACAATTTACCGATCCGCGCGATTTGAAAATGCGCTTATCCCAAAGTTAAAATGCCGGAAAAGTTTTTCATTGACGACTCCATGATAATCTGGCCGGACAAGAAAAATACCGGCGGAGAAATTTACCGCGGTCCTAACATCGGCGCTCCGCCCGAAAATTCAGTGCTTCCGGAAACTATTCAAGCTCAAGTCACGATAAAAGTCGGCGATAAAATTACAACCGACCATATTATTCCCGCCGGTGCGCGGATGAAATACCGCTCGAACATTCCCAAATATTCCGAGTTTGTTTTTGAAAATGTTGATGCCGACTTTTGCCAAACGCGCTTATGAAATAAAAGAAGCGGGAAAGCAAAATATCATTGTAGCCGGTTTATCTTATGGCCAGGGCTCTTCGCGTGAACATGCCGCTTTATGCCCCATGTATCTGGGCGTACGCGCTGTAATTGCCAAATCGTTCGAAAGAATTCATGCCGCCAATTTGATTAATTTCGGCATACTGCCGCTAACTTTCTGCAGTCGAGAGCGACTATGACAAAATCGATCAGGGAGATGAACTGGAAATTGCCGACGCCAGAAAAATAATTGCCGCAGGACGGCAATCTTCTGGTGCAAAACAAAACCAAGGGCACTTCTTTTTATGTTACTTGCGAATTATCCGCAAGACAAAAGACAAATAATCCTGGCCGGTGGAGCGCTCAACATCCGCAACGCAAAATAAAAAGGCAAATAAATATCGGAGCAACATTTTTTATGGCAAAAAAGATCAAAGTAAAAACTACCATCGTCGAAATGGACGGCGATGAAATGACCCGCGTCATGTGGCAGATGGTTAAGGATAAGCTTCTCTTTCCCTATCTGGATATGAATATTGATTATTACGATCTGCATGTCAAACATCGCGATGATACCGATGACCAGGTTACTGTTGATGCCGCCCGCGCGATTATGAAATACGGCGTCGGCATTAAATGCGCCACCATCACTCCCAATGAAGACCGCGTAAAAGAATACAATTTGAAAAAAGCGTGGAAAAGCCCCAACGGCACTATTCGCGCCATGCTCGACGGCACGGTTTTCCGAAAACCGATTTTAGTCAATAATATCAAACCTGCGGTTTCTTCATGGAAAAAACCGATAACCATAGGCCGTCACGCCTACGGCGATGTTTACAATAATTTTGAAATGCCTATTCCGGAGGCGGGAAAACTCGAAATTGTTTTTACTCCGCAAGGATGGCGGCAAACCTCAAAGCACCATGGTTAAAGATTTCCCCGTCAGCGGGCATTATTCAGGTCAACCATAACCTGGACCAATCCATTTTGAGCTTTGCCCGAGCTTGTTTTACTTACGCTTTGAGTGAAAAAATTGATTTGTGGTTTTCCACCAAAGATACTATTTCCAAAATATACGATGCCGGCTTCCGCGAAATATTCAATCGTGAATTTGAGAAAAACTGGAAAGAAAAATTTGAAAAAGCGGGAATTGAATATTTCTTTACCCTGATTGACGATGCCGTGGCGCGCATTATGAAAAGCGAAGGCGGTATGCTCTGGGCGCTGAAAAATTACGACGGCGATGTCATGTCGGATATGATCGCTTCCGCCTGCGGATCGCTGGCCATGATGACATCCGTACTGGTTTCACCCAACGGCTGGTTTGAATATGAAGCCGCGCACGGCACCGTGCAAAAGCATTACTACAAACATTTAAAAGGCGAAGAAACTTCCAGCAATTCCATGGCGCTGATTTTTGCCTGGACGCGGCGGCCTGCGCAAACGCGGCGAGCTGGACGGCACTCCGGAAGTGATAAAGTTTGCCGATAAGCTCGAAGAAGCGGCCATTGCTACGGTCGAGAGCGGCACCATGACCGGTGATTTGCTCGCGCTTGCCGAAAAAAAATCTTCCAACAAAAAAGTCAATACGGAAGGTTTTATTGACGCCATCGCCGCAACACTTGCAGAAAAAGCTTAATGATTAATCGCGCTGAAAATCCACTTCCCAATTTACTGGATTTCACTCTGGAGGAAATGGAAGAATTCATTTCCTCTCTGGGCAAGGAAAAATTCCGCGCGCGGCAAATAATGAAATGGCTGCATCAATCAGGCAGCACTTCTTTTGAGGACATGACCACCCTCTCCCGCGATTTCCGCGGCAAGCTTGCCGAAATAGCCCGTATCCACCGACCGCAAATCGTTAAAATTCAGAAATCCAAGGATGGAACGAAAAAAGCGCTTTTGCGTCTGGAAGACGGGCTTTTTATCGAAAGTGTTTTAATTCCCGGTAAAAACCATTGGACGATTTGCATATCCACTCAGGCCGGCTGCGCCATGGATTGTGAATTTTGCCTGACCGCTCGCCAGGGATTCAAAAGAAATTTAAAGCCTTCGGAAATTGCCGGCCAACTCATTGCCCTGAGGCAGGAAACGCCGGAAGGACCCAACATCAAAAATATTGTGATGATGGGCATGGGTGAACCTCTGGCCAATTATGAAAATACGCTCAAGGCGATAAATATTCTTACCTGCGATTTCGGTCTGGGTATTTCCAACCGGAAAATCACGGTTTCCACCTGCGGGCTTGCCCCGCAAATAATTCAGCTGGGCAAAGATATTTGCATTAATCTCGCTGTATCGCTCAACGCGCCGGATGATGAAACCAGAAATAAGCTCATGCCGGTCAATAAAAAATATCCTCTGAAAGTTTTGCTGGATGCTTGCAGGCAATATCCCATGCCTGGCCGGAGGCTGCTTACTTTTGAATATATTTTAATTGACGGCGTTAATTCTTCCGTGCGCGACGCCGAGAAATTAGCCGATTTACTGAAAGGCCAGCGCTGTAAATTAAACTTGATTGTTTTTAACGAAATCCCCGGATCACCTTTTAAATCGCCGCCGCCCAAAGAAGTGGAAGCTTTTCAACAGCTACTGATCAAAAAACACTATACAACCATGATCCGCACAAGCCGTGGCAGCGACATCCTTGCCGCCTGCGGCCAATTGAGCGGATCTTTTCATAAAAATTGAGAATCCATTGACATTTATGAAAAAATATAGAAATTGATGCTGTGAAAAAGAAAGCTTTTTTCCCCTTGATAGATTCGGATATTTTTTACATAAAAAATGAAAGGATATAAAGATAGGTTCTGGAAAATCAAACGGATTGGCCGTTAAATTAGGCATTATCGGCTTTATTGCCGGAGGTATTCTTGGGTTTCTGATACCGGCCATCAGCTTTTATATCGGTCAACTTCCGCGTTTTTTTAAAGGAAATTTATTATCTTTTTTCGAATGCTGACGCGGATTATATTTTTTTTCGCGCAAAAGCCGCGAAATATCTTTTTGTCTGCGGGTAACTCTTTGGCCAGCCATAACATATCCCCCCTGTTTAATCTAGACGCATTCTTCTTCTAAAGGAAAAGTAAATGCCCTTAAATCGGCGCGAGGTTAGCTGATACATTTTCAAGACCTCCTTTACTC
The DNA here is from genome assembly GCA_963705555.1 of uncultured delta proteobacterium. GTDB lineage: Bacteria > Desulfobacterota > Syntrophia > Syntrophales > Smithellaceae > UBA4810. The sequence continues at coordinate 505,867 of CAVPJZ010000001.1, read as the reverse complement.
ACCCCCACCCAACACCTTGTAAAGAGTGACCGTATTGTTGATCCGGGCGAGGCGAAGAATGATCAATCCCTGTTGTGCGCCATAGAGGGAACGTTGTGCATCGAGGACGCTCAGGTAGCTGTCAATTCCCTTGGTATAGCGCGCATTGGAGAGGCGATAAGTTTCCGCAACAGCATCGACCAGCGATTGTTGCGCCGCTATCTGTTGGTTCACCGTACTCCGCACGGCAAGAGCATCAGCCACTTCCCGAAAAGCCGCCTGGATCACTTTTTCGTATTGGGCGATGGATATTTCCTTCTCTACTTTTGTTACATCGTATGCCGACCACGTGCGGGCATCAAAAATTGGCATCATGACCTGCGGTGCGAAAAGCCACGTACCCTGGCCGGCTTTGAAAAGTCCGGATAGATCTGCGCTGGCAGTTCCGATGGCGGCCGTCAGGGAGATTCGGGGGAAGAAAGCCGCACGAGCAGCGCCGATATTGGCGTTGTCCGCCTTCAGTTGATGTTCCGCCGCCAGTACATCCGGCCGGCGCAAGAGCAGCTCGGAAGACAGGCCGGGAGAAATCTCTTTGGGTGGGTTGATGCTGCCCAGATCCAAAGTCAAGAGTTCTTGCGGCAGCAGAGAACCAACCAGAAGATTTAAGGCGTTTTCATCTAGCGCCGTCAGTTGCGTATAGCGGGCGACGTCTCCCCTGGCCGTATCCACCTGACTTTGCGCTCGCAGTAGATCCAATTCGGAGGAAAGCCCCACGTCATAGCGTTTCCGGATCAATTTGTAGGAGGTCTCCTGAGCCTCCAGGGTGGAGGTCACCAGTTTGAGGGTTTCCCTGTCTGCAGCCATGGTCAGACACGCCTGTGCTACCGTTGACACCAGCGAGATTTGTGCGCTGCGGCGGGCATCCTCCGTAGCTAAGTACTCCTCCAACGCTTGGTCTTTCAGGCTGCGGATGCGGCCGAAGAAGTCAATCTCCCAGGAGGTGATACCCAGATTGACACTGTATTGTTCGGCAACCATCGCGGACCCAGTGGTTGAAAGATCAGCCGGAATAAGTTGTTTACTCATCGTCCCGACCGCATTGACCGAAGGCAACAGCGAGGCTCGCGAAATGCCGTACAAAGCGCGCGCCTGTTCGACATTCAAGGCCGCCACCCGTAGATCGCGGTTGTTGTCCAGGGCGATCCCGATAATCTTTTGCAGGCGTTCATCAGTGAAGAACTCCCGCCACGGCAACTCCGATGCTGCCGGAGCAGATGATGCGGACTTCGTTTCCTTGTAGGCCGTACCTGTCGGCCATTGGGCAGGCACCGGCGCATCCGGTCGCGTATATTTAGGGGCCATCGTGCAACCACCCAGAAGGAAGACTATTATACCCGGGAGAAGAAACCATTTTCTATTCATATCATTTATCCTTTGATGGATTTACGCTGTCTGCCTTGGTCGCTTTACCTTTTCTGCCTTTGCCAAAGGTTTTCTCGATCAACACATAGAAGAGCGGCGCAAACAAGGTTACCAGGAAGGTAGCGGTCACTACCCCACCCAGCGCCCCGGTGCCGATGGCTTTTTGCGCGCCCGCACCTGCGCCGCTTGCCAGCACCAGCGGCATGATCCCGAATCCGAAGGCTAGCGAGGTCATGATGATGGGACGCAGCCTCAGTTTGGCCCCTTCCAGAGTCGCTTCCATCAGCCCCATCCCTTCTTCCACCCGGGCCTTGGCGAACTGGACAATCAGAATGGCGTTCTTGGTGGTCAGTCCCAGGATGGTCAAAAGGCCGATCTGGAAATAGATGTCGTTGGGCATCCCCCGCATATTCGAGGCGATGGCGCCGCCTATCGCCCCCAAGGGGAGAGCCAGGAGAATCGAGATGGGAACGGTCCAACTCTCATACAGGGCCGCTACGCACAGGAAGATGATCAAAATAGAAAATGCATAGAGCGGGACAGCCTGGGTGCCAGCTTGCCGCTCCTGGTAGGAAAGCCCGGTCCAATCAAAGCCGATTTCTTTGGGTAACTTCGAGGCGATTTCCTCCATGGCCTGCATCGCCTCACCGGAACTCCTGCCCGGCGCCGCCTCTCCCCAAATATTTATGGAAGGAAACGCGTTGTAGCGCTCCAGCTTGGGAGAACCGAAGGCCCAGTGCCCGGATGCAAAGGCGGAATAGGGGACCATCTTGCCCGTGTTGTTGCGCACATAGAGTCTTTCCAGATCACCGGGCAACATGCGGTAGGGGGCGTCGGCCTGAATGTCCACATGCTTGACCCGTCCGCCTTTAATAAAGTCGTTGACATAGGCGCTGCCAAAGGCTACCGAAATTGTGTTGTGGATGGCAGTGATTGGAATCCCCAGGGCACCGGCCTTTGCCCAATCCACCTCGATCCGGTATTGGGGGCTATCTTCCAGTCCGTTGGGCCGCACCCGGGTTAATCTTGGATCCTTGGCCGCCATGGCGAGGAGTTGGTTGCGGGCTGCCATCAGACCATCGTGTCCCAGGCCGCCACGGTCCTGCAATTGGAAATCAAAACCTTTGGCATTGCCCAGTTCGATGACTGGCGGCGGTGTGAAGGCAAACACCCTGGCGTTGCGGATCTGTGCAAACGCCCGCATGGCCCTGTCGGCAACAGCGGTAGCCTTCAGCTCTTGCCGGGAGCGCAGCTTCCAGTCCCTGAGCTTGACAAAGGCCATACCGATGTTCTGCCCCCGGCCGGCTTGGTTCTGACCGCTAATCGTCATAAGGGCTTCCACCGCGTCTTTATCTCTCTCCAGAAAATGATTCTGGACGACCTCCATTACTTTCTGGGTCTGTTCCAGCGTAGAACCCGACGGAAGCATGGCCATGACCAGCAGCGTCCCCTGGTCCTCATCCGGGAGATAACTCTTAGGCAAATTCAGAAGCAGCAATACCATCGCCGCCACGATCAGCAGATAGAAAAACAAATAGCGCACGTTTTTGTTTAACGAATGACCAACTATTCTCAAGTACTGGTCTCGGGATCGAAAAAAGACGCGATCAAACCATCTGAAAAACGGGCGCAGGAAAGATATCCCGCCTTCCGCCGGTTGATGCCCCTTGGGCACCGACTTGAGCAGCGAGGCGCAGAGGACCGGTGTCAGGATCAAAGCCACCAACAGCGAAAGGAGCATGGCGGCGATGACGGTCACGGAAAACTGGCGGTAGATGACACCTGTGGAACCGGAGAAGAACGCCATCGGTCCGAAGACCGCCGAGAGCACCAACCCTATGCCAATCAGCGCGGGGGTGATTTGGTCCATGGACTTGGCGGTGGCCTCTTTAGGTGAGATTCCTTCCTCACTCATGATGCGTTCAACGTTTTCCACCACCACGATGGCGTCGTCCACCAGCAGGCCGATAGCGAGCACCATAGCAAACATGGTTAGCATGTTGATGGAGAAACCGAAAAGTCCCAGCACCGCAAAGGTACCGAGAAGCACCACCGGCACGGCAATAGTAGGAATGAGGGTGGCCCGTATGTTGCCCATGAACAGGTACATGACCAGGAAGACCAACAAGATGGCCTCGAAAAGGGTCTTGACCACCTCCTCAATCGCCACCTTGGTAAAAGGGGTGGTATCGTAAGGATAAATAGTCTTCATCCCGTGGGGAAAATACCGGCTCAACTCCTTCATCTTATCCCGTATCGCGTTGGCCGTATCCAGCGCATTGGCGCCGGGTTCCTGCCGGATGGCCAACCCGGCCGCCGGCATGCCGTTGTAATAACTAAAGGTATCGGCAAGATCGGTCCCCAGTTCCGTCCGTCCTACGTTCTTGATCCGCACGATGGAGCCGTCCGGATTGATGCGGAGGGGAATGTTGGCAAACTCCTCGGGGGTCTTAAGCAGGCTATGGACGATAATGGCAGCGTTGAGGCGCTGTCCCGCCACAGCCGGCGCCCCACCGAACTGACCGCCGGAGATTTCCACGTTGTAATCTTTAAGCGCCGCGATCACATCGTCCATCGTCAGACTGTAAACCGTCAGCTTGTTGGGATTGAGCCAGATCCGCATGGCGTACTCGCCACCGAATCCTTCCACCTCCCCAACGCCCGGCACCCGCGCCAGCACCTGCTGTACGGTGGTCAGAGAATAATCTCTCAAATCAATATCGGTCATGCTGCCGTCTTCGGAAACCAAACCAACAATCATCAGATAGTTTGCGGTGGATTTGCGGACCCCGATACCCCGGAGCTGCACCACTTGGGGCAGTCGCGCCATCGCCAGTTGGAGCTTGTTTTGCACCTTGGCCCAGGCAAGATCCGGATCGGTTCCCGGGGCGAAGGTCAACGTGATGGAAGAGATGCCGGACGAATCACTGCTGCTGGACATGTACAGCATTCTGTCCAGCCCGGTCATCTGCTGCTCGATAATCTGTGTCACGCTGTTTTCCACCGTCTCCGCCGAGGCCCCTGGATAAAGGCAGCCAACCCTGATGGAAGGCGGCGCGATGGGGGGATACTGCGTGATGGGCAAGTTGTAAATCGCCAAGCCACCCACCACCATAATAATCATAGCGATGACCCAGGCGAAGACAGGACGGTCCAGAAAGAATCTTGATAGCATCTTGCGCCTCCGTTATTTCGCTTTTGACGGCGGCGGGACCGTATTCTTACGTTCTCCGCTGCTTGTTGTGCCGCCAATTTCAAAAGGAACAGCCTTTACGAAAGCGCCGGGTGTCACCTTTTGCATCCCCTCGATAATTACCCGCTCGCCAGGCACAAGACCCGATAAAACAAGCCACTGATCGCCGATGGCCCGATCGAGCGTGAGCATCCGCAATTGGACCTTGCCTTCAGCGTCCACAACCAATGTGAGCGGGTTACCCTTCGGATCGCGTGACACGGCCTGTTGAGGAATGAGGATGGCCTTCTTATTGACACCTTCCTGCACCACTGCCCGGATGAACATGCCCGGCAGGAGAACTCCATTTGGATTGGGAAAGATGGCCCGCAGAATGACGGTTCCCGTCGTGGGATCGACTGTGACGTCCCGGAATTGAAGGGTTCCCGCTAATGGATACGCTGTACCGTCTTCCAGAATGAGTTGAACCTTTTTCTGATTTGCTTCATTTTGATTCAGACGGCCTTCTTTCAGGCCACGTCTCAATCGCAGCAGGTCGGCCGTTGATTGGGTAATATCCACATACATGGGATTAAGTTTTTGAATGGTTGCCAGGGCTGCGGGCTGCTGAGCCGTTACCAGGGCGCCCTCAGTGACGCTGGATCTTCCAATACGGCCCGAGATGGGCGCGGTAATCGTCGTATACTTCAGATTGATGCGTGCTGTCTGTATATCTGCCTGAGTCTGTTTCAATGCCGCCGCTGCATCATCATAGTCCTGCTGGCTGACCGCTTTCTCGGCCAGCAATTCCCGCAAGCGGTCGGCCCTTAACTGGATGGCCGTGAGATTGGCCTCGGACCTGGCAAGCGCCGCCTGATAAAGGGCAGGATCGATCTGAAAGAGCACCTGGCCAGCCTTGACATCGGATCCTTCCGTAAACAGACGCTTCTGGATGACGCCACTCACCTGAGGACGTACTTCAGCGACTAAATTGGCAGACGTTCGGCCGGTCAAGTCGGTCGTGATAGCCACCTGCTTCGGCTGTATCGTCACAACGGAAACTTCGGGAATGTTTTGAGTGCCTGGGGTCTTCTGTCCGCAACCGCCCAGAATCAAGCCTACAGCGAGAATGCTCGCGGTGGCCATCAACCCGGCTCTGTTATTGTTTTTCATTCGACACCTCTGTTATTTTATTAATACAAATATCAATTGTTCGTCGTAATGAGCATCCCATACAATAATACTTTCTTTATCCTTAAAATCCTTCCAAACAAAAACAACATACAACGAAACTACGGCCAAATAGTTCCCATAGCCCTCTGCAGCCTGGCATAATTAATATTGTAATCACCCAAGGCATTCGCGTAGTCGGCTTTTGCCCTTGTCAAAAGTGTTTGAGCATCGAGAACTTCCGTGGATGTTGCCACCCTTTCTTTATATCTTTCTTCGGAAATACGGAAATTTTCCTCGGCCTGTTCAATAACTTTCTGAGAAACGGCAATCTGTTTTTCCGTTTCTTGTAAAACCAGATAGGCATTTTTGATTTCTAAAGTGATTTGGTCATTTAATTCTTTGGCAGCATCTATAGCTTGATTCTCTCTGGCCTTGCTCGCATCAACCCGAAATTTAGTTTTGCCCCATTCCCAGAAATTCCAACTGGCCACCGCCATCACATACCAGCTTTCCATATCTTGATAGTCGCTGCCGGAAACCGAAGGATTATCACCATACCTCGTGTAATTACCTACCAAACTCAAAGAGGGCAAATAATCACTTTGCGCTACCCGTACCAATTTTGCCGCTTGCGCTGCTTTGAGCGAGGAAATCTTTAGTTCGAGTCTTGACTGCTGGGCGATATTCAGACATTCTTCGAACGATTGGTCCAGTGGTTGATAGTTTAAAATATCGACTATTTCTACCGGTGCAAATATCTTGCGTTTCAAAACAGTATTGAGACGGGCTTTGGTCAAATCCACAGCATTTTGAGCTTTGACCAGAGTTTGTTTGCCATTAGCCAGCTCGACTTCGGCATGCAGTAAATCATTTTTGGGGATCATACCCACCTGAAAATAATTTTCGGCAACATCCCGATGCGCGCTGAGCATCTCGACAGATTGACTAGCCGCAGTCAGAATCCTTTGTGCGCGCAAAATATCAAAATAAGCGATTTTTACTTCCTGCACTACATCTTGATATTTGGCTTTTTCCTCCAAAAAAGCCGTGTCTTCACCAATTCGACTTGCCTGATAATTGGCCAAAATTCCGCCTCCGGCAAATAGCGGCTGCTTTGCTTCAACTACCCAGTAATAATTATTTTTTGTGCCTGAAACAATTTCCATGGGAGATAATATTAAGGGTGGAATTGCCGGAAGTATAATACTTGGCTCCTCGTTCAATCGCTTATAGCTATAGGAAGTGCTGAACTTGGGCAAAAATCCGGTAACAGCTTCTCTTTTCTGGGCAGTAGCGCCCTTGGACCCTTCTTTAGCAATATTTAGAACAATGCTGTTTTTCAAGGCTATATCAATGCTCGCTTCTAAGGTTAATGGCTCTTCGCCGGAAACAAGATGCGGAAAAAGAATAATTGCCAAAACAATCAAAAAGGGTGAACGATAAATTTTATTAGTCATATTTTTTTCACTCCATTTAAAAAAATGTCCAGAATAAAATCCCTTTTGGAAAGTAGGGACTCTTTCGTTGGTATTAACAACCACTCGATTGCTGCCGACCTGATCAAATGAATTAGTGCCAAAGCTATTTCGTGCGGCGGCAGCGAGCGCAATAAGCCACTCTTGATACCCGTTTTTAAGAAATTCTCGATAAAAGTTATGTGCTTAAAATAATCATCGATAAGCTTTTGGTGCAGTGCAGTCATAATTTCCGATATAGCATCGTTTTCCCCGCGGAGGAATATACGGCAGAAATCTGTGTTATTTTCGACAAACTTTAAATGTGCATTAATCAGGGTTACAATTTTATCGGCGACATCCTTTGCCGCGTTTACCTTTTGCCTGATTTCAGCGTACATTAAATCGAGTTTTTCGCTGATCATTGTCGTATAAAGATGTTCTTTGCCGTCAAAGAACTGATAGAGGGAACCGATAGCAAAACCGGAAGCGTTGGCAATTTCAGCGACTGTGACGTTATGATAACCTTTGGTAGAAAATATTCTTTCTGCCTGCTCCAGAATATCCGCCCGCCGCACATTGAACTCGCGCTCTTTTCGTTCCAACCTTTCCATTAACCAGGCCTTTCTATTTTCGAACAATCATTCAATATTTGAATGATAATTCAGATTATAGAATATTTATTATTTGTCAAGGGTAATTTTTAGTTTTTCTCCAAAGGTGAAAAATTTTAAATGTCATCTATTATCTTGCTTTACTTGAGGATAAATTCCAAACGTGCTATAGGGCAATTAAGGGAGTAAGGGGGCTAATTTATAAAGTTGATGTTTTGAAATTACTGCACACTCTAAAAAAGTAATTCCAGAAACATTTTTCCTTTGGCAAATACATAGCATTATGCAATACTAATCTTATAGAAGCATTTCTATTTACTCTAATAGGGGTGCGAATATGAAAAAATCATACATCTTAGCCCTTGATCAGGGTACCACCAGTTCACGAGCCATTCTTTACGACCGCGAAGGGAAAGTCGTAAAAATTACCCAAAAAGAATTTACTCAAATCTATCCCAAAGCCGGCTGGGTGGAACATGATCCCATGGAAATCTGGGGCTCTCAAAGCGGTGTGGCCAGTGAAATCCTGGCGACAACCGGTATTGCTGCGGAAGAAATAGCGGCAATCGGCATTACCAATCAGCGGGAAACAACGGTTGTCTGGGATAAGCAAACGGGAAAACCAATTTATAACGCGATTGTCTGGCAGTGCCGCCGCACCTCAGGAATATGCGATGAACTTAAAGCCAGGGGATTGGAAAATTACATCCGTGAAAATACGGGGCTGGTGCTCGACGCCTATTTCTCCGGAACCAAAGTAAAGTGGATACTCGATAACGTGGAAGGAGCAAGAGAAAAGGCCAAAAAGGGCGAACTTTTATTCGGCAACATCGATACCTGGCTGATCTGGAACTTAACAAAAGGAAAAGTGCACGTTACGGATTACAGCAATGCTTCGCGCACCATGCTCTATCAATATCAAAGAGTTGAAATGGGATGAGAAAATTTTAAAAGAGCTTGATATTCCTGCCTCCATGTTGCCGGAAGTAAAACCATCCAGCGCGGTTTACGGCAATACGGATGCCCGGATACTGGGAGCGGAAATCCCTATTGCCGGCGACGCGGGTGATCAGCAGGCGGCGCTTTTCGGGCAGGCCTGCTACACACCGGGCATGGTTAAGAACACCTACGGCACGGGATGTTTCATGCTCATGCTGACGGGCGAAAAACTGGTGCATTCGGAAAACGGACTTCTGACGACCATTGCCTGGGGGGTGAACAATAAAGTTGAATATGCTCTGGAGGGCAGTATTTTTGTCGCTGGAGCGGCAATACAATGGCTGCGCGATAGCCTGAAAGTAATTTATGATGCGAAAGACAGCGAATATTTTGCCACAAAAGTTGACGACTCCTTAGGCGTTTACGTTGTTCCCGCCTTTGTGGGACTGGGAGCGCCCTACTGGGACATGTATGCCCGCGGCGCAATTTTGGGGCTGACTCGGGGAACAACGAGAAATCACATCATCCGCGCCACTTTGGAATCCATCGCCTATCAAACCCGCGATGTTCTGGAACTGATGCGCACCGAATGCGGCATTGAGCTGCGCGAGCTGCGCGTGGACGGCGGAGCCTGCGCCAACAACTTTTTGATGCAATTTCAATCGGATATTCTTGGCGTGCCCGTAGAAAGACCGGAAATAATAGAAACGACTGCTCTGGGAGCTGCCTATCTGGCCGGCCTGGCCGTCGGTTTCTGGAAAGATCAATCCATGATTGCCGAGAGACGAAAGGTAAATCGAAAATTTCTACCATCCATGAGCGAGGATAAAAGAAAAGAACTCTACACCAACTGGAAGAAGGCGGTGAAACGCGCCATGCATTGGGAAGAAGAAAAATAAAACAACATGATTAAAACGGATGTCATCATCATCGGCGGAGGAGCTACCGGTTGCGGTATAGCCAGAGACTTGGCTCTGCGCGGCATACCGCACTGTCTCATCGAAAAGGGAGACTTCGCAGCCGGAGCCACCGGCGCCTGCCACGGCCTCCTGCACAGCGGCAGCAGATACGTGGTCTCCGATCCGATAGCAGCCAAGGAGTGTTACGATGAAAACATCATTTTGAGAAAAATCGGCGAGAAATGCGTCGAGCATACGGGAGGTCTTTTTGTGCGTCTTCCCGGTGATTCCAAACTTTACCGTGAACGTTTCCTTCGAAGTTGTGAAGAAATAGGAATACCCGCGGAAGTCATTTCCTCGACCAAAGCTCTTGATCTCGTTCCCAATCTGAATCCGGAAATCGAAGAAGCCATCAAAGTTCCCGATTGTTCTATCGATCCCTTCCGCCTTTGCATGCTCAATATCAGAACATCGCAACGAAGAGACGGCATCATCTTTATTCGTCACAAGGTAACGGAAATCGTCAAATCGCATGGACACTGTATTGGCGTTAAAGCCACAGATCAGGTCACCGGTGACATTCGAGAAATCCGCGGCAACATCATTGTCAATGCGACCGGAGCCTGGTCTCATCTGGTCGCCTCTCTTGCCGGCAGTGAAGTGCCTATTACCTTGTCCAAGGGAAGTATCGTCATTACCAATCACCGCCTGACCAATATGGTAATCAACAGGCTGCGTCCGCCTTCCGACGGCGATATCGTCGTACCCAATGAAGCAGTTTGCCTGGCCGGAACAACATCGTTAATGGTGGAAGATCCGGATAAAATCAGAATCGAATCCACTGAGGTTGATACCATTATAAGCGAGGCGGGGCGAATGATTCCTCACTTCAACAATACGCGCATCATCCGCGCTTTTTCCGGTGTCCGTCCTCTGCTTAAATCCCAGAAATCGGACAGCCGCGAAATTTCCCGTGGTTTTCAAATCATTGACCACGAAAACGGAATGTACAGTATCGTGGGAGGAAAGCTCACCACTTTCCGATTAATGGCGGAAAAGATGGTCGATGCCATAATGGATTCCTTCAACTTAAAGAGAGCATGTGAAACGGCTCAAATACCTCTGGACGGACAGGAAGAACTTAGTGGTTATCCTCTATCCAAGCGGCTCGCAGATATGAAAAATATAGTATGCGAATGCGAACTTGTCACCAGGCAGGAAGTGGAGCGGATTATCAGGGAAACCGGCACCAGATATGTCGGCGATATTCAGCACAGAACACGTTTGGGCATGGGACCATGCCAGGGTGGTTTCTGCACTTTTCGTGCGCTGGGAATTATGCATGAAAAAAGCATCATCTCACCCGAGCAATCCATGTCCGCTTTGCGAGATTTTCTCCAGCGCCGCTTTCGCGGTATTCGATATTGCCTTTGGGGCGATCAGTTGCGCGAAGAACAGCTTGTGGAATACATCTATCTGGGCATACTGGCCATGGAGAGACCGCAGTGAGCGTGATTGAATACGACGTCATTATTATCGGCGCGGGAGTAGCTGGATTTACTGCGGGCACAAGGCTTGCCGAGCGCGGCCTTAAAGTTGCTGTTGTCACTACCGGAGAACCTACGGCGTGTCTTTCTACCGGCTGTATAGATGTATGTGCCAGAGACCATAATCCCGTGCACGGTGTGACTCATCTTCCGGAGGAACACCCTTTTCACCTTATTTCCCGGGCAACTATCCGGGAGGCGCTGGATAATTTCAAGATGGCCATGAGTGACATGGGTATTCCCTATATAGGCACACCGGAAGATAACCGCCGCATTCTTTCGGCTCTGGGCACTTACAAGACCACTTGCATGGTTCCTGTAACTATGCAGGCGGCACCGCAGAACGCAGATGACGACATACACATCATTACATTCAGCGGCCTCAAAGATTTTTATCCCAGCTACATAATTTCCCGGCGGAAGAATGCTTCTTTTTCGACATACGATGCCGGAGTTTCCACGACCATGGGCATTGCGGCAAATTTCGAGCGGGAAGATTTTCTGGAAGCATTCATCCTCTGGCTCACACAACAAAACATTCGCGAAGACAAAATTGCCTTTCCCGCCGTTTTAGGTTTGGAATCAGCCGTCAAAATTGTAAAAAAAATAGAAGACAGACTGAAGCGTCCAGTTTTTGAAATCCCCACCATTCCGCCATCCATGCCCGGCAGAAGATTGTTCAATGCGCTGAAAGACTATTTCCGGAAAAAAGGCGGGACCATCTACTGGGCGTGGCCGGTTGTCGGCGTGGAAAAAACGGGTAAGATTATCGAAGCCGTTGTCACTAAGTCCGAAGGAAGGCCCAACAGCCTCAATGCCAAGGCCTTCGTCCTGGCCACGGGATCATTTGTCGGCGGCGGGCTTCATGCGCAGCGGGATACAATTGTCGAAACGGTTTTTAATCTTCCTGTCCATGTCCCCGGCCTGCGAGAGACATGGTTCGATGATGATTATTTTTCCTTTAATCACGGTATCGGCAAGGCGGGAATTATTGTGGATTCATCCTTCCGTCCGGCGGGCTCCGCATGGGAAAATATTTTTGTGTGCGGAGGAATACTCGCCAATACGGAGATTTTGAAAAACGGATGCGGGCACGGCCTGGCGCTGGCGACAGGTTATGCCGCGGCAAAGTCTTGCGCGGAGTATATCCGATGAATTACGAACACTGCATACGTTGCACTATCTGTGTCGAGAATTGCCCCGTCCTTCGGGTCAACCCTGATTTTCCCGGGCCGAAACAATCAGGGCCCGATGCCCAGCGTTTCCGGATGGAAAGAGAAAAAGCCGTGGATAAATGGGTGATGCTATGCAGTCAGTGCAAGCGCTGCGAGATGGCCTGCCCATGCGGCGTGGAACCGGCCCAGATAATTCTCAAGGCACAGCAAAGATATGGTCTTCAGCACCCCCGAACGCTGGCCTACCTGCTTTTCGCCAATAACTACTACTTAAGCGCTCTTGGTTCTTTAACCGCGCCTATCGCCAACACGATTGCCTCAACCGCAATCGGAAAAAAGATATTCCGGGCTATGGGCTTGGCAACTTATATACCTTTCCCGAAATTTCGTTTCCGGACACTGCATAGCGAAAAGAAAAATCTGAGCAAATCGACAAGAAAAGTAGCCTTTTTTTACGGGTGCTTTATCAATTTTTATCGACCCGATATCGGCAGAAAAATCATTCAACTGCTCACATCATTCAATATAGATGTTGTATTGCCGCCTCAGTGGTGCTGTGGTCTTCCGGCGCTGGGTAACGGAAATTTGGCGCTGGCCCGCTCCTTTGCCGAAAAGAATGCCGCTTCGTTGTCCGACTACATTGATGCGGGGTATGATGTTGTCTATACATGCACATCCTGCGGCCTTTGTCTCTTGCATGATTATCCGGGTATTCTGGAAATTCCGCAGGGAAAAAAGATCGCCGAAAACAGCTACGACCTCTACGAATATATCGTCAAACTAATTGATGAAGGACACATCGATCCGCAATTCAGGGAAGTGCGGCGCAAACTTGCTTATCACATCCCGTGTCACCTCAGGGCGCTGGGCATCGGCTATCCGGCAACAAAAATTATGGCGATGATCCCCGGACTGGAATATGAGATTCTTGATGATACCTGCTGCGGGCTCAACGGCAGTTACGGTTTTAAAAAGACTAATGAGTCCACCGCAGTTCAGCTAGGAAACCGGGCTGTCTCACTCATCAGGAAAACCGGAGCGGAAGCGATTGTCGCGGATTGCGGTTCGTGCCGGATGCAATTGGGCGGGCTCTCCGGCCTGACTGCCCTCGATCCGGCTGAAATCGTCAGCGAATCACTGGGAATCACAGACCAGAAGCCACGGGTATGAACCCCAAATTAAGCTTTGGAAACCGATTCCAAAGCTTACTGCGATGTATCATACCCCTGCTTATACGGGATTGTTCAACTTGCCAATTCCGACGTGTGACCTTTAGGTTATACGCTGTTTCTAGCTTGCGTCTCATTACAATATCCCACTTAGCTTCGCACGTGGGATAATTCAACTTACAGATATTGCTGCACTGCGTTTGTAATATCTGAGTTTCATTAGAATTGGAGTTTCACGAATAAACTTCAAAGTAGTGCTCGACTTGATGAAAACACCGACCATTTTTCGCCTTATTATAATTCTTTTTTCATCCTATCAAATTCTTCTTTGGTAATATCGCCTTTGGCATACCGTTTTTTTAGAATATCCAATGGCGTTTCCTGTGCTTGCCCGGACAGATTCTTTGATTTTACAGATTGAACGATAAAATAAATCGCTACCACTAGAACGATTAAAACCAATATCCACATAAACATACCTCCGTATCCAAAGCCATAATTCATCATACGTCCGCCTTCATATCCGCTCATCGGTCCATAGGGACCGGAACACATGGTTAAAAGCGGTGTCATTATTATCATCATAAAGAAAAATATTTTTCTCATAATATCAAGCTCCTTTCTTTGTCATTCAAATGTAAAGCGATAAACGTTACTTTATAATATTAATTTAATATCGACTGCTCTGCTTGTCAAACTGCATACGAATTCATCCAGCAGTAAGGAGGGGGCATTAATAGTGGTAAAGCTGAAAGATGAAAGAGTTAAAAGAATCAAATATCTTATAGCCCCGCTCGGACGGGGCTATAAGATCGGCTAACGTTTATTCCTTGAAAAATTAAAGCTTCAGGAAAGATTTATTGCAGCGTTTGTACGTTTTATGAAATCTTCGGCCAACTCTATTTCATATTTACTACAAAATCATCTCTTCTATTTTTAGCCCATGCTTCTTCATTATGGCCAGGATCTAGTGGCTTTCGTTTGCCATTGCTGAGAGTCTTTATCCTTTTTTTGTCGACGCCTGAATTAACCAGATAATTCATGGCCGCTTTTGCTCTTTTATCGCCAAGCACTAAGTTATATTTATCGGATCCTCTCTCGTCGCAGTTTCCCTCTATGGTTATTTTTACATTCTTATTTTTCAAAAGATAATCGGCTACCTGCTTAAGAACTTCCCTATCTCCCGAAAGGATAACGGCTTTATCAAAGTCAAAATAGATACCTTTAAGGGCAGTATCCTCTTTTGTCGAGCCTTCTTGAGTGGTAGGAGTTCCATCGGTCTTGACTACTTGTTTTTTATCACATCCTATATAAACGCCCACAAAAATAATTAAAAATAAAACAATAAATAAATTCATCTTTTTCATAATTCATCTCCTCCGTAATTTATTAAGATTTATTTTACAGGCCTGTTTATTAATATTATATTTTTTATAATATTTCCAACAATTTAATTTTAGAAAGTTTTTTAAATAAAATGTTGGCAAATGAGTAAAACTGGTCTGATTTTTCAGATTCTCA
Source organism: uncultured delta proteobacterium (assembly GCA_963705555.1). Taxonomy (GTDB): domain Bacteria; phylum Desulfobacterota; class Syntrophia; order Syntrophales; family Smithellaceae; genus UBA4810. Next base: position 490,803 of record CAVPJZ010000001.1, on the reverse strand, counting down.
AAAGAGCTAAGCTAATTATAAAATCGTTAATCTTAGCCGTTTTATAGTTATATTAACGATTATTTGACAAATAATCGTTAATCGTGTATATTCGCTTCATGGCCACAACAAATTCTATAAAAAACTATATCCAAGCTCTTGAAACACAATATGATCAGCTGCGTAAGGGCAAAGAGTCTATGCTGAAGCTTATCGATGAATCAGAGCTTTCGGAAAGTGTTTTCAATTCCAATGCCATCGAGAATTCTACCCTTACGCTCAAAGAGACTGAGCGCATTCTGTTGGAGATGGAAATTTCCCGTAATGTTTCGGTACGCGAAGTATTTGAAGCAAAAAATCTAGCGCTGGTTATGGAATACACCAGAAGCAAAGCTATGGAAACAGAACTTTCCATAGATATGATTCTGCTTTTGCACAAAATGCTTATGGGAAATATCAAAGATGCTATCGCGGGACGGTTCCGTGCAGCGGGCGAAAATGTTCGTGTCGGCACGCATATCGCGCCAGCCCCGGAACATGTGTCTAGAATGACGGAATCGATTCTGCTGGAATTTTCTGTGGATCATATTAATTACTTTGCCGACAAGATCGCCAAATTCCACCTGGATTTCGAGACAATCCATCCCTTTTGCGACGGTAACGGCAGAATGGGGCGCGTGATTGCCAATTATCAGCTTACGCGATTGGGTTTTTCCAACATAATCATTCGCGATAAAGAGAAAATGATTTATTATAAAGCATTTGGTGAGTACAAAGATTCAAAAAAAACAAAGATCATGGAGAAAATTATCACCCTGGCGTTGACAGAATCACTGCATAAAAGAATTGCCTATCTGCAAGGCGACAGAATAATCCCCCTCGCGGATTTCGCCAGAAAGTATGAAAAATCAGTTCACGCGTTGCTTAACACTGCCCGCAGACAAACCATTCCTGCTTTCCGTGAAAAAGGAGTTTGGAAAATTGGAAATTATAAACCATGAATAAAGGGGTATCCAGAACACCATCGTCATTGCGGCATGCTTTTAGCCGGAATCCAGACTTGATAAGGGGAGAGGATCAAGGTGCGGGTGAAAAATAAATTTTAAACCCTATTATACATCAGGACTTTGCCATATACGCTTCACAAGATACGAATGACGCTTCACGAAACAAAGATTAAGCAATCCCTTTATATCTTAAATTATCAAGAAAAAAGATTTGACCCAATTCTTCAACTAAAAGAAAAGCCCAGAGAGATTGCAAGTGAGCGATCCCTCTTCATGGCTTCATGGCGTCACGATATTGAACCAGAACTCAAACTCGTCCAGGCAGGACATCATCTCCAGGAATTTCAGCATCCCTCCCTCTACCCGGATATCCCCCGCGAGAATGCGCCCAGGGAAGGTGGCCTGCTTTGCCGCGATCGTATCTAAGACAGCCCTGGTGAGGATTACCGTAGCTTCGGGATCGGCGGCAAGACGCCCCCGTTTATAATTCAGCACGCCGTTTTCCAGAGTAACCGCGTATGTCTGATTGGTATCGGTAAAAACCCAGTTGACCGTAATGTGCTTATCCGCAGCCTTTGGCCCGTTCAGGCGAACCGCCATAAAATCGAAAAACATGTCCAGGGGCATACTGCGAATAACATCGATGCCACCCGTCTGCACAGGGACGTTCTTTGTGATCCCGTCGCGAAGCTCTTTGGCCCCGGAGAGATAGAAGTTTCGCCAGATGGGGGATTCGGACTGGTAGCCTAAGCTGTTCCAGGGCGTCGGCCTGAAGCTCGCGAGCTTCCCGGTTTCCGGGCTCTGCGAAAACCACATGGTTAACAACCTGCGCCACCCAGCGGTATTCGCCCTTTTTCATGGACTCCCTCGCTCGCGTGAGAACGGCGTCTGATCCACCCATGAATTCCACATATTTCCGGCCCGCCTCTTCAGGAGGAAGCGGATGGAGGTTGGCGGGGTTAGCGTCAAACCACCCGAGATACCTCTGGTACACGGCCTTCACGTTGAAATTGACAGTCCCGTAAAAATCGCGATTGTACCATTCCCCGGCCAGGCTGGGCGGAAGCTTGACCATCTCGGCGCATTCGGTCATCGTGTACCCCTGATTCATCAGGCGCACCGTCTGGTCGTGAATATACTTGTACAGGTCGCGCTGCTTCTTGAGATAGTTGACGATCTTTTCTTTTCCCCAGCGCGGCCAGTGATGTGTTGGAAAGACCACCTCCGCATCGCTGCCGAAGAGATCGATCGCCTCGTCGATGGACCGGGACCATGCCCTGGCATCCCGAACAAGGGCGCCGCGAGGGGTAAGGAGGTTATGCAGGCTCGCCGTGGCGTTCTCGGCGATGCACAGCGCCTTCAAGTCCGGTAGATAAAAATTCATCTCGACTGGTGCTTCCGTTCCGGGGACCTGTTGGAAAATGAATTGAACACCATCGATCGTCATCTCCTGGAGAGGCTTTTTGATTTCCTCGGTTGGTGGTATGAAGCTGACCGTTCCGCTGGAAGTCGTCTTCCCCACCCCTGCGTCCACCTGGCCATTTGGATCTTTCGGCAGGATTGTTCCGAACATGTACGTAGCACGGCGAGCCATGGCGTTCCCCGCCATCACATTCTCACTGATTGCCTCCGCTGTCATCCCCTCGGGCGCGATGATCCGAACCTTTCCCGCCTTGACTTCCTCGGCAGAAACAATTCCCTTGATCCCGCCCCAGTGGTCGACATGGCTGTGAGTGTAAATCACGGCTGTCACGGGACGTTTCGGGAGATAACGATAAAAGAGCTCCAGGGCTGCCCGTGCCGATTCGATCGAGATCAGCGGATCGACCACGATGTATCCCGTTTTCCCCTCAATGAAAGTAATGTTGGAGATATCGTATCCCCGCACCTGGTAGATGCCTTCCACGACTTTGAAGAGGCCGTGCAGCATGTTGCGCCGGGCGTGTCGCCATAGTGCGGGATTGACCGTGTCCGGAGCGGGTGCTTCCCCGACCAGGAAGTCATAACGTTTCATGTCCCAGACTGGTTTACCACTTGCGGTGCGGATATCGAGCGCGGGATCGGTCGCGATCAGGCCCCGCCGGGCGAATGCGTTCTCTTCCCGGTCGTCGTCAGTGAGGTATTGCGGAAGATGGCTGTTCATTTCCCGCGTCTTCGGGTCAGCCTGCTTCGGTTCGGCAGCAGCTGCCGGTACAGCGCTACTCGAAAGAAAACACATGGCCAGAAAAATGAAAACACCTGCCATTATCCCCGTTCGTTTCATAAAAAGCATCCTCCTTTTTGAAGGGACTGTGACACTAAGACCTTATAGGACTTTATAGTTTTTATGGTTCTATTTTTATCTGCATTTAAATAGAATCGTCAAAGATTAGGGATTAATCATGGCCGCGTTAGCTTTTTTTGTGAACAGGGAATGCAGGCTTGCCGTCCATCGCTTAATTTCATCATCTTTGCCGCCATAGTCATCTCGCCGCATATAGCACAAGGTTCAGATGGCGCAAGCGGCGCATAGAGGGGCTCATCGAAGGGCACTTTTGTGGTTGTAAAGATTTCCCCGAAGGGTCGCGCAAGCAGATCATTCACCTTGAGGCGCTTTAGATCCCGTCGATCATCTTCCGACGCCGTCCCGGCGGCAATAGCTGCCTCCAACCGGTCAAACACTTTTTTAGCCTTACCCTTGTATTCGTACCGTGTCTTTCGTGAAAATCTATAAGCCTGACGTTTGGAGCGGCTCAGCACCGTATAGGCATTCTTCCCGAAATCTTTGATTATCAGATTGCCTTTACCCGCCACCGTGCCAAGCAAAATCTGAAGGGCGTCGACGGCGCAGGAATCGTTTTCGCAAATGGCAACCACTTCCTCATCAACAGCTCGCCTGAGCTTCATCAATTTCATTGCCTCTTTGGCTACCCGGTAACCGTATATCAGGCCGGGACAGATATGCCCGTGAAATTGTACGCATCTTTTCAGATCATCCGTCATCTTACGTTTGCTGTCCGTGGTTGGCATAAAACTTTCTCACACAAAATCCGCATCGGTGCGGGACCCGTTATTTAATTGATAATCATATTATACACCATTTCCTCAAACAAGTTGCGATATTTCAAAAACTAAAGAGCCGGAAATTTAAAACTGCTTTTTTTGAGTTATATTCACGTTTTCTCGCGGATACCGACGGATTACTTGATATACGCGGATGATTATTGTATGAATTTGTCATCAGCGCAATCAGCATCAGATAAGGGAGCTTGCAGCACATGAAAACAACTAAAGACAAAGAAGATTCAGCAAAAGAAAAAAACACCCCGCCCGCGAGTAAAGAAACCGATAACAATCCCATACGCTCTGACCTTGCCGAGGTAATCAAAAGGCATTCTTTCGGCCTTGATATCAACCGCCCCGACGCGGTGGCCAAAAGACAGCAGAAAAACCAGCGCACAGCACGCGCCAATGTGGAGGATCTTTGCGATAACGGCCGTTTCATCGAATACGGAGCTCTGACAATCGCCGCGCAACGCGGCCGCCGTTCAATAGATGATCTCATCAGCAAAACTCCCGGCGACGGCCTGATCGCGGGCATCGGATCGGTCAACGGCTCGCTATTTCCTGACGACAAGGCCCGTTGTATGGTCATGGCTTACGATTATACCGTTCTGGCCGGCACTCAGGGTTTTTTCAATCACAAAAAAATGGATCGCATGCTTAATCTGGCGCATGAACAGCGCCTGCCTCTGGTTTTGTTCGCGGAAGGCGGCGGCGGCAGGCCGGGCGATGTTGATGCCGCAGGCGTCATGGTAGCGGGTCTGGATTTGTCCACCTTCGGCTCTTTCGCCCGACTCAGCGGCAAGGTGCCGGTGGTCGGCGTAGTATCGGGGCCCTGCTTCGCGGGCAATGCGGCCCTACTGGGCTGTTGCGACGTGATTATCGCCACCGGTAATTCCAATATCGGTATGGGCGGCCCGGTAATGATTGAAGGCGGCGGCCTTGGTGTTTTCAAACCGGAAGAGGTCGGCCCGATTGATGTGCAGACACAAAACGGTGTTGTCGATATTGAAGTGGCCGATGATGTAGAAATGGTGGCCGTCACCAAAAAATATCTTTCCTATTTTCAGGGAACAATTTCCAAATGGGAAGCCGCCGATCAACTACGCCTGCGCCGTTTGATTCCGGAAAACAGGCGGCGCGCTTATGACGTGCGCATAGTCATTAAGACGCTTGCCGATACGGATTCCTTTCTGGAGCTGAGGCCCAAATTCGGTCCCGAGTATGTTTACCGGCTTTATCAGAATCGAAGGCAGGCCTTTTGGTGTCATCGCCAATAACTGCATGCACATGGCCGGAGCCATTGAAGCGGAAGGCGCGGACAAAGTAGCGCGGCTGATGCAGATTTGCAGTGCGCATGGTCTGCCGATTCTATCTTTGTGCGATACTCCCGGCTTCATGGTCGGGCCGGAAATCGAAAAGCGCGCGCAGGTGCGCCATGTCTGCCGCATGTTTGTCATCGGCTCGCATTTAACCGTGCCTTACTTTACGATTGTTTTACGCCGGGGCTACGGCCTCGGAGCTATGGCGATGGCCAAGGGCGGCTTTCATGAATCATTTTTCACAGCCGCCTGGCCGACCGGGGAATTCGGCGCCATGGGGCTGGAAGGCGCGGTCAAGGCCGGTTTTAAAAAAGAGCTTGCGGCTATAAAAGACCCGAAGGAGCGTGAAGCGCTCTATGATAAACTTGTTGCCCAAATGTATGAAAGAGGCAAAGCCATCAATATGGCCGCCTACCTGGAAATCGACGCGGTCATTGATCCGGCCGATACCCGCAAATGGATTATGCAGGGTTTGAATTCTGTTCCCGCTCAGCGACCCCATGGGGCAGACCACTCTTTTGTCGATCCGTGGTAAAAGGAAGTAACTGAATACATACAATATCGATTGCAGTGTTAAATCGGTTAAGGGATTCTTTTCCGCAAACAGAAAACATTTTTATCTACGCTAATAATTTTCTCTTGTAAATGGCTAGTTGTCAAGAAAAAAGGGTTGACCCTATTGGTTTCTTTAACTGGTATCGTGTCCCTGAAATTAGGTATTGGCTTAGATTGTCTTCAGCACATATTTGTCTAAAGGAAAGCGCGGTCTTGCCTTGGGTGACTGATCAGGATGCCCCACAGGCAGAAGCACTACCGGGAAGATACTTTCGTCCAGTGCCAGAAACTTTTTTACCTTATCGCGATCAAACCTTCCTAACCAGCAACTGCCCAGACCCAGATCAACAGCCTTAAGAACAATGTGCTCTATAGCAATCGCCACATTCATGGAAAGATAGGCCCTAACCGCTTCTGCGTCCATGATCGGGCTTACGGCTGATGGATCATTCATATCCATATCCACACCATCGAAGGCGCCTTCTTTCAGCAGTTCTCCGACACGCGTCTCTCTTGTTATGATTGTTGTCAGGTCGGCGCAGCATACAAAAATAACCGCTGCCTTGATAATAAACTTATAGGGCGTAAACCGGCTAAGGGCTTCTTTGGCGGTAGATGATTGAGCGACGATGAAACGCGCGGGTTGAAGGTTTGATCCCGAAGGGGCGAGCCGCGCGGCATCCAGAAGCAGGTGGACAGTATCAACCGAAATATCCTTCTGCCTGAATTTACGAATGCTCCTACGTGAAGCGATAACGTCTGATAATTCCACTGTTGCACCTCCATCGAAGTATTACGAGTAGAATTCTACAACTTCCTCATGGGCATGTCAAATGAGGATTACGAAAGGATAGGGTAAATCCAGAAAATTAAAATAATTAAATAGAACCCACCCCCGATTATTCAGAATTGAATCTCAGCGGGTATATTCTACGCAGTTTGCGGCTTCCTGTTGGGATTCCGGTATTCCATCAACTTATTTATCTGGCAAAATAACATAACGCTGGTTTATAATGCTTCCCGTCTCTCTTGAAATAACATCTTCAGCATTCGGGAGAACAAAACGAACCCAGGGAATTCGGGAATGAAATATTGATTACTCCCCCAATTCCCTACCATGAATACGGCCTGAATAAAAACATAAGATAGAATCAGAGGTGCGAAATGAAATTCACTGAAATTATCTACGAGAAAAGAGAGGGAATCGCCACGATCACGATCAACCGGCCGGAGAAGCACAACGCCTGTACGCCGGTGACTATCTACGAACTTACCCAGGCCCTCACCGACGCATGGGTTGATACGGACGTGGGCGTGGTCGTGCTCACCGGTGCAGGCGATAAGGCCTTTTGTACCGGTGGTGACCAATCGATCCGTGACAAAGGCGGCTACGTCGGAACAGTCGCCGCCCTGCCCCTCGAGGTAGGCTGGCAGCAGGTATCGCTATTAATCCGTACGATTCCCAAACCGGTTATCGCCCGTGTCAACGGCTATGCCATCGGCGGAGGGAACGTGTTCCAGGTGGTTTGCGACCTCTCCATCGCTTCCGAGACAGCTCAGTTCGGCCAGGCCGGTCCTCGGGTGGGAAGCTTCGACCCCGGCTACGGCACGGGGGACCTCGCCCGGGCCGTGGGGATGAAGAAGGCCAAGGAGATCTGGTATCTGTGCCGGCGTTATACGGCCAGAGAAGCACTGGACATGGGCCTCGTCAACGCCGTCGTTCCCCCGGACAAACTTGACGAAGAAGTCGCGAAATGGTGCCGGGAGCTGTTGGAAAAAAGCCCCACCGCCCTGAAGATGCTCAAGTATTCTTTTCATGGTGAGACAGACGGTGTGATGGGTATCTCCAACCTGGGTGTCGGCGGCCTCAGCATGTTCTACGAAACGGACGAATCGCTGGAAGGCAAGAGAGCCTTCATGGAAAAGAGAAAGCCGGACTATGCCAAATTCCGGGGCAAGTAAGACGAAAAAATGCACACATGGAGGCACAACGATGAAGAAAATCGGCGTCGTAGGCGCAGGCACGATGGGGTCCCAGATCGGGCTCGTTTTTGCGGATGGTGGGTTAGAAACCTTTTTATATGACCTGACGGACAAGCGCCTCGACTGGGGCGTCAAATCCATCGAAAATCTCCTGGACAAGCAAGTTGCCAGGGGCAAACGGAGCATCGAGAATCGGCAGGCCGTACTGGCAAGAATTCGCACCACTTCAAACCTTTTAGACTTGGCCGATGCGGACCTCATCATAGAAGCCGTGTTTGAAGACATGAAAACCAAGCGGGAGGTATTCCGGGAGTTGGACCGCATCTGCGGGCCCCACACCATCCTCGCCACCAACACGTCCACCCTCAGCGTGAGCGAGATTGCCGCAGCCACAAATCGCCCGGACACGATGCATCGGGACTCACTTTCTGATTCCCGCTGCCTTAAGCCCCCTCGTGGAGGTGAGTCGTGGCCTCAAAACAGCGGATGAGACCCGCAATGCCGTTGTTGAAGTACTCAAGGCTTGTGGGAAAGACACCGTGACGTTCACCGATTCGCCGGCATTCGTCATCAATCGCCTCTATATTCCGCTCCTTAACGAAGCGTTCTTCCTGTTACAGGAGGGGGTCGGTACAGCCGAGGAGATCGACAAAGCCTGTGAGCGCGGCCTCGGCTTCCCTGTAGGGCCTTTCAAAGCATCCGATGCTTCCGGCCTCGACGTTGTCTACCTTTGCATCAAGAGCCTGCAGGAGCAACTCGGCGACAAGTACCGCCCAGCCCCATTGCTTGCCGAGCTGGTAAAGGCCGGGCGACTGGGGAGAAAGACCGGCAAAGGCGTATATGACTACAATGGACATACATAAAAGTATGCTGCTTGGCGAGACTTAAAGCGCAACAGGTGCAGGAAGGGATTCAACCGGTCGCCCACTTCTTCCAGAATGTTGATACCTCCTCAAAAATGGTTTAAGAAAAATAATTGCTCACCGGAAAGCTAGGACTGATCAGGAATTTAAATAGAATCGTTTCTGATTATCTTTTAGACTCAATCTCTCTGATCTTATCAAACAGCATCTGATTTACCGGCACCGGCACATTATATTGTCTGCCCAATGTTATTACTCTGCCGGCAAACATCTCCACCTCGGTCTTTCTGCCTGCATCCACATCCTGCAGCATCGAGGTCTTCCCCTGCGGATTCAACCGGGCAAGAACGGGCTCAAAGCCGCGGATATCGTCTTCCGAAAGATTCACGCCGGCTTTTTGGGCGAGCTGAATTACTTCCCGCATGGCTGATTCCATCAGTTCTCGTGCCTGGCCGGAATTTTGAAACACGGCATAAGGGGCGCCAAGCACAGCGGATGTCTGGTTGATTCCGACATTTATCATAAATTTTCGCCACAGGACGCGTTTCATATCCAGCGGTGTTTCATGAACAATCCCCACCTTGCTGAAAAGTTCCCCAACACGCTTCACCCGCTCGGTCGGGAAAGGATTTGTTTCCTCTCCGAAATATAGTGTGCCCTGTGTGGTATAAATCACACGGTTGTCTTCCCGTAACGCGTCAATCCCAAGATTCACGCAGTATAAGACCTTATCCAGGCCATAGACAGCGCCTATCTGTTCTTCGCTGTCAATACCGTTCATCACGGAAATGATAATCGTTTCCGGACCGACAAAGTTACGCATATCCCTGATAGCTTCGGCCAAATGCTGGTTTTTAACGGCAACGATGATGAGATCGGCAGGTTCGGCGTTTTCTTCCGGAGGGATGACGGGAATCTTATAGAGTTTGCCGTTCACGATCAGGCCATCGCGGCGAAGTCGTTGCGCGCGATTCCCCCTGGCCGCAAAAGAAACACAGCCGGGGTCCGTGTCATGCAGCAGGGCGGCATAGACCGCGCCCATAGCGCCTGCGCCGATGATGGCAATTTTCTTAATGGATGGTTTCATAGTGTCGATAGATTTCGCTGATGATTATAAGCAAGCCGGCAACCTTAATCAATACAGTATTACCTGGGCTGGGTCGGTCCGTCATATTTCCTCCCTTTTGATATTAAATACTTATAGCCGGTCATTGTCAAGAACTGGATCCCGGGTATGAACCCCAAAGCAAGCTGCGTGGTATCATATCCCTGCTTATACGGGATAGTTCAGCTAACAATTTTTAATTCACTGCGTTCTTAAAATTTGAGTTTCACTACCCTCCGCTGTGCGGGATTGTTCAACTTACCAATTTCCACGTGTGACCTTTAGGTTATACACTTCGTTATGGAAATTGGAGTTTCACAATGAAAAAAGAATCGCAGCGCCGCGGCAAAAATCACGCCGTCATCTTTAAATTTCCGTTTCTCAAAAAATGATGTTATGCTACTATACAAATCAGGAGACAATTTCATCTCTCAGGGGGGAACCATGAAAGTTAAAAGAATTTTTGCTTGCTGTGTTGCTTATGCTTTTGGCGGGAACTTTCGGGCACTTTTTGGGAAAAGATATCGCTTGCGCGAAAGCCGGCGCAAAAGCCGAAGCCAAGGAAATGGTGCTCAAAGCCGAGGAGTTTATTAAGGCCAACGGCAAAGAAGCGGTCATAGCCGAAATTAATAAGCAGGACGGACAGTTTGTCAAAGACTATCTCTATGTGTTTGCCTACGATTTGAAAGGCAAGCTGATAGCTGATCCTTTCCGCCCGTCGCTCCGAGGGAAGAATGTGATGCGCGAAAAAGACAGTAAGGGAAAATTATTCCGGAAAGAAATTATTGATAAAGCCAAAACGAAAGGTGAAGGATGGGTGGAATACACCTATATGAAGCCTGGAAGTAAAAAGGAAAAATCCAAGGCTATATATTTCAAGAAAGTAGACGATGTGATCATCTGCTGCAGCGCGTATTAAAAGGATTGGAATCCATTCTTTCAGTTCATTGATTCAGACGGTTTTTGCTTTCCTAATATCCGCTTCTTCTTCCACCGGCCGCCTTTGTAGTAAAGCCAGTTCAACCCGACGGCCAGCGCGCTGCTGAAAAGCATCGCCATCCAGATGCCCTCCTGTTTGAAGCCGAAGGGGCCGGCCAGCACGTAGGCAAGAGGAATGCGAATGATGATCAGAGCGACAAACGAGAGAACCAGCAAGGCCATCGTGTCGCCTGCGCTGCGCAGGACACCCTGAATGACGAAGATAACGGCAAAGCAGGGAAAAATAAACGCCATCCAATGATAATATTCGCCCACAAGATTCAGCACCTTTGCATGTTCGGCTGATTGCTCGAGGAAAATTGCGCCGATGTAATTAGGGAAAATCGCCAGCACTGCGGTGCAAGCAAGGGCGATAGCCAGAGCGAAAAACACCGACATGTGCAGAGTCTGAAAAACGCGGTCCATCTTCTGCGCTCCCAGGTTCTGACCGGCAATCGAGGTCGCTGCCATCCCGATGGACATGGCCGGAATGGCCGCTAGCAAATCGATTTGCATACCAATGCCGAAGGCCGCGGTAACATCCGTGCCGTAACTGTTGACCAGAGAGATAATGAATACCCCGGCCAGCGAAACCACAAGCATCTGCAGCGAGGCGGGCACACCGATTACGAAAACCTCCCGGATGATGTGCCAATCCAAACTATAGTCCCAGCTGTGCATATTAATGTATGGATTATGCCGCACAAGGTAAATATAGCCGATGATACAGGTCACCATGGCTGCCAGCGCCGTTCCCCAGGCCGCGCCGGCCACGCCCAGAGGTGGCAGAGGGCCGATGCCGCGAATAAACAGCGGGACAAAAACAATATTAAACACCGTAAGCAGGATGAGAATTTTCACCACTGTTCTGGCGTCACCCAGGCCGCGCAGCATGGCCGTCATCCAGTAGACAAAGAACTGAAATACCAGCGCGGCCATCATGATGGTCAGATAAGCGAGGGCCATCTCCTGAATTTCCTGCGGTGCATGTACCCATTCGAGCAACTGGCGACGCAGCACAAGGGCGATGATGGAGATAAGCAGGCAGAACAAGATAGAGGCGAAAAAGGAATTCGCCAGGATTTTTCTGAGCAGTGCCGTATCCTTGCGGCCGAATGCCTGGGCGATAAGGACATTAGTGGCCATGGCCAGGCCGATGAGAAATGCGGGCATCAGCATGATGATCGGCAGGCTGGCGGAGATTGCCGCCACGGCTGTGTGGCCCAGAAGCCGGCCGACCCAGATCATGTTGATGATACCGTAAACGGACAGCAGCAGATTACCTAACATTAGCGGCGTGCTGAAATTAACAACCTGTCTGCCAATATTGCCTTCAGTGAAATCTTGCAAGTGTTCCTTTTTTTATTTCAGGGAGTATTGGCGATGAGAAATATCAATAGATAGGATTTTATTAATATTCTTCTCTTCGTTCAAAATATCCACATTTTATTTTGACCAGATATTATTCCGGCAGCGAACTATAGGAAAAACGGCCCTGCATGTCAATTACATAATGGCCACGTTTCACTCTTCACGATTTTTGGATCGACAATTATCAAGAGTAAAGATTTGACCCTCTTGACCCGGCTGAAGTATCGTTGAAAAACCACTCAGCATTATTCCGTTTCGTAGCAGGCCAATATCTCGCCAAAGTAATGAGTGTGGTAATCTTTTTGCGGATAGAGGGCCTTATCATAATTTTTATCCAGATGAACCGGATTCATGGCGGATTTGTAAACTATTTTGCATTCATAATGAATCCCCGGCACCTTGATGATCGGCGACGCGACATGCTGGCTTTTTGCTGTTTCCAGCTTGCACATCTTGAACTTGTCCACATCCCGGCCCGATTTCGATCCGCAAAAAGCGATTGCCTTGCTCATATCGCCTGAAGGTATTGTAACTGTAAAGTCTAAAGCCTTTTCTATAATACCAAAGGTGTGACGGGAAGAGCGTACTGCCACCATCATGATCGGCTTTTGCCAGATGAATCCGAAAGTGGCCCAGCCGATTGTCATGGTATTGAGTGCGTCCGCGGCCTTAACGGTTAAGAAAGCTCCTTTTTTGATTTTGTTTATGGCATCTTCAGCGATACTCATATATTTCAAATCTTTCATAGCAATCTCCTTTTCGTTTAATTCTCCAATTCATTTTTTTAATTGGCTCTAATTTTATCTTGCAGGCTTGTTTCCAGAATGCGGAATCCATTTTCCAGGTAATATTTTCGTGCAGATACGTCTAGCAACGTCCCCAACTTCACGGAAAAGTCTTTTTTACCGAGCTTTTCCAATCCGGTAAGCAGTTCGACCAGGGTTTCTTTTTCAGCGGCAAGGGGTATGCCTCTTTTTAATAAGAACTCAATATCGTATGCATCACGTATTTCCTTGCGGCTGAGAAAGGCCTCAATTTTTGACCTCATCATTTCTTCCAGCGCCATGGTTTTTATCAGAACCTGAATATTGGAGTTGGCACTGTAAGCTATGCTGGTTTCCGTTTTGATGATCTTTGCCTCTTTTCGAATTTCTATTTTCAGCGCCCTTGGAAATTGCGGCGATTTCAATTCGAATAGAATTGTAAAATGTTTGTTGGCGGAATCGGCAAGCTTATAAAACTGCAATAAATATTTTTCTAGCTTCCGGTAAAACTTTGCCCAGTCGATATCCTTTACGACCCAGAAATCCAGATCCACTGAATAACGATCCAGTCCGTGACATAAGCGCAACATAGTGCCGCCGCCGAAAATCAAGCCGGCCAGAAATCGTCCGCTGTTAAGCCTGTCGAGGACTTCCAGCTCAAATTGCTCGTGTTGAATTAAATCCCGCACAGTCTTTTCGCCGTTTCTTTTGTTTTTTTCGGATAATTTTTCAACAGGCTTTTTAGTTTTTTCAATTCCAGTTTCTTCATGTCCAACGAGTCAACGTCGAACTTATATTTGCCGAATGAGTAAAGATAGACCGCGTCCAGAAACGCTTTTTCTTTGGTAGCGATAAATATACCGTCCATTTTAATAAAATCGCCATAATATTGGCGCTGCAATTTTACATAACTGAAAACGGCTTCCCGGACATTGTAAGTAATCGAACGTTTCAGACAGACGCTTTCCTGATAATTGTTCTGCGCCTGTGTTGTCACGTCATAATACGCCAGGGCCGTCATCAGGGAAATATAGGAAGGAACCTGCAATACATTGGCGATTTTATACAAATCCTGTCGTGTCAGAGCTTCCCATTTCCAGGCGGTTGTGTAAATATTATTTTTCAATCTGACCAACAGCCCCTGCCGGACGTAACGGCTGCAAAATACGCGGGCGGATGCCGCCTGAAAGTTAAAATTCAGCGCCATATCATCAAGGGTAAAATAGGATTTTTTGCTTAATTCCTGCAATTTGGTTATGTTTCTACTAAGCATATATAATTATCACCTACGTTAATTATATATACTTTGTAATATTTTGCAAGCAAAATAGATTAAGTATCCACCTCGGCGCTTTAATTTTACCTGTCTCAATTTTCCCCATGAAATATCGATATGCCAAGTCCGCTTCATGCTTCACGAGATGCGCGTCCCTTCAATGACAAATCCAAAATTTGTTCTTTATTCCATCCAATGGACAAATTCATCCAGCTTTGCTCTCTCCCGCTCGAAATTGTTGAGAGGAAATGACGGATCGGGATAACCCAGAGCAATGCCCACAACAATTTTTTTATCGGCGGGAATTGCCACTATTTTTCTGATTTCGGCGGAGTAACGCGCGGCGGCGGCCAGGAGACACGTGCCCAGGCCTTTACCGTGAGCAGCGAGACAAATCGTTTGCGCGATAAGGCCGATATCCAGCATCTGGTATTCGACAAGATTATCCCGGGAAATACAGGCCAGAATCAGACAAGGGGTATCAAACATGGAAACCATATTCTGATAATACTTATCGCGTGCGTCCTTATCCTCTCTTTTTATACCCTGCGAGGACAAAACGATTTTGCCCAGCTCTCCATATCTGACTTTCATGGCGTCCGGCCATTTTTCGAGCATCGGCACATCGGGGGCAATAGCTGCGCCCGCCAGCGTTTGCTTGAGATTCATTTCTTTAAATTTAGCCAGTGTTTTACCCTTTAATACATACAAATCCCAGGGCTGGGTATTTCCCCACGATGGCGACCAGCGCGCCTCTTCCAGAATTTCCGTAATTACACTTTTAGGTACATCCTGCGATTTGAATTTGCGAATACTCCTTCTTCCCTTGATTGCAGCAGCTAATTCCATGGTAACCTCCTTTTAATGAGTCCCAAATTTCAGAAGCGCAGCGCACTGAAATTTGTTGGACGAATTATCCCAGAAGCAAAGCGACGTGGGATAATGAACACAGCGAGCTATCCCACAAAACGCATTAAAGTTTTTTAGTCGAATTGATCCCGTAAGCGTAGCAAATCGGGATTGCGGACTCAATTCCCTACTTTCCACCACAGCACAGCCAGGACTGATAAGTAATCTAAATAGAACCGTCCCCGATTATTTCACTACTATAGTTTTTTAAAGTAGGTTTTTATCTTATTCGCCATCAAGACACGGCGTGCCGCCAAAAACTGCGGATAATCTGCCACACTCATATTTTCCATACCTTCCGGAATGCAGTTCATTTTAAAATTTGTATTCAGATCATCGATATTTATAATATTGCCATATTTCTTTTTCCCGCCATTACATTGATCAAGCACTTCAGACATATATTTACTTGGTTCTTTGTTCCCTATCGCAATATTAATTTCACTTTGTGCCACAGCATAATTAGCAATCTGATTGTATTGTCCCCTATTTAGTCCTTGTTTTTTAAGATAATTCTTTGGAAACAGATGATGCACATCCGACTTGACCTCAATTAATTCGCGTGCACTCAAATCTTTTGATAAAAATCCTTTATCGCCAAGCGTGATCTGTGCTGCTTGAAAAACTCTAAAGTATGGGCTTGAAGCTACAGACGTATCCATCTCCTGAGGAAGACTTGCACTCCAGAATGCATCAGAAAGTTCACCAGCATAGAGACTCTCGGCGTAGGGTGCAAATCCTTGTGCATGAATCTGACGTATATCATAATCAAACATAGACTCAGGGGAACCAGAATAGCGGCCCGTTAGCACTGAAAATACAAACCACTTACGCACATTACTTTCTATATCCGCATCGGGTGTCTTTATCCCTCGTAATGTCAGGTAAACGATATAAGCAGAGTTAAGTGCATTTTGGGAACCGATAAGAGAAGAATCCACGAATCCAGCCGAACGAACAATCATCACAAACCGCTTAAAATGTGTTTCATTCATAAAAGCAAATATACTAGATTTTAAACGGGTGAAGGAATCCTCAACAATGGATTCTTCATACTTTTTAGTTTCAAAATTTCGACCTGATACTAAGGCTACCAAGTCTTGCAGTTTGCCGCGCTTGAACTCTGTTGTGAAAGCGACACGCAGCATATCTGTATATGAGGGATCATAAATATCTTCATTCTCGTTTTTAAGCCATGACATTTTTTGAAAAAATTCAGTTTTGCAGAAAACTGGATCGTTTTTCTGAACGATTGTATAAAAATCAGGATAAACAGACATGTGGCAGAAATAGTCAATCGCCTTGCGTAGCGTATTCCCGCCATAAGTTTCATTAACTGAAATCTTTGACATGGCAAAGTCAGCTTGGCTAAGCTGTGCGCCGGCAGAATTGACACGTATAAATATCTCGGTAACTGTTTCAATGTCCAGATCACCATCAAGTTCAATTATACCCACAAAGTTGTATATTATTTTCCGCAATTTTTCTAAAATTATGGATATTGCATGTTTGTCAGCATCAGGATTCGCTAATATATAATTATCAGTTAATTCCACAAGGCTGGAAGAAGGGGCAAAAACTTTGGCAATGTCATAAATCCAACTGGTATCTTTTTGAATTGCAGGGTTAGCAACTTCAAACTTTTCATCTATAGGGTGGAAAGCAATTTTTATTTTTACATTCTCATAATCCTTTGTCAGCACTTCCCTGCCTAGTATAGCAGCCATAAGGGCAGTTACACGCTGTTGCCCGTCAATTAATATCCTTTTCCCCTGTGATGAAGTTCCGTCCTTCAATTTAACCGAAGGGTTACGCCAGGTAATTAAATATCCAATAGGGTAACCTAAGTATAATGAGTCCAGAAGATTACGAACCTTCGTCGCATCCCATACAAAAGGACGTTGAATCTCAGGTATGGCAATTTCTTTTGTTTTCTCCCATGTCAAAATAGTTTCAATTGGCTGCGGTGTAACCGAATAACGTTGTGTGCTCATAAAAAATCCCTTTCATTTAGCTTTTGAAGCAGCTACTTTGTTGTCTTTTCTCGCATCTATTAAAACAACATATTTTTCATTAGAAAGTCCCAAAGCTGTAAGAATATTTTTCACTCGTCTCTCTTCTTTCGCCGAAAAAAATATTATTACCTTTATGGCTTTATCCGTATCATGGGCTTTCTTGTAGATTTCAACCTGATTTTGTAGATTTTTTGCAAGCTGCGTATTAGATGCTAATTTAAATTCCACTAAGGACTTATCAAAAGCACCTTGGGAAATTTTAAAATCAACAGGCCCACGCCCGTCATTTGCTTCAGGCGTAACGTCATCTGGTGATGCAAACCAAGTTAAACGAAACATGACATGCACGTCAGTCTCACGTTTAATAGGCACACCTTTGATATAGAAGATTCTATAACCATCTTTATTTTCAATAACATTTTTTAAAAACAAAACACGCTCATAGGCAGCCGAAAGCGTATCTTTTTCAATAAAATAAAATTTAGTTTCTTTATTCAATAAACTAATAAATCTTGAAAGGTTTTCGATAAATAACTTTTGTACTTCAGCGACACGTTCACCGCTAACCGACTTGGCTTCTTCACTCTTATCCTCTTTATATTTAATGTAATAATCGATCAGCGTTGGATATTCTTTTATTACAGCGCCAACTGCTTTTACTATGTCAGTCTTACTTGGTTTCTTTTCTTTGCCTTTCTTAGTATATTTTGGCTTCGGTAAATTTCTGACAAAATAAAAACTTAGCTGTGCACGTAGCTCTTCATTAGATACCGCTGAAACAATATTATTAAAATTGTTGACTAAATCAGTCTTATTTATCCAAGTATCGTCTTTAGTTAATAAATCTTTTGGTGTTAATAAAACGTAGTCTTCTTTTTGAGTATTCAAGATATCAATAGGAAGCTCGAATTGCCTGGAATTCCATGAACATGTCGTATAATTAAAATCAACATGACTAACTGTAAAACTTTTTCTCATTGATGAATCTATATATTTTTGTGCAAACTTTTCCGTATATCGGAGTAAAAAACCTTTAATTAAATTAGTTACAAAATCACTTATATTATCTTTACCGATTTTTTCTTTAACTAAACAAAATTTTTCCAAATGCGGACTCTGGCATATAGTATCTTTATCAAAATCAGAAAATTGCCCTTTTAAATTTTCATCAAATGCACGTGCAAAATCTATCCCCGGCCCACGTCCCCTGTTACCTACTTCACTATATCCCAACCAAGTCTGCTTAACTTCTGGGAATGTATACCAGCTTTTGAGTAGTCCTTTGCTAACAGATTGCTCAACAGAGCGATCCCTTAGGAAAGCCACGTATCGTAAAATCTCTTTATGTAGTCTTTGATATTCTGGTTTAGGACTATTGAATAGCAGGAATGGATCAATAAACAACGGCAAATCATTAATTAAAGAAATATTAAGTGCGCCATATTTTTCAAGCACATCGGGGCTAACTTTGAAAATATCAGAAAAATATACTTTCATTGCATAAATGCCTCGCGTAATACCGACTGCATCAGTCTTTCGGATTTGTCTTTGCGTTCGGTGACTTGTTTTTCCAGTTCGTCAATCATGGCCATAAGTTTATCCACCCGCTCGACAATGGCTTGTTGCTCGGTAATTGGCGCGAGGGGATATCTATAATCTCTAAGTTTTGTTGCATATAATGTTAGATATGACCGCAGACACCTGCTTTTACTTTATTGTATTTCATCTGTGAAATGATGAATTATTTGAAAATATGTATATATTATAGATGTGATATTAATCTCGCAATATGGAACCTCACGGATATGACTCAGACATAAATATTATATCATCATTCTCATATGGAACGACCCGCTTTGCCACCTATCACGAACTAATAAATCACCTTCTATGGCTGAACATCTGTCCGATTCATTATTCTCAAGTAAGTGCTTTTCTCTTCCGTATCATTGCTAGTATAGACATAAATCCTCCCAATCAAGATTTGACCATTTTGTAAATTTCCCATTCAAGATACGGACCTTTGCCATCCTTATTTAGAGTTCGCACTTGATCCATATTCAATGCCAAAACAATTTCTCCCAACCTGCACCACACCCAATCCTTCGGGCAATCAAAAGTCTTTTCTTCATCAGTTAATTGGTGCAAGCGGTTTTTCTTTCTTTATCTTCCCTTCTTTGATCAACCGTTCTTTTTCGGCTTTGATTTTTTCAAGCAATTTTGAAGCGTGATTTTCACCGCTGATTAATTTCGGATTTTGCTTTCGCCAGTCGCCAGTAAGCTTTCCTTCAATGGCTTCCTGCAATATAGATTGCCGGACGAAGTTATTTGTAGGATAATGATAACTTGTTCAGTTCCAAGTACCGCTAAAGATGAATCAACTTTCCTAATGTTGATTTAATATTTTCTATTTTATCTCTGAAAATCAACTGATGATCGTAAGTCAAAATATGGAAGTTTATATGCTCCAAAAGTTGTCTGATTGATTGCCAATTCTTTGAAGTTCCGGTTGCTGTTTTTTTTACAATATCTGATCGGAGAAAATTAAAGAGTCTGTAATAGAAAGTTAAATCAAGTCCTGCTAACCCTTTCTTGGGCGTTAGAATAAAACAAAAATCACTGGAAATGAATTTGCCTTTTATGTAATGTGTTCTGCCAAACGAACCGGAAGCTGCCATTGCAAATATCAAAGCTTCAGCAATCATGAGTATATGCTTGATGCGTTTTCCATTCTTCAGCAGCAGTAATAAAAGTATATTTGCCAGGCAGTGCACTTTGAACTTTGCACTGAACCTTTTTCAAAATCAAAAAGTTCGTCAATTGGTACCATTCAGCCATTCGCTAAGCTCCTTCTTCAATTTCTCCAAGAGTTCATCACTCTTTCTAAACGAATCATGAAGCATAGCTTCACAAGCTCAGTGCTGGTATATTCGTGTGTTACTTCCGGTGTATGGGGATTTTTAATGTCAAGGTTGTAACCGTTCCTGCAATAATCGTATCGATTGAGACTTTCCACGCCTGTTCATTTTCTTTGCGTTTCTTCCACCATTTTTTCAGACTTATCAAATTCACTTTTTCTGAATCGGCTTTGTTTTGTTGTAGGCTTTCACCCCTTCCGGCAGTTTATGCTCCCAATACCAAATTTCTTTTGTCGGTTTTCCTTTCTCAAAGAAAAGCAGATTGGTGGCAACGCTGGCATAAGGTTGAAAAACCGAATTCGGCAAGCCGAACAATTGTATGTAGATTGCAGTTTTCCAGAAAGTGCTGGCGGATGCGCTGTTTTACGCCATCGCCAGTAAGCGAACCATCAGGCAGAACAATACCGGCGCGGCCTCCGTCTTTGAGATAGCGCATCATCAGCATCAAAAACAGATCAGCGCTTTCCGTTGTCCGGAAATTCAGCGGGAAATTGGTTTCCACTCCATCGGTAACCGATGCACCAAACGGCGGATTGGCCAGAATTACATCCACCCGATCTTTTTGTCCGATGGATGTATATTCACGATTCAAACTGTCGGTATAATCAACATTAGGAACTTCTATATCATGCAAAATCAGATTGGTAACACAAAGCATAAACGGCAGCGGTTTTAATTCCATGCCGTGAATGGTTTTTTCCAAGTACTTTGAGATCTTCAACACCTTTAACATCCTGCTTGCGGATATTTTCAATGGCGCTGGTTAAAAAGCCACCTGTACCGCAGGCCGGATCAAGCACTTTTTCACCCAGACGCGGATTAACCATTTCGGTCATAAACTCGGTCAACGCACGGGGTGTGTAGAATTCGCCATAATTACCAGCGCTTTGCAGGTCGCGCAAGATCGTTTCGTAAATATCACCGAAAACGTGGCGGTCTTCCGAACTATTAAAATCAATCTTGTTTAGTTCATTCAGCACCTGACGAATGATTGTGCCGTTTTTCATGTAGTTATTGGTGCCGTCAAATATTTCACGGATAATGAGCGCACGTTTATTACCAGAACTCACATCAAGATTTTTAAGCTTGGGAATAAGTTTGCCATCAATAAATTTTTTCAAATCCTCTCCGGTCATCCCTTCATCATCACCAGCCCAATTGCGCCATTGCAGAAAACTCGGGTATCGGTGATTTATACTTTTCATCAATCAGCTTCAAGTTCCTTATCTTTATCATCCAAAATTTTTAAAGTAATCATCCAGCCCAATTGCTCGATGCGCTGGGCATCACCGGAAACGCCAGGGTCTTTGCGCATGATATTTTGTAGTGTTTTAATAATATTGCCGATATTTTTCATTGATTGTCCTTAAGCTGCTGCGTAGAGTTCGTGTTCCAGTTCTTCGATAACGTATAGATATTTATCTCTGCCGCCGAATATCTGAATGATTTCCGCCGGTGTTCCGATTTTATTGAATGGTTCAATACGCAAGACAGCAAGGTCTTCGATATTTTCAATACCTTCGTCGGCATATTTATCTAAAAGAGCCTCGATAACAATGCGCGCTTTCTCACCATATTTTGTAAAGTAGTTGCGCTTTCTCACCTTCTCCGCTCTTTCTTTACGCGTCAGCGCGGGCATGTCCCAGGCGATATGGCAAATCAGATCAAATATATCCAAATCTTTTTTTACTTCGTCCAGAAGGTTTTCCAGAATTATGCCGTGTGATTCCAGTTCTTCAATAATGGCTTTCTTCTTTCTAGTACTATTCCAACGTTTAAGAAATTCATCAAGTGTACGATATTCCTGTAAAATACCTTTCTTTGTATAATCTTTTAGTGTTTCGGTAATAAGCTTCCCGTTGCCGTCAAGATGCTGAACCCGTTCATTAAGGATGGATACATCAACACCAGCAACATAGACTTTGGGACGAGGCTCAGAAATAATTTCACCGCCTGTAATTATCTCCGGCGTTGTCGGGTACCTTACGTTCACCTATAGAGAAATCAACCATCGTACCGGTTTCAGGATCAATAATTTCCTGATCTTCTTCAGGATAAATATCTTTGTCGGTTAATTCTTCTTCGCCTTTTACTTGCTTAATCATTACCGGATCACCGTCAAACGCCGGATCAGCAAAAAGATCGGTAACATTGCGAAAGTCCATGATGGCAAAATAGGTTTTGCCATACTCTTCATTGATGCGCGTCCCGCGACCGATAATCTGTTTGAATTCAGTCATGGATTTAATATTTGAATCAAGAACAATCAGCTTGCAGGTTTGCGCGTCAACTCCGGTAGTCATTAGTTTTGAAGTGGTAGCAATAACAGGATAGCGTTCTTCGGGATTGATGAAATTATCCACCTCCCGCTTGCCCTCATCATCATCGCCGGTAATACGCATAATATATTTGTGATTTTCCAACACTAGGTCTTGATTCTCAATCGCCAAAGCCTTACGCATGCGCTCCGCGTGCTCTATGTCCACACAGAATATGATAGTTTTATCAAAGCGGTTTGTTTTCCTTAGATATTCAGAAACTTTTTTGGCAACTAATTGTGTTCTTTCATCTATAACCAAGTTTTTATCAAAATCTTTGGTGTTATAAATACGATCTTCAATTTCATGACCGTCTTTGTCCTTTTTCCCTTCTTCAGGTCGCCAGCCTTCAAGATCAACGTTTAATCCGACACGAATAACTTTGTAGGGAGCTAAAAATCCGTCTTCAATACCCTGCTTGAGAGTATAGGTGTAAATCGGTTCGCCGAAATATTCGATATTGGATATTTCTTTCGTTTCTCTTGGTGTAGCAGTAAGTCCGATCTGGGTAGCCGAACTGAAATAGGTGAGAATCTCCCGCCACGCACTGTCGGCATCCGCACTTCCACGATGACACTCATCCACGATTATCAGATCAAAGAAATCCCGGCTGAATTCCCGATAAGCGTCCTTATCTTCATTGTAGTTTGTGAGCCCCTGATATAGCGCAAGATATATTTCAAATGCTTTATCGATCTTCTTTTTTCTGATAACTGTCATGCGGTCTTTAAAATGTTTAAAATCATTGCGCTTGGTTTGATCAATAAGAACATTGCGATCTGCTAAAAATAAAATTCTTTTCTTCCGCCCATTTTTCCAAAGACGGTAAATGATCTGAAAAGCTGTATATGTTTTTCCAGTACCCGTCGCCATAACAAGCAAAATGCGATTCTGGCCTTGGGCAATAGCTTCTACGGTTCTATTGATGGCAATTTGCTGATAGTAACGCGGCGCTCGACCAGAACCGTCAAAAAAATAATCAAAAGAAGCTATTTCTTCCTGTTCAGGAGTTTCAATTCCCTTATATTTTTTATAGATCGCCCAAAGAGCGGCTGGCGATGGAAAAGTGTCCAATGATAAATCCTGTTCGATCGGATGAGAATAGCCCGAACAATCATGCATGATAAAGCCATCGCCATTGGAACTGAATGCGATTGGAATATCGAGTGTACCAGCATATTTCAGCGCCTGCTGCAATCCTGCGCCTACGGAATGATTGTTATCTTTAGCTTCAATAACTGCTATTGGGATATTGGGTTTAAGATAGAGAATAAAATCAGCGCGTTTGCGTTCACCACGAGCCGTTCTATTACCTTTAACAAAAATACGACCATCAGTAAAAAAGACTTCCTCGCGGATTTGCTTTTCCACATCCCATCCGGCCTTAACCAACGCAGGCAGAATAAACTGTGTACAAATGTCTCGTTCGGATAATTCTTTTTTATTTGTCATTCTTCCTCTAATTATTAATTGCCATGCTACTCCATTATTCCCTGCATCCGCAAAGCTAAAGTAATTCCCGTCGCCGATGATGATATGATCCAGCATCCTGATTCCCATTACATTGCATGCGGCTGTCAGCTCGGCCGTAATTTTTTTATCTTCCGGGCTGGGTGTAATATTCGCGCTGGGGTGATTGTGAACACAGATGATAGAGGCGGCAAATTTCTGTAATGCCGCATGGATAATTTCCCGCACAATCGGCGCGGCCTGATTGACAGTGCCTACGGCGGCATCGGCAATATCGATGATTCCGTTGTTGCTGTTGAGATAGACAACTTTAAAAACTTCAGTCTTGAGGTCGCGCATTTGCGGCATGATGATATCGACAACATCCCCGGCAGTGGCAATTTTTTGCTTGGCGCTTACGACTTCGTCTTCGCGGAAACGCCGACCGATTTCGAGGGCGGCTTTAATTTGCGCGATTTTGGCCGGGCCCAAACCCTTAAATTCTTTCCAATCGCGGATATCAGAGTGGCTCATGTTGCGGAAAGTACCAAACTTAGCCAGCATCTTTCTGGCCAAATCAATGGCGCTATTGCCCTGGACGCCGGTGCGCAGCTGTATCGCTAAAAGCTCGGAATTGCTCAGCGCTCCCGCGCCTTTTTTGAGCAGCTTCTCCCTCGGCCGGTCATCTTTGGGCCAGGATTTTATCCCGTTAGAGATTTTCTTTTCTTTTGGTTTATTTGTCATTTTAGGTGCTCATTGATACTTAAACATACTGCATTAACCCGCTTATCTCTAACGGGATAAATCCCCTTTGATTTATTTTTTCCAGGCATCGTCTTTTTATTTCCTTCTGAACAGCTTTTTAATCACGACAGCGACCACCAGCAGTACGGCGAGCACCGCCCAAATCCACCACTGTCCGCCCATCCATGCGTATGAATTATTTATCATAAAGCTCTGTATTTTCGCTTGCGCCCTTGTTTCCCACGGCGCATCGCGCCCGGGATAGTTTCCAATAACCTTTAGCTATTGGATAGCCCTGACAGCCTTTGGCTGCAGGATGAATTCAGCTAACAAATACTACAACACTTCGTTTGTAGTATTTGAGTTTCATTCATTCGGCTAAAAAACTTCAATGCGCTTTGCTTTTGAAGTTTTAGTCTCATTACGTCCCGCAAGTTTCAGCGGCAGTGACCTTTAGGTTATGCACTTTGTTCCTGAAGCTTGGGTCTCATTATCAGCGAGTGTCATTGACAAAGCTATAATACTCGCCATCGCCGATGATGATATGATCCAACATTCTAATTCCCATTAGAGATGAATCCCTCGTTACCCGCAGGTTCATTTACCACCATGCCCTCCGCCCATCTTCCCACTGCGATCAATTCCATCGTGGTCCGTTAGATTATAGGGAATTACGACCTGCAACAGGATATCATCCTTGCGTTCCCAAATGACTGCTCTGTAATTGGGCAGCATTTCATAGTAGCCGTGCACCTTGCCCTCGCTGTCCTTGATGATGAATTTGCCCATGTGGTACGTCCTGCTTGACTGCTCGTGTTTGAGCAAGCCATCAAGGTTTTTTAAGAACTCCTCGCGGGGGTAGTCTGTACTGATTTTTCCTTCCCGTAAGACATAGACAAATCCGGCATTTGGATTAACCGGTTCACCTTCCGGCAATCTCAGCGCTATAATTTTTTCAAACTTTTTGTTCGGGATGCTCTTCACTTCCTCACTTTTGATGATCTTGCCATAAGATGCGCAGCCGCTGACTAAGGCCAGCGTGCCCAGCCCGACTATCGTGTTCTTCACATATTCGTTAATCTTCATCACTAACCTCCTTTCAATAACAAAGAGTCGTATTAATCAATTATTCCCTCGTCCCGTTACCCCGTTAGAGATTTATCCCGTTGGCTTGCCATTCGGTTTCATCTTTTGCGGTTACCTCATTCACCCCGTTAGAGACAGGAAGCGTTTTAAGCGATTTTTCAAATACCGCTTTCCCATCCCCGTTCTTTTTCAATGAGTTATTCCATATTTATTTATAAACTTTTATAACTATACATGACTTGTTCGTATTTTTGAAATAGAGTTCGCCGGAAACACCAGTCCAATCCAATAAAGATCCATCCTTGCCTGCCAGCTCAGCACAATCGCTGGTTTTGATAATAATGCGTGTATCAGTATCCTGATATAAATTACTGCCGATTTTCTTAATTTTCACATTATATCTACCGGCGTCAATACCTCTACCATCATTAACTTTTTTACGTTTTCCACTTTTATCTCTGTTCTGTTCATCAATTAATGCATTGTCCCTTCCCCAATGCAAGCGATCCTCTGAGGTTGAATCTTGATACGAATTATTATTCTGGGGATTGGGCTTAATATTTTCTTGAGGAGGAGGTCTGTTTGTTATAACTATAGTGCCATCCTTATCCATGTGCGTGTAAATTTCATCTCCCCAAACATTACCAGGCATCATGGATAAGGCTGTCATCAGCAAAAGCAGTAATATTGCGGGAAACGAGAGACGGCGCTCTATTTTTAAAACGTAAACGTAGTTCATGTTGCGTTACTTAAAGGTGTCAACCCCGATACGCTTCGCTATCGGGATCAGCCCCACCTGTGGTGGGATAATTTCCAATAGCCATCGGCTATTGGATAATTCGACTAAAAAACTTCAATGCGCTTTGCTTTTGAAGTTTTAGTCTCATTACAACTAACAGATATTTCTGTGCTGCGCTTGAAATATCTGAGTTTCATTGACCACGGGTATCTGCGATACCCTCCGCTTGGGCGGGATTAATTCGGCTTACATGTTTTAGTTCACTGCGTTTCTAAAACATGAGTCTCATTAATTCCACTTACGCTTCAAATCCCGCGTCTCTTCGTTCCTGGGATAGTTCGTCCTGCAAATTTCAGTGCTCTAAGTTTCTTAAATTTGGGACTCACTACTTCGCTACGCTCGTTCTTAGCGAGTGTCATTGACGGGGTAAATTTATTGGGTGATGGCTTCTTTTATCTTTTCCGCTACAGCCTTTTCTTGAAATACTTTTTCAATGGCATCGCCCAGAGCAGTACTGACCTGTTTTCCGAGCCACTCTTCAGAAAAGGAAATATCATCTCTGGAAGATGCGCTTTCCACTTTGCTTTTATATAATATCTTGCCTTTGGCCAAATCCGCAAAAATAATGGTCAACTTCAAACTGATTTTATAAGAATTAGAAAAAACACCGCGCTCGCAAGATACTTCGAGCTCTTCAATGTTCCCGCCTATAAGAACTTTGCCGGACCCCTTCGGCATGGTTTCTTCTTTTAAATCCCATCGCACAAGCTTATCGGCAACTTTATAACCGGCTTTTTTCAAATATTCTTTAATGCCGTTAGCGACGGCTTTGGTCGGTATAACATACTTGGGGAATACAAGAGGTTTCGTGCCGTCTCTCTCTATCACTCGACCGATTATTTTTTTATCATCCAACCGGCGTGTGTCGATGAATTCCGCTACATTAATAATAGCGTCACGTGTTTTTTCATCGGCTTTTAAATATGCCGGGATAATGGCCTCGGCCGCCGTATACCGCATATCGACGCTGTAAAGGCTGGCGGCAGTAGCACAACCTGATATGCCCAAACCAAAAGCTATCAAAACAAGCACTGCAATTTTCTTTAGGACAAACAAACAATTATTTTTCATATTTTTCTCCTTACTATATGAGGCATACTTGAGCAAATCTTTTTACGTTTTCATCCTCGCCCATGGCTATCAACCTATCGCTTTCGGCAATAAGATAGTCAGCCAGTGGATTGAAGATCATCTTTCCCGAATCTTTTTTAACAGCAACAATTATCAATCCGTAATGTTGACGTATTCCTGATTCCTCCAGCGACATGCCAATAATCGGGGATCCCTTGCACACGGAAATTTCTTCCATGCGCAACTCCAAACTTTGCCTGCGGGTCGTTATTTCAATAAAGTCCAGCATGGCCGGACGTAAAATGGCCATGGCCATCCGCACACCGCCCAGCGTATAGGGCGACATAACTCTATCCGCTCCCGCCCTAATGAGTCTGTGCTCCGATTCTTCTTCCTCGGAACGGGACATTATATATATATTCTGGTTGAGTTCCTTTGCCGTTAAAATAACGTAAAGATTTTCCGCGTCCGACGGCAACACGCAAACAATACCCTTGGCCCGTTCGATTCCCGCTTCAATTAAAGTTTTATCCTGTGTTGCATCGCCCTTACAGTAAATAAACCCCTCGTCCTGAACCTTCTGGATAACGTCGGGATTGTTATCGATGACCACACAAGGCACTTTTTCCGCGGCTAATTCGCGGCAAATCAAGAAACCGATACGGCCGCAACCGCAAATAATATAATGATTACTCATTTTTTCAATCATTTTTTCCAATTTACCCCTCCCCAATAATTTGCGTAAGCGGCCCTCAATTACTTCTTCCGAAATCAGGCCGAACGAATAAAGCATCGTGCCTACGCCAAAAATAATTATAAAAACCGCAAAAAACTTCCCTTCCGTTGTTCTCGGCACGAAATCACCATAGCCTACAGTCGATAAAGTGGTAATCGTGACATAAAAGGAGTCGACAAAATTCCATTCTTCAATAAAATGAAAACCGATTGTGCCGACTATAAAGATAGTGAGCAAAATTAGAAGGGCTATCTTCAATTTACCGGTAAGGATCAAAGGCTATTCTCTCCTTTATCTTTAGTCATACCTTTTAACGCCGGCACCATAAAAAAATAGTTTGTCGACCTTTATGAATTTCTTCTACCCTATTGGAGCCTATTTAAACACATTTTACATAAAAATCCAGCGCTGAAATTAACAAATTTATTTCTTTTTGTTTATACAACGTTATAGTATAATCCTGCAACAGATTGAGATATTTGAAAGGAGGTCATATGACACCAGCAACCCAGCAAGCTTTAAGCTCCATCAGAGATCTTACCATGCTTAAATGGTACATAATCCCTCTTCTAGCTTTTGTCTTTTATGTTTATGTTAAGGAAATAAAGGAAGCGCGTCAGACTAAAAACTGGGATGTCGTCCTGGCCGGTCTGGCAATTTTCGGCGCAGATTTCTTCAATGAAACGTGGAACAGCTGGGTTATGTATCTTACCCAACGCTCCGCTTTCTGGACAACTCCGGGAGATACGGCGCTCCGAACACTGGTGGGATGGAATATCGAAATAATGTTCATGTTTCTGCTTTTGGGTATTATCTACTACCACAGCCTCTCGAAAAGCAAAAAAGAGAAAATTCTCGGTTTGCCGGAGAAATGGGCTGTGGCCATCGGCTACAGCGCTTTTTGCGTATTCATCGAATGCTTTTTGAATATCGGCGGACTCCTCGTCTGGGAATACCCTTTCTGGAACTTATCCTTTAAGGGCGTCTGGCTGATCTTTCTTATCGGCTACTTCCATTTCTTCTGCTGGGCTATTTTAGTGATCAGCCTGAAAAAGCTGAAAACTAAAATCATGGCTGTAAGCATCATTTACGCCGTGCCGATTTTGATGAATATTACTCGCTATCGGATTCCTGGGCTGGAAATACTAATTCCAGTTCTACATCAAAGCGCTATCTTTGTTGACTCGTCGCAGGCGTCCTCAACGTATATATAATACGCCTCGTCGCCTACTCCTCGCCGCCTCGATATCGTCTTTGATTTAGAACCGGCATAAACTAAGGGCTGAGCCCGGAGTATCCCTCGACGACTTTATTATATTTTTCGTGAATCATTTTGCGATCGAATTCCCAAAATTCGGCCAGCATCTTTCCCTGCTCGTCTTTGTTGAAGTATTCCTGGCAGGGATAGAAGAAATGCTTGTCTTCCTTTTCGATATGCTTCGGGTAAAAATCGCCTAACTGCCGCGCGAGGTCTATTATCCCGGCAAGCTTTTCTTTGTCGCCTTGCAAATATTTTTCTTTAGCCGCCACCAGCATCCCTGTTGTCTTGCGCGCCCATACATGCTCGTCGAGCAACTCCTGCATGATTTTCTTTAGTTCCGGCGTGAGATTCTTCTTGGCCAAATCTCTAAAGAGAATTTCCTCTTCCTTCCCGTGGTGGGTGCGGTCAGCGTAGGTACGGATAAAATCGACAGCTATATCTATTATAAGGGGATTAACTTTCCTGCTTTTTTCGACTTGATCAATATGGCGCATCACCGAGCCGAGCATTTTCTCAATCAATCTATGTTCCCACATCAATGGCCCAATTGGTTTCATAAACTCTCCTCCTTTGCCGCAGTTAATTCTAGACTTTCAATTTGGCTGCTATTTATAGCACAAACCAAGTCGATAGCCAAAAATAATTGTTGCAACTCTGTTGCATTATTGATAAATACCGGCCATGAATATGAATAAGAAATATAAAGATGTCTTGTTTACTTTGCAAAATGCCGGACTTTCTAAAACACCGCAGCGTATTGCTGTTTTGACCTTATTGTTCGAAGCAACAACACCTTTAAGTGTACGCGATATAAGTCAAACACTTGCGGCCAAAGCACGCATTGATAGAGTCACTATTTATCGTATTCTGTCTCTCTTTAAACAACATGGTATTGCCCGTGAAATAGCTTCTCCCGGCGGCACTAATTATTTTGAAATGGCTTCGCTGGAAAATCCTGTGCATCCTCATTTTAACTGCCGGAACTGCGGAGAGTTGAGCTGCATGGAACCTCTGACCTTTTCCCAAGCTCGTCAGCTAATTTCCGGGAAAGATGATTACAGCATTGACCATATCGAAATCAATATATCCGGCCTTTGCGCCATATGCAGAAATGCAACCAAGTTGCAAAAACAGCAAAACAAACAGGTGTGAAGATTATGTCTTTAAAAAATATATTCGTTTTCCTTCTTTGCCTTTCCTTAATTATTTTATCCTGTCAGCCCACGAAAGAAACACACGCGGCGGATAACAAATTAAAAGTAATGGCCACGATTTTTCCCCTTTATGATTTCGCCCGGATTATCGGCGGAAATAAAATCGATGTAACCATGATTTTGCCGCCGGCAACAGATGCGCATCATTATGAGCTGAAACCCAATGACATAATTAAAGTGTGTAAAAGCGATATTTTTCTTTTCACCAACTTTGAAATGGAACAATGGGCTTATAAAATCATCCAGGGATCGGCGGAACAATACGAATATGCTGGCGGTAGAAACCGGCGCGGGCGTTTTCCTGCTGCCGCTCAGTGAAGAAGACCAGGAAAATAAAAATTATAAGTTCGATCCGCACATCTGGCTGGATTTGGATAATGCTCAAAAAATGGTGGATAATATTACCATGTCTTTTATCAAAAAGGATCAGCGTAACAGCGACTATTATATAAAAAACGCCGCTCAATACAAATTGAAATTGGCTGCTCTGGATCGAAGATATAACTCTGAACTGGCCAAATGCCGGACCAAAACAATTTTGCACGCCGGACACTGGGCTTTTGCTTATTTGGCCAAAAAATATAACTTAAAATATATTGCAGCTTATAATGCATCGGTCGAATCTGAACCTCTGCCGC
This sequence comes from uncultured delta proteobacterium, assembly GCA_963705555.1. Taxonomy (GTDB): domain Bacteria; phylum Desulfobacterota; class Syntrophia; order Syntrophales; family Smithellaceae; genus UBA4810. The sequence goes on along the minus strand of CAVPJZ010000001.1, from coordinate 459,400 downwards.
AAAATATTTTTACTCTAATCGAACAAATAAAAAAGCAAAAGATACGTTACCTTTATTATGAAGACCTGACCGCTCCGCGCCTGGCGCAAACTATTGCCAAAGAAACAGGTGCGGGTTTGCTGAAACTCAGCAATGGCCACGATATAAGCAAGGATGATATAAAAAAAGGGGTATCCTTTCTCTTGTTAATGGAAGAGAATTTGAAAAATTTAAAAAAGGGATTGTTATGTCCGTAAACTTGATCAGCGCCGAAAATATGACCTTCTGTTTCAACGGACTGGAAGTCCTGAGCAATATTTCCTTTGCCGTGAAAAAAGGCGATTATATGGGCATTGTGGGACCAAATGGTTCGGGAAAAAGCACTCTGATTAAAAACATTCTGGGCATCCTGCAGCCGCAGAAAGGCTCCATCAGTCTTTTCGGTCAGCCGCTTTCTTCTTTTCGTGAGTGGAATAAAATCGGTTATCTGCCCCAGAAGTTAAATGCCTTAAACACACATTTCCCCGGCAATGTTGAAGAAATAGTCCAACTGGGACTGCGGAATAAAAACGCGCAAAACTTGGAACAGGTTCTTGAACTTATGGGAATTAAGCATCTTTCTTCCCGCCTGATCGGTGAGCTCTCTTACGGCGAACAACAGCGGGTAATGCTGGCGCACGCACTAGTCAGCCGGCCGGAACTGCTTATCTTCGATGAGCCGACAACCGCTCTTGATCCAGAAACAAGAGATATTTTTTACTCGCTCACCGAGGAATTGAATCGTGCTCACGGCACAACTATCGTTCTTATTACCCATGACATAGGGAGCATCGGTAAATATGCCCGAAATCTTCTCTATCTCGACAAGAAAGTAATTTTTGCGGGAACATTTGAAGATTTTTGCACTTCACCGGATATGACAGGACTTTTCGGACCAATGAGTCAACACATCATCTGCCACCAGCATGATGCATTGGAGGACAATCCATGATTGGGCTTGGGGAAATATTCAAATATGAATTCGTTCAGCGAGCTTTGCTTGCCGGAGTGCTCATTGCCGCCGTTTCTTCCATTTTGGGAGTGTTTCTCGTCTTGCGCCGTCTTTCCTTGATTGGTGACGGACTCGCGCATATTACCTTTGGCAGTGTAGCAGTAGTATTATTGATTGGATTCAGCCCTCTTTATGTTACCGTGGCTGCTCTGCCTCTGGTTATGCTTTCATCTCTGGCCATACTTCAATTAACTCACTACAAGCGCATTCACGGTGATGCGGCCATCGGTATCATCTCTTCCGTCGGAATTGCCATAGGCATAATTTTGGCCAGTTTCTCGGGAGGCTATAATGTCGATTTATTAAGCTACCTCTTCGGCAACATTCTCACGGTAAATCAAACGGAGCTTTTGCTTTCTTTTATTGTTTTTATAGTTGTAATTGGCACTGTTATTTTTTCCTATAATGACCTGTTTGCAGTTACTTTTGACGAAGAGCTGGCCAAAAGCATGGGCATTAAAACAAAAAGAATCAATATCATTCTTTTACTATTGACTGCCGTGGCCGTTGTTTTAGCGATGAAAGTCACCGGCATAATGCTGGTTTCGGCATTGCTGATTATTCCCCCGCTAACAGCGCTGCAGCTTTCTTTCAGCTTTAAAATGACTATTATTATTTCTGCCGCTATTTCCATCTTCTCGGTAATTAACGGCATAGTTTTTTCTTTTCTATTGAACTTGCCGGCAGGAGGAACTATAGTAATTTTCAATGTGGCTTTCTTTCTGATTATTTTTGGAGCTAAAAAAATATTGCATTTTCAGAGGTAAAATAATGGCTCGCTTCAAATATCTTGTTTCCCGCTCCAATATAGTTTTTCTCGCGTCTGTACTTTGCGGTTTTGTTTTACCTCAGGCAAATGTAGTTGCCGCCGCCCTGACTTTGCCCGCGTTGACGATCATTCTGACAATTGCACCTTTGAAAATACCGCGCGGTTTTTTCCGCCACCCCAAAAAGCTTTTCGGTTCGGCGATCAGCGGCAATGTCATGAACTATCTTCTCTGGGGAAATTTTATAATTTTGACCGGCATGTTTTTTATTCTCGACGAAGCCCTTTGGATTGGCATGGTGCTGATTGCCGCAATACCGCCTGCAGTGGACATATTATCCTTGGGTAATTCATTGCGGGCTGATGCTACTTCGTACATACGCGGGATTTGCGGGAGCGTATTTGGGCGCTATTGTTAATTATACCATTGATAGGTTTAGGATTTCTTAAAGATATTCCCTTGAATTATTGGAATATTATTTTACTGATAGCTCGAATTAATTATACTGCCGCTTGGACTTTCCCGACTCGTTGTGGAAAAAGAATGGGATAAAATCATTGAACCATATGAAAATATAATAACCGATTGCTGTCTATTTATTGTCTTTTATTCCCTAACAGCAAACGGAAGGGATATGCTTTTGAATTGGCCAGACGACCTTTATGTTATCTCTTTCATTGCTGTCATAGGTATTTTTTTGTTCGCTCTGGCAATTGAGAAAACTGGAGAGCTTTTTCATGTCGCTGAAAAGAAGATCACTTCTCTTCTTCTTCTGGGAACCATGAAAAACTACGGGCTTTCCGGGGGTATAGCGCTTATTATCTTTAGTCGGGAAGCAGCTCTTCCGTCATTAGTTTTCGCTATTTTCACTTTCTTTTATATAAATTGGCTCAAATATAAAATGGGGCATAACGCTGCTGATTCACGTATAAGGCATTAACCATCAATACAATATTTGAGCCTCATCCCGATGCAATCTGACAATCAGCTAACAAATTCAACTATAAACCTAGGTATGATCCGAAATAAGCTTTGAGCTTATTGAAGCCTGGACTTGATCAATTCGGCTTGACTTAAAGGCTCTCCGAGATGAGCCTTTAATTTGAGCCTCATTGATATTTCGGTAAATTGCGCCTTATATTTGAATAATAAAGAAAGGAGAACAAAATATGGCTATAAAATTACCGGAACTACCTTACGCGAAAGACGCACTGGCGCCCTATATCAGCGCCAATACTTTGGATTTCCACTACGGCAAACATCACAAAGCTTATGTGGATAATTTAAACAAATTAATTGCCGGCACCGATCTTGAGGAAAAATCACTGGAAGAAATTATTAAAATTGCCGCTAAAGATTCAGCTAAAGCCGGTATCTTCAACAACGCCGCCCAAGTTTGGAATCATTCTTTCTACTGGCAATGCCTGAAAAAATCGGGAGGAGGCACACCTACCGGAGCAATTGCGGCCAAGATAAACGCTACTTGGGGAAGCTATGACAAATTTGCCGAAGAATTGAAAAACGCCGGAGTCACTCAGTTTGGCAGCGGCTGGGCCTGGCTGGTTTTGGAGGGAAACCAGTTAAAAATAACAAAAACAGCTAATGCCGATACTCCTCTTGCCCATGGTCAAAAACCGCTCTTGACCATTGATGTCTGGGAACATGCTTATTATCTGGATTATCAAAACAGAAGACCGGATTATCTTTCTGCTGTTATTCAAAATTTGATTAACTGGGATTTTGTTAATGGAAATCTGGGTTAATTTGATTGAACAATGGCAATAAATGATAAAAAGGGGGCTTGAATCAAGTCCCCTTTTTTTATTTTATATAAGCAGGCAAGGATTGCTATTTTTTCTTATCAACTCTATCCTTTAATTCTTTTCCTACTTTAAAGAAAGGCAATTTCTTGGGTTCAACTTGAATTTTAGTGCCGGTTTTAGGATTTCTTCCCGTGTAGGCGCCATACTTCTTTACGACAAAACTGCCAAATCCTCTGATTTCAATACGGCCGCCTTTTTTTAACTCATCGGTAAAACCTTTAAAAACAAGATTAACAACATCAATTGCCTTTTTTTCCGTTAAATTTAGCTTAGCTGCTCAAAGCTTCAATAAGATCGGATTTGTTCATAGACCCTCCTTAAAACTATTTACAACCTATAATCGCCAGATGATAATATATGTTTGTTTCTAACGCTTATACGTGTTAAAGTTATTATTTATTTTTTGGCGAATGTCAAGAAAATTTTACCTGTTTTTATCTGCCGCATTATCAAGCAATCTGGCTTATTTCTTTTTTGGTCAAATACCGCCACATACCTTCCTTCAAATTTCCCAGATTCAAGATCACCGATTGCTTCCCGCACCAGACGGGCTACCCTGATGACCGATAGCTTCAAAACCTCTTCTGATAATTCTATTTTTGCCCTCTTTCAGCGTAAGCCGCAACCAACAACTTTGATCATTGATCTTTTCCATTTTTAGATTTTCCGGTTTAAAAACACCATCGGGCAATTTAATGCCTTTGCTCAATTGTTTTAATTCCTCTTTGGATAAATGTCCTTGAATTTTAACCCGGTAAACTTTGGGTATCTGAAAACGCGGATGCTGAATTTTTTGCGCGAAATCCCCATCATTAGTCAAAAGCAAAAGTCCCGCTGGAATCATAATCAAGCCTTCCTACCGGATAAACCCTTTCCGGCACATCGCTTAGCAAATCCACAACTGTCGGCCTGTTTTGGGGATCATGAAGGGTGGTGACAAATCCGGCCGGTTTATTTAAAGCAATATATAAATTTGTTTTTTCGACAGAAATAGTTTTGCCGTCAATCCGAATAACATCTTTTTCGGCATCAGCTTTTACTCCCAATTCGGTTACCACAATATTATTGACACTTACCCGCCCGTCAGTTATCAGTTTTTCCGCATGGCGTCGTGAATCAATACCGGCGGTGGAAATAATTTTTGCAAACGTTCTTTCATAAGTGATCTGGAATATATCTTCTGATTCGTTGTCTTCTGTTCTACGATTTCTTGTTCCAAGAGTTCCTGCTGTTCGTTAAGTTCTTTCAATTCCCGTAAATTCGGCAAATCCGAGAGATCTTTCAGATTAAAAACTTCCAGAAATCTTTTTGGTTGTTCCATAAATAATGGGCTTGCCGGGCACATCCTTGCGTCCGACAATGCGAATAAGCTTTTTTTCCAGAAGTCCCTTGAGCGGAGCGCTGACATCCACACCGCGAATACTTTCAATTTCCGATTTAACAATCGGCTGCCTGTAAGCAACAATGGCCAGAGTTTCCATCGCCTGCGGAGATAAAGAATGCAGGCTTTGTGCTTTTGAGCTTTTTTACCCAATGGCTCAAGTTCCGGCCTGGTGCGAAATTGAAAACCGCCGGCAACTTCCTGCAGGTAAATCCCGCCCTGCCGTTCATTATATTCCGCAATCAGTTTATCGAGGGCTTCTTTAATTTCCGTTTTTTCCACTTCCGGAAGAACTAGCGCAAATTTTTTCCAGCGCCAACGGCGTTTCGGAAGCTAAAATCAGAGCTTCAATTATGCTTTAATATTTTCCATTTAAGACTCCACAGCCGGAAATATCCGGATCACACCAAAAGCCGAAGTTTGATAAGCTTTAATCATTCTCAGTTTAATTAATTCCAGCAAAGCTAAAAAAGTGTAAATAATGCGCCGGCGATCTTTTCTTTCTCCCAGCAATTCCTCAAAAGTCAGATTTTTTTCATGAGACAGCCGTTCCATTATATCGTTAATTATATCAGTAAGCGACAATCTTTTCCAGATCAATTTCCAAAAGCTCTTTTTTATCGATGCGGGAAACAAGGCGATGAAAAGCTTCAATAAGTTCAAAAATACTTACTTCAATAAGTTCTTCCTCATCCGCGGTTGATTTTTCAATTTCTTCCGGCAAGAAGCGCTGCCCGGGTAAACACATCTCTTTCCAAAAGCGGCCTTTCCCCCAAATTTGTCGCTGCTTCTTTAAATGCCTGATATTCCAAAAGCTGTCTGACCAGTTCGGCGCGGGGATCTTCTTCCTCTTCTTCTTCCGGCTCCTCCGGCACCGGCAAAAGCATCTGGATTTGATATGAATAAGGGTCGAAGCCATGACCAGATACTCACCGGCCAAATCGAGATTGAGTGATTTAATAATTTTGAGATACTGAAGATACTGCTCGGTAATCAGGGCTACAGGAATATTATAAATATCAATTTCATTTTTCTTGATCAGATACAAAAGCAGGTCCAGTGGACCTTCGAAAATATCCAGCTTGATGGCGTAATCTGTTGTTTGTTCTTCGTTCATAAACATGCAGTCTGAATCAGATTTTAACCGCAGCACGAACTTCTTCCATTGTTTGACGCGCTATTTTTGTTGCTTTTTTGTTACCTTCTTCTATGATCAAGTTAATTTCATCCAGATGATTTACATAATAATCCATACGTTCGTGAACTGGCTTCATTGCTTCGGCAATACGCCGGGCCAGCATTTTTTTGCAATCAGTGCAACCGATAGCCGCTTTCCGGCAGGCAGCATCAATTTCTTTCACAGTTCCTGGTGCGAATATAATCCATGAAAAGTGAAGACATTGCATATTTCAGGATTTCCCGGATCGCTTTTTCTCATCCGCTGCGGATCAGTAAACATGGAAGAAATTTTCTGCTGCAACTCTTTGCCGCGATCACTGATATAAATCGAATTATCGTAGGACTTGCTCATTTTTCTTCCGTCAATACCCAGCAAGCTTAGGCACACTGGTTAAAAGCGGTTCCGGAATCGGAAATATTTCTTTATAAAGAAAATTAAAACGACGGGCAATCTCGCGGGTAAGTTCTACATGGGGTAGCTGGTCAACGCCGACAGGAACACCATAAGCTTTGTACATGATAATGTCGGCGGCCTGCAGCACAGGATAACCCAAAAAACCAAAAGTGGATAAATCCTTATTGGCCAGTTCGGCTTTCATTTCCTTATAGGTAGGATTACGCTCCAGCCAGGCCAGCGGAGTAATCATGGAAAGCAAAAGGAAAAGTTCGGCATGTTCTTTAATCGCCGATTGCACAAAGAGAGTGCTTTTTTCCGGATCAAGACCGACGCTGAGCCAGTCAATCACCATGCTGATTATGTTATCCTTGATTCCTTCCGTAGAACTGTATTCGCTGGTAAAGGCATGCCAATCGGCAACAAAATAAAAACAATCATATTTGCCGCTTTCCTGCAATTCAATCCAGTTTCCTAATGCCCCGTGTAAATTGCCTAAATGCAGTTTTCCGGTAGGTCGCATCCCGCTGAGAATTCTTTTGAGTGCCAAAACGAAAACTCCTTATTACATATTATCCTAATTCACGGACATTCTATCCCTAGTTCGCGGGATAGCCCCACCTCTGGTGGGATCAATTCAGCTAAGATATATTGCTGTGCTGCGCTTGCAATATCTCAGTTTCATTGATTCGACTTGCTATACAGTCCCACATGACTTCGCATGTGGGATAATTCGGCTTGCAAATTTCGCTGCACTGCCACCGCTTTGCGGGATAGTTCGTCCAACAGATTTCAGTGCGCTCCGCTTCTAAAATCTGGGACTCACTACGTTTGTGAAATTTGAGTCTCATTAAAATTTGAATCTCACTAATGCACGGAGGCCTCCGATTGTTTCTTTGAATAATGCGGAGGCCTCAGTTGAATAATGACTTAATAATTTATTATTTACATTTGTCAGCCAGTTCCTTACCGGCCTTGAATTTTACAACTTTCTTCGCGGGAATTTTAATGGCTTTACCGGTTTGAGGATTCCTGCCTTCTCTCGCCTTCCTTTTGGCCACGGAGAACGTACCAAATCCTACCAGACCAATCCTACCGCCCTTCTTCAGTTCTTTCGTGACTGCGTCAACGTATGCGTCCAGAGCCAATGATGCTGCCGCTTTGGTAATATCCGCTTCTTTTGCCATAACACCGACCAAATCTGCCTTTGTCATTTTTTAAATGCCTCCTTTCATAAAATTAAATATACATAGATTATTATCAACCGCTTTTTACGGTTACAGCTAAACCTCCGATATTAAATTGCTATTGAAACCAGTATCGCCCTGATAATAAATGACGTTAAACCTCAAAGTAAGCCCTGAATCCATCGCCCATCTGTCTAATCCGCAAATACTTAACTTTTTTCCAGCCTGCATGGTTATTCATTCGGGAAGGTGTCTTTCTTGCAAACTCGCGCTACGCCTAACACAAAAAAAATCAACAAGCAAGAAAAAAGTGATTTACTCTCCACGACTTTGTGCCGCCACTTTTACCTCTTACTTATATCGTTAGAAAATGCCATAGCCCTTTGACAAAGATGACCCTTTATGTTAGTAAACCGCCACAACAAACGTAGGTAATTTATGCAAAATTCGAATATAGAAAAAATAAAAGCATGGATCGGTCTCTCCCGGCCGCCTTTTCACACTGTTGGCATCCTTCCCTTTATATTGGGAACATTTCTGGCATACAAAATTAATTCTACCATAAGCATGGAAGTTTTTCTTCTCGGTATTTCCGGGGTTATCTTGATTATGATTTCCACTTACCAGTCCGGCGAATATTTTGATTACGAAGGAGACATTCTGTCGAACCGTTTACACGAAAACCTGTTTTCCGGCGGCTCGCGCGTGCTTCCAGCCGGGAAGATATCACCGCTGGTCCCCCTTTGGACAAGCATTGTCACATTGATCCTTGCCGGAATTATCGGAATAATCCTGCAATTTGTTTTAAAAACCGGTCCCTATACATTGGTCTTAGGTTTCCTCGGAGCTTTTTCCGGTTTCTTCTATTCCACTAAACCGATACGCCTTGTCCAACGCGGCTTCGGTGAAATTTTTATCGGTTTTTGTTATGGCTGGCTGACTGTCGCCTCAGCCTATTATATACAGACCGGCACGATTCACCCGTCTAGTTCATTGGCTGGCTATACCCATCGGCCTTTCGATTTTTAATGTAATCCTGCTCAATGAATTTCCGGATTACGAAGCGGACAAGGCTACGGATAAAAAGAATTTACTGTATCGGCTCGGAAAGCAAAAAGGGATGGCACTTTATGTGATTTTTTCTTTATTGACTTCCCTGACTATGCTCATGTCACCATTATGGGGCATTCCTTTTAAGGTCGTTTATTTTTATCTGCCTTTCTTGATTATTTCCTTATTTATAATTGTCCTGATGCTGCGTGCAAAATATGAAAACCACAAAATATTGGAAATCCTCTGCGGCTTGAACATCGTCGTCAACTTAGGAACATCTCTTGCTTACATCCTGGCCTACCTTTAAATTTTAATTATGCAAACGAAAAAGAAAGTGAAACCGTTTTATAACCCCCCTTCCCTTTTGTTCAGACAAATGGGCAGCGTTTTGCTCATGGGATACTTAAATCGCTGGCAGCATTTCCCGGGATGGCTTTTCCGGCACGGTTTCCCATCCATACCCGTAGCCAACGGTTCCTTAGGCATGGGCTGCATCGGTTACCCGGGACATCCGGTCTGGGAAGTGACCGGCGCCTGTAATTTAAAATGTATTCACTGTCATGCGGTAAGCGGCAAGGCAGCTTCGAATGAGCTTACCACCGATGAAGGAAAAAGACTCATTGATATGCTGGCGGACAACAGCGAATTCCGCACCTTGATTTTTACAGGAGGCGAACCGCTTGTGCGGCCGGATATCTTCACTCTGCTCAAACATTCCCAGCAGGCCGGGCTTGCCAACATAATTGCCACCAACGGCACACTAATTGACGAAGAAATGGCTTTTAAATTAAAGGATCACGGTGTTGTTTGCAATGCCATCAGCATTGACGCCGCCAATCCCGATATTCATGATATGGTACGAAATAAGCCCGGCGCTTTTGATCTAGCGCTTAAGGCAATTGAGGCCACAAAGAAAGCGGGCATCCTTTTACAGATCAATACAACGGCGATGGAATACAATATGCCGCACTTACCTGAGCTCATTGATTTTGCCGATGGCTGCGGCGCCGGCATTATGCTGATGTATCAACTTGTCGCTGTCGGCCGCGGGGAAAAAATAGAAAAAGCCACTTTGAAGAAAAGTGCCAATAAATATTTAAGCGAACTTATTGCCGATAAACAAAAAATCGCCAAAACCATTATCGAGCCAGTCGCCGGACCTCAGTATTGGTCTTATATTTTGGAAAAAAACGGTATCCGCGAAGGCCTGCTACTTAAGCTTGCCGGTAATTTTTTCCACGGCTGCGCCGCGGGCAGGAGCTTTGTTTACATTAAAGCTAACGGCGATGTCTGGCCCTGTCCCTTTGTAGAGATCAATGCGGGAAATATCAGGGATACGAGTTTCCAGCAAATATATACGGAAACGCCGGTATTCCAAAATTTGCGGCGGCGTGAAGATAGACTCAAAGGCATCTGTGGTAAATGTAATTACAAAACTGTTTGCGGCGGCTGCCGCGGACGCGCCTTAGCTTATAGCGGAGACTACCTGGCGGAAGACCCCCGTTGTTACCTTCGGGAAAAAATAAAGAACCAATAGCATTGCCTAGTTGATAAGCGTGCAAATATTCCAGCCTATCCAATCCTTATCCATCTGGAGGCAGCAAGGGATGTCAAATTGGATATAGTTCCCAGGATGCGGCGTTGTTCCGGAAGCAGGTTCTTAAACTCATATTTTATGCCGACTACACCGATCGTCTCCTCCTGGGATTTGATCGGCAGGAAACAATAAGGAATACTCGGCAGAGTCTCAGTTCCGGCACCGGAAATTTCTCCGTGAACAAATGACCAATGGGCAACGGCCATATCATTTTGATTAATTTCCAAATCCGGACTGCTTCTTGACCATAGCTGCAGGTCGCCTTCCTTTGCCTTGAACAGGACAAAACAAGGAACGTTGATAACCTTCTCGGACATACTTGATGGTAAGATTGCTTATGTCATTGAGAATTGTTGTCTTGAGGAAGGCCAGTGTGTTCATTGTTTCCTGAGAAAAAGTAGCCAGTCCTTCCACCAACTGTTCGAGAGGGGGAAGGATCAAGAATTCCTTGCTCATCTCTTCGATCAGGACAACCCTCTCCAGCCTCACCTGCAGAGCGATATTCTGTTTTTTTACAACCTTGACCAATTGCCCGACAATAATTGCGGTAAAAAGGAAAACCAGCAGGTTGATTATTTCTTTGGGATCTTTCATCGAAAAGCTGTATCTGGGTGCGGTAAAGAAAAAATCATAAGTCAAAAGACTGATGATCGAAGTAAATACCGACGGCCAGATGCCGAACAACAACGCGCTGACAATTGTGGCAATTAGATAAAGATAAACTAACGAAGACGGATCAACAAAGTTCTGAAGAACAGTGTTAATCAGAGTGATAATGGCAATCATGACCAGTGTCATCAAGTAATCGGATATCTTAAAGGCCATTGGCCTACGAGGGGCACTGGGTTCTTTTTCTTTTTTCCTCACTGTCGGAGTAATGAGATGAAGTTCAAAATCACTCGAGGCATAAAGAAGACGGGAAACCGGTGATCTTTTAAAAAATTCGACAATCGGTGAACGCAGCGGCTTACCGATCACGATCTGGTAATATTGTTCTCCCGGGCAAAACGAATAATTTCATCGGCAACATCGTCGCCGGAAAGCGTCATGATTTTTGCTCCCAGCTCTTCGGCGAGATTCAGTGCATCTGTTAAATAAACTTTTGCCTTACCCGAAGGCTCGGTAAAACCACTGGGTAAAACATAGACTGCATACCATTCGGCGTGCGTATCTTTAGCAATCGAATAGGCTTTGCGTATCAATTGTTTGGCATAGGGACTGGCGGCAATGCAGACAACAAGTTTTTCCGCGGTGGGCCAGGGACCGGGAATCGCTTTTGCCCTCATATAATTGATGAGCTCGCTATCCATCTTGCGGGCTACCAGAGTTAACATGAGTTCGCGCAGGGCGAATAGATTGCCCCGCTGGAAAAAGTTATCCATGGCATGGCGAGCCTGCTCGGGGATGTAAACCTTGCCTTCCTTTAACCTTTGCGTCAGCTCTTCCCAGGGAATGTCGATTACCTGAACCTCGTCGGCGCGGTCAAAAAAGTGTCCGGCAATGTTTCCTGCATGCGGACACCGGTGATCTTGGCGACAGCGTCATTCATGCTTTCAAAGTGCTGGATATTGACCGTGGTGTGAACATCTATTCCGTTTTCCAGTAATTCCTCAATATCCTGATAACGCTTCGGATGGCGGCTGCCCTCGACATTGGTGTGAGCAAGTTCATCCACCAGGACAACGGCAGGATGCCTGACGAGAACTGCATCCAGATCCATTTCATGGATAGTAATACCCTTATAATCAATCATCTTCCGGGGTATCATTTCCAGGTCGGCAAGGAGTGCCTCCGTTTCGGCACGCTTATGTGTTTCGACAATACCGACCACGACATCAATCCCGCGTTTCTTCAACACATGGGCATCATTGAGCATGGCATATGTTTTACCGACACCCGGGGCGTAGCCGAGAAATATTTTTAATCTTCCCTTCTGGACATCTTCTTTTTCGACTTCTTTCAAAAGGGCATCAGGATCAGGTCTTAAATTTTTCTTCTTCCATGCCGGTAGCCTTTTACCGATTAAACGGATTACTGCTGTAGTCTTAAAATTATCGAGAGCAATGTTCAGATTCAGCACATTCACTCTTTCTTTTCCCCAAATTCCCAAAGCAAAGGATGCTGTGTGTTTTGGTCAACTATTTTTTCAATATCCAGCAGCGTTATTTTTCTTTCTCGGGCAATGCGCGGAACCTGAAGCATTGCCGCTTCCGGGCTTATATGCGGATCAAGCCCGCTGGCCGACGCTAAAACCAGATCGGCGGGAATCGGTGTATTCGCAGGCAATCTATTTTCGCGGCGAACCTGCTCAATGCGCGTCCTTGACTTGCTCCAACAGTTTCGCGCTGGAGGGCGCCAGATTGCTACCGCCGGAATTGCTCGCATCATAGGGAGGATCTGTGGCCGATGGCCGGCCATGAAAGTATTTGGGGCCGCGTAAATAATTGTCCTATAAGCTGCGAGCCGATGATGATATCACCGTTTTTAATTATACTGGCATTGGATTGCCGGGGAAATATGGCTTGTGATACCACTGTAATCATGAGCGGATAAATCAATCCGCAAATAAGAGATAATCCTGCAAATACCAAAAGAGAACGTTTTATTTGCAACATTGGATCCTCCTTTATAATACCTTCAATACAGATAGGAAAATGTCAATAAGTTTTATGCCGACAAACGGCAATATCAACCCGCCCAGTCCGTAAATAAGGAGATTACGGCGCAGCAAAGCCGAAACACTGGAAGGATTGTAACGAACGCCGCGCAGCGCCAGAGGAATCAAGAGAGGAATGATGATGGCGTTAAAAATCACCGCCGACAGAACAGCGCTGTGCGGGACTGGCAAGATGCATGATATCGAGTATCCTTAACTGAGGATACCCGAGAATAAAGATCGCCGGAATAATGGCAAAATATTTGGCGACATCATTGGCGACACTGAAAGTTGTCAGCGCGCCGCGGGTAATGAGAATCTGTTTGCCGATTTCGACAAGATCGAGAAGCTTGGTCGGGTTGGAATCGAGATCAACAATGTTGGCCGCTTCCCGGGCAGCCTGCGTGCCGGCATTCATCGCCACAGCCACATCGGCCTGAGCCAGCGCCGGCGCATCGTTGGTTCCGTCACCGATCATCGCCACCAGATGTCCCATGCCCTTGATAATTACGAATCAGTTCCAATTTTGTTGCCGGTTTGGCCTCGGCAACAAAATCATCCACTCCGGCCTCCGCGGCAATGGTAGCCGCAGTCATGGGATTATCTCCGGTAATCATAATCGACTTAATTCCCATTTGCCGCAGTTTGGCAATACGGCCGCTGATGCCCTCTTTGAGAACATCTTTGAGCCGGATTACGCCAAGAATTTCTCCATCTTGCGCAACCAAAAGAGGCGTCGAACCTTCAGTGGAAATATTGGTTACTATTTTTTCAACATCCTCTGCTATGGGCACTCCTTTGACCGCAACAAAATCTTTGATAGCATCAAACGATCCTTTTCTTATCCGATGGCCATTCCAGTCAATACCGCTCATGCGCGTCTCCGCGCTAAAAGGGGAAAAATCAGCTCCCTCCGGGGCACGAATATCACTGCCGCGTATTCCCAGTTTTTCTTTAGCCAAAACAACAATACTTCTGCCTTCCGGCGTATCGTCGGCAAGCGATGATAAAAGCGCCGCATTGATCAGGTCAGTTTCTTTTTTCTTATCCAGAGGAACAAATTCTGTCGCCATTCTATTGCCTAAAGTGATCGTGCCAGTCTTATCCATGAGCACAATATCAACATCGCCGGAAGCTTCCACTGCACGGCCGCTCATCGCTATGAAATTATACTGCAGCAACCTATCCATGCCCGCAATTCCTATGGCGGGCAACAATCCTCCTATTGTGGTGGGCATCAGGCACACCAAGAGCGCAATCAGCGTGGCGAGAGCTACATTAACGCCCATATAGGCGGCAAAATATTTTAAGGTCACGACAACAACAATGAAGAGGACCGTCAGTGCAATTAAAAGCATATTCAGCGCCCGCTCATTGGGCGTCTTTTGTCTTTTGGCGCCCTCGACCATGCCAATCATCTGATCGAGAAAACTCTCTCCGGGATTGGCGGTAATGCGAACTTTTATTTTCCCCGAGAGCACCCGCGTTCCTCCGGTCACGCCGCTGCGGTCGCCGCCGCATTCTCTGATGACCGGAGCCGATTCTCCGGTGATGGCCGATTCATCAATGAGAGCCGTGCCTTCGGTGACCTCACCGTCTCCGGGGATAATGTCGCCGTCTTCGAGAAGAATCATGTCTTCTTTTTTCAACTGCAAAGCAGATATTGTTTCGGTGTTGCCGTCATTCAATAATCGTTTCGCTATGGCTTCTGAGCGGTTCTTTTTGAGAGAATCGGCTTGCGCCCGTCCCTGGCCTTCGGCCAGGGCTTCCGCAAAATTGGCAAATATTATCGTAAACCACAACCACAGGGTAATCTGCAAATCAAAGGCAATACTCCTGCCAGTAAATATATCATTCAATAACTATACACGAAGTTACGATAGTAACCATCTCCACAATAAACATCACGGGGCTTTGAATCATGATTACGGGATTGAGTTTCGTAAGCGAATCTTTCAACGCCGGTAAAATAAACTTCAACTGCCAGATATTGATTTTTTTTGATTTCATTTTCATTTACCTCAAAACGTTTTGCCGATTGCCAGAAGAAGTTGTTCTAAAAACGGTCCCAATGTGAAGACCGGGAAAAATGTCAGCGCGCCGACAACAATGATTACACTGACCAGCATGACAATAAAAAGAATACTTGTAGTAGGAAATGTCGCCACACTCGTCGGAACAATTTTCTTACCCGCAAGAGCTCCGGCTATGGCCAAAGCCGGAATAATTGTGGAAAACCTGCCGACCAGCATGGCCAAAGAAGTAGTAAGATTGTAGAAAATTGTGTTGGCATTTAGACCGGCAAAGGCAGAACCATTATTGCCGGTGGTAGAGGCATAAGCATAAATAATTTCGGATAATCCATGCGGCCCGGCATTGCCGAGGCTCGCAAGTCCGGCCGCCGTAGAAATCGCGAGGCTCGATAAGATGAGCAGAAAAATAGCCGGCGAAAGAATGATCACTACCGCCATAACCATTTCAAAAAGCTCCAGTTTTTTGCCCATTAACTCCGGAGTCCGGCCGATCATCAATCCGGCCAGAAACATAGTGATAATGGCATAACTGAGCATTCCGATCAGACCAACGCCCACGCCGCCGAAGATGACTTCACCGATGGCCATATTGAACATGAGAACCAGTCCGCCGAGGGGCATCATACTATCATGCATGCTGTTGACGGCCCCGCAGGAGGTAACAGTTGTGGACTGGGCAAATAAAACAGAATTGACAACTCCGAATCTTACTTCCTTACCTTCCATGTTTATCCCGCTTGCTACTCCTGCTTTTTCCAGCAGCGGATTCCCCCGCATTTCCGCCCAGGCAAAAAGGCCCAGGCCGGCAAGATAGAGGATCATCATCGCGGCGAATATCGCCAATCCCTGACGCCGGTTTTTCAACATTGCTCCAAAAGTAAAGGGCAGAGCGGCCGCTATTAAAAGAAGCCCTAATACTTCCAAAAAATCAGTCAGCGGTGTCGGGTTTTCGAAGGGATGAGCGGAATTGGCGTTAAAGAATCCGCCGCCATTGGTGCCGATCTGTTTGATTGCTACCTGCGAAGCCACCGGCCCCACAGCAATAACCTGTTTACTTCCTTCCAAAGTCTGCGCCTCTATAGAGGGACTTAAAGTTTGAACGGCTCCCTGCGAGACCAGAAGAATTGACCATATAATCACCAGCGGCAGCAACACGTATAAAACACAGCGAGTGAGATCAACCCAGAAGTTGCCGATAGCTGCTCTCGATTTACGAATGAACCCTCTGATTAAAGCAATGACGGCAACAATACCGATAGCCGCAGAAGAAAAGTTTTGGAAAGTAAGGCCCATCATCTGGGTGAGGTAACTCATGGTTTGTTCTCCGCTGTAGGCCTGCCAGTTTGTGTTGGTGCCAAAAGAGATAGCGGTATTGAGAGCAGTATCCCAGCGAACAGCGCCGAATTTCTGCGGATTGAGCGGAAGTATCCCCTGAATGAGCTGCAGAAAGAATAAAGCCGTGATCCCCATTACATTAAAAAGAACCAGAGAGATGGCATAAGTTTTCCAGGACATTTCTTCTCCCACATCAACTCTGAACAGCCGATAAAGAAGTCTTTCCACAGGAGCAACAATAGGCGCCAGAAATGTTTTGCCGCCGCTAAAGACTTTCGCCATATATTCTCCCAAAGGGAAAGCCAATATCGTTAAGATTAACGGAAATAACGTAATGCATAACCAGTCATTCGTTGTCATTTAATCCTCCTTTTGTTTTTCCCCATTTTCCAACAAAATAACACGGCCGATCAAGCCCCAGAGTGCCATATATAAAAATTAAAATAATTATGAAGAATTGGATAACAAAGGCAAGCAATAAAAATCATCCTCCCATACGCCGACGAGGTTAGCTGACGGGCTCGGACATGGGGGTGTTCCTTTCTTCACTCGCTAAGAAATTCGTCCCGAAACACCTGGTTCCCCCGTATCCAATACTTATGGATTTAGGCATCGTTAAAACATTGTCGAGCTAGCTATGCCCTTTTTAGATGACTGTCAAGTGATAATTGAGGAATCATCTTTGTTGACCTTTCACTGGCGCAATTTATTGGCATAGGCATCGCCTATTCCTTTCTTTTCAGTCACGATGGCGTGATGTTCTAGGCGCCCTCATCCTCGTTCTTTCCCGCCAGATAGAGAAATACACAAACATCGACAGCTCACCCCATATTTTGTGGCCAATATTGCATTGACACTCAAGATCGTTATTAGTATAATTTTAAATCGATAAAGAAAGTTATTATTTTAGTCTCCAATAGGTGTTTCTTATGATCAAGCCCAACAAAGAGAACGTGATTTGGATGGTTGCCGGAACAGCAGTACTGATCTTGTTATTTCTGGTCATATTTCATTTCTACCAAAAACAGAATCCAGCTGAGCAACTGGCCTTCAAAGCGAGCCGAGTAGACTTAGTAAGTCGGATGCGATTAGCCCTGGCTTCGGCTTCAGAAGCGGAAAAGAGTGCAGTCCTTGCCAGCACAGATAAGGACTCGCGATCATTTGCGGACCAGAGCCGAACGGCTACGGCAGAAGTCGAACAGGCGCGTCGAGAGTTGGGTGAACTCATCAAAACTGGTGGCACCCAAGGCGAGAAAGAGTTATTTAGCCAATTTTCTGAACTTTTCACCAAGTTCCAACGCATCGATAACGATTTATTGGATCTGGCAGTTAAGAACACCAACATCAAAGCGTATAGTCTAGCGTTTGGACTGGCCACTGTTGCACTCACTGAAATGAACGCCGCGCTATCCCGCCTAATTGCATCAAATACCGACTCTCCAGAGGAAAGACAAGTGCTGCTCCTTGTTTACGGTACTGAGATCAGTGGCTTGCGCCTTCAGACTTTGATTCCACCGCATATTGCAGAAGAAAGCGATCAGAAGATGGATGAATTGGAAGCCCTGATGTCCAAGGAAGATAAGCAGATTCGTAAGAATCTGGATGAACTGATTGCGTTTCCAAAATTAAAACAGAATGCCAATCTGGCGAGGGCTGTATCAAACTATGCCCGGTTCAGCAAGATTAAAACCCAGATTCTGGCGCTTTCGCGTGAAAACACTAACGTAAAGTCGCTGTCCATTTCCCTTAACCAGAAGCGTAAGGTGATGCTTCTGTGTCAGGACACCCTGAACGAGCTGCAACAAGCTATCTTGGAAGAACCCATTCCGGGAGTAACCTACAGCCCTCCGGCAAGGCCTCGATAGTTTCCCGAAGAGACCTTGAATCAACTCTCAATTCATCTGCAATGCAATCATTTCAAGTGATACTCAATAGAAAATTCTGACCGTGATTTTAAAGATAAGTAGGTGTTTTCGGTGAGTGCTTCTTCGTCAAGATGATATCGCGGTAAGGAGGAGGCACCGAGACGTATAACCTGAAGGTCACGCGTTGTACATGCGTTGAGGAAGCCGACGACAATGCCAACAAAGATAGCGCTTTGATTTAGAATTGGAATAAAGCAAAGCGATTTCCTGTTATTTTTTCAGCAATAAATACAGTTCGCCTTTTTCTTTGAGAGTGCCGGCAGTGGCTTCCGCCTCTGCTCCAAACCCGCAGAAAAGGTCAACCCGCCCGGGACCTTTGATTGCCGAGCCTTTGTCCTGGCTTAATACAAAACGGGAAAAATTGACCCTCTCTTTAATATTGCCTTCGGCGTCGAAAACAGGTTTGCGCAAGCGGATAAACGCCAGGGCTCCTTCTGGAAAATAGTCCGGATCGGTGGCAATTGTTCTTCCCGGCGTTACCGGCACGCTCAAAGAACCATGCGGTTCTTTATCCACAAAGCGAAAAAAGATATAACTCTCATTGTGACTTAAAATTTCATAAAGCTCCTGCTCCTGCTTTTCTTTCAGGATAGATTTCACACTGTGATAGGAAGCTTCGCCGCTCTTTATTTTGCCTTTATCCAACATGAATCTTGTTACACTGCGGAAAGGCCGGCCATTAGTTTGCGCAAAACTAACCGTTAATAAAGTTTCATCGGGGAGCTTAATCTTGCCGGAACCCTGCACGTGCAGAAAAAACAAATCCACCGGATCGGCCACCCAAATAATTTCCAGGTTTTTCTCCTGCAATACTCCACCAACATCAATTTCCTTACGGCTAAAATAAGGAACAAACTCATCGTCCCTGCATCCGGCCTATCTTATTTTCATTGGGAGCTAAACGTTTTACAATCAAATCGTCCGGCACTCGATAAAGCGGATATTTGTATTTTTCGTTCTGAGTTAATGAGCCTTCCAGCAGCGGTTCGTAATAGCCGGTAAAAAGTGTTCTCCTGTCTTGATCGGGGCCCGCTACCCGATAAACATCAAATTCCTCGGTGATCTTTTTGCTTAAATCGGCATTATTGGCGGTTTCATGCATACGCGCGCGAAACGCAGTGAGTGTTTCTATTAATTGCCTGCGAATCGACCGATCTATCCGCGATACGATAAACTTTATCCTTTCCTTTAGTTTCATAATATTTAATACTGCGTTCAATCGCTAATTCCAAAGAGGCTAAATCAAGATCATCCCTAAAATCAATATTGGAGGCGGTAACTAAGGAAAGAAGTTCCAGAGGCTTTTCCGGTGGTCTTGGCGAAATTTTCGGAAGAGCCTTTACGCACCCGACAAGGCAAACGGCAATTAATATCAATCGGATTAAATTAAGCCAATATTTCATAGCTCCATAATCATCGCCACTTCATCGCAGTAGTCGGGATACTTGGAGCAGCGCAAACAATCCGACCAAATCTTCTCCGGTAGAGTTGCCCGATCAACTTCTTTAAAGGCCAGCTTGACAAACAAATCCCTTTTGTAGGTAAGAGTAAATATCTTAAAGAGCCCCAAGGTAATGGCTTCGGAAATGCAGGCTTCCACAAGTTCTTTGCCGATGCCTTTTCCCCGATAATTTTCATCTACATAGAGCGAGCGTATTTCCGCGAGATTTTCCCAGATGATATTCATCGCGCAAATGCCGGCCACTGACGATTCGTCCTCATCATAATAAACAAAAAAATCCCGTAAAGAATTGTAAATATCCATCAGAGAGCGCGGCAGCATTTCACCCTTTCCCGCCGATGAATTTATCATGCGGTGAATCGTTTTCACGTCATCAATGCGCGCTTTCCTCAGCATTTTTCTCTCCCGCCTGAATTACCGGAATTTGATATTTTGGAACCGTCAATCATCTCGCGGGCGTGCTTGCGAGTAGTCTGGGTTACATCCACTCCGCCCAGCATCCGGCTGATTTCTTCAATCTTCTGTTCATCATCAAGTTTTTCCACGGAGGTGGTTGTCCTGCCTTTCATGATCTTTTTGGAAACATACAAATGATCCTCTCCAAAACAAGCAATTTGAGGCAAATGAGTGATACAAATGACCTGATGATTGGCGGATACCTCTTTTAATTTGCGGCCGACAATTTCCGCGGTGGCTCCGCCGATACCGTTGTCAACCTCGTCAAAAATAATTGTCGCCACGGAACCGGTGCGCGATAAAACATTTTTCAGTGCCAGAACTATACGTGATAATTCACCGCCGGAAGCAATCTTATTTAATGGTTTGGGCTCTTCGCCGGCATTAGCCGCCAGATAAAATTCAATCTCATCGCCGCCTTTCGGTCCGAAAGATTCGACGTTTTTATCAGCGGCACTTTTTTTAAAATTAGCCTGAAAAGAAGCGTGAGGCATATTTAACTCGCGTACTTCTTTATCCACAGCGTCTTTCAGCTTCGTCGCCGCTTCCCTTCTGCGTTGAGAAAGATCAAGCGCTTTTTGCCGTAAATTGTCTTTCGCTGCTGTTTCATCTTTCCCCAGATTTTCCAACTCTTCTTCCACAGAAAAAACCTGGCGCAATTCTTCTTCTATTTCCTGTTTTTTGTTCAGAACACTTTCGAGAGAGCCGCCGTGTTTGCGTTTGAGCCGGTTCAACATTTCGAGACGTTCGTCAATCGCGGAGAGCCTCTCCGGATCAAAGAAAAGATTTTTGCTGTAATCGCGCAGAACCAAGGCCGCTTCCTGCAGTGTAATAAAACTGCCTTCAATATCCGTATGGGCAAGCTTTAAATTTGCATCAATATTTTTGATTTCTTTTACCTGATTTTGGACTTCTTTCAACTTAACGACGGCGGAATCCTTATCGCCATAGAGCAAATCATAAGCGTGGTTGGCGTAATCCATAAGCTTTTGCGCGTTAACGAGAACTTTTTTTTCATCAACCAGCCGTGTGTCTTCCGCCGGTTGCGGATTAATATCCTGAATTTCTTTTAGCTGAAATTTAAATAAATCTGCTTTTTCTTCACGGCTGCGGCGCAAATTTTCCAGTTTTTCTATTTTGTTTCTGATTTGCATGATATTGATTAAACACATCGGCATAGGAAGTCCGGAGGGGCAAGACAACCGCCGAATTCATCCAGAATATCGACATGATTTTCAGCATTAAGAATTACCTGATGTTCATGCTGACCGCAAATATTAATCAGCGATTCGCTGATGGCGGACAAATTGGCCAACGTTGCCATTTGCCCGTTGATGAGTGCTTTGTTTTTGCCGGTACGCGAAATTACCCGGCGGATTATCAGTTCTTCACCGTCGGCAAAACCCATTGCCACGATTTTTTCCCGCAGCTCACTATTCGCGGCTATATTAAAGAGCGCTTCCACCGTTGCCGCGTCCGCCTGTGATCTGATCATAGTCCGCAGTCGCTCTATCGCCCAGAAGCAAACTCACTGCACCGATAATTATCGATTTTCCGGCGCCGGTTTCTCCGGAAATAACATTCAGCCCTTCACCAAACGAAACATGGAGTTCATCAATGATGGCGAAGTTTTTAATGCTCAGATCATTAAGCATTTTTCCTTTTCCCAGCTCCTGAAGGTAAACCGCCCCAGCCCAGTTTGGAACGTAATATTTCCCAGTAACTGCGATGCGGTGAAAGAACCAGCTTAGTTACATATTTTGATTTTTTTATAGTCACGACATCACCGGACTTGATTTGGTAAGACTCCTGTCCGTCCAAAGTCAAAGTGGCACCCCTTCCTTTGGACCATAGTGTTATTTTTAAATTCGAATCTTGCGGAAAAATAATCGGGCGGTTAGTCAAAGTATGGGGACAGATAGGATTAATAATTATTAAGTTTTTCCCGGGAAAGACAATCGGGCCGCCCGCCGAAAGCGAATAGGCCGTAGAACCGGTAGGCGTGGAAATAATCAGACCGTCTCCCTTGTAAGTCGTCAGATACTCACCGTCAACCGATGTTTCCAGCTCAGTAATGCGGGACAGATTGCCACGATTGATGACAACATCATTTAACACATCGCCCACATTGGTGATGGTTTTACCGTGTTTGATGGATACATTCAGCATCATCCTTTTTTCCGCCACAAACTTACCGGAGAGAATCAATTCCAATGCCGAGTGCATTTCATTTAAATTGACTTCGGTGAGATAGCCGAAACTGCCCATATTGATTCCCAGAATGGGAACACCATGCTTGGCAACATAGCGCGCCGCGCGGAGCATTGTGCCGTCACCGCCTAAAACAACAAGCAGTTGAGATTTACGCGTCAGTTCATCCCATTTAAGACCGTCGTAGACACCCATTTTAAGGGCAATTTGAGCCTCCAAAAACACTTCCGTGTTTTTTTCTTCCAGCCACTCTTTTAAAGATTTGGCGTGCTGGGCGATTTTTACTTTTTCTATATTGGCAACAATGCCGACTTTCTTGATTTTCATCTATCGAAACCTCAAAATATGAAGCTCACTAACATAAAAAAAAGCCGCTGTCTATGCATAAATATTTTACTGATATAGCTACAAAACAATTGATTTTTTAGGATAATTACCGAGGATAAAGTCTTGACAGATTCAGAGCGTTTAATATACGGTGCACGACGGTGAGGTGCTAATTATGGGTTTGCTCAAAGGCAATTTTACTTTTATGAGATTTCATGTGGAAGGTCAGCTACCGCAGGCATTTTTGAATTTTGTCAATAGCCGGATTAAAGCCAATGCCTTTCGGGAGACGACCAAATCAACGGAAGAAAAACAGTTGGGTTGGGTTTCCCTTACCGATGTTTTGGATGCCGATTTTGAACAGGCTAACTACACATTGGCTGATTATCTTATTTTTTGCCTGCGCATTGACCGTAAGTTGATCCCGCCCAAATTGATGAAACTCAAATTAATGACGGAAGAAAGAAACTATCTTACCCAAAGCGCAGGCCCCGGCCGGATTAATAAACAAACCGCAACGGCTATCAAAGATAAGGTCAAATTAGAACTTCTGGCTAAACTTGATCCCGTGCCTTCTTTTTATGATGTCTGCTGGGCCATAGGACAAAACAAGATTTATTTTTCCTCGCTTGCCGATACGGTCGCGGATGATTTCGCTGATTTGTTCAAAAAAACTTTTTCTTTAAATCTTAAACGCTTTTTGCCGCAGGAAAATCCGCAGATAGTAAAAAAAGACGAACCCACAGAGTCTATCTCTCTTATTGGCCGTGAATTTTTAACATGGCTTTGGTTCAAATCGGAAGAACGCAACGGCAGGATAGCGCTAACCGATAGCGAAGAAGTCGAACTTCATTTCCTAAAAAGAGTAGTTTTGGAATCCGGCGAAGGCGAGTATTCCCAGGGCGTTGTTTGTCATGGAATGCACACCGAACTTAAAGAAGGCAAGGAAGCTATCCGCCAGGGGAAAAAAGTTAAAGAAGCGGGAATCAAGCTAAGTCATAATCAGAATGAATGGGAATTCACTTTTAAAGCCGATTCTTTTAATTTTCATTCATTGAGCCTGCCGGCAACGAACTGGCGGGAAACTCAAGAAGACCCTTCGGGAAACCTACTGGAAAGAATTTATCTTATGGAAAACGCGGTAAAAACAATGGATAACCTTTTCGAATCTTTTTTACGTATCCGTTATTTACCACAGTGGGAAGAGCGTGAGTTGAAGCTTATGGCCAAGTGGCTGGAACATTAATGCTAATTTTGGGCGGTAATACAATGCTCTCCAATTTTCCCCCAACCGGAAATACTTAAATATGCAGATAGGGCCGCAAAATATCATCCAGCATTTTTCTTTGATTTTCTAAATCAACTGCCGCTTGTATTGGCGGGAGCTTAATCATTTCGCAAAAACCAATGGTTACGCGGGAAAATGGCTTGGGAATCATGAATTTGTCCCAGCTATCGAGATACCATGCATTTTCGGCCTGAACATATCCCGGCAGTATAACTGCGTCCGCCGCGTGAGCAAGGCTGATTGCGCCCGGCTTGGACACACCTGCCGGTCCGCGCGGCCCATCCGGAAAAAGAATTGCCAGACCGTTTTTTTTCAGTCTGTTGGTCAGCTCTCTTAAGGCGGGACCACCATCGCGGGAAGAAGAGCCGCGAACCGGATACCAGCCCACATGTCTTGCCACCCCCGCAGTAATCTCTCCATCCAGGCTTTTCGAAGCCAATATGCTGGGATTATATTTTTCAAACTTTTTACCATAGTAAAACGCGGCAAATAACTGTTGATGCCACGCGCAAATTAAAACCCGGCCACCCTGTTTTAGATAATTGAACCATTCGGCTTCATTTTCTATCTTTAGGCGAAATGTTGCACAATATATCCGTACTATCCAGTAAAGAAGTGCTCCAGCAAACTTGGTTTTGGCAAATTTACGCAGTTTCTTGAACATTTCCACATCCTAAAAATCAATTTCACGACCGGCAAAAATATACATGAGCAAGGAAAACAAACTAAGTATCTTTTAAATAAATGTTATCAAATCCCCATACGCTACGCTATCGGGATTAATTCAACTAACAAATATTACTCCACTATGTCTGTAATATTTGAATTTCATTAATTCCACTTACGCTGCAAACTGCACTCCGTTTGTTTTCAGTGAGTGTCATTAACCACGGGTGTCAATTATACCCTCCGCCTATGGCGGGATTAATTCCACTTACGCTGCAAACTGCACTCCGTTTGTTTTCAGCGAGTGTCATTAACCACGGGTGTCAATTATACCCTCCGCCTATGGCGGGATTAATTCCACTTACGCTGCAAACTGCGCTCCGTTTGTTTTCAGTGAGTGTCATTAATAATCATGAATAAAGCTTGCAAGCAAGAATAAATTTTGCCCTGATTATAGGTATGTGATTGTTTGGATAGTTTAACCGCTGATAGATTTGCTAGAAAAAAATTTATTGGTATTATTTTTTTGCTGTTCTGCTTTTTTCCTGCTGGGCCTTTTTTAATTTTTCTTCTTCGGCTTTTTTCAACTTCTCTTCTTCGGCAATTTTCGCTTTGGTTTCATTAATATAATATTCCACCTTATAATCAAGACCGACGTTCGCGTAATCTCGCGCCACTGTTTCAAAACGTGCGAGGGCGGCCTGATATTTTTTCTGTTTAAAATAAAACTGCCCCACATAAAATTCTTGTTCCGCCAGCTTTTGCTTGCACTCGCGAATCAACTTCTCGGCCATAATAGCAAATTTACTATCAGGGTAACGGGAAACAAGCTTTTCCAGTTCTTTTTTTGCTTTAATTGCCTCTGTCTGATCGCGATCGATTGCTTCCATTTGGTTGTAATGGCACATACCCGTTTGGTAGAGGGCATAAGGAACATTCTCGTTAGTAGGATGAAGAGTGATAAAATCACTGTATGCGCTTTCCGCTTCCACGTATTCCTTATCACTATAATGGGAATCGGCTATTCCTATATCCGCTAAAATAGCCAGATTATGCAGGGGATATTCTTCTTTGAGCCGTAAGAAATGTTCCCGGGCTTTTTTATAATTGCTTTTCTGAAATTCGACAGATCCGCGCGAGTAAAGCCCTTCAGGAGAATTCTTGACCATCTCCTTCTTGCTAAATATATCCAGTAAAGAACAGCCGCTAAAGCAGCATAATACAGATAAAACAATTACAAATATTTTCACATTCAATGTTTTCCGCAATACTTTTAAATACATGCCTTCACTACCTTTCAGCGGTACATTCTTGATTTACAAACTTTTCTTAACGAATTCTTCCAGCTTTTCTTTGGGAACAAGGCCGATGAGGGTATCGAGTACTTTGCCTTCCTTAAAAAGGATCAGGGTTGGTATGCTCCTAACACCGAAATTAAGCGCTGTTTTCTGATTTTCGTCAACATTTAATTTCATTATTTTGACGCTCTCTTTGAATTGAGAGGCTAGCTCTTCGACGATAGGACCGATAGTTTTACATGGCCCGCACCAGGGCGCCCAAAAATCAATGAGCACTGGCTTGGTGCTTTTCAGAACTTCACCCTCGAAGTTATCGTCGGTGGCGACACCTAAAAATTCACTGCTCATTAATCGCGCCCTCCTTAACTTTTTTTGTGAGACTCCATTCCAAAAGCGAAGCTTATAACCTAAAGGTCACATGTTGGAATTGGTAAGTCGAATCAATGAAACTCAGATATTGCAAGCGAAGCGCAGTAATATCTCTTAGTTGAATCGATCCCGCCATAAGTGGAGGGTATATTACCAAGCCCCTTGGAGCGGAATTTAAGTCCAGGGTATATCCTGGATTCAGACCCGTGATTGCACGCCTATATGTCATAAAGGAAGCCCCAAAGTCAAATGCTATTTGGCAATAGTTTTTGATTGCTAAATGACGATTTGTTTTATATTAAAAAACTTAAATTATTGCCAATTTGCAGACAAAAGAGGACCTCAGCGGCAAAGAAGAGGCGACGCACGCGTATTTTTTATATACATTTGAAGAGACGATGACGAAGTCAACTAAGGTAGACCAATGAATGCGAATTGGAGGAGGTTTTTATGGGTCTCTTAGGCATTATTTCCACCAAATTAGTCATGGAAAGAAGCGATTTATTTAAAAAAAGCAAAGCCAGATCGATGAAAAACGAATTTGGTCGGACGGAAGTATTTCTCACAGATAGAATAGCTTTGATTTTACGACACGGCAATAACCCTAATAGTCATATTTTACCTCATTTGATCAACCATCGCGCTAATTTGCAGGCTCTAAAGGACATCGGCGTAACCGAAATAGTCAGCATCAATTCCACCGGTTCTTTAAAAAAGAATTTATACCCGGGAATGATCGTTGTTCCCGATGATTTTATCACGCTTACTGCTAGTCCCACCATTTATCAAAATAGCACGGTTCATATCACCCCCTCGTTAAACGAAAAAGTGCGGCAAAAAATTATTAAGGCGGCACGAAACTGTGGAATTGATTTTGCGGATAAAGGAACTTACTGGCAAACGCAAGGTCCGAGACTGGAGACAAAAGCGGAAATCAAAATGATGGCCAATTTTGCCGATATCGTCGGCATGACTATGGCCACCGAAGCAGTAATAGCACTGGAGATGGATATGCCTTACGCATCTGCCTGTTCCATTGATAATTTCGGTAACGGCTTGCTTACTGAATCTTTAAATATGGAAGAGATACTGACCGGCATTAGTAAAAACGCCGATTTAATGATTCGATTGCTGGAAAGTTATTTGAGTTTATCCTCTTAGAGATCAAAAAGCGCCCAGCTGACACGGCTTAATCTTTATGTGCAGAGCTTCACAAGCGGTGGAAACCTTCATGCGGGGAATATTTAACTTTTCGGCAATTGCCCAGGCGGCGCTACAGGGAAGCCGGTCGTTTTTCAACGCCGCTAAAATATTTTCTTTCAAAACCGGTGCGATTTCTTTGGCGGGCTTCACAATTTTTTTATGTGGGCTATAACCAAAAAGACCCAATTGACATTCGACAATATTAATATTTAAAATATCGATGGCAGTGCCGACATTGTTTAGAGCTATTCCTTTTCGCCGGGCAATTTCTTCCGCGGCTGCGCAGGGAATATCATTTCCCTTGGCTTTTTGCATAATTTCCTGCTTCAAAGAATCATCAACTTTAACCTTGTCAGAGTGTTTCTGAAAATATTTACCTTTATCTAAGTGTGTCATAATTTTTTTCCTCGATTTAGAGTTTATTTTCTATAAAGCGTTGGTTCAATCGCCGTAAGCTTCTCTGTATTAAGAGTTTCGAACCCCTTTTTTTCCAAAAGCTTTTCCGTTTTCTGAATCTGATCGACATCAACTACAAACACTGCCTTTTTAGATCCTTCCAGAACAAAGCCATAGGCATTATTAATATTGACGCCTTCCTGATGGAGCAATTGGGTAAGATTATCCAGACCGCCGGGTTTATCCGGAATAAGAATCGCCAGCACTTCACGCAAATGCACGGTCATTCCCGCCTTGGAAAGGGCGGCTTCCGCGCGCTTCGGGTCATCAACAATCAGGTTGATTACCCCAAATGTATCCGCTGTTGATATAGTTGTAGCACGGATATTTATTTTTTCTTTAGCCAGAACTCCGGTTACCTGAGCAAGTTTTCCGGGCTTATTTTCCGCGAAAATTGAAAGCTGATAAGCAATCATAATTTTCTCCTTAGCTTATTTAATCCAATATCTTCATCAATTTGTTATCCAAAGTAGAACGCGGCGGCGGCAGGTAACCGTCGCAACCGTTCCCTACATCTTTTTGATGATTCATAAAAAGCTCCAGAGGCAAGGCGCGCGAGTATCGAGGAGTGAGGCCTACTTTTTCGTAGGTCGCAGCGACGCGAGACGAAGCGCAACGCAGCATATGGACTTTTTAGGGTATTATCGGCTTAGTCTTTGCGGTTGTCAACAACCCGCACCGCCTTCCCCTCTCCTTTCGGAATGCTATCCGGCTCAACCAAATCAACTTTGGGTGTAATCAGAATTTCGCTTTTTAATTCCTCGACAATTTTCTTTCTTAAAGCATCCAGTTGTTTCATATCGCCGGAAAAATATTTTTTGTTTACTTCGACCTTCACCGTCATGTCATCATTGAATCCTTCGCGCTCCAGAATAATCAAGAAGTTAGTGCCGACGCCTTCTATCTCCATCAGTTTTTTTTCAATCTGCATGGGAAAGATATTAACACCTTTGAGAATCAGCATATCGTCCGTTCTTCCCTTGATGCGCTCAATCCGGCGATGGGTGCGGCCGCAGGCGCAGGGCTCCGGAATAATTCTGGTTAAATCTTTGGTGCGATAACGAATAAGCGGCATTCCTTCTCTTTGCAGTGTGGTCATTACCAGTTCGCCTTCATCGCCATCGGCAACCGGCTGCAGAGTGTTCGGATCAATAATTTCCACCAGAAAACTATCTTCCCAGATATGCATACCCTCCTGGTAAGGGCATTCAAAAGCCACGCCCGGCCCGTTCATTTCGGAGAGTCCATAGGAATTGAAAGCTTTATACCCGTATATTTCTTCAATCTTTTTGCGCATTTTTTCCGTATGCGGCTCCGCGCCCAAAAAAGCTATTTTAACTTTGGTATCTTTACGCGGATCAACTTTAAGTTCGGCAAAAACAGTAGAGAGATGCAAAGCGTAGCTGGGGATTACATGAATCGCCGTTGTTGCAAAATCCATCATCAACTGAATCTGGCGTTTGGAATTGCCCGCGCCGGCAGGAATAACCAGAGCACCGATTTTTTCCGCGCCGTAATGGAAACCAAGGCCACCCGTAAAAAGGCCGTAAGTCATCATGTTTTGGAAAACATCGCTTTTGCGCATACCGGCCATATACATACAGCGCGCCAGAAGGTTTGCCCAAACGGCGATATCATTTGCGGTATGAAAGACAACCGTGGCACGGCCAGTAGTTCCCGAAGACGAATGCATCCGGACAAGTTCCTCTTTCGGCACGGCGATAAATCCGTAAGGCCAGTGATCACGCAAATCATCTTTAGTCGTAAAAGGAAATTTATTAATATCATTCAGAGACCTGAGCGCTTTTACATTCAATCCTTTTTCTTTGAACGTTTTGCCGTAATAAAAAGACTTTTCCCGCCCTGTCTATTGTTTCTTTGAGCTGTGCCAATTGCATTTTTTCCAGCTTGGCGCGATTTAGTGTCTCTACATCCTTTTCCCAATACATCTATAATTCCTCCAACCATATCAATGGAGTTTTTACAACCCGGCCAATTTTTTATCAAGTCAAATTAAAAATCATGAATATTTAGTGGAGCCCCCTCGGGCAGGAGCCGGTGGCTCCTTAAAACAACGCAACCTCCCGCGGCTGGAACCGAAGGATTCGAAGTCGCGGGATTGGGAAAACAAATTTACACTTTCCGGTATTGATCCTTATCACAAACAATTTGCCCCTGCTTTGCCAAACGCTCCAGATGCTTAATCACCAGAACCCGTTCATTGAATTCAAAGAACTCCAAAGGTTTTCTGGGCTTTCCATAAATCAGCCAGGCGGCTGAAATTTCTTCCAGTGTGTGCGGTTTTTTTAAAAATTCCAAAATTTTCCTTTCGCGTTCATAGATAATGTTTTCATAGTTATCCCAGAGCTTCCCCGGATTTTCCTCAAACAGGCCGTCTTCATGACAGGCAATCCATTTTTTCGCGGGAATTTTTTTGAGCTGCCGAATTGATTTGATGGTTTCGTCAATACTGGAAGCAACATCGCCATACCAGGGGCCGAATGATGTCAAATCGTAATCGCCCAAAAAGAGAACTTCTTCATCGGGGAAAAAGAAAGACAGGTGGCCGGGGGTATGTCCCGGGGTGGCAATCACTTGAACCTGGACTTGCCCCAGATCAATCTTTTCGTCATCCACGATAAAGCGCGCCTTATGTTGCGGTTGGAAGTTAAATCGCTCCTGCATTTCTTTTTTCCAATAGTCGCGGTGGCTGTCGTCTTTCACACCATACCAATCCAGAAAAATCTCGATGTCCGTCAGAGGCGGAAAATCCCGCTCGGAAATCCACAAAGGTGAATCCCCAAAAAGATATACATAATGGAAATGATCTTCATGCCAATGGGAAAGCCAGACCATATCCACTCCTTCCTTATCGCGCAGGCGAGATAGCTTTTCCAAACTACTGGCCGGATCGATAATAACGCGCGCCTCACCGCCATCAATGTAAAGTGAATGATTAAACGGATATTTGCCACAGTTTTCTCCGCGGACAAAACACAGGCGACCAAACTGACGATCTTTCATAAAACCTCAGTGGAGCCCCCTTCGGCAGAAGCCGGAGGCTCCTTAAACAATGCGACCTCCCGCGAGTTACAGAGCTTTCTTCCCCCGGTCGGAACCGGGGTATTTCAAGTCGCGGGATTAAAATTATTGCCACAAAATATATGAAATAATCCAAATAATTTCCATAATTAATTATCGGAAGTCTTACCAAAGAATGCGTATCTGAATGATGCGCATTCCCTGCTCTCGAACATTAATATCGAGCAAAAAAGTAATGAAATCGTCAACAATATTAGGGTTGACTTTCAATAATTCGGGAGTAAAATTGAAGAGGAGTTAGAGTCCATTACAAAGCATCATATTTACTGACCGCCGAGTTTAGGAAAAGGGGGGAAGAATATGATCCATTTCCAAGCACCATCCCGTTTCGCTATCCTTTATCTCACCTTGCTTGCACTTATCACACTGACCGTCACCGGCTGCCAACCGCAGAAACAGGCCGGTCCACCGGAGAAGGTCACCACCGCCTATGCCGAGTCGACAGGTCTGGCCCTCGTCCATATCGCCATTGTGATACTCATCAATTCAACCTTAATCGGCAGAACCGTTATGAAACGCGTAACAGCGCTTCATGAAGGGTTCGAAATCATCGGAGGTGAGAGGGAAGTAATACTATGAACGACGCAACCCGCACTCGCTCTTCCAAGGGGCTTCTGTTCGGTCTGTTCGCCATCGTCACGGGCGCCGTGGTGCTGGTAGGTTGGCTGTTTGACATCCCCAGACTGAAGAGTGTACTGCCGGGGTTCGTGACCATGAAGGCCAACACCGCCGTGGGCTTCGTACTCGCTGGGTTGTCGCTGGCGTTGTTGGGATGGGCGACCCGCGCTGTGTGGGTGCGGCAGTTGTCGCGGGCGTGCGCCTGCGCCATGGCGCTGCTGGGCCTCCTCACCCTCAGTCAGTATCTCTTCGGCATGGACTTCGGCATTGACCAACTGCTCTTCCGGGAAGAGGCCGGCGCCGTGGGCACGCTGTCCTTAGGCCGTATGGCTCCTGTGACAGCAGTCAATTTCCTCTTGTTGGGTTGCGCGCTCTTCCTTGCAGGCTTCCGCCGCACCATCCCCGCCACGCAACGTCTGGCCCTAGTCACGGGACTCATGGGTATGCTGCCTCTGTTGGGATACGCATACGGCGCAACCGAGCTTTTCGGCATCGGCGCCTACACGCAGATGGCCGTCCACACGGCCGTGCTCTTTATCCTCCTGAGCCTGGGGGTGCTGTTACTGCATCCAGCGGACGGCTTTATGCGAACAGTCACCAGCGATACAGTTGGCGGCTGGCTACTGCGGCGTTTGGCGCCGTTCGTAGTGGGGATTCCGCTGGTCCTCGGGTGGTTGAGAGTGCAAGGCGAACAGAGGGGCATCTTCAATGGTCCACTTGGCGTGGCCTTAATGATGATGGTCATGATGCTCATTCTGACGGGCCTGATCTGGTGGACCGCCCGGGCACTGAACCGGCTCGGTACCGTCCGCCGGCAAGAAGATGCAGCCCGCGAATACGCCGAGAGCATCATCAACACCGTGCGTGAACCATTAATCGCTCTGGACCAGGATTTAAGGGTGGTCTCCGTCAGCCGTTCCTTCTATGACGTCTTTAAGGTAAAGTCTGAAGAGACCGTGGGACAGCTTATTTATGACTTGGGCAATAAACAGTGGGATATTCCCAAGCTGCGTGAACTGCTGGAAACCATCCTTCCCCAAAAAGCGACCTTTGATAACTATGAGGTGGAACACGATTTTGCGACCATTGGCCGGCGCATAATGCTTTTGAATGCCCGGCAAATTAAAAGAGTGTTGGGCAAGGAGCGAATTATCCTCCTGGCCATTGAGGACATCACTGAGAAAAAGATGCTGGAAAGAGGGGTGATGAAGGCAAGGGATGTTGCTGAAGCTGCCAACAAGGAACTGGATGCATTCAGCTATTCTGTTTCCCATGATTTACGCGCGCCTCTGAGAAGTATTGACGGTTTTAGTCACGTTTTGTTGGAAGATTATCAGGGTAAACTGGATGCTACGGGAAAAAATTATCTGGAACGGATTCGTAAGGCAACACAGCACATGGGTAATCTGATTGATGACTTGCTGAAACTCTCAAGGATAACCCAATCTGGACTCCATGAAGAAACAATTAATTTGAGTGAGATGATTCAGAAAATTGCACAGACATATAAGAAGAGTACCCCCGGCAGAACTGTAAAGACTGTAATTCAGGAGGGAATCATCGTTCAGGGGGATCCAGATTTGATGCAGATTGCCCTGACGAACCTGATAGATAACGCCTGGAAGTTCACCGGCAAACAGAAACATCCCCGGATTGAATTCGGCACAACTCTTCAGGAGAATGAAAAGATTTTTTTTGTTCGGGATAACGGCGTCGGATTTGACATGTCCTATGTAGGCAAACTATTCGGCGCCTTTCAACGTCTTCATACAACGGATGAATTTACGGGAACGGGAATAGGCCTGGCAACGGTACAAAGGATTATCAACCGTCACGAAGGAAAAATTTGGGCGGAAGGCGAAGTCGGGAAAGGGGCTACCTTTTATTTCACGCTTCCAGCGTAACGTATGACTCGTGAAGCGTATATCGTACGTTACGCTTCACGAGACACTAAAAAGGAGGGAAGATGGATAACAAAATTATTTTGCTGGTGGAGGATAATCCTAATGATGTCGAGTTGACGTTACGGGCATTCAGGAAAAACAATATCTCCAATAAGGTGGTCGTGACTAAAGACGGTGTGGAAGCCCTAGATTACCTGTTTGGAAAGGGAATGTATGCAGGACGGGATATAAAGGATCTGCCCGTAGTCACCCTGCTGGATCTGAAACTCCCCAAAATTGACGGCATGGAAGTGCTGAAGGCCATCCGCCAAAATGAGTTCACCAAACTAATGCCGGTGGTCATCCTCACGTCTTCAACACAGGAACAGGACGTGGTCAATGGGTATAAACTAGGCGCCAATAGTTATGTCCGCAAACCGGTTGACTTTAAAGCGTTTATGGAAGCTAGCAAATTGCTAGGTCTGTACTGGTTGATCTGGAATGAACCACCACCTTTGGGAAAGTAATTCGTGAAGCGTTGTTCGTGAAGCGTATCTCGCTCTTCACGTTTCACGAGATGCGAGATACAAAAGGAATTTATAATGGCAAAAAAAACTGAATCTGAAATGAGCATGCCGCAATCTCTCCGGGTATTAATGGTGGAGGATTCCGAAGACGATGCTCTGCTCATAATCCGCGAGCTGAAAAAAGGCGGCTACAATCCTGTGCAAGAACGGGTGGAAACAGCCGCAGCGATGAAAAAAGCCCTTGAGGAGAGAGAATGGGACATTATACTTTGCGATTATAAACTGCCGAAATTCAATGCACCCTCAGCCATTGCCCTGCTCAAGGAAACGAATATCGATATTCCCTTCATCATTGTATCCGGAACTATCGGCGAAGAAACGGCCATAGAGTGTATGCGTTTAGGCGCCGATGATTACATGATGAAGAACAACTTATCCCGTCTGTGCCCCGCTATAGCCAGAGAATTACAAGAGGCAGAAACAAGAAGGAAGCATAAGCAGGTGGAAGAAGCTCTACGGCAGAGTGAGGAAAAATACGGAACCATTCTTGAAAGCATTGACAATGGTTATTGCGAACAAGACCTTGCCGGCAACTTTACTTTTTTAAACGACTCAATGTACCGAATATATGGGTATCCCAAAGAGGAATTGATGGGCATGAATTACAAGCAGTATACGGATAAAGAGAACGGGAGAAAATGCTTTCAAGCTTATAGGAATATCTACAGAACAGGGGAACCCGGTAAAGTATTTGATTTTGAGATTATAAGAAAAGACGGGACCAAAAGACACATTGAGTCATCTGTATCATTACAAAAGGATTCAGCAGGTAAACCGATAGCGTTTAGGGGGATTGTACGGGACGTCACCGACCGCAAACTGGCCGAAGAAGCCCTGCGCCAGAGTGAGGAGAAATATCGCAACATTCTAGAGAACATCCAGGAAGGCTATTTTGAACTTGACCTTGACGGCAATTATACATTTGTTAATGAAGCTAACTGCAGATATCTGGGATATACCAAAGAAGAATTGGTCGGGATGAACTTCCGACAGCACATGGATGAAGAAAACGCTAAAAAATTGTATCAACCCTACCGCGAACTTTACCTAACAGGCAAACCGATTGAGACATTAGAAGTTGAATCTATCAGAAAAAATAGGACTAAAGTGATTTACGAAACGTCGGTATCTCTCATCAGGGATTCAGAAGGTAAACCGATCGGATTCCGGGCCATTTCAAGGGACATCACCGAGCGCAAGCGGACCGAGGAGAAATTGCAGGAGAGCGAAAAATACTTTAAGGAGATTACAGAAAACTCTTCAGACATTATTATTATTACGGATAAAAACGGAGACATAAAATATTGCAGCCGTTCTATCGAGCGTTTTACCGGATACAAGCCTGAGGAACTAATCGGTAGAAGTGCGCTCACGCTGATTCATCCGGATGACAAAAAACGTGCTGACGGTGATTTCGGCAAGGCTATTCTGGCAATAGATTACGCGATCCCCAATGCATTCCGCATAATGCATAAAGATGGTTCAGAACGCTATTTTGAGGGGCTGGGAAAAAATCTCTTAGATAATCCAGCCGTTGCAGGTTTTATTATGAATGTCCGTGATATCACCGAGCGCAAGCAGGCGGAAGAGGAGCTGCGAAAAAGTGAGGAGAAATATCGAAACATTCTTGAGAACATGGAGGAGGGTTATTTTGAACTTGACCTTGCCGGCAATTTTACCTTCGTTAATGACGCCGAGTGCAGAAATATGGGATATCCCAAAGAGGAATTAATCGGAATGAACAACCGACATTATCAGGATGAAGCAACCGCTCAAAAAACGTATCAACTTTTCATAAAGCTCTACAGAACAGGCGAACCGGTTAAGGCATCAGATGTTGAAGTTATCAGAAAAAACGGGACGAAAGGTTTTAATGAAATTTCGGCATCTCTTATCAGGGATGCAGAAGGTAAACCAATTGGATTTCGGGGTATTTCTCGGGATATCACCGAGCGCAAACAGGCCGAGGCGGCGCTGCAGGAGACCGAGGAGAGGTACAAGGCTCTTTTCGACCGTTCCCTCGACCTTGTTTACATCATGGATTTCGATGGTCGCTTCATGGATGCCAACAATGCCGCGTTGAATCGGCTTGGCTACACAAGGGAAGAGCTCCCTTCCCTCAATTTTACCTCGCTCTTAAGCGAAGATCAGCTTTTGTTTGCCTTCAAAGAACTACAGGAGATTCGGGAAACCGGTATTCAAAAGAATCTAGCTGAGTTCAGGTTGCGGCATAAAGACGGCAGCGAAGTGTACGTGGAAACACAAGGATCCGTCATCATCTCCAACGGAACACCTGTAGCGATCCAGGCGATCGCCAGGGATATCACTGAGCGCAAGCGGGCGGAGGTGGCACTGCGGGAGAGCGAAGCCCAGTATCGTTTGCTGGCGGACAACATGAAAGACCACCTGTGGCTCATGGACCTGAACTTGAAACCGACATACATCAGCCCCTCCGCGGAGAAGTCACGGGGATACACATTTGAGGAGATTGCGCAACTTCCGCTGGATAAGCAACTCACGGCAACATCTTTAAAGTCAGCGATGGAGTTTTTCTCCATTGAGATGCCCAAAGCGCTGGCAGATCCAACCTATTTAATGACGCGCTTATTGGAACTCGAGTTCTACCGTAAAGACGGCTCGACTGTATGGCTGGAAAACACGTTTAGTCTCATCCGGGACGAAAACGGTAAGCCTTTCTCCCTCCTGGGCGCAGGTAGGGACATCACCGAGCGCAAGCAGACGGAGGAGGCGCTGCGGAAAAGTGAGGAAAGCTTCCGCCTTTCCCTGGATGATTCTCCGCTGGGAGTCCGCATCGTGACCGCGGAAGGCGATACACTTTATGCCAACCAGGCGACTCTAGATATCTATGGATACGACAGCATTGAGGAGCTGAGAGGAACACCTCCGAAGAACCGCTATACGCCGGAGAGTTATGCCGAATTCCAGATAAGAAAGGGAAAAAGAGGGCGAGGTGAGTTTAGCCCATCTGAATATGAAATAAGCATCGTGCGTAAAAATGGCCAAGTCCGCCATGTTCAGGTTTTCCGCAAGGCAGTCTGGTGGAACGGCGCAAGACAATTTCAAATGATCTACCAGGACATCACTGAGCGTAAGCAGAACTTTGAGCGGATGAGAAAAGCCCTGGGAGCCACGGTCCAATCCATCTCCCGGACCGTGGAAATGAAAGATCCCTATACTTCTGGTCATCAACAACGGGTATCCGATCTGGCCCGGTCGATTGCCACAGAAATGGGCTTATCGGCAGACCGGCGGGATTTTATCCGTACTGCCTCCTCTATTCATGACATCGGCAAGATATCCATTCCGTCGGAAATACTCAGCAAGCCGACAAAACTGACTGATCTGGAATTCAGTTTGATTAAAACACACTCCCAGTCAGGGTATGATATCCTGAAAGACATCGAATTTCCCTGGCCTGTGGCCGATGTCGTCCTTCAGCATCATGAACGGATGGATGGATCCGGCTATCCTCAGGGCCTTAAGGGAGATGATATTCTTCTGGAGGCACGGATTCTGGCCATCGCCGACGTCGTGGAAGCCATCGCTTCCCACCGTCCCTATCGGCCGGCACTGGGAATCGATGTTGCCCTGGAAGAGATTCGGAAGAACAAAGGAATCCTTTATGACAATGCTGTTGCGATGCCTGTCTGAAATTATTTCGAGAGAAAGGCTACACCCTGGTTTTAAAAAACAGGTGAAGATAAGGGCATGGTCAGTTGATAGATGTTTTCGTTGCTAGCGCTAAAAAGCGAAGAGAGATGATTGTATGAAAAAAAATACCCAATCGGCAATAAGTAAACCGACATCTAAAATCAGCAATCCTCAATCACTCCGGGTATTAATGGTGGAGGATTCGGAAGACGATCTGCTGCTGATAATCCGTGAGCTGAAAAAAGGCGGCTACGAGCCTGTGTGTGAAAGGGTGGAAACTGAAAAGGCTATGAGTAAAGCCCTCCAGGAGAAGCCCTGGGACATCATCCTTTGCGATTACAAACTGCCGAAATTCAATGCTATCTCAGCCATTGCCGTATTAAAGGAAACAAACATCGACATCCCTCTCATCATTGTATCCGGAACTATAGGCGAAGAAACGGCCGTAGAGTGCATGCGATTAGGCGCTCAAGATTATATCATGAAGAATAACTTATCGCGCCTGTGCCCCGCCATTAAAAGAGAATTAGAAGAGGCAAAAATCAGAAACAAACAAAAACAGACGGAAAGCGCTCTGCGCGAGAGCGAGGAGACTTTAAGCGCACTTATTAATGCAGCGACGGATACCGTCATATTGCTGGATACCAAGGGAGTGATTTTGAACCTTAATAAAATTGCCGCAGAAAGACTTGGCAAGAGTAGAGATGAATTGATTGGCACCTATGCCGATGACGCACTCCCTGAGGATATTGCCAAAATGCGGCGATCAATAATCTCGCAGATCCTTGAGACCGGCAGAGCAGTCAGGTTTGAGGATCAACGCGATGGTACCTGGTTCGATACAGTTGCGTACCCTATTACGGATAAAGCTGGCGTAGTTAATAGGCTCGCAATTATTGCCCGTGACATCACTACGCGGAAGAAATTAGAAGAACTTCTGGAAAAAGAGCGGGAGGAACTTAGGCTCATTATCGATTCTTCGCCGATCATAATTTTCTATAAAGATATAGAAGGAAGATTTATACGCGTCAATAGCACGTTTGCTGAAGCGCTTAACATGCCGAAAGCAAATTTCGTAGGAAAAACGCCCTTTGATCTTTACTCCCTTCAGATTGCTCAAAGCATGACGGACGATGACCAAGAGGTTTTTCAATCACGGCGTCCTAAACTTAACATAATCGAAAAATATGAATCTGCAAACGGCATAAGATGGGTGCTTACAGATAAGATCCCGATCTTTGATAAAAATGGCATTCCAATCGGTCTCATCGGTTTTGCTCAGGACATCACCGAACG
Source organism: uncultured delta proteobacterium (assembly GCA_963705555.1). GTDB lineage: Bacteria > Desulfobacterota > Syntrophia > Syntrophales > Smithellaceae > UBA4810. Next base: position 420,146 of record CAVPJZ010000001.1, on the reverse strand, counting down.
CAAGCATATCGAAGACGAACTCCACAAAAAGCACGAAGAGCTGCAGACTATCATGGAATCTTCCCCCATTATGATTTACTTCAAAAATACGGAGAACATATTTCTTCGTGTCAATAAGGCGTTGGCCGAAATAACCGGGCTGTCGAAAGAAGAGATAGAGGGTAAAAGTAACGAGGAAATCAATCCCCATCAGGCCGCGAGCCTCCTGAAAGAAGACAATGAAATCATCGCCACAGGCAAATCAAAGATCGGCATTTTGGAAACCATAAAAACAAGAAAGGGCGTAAAAATACTACGAACAGATAAAGTCCCTTACAAAGATAAAGAGGGAAACATCATAGGCATTATCGGTTTTTCTGTAGATATCACCGAGCAGAAAAAAGCTCAAGAAGAACTGCTCGTGAGTGAAGAAAAATACCGCAGCCTTGTGGAAAACGCGCAGGAGGGCATCTTCCAGTCAACCGCCGAAGGCCGTCATCTGACCATAAACTCGGCATTCGCTCGTATGCTGGGATATGATTCCCCCCAAGATGTTATGCAATCGATTACCGACATTGCGAGGCAGCTTTATGTGAATCCGGATGATCGCAAGAAATTGCTTGAACTCGTGAATGAAGAAGGTTCGGTAACTAATTTTGAAACAGAGTTTTATAAAAAAGACGGCAGCCGTATCTGGGTATCCGTCAATATGCATGCTGTCTGGGACAATGAGGGACGCATTCTCTATTACCAGGGAATTGATCAGGACATTACAGAAAAAAAGAAGATAGAAGAGGAACGCCACGAAAACATTGAGCGCTTAAGGAAATCTCTGGGCGCAACGATTAAAGCCATGGCTGTAACCGTGGAGACAAGAGACCCCTACACGGCAGGCCATCAACGAAGAGTGGCTGATCTGGCCCGCGCCATCGCCATTGAGATGAATCTGAAGAGTGAGCAAATAGACGGCGTGCGTATGGCCAGCATGATTCATGATATCGGTAAAATATCCATTCCTTCCGAGATTCTCACCAAGCCCACAGAGCTGACCAAATTGGAATACAACTTGATTAAAACACACCCTGAGTCCGGATATAATATCCTCAAAGACATCGAGTTCCCCTGGCCCATTGCCCAAATCGTTCTGGAGCATCATGAACGCATAGATGGCTCCGGTTATCCGAATGGCCTTACGGGAGAGCAAATCCTTCTGGAATCGCGAATCATTGCTATAGCCGATGTAGTGGAAGCCATTTCTTCGAACCGGCCATACCGTCCCGCCCGGGGACTGGATGCGGCACTGGATGAAATTTCAAAAAATAAGGGCATTCTCTATGAGCCTGATACCGTTGACGCCTGCCTGCGGCTCTTCCGGGAAAAGAACTATAAGCTGGCCGCTTGACGATATCTTAATTTTTAGTTTTCATAAATGGCATTAAATCTCAGGGTAAAACCTGAATCCTGAATAAGGCAGACTTACTTAAAGAGATTTGGGGGCTATCATCAAGAACGAAGCCCGCATTGAGGGCTAGACGCACGCTTTCGGTAAATTTCTTTTTCGTAACATGAAATTTCGGCTCCACTATCAAGAATTTGCCTTTATTTTTCAGTAAAGAATGCACCTGGGAAAAAAATCGCGGTTTATCCGACACCTCATGAACCATCCAAAAAGCCAAAATAAAATCGACTTTAGTTTTGACGCCCAAAGAATCGGGTGAACTCAACTTAAGGTCAATGCGCTCCTGCATGCCCCGACGTTTAGCCCGCTTTTTAATTGCCGAAAGCATTTCTTGCTGGATATCGACGGCAATTACCCGTCCGCTATTGCCAACCATTTCAGCCAATGGCATCGTAAAATAGCCGATCCCAGGACCAATATCCAAAACGGTGTCTCCTTCTTTTATGTAAGGTCGAAGAATTTTATACGGGTTTTGCCATAATTTACGAAATACATTGTCAAAAGTAAAACACAGCCAGCGCGGACAAACATGTTTGAACCTAAAAAAGAATAAGTCGGAAATTTTGTTCATATTACTTTTTGAGTTATTCCTATTCAAAAAATGCTTTCTAAAAACTCCAATATTTTCGCATTTACCTGATCCGCTTCTTTTCCCCGCAATATCCCATGATGATTGGCATCGATTCGGATAAGTTCCTTTTTGGGGGTGCCGAGTTTTTTCAATATTTCCCGTCCGCTTACCGGATTTACTACCGGATCTTCCGACCCTTGTATGACCAGCGTCGGGTCTTTGATGTATTTAAGTCGCTCTTCAACGAGATTCATGAGCTTCTCCAGTTCATTGACGCCGCTGACAGGATTGCGCAGGTAATTTATATCTGGATTTTCCGGGTCGTTGGCGATGAATTCCATTTTCCCTTTGCTTGTGTTCATTTTCGAAAGTAATTTATTCCAGGCGACAACTACTGATGAAAACCTGGTGGAGATATTTTGGAGCTTTAATGGCGCGTTAATCGATATTACCCCCGTAAACCTGCCGGGCTTATTCGAAGCCTGCAATAAGGCTATTCCCGCGCCCGTGGAAAAGCCGCCAATGGCAAAAGATTTCATTGAATTTTTCATGATGATGTAGGCCCGGCTTACGGAATCATACCATTTTTGCCAGCTGCGGCCCGCCAAATCTTCCGGGCTCGTACCATGCCCCCGCAGTCGCGCGCCGTATACATTGTAGCCCTTTTTATAGAGATAATCCGCCAGCGGCCTAATCTCTTCAGGAGCCGCCATATATCCGTGAACCAGAATTACCCCTTTCTTACTGAAGAAACGCTTCAAAAAGAAAGGCTCGCCGATATTCCTGGGCTTGCTCTCATCTTTTATGTAATATTGTTGATAATCTTGTTCGAAAAGCTGATCCTCCAACTCGATAAAGTGATTCTTTATCTTCCGTCGGATGAAACCATCGGGCAGGAGCATTAGACGATTCAAGGCCTTGATGAGCTCTTGAAGAGGCTCTATCTCGTTTTTGAGAACCTCAATGATATTATCCTTCCGGATAGTATGAAAATCATATTTTTTGCTGAAACGTTCTCCGTTTTTGATAATCATCCCGTCCTTAAGAGTGATAAAATTGTCGGCTGCCGCCGCCTTTATAAAACTTTCGTATTTTTCATGATAATCATCGGTAAGAAGATAGAACTGTTTCTTATCAAGGGCTGTGTGGCAATTGGTTATACCGCTCGTGCGCAAATTTTCGATGGCCAGAAAAACACGGTTTTTAAAATCGTTCTCGCTAATTTTGTTTCTGCTGTATTCTGTCAAAATATAAGAAAAAAGATGATCATGATTAACGGTCGTCATGGAGTATATCGCATCCATATAATCATACATAATTTCGATATAAAGCTTTTTAAATGGAGAAACATATTTCAATTCTCCGGGATGCAAATAAAGATTATTATCGGCCAGCATCTTTTTCACTCCAACACTCGCCGTAATATATTTTTTCATTGGTATTGGCTGACCGAAGTTAATATCGATATCTACGCCGTCCATGATCATGGAGCCCTCGACTTGCATCTCTTCTTCAAATCGCGCTGGAATATTATTGATAAAGTAGTTTACCAATTTGCTGATGGCATTATTCCTTGCCCGGATCGGATAATAGGTAATATTTACCGGAACAATATATGTTTCCTTCTTCAAAATTTGGTCTAAATCCACAGGATCAAACCCAAAATGTTTCGCGATTTGAGTAATGGATGAATTATCGCCTCTATCGCGCAGGAGGCGTAATTCTTCGCGAATAAACTGGGAGCGCAGGGCAATCCGCCCTGCTCCGGTATGGGGCGGCCGCCTGATCCCGGTATTGTAGACCATATACTTGCCCTTCTCGATAATCTTCTTATCTTTTATCATCTGGCCTTCCGGAAAAATAATGACCGGGTTAGAATCGGTAAGAAGTGCGTTGATCAAAAGTGTGTCTCTCTCCGGATTCGCGGTGGAAATCCCACCTAATCTGTCCATAAGATCGCCCATTTTCCCGCCAAAAAAAGAACTGTCCGCCAGAGAAATTGGATATTTTTTTATGCTCCTTTTGATTACATAAGGCATCAAAATAGTCTCCATGCGCGTAAAGTGATTGATGACATAGAGGACCGGCTGGTCAGGAACACTACTGGCTCCATGGATGCGTATATCCGTACCCGATGCTTTAATTATGGCATCGAGCGTAACCATAATGGTTTTAATCAGGGTGTTTGATATATTCATGAGTTTTTACCTTCGCTTTTTTGAGGTTGCTTTATATCCGCTAATATTGCCTTTAATATATCCGGTTTATTAGTAAATATTCCGCTGACACCCAACTCCAGAAAACGACGCATGTTCTTTTCATCATTTACCGTATAAATATTTACAGGAATATTATTCGATTTAAGATTAATAAACCATTTCTTGCTGAGCTCATTTTTGGAGCAGTTGAAGGCATCGGCTCCGAGTAATTCAATTATCTCTGAAGGCAGCTTTGAACCATAATACCCTTTTTTAAATAACACGGCGGCAGCTATAGTGCGGTCTATTTCTTTAAGATGTCTAATGGCACGCGGATCAAAGCTCGAAAACACTATGTGTTCCCTCATTCCTCTCATCTCCACAATATTCAGGCATCTTTTCTTCAATGCCGTCCCGGATATTTTCATCAACCGCTTCGGTTTTAATTTCAATATTTACCGCAATCTTATCCCGGCAAAGGCTCAGTGCCTCCTCCAAAGTCGGTATCTTTGCACCTTGATACTCTTTATCAAACCAGCTTCCCGCATCCAGTTTTTTTAGTTCGACAAGAGTATAGTCGGCAATCCTGCCTTTGCCGTTCGTGCAGCGCGTGAGTTTTTCATCGTGAAATACTACCACCTCTCCGTCTCTGGTCAGTTGAACATCGAGCTCAATCATATCGGCGCCCATCGCGATTGCTCCCTGAAATGATTCCATGGTGTTCTCCGGATAATACGCGGAAGCGCCGCGGTGGGCGATGGCTGTAAATTCGTCGCCTTGAATATAGTTGTATTTAAATAAGTAGTATGGCCTACCCATTAATATATTAGCCCGATGAGTTTGACGTTAAAAAATTTTTCTATTCATTTTATCATTAAACGCCAGACAAGTTCATTAAAAATATTTAGATGAGGCGTTCTGATTCAAGAAAGATGCTTTTACAAGCCACGAGTTTGAAGGTCTCCTTTTTTACTATAAATAATCGCAATTGTTTCGGTTTATAGTGACAAATATAAAAATTTGTGCAACTTTATATAGCCGCGCACATTCGTGGTAAAAAATTGTGCTGTTTTATTGGAATTGGGGATACGAATGACATTGAGATTATTTTTTGGACAGATATTCATGAATCGCATTGGCCGCTTTACGGCCGGCGCCCATCGCTAAAATTACCGTCGCCGAACCGGTGACAATATCACCTCCGGCATAAATACCTGCGCGGCTGGTAAGCCCCGATTCATCTTTTGTGATAATATAACCGCGCTTGTTTGTTTCGAGCCCGGGTGTGGTGGCCGGGACTATGGGGTTCGCCATTGTGCCCACGGCAACGACAACAGTATCAACATCTATCACGAATTCCGATCCTTTGATGGGCATGGGGCTTCTTCTTCCCGAAGCATCCGGTTCGCCCAATTCCATTTTGATGCATTTCACACCGGTAACCAAACCTTCAGCATTACCGATATATTCCACCGGATTGGTCAGCATCAAAAACTCCACGCCTTCTTCCCGGGCATGATGAACTTCTTCCTTACGCGCGGGCATTTCCACTTCGGTGCGGCGATAAATTATCATGGCTTTCTCGGCGCCTAGGCGCAGCGCCGTGCGCACCGAATCCATAGCCACATTGCCGCCACCAATCACCGCTACGCGCTTACCACGAACAATCGGTGTATCATATTCGGGAAAACGATAAGCTTTCATTAAATTGGATCGAGTCAAATATTCGTTAGCGGAATAAATGCCGCTTAAGTTTTCTCCGGGGATATTCATAAAAACAGGCGCTCCGGCGCCTACGCCGATGAATACCGCGTCATATCCTTCGGCAAAAAGTTCATCAATGGTTTTAGTACGACCAATGACAAAGTTGGTCTCGATCTTTACACCCAGTTTTTTCAAATATTCCACTTCCGCTTCCACAATGGCTTTGGGCAGACGGAATTCCGGAATACCGTAGACGAGCACACCGCCAGCCTTATGCAAGGCCTCAAATATTGTCACATCATAACCCAATTTAACCAGATCGCCGGCAATGGTAAGTCCTGCGGGACCGGCACCGGCAACAGCAATTTTTTTGCCGTTAGATTTTACTGTCGGCGGAATCGAAACTTTACCGCTGTTACGTTCATAATCGGCAGCAAAACGCTCCAATCGGCCGATTGCCACCGGTTCGCCCTTTTTACCTAAAATACAGGTTTTTCACACTGGTCTTCCTGCGGACAAACACGGCCGCAAACTGCCGGCAAGACTATTTGTTTCTTTTAAAGTTCTTGCCGCTTCAATAAAATTTCCTTCGGCAATTTGCTTTGATAAACTCAGGGATTTTGACATCAACCGGGCAGCCGCCGACACAACCGGGCTTTTTGCATTGGATACAGCGCTTGGCCTCGGTTATCGCTGTTTGCTCGGAAAAACCCAGAGGTACTTCTTCAAAATTGCCTACCCTTTTTTGTGGGTCTTGTTCCGGCATTTTCTGCCGCGGCACTTTTTCTTTCTTTTCTTTTATTTGATTAGTTTCCATCGCATCCACACTTATGTTTTTCATAAGCTTCGCGCTCTGAATCACAATACATCTTCAGCCGGTCGGCGAGCAACTTAAAATCAACTTCGTGGCCATCGAATTCCGGACCATCCACGCAGGTAAATTTTGTTTTCCCCCCAACAACCACACGACATGCACCGCACATTCCGGTCGCGTCCACCATAATGGAATTCAAACTGACAATTGTTTTGATGCCCTGTGGCCGGGTAACATCGCTGATTACCTTCATCATCGGCACCGGACCAATGGCAAAAACACGGTCGATTTTCTCTCCCCTATCGATCATTTCTTGCAGCACCTGGCTTACAAATCCGTGGAAACCATAGCTGCCGTCATCAGTCGCTACAATTAAACGATCAGAAACAGCGCCCATTTCTTTTTCCAAAATTAGCAAATCCTTTGTTCGCGAACCGATGATGGAGATTACTTCGTTGCCTGCTTTCTTCAAGGCGGCAGTCAAGGGATAAACGACGCCGACACCGACGCCGCCGCCAATACAAACCACTCGGCCATAATTTTTAATTTCTGTGGGATTTCCCAATGGCCCCTGTACATCCTGAATTGTATCTCCGGCTTTCATTTTCGCCATTGCTGCCGTCGTCTTACCGACAACCTGAAAAATGATCGTGATGGTTCCGGCCTGAGCATCGGAATCAACAATAGTCAGCGGTATGCGTTCGCCCTTTTCATTGACTTTTAAAATGATGAACTGGCCGGCCTTTCTCTTTTGCGCAATGAGCGGCGCTTCCAGCACCATCTGAACCACATTTTCGGATAAATCCTTTTTTTCGATAATCTTATTCAAGGTTTCTCTCCTGTAATTATAAAAAAAGAGGGAGTCAACCGCTCCCTCCATCTATAGAATAGATTTATTTTTTGTCAAGCTACAAGATGAACCGTTAATATTCTTTAGTCAGCTTGTCCAACTCTGCCAGGGAAAACACGGGTCCATCTTTGCAAACATATTTGCTGCCGACATTACAGCGTCCGCACTTGCCGATGCCGCACTTCATCCTCATTTCCAGAGAGGTGATGATATTTTCCTTGGAGAAACCAAGATCAAAAAATACCGGCAGCGTAAAACGAATCATTACCGGAGGCCCGCAAATAACGGCAACAGAGTTTTCCGCACTGGGCGCTACTTCCTTGCAGACATTGGGAACAAAACCTTCCTTACCCTTCCAATTGGCATCTCCTTTATCTACCGTGACATTAAGGTTCAGATCACTTCTTCTTGCCCATTCGGCCAATTCATCTTTATAAAGAAGGAGCCCTGGTGTTCTGGCACCGTAAATAATCGTGATCTTGCCGAAACGTTTGCGGTTGTCCTCGTGAATCATGTAATTAATAAGAGACCGCAATGTCGTAAAAGCAAAACCGCCGCCGACAATCACAATGTTTTTACCTTCCAGATATTCCAGCGGCCAGGAATTACCCAATGGCCCGCGGATACCCATTAATGCGCCTTCTTCCATCTCATGCAACGCCGCGGTTACAACTCCGGCTTTCTGGACGGTGAATTCCACATATCCCTTTTGGGTCGGCGATGAAGCTATCCCGATGGGCGATTCGCCCTTGCCATAGATGGAGAGTTCGCCGAATTGTCCGGGAATATACTTATATTTTTCTTCGTCTTCTTGATTAACGAACGTAAAACGAAAGGTCTTGATGTCTTTCGTATCTACTTCAGTAATAATCTTGTCCACCTTAACAGGGATGGGAATATACGGGTTTTGCATTACTAACTCCCTAATTATAATTTTGAAATATCTTCAATAATTTTTCTTATATCTATATTTACAGGGCAATACATGACACAACGGCCGCAACCGACACATGAAATTGCATTAAAATTATCTACGTAATACTTGAATTTGTGCATAGTGCGTTGACGCCATCTTTCCTTCTGCGAAGGACGCGGATTATGCCCTGATGTCTCTTTGGTAAACAAGGGAAACATGCAGGAATCCCATGAACGGATACGTACGCCATCGCTGCCTTTCACTTCATCGCTGATATCAAAACAATGGCAAGTGGGACATAAATACGTGCAGGTGCCGCAAGCCAAACATTTGCCATGTATCGTTGTTCCAAAAAGGATTGCTCAAAGTTATTATCCAGAATCGGCTTGACTTCATGAGCGGGAATCTTGGACTTAATAGCCGCTCTGGCTTTGGCTGATAATTTCATTTTTCTTTGTCTCGGCGGCAGCATCAGCCTTTGTTTCGCCAAAATACTTAATCAGCTTTTCTCCTTTGGGTGTAATGAACTCGGCCAGGTAATCGCTCCCCAGATCCGTAAGAAGAATATCCGCGCCATCAGCGGACACCGGTTCTCCGTCGACTGAAGTACAAAAGCAAGTTGCATAAGGAGGCTTGAACGCAGGCCAAAGAAATAACGGTTGTTTTCTGTCTTTTGGCTACATAATAATCATCCTTATATTTTTCCTGATCGAAAAGCATATCCAAAAGCACAAAGCTATGCGCGTCGCAGGGACGCACTCCGAAAAGAACTGCCTCGTCTGCCTTGTTTTCATCTTGCGAAAAAGCCATACCCTTTTCCGTACGGGTATATTTCATCATGGTTTCCGTATGCGGGAAGAAAACATTTTTCGGTGCATTCTTGGAATTCAAATAAGCAAAGAAAGGCTCGGCATCTTTCTGTCAACGGTTCAAAAAGAACGTTGTCCTCTTTTTTTACCGGAGCCCAAACCAGGAAATCTCCTGCCATTTTCTTCGCAATGCCCGCTAATGCTTCTTTCTTGATCAACCGTTTTTCCATATTTTTCCCTAATTAAGAATTTTCTCTAATCCTTGTTAATACGGCATTTTAAAAAATTAAATTAATTGCAATTGTTTCAGCAGCGGCTGTGGATCAAACATGTGTGATTTAAATGTTGCCTTTGATCCGTCCAAACCCATTGCCAGAGCGATTAATTCCGTAAAATAAAAAACAGGCAATTTTAATCCACTGCTGGGCCGCATATCCAGATTAGTCATGCAAAGAGGGCAGGCAGTAACCACGCAATTGGCGCCCGCTTCACGAGCAGCGCTCATCAACTTATCACACATATCTACTACGATACCCGTCTTGCTGATTGCCAGCGATCCACCGCAGCAATCTGTTTTATAGGACCATTTGTGAACATCAGCGCCGATTGAACCCAATATCTTATCCAACATGAAAGGATTTTCATAATTTTCAAATTCGCAAACGTCCGGCGGTCTGAGCAGCAAACAACCGTAATAAGAAACCGGCTTCAACCCGGTAAGTGGTTTGACGACTTTTGCCGTCAGTGTGTCAATACCAATCTCATTAAAAATGATATCGATTGGATTGCGAATAGCAATGCCGCCCTGATATTTGGCGCCGACCACATCTTCAATCTTTGTTTTTAATTTCCTTATCGGCTTTTAAATGATGTTCGGCCATTTTGAAGCGATTGAAACAAGCGGCACAGGGAACCATCACATCCAGCGCGTTTTTTTCCGCGGCAATCAGATTACGCGCCGAGAGCGCAATGGACAAATCAAAATTTGTGCTGTGCGCGGATGAAGCTCCGCAACAAGACCAGTCATCAACTTCTTTCAGTTCGATGCCCAGAGCGTGACTTACCGACTTCATGGACTGATCATATTCTTTTCCCGTCGCGTGCAGTGAGCAGCCCGGATAGTATGAAACTTTCAACTCTTGCCTCCTTAGCCTTCTTTACGAGTGCTTTGTTTTCTCAAAAATATCTTTTACTGACTTGATATCCTTCGTCCGCGGAGATAGAAGCGACAACTTGCCTTTCATAAACATTTCTACGCCCATAACCGCGTCGGAGAATAAATCCCCTGATTTGAGTTTATATTGCACCATCATCAGCGGTTCGTTGATTCGGCCGCCCCTTTTAATACTGGCAGAGGAATGCTTCATGGAATTTCAATACATTCTTCTCGCGGGCGCCAATACCTTCTTCAATAGCCATCTGCCTTAGCACATCCATCATGCGGGCAATATCGACCTGATTGGGACAACGCGTAATGCAAGTTTCACAGGACAGGCAAATCCAGATCGTCGAACTGTTAAGCACCTTATCACGTTTGCCATTCTGTATCATTTTTATAACCTTGTTGGGGTTATATTCCATGTGCGACGCCACGGGACAGCCGGCCGTGCATTTACGGCAGTGATAACATCGCTGCAGAGGCACACCGTGTATCTTTTTGTTTACTTCTTCCAGAAAAGTTTCCATGTAAACTCCATCATTTCAAACTAATTATGGGTTGAAGATAAAATCTTCTTTATCATGATGTTCATCGATATTTGCCGAGCGGCGGCATATCTTCCATTGAAGAACCGGCGCGGTTGCCGAAAAGTTCCCAGCAATCCTTGTCGATCTTCTTGAGGAATTTGCGCAGATCAACGCCCATCGGACAAACAGCAACACAGGAACCGCAATCAACACAGCGTCCGACCATATGGTAGAGGCGCATCAACTGGAACACCTGCGTATCGGTCTTGTCTTCGCCAATGCCCACCCACTGCGGCTGACTCTGTTCAACAAAGCAAGTCGGACAATAGCAGGAAGGACAGGCCTGACGGCAGGCGTTGCAGCGTATGCACTTTTCCATTTCCTTGGTAAAATAGGCCCAGCGTTCTTCAATTGATTTGGCTTCAAATTCTTTGACATCATCATATTCGGCAGTCGGGATTCATGGCGGGAGCTGGTGTCACCGACCATGACATCGGAAATGATAGGATTATTGAAGCGGCAGGTGCGGCAGCTATCCGCCAGAACATCTTTTAGCGCAACTGACTTATCGCCGTCAGACGTCTTCATTTTGATCTGGCCGCCTTCGATCGATCCTTCGATGATATCCGCGCCATTAATCGCCGCTTTCAATCCCTTGCCATCCACATAACCGGTCGCACGGCACGCCGATAATATAAACTTCATCACGTCCGTATTGTCTTTCCTGCAGATGGATAATGAGCGAACGGGTTGTGCAGCCGCGGGCGACAACACCGATAACTTTTTTCTTCCGGTCTTCCGGCTTAACTCTCTTTTGTGAATTTTTATGCGCCGTGATCAGATCATGCACAAATTTAGCCAGATTCTGCGTGCAGAGATCATTCCACACCAGTTTGTCGGCTTCTTCCGGCGTCGTGATAAAACAAGGTGTTGCCGTCAATGGAAGCGTGCCTTTTTCATAGCCGATAATGACATCAGCCTTTTTTTCCAAAAGCAGCCTTTTTGCTTCTTCCCGCAATTTTGTTTCGATGTTTTCCACAGTTATTGTTTCCCCGTTTAGTTTAATTCTTTTATTCCAAAATTAACCAAGTTTCTTTATCAATTTATTGGCCGGTCCCAGTGCTTTTACTTTCGCTGTAACGCCTTTGATGACCTGTGCAAATCGGTCGCCTTCGGAGGCGGAAACCCAGGTAAACATGGTTCTGTCGCCTTCCACACCGATGTAGATTCAGGAAACTCTTTAACGTCGCAAACTTGCGGCGCGCCACTAAATTTCCCGAGATATAGTGGCATTCACCCGGATGTCAACCGGAAACCAGAACGCCGTCGGCACCGGTCTGCAGGGCTTTCACGATATAAAAAGGATTAATTCTTCCCGTGCAGGGAACGCGGATAATGCGCACATTCGGCGGATACTGAATTCTGCTGATACCCGCCAGATCGGCTCCGGCGTAAGTACACCAGTTGCAGACGATGGCAACGAATTTTCGGTTCCCATTCTTTGTTTGCTAAATTTTCAGCCATATATTCTCCTTCTATCGGCATTTCGACTTTCTGCCGCCGTTTTGCTTTAATTTATATTATCTATCTGTGCCAGCACTTCTTCATTGTTAAATCCGTTTAAATCAACCGCGTTCATGCGGCAAGACGCCGTACAAACGCCGCAACCTTTGCATAGAACTGTATTAACTTCTGCGCAGCCTCGTTAATGTTCACCTGAATAGCGCTGTACGGACAATTGATTTCGCAAAGACCGCAAGCCGAGCATCTATCCTTATTGACATAAGCCGTTTTACCTTCCGCTTCGATGAAATCAAGAGTCAGAACCGTGCAGGCGCGCGACACAGCGGCGTTAGCCTGAGTGATCGACTCATCGCTGAACTTGGGCGAATGGGACATGCCGCACATAAACACACCATCGGTCTGGAAATCCACCGGACGTAATTTAACGTGCGCTTCGAGGAAGAAGCCGTCCTGATTGGTGGGCACCTTCAGCATTTGCCCGATGGCCGCGTTTTCCGGATTCGGCACAACGCCGACACTCAGAGCAACAACATCAGCGGGCAGACTGACCGCTTCATTGAGAATCGGATCAAAAACTTTCACTTCGACTTTATCGCCTGAGGCAACCACTTCCGGTTTCCGGTTTTCTTCATAAGATATAAATTTGATATTGGCTTCGCGCGCTTTTTTGTAATAATCTTCTTTGAAAGCGAAGGTGCGAATGTCCCGATAAATGATGGTAATATCGCGGGAAGGATCGGCAGCTTTTAGTTCCAGCGCGTTTTTAACCGCTTCGGAGCAGCAGTAACGGCTGCAATAAGGTCTTTCCTTATCGCGGCTACCCACGCACTGGATCATTACAACATTTTTCACTGAGGCAAGCTTCGGATCCTTTTCATAAATCAGAGTTTCCAACTCTCTTTGTGTCTTCACTTTGGCGTTTTGACCGTAGAGATACTCTTTGGGTTTGTTTTCATAAGCGCCGGTCGCGACGATCACCACGCCATGCTCGAAAACTTTTTCGCCTTCTTTAACTTTAACTGTGGTTTTGTAATTGCCGATAAAGCCTTCGATCTTATCAATTTGAGCACCGGTAGCAACCGTGAATTAAAGGATTCTTGTAAACTTTTTCCAGAAGCCCCTTCAGGTGAGCGCGGGTATCCAGACCTTCGAGTGTTTTATAAAGATGATTATAATTGCCACCGAGACGTTCTTCTTTTTCCACAATGAACGAAGCAAAACCCTGATCGGCCAGAGACAGTGCCGCGGTCATACCGGCCAAACCGCCGCCGATAATCAAAGCCTGATGATTGACGGAAAGCTGACCGGGTTTTAAGGGCTTTAAGATACTGAGCTTTGGCCACAGCCATGCGCAGCAAGTCTTTTGCTTTTTGGGTAGCCGCTTCCGGTTCGTGCATATGCACCCAGGAATCCTGGTCGCGGATATTGGCCATCTCAAACAGATATCTGTTCAAACCGGCCTTTTCGCAGTTTTCCTGGAACAAGCCCTTCGTGCGTGCGGGGCGAACAGGACGCCACAACAACCCGGGTGAGATTTTTTTCTTTGATGACTTCGGCCATCTTCACCGCCGTATCCTGCGAACAGGTAAAGAGGTTATCGGCCGTATAAACAACAGTGGGCAATGTCGCGGCATAGTCTCGAACCGCGGGAACATCGACAACACCGCCGATATTGATACCGCAATGGCAGACAAACACGCCGGTGCGCACGCCCTGTGCCGCGCAAATCTTTTTCTTCCGGATTTTCCACCGGCGTAATCATCGTACCGCGCTTGGCAGCCAGCAGTCCTTCCGCACAGGCGGCGGCAGCGCTGGCTTCCATAACTGTTTCCGGAATATCTTTCGGTCCGCCGAAAGCGCCGCAGACAAAAACACCGGGACGCGATGTCTGAACGGGATTTTCCAGCTGCGTTTTGCAGAATCCATGTTCTTCCAGTTCAATTCCCAGACTGGCCGCCAGCTTTTTGGCTTCCTTGGGCGGCATGAGACCGACGGACAGAACGACCATGTCGAATTCTTCTTCGGTGAAGGTTCCATCCTGATTGACATATTTAATCAGCAGATTATTGGTCTGCTGCATTTCTTTAATTACCGAGGGCATCGAACGGATATAGCGAATGCCGTATTCATCTTTGGCGCGGTTGACAAAACGGTCGAAATCCTTGCCGTGAGCGCGAATGTCCATGTAGAAAATTGTCGGTTCCAGTCCCTTGGCGTGTTCCTTGCCGATGATCGCTTCCTTGGTCGCGTACATACAGCAAACCGATGAACACCAGCTGTTGTCGCAGGAAATGTCGCGCGAACCGACGCACTGAATAAAGGCAATCTTCTTGGGTTCCTTGCCGTCGGATATTCTCTGCACATGACCGAAGAAAGGACCGGACGCGGACAGAATTCGTTCAAACTGAATCGCCGAAACAACATTCTTATAAATGCCGTAACCGTATTCACCGCGCATACGGGCATCGAAATATTTCAAAACCGGGCGACGCGATAACCGCGCCGACTTCGATGGTTTCTTCTTCAATCGTCATATCATGGTCAATGGCCTTGGCAATACAGGCATCCACGCACTGATAACATTCGGAACAAATACCGCAATTCAAACAGCGCAGTGCTTCCGCTTTGGCCTGCGCTTCGTCAAAACCGATGCCGACTTCCTTGAAATTGGTTCTGCGGTCTTCCGGTTTCATGAGCGGATATTTTTCACGGGGAACCTTGGCTACATTGGAAACATCGGCCTTATCCGCCAGATCTTTGGTCCAGTCTTTCTCACGGCCGGCTTTCATATCCTCGCCGCGCAAATAACGATCGATGGATTTGGCCGCTTCCTTACCGGCAAAAACTGCTTTAACAACTGTCTGCGGACCGGTACACAACATCACCACCGGTGAAAATCCCCGGTTCGGATGTGGCAAATGTCACCGTATCAGCGGAGATATTATTCCACTTGATACCTTTATCAAGTATTTCACGGCCGAAGATCAATGATGGGATGACGTCAACGTCAGAAATAACCCCGGCGTTTATCGCAATCTCCTTATCGTCGTGAATGTAAGGAAAGATCACGCTTCCTGACCGATGGCCGGCACAATGGCGTCGCATTCGACGATAAATTCAGAACCTTTGATTTCGCATGGGACGGCGACGGCCGCTGGCATCCGGTTCTCCCAGTTCCATGCGCGTAGCATTCAATTCCGGTCACTTTTCCATCCTTGCCCACAACTCTTTTCGGGGCAACGAGGAATTTCATTTCAATTCCTTCTTCAATCGGCTTCTTCGATCTCTTCGGGAGACGCGGGCATTTCAGCGCGGGTCCGGCGATAGAGAATAAAAACATCCTTGGAGCCGGTGCTGACGGCCGTGCGGACGGCATCCATGGCCACGTTGCCGCCGCCGATAACGGCGACTCTGTCACCCAGGGAAACTTTTTCACCCAGATTAATTCTTCATCAGATAATCAACGCCATGGATGACACCCTGCATATCTTCGCCGGGAATATTGAGCTTGCTGCTCTTCATGCGTACCGCAGCCGATGAATACGGCGCTATAATCGCTTTTCAGTTTATCGAAGGAAATATCTTTGCCGATTCTTGTATTGAGGTGAATTTTGACGCCCAGGTCTTCAATGACTTTGATTTCCGCATTCAGGACTTTTTTGGGAAGACGATATTCGGGAATACCGACGGCCATCCAGCCACCCGCCACGGGCAGAGCTTCAAAAACATCCACATCATAGCCTTCAATAGCCAGATAGTAAGCGCAGGTCAGACCGGAAGGACCGGCGCCGACAACGGCGACTTTCTTGCCCTTGCTTTCCTTCTTTTCGGGCAGATAGCGCGTATCGCTGTTGAGATCCAGATCGGCAACAAACTGTTTCAGATGCATAATATCGATGGGATCATCCACTTTGCCGCGCATACAGGCCGTCTCGCAGGGATGGTTACAAACGCGGCCGCAGACGATGGGGAAAGGATTGTCCTGTTTGATAAGTTTGAGAGCTTCTTTAAATTTTCCGTCAGCGATCAAGCGCCACATAACCCTGAACACTGATATGCGTCGGACAATTGGCTTTACAGGGAGATGTTCCCAGTTTGTCAATGGCAAAGCCGCTGGGAATGGCCTGAGGAAAGTGACGGTAGATTGCTTTTCTTTCGCTTAAATTTCCGTTGAATTCGGCTTTGACGGAAACCGGACAGACATTCGCGCAATCACCGCAACCGGTACATTTATCCAGATTAACAAAACGCGGGGCGGTGGTTAATTTAACTTTAAATTTTCCCGGTTCACCTTCAACCGACTCCACAGTCCGTCGTGTTTTGATTTCTACATTGGGATGACGGCCTACTTCAACCAGTTTCGGCGACAATATACAGGCGGAACAGTCATTTGTGGGAAAAGTCTTGTCCAGCTGCGCCATGACGCCGCCGATGCTGATCCCGTTTTCGACCAGATATACTTTCATTCCGGAATTGGCTAAATCGAGAGAGGCCTGAATACCGGCGATTCCCGCACCAACAACCATTACTGCACCAACTTTTTCGTTATCTTTTAGCACCTGATTACACCTCTTATATTTGTATATGTAAGCCTATTGAAAATATTGTTTGAACATTAGGCTTGACAAGCTTCGGTCGGCTAACATAATTTAATTATCCTGTCAAGGTTAGAACCTTTTTTTATTTCTTGATTTACGCAATATCATATAAATATTTTTTGACCATTGGTCAAGAAAAATATTTTGTTTGGCTCAGTTTAAATGTCAGGCTGGAAAAATCAGTATTAAATCAATGGCGTTTACTGAAAACAGTTTATCTAAATACCAATAATTACCTTGCTATAGCTTAATATAACTATTTTTCTACAAATATAAAACCTCGGAACTTAACCATCTTCCGGATTTCACTGACAACAAGCAATTCTTCTGTGAACGCAAATGATCGTCCATAAATTGCCAGATTTCTTTTTTGCCCTTTTGTGTTTTTGCCGAAAAAGGATAGGCTTCTTTATTGCTGCATGGTGACCAATGGCTTACGGTGGACATGACTGATGCTCGGGTTATTATCCTCATCAAGAAAGAGGGAGAAAGAATGTTGTACCTCTGTCGGGTTCACTCTCTACGGAAACTGTGCCCTGATAGAGATCAACCAGCGTCCACCTTTGGAAACGCTTGTCCAGGAACTGGAAAAAGTGAATTAGGCAAGAACCTTTTCTATACTTCACCTCGCAAAATGGAAGTTCTTATCAATCAATATAATATTCTCCACGGGGGAGTCTCGCCTGACTGGAGATTTATGGCCCTGGGACAACGTCGCCCGAAAGTCCTCAAGTCGCTTTTATCCGCTCAGCGACGATCTCGACGATGTCCATGACCTTGACACGTTTGTCCGCTTGAAGGTCTTTCACACCGTCTTCGAACATGGTCATGCAGTATGGGCAGGTGACGGCAATCGTGTCCGGATTCTTGCCGAGAGCTTCGCGAACACGGTTGAGGTTGATCCGATCGGCCGGGTCTTCTTCCATCCACATGCGACCACCTCCGGCACCACAGCAGAAGCTCTTTCGCCCTGACCGATCCATTTCAAGCGGCGCCTTGCCGGTCGCCGACTTGATGAGTCCGCGAGGCTGATCAAACAATCCGTTGTAGCGACACAGGTAACAGGAGTCATGGAATAAAATCCGGTCGTCGCCGTTACTGCCGGATAGTTTCAGACGTCCCTGGCGGATCAATTCTGGCAGGATCTCCGTGTAATGACTGATGCGAGGTGTCAATCCAAACTGGGCATAGTCGTTCTTCAGTGTCGTATAGCAGTGGGGACAGTAACAGATAATGTTTTGGATCCCGTGCTTGGCAAAGAGCTCAACGTTTCCTTTGGCTATTTTCTCGAAGACGAACTCATTACCGAGCCTGCGGAGCGAGTCGCCGCAGCACTTCTCCTCGACGCCCAGAATCCCGAATTTCACATCCGCAGCCTTCAATATCTTTGCCAGAGCCACGGCTACCTTCCGGGCCCTGCTATCGAAAGACCCTGCGCAGCCGACGTAAAATAGATACTCCACATGCTCCCCCTCAGGCAACTCGGAAAGAACAGGTATATCAAGACCTTTGGCCCATCGCGTCCGGTCGCTCGGGGCGAGACCCCAGGGATTTGACCGCTGCTCCAGGGCTTCAAAAAAAATACCGAGTTCGTTCGGAAACTTAGCCAGGTTCTCTACAAGGTGGCGTCTCATCTTGATGATTTTCGGTACGTGTTCGATAAAGACCGGACATACCGCCATGCAGGCTCCGCAGGTCGTGCAGTCCCAGAGGGCATCCTCTCCCACCGATCCTTTGGCGGAGACGTCTTTCTCCACGATAAGAGGCATAAGCCCGTCTGATCGATTACCGTAGTGGAGCTTCTCTGAATTCGCAAAAAGGTTGATTTTCCCGTCATGGATCACTAAGCGTGGATTGAGAGGTTTGTGCGTGTTCGTGGCGGGGCAGATCTGGTTACACCGCCCGCACTCGGTGCAGGAGGTGAAATCTAATAGGTCCTTCCAGGAAAACTGATCCACCCGCGAGGCCCCATAGCTACGCCCCGGTCCGAAGACCTCGCGTGGTACGGTCCGCACCGGTTCGAATGACCGGCAAAAACAGTTGGGTATGGCTGTGAGGATATGCAGGTGTTTGCTGTAGGGCAGGTAATTTAAAAAAGCCAGGAAAACAAGGGCGTGAAGCCACCAGAAGACCCGGCCGGCTGTGAGCAAAGCACTTCCAAAGACGGCAGACATAATTGGGGCCACAAAGCGCCGGGTGAAGGGCATTAATACTGGCGTTTTCGAGTTTTCCAGGGCGATTGCAGAACCGTGGTATCCGTAATAGAGTATCATGAGAGCAAGGACAAGGCCCAGAATGATGAAGGCATCGACACTCCGGTAGTCGATGTGAGCGGGCTTTACAAAAACTCTGCGGCAAAGCGCAATGATCACACAGAGGATGACTAATAATGGCACAAGATCAAACAAAAGTGTCAGGATGGGATACAAAAATGGTCCCGCCAGGCTCAAGGAAAATTCCGGAAAGAGGCCGTTCAGTATGAATGTCATATTGTAAAAAAAGAGGATCATGAATCCCCAGAAGAGGAAGAAGTGGTTCAGGCCAAACAAATCATCGAGGACACGCTTTTGGCCGAAGGCATATCCAAGCATTGTCAAGAAGCGCTTCATTAGAGATTCACGGAGTCGAAGGTCAGGTTTTCCCAGTCGGATCGCCCGCACGAGCCGTGCAACGGAAAAGCCAAAAGTGAAGACTGAAGCGGTCAGAATGATTGCAAATATTGTGTTGTCTGTGTGAGTGATCATGACTTGTCTCCTGAGACCATACCGTTGTTATCCTTGGAACTACCGGGGGTTTTTGCGATCTCGCGCAAACGGCGGGTGAGTGCCGGTATTACCTCGAAGAGGTCTCCTATGATCCCGTAATGGGCGACCTCAAAGATGGGTGCCTCCCGGTCCCGGTTGACGGCAATAATCAGGTCAGAGTCCTGCATCCCTACCAGGTGCTGGATTGCACCGGAGATACCACAGGCGATGTAGATCTTGGGGCGCACGGTTTTTCCGGTCTGGCCCACCTGGTGATCATACGGCATCCACCCCGCGTCAACAGCGCTTCGCGAGGCGCTCACCGTCCCACCCAGGACATCGGCCAGTTCTTCCAGGATTTTGAAGTTCTCCGGGCCCAGCATTCCACGGCCGCCCGAGACTAAGATTTCGGCACCGGCGATATCCACATGCCCGAGCCCCCGCTCATCCCGGATGATCTCCAGCACTTTGGCTTTTATGTCCTGCTCCTCCATGTTCAACGGTTCGCTGATGATTTCTCCCGTTGCTCCATCGATCTGATCCGGCTTTCGCATCACGTGGGGTCGAACCGAGGCCATCTGAGGTCGGCGATGTTGATTAAGAATCGTCGCCATAATGTTTCCGCCGAAGGCGGGGCGGGTTTGTTCAAGAAGCCTCCGTTCCTTGTCAATATTCAATTGCGTACAGTCAGCGGTCAGGCCGGTCTCCAGTATAGTGGCAACGGCACCGGCAAGATCCCGGCCCAAGCCGGTAGCCCCCATCAAGACTACCTCCGGCTTATGCTTGCGAACGAGGTCCACGACGCTCATTGCATAAGGTTCGGTCCGGTAGTTCTTGAGAACAGGGTCATCGATCAGATACACTTTTTTTGCGCCGTAAGAGAAGGCTTCCTGAGAGAGATGCTCCACTCCTTCACCGAGAACGAAAGCGCAAAGGTCTACTTCCAGATCACGCGCGAGGGTCTTGCCCACGCCCAACAATTCCCAACTCACACTGGCGGCAATGCCGTCCTGCTGTTCCACAAACACCCACACCCCTTGGTAGCTCTGGTCTGCCGCAGCCGCTGGTTTGGCCTCAACCGGCTCCTTCCATTCTCCTTTACTCCGAAGCTCTTCGATGACCGCGAGTTCCTCATCAGTGTAGTACATCTCGAGGGCAGCCACGGGGCAGATCTTTACACACTTGCGGCAACCTGTGCATCGCTCGATATCGATAAGCGGCTTGCCGGTTACGGAATCGGAAATGGCCTCCACCGGACAGCCGGGCTCACACCTCTCGCAACCGATACATTTGCCTTGGATCAGTCGCGCCTTACCACGTGGCCGCTTTAGTTTCCGTTCCATCGATTTTTGTTCCTTTTCCATTTTCTTTGACTCCATGTGTCCGTGAGGCTGCCCCGCTCCTTCGCCTTGTCATGTCACTAACAGGTCTCGTTCGATGAGTTTTCGGATTAGCTCCTGTACTGCGCCTTCCGGGTCTCTCTCCCCATCACCCAGTATCTCGCCTGGCTGGCGCTCAGGCGCAAAGATGCGCTTGACATTGGTTGGTGATCCCTTTAAGCCGATCTTGTTGGCCGGAAGCTGCAGAAATGTATTGTCCCATACTTCGAGGCTGGGAGTTTCAGCAGCGATGCGGCGGGTGACTGATGAGTACCGGGGTTGGTTGATCTCGCGGACTACCGTCAACAATGAGGGGAGAGGGGCTCGGATAACCTCTCTGCGACCCTCCAGTTTGCGGCGCACAGTGATGGTGCGGCCTCGCGGATCGATCGTCAGGATCCGATCCACCAGTGTCAGCTGGCTCAATCCCAGGCGTGTAGCGATGCCGGGGCCTACCTGTGCCGTGTCGCCATCAATGGTCTGCTTGCCACAGATCACCAAATCCACACGCCCCCGCTCCTGTCCGCTCCTGCGTATAGCCTCGGCCAATACAAAGCTCGTCGCCAACGTGTCCGCTCCGCCGAAAGCCCGGTCCGAGACGAGGATGGCGTCATCCGCACCCAGGGCCAGACACTTGCGGAGGGTCGCCACGGAATTTGGGGGGCCCATGGTGAGAACAGTTACGGCACACCCGAACAGGTCCTTGATCCGGAGCGCCTCTTCGATGGCGTGGGTGTCGAAGGGGTTCATGATAAAAGGCACGCCCTCCCGGATCAGGGTGCCCGTGTCGGGATCTATCCTTACCTGAGTCGTGTCGGGCACCTGCTTGATGGCAACGACGATGCGCCGAAGCCTCGGCTCGGCTCCTGCGTAACCGGTATGCTCCCCATCGAGCCAAGGCCGGGTATTATCGAGGAGGTAGTCAGAGAAGTTATTGATAAAACAGCCTTCACAAAGATGGGTCATCTTCATGGTTTCTATATGCCGAACGACGATCGGCCGAGGCATGACCTTCGAGCAGAGGAAACACCTGTCCGGGGTGTCATCCTCATGAAATAAATAATATTCTATCTCGTCATAATTCATGAGTGTGGCTGACTCCTTATCTTTGCGGCCATCATTGATCACCCCCATAGCTGTTATCTATTTTTCAATGGTGGTGTTGATATGCAAGGCCAAAGTATCAAAATAATTCATCCCCGAGAGAGATTTTTTACAGTTCTATTTACGTATTTCCCTTGGGGCCGAGCCACGGTCTTGTGTTATCCAAAAGATAATCGTCGGTGTGCTCTATCATGCATTCCGGACAAAGGTGAACCATCATGTTACTTTCAATATGCCGGACAATCAACAATCTTGGTGCAGTGTTACCACAACAAAAGCATTTGTCAAAAACATCCTTTTTATGAAAACGATAGCTTTCTTCATCGTAGTATTTCATAGAGATTAACTGCCCGCTTTTCCCGAATATACCTGAAATGCAAAATTCTTCAAATGGATGATTTAGGAGCTTGCCCGGATACTTTTTGTGCCGCATTTATCGAGGCGGGAAATGTCAGCACAAACGTAGTTCCTTTTCCTTCCATTGACGAAACTTCGATCCCGCCATTGTGGGCTTCCATTATTTTTTTGCAGAAAGTCAATCCCAGGCCGGAACCTCTGATTTTTTCATCTTTTCCTTTGCACCGGAAAAAAGGCTCGAAAATTAACGGGAGTTTATCCGGGGGAATGCCAATTCCCGTATCCGCTATGCTGGCGGTAGTGTAACATTCGTCATTTTTAACGGTGACGGTTATTTTGCCGCCCTCGGGAGTATATTTTGTCGCGTTGCCGATAATGTTGGTAAATACCCTTACCAGGCTTTCCTCATCTCCTATTATCTGGGGTAACTTTTTGGGAATATTTGTTTCCAGAGAAATCCCTTTTTTCCGGCAGATAGGAGTCATTTCCTCCACGCTGCGGGCAATAACGGAAGGCAGGCTTAAAGAGACTTTTTGTTGTGCCAGGGTTCCTTCCTCGATTCGATTGATGTCCAGCCAGTGTTCGATCATTTCCTCAAGACTCTGGACGCGTTTTCTGCACCGTTCGATGATTTCCTTGACATCTTTATCGAAGCGGTTTCCCGCTATTTCCTTCAGTGCCTCGATGTATTGCCGGATAACAACGAGCGGAGAGCGCATTTCGTGGCTGACAAAGGTGATGAAGTTCTTTTCCATCTGTTCCTTTTCTTCTCTGAGCTTCCTTGTTTCGATTTTGAGGTTGCGGTGGTCTAAACCCCGCTTTGTTAGCGCTCTTAATTGATCGGGATTGAATGGTTTGGGAAGATAGTCGTAAGCGCCTTTTTGCATGGCCTCCACTGCTGAAACAATGCTCGCGAATCCTGTGATCATGACCAGAACAGTATCGGGCACGTCCCGGGAAAGGATTTCCATAATCTCCATTCCCGACATATTAGGCATCTTAAGATCAATAAAGGCTATATCAGGCTTGTGTTCCCGCGCCAGCTTGATACCCTCGATGCCCTGCTCAGCAGTAAGTACGGCGTAGCCGCACCTTTCCAACACCTGTCTGCACCCATCCCGAAGGGCTTCCTCATCATCGATGATAAGAATAAGATGTTTTCCAGACTTGTTTGTCATGGCTATTTGCTGCCCAGTTCCCGAGCAATGTAATTGAGAAGGTCATCCGCTTTTATGGGCTTTTGCAATACCTTATTGACTTTGGGGAATTCCGGAGGCGGTTCAAAGGAATTATAAGGACCTTGAAGATCGACAGCACTCAACATGAAAAGAGGAGTATCCTTTCCCGTATCGGTTGCCCGGATTTTGTTCAATACCGAGAATCCCTCGCCCCAGGTTTCCATCATCATATCGATGATAGCCAGGTCCGGAGATATGGATTTCCACATCTCCACGCCGGTTTTTCCATCCTCCGCCATAAATACTTCGTAACCACCTTTTTCCAAAATAAGTTTTGTGGCGAATAAGAAATCTTTGTCATCATCTATTAGGAGTATTTTCTTTTTAATCGTCATGATCAAACACCTCCATAATACTTTAGTACCTTAAATAAGAGCAAGGATAATGCCAGATTGTAACATATTGATTTATTTGATAATATTTATTAAAGGCGGTTACGAAAATTCCCTTAAGGGGCAAAACACCCCCTATATTAATGCTCTGCCTTTATATTGTAGTTACGCATTTTTATTCTCAGGGTCTTTCTGTCGATACCAAGGAATTTTGCCGTTTTGTTAATCTGATAATGAAAGTGTTTAAGGGCCTTTTCGATGTGTTCTTTTTCGACATCAACCAGGGTTATCCTGCCTGATGAAGAATCAATTACCGGCGCCTTTGTTCCTTCACCCTGACCGTAGTAAAAGATATCGGATAAATTTACTGTTTCATGGTCACTCAAAACGCATAGCCGTTCGATCGTGTTTTTCAGTTCTCTGACGTTTCCGGGCCATTTGTAGGACAGCAGAGATTTTTTTGCTTCTTCAGACAGACACTGCACTTTGCTTTTATATTTCTTCTGATAAAAATCGAGATAATGCTCGGCGATAGGCAGGATATCGGCCTTGTGCTCCTTCAATGGTTTTATATCCAAAGGTACAACGGAAAGCCGATAAAACAGATCTTCCCGGAATTTTCCCGTTTCAATTTCAGCTCGGATATCCTTGTTGGTCGCGGCGATTAATCTGACATCCACCTTTTCGGGTGATGATTTGCCGACCCGCGGCACTTCCTGCTCCTGAATGACCCGCAATAACTTTGCCTGAATATTGAGGCTGATATTGGAAATTTCATCGAGGAATAAAGTTCCTTTGTCCGCCATCTGGAAACGGCCGTCACGCGATTCCGTGGAACCGCTGAACGCCCCTTTAACATGGCCAAACAGTTCACTTTCCATCAGACTTTCAGCGAGCGAAGAACAATCAACCGGGATGAATGGCCTTGCGGCGCGTTTGCTTAATTGATGAATGGTACGCGCGACCAGCTCTTTTCCCGTGCCGCTTACTCCTGTAATGAGAACGGTACTTTCAGTCTGCGCAATTCGCCTGATCGAATCTTTAAGTTCCTTCATATATTCGCTGGACCCGATCAGCACGGAAAGGTCTTTTTCGCCGTTAGAAAGTTCACCCGTCTTTAGAGCATTGCTGACTGCATCCCTGAGTTCAGCCGCTGAGTATGGCTTCGTGAGAAAATTGAAAGCACCATGGAGCATGGCCTCAACAGCCAGCGGTATGGTCCCGTATCCGGTGATAATAATAATCTTCGCCGAAACGTTATTTTCCTCTTTGAGTTTTTTCAGAATGTTCATCCCGTTCATTTTGGGCATTCTGATATCGAGCAGAATCAAATCATAGGTATCCTTTAACGCCATCTCCAGGCCGCGAACAGCCTCTCCCGTACTCTCGACATGATGGCCTTTCCGGGAAAGTATCTGACAACATCCGTCCCTGATGGATTCTTCATCGTCAATAATAAGAATTTTAGTGCGTTTCTTTGCCGCTTCTTTCACTTTACCTCTTAAGCGCAATAATTCGGAACCTCAAGATTCATTTCAGGTTTCACGTCATTTCGATTCCGTTATCGCACACTGATTTCCGGGGGAAAATGCTATGATATTTCATGGGATTGTGCAAGAGAAAGCTTTGCGGGTAAAGATATAGTGAAGGTCGTTCCAGTACCTGGGTTGCATTCCGCATCGATGGTGCCGTTGTGTTTTTGGATAATTCCGTACACGATGGAAAGCCCCAGCCCTGTTCCCTGACCCGGTTCCTTTGTCGTGAAGAATGGTTCAAATATGTGGGATAGGTGTTCTTTGTCTATCCCCTTACCCGTGTCTGATATAGAAATTCTAATGAGATTGTTCGTACTCAGCCCGGTGGTAATGGTCAGCTTTCCGCCACCCTTCATGGCATCCGCCGCATTGATGAAAAGATTCAAAAATACTTCTTCCAATCTTGACCTATCGCCTATCACTTCGGGAAGATTATCCGCAAGCTTGGCTTCAATTTCTATACCGTGAAACATGGATTGGTCCTTTACCAGTTTGAGAGAGGTATTGATGATCTGGTTTATCTGCTGGGGAAGCATTTCGCCTGTCGGCGTTCTCGCAAAATCCAGCAGACTCTGTACGATTTCTTTACAGCGGTTCGTCTGATAGATGATCTTCTGCAGGTTTTCCCGTGCGGGATTATCCTCCGGGATATCTTCCATGACGATGTTACTGTATAGAAGGATTCCGCCGAGTGGATTGTTGATTTCGTGGGCAACACCCGCCGCCATCTCACCGAGGGCGGTTAATTTCTCGGTTTTCGCGAGCTGTTGATGCATCTTCTGCAATTGATCATTACGGTCTCTCAGAGATCGGGACATATAATTGAAGGCTTCGTCCAGCATGTTGAAGCCCGAAATTCTATCAGGCGATAGCTTGTAGTCCAAGTTGCCGGAGGCGATAGCTTCCGTAGCCTTTTTCAGTATTCGTATTCTCTTGATAATGGTGTTGGCCAAGTAAAGGGAAATGATAAACGCGATGATCATTCCCAGAGTTGTTATTCCTAGGTTTATCCAGATCATTTCCCATTGTATGTCCCGGTATTTGGCTTCAAGTATTCCCGTGTAAAGAACGCCGATGAGCTTTTTATCCATGTTAAAAATCGGGGTATAAGTGGTAATATACCAGTCTTTTACAACGAAAGCTCTGCCCACCCAGTCCTTCCCTTCTTTGATGACCCGATCATAAACTTCTTTGGAAAGAATAGTGCCAATAGCCCTTTCATTGTCCTTTGTCATGACATTAGTGGATATGCGCACGCCTCCCTGAAATATCGTGGCCACCCCCATTTCCTGGCCTTTGTATTTCTCACCGTGATACACGGTCTCTTTTATCTTATCCACTATTTCGTTATCATTGTTAATCAGAACGCCTCCAACCAAAACACCCAACAACATGTTGGTGTTTCTATCGATTACCGGATACGCTCCTTTCATCACCATGCCCTCCGAAAGTCTATCTTCCCTGATATCGGCGGACAAAGGCGTTTTCACAATATCCGTTTTCACCCGGTCTGAAAGTGCGGGGTTTTCTCTTAAAATGTCTTTAATGGACATGAGTTCGGTAGACGAGAGGGGGATCTTTTTCTCTATACAATTCCTGACGACAGGATCTTTCAGGAGGTTGTCCCCGTTGACTGCCGGATTAGACGCCCTGTACAATACCTTACCTCCGGCATCCACAAGCGTGAGCATGTCGAGAGAAATATTGTCATTCCCGGACTGTGTTCCCGTCCCTCTCCGAATGAGTCCTTTCATATAGGACAGGCTGTAGATATTATTAGTGCCGATAAGCTCCTGCAGATCGGACCTTTCGGCGGTGAACTGAATAAGGGAATTAATTTTTTCGAGCTTATTATTATAGATCAACTTGGCCGTATTGATATCCATACGCACCCTGTTCTGTACTTCTGCAATGGTGTTTCTGTTAATCGTCCAGATGCTGATAATGGTGGCAAAGATGCCTGTAAGGCATGTGGCGATCAGAAATCCAAACACAAGACGGCTTTGCAGGTCTAACCTAAAAAGCCGCTGTATGCGACGATAATCGATTTTCATTGCGTCTGCCCGCTCATAGAAATTACCTATACACTAACACGGATAAAATAATATTATCAAACGTTCTTTGAAGGAGCCGGGCGTGGGGTTATACGGGGTTTCAGCCAATCAGTTTTTTCACCCTTAAGAGAAGTTCCGATGCGGGAATGGGCTTGGCCACATAATCGTCCGCCTGCAGATATTCGCCGTCCGTTTCCGGAGAAAATTTAAACCCTGTTTTGCCGGTAACGGCGGTTACCATCAGAATGGGTATATTTTTGTACTTTTTATCGTGCTTCAGATTGTAGCATAAATCGAATCCATCCGTGTGCTTGTCCATCATCACGTCCAGTATGATCAATTCCGGTCTGTCTGCTTCTATGGTTTTACGGCCGTCCTGAACGTTCAGAACATGATTAACCTTAAAGCCGTTATTTTCCAGAACAATCTTGAGCGCCTCTCCATAGTCTTTATCGTCATCAATTATCAGTATCTTTTTTTTCTCAGACATTATACCCTCCGACATTTAAATTAGTTACCAAGCAATTATATCATTCAGCGATTGCCTTCACGACCTCCAGCGTTCCTATATGCACAGGGCAGTAATCGGAACAGCGTCCGCAACCGACACAACCGCATAAGCTTCCCTGAATATCAATGCTGTTGAAGTCAAGAAGTTTGTGCTCGTGACGCCTTTTGAGCCTCAAAGCCTGGCTGGTTCTGGGATTATGGCCTGATGCCTCGCGGGTAAACCCGCCGTAAAGACAAGCATCCCATGTCCGTGCGCGAAGGCCGTTTCCCGGAGACGACTGATGATCATAGACATTAAAGCAAGTGCATGTGGGGCACACAAAGGCGCAACCGCCGCAGGTTATGCACTTTTGACCGAAACTATCCCAGATTTTTTCATCGGCGCTTTTATCTTTGAGTTTGTTCATAGCTTTAACAACCGATTTCACTTCAGGTATATTCCGGACTGCCTTTTGTTTGAATTCCTCTATTTGCTTCTTCGCCAGAGAGTCATCTACTTCGGAAAGGGGTATGAGCGATAACAATTCCTTGCCCCTGGGAGTACCTATTTCAACCAGAAAGGCGTCCCCCGCATCGTAGAACTGCAAATCGAAACCTTTTTGTGCGATAGGGCCGCTGCGTGTCGTGGTACAGAAACAAGTTTCATTCTGCGGACCGGGACAAGCCATGACGATTGTCGTACCCACATCCCGTTTGGCATTATAATAAACATCCTTCCGATCACGAGACATAAAACTTGAGGCTTGAAGAATTCCCATCATGTCGCAGGCACGTAATCCAAATATCAGCATCTTTTTTGCCGATACGACTTCCCGGTATTCATTTTTATCAACCTTAAAGGTCACCTCCGAGTGGGGAAAAAACACAGCTTTTGGTGAAAGCGGAGGCTTTTTATAGTCGAGTGTAAATGTTTTTTCCTGGAATGTATCGAATATACAGTCGCCATTTGTAGTTTTGGTCGGGGATAGGACATCGTGTTTTTGAGCCCAGATATTAATTGCCTTTATGAGGTCTTTTTTTGCCAGTGTTTTCATGCGCATCTCCTGACTTTTACAGCACACCCTTTATATTCGGGAATTTTTGCAATGGGATCATATGCCGAATTGGTCAACATGTTCACGGGTGATTCGTGAAAATGGAATGTGGCAAATACAACGTTTTGCGGAACTCTTTTTGTAATCTCCGCCTTTAATTTTATAGTACCCCTGCGTGAAGTCAGTTCAACCATGTCATTATTTTTTATGCCCAGCTTCCTTGCATCCTCAGTATTGATTTCGACCAGAGCGCACGGCGCCTCTCTATCCAGGATGCTGGTGCGACGGGTCATGGTGCCTGTGTGGTACTGATAATAGATACGGCCTGTTGTGAGCATAAAGTCGTACTCTTCATCGGGCATTTCTGCAACGGGCTTGAAATCACATGGCATAAATGTCCCCTTGCCCTTGCTAAATCTGTCCTTATGCAGGAAGGATGTGCCCGGGTGCTCCTCATTGATGCAGGGCCACTGGAGTCCATGGCCACGTTTCAATCGCTCATTGGTAATGCCTGCATAGGAGGGTGTCAAAGCATTGATCTCCTTCAACACATCAGCTGGCGATCCGTATTGCATCGGGTATCCGGCAAGCGTGCTAAGTTCACATATGATTTCCCAATCAGGCCGGGCGAGCCCGGGAGAAGATACTGCCTTTCCTGATATCTGAACCCGCCTTTCCGTGTTGGTGTAAGTGCCATCTTTCTCGGCAAACGATGCGGCAGGAAGGACGACATCGGCTTTCATTGCCGTTTCCGAAAGAAAGATATCCTGAACTACGAGAAACTCAAGGCTGGAAAGGGCTTGCTCGATGTGAGATGTATTGGGATCGCTCATTAAGGGGTTTTCTCCCATAACATAGAGAGCTTTTATCTCTCCTTTTTGGGCCGCCGTCATCATATCGGTGATGGTCAGCCCGGCCTTATCGTCAAGTGTTTGCACACCCCAGGCGTCCTCAAATTTCTTTTTTACAGCCGCATCCGTCACCGGTTGATAACCACTGTACACGTTCGGCAACGCGCCCATGTCGCAGGCACCCTGGACATTATTTTGTCCGCGTAGCGGATTGACCCCTGTCGAAGGTCTGCCCAAATTACCGGTCAGCATGGCCAGATTTGCGCAGGTTTTTACATTGTCGACGCCAGTAGTATGCTGGGTGATGCCCATGGCATAGACAAGCATCGCTTTATCCGCTTTGGCGTACATGAGAGCCGCCTTCTTAAGATCGCGGCTATTGATACCGGAAATTTTTTCCACAACCCGCGGCGGATATTGGCTGACAACCTCCTTCAATTGATCAAATCCTTCCGTCCTTGTTTCGACGAATTCCTTGTCGTAGAGACCTTCTTCGATAATGACGTTCATGATCCCGTTTAGTACGGCAACGTCCGTACCGATATTCTGCCTTAGATGTAAATCGGCAAACTCAGCCAGCTGTATTTCTCTGGGGTCAATAAGCAGCAATTGTGCTCCTCTTTTTACAGCATTGATGATGCGCGATCCGATCAATGGATGTTGTGCCGTTGTGTTTGACCCTGTCACTAGAAACAGGTCAGCATCGTCGAATTCGTTAATCGAGTTTGTCATAGCTCCGGAACCGAATGTCGCGGCCAGACCGACCACGGTGGCGCTGTGTCAAAGCCTCGCACAGTGATCGACATTGTTTGTACCAAATGCCGCCCGCGCCATTTTCATAAAAAGATAGTTTTCCTCATTTGTTACTTTGGCAGAACTTAGAAAAGCCAGAGCGCGGGGGCCGAATTGTTTCTTTATATCCAGGAGCCTCTGCGCAACAACCTTCAGTGCCTCATCCCAGGTACTTTCAACAAGCTCTCCGTGCTTCCTTATCAGCGGCTTGGTCAGCCTTTCCGGAGAGTGAATAAATTCGTGGGCGTTCCAACCCTTTACACATAACATCCCCTTATTTACCGGGTTTGAGGGGCTCGGCTCTATACCTGTCACTCTGTCTCCCTCAGACAAAAGATAGAAGCTGCATCCACACCCGCAAAATGGGCATACGGTTCGCGTCCTTCTCATGATCAGATTGCCTCCTTAATCTTTTCGATCTCCGTATAGGGAAAAACGGGTCCATCAATACAGCAATACTTATCTCCAAAAGCGCAGTGACCACATTTGCCGACGCCGCATTTCATCATTCTCTCCAAAGACATAAAGATATGCTCTTGGGGAAATCCCAGACTCAGGAGCTTCTGCAAAACAAAACGATACATGATCGGGGGCCCGCACATCACGGCATGGGTTTCACTGGGAGAAAGAACGGCGCGGTCGAACAAACCGGTCACCACTCCTACATATTGTTTCCAGATGCCTTCATCGTCTCTGTCCACGCTGTAGTGATAATTGATGTCATCACGGTCAAAAAAGCTCAGCAGTTCATATTTGAAAAGGACGTTTTCGGGATTATTTGTGCCGTACATCAGGATGATATCGTCAAAATCATTCCTCTTGTCCAAGGAATAGAGCAGAAGCGAACGCAGGGGGGCGAGTCCTAGACCACCGGCGATAAGAAGCAATTTGTGACCCTTGAGATGCTCTACGGGGAATCCTCTTCCGTATGGCCCACGGATATGGAAGGTAGAACCTTTGCCCATCTCAAAAAGGGCGTCAGTTACTTTGCCCGCGCGTCTGACACAAATTTCGAGAGTATCAGGTCTAGTTGGCGGTGAAGATATGCTGATGGGTGCCTCTCCCTTGCCGAAGATGGAGACTTCAATAAACTGTCCCGGTTGATGGCCAAAATTTTCCCACGTTGTTCCATCTTCCAACTTCAACTGGAATAATCTGTGATCTTTGATTTGTGGCAAAGTTCTGATAATAGAAACCGGTCGAAGCTGATAAATATTGCCACAAGCATCTCCCATAGCTGTACCTCCTTACCTACTGATGATTCTTGATATTGTTTTCTGATAATAAGCAATTTTAATACCAAGATTATATATTGGATATAATGGCAGTATTTGAAATACTACATCATGTTTTATGGAGTGGCGGGGCATGATACCCCTACTTCGGGTATATATTACCCCTAGTTCGGTATCGTGCTGATTTGCATGAATGATGATCAGGCAAGCGGAACTATTTTCTCCAGTCATAATCGCCATAATAATTCAAACGGTGAGCATAATAGTGATGGTCGCTTTCCATTTCTTCCCGAAAAACTCCGGCCGACAACGCTCTTCGTGCTTTCTTACAACCACGGGTTTAGTTTAAAAATGATGCGGCTCTGTTCGTCCGACCTTGGATGCGGTCGGACGAACAGCGAGTTTTCCTGAAATCCACTCCTTATCCGTATTTATCATTTGGTATTTTGATGAATAAAGAATTTGGTTGTTCATATTTTCTTAATTATTGTTTTAAACGAATTTGAACACTTTTAAGGAAGTGAACTTAAATGATCTTCAATGAACTGCCAGATATCGCTTTTACCCTTTTGTGTTTTTGCTGAAAAAAGAATGGGCTTTTTTTCGGATGATACTTGCAGATTTTTTTCGATAGCGCGCTTACGGGCAATCGCCTGATTGTTGGATAATTTATCGGTCTTGGTCAAAATATATAAATAAGGTATGCGGTAATTTTCCAACCAGTCACGTAAAGACAAATCATCGCTGCTGGGATCACGCCTGACATCCAAAATAAAAACTACCAGAGCAAGGCTTTGCCGCTCTTTTAGATAAGCTTCCACCATTTCTCCCCAGTTTTTCTTAACGGACTGAGAAACTTTGGCAAAGCCATATCCCGGTAAATCAACAAATAACATGCTTTCGTTAATGGAAAAAAAATTAATCAACTGAGTCCGACCGGGAGTGTCGCTCGTCTTGGCCAGATTTTTGCGCCCGACAAGCGTGTTGATCAAAGATGATTTGCCGACATTGGAGCGCCCGACAAAAGCGATTTCCGGCAACGTCGCCGGTGGATACTGAGGCGGCCAGACCGCGCTTTTTATAAATTCCGCACTAGTAATTTTCATGTTTTAAAATATTAGATTGCTGTCCTGTTTCCTGAATGTGGAGTATTATTTATCGCTATTGTAAACACACTTCGCCTGGCATTTATTTCGGCGGTCGCCATCGTGTCATTGACTATTCCTAATTGTTCAAGAACAAGAAGTAAATAGTTCGGTTCTTCTATATTAAATCCATAACCAATAGTAGCTTTTCTCGGCTTTGCTGTATCAAAATATGGCAACCCACCTGCAAAACCTTCTGTGCCCACTGTAAAATTGAACAACTCCTGAATATAGTCAGCTACGGGATGTAAAGTTTCGGTTTTCATTGTTTCCCTCCCTTATTCTTCATTCTTTTATATTTATAATTACAAACTTCCTTTGTTTTACCTTCCGATTGGATATAAACGCTCAATGTCCAGTCACGGATATTCCACCTGTCAAAATATGTCGTGTTTTTGTAAAGAAACAAATCATAAATCTGATAAAGATGATTTACTGCTTTTGCTTTAATATCTCTGGGGAACGGATTCTGTAAAAGTGGCTCTGTTTCTTTAACATCTATTAATTTTTCATCTTCGTCCCATACAAGAAGCGATCTTGCATAAACATGCGTATACATGCAACGGGCATCATTATAGAGAATTATTTTTTCTGGCTTGCCATCGTTATTGATATCCACGTTTGTGAAGTACATTGCATCGCCTATGCGCAATATAAGCTCTAAATAACTTTCATATTCTTTTTCATCATCATACATTTTTCTTTTTGTGAATTGATCTCCTTCATCTAAAAACTTCTTTATTTTTTTTACTAATTCCATATTTTCTTTTAAATCCATCTCTTCCCATTTCGGCCTTGTGATCCCATTTTGCTCTGGGTAATATTTGTCTCGTTCACATACCATACCCTCAACATAACGTGGATCCATTGCCTTCAGATTTTTGTAATGCGCTTCACACACTGGGACATCCTTACCCTTTACCAATACAAGCCCGTCTGCAAATATCGCATAAGGGAATGCTGGCATTATTAGGAATACGAATAACAATATTTTTTTCTTCATGCCGCCCTCCTTAAAATTTCTGTTGCATAAAGAAGTGTGATTAGGTCTTGAAATATCAGTTTTCATTCCAACTCCTAAATAATATAGGGCTATGTGGTCAATGAAAACTAACTATTCCGGGGCTGTTCAAAAATGGTCAGATGCAAGGCCCCCGATCACTGAGGAGTGAGACGTATTTTCTGCATACGTCGCAACGACGCGAAGGGTGAGGGAAACGAAGCAGATGGCCGTTTTTCAACAGCCCTGCTATTCCCGCTCAAAGGTAATCCCATATTTTTCCAGCTTCCGTTCGAAGGTAGGCCGGGAAATTCCCAATATTTCACAAATTTCCCCTTTATTTTTATCCGTTTCTTTAATTATTTTTCTTATGTAGCGCTCTTCCACTTCATCCAAAGTTAAAAGTTTACCCGGCTCGGTTGATATAAATATATCCGTCGATTCGTCAGCCTGCAACTTTAGCGGTCTCATCCTTACCCAATTCCGGAAAATCATTCACTGCCCAAAACCTGGCCTTTAGCCACAACACAGGCCCGGACCAATAAATTTTCCAATTCGCGAATATTGCCCGGCCAATTATAATTCATGAATATTTCCATCATTTCGTCGGAAACGCCGATAACTTTTTTGTGCAAATCCAAATTAATTTTTGCCAGCAAATAATCAATCAACGGCGGAATATCCTGATGGCGTGTGCGCAGCGGCGGAATATTAATCGATACAATATTCAAGCGATAATACAAATCATCGCGAAATTTTCCTTCTTTGACCAAGGTCTTTAAATCCTTATTGGTCGCGGCCATAATCCGGGCGTTAACCTTGACCTTATCTTTACCCCCTACCCTGTCGAATTCCATTTCCTGCAAAACACGCAATAGTTTTGCCTGTAAATTGACGGACATTTCACTGATTTCATCCAGAAAGACCGTGCCGTAACGCGCCAATTCAAACTTGCCCAGCTTGCGGGCAATTGCGCCGGTAAATGAACCTTTTTCATGACCGAATAATTCCGATTCCAAGCAGTGTCTCGACAATTGCTGAACAATTGACGGCAATAAACGGTTCATCGGGCGACGTATTATGATGAATGACTTTGGCGATTAATTCTTTGCCCGTGCCGCTTTCTCCTTGAATCAGCACGGTTG
This sequence comes from uncultured delta proteobacterium, assembly GCA_963705555.1. Classification (GTDB taxonomy): domain Bacteria; phylum Desulfobacterota; class Syntrophia; order Syntrophales; family Smithellaceae; genus UBA4810. The sequence continues at coordinate 384,583 of CAVPJZ010000001.1, read as the reverse complement.
TCCGGCTTTGCGAAACAGTGCCGATTGTTTTAAATATTTCCCGCATTTCATTGCCGGTGCCGATAATATCGCCGACCCGGAAACTGCGTGAAGGTTCCATTAAAAGTCCGTCAATCTTTTTTTCCATTTCCAGAGATTTCAGCGCTTTTTTTATCGCCATATCCAGTTCATCGACATTGACCGGTTTGTGAATATAATCGAAAGCTCCGCTTTTCATGGCGTTGATCGTCGTTTCCATATCATGAAAAGCGGTGATCATGATGACTTTAACATTTTCATTTTCTTCCTTCAGATCTTCCAGAACGGAAAATCCGTCAACATCCGGCAGCCGGATATCCAGAATGACTACATCCGCAGCGTTCCTGCACGTATTTATTCAGACCATCCGTGCCGGTTTCAGCGGTTTCTACCTTGTATCCTTCTTCCGTTAGATACAAATCCAGGGTCTCCGCGAATCGAAGCATCATCATCAATAACAAGAATACTCGGCATAATATACAGTCTTACCATTCATCGGCGGATTAATTATTCACAGGTGGATTAATTCTTGGAACGCTGCCTTTCGTCACAGCGGCAAGTAACATAAGCACTTTTGTCCCTTCATCTTTTTCACTGAAAATATCAATAGTCCCCTGATGAAGATCAATTATTTTCTTTACCTGAGAAAGTCCTAAACCTGTACCATATTTTTTCACCGTAAAGAAAGGATTAAATATATGCGGCATATCTTCCTCATCGATTCCGCATCCGTCATCCTTAATTTCCACGACTACCGACTGATGAGTTTCATCAGCATAGCGCAGCGAAACAATAATATTGCCGCGTTCCTTCGACTGCTTCGACGGCGTTACGAATAACATTTAAAAATGCATCGGCCATCATCGCCGCATCAACCGTCACGGGAGGAATGTCGCCAAATTCTGTTTGCAACTCAATTTGTTTATCGGCAATTCCTTTTTCCGCCATGGCAATAGCATGATCCAGAACTTTGGCCAAATCGGCGGGCACTTTTTTCGGTTCCACCGGTTTGGCAAAAACCAAAACATTATTGACCAGCATCTCCAAATGCTCCACTTCTTTTTCGGCGATTTTAAATCTCTTCAGATCGTTGCCTTCAGGATTCATCCGTTTTCCCAATATCTGCAAACTCATTTTAATCGAAGAAAGAGGATTACGAACTTCATGAGCAATGCCTGCCGACAGTTGTCCCAGAGCCGCCAGCTTTCTGACTTTCGTAGAGCTTTTTTTCCAAATTTTTAAATTCAGTAATATCGCGTTGAACCACTATATAGCGATTAGTTCCGATGACGGGAGACGTAGTTACCAATAGATTTAATTTTCGGCCGTCCTTAGCCGTGGTTTCAATTTCATATGGCTTATAAATACCTTTTTTAGCTTGTTCCCACATAGACAAGACAAAATCCCTATCTGCGGGCGCAACAAACTCCAAAAAATGTATTGCCTTTAAATTCACGGGATGATATTCCACCGTCTTTCTTTAAACCGCGGCTCATATAATTGACAATGCCGTTTTCATCCATTTCATAAATTTTATCCGGCAAACTTTTTACTATTGACTGTAAATAATTGTAAAGTTCTTCAATTTCTCTTCTCAGTTCAATATTCTCGGTTAATTCATTTTGCAGCGTTTCGGCATATTCGCGTAAACTTCTGGTCAATTCTTCATCACGCGAAACATCCTGCAATGTTTCAATTGCCGCTATAATTTCTCCTTTTTCATCGTAAATAGGAGCTGCCAGAAAATACAAGAATCGGCTGTGACCACCGAGATTTTCAAAATAATCGGTTGCTTCATAGGCATCCAATACTTTTTCCGATTTTTTTACCTTTTTTGTGCCATAATATTGATTCAAACCTTCAATATCGTTATCGATGATCAAATCGGCAATAACCGGCCTTTTCACTGAATAGAAAGGGATGTAATGTTTATCTGTACCAACCATATCTGCGGTCGAGTAACCGGTAAGCTCCATACAAGCACGATTCCATAGAATGACTTCGTGTGCTTTGTTGATAACAAAAGCTGGGGATCGGCGAGCCTTCAATAATACCGTCAATAGTTTTCTTTTCCCTCAAAAGTTTCTCCTGCCAATCTTCCCGTTCTTTTAATCTTTTTTGCTCTTCTTTCATACGTAACCTTTTACCTTCTTTGAAGGCGAAAGACATGCTGGCAACAACTACTACAAGAATCAGTAAAATAGCGCTGAAAAGAGTGTAAGCAAATGTTTTGCGCACAGGCAGAATGACATTACTGTACGGCGATGCAACTAATACAAACCATTTTTTTCCACCGGCTTGTAAAGGATAATAAGCAATAATACTTCTTTTCTCTTTGTTAGCATTTTGCTTCACTAATGAATCCATATAATTTCCCTGTTCTGAGGAAAAATCGATTTCAGATCCATTTATATTTTTTACTAAATTATTGATGTTTTTTCCGATAAAAGCAGAATCAGGATGAATAATAAAGCTGCCTTGTTCATCTACTAGCCAAAGATCACCCAATCCATTATCTTTTGTTTGCTTTTCATAACCCTCAATTATTGCAGCCAGAGATAGAGATACTATCCAAGCCCCGGAAAAAATATTTTCCTGGCGCCAAAGGGGATAACCGACAATTAACTGCCAGTCCGTTTTTTGCTTCATTCTGGACGAACGTGATTTTTCTGCCAATGCTAAACTTACATATTGTTTTTGTTTCTGCTTCAGAGCTTTAAAATGCCCTGTAATGTTTACAACCGGAAAAGCGCTTTTCGGAAAAACGCGTTTTATCTTTCCTTCTTTATCTAACAGGACAACAGCATTGACTGTATTTTCCCAACCGGAGTAAATAATTTTATAATCATCATTAATCCTTTCCAAAGGCATACTATCTTGATGATCAAAGCGGGAAAGTAACGCCATGTTTTTTTCCACTTGCGTGAATATATCAGCCATTCTTGCAGCTGTGCTTTGAGCATAGGCAAGCTGCTGGCGGCCAAAGAGCTCAACCATATCCTTTTCCCGGGCATGGTTAACTGTTAAAGCGAGCAGTGTGATCAAGATAATTACAGTTACACTGGCAAACCAAATGCGCATTTATATCCTCAACAATAACTGTTTTATACAAAGCCTTAAATGTTCAGATACCGGGCTGCTCAGAAAAAAGCACCAAATCTGCGGATGAATTTTTACAAAATTACTAATAATATCATTCCTTTTTTTTATTCCCTTTATTTTCTTCTGAGGAACGCATTATACCTATCAAGACATAAACTAAGATAGCCGCCGTAAGTGAAATAAGAAGTTTCGCCAAGCCGTTTTCAATTTTTAAAACATAAGAGCAAATAAGCCATACTATAGGGTATGTAACAGCGGTTAAAATTTCCTGCATAACAATCCTTTAATATAAAATTATGGCATTTAAAAAGCTCCACGAAGATAATATATTTGATATTAACGGCCTCAAGATAAAATTTCAATATAAATATAAAAAAGTATTATACCCCCTCTTCGGATAAATGAAGCCTGCAGAAAATTATTAAAAAGCTTGTCCACTATTTTAGCCTAATTTGAATGTTTTATGTTCGATGATTTAACAAAACTTTAAATTGGGACCATAGTGAACTTATTTTTCAGCTTCACAAAAATATTATTATCAAATATTCTTATTCTTAAATATCATTGAGCAGATATGACTTAAATAAAACAATCTCAATATATTAGATAAGTATTCCTTATAGCCGTTACAAGATGATGAAAGTAATTTCCTGTTGGTGGTTTATCCCTTTCAAGACAATGGCACATATCGTGCAAACATTTACAGTCAATCCAAAATAAGATGATTTCCTCTTTTCATAGCATCTAATTTATGTTATTGACAGAGGCAGATTATTAATATAATATTAACGGGAAAGGAGAAAAATAATGTTACACAAATTTAGTAAAAAACTTCTAACAGCATTCACTTCAATAATAGTTCTGCTTGTATCGAGTCCGATTGTTTTTGCTGCAGAAGTAATACCGGTAGGTGAATCTTATACAAAAGCTATTTTTGCCGTAGGCGCGATGATAGCCGCAGCCTTTTCTATTGGAGTGGGAGCCGTTGGTGCAGCTCTTGGTATTGGATCGGCCGCTAACGCTGCATGTAACGCTGTAGGAAGAAATCCCGGCGTCCAAGGAAAGATCATGATGACCATGCTGGTTGGTATGGCTATGGCCGAATCTATTGCTATTTATGCCTTGGTTATTGCTCTTGTGCTTCTCTTTGCTAACCCCTACATGCGTTATTTTTTGGGTTAATCCTTGACAAGTTAACTAAGAAATCAACAAAGGTTAGGGGGAAATTATAATGTCAGAAACTAAAAAAAATAAGCAGTTTTTTACTATAGGAGGCGTATTCTTCCTGCTTATCGTAATCCCCTTATCACTAATGGCATTCTTAATTGCCAACGGCATGTTTAAGCTGGGGGTTACTGCAAAAGAGAGAGCAGTTGATGTTGTCGATAAAAAATCTCAGGAAGAGATAAAAGCCAGAGCCATAAATACAGCAAATGAAGTTGCCAGCTTCCTCATGGAACGTAAAAAAGACTTACAAATAGCAACAATTATTCCCGCAACAGCAAGCGTATATAAACAGTTTGTTCTGGAAAACAAAAAGCCGATCTGGATCAAAGAGGGAACGAAGATCCGACAAGTATTAGCCCCTCTATATAAAGAGATGTCTTTGATAGACAAAACAGGCAACGAGCTTATTAAAATCGCCGATGGTAAGGCAGTGTCAGCCAATAAATTAAGTAATGTAAGTATTCCGGCAAATACCACTTACAAATCCGAAAATTACTTTGCAAAAACACAGGTACTAAACAAAGGTGATGTATATGTTTCTCCGGTTACAGGATGGTACATAACAAAAGATGCTTTTGATAAGGGTGCCAGATTTTCTGGAGTTGTCCGATTTGCGACACCGATATTTGACAAAGACGGTTTCGCTGGTGTAATTACGTTGGCCTTGGATTATCGTCATCTGGGCAGATTAACCGATCAAATTATCCCTACGCAGACGGAACAGGTATTTGAAACAGATGCTTCTACCGGCAATTATGCTTATATGGTGGATAACCGCGGTTTTGTCATTTCCCATCCTAATGATTATAATATTGTCGGTCTCAACCGTAACGGAATGATTGTTACAACTCTTTCGGCTCAGAACGCAGCAGAAATGGTTACCCAAGGTAGAGAACCATTGAACCTGTTCCAGTTGGGCTTTATGGATCCCCAATTGCCGATCATTGCTAAAGATGCAGCGTCCGGTAATTCCGGAATCACAATATATAAATTTGCCGGCCATACGAAATGTGTAGCGTACGCGCCAATCAAGTTTTACGCATCAAATATCCCTCAGCCCGCAGGTTTTGGCTGGATCGGTATGGGATTGGACGTCGATAAATACAATGAAGCTGTAATAAAAGTTTCGAAAAATATTGACAAAGAAGCAAAAGCATGGACGGCAACCATCATCTTTATTCTTATTGTCTCGATGATTATTCTTTTCCTGATTATGTGGTTGCTTGTTCGCGGTATTTATCGCTCGCTTAATGCAGCAGTGCCGGAAGGGTCAGAAAATCCGCTTACCTTCGACGATGACGACGAAGATGATGATAAATAAAAAAAAGGCCGAATTTAGATTCGGCCTTTTTTTACTCAGTTTTTGTTTTTTTGTAAGCATTTGTCTAAGTATAAAATCAGCGAATGTGAATTAAAAGGCTCAAGAGAAGATCGTAAGCCGAGTTCTGTCCCGCGTTTAGGTTACCCTCCGCGCGGTGATGATCATTCATCTGGGACAACAGTTGCCTGCTGCCTCTAGCGACACTACCCGAGAACATTGAGCGGGCAGCCCTTAAACGTTCTCCTATTTGGTCTTGCTCCGGATGGGGTTTACCATGCCTTTCCTGTCGCCAGGAAAGCGGTGAGCTCTTACCTCGCCTTTTCACCCTTACCCGCGCATACGCCGGGCGGTATGTTTTCTGTGGCACTTTCCTTAGGGTCGCCCCCAGTCGCCGTTAGCGACCATCCTGCCCTGTGGAGCTCGGACTTTCCTCCGGTCCGCCAAAGACGAACCGGCGATCATCTGATCTTCTCCGGCCTGAATATTAAACTTACACTTAATTGATTTTTCTTTCAAGATATGTTCTAAGTTATATGCTGATCAAAAGCCAAAAATAATAAAGACTCTCTAGAATAAATTGTTGGCATTTTATAATTACTAAACAAAAACCTCCTTAATGTTTTGGCCTTAAGGGGTTTACCATATAAAACAGATTATGTCTGTTTAGAGCAGTGGTTGGTTATACATCCTTTCTTTTTTTCCAGGCTTCCTGATAAAGCCTCCAGATGCAGAGACAGATTGCCAGAAAGAAAGAAGCCAGCATGAAGTTCGGTGTGGTTCCCAGGATTTCATCCACAATGTAACCGACATAGAGGAATAAGAAAGAAGATATAACCATCGCAAATCCCCAGGCCGATAACATCAATATCTCGCCGACCTTGACTAACTGTTCACGGTTTGCCTTCTGTTTTGGTTCCGGCATGGTCTATTCTTCCTTCTCCTCCCCTTCTTTGGCAAGTATGTTTGACTCATGTTGATGGAATTATCATGCCAAATTTACAATAAGCCTTATCTATCATTGTATTACAAGAAATAACAACATAATACCAGTATCTTCCCTTTATATTTCCCCATCAAAACCCTGCCTTTTTACCCATTCCTTTAAATGAAATATTAAAGCCAATGAACGAAAGGTGGAATAAGATTTCGTTTAAAGGGTATAAAAATCGGAAAAATAAAAGAGTTCTTAGTTGAAGATAGAGAAAGAAATAAAAAATGGCTGTTTTATGCAGGCACGACGCACCTGTTTTCATTTTATCGGATTACACGTGCGAATGTTACTGTAACTGTAATAGACTAATAAGCTTTCTTACCAGGTTTAGCACCGGGTCTGTAAAGAGGGCTACTAATATAAAGTAGAGGATGAATATTATTATTAATTCAATGATCCGTAACTTCTGATATTTTCTTTTTATAATGAAAAGAGCAATGCCGCCAACAACCAGCGCAATTAAATGGATGAAAGGGAAATTCTTCATTTTGATCTCCTTTTCTTATTAATGACAATAGTCTTTAACAAAGCAAACTCTTGCAAGTTGTTGTACACAACCGTGAGCAAGATTATATTTATGTATAATTAAAGTTTATACTAATTTTTATAAATAATTTAATCAAGAACAATTTTAAATAAACTTGCAGTTTAAGACAACTGCTGATTAGCCTTTTCATTTTTCCTTCATGCAATAGGTTCACTCCGAAGAGAACATCGGGCAGACCGCCCTCAAACGTTCTCCCGTTTGGTCTTGTTCCGGATGGGGTTTACTATGCCTTTCCTGTCGCTAGAAGACAGTGAGCTCTTACCTCGCCTTTTCACCCTTACCTGCCATTCGGCAGGCGGTATATTTTCTGTGGTACTTCCGTTAGGGACACCCATAGTCGCCATTAGCGACCATCCTGCCCTGTGGCGCTCGAACTTTCCTCCGGCAGACAAAGTCCCACCGGCGATGATCTGATCTTCTCCGGCCAAAAATATATTTTACACTTGATTTTAATTTCTTTCAAGTGATCTTCACAGGAATTATAATATTGCTAGATACGCTGCGGATAAAAGGACGGAGAAACCATGAGCACGATATTCAATGGGCTTACATTTAGTAATTTAATGATCATCAATCGCCAGATTCGCCAATTTGTCAGCTTGCTCGTTATGGCGACGTAAAACATGCTTGATTTGAACCGCTTCCAAGGATGAAAGCAGGTTACGGATTTCCGCCATTAAATTTTTTAAATTTTCGTTTTTCACGCGGTAGGAACCGTTAATTTGCCTGGCCAGAAGCTCTGAATCCAAATAAACTTCCAAATTACTATACCCTTGAGCCAACGCTCCTTTTAAACCTAAAATCAGCGCTTTGTATTCAGCAATATTATTGGTGCAATGGCCGAGGAATTCTTTACCTTCCCAGACAACATTCCCCCGGCATCTGTTATAACAGCGCCGGCGCCGCCAATACCGGGATTGCCGCGGCAGGCGCCATCACTATACAGCCTGTAATTTTTTTCACCCATAATTTCTAGGCCGGTTTTTCTCTGTTTTGGAAATAAATTATTCGATTGCAATTGGGGCAGTTAATTAACTCCAACGACTTTTGCAGTTCATTATAAAGTTGCGGTGGAATATTCATATGACAGCCGTTGCATATCTGCTTTCCAAACGGAAATTACACCAACGCCGTTATTTCTGTTTTTGATTTTTTCATATTTCGCTAAAAGATCGTCAGGAATTTTTTTTCTCAAATCGTTACGCTTTTGCTCCCAATTCACAAAATCTTCATCTATCGTGTTTAGATCCGCTTCAATTCTTCTTCTTTTCTTCTTCATATTTTTTCTTTTGTTGGTTCAAAGATTCCTCATCTTTTTTCGCTAAAAGTGATACCTTATCCAACTCCTCCAGTATAGAAATTATTTCAGTTTCAACATCGCCACACGATGATTCGGCAACCTCAATCTCTTTAAGCATAGCCTGGTATTCCTTATTGTTCTTAACTTCCAGAAGCCTTTCCTTAGCTTTGGTGGCATTTTCATTGAGTTTTTTAATCTCTTTTTCATTATCCGTGTGAAGAGATTTAAGCTCATCATACTTTTTTTTGTTTTGTTCGATTTCATTCTTTAAATGCTAAGAATTCTGTATCGAGCTTATCCATCTTTTCCGGCAGATTTTTTTTCTTGGACAGCAGTATAACCAATTGCGAATCACATTCCTGAAGCTCAATTAACAATAATAAATTCCCTTTCAATAATCTTCTCCTTCTTTTTATTAGGATAAAAAAAATGCACCTTTTAGGGGTGCATTTTTAAACATAACGGCTTATTGCCTTACCATGTGTACCGTGAAATGATGACATTGTTTGTTTCTTCACGGTAGTTATAACATTACATCTTATCAAGTTTGTGCTTCCTTTGCTTAAAATTATTTCTGCTCTTATCATCGTTTTTCTTCCATAGTTTGTTTGGTGGGCCCACCTGGGATCGAACCAGGGACCTACCGGTTATGAGCCGGTGGCTCTACCAATTGAGCTATGGGCCCGCCATTTACTTATTTAATGTATATCACAGGGCTTGCCTTGATATACCCAAATATATAGCTTGTCAATACTATTTTGACGGCACGCTTTCGTGGTTTGCTCTTAACTTTTTTTAACGCCGAAGCTTCAATAACTTCGGGTTCTTCTATCAATGTTTCCATTAAATCCGCTAGCACTTTCTCTTCTTCCGACAAAGAACTTAACCTATCGCTGATGCCAAAACGCATTCGCAAAACTTTTTCTTCACGAGGAGTCAGTGTTGACAATATTTTTCTTGTTTGATCCGCCAGATCCATATTGATCGTCGCTTCCGAAGGAGACATGATTTTTTTGTCTTCGATAAAATCGCCTAAATGACTGTCCTCTTCCTCGCCTATAGGAGTTTCCAGAGAAATCGGCTCCTTGGCAATTTTTAATACCTTTCTTACTTTTTCCAACGGATATTCCATTTTATTGGCAATTTCTTCAGGAGTAGGTTCACGACCCAATTCCTGCACCAGATAGCGGGAAGTGCGAATCAGTTTATTGATTGTTTCAATCATGTGGACAGGAATTCTTATTGTCCGGGCTTGATCGGCAATAGCGCGGGTGATCGCCTGCCTGATCCACCATGTCGCATAAGTAGAAAATTTATAACCGCGTTGATACTCAAATTTATCCACAGCCTTCATCAGACCGATATTGCCTTCCTGAATCAAATCCAGAAACTGTAAGCCGCGATTGGTGTATTTCTTGGCGATACTTACGACGAGACGTAAATTTGCCTCGACAAGTTTTCTTTGAGCTATCTCCGCTTTGAGTTCGCCTTCTTCAATTGATTTAACAACAGTTTTTAAAGTTGCTGTCGATATTCCCACTTCTCGCACAATTTGCTTTATCTTTTTGTGCGCTTCGTTTATTGCGACCTTGCTTCTTTTGAGCAGATCAATGGAAACACGATTTTCTTTGGCCACTCGTTTTTCATCTAGCCTTTGATTTTTTCATTTTCGCCCATGCTTTTTCCAGTTGCGCAAGGGTTAATCTGGTTTCCTTTTTATATTGAGCAATAACTTTTTCTGCTTTTTCTATCTCCTCGGTATAGTGCCGCAGACGGGAAACAAATCGATAAATTTGTTTTTTACTGAAACGAATCTTCCGACAAAGCGTAATTATATTCTTGGTGTTTTTTTCCAACTCGGCGTTTAACAATTCACGCTTCTTACTACGCATAGTCTTGGATTTGAGTTTAACGAGCAAAACGTTATTTCTATCATTGAAAAGTTTAATCCTGGAAATCAGCTTTAGAACTCTTTCTGTGTGTTCATCCTCTTCAACAAAACCTTCTTCATCTTCAATATTATCGACAACGTTTTTGATTCGAATTTCTCCAGTTTGCAGCTTATCGCCAAGATTGAGAACTTCTTTAATCGAAACGGATAGCCGAAAAATAGCCGACATAGTTTCGCGTGCGCCTTCTTCTATTTTTTTCGCTATTTCCACTTCCCCTTCACGACTCAAAAGAGAGACCAATCCCATTTCGCGCAAATACATTTTCACCGGATCTCCAGTTTTTCCCGCGCTGGGCACCAGCGCCAATGTCTCCGGAAATTTAGCAGGCACAACATCTTCCGCCGGCTTTTTCACCACTAGCTTTTCACCTTGTTCGGTATCAATGATATCAATATTCTTTTCTCCAAAAAGCATAATAATATCATCAATCTGATCCGAAGAAGTTATATCCGGCGGCAACATATCGTTGACATCATCGTAAGTTAAAAATCCTTTTTCTTCACCCAGTGAAAGTAATTTTTTAAATTCATCGGATTGCAGTTCTTTAGCCATTTGGCATCTCCCCAAAATTTTTTATTTGTCTTATTGATTTAATGTAATTCTTTTTCTTTAGTCAGCAACTTTTCTTTTTCGCAAGAAGCTTATTTAGAAGCTCTTCATCGCCGTTTTCCTGAGCCTTGCCCAAGTTTTAATTTAATTTGACGGTGCTGTTCCTTATACCATTTTCTCTTTGATCTGCCTGATATTATCGGCAAATATTTTTTCCACCATTTTATCATCGTGTCGACGGCGCTTCCATCCTTAATTTATATATCTTTTCGCGCAAAGGTTTATCTTCATCTGCAGATAAGATTACGTTAATATCAACAAAACCAAGCAGTTTATAGGCTTCAACAATTTTTTCTCCCAGAATTCTTCAGCTCCGGCTGCAGAAAAAAATCCAATATATTTTCACTTTCCACCTGAGTCGTTTTTTGCGGATACTCCAGCAGACAGCCTGAATCAAATGCACTTCCACAGGATCATTATTGATATCAAGTTGTTGCTTTTCTGTCTGCCACTTTTCGGTTTTATCTGCATTTCATTTTTATAGATCTTCTTTTATCAGCAGTTCCTGATTAATGCCCATTTTTTCCGCTATACGTTTAATAAAAAGATTCTTTTCTATTTTATCGCTAATCTTATTGATAAATTCCATGGCGGTTTTAACCATATCCCGTTTATCTTCAAAAGTCTTTCCGCTGCCTAAAACATTATCAATATAGTAATCACTTATTGCCGGAGCATGAGCAATAAGTTCATCAAGTTTATCTTTGCCGTATTTTTTTACATAATCATCAGGATCGCATCCCTCCGGCAAAATCAAAGCCCGCGCCCGCATTCCCATGCTTAAAAATAATTCCAGGCTGCGGTCAAGGGCTTTTATCCCTGCTTCATCCGGATCAAAAAGAGCGACGACTTCCAGAGTATAACGCCGTAAAAGTTCGAGATGCTCTCTGGTCAATGCCGTCCCTAAAGTGGCAACGACATTGCCAATACCTGCATTCCATAGAGAAATCAAATCAAAATAGCCTTCGACAATAAGAGCAAAACCCTTCTTGCGGATTTCCTCTTTTGTCTTATTCAAACCATATAGAATTTTCCCCTTGATATAAACCGGCGATTCCGGTGAATTCAGATATTTCGGTTCGCCTTTTTCCAAAATTCTGCCGCCAAAAGCCACTATTTCGCCAAAAATATTTTCAATGGGAAAAATCAGCCGACCGCGAAACCGGTCGTAGAAACCTCCTTCTTTACCGGCAATAACCAAACCCGCCTGCTCGGCTAATTTCAGGGATAAGCCGCTGCCTTCAATGTAATCTGTCAAAGAGCGCCAGTGTATCCGGAGCATAGCCCAACCGGAATTGTTTGATAGTTTCCTCAGTAATACCTCTATTTTGCTAAATATTCACGGGCGTCTTTGCCTGACGGAGAAAAGAGATTGCGAGTAAATTGCTGCGCCGCTCTTAAATTTAAATTAGTAATGCTCTCCCGCAGTGAATCTTTTTCCCGGCCTTCTTTACCGTGATTAAACGTTGGCGGTAATACAACTCCTGTTTTTTCCGCTAAATCTTTAATTGCTTCCGGAAAAGTTTTATTGGCAATTTTCATCAGAAAAGTAATGACATTGCCGCCCTCACCGCAGCCAAAACAATAAAATATTTGTTTCTCACGATTGACAGTAAAAGATGGCGTTTTTTCCTGATGAAAAGGGCATAGACCGATAAAATTCCGCCCTGCTTTTTTTAAAGTAAGGTATTCGGAAGCCAGCTCGACAATATCTACCCTGCTTTTGATTTCTTCAATCTTATTGTCATCAAAACGCACTGAGTATTTTACCTATCCGGAATTTAAATCTGTCTATCTTCTAACCCTTTATTGAGATAAAAACGCTTTAACTTTTTCGCCCACCATTTTACCATCAGCCTTTCCGGTCAGCTGCGGCATCAATATTTTCATTACTTTTCCCATATCTTTGACGGAAACAGCGCCGGCTTCTGCTATCGCTTTTTTGATTATAGTTTCTACTTCTTCATCAGACATTTGCGCCGGCATAAATTCCTGCACAACTTTCAATTCCGCCTCTTCTTTTTCCACCAAGATCATTTCTTCCGCCTTTGGCAAACTGTTCAATGGAATCCTTTCTTTGCTTGACTATCGCGGAAAGAATCTGCAGGATTTCACTTTCGTTTAACGGCCGCATCAAATCAATTTCCTTATTATGCAGCGCTGTTTTCAACATACGAATGGCTGAAAGCCGGATTTTGTCCTTGGCTTTGGCGGCAACAACCATTTCTTCATTTAATTTGGCATTTATATCCATATTATTCACCTTTTCTTAATTTAACCTAATTGATCTTGAAGTTTCCTGCCTCCAAGAACGATGCATGTGTAAATGAAACACCACTTGCCCGCCTTCAGCATTGCAGTTAATGACTGTGCGAAAACCTCTGGCGGCAATTCCCTTAATCTGCGCCACTTTTTGAGCGGCGTTAATTAAATTATTGGTAACATCTGATGCTTTTTGTATCAATGTCCATCAGAGTAGAAATGTGTTTTTTAGGAATGATGATAACATGCACCGGCGCCATCGGATGAATATCATCAAAAGCCAGAACTTTGATCGTCTTCATAAATTTTGGTGCAGGGAATTTTACCTTTGACAATTTTACAAAAGATGCAATCGGACATAAATATCACCTCCGCCATTCTAATTAAGAGGCTTCTTGCCTACTCTAATCGCGTCTTCCAAAGAAATCGCACCCGTATAAAGAGCACGGCCAATAATTACTCCATAAATTCCGCAATCTTCAATTGCCAGAAGTTTTTCCACATCATTAATAGTCGCCACACCGCCGGAAGCAATCACCGGTATATTTATTGCTGCAGCCAATGTTTTAGTTGCCTCAATATTTACGCCTGTCTCCATACCGTCACGCTTGATATCAGTATAAACAATCGCTTTTAAGCCACAATTTTCATAACGCCGAGCAAGCTCAACTGCATTTTGACTGGTCTTTTGTGTCCAGCCGCGAATGGCCACATTACCCTCCAAAGCATCAATGCCTAAAATTATTTTTCCGGGAAATGCTTTCACTGCATCTCGGACTATTTTTTCATTTTGCAGCGCTGCTGTACCCAGGATAACGCTGGAGACACCATTTTTTAAGTAAAACTCAATTGTCTCCATGTCCCTTATGCCGCCGCCAACCTGAATTGGAATGCTAATTTTTTTAACGATTTCCAAAATAATTTCCGCATTACGGGGTAACCCTGCTACAGAACCATCGAGATCAACTACATGAATCAACTCGGCGCCTTTTTGTGCCCAAGTGAGCGCCATTTCTACCGGATTGTCCGCATAAAGTGTAACGCGGTCAAAATCACCCTGAGCCAGCCGTACACATTTACCATCTTTGATATCAATTGCCGGAATAATGACCAAATAAACACTCCCTAGCGGAAAAAAGTTCGAAATCACAGTCGGAGAGATTCCGAGAAGAAAAAGCAATTATCGCCTGAATGGTAATTTTTAACGTACAAAGCCGGGAAATGTCTCAAAAATTTCATCCATGCCTTGTTTCGACAGTTGTTGTGCGGTAAGCCACTTACCGCCACCTTTATAAAACGAAGATATTTGGAATAAATCTTCCATAAGCGATTTTTGCGTTTTATCAAAAATCCCCCGCCAAATTGTGCTGCCGTCAATTGGTTTAATCATATAAATCTCAAAAGCTACAGAAGCCGGATGTTCCGAAGAGTAGTCATATCCCACTCTTTCGGTATAACGGTAAATATAACCCAGCGCTAAGATATCCGCTCCTAATTCACTGCCGACTTTTTTCAAAATATCCAATAAAGGCTTCTTGAGCGATTCCGAAGAAATTCTTTTATAGACACTCTGCACCTTATCAGGAGGAATTATTTCTATTTCTTTTAACTCATGCAATTTTTCAACAAAGACATCTTCGACTATCTTTTCTGCTCCCTTTAATATTCTTCCGCTGGAGTAACCCGTGCTGCAAAGTGGGCAAATGACTGTATTTCCTAGTCCTTCCTCCGGGATTAAGGGTTGGAAAGAAATGACGCCGATTCGCACCGGAGCTTTGACGCTTCCCGCGTTTTCTTCCGCAGCTTGAGTTGTAAGCGATAAAATCAAAAGAGCAACCAAAACAAATCCGGCAATACAACTAATTTTTTTCCAAAAATAATTGAGCAATTTTTTACCTCACTTTTTTTAAAGACTTCCCTTGGTAGAAAGGACTCCTTTTATATTTTTGTTTAAAGTTACGGCTTTTCTCAAGGCTCGGGCAAAAGCCTTGAATACCGCTTCAATAATATGGTGACTATTACTGCCATAAACCAGGTTGATGTGTAAAGTTATGCCGCTGTGATCGGTAAACGCCTTAAAAAATTCTTTAACCAAAGCCGGATCAAATCCGCCTATTTTTCTGCGTTCATATTTAATATTGTAAATCAGATACGGCCGACCGGAAATATCCAAATCCACACGGCATAAACATTCATCCATCGGTACAGAGGCCGAACCGTAACGATTAATGCCCGTCTTTTTACCCAGTGCTTGTCCTCACGGCCTGTCCCAGACAAATGCCTAAATCTTCTACCAAATGATGGTCATCAATTTGAGTGTCTCCCTTGCTTTTGACAATAAGCTTAAAAAACCCATGACGCGCAAAAAGTTCCAGCATATGGTCAAGAAAAGGGATGGTCGTGGCAATCTTGCTTCCGCCACCTTTATCCAGACTGATTTCCAGTTGTATATCAGTTTCCGTTGTTTTGCGGATAATTTTTGCGCTTCTGGCCATAATCGCCTCAATACTTAAACAACTTTGTTTAAAGGATACTCTATTATACCCTGCGCCCCCGCTTCCAGAAGCACAGGGATTAGATCCCTCATGCTTTTTGCATCCACAATGGATTCTACTGCAAACCATTCCTGCGAAGACAAACTGGAAATTGTGGGTGATTTGAGTGAAGGAAGCAATGACATAACCCTCTTTAAATTTTCTTTGGAAACATTCAGTTTCAATCCAACTTTACCCATTGCTTGCAATGAACCGGTAAGCATTGTTCTGATTTGCTCAATTTTCTTGCGCTTCCAGGAATCGTTCCAGGAAGCACGATTGGCAATCAACTGCGTGTTGGTCTTCATTAGTTCGTGAATAATCCGCAGTTTATTGGCCTTGATCGTAGAGCCGGTTTCTGTAACTTCCACAACGGCATCTACCAGGCCTTCCACTACTTTGGCTTCAGTCGCCCCCCAGGAAAATTCAACATGAACATTGATATTTCTTCTGGGCAAAGTATTTTTTTGTAAAATTAACCAACTCCGTCGATATTTTTTTACCTTCCATATCGTCAATTTTTTGATAAGGTGAATCTTCGCGAACGACAAGCACCCAGCGTGCCTGCCGTGTTGAAACCTTCGAGTAAATCAAGTCCTGCACAGTAACAACATCCGATGAATTTTCCATAATCCAGTCTATTCCCGTCAAGCCCAAATCCAGGGTGCCATCTTCAATATAACGCGATATTTCCTGCGCCCGAACCAGTGTGCACGAAATTTCCGGATCATCGATATCGGGAAAATAGCTGCGGCTGTCATAGGTAATGCGCCAGCCGGCCTTTTTAAATAAATCTATGGTATTTTCTTCCAGAGACTCCCTTGGGAATCCCTAATTTTAAAACTTTCATTTATATACTTCCTTCGGATTAAAAATTTTTTCCCCGACGACAACAAAATCATTGCCGCTCCAGCTTCCGGTAAAAACAGGATTTATAACCAGTATGGCAGGCCGCTTCACCTAATTGTTTTACCTGCAATAAAATTGTATCATTATCGCAATCAATAAAAACAGCCTTGATTAACTGAAAATGTCCTGATGTTTCCCCTTTTAACCAAAGGGATTGTCGTGACCTGCTCCAGTAAGTGGCTTTACCTGTTTGCAGAGTAGCCTCCCATGATTGACGGTTCATGTATGCCAGCATAAGAACTTCTTTAGTTTCAGCATCTTGAACAATCGTGGGGATTAAACCATCCCCTTTGGCAAAATTAGGTTCAATCATTTAATTCCTAATATCTTTATTAAATTTATAATATTTAAATGATGAACTGCTTTAAATCAAGAAATATTTTTACCCTTAACAATCATCTATTTCCAACTTGCCTAAGCATTCTTTTCGTGGTAGAAAAAACGAATAAAATGTGATCTATTTTTTTTTATTAATTTTTACATCTGCAGGAGGTTTACATATGTCTTTGCTCATTGGAGGAATCATTTCCGCCGTTTTAGGATTGATCAGCTTAATATTTTGGTGGTCGGACTTCATGACCATAGTTAAAGGAGCATTTCCGATTTTTTTGCTTTTGGGAGGGGCTTTGGCTGTCTATGTGGGCATCGACGAAATACAGGATAAAATCAGCGAAGAACGCCAGAGCCAGGAAGCAAAATTGGAAAAAGCTAAGGAAGAAATCGAGTTGGCGAAGGCTGAGGCTGAGAGATACAAAGAGCAATTGAACAAATTAAAAGATTCAAAGATGTAAAGATAATTTGTTGCTCCGTCGATTGTGGATACTTCCAAACAGGAGGTGTTTAACAACAACCGCCCTATCTGATAAATGAATAATTATTTTTTATAAAGTTTTATTCCATCATCTAAGTAAAGAAGTCATCTGTACTTCAACACTAAACAAACACGAACATTAGATTGCATTCATTTGACTATAATCTATCAGTCAAAAAACTCGATATATTAACGAACAAAACCCTCATCTGTTTCTATATAATTGAATTATTTAAATATTTATATAGATCTATTCAAGAGACGTCTCCATAGTCACTAAGTTTCATTAGTTACTTATAAATTCAATAAATCATAATTTCTTACAATTTATTACTTATTTATCCAAATAATTGTTTACAGAATACTTTTAAAATGTTAGTTCATTGTCGTTCTAATAAGAAATCACGGGAGAAATAATATAATTAGACATCAGTTATGAGATTTTTATTTTTTTATAGTTTAACTAGTTCGTCATCAATTTGTAATACACGGCGTGTATATTGCCTGCGGTATTACATAAAGATAAATGCAATTCCTTAAAAACAAATGCCTATTTTTAAGGAAAAAATCAAAAATTAGGAGGAAAAAAAATGAAGAGATTTTGGTTAATTTTGTTGTCGCTGGGGCTGGTTATGGCCTTCAGTATATCGGCCTATGCGGTCGATATAAAATTCAGCGGCGAGTTTTATGCGGCAGGTATCTACCTGGATAAAACCAATCTGAGGAAAGACAGCGGAACTGATGGCATCAGCACCGCATTCTACTTTCAGCGGTTAAGGGTCAGAACCGATTTTGTTGTTTCTCCCGGTCTTACCTTAGTTACCCGTTTTGATGCCTTGGAAAGAATGTGGGGCGGCTCAAGATCTAGCGTGCCTCTGGTAACAACCAATGCTGTCGATTCAGCAGGAACACGGGCGGAAAATGAGAACATCGCTTTTGACTGGGCTTACATTTCATATGCTTCGCCCATCGGTTTGTTCCAGATCGGTTATATGAATGATGGAAGCACGGGAACCATTTTCGGCAACAGTTATGTCCCTGCAGGCCGGATAAAATATGCTTATCCTATCGGCCCGGTAATAATTAGTGCCGATATAACAAAAGTCAAAGACAATAGCTACTCGGCCGTTAATACTACTACAACATTCACGGACGGAGATCAGGATAAATATGGTCTTGAAGGAGTTTACAATTGTAAAAACGGCCTGGCAGGCATAAAAGCCACTTACTACCGCTATGCCGATACCAGACCAGCAAGCAACTATAAAATGAATTACTTCCTTTTTACGCCTTATGCTATTGCCAATATCGGCCCGGTGGACTATACAGGCGGAACTTAACTACGCCACGGGTAACGCAAGACAATATGATAACGCCACTCTAGGCACAGACATTCAACTGTCAAACCTGGCTGCCTTTATTGACGCTACCGCCACTTTCGGCCCAGTCTATTTCGGCGGCACTTTTGCTTATGTATCGGGTGATGATCCCACAACTGCCGACAAACAGGAAGGCGGCACTCTAAATGGCGGCCGTGATTGGAATCCCTGTTTGATTCTATTCAACTACTATGATCGCACCTACTGGATTGGCGCACTTGCCGGCCAGGGCACCTCTACCAATAGTGGTCCTATGACCAATGCCTGGTTCTTCCAAGGCCGAGGTGGTGTTAGACCTATTGCGGATTTAGATATTATGGCTTCCCTCTCCTATGCAACCGCCGATCAGAAACCAACCGGTTATGGTTCCGGCGTATACGGTTATGAAGTTGATGTCACCGGAACTTACAAAATCACCAATAACCTGGAGTACATGCTGGGTGTGGGTTACTTATTCGCCGGCGAATACTTCAAGGGTAATGCGCTAAACAGTACAGTCCGCGATGACTTCCTAGTCATCAACAGGCTGACTCTTAGATTCTAAGAGATTGATGTTGTTTAAAGATAAAAATCCCCGAGGGGCTTCCTTTCGGG
Source organism: uncultured delta proteobacterium (assembly GCA_963705555.1). Lineage (GTDB taxonomy): Bacteria > Desulfobacterota > Syntrophia > Syntrophales > Smithellaceae > UBA4810. The sequence continues at coordinate 365,027 of CAVPJZ010000001.1, read as the reverse complement.
GATTTTTTATTGATCCTCGCCTATTATTTTGTTCCTATTTGTGCGCGATGCGCCTCGAATAAATCGTAATTCTTTTTGAGTAACTCCGGAATAGGCAATTCGTACGGGCATCTTTCAATGCAAACTCCGCACTCCGTGCATTTTTCTATAGATTGCATAGGAATTTTCAAAAATTCGACCGAAACTTCAGGGGACATGCGGCTGGCTACAATCGGATAGCCCATCGCCGAAGTAATTATCACGCCATTCGGACAGGGTTGGCAATACTCGCAACGGCGGCAGAATTTACGGCCTAATTCCTGCCGGTATTTATCCATGTTTTCCCAGTCCTCATCCGTGATTTCATTTTGGTGATCATAAATAGAGACGATTTCATCCACAGATTGCACCGAATCAAATCCGGGAATGGGTATTGCATCGGGAAATTGCCGTAAGTATTTAAACGCCAGTGCGGCATTATCAATTACCCCGCCCGCAAAGGGTTTCATGGCGATTATCCCTATCCCCTTTTTGCGCGAATAACCATGCAGTTCGTCTTTAGCTTCCGGTTCAATAAAATTGAAGGGAAATTGAATCGTATCGAATAATCCGGTTTTGACCAGTTTAACCGCCATCTGCAAATTGTGCGATGTAACACCTAAAAATCTAATTTTGCCTTCTTTCTTTGCTTTATCGGCTTCACTCAAAGCTCCGCTGCTTTTTGTAATTTTACCCCATTCTTCATCATTGGCCACCTGATGAAATTGATACAAATCAATGTAATCAGTCTTTAACATTTTGAGGCTTTGTTCAAGATGCTTACGTAAACCTGCTGAATCACGGAGAATTGTTTTTGTCGCAATAACTATTTTGTCGCGGACAGATGAAAGAGCCTGACCGATTTTGGACTCGCTATCCCGGTACATGTTGGCTGTATCATAAAACATGATTCCTTTATCATAAGCATGGCGTAAAATTTTTATAGCCTCATCGGTCTTCAACCGGATTATCGGAATCCCGCCAAAGCCTACTTCCGAGACCTTCAAATTTGTTTTGCCTAAGTTAGTATATTTCATAATAGAATTAACACTATTTACATATCGCCTTATCACTTAATTTTTCGAATATCTGCTTCTTTGCCGATGACGATAAGAACTTCGCCGTCTTTAATAATAAAATCCGCCTGCGGCACCATATGGATATTGCCGGAAACAACATCGCGCACAGCGATAACTTCAATGTTGTATTTGCCGCGCAATTGCAGTTCGGCAATTGTTTTACCCAAAAAACTATTGGGCGGCGCCATTTCCAAGATCATGTAATCCTCGGAAAGAGGTATATAATCCATAACGTTAGGAGAAATGATGCTCTTGGCAACCTTCTTGGCCACATCCATTTCCGGAATAATGACATCTGTCGCGCCAACCTTCTCCAGAATCATTTTATGCTCCTCATTAGGCGCCTTGACGATTATATTTTTAATTTTCAATTGCTTCAAATGCAAAGTAATCAATGTGCTGGAGGCAAGATCTTCTCCGAAGGAAATAATAGCAATATCATCTTCATGCATACCGATTTCATCCATTACTTCTTTATCGGTACCGTCGGCTAATATCGCTTTAGTGGAATAATTCTTAATTTTTTGGATGGCTTCTTTGTTTTTATCAATGGCGATGACATCAAAACCATTTTCAAACAAATCCCGCGCAATATTGGAACCAAATATTCCCAACCCGATGACGACAACTCTTTTCATTACTCCCTCCCCAAACTATTGTTCAGTTCCGGCAATTTAGTTAGTAAATATCTATTTTTTTACAAAACATCAACCAACCATTACCGCCTCTTCGGCGTAAGTTATACCTTTTTTTCTCGATGAATACAAAGCAAAAGCCAGCGTCAGAGGACCTACGCGCCCGGCAAACATCATAAAGATTATTGCGAATTTCTGAATGTCGTTGAGTTGGGGCGTAACTCCCATAGACAGGCCCACCGTGCCGAAAGCGGAAACGGTTTCAAACAAATATTCTACGAATCTATGACGTGTGGCCAGAGGCGTAGCATCGCCGCCGCTGAAAAGTAAAAGAATGGAAGTGATCAGACAAATTGAGAAGGCCGAAGCAAAAACAATGGAAACAGTTTTTTCTATTGTCTCTTCCGGTATTGTCCGATTGGCAATATTTACATTTTCATTTCCCCTGATGCGATTAAATATCAATAGCAGGAGCAAAGTAAAACTTGTGGTTTTAATTCCTCCGCCGGTCGATCCGGGCGAGGCGCCGATAAACATTAAAATGATAATCATAAGGATTGTAGAGTTAGTCAGAGAACCAATATCAACTGTATTGAAGCCGGCAGTTCGCGGTGTTATTGATTGAAAAAATGACGCTAGGATGGATGTTTTAAAATCCAAATTTTTTAGAACATTATTCATTTCCATGAAGAAAAAACAAACCGCGCCGATGATAATCAAACAAACCGTAGCCGCCAAAACAATTTTGGTGTGAACAGAAAGCTTTTTCTCTAAACCACGTAGTTTCGCCAGCACCTCATATTGAACAATAAACCCTATACCACCTAAAACAATTAATGCCATTATTGTAACATTAATGATTAAATCACTTTGATAAAGCATTAAATTATCCGCAAAAAGAGAGTATCCGCAATTATTAAAAGCGGATATAGCATGATAAATAGCCCGGTAAAAAGCGGGGATAGGAGAGAAATCATGCGCAAACCTCCAAAACAAAAAAACTGTGCCTATTGCCTCAATAACAAAAGTATAGAGCAAAACTTTTTTAACAATTAAATAGAAGTCTCGTCTAGGTGTGTGCAAAAATGTCGTCTGACATATTTCACGTCCTTTAAAAGAAATACCTTTTCCCATCAAAGCGAAAAGAACGATGGAAAAGGTGATGATCCCCAATCCGCCCACCTGAAAAAGAATCATCGTAATAATCTGGCCGATAAGGGATAAATCTGCACCAACGTCCAATACGGTAAGACCAGTGACGCATACAGCCGATGTCGAAGTAAAAAGCGCGTCAACAAAACGCAAACTATTTTTACCGGCGGAAAAAGGAAGCCACAAGGACAGCGCGCCTAAGATGATAAATGCAGCAAAGCTAGAAACAAAGATTCTGGTCGGCGTGAGATGACGGGAGAAAAAAATCCTAATAATCAAATATATCTTCATGTTTTTTTATCTCATCTCTAGACACTATAGAAGGAAAATTATGACGAACTTGTTTTTTTGCGGCTCACCAGCATTTCCCAAATCATTAACACGGCGCCGATGGATATAGCCGAATCGGCGGCATTGAATGCCGGCCAATGCCAGGTACCGATATAAAAATCAAGAAAATCTACAACCGCGCCGAAGCGTATCCGGTCAATAAGATTGCCCACAGCTCCGCCAAAGATTAGAGAAAGAGATATCACGATAAGCACATCTTGCGACTTACTTTTTAAAATATAATAAATGATCAGCAAAATAGCCAAAACAGTGATGCTAATAAAGAAAAGATAACGGAATATTTCCGGTGCTCCGGCCAGGAAACCAAAAGCCGCGCCGGGATTCATTACATAAACAAGGCTAAAAAAACCATCAATCACCTTATGTGAGCCATACATAAATAACTTTTCAGTAATAACGGCTTTTGTTATTTGATCCAATACAATGACAGCAATCGCGCCAAAAATGAACAAAACTATATTTTTTCTCACAAAAGATCTCCCGAAGATAAACTTACAAGTTAATTAGGCAGCGGTCGCAAACAGATGGATTTTGTTTGTCAGCGCCTACTGATTCGGAATAAATCCAGCAGCGCTCGCATTTGTCTCCACGAGCTTTTTCCACGCCAATAGTTAATCCTTTAATTTCTTCGCTCTTGTAGGGATTACCGATTTCTTTTTCATCCACCAGTTGCAATTGAGAAACGATCAACAAGGCACGCAAATCTTCCAAATGTTCTTTAAATAAGCCGCGCATTTTCTCCGGCGCCGCGATGCTGATACGGGCATCCAAGGAATGGCCGATTATCTTTTCTTTTCTGGCCTGTTCCACTGCTTTGGCAATTTCCGCCTTGGCATCAATCATCACCTTCCAGCGTTCCCCTAATTCGGCATTGACATGCTTTGTGTTTGCTTCCGGAAACTGCGTCATGTGGATGCTGGCTTCTTTGTCTTTCCAGGAAGGCAGCGCCGCCCATATTTCTTCTGCGGTAAAGGTAAGGATCGGCGCTAAAAGCTGCATCATCGCCTTTAAAATTGTGAACATCGCAGTCTGGCCGGAACGCCGCGCGCTAGATGAGGCCTTATTTGTATAGAGCCTGTCTTTTAAAACATCAAGATACAGAGCGCTCAAATCCACCGTGCAATAATTGTAAAGGGTATAGAAAACAACGTGGAACTGATGATGCTCGTAAGCTTCCGTTACGCGCTTAATTACTTCCTGCAGACGGTTAAGCGCCCACTTGTCCATTTCCTCCATCTGTTTGTAGTCAACCATTGCCGAGTTGATATTGAAATCATAAAGATTGCCCAGAATAAACCGGCCGGTATTGCGAATCCGACGATAGGCTTCCACCAGACGCTTGAGAATTTCATCGGAAATTCGGATATCATCCGTATAGTCTTCCGCCGCCACCCAGAGCCGCAGGATTTCCGCGCCGTACTTATCAATAACTTCTCCAGCTTCGATGATGTTGCCCACCGACTTGGACATTTTCTTGCCTTCGCCGTCCACGACAAATCCATGTGTGAGAACGCTTATGTATGGCGCCCGTCCTCTTGTCCCCACAGATTCCAGAAGCGAAGAATGGAACCAGCCGCGATGCTGATCGGAACCTTCCAGATACATATCCGCAGGTGAGTGCAAATCTTTTCTCGTTTCCAAAACGGCCGCGTGAGTCACTCCCGAATCAAACCATACATCCAGAATATTTGTTTCTTTGGTAAATTCAGAGCTTTTACAATGCGGGCAGGTTGTACCTTTGGGCATCAAGTCTTTGAGCTTCTTTTTCAAACCAGATATCGGCGCCGCCGGTTTCGACTAGTTTCACCAGATGATCGAGCATCTTTTTCGTCAACACTTCCCCTTTACATTTGCCGCAATAGAATACTGTAATGGGAACGCCCCACAATCTCTGGCGCGAGATACACCAATCGGGGCGGTTTTCCACCATGCCGTAAATGCGGTCATGCCCCCACGAGGGAATCCATTGAACCTGATCGATGCAGGCCAGCGCTTTTTTGCGCAAATCATTTTTCTCCATGGAGATAAACCACTGCTCGGTGGAACGGAAAATGATGGGATTCTTGCAGCGCCAGCAATGCGGATAGGAATGCTCCATGGGAAAATGTCCGAGTAATGCGCCAACTTCTTTTAATTTTTTGATGACGTTATCATTGGCAGTCAAAAACAAACTGACCGGCAAAGTGTTCAACATCGTCGGTGAATTTTCCATTATCATCCACCGGAGCGTAATTTTCCAAACCATATTTAAGACCGATTTCATAGTCTTCCTGACCGTGGCCGGGGGCGATATGCACACAGCCGGTACCGGCTTCGAGCGTCACAAAAGGCGCCAGAATTAAAACGCTATCTCTTTTCACCAGCGGATGAACGCAATTCTGGCCTTCCAGAACCGCGCCTTTGAATTCATCCAGAATTTCATAATTTTTATTCTTATAGCCGAAAGCATCCAGACAATAATCGAGCAGGTCTTTGGCCAGAATCAGCACTTCATTATTCACTTTCACCGCAACGTAAATAAAATCTTCTTTTAGGGCAATCGCCAGGTTAGCGGGAATCGTCCACGGGGTAGTAGTCCAAATGACAACGCTTACTTTTTGACCTTTAAGAGTCAGGCAAAACCTTACCGATATCGGAAGTAACGGCAAATTTGACATAGATTGATGGCGTTTTGTGGTCGGCATATTCCACCTCCGCTTCGGCCAGCGCTGTTTTGCAGGAAGCACACCAGTAAACGGGCTTTTTACCTTTGTAAACGCTGCCGTTTAAATAAAGTTTACCGAATTCGGCAATGGTTGCCGCCTCATAAGGATAGGCCATGGTCAAATAGGGATTATCCCATTCGCCAAAAACGCCCAGTCTTTTAAATTGCTCCCTTTGGATGCCGACATATCTTTCGGCATAAACACGGCAGGCGCGACGCTTTTCGGCCTGTGACATAGTGAGTTTTTTATTGCCTAATTCTTTATCCACCTGATGCTCAATAGGCAGGCCGTGGCAATCCCAGCCCGGCACATAAACGCCGTCAAAGCCCGTCATATTTTTAGCCTTGATTACGATGTCTTTAAGGATTTTATTGAGCGCCGTTCCCAAATGAATATTGCCGTTGGCATAAGGAGGTCCGTCGTGCAGGATAAACGGCTTTTTTCCTTTGGCAGTTTTTCTGATTTTTTTATAAATGCCCATCTCTTCCCAATTTTTAAGCATCTCCGGTTCTCTTTGGGCCAGATTCGCCTTCATCGGAAAATCAGTTTGGGGAAGATTCAAACTTTTTTTGTAATCCATTTATTGCTCCTGTATCTAAAAAATTTAGCGGCCAAGCCGCAAAGCATCGCCTTTTGTTACATGTCGCAGTGGACTATCACATAAACACAGCAGTTTCAAGTATAACCACAAACCACCAACATTAATAAATTCTTGACAAATTTTCCGGCTATGCTACCTAAAAGAAACAAGGCACTTTATATGAAAGTAATTTTAGATTCAAAATTTAAAATAGTTGATGACATTAAAAAGATGGATTTTGCTAAGATCACTGCAATGCTCAAAGATGCATATTGGAGCGAAGGCATTGGCATTGATGAGGTAAAGCAGGGAGCAGATAATTCCACTTTAGTTGTTGGAGCATTCACGAAGGAGGGAACACAAGTTGGTTATTCACGGGTTATATCGGATAAAATTAGATTTGCCTATATTCTTGATGTTTATGTAGATGAAAATTTCCGAAGGCAGGGCATCGGGCAGGCTATGATTAATTTTATTTTGAATCATCTTACATTGAAAGACGTTTATCAGTGGCTGTTAATAACCAAAGACGCTCACGGTATTTATAGAAAAGTCGGTTTCAAAAATTTAGAAAGTCCGGAAAAGTGGATGGAAATTCGTAATCCTCGGCCGGACAGGTAAATATAACATTTTACATAATACCTCTTATGAACAATAAAAAAGCCCCCGAGCCGCAAAGGTCGGGGGCTTTTAAGTTTATGCTATTGGGAATTACATGCCCATGCCGGGATATCCGCCGCCGGGAGGCATACCGGGCATTCCGCCGCCGGCACCCTTCTCTTCGGGTTTATCGGCAATCATGCACTGCGTGGTCAGCAGTAACGCAGCAACGGTGGCTGCGTTCTGCAGAGCAAAACGGGTAACCTTGGTCGGATCAATAACACCGGCTGCGATCATATCTTCATACTCATCGGTGCGGGCATTGAAACCATAAGGCGCCCTTCTTTTCTTTTACTTTTTCCACAACGATGCTGCCTTCCAGACCGGCATTGCAGGCAATCATTTTAATCGGCTCTTCAATTGCTTTCTTCACAATATTGACGCCGATTTGCTCGTCGCCTTCCAGAGCCATTTTAGCCAACGCAGGCAGTGTGCGCAGATAGGCAACTCCGCCGCCGGGAACGATGCCTTCTTCAACAGCGGCGCGGGTAGCATGCAGAGCGTCTTCCACGCGGGCTTTCTTTTCCTTCATTTCGGTTTCGGTCGCTGCGCCGACTTTAATCACGGCAACACCGCCGACCAGTTTGGCCAGTCTTTCCTGCAAGTTTTTCTTTATCGTAATCGGAAGTGGTCTCTTCGATCTGAGCGCGGATCTGTTTGACACGGCCTTCCAGATCGGCACGCTTTGCCGGCGCCGTCAATAATGGTGGTGTTGTCTTTATCAATGGTGATCTTCTTGGCGCGTCCCAAATCTTCCATTTTCACGTTTTCCAGTTTGTAGCCCATGTCTTCGGAAATCATCTTGCCGCCGGTAAGAATGGCGATATCTTCCAGCATGGCCTTGCGGCGATCGCCGAAGCCCGGAGCTTTAACGGCAGCCACATGCAAGGTGCCGCGAATCTTGTTGACAACCAGAGTAGCCAGCGCTTCGCCTTCAATGTCTTCAGCGATGATCAGCAGCGGGCGTGCCCATTTTGGCAATTTGTTCCAGAATCGGAAGCAGGTCTTTCATGCCGCTGATTTTCTTTTCGTAGATCAGAATTAAAGCATCTTCCAGAGCGACCAGCATCTTGTCGGCGTTGGTGACGAAGTAGGGAGAAAGATAGCCGCGGTCAAACTGCATACCTTCAACGATTTCCAGTTCGGTCTCCAAACCTTTGGCTTCTTCCACGGTAATAACGCCTTCTTTGCCGACTTTATCCATCGCTTCGGCAATGATGTTGCCGATTGTTTCATCGTTGTTGGCGGAAATGGTGCCGACCTGGGCGATTTCTTTTTGATCTTTGGTGGGTTTGCTCATTTTGCTGAGTTCTTTGACAACGGTTTCAACGGCTTTATCGATACCGCGTTTAATATCCATCGGATTGCTGCCGGCCGCGACGGCCTTGACGCCTTCGCGATAAATGGCCTGCGCCAGAAGGGTTGCGGTGGTGGTTCCGTCACCGGCGACATCGCTGGTTTTGCTGGCGACTTCCTTAACCATCTGCGCGCCCATGTTTTCAAATTTATCTTCCAGTTCAATTTCTTTGGCCACGGTAACGCCGTCTTTGGTAACGGTGGGTGAACCAAAACTTTTATCAATAATAACGTTGCGGCCTTTGGGACCGAGGGTTACTTTTACAGCATCGGCCAGGGTATTGACGCCCTTGAGCATCGATTTCCTTGCTTCTTCATCGTAAAGAAGTATTTTTGCTCCCATTTATATATTCCTCCTTAATATTTTCTTATTTTTCAATAATGCCCAGAATATCGTCTTCTCTCATGATCAGGTATTCTTCGCCATCGATTTTGACTTCGGTGCCGCCGTATTTGCTGAAAAGAACTTTATCGCCCACTTTTACTTCCAGCTTGATCAGTTTGCCGTCATCGGCTACTTTGCCCTTGCCTACGGCAATAACTTTGCCTTCAATTGGTTTTTCTTTGGCTGTGTCGGGAATGATGATTCCTCCCTTGGTTTTTTGTTCTTCTTCCAAACGTTTTACAATGATTCTATCCTGTAAAGGTCTGATTTTCATACTATTTTTCTCCTTTCCTACTTTTTTATATTTTAATTTATGAATGCTGACTTAAGCGGCGCTATATTATGCACTATTTCTTCTATGTCAAGGCTTTGAAACACTTTTCAAGGAAAAATTTTTTGATTCAGTTAGATCATTTAGAATAAATTTTCCAGCAATTCTTTCAAGGAACTAATTGTGCAAATTTCCATTTTTGCTATTTTTGCCAATTGAGCTGCGTTTGTTTTGGGCACCAGACAACGGTTAAAGCCCAAACGCGCCGCTTCTTTTATCCGCACATCCATTTGCGAAATAGCCCGAACTTCTCCGGCAAGCCCCACTTCCCCCAAAACAACCGTTCGCGCATCAATGGGCTTATCCAAAAAACTCGAAGCCATAGCGGCAACCACACCCAGATCAACCGCCGGTTCTTCCACCCGAACACCGCCCGCAACATTGATAAAAATATCCGATCCGCCCAGATGCATACCGCAAATTTTATCCAGCACGGCCACCAAAAGCGAAACGCGGTTATGATCCACACCGATAGCCGTGCGCCGGGGCATTCCCAAATTGGTAGCGCTGACCAATGCCTGAATTTCCACCAAAATCGGCCTTGTGCCTTCCAGAGCTGGGAACAACTACCGAACCGGCAACATTTTGCGGCCGTTCGGCCAGAAAGAAAGCGGAAGGATTGGGCACTTCTTTGAGCCCTTTATCCTGCATTTCAAAGACACCGATTTCGTTGGTCGGACCGAAACCGGTTTTTAATGCTGCGGACAATCCGGTAAGCATGGCCGGAATCTCCCTCAAAGTAAAGAACCGTATCGACCATGTGTTCCAATACTTTTGGGCCGGCAATGGAGCCGTCTTTGGTTACATGACCGACCAGAAAAACGGGAATGTCATTTTTTTTGGAAAAAAGAATCAGCCGCGAAGAAGACTCACGCACCTGCCCGACACTGCCGGGAGCGGACATGAGTTCTCCCGAATAAACCGTCTGAATGGAATCAATAACGACGATGGCTGGAGAAACTGCTTTAATTTGCTCCAGAATTTTTTCCAGAGAAACCTCGACCAGACACCAATAAATCTTTGGCCACGGCCCCGACCCGATTGCTGCGCAACTTAATCTGACTGGCCGACTCCTCGCCGGAAACGTAGAGAACTTTCAGACCTTTTTCAGCCAAATTATTCATCATTTGCAGCATCAGCGTTGATTTACCGATGCCCGGTTCTCCGCCGATTAAAATTGCCGATCCGCCGACAATACCGCCGCCCAAGACGCGGTCAATTTCAGCGATACCGGTAATAATCCGCTTGCCTTCTTCCACAGAAATATCTTCTATTGGCAGGGGCTTGCCGTCGAAATTCATTTCCGCACGACTGCCCGAATCGGAATCACTAAGCAATTCTTCGGCAAAACAATTCCAGCCGTTACAGGAAGGACATTTGCCCAGCCACTTGGGCGACATGTAACCGCAATGCTGACAAAAGAAACTTGTTTTGCTTTTTTTCAAATCTAATTTCTCCTTTATCAAAAATAAAGAAAAGCACATTTTTCGGATTAATGTCAATACGAATTGACATGGAAAAATTTCTTTTTATTGCGCACCCTTATCCTGCCCAAGAGCAACATTGAGGTATGCTGCCGATCATCAAAAACCACATCAAGCTTAAATTTCTTGAGTAAAAATTTCAATGCTGATATGAATAAGCGGTTTTTTGAAAATCTATTTTAAGGATGTCGAATATGCAAAACCCTAATTTTAGTTCAGGCCCTTGCAGTAAGAGGCCGGCCTGGAGCTTCGACGCTTTAGAAAACGCACCGGTGGGCCGCTCGCACCGCTCCGCTCTGGGTAAGGAAAGATTGGTCAAAGCCATCAATGAAACAAGAAAACTTTTAAACATACCGGCAGATTATCTCGTGGGTATCATGCCCGCTTCCGATACCGGCGCATTTGAATGTGCCATGTGGAGCCTTCTGGGATCAAAACCGGTTACTGTCTTAGTCTGGGAGAGTTTTTCCGATGGCTGGGCAACAGATGTAGCCAAACAGCTCAAACTCAACCCCAAAATTTTAAAAGCCGATTACGGAAAACTGCCCGATTTGAAGTCTGTTGATTGGACGAACGATGTGGTTTTCGTAGCCAACGGAACGACCAGCGGCGTAAAAATTCCCGACTGGAATTGGATTCCCGCCAACCGCGAAGGACTGTCGCTTTGCGATGCGACCAGTGCCGCTTTTGCCATGGAAATAGACTGGAGCAAGATTGATGTTTTAACTTTTTCCTGGCAGAAATGTCTTGGCGGCGAAGCAGCGCACGGTATGCTTATTTTGAGCCCCAAAGCAGTCGCCCGTCTGGAATCTTATGATCCGCCCTGGCCGCTGCCCAAAATTTTCCGCCTCAAGAAAAGCGGCAAAATCAACAAGGCCATTTTCGATGGCGATGTAATCAATACTCCTTCCATGCTTTGCGTGGAAGATTATCTGGATGCCTTAAAGTGGGCAAGCGAAATCGGTCTTGCCGGTCTGATCAAGAAAAGCAGGGCCAACCTGAAAGTCGTGGAAGATTGGGTTGCCAAAACCGATTGGGTCGAATTTCTGGCCGCAGATCCCAAAGTCCGCTCGAACACATCTGTTTGTCTGAACGTGACCAGCCCCAAGGTCAACGCGCTTTCTGCCGATGAAAAAGGCAAGTTCCTGAAAAGCATCACTTCGGAATTAAGCAAGAAAAATATCGCCCATGATATCAACTCTTACAAAGACGCGCCCGCCGGATACCGTTTCTGGTGCGGCCCGACCATTGAAGAGGGCGATCTCAAAGGCAGCACTTGCGGAGCTGGAAAAAGTTTTTAATGAAAAGGTCAAAACCCTTTAATTCTCGACATTCGGGGAGATTTTTATAAAACGAAGACATACCAGGCGTTATCGGCACAATCTGGGAACGACATTGGGCAACAACAGAGTAAACATTGCCCGTCTGCTTCTGAGCCACGACGCTCAGACAAAAAATGCTGGCTTATTGAACACAGACTTCACTGGCCGGTTCAGACTTTTTAAAGAAATTGCAGAAATTACCGCACGTAATTTCCATTACACCAATTAAAATGTAGGAAAGTATACAATTCATGGCAAATGTTGCGATTGTAGGCACCCAGTGGGGTGATGAGGGCAAAGGTAAAGTCGTCGATCTCTATGCCGAAAAAGCGAATGTGATTGTCCGGTTTCATGGGGGAAACAACGCCGGGCACACGCTGGTTGTGAATGGCAGAAAAACTATTCTGCATTTGATCCCTTCGGGAATTTTGCATGACAATAAAATCTGCATCATCGGCAACGGTGTTGTTGTCGATCCGGCTGTTTTGCTTCAGGAAATAGAAGAATTACAAAAAGGTTCTCTTTTACCGCCAAGCACAAAGCTTCTGCTTAGCGAAAGAGCCCATCTGATTATGCCTTACCACCGCAGTATTGATCTGGCGCGGGAGACGCACAGCTCCGGGAAAAAAATCGGCACGACAGGCAGAGGCATCGGTCCGGCTTATGAAGACAAGGTCGCCCGCACGGGGATTCGTGTCATTGATCTGTATGATGAAGAAATTTTCCGGGAAAAGCTTCACCGCGCGCTGGAAGAAAAAAACTTTTTGCTCCAGGGATTATTCGGGCAAAAGCCGTTGGACGAAAACGAAATTGCACTTCAGTATCTGGGTTTTGCCGAAAAACTCAAGTCCTATGTTGCCGATACTTCACTGGTTCTGGATAAAGCGCGCAGTCAAGGAAAGAAAATGCTCTTTGAAGGAGCGCAGGGCTCTCAGCTTGATGTTGATTACGGAACATACCCTTATGTGACTTCTTCCAATACAGCGGCGGGCAATGCCTCCTGCGGCAGCGGTATCGGTGCCAGCGCCATGAATAGGGTGGTAGGCATTTGCAAAGCCTACACCACAAGAGTGGGCGAAGGCCCCTTTCCCACCGAATTGAAAGATGAGATAGGAGAACACATGCAGAAGGTCGGACAGGAATTCGGCGCCACCACCGGAAGGAAACGCCGCTGCGGTTGGCTTGATATCGTGCTGGTGCGGCAGGCGATAAGGATATCCAGCGTCACCGATCTGGCCATTACTAAACTCGATGTTTTAACCGGATTGGATAAAATTAAAATTTGCGTCGGCTATAAAACACCGGAAGGTGATTACACGCACGCCGTACCAGCAAATATGCGCGTGCTTTCCAAGTGCCAGCCGGTGTATGAGGAATTTGCCGGCTGGAAAGAAGAAATTCTGTATGCGCGCAAATTGCAAGAACTTCCCGTCAATGCCCGGAAATATTTGAACCGTCTGGAAGAGTTGGCGGAAACAAGGATTTCTCTTGTTTCGGTTGGTTCTGGCCGTGAGGAGACAATTTCCCTGCAAGATCCTTTTCGCGATTGAAGTTGTGTCAATTTCTCCTTGATTTTCTGGTAGGCCGTGCGGTGATTGTTTTGTACACTAGTAGCGCAAAATAGACACTCTATTTAATAAAAAGATATGGAAAGGAATAGGAGGTATTTTATGTATCGGATTGATCTGTTAAATAAAATTTCGAAAAAGGGCCTCAGCCTTTTTACTGAGAAGTATGAGTATCGCACTGATATTCCCGATCCCGACGGTATCCTGGTAAGAAGCAAGGAAATGAAAGACATGACCCTGCCGTCGAGTCTGAAAGCCATTGCTCGCGCCGGCGCCGGTGTCAACAATATTCCCATCGACAAATGTTCGGAGAAAGGCATCGTCGTTTTTAATACCCCGGGAGCAAACGCCAACGGCGTAAAGGAACTGGTCATCCTGGGCATGCTGCTGGCATCCCGCAAGGTGGTGGAAGGAATCGTCTGGGCCAAAGGGCTGGTCGGTGAAGGCGACAAGGTGCCGGATCTGATCGAAAAGGGCAAATCCAAGTTCGGCGGCACCGAGATCCTGGGCAAGAAGCTCGGCGTGGTGGGTCTGGGAGCCATCGGCACCATGGTGGCCAATGCCGCCGAAGGTCTGGGCATGGAAGTCTGGGGATACGATCCGTTCCTGTCCATCGAGGCGGCCTGGAGGCTGTCCCGCAATACCAAGAAGGCGCCAAGTCTGGACAAACTCCTGTCCGAGTGCGATTTCATCTCGCTGCATGTCCCTCAGAACAAGGACACCAAGGGATTCATCAATGCCGATAAATTCGCGGTCATGAAGAAGGGCGTCGTGATCCTGAACTTCGCCAGAGGCGGGCTCGTGGATACCCCGTCCCTGAAGAAGGCCATCGCCGACGGTATCGTGGCGTGCTACGTGACGGACTTCCCCGATGAAGAGGTCATCAAGACGGACAAGGTCATCGCCATTCCGCATCTGGGCGCTTCGACCGAAGAATCCGAAGAAAACTGCGCCATCATGGCGGCCATGCAGCTCATGGATTTCCTGGAGAACGGGAACATCAAGAACTCGGTCAATTTCCCGGAATGCTCCCTCGACAGGTCGGACAAGGCCAGGCTCACCATTTCGAACAAGAACGAGCCCGGCATGATCGAGAAGATCACGCACCTGCTGGCGGACAACAAGATCAACATCGCCGACATGATCAACAAAAGCAAAGGGAACATGGCCTACAACATCATCGATCTGGAAGGCGATATTAAATCGGACCTGGTAAAGAAAATTCAGTCCATCGATGGCGTCGTGACAATCAGAGTGCTTTAGTCATCGAATAGACGATTACATTGAAAGATCCATTCCGTAATTGAAATATTCGAGTTTCTCCTTGACACTCTCCCTAGTTGCTGTTAAGAGGTCACGTCCAAAAATAATCCCGAAAGTGGGCCGTTAGCTCAGAGGTAGAGCAGCGGACTTTTAATCCGTTGGCCGCGGGTTCAATCCCCGCACGGCCCACCAACGACATCAAAGGGTTACAGATTTAAGACCGTAACCTTTTGTCATTTATGAGCCGACTTTGACCAAATTGTAACCATTTTGTAAGCATGACGTTTGTAACTCAATAAATAGTTGCCGTTTTCTTGCGGCAGCCTTACAAGTCTTCCTGTGATATAATGTTATAACGATCTTCCCAACAGCCGCCATACTCATTAAGCCTGTTTTTTTATGCCCAATTTATTTTCGAGCAAGTTTATAGCTTGCAGAATAATGTAAGCTTCATCATTTGTCTTTATGTCAAAGATTATGCCACTGTTCTTTAACAAATTTTTCATTTTGTCCGAGAGATAGCTAAGGGTGGTGGAGATATAGACAGGGAAATATCAAAAATATCCCAATGCCAATATGAAACAGATTAAAGAGGATAAGGAAGCTGGGCCGGCACAAAGACTTCTACATGAGTTTGAATAACCGCATAAGCCATAAGTCAAGTAATTTATTAGTGTTTTTACCTACACTATAAACGTTCCATTTTTGCATTATGCCAGGAATTACTATAACTGGATTATTAGTGAGCCGGCTGTCAACAAAGCTTTTTTAGGGAATGAGTGATAAATCGCGTGAGCTAACGTTCTAAATCCTAAAATTCAATCTGTAAACCAAACTTTAAAAAATTTCATAAGACCTTTTGCAGCCGAAATTTGGAAAAATTAGCCGGAATGTTATTTGGCAAAAGGTCTATATATTTTCCCTGTTAATGTGCGCGACTTTGGCAACCGGGAAGCCGTTAAAGTCCGTGGCCGAGGCTAAAGTGTAAGCGCCAATATTTTCCGCGTAAAGCAAATCGTCAATTTGCAAATCTTCCGGCAGTTCATCAGCCAGTGAGATTGTATCAAAAGCGTCGCAGGTCGGTCCAAAAGTGGCACAAAGTTTGAGTTCGCCATCTTTAAAAGCGTGGAGCGGGTAATGCTGGTGGTCATAAACCTGGCCGGAAAAAGTATGATACACGCCATCATCAAGATAATAACAAGTTTTGCCGTCGCGAATGGATTTGCCAATAATTTTTGTCACCAAGGTGCAGGCTGTGGCCACCATAAATCGGCCAGGTTCGGCAATAACCTGGATGTTGTCTTTGCCGAACAAGCGTTTAATTTCCGAATTCAATTTTTTAGCCAAAGCAGAAAATGATTTTACATCCGGTGTGTATTTAACCGGAAACCCGCCGCCAATATCCAAAACTTTTTTCTTTTTGCCCTCTTTATCCGTAAAACCAATTTCAAAATTCCGCAAAGCAACTTCCTTCAAAATAGAATGCGCAAAATTTAGCCCTTGCAAATAGTTGTCAAAATTATTGCATTGACTGCCCACGTGAAAACTAATGCCTTCCACATCCAAACCCATGCCAATGGCCTCGGCAATTAGATCCACGGCTTCGCCGGGATGCGCGCCAAATTTGGAAGACAGCTCCACCATACTTCCGGTGTTGGGCACGCGAATGCGTAAAATTAGCCCTACGTCCGGCGCGTGTTGCTTGATTTTTTTCAGTTCCTCAATATTGTCAAAAGTTACCAAAATTTTGTACGGGTTTAATTTTGTCAAAACTTTGAACGGTTTAATAGTGTTGGCGTAAATAATTTTGTCCCAAATAAAATCTTGGCGTTCTTTGTCCGGCCACGTTGCAATATTTTTATAAACAAGCTTGAATTCGTAAATTGAAGCCACGTCAAAGCTAGAGCCAAGGTCAAACATGGTTTTAATTATCTCAGGATTGGAATTAGCCTTAACCGCAAAATACGGTTGCACATCCGGCAATTTTTCACGGAATTCCTTAAAATTGTTGCGCAGGACTTCGTGGTCAACCACAAACAGCGGCGTGCCGTTTTTAGCAGCCAATTCCTGCAAAAGTTGTTTCCTGGTCTCAGTCATAGAGTTCAAATTAAATATTTTTAAATGGCGCTTGAAATAGCAATTTCAATATCAGATCTTTTTATATTTTCAGGTAAATTGAAACTCATCCATTATGGAATAAACAGGAAGTTTTCAAATTGCCAAACGTCTGCAGTGGGGGTGTTGGCTGGGTTTTCTTTAAAATAGACTACGCGGTTTTTAATGGGAGTCCAGTCCGAGGCCTTGGAAATAAAATTGCCTAAATAAGGTTTAGCAATATCCAGTACAAAATCGTGCGGTAAATCATCGGGTAAATTCAATCCCCTTTTCGGGTTTTCTATCATCCAAAGTACTGCGCTGATAACCCCGAGCGCGACCTGCAAAGTTGTGGCATTTTGTCCTGGTGCCAGCCTTCTGGCTTCTTCTATGGAAAGATCGCTGCCTGTCCACCAGGAAGTGTATTCATGGCCCATAAGCAAAGCGCCTAAGATATCCGCGCCAGTAGTAATTTCATCGCCCATAATTCTTAATTTTGGCGGCAAAACATAATTTCTGCCGCGAAGTTCGCAAATGGAAGACAAAGTTTCGTGGCAAGGCATGTATGCGTAATGCACGGTGGGACGAAAAACGGCCTTTTCTTCTTCCCAAACTGTAAGTCGATCTGATAATCCAAAAGCTTCGCCATGACGGATAACCATGCCCACAATTTCCTGGTCCGGAATCCAAGACCTGACCCAGGTGTTCATACCCATTTGCGCCAAAGCGATTTGGTTTTTTGGGCCATATGGCGGAACATGCGCTAGGTTCGGAAGTTTTTGCTCATGCGTACCCCAGCCCATTTCCGCTGGCGCTGTGCCTTCTTCCCGAAGGCCTTCTATGCTCCAGGTGCCCACGAATTCATCCACTTCCTTGGGGCGATTAGTAATTTGCGTGTCGCGCTCGCTGCAATGAATGACTTTGACCTTCAGTTTTTGGGCAAGCAAATTAAATTTTTGGGATTTGATTAATTCTTCCAGTTCTTCTTTGTCTTTAACGGTTACCTTGCCATCAGCTATCATTTTATTTGCAATATCAATCAGGCCCTGTTTTACAAAATGTGAAATCAGCCCTGGATTAGCGCCATGGTCAACCACGATACTGGTGGAGTCTTTTGGCCAGTCTTTGATCATTTCGCGGAGTTTCATTTGCCGCCAGTACAAAGATTTTTCAAACGGACTGTCTTTGTGTATCCCTTCTAAAGAATCCCAAACCTCAACTGAAGTATTTATGTACAAAATATTATTGTCATGGCACCAGCCAATAATATCATTGGCGCCAATATTCCAGGCCAAATCTATAATCAGGCCACCATTGTCAGTGTATTTGGCAAGCTCTTTGCCCATATTTTCCGGGGTAATGCGGTTTCGGACAAATTGTACACCTTTATCAGTAAATTTCTTTAAACTTTGGACTTTGTCTTCAAAATCCATAATAGTGACATTTTTCGGGTCCACTTTCAAATGCTCAAAAAGAATTGGCAAAGTGCATTGCGAAACCGAGCCATAGCCGATAATTAAAATTTTGTGGTCAAATTTTTTCTTAGTCATTTTTTTGATCCGTATCCGCCAAATAATAGTGTTCGAGTTTGTTTTGTTTTTTTGATACGCTGTTTTTTACATGGTTGAACTATAGGAATTACAGTCTTGTGTCAAGGAAATCTTGGCCACAAAATGTAGGTTCGGATTGAAATGTAGTGTGAATTGGGAAAATAAGAAAAACAACATTACAGGAAGTTATCACTACTGGCTATTCTTCTACCATAAGCAACTTCTAGCATGGAGATATATTTATTTTTTAAAAAAATTATCGGCCCGGTCAATACACATACGGCTGGGGGTATATATAAACCCCCTCACCCCAGTATTTATGAAAAAAGGGGATCTGGAGGGTCTCCGGTAAAGCATTCTTTTTTGGTGTGTGATCTGTCGCAGAATGTGTAACTTAATTGTAACCGTCTTAACCGAAAATAAATAAACATAACCCAACTTACTCTTTAAAACCAGTCGATATATAAAGGCTTATAAATGATGAGGAATCGCCTAATTTCGTTTATCGACTTTTAATCCGTTGGCCGCGAGTTCAATCCCCGCACGGCCCAGCAGAAATACAGGCTCCCGCGAGGAAGCCTTTTTCTATTTTGACTATCACCGCCACAATAATATATACCTTTACCAACAATGTTTGCCTATTCTGTTGAGGAGAAAAATCATGAATAAAGAAATTAGAAATGCCATATACAAACAAGTTGCGGCAGAGCCTTTCGCAAAAAAATTCGGCTTAAAGTTAATTGATCTTCAAGAAGGGTATGCCGAAGTTGAAATGATTTTTACTAAAGATATGGAAAATATGTTCGGAATGGCTCACGGTGGGGCTATATTCGCGCTGATTGATGCAGCTTTTGAAGTTGCCTCCAACTCTCACGGCACTATGGCCGTAGCTTTAAACATGAACATAAATTATCTTGCGGTACCGGTCAAAGGTTCGAAATTGACTGCCAAAGCAAAAGAAATCAATAAAACGAAGAAAACCGCCGCCTATGATATTATCGTGACTGACGATAAAAATAATTTTATTGCCGCCTGCCAGGCACTTGTTTATCGTATGGAAAAACCTCTCCCTTTTCTAGAAAGTTAAAGGATAAAAGACTGACGACTGAAGGACGAACCTCTATGAAAAGCCCCTGAAGACAAACTTCAGGGGCTTTTTGCTGAATACTTTTTTAAATAAAATTATTTACTGGGGTAGGGCTCCGGTAAATACATCCTCAAAGGCTTCGACTACCGCTTGCTCTCCCGATGTTATATAATCCAGATAGCCGGGGTAATGTTTGAATTCTGCACCCAGATAATATCTGGCCGATAATATTCTCCCATAATAATAAGCGGCCTCTGCATTATCTTTAACAATATTTACGACTTTTTCTCCGGATATGTCACCGGCAATTGCTTTTAGTTTTGGAATAGTAATCGTTAAAGACCACAAATGCATCCAGGCGTGGGCCAGCATTCTCATTGCATTTTGCAGGGGTGTGGCAATCGCCAGAATATCCAGCATTTTTTTCTGATCCCTGAGTTCGGCCAGTTTCTTTACAGTGGCGTCCATTTTTCCTAAGCCGTCACGAACAGCAGCTACGTATTTTTCGTCAACAACGCCTCTTGCTTTTTCTATGGTTTCCGCAATTCTTTTTTTGAAGACCGAATAATTGAACATTTCCGGATTCATGAGCAGTTTTCTCATGGTCAGATCCATCGACTGAATGCCGTTTGTTCCCTCGTAGATAGCGAGAATTTTACAATCACGGGCGAACTGTTCAACAGGATATTCCGAGCAATATCCGTAACCGCCGTAAACCTGCATGGCCTCGGAAGTTATGAGCCAGGCAAGATCGGTATTACCTGCTTTGCAAAGTGGAATAAGAAAATCCAGCAGCGCCTGTGCTTCCTTTGCCGCTTCACCCTTTTCCACCCGGCTGATATCGGCCGAATAAGCGGCAAGCAGAGTAAGCATTCTCATAGCTTCCACCTGGGCTTTCATCCACAACAACATTCTCTTGACGTCGGGATGCTTTACAATCGGAGCTGACACAGTATCTCCTTTTTTCGCGGGATCGGTTCCCTGCAGTCTGTTTTTCGCGTAAGTTACCGCGTGCATATAAGCGGAACTCGATGCGCCCGATGCCTGGTTGGCCACATCAAGCCGCGCTTCGTTCATCATCTGGAACATGATTTTCATTCCCTGACGTTCGGCTCCTAAGAGGTAGCCTACACATTTATCGTTATCGCCTAAGCTCAACGAACAGGTAGCCGATCCTTTGATTCCCATCTTGTGTTCAATGCCAGTGGTTATAATATCGTTGCGTTCACCTAAGCTTCCATTGGGTTTTACATGATATTTTGGCACAATAAATATCGATATTCCCGATGTTCCCGGGGGATCTCCTTCAATACGGGCCAAAACCGGATGGATTATATTTTCATACATATCGTTATCGCCGGCGGTAATGAAGATTTTCTGTCCGGTTAAAAGATAAGTTCCGTCTTTTTGTTTGACCGCTTTTGTCTTTAAAGCGCCAACATCAGAACCGGCACCTGATTCGGTCAGACACATCGTTCCGCCCCATTGACCGGATACCATTTTTTCCATGTACGTTTTTTTCAATTCTTCGGAGCCGAAATTCTCGATAAGCCGGGAAGCCCCCCCCTTAAGCGTATCGTAAGTGAGAAAAGCCACGGCGGCGGCGGAAAAATAATCCATAATAGAGCGGCAGATGACTTCGGGCATTCCCACGCCGCCCCATTCCGGTTCATTTCCGAGTCCGGAAAAACCAGACTCTTTATAAAGCTTCATTGCCGATTTGTATCCCTCCGGAATAGTAACCGATTTTGTTTCGGGATCATACTTAGCGCCGGTTTTATCGGCCTCGGCATTTGCGGGATAAACTTGCTCCACGGCAAGTTGTTCCGCCAGCTCCAGTGTGGCCTCATATGTGTCTTTATCAAAGCCGGAAAATTTATCGTACTTACTAAGCTTGTCCGCTTGCAATACCTCGAATAGAACAAATCTTACATCTCGTGAATCAACCAATGGATTTAATGCCATAACACACTCCTCAATTTATATTTTTTGCAGAATCGTTGTCATTCACCAGTCTTTATTACTCCGGTGACTACAGCCACAAAAATCCGGCAATTTACTTTTATCCTGTTGCAAGTTTTCGCCGCACAATACAGCATGGGCAGCAAAAAAATCAAGCTAATCTTAATATAATTTATGTATATAAACTTTCATTTGGTTTATTTCGATTTATAATCAAAGAGATTCACTTTACCGGTAAAAGCATTCCATAAAGTTTCGCGTAACAATACCCATTTATCACGGATTATTTTTTTACCTCTTTTCACCAAGCTATCTTTGAGAGTTGTTTTAATTAATTTTATGATCCACTCATTTTATATAAATATGCTGCCCGCCTATGATACACCTCCCAAAAGATTGCTTTTATGTATGCTTCAATATTGAATATTTCTATAAGATAGCTAATTTTCCAAAATTATGTTTCTTTTTATACAATATAGCGGGTTCAAATAAACCCGGTATATTTTCTTGACACAAATTTGTTCTTCATATAAGCACATCTGTCACTATTTTCACAAATTTCGTCCGGCATTGACGTACACGATTAAGCATATACTTCAATAATTATCGTACTGAGCTGATAAACCAAACTATAGCTTATTCATCAAAAAAGATAAGGTTTTGAATAAAATGTCAGTTACAGCGACCAAGAAAACCATCTCCAAACAGATTGATTTATTCGATCTGGCAAAAAACATCATCTCCGCTATCGGCGTCGGTATATATATTGTGCAGCGTGGAAAATTCGTCTATATCAGCCCGCTTTATAGTAATTTTACGGGTTATTCCGACTCCGAACTCCTAGGCAAAAATTCACTAGAACGAGTTCACCCTGACGATAGAGCAATGGTGAAGGAAAAGGCCATAAAGAGCCTGAAAGGGAAGTACCCCGAAAGCTATGAGTACAGGTACATCAGAAAAAATGGCGAGATAATGTGGATTTTGGAGATGATTACGTCCATAGCGTATAAAGGATACCGCGCCACACTCGGAAGTTTTATGGATATTACCGAGCGCAAAAAAATGGAAGAAACGTTACGGCAATCCGAGGAACGATATCGTACTGTAATAGAGGAGGTAGAAGAAGGTTATTACGAGATAGATCTCAATGGCAATTTCACCTTCGTCAGTGATTCGATTTGCGCTACTTTAGGATATTCCCGGAAAGATTTACTCGGGATGAACTTCAGAGCATACATACCCAAAGAGCATATAACGAACGCCAATAACATATGGAATAAATCCTTCCAAACTGGTGAAATAATAAAATGGTATCCTTTAGTCAATATTAGAAAAGATGGAACACGCATATTTGTTGAAGATTCAATATCCCCCTTGCGGAACAAAGAAGGCAAGATTATCGGATTTAGGGGAATCACCCGAGATGTAACCGCACGGAAAAAAATGGAAGAGGCCATGCACCAGTCCGCGGAGAAATACCGAACCATTCTTGAAAATATGGAGGAAGGCTATTTTGAAATGGACGTGGACGGGACTTTTACCTTTGTTAATGATGCAGAATGCAGAAACATCGGATATTCCCGTGAGGAATTAATCGGATTGAATCACCGCCAGTTTCAGGATGAAAAAGCGGCAAAAAAAATGCGTGAAATTTTTACTAATATTTACTCAACTGGCCAACCAGTTAGGTTATTAGAAGTGGAGATTATCCGAAAAGATGGAACAAAAGGGTTTACCGAAACTTCCATCTCTCTTATACGGAACAATGAGGGCAAACCAATCGGATTTAGAGGAATTACGCGCGATATTACTGAGCGCAGGCAAATGGAAGAGATGATGCGGCAATCGGAAGAGAGATACAGGACTATTATAGAAGAAATGGAGGAATGGTATTTTGAAACCGACCTTGCCGGTAATATCCTTTTTTTTAACGATACCTTTGCCCGCAGTTTAGGATATTCGAAAAAGGAGTTAACTGGACTAAACTTTCGAACCCTTATTGAAAAGGAACAAACAGGCGAGCTTCACAAAATATTCAACCAGGTTTATGAAACAGGCGAGCCGACTAAAAATTTTCCCTATAAATTCGTCCGGCCGGATGGAATTACAACCTTTTTCGAACTTTCGATTTCACCAAAACTGGACAGGAACAGCAAAGTTTCCGGATTCAGGGGTCTAGGACATGACATCACCGAGCGCATGAGTGCAGAACAACAGTTGAACTATATAGCCACGCATGACCTCCTGACCGGACTGCCTAACCGGATGTTATTGATGGACCGTTTAAAAATGGCTTTAGCCCAGGCCAAGCGTGACAATTATAAGCTGGCGGTCATGATGCTTGATTTGGATCATTTCAAAAATGTCAATGACACATTGGGGCATATGGTGGGGGACCAGTTGCTCAAAGAAATAAGCCTTCGTTTAACTGGTCGTCTGCGTCAAAATGATACAATCTCCCGACTCGGAGGAGACGAATTTATCATATTATTGCCGGCAATAGAAAAGATTGAAGATTCTATTGAGGTTGCAGAAATTATTTTAAGCTCTTTTCAGCAGCCCTTTACATGTGACAACAATAAGATTACATCCAGCGTCAGTATAGGCATTGCCACCTATCCTGATGACTGTGAAGACGTTGATTCTCTTTTGAAAAATGCCGATATGGCCATGTACTACGTCAAAGCACACGGACGAAAAGGTTACCATTTTTTCGCCAATATAAATTTTACCAATCCAGTTGATTATTTTTTCGAACATTTGAAAACGAAAAAAATATTTCAAGACCATTAAATTAAATGACCGGCTATTTATTTTAATATCACCAGAGCATCGACTACAATTGGCTTAGCCCCTGAAATTATAACTGGGTTGAGATCGATTTCCCGCACATGATCGATTTCCAGACCGATTTGTCCCAGCCGTATAAGAATATCCGCAAGGTTTTCCATATTTGCAGCTTCCATTCCACGAATGCTTTCCAAAATTTTATTACCCTTGATCTCTTGCATCATTTCTAAAGCATCTCTCTTTTCAAGAGGCGCCCTGCGAAAAGAAATGTCCTTTAGTATCTCCGTAAAAATCCCTCCCAAACCGAACATTACGCAAGGACCGAACTGATTGTCACGAGTCATTCCCATGACAAGTTCCCTTCGTCCTCTGATCATTTCCTGGATCAAAACAGCGCCACTATAAACATTCAGCCTTTCTTTAATTTCATCAAAAGCTTTCAGAGCTTCCGCATCGCTGCGGATATCCGTATGAATCAATCCTTTTTCCGTCTTATGGGCTATTTCAGAAGAGCAGCCCTTCATCACCAGAGGATAACCGATTTCCTGTGCCGTCTTTTCCACATCGGCTCTATTCTCAACAAGATATTCCCGTGTCACAGGAATGCCATAAGCGGCTAGTACTTGTTTTGCCTCATATTCGGAGAGGGCTTTGCGCCTATCCTGCAAGGCATTCTTAATTACCCGGCTGGCGGTCTCTTTATTCATTTCCGGCTTTCCTCCTTCCATAGTAGCGATTAACGTGCCCGATAGCGCGAATGGCTTCATGTAGCTCATCAAAAACAGGCAGGCCGCGATCAAGAAACTCCCTTCTTGCCAGTGCCAACATTTCTACAATATCCAAATCATCCACTCCCCTTTTCGGGTTGGCTAGAACGACCACGACTGGTTTACCGGTCTCTTTCACCACATCACGGATTGCCTCGGCCAGTTCCCGATAAGGCGCCACTTCCCCTACCGGCTTTCCCAGAGCGCGCGCCATTGTTTTATAATGATAAAGAAGCGAAATAATTATTTGGAGATCGATCCGGTCATCAGCAGCCGTATTACGAAGAATCTCTTTTAAGACTTTCGGCGAAACAAAGGGATTGGCTACATCAATGGGGTTTAAGCCGCTCGATCCCGGTTTCGGCAGTAATTCCCCGATTCGCGTCTGAAGATCGGCCGATAGCCGGGGAATCTCGAGACCGAAAGCTTCCGCGACATCACAGGCAGTAACGCCCAGAGCGCCTCCGCCGCCGACTACAGAAATTGCCTTAAAAACCTTTTCCGGCAAAAGGGAAAAGGCCAGACTGGACTCAACTAATTCCTCCAAATCCTGAACCTGAATAGCATTGACCTGCTGCAGAATAGACTGCCAGATAACGCGGCTCCCTCCCATGGATGCCGTATGGCTCACGACCATTCTCTGACCGGCGTGCGAAAGACCCCCCTTGCAAACGATTACGGGCTTCCGGTAAGAAGCGGCTTTGATTTCCCGGAAAAAAGAATCCCCATTTTTAATGCCTTCAATGTACATGGTGATAATACGCGTTTCCGGATCGTCAGTCAGATAGCGCAGAAGCTCCGTTTCCCGCAGGTCAGATCCGTTGCCGAAACTGACAACCTTGCTGAATCCAATACCCATCCATTTTCCTTTATGAGCAAAATCGATGGCCATACCGCCACTTTGCGACAAAAAAGCAACAGGACCGCTTCGGCGCGAGAGGTCCGGCCCCGGCAGTAAAGTCAATCCGCTTCTGGGACAATAAATCCCAAAGCAATTAGGCCCTACTACCCTGATGCCCTTTACGGCTATTTGCCGGATTTTCTTTTCCAAGTCGGCGCCTTCTTCTGTCCCGAGTTCACTAAAACCAGCTGAAAGGATTTCCGCACCGGCAGCACCCTTTTTTCGGCAAGCTTCAAGAACATCAGGCACCGCTTTGGCAGTTACACAAATCACCGCAAAATCCAATTTCACAGGTATATCCTCGACCTGCCTGTAAATATCCGTCCCGGAAAATTTTCCACCCTTGGGATTTACAGGAAAGATTTCTCCTTCAAACCCCATGGCTTTCAAAGCGTTGAACATACCGCTTCCAAAGCCAGTGCCTTCTTCTGCCGAAACACCTACAATGGCAATTTTTTGCGGATGAAATATTCTTTCATAGTCCGTCATTATTATGTCACGATTTTTTTGATCCATAGCTTCAACCTGTTATTCTTTATTCCCGACCAGTTACAAATGGTCGGTTGACATTGTAAAGTATACTTAATTGGGGATTATCAAACGAATTAGCGCTTAATCCTGCCCTGAGCATACTTCAATGCCGCTTCAATAAATTTGCTGAAAAGCGGATGGGGTTTTGTCGGCCGCGATTTAAATTCCGGATGAAACTGGCAGCCTAAAAACCACGGATGATCTTTTATTTCCACAATTTCCGCTAAGCGGCCATCCGGTGATATACCGGTTATCTGCAATCCTTTATTTGTCAGCTTTTTTTTGTAATCATTGTTGAATTCGTATCGATGACGGTGCCGCTCCGAAATTTCTTTTTGCCCGTAAGCTGCAAAAGCAAATGAATTCGGTTCGATAATACAGGGCCAAGCCCCCAATCTCATCGAAGCGCCTTTTTCTTTTACATTGCGCTGTTCAGGAAGCAAATCAATTACCGGATACGGAGTTTTCAAGTCAAACTCAGAACTGTTGGCTTTATTCAATCCGCAAACATTCCTGGCGTATTCCACCACCGCCATTTGCATACCCAAACAAATTCCGAAATATGGGATTTTGTTTTCCCGCGCATATTGCACGGCAAGAATCATACCCTCTATGCCGCGACTGCCGAAACCACCGGGAATCAAAATGGCGTCTACATCATCTAAATATCGAGTAACTCCTTCCTCTTCTATTTTTTCCGCATCGATAAATTTCAATTTTACGCGGCAATTATTGGCAATACCGCCGTGAACAAGCGCTTCATTGAGGCTTTTGTATGAATCGGTAAGGTTGACATATTTGCCGACAATACCCACGCAAACTTCCTGCAGGCGGATTATTGAATTTGCTCACCACTTCCTCCCAGGCATCCAGCTTGGGCTGTCCCGTCCAGATATTGAGCAAATCAACAATTTTACTATCCAAGCCCTCGCGATGAAAAACCAGCGGCACTTCGTAAATACAACCGACATCTTTAGCCGTAAAAACCGCCGCCACCTCCACATTACAAAAGAGCGCGATTTTAGCTTTAATTTCTTCGGAAAGAAAATTCTCCGTCCGGCAAAGGAGTATATCCGGCTGAATGCCGATTTCACGCAGGGCCTTAACGCTGTGCTGTGTAGGCTTTGTTTTAACCTCACCGGCGGTTTTAATAAACGGGACCCACGTCAAATGAATAAATATGGCGTTTTGTTTTCCCGCTTCATTTCGGAATTGTCGGATCGCTTCCAAAAAAGGAAGGCTCTCAATATCGCCAACCGTGCCGCCGATTTCCACTATAGACACATCGAAACCTGATGCCGATTGACTTATATAATCTTTAATTTCATTGGTGATGTGAGGAATAACTTGCACGGTCTTGCCTAAATAATCACCGCGTCTTTCCTTGGTAATAACGGAATAGTAAACTTGCCCGGTAGTTAGGTTGTTGCACTTTCCCATGCAGGTAGAGGTAAATCTTTCATAATGTCCCAAATCGAGATCAGTTTCCGCGCCGTCATCTGTAACAAAGACTTCACCATGCTGAAAAGGACTCATCGTTCCGGGATCAACATTGATATATGGATCCAGCTTTTGATTGGTAACTTTCAGCCCACGGCATTCCAGCAAGGCTGAGATTGACGCTGCCGCCAAACCTTTGCCCAGCGAAGAAAGAACGCCTCCAGTGACAAAGATAAACTTTGTTTTCATTTTTTCTCCTCGATACTTAATATAAATTCATGATTGCAGAGTCTCATGCGGTCTCTCCCGCAAGTTCGCCGACAAACTTCAACCCTCTATAAGAGCACATCGTTTAATACGTCCGGCAAGATTTTCCACTGGTTCGCTGAACAAGTCAATAAGTGGAATTTTTTCCAAATAATTATCGTCCCAATTAACGTTATATTCATTGACCAAGTTCCTGATATCGTTGTACCTGTAACCCAATACTTTTTTCTTTTCGCGAAGAGATAAAAGTTCGTTATATTCAATATGCAGTAGAAGTAAATTGCCGACAAAATCATTTTCTCCCAATAACGGTAAAACCAATATGGATGCCCCGTCAGCTTTGCCTTTACCCATATAAATATTACCTGTACTGACAATTGTTCTTTTAGTTCCCATGAGCAGTTTGGAATTCTCAGATCGCGAAATCATCTGCTTGGCTACTCCGCCCTTTTTCCCTTATAATAATAGTAGAACCTTCCGTGGGATTGCCTTCTTCATCAAGATTGTTAATATTATAAATAGTATATCCTCGCACAGTCAAAACGGCCGGCTGTATTCTGCTTATGGTCAAAATATTTTTATAAGTTAAATTTTTCGCGGCAAATTCAAGTTTCTCCAGAAGATCAAACACAACTCCTTTTAATATTTTTTCTTTACGGCTTGTGCCTACTGTAACTGTTTTTGCTTGATGTCGAATGGCATCTATAGGCCGGGTAAGTTCATCAATTGCTCTTCCCAGAGTGACATCTAAAAGATCAAGCGGAGAGTCTTCATTCTTAAATTCATGGCGGAAATCCTCCAGCGGCAGCTTACCAGCAGCATATTTCAGCAAAAGCGCCAAATCGGAAATAGTTTTTACACTTAACAAATTGAAAGCGCCGTCATTACGATGACTATTAAAAGTATGATAAAAATCATTTATTAAGTGGCGAAAATGAAAATCCGCAATTCTCTCATACAACGAGTAATTCATCTTCACATGTTCGGCCAGAGCCAAATTCAAACGGTTTCTGAATTCCCTGAAAATAAGAGCTTCTTTATCAATAGCGCAAGCGGCATAGTATCCCCACAAATGCCCGGCCATAGTATTTAGTATCACCGGCAGGGGCATAGAAGCAAAAGGAATAGGAATCACAGCATCGGCGATTTTATTGAAACGATCGTCGCCTTCTTCCGCAAAAACTATAACTGCGGCCTTGTGCGCTTTAAAAATTGCCACGTCTTTGGCAATATCTTCCAAAACCGGCTCCGGATTACCGGAAGCGCAAACCAAAATTAAAGGTTCTGCCGACAAATCAATATGCTTTTTGTTTTCCACGATGTCGGAAGAAATAGTTTTATAACAAAGCTCGCTGAGTTTGATTCTTATTTCATCGGCTGCCGCTTTGTTGGGCCCGCTGCCCACAACCGCCCAGAATTTCTTGGTCAAAGTTTTCTCGACCGAAGCGGAAATTTGATTTCTCAGTTCAAAGACTCGCGCCATTAACTTAGGCGCCTCCTCCAGATTGTGTAACTCCAGGACTATGTAGTCATCAGTTCGGGTTTTCATCACTTGCGCCAGGAAAAGGGCTAAAACTTGCCCGGCAATAATTTGGGAATAAAAAGCTTTTGTGGAAGCAACAGACATTTCTATATCGCGGCCGTCACTCGTGTAAAATACTCCGTGCGATTTAGCGGTGATATCCGATTGTCTTCTGTTGACTATGGAAATTATAAAAGCACCTCGCTCTTTGGCCATTGCTACGGCGCGATTTGTATCCGTTGTTGTTCCGGATTGAGTGATGGGGATTACCAATGTATCCGACAAATCGTCTTTTAATAAAAACCCGCTTAATTCAGAAGCCACCCTGGCTATTATATTAATGCTTCTACCTTTCAAGTAAAGTTCCAAGGCATCGGCTATGGCGGCACCAGCAACAGCCGCCGTACCATGGCCGATAACTATAATATTTTTAATCGCGCCGTTTTGGAGGCCTGAGCGAACAGATTGCAGGAACAATATCCGAGCCTAAATTGAAAATGACTTGCGGCAAAGAATTGTCCCTGGTCAAAATACGGTATTTGCCCCGCAAGGTTTTTTTTATGGAAACAGCCGATTCGGAAATTTCCTTCAGAAAAAAATGAGGATAAGCGCCGCGATCGATATCTCGAGTCGTCATTTCGGCTTTTTGTATGTTACTTTCTTTTAAAGCAATTTCCGCACCGTCATAATAACAAGCGGTAATTCCCGCCAATCCTCCGCAGGAGTTTTGGTCTAAAATAAAAATTTGTCCCGTTGCTGGGTTTTTATCGTCAACATTTAACTCGCCGTTCATTTTTATAAAATTAGGCATCACCTCCACCAGACCATAGAGCTCCGAAGAAAACATATATTGGTCGGAACTGATTCCAACATAGATAGACTGACCGCTGCCTTTAAGTGCCAAAAATACCTTACCGGGCTCAAGATCACTGGTCATAGCTATGGCGTGTGACCCCTCAAAATCTTTTACCGCAAAGCGAAAGGAATCGGCAAGATTATTTCCAGCCATTAGATATTTTTCAATTTGCAGAGGAATAGTTTTTGTATCGGTTGTAATTTCGGGCGCAATCAATTCATTATTCGCTTCCAATTCCGCGCGCAACGCCGAATAATTATCAATATCTCCGTTTAAGACAATATTAATTTGAGCTTCGGATTTTGGATAAAAGGGAAAGGACTGCCTGGCCTGATTAGGCTTATAGTTATTAACAGGATGACAATTTTCTTCCGTAATGGAACCAACAGAAGCCCAGCGTGTATGGCTAATCGCTGTTTCGTATGCCGTATCCAGCTGGGCAAAATATTGCAGAATACGGTCTTTTCCAATCACCTGCCTTAAATCACGGACATTGCGACCCAACTCACCGACAATAGAAAAAGTTTTATAGGTAAAAGTTATATTTATTCCTTTTTCGCTTCCGGTAAATACTCCGGGTGCAACCCAAATCGAACCGTTAGCAAGGTCCCCCTCCTGCGACCGCATTAAATAATCTTCGTATAAATCTTTTTCCTTTAGGTTGGATAATATATCCTCCAGTGTGATTTCTTTTCCCAAAGTAAAAACTATTTGCAGCCCAGCTGAATCCCTGCCCCGCACTTCCAGACGGTCTAGTGCATTGAGCAGGAAATTAATCTTCCGGTATTTCTTAAAAGCCGCCGGTTTTATCGCGCCCGCTTCATCTGTGCCGGAAATATCTATAATTTTAACAAAATTAGCCAAAACGTCTTTTTCCACGGTCCACTGAATATCTTTAAGAAGAATAACCCGGCTATTGATGGTTTCCAGATCAGCGGAGGTAAATTTTGCAGCTTGATCTTCCAGCGTTTTCTCTTCCTGAGCCAAAAATATTTTTATTTCCTTTTCTAAATCGAAAAGCTTTTTGGCCCTCTGCGTCTGAAAGAAAAGAATTTCCTGAACGCTCTCCCGTTTCAGCTCCAACGTAGCTTTTTCCATGGAGGCAAGTACATCAAGTCCGCACACGTAAGCTTTAGCGATAATATTTCCGGCTAAAACATTTCTAAGTGACGAACGTTTAATTTTATTCCACAATCGTGTAAGCTCTAAATCAGCATTCAAGCTTGTAGGCTTTTGCTGAGACCGGAAAGTCATCAAACCAGCGAAACCACAGTTAAGTTGAAAAGGTATAATCGGGAAAAATATTATTGCAGGAGCGCCGATGTAGGCTGGATTTTTTCCGATAAATATTTTGCAGACCTTAAAATAGAGGCCGATATTTTTTATTTTATTTAATATTAGTACAACAAACATTGTTTTTTATTTCTGCTGCAAAACACGGGACACTTTCATGCACCCGGCGGCAACCTTCTGAACAATATCATTCAACCAATCCATACCTGCTCTGGTTTGTATAGATGTTAGAGACTGTATTGTTTGCAGATAAGAATTAGCCCTACCTGATTGGCGTTGTATTATTTTTATAAACGCTTCTTTTTTCTTCGGAGAAATTTCTTCCTCATTATTGCCGGACAGATATTCCTCTATCTGCGGCCAATCGCGGATAAATTGTTTTTGTTTACGCAATACTATATCCGAAATGGTTTTCTTCGTTTTTTCTGCGGCTATAACTGTTTTCTCCAAGTTTTGCGCGAATAATCGTAGTTGTCTTATTCTTTCGACAATGGCTTCATCTAAAACATCAAGGGCCCCGGCATATAGAGCCTCGCCGTACTTAAATCTAACAAAGAATTCATGGCGAACAAAGCGATACCATTGTCTTAAAGCCAATAAATTGGCGATATAACTTATATTATGGTTAACTTTACGGCTAATATCACCATAAATTCCGGGAACAAATTTTTTGGGCTCGAACGATAAAACAGAGGGAGACCAAATCATTCCTGCGGTTATGCAATCCCGCCGGCAAATGACGCCTGCCGGAATGACCGTTCCATAAGCGATTTGCAGAGGTCCCACCATCCCACCCTGACCGCCCAGGAATATCGGATCTTCGCGCAGCATTACACCTCGCGGAACATCTCCCATTAAAGAAGAAGTTGCCTTGTCCTGCTGTGGAGTGTAATTGAAATGAATATAAGAACTACCGACTTCGCTATGATTTTTCCGGCTTGTACCGCCCGCCATCAGGCAATCGCAAAAATTAATGAGGCTGCCTAATGTAACGAAAGGGAATAAAATCGTCTGCTTTAAACCGACCGTGTGGTTTCCGCAAGATTCTTCTTCCAAAAGGCAGCCGGAGCGAACTTGTGCATTGCTGCCCATCGTTACCTTATCCAAGAAAACCGAATCGGCAAAGTACCCACCTTTAAGCTCCACCGCCGCTCCCAATTGACAGTTAATCAAAGTAACAGGCGCTTCATATCCCAATTTTACATCTTGGGCAATTAACATATTTTCTCCGCAAATCCTTGCCGCACCGTAAATTATTAAAGAACTGTCAATTCTCTCTGGATTTACTTCATTGCCGATTTCCACAGAAAAAGGGGCCGTCATCCGAACCCCTTTCTTTAAGAGACAAGTTACCTTTTCAGGTAAATTTGCATTTTTTTTAATGGCTCTAGTCATAAATGTTTTTATAGTGTCTTATTTATTTTTTTCACAGTTGATACCTAATTTGACCATTTTATCGGTAAACGTGTTGCGGCTAATTCCCAGAAAAACGGCCGCCGTACTTTTCACGTAGTTGGAACGGCGTAGAGCAATTTTAAACAAGCCTTTTTCCACCATCGACATAACTTCTTCGTAAAGCTTACTTTTACGACCACCGGAAGCCGATAAAACAGTAGCAAGGTCTTCCAGTTTTTTTTCCATTATTTCTTCAACAACTGCGTAAGGGGTTTCCTTCACCTTCATCACTATTTTTGAACTCTTTTGTTTTTTCGACCGCATTTTTCGAAGTTCCCCCTTCCAGAAAAGATTAAAATAGGAATTAAAAACGTGTGCTTCTCAATATTTTTTTTAAAATTTAAGCTGGCGAAAATTTTAAAATTATAACGGCAATAATGATCAATACCGCAATCCAACTCATAACAATCAAAGAAAGTCGCTCGACAGGATGATCTAAATATTTTTTTACTTCTATTTCCACCTTTTCTACTCCAAGCTTATCCGCAAGAGATCGGACAAGCAAAGAGTGGTTTCCCAATATATTGGAGAAAAAATAAAACCCTTTGGTCGTTGTTAATAAAAAATAGGCTTTATTCCGCAGTTCAACAACCCCCAAATGGGTGATTTCCTGCCAAAAAATATTTTTACTCCGAAAAAACTTTTCTAATTGCAGGCCTTCTTCGGTTATGACAATTTTTCTCCTTGCCGTCTCAATGCCGATCAATAAAGAACTGATAAAAAACCCTGCCAGAATTATTCTTTCCCACATTTGCCCTCTAAATAAACTGACACCCAACAACAGAAACAGAAGGACAATTATTGCCATTAAAGGTATAAGAAAAGCCCACCTGACTTTGAACGTATTTTGTGCCATTTATTACTTGTCCAACATAATTTTATTAGTCAAGCCATTCTTAAATAGAATTTTCTTGAATGGCTTTATTTTTCTTTCTAATCATGGGTACGAATCCGAAGCAATCTGCCGGATATCATACCCTCCGCTTCGCGGGATTGTTCGACTTACCAATTCCGATATGCTTCGCTTTCGGAATTGGAGTTTCACGAATAAAAGTGCCGCTTTTGCCGCCGCTTTTTTCCAGAAGCATGATATTTCCTATAATTATTTTCTTATCGACCGCCTTGCACATATCGTAAATAGTCAAGGCTGCTATACTCACCGCGGTCAGAGCTTCCATTTCCACGCCTGTTCTGCCCATATTTTTTACTTCCGATTGAATGATGATTTGAGATTTATTACGGTCAATTTCTAAATTTACTTCTATCGCGGTCACCTCCAACGGATGACAAAGAGGGATAAGCTCTCCGGTTTTTTTTGCCGCCATAATGCCCGCAATCTTTGCTGTTGTCAAAACATTCCCTTTAGCAATTTGGCCTTTTTCAATTAATTCCAAAGTCCGGATATCCATCTGGACAATTCCTAAAGCTTTCGCTTGACGCAAAGTCTCCGCCTTAGCTGTGATATCCACCATTTGGACTTGGCCTTTTCTATTTACATGGGATAATTTTCGCATGGCAATTAATGAACTAGGAATAAATTATTGAATCAATTAATTTTGGCGGACTCTAACATAGGGCAATTAATGAGTCAAGAAAGTCTAATATTTTTTATCGAATTAAAAAACTTGATATAAATATCGCGATTCGCTAGTATTTTTGGCAAAATTGAAGCTGGAGAATATTAGTGTTCGTTAAAGTATTCAGCATGAGCGTCATTGGCATGGAATCATACCCCGTATTCGTGGAAGTGGATATATCCCAAGGACTGCCTCAATTTGCCACTGTTGGCCTGCCTGATGCCTCTGTCAAAGAAAGCAGGGATCGAATTAAAGCCGCCATAAAGAATTCCGGTTACCGCTTTCCCCGCAGTCATGTAACCGTAAATTTAGCTCCTGCCGATATTAAAAAAGAAGGAACCGGGTTTGATCTTCCCATTGCCGTGGGCATTCTGGCCGCGGAAGAATTGATTAAAGAAACTGCTTTACATGATTGTTTTTTCATCGGAGAATTGTCGCTTGACGGCAGTATTAAAGGAGTAAGCGGCGTGCTAACTGCTGTCTTTAAAGCAAAAGAAATAGGTATCAAGTCAGTTTTTGTTCCCGAAGAAAATGCTGCGGAAGCGGCTATGGTAGAAGGAATTAATGTTTTCCCGGTCAAAACATTGCCGGATGTTGTGGAATTTTTTAACGGACGAAACAATATTGAGCCGCTTTCTTTGGACGTAAGTAAAATTTTTCAGAAAACACGTCAATATGAAGTCGATTTTAATGAAATCAAAGGGCAGAAGCAGGCGTTGAGAGCGCTGGAAATTGCGGCAGCCGGAGGCCATAATGTGCTTGATGATCGGTCCGCCCGGGCTCCGGCAAAAGTATGCTGGCCAAAAGACTGCCCACGATTTTGCCCGATCTTTCCTTTGAAGAGGCGATTGAAGTAACCAAAGTATTTTCCATTGCCGGTTCCTTGAATAAAGATGAGATGTTAATTGCCGTGCGTCCCTTTCGTTCGCCGCATCACACGATATCCGATGTCGGTCTGGTTGGCGGCGGTCAGATGCCGCGTCCGGGAGAAATAAGCCTTGCCCATCTGGGAGTTCTTTTTCTGGATGAACTGCCCGAATTCAAAAAAAACGCGCTGGAAGCTCTTCGCCAGCCGCTGGAGGATGGCACCATAACAATTACCCGTTCTTCGGTAACGGCTTCTTTTCCCGCGAAATTTATGCTGGTGGCGGCAATGAATCCCTGTCCCTGCGGTTATTTTGGCGATCGTGTTCACACCTGCCGCTGCAGTCCGCAGCAAATTCGTCAGTATCAAGCTAAAATATCGGGGCCGCTATTGGATCGAATAGATTTGCATATCGAGGTGCCTTCAGTTAAATATCGGGCTCTTGTCCGACAAAGAATTGGGAGAATCCTCCGCAACAATCAAAGATCGCGTAAACCAGGCGCGTGATTTGCAAAAAAAGCGTTTTGGTCAGCAACGGTATTCTTTGTAATGCCCGCATGACGGAAAAACAAATTAAGAATTTTTGCCCGATAGATGAAGAATCGCATAAGCTCATCGAAATGGCCATTGAAAAACTGGGATTAAGCGCCCGGGCGATAAACCGGATATTGAAAGTTTCCCGCACCATTGCCGATCTGGAAAACAAAGAAAGCATTGAACCGGCGCATGTTGCCGAAGCAATTCAGTATCGAAGCCTTGATCGCAGTTTAATTTAGTGATATGTAAAAAATATTTATATACCAGATCTACTTCAGAGTAGTAGAAAGATATTATAAAGGCAGCTCTAGTTAAAGAGGAATTTATGGAAATTAAAATTATTAAAGCACAGCCCAAAAAAGAGGAAAGCTAAACCGACGGATGAATCAAAACTCGGTTTTGGCAAAATATTTACCGATCACTTTTTCAACATGAAATATAAAGAAGGGCAAGGGTTGGCATGATGCCGTAATCGAACCATACCGTCCGCTGCAACTCGATCCGACGGCAATGTGTCTTCATTACGCTCAGGAAATATTTGAAGGATTGAAAGCCTATCGCGGCAAGGATGGCGCAATTTATCTTTTCCGTCCGACGGAAAACATCAAAAGAATGAATGTCGTCCGCCGAAAGGCTCTGCATGCCGTCAATTGATGAAGAGATTTTTCTTGATGCCCTGAAAAAACTGGTTATTCTGGAAAAAGACTGGATTCCCCGCGGAGCCGGCACATCTTTATACATCCGTCCGACGATGATTGCCACGGAAGCGGCGCTCGGTGTTCATCCGGCCAATGAATATCTCTTTTTTATCGTGGTCGGACCGGTGGGAGCTTATTATCCGCAAGGATTTTCTCCGACAAAGATTTTTGTGTCGGAAGAATATGTGCGGGCGGCGCCGGGCGGTACCGGCTATACCAAGGCGGCAGGCAATTATGCCGCCAGTCTTTACGCCAGCCGTATTGCCACGAATATGGGCTATACCCAAGTTCTATGGCTTGATGCCAGAGAAAAGAAATATGTGGAAGAAGTGGGAACCAGCAATATCTTCTTCCTGATTGGTGATGAACTGATTACGCCGCGCGCTGGCCGGAACAATTCTGCCGGGTGTTACGCGCAATTCCGTGATTCAACTGGCTCGTCATTTCGGAGTGAAGGTTGTGGAACGGCCGCTGTCCATTGATGAAGTCATTGACCGCTTCGCAAAAAGGCACACTTAAAGAAGCTTTTGCCTCGGGAACAGCGGCAATTGTTTCACCGGTTGGTCAAATTTATTTCCGCGGAAGAGAATATCTGATTAACGGCGGAAAAACCGGGCCTTTGGCGGAAAAATTATACAATGAAATCCTGCAAATTCAATATGGATTGAAAGAAGATCAATTTGGCTGGCGCGTCAAAATTCATGGTTAGCAGCATGCAAAAAAATGATGACCTTAGATTTTTCCCCTTGGATACAGGCACTTGGATTTGTATTCCACAAATCTGTGGAAAAGGCTGTTGATAACACTGTTGATAATCTCCGCAAGTCCGTAATTGGTGCGATTTTACACCAAATTGCCTAAGGTTTGAGCAAGATAAATATTAAATAAAATCAATGACTTATCAAATATATCCTGTTATCATCGCCACTTATAAGGAAGTAAAAAAGGCAGATATAAACTCTCTAGAAAAAAATGTGCCATTTATGACTTCTTTTTTTGATTTTTTTATGAAAAAATGAGCAAAAATTTTCTTAAGGCAAATGAAATAGTTACAGCAATTACAGCTCGTTTTTGGCTAATTGCTCTCCTGTTTTTAATAATATGCTTGCCCAGCATCGTATTGGCCGAAGAACTTCCTCCTATTGACGATGTTGTTCAGAAACTTACAGCATACGTATGAGAAGACGGAAGATTTTAAGGCTAATTTTCGTTCAGGAAACAACCGTAAAATCGATAAAGAAGACAGAAATTGAAGAAGGCAGCGTTTTTTTCAAGAATCCGAAGAATATGCTCTGGGATTATACAAAACCAAGAGCAAAAAAACTGGTAATTAATCGACGTACGGCATGGCTTTACCTTCCGCAAGAAAAGGCTGCCTATAGGCAAAAATCGGACAATATTTTTCAATCTAAAGCGTTAATCAGATTTTTATCCGGTTTGGGAAAATTGAAAGATGATTTTGCCATCACCTATGCCGAACCTAAGGCTTTGGATAAAAATGGAAACTATTTATTGCTGCTAACCCCTCTCGAAAAAAATACTATTCTCAATCCTATTCAAATCGCCGTAGATAAAAACAAGTTTTATATATTGCAGGTTAGCTTCAATGATACATTCGGTAACTCCACTGTGGTAAAATTTTCCAATATATTCATCAACAACGGACTTACGGATAAAATGTTTCAATTTCAGCCACCGGCCGGAGTTAGCATTTTCGATATGCCTTAGAAATACTAATCAAGTATAGAAAGTGCATTATCGGTTGATTTTTAAGCATAATTTTCTCTTTTTATTCTTACTTAAATAGAGTAGGATTGTAACTAAAATTGGAAAAAACCAATATATTAATTGTTGGCACTAAGAATGGAGCATATGTAAATGACGCTAGCTGAAAAGAAAACAGAATCGTTGATGAAAGAATACCAAGCCACACAAGACATGATTAGACACTATGATGATATCAGCATGCGATTTGGTGCCGCGAGTCGGGTTGGTCTCTTCATTTTTATTGGCCTTGCTTTCGGTCTTCTAACCAAAGATAAACTCACCTTTATATACCTCTTTCCGTTTGTTATTCTATTTGTGGCGCTTTCAAATTTCATTACACATATGATGTTCAAAAGGCACAGGAGTATTTCACAAGTCAAGATTCACCGAATCCTTGAAATCGAGAAGGAACTGAATTGGAAACAATTCACGCTTGTTGATAAGGCAATAAAGGCGGGGAAAATTGAATCGCAACCGGTAAGAAAGATGCTAATCGTTTCTCAGTGGGCTCTCCCACTGGTTCTCGTGATAGCATACTTCGTCATTTTTTATTGCTTATGATGAACACTTACCAGTAAAAGGTGCCAACAAGACAATACAGCCGACCGCTACGCTCCGGCTGACTTCTTCGTTATCTTAATAATCAAGGAGACTAAATGATTGCTTATTGCGGATTAGATTGTTCAAAATGTGATGGTTATCTTGCGACCCAATCAGAAAATGATGAAGAATTAAAAAAAGTCGCAAACAAATGGTCAAAACTATATCGTGCTGATGTAAAGCCAGAGTATGTTGTCTGCGATGGCTGCAGAGTCGGGAAAAGACAATCTTTTTATTGCACTAATCTATGTAAAATACGTAAATGTTGTATCGAAAAGGAGTACAATTCCTGTATCGAATGCATTGATTTTGCCTGCAAAGACCTACAGTTTGTTTTAGATAATGCACCGGAAGCAAAAGACAACCTGAAAAAATTAAAAAGATAACAAGCGCGTGTCCAGGGGACGGCGAGGAGCATGCTGCCCCTGACACGCAACGTTGATCATTCAAATAAACCACTGCAATTAGTCAAAGGGATTTTCACGGTCAAAATCAGGCGTCAGCTTATATTCGTTTACTTCCTGAATAAAAAGATTTTTAAAGCCCAAATTCAAGGCATAATCCAGAATTTGTTTATATTCATCTTTATTGATTCTGCGCCCCAAAAGCGGATGATGACGCACCTTGTCAATCGGCGTGTACTGAGACATAAGACTTATGGGAATCGAAGTGGATATTTCCTTTTTGATGAGCCGAAGAGCTTCTTTTGAGTTTTCCATTCTGCCGGGCAAAACCAAATGGCGAACAATTACTCCTCTTCGAGCCACATCGTTTTCCAACTCCAGGCCATCGCCAACCTGGCTTACCATTTCCTTTAAAGAATCCAAAGCAAAACGGGGATACTGCGGAGCAGAAGAAAATACAATGCCATCTTCTTCCAGACCATATTTGAAATCCGGCAGATAAATATCCACCATATTTCTAAGCATCTTGATTATTGACGGATCTTCATAGCCACCGCAGTTATAAACAAAAGGGATCTGTCAAGCCCTGTGCGCGTGCTAAAAGCAGGGCTTCCATAATCAGCGGCGTTTGCGGCGTCGGTGTCACCGGTTCGATATTGTGGCATTGGCGTTTTTGCAAATCCAACATTACATCGGCCATTTGCCTCACGGTAAGCTCTTTACCGCAGGCATTGTGAGATATTTGATAATTTTGGCAGTAGATACAACCTAAATTGCAGGAAGAAAAAAAGATGGTGCCTGCACCGCTTTTACCGGATAGCGGCGGTTCTTCTCCGTGATGCGCCAGCGCACAATCCATGACAATCTTTGCCGGCAAGCGGCAATAGCCTAATTCTCCTTTAGTGCGGTTGACATGACACTGGCGGGGACAAAGCACGCAATCTTTGAATATTTCTTTCAGTCTGGAAACTTTATCTTCTAGTTCCACTTTAACTCATCAGATCAAAGTTTTAATAGGGTAGGGCAACAATCTTATACCATTTTGCTTTCAAAGGATAACGCGGCGGCAAAGAGGAGGCGACGAGGCGTATTGTACATACATTGAGGAAGCCGACGAGGCTGCCAACAAAGTTAGCCAAAGAAAGCTAAGTGGTATTACAGTCTTTCGACCACATCCTTGAGTTTGCCGCTTTCCACCAGTTCTATAAAATCATCGCCCAGCGGTGCAGACAATTCCACAGCTTTATACCAATTTTTAATTCTTGTTTCCTGATCATCAAGGTAGGCGAGAAAATCAGTGCGCTCGGGAACTTTTCCACCCGGAAGTTCTTCCACAAAACTTTGTGTGGGGAATACCATCAAGACATTGCTTAATGTTTCCTCATCAGGCACGCGGCGCATCAGATTCTTATCGAGCCAGCCCGGAATGATCCGTTCCTGATGATGAAAGAAAAGCACTGTTTCGTTTTCTTTAGCGGCAAATTGGTGTGTAAGATGATAATCGATGAGCCCACCATCACGGTAAATGCCGCGCGGAGCGCCATAAATATTACGCACGCCGGCAACAACAAGAGGTATGGCTCCCGAGGCCATAACCGCGTACTTGAAATTGATTTCATTGATTCTTACGCAGCGGCCGCGGAACTGCTGCTGTAAACAAAAGAACGGCGGCATGGAACAATTATAAAATACAACTCTTTCTGCAAAAAGATAGATATTGTTACGACTTAAGAAATTAAATAAATAACAGGCAACCAAACCCATTTTCTGTAACCATTGAACTTCTGAAGCAACAAGGCCGCGCGACCGGGCGGTAATTATGGCCAAACGATATCTTTTATTCGCTAAAGCAAAAGGCAACGCATCGTCTTCTAAATATTCATTAATGAGGCCGGTAAATTTCCCCAACACGCTGGAAGGATTATCTTTTCGGGAGTATCTTGTATTTATATAGGCATCTAAAAGTTTTTGGTAACATTGAGGGGCTTCCGGTTGTAACCAGGCAGCGAAACGCCACGCTCCGGCGGAGGAACCAACTAAATTAACAGCTCTGGAACGGCCTAAAAACTCACCTTTCAAAAGAGTTAAATCAAAGCCGCTGGCAATTAACCATCTCGGCCCCACTGCCGCTCCATAATATGTCGAAACGGAATTTAAATCAAAACCACCATCCTTAATAATTTTGTAAACCCGCCTACCAGCTTTAATTCTTATCCTACTCATATTTATTTTCTATCCCGGCAAAGGTCTTGACACAAAAATTGTTGTCCTGTAAATTAAGATAATTATTGATTATTGGTAAATTTCTTATATCATGTTTAAAAAGTTACCTAACCCTCATTAAATGAGGCGGCTTTTATCAATAATTGGGAAAAATGCAAGAAATTTATTTTTTTACGTGTCAGGATACTTCATGGATATAAAAAATTCAATAAAACAAATTGCCCGAGACGCATTATTTGCGGCGCGAAAGATTTCCCGTGTAACATCAGCAGCCAAAAATAATGCCCTCTTGCAAATGGCAGTTGAACTTGACCGCAATCATGATTTTCTTCTGGCGGAAAACGCCAAGGATATTTCCAAAGCTAAGCGAGCAGGACTTTCCCTTGCCATGATTGACCGTCTCACTCTGGAAAAAGCTACAATTGAATCAATGGCGCAAGGATTACGGGAAGTTGCCGCGCTTCCCGATCCCGTGGGCAAGGTAACTTCTATGTGGCGCCGTCCCAATGGCCTTCTGGTGGGCAGGATGCGAATTCCTTTAGGAGTTATCGGAATCATTTACGAATCGCGTCCCAATGTTACGGTTGATGCCTCCGCCCTTTGCCTCAAATCGGGAAACGCGGTAATTTTACGGGGCGGTTCCGAAGCAATTAATTCCAACCTGGCCATCGCCTCAATCCTGCAACAAGTTTTGCGACGGAATTCCCTCCCTGAAAATGCAATTCAAGTTATTGGGCTGACTGACCGTGAGGCTGTTTCGGCAATGCTGCAATTGGATGAATACATTGATTTGATAATTCCTCGCGGCGGAGAAGAATTGATTCGCGCCGTGGTTGCTCAATCCAAAATACCCGTAATCAAGCACTACAAGGGGGTCTGTCATATTTTTGTTGACGCGCAGGCTGATATGGAAATGGCTGTAAATATTTGCTTCAATGCCAAAGTTCAGCGCCCGGGTGTTTGCAATGCAATGGAAACTTTATTGGTACACAAAGACATTGCCCGCGAGTTTTTGCCGCAGGTGGCGGAGAAATTACAAAAAGCCGGTGTCATCCTCAGAGGATGCGAAAGAACAAGATCAATCTTAAAAAATATTGAAGCCGCAACTGAAGATGACTGGTATGCCGAATATCTCGATTTAATTTTGGCTGTGAGGGTCGTGGATAGTATTGACGAAGCCATGGCTCACATTGAAAAATACGGTTCTTTACATACAGAGTCAATAATAACGAACGACTATACCAATTCTCAACGCTTTTTAAACGAGGTCAATTCTTCAACCGTGCTGGTCAATGCCTCCACGCGTTTCAGCGATGGCTTTGAGTTGGGATTAGGCGCGGAAATCGGCATCTCCACGACAAAGCTTCATGCCTTCGGGCCAATGGGGCTGGAAGAATTGACAACAACAAAATTTATAATTTACGGCAACGGACAGGTGCGAACATGAAATGGGGACTTTTGGGGGGAACATTTGATCCGATTCATTTCGGACATTTAAGGGGCGCGGAAGAAATGCTGGAAATCTTTAATTTAAACCGCATCATTTTTATCCCGTCATCGCGGCCGCCGCATAAGTTGGAAGCCGAAATCACATCTTTTTACCATCGCGAGCAAATGATTCGTCTGGCAATTGAAGGCAATGTTAATTTCTCTTTTTCCGAAGTGGAGAATTTACGCGCCGGCAAATCTTATTCCGTGGAAACGGTGGAATATATTCTTAAGCAAATACATGGAAGATTTAGAACTATATTTTATTGTCGGGCAGGATGCTTTTCAAGCGATTACGACATGGAAAGATTGGGAGAAACTTCTGCTGTTGTGCAATTTTGCCGTGATGACACGTCCCGGCTATGAAAATATAAAATTGGACGGTATCTTGCCGAAAGACTTTGCCGCACGATTTACTTACGATGAAAAAATTGACGGATTTAAAGGTCCGACCGGTCACACCATATATTTCCGTCATGTAAGCTTTTTGGACATTTCTTCATCCCGGATGAGAGAGATGATCAAAGCGGATAAATCCGTAAGATATCTTACGCCGGATAAAGTCCGCCAATACATTGTTAAAAACTCTCTCTATAAAAAATCATGAGAAAACAAATTGACGCGCCGGAAAAATATTGCAATAATTAATTTAAATATCAGCAGACAATTTATAAATATATAAAAAATTATGTTTTTTAGTCATCTTAAGAAAAGCAGTAAGATTCCCTCGGACAGAGGGTAAAAATAAAAAAGGAGGAAATATTATGGCAAAAACATTTAAACCACTTTTTATTTTTAATTTAGTAATAGCACTTTTTATTTTTTGCAGCACCCCAACCATGGCGGAAAACGCGGCGCCTGTTGAAAATCCGTCATCCATCAAACTGGGCCTGACTTATTTTTACTTTGATTATAAAGAAGATTTGGTGATGCCCGCCAAAAGCACGGAATATGGATGGCTGCCGGGCGTATATTTGGATTATACTTTTAAAAAGAAATCTTCAGTATAT
The DNA here is from genome assembly GCA_963705555.1 of uncultured delta proteobacterium. GTDB lineage: Bacteria > Desulfobacterota > Syntrophia > Syntrophales > Smithellaceae > UBA4810. The sequence continues at coordinate 320,454 of CAVPJZ010000001.1, read as the reverse complement.
GCAAAAGTATTTTTAAGCTATGCGAGCGCCGATATAACTTATGATGGCTCAACTTCGGTCGGTACGCCGGTAAAGTATACGAATCAATCCGCCAGGATGCTCAAATTTGAAGCAAATATTGGATATGCCATACCCCTGTGCAAAAACTTTCTCCTGATCCCTTATTTGGGCTATGGTTACCACTACTGGGAACGAGGTGATCCCAATTACCTTGCAGAGTTCAACACTCTCACTTATCAAGAAGTATATAAATGGCACTACATTCCCGTGGGAATCAAGGCCGATTTCAATATAACCGATAGATTGAATATATCCGCTTCCGCCGCAGCCAATTTCATGTTTTACGGCCAAATGACCGCTTATTTCTCAAAAATACCAATTGGTTATCCAGACATGGATTTCACTTTAGGCAACCGAATCGGCTTCTATGCGGAAATTCCTGTTACCTTTAAATTCACCAATAACATTGGAATTTCGGTAACACCCTGGTATGAATATAGTTCATTTGGAGAAAGTGATGTAAATGGGTATGGCTTTTATGAGCCATCAAGCAAAACCAATAAGTACGGTATTAATGCAGGAATTCTATTTTCATTCTAAGGTATCGGTCACGTAACAAGTAATTCACCCGGATAGCAAATCCGAGGAGTGCAAGGGCGGGGTTTTGACCCCGCCCTGAGAAGCAGATATTTTGCCCTTTATTATTCTTCCAAGTATTCGTTCTTCATCTTGACGGTCAGGTCATCGCCGGTAAAAAGACGGATGACCAGACCTTCGATCCTGGGAAGCTCATAGCCAAAGAAATACGGTAGGCATATCCTTTCCCATTGTAAAAATTAATATCTCCGTGGCTAACACCGCCACGGAGATATTTGAAACACGCACATTTTGTAACACCTATGTTTTAACAAACGCAAAAATAATTACTAACTCAATTGCAATTTTTATTTCTGCAAATTTTCAATAACTGTCGCTACACCCAAGCCGCCGCCGCAGCAGGAACTGAAAACGCCGTATTTCCCACCCTTGCGGATCAGTTCTTTCATCGTGAAGATGCAAAGGCGGGCTCCCGAGGCTCCGTTGGGATGACCAAAAGCAATGGCTCCGCCATTGGGATTCCATTTATCCATATTAACCTTTTCCCCGGTCTGTTTTTCCAATTCCTTAATAACCGCCAGATTCTGTACAGCAAAGGCTTCGTTGCATTCCATAACATCCATAGCGGAAAGTTTTAAGCCCGCCCGCTTCATGGCCAGAGGAACGGCATAAGCAGGAGCAATTCCCATGATTTTAGGATCAACGCCGTAATCGCCGCCGGCGAGCCACTTCGCCATCGGTTTATAGCCCAGCGCCTTAGCTTTCTCCAGGGTCATCATCAGGACAAAGGCGGCTCCGTCATTGCGCCCGGAGGCGTTCCCGGCAGTGACAGTTCCGTCTTTTGAAAAGGCTGGCGGCAGGGCTGATAGCGCCTCCATGGAAGTCATCCGCGGATGTTCATCAACTTTGAACTCTATTGGGGGGTTCTTTTTCCCCTGGGGAACCATGACCGGAACAATCTCATCAACAAAATATCCCGCATCAATGGCCTTTTTTGCCAAAACCTGGCTGCGCAGACCGAATTCATCCTGTGCCTGACGCGATATATTGTACATCTTCTGCAGGGCCTCCGCCGTCATCCCCATATTCATGGTTGCCGGATCTTTGGTGGGAGAAAGGGACGGTCCAATTGGAAAGGGCGGAATCATCCGATACGGCTCTGTAGCCATGGAAAATTTGACGCATGCCTGACTGTAGGATTCCATGCCGCCGGCGATCATGATGTCCGCGTGGTTGGCAAGTATTCTCCATGCCGCATGATTGATGCTGTCGATTGCCGATCCGCACTGCATTTCCACATATGAAGCCGAAGTGGCCTCAGGAAGGCCGCCGGCCAATGATACCCAGCGCGCCGGGTTCATGGCTGAAGTTGCACCGATTGCCGATCCCGCAAAAACTGCGTCCACTGTTCCCTTCTCGGTTATTTTGGTTTTCGCCAACAGCCCTTTAATGGCTAAACCACCCAGTTCTTCCATCGTAAAGTTTCTTAGCGTACGTCCCATAGTGCCGAATGCCGTCCGCACTCCGTCAACAAATACAACTTCTCTGTTACTCATATGTCACCTCTTAATTTTTATTTTTTCACAAAAAAATTTGCTTTCCGGGAATTGGCCTAATGACCATCCGAAAAAAATCTTGGGGATGAGAATGAAGAAAGCGCTTTTCGCCATCCCCATTCTCATTTATTTTAAATAACACCGATGCATTTTTTTTACAGGAAATGTCTATCGGCCTACTTCTTCTCCGGTTTTTTATATTCGTACCACCCTTTTCCGGTTTTCTCTCCATATTCCCCTTTAACGTAATGTTCGACAACACTGGGTGAGGGAAGATCAGCGGGATCGCCTGTTTTTCTGAAGTTTTCCATGCTCATGATGTAGGTAAGATCGATACCGGTTAAATCATTCAGCCGGAAGGGGCCCATCGGATGGCCAGCCCCGTAAACACATGCCTTATCGATATCTTCGGAGGAGGCAACACCCATATCCAGCATCCATAGGGCTTCTCTGGAAATTACGCGGAAAATCCTGTTGAGCAGGAAGCCATCCACTTCTTTTTTAATAAGAACAGGAACTTTTTCCAACTTCTTGCAAAAATCCATCGTAATATTAGCGGACTCCTCGGACACATGCGGACCTCTGACGACTTCCACAAGCTTCATAACCAGCGCGGGATTAAAGAAGTGCATGTTCAAGACTTTTTCCGGCCGCTTGGTAACATCGGCGATGCGTGAGCTCACGATAAACGAACTATTCGTCGCCAGAATAGCGTGAGGAGGAGCGATTTTATCCAAATCAGCAAAAATCTTTCTTTTCAGAGCAAGAACTTCCGTGGCCGCTTCGATAACAAAATCCGCGTCTTTAGCCGCTTCCTTCATATCGGAGGTAAAAGAAATATTCTTCCGTGCCGACTCAGCTTGCTCTTTGGTCAGTTTACCTTTTTCCACCCTTCCGGGAAGATAGCTATTGACAAAATTATCGGCCTTCTTGAGCATTTCCGGAACAACATCCGAACACTTTGTTTTGTAACCGTAAATCGCGCAATGAAGAGAAATCTGATGGCCCATGTTTCCGGCCCCAACCACACATACATTTTTTACATCATCGAGTTTCATTTTTTCCATCCTTTCTATAATTTTTATTTATGGTCATTTCTGTCCAAAATAATTCCTGAAAAAGGAAATCCGTCACCAGACAACAGATATTTTCGTAAGAAAATAATCTCACAGGGAGGATACCATCATCGGGAATATTCAGGAACAGTTTTCACTAAATTATACAAATATTCTCGAAACGGGAGTCAAACGATTTTTTCCGCAAGCAATACTGGACGGAAACAGCCTTATGAAACCAAATACTCAAAAAGACACAGTTTGATTTTCAAAGTACAAATCATTCGTCCCAAACAATTTTCACCCTACCAAAAATATTTTTCCGAATTCAAACTATTTTGACCGGTAGTCCGATTTTTTTATTTGTTTAATTGCGAACTGTATCATCGCGTATTTTAAGTATTTGAATATATAGCATATTTTATAATAAGCGAGGTCTCCGAAAATAAGATATTAATTGGACAAAATACCAAATTTAGAATATTAAATTCATATTGAGACTAAAAAATCCTGAAGGAGGATGTATGAAATATAAGTTTATTGAACTGGAAATTAAAAATTATATTGCCGAGGTAACTCTCGCCAGAGTGGAAAGCCTGAACGCATTGAGCTCTGGAATTTGCCTCCGAGATTGCCGACGTTTTCAGAAAGCTGGGGACGATGGACGAGGTAAGAGCGATTATCCTCAAAAGCAAAGCCAGAATTTTTTGTGCCGGGCTTGATTTGAAAGAAGCCGGCGGAGGATTTCATGGAACGGCCAAAGGTGTGATTGAATCCAGTAGAAAGATCCCAGCCTTTATTTGATTGCTGTAACGCCATCGAAGAATGCCCCAAGCCGGTAATCGCGGCCGTGCACAGCCGCTGTATCGGCGGCGGACTGGATATAATCTCCGCCTGCGATATTCGCCTTTGCTCTGAAGACGCGAGTTTTTGCCTCAAAGAGGCGGCAATCGGTTTTGTCGCCGATATGGGCGTGCTCCAGAGATTGCCGTTAATTGTCGGTCAGGGCTTTGCCCGGCAAATGGCCTATACCGCCGCCGAATATCCCGCGCGGGAAGTGGAAAAAATGGGCTTGGTCAATGCCGTTTACAAGGATAAAGACGCGCTGATGGCCGCCGCGAAAAAATTAGCGGCAGAGATTGCCCAAAACGCGCCGCTGGCCATTCGCTGTACAAAAGAAGTTCTTAACTACAGCCGTTACGCCAATGTTAAAGATGGCATGTCTGCGGCGATACAAAAAAATATGGTGCTCATGACTTCGGATGATATAAAAGAAGCCGTCACTGCCTTTATCGAAAAAAGACCGCCGGACTTTAAGGGGAAATGAAAAATAACTTTGGCTTGAATCGCAAAATTTACATGCACTATACTTTTATTAAAAAATTCGGAAAAAACGAAGTTCATATATTAAAAATTGTTGGGCCATAACAAAATGAGTACTACCGTAACCATAAGGGAAGCGCTTTTTGAGGACTCCGAGACGGTATCGGAGCTGGCCAGGGAACTATTTTGGGAACTGGACCATACGCCACCCACTGCTGATCTCAAGCAATCGGCGCAGTTCTGCAAGGAAATCATCGAAAAGGACGACTACTACGTCTTTCTTGCGGTAAATTCGAAAGGGTCAGCAGAGGGTATCATAACACTGAGTGAAGGCATTTCTATTTATGCCGGAGGCAGGTTCGGTGTCATTCGGGAGTTCTATGTCATACCGGAAATGCGATCCAGAGGCATAGGGAAAGCCCTCTGGCAAAAGGCCAAAGAGTTCTCACGGAGCAAGGGCTGGAAACGGATTGAGGTAACTCCTCCATCTAAAGAAAAGCATATGCGGACCTATAGTTTCTATGCAAGAGAGGGTTTTCGTGAGATTGGACCGAGATTAAAGTATGAAGACTTGTATGGATAGTAAGCACGGCCTGATGGGTCGTTCCACGGGATTGCCGATAGATCCGGCTTCCCGGTAAACTTTTTGTTCGGTTGCAGAACGCCATTATATGATAAAGAACTGACTATGACGAAAAAATTATCATGGCTTATTTTTCTGTTCCTGAGCATTGGGCTTTCTGCATGCTCAACAGTTGGGACGGGAAAATATACTACTGATTTCCCACCAGCCCAATGCCTGCCCAGTTTCCCTGATAAAGACGGATGGTATGGCGGTGATGGCGCCTACTCCATCAAACTCGATCAAGAGCGCACATTGTGGCTCTTTGGCGATACATTTGTTTCTTCTGATAAGGGCAGAAAAGACCGCATTGGTATGGATGTTGTCATGGGAACGACACTGGCCATATCAACCTGTTCAGCCAATGGCCAATTCAATATTCAATATTATGTAAAAAAGAAAAAGGGGAAATTTGTGTCGTCCTTCGGTGAAAACGAATGGCTCTGGCCGCAGGACCCATTTATTATCAATGACGTATTGTATGTTCCTCTGTTAGTTGTAAAAGCTATGCTGGATTTAAAAGCGCCTTTTAACTTCAAGATAGTCAGACATAAGATTGCCAGAATAAAAAATTATACACTGGCTGATCCCCTTCAATGGATCGTCGATTATATTGACTTAAAAGAGGCAATTCTGCCGGGCATTGAAGCTTTTGCCGCGACTTCTGTTGTTTTTCAGAATCATGTCTATTTTTATCCGCTCTATACATCCGTAAAGGAAACAGCGAAAGTTTCCCGCAATATCCTGGTCCGTATACCGACTGATAAACTGGATGATCCGGCCAATTCCATGGAATACTTAAACAAAGACGGAACATGGGAAAAGGGGCTTGTGCCCGCTAAGGCTAAGATTGTTCTTGATGCTGGTGTTTCTGAGTTAAGCGTACGCTATCATGCGGAAGATAAGAAATGGATCGCTGTTTATTTATCCACCAAAAACAACGGTGATCAGCTTTTGTATCAAACCGCGGATAAGCCGGAAGGCCCCTGGACAAAGCCCAAAGCATTAATCGAAAAAATTCCCGAAGTTGACCCAAAAAGCCCCCGGTATGACGAACAAAATTTTTGTTATGCCGGCAAAGAGCACATTGAATTTACGCGCGCGAGGCATCTTGTTGTAACTTATGTCTGTAATTCGTCCGAAAATTTCCAGGATAGAACAAATTTCATCCGCAAAAATCTTTTTCTTTACCGCCCCGTAGTAAAATCTATAAGCTACTAATCCATCCTTTTTGTCCCTTTGCAAAAATGTTCAATTATGATAAAAATCAGCATCACTAGGTTGTTCTTAAATACTTAATTACCAGAGACAAAATTATTTATATCTCAGGACGATGTGATGATTAACCATACCATACTAGATGACGGCATAAGCGTATTTTATTATGTGGCGCTTTTCGCGATCTACTCCTTCCTGGGATGGGTCATAGAGGTTATTTACCGTTCAATAACCCAGCGGAAGTTTGTCAATGCCGGGTTTTTGTACGGACCTTTTATACCACTCTACGGCATTGGTGCGGCATTTATCATAATTCTTCAATATTTTTTCCATACCTGGCATATTGTGCCCCGGTTTATTATATTCGGCCTCACGCTCACCGCCATTGAATATACCATTGGGTTTTTATCCGAAAAAATATTCAAGTTAACCCTATGGGATTATTCCGAATACAAGTTTAATCTGCATGGAAAGGTATGTTTGCTCTTTTCAACATTATGGACTCTTCTTGCCTTTATCTTTGTAACCTTTATCCATCCTTTGATTTCAAACAATGTGTTTTCGTTGAATGTCTTTTACATCAAAATAACCGCCATCATATTCCTGATCTATTATTCGATTGATTCCATACTTTCTTTATTCTCTTTGACGGAATTCCAAAAGAAAATTGCCTATCTGTATACTGAATACTTTAACCTGAGCAATGTTGAAATCGAAAGGATTCTCAATTCTTTTCAACGTCTGCGCAACGCATTCCCGGATTTAAATAGGTATATCAATAAGAATATCAACAATAAAATTAAAAATAGAATCAATACTTTTTTAAAATCTATCCAGGATAAGATTATCCTGGAAATGAATGGCCGTAAGCCATTTGAACAGGAATATTACGAAATAATTCAAGACATAGACGAGCACGAAGAATTCGTGAAACTCAAAGATTACTTTCATCACAATTCTTCAATCTATGCGCACGTGCAGGACGTTGCTTATTTATCTTACCGGATATGCAAATTTTTAAAGCTGGACTACCGGTCGGCGGCGCGCGGCGCTCTCCTCCATGATTATTTTTTGTATGACTGGCGCAATCACGATGTGCCGGACCTCCCCCGGGAAAAATTTCATGGCATCGAACATCCTACAATTGCCCTTGCCAATGCCAAAAAACACTTTTCTCTAAATGAAATTGAAGAAGACATTATCAAAAAGCACATGTGGCCGCTCACTCTTTTTGTGCCCAGATATAAAGAATCCTTCATCGTTTCATTTGCTGATAAATATCTTTCCTCAAAAGAATTTATCGGTGAATTTAAAAAAAGAAGAAGCCATAGGAAAGCACAAAAGGCACACAGGCGGCATAAGAAATCCAGCACTCACTAATTATACGGGGCTTACGTCTTCAATTTTTCTTATGAAACGGCAAAATAATAATTTATACAAGTTCGATATTCAAAGTAGAACGCGGCGGCAACAAGGAGGCTCCACAGGCGTATATTTAAAAATACGTCGAGGACGCCGACGTCATTGCCAACAAAGTTATACGCAGAAGATCGGACTTGTATCCTATATCCCCAGCCATTTAACAAAACTATAAGCCGCAATCCCGCCTAAATAGGAAACAATCAGCGTCATAACGATAGTGGAGTAAAACCATTTATTGCTGTTCATTTCTTTTCGCAAGACGGCGACTGTTCCGGCGCAGGGAATAAAAAGCATCATCACCACGAGAAAGGCTGCGGCAGAGGCATGGCTCATCACTGTCGGCAGAACATTGACCAAACCCTCTGTGCCCACAGAATAAAGAACACCCAGTGTGGCCACAACATTTTCTTTAGCTACAAGGCCGGTTAAAAGAGCGGTAATCATCTTCCAATCCAGCCCCAGCGGCACTCCCAGCGGCTGTAGAAATTTCCCCAATGAAGCCAGAAAACTTTCTTCCACAACGCCTGAAGGGAAATAAGATAAAAGCCAGATCAGCAAGGCAACGCCAAGAATGACTGTTCCCGCTTTGCGGATGAAGGAAATTGTTCTGGACCAGACCACCATCATAATTGTTCTTGGGTCGGGACTATGGTAAATCGGCAACTCCATAATAAAAGGCGCGTCCTGCTTCCAGAGAGTCTTATTCACCAAAGTTCCGGCCAATCCCAAGCACGACGATGTTCAGAGCCAGAATGCTCCAGGATACATAAGCGGCATTGGTTCCAAAGATAGCGGCAGAAACAAGCGTCAATACGGCCAGCCGCGCCGTGCAGGGAACAAAGGGAATTAAAAGCAAAGTAATCATTCTGGCTTTGCGCGTCTCAATAATCCGTGCGCCCAGAACGGCAGGCACGTTGCACCCGAATCCCAGGCACATCGGAATAAAGCTTTTTCCATGCAGGCCGACCAGATGCATGATTCTGTCCATAACAAAGGCGGCGCGCGCCATGTAGCCGACATCTTCCAAAAGCGCCATGATGGCAAAAAAGATCAGCAGAATCGGCAGAAAAGTAAGCACTGATCCCGCTCCCCCGATGACGCCGTTGAGCAATAGTCCCTGAAGCCAGGCAGGCCAGCCGGTTGTATATGGTTCGCAAAATTGAATGAATTGCTGAATCAGATCGCTCAGCCATTTCTGCAGGGAACTCCGACCGAATAAGTGAGGGAAAAAACAGCGGCCATTACCGCCAGCAAAATCGGAATACCGAAGATCGGACGAGTCAGAATATGATCGATTCTATCGGTCAACACTACCTGCCCCATTTTAAAGCGGGAAATGGCCGCCCTGGTCATTTTTTCAATCCAGTCATAGCGACCGTTGACAACGGCATGCAGTGCGTCTTCATGCTTGATGAGAAGATTCTGTATCTCATCCCACGCGGATTTCTGCGTCTTTCCTTCCACCATTGTTGATACTTCCGGATCGCCTTCCATCAATTTTATCGCAATCCATTCGGGCGTGTAAGGTTCCTGAATATAAGGCCGGACTTGCTTCCAATATTTTCTGGTAGATTTGCTGATGATCGGAAGAGACCTCCGGTAACTGCGGATGAAATTTATTGTCACATAAAGCCAGCGAAGATATTTGAGCCACCAGCTCTTTAATGCCGCTGTTTCGTTTGGCCACCATGGGAATTACCGGTATTCCCAGCGAATCCTGCAATGCTTTTGTATCAATCTGGATACCTTGATTGGAAGCGACATCCAGCATATTGATGGCCACAATTACCGGGCGATTGAGCAAAAGAACCTCGGATAAAAGATAAAGGTTCTCTTTCCAGGGCCGCAGCATTGAGCACCAGCACAACAAGGTCGGGCTTTTCTTTGATGATGAAATCGCGGGCAACTCTTTCTTCTTCGGAAAACGCGGTCAGGCTGTAAGTTCCGGGCAAATCCACAATACGATTAAAACATTATCGGCGCGATGGATTCCCTCTTTCTTCTCCACTGTTTTTCCCGGCCAGTTGCCGACATGCTGGGACAAACCGGTAAGAATATTAAACACCGTCGATTTGCCTACATTGGGCTGGCCGACAAGGGCAACAAAGATTTCCTTTTCGATGGGCGGCAGGCAGATTTCGTCGGCGGAATCGATTTTATAAACCATTATTTTTGACGCTTCGCCGCGGCCTAAAGCAATTCGTGTATCTGCTACTTGAATTACGATAAGGCCGCCGCTGACCTGAGCGATGCGGAATCTGGCGTTCACGATTATGCCCATACCGGCCAGACGGCTGGTCAGGGCTGAGCCGCCTTCAATGGAGTGAATAATTCCCTGATCACCTTCACGCAAAGCTGTTAATACAATTAGGTTGCTCATTAATTAATATTCTCCACATCATTTGAGGCTGATGCAGTATTTTTTTAAAAGCATCTCCGGACCGTAAGAGCTTTTCGTCCGGCGCAAATTTTTATTACCCATATCTTCTTCGAGATTGAGATATTTATATTGAGACTGCAATTTTTTGGCCGTGTCGTTAAACATAAATTCATAAATGCCGTGGTATTTCTTGGATGCTTTGGCAAAGTGCAGACAAAATGTATCAGTGTTTAGCGCCTCACCGATAATAAATCCGGCCGGTTCTTTATCAATGTAATATATTGTTCCCCATAAAGCAAGCTCGGAAAATTTATGCAGAGCTTCGCTGCACTGTTCAAAATCCGTTTTATCCAGCGCCAATCCGGAATCGTTTTGCCATTCGCTGCAAAATATTCATCGTGTCGTTCAAATTATTCATGCCGATGGATTCCGCCTGCGGTCGATATGAAGAAAAAAACTGATTTAAGTGATTGCGATGGCGCGTATATTGTTTTCCCTTGAAGAAGCCATGTTTTCGGTCAGATAAATATAGTCGGATTCGCTATCGTTGCTGGTTATGACAAATTTATCGGTGGGAAAAAAGAGAGCCATTCTTCGGGTATGGGAAAGAAAAAACCCTGCTTAATCAAAACGTCCCTGAATATCTGCATATCGCAACTGCGCAGATCGTTTAAAGGCATGATGTAGCGCTGCCTCTGTTTGTTATTGCCGCAAATAAATAAGCCGCAATCCGTTGTCAGAAATTCATAATGACTGATTTTGCGGAAAAGATAAATATTGGCGAAAGTGTAGTCGGAAATTTGCAAATTCATTTGCTTAAAGCTGTCCATGAGAAGTCCGCGATGCTTAAAATCAATTGTTTCTAATTTTTCCATAAAAAATGTTGTTTAATCCTTTCTGTAATGCGGCTCAAAGAATAAATTTAGAGCTCTCTTCTTTCAGCCAACGCCTGTGTATTTTATATTCCGGCATAACCGCCTCTATTAATTTCCAAAATCTTGACGAATGATTTTTTTCTCTGATATGCATCAGTTCATGCACAATCACATAATCAATCACCGCCGGCGGCGCCATGATCAGCCGGAAGCTGAAGGATAAATTGTTATCTTCCGAACATGACCCCCAACGTTTGCCGGCTGATGTTATTTTTACCTGCTGAGGCTGAAGGGAAAGCTTCCGGCTGAAGAACTCAACACGCTCACTTAAATATTCTCTGGCTTTTTTCTTATACCAGGAAACAAAGAAAGACATCCCGTCATCTGCCGCATCCGGAGAATTAAGATAAAACCGATTACGCCAAAAAACAAGACCTTTGCGGGCATTTTCTTCAAAGAATACTTCCAGAGGAAAGGATTCACCCAGATAATAAAATAATTCACCGGTAGTATATTCTTTTTCTTGAGCAGGAAGCAAGATTTGCTTCTGTATTGTTTTCTGAATCCAGTTTTGCTTTTCCCGGACAAAACGATTGATTTCTCCGGCGGGTGTAAAGTAAGGCGCGCAAATGGTAACTTCCGAGTTATTGCTGATTTGCAGAGAAATTGTTTTTCTTCTTTTTCTGCTTCTTTTCAACAGTATAGTTGATATTCATGAAAATATTTCCTGCAAGATCTTGGCGGCGGGATTTCCAGTGTGGCGTCTGATTTCTATCATGGATATATATTAATACGTTCTGCTTTCTGCTTGTTTATATTTAATTATCACAGATTATGAGCTAAAGCGAGTCCATAAAAGCATTAAAGATATCTTTATATTCACTTAATTTTATGTTACGAAAAATAAAAAAAGAGTTGACCGAATGGAAGCAACTAATAAACGTCCCTGGGGATATTTTGAAGTATTGTCCGATGCTCCGGATCATAAAGTAAAGAGAATTGTTGTTGCACCGGGCGGCATTTTGAGCTTACAGCGTCACAAGTTGCGCTCCGAACACTGGTTTATTGTCTCCGGCAAAGGAAAAGCAATTGTTGAAGACAAAAATTACGATTTAAGCGCCGGCAGTATGTTGGATATTCCTAAAAAAGCTAAACACCGCGTAGAAAATTCTTCTGCACGAAAATCTTGTAATTATTGAAGTGCAGACCGGAGAGTATTTCGGCGAGGATGATATTGAAAGGCTGGAAGATAAATACGGCCGGGTTTAACCAAACCGGGTGAAGATAGTCAATGGGAAAGGGGAAAGCTGTCATTTCAAGACCTAGACCCAATTCCACCACTCTCGAAAGGGGCACAATAAAATGTTGAAGCATAAAAGTATAGTTCTGTGGATTGTCGGTATAATAATCATATCGGTATCCAACGCAGCTAAGGCAGATGAAACTATTGTAACACCTAGTGTTACTGAAACATCTTTGACCGAAATTAATAAATCCATGAAAAAAAATGGTTTTAGAGTTAGCCCAGACTGCAAGCGAATTGCCTTTTTTTTATCGGCGAAAGGAAAGCAGTCGGTCGTCGTGGATGGTAAAGAAGGTAAGCCGTATTACGATATCGGATTCGGTAATCTAATCTTCAGTCCGGATAGCAAACGTGTGGCTTACATTGCTGGAACAGCAAACAAGAGATTCGTCGTCGTGGATGGTCAAGAGGGAAAGCAACATGACGGTATTTATATTAATCTTACGCCATGGGGAAATTATGATTCCGCTGAGCTCATCTTTAGCCCGGACAGCAAACGTGTGGCTTACATTGCCGCAACAGGCAACAAACGCATGGAGCGTATTTCCGGGACAGGCGGCAAGATGTTTATCGTAGTCGATGACCAAGAAGGAAAACAATATGATTTTGCCGGTTCTCCAGTCTTCAGCTCAGACAACAAACGCATAGCTTATATTGCAACAACAGGCAAAAATACGTTTATTGTAGTTGATGGCCAAGAGGGAAAGCCGTACGATGATATAAGCGCTGGGTCCCCCGTCTTCAATCCAGACAGCAAACGTGTGGCTTATATTGCAACAACCGGCAAGAAAACATTTATCGTAGTCGATGATCAAGAAGGAAAACAATATGATTTTGCTGGGTCCCCTGTCTTCAGTCCGGACAGCAAGCGTATAGCTTATATTGCAACAACAGGCAAAAAAACGTTTATCGCCGTCGATGGCCAAGAAGGAAAACCATATGACGATATAAGCCACGGTTCTCCCATCTTCAGCCCGGACAGCAAACACATAGCTTATATTGCCACTATGCATAGCAATATGTTTGTCGTTGTAGATGGCCAAAAGGAAAACCGTATTACAATTTAGGCTGGCGTGAGCTTACCTTCAGCCCAGATAGCCAGCGCGTCGCATATGTTGCCGAAACTGCCGAGAAAGATATTTTCTCGTAGTAAGTGGTTTGTCGTTGTAGATAGTCGAGAAGGAAATCAGTATGATAATGTGGTGCTAACGGACTCTGGCGGAAAGATAGTTTTTGATAGTACTTATAATCTCCATTATCTCGTAATAAAAGATGACAAAATCTCTTTGATAAAGAGGGATTTACGCCGGTAAAAAATAGAGTATTCCTTATTTACCTCGTTTGCATTTTTAAAGGTTTTTATACAAGATTCATATAAACAGTATTCGGTGAATGAATTTGGTTGCAAATGATGCGATAACGGATTCTGAAAAAGAATTTCCTTATAAAGAGTTGCTTAACCTCAATTATTTTAAAAAATATCGTAATTTTTATTATAAGATGTTAGAGTGCGGTTATCAATTATGCCCCCGCAATTATTATAATCTTCTTCTATATATAAATGAAATACATGAATACAACGAGCAACATGCAAATGGCTTCACGAAAAGGCTGAAGACCGCGGGAAAAGATTGGAAAAATAATGAAGCCATATTTTCGGAAATCATAGTGTATCGGCATTATATTCGACCTGTGCATGAAGGGCTAATAAAGGGTATCCATAAAATAAACAGTGAGTGCGACATAATAATAGAATTACTGGAAGGTTCAAAACAATATTTAGAAGTTTTTTGTGTGATGCCTAATTTTAAGCTACCCTCCAAAACAGGTGAAATTGTCGTCGAAGAAGTAAAGACGCAGACTCAAACTGAAATGGCCTCTATAAGACAAAAGCTACTTAATAAGATTAAAAAACAGAAACAGTTCGTAAAGCCAAGGGACAATTTTGCTGTAATTGAACTTAATGACAGTCTAATTGCTGGAGATTTCGCAATTTTATCTTCACTTTCAGGTGGTTACAAAATTACCATAAATAAGGATACTATGAAAGCAGTTTCTGCAGGTTATGACTGGACGACTTCCGTATTTGAAGATGAAAGTACAAAATATCTAAAAGGAATTATTTATTTCAGTTTAGGCGATTACGAGTCAAGAAAAATTATTATGAACAACAATTACAAAGAAATCTAAAATGCAATAACCGCATTCACAAGGATACCGGGCGTTACTCTCTTTACACCTGTAATCATCAACTTCAACAACTACCACCACTGTTTATCTGTAGGTGAACTCTTTGGAGATCTTGGGAATGTCTCTAATTAACTTCTCCCCACAACAATATCTTTTTGTCTCTGTTTTTTCGCGATATTCTTTTCCACAAAAATTTTCCTGCCGGTTAAAGGATCAATTCCGGTAAAATACATCAGGCTGGAATAAGTGGAAGGAAGCGGCGTAAATATCTGCACCTGCTGCGGGTTAATTTTCAGCTCTCTGCTGGCAAAAGATTTTAGTTCGCGCATATCTTCTTCGGTGCATCCCGGATGGGCGGCGATAAAGTAATAAGTAAGAAATTGTTTGTGTCCTGATAGCTTTCGAATATTTTTCAAAAAGCTGCTTAAAATTTATCAGTGACTTTGCCTGCGGTTTACCCATCATTTTCAGGACACTGGAAACGCTATGCTCGGGCGCCACTTTCAACTGGCCGGAGATGTGGTGTTGAACTAGCTCTTGCATATAACCTGCGCAATGTTTTTTATCGGCCTCAAGTAAATCGTAGCGAATGCCGGAAGCAACAAATACTTTTTTTACGCCTTTGATCTTGCGCAAACTCTTCAGCAAAGTTGATCTGACGGCTGTGATCCGGCTTCAGAGACGCACAGACTTGCGGATAAAGACATCGCTTATCCTGACACGGCTCCTTGGCTCTGTTTGCGCGGGCAATCAATACCATACATATTTGCTGTTGACCCGCCCACATCCAGAATATAGCCTTTAAAATCAGGCCGGGCGGCAATTTGTCGCGCTTCATTAATTATTGATTGCTCGCTGCGGCTGATTACTGTTCTTCCTTCATGCAGGCCGATTGAACAAAAATTGCATTCGCCATAGCAGCCGCGATGTGTTGTCAGCGAAAATTTAATCGTATCCATGGCCTTGACTTTTCCCTGTGCACTGTAATAAGGATGGACGTCCCGCGTAAAATCAAGAGCGTAGATTTGATCCAATTCCTCAACTGTCAGGTGAGGTTGAGGCGGATTGTGGATCAGATAGCGAGAACCATGCTGCTGAAACAAGCCGCGTGCAGTCAAAGGATCATTATTGCGGTAAAATGTATTAAACATTTGGATGAAAGCTTTTTTGTCGGCGACAACCTTTTCATAAGACGGCAATTCCATGTATCCGGGCACAGGAGTGGAATCAATATAACAAGTGCCGCGGATATTTTTAGTGTCTTCCCCGCTCGTCAATTTTTGCGCCAGTTCCAAATGGCTTTTTCGGCCATGCCGTAGACAAGAATATCGGCGCGGGCATCAAATAAAATCGAGCGGCGAATGGAATCCGACCAGTAATCGTAATGGGCAACGCGGCGAAGGCTTGCCTCGACGCCGCCCAAAACCAGCGGTTTGGTATTTTTAAAATACTGTCTAATCAGATTGGCATATACGACAACGGCGCGATCCGGACGGCGATTATTTTTCCCTCCGGCGGTCAAATCATCAGCAAGTCTTTTTTTCTTGGTGGCAGTGTAATTGGCAACCATTGAATCCATGCAGCCGCCGGTGATTCCCCAGAATAAGGCCGGTTCTCCCAAGCGGCTAATATCAACATCGCTTTTAACATCAGGCTGGGCAATAATTCCTACGCGATACCCGGCATGCGAAAGAATCCGGCCGATAACAGCAACTCCGATATAGGGGCTGTCAATATAAGCATCGCCGGTGACAAGAATTATGTCGAGTTTATCCCATTTTAATTTTTTTAACTCTGAAGCAGTAGTCGGCAGGAACATATTTTTGACCGTAAAAGAAATCAGGCTTTAATAAGAACGATTATTTCTTTAAATTATCGCGGAAGGTTTTTTTAAATTTTTCCAATTTGGGATTAATGATAACCCGACAATAACTCTGCTCCCTATTTTGACTGTAATAATCCTGATGATAGTCTTCAGCGGGATAGAAAGATTGAAAGGGAACTACCTCGGTTACAATTGGATTTTTGTAAACCTTGTCTTTCTTAAGTTCTCCGATGACTTTATCGATAACATCTTTTTGTTTTTGATTACGGTAGAAAATAATCGAACGGTATTGAGTGCCGACATCGGCTCCCTGACTGTTTAATGTTGTTGGGTCATGAATGACAAAAAATATTTGAAGCAATTTTTCAGCAGTTATGATTCGGGGATTGAAGGTTATTTGCACAACTTCTGCGTGCCCTGTCGATCCTGCGCACACTTCTTCATAAGTCGGATTAACGACTGAACCGCCGGAATAGCCGGAAAGAACCTTTTCTACCCCTCTGATTTCCCTATAAATGGCATCCAAACACCAAAAGCAGCCCCCACCCAGCGTGATTTCCTCATTAATGTTTTCTGTAACTTTTATCTTCATATCCTTCTGCGCTCCAGTTGCCGGATTGGTCATAACAAGAAAAATCAAAACAGAGACTAGGTAAGTGTACACAATTTTTTTTAGCATTCCAATGCCTTAGTTAATATTTTATTTGAACTCTCCTTAGCGGCATATTTATAGTGCTGATCAATTCATAAACGCACTAACCGAAAAATTAAAGCACCAATTTCACTGACTGTGAAACGGCAAAGCATTCGAGATTTTTTCCACATTGGACGATTATCTTATGGCAATCATCCACTATCGCGTCAATTTCGTTGGGAAATCCCATGGTGTGATCCCAGTGGGAGTGAGTTAATAAAAGCGTAAAAGTGTGTCTGTTCTTCGCCAGGAGAAAATTACCTAGTTCACGAATACCTGAATAGGCATCAATGATAAGAATTTCATCGTCTTTTGTCCTTATTTCCAGACAAGTGGTGTTCCCGCCGTAGTGCGAGTATTGCCTTCCCTAAACTGGTAGGGAGCCTCTGGCACCCCAGCAGCGAATAATCATTCCCCCTTTTAATGAGACCCAAGCTTCAGAAACAGAGTGCATAACCTAAAGGTCACTGCCGCTGAAGCTTGCAGGTCGAATTAATGAAACTCAGATATTACAAGCGCAGTGCAGTAATATCTGTTAGTTGAATTAATCCCATAGCCGAAGGCTATTGGGGCTATCCCGCAGGCGAAGCTTAGCGGGATTCACACTATAGATTTTGCCATAATATAAAATAAAATTAATATCAAGTAAGAAGAAAATATTAAGCTTAAGTGAAAAAATGCCAAAAATATTGATTATTAATCTTGCTTATGGGCAAAATGTCCTTAAATTAGAGACATTAAATTTTATTATTAAGGAGAGAAATAATATGAAAAGTATTAAAGTAAAGGGAATGACCTGTCAGCATTGTGTTATGGCGGTAACCAAAGCGCTCGGCGCCCTGGAAGGCATAAAAGATGTTCAGGTGGATTTAAAAAGCGGTTTGGCCACTTACGAGGAAGTAAAACCGGTTGATCCTCAAAAAATAGCCGCGGCGATAAAAAAGGCGGGGTACGAAGTTGTCGGATAAAGTAACCCTTAATATTACGCGGTATGACTTGCGCGGCCTGTGTCCGGCGCATCGAGGAAGGCTTGAGCCAGACGCCCGGCGTGTTCAGAGCAACGGTAAACTTTGCAACAGAAAAAGCGCAGGTGGAATATGACAAAAATATTGTCGATATAAAAATATTGCAAAATAAAATCCATGATCTGGGCTATGAGTCTTTTGTGGACGCATCCGGAACAAATCAGGAAAAAGTCACTATTACCGTCGGCGGGATGACCTGTGCGGCCTGTGTGCGGCGGGTGGAAAATGCACTTAAAGGTGTTGAAGGTGTGCTGGATGCCAGCGTCAACCTGGCTACATCCCGTGCCACAGTGATTCATGCCGCCAGGTGGGGGGGCCTGCCGGCGCTGGCAAAAGCCATAACCGAACACGGTTATGAATTCCTGGGCGAACTAAAAGATGCACTTACCGATCCGGCGGAAGCTGCCCGTGCCCGGGAACTACGGGAACTGAAGTTAAAAGTATTCTGCGGTTCTATCTTGAGCGTCATCATCTTTTTTGGTTCAATGCAGCACTGGTTTGGCTTCTTGCAGTTCATCCCCCGCCAGATGATGCTCTGGGCAATGTTTGTTCTGACTGCTCCTGCTGTTTTCTGGGTCGGCAGCCGTTTTTTTGTGGGCGCCTATAAAGCCGCAAGGCAAAAAACATCCGATATGAATACTCTGGTAGCTGTCGGCGCTTTTTCGGCATATGCCTATTCCGCCGCGGCAACATTTTTCCCCCATTTTTTTATGAAAGCGGGTGTGATGCCCCATGTCTATTATGACGGGGCGGCAATGATCGTCACTCTCATCCTTGTGGGCAGGCTGTTGGAAGCCAGGGCCAAAGGCAAAACCTCGCAAGCGATAAAAAAGTTAATTGGGCTTAAACCCAAGACGGCACACCTGATCAAAGACGGCGCAGAGTTGGATGTTGCTGTGGAGAATGTGCAGGTAGCTGATGTGATTTTGGTGAAACCCGGAGAGAAAATTCCCGTTGACGGTATTGTTTTAACCGGTCAATCGACCATTGACGAATCCATGTTGACCGGCGAGAGCATGCCGGTCACAAAAGAGACGGGGCACAAGGTATTTGCTGCGACAATGAACAAAACAGGCAGTTTCACCTTCCGCGCCACGGGTGTAGGCGCCGAAACTGTTCTGGCGCAAATCATCCGCCTGGTGGAAGAGGCTCAAGGCTCCAAAGCACCTATCCAACGGCTGGCGGATAAAGTTGCCTCTGTTTTTGTTCCCACTGTTTTTGTCATTGCCCTTATTACTTTTGCTATTTGGTATTTTCTTCCCGCCGATAACAATTTTTCCCGTGCTTTAATCAATTTTGTTTCGGTGCTTATTATTGCTTGCCCCTGTGCGCTGGGCCTGGCTACTCCGACGGCGATCATGGTGGGCACCGGCCTGGGAGCGCAAAGAGGCATTCTAATCAAAGGCGGCGAAGCTCTGGAGAAAATCCATCAGCTTTCAGTGATCGTTTTTGACAAAACAGGTACATTGACGCGCGGTGAACCCGTAGTAACCGATGTTTATACCGCCCGCGGTTTCAGTGATAAAGAAGTTTTGGCTGTGGCCGCTGCGCTGGAAAGAACATCCGAGCATCCGCTGGCTCAGGCAATTTTACAGCGGGCGCAAGCCGATCAAATACCCTTGGCACAAGCGGATAAATTTACGGCATTATCGGGGATGGGCGCAAAAGCTATGCTGGAGGGCAAATCATGTCTTATCGGTAATCGTCTGCTGATGGAGAGCGAAGGCGTTCCAGCTGCAGTTTTGGATGAAGCGGCAGCTAAGCTTGCACTAGAGGGGAAAACGGTTGTCTATGTTGTCGTGGAGAAAAAAGTTATGGGTCTTCTTGCACTAGCCGATGTGCCGAAAGATTCTGCAAAACAGGCAATTGTTGATTTGAAGCGCCGGGGCTTAAAAGTGGCGATGGTCACCGGAGATAATGCCGGTACGGCTCGGGCTATCGCCTCTCAATTGGAAATTGACCGTGTCCTGGCAGAAGTTCTACCGGGCAGTAAAGCGGATGAAATTAAAAAGTTGCAAAAGGAAGGTGAAGTTGTCGCCATGGTTGGCGATGGTATCAACGATGCTCCGGCGCTGGCCGCGGCGGATGTTGGCATTGCGATTGGGGCCGGAACGGATGTAGCTATTGAATCAGGCGATATAACTTTGATTCGTGATGATCTGATGGGCGTGCCGGAAGCGATCAATTTATCACAGGCTACCATGCGGGTGATCAAACAAAATCTTTTCTGGGCTTTCTTTTATAATGTTATAGGAATTCCGATTGCCGCAGGCGTTCTGTATCCTTTCTTCGGAATATTGCTTAATCCCGAATTTGCTGCGGCGGCGATGGCTTTGAGTTCCGTTTCTGTCGTGAGTAATTCACTGCGGTTGAAAAGAATCTGGGAAAAACACAAAGAGCGTTAGTTCGACGCATCCGGCATGCGCCGGAGTACCTGCCGAATGAAGCGAGGAGACCGGTGAATAATCTCTAGTAAATGTATTAGGGATGTTATATGAATCGGCATAACATCCTGCCTCAAAAATAATGATTTGATTGATAATGCTTAAATATTCAGTTATTATATACAAAATACAAAGAATTTTAATGGGGTGTTATACTGCAAAATTGCGGCATTTGGGTTATTAAAAAGTATACATATAAACATTGTTAGATAGAGGAACTAACATGAAGATGGCTAAAGCGATCTTATTGCTAATTCTGGTTTTTGTTTTATTTTCCTGTAATTCCACTGACCCCAATGTTTCATCCTCCACGGCTGTTCCTTTAGACAATGAAATAGTGATGACAGATGGAATGAAAATTACAGCAACGACCGGCATTGGGGCAATGGCAATAACTGCCACGAAGGGTTTGGAAAGAACTTATACTTGGGAAGGCGAAACGCGTTCCGTAATTATGTGGCCCCGAAAAGCAAGATGGTTTGGAAGTATGGGCATATATTATCCTGGGCCGGGACATCATTGGAAGGAGCACAATGGTATCAACCGAGGAGTTGTTGAAGAAGGTCATCGGCACTTTAATAGCGAGGAAAGTGCTTTGAAGTGGTTAAAATGGAATCCTAGTTGTGTCTATCGTGATGATGGACTAGTTGTGTGTTATTCTAAATGGCGCAACAAGCTTAATGTTGATGTATGGCAAATTTATATTGGCGGTAAAGTACCTTCCAAATTTCAGGAAAGTGCTACCGATGTAATAAATACGATGGAAAAATGGCCAGATGATGTTAAAGTTACATACAAGTCCATTTGCTACGTTGATGGCCACAAACCGACAAAACTTCTAGGCAACCAGAATGAAATGATCAAAGTACAATACATATCAGAAAAAGCATCTAACAATGGCATGCAGCCGGACGCGGCAGAGCCGCGCCGCTGATGTCTGGTGTTCAATCTATTTCTCTTTTTCAAATTTCGATTTATCCGCACCGCAAACCGGGCAAACCCAGGAATCCGGTATATCTTCAAACTTCGTTCCGGGAGCAATGCCGCCATCCGGGTCGCCTTTGGTAGGATCGTAAACATAACCGCAAACGCTGCATACATAACGCGCTGCTGCTGAGGTCGACGGCGCTGCCGTCTCTTCTTTCACATAGGTCGGAGCGTTTTTGGATGATTTGCCACCTTTAACTTTTTGATAGTAGGCATAAGTCAAGGGTTCTTCGTTGCTGATAACATCTGCATCAACAACACGGCCGACAAATATGGTATGCGTGCCACAATCCAGTTCGCTTTCCAACTCAGCTTCAATATAGCTGATGGCGTTTTCCAGAACAATCGGCACGCCTGTCACACCTGTCTTTGTTTTCGTGTTTTGCAGTTTGTTTACATCTCGCCCACTTTTAAAACCGAAAAGGCCGATGAAAGTCATCGGCGCCGCTTCCGCCAGAATCGAAACGACAAATTTACGGCTGAGTTTGATTAATTCGTGCGTGTAATTTTCTTTATTGATGCTGATGGCGATTGTCGCCGGATTCGCCGTGACCTGAAACATGGAGTTGGCAATCTGACCGTTGAATTTTCCATCCCGTCCGGAAGTCACTATATAAATGCCGTAGCTTATTTTGTGGAGAGCTGCTCTGTTCATTTTTTCCTCTTTTTTGATAAATTATTCCATCAGGATATCTTATAACGCAAATTTTCCCTCGGCGCTATTGAATTTTGTCTGAATATTTGGTGGTCGCAAACTATTATTTTTCCATTTATTTAAATATGCTTATCTTATCTGAATATAGTCCCCATATTCTTCCCGAAGATATTTTCTTTTTGACAAAAGAGCTTTTCTAATATATTTGCTTTATCAAGAAGTAAATTCCGACCATCTAATTTACAACTGCGGCCAGTGCTGGGGCCCGGGAAATTCATGCCGGCACTGGAATGACCTTCAGCCCGGGTATCATTGAAACTATATCATTAAACACTCCACCGGACTGAAAATTTATAAAAAAGTAAAAAGACGATGATGAATTATCAAGAATTTTTATCGCGGGATCATTTTAATTTCGAGGAAATTCTGGCAACGGCTTACGGGACTTTGGTGTCAGATCCGCCGCCACACTTTGATGCCCGGCTGCCGGCGCCACCTTTTCTGATGATCGACAGGATATTGAAAGCGGAAAGCGACGGCAAACATGGGAGAATCATTGCGGAACAAGATGTCCGTATGGATGCCTGGTATTTTCAGTGTCATTTCATTGGAGATCCCGTACAGCCAGGTTGCCTCTGTGTTGATGCTGTCTGGCAGTTATTAGGCTTCTATTGTCTCTGGCGCGGTGCTTTAGGTTATGGCCGGGCTCTGGGCTGCGGAGAGGTATCATTCAGCGGTCAAATCCGCCCTTTCAATAAATGTGTTCGTTATGAAATCGATGTCCGGCGTTATGCCCAATTGAAAGGTTCCGGTGCGGCAATAGTCGCCGGCGATGGCAAAGTCTTTGTGGATAATGAATTAATTGCCAGTGTCCAACAGGCCAGAACGGGGATATTCAAGAGCATAGGATACAAGGATTATCCCAATAGATCCAAAAATTCTATTGGCGGGATAATGGCAAAGTAAAGAAAACAAATATTTGGCAGTGGGAACGCGGTCTAATGCCCTTCGCCCGCAATCCCGCCTGTAGCGGGATAGTTCGGCTTACAAATTTCAATATGTGACCTTTAGGTTATGCACTTCTTTTTGAAATTTGAGTCTCACTATAAATTTTCCTTGAAATTGTATTCTACTTAAAGTTATTATCACGCACTTTTTTAAATTCGATTATTTGCGGTGATCTTTTGAGTATCGTAAAAAAAATGGCATTGTATATTGCGCGGAAAGAGTTCTGCCGGAAAGCTATCACTGAGCACGCCGATTTGAGTGTTTTTAAAGAGAAGCTTTCGGCTCGTACATATGTAGGTATTTTTTTAGTTGCTTTTAGTTATGTTATCGGTTTACCGGCGGTTCCAGTGCTAGGAATGATTGCCTCATGGTTGAACCGACCGTTAGTTGGTTTTATTGGTATACCGGTGACTTACGGTATTTCTTGGATGACTTTTATGTTCGGTATGTATCTAGCTGGTACTAAATACATAAACGCGCTTTCGAGTTGGATAACACGGATTATTTTAGAAAAAATGCTTGGCGATAAGGTTAAAACCATTAGGCCATTACCGGTAGAAAATTCAGAAAGTGGCCCAAGAAAAAACTGAAGCGCACTTTTCGCAGGCGGGATAATTCGACCTGTAATCTTCAGCGGCAGTGACCTTTAGGTTATGCACTTTGTTTCTGAAGCTTGGGTCTCATTACAATTTACCAATTCCGATGCGCTTTGCTTTCGGAATTGGAGTTTCACGAATAAAAAAATATCGAGGTGTTAAATGAGCCAAATTGAAGTATTAGTCAGTGAACTTAAAGTCAAAATTATTCAAACTCTGGGACTGATGGATGTTAAACCGGCAGATATCAAAGATGATGCTCCGCTTGTAGGCGGCGATACCGGAATTGATTCCATTGATGTGCTGGAGTTAGTGATGATGATTGAAAAAGACTATGGCGTAAAAATCGAGAGCAAAGAACTGGGCGCCAAGGTTTTTGCATCGGTGCGAGCATTGGCCACGCACATTTTAGCGAATCAGCGTCAAAAGGCTTAAGCTTTCGCTTACGCAAAGATAATAACCTTATAGCGCTTTTTGCATTTACCTCTATGATGAAAGTATTGCTAATCTCGGCAAACACTCTGAGAGTTCCGTATCCTGTTTATCCGCTGGGGCTTGATTATGTCGCCGGTTCATTGGATTCACGTTATCAAACCAGAATTGTGGATTTGAATGAATTTGATGATCTGGAAAAATTGGGGATGGCAATTAAAGAGTTTTCACCAGATTTTGTTGGAGTATCCATCAGAAATATAGATAACACGGATACAATAAACAGCCGCGGCTTTCTTGCGGAATATCAAAATTTAGTGCGTCAGATCAGAAAAAATTCTGAAGCCAAGTTGATTTTAGGCGGCAGTGGTTTCACTGTCTTTCCGGTTGAATTTTTGCACGCGCTGGATGCAGATTACGGTATTGCCGGTGAGGGCGAAAGATTGCCCTTGCTTTTGGAAGCACTGCAAAAAAATGTAAATATAAAATCAATTCCCGGCATTGTGACTAAAGAAACATCCATCATTACTTACGAGCCGTGGGATAGTCCAATCAATAGAAGTTTTAATCCGGCAAGTTCGCATACAAAATTTTATTTATCCTACGGTGGAATGCTCAACCTGCAAACAAAAAGGGGGTGTCCTTTTCGCTGCAGCTACTGCACTTATCCTCACATCGAAGGCACCCGGATGCGATTTTTCCCGCCGAATGAAATAGCCCAAAAAGCACGCGAATTGCAGGATGCCGGTGCCAAGTACATTTTTATTACTGATTCGGCTTTTAATGCCAGTCACGATCACAGCAGTCAAATAGCGCAGGCTTTTATTGATGCCCGCGTATCCATACCCTGGGGAGGTTTTTTTGCTCCCACCGTTCCTCCAACCGATTATTATAAGCGTCTGGCGGATGCCGGCTTGACTCATGTGGAATTTGGGACAGAATCTTTGTCCGATTTAATGCTCATCAATTTGAACAAACCATTTGTTGCCGCTGATGTATTTACCGCTCATAGTCAAGCCCTGAAGGCTGACCTGCACATCGCCCACTATTTCCTTCTGGGCGGTCCGGGTGAAAACTATCAGACTCTGCAAAAAACATTAACTGGAGTGGATAAACTGGAAAAATCGGTTTTTTTCTTTTTTTGCGGCATCCGCATTTACCCTCATACTGCGTTGTATGATATCGCCCTTAAAGAAGGTCAAATCACCGCCTCTCAAAATCTTCTGCAACCCGTATTTTACCGATCACCACACATATCCGGCCGGGAAATTATGCAAACGGTGGAAACTCATGCCGATGGTCGTTTCAATTGGCTTGTCGGCGCCGGGGAATCCAAGGCGACCCGGGTTTTGCCCAAACTCTATGAACGGGGGCTAACAGGGCCTTTGTGGGAGCACCTTATTCAATGAAAAAGAGGTTGCCGTTCTTGAATCCTGCCGAAGCTTCAGGAATAATTCTTTTGGCTATCGCCGCCTTAGTTTATTTTATCAGCCCCTTGATGGCGGCCGCCGTCGCTTTTTTTTACATTCTTTTGTGTGTCACTGCTTCTTTTTTCCCACAAACCAATTTCTTCCTGCCCGTAATCAGTCGTGGTAGCACACAGAAAAATATGGTTGCGCTTACTTTCGATGATGGTCCTGCAAAACCGATGACGACACAAATTCTTGATCTGCTTGATAAGTATTCAATGAAAGCGACTTTTTTTGTCTCCGGCGTCAATGCTGTTCGCCACCCTGATATCATTAATGATATAATTGCCCGTGGTCATTCTATCGGCAACCACTCGTATAACCATAATCCGTTTTTGATGCTTAGAGGTTATGATACTCTTTATCAGGAAATATTTACGGCTCAAGAAGTTTTGCGAAATATGGGGATAAAAACGCGGGCTTTCCGGCCGCCGGTCGGTATAGTTAATCCCAAGCTTTCCTCAATTCTCGACAAACTGGGGATGTATTGCATAACATTCAGCTGCCGCGCCTTTGATGCCGGCAATTGTTTTATAAAAAACATCGGCCAAAAAATGCTGAAAAAAGTAAAAGCTGATGACATTATCCTGCTCCACGATGTGCCGGCGCGAAGCAAGGGGGATAATACCATTTTTTTATCGGAGATAGAAATTCTTTTGGCCGGAATTATTTACAGGGGTTTTAGAGTTGTGCCGCTTTCCGTTTTAATAAGCAAAGAAGTGATGATAATAGAAAATAAAAATTTATAAAAATCTTTTCCCAAAAACCACGGGGATGAACCCTCCGCTTTGCGGGATAATTCGACCTGCAAGCTTCAGCGGCAGTGACCTTTAGGTTATGCACTCTGTTTCTGAAGTTTGGGTCTCATTAGAATATAGTCCCCCTTAGCTTCGCACGTGGGATAATTCAACTTACAGATATTACTGCACTGCGTTTGTAATATCTGAGTTTCATTAGAATTGGAGTTTCACAAATAAATTAATCATTGATTTTATAAAAAATTTTGATTGAAAAAATAATTAGTGATATAAAGAAACATTTCTCAAAATAAATTAAATTTTACACGGTAGTTAACGAGGAATATTCTCTTGAAAGGTCGATGGAATCTGATAGGGGAGGTTAAGTCCGATAAACCAAATGAGATTGAAGCATTAGCGTATGTGCCGACTGATTCTCCCTGGTTTGTAGGACATTTCCCCGGTGAGCCGATTCTTCCGGGAATAGCTCTGATTCATATGGCCGAACAGGCAATTATCCGCCATACCGAAAAAAGAAGCGAGCAAGTTAAGTTTTCAGCGCTGAGAAGAGTGAGATTTACCCAACCAGTAAGGCCGGGAGAAACACTTTCCCTGAGCATATCCGGCGAAGAAGTGGGTGAAGAAACTTTGTTTTCCTTTAAAGTGGCAAACAAAGAGAATATAGTATGCAGTGGTTTAATAATTGCGCAGAAGATAAAAAAAGATAAAAAAGTGTAGAAGGAGGATAAGAATGCCTGAAAATCTCGATATAAAAGGCATTATACGTCATGTGGCCGAAGTCATTATTGGAGAACTTAAACTAGAAGATGTTACGGCCGATACATTCAATCCGGATATGGATCTGGTGGATGAACTGGGCATTGATAGCATGGATTTAGCCACCATTGCCTTAGTGCTGCAGGATGAATATAAAATTGTGATTGATGAAGACGATTATCCAAAATTGAAAACTATTCGCCTGATAGCCGACTATATCAAAGAAAAACTTACCGCGAAAAGTTAATCGATAGAAATTAATTGTCTATGACTATTTTCAACAATAAAGATTCTTTTGAACCTGCCAAACCGAAATTTTCCGAGCTTTTAGCCCAGCCGGAGGTAAAGGCGCGCTGGGAAAAAGTCAGGAAATATTTTTTTCTGCGGGAATCAACCTATGACATGTCTAACCGCTGTAATATCCGTTGTGACGGCTGTTATTATTTTGAAGGGGATAAGCAGTTTGCCCGGGAAATTGATGATGCGGAAGCATGGCGCAGTCTTATGCAAGCCGAAAAAGCTCGCGGCATTACCTATGTAGTTCTGGCGGGAGCGGAGCCGTCTTTAGTGCCGGAGTTGCTGGATGTGTGCTATCAGGAAATGCCGCTGGGCAGTATTGCCACCAATGGTTTTAAAAAAATCCCGGAATCTGTAGGTTACAAGATTCATATTTCCGTCTGGGGTAATGACGAAACCAGCCTGCGCATCAGAAAAGCGAAAAATCTTTTAAAAAAACAGATTGAAAATTATAAAAATGATCCGCGCGCGGTATTCGTTTACACCTTTACGCGGGAAAATATCGATGAAGTAAATGATGTCGCCGAAGAGCTCGTTGCCCACGGTTGTAAACTAACCTTTAATGTTTTTTCTTCTCCGGTCGGTTATACAGGACATCTGCGGCATGATGATGAATCTCTTCAACGAACAAAGCAAATGATGATAGCGCTTTTGAATAAATATCCGCAAAATATTCTTTTTTCCGTTTACAATGCCGTGGCACACACCCATAAAAAAGGTTTGCACGATCTTTACAGCTGTTCATATCCCCGTCAGAATCCTTCGCAGGATATTGGTCTGGGCAGATCTTTCCGGCAATACAGGACAGACCTTAATTGGGACAGGTCGGTTGCCTGTTGCGTGCCGGATACGGATTGCGTTGATTGCCGTCATTACGCCGCCGGTTCCGCGGTCGTCACAGCACGCCTTTACCGCCATGTAAATAACCTGGCATCATTTAAATCCTGGCTTGATTATGTCGATACTTATCTGGCGGTCTGGGTCATGGACTATGAAAAAGGGGAAAATCTTTGCGCCGAGCCGATAAAGCCACCACAGGCAGCTGTAAATTAAGAAACAGGCCGCGTATTATATATTATCTTTCTGAAAAGGGGCAGAGTTAATGAAAACAGTTAGTTCCCTACTGGATAAGGATTGGCAAGCCCGTTACAAGCGGATTGCCACTCTTAACATTCGCAGTTCCATATATGATGTAACCAACCGCTGTAATTTGCGCTGCAAGGGGTGTTTCTTCTTTTCCTCCGGGGAACATCAAGTGACGGAGGAAATGGATATACAGAAATGGGAAAATTTTATTGATAAAGAAAAAGAACGCGGCGTTAATCTGGCAATTCTGATCGGCGGTGAGCCTACACTCTGCATGGATCGCGTCGAAGCTTTTTATAAACGTCTGCCCACATACTGCGCCACCAACGGCTTGATTAAAGTTCCCCGGGATAGATTCCCTGACATGATGGTCGGAATTTCCTTGTGGGGCGGTAGCGATGATGAAAAGGTTCTTCGCGGACGCGATACTTTTGCCATCTCCAGTAAAAATTATGCCGGCGACCCTTATACCTATTATCTTTACACCATAACGCCAAGACAGGTAGGAAAAATAGAACCGGTAATCAAACGAATCGAGGATGTCGGTTTAAAAGTGCATCTTCAGCTCCTCTCAAATGATGAAGGCGTTGACGGATTTTCCTGGCGCGAAGGCGAACTCAAAGATTTACGCCACGAAATGGATGAAATGCTGGACAAATACCCCCGGACGGTGATTTCCAGCAAATACTATCATGAAGTTATTACCACTGGGAAAATGATGGGACGCCGCTTTGGCTGGAAAGAATGTCCGTCAGTTACCGAATCTCTGGATAACAGAAAACCGCAAACCCGTCGTCTGATCCATTTTTTCCGCTGGGCTTCCGATTTACAAACAGTTCACCGCTGCTGTACATCGGCAACGCGCGATTGCTCCACCTGCAAGGATGGAGCGGCGCATATGAGTTGGATAATGGTCAACAAGCGGGAACACATGCGCTCGAGCAAAGATTTACAAAACTGGATCGAAGTCTATGAAATGTTCGCCAAGCTGTACAGTTTTATTCCTTGGTAACACTCAAAAATCTTTGACATAGGCACATTTGTTATTAACATTCTCGACTTTCCCTTTCCCGCAGGAGATGATTTTTTGTACCATTTCTAAATTAAAGATGATATTGAGGCGGCTAGCCGACAACGTCGCCAACAAAAATAGCGCTTTGATTTAGAATTGGAATTGTATCTTTTAGGAATGTAGTCATGAGTTCAAAGAAAGCTCTAATATTGGGTTATGATGCCGTTTCTCCTTTAGGAACAGATTTGGATACTCAATGGCAGCGTGCGGTCGCTGGAGATTGTGGAATAGGAAAGTTGACCAGATTTCCGCTTACCGCCGATTTTCCTGTGCGTGTTGCCGGTCAAGTAGCGGAAGTGGACTTGCGGCCATATCCTTTTTTACAGCCGCGGGAAATGGCGCACTGGACATCACCAATCTTTAAATACGCTCTTTTGGTTGTGCATCGCGCTCTGGAAAAAAGCGGAATTGTAATTTCAGCGGATATCGCGCCTCGGGTGGCGGTTACTTTCAGCACGGCAGTCGGCGGTCTGGACGCGGTACTACAGGCTGATCGCCTGATGATTGCGGAAGGTAAGATGCCTCATCCTTTTACCAATCCCAATTCCTGTATTAATATGGTGGGCGGTAAGGTTTCCATCCTTACCGGAGCAACAGGTCCAATCTGTTCGACCATTACGGCTTGCGCAACAGGAATTACCTCGCTCATAATCGGCGAGATGCTGTTACAAAGGGACATGGCGGATGTGGTTATCGGCGGCGCCGTTGACTTTCCGCTGGTTGAACCGATTGTCGCCGGATTTGCCACAATGAACGGCGCTTACCGTCCAAAAGAGGGACAGCCGGAAGAGCCACCGGAAAAAACGAGCAGGCCTTTTTCCATCAATAGAAGAGGTTTTGTCGTTTCCGAAGGTGCCGGTTGCATTATTTTGGCAACTGAAGAATTTGCCAAAGCGCATGGGTTAAAACCAAAAATAGAAATGGCCGGCTGGTCAATGACTTCCGATGCGAGCCATTTTGTTTCACCCAGACTGGAGACAGTGCAAAGATGCATTGAAGAGACGATCGCTAATGCCGGATTACGGCCCGATGATATAGATGCGATTAACGCGCATGCCACTTCTACAAAAGTAGGTGATAAAGTAGAAGCTGATGCCCTCTCCAATATTTTCGGAAAAAATGTTCCGCCGGTATCGGCGAATAAATCGCAGTTGGGACATGCGATGGGTGCATCTTCCGCCATCGAAGCGATTTTGGCAATCGAAG
Source organism: uncultured delta proteobacterium (assembly GCA_963705555.1). Classification (GTDB taxonomy): domain Bacteria; phylum Desulfobacterota; class Syntrophia; order Syntrophales; family Smithellaceae; genus UBA4810. The sequence goes on along the minus strand of CAVPJZ010000001.1, from coordinate 289,603 downwards.
GAATGCTAAAAGAAACGTTGCTTCCCACGATAAATTATGTTCCCGATCCGGGAATTGTTATTGACTGTGTCGCCGAAGGCGCCAGAAAGTTGAGTCAGGAATTTGTATTGAAAAACGCGTTTGGTTTCGGCGGATGCAATTCCTGCTTGATCTTGCGTCAAATCGCTTAAAGGATATGAGATAAATCATGAAAGCTCCAAAAAATCGAAGAGTATTTGTTGTCGGTTACGGCGCGGCCACACCGCTGGGAAGCACCTTTGAGAAAACATGGAAAAGGGCCATCAAGGGTGAAGCTGGATTTCAGAAAGGTAACGCGTTGTAAAGTAGAATCAGCCTGCGACATAGTCGGAGAAATTCCGGATTGGTATCCACTGGAGCTTGATTTCACCGATGCTAAAGAAGTTTATAACTGGAATGCCTCTTTTGTAATTTTAACTATGGCTGTCTGCAAAGAGGCGCTGGAAAATTCAGGAATTCCCATTGATGAGGAGACGGCTCCCCGGATGGCTTGCCTTATCGGTTCGGCCCTGAATGGATCGGATGCCTTTCGTGTTGCCATGCACGATTTGGAACATCGCGGGCCGCTGAGAGTCAGCCCATATTTGCTGCCTAATTTATGCGCGAATCTTCCTTCCGGTAAAGCCGGAATGCTGTTAAAATTTACCGGTCCTATTTTTTCACCGCAGGGCGCTTGCGCCTCCGGGAACCACGCCATCGGCATCGGAGCAAGAATGATTCGGGATGGCGATTGCGATTTTGTTCTGGCCGGCGGCGCAGACGCGCCAATTTTACCGGAGCTGATTCACGGCTTTGCCAATATGAACGCCACGGTCAAAGTTCATCCTGACGATCGCGCTTATAGTGATCATGCGCAGGCATCCCGTCCTTTCAGCGTTGACCGCAAAGGGTTCGTTCTTTCGGAGGGCGCTGGTGTTGTCGTTCTCGCAGCGGAAGAATTGCTCAAAGTTTACGGTCTGAAACCCAAAGCCGAAGTTTTGGGTGTCGGGTGGACATCGGATGCCCATCATTACACCAGCCCTAATGCCACGACAATTATACGAGCGCTAAGGGAAACAATTGAAGACGCGGGTTTAAAACCGGAAGATATTCAATATATCAATGCCCACGGCACTTCCACACCCAAAGGGGATCAAACGGAAATAAAGTGCCTGCGGGATGTTTTCGGCAAAAAAATAGAAAAGATTCCCGTATCCTCGAATAAATCTCAATTAGGGCATACATTGGGAGCAACGGCTGCTATCGAAGCCGCGTTGACAATTGAAGGAATGAGGAAGGGCATCATACTGCCCACTATTAATCATCTTCCCGATCCTGAGCTTTCTGATATTGATGTTGTGCCTAATACCGCTCGCAAACAAAAATACGAAATTGCTCTTTCCAACGCCTTCGGATTCGGCGGAACAAATTGCTGCGTAATTTTCAGGGGAGTATAAAATGAAGCCCAAACCATTTAAACCGGAAATTTATAATAACGATGAAAAGTATGTGCGTGATCTTACGACAGGCCATGTCTGGCATCGTTCCCAACAGCGGACTTTATACGCTGATACTGATCGCTCGGAAGTGGTTTATCATTCCAATTACCTGCGTTATTTTGAATTCGGTCGGACCTCTTTGATGCGCGATCTTGCCTACCCCTACAAAGAAATCGAGGCCAGCGGCTTTGTTTATCCGATTTTCGATTTAGGCATCAGTTTTTATCAGCCTTTATATTATGATGATTTGATGTATATCCATACACGACCGGTAAATTTGGAGCGGGTACGTTTGCAGTTCGACTACATAATCACACACGCGGAAAAGGGACATCTGATCTGTATTGGCTTTACCAAACACTGCGCATTGAATTTAACGGGCACACCTGTGGCCGTTGATCCAAAAACGGTTCAGCTATGGACATCGTTCCCCAAATAAATAAAAAAACCCGCTATACTTCGGCAATTGAGGTATCTCCATATTTGCGTGATCACCATTTCGAAGGAAAAGTGATTCTGCCCGCAGTGGAAACATTAATCGCTCTGGCTAATGTTGTTAAACTTAATTTCCCGCAAATTAGTATCAACTGTTTATTCAAGGCGCGCTTCCCCCGATTTTTATTCATTGCGCCGGAAACACGGCGCTTAGCAGTATTTGTTGATATAGAAAATGCCGGTGATGACAATATTACCGCCGTACTTTTAACATCGATAAAATCAAAAAAAAGCGCAATCAGTCGCGTCCTCGAACATGCCCGTGTGGAATTTGCCACTGCCGATTGCGCTCCTTGTTTCGCACCTCCTTTTCGGGTTGTGGAGAAACTGGAAGGAAAATGCATCAGCGTGCCTGCGGCAACAATTTACCGTGAACTGGTACCTTTCGGAACGGCTTATCAAAACATCGTCGGTGATTTATCAATTTCACCTGAAGGCGCTTTGGCTTATCTTTCCGGAGGGAATTACGAGGCCGATGAAAATTTGCTTGGTTCACCATTTCCTTTGGACGCGGCAATGCACGCGGCTTGTGTTTGGGGACAACGCTACAGCGGAATTGTCCCCTTTCCCACAGGTTTTGAAAAAAGATTTATTTATCAAAAGACAAAAAAAGGAGACAGCTATCTTGGCCGGGTTGTGCCGGTGAATATCAATCATGAATCGCTAATATTTGATGCCTGGATTTATGATTTAAATGGTGTTATTTATGAAATTATCAGCGGCATTAAAATGCGGGATGTAACTCAAGGCCGCATGCATCCGCCGCAGTGGATTAAGGCATAACTTTAACCAATGGGAAAAACATTTTTAATTTATCTTTTTGCTTATCTTGCCGGTTGTGTAAATTTCGCTATTATTTTTTTTAAACTAACCGGTAAAGAAGACCCTCGCCTGAGCTTCAGCGGCAACGCGGGAACCACAAACGTTTACCGCCAGGCAGGAATTTTATGGGCGGCGGTTGTTTTTTTATTGGATATCGGTCGGGCATTGGCGGTCGCGGTTATAGCGAGCTATTTTTTAAAAACGCATTTGCTTCCCTGGGCTGGTTTTTTTCTTATTTTAGGAAATAGCTTCCCTTGCTTTCACGGTTTTCGCGGCGGCAAAGGTGTGGCTAACTATTTAGGCTTTACAGCCCTTATCGCGCCGTGGGCGGCTCTCATTGCCGCGGCAATCTGGCTCGCTGTTTACGGGATTGGCCGGATTACTTTTATTGCTTCATTTTTCATGGTTTTTACTTTGGCTTTCGGACAAGCCTATTACGCTCACTGGAATATTATCGCACTATCCGGTGCCATCGCCACGTTTCTATTAATCCTATTTAATCACAGAAAAAATATTTTCGAATACCGGAAAAATGCTGAACCTCAATCGCCCGATGAATGAAGAAAGACCATAGTGTTCCCGAAATATATCCAAAGAAACCCTGATAATAACTAATATGGTGTCCCCCTAATAGTTACTTTTTGAAGTGTCCGTCAATCCGGGGGAGGTTCAGGGACCCCTTTTGGACCTTTTAGGGACAGATGTCCCTTATTAATCTCGGTGGATTTGGCTAAGAATACTTTTAACCTTTTCAAGCAACTGGTCTGGCTTGATCGGCTTTTCCACAAATTCATCAACGGGAAGCCATGAATCGTCCCTGTCAGTATTGGAGAAAGTGCCTGAATACACCCCTTTCTCGTTAATTGCGGAAAGCATAATGATCGGGAGATGAGAAACCCTTTTGTCGTTCTTGATTTCCCTGGCAATGTCAAAACCTGCACTGACATTCTGGGGAAACATTACATCTAGAATCACCATGTCCGGTTTACTATCCAGTAGGTTATCTACAACATTCTCCTCGGTATATTGCGATGCCACTTCATAACCATTCTTTTTAAGAACAATACTCATGAATTCAACAATATTCCGATCATCATCAATTATATAAATTTTACTCATAGCCATCTTCCCCTTTATATATTATATGTGAACTTATATCATAATACTTTTTTTGGTTCTATTAAAAAATATGTGGGTTAATTTATTATAGACACAAAAATATTATCTTATGTATAATAGATTCATATTTGTTGAGGATAATTCCTATGCAAAAAAATGATAAAAAAGATGCTATTGCCATTGTCGGCGCAGGAAAAGGAGGAACCGCTATTCTTCAAACCATTTTGAAGATGCCGGAAATCAACGTCAAATACATCTGTGATTCCAATCCTGAAGCTCCTGGGATGAAGCTCGGCCGTCTCCATGGAATCGAATGTCAAACTTCACTGGATTTCTTGTGTCTGGATCCGGAGTTGAATCTCATTTTTGAAGCCACCGGCAATCCTTCTGTTTATGAAACCATTGCAGCTAAAAAACAACCCAAGACACGTGTTATTGGATCCGAAGAATCCAAAATCATTTACCATCTTCTGGACATCCTCCAGGGTGCAGCCGTTCGGCTTGAGGAATACAATACTGCCCTTGAGAAACGAGTGATTGCAAGAACTTCTGAGCTGGAAACTGTTAACAGCGAACTAGAGAAAAGAATTCTAGAACATGAAGAGCTGAACCTTAAATTTCAGCAGATCAATAATGAAAAAACCAAATATCTCATGCATGCCACACACCAGTTGAAAGCGCCTTTTGCCGCAATCCAAAGCTACACAGATCTAATCCTGGATGGATATACCGGAAACATTCCTGAACAAACCCATGACATTATACTGAAAATAAAAGACCGGTGCGTGCTTTTAAGTAATTCCATCAAGGAAATGCTGGAGCTGGCCAATTTAAAATCAATGGTCAGAGAAAACATCCAGATGGAACCTGAATCCTTGAACAAAATGATCATTTCTTCCATCAACCATTTAAAAGAGTTTGCTGCTTCGCGGGATATTGGAATCCAATATGAACCCCTGCCAGACACTCTTTCTGTTCGCTGCAACCGGAACCAGATTCTCATTTTGCTATCTAATCTCATTGAAAATGCTATTTCCTATTCCCCCCCGCATACAGCCATCTCGATCAATGCCGGCCAATTCACGCCGACACAAATCCGGATTTCCGTTTCAGACAAGGGGATAGGGATTGCCAAACAATTCCAGCACAAGATCTTCGAAGAATATTTCAGAACCAATGAAGCGGTTGCCTTTAACGACAAGAGCACTGGGCTCGGGCTTGCCATCGTCCAGGAAATTGCTAATATTCATCATATTTTCATAGAAGTGGAAAGTACACCCCTCAAAGGATCCACGTTTTTCTTTGTGATGAATCTTGTCTAATCCAGTGTGATGATAATAACGGATATAAAAGAACCAGGGACAGCCATGCAAAATTTATCTTCCCCTTGATTTCATGGTTTTCGCGGCGGCAAAGGTGTGGCTAACTGCTTAGGCTTTACAGCCCTTTTCGCGCCGTGGGCGGCTCTCATTGCCGCGGCAATCTGGCTCGCTGTTTACGGGATTGGCCGGATTACTTTTATTGCCTCATTTTTCATGGTTTTTACTCTGGCTTTGGGACAAGCTTTTACCCTGCACTGAAAATTCAGTGCAGTATCCAGCGCCCTCGCAACATTTCTGCTTATCTTATTTAATCACAAAAAAATATTGGGGAACTGCTTGCAATAATTTCTGTCAGCCGTTGAGTCTTTCGTTGAATTCTGCAAGGGTGAATGTATATTCCTGAGTGCCGTAGTGCTCTAGGGCAAAGGAAGCACAGACGCTCCCCCTCCGTGCGCACTCTTCAATATCTTTGCCGTGAACCAGACCGCTGATGAGGCCGCCCCGGTAAGCATCTCCAGCGCCTGTCGGGTCCACCACCTTCTTTACCTTGAAGGCGGGAATACAAATTTCACAATCGAGTGTGGAAACCTGCGAGCCCAACTCTCCCAAGGTGGTGATGATTGTCCCGGCCAGCTTCAATAAAGCATTCTTCTTCAATCCAGTCTTGTTTGTGATCAGCTCCAGCTCATAATCATTGACGATCAAAATCCGGCATCCCTCGATGGCTTCAATCAAGTTCTTTGTATTCCACATGGGCAGAGATTGCCCGGGGTCCAAGATATAATCGATGCCTCTTTCTTTACAGGCGCGCGGATAATTCACCATGTCTTCGAAATTGCCCGGTGAGACGATAACAATGGTTTCTTGGGGACGGAATTTGCGCAAATCCAATTCAGTTCGATATTTCATGGCTCCAGGATTAAATCCGGTGATTTGGTTGTCAGCGCGGTCGGTAGTTATATAGGCACCCGCCGTAAATTCATCGGGAATGATTTTGATATATTTCGTAGATATTGAGTTTTTTGCCAACCTTTTGTAATACTTTTGATAGTCATGGCCGATTGTGGCACAGATGAGGGGCTTCTCCCCCAGCAGAGTCAGTGAATAGGCAATATTCCCCGCCGTGCCGCCGTATTCTTCTCTCATGCTATTCACCTGGAAACAGACGTTTAGAACATGAATTTTATCGGGCAGGATGTGATCCGCGAAATATCCGGGGAAATCCATGATCCTGTCATAGGCCATTGATCCCGAAACAATGATGTTCATACATGTCGTCCTTTCCAATCATTTTGAAATTATCAGAACTCCGGAAGAAGTTTGCTGAATAATTTCAGTTGCACTCACAAAAGTATAGGTAATATCGAGTTGTGTGTCAATGACATCTTGCCCCCGGCATTCCCTGCATATGCCGGAGTGACCCGCCGGTCTAGCCGCTTACCCTTTAAACCTTATTGTGTAACCCTTTGTGTCTTGACTAACTGCCGCATTGGCACTATGTTAATGCCAAAGTTAATTTCTTTTTACCGGAGGTTTCCATGGAAACATATTATCAGCCCAAAGATCTGAACAAATTTGGGGAAATCGGCAAAGATGCTCCGGAACTGGCCAGGAAATTTTTTGAATATTATGAGGCTGTATTTGCCGAGGGCGAATTGACCGAACGGGAAAAAGCTCTTATTGCCCTGGCTGTCGCTCACGCCGTCCAGTGTCCATATTGCATTGATGCCTATACACAGGCCTGTCTGGAAAAAGGGTCGAATCTTGCGGAAATGACTGAAGCTGTGCACGTAGCCGCGGCCATCCGCGGCGGAGCTTCATTGGTGCACGGAGTTCAAATGCGCAATGTCGCCACAAAATTATCTTTATAAATATTCTGAGGATATGCAGTTTATGGCTAACGCTGTGGACCAAACAGAAAATATTTCCGCTCTATATCCAAACGCTGATTCTTCCCTTATCGAACCATTTGACCGGACATTATTTCAGCATAATCTCACTTTAACCAGAGGGGAAACGACCACCCTGCAAATTAATGTCGGCCTTTTATGTAACCTGTCTTGTAAGCACTGCCATCTGGAGGCCGGACCTCTGCGGGCTCAATTGATGGATGCCCAAACGATGGATCAGGTTGTAGATTACGCGGCACGAAACAATTTTGCAACGATAGATATAACAGGTGGAGCGCCGGAGTTAAATCCCCATATGGAAAATTTAGTAAGGAAGCTTGCGCCTTTGACTTCCAGATTAATGGTTCGCAGTAATCTTCTTGCACTGGAAGGCCCGGCGTGGAAAAAATATATATCCTTATGTAAGAAAAACCGGGTCATTATCATTGCTTCTCTTCCTTCTCTTAATGAAGCTCAAACTGATGCCCAGCGAGGGAAAGGGGCGTTTCAGCGCATTATCGCAGCGTTAAAGAAATTAAACGCCGTAGGTTATGGAATTGAGGGCACCGGCCTCGCGCTTAATCTTGCTTCCAATCCGGTGGGTGCGTTTATGAACGCATCTCAGATACAGGCGGAAAAAAGATTCCACGAAATTTTACTGAAAAAATGGGGCATCAATTTTACGCGGCTTTATAATTTCAACAATGTTCCCCTGGGGCGGTTTCGCCGCTGGCTTCAGTCCAGGGGAGAGCTGAACAATTACCTGATCAAATTAGCTGGTCTCTTTAACCCCTGTTCCATCTCATCGATTATGTGCCGCACTTCTGTTTCTATTAACTGGCAGGGATATCTTTTTGATTGTGATTTCAATATCGCCTCCGAACAGTATCTTGGCGGAAATAAAATTCATGTCTCACAAATGGCAGGGTTGCCCGCTTATGGCTTGCCGGTAATGGTCGGTGAACATTGCTACGCCTGTACTGCAGGAGCCGGATTTACCTGCGGCGGAGCAATCACTGCATAAGCCGTGATCGACCAGGCCTATCAGAAAAAAAGTGGCGCATAATGCAAGTCAGATATTCTTTTATAATTCCCGTTTATCGTGAAGCAGAAATAATCAACTCTACCATTGATCACTTAATGTGTTTGCAAAAATTTGCAGAAGCCGAGATTATTGTAGCTGATGGAGATTATGAAGGGAGCACACTGAGAGAAATCAGCAATATCGAATGTAAAAAAAATACTTTGTCCTAAAGGCCGGGCGCGGCAGATGAACTGTGGTGCGGCAAAGTCTTCGGGAGATATACTGATTTTTCTCCATGCCGATACCTGCCTGCCGGGAAATGCGCTAAAGAAAATTGCCACGCTAATGGAAGATAAGATAATCATCGGCGGGGCATTTGATTTAGGCATCGATTCGGAACGTTTTGCCTTCCGTGTCATTGAAAAAATGGCTTGCTGGCGCTCTCGTTTGACGCGCATTCCCTATGGCGATCAGGCAATTTTTATCCGGCGGGATTATTTTCAATCACTGGGTGGATTTAAAGATATTCCGATCATGGAAGATGTCGAACTGATGCGGAAAATAAAGCACAGGCGGGGGAAAATAAATATTTTAAAAGATAAAGTTAAAACATCTCCAAGACGCTGGGAAACCGAAGGCGTTGTTTTTTGTACTCTCAGAAACTGGTTTTTGATCACGCTTTATTTACTGGGAGCAAAGCCGGAAACCTTGGCAAAATTCTATAGGTAATCTTCTGCCCAATAATTATTTACTTTTATCATTACTGCCGGAATCTTTTTCTTTTCCACCGGAGAGTTTTTTTCTGGCCCAATAGAACTAAAAAGGTTAAAACCATAACCGTAATCAAAATCACTATGACCAGAGACCAGGGAATCCTCCCCTCGGTCAAGCCGCTAATAATCGCATCCGTGCCGACTACGTACAAAACAGTGCCGGGCAGCATGCACAGCCACGACCAGAAAACGTATGTCCAGAAACGCACGCCGGTAAGGCCAAAACCATAATTAAGAAAATTAAAAGGGAAGAGAGGCACCAAGCGTGTTATTGCTACAATTATTGCGCCGTGTTCCTTCGTCAGATGATCCAGCTTTTTGAATTTTTCATTTTGCGAAAATTTACGCACAATAAAGTCCCTCGCCAGATAACGAGAAATTAAAAAACCGATGCTTGCTCCTATCGTAGAGGCGATGCTGGCCAGTACGACTCCCCAAACTGACCCGAAAAGTGCTGCTCCGGCAATGGTTATGGCTGAACCGGGTAGAGCCAAGACGACAGCAATGATATAAATCAAGACAAAGACTAATGGACCCCAAGAACCAAGACCGCCAATCCAGGCACGAAGATCGGTAAGCTTTTCTCCCACTCCCCAAAACCTAAGCAGGATAATTGCGGCCGCCAACAAGATGATGAATATAATCGGCCGCCACAAATTATTTTGCTTTTTTTCAGCGAAAGCTTCGGAAGCCATATAAGTTCCTTGGTAGTATCGGTAGTGTCAAGTTTTATACTATTTTCCCGGTTGCTAATTCAATCAAATTATCTATTCTCTATGCTCTTAATTTAATTATTATATGGGCCTATTTGACAATCGCCGGATCATCGTTAAAATCATAATATTAGTATTTAATTTCTTTTCAGGAGGAGAAAAATGAAAAAATTACTTATGTATTTAATAATATTGAGTTTTATATTTGGCTTGTCAAAACGGCAATACCCAACAATTGGAGGTAAAAAATAAAATGGCAAAAGCAAATGAAATAAAAAGTTCAAATATAGCCACGCTGGCCGGAGGTTGTTTCTGGTGTGTGGAGTCTGATTTTGAAAAGGTCCCCGGTGTAATAAAAGTAATATCCGGTTATGCCGGCGGGAAAGGAGAAAATCCAACCTATGAAACATATGCGAAAATGGGCTACATTGAAGCCGTGCAGGTATATTATGATCCGAAAAAAATCACCTATGAACAACTTTTAAATTACTTCTGGCGGCATATTGATCCGACCGATGCTGGTGGACAGTTTGTTGATCGTGGGCCTCAATATCGCAGTGCCATATTTTATCAAGACGACGAACAGAGGCAGATTGCCGAAAAATCAAAACAAGCTCTGGAAAAATCAGGCAAACTCGGGAAGCCTATTACCACAGATTTAATTAAATTGACTAAATTTTATCCGGCAGAAGAATATCATCAGAATTATCACACCAAAAATCCTTTGCGCTATAAATATTATAGAAGCGGATCTGGCCGTGATAAAACCGTAAAGAAATTATGGGGAGATGATACAGGACTTCAGCCTTCCAGCCAGGAAAAATTCAATAAACCTGATGATGCGACCCTGAAGAAGAAACTTACCAAAATACAATATGAAGTAACGCAGAAAAATGGTACAGAGCCACCTTTTAAAAATGAATATGATAATAACAAAAAAGAAGGGATATATGTGGATATCGTTTCCGGTGAACCGCTTTTCAGTTCACTGGATAAATATGATTCCGGCACAGGATGGCCTAGTTTCACAAAACCACTTGAGTCCGGAAATATTATCGAGAAAGAAGATCGCGGTCTCTTTTCCACGCGGACGGAAGTGAGGAGCAAACATGCCGATTCTCATATAGGTCATGTTTTCCCGGATGGCCCGAAACCAACCGGACTTCGCTATTGCATGAATTCCGCCGCCCTGCGGTTTATTCCAAAAGAGGATCTGGAAAAAGAAGGTTACGGAAAGTATTTGAAATTGTTTACCAAAAAATAGTTATTAAAAGTGGTCCTTGCCTGGTGAATTTCGAAGCTGATTTTATTTCCCATTACCTACGGCAGAAAATAAGCACTCCAGCCAGGTTTATTGAATTGATATAAGTGTATTTATGAAGCAAGACGACAAATGCCTGATAATTTTTGTTAAATACCCGCAAAAGGGAAAGATAAAATCAAGGCTGGCGCGGTATTATGACAATAATTTTGCCGCTGGTTTATACGAAAATTTTGTGTTCGATATTCTGAGAACCATGGAAAAGGGTGATTACCGGTTACAAATATATTTTCATCCCCCGGAAAAAGAAACCGAGATAAAAACACTGTTGACAGATCATTACCAATATCGACCGCAGCGTGGCGTTGATCTTGGCGAGAGGATGAAAAACGCCTTTGCCGATTGTTTCTCCGAAGGCTTTAAGTCCGCAGTACTGATTGGCAGTGACTTCCCGGATCTACCTCTGAGAGTAATCGAAGATGCCTTTGCCCTATTAGATAATCCAAACGATGCGGTGATCGGTCCCGCGGCTGACGGCGGTTATTATCTGATCGGGCTGAAAACCGAAACGTTTCTACCGGATATTTTTTTCGGGCTGCCTTGGAGTACAGCTTCCGTTTTTTCGGAAACGGTGAAAATTTTACAGGCCTGCGGTCATCGGACTGAAATTCTTCAGGAATGGCATGATGTTGATACACGCGATGATTTAATTAATCTGGTGGAAAGAAATAAGTCAACGACATTTGCCCATTCCAGAACCATGAAGTATCTGATGGCCAGTAGAAATTTTTCCACTCGCTAATCATTCGGGAAGCGAACAGGCCCGGCCTTTGAGGCTGAACAGAAATTTTAGAATGCTTTTCGTCCGGTCGCTGAAAATCTTCTCGGCAAATATCTTCCCCGCGACACGCTTGGATATTTCAGAAATAGTCGGATAAATGTGAACAGCACCGGCAATTGCGGAAAGCTTGACACCGCCGTTTACAGCAATGACCCACTCATGGATAAGCTCGCCCGCATGAGCGCCGATAATCTGGCAACCGAGTAATTTACCTCTCAGGCTTACCAGTAATTTGATTTTGCCGGTTGTTTCTCCTTCGGCCTGCGCCCGGTCATTATCGGCAAAGTGTCTCTTCCCAGAGACGGTATTCAATGCCGTCTTTTTTTGCCCTTTTTTCATTCAGGCCGATACTGGCTACTTCCGGATCGGTATAGGTGCACCAGCCGATTCTATTGTAATCAGCCTTCGCTAGGCAATCGCAGGATAGCGTTGGTCAGTGCAATGCCTGCTTCGTAACCGGCGACATGCGTGAAAGGCAGCTGGCCATTGACATCACCACAAGCGTAGATGTGTTTAATATTTGTCTTCATTCTGGCATCTGTCGGAATGCCGCGCGGTGTAAATTTAACACCTGCCGCTTCCAGCCCTAAGCCGTCGATATTCGGTTTGCGTCCGGCGGCGACCAAGAGCGCGTCCGCTTTCAAAACACTGGTTTCCCCTTTGTCCGCCTTGGATGCAACCGTCAGATGAAAATTGGAATCAATATATCCCACCTTCAAAGCCTGTGTTCCTTTCAGTATTGTCATACCTTCCTCTTTCAGGCGTTTCTCAAGGAGAGCGGCCAGATCTGCGTCTTCCGGGCCGAGAATTTGATCCATAAATTCAACTATAGTTATTTTAGAGCCCAGCCGCCCCAATGCCTGCGCTAATTCCAGACCGATCGGCCCGCCGCCTAAGACAATCAAACTGGCGGGCAATTTTCTTTGATTAAAAATAGTTTCGTTGGTCCAGTAAGGTACTGTGGCAAGACCTTCCACTGGTGGCAGAGCCGGGCTGGAACCAGTGGCAATAATCCAACTTCTTGCCGTTATGTTTTTTCCATCAAGGGTGACAGTATGATCATCAAGAAAGGAAGGATTGCCGAAAACAACCTGCGCGCCCAAGCCGCAGAATCGTTCGACAGAATCATGATGTTGAATATTTTCGATCACGCTTTTCACACGATCCATCACTGCGCCCAAATCAACCGGCGGTAATTGAACTTCCGGCAAACCAAATTCCTTTGATCTTTTCAGAAGAGAATAAACGCCGGCTGTCCGGATCAATGTCTTGGAAGGAACACAGCCGTAGTGAAGACAATCACCGCCAAGCTTCGGCCGATTTTTCGATCAGTAATTGTTTTAGCACCGAACTGCGCTGCGCCTGCCGCCGCTGTAAGTCCTGCCGCTCCGCCGCCGATTATTCCCAGATCATAGTCGTATCTTGCCATGTTCTTCTCCAAAGGTTACTTCCCCATAATTTGACTGGCCGTTGTCTTATATCGAGCTTTTTTAAATTGCGGCTTTTCTCTTCGCAATAATATCAGCGGCGATATGGCGAACATTTTCCATACCGCGTTCAAATCAATTGTGCGCAGTTGCCGATCTTTCATCACAATCTTGCCGTCGATAATGCTGGTTTTCTATCCGCGCCGCGGGCGGCGTACACAAGCTGAGAGTAGCAATTATAAAGCGGGGTAAGGTGAGGTTGATTCATATCCACCAAAATAATATCGGCCTGCTTTCCTACTTCAATAGAACCGATCAGGTCATCCAGCCCGAGTAATTTTGCCCCGCCGATCGTGGCCATCTTCAAAACTGTTTGGGCATTCATTACTGTAGGGTTCAAAGATGTAACTTTATGAATCTTTGCCGCCGTATCCATCTCCCGGAACATGTCCAGTATCATTGTTGCTGGCGCAGCCGTCTGTTCCCAGCCCGACAGTTATGCCCAGCTTAAGCATTTCGGGGACAGGCGCAACACCTGCCGCCAGTTTCATGGAACTTTCCGGATTGTGCGAAACGCGAACGCCCAGATCGGCAAATATTCTCATTTCTTCATTGGTAAGCCAGTTGCAATGAACGGCAACGGTCTGGTCATCAAGGACACCAAGATCATAACAGATGCTGGACCGGTTTTTTGCCGTAACGGTTTATGATGGTATCGATCTCGTCTTTATTTTCGAGCAAATGCGTCAGGTAAAGAATATCTGCTTCACGGGCCGCTTTCTTTACATTGACAAGAGTTGCCGGAGAGCAGGTATAAGGAGAATGACAGAAAAAAGCCGGTGTAATCATCGGCGCATGAGGTTTCCAGCGTCTGACAAAGCGGTCGGCTGCCGCCATCATTTTTTCATACTTGGGATTATCCGGTGTTGCAAAATCGGCAAATCCCTGTGAAACAACGGCACGCATTCCGGCTAGCCAACACTGCTTCGGCAATAGTATCTTCAAAGAAATATCCGTCGCAAAAAGTTGTCGTGCCGGAAAGGATCATTTCGGCCATGGCCAGCATGGCGCCGTCGTAAACCATTTTTTTATTGACAAAACGCGCTTCCGCCGGAAAAATGTGTTTGGTGAGCCATTCCATCAGGGGCAAGATCATCAGCCATGCCCCGGAAACAAACCATCGGCAAATGAGTGTGCGTGTTGACCAACCCGGGCATGACAATACAGCCGGAGGCGTCGATCATCTCTTTCGCCGAGTAGCTCGTTGTTTTTCTGGTCGCTCCGTTTCTCTACGGCAACAATAATTCCGTCTTTAATACCGATGATGGAATCTTCTATAATTTCCATTTGAGGCGACATGGTCAGGAGCGTCCCGCCGGCAATCAAGATATCTCCTTCATTACCCTGCATATGTTTATTTTCTTTCTTCTCAGGTAAATTTTAAGCAAACCACCACTGGCGCGCCAAACAAAGTATAGCGCAAAATACAAAATGTGAAAATTATAGACCTAAGTATGCCCGCTTAGTGATTTTTATTTTCCAACATCAAGTGTTGCTGTTTTGCTTCCCGAGAGACTGCAAGTGGCAGTCACCTCCAGCGTATCACCCTTGGCAGCAGATATCTTATAGTTATAAGTAAATGTTGCTGGATCGGGTTGTGAGTCATAGGTATTTGTGATGACTCCAATCCCGTTTTTCTTAATTTCCACGTATTTAATATAGTGAAAACTTGTGAATGAGGATTTGTGGGTGATTGTTACAGTTAAAGTTTGTGAATTCGAATCGTATCCAAGCTTTACATCCTGCGGCTGATTGGCATGAGTAAGCGGCGGATAAACACAATAAAACATTAAAAAAACCAACATCGCCCCAAAAATAAAAATTGAAATGTCCTTTGTTCTTTTCATTTTAAATCTCCTTTCCATCTATGATTTCTTTTAACCGTATTAAGGTTAATCAATAACGCAAAAGTTTGACGAAAGCAATGGCGGCGGCATGTTCTTATTTGGCGGCAAAAAAGCGATTAAAAACAGAAAGTTTCAGCCGGATAATTTTGCTTCCATTAATTCGTCGCCAATCAACCCCAGCGCAATACTAAAGCCGACAGCTATTATTGTCAGAATGGTGAATAATGTCATCACTGGGAGGGACGATAGTTGCAGTGCAAGAGTAACTGCGGCAATAAGAATAGATGTAAATAGGAAGCTCAACCCGAATATAATTTTCTTTTTCAAAAAAGGCGTTGTCACTTTCCGGAATCTGGTTTTGCCGTCAACAAGTCCGGTTAGTAAGGCCAGAATAAGAAAAAATGGAAGAGCAAATGAAATCACTTGCATTGTACAGTTCAAAACTCCATTAATTTGAGGTGGCGCAACAAAAGATAAAACAGCCAGGACAAAGAGAGTAAAGGCGAAAGCTTGTGGAAAATGCACAATAATGGGATGAATATGCAGCCCCAGGATTTTGCGTCTTTTTTCCGCTACTGGGTCTTGATAAGGTTCAAACATCTTTGCGGGCACCCCGCATGCCGGGCATACGTCCTTTATCTTACCTTCTATGGTTACATAACCGCACGTCTTGCATCTGATCAAGTTTGCCATAATATCCCCTAAGATTTAATTTTTTATTAGATTATACAATAATTTATTTTATTAGCAAACAACAATTATGAAATTATATTATTGAAAAGTAAAAATTAATCCGATAAAGTCACAAAATCAAAACATGGAGGTATCTATGAGCGCGTTACTCCTTGCCCGGATTCAATTCGCCTTTACTGTTGGCTTCCATTTTCTCTTTCCGGCTATGACATTGGGCACTGCCCTGATCATACTTATATCCGAAACATTATATCTGATCAAGAAAGATGAAATTTATAAAAAGATTACCGATTTCCTGGCTAAACTGCTCGGACTGATATTCGTAATCGGTACGGCAACAGGCATTACCATGGAATTTTCCTTCGGCATGAACTGGTCGGGATATTCCAGAACCGTGGGGGATATTTTCGGACCAATTCTGGCCGCTGAAGGCGTTATCGCTTTTTTTCTGGAGTCGGTATTCATTGGAATTTTAATTTTTGCCAGAAACAAAGTTTCTCCAAGAGTTTACTGGCTCTCCGCGCTGTTAGTATTTTTAGGCGGACATCTTTCCGCTTTCTGGATAGTGGCGGCCAATTCCTGGATGCAAACTCCCGCTGGTTATCAGATAAACGAAGTTGGAAAAATTATTTTGTCAAATTTTACACAAGCAGTTTTTAATCCGTCAACAATGATCCGTTTTTATCACACGGTAATGGCTTCGTGGATGACCTGCGCAATAATGATCGCGGGCATTGCCGGATACTACGTAAGAAAAGGCCTGCACGGCCAAACAGCAAGAACAATGCTAAAAATCGGTATAATACTTTTTGCCATTACTCCGCTTTTACAGCTGGCCACAGGCCATGTGCACGCAATAGAAGTAATCAATATGCAGCCGGAAAAAGCGGCCGCGTTCGAAGGACATTTCGTGACGGAAAAAGGCGTGCCTCTTTATGTCGCTGGATTTATTGATGAACAAAACGAAAGAACCTATGGAATTTATGTACCCAATTTTTTGAGTTTTCTTTACAACTTCGATTGGAATTCAGAGATAAGAGGATTGAAAGAATTCCCCAAAGAAAACTGGCCGCCCGTCAATTTTGTCTTTCAGGCTTATCATATAATGGTGGGGATAGGAATTCTTTCCATTGGCATGGGTTTGCTGGGTGCTTTTCTTCTTCTAACAAAAAAAATCTATAAGGCGAAATTATACCTATTTGTCCTTCCTTTCCTAATACCGCTGCCGCATATCGCCCATGAAACGGGCTGGATATCGGCGGAAGTCGGCCGGCAGCCATGGATAATTTACGGACTAATGAAAACCGCCGACGGCGCTTCTGTGGTCGTATCCGCAAGCGATATTCTTGGGAGCCTGATAATGTTTTTATTGGTTTATTTGCTGCTGTTTATCATGTTTATCATGCTGTTTTTAAAATTTGTGAAGAATGGACCACCGTCATAATTTATGTAAATAGTCGGTTAAGAACAAGGAAGGAGCAACGATATGGAAAATATCCAAAACTTTCAAATATTATGGTTCATTCTTATAGGTATACTTTTTCTGGGTTATTCACTTTTGGATGGTTTTGACCTGGGTATCGGAACGCTCCTGCCATTTCTCGGCAAGAAAAAAGAGGATAAGGACATTCTGATAAATTCTATAGGACCTTTCTGGGACGGCAACGAAGTATGGTTAATTACCGGCGGTGGAGCTCTTTTCGCCGCTTTTCCGCAGGCATATGCCACAGCTTTCTCCGGTTTTTATCCGGCGATGCTGCTTGTTTTACTTGCGCTGATATTTAGAGCAGTATCGTTGGAATTCCGCGCTAATGACGAAGCCAGAACCGGACTATGGGAAATATTTTTTATTGCCGGCAGTTGCCTTGCCGCGCTCCTATTCGGCGTTGCTTTAGGTAATGTAATCTATGGAGTGCCCCTCGACGACAAAATGGAATTTGCCGGAAACTTTTTTACATTGCTGCGTCCCGTACCGCTCTTATTCGGTATCACCGGACTTGCCGCTATCCTGCTGCAAGGGGCTTCTTACGCCGTGCTGAAAACCGAAGATGAACTGCGACAGAGATCTTTTCAAGCATTGAACATTTTGCTGTGGGTCAATGTGACAACTGCAAGCATTTATTTTATTGTAATGGCTTTTAATTTCCAACTGCTTCTTGAAAATCCTTTCTTCTATGCGGCGATTCTTGTCACTTTGCTGGGGCTAGCCGAAATATTCTTTTCCTGGAAAACTAAAAACGATAACGCTCTTTTCTGGAAATCGTCTTTATCCTTTGTTGGATTGTGGCTGGCGGCAGGAGCCGCTCACTTTCCCAACCTGATCAAAGCAATCAATGATCCTAATTTAAGCATAACAATTTTTAACGGCTCCACCAGCTTGTATACTCTGAAGATAATGAGCGTCATCGCTCTCATCGGAATGCCGATAGTCGTCGGATATACAGTGTTTGTTTACAGGGTCTTTAAGGGTAAAACCTCGGCAGATCACTATTGAATAAAAATAATTAGAATTGTTTTATAAGTTAGGAACTTTAGGCTTTGGAGATTTCAGGCCTGGATATAAGCCAACCTTGTACTTTTCCAGTTTAGCCGGTCTATAAATAAAGTAAAATAGAAATATCGAGATGAAAGACAGGGAGCCAAAAATTAAAAAAGCGGGTGTATAGGAACCTACGCTATTGAAGATTTTTCCCGCGAGTGGCGGCGCCGTAATTCCGCAATGCCGTTGCAAAGAAAAAGAGTGGAATATATGGTTGCGTTTTCTAATTTCAGCTGCCGGAGAGCGCATATGATTAGCGGCATCAAGGGGAGGTTTTCTGATTGCAGAGGGTAATGGAAAAAAAGCGGCAAGATTGCGCCACAGGCGGCTTTGCAAAGCAGCTATACCGGCGCAAGGATCGGCCTATAGCCAGCGTTTCAGGTAAAGCAACAGGCGGACGAGCAGCTTTTTCCACCAGGTGCTTTTGTGCAAATCCTGAAGAAAAATCTCACGGGAATGACTGATATCATCAAGAAATTGTTTCTCAATGGTAAGTTTAGATCCGGGAAGGCTTAGAACAACATCTGCTTCAAAATTTCGAAAAAAACTCAGATAATCAATATTGCTGGAACCGACTGTCATCCAGTCATCCAAAATCATGACTTTGGCATGCAATATTCTTTCTTTGTATTCAAAGATATGTATTCCGGCCGTAAGCAACTTCTTGTAAAATGAAGCTGAAGCCCAGGGCATAAAAAACATATCGGATGAACCGGCAAGCAAAAGTTTTACATCGACATTATTTCTGGCTGCTTTTTTCAGATAGCGAAGCAAGGATAAATTAGGCACAAAATAAGCGTTGGTGATCCATATGCGGGAATGGCACTGGGCAATGCGGTGCAATAGATCACGCCTTAATCTTCTTCTCCGGATATAATTCAAACGGAAATGAAGCATAGAAAATATTTTGCGCGGAAAACGGGCAGAGTCATCAACCCAGGCGCTGTTAAATGCTTGCTGCAATTCATTTATATTTATTCCTTCCAGCCGCACCGCCGTATCGCGCCAGCCTTCACCGCCTTGTGCTTTGGGTAGATGTTTCCCTGATACATTAAAACTTCCGATCCAGGCAATACGTCCGTCTATCAGGCATATTTTCCGGTGATTGCGCCTCATCATGCTGCCCCACAAGAATTGAAGTTTCGTCAGCGATGATAATTGCGGCCGCGCCCATTTCCACTGGCTGATCTTCCAGGGCAGGGGATGGAAAATCCGTACTTGAATGCCGGCTTGCTCCAATTGCCGAGTCATACTGCCATTCCAGGAGGCTGAACCCACGCCGTCTACCATAAGTCTGACGGCTACTCTGCGACGGCTTGCTGCTGCAAGATGCTCAGCAACTTGCTTTCCCAGAGAATCAAAATAAAATATATATGTTTCCAGATCAATGCTCGCTGATGCCCGGACAATATCCTGCAGTAATGCTGAAAAATATTCATTTGCTTCCGAGTAAACCATTTCACTGATCTTTAAGGAAGGATCGGACATTAATGCCTCTACTAAGGAAGTTAGATATTTTTAAATTTCTGAATCATTTTCTATCTCTTCCCTATGATAACATTGAAAGTGCTTTAATAAACTTTCAGAATTTTTCGTATAATAAAGTTTATACGCCGCCCCGAAACCCCATGCAGCAAGCTACGGGGAATTCGCTCGCTACCGAATTCAAGGTTTAGGCGGCGGCACATAGGGGGTGTTTAGATATTTCTTGGCTTCTACCTGGGCTGCGCCTTCTCCGCCTTCCACTTCCAGCGCTTTTGAATAATACTCTTCTGCCTGCTTCCTTTCTTTGCGAGCGTCGTGAATCATCCCTATGCGCACAAAAGCCAAAGCTCGAACCCGGGCATTATAAAGAGCCGTATCCTTTAGAGCCTTTTGGAAATATTCCGCGGCTTTGTCATATTCCCCTTGAGTGAAAAGGATTCTTCCCATTAATTGATTGTAACGAGGCTGGAGTTGCGGAACAAAAGGCGGAATGCCTGCCTGAATACTTTTTTCAATCTGCCGAGCTATCTCAAAAGCTTCTTCGAATCGATGGAGATCGGAAAGGATGTTGGCCAGCGCGAATAAAAAATTATAATTGTTTGGAAATTTTTCCTTTAATTCCCGGGCAAAAGGTAAAGCCTTGGCAGGATTTTTTTCAAAATTCAAATAATCAGAGGCCAATTCAGATTGCGCAAGTTCTTTGAGCAGATAACTCTTTTGTGCTGCCAATTCCAATTCCTGAAGTCCTTTTTGATTGTTTCCCGAAGTGATCAAAACTGAAGACAACATGCGAGTAAAGCCGGGAAGATGATCGATATGGTAATGAAGTAACCCCATAAGGAAATATACATCATAATTTTGTGGATCTCCCTCCTTAGCTTTTTCCAGATAATCCCATATATTCGATGTTTCTTGTGCTATAAGTAAATATTTTTTTTGATGGATCGCCCAGAGAACTTGGACAATTTTCGCCAGTGCAACGGCAAAGTAAGCCTGACTATCTTTAGAATTTTTTTCAATCCGTTTTTCTCCCTTAGTGATGGCTTCGTCGATGTTGCGCAGCATGAACTCTTGATTTCTATCCTTATCCTTAGGTTCAAAACTCATCTCATACGAGAAAAAACAAACCATAGCCATGTAGGCATATCCGGTTGGATTTTCTTTATCCAACTCCAAAGCTTTTTGTAGATAGATGTCCGCGTTTTGGTTATCCAGATTAAAAGCTTTTTCGATTCCTTGCCTCAGATAGAAACGGAACATGTTCCCTTGCACTTGAGCAGCTTCTATCTCAGTTACAACAGCAAAAACCAGAAAGATTGAATAAAAAGTAAAAAAAATAATTTTATGATAGTATTCTTTCATAGATAAAAATTTATTTATCCTCCTCATTATATTATCCGCATCTTCTCCATCTATTAAATAATATGTAACTGTATCGTCTTTTCCTTACCTCGGGGTTGAGACTTTTCTTTAACAGGGACGCTACTACAAAAAAAGATCCGGGCATCCACAATCGAGACGCCCTGTTTCTCGGAATGAACAATCACCGGATTGATATCCATTTCACTGATCTTGGAGTCGGTCGTCATGAGGTAGGATACCCGGCAAATGACATCGACAAGGGCACCCATATCAACGCGCTCTTTACCTCTGGCTCCCTGAAGGAGAGGATAAATTTTAAGTTCTCTCAGCATATCCCCAGCTTCCAACTTTGTCACCGGCGCTAAGCGAATAGCCGTATCTTTAAATATTTCGACGTAGATACCACCCAGCCCGACCACAACAATGGGACCAAAAACGGGGTCTCTGCGTCCACCAACAAAACACTCGATACCTTCCGGCGCCATTTCCTGTATCAGAAAACCGTCAATGGCAGGAGCCGGATCCAGTTTCTCCGTAGCCCTTTCCATCTCCGATATGGCCACACGTAATTCCTTCTTCGTGGGGATATTTATCCTCACACCGCCTATTTCGGATTTATGGGAGGCATCCCTGGATAATAGTTTCAAAGCAACAGGATAGCGGTAACGGAATCCGTCAAGCGATTCTTCATCGCGGATAGCTTTCCCCTTCACTGGTTGCAATCCAATGGCCGCGCAAATGGCCAATGCATCATCCGTCAGGGGAATGCGCTCTTCCGTGCGGCAGCGCTCCCGGATAGCATTGATCACGTTTCGATCAACAGGATAAACGGGTTCCGCACCCCTATTGTTTCGCGCCTGCCTGCTCTCGTAATAATTTAGAGAAACATGAAGAGTTGTGGCCGCTTCCAGCGGCGATGTAAAAACAGGAAAGGCATAGTTTTTGGTAACATGAAGAATTTCTTCCCGTTCGGAAATCATGGCCAGTGAAACCGGTTTTTGATACTTTGCGACTAACTTTTCGACGCCTGCCAGGAATGTCCGTGACATTTCAGCCTCATATTCGGCAATATAAAGATGATTAAAGAGAATGCCATCGAACGTTTCCAATTTCAGAACCTCCTCAAGAATGTTTGTGAATATTGTATAATCAAAAACTTCTCCCAGATCCAAGGGATTTTGATGGGCAATGACCCTGGTATGGTAAATAGTCTTGAGTTTTTTGATAAATGAAGGCGGGAAGGGAATCATTTCAAAACCGTATTTTGCGCAGGCATCGGCAGAGAGAACCGCGTGCCCTCCTGAACGGGAAAGGACGGCGACGCGCCTGCCTTTCATCAAAGGAAGACGAATTATTTTCACAGCATTGATTAAATCCAATTCGTCTTCAACCCGAATCACAGCGGCCTGTCGAAACGAAGCGTCAACTACCTCATCACTGCCGGATAGCGCCGTCGTATGGGACTGGGCAATATTCGCGCTCGTTGAGCTGCGATTCGATTTCTGAATAATGATGGGCTTTTCAGATTGCAGAGCCAAATTATAAAATTCCCTGCCTCTTTTGAAGCCTTCCAGATAAGTGGTGATGATCTCGGTTTTATCATCCTTTAAAAAATAATCCAAAAAATCCGCTTCGTCGAGCTGTAATTTATTGCCTATAGAGACAAATTTACCCGGAGTCACACCGTATCCGGCAAAAGAGCGCAAAAAGGTTCCTCCGACGCCGCCGCTCTGGACCATAAGAGCCACCTTACCTCCGGGAGGAGGTATATTCTTAACAAGACCGAAAGGCATCATCATCTTAATATCGAAGTTGATGGTACCAACGCAATTCGGACCAATTACTTTCATGCCGTATTTTTCGGCAATCTTCAGGACTTCCTCCTCCAGGGAATGATCACCGGAAGAAAATTCACTAAACCCGCCTGATTCGATAACGATATGGCGAATGCCTTTTCTACCGCAGGCATCCATGAGAGATGGTACAGTTCTCGCCGGTGTCAGAAAAATAGCCACATCCGGTGTCTCTGGCAGACTTTCAATATTCTTATAAACGCGAACGCCATTAATCTCCCCTTCCTGACTGCCCACGCCGTAGAGGTTTCCTTCATATCCTTTCTGGCTGTTATTCAACAAAACGATCTGTCCTAAATTCATCTTCGCGGTCGATACTCCAAATACAACTAGACTGCGAGGATAAAAGAATTTGTCCATGGCATACTACTCCTTTTACACAGCAACACTACGTGATGTGCTGATCTATCAAAAAATGTCCCCCCATCACCAAGGGGGGACATAAAGTTTTTCGCGATTTTAAAAATACTGCACTAGCTTACCGGCCTTTGAAATTGGGCGCTCTTTTTTCCAAAAAGGCCCTGGAGCCTTCCTTAAAATCTTCCGTAAACATAAGTGCTTTGCTGGCCGCGCTTTCGATTTTCATGACCCCGTCACGAAGATTAGACTCTAAACCCAGTCTGACCGCTTTCATGATTTCTCTCTGCGCTACCGGAGCGCCCGCGGCAAGTCTCTTGGCCAGAGCTTTGGCCTCTTCGATAACCTTTTCTTTAGGCACAACCTTGTTCAGAAGTCCCAGCGCCAAGGCATCTTTTGCCGGCATAAAATCTCCCGTCAGCATAAGCTCAAGGGCTTTTGTTTTACCGATAAATCTAGGCAGGCGCTGTGTTCCACCCCATCCCGGATTAAGCCCGAGCTTCACTTCGGGAAGTCCCAAAGTCGCGGCATCCGACATGATTCTAAGATGGCAGCAACACGCCAGTTCAAGACCACCTCCATACGCACCACCCTGCATCGCCGCAATAATGACCTTCGGATAATTCTCAATCTTGAAATAGATTTCATTGCCGTTGTATTGAGGTACTTTTCCTTTTTGTAGATCTGCGAATTCCGTAATATCGGCTCCGGCTGAAAAGAGTTTCTCTCCGCTGCCGGTGATAACTATAGCCCGCACATTATCATCCTTTTCACATTTATCGAGCAGGTCATTAATATCCCTTAAAACACCCTGCCCCATTGAGTTTGCGGGCGGATGATTAATTGCCGCGACTACCACCATCCCGTCTTGTTCTACATTCAACTTCTCGTAATTAAAAGCCATTTTGTTTCTCCTTCCAATTTTATTGAAAAAAATATTTATACCGTTATTTTTTAATGAATGATTATAAAAAGGACACCTGCCTGTGTCAAGAGAAAACGGTTCCCCAAAAAAATCCTTGACAAATACCATTCATTATTTTAAATACTACTAAAAAGATAGTTTATGTAGCATTAATTGGGTGTTTGAATGAAACTGTCAACAAGATCAAGGTATGGGGTACGGATGATGTCCGACTTGGCAGAAAATTTTGGTAAAAAACCCGTATTTTTAAAAGATATAGCCAAAAGAGAAGAGATTTCGGAAAAGTATTTGAGTATAATTGTAATTCCGTTGCGGGGCGCAGGCTTAATTCAATCAACACGGGGAGCACATGGCGGCTATACCTTGGCTAAACGTCCGGAGGAAATTTCGGTTCAAGACATTTTTGATGCCCTCGAAGGAAAAATTTGTTTAGTGGACTGTGTAGATAATCCTAAAGAGTGCCCGCGGGTGGGAATTTGCCCGACAAGAGATATCTGGTCTGTTTTAGGCGAAAAGATCAGGGAAACACTAAACTCCGTTACCCTGGCTGACCTTGTCAAGACGCGCCGCGAAAAAGCGGGAAACAATATTATGAGCTATATTTAAACGAAAAATACATTAATGTTGATTATTCTGGTAACTCTATGAAGAAAAAAGTCCTCGTAGCCATGAGCGGCGGTGTGGATTCTTCTGTCGCCGCCCTGCTGCTCAAAGAGAATGGTTATGCCGTGACCGGTGTGACGATGTGTCTCGGCATTCGCGATGATGGTGAGCGTACCCGCTGCTGCGGACTTGATGCTATAGACGATGCGAAGCATGTCTGCAATCAACTGCAAATTCCCCATTTTATTTTCGACTTTACCAATGAAATGAAAGAGCATGTTATAAATAAATTTACTGCGGAGTATCAAAGAGGTAAAACGCCGAACCCTTGCATAGACTGTAACCGTTACCTTAAATTCGGCATTCTTTTAGATAAAGCCCGCGGCATTGGTTTTGATTATTTAGCCACAGGCCATTACGCCCGCATTGAAAAGTGCGAAGACACATGGCATTTAATGCGTCCAAAAGACAGGATTAAAGATCAGACCTATTTTCTTTATCCGATTAAAGTAGCTCATTTATCTTCGATCCTTTTTCCCTTAGGTTATTTGAACAAAGAGGAAGTCCGCACTCTAGCAAAAAAAGCAGGATTGCATGTGGCGCACAAGGCCGAAAGCCAGGATATTTGTTTTGTAACTCAAGGCGACTATAGGCAGTTTTTTCTGGAGAAAAATTTATCTTCAGTCGAAGGCGATATTGTTGATGCAGCGGGAAATATACTAGGGCGGCATCGCGGTATTATTTTTTACACCATCGGTCAGCGCAGCGGATTAGGAATCAGCTCAAAGACGCCGCTTTACGTTGTGGAGATCGATGCGCGAAAAAATCAGGTTATTGTCGGCGAAAAAAAAGCCCTGCAGGCAAAAGGACTGATTGCCGGCGATATTAATCTCCTGACCGACGAATTGCCCATTGAGGTTGAAGCTAAGATTCGCTACCGGAAAAAACCGGCACGCTGTAAAATTTCAAGAAAAGATAAAAATTTAAAAGTTATTTTTAAAGAAACTCAGGAATCCATTACACCGGGACAGGCTGTTGTTCTCTATGCCGGAGACGAAGTATTGGGTGGCGGCGTAATTGAGAAAGTTATTCGCAGTTTATAAGAATCGCTATGGAAAATTTACAAGTAACTATTATTGATCATGGAGAAAAAAAATCAGCCCAGATGCCGGTAAGCGAAGAAGTGCCCTTGACGATAGAAGTGAATGGCAGAGAATTGGCAACGCTTCTTTGCAGCCCTGAGCATCTGAAAAATCTGGTGACAGGATTTCTTTTTACTAATGGTCTGATCCAAAATTTATCTCAGCAGAAATCGTTAACAATAGATATGGAACGCTGGAAGGCAGGCGTAAAAATTGAGGGAGATGGTTTCGCGGACGATTTGATGTTTAAAAGAATTTATACATCCGGTTGTGGGAAAGGAGTAATTTTTCATAATCCTTTGGACCTAATAAACCGGGTTAAAATTGTAAGCGACTTTAATGTGAAAAATGAGTTAATCAGAGAATATATGAAGATATTTCAGAAACAATCGCAGGAACACCAATTGACTCATGGCATTCATAGCGCTGCTCTGGCGTCACGCGATAAAATTCTCATTTCCCGCGATGACATCGGCAGACACAACGCCATTGATAAAGTAATTGGAGAAGCCCTTTATACTAATGTCGGTTTTACGGATAAAATTCTTTTAACGAGTGGGAGAATTTCATCGGAGATCCTGTCAAAAGCTCTCCGATGCCGGATGCCGGTTTTAGCCGCAATCGGCGCTCCGACCAATCAGGCTGTGAAGCTGGCGAGACAAGTCGGACTTACTATCGTCGGTTTGGTAAGGGGGGCTAAAATGTTTGTTTATAGTGGTGAAGAGAGAATCTGTTGATCTACCACTGTGACCCTTAATAAAATTATTTGCATATCGAAAGGAAAATAAAATGAGTAAAATTGATAGTAAATTAAAAATAGAAACTTTAGCTCTGCATGGCGGACAGGAACCTGATCCGGCAACCGGCTCCAGAGCCGTGCCTATATATCAGACAACATCTTATCAATTTAAGGATACCGAGCATGCGGCCAGCCTTTTCGGATTGAAGGAATTCGGTAACATCTATACGCGACTCATGAACCCGACTACGGACGTTCTGGAAAAGAGGATTGCCCTGCTTGATGGAGGAATAGGAGCGCTGGCAGTGGCCAGCGGGCAGTCGGCAATAACTCTCGCACTGCTCAATATCGCGCGCGCCGGAGATGAAATTGTCTCGGCGGATAATCTCTATGGCGGAACATACAATTTATTCCATTACACTTTTCCGCGCTTGGGACTTAAAGTCAATTTCGTCAAGTCCAATGATTTGAAGGCACTGGAGAAAGCCATCACTCCCAAAACAAAAGCGGTATATGCTGAATCCATAGGCAATCCCAAGCTGGATGTCGCCGATCTGGAAGGTATCGCCGGTGTCGCTCACAAACATGGCATCCCCTTTGTTCTGGATAATACCGTTTCTCCCTACCTTTTGCGCCCCATTGATTTCGGCGTGGATATTGTTGTTTACTCGGCAACAAAGTTCATCGGAGGGCACGGTACTTCCTTGGGCGGTATTATTGTTGAGTCGGGAAAATTCGACTGGACCAACGGGAAATTTCCGCTGATTGCTGATGCTGAGCCCAGTTATCATGGAATTAACTTTGTCGAAGCTCTGGGAAACATGGCTTATATAATTAAAGCCCGTGTTGTGCTGTTGCGTGATTTGGGACCAGCCCTATCACCGTTTAATTCGTTCCTTTTCTTGCAGGGCTTAGAAACGTTGCATTTAAGGATGGTGCGTCATTCGGAGAACGCCCTGGCAGTAGCGGAATTTCTGGAGAAACATTCCAAAGTAAACTGGGTTAATTACCCGGGACTGGCTTCCAGCCCGGAGAAAAAAAGAGCTGCCAAATACTTGCCCAAAGGCACGGGTGCAATTCTTGGCTTTGGAATCAAAGGCGGAATCGAGGCAGGTAAGAAATTTATTAATTCACTGCAGCTAATATCTCATTTGGCCAATGTCGGCGATGCGAAAAGCCTGGCGATTCATCCGGCAACAACAACGCATCAACAGTTGTCGCCGGAAGAACAGTTGGCCACTGGAGTGACACCGGATTTCATCCGCCTGTCCATTGGCATCGAACATATTGACGATATTCTGGCGGATATCGAGCAGGCGCTGGTGAAAACGTAAGCCTCAGTGGCTTGAAAACTTAAATCTCCCTATCGTCCAAGTGACGATGGGGAAAATAGGAGATAGATCATGAAAAAAATATATTCGGATAATTCTCAGTCGATCGGCAATACGCCGCTTATAAGACTCAATCATGTGACTCAGGGCGCCAAGGCAACTGTTCTGGCTAAAATAGAAGGGCGCAACCCCGCCTATTCAGTCAAATGCCGAATCGGCGCTGCCATGATCTGGGATGCCGAGAAAAAAGGATTGCTCAAACCCGGTGTGGAAATTATCGAGCCGACCAGCGGCAACACTGGTATTGCCCTGGCTTATGTCGCGGCGGCGCGCGGCTATAAATTAACCTTGACCATGCCGGAGACGATGAGCATTGAACGGCGCAGAGTACTGGCAGCGTTTGGAGCTAATCTCGTTTTAACTCCCGGCCCGGAAGGCATGAAAGGCGCGATTGCCAAAGCGGAAGCCATTGCCGCTTTCGACCCAAAGAAGTATTTTTTACCCCAGCAGTTCAAGAATCCGGCTAATCCCGCCATCCATGAAAAGACGACCGGACCGGAAATCTGGAATGATACGGAGGGAACGGTTGATGTCCTTGTATCGGGAGTTGGAACGGGTGGTACAATTACGGGAATATCCCGTTACATTAAAAATAAAATGAAGAAAAAGATTGTATCTGTGGCCGTGGAACCAAAGGAAAGCCCGATCATCAGCCAGAAACTTGCAGGTCAAGAGCTGAAACCGGGGCCGCACAAAATCCAGGGCATCGGCGCGGGATTCATTCCTGACACCCTTGATTTATCTCTCGTCGACCGCGTCGAACAGGTGGATAGTATGGAAGCCGTCGAATTTGCCCGCAGGCTGGCGCGGGAAGAAGGGATTTTAGTCGGTATCTCCTGCGGCGCGGCGGGAGCAGTAGCTGTAAGGTTGGCAAAACTAGATGAATTTGCCGGAAAAAATATCGTTGTCATTTTCCCCGATGCCGGTGAACGATATCTCTCCACCATTTTATTCGAGGGAATTGGAGTTTAATAATAACCCTCACGAATATATAATGCCTTACAATAGAATTGAAGGAGAATTATGAGGATAACGGCGGTAGAAATTTTCGAATCCATTGAAATGATCCGTCAGAAATCACCGGTTGTCCATAACATAACCAATTATGTGGCTATGAATAATACAGCCAACGCCTTACTGGCACTGGGGGCATCTCCGGTAATGGCGCATGCCCAAGAAGAAGTGGAAGAAATGGTCAACATTGCGCAGGCCCTGGTAATTAACATCGGAACATTGAGCAAGCCCTGGATTTACTCGATGCTGAAGGCTCTCAGCCAGGCCCGAAAAAATAACATTCCGATTATACTTGATCCCGTTGGCGCGGGGGCAACCACTTACCGGACACAAACGTCCAGAGAATTAATGGACAGCGAACCGCCGACTATCATCCGCGGTAATGCCTCCGAAATTATGGCGCTTTCCGACGATAAATCCAAAACAAAGGGCGTGGATAGTGCGGCGGCATCCGACGCCGCAATCACAACAGCACAAAAACTGAGTGAAATGTACAAATGCGTAGTCTGCGTCAGCGGGCAAACAGATTATATAATTCAAGGCAAACAAATAACAAAAGTCAAAAATGGTCACCCGCTGATGACAAAAGTTACCGGGTTAGGCTGTACGGCATCAGCCTTATGCGGCGCCTTTGCCGCCGTAGAAAAATCACCCTTTGCCGCTACAGTGAAAGCCATGGCAGTGATGGGAATTGCCGGAGAAATGGCAGCTGCAGTTGCCGCAGGACCCGGCAGCCTCCAAACTCATTTTCTGGATATTCTCTATCGGTTGACGGAAGATGATATTGCCAGACGCTTGAAGATTGATGTTCTCTTAAAAAGTTGAAAAAATGACAAATTTAGGGCGACTTCGTAAAATGCGTCAGAGGCGGGGCACGCAAATCCTGAGGAATGAGGCCTACTTTTGCGTAGGCCGCAGTGACAAAGGATGCAGCGTAACGCAGCATATGGACTTTTTACGAAGCCGCCAAAATTGAGGAGTAGTCATGCACGGAGTCTATCTGGTGACTGATCGCCGTCTATGCGGGGGAAAGCCTTTGGAAGAAGTAATTATAAAGGCGGTTAAAGGCGGGGTCGCTTATGTGCAATTGCGTGAAAAAGATGTCTCCACACGCTTTTTTGTGGAAGAAGCTAAAAGAGTTAAAAAAATTTTAGAGCCATATAAAGTACCGCTGATAATAAATGACCGCGTTGATGTGGCTCTCGCCTGCGGGGCCGAAGGCGTACATATCGGCCAGGAGGATATGCCGTATGAAATTGCCCGCAAACTCATGGGGCAAAAAGCAATAATCGGCTTATCTGTGGAGACATGGGAAGATGTAGAGGCAAGCCAAAAACTGGCTGTAAGTTATATCGGCGTCAGTCCAGTCTTTTCTACCCCAACCAAAACGGATACGAAAGACGCCTGGGGATTGGAAGGCCTCGCAAAAATAAAAGCTTTTAGTTGTCATCCAATAGTCGCTATCGGCGGCATTAATGAATACAACGCCATAGGTGTTATAAAAGCAGGCGCTGATTGCATTGCCGTTGTATCGGCAATTTGCGCGGCTTCCGATCCGGAAATGGCAGCGCGAAATATTAATAATTTAATAAAGATAACTTGACTATAAGGAAACAAACAATATATTTTAGCTATAAACTTAAATCAGGAGAAAAAAATGAAGCGTATAATAATGATATTGACAGCGATAGTATTGTTTCTAACAATTGGCTTGGCTAATGCAAAGGATTTTGAGATCACAAAAAAGAGTGGCGATTATACTGTCCAAATCAAGATTGATAAAAATCCGCCCGTTACTGGAGAAAACAAAATGGATATCACCATCAAGGACACCGCGGGTAAGAATGTAACCGATGCCACGGTAGCCGTTGATTATGGAATGCCCGCAATGCCGGGAATGGGAGCAATGAATTACAAGACGACTGCTGGCTTAAAAGGCGAGAGTTATCTGGCGACTATCACTTTCTCTATGCCCGGTCCCTCGTTTATTAACATCAAAATTACCCGTGGCGGAAAGAGCCAATTGGTAAAACTAAATGTTGATGTCAAATAGGTTCTTAAAATTATGGCTATTGTTTTTCGGCGTTTTTCTCATTGCCGCTGCCGGGGCCAAGAGCGATTCGGTGCTTGATGGTTTAATTGATGAAGCGCTGAAAAATAGTCCGGAGATTCAAGCTTCGCAGGCGCGAATTGAGGCAGCCAGGCTAAGGATCCCTCAGGTGAAAAGCCTGCCTGATCCCCTGTTTATGTTCGGCTATCAGAATGAGGGTTTCGATCGTTACTCGTACGGACAGGAACAAGGATCACAGTGGATGTTTTCCGCGTCGCAGCAGTTTCTTTTTCCTGGCAAGAGTGCTTTGAAAGGAGAAATGGCTGCACGTGACGCCGAAAGTATGGAGGCTATGCATGAGCTCTTAAAGCTAAAGACAATAGCGCGGATAAAAGAGCTCTATTTCGATCTCTTCCTTGCCTACAAGAACATTGATCTCCTCAAAGATAAGCGCGACTTGTTTATCCGGATTGAAAATATCACTCTGGCGCGCTACGCCGCCGGCAAGGCCATGCAGCAGGATGTACTCATGGCGCAGACTGAAAAATACATGCTTATGGAAAAAGAAGAGATGTTGAAGCAAAAAGTTCAGTCTCTGGAAGCTATGCTCAGGGCTACAATCGGCAGAGACAAAGGGCAGTTGGAAAGACCGAATGAACCTGTCTATCAGTCCTTCCCTATGGAAATTGACGAGGCAGTTGATTTAGCGCTCCAACATTCGCCGGAAATTAAATCGCGCGGAAAGATGCTTGACGCTGCCGAGACAAAGCTGCTTATGGCGCAGAAAGAATATCTGCCTGATTTCGCCTTAAGCGGCAGCTACTTCAATCGTTCCGGCGATTTTAAAGATATGTGGAGCGCCACGGCAACAATCAACATTCCTCTGTATTTTTACTCAAAACAACGGCCTGCCGCTTTGGAAGCAAAGGCAAACATTCGTCAGACCAAACAGGAACTGGAAGCGGTTAAGCTAATGATTGCGGCGGCTCTGCGCGATAATTATTCTATGCTGCGCTCGGCGGAAAAACTCATAAATATTTATAAGAACGGTTTGATCCCCAAAAACACCCAGGATTTCGAACAATCACTTGCCGGGTATTCCACGGGAAAGACAGAGGCAATAAATGTTATTTCCCGGCTAAAGACCTTGCTTGATTACGAAGCTCAATACTGGAACCAATTTGTGGAGAGAGAAAAAGCAATTGCCCGATTGCACGCGATTACCGAAGGCCTGGCGGCGGGAGGAGACAAAAAATGAAGGGAAGAAACTTAGGCATGACTTTGTTTTACTTGGGTGTTGCCGGATATATGTTACTTATCTTTACAGCACCGGTCTCAGCGCAGGAACATGCCGGACATACATCACCATCGAAAGCGGCTGCTAAATCCAAGACTGTTACGCCGGAGGTAAAAAAGCCGGCAGTTGAGTCAAGGGAAGATATTCCCCAGGTGGAAATTTCTGCCGAACAACAAAAACTCATTGGCGTAAAAACGGTTAAGGTTGATATACGACCGCTACAGAAAACCATTCGGACGGTAGGAAGACTAGAAGCGGACGAACGTAAACTTGCCACGGTCAATGCAAAAATTGAGGGATGGATAGAAAAACTCTATGTGGAAGCCACGGGCAATTATATTAAAAAAGGGCAGCCTCTGGTAGATATTTACAGTCCGGAACTGATTGCCACACAGCAGGAATTTCTCAACACCATGAAGTGGGCGAAACAGTCTTCCGACTCCCCGCAAGAGAAAAACAATAATTCCTCTACGGATTTAAGCCTTTTGCTTGCTCAGGACGCCGCGGCTACACTGGAGGCTTCGAGGCAGCGCCTTTTACTCTGGGATATTTCCGCAGATCAGATAAAGAAAATCGAAGAGTCGGGAAAAGTCATACGAACATTAACCCTATATAGTCCGGTCAACGGTTTCATTACACAGAAAATGGCCGTTTTAGGGATGAAAGTGATGCCCGGTGAAAAACTCTTCGACGTAGCCGATCTGTCCAGCATCTGGGTCATCGCCGATATTTATGAATATGAATTACCGCTGATTAAAGTCGGCAATCATGCCTTGATCACTTTGGCCTATCTTCCCGGAAAGGAATTACCTTCGCAAATTGATTATATCTACCCCAGCATTTCGGCGGAGACGCGGACAGTCAAGATTCGCCTGAAGTTGAACAATCCTAATTATCAACTCAAACCGCAAATGTTTGCGAATGTCGAGCTTAAAATTAATCTGGGCAAAAAGCTGATGATTCCCGAATCTGCCGTCATCGATACCGGTAAAGGAATGGTCGCCTATGTTGATCTGGGCAACGGCGCATTTGAACCGCGGGAAATCAAGGCCGGCCTAAGAAGTGATGGATATATCGAAGTGTTGCGCGGGTTAAAGAAGGGGGAAAAGGTTGTCTCCGCCGCCAATTTCTTAGTCGATTCAGAAGCGCAACTTAAAGGCGTAAAGCCGCTTTCTCCAAAGTAGTGTCAAACAGAAAGCATTCGTATGATTGAAAAAATCATTGAGTACAGCGCCCGTAATAAATTTATCGTTTTTCTCATATTATTTTTTGTCGTGGTCTGGGGACTGTGGACGCTGAAAAATACCCCGCTCGATGCCCTTCCCGATTTAAGCGATACACAGGTCATTATTTACACTGAGTGGGCCGGACGCAGCCCAGATCTGGTGGAAGACCAGATCACTTATCCCATCACCTCCACATTGCTGGCCGCACCGAAAGTCCAGGCGGTGCGCGGTTTTTCATTTTTAGGCAGTTCCTTCATCTACGTCATTTTCGAAGAAGGGACGGATATCTACTGGGCCAGAAGCCGTATCTTAGAATACCTCCAGGCAGTTAAAAATAAAATACCGGCCGATGTCAATCCGGTTCTGGGGCCGGATGCTACCAGTCTCGGCTGGGGATTCTCTTACGCCGTTATTGATGAATCAGGCGGGCTCGATCTGGCGCAACTTCGCTCTATTCAGGATTATTTAGTCAAACTGGCACTGGAAAGCGTTGCCGGAGTGTCCCAGGTAGCCAGCATTGGCGGCTTTGTCAATCAGTATCAGGTAACAGTCGATCCCTATCGTCTGTCCGCTTATAATCTGCCTATCACGAAAGTCATGGAAGCCGTTCGCAAGAGTAACCGGGATGTTGAGGGACGGGTGCTGGAATTTTCCGGGGCGGAATACATGGTGCGAGGCCGCGGCTATATCAAGAACATAAAGGATCTGGAGGATATTGCTGTAGGGGCCAATGCAGCTGGTACACCGATCTATTTGAAAGATGTCGCCCGTGTTCAGCTGGGGCCGGAAATCCGCAGGGGACTTGCGGAACTGGACGGCAAAGGTGAAGTCACCGGAGGTATTGTTGTTGTTCGTTTTGGCGAAAATGTTCTCAATGTGATTGAACGCGTTAAGGATAAAATCAAGAATGATATTGCACCCAGCCTGCCCAAAGGTGTGAAAATTGTTGCAACGTATGACCGTTCTGATCTGATCAATCGTTCCATTGCCACGCTCAAAGATGAAATTATCAAACTGGCCATTGCGGTGAGCATTGTTTGCTTGATCTTTTTATTTCACCTGCCCAGCGCCCTGGTTGTAATCGTTACGCTACCGATTGCCATCATTATATCTTTTATCTGCATGTATTACATAGGTGTGACGTCAAATATTATGAGCCTCAGCGGCATCGCCATTGCCATCGGCGCCATGGTGGATGCCGCCATCATTATGGTGGAAAATGCCCACAAGAAGCTCGAAGAGTGGGAACATCAAGGGAAACCGGGGAACCGCGCAGATGTTATTATTGACGCAGCCAAGGAAGTGGGACCCTCCCTGTTCTTTTCGCTCCTCGTCATTACCGTGGGGTTCCTCCCCGTCTTTACACTGCAAGCGCAGGCAGGACGTCTGTTCAAACCTCTGGCTTATACCAAAACATTTGCCATGCTTTTTTCCTCTTTTCTGGCAATAACGCTGACACCGGTGCTGATGACCCTGTTTATCCGGGGAAAAATTCGGCCGGAAGAAAAAAACCCTGTTAGCCGCTTCCTGCACAAAATTTACGAACCTGTTGCCCGTCTGGCCATACGCTTCCGCAAAACGGTCATTGTTATTGCCATCATCATTATGGCTCTGACTGTTTATCCCTTTATGAAACTGGGATCGGAATTTATGCCGCCTCTTTATGAAGGCACGCTCTTCTACATGCCCGTGACCATGCCAGGAGCTTCTGTTTCGGAAGCTGCAAGATTATTGAAAATGCAGGACGAAATATTAATGAAGATTCCGGAAGTCGCTCAGGTCTTCGGTAAAGCCGGACGTGCTGAAACAGCAACCGATCCGGCCCCGCTGGAAATGTTTGAAACGGTCATCAACCTGAAGCCGGAGGATCAGTGGCGCAAAGGGATGACCACCGATAAACTCAAAGATGAAATGAATGACGCCCTCAATATTCCCGGTGTGGCCAACTCCTTTACCATGCCGATCAAGGCGCGCATTGACATGCTGGCCACCGGTATCCGCACACCTGTGGGCATTAAAATCCTCGGACCCAATCTGGAAGAGATTGAAAAAATCGGTATGAACCTGGAGCACCATCTGCGGGATGTTCCAGGCACGACGGAGTGTTTATGCAGAACGAGTAGCAACAGGCTATTTTCTGGATATCGTCATCAAAAGGGATAGCATCGCCCGATATGGCCTTACCGTGGATGATGTCAACGAAGTGATTCAAACAGCGATTGGCGGGATGAATCTGACAACGACGGTCGAAGGACGCGCGCGTTATCCCGTTAATATCCGTTATCCGCGGGAATTACGAAATGACGTGGATAAACTCAAACGAATCCTGGTGCCGGTGATGACGGCGGGCCGTTCAGGCACTGCTTCCCCATCTGTTATGGCCGGGACTACTGATAGCCTGCAAGTGCCGCTGGGAGAGCTTGCAGATTTTCGCGTTATCCGGGGAGCGACAGCCATTAAGAGCGAAGAAGGACTGATGGCGTCTTATGTGTATATCGATATCAGCGGCCGCGATGTTGGCAGCTACGTGGAAGACGCCCGAAAAAAAGCCGCATCGATCAAACTGCCGGAAGGATACCGTCTGGTCTGGAGTGGCGAATACGAATATATTCTTAAAACCCACGAGCGCTTAAAAATGATTATTCCCTTTACTCTGCTGATTATTTTTGTGATTCTCTTCCTCAATACCCGTTCGGTAACCAAGACAGCAATTGTCCTGCTGGCCGTGCCTTTTTCGCTGGTCGGCTCTTTCTGGCTTTTATATATTCTTAATTACAATATGAGCATTGCTGTTTGGGTCGGCATTATCGCCCTGGCGGGCCTGGATGCGGAAACCGGAGTCGTCATGCTTTTGTATCTTGATCTGGCCTATGAGAAGTGGAAAAAAGAAGGCTTGCTGAAAACGAAAAGTGATTTACAGGATGCCATCATGTTCGGCGCCGTCAAGCGTATCCGTCCGAAGATTATGACGGTGAGCGTCATTTTGGCCGGTCTTATTCCGATTATGTTCAGTTCCGGGACAGGAGCTGATGTTATGAAGCGTATTGCCGCACCGATGGTGGGTGGTGTAATATCTTCCACTATCCTGGAGCTGATAATATATCCCGCTATCTACATGATCTGGCGCGGCCGAGGAATGCAGAAAGATTAAACGTTTTGTCTTAACCTCCTCCGCGACATTTTATTTTCTGTCAGCTTGAGACATTGACCGAATCTAGTGCTTCTGCCGCTTTCGCCTCTTGTGCAGCTTCTGTAGCTTTCGTTGCTTGCACCGTTTCTTCCTGCTTTTTTCTAATGGATACCACAGCTAAACCGGCGGCAATTTTAACCTTTGCGGCATAAGGGCGGATACGGAAAAAAGATGTTGATTTAGCTATTTTTGAAAGGGCGGGCAACGCCTCGGGAGATCCAATGGAGCCAAGGGCGGCACAGATTCTCTCTTCCCGATCAGCACGCAACGATGGGGCTACTAATCGCCGTTCTTTTAGCAGATATAGAAGTTCGGACACTGCGTCAACACACTTCGCGTTACCAAGAGTTTCAATAATGTTAAGTTTGAATTGATCATCTGCAAGGGGTAAAACAGATAGTAGAATTGCCCCTCTCAGTTTCCCACCTGTTCGATAAACACCTTTTAAGGCTTCCATTCGCAGCTGTTTATTTTCATGAAGTAGAAGAGGCTTAAGCGCGCTGGCGCTCGATTCGTTGCCTATCTGGCCGAGTATGTACGCAAGATTGCGCAAGTAATACCAGGGCGCTGTTTTATTGATCCTATCCCTGATGACCGGCACAGCCCTCCTTTCAATTCCGATAAAAAGTTTCATAATGCGCACGCGATCATCGCTATCGCCTTTATCCCGGAGAATATCGAGCAAACGATTCATTGCACCGTCGCCAAGCCTAACCAATACCCCGCCTGATTCAATCTGTTTGTTTGGACTATTGGTGTTAAATGCTTTAAAAAGAATGGCAAGGTGCTCTTCTGATGCCAGAGCCGAAATAATATTTGAAGATATTTCATGCGCCTTATCATTTTTTTTCAAGATACCGGTACTAATATTACTGAAAACATCCAAAATCGGGATTGCTTCGGCAAATCGTCCTTCACGAATAAAATCACGGATAAGGTCTTTCAAATTATTACAGATTTTCTTATAGGCTAATGTTGCCATAGATTCTATTTTGATCCACTCAATTAATCGAGTCGATAACCTTTCGATCAGTTTGTTCTGCCGCTCGTGAGAGAGGTCTGCAAATATATCAGCGAGCGCCGTAGATGCCTGAGAGCGCACATCATCATTTTTGCTGAACAGATTGCCAACCAGACGGCCGATAATTATCGCCATGGTCTCGTGTTCTTTTTGAGCATCGAGTTGTTCGAAAAGCTTGGGTAAAGCCAACATTAAAGGTTCGTCCAGGAAGGCTTTTTGATCATCTTTGGGAAGAGAGCGAAGTGTTTCTTTAAGATTAAGGATTTGATTTTGATAGGGAGTCTTTTCCAGAGCGGCGCCACTATCCGGGTTTTGAGTTTTATAGGAAGTCTTTTCCAGAGCGGTGCCACTATCCGGGTTTTGAGTTTTAACGGATACCTTTTCATTTGACACAATTGTTTTGACAGCTTTATCCCCGGCAATTGCGCCGACGAAATATTTCACCAACGAACCGCCAAAAAGTTGATCCATCTTCTGAGTTTTTAGCTGTTGCACTATGTCGGAATCCAAGACAGTGATGGATTTACCGATGTGCTGCGATATTTTGTCTTGATCCTTCTTTTCGAGTGAGCGGGCAGCCTTGTCCAGAATGGTAATCATTCTCACCAAATTTTCAGAAATCTGAAGTTTTGATAATTTATCTTTTTGCTTTAACAGCTCCGCTAAGCCTAACTGGAATGTCTGTAATAAAAATCCCGGATCCTTGGCCTTTTCTTGGAGCTTCTGAGGATTTCCCGCCGATTCGGGGTGAGCACGCATCAAGAACTGGATGGTCTGATCGTCGATAATATTATCGCCCGAGATAATTTGCTGATTCTTTTCCGCGGCCACATTGATTTTTTTATCCAGCCAGATATGAGCTAAATTCTTTTCTTTCATTATTCGCGGCAGACCGCCTTCACTTTTTACAACTTCCGCTTTTTTTGAAAGGATTTGCAGAAAAGAACTAAGTTCATCCTTTCCCAGCCCTTTGTCGAAAGTTATACTCTGGACACCGAATTTGAGAAGAATTTTCAGAAAAGCCACGACCTGCCATTTTTCCTGATCTTGCGGGCTTAAAGGCTTCCCGCCGATCAGAATACTTTTTTCTGATTCTGCAAAGATTAACGATTTCTCCTTTTCCAACATATCCAGGAAATTCCGATGAAGTCTTTCAACGGCGTTGACTACTTTTTCGCTGTTGGGAGGATACAGTCGCATATTTTTAACAACCGTATTCATAATGATAAGTGCATCTAAAGATTTTTGCTTTATATCCATATCTGCCTTTACCTTTTCCGGTAAGAATCGTATTAATTTTAACCAGAATTACATTAATTTCAAATATTTTGTTAAATACGGCCGTCTTTATTTTAGTATAGCATAAAAGAAATGCGATTGTGTGTCAAGAAAAATTGTGAGTCAAATATGGTGTTTATCCATTGGATAGCTTGTTCTTCAAAATTTGCGCATACCAGTGGAGCCCCCTCCGGTCGCAGATGACCTTTAGGTTGCAGGAGCCGGAGGCTCCCTAAAACAACGCGACCTCCCGCGCGTCACGACGCTTTCCTCCCCCGGTCGCAGATGACCTTTAGGTTACTGGAGCCGGGGGATTCCAAGTCACGGGGTTGACACCCGGCGCTTTTTCCCCTATATAGGTTAAAGAGGCTAAGGCAGCGAACTGCCGTTAATTGATATTTATTTTTTCATGGGCATTAGCTCGAAATTCAAGGAAATGCGGGAGGAATTATGTTTAAAAAGATACTTATCACAATCGGTTCTTTGATCGCGGCCATTTTAATTCTCGTCGTTATTGCCGGCATTATCATCATGATCAAAGTGGACAAAGCATTTATCGCGTCACAGATTTCCCAGGCACTGCACAGACAGGTCTATATCGAAAAAATCGATGTCAGCATTTTCTCCATTGTTTCGGGAATTGACATAAAAAAAGTCGCCATTTCTAATTTTAAAACCCCGAGTGAGCTCGCGGCTCTTCAGGGCAAGCCCGTTCCCGCAAACGATCTCTTTACCGGCATGGAGGCTTTGCGTTTCAAAATCAGGTTTTTGCCCCTGTTAAGGAAACAATTCGATCTCAAGGAACTTGTTTTATACAGCCCCATCATCAATCTGACCAAAAGCAAGCAGGGCGTTTTGAACTGCGACGATCTGATCAAACCCAAAAAGCAGTCGGCGGATAAGAAAGCAGAAGTAAAGGAGCCGGCAAAGCCCATCACCGCCGATGATATACCCGTCGGGATTACCGTGGGAGAAATCGGTATCAAGAACGGCACCATCAACTACTACGACGGCGAATACGATCAAAGGTTTCAGGTTTATAAGCTGACCACTCTGGCCTACGATATCAACATAGACCCGAAAGAACTGGAAAAGAAAGACGAGATAAAATTGAAACTGGCGCTGGGTTTGAAAACAGTCGGCGCTATGAAAACAGGAAGCGTTCAGAGTTTCGATATTACACTCGATGCCACGGGAAAAGTTATACCCTTTGATGTAAAAACGCGGCATTTGGATCCAGAGGTGATTTTACATATCGCTATCCCCGATGGAGAGATCACCGGCCTGCAAATTTTCAATTCCGTGGCAACCATTCCTCTCTGGGTGATTATCTGGGGCAATACATCTCCTTTTTGAAAGGTAAACAGCAGTGGAAAAACTCCAAAGAAACCGGTGTGGATGTGCGTTACAAAGCCAATAAGGCTGAATTTTCTAACGGTAAACTCGATCTCAAGGAAGCGAAACTTCTTTTTGACGGCTCGGTCAATACAGATTCGAAGGCCCTCGACATGAATCTGGACATGATCATGAATAAGGGAATAAATGATTCCGTCAAATCAGCGCTGGCCAAAAAAATAGAGGCGGCTATTAAAAGTCCGGAGGTAAAGAAATACGCCGATTCGAATCAACTGGCTGAGGCGGCCATGCAGCCCCTCCTCAATAAAGACGGCATGATCGACCTGAAACTAAAGGTCGGCGGCACGACTAAAAAGACCAATACCAAGCTGGTGCAACCCCAGCTGGATTCTTTAAGCACTGTAGTCACAAAAGCCGCCGGCAGTGTCGCGACTCAAGCCGGAAAACAACTCCTCGGAGGAGGCCAGAAAAAAGCTCTGGAGAACGTGCAGGATCTGTTCAAAAAGAAATAAATCCAGTGTCTCTCTGACTCTTCCCCTTTCCGGGGAGGGTCAGAGAGATTAAAATTGCCAGCCGGCTTCATCCAATATTTGAAATAAAAGATCGTCGGGCTTAAATATCTTTTTTATCATTGATTTTAAATTCTCATTGCTTTACCCTGCACCAACAAATTATTTAAAGGAATAGATTCATGAAATATTCAAAGACCCCGCTCAACCATGGATACGCCAATCAAATTCTTGCGATAAATTTGCAAACCAGTAAAATTGCTACCCATCCATTAGACCCGCAGATCAGGGATTTTTTTATCGGCGGCCGGGGATTGGGGCTCTATCTGCTGCACCAGAGGGTAAACAGCAAAACAAATGCCTACGATCCGGAAAATCCGCTGATCTTTTCGCCGGGACCGCTCGGCGGCATTCCTCAATTTCCGGGAACGAGCAAATGCATGGCTATTTCTTTATCGCCCCTTACCCACATTCCGGGTGTCTCGAATTTCGGCGGCCATTTCGGCGCTTACCTGAAATACGCCGGTTTCGATGCCCTGGAGATCACGGGCATTGCCGAAAAAAATACCATGATTGTTATCGACGGTTTCAAAAACGAAATATCCATAACAAAAGCTCCGGTTATTGATCAGGTCTTCGATCTGGAGAAAGCCATTGTCGATCAATTTGTCGGTGCCGGCTATGAAAAGAAGGATATTGTTTTTTTGACAACGGGTATCGGCGCCGCCAATACGGCCTATGGCTGTATCAACAGTCATTATTTCGATGCCACTAAACCCGTGGATGGGACAAAGGGGCTCTTTCGGACAAAGCAGGCCGGCCGCACCGGTCTGGGCTCCGTCATGATGCATAAGAATATTCGAGCGATCGTTGTCCTCGCTTCTTATCCGCATGGTGAAAATCCTTATGGCGCGGCGGATTGGGACAAGGTGAAACAAGCGGGATTGAAACTCCACAAGGTCGTCAAGGAGGTCGATCCGCAATCGCTCAAGATGTACCGCAAGGGCTCGGCCGGTCTTATTTCTTTTATGAATAAGGAAGATTACCAATCACTGCCTGTGAATAATTACCAGTTGGGTTCCGACCCGCAGGCGGGACAAATCTGCGGGAAATGCTTACGCGGAGCATCTCTTTGAACATCGGGGCATGGATGGATGCTTTCCCGGCTGTAATCTGAGATGCACCAAGGGAGGCTGGGTAACATTGACATCAGGTGAACACAAGGGCCACAAGGTATGGGTGGATGGTCCTGAATATGAAACGGCCGCCGGTTTTGGCTCCAACCTGGGCATGTGGCATCCCGAATTTATCATGGAAGCCAACTGGCATTGCGATAATTACGGGATAGATACCATCACCACAGCCGTAATCATGGCCTTTCTGATGGAATGCTACCAGCGGGGATATCTGACCAAAGAAGATACGGATGGATTCGCGCTGACCTGGGGAGATGAACAAGCGGCACTGACATTTATCCATCAACTTGCCCGCGAGGAAACTAATTTAACTAAGGTCGCCGGCGCGGGCATGGTTGAGCTCATCGACTGGATTGCCGATAAATACGCCAAAAGAACCGGCAAACCCAATCCCCAAAAAGAGCTCGAACGATTTGCCATGCAGACCAAAGGGCTTCCCTTCTCTCTTTACCGAACGCACCGGTCGTTGTCCATGCAGGCATCCTACGCCGCCGCCAGCGATATCGGGGCGCATCACGCCGCCGCCTGGCTCATCAAAGTGGATTTGCTGGGCGCGTTTCCGACCTTGCAGGACCGCGCCAGAGCTTTAATCACATATCCGCGCGTGCGTCTGGGCAATGACAATCTGGGCTTGTGCAAACTGCCCTGGGTGGATGTTTTTAATCCCGAATCCGAGAAGCGCAAGAATACGGATATCTACATCAATCCCGCCTCTCAGGAAATCTACGCGGATTTCTACAACGGAATGCTGGGCACAAATATGACCTGGGAGAAGATATTCGAGCAGACAGACCGGGATATCAATTTGCAGCGGGTGATGAATGTAATGGCCTTCGGGAAGAACACGGGCGAACAAGACTGGATTCCCGACAGGGCGATTGGCCCGATTGACGATAGTCTCTATGATGCTGAAAAAGATTATCACGATCAGCAACTGAGCATTATTCTGAATAAGCCCCTGACGGAGATTCAAAAAATGAAAACCGCCGAAAAGCGCGAAATCCTGATGAAGCATAGAAAGGACGAATTGAGAAAATTAATCAGCGTATATTATCAGGAGCGCGGCTGGAGCTCCGCCGGCATTCCGAAAGTAGAAACCCTGAAGCAAATTGGGTTGTGGAATTTCCTGAATGAGGAGACAAAAACAAGAATCGCCAAAATGAACGGGTAATGAGACCCAAGCTTCAGAAACGTAGTGCGTTGAAGGTTGCTGGTCGAATTATCCCTGAAGTGCAACGAAACGGGGTAATGAGA
This sequence comes from uncultured delta proteobacterium, assembly GCA_963705555.1. GTDB lineage: Bacteria > Desulfobacterota > Syntrophia > Syntrophales > Smithellaceae > UBA4810. The sequence goes on along the minus strand of CAVPJZ010000001.1, from coordinate 246,034 downwards.
CTCAAATTTCAAAAACAAAGCCCAGCGAATAGTGGGCGAAGTGAATTGGCATTGGCTAGTTGAATTATCCCGCAAAGCAGGGGCAATAAAAACTAACTACGTGCTGTCCCTCGTTTTCTGTTGTTTTTTTAGTTGCACATTTTGATGGATTGTTGTAATATTTACAACAATTGATGTAATAATAACAACAAAGAGCGCTTGCAATATGGCCGTTTTATTGAATACAAAGACAAGAAGAAAACTGCTCGCCTATTCTTTTACCCACTCTGATGAAAATTATTATGTAAGAGAGCTTTCCTCTCTTATAGATGAAGACCCCGGAAATCTTTCCCGGGAATTGAAAAAAATGGAGGATGAAGGGCTTTATACTTCGGTAACAAGGGGAAGAGCCAAATATTACTCTCTTAATAAGAAATATCCTCTGTTTAAAGAATTAAAAACAATTATATTTAAAACAGAAGGCGTTGAAGGCAGTTTGAGGCAGATTGTGGGGAAATATAAAGGGATTTCATTTGCTTTTATATACGGTTCTTATGCGAAAAATAAAGAAAAAAAGACTTCGGATATAGATCTTTTAGTCGTGGGCGAATTTGCCAATGCCAAGTTTAATCGTGAAATTCGCGATCTTGAGGCGAAAATAAACAGAGAGATTAACTATACTTCTTATAGCCGGGAAGAATTTGAAAAAGAGAGAAAAAAAGAGGGCGGATTTCTATATTTGGTCTTAAATAATAAGATTATCGTTTTGAAAGGAGCATTGGATGCTCGATAGATTGGTCAAACGGTTGGAAAAGGCGGGAAAGATCAGGAAGCAGAAAGCGGGATTTATACAAACAGAAGCCTTGCTGAAAGAGGCTATCCTTGACCTTGAAGAAGCCCGTAAAATTGTACAACTCGCCGAAAGAGCAACATATTTGCTCGCATATAATGCGATGCTGAAGGCCGGACGCGCTCTGATGCTCATGAAAGGTTTTGTACCCGATGACGGAGCGCAGCATAAAACAGTGGTGGAAATGACGAGCGTCATTTTAGGAGATCAATACCGAGCTCTTACCGATAAATTCGAAACCATGCGCAGGAAGAGAAATGCGATGACATACGAAGCCGGAACTTTGATTCCCAAATCCGAGGCACAAAAGGCATTTTCAGATGCTATTGTTTTAGTTAAAAAGATATTAGCCGAAGCCAAACTTAAAAACCCGCAGCTTGAGTTGAAATTCGAAGTCGATGATAAATAATTCGAAAGTAGATACCCTAAAGCAAATCGGGTTGTGGAATTTCCTGAATGAGGAGACAAAAACAAGAATCGCCAAAATGAACGGGTAATAAAAACTAATATCATCAATCTGACACCGATAAGTGTTTCACCTACAAGTCCACACATGCTACTTGAAAGATAAATTGAAGATTACCATTTAAATTGTGGCATCCGACATCGCTAATGCACCAAGAAGAGATACGGCTTCTATCGGCGAGAAAAGCCTAGGCTTAAGAACAAACAAAAAGATAAATTAAGTGTTGTGTCCCCGGAATTTACCCCTTCGCCAGATCGGCGCCCCGGCGCGGTCAACTGTGCCATCTCTCCCCACATTTTGTGGCCACGATATCCTTGACATAGAATAACGCGTTTACTATACTTTCTCACACAAGAAAGAAATTCTTATCAAAAAACGATGCTTGAAAGGGGCTCGTAAGAACGTGAAGATAGGTATTCCTAGAGCGTTCTACTACCACTCCTATCCGAGATTGTGGGAGTGCTTCTTCCGACGGCTCGGACACGAACCGGTGGTGTCGTCGCGATCGACCCAAAAAACCTTGGAAATAGCCTGTGCGCAAACGGAGACGGAGAACTGTCTTCCCCAAAAGCTGTTCGACGGGCACTTGCTGTCATTGATTGACAGCGTCGATGCCATCTTTGTTCCCCGGATCCTCTCCATAGTCAATGGGCACAACTGCTGCCCACGGTTCGGCGCATTGCTGGACGCCACCCGGGCAGGAATTGCCAGAGGGGTGTCACTGATCTCCATCGAGATCAACGAAACAGCGGCGCCCCTGTCAAAGACCCTGCTCAAGCTGGCACGGACCCTCGAGGCCGACAGAAGGACGGCTAATCTTGCGGTACAGGAGGCTTTAGCGGCCATGGAGCAGCACCATCGTGAGGAGGCGCAACTACAGCGGGCACAATGCGACAACCGGAAATTTCTGCTTCTCGGACACCCTTACACCCTCCACGATCACTTCATCGCCGAACCCATCGTCAATAAACTGAAAAAACTTCAGGTGCCTCTGGAGCTGATGACCTTTGGCGATAACGACATCGCACCCGGGGATATCCTGTGGTGTGTCTTCAATAAAATGTACCGCAAGCTGCAAAGCCTCGACATGCACGTCTATGCGGGTGTCATCCAAATCAGCACCTTCAACTGCGGAGCGGACTCCATGATGACCGAGCGGTTTCGGCGAATGTGCAAGCATAACGGTGTGCCGTATATGCTGCTCATGGTGGACGAACACACGGGCAATGCGGGAGTGGACACACGGCTGGAGGCCTTCGTAGACTCCCTCTCCTGGCAACGGGCGGACATGGCAATATGACCGAGCGCCTCGCCATTCCCAATCTGGGTAACTACACGGTGGCCCTTGCGGCCATGGTAACCGGCATGGGCGCCGAGCCTTGGTGGTCCACCTACACCAATGACCATGCTATGGCCCTGGGCATTGCCGCGGCTCCCGAATCCCTGTGCCTGCCTTTCAAGGCGCACCTGGGCCACTTCATCGAGGCGGATGACGCGGGGGTGGAAAACGCCCTTATGGTCAATAGCATCGGCACCTGCCGCCTGAACTACTACCGGGGAATGGTCGAAGAAATCCTGAAGGACATGGGACGCAAGATCCGTGTTTTCGGTCTCGGATTCGACGGCTTTAAGCCGCCGGTGTTCCGCTACTTCGATCCGCCGCTCATCCCCTTACTGCGCAACGTATTCATCGGGTTGGAAAAAATCAGAACCATCGACGCCATCGAACTGCAGACCTCCTACACACGGGCGCGGGAGGTGAACACCGGTGAAACCTCATTGTTCACGGAACGGTGCCTGCGGGAGCTGTCCGAAATCAACTCAAAAAAAATGGTGCGACTCTTCCATAAGGACGTACCCAAGCGGTTCGAGGCCATTGCCATCGACAAAAGCCGTGAGCCGCTGCGCATCGGCCTTATCGGCGAGGTGTCGCTGTTGCGCGACCGGCAGCTCAACCAGAACCTGGAGCAGATCCTGGGCCACAGAGGTGTGGATATCAAAAACTTCTTTTTGATGGGCGGGGAGATTGGAAACACCTTCGGCATATCGATGGGCTACAAAAAAAACACCGCCAAGCAACTGGCGGTGGTGGCCAAACCCTACCTGGAGAGCGAGGTGGGGGGCCATGCCCGCGATTCGGTAGCCCATACCATCAATTGTGCCCAAGCGGGCTTTGACGCCATGGTACACGTCTGTCCGACCGGGTGCATGCCGGAGGTGAGCATCCGTCCCATTTTGCGAAGAGTCAGCGAAGATATGGACATTCCCGTCCTGCAACTTTCCTTCGATGAACACACAAGCGCTTTGGGCGTGGTCACTAGGGTGGAAGCATTCCTGGACATCCTGTGGAGCCGCCGCCAAAGGGGCGTGGGCCGGGTCAACAGACCGAGGAGGACCTGATGCACCACGGTTACCTTGGCATCGATGTGGGCTCCATCAGTACAAATGTCGTGCTTCTGGACGAAAACCGGAATATCCTTTTTGCGGCTTACGTGCGCATCAGCGGCAACCCCATCGATTCAGTGAAGATGTGCATCAAAGAGCTTGCCGGCGTAATGCAAGACAAAAAAATGGAAATCAGTGCGCTCTGCACCACCGGGTCCGGACGGGATCTCATCGGCGCGATGATGGGGGCGGATGTGGTGAAGAATGAAATCTCGGCCCACGCCCGGGCAGCCATCGGGCTGCACCCCGATGTGCGCACGATAATAGAAATCGGCGGGCAGGACTCCAAAGTGACCATCATCGAAGACGGCATAGTGGTGGACTTTGCCATGAATCTCGTCTGCGCCGCCGGTACCGGTAGTTTTCTCGATTCCCAGGCCCGTCGGCTGGACATCTCTATCGAGGAGTTGAGCCGGCGCAGCATCCACTCGACGCATCCAACGGCCATCGCCGGCCGCTGCACCGTGTTCGCCGAGTCCGACATGATCAACAAGCAGCAGATGGGTCATGCCCAAGAAGACATTCTCATGGGGCTGTGCCACGCCCTGGCAAGGAACTTCATCGGCAACGTGGCCAGGGGCAAGCCGCTCCACGCACCCGTGCTGCTTCAGGGCGGCGTCAGTGCCAATCTTGGGATTGTGCGGGCATTTGAAGATATCCTGCGATGCAAGGTGATTGTTCCAAAACACCATATGGTGATGGGAGCCTACGGGGCCGCTCTGCTAGCCATGGAGGCGAATGTGGCCAAAAGCCGTTTTCGCGGCACCAACATCTGGACCCACCACATTCACACCCAGGGCATTGTCTGCGAAGACTGCCCCAACAACTGCGAAATCATTGAAATCATCGACACTGGCGAGATGGTGGGCCGCACAGGCGGCCGCTGCGGCAAATGGTGACGCTGGAGCTCCGCCGGCATTCCGAAAGTAGATACCTTAAAGCAAATCGGGTTGTGGAATTTCCTGAATGAGGAGACAAAAACAAGAATCGCCAAAATGAATGGGTGATAAAAAATAACTGGGCGTTGTTTCTCGTTTTCTCTAGTCCACGCAATAAAGCATTTTCGAATTTATATTATGACATGTTCAAGTCGTTCTTTTCTAAGTTTCCAGTCCGGCATAACCTTTTTGAGTAGCTTATAGAATTGATTATCATGAGAACTGTTTTTCAAATGACAAATTTCGTGCATGATTACATAATCTATGCACTGTAAAGGGGCCTTTATTAATTCTGCGTTTAGCGCAATTGCCCTTGATTTACTGCAACTTCCCCATCTTTTTTTCATATGTCGAACATTTATTTTCGGATAGACCACATTTAGACGTTCTATGACCTTGGCATAAAATTCAACTCGCCGTGAAAATATTGCTTCAGCATGTCTTTTATACCAATCACAAAGAAGTTGCCTTACCTGCGATGAATTATTTACATGTGGTGTATAAACATGAATATACCTACCAATAAGCTTAACGTTTTTTTCAGAGTTTTTGTGAACCTTCAGACGATATTGTCTTCCGAGGTAATAATGACTTTCGCCACTTATATATTGCCTTTGGGTAAGCAATGGTTGAAAGCGCTCGAAATAATTTTTTTGTTTGATAATCCATGGGGCACGGTCTTTTACTCTGCTTAATATAGTATGCCTTTTTACTCCTTTAGGAGCGTTCACTGTCACAGTTTTATCTGGATGCACGCTTATTCTAATCGTTTTACGCTCCCTGAGCGACAGGGCTACTCTTATTTGCTCCCTACCAAATTTGATACTACATCCCTTGCTTTTGCTTGACGTCATGGAAGCCTCACTTTTGCTATGTCAATACATTGCTCCATGATAGAATCTATGTCCTCAAAAGTGAGAGTAATATTATGCTCATTCATTATATTAAAGATAATGTCATCAATCTTGTTACGCATTTGATTCTGGATATCAGTATTTGTGCTCCAGTTTACAATACGCAGCCTCTTGATAATTTCATCGATAACAAGACTTATTTTTTCGGCAGCATCAGTCGTTGAAGAATTCTCTGTCCCATATTTTGCCATGGTTTCATTAACAATCCCGTAATAGGCAATTGCTGTTTCTTTGTATTTTAGAGTTTCGGGAATATCATCATCGGTTCTGTTAATTACAGAATCCATGATGTTCTTCACTTTTTTAAGATATTCAGCTTCCTGAAGACGACCTTCCCTAAACGCCCTTATAGTTTCCTGCAGGAGTTCAGAAAATTTTCTATAAAAAGCAGGGTCTTCTTGCATGCGGGCTGTAATAGTTTTTATGGTTCGATGTGCGATGGTATCAGCCTTGGCAGCGTCGCTTTTTAGTTTTTCCACTTCTTCAGAGAACTTCGCTTTATCAAAAATATTAACCGGCTCTATAATTTGCTCTACTTTTTCGCCCGTGCCAACATATGTATCAACTAATTTCTTAATCTTTGGCTCATATTCTGAGAAATCAACCACTTCAGCATAACGTCTCTGGACAGAGCGTCTCAACTCTCTGAAAAAACGAAGATCATTTTTGTGTTGATCTATTTTTTTCTGTGGAGCTTCTTCTAGGAAGCTGACACTTGAGAGAGCTATTGACAAGGTACGGCTATATTCGAAAAACCTATCATAGAATTTTATACGCAATGAGTCATCAGCTAGAAGGCGCTCATATGCTTCTTCGTCATACTTATTCTTTATCTCTTTAAAGATATCCCAGAGAACAGAATGCTTCTGAGGAAGGTTTTGTACTTCAACAGATATATCTGTTAATGTGTCAGCAAGGTCATCTTTATCAAATTCAGGTAGTGAACCATAAACATCCAATGCATGGTCAAGATTTTCCAATACACCACGATAATCGATAACATATCCAAATTCTTTTCCTTCGTAGAGACGGTTAACGCGAGCGATAGCCTGCAGTAATGTGTGGTCTTTAAGCATGCGTGTGAGATAGAGGATTGTATTGCGAGGGGCATCAAAGCCAGTGATTAGTTTATCTACAACAGTAATTATTTCTGGCGTCTCTCCATATTTAAAAGCATTAATGATCTGTTTATTGTATTCTTTTTCACTGCCATATTTTCCCATCATAGTTTTCCAAAAGCGGATAACCGCTTCCTTATTTTCAACATAGATATCTTCCTCGCCTTCTCTCTCGTCAGGGCCTGAGATTAAGACCTCTGAAGAAACCATGGCAAATTCATCAAGATATTTCTTGTAGAGTAAGGCAGTCGCTTTATCTTGCGCAACTAATTGTCCCTTGAAGGGTGTTCCTTGCCAGTTATCTCTGAAATGCTCGCTGATATCCCAGGCTATACGCATCACTTTCTGGTTCAGCCTTGTTCAACTGGTCAGTGGTCGAAAATTCTTTCTTTAAATCAGCAGCTTGTTCTTTAGTAAGATTCTTCGTAATCTTATCAAACCAGCTATCAATGGACTCAGAATCAACTTTTTGTTCAACGTGCCGACCTTCATAAAGCAAAGGAACTACGGCCTTGTCTTTTACAGCTTGTGAGATTGGATATGATGGCTCGATTAATCCGCCAAATTTGGTCACAGTATTTTTATCTTTCTTCATAACCGGCGTGCCTGTGAAAGCGATGTAGCAGGCTTTAGGCATGGTCTTCCTCATTTTTGCATGACGTGATCCATACTGTCCTCTGTGTCCCTCATCAACAAGAACAAAAATATTTGGATCAGAAATACAGAAATCCTTAGTACTTATGGCTGCATCAAATTTGTCAATAACAGTGGTAATGATGCGTTCTTTATGACCTTCAATCATCTCCATTAAATGCTTGCCAGTCTTAGCCTGTTCGACTTCTTTTCCGCAGTGATTGAAGGTTTTATAAATTTGATCATCGAGGTCAACACGGTCGGTAACGAGTATGATTTTATAATTTTCTATGCTTGGTTCAAGGGCGATTGCTTTGGCAAGTATAACCATTGTAAGCGACTTTCCACTACCCTGAGTATGCCACACAACACCGCCGATGCGTTTTCCTTCAATATCAAATGTTTTGATTCGCTTTGTTATGTTCTTTACACAGTAAAACTGCTGGTAACGAGCGATTTTTTTCTCGCCAGCATCATAAAGAATATAGCGGTATGCCAGTTCAAGCAATCTGTTTGTTTGGCAAAGAGAGATAAAGCACGGTCTTGCTCGGTAACCTCTCTGCTTTCTTTGTCCAATGCCTCAAAGTAGGTTCACAAATATTTGAATCTGCTTCGAAAGAGGTTATTCTTTTTTCAGATGAAAGAGATTGGTTTATAAGTTCAAGAATATCTTTATCTGTATCCTTATCCTCTCTCCACAGAGTCCAGAAATTCTTTGAAGTACCTGTAGTGGCATATTTTGCCGCGTTCTTAGATATGACCAACAATAATTGTGAATAAAGAAAGAGTTGAGGTATTCCATCATCTTTTTGATTGCGGATATGTTGGGAAATGGCCTGTTCAATTGGATCTTTACCAGGACCAAGTTCTGGTCTCTTGCATTCAATAACGACAAGTGGAATTCCATTTACAAAAAGCACTATATCAGGTCTATACCGTCTTTAGTACCTGAACGTTCAACGCTGAATTCCTCAGTAACGTGATAAACATTGTTTTCAGGATGTTCCCAATCAATGTACCGTAGAGTAAAACTTTTAATATCTCCTTCAATTGATTGCTGCAGGCTTCTTCCAAGACAAAGCAGATCATATACTTTTTCATTTGTTCGTATAAGGCCATCATAAACAACATCTTTTAAGGATTGAATTGCGGAGAAGATATTGCCTTCCGTAAATGGATATTCTGGCCTCTGTATTTCACAACATTCATCTGCATAGTTGACCTGCCAGGATATCATCAAGTATCACATTCCTTGTTTTACTGCTTCGATGAGCAAGCGCTTCTTCTGGTGTTAGATAAGTATAGCCAAGGTTCTGTAAAAGCTGTAATGCCGGAACTTGCGATATGTGGTCTTCTTTCATTGATGGGGCTTTTTGCATAATGCCTCTCCTTTTTACACTTTTACTCTAATCTGGCCTGTTAAAAGTTTTTGCATCAGTCCTTTTTTTTGTATTTTAAAAGTTTCTGTCAATTGTTGAAAGTAATTTGATTTCTTTATCACACGCGTCAATGCAGGCAGATATTTTCATTTGTTCCTCAATGGCAGGCAATGGAATATTTATCTGTCTAAACTGTTTCCAGCGCAGGCTACCCCTTCTATCCACAGAAGCGCTTGTATTAATCGAAAAAATATGTCGATAAAGTTCTGTTTTAAAAACCTTGTAGAGAAAAGGGGCGTAAATGACTTCCTTAGTTTTAAAAACTGTGTACATAGGACTTACTAATCCTTCATTGATGGAATCAAGGAGTCCTATGGAGCCTTCTTCAATATGATTAGTTGCATAAGCGAATTGACCACGTCGAACAATCTTGTAAACAGAAGTGTCTCTCACTAAAGATACGTTTTCCAAAATATTGCATAGAATCCACTAATCCATCATATTTAGTACAAGATAAAACAAGTACATTCCGATCCTTTTCGTAACGCTCACAAACTTCTTCCGCAATTTCTTTAACTTTTGTATATTGCCAATCACTTGGCATATTACCGTAGTGCGTTTTTGTTTTTTTATTGGATTTGATAAACTCCTTAAACCTATCTTTCCTGTGAGGAGTTGTTGCATGAGTGCTTGTTTGAGTATGATCTTCGACTTTATTGATCGCATATTATTTTCAATAAAATTATCCCATGTAACTAAAATTTCAGATATCTGAAATCTCTCTTTTTCTAATGATGGATAAGATAACCATAAATTTTCAACGTCAATATTATTGATAGCGGGGTAGTTTGAACCAACTAATAATCTGTATAATTGACGCCCCGTTGCTTCTGAATACAGAGACTGATGAATAAAATCAGAATCATTTTTAACTTTCGGCGTTATAACTGCAAAACCGGTAGAACAAATAACGTCTTGGATGTTAAACTTTATAACCGCAAATCCCTTCAAATTAGGTCGTACTGTACTGATTATCGCCAACAGAAGCAATGCGTCTGGCACGAGAAGGAGCGTCTTTGAATGTAAATCTTATGTTGGGAATGTTAACTGACCTTCATTAACAGCACTTAAATCAATGTAGTAAAATGAAAAAGTTTCTATTGTATTGTTTGATAGATTTTTATTAATGTCCGCTATATCTTTAATTCTAACAATGCCCCAATCTATTGGTATAGACTTAATCTTCATTAACTTCATTCCAGATTTTTATCATTTTAACAAATTTATTCGCCATTGATTCCAAGATCCTTCAAATACTTATCTATCTCTTTACGTGTTGCATAAAGTTCAGCATCCAGATTGCTAATATCTTTCTGCACAGCATCAATATCAATCTCATCTTCTTCCTCAAAAGTATCTACATAGCGAGGAATGTTAAGATTAAACTCGTTTTCCTGAATTTCTTCAAAAGTAGCACGATAAGAATACTTATCAATGATTTTAAATTCCTTAAAAATTTTAACAATCTTCTCAATGTCCTCAGGTCGCAGGTAATTTTGATTCTTGCCGCTTTGATATTCACGGCTGGCATCTATAAACAATATAGCTTTTGGAGCTTGCTTTTATTGAATGCAAAAAAGACGGGGTAATGGACGTTCCAAAGAACAGATTTGGTGGGATTCCAATTACCGCTTCAAGAAGATTTTCTTCAATAATTTTTCTGCGGATTATGCCCTCTGAACCGCCCCTGAATAGTACGCCTTGAGGAACAATAACGCCCACTTTCCCCTCACTCTCATGAGCAATTTCAATCATGTGACTGATGAAGGCATAATCACCTTTGCTTTTTGGCGGTATTCCTCGCCAGAAGCGATAAAAGCGATCAGTAACAGCATAATCAGCACCCCATTCGTCGAGAGAATATGTATGATTGGCAACCACGATATTAAACCTCATCAGGTTGTCACCTTCAATTAATTTAGGATTAGTTATAGTATCGCACCATTCTATGCGCGCATTATCAAGTTCATGAAGGAACATATTCATTCGGCATAATGACCATGTGCTCCCATTACTTTCTTGTCCTGCAATAAAAAAGTTATGATTGGTATTTTTTGCGACACGTATTAGAAGAGAACCCGATCCGCAGGGGCAGGATCACATATACGATCACCTGATTTTGGATTGAGAAGTTTTGCAAGAAGAATTGATATCTTCTGGTGGCGTATAAAATTCGCCAGCTTTCTTCCCGGCACCTGCCGCAAAACGGCCTATTAGATATTCATAGACATCGCCTATAATATCGCGCTTGCCGATTTTTGAAGGCCGGAGGTCAAGCTTCGGAATCATTAAAATCGTCGAGCAAGTTCTTCAGGCGACGGTTTCGTTCTTTTGTCTGTCCAAGATTTGCATCACTATTAAAATCAATATTGCGAAAAACATTTTCAAGTTTTGCTTTATTTGCATCCTCAATTTTTTCTAGAGAAATATTTATAAGCTCGCCAATATTCGCCGTGTCTCTCTTTGAGTATAGAAAATCAAAATCACTTTCATCTGGAACTATAAAGCGCTCACGACTTAATGCACGCTCAATTCTTTGAACATCGCCATGATAATTTTTTTCATATTCATCACGTTTATCTTTCCAGAGATCGCTCAAGTATTTAATAAAGAGCATCGTGAGGATATAGTTTTTATATTCAGACGGATCTACTGCGCCTCTGAATGTGTCACACGCTCTCCAGACAATATTATTAATCTCGTCTTGTGTTATTTGTTCATCCATTGAATTACTCCTGTTTATTTATTTTATAGTTCTTAATTGCCTTGAGACAAACAGTATTAACAAGCATACTTCTTTTTCCTTGAAGTTTGTTTTGCAGTTCACGTTCCTTATTAATTAAAGAATCCAATTTAACTATTTTCTTCTGGACTTCTAAAGGCGGTATATCTATAAGCATATTCTCAAAAAGAAGATTTTGGTACTATTGGCATATGCGTGCCTCGTCGGGCAATATTGTGTAAATATTCTTGTGCAGGTGCTTGCTTGATATACCATGCAAGATATTCGGGAAGTATGTCTTTATTTATTAATCGCAGAATGAAAAAATAACTTGCTGCAATCGTGTTTGCAGAAACGTCTTTTATAGGAAATGCATAATTGCGATGACCACGTGCGAGGAAAAGAATATCTCTTTTATTTACTGTGTAACGTTCAGTATCAGATTTAAGATTTACTTTATTTAGATCGGTAGTTCGTAGATTCTGAAATTCATCAAAATCTTTTATCTGTATTACGCTATGCGTTCCGTTCGGTATTGTTTCCATCCTACCACGGAATTGGTAACCAATTTGAATTTCAGCGATGTCTTTAATTTTCTTTTTCATAATTTGAATTGTTGAGAGCCGCCTCTCAAAGGAGACGGCTCTCTTGTTTATAGGTTATTTTTAATTAACAAGTTGCTCATTACACGACGGTTGCCATCTAATAATGAGATCCTTCTCTTCGGCTTTTCTCGACGTATCTCCACTCTCGTTTACATGCGCATGTATGTGCGTTGCACCATTTCTTTTAGCACAAGTTTCTTTTCATGATTTCCTAAACGTTCGTTGAGATTGTCTGTCTGCCCAATGTAACAAGGCGACCAAGAACCAGGCTTTGTTTCTTTTGCGAAAACATAGTTACCTGGTCTTTCTTTGAAAGACGTTCCAATAGGGTAAATCCAATACTTATATTGTGTTCCTGATTTACCTGGCCAATTAATTGTTGCTACTTCAGTCATTTATGTATCCCTCCTAAAAAATAAAATTGTCAACATTCGACCATTGAAAGATTCCAAAGAAATCGATCATGGCCACTATCTCCGTCACAACTGGTTGGGCACCACCTCCTTTTGTTGTGGCTGAGACTTGACAGGAGGAAATAATAGTGTAGTATTGTGTCAAACCATGTTTCGCTCCGGCTATCCCAGCCTGGGTGAAATATAGGGCTCTGTGCTTCCGGCACGGAGCCTTTTTTACATGAACTATTTTTTATACTTCACGCAATAATAATATTAAAAAAATGTGTTATTGTCAAGCTTTTTTTGAAGTATTGATAATACCTCTGTAAATATTCGCAAGTTTTTTGATATAATAATTTGTAATTATTAAGTTTTTTGTTTAATTTTATTGTGTGAGATTAAGAACTAGGCAAAAGAGGGACGCCCTTAAAATTCTAAGTTTCGAGCATAATTGGGGTCAGGTCTTGAAAAGACAGTTCCTTATGTTTCAATATCTGATTGTCCTATATGGTCAGGTTTTCCCAGACGACGGCTATACCCAATCCCGATCCGATGCAGGCGCTGCTGACTCTGTATTTGCATTTTCTGCGGACCATTTCTTTCAGAAGAGTAAGCTGATCCGGTTCTCCCCCGTGTTGCCAAGCGATAACCCGCTTCTGATGGTGGGAGGGGGCAAAAATGGCGGCGTTTGCAGGAGAAGGCTGGCGGGATCGATGGTCTTTACCGTCTCTTTGTTCTGAAACTGGACTATACGTCAGTCTCTTTACCAGAATAGGGAAGAATCATCAGAATTAAGTATCCTGCTATAGCATACACGATAAGCGCGGCAAGGGTGGCAAAATCAACCACGAAACCTGAAAATTTCAGGTCTGGAATAATTTTGGCAAATGGCGCTACAAGCGGCGCCGTGACACCATAAAGCCAGGCAACGAAAGGCGTACCTGCATTAACTACCAAAAACTTAAATATCAACCTGAAAGTTAAAAGTAGTTCGATAATGCCCACGACAATATTAATGAGAGCCCTTATAATTCTAAACATAAATTTGTTTTAATCCTGTTTTACTTAAGTTAATACAACTCCTTATGCTCCTTCGTATTACATTGCTGAAAACATTTTTGAAATAGAGTAACACGCAGCTCAGCGAGGATCGTTTCAATTTGGCAGCAATGTGAGAAATTCTATTTACACAGATTAGTTTACAGTCTCAAGTATCATTCTTTATTTCGACAAACATCATATAAAATATTACACTTTTGTTCACAAGCTTGACTCAATATAACTGTCGAAGGACAATCCCACTTACATGATTGTTTCTCAGTTACGCATTTTATAGCTGTGCATGAACAACATAACATTGACATTACTAATAACAATACAATTCCCATTATTTTAAAGATACTATTACGCATATTGATTCTTTCCTCCTTATCCATTTGAATTAAAGTCTCCTTATTAGATTTTGGTGTATGATTCTCTTTCGCATCTTGAGATTATAAGTCGGCGGCCACGAAATCGGTTAGATCTCTTTCTCTCAGTATTCGGCGTTTCCATTTTTCGGTGACAGGAAGCAGGTAAGGAAGTAACCTGAGGGAATAATAGGGAGGCAGAACCGGCAGACCCACCAGATCGCCGCAGACCATGAACAAAAAAAGATCTTCCAAATGACCTCTTTCTTTCTTCATTTCAAGGTCCAATTCATGGCGTGTAAAACCGTAAAGAATTTCCTGCGCCACTTTTTTCCAATGCCTGAGGGCAAGTATAAGATAATCCAGTTTCATATTATCCTTTTTTGAAGGGGTCGAGAGAAGCAATTGTTTTTCGCAATAAAATTTCAGAATATCCGGAAACGATAAAGTCTTCGATTCCTGCATACAAAAGAAATCCGCCCCCGCTCTTCATGTCGACCATCTTTGGAAACAGGTGGTGACTGAATTAACAAGAATTCCCTTAATCTTGCTTCTGCTTTTTATCGACAAGACTCCAGCCACGTTCTTTCATACAGGCAGTAAATAGATCCCAATTCGTAAAACCTGTGCTTTGGCTCTGGTCATACTCACAATAATAATCAATGCAGAAGGTTCCCGATGGATGGATTGCCGTTTCAGAAGACCCCACTTGCGCTTGTTGCTCGCATCGATACTTATCTTTAGCAAACTCCCCATGGGTGAAGCCAGGTTTATACCATGCTTTTTTAGGAGCGCTGGAGCAAGCCAGTATCAGGCTTACCACGAAGATGAAAACGGTCATGATGATTAATATTGCTGTTTTGCTTTTGATAATATTACCCTGTTTCATATTCACTTCCCCCATAAGCACCACAAGATTCCTGCTGATCACACGCGCTTTATTCTGTATACAATGACTCCGGCCACTATGAGCACTACTCCAATGACTGCCGGTATCCAGTAACGTGGAATATTAAACTCTTTAAATAATATGATGGTCACTCCCACCAAAAAAACAATCGCACCCGCCAAGATCAGCCCCATTCCCCGCCAATTTCCCGTACATTTCTCTTTCATATATTTCCTCCAATTAAAGTTAATCATGATGTATTTAATACATTGACCTGCCGCCGATACTTGTACCACATGTTAAGTTAGAGTTCAGCTATTTTTTATTTCTCAATTGAAGAACTATATTAACCATTATTTTTAAGAATATATTAGTCCATAACACCTACGAGTCCGCACCCCATCCAAACTCTAAGAGGTGAGGATTGACGTTTGTAATGTGCAAAAAAAGGCAGAGCCAAATATGGCTCTGCCTTTTATGATTCTCTGTCGCGGCATCAGCGGCGGCAGGGTGGTGGAGGGGCATAACCATCATTGTCCCAAATCCGGTTATGTGAATATCCATTCCACCGACAGCAGTTGATGATCTTCAGGTCGCAGAGAGTTTTATCGCCATTCATATTTAATTAATATGGATTCCGCAGCTCTGTTTTCGGGATCGAACGAAACTCTATAAGAAGGTGAATATTCTTCCCGCCCATAACCGGTGCCGGCGCTCTCCTGCGCCCTGGATTGAACCGATGGCGCAGCCGCTTTATCTTTAGCTGCGCCACTCTCTCGCTTCTCGGGTGCTGAGTAAGAGTAATCCATCGATGGCTCGTAGCGTTGAATCTCCGGGTAAGCTACAACAGCAATCACACCCATGGCTGATTCATCACCGAAGGCAGCCGCATAAGAATCGGGAACATCGGTGAAGTAAAAGCGGTTGATTTTATCTTGCGCCGTCCGCCAGCCCGAATATTCGTTTGTCGCATACGGCTCAAGAATATACATTCTTTCGTTATTCTTGAGCCATGACTTTTGCCCTGAAATAATATTTCTACCGTCAACAGCAACAACAACGCCAACTCTTCGATTGAGTTTATTGCGAACTATAATCCGATAATGATCGCCTTTTACAGCCTCGGCGTAAACCTTTTTCAGCGTTGGGTGACTTTTCATGGGATAGAATGGCAGAAACCGGCCATTATCGGAAGCAATGCTGACTTCTATAGTATCGCCGACTGTTGCGGCAGCAGCACAGCCGACCCATATTAATAAAACCGTGCATATAGCTAATAACGTTTTCATAACTTTTTCCTCCTCTACGGGTGTATTTTTGTCTTTTATTGTTTAGACAAACCCGGAAGGAAAAAGTTCCCAATTTTTTATTGTTTTCCAAGTATATCTGTTTATTTCCGGAAGAAAGGTTGCATATTATTAGATAATGCATTCCTATTTGCGGGATAACCCCAGTAGCCTTTGGCTATGGGATTAATTCAGCTAACAGATATTACTGCACTGCGATTGTAATATCTGAGTTTCATTAATTCGACCAACAAACTTCAGCGGTGACGTGACCTTTAGGTTATGCACTCTGTTTCTGAACCTTGGGTCTCATTACAACTTACTCGGCAGAACGCACTGGAAGCGCGCGGATGCCGTTGACGTATGACTGGGGATTCGAGTTCCGTCCGCCAGTGGTGAAAAGGAAGAAGGCGGCGTCGGAACCGCCTGTTTCAGATGCCCAAACGATACCAGTAGTAACAAAAATCAATTCCGTTAAGTGAGTAGCATCATAAGTTTTAGCCTCATCATACAACCCCGCCAGCTCATACTGCGTCGGCATCCGCCAGTCCGTATAGCCGCCCCCGCGATAATTTTCGCAATAGGATTTGGCGTTCGCCCAGTTTATGTCGCTACCGTTGTCCTTGGCCGCCCACATCAGGTTCCTCTGCGTGTCCAGTACAGTCTCATTGTCATAGGCAATGAAACGGCCGTCTCTGGCCGTCTCTCCGGCAAAGGCAAACCCCACATACACAACTAATACCAGCAAAACCGCAATAACTTTTTTCATGCGATCCCTCCTTAGTTTTTAGTCAAATAGCTTGGTTTCTCCACATACTACGCGTTAACATCGATTTTCTTCGTTACCCAGTCCATTGGGAACTGGTTGTTAAAGAGTCTTTTGATAAGACGTTGCTTTTCCTAAGTAAACTATAAAACTGCCGGTGTTGTATGTCAATTAAATATTGACCACAAAATATAAGGTGTGGTGCCGATGTTTGTCGTTGGGCGTAAATTGTGTTTATTCGTGAACCTCCAATTTCGAAAGCGAAGTGTATAACCTAAAGGTCACATGTCGGAATAGGTAATTTGTAATGAGACCAATCCCACCTTTTGTCCACAGAAACTCACTTCATCAGGGAGCGATTATTCCAAAAGTTTTTTTCATTCTTTCAGGCCTGACCCGATTGCATTCCCCTTGTTAAAAAGATACCGAGCAATGAGGCGTGTCCCCAATCCGATAAATAGCGCGAGAATAATAGCCAAATAGTCGCGCCGCCGAATGGCATTGATCTCTTGTACACGCGCGGTCAGCAATTGTTGTTCTTCGCTTTGCATGGTATTTAAGTAGGCGCGTATTTCATCCATCGTCCGTTTCCCGTAGGCGAGGTGATTATATACCTCTGTATTGAAAGTCATTCCCTTAGTAAAAATACTAAAGGTGTTCGATGCGGTGACGTACTGCTGTTGCCAAGTGAGATCTAGCATTTGCCGGTCGATCAGTAGTTGTATTTGGTTCAGCAGGAGCAGCTTATTAAGTCGCGGACCATAAATCGGCTCTGCTTCAGCTAAAGCGCGTAGGTCTGACATTGCAGAGGGGAGTTTTTGCAACGCAGTAGCATAGGGTTGTAAAAACTCATCATGCTTGGTTAAAAGATAGCCGCGCATACCGGTTTCAGCATTGACCATCGAGAGGACAACTTCATTCAACCCCCTAACCATCTGAAAGTGACGCTGAATATCGGCTTGAATATTGGCACGCTGATGATTGCCGAAAAGGGCCAAACCGGCGGAGATTGTGATTGCAAGTAGCGGAAGTATTACCAATATTTTCCCCTGCACACGCAACGGAATACGTCGCCATAGGCGCGTCACTGGCTGAACGATACGCTTACCTATACTTATAATTGTTTGTATCATCGATTCGCCTGCCCCCGATACTTGTACCATATATTAAGTTAGAGTTCCGCAGTTTTTTGGTTATTCCCGATTGAAATGTTGTGTGAATTGGAAAATAAGAAAAACAATGTTACAGGAAAAAACAAATGCTACCTTCACCTACGAAGTATGACACTCAGTGTATGTTGAGAAGTGATGATTTCTGATACAAATATAGCACATGCCAGTCTGTTCGACAGATGGATAAAATCGGCCTATGATCATTCATCTAGGAAAGCAACTCTTCGAATCTGCCCCACCAAATTTTTCAGAGCTCGGCCATCATTAAAATTGTATTGAGAGTGGGTTCTATAGAGAAGCCTGCTAATCCATCAGATGTTTTTTGTGACCACAAAGGTTGACGGATCGTCAGGGACATTAGTTTCTGCAAAGCCCATCTGCTTGATGAACTTGAGCATGGCCGAGTTGCTTTTGAGTACGGAGCCAGAGATTCGTTTTACCCCACTTACCTGAAGGTGACTTATCAATGCATTCATCAGTCTCGTCCCAATGCCACGCTTTTGCCATGTGTCAGCAACGACAATCGCAAACTCACAGTTCGCCCCATCCGGATCGATCACGTATCGTGCCACTCCGATTTCTTCTTCACCTGTTTCTCCACTGTGCACGACAATCAGGGCAACCGCGTTTCGCGAATCAGGTTCCGTAAATTTCTTTAAGTCTTTCTTGCTGAGGTCTTTGATCGTACCATGAAAACGGAGGTAGCTTGACTGAGGTGAAAGTCCATGTACGAACGCTTGCTCTCTAGCGGCATCGGCAGGTGCGATATGGCGCAGCGTTAGCCTCTCGCCATCAGCAAGTGTCCAAGTTTCTGCACAATCGTCGTGACCCATGATATGACCTAATGCACATTTGGGGTCAGGTCTTGAAAAGACAGTTTTTTATATTTCAATACTTGTCCCCATATCCTTCCCGGGCTATCGCTGCAGTATGATCAAAACACCTATAGCAATTGCAAAAATAGCCATGAGAATGCCGAGTCCAGAAAAAATGAGACCCAGCAATTGTATCAGCCCCCCGATGATGAGCCAGATACCCAACAAGAGCATGCTGAGATTCTTAGGTAGTTTAGGTAGGTTCATTGAAAGACTCCTTTCTGTAAACGAGTTGAGAGTGTTTGTCGAAAAGCTTTGATAACGCGCCGCCTAAACATTATCCAAGCCCGAAACAATGAAATTGATACTTTTGTCATGAATATATGCCTGAATCGGGGAGATGTCAACGATATTGGGTGAATTTTTTAAGGGCAGATTTCAATGAAATACCTTTTTTAAAGAAAACATTAGTCCATAACACCTGCAAGTCAGCAACAATGGTGAATAAAATATTTTGAGGATTTGCGTTTGGAATAATTGATTCGCAACGCTGCGATTCACCGGACTGAAGAATCACTCTGTCTACTTTTTAATATCGACTTTTTCTATATTATCAAGGATTTTTAATATAAGTTCATTCTGCTGTTCTAAATGCATAAGAATTATCTCAATCTCTTTTTCTGCTCTAATATTAATATCAAAATCCGATTCTGCTCTTTTCTCAGCATGACGCCCTTGAAGATTTTGACCAATCATTATCAACGGCATCAAAAATATTTGAATCATATTCGAAATAAAAAGCCATAAAACAAAGGCAGGAAATGGATCAAAGCTTAAATTAGTTGGCGCAATTATGTTCCAGCCTAGCCATAATAAAGTCCAACCGAATATAACTAAGAAAAACCCCATTGAACCGACATTATCGGTAATCTTGACAGCAATTTTTTCTAATACACTTAAACTTTCCTTATGCTTTGCATTGACATTATAAATTGGCTTTCGCAACTTCTTCAATTCTTTATGGGCTAACTTGAGCTTGTTCTGGTCCAATTTCCCTCCTATTTAATACATCGCTTTGTCATTAAAATGTCTTTTAGCTTTTCAGACGGATACATGCTTGACAATAAATATGCGAATTCCGCTTTTTCCGATAACCTGAAGGTTACGCGTGATTTAGATATCATAATAGCACATATTAATTTTTTTCTAAAAGAAAACATTACATGATTACAATTGAATACCTATTTATATGGTCTATTGTGGACGGCTCTTTTTATTTTGTTTACTTCCTTTGTCCTGTCAATCAATTAGAACCGTCCCCGATTAACTCATTGATATCAGAATGGCGGATGGATGGTCATAAAGGTTAAAACGTCCATGCCGTTGATTTCCGCCTTGGTGTTTTCCCCATTGATTACTTGGATCATCAAATCAATCATCTGGTCACGAAGCTGATTCAATGGGCGGCCCTCTACAAGAACGCCGGCATTGACATCCATGTCGTCTTTCATGGCCTCGTAGATCCTGGTGTTGCTGGCCACCTTGATAACGGGCATGGCCGGAAAACCGACGGGATTTCCCCTGCCGGTGGAAAAAAACATGAGCTGAGAGCCGCTGGCGGCAAGCCCGGCCATGGAATCGCCATCATATCCCGGTCCGTCCTGAAGGATCAGGCCGTGTTCGGTCGGCGCCTGGCCGTAATCAACGACCTGGTTGATCGTGGTAGTCCCGCCCTTGAAAATACAGCCCATGGATTTTTCGGCAATCGTGCTCATGCCGCCGTCCATATTGCCGGGAGAAATAACAAGGCTTGCCAGTTCACCCATCACATCCTGAGTCAGCTTTTCGGCGCGAGTAATCATCTGTTCGATTTGCCCGGCCACTTGTTCATCTTTTGCACGTCGGGTAAGAACGTGTGTTGTTCCGATCATCTCGGTATTTTCACCGAATATGACTGTCGCGCCTTTCTCCACGAGCCAGTCGGAGACGGCACCCATGGCGACGTTGGCCGTTATGCCCGACATGGCGTCCGATCCGCCGCATTCCATGGCGATCAGCATTTTATCCCAGGGCACGGTTACCCTCGGTTGACAGTTGATGTCCGCCAGCATCCGGCGGGCGGCGGCAACGCCCTTGCGGGCCGTCTTGATAGAACCGCCGTCGGTCTGCACATTAAAGACTGCGATTGGTTTACCGGCATCATTGATCAATGGCAGCAGATTGGTCGTATTGGATACTTCACAGCCCAATCCGATGAGGACCACGCCGCCTACATTGGGGTGGTGTACCAGACCGGAGAGTATACGGAACAGAATCTCGATGTCCCGGAGGCTGCCACGGCCGCAGCCATGAGCGTGAGGGGCGCAGATCGCTTGCGGCACCTCACGTGCTATGCGAGTGATGACGCCGTTGACGCAGGATACCGTGGGAAGAATAAGGACGTGGTTGCGAATGCCGACACTGCCGTTTTTTCGTATATATCCTCTGATGTCCTTCATTTTTTCCATCGTTTGCTTTCCAGGTTGTGCGTGTGGACCCACTGCCCTTTTTTGATCATCTGCATGCTGACGGCCACGGTTTCGCCGTATTTTATGATTTCTTCCCCGCTGCAAATATCGCTAAGCGCGATCTTGTGACTGACAGGTATATCGTCCAGAGTCGTAAAGGGTTCGATACCTTCTGCCGTTACCGTATCCCCGGCAGCCATGGCCCTCAGGGCAACGGCAACATTGTCTCGAGGATGAATGATCAGTGCGTTGTCTTTCATAATCCTTCCTGAATTTGATTTTGATTTCCGTTTAACTACCACATTTAACGGTCTAAAAGTAGAAATTTGTCCAACTGCCATCAGACTTCCCGCAGCACTTTATTATTGCTGTCACAATTATTGGGAAAATATAGTCAATGATTATCGTTTGAAGTTGCGTATTCTAATTGAGGTTGACGATTTACTGCTTACAGGAAGAACTACATTAACCAATATATTTAAGAAATTATAATGATCTCGTAATAATACCTTTTTTTAAGAAAATATTAGCCCATAGCACCTACTTAATAATGATTTTCTGATGGGGAATAAAATGTTAGCATTGAATTTTGGCATTCTTGTCAGAATATGGTCTATTTCCGGTTTTTTCAGAAGCTATCCTCGCGCAATAATTTCTGCTTCGCCAAAGTCTGTCAACGGGTTTTTCAAAATCTTACGGAATCTGATTTTATCATTCGCCTTCAGGTAAGCATCATCGCAGCTGATCCAGCGGCGGGTATAAAGATCCATGATCCCATCATCCATAAGCTGCATCCCGTATTGTCTGCCTGCTTGCATAGTGGTCGCGATTAGATGGGTTTTACTTTCGCGGATTAAATTGCGAACTGCTGAGTTGGCAATTAAAATTTCCAAAGCAACACAGCGGTCTTTGATGTCGATTCTTTTGAATAAAATTTGCGAAATGACCGCGTGCAAACCATCAGCTAGCGTGGAGCGGATTTGCAATTGTTCGGTAGCAGGAAAAACTTCAATTACTCTGTCGACCGTTTTTGCCGCACTGGTGGTGTGCACTGTGGCGAAAACAAGATGGCCGGTGTTGGCGGCTTCCACAGCCAGTGAAATAGTTTCCAGATCGCGCATTTCACCAACCAGAATAATGTCGGGATCTTCGCGCAGTGCTCCGCGCAATGCGGTAGCGAAGCTTCTAGTGTGAGTTCCCACTTCACGCTGGTCAATTATACAACCTTGGCTTTGA
This sequence comes from uncultured delta proteobacterium, assembly GCA_963705555.1. Taxonomy (GTDB): domain Bacteria; phylum Desulfobacterota; class Syntrophia; order Syntrophales; family Smithellaceae; genus UBA4810. The sequence goes on along the minus strand of CAVPJZ010000001.1, from coordinate 223,450 downwards.
TGAACAAATTCAATTGGATCTTCAATCGTAATAATATGGTCTTTACGTAAACGGTTAGCTTCATCAATAATCGCGGCCAGAGTAGTGGATTTACCGCTACCCGTGGGGCCGGTGACCAGAACAAGGCCGCGCGGTAGCATAGCTAATTTTGCCACTACTTGAGGAAGACCAAGTTCTGCACAAGTTGAGATTTTGTTGGGAATTTCCCGGAAAACGGCGCCTGTCCCATTTTTTTGCTGGTAGTAATTCGCCCTGTAGCGGGCCAGATTTTGCACTTCATAGGCAAAATCAACGTCGCCTGTTTCTTCAAACTGCTTAATTTTATGTTCCGGCGTAATTTCGTAGAGAAGCAATTTTAACGATTCATTATTCAGAACATCATGCTTGATTCGTTCTATTTCACCACGGATTCTCAGAGTGGGCTGTCGGCCCGAAACAAGATGGAGGTCAGATGCGCCCTTTTCATGCATAAGCTGGAAGAAACCGTCAATCTTTGCCATTTTTTTATTCTCCTTTTTACTTTTTTATCGACTATAGCTGCTTACATCTGATAGTTCAATGACAGGACAACAAAAATGTGTCGCATTATTTTAATGACCTGTTCCCTATAGTCATACCACATGTTAAGTTAGAGTTCAGCCTTTTTTTATTTCTCGATTCAGATACGCCTCCGGTGCTGGAGGACGGTATTTCGAAGAGCTGTGCGGCCTGAACGTATTGTATTCCAGGCGCCATCTTTCAATCAGTACGTGAGCTTTTTTATCTGTAAGGTCTTCGAGGATTATTGTTTGAAAGGAAGCATGTGTGCCAAAATTGCCAAATGCTCACTTACAAGCAGAACTGCTCACTGAAACCACCTACCAAATCAAGACATTCTATTTTAATAATAAATTGAGGATTACCATTTCGAATCTTCAAGGCTGCCCCATGTTAGGGGTAGAAAATTACGGACGTATAAACCGAAGAAAAGAAAAACTGCAATTGAAAAATAATTTCCTAATAGCCACAAAATGATGAATGGCTACGCCATGAGATTATGTCACCTCAAAGTGAAAATATTTTACTAGTATAGGAACAGCTTTTTGGGGTTATCCAATTCCTTTTTGAAATAAATGGGCACTAGGTTTAAGTGGGTTTGATATTGGACCTGGGGTCAAATCTTTGCTCCTGACAATTGGCGATCTAAAAGGATTGCTTCGGTTGTTTCACTAACTCGCAAAGACACTATTACACAGTATCCGAGTTTGGATTCCCCGACATGCCCTGCATTCGCTGGGGCGCCCTGCCGGGCAGACTGTCTGCACACCCCAGAGGGCACAAGCGGGAATTACACAAAAAAATAATTCATTGCCTTTATTTGATTGACATCAAAGGCAGTTCTGTTTATAATTTTTCGCAACAATCGGAGTTTCACGAATAAAAAATATGAAAAAAATATTAGACAATAAGGAACGCAGCCGGTTGGATAAGCGCATAGCAGAGGCGGAAAAACGCACAGGCGCTCAGATTGTAGTTGCCGCAATTGAACGCAGTGACTCTTACGCGGAAATTCCCTGGAAAGCATTCGCTCTGGGCGTGTCCGTTGCCGGTCTTTTGGTTTTTATTTTTGATCTGCTGTGGCCCGGATGGTATTCACAAACGGCGGTGCTAATTTCTGCCGTGACCATACTCATAACAGGCATTCTAAGCGCTCTTTTGTCCCTCTATATACCAAAGTTCGCATGGCTTTTTCTTGCCGCTCACCGCGCCGACGTGGAAGTGCATCAATACGCCGAATCACTTTTTCTCTCTCACGAATTGTTCGCCACCCAGCGCCGGACGGGCATTTTGCTGCTTGTCAGCCTGTTCGAAAGGCAGGTTATTTTACTTCCCGATAAGGGGTTAAGCAAACGACTGAGCCAAAAAGCCATGCAAAAAATCATTACGCAAATGACACCATTTCTTGCCTCCGGGCAGGTTACCCGCGCCCTGGAAAAAGGGCTTCTAAAGCTTGCGGAAATTCTGGCTGTCAAGAAGCGCAGCAAACCCCGTAAATCCCGCAAGAATGAACTTCGCGATGAGATTATTGAGGAGAAAGGCGTATGAAGAAAGTTCTGCGCTTAGCATTAATGGCCGCGCTGCTTTTAGCGGCGACAGCCGCCGTTGGAGCGGATATTCCGTTTCTTACCGGGCGCGTAACCGATAACGCGCAAATCCTCACCGCTGATACCCGCCGGTCGCTTACCGAAAGTATGAAGGCACATGAAGATCGCACCGGCAACCAGATTGCTGTTCTCACTGTTCCTACACTCGAAGGCGAGAGCATCGAGGGATACGCCGTCGCGGTTTTTAAAGAATGGAAGCTCGGCCAAAAAGGAAAGGACAATGGCATTTTGGTTGTTGTCGCGCCAAAAGACAGGCGCATGCGTATAGAGGTGGGCTATGGTCTCGAAGGGACTCTCCCTGATGGTTTGGCCGGCAGTATCATTCGCAACGTCATGACTCCTCGCTTTAAGACAGGGGACTACAACGGCGGCATCAATGACGGTGTAAAAGCTATTATCGATGTGCTGGAGGGAGGCAAGGTGCCGGATGCGCCCAGCGGCGCAAATACCAAATCGCAAGCATCATCCGGTTTAAATATCAGCGGGCCGGATCTCTCGATTATCGAGAAAATCCTTTTCGGCGCCTTCATTTTTGGCATTATAGGACTGTTTACCGTTATCGGCATTTTAACGCCCGGCATGGGCTGGTTTCTCTACTTCTTTCTCATTCCTTTTTGGGCTATGTTCCCGATTGTTATTTTCGGCACTACAGGCGCTTTTTATTGTCTTGTAACCTACCTGGTGGTTTTCCCGATTGCCAAACTGCTATTTAAGAATTCCGACTGGTACAAAAAAGCGCAAAAAGATTTACGAACCAAGGGCCGTACCTCCATTGGCGGTTTCATGGTTTCTACCGGCGGTTCCGGAGGATCTTCGAGCTCAAGCAGTTCCGGCGGTTCTAGTTTTTCCGGTGGCGGCGGATCATCGGGCGGCGGCGGCTCTTCCGGCAGTTGGTAGATAGAAATTACACACCCAACGAATTATTAATCTTCGGCAACGAAAATTATACCTTCTTTTCTTAGAGTCTCTATCTCTTTCGGTTTGTAACCCATTTCTGCCATAATGACTGCCGTATCTTTTCCCAGGACGGGAGGAGGCAAGGAAGGCTTCGCCGGTGTTGCCGAAAATTTTAGGGGAACACCGATACCCTTGATCTTTCCGCATACAGGATGTGTTTGTTCGATAATCATGTTGCGCGCCTGCACTTGAGAATCTTTTTCGACCTCTCCGATTTCTAAAACCGGCGTGAGGCAGGTATCATACCCGGCTGCGGCGACAATCCATTCATCTCTTGTCCTTGTTTGGAAAAGGGCAGAGATCGCTTCGCGCAATCTTTCAGCTTCCTCCCCGATAACGAACTGCTGGCCTAGCCACTCGGGGCGCCCCACCATCTCGCAAAAAGATTTCCAAAACTTTTCCTCCAGTATTCCCAGCGCGATATACTTTCCGTCGGCACACTTATAAACCCCATAACAGGCAAGACCTCCGGTAAGCGCTGCTTCTCCTGGAGAGGGCGCAAGCCCGGCAGCATGGTAATGAGCCATTTGCAGGGTCATCAGGGGAAGTATGGCATCAAGCATGGAAACATCAACCTTCTGTCCCTGCCCGGTCTTTTCTCTCGCCCAGAGAGCAGAGAGGCAAGCAACAATGGTCATATACGCTCCTCCGGCCACATCGGCGATTTGTGGGCCGGGAATTATGGGCCCGGTTTTTCTTGAACCTGTTGTCGCCAAGATTCCGGAATATCCGATATAGTTAATATCGTGTCCCGCGTCCTGAGCATATGGACCGTTCTGGCCGTATCCGGTAAGGGAGACATAAATAATATCATCCTTCACGCGCTGGGCAATCTCATAATCCAGGCCAATTTCTTCCATAACCCCCGGCCGGAACTGTTCAACCACGATGTCTGCTGTTTGGAGGAGCGAGAAAAATATATCCACACCTTTTTTGTGCTTAAGATTCAGGGCTATACTTTTTTTGGAGCGGTTCACGGCCAGATACCCGGCTGATTCCGAAGCAATATAAGGAGGATAGAAACGCATATAGTCCGGAGTGTTCATATCCTCAATTTTAATCACTTCGGCACCCATGTCGGCAAGCATCATCGTGCCCAGCGGACCAGGATAGAGCCTAGTAAAATCCAGTATACGAATGCCTTTCAGGGGACCGGTTGCGGGTTTTCTTTTCTTTTTCACGATTCAGACCTTTCGGGGTTATTTTCACACTATCATTATTGGCGGCACTATGCCCAAATATTGGGCAATTTGCTATATTTCTTTTTATGATAAAGTATTAGATAAATCAAGAATAGTAAAAAAAGCTAGTTATTAACAAAAACTGTTGATAAATAATAAGAAGGAGGATGGAAAGCTGGGAAGCTTACTGTATTGACAGAAACTGGCTATGTCACGGATAAAAATTATGATATATTTCACGCTACGTGGGTTGCCTTTGATATGATAGTTGAATCGTTCGGTTTGGGTACCGCGCCTTTTTATAAACCATTAATTAAATCGTTGGAAAATTATGCAAACGCGTATAAAGTTAAACCAGGTATAAAACAAAGCGACAAAGTTGAAAGCCGCCTATTACAGAAGAAAGGGAATAAGAAACCATGATTAACCTCAAAATATTTTCCGACTATATCTGACCATTTTGCTATATCGGCAAAGGAATTGTCGACAGGTTAAAAAAAGAATACAGCATCGAAGACACATGGGTCAGCTATGAGCTTCATCCGGAAACGCCCGCCCACGGCATACTGCTATCTGAAAGATTTAAAGGCCATGATATGTCCGGCTTTTACGACCAATTGCGCAGGCGCGGCAAAGAAGCCGGCGTTATTTTCGGCCAACGCGCTATCCTTTCCAACTCCAGATTGGCCTTAGAAGCCAGTGAATATGCCCGCGACATGGGCAAGTATGAAGCTTTTCACGAAAACATATTCCACGCCTATTTTACTGAAGCTTTGGATATCGGTATTCTTGATATTATTGCGGCTGTCGCCAAAAAAAGCGGGCTTGATGATACTGATATGCGCAAATCCTTGAAAGATGGGCGCTATAGCAAAAGATTAGAACAAGCCCGAAAAGAAGGACAGATAATCAATCTGACCGGCGTGCCGACTTTTATCATCAATGCCAAACATAAAATCGTGGGAGCCCAGCCGATCGGTGTTTTTCGTGATCTTTTCCAAGAGATCGGCGAAGGCAAATAACATAAATATTCATTCAGCAATTGATAATTCTATATCTTGAAGATATTATCAACACAAAACTACTCAAGGAGGAGAACAGGAATAATGAAAAGCAATAAAAAAATAATTTCCGTATTTGCCGGCCTTTTAGTATGGGGAATCGCTTCATCCTGTGGCGCTGCCGCTTACTATGCAACCATTGAACAGCCGGCCGACGCATCAGAGTTGATTAAATCCGGCACTGAATTTAATGTTAAGCTTATTGATTTTAGCGCCATCAGCCCGAAAGACCTAGGCTACAATAGCGCGGAGGAATGGAAAACCGACAGCAAGCCTATTCCCCAGGCATTTGCCGATGCTTTCCCTGTTTTATTGAAGGAAGCAAACATTGAAAATAAGAAGGTAAAGATAATCAGCCAGGATGAGCGCGTCAACAAAGGAATCGTCGTTGATGTGGCTGTAAAAAGTATTATCTTGAAATGGAATGTCTTTATGGCACAACCCGATGAGTTTTTATGCAACGTCTCTTTTACCGATGCTGCTACCAGTCAGAAACTATTTTCAGCCATCATTAATGTGAACAGTAGATCAGGCAATCCTTATGCGCAGGCATGGGGAGCGAGTTTCAGTAATCGTCTCCAAACAGCAGCCTATAATATCGCCTGGGTTCTGACTAAAATCATGGCCCAGGGTAAAATCGATCCGGCCGTTTACTGATATTTCTGCCTGCTCCAGCTGTGTTTTGAGGCAGAGGCAGATTTTTATAAATTATTTCGATCTATAATTTATCGGAAAGGAATGATGGCGATGAATATTGGAAGGTTGGCGGAAGACAATATTCAAAGATTTGGCGAATACAAGTTTGTCAATTTTGAAGGGCGATGGCATACCAATGTTGAAATGAACCGTATTGCCAACAGGTTGGGGAATGCCTTAAAAAGCTGGGAGTAAAAAAGGGAGACCGTGTGGGCGTTCAGCTGCTGAACTGTCCTCAACTCATGCAGGCATTTTTCGCTGTTTTTAAAATCGGGGCGGTATTGGTTCCAGTAAACCCGTCGCTACGCGTTAATGATCTAGCCTATCTTTACCAGGATGCCGGTATCACCGCTCTGATCAGCAGCAAAGATTACATCGATATTATAAGAGAAGCTCGCCGCGAGGCAACAGAGCTTAAGCATGTAATCTTGATCGGAAAGGCAGTGCCGAAGGATGTTTTATCCTACGATAAAATTATTCAAAACGGTTCGGATGAACTGGCTCATTGAAGAAACGGACAACGACGATACCGCCGTCATGATTTATACGGCAGGCACCACGGGAAACCCCAAAGGCGTGATGCTTACCCATTATAACTGGTATACGCACGTAACCGGATATTATGAATTGGTCTTGCTGGATGCGTGGGGCGTTGCCGCGAAAGGTAAAATTCAGAAGCGCGATGACGGACAGGATAAAATTACCGATGAAAAAGAGGAAGTATTCGGCGTCACCCGGAACCGTGTTTCTTTGATAACGCTTCCCTTGTTCCACGGGTACGGCGTATTCGCCCTGAATCTTGAGTTCCTGACGGGAGGAAAGCTGGTCTATGATCAGCCGCTGGGATACCGAGGAAGCGATGAAGTGCATCGAGCAATTCAAAATCACCGAATTTCGCGGTGTGCCGACCATGTACATTCAACTGCTTAACCACCCCGCCGCCTCTAAATATGATTTGAGCTCCCTGAAGACCTGCATCTGCGGCTCCGCCCCGATGCCCTCTGGAGGTGGCCCGCAATTGGAAGGAGAAATACGGCATAGATATCTGGGAAGGGTATGGACTAAGCGAAGCGACTACCGTCAACTGCGGCAACATAGCGGGAAGACGTCCGCCCAAATACGGCTCCATCGGCAAGTGTTACCAGAAGTGCAATACGATCAAGATATTCGACGAAAATGACCGTGAGCTTCCGTCCGGACAGGCGGGAGAAATCGTCATCAAAGGACCGGGCGTCATGAAGGGTTACTGGAATAAACCGGCGGAGACGGCAGAAGCGCTCCGGAACGGCTGGCTTCACACCGGTGATATAGGATACGCCGACGAAGACGGTTACCTTTATATCACCGACAGAAAGAAGGACCTGATCATCCGCGGAGGAGAGAATATCTACCCGAAAGGAAATAGAGAATGTTCTTCACGAGCATCCCCAGGTGCTGGAAGCTGGGGTTATCGGCATTCCCGACCCGGTTTACGGTGAATCGGTAAAGGCGTTTGTCGTGCTCAAGACTGCAGGGGCAGCCACCGAAGAGCATCTCTTTAATTTTTGCAAGGAGAATTTACCCGCCTATAAAAGACCGAAATCGATTCAGCTTATGGATTCATTGCCGAAGAGCGCGGTAGGCAAAATATTAAGGAGAGAGCTGAGAAAAATGGGGTGAGCCAGAAGGAACCAACCGGAGGCGGGAAAGCCGTTAAACCTGTATAAACGTAATGACCTTTGTCACCTCTTCCAATAATTTCTAAACCGGACATATTATCTGCTACAATACCGGAGAGCTTATCTGTTTCTTACATGTGGTTTATTTTTCTTGACACAGGATTGTTCTTCATTGTAGTTCACCTATATTATAATTCCCCATACAGAAGCAATGTCTTATCAAATATCAAAAGTCACTGGAGTGCGGCGTGGCAATATTATTTGAATTTAAGATATCAGAAGTTGCTTTTTCACTCCCGTTCTTGACAATATCTGTTTTTTTCAAAAATATAACTTAAAAAAAGGAGGGTCAAAATGAAAAAAAGATTAATTTGCGTTTTTTTAATCGGTTTTTTGATGGTTTTTACAGCGGGCGTCGCCTTCGCCCAGAAACCGGCAGACCAAAAGGTGTATAAGTGGAAGTTTCAGTCTCACTGGCCGGCCGGCAGTGCATCCTTCAAACCGCTGAAGGATTACTTCGAGCAAAATCTGACCAAGATGACCAATGGAAGGTTAGCAGATTACGCTTCATCCAGCCGGATCTTTGGTTCCATCCAAGGATATATTCGATGCCGCCCGCCACGGCACAATCGAAGGGGCAACGGCAGCACCAATCTACTGGATGAGTATCGTTCCCATTGCCGCAGTGGCGGCCAACTGTCCGATGACCTTTCGTAACGCCAATGAGGGTTTGTATTTTCATTTTAAGCTCGGCTTCGAGCAGATGCTGAAAGACGCTCACGCCCAAGCACAACCTGCTTTATTACACCGAGAAGATTTATCCCACGGCGATGATCGGGAGAAAACCAATTCGTAGTATTGAAGATTTCAAAGGATATAAGATTCGTTCTTCCGGAGCGATTGCCGAAATGCTGAAAGAATTGGGCGCCGTCCCCACTTTAATTCCCGGCGAGGAACTTTATCTGGCCCTGCAAACAGGCGTCATCGATGGAGCGCACTGGGGTGCGGCCGGCGGAGCGCTGACCATGAAACTCTGCGAGGTAGCTAAGTACTATATCCAGCCCGACCTGGCCATGGCCGGCACCGACGTGATCGTCATCAACAAGGATGCCTTTAATGCCCTGCCCGAGGATCTGCAGAAGATTCTCGATAAGGCTTTGAAAAAGAGGGTATATCAACGGACAAAAGAATATGTGGGTGATGAGCGCAAAGCTTTGAAAACCATGATTAAGGATTATAAAGTCGAGGTATGTACCTTGGAATCCCGCAGACCAGAAAATAATGATGGCAGCGGCAATGAAGCAGTGGGATAAAGTGGCAGCCAAGGATGCCGATTCGAACAAAGCCATCGGCATGCTGAAGGTTTACCTTAAAAAACTTCATTACATCGATTGATCAAAACCTGAAAAGCAGTACGTTCATTATCACTTTCATTCTGCAAGGGAGGTTACTGATGAAAAAGTTTTTTAAGGTGATTGACCGGATGAATGAGCTGATAGGCAAGGCCGTCAGCTTTTTGATTCTCGCTTTTATCGGCGTGATTCTGTACGAGATATTTGTCCGGTACCTGTTCAACAGCCCGACCATCTGGGCTCATGAAGTTTCCCAGATGCTCTATGGCGCCTACGTTATCCTTCTGGGAGGTTATCTCCAGCAGCGCAATGGCCATGTCAACGTGGATATTTTTACCTGCGCTTCAAACCCCGCACCAGGGCAATTATCAATCTCTTCACCTGGCTTCTCTTCTTCGTCTTCTGCGGAGCGATTCTTTACAAAGGATGGGGAGATGGCCTGGGATTCCTTCAAGTTCCGGGAGACCGATGCGACCGTTTTTGCCCCGCCCATCTATCCGCTTAAAATGATGATTCCGCTGGGCGCTCTCCTTCTCCTGCTGCAGGGACTGGTCAAATACATCGCGGATATCAGAGTTGGCCATTACCGGCAAGGAGGAAACATCATGAGCATTGAATTAATAACTATCTCTGCTTTTTGGAGCACTTATTCTGCTCCTCGCTTTGGGCCTGCCCCTGGCTTATGTCCTGGGAGGCGTGGGGGTGGTAGGCTGTTATCTTCTCTGGGGCGACAAGGGCCTTTTCCTCATCGCATCCCAGGCCTATGCATCCATGGGAAAATTTACTCTGCTGGCTATTCCTCTTTTTATCTTTATGGCTATGACCTTAGAACGGGCGGGAGTGGCCGATGACCTTTACACCCTGATGCATCGCTGGATGGGGCCTCTGGCGGGCGGGTTGGCCATCGGCACGGTGATCATCTGCGCCATATTCGCCGCTATGTCCGGGATCAGCGGAGCAGCAACCGTATCCATGGGGATCATTGCCCTTCCGGCCATGCTCAAACGGGGCTATAATAAAACTATTGCCATGGGCTGCGTCTCCGCCGGAGGGGCGCTGGGGATACTGATTCCTCCCAGTGTGCCCATGATTCTTTACGCGACCCTGACCGGCGTATCCATCGGAGGATTATTCGCCGGCGGTATATTACCCGGTATTCTGCTTGCCGCCCTCTTCATCCTTTACATCGGCATCCGCTGTTTCTTCCAGCCTGAACCTGGGACCTCCCCTTCCCGTGAAAGAAAGGGTATCCTGGCGGGAGAAATTTATATCCCTCAGGGCGGTGCTGCTGCCGATTATGATTATCATCATGGTTCTGGGGTCGATCTATGCAGGGGTCTGTACTGCCACCGAGGCCGCAGCCCTGGGATGTTTAGGGGCGATCATTTCGGCGGCTGTCTATCGCAAACTGAACTGGACTCTGATCAAAGAGACCTGTTTCCGGACGGCTGCCCTTACGGCCATGATCATCTGGATTCTCATCGGGGCGTACGGTTTCACTTCCGTTTACACCGGCACAGGGGCTCATGAGCTGATGGAACATATCTTGATGTCCATTCCCGGAGGAAAGTGGGTCATCCTGATCACCATGCAGATAATCTTTTTCATCCTGGGATGTATCCTGGACCCTGTGGGCATCATCATGATCTGCACCCCCGTCTTTGTTCCGGTAATCACGGCTCTGGGATTTGATCCCCTCTGGTTCGGTGTCCTTTTCATCATGAACATGGAGATGGGGTACCTGACCCCTCCTTTTGGTTTCAACCTGTTTTATATGAAGGCCATAGCTCCGAAGGGAATAACAATGAGCGATATCTACCGGTCTATAGTACCATTCGTGGCACTTCAGGCTATCGGGCTTATTATAGTCATAATATTTCCCGAGATCGCCCTTTGGCTGCCAAAATTGATGGTGGGGTAATAATGACCTCATCTGCTTTAACGGATGATCCGTCAAAGCGAGTTGTTCCATGGCTTCCACGTATAGATAAATTCTATAATAGAGATTCTTTCCAGGGAGAGGCTGGGACTTGGTTCCCAGCCTCTCCTATGACGTTAACATTGCATAATTTCCGGGAAAAGCTTTGAATTTCGAGGCATAAACTTTTAGCCAATTAATTAATATAGACGATAATTTAATATTTTTACCATAACTTTTACATGCACCAGTACAGCGAAGATCGCCGAAATCACGGGTATAGAACCCCAAAGCAAGCTTTGGGAACCGATTCCGCAACAAGCTTCAGGGTATTATACCATTGTTTATACGGGATCAATTCAACTAACAGACATTACTGCGCTGTGCTTGTAATATCTGAGTTTCATTGATTCGGCTAATAAATTTTAATTCACTACATTCTTAAAATTTGAGTCTCATTACCCTCCGGTTAGCAGGATATTTATATTGCCCCGCTAAGCTTCGCACGCGGGATAACCCCAGTAGCCTTTGGCTATGGGATTAATTCAGCTAACAAATATTGCTGCACTGCGTTTGTAATATCTGAGCTTCATTAATTCGACCTGCTAGCTTCAGCATGTGTGACCTTTAGATTATGCACTCTGTTTCTGAAACTTGGGTCTCATTACAACTTGCCAATTCCGATACGCTTCGCTTTCGGAATTGCAGTTTCACGAATAAATGGTGTATTTTGTGTGAAGGCGGGAGAGATTAATCATATTGAATCTATAGCATGTCCATGATATCTTAACAGCACTGAAAACAAGCAACCAAACCGGTATTACCTTTTCTACGGAAAAGAAGATAAGGTATCTAAAGGAAAGGCATTAGATGAAAGGGCGGCCTCGGATGCCTGTGAAAAGTTCACTTTCGATTTTAACCATGATTTTATTTTAAGTAACCGTAAAGTTTCTAAAAAATTAACAAAATTTCAGGAAAAGAATTATTTTTTACAAAACACTAACACCAGGTGAGGAATCCTTTTATGAAAACAAAGAACAAAAAAACCGTTTTCACTAAAACGTGGACACTATTTGCGGACGCTTTCAGGCTCGGCTTAACCCGGGTTCAGGCAATGTTCATAGAAACTTTTGGGTTAAGTCCTACAGCGGCGCTCAGCGCGATTATTTTTGTCAGCGTGGTAGTTATCGTTGCCGGTTTCTGGTTCTTTCGTTCAGCGCCGCCCGATACCATCATCATTACGAGCGGTGACGAAGGCAGCCGTTTCTATAAGAATGCCGAAAAATATGCCAAGATACTGGCGCGCAATGGCGTAAAGTTGAAAAATCTTCCCTCCGAAGGCTCGTTGGAAAATCTGGAGAGGCTGGAAAATAAATCGTTTCGTGTTGATATAGGCTTCGTGCAAACCGGCGTGGCCAAGGGAAAAAATATCGATAAGCTGGTATCGCTGGGAAGCACTTCTTATGAACCACTCTATATTTTCTATCGGAGCAGTAAATCCATTAATATTCTTTCCCAGTTCAACGGCAAGCGGTTAGCTATCGGTGAAGATGGCACAGGCACGCAAGTACTGGCACTGGGACTTCTTTCCATGAACGGCATTAAACCTGACGGTTCTACCGCACTGCTGGAAATGGACGATGAGGAAGCAGAAAAGGCACTGCTTGAAGGTAAAATTGATGCCGCATTCATGATGGGTGATTCCGCTTCTTCAAAGACTTTGCACAGTCTTCTGCGAACACCGGGGATCAAGCTTTTCGATTTCACACAGGCTGATGCCTACACTCGACGTATCGGCTATTTGAACAAGATTATCCTTCCCCAGGGATCTCTCGATTTCGGAAAGAACATTCCCGATCATGATGTCAACCTGATCAGCCCCACGGTCGAACTAATTGCACGGTCCGATTTGCATCCCGCACTTTCCGATCTGTTGCTTGAGGCGGCAACTGAAGTACATTCACGGGCTTCGATATTTCAGCGACGAGGTGAATTTCCCATGCCGCTGGAACATGAATACCGCATCAGCTCTGATGCGAGTCGCTACTATAAATCAGGCAAGAGCTTCCTCTACCGGTACCTGCCGTTCTGGATGGCCAGCATGGTAAACCGCATTTTGGTGGTGTTTGTGCCTATGCTTTTGATCTTGATTCCGGGATTTAAAAGCATCCCCGCAATATTCAGATGGCGAATGAAGATGCGCATCTACCGCTGGTACCGTTTGTTGCTGGTAGTCGAACAAGGTATGATTGCGCACCTGACTCCCGGGAAGCGGACAGAACTGTCAGAAAGGCTGAACCGCATCGAGGAAGAAGTCAACAAAATGAAAGTGCCGGCGTCCTTCGCCGACCAATTCTACGTTCTGCGCGGACACATTAATTTCGTTCGCGAAAGACTAATGAGCGACGCGCATTCCAAATGAAATATACTGAACTTTATGTAAACCTATGAAATAGTGACAGCAGAGGGCATGCTTACCGTTTAGTTAAATTTTACCTTCTATAATGGACATGGCTATTCTTGTGGCTTCTTCAGTGAAGTTTTTACACTGCTCAATTTTGTTTTCTAAAAGGAACTTTTTCAAACCTTCTTCAGTACCTAAATCAAGGCCGATCAGCGCTTTACAATTTGTTGAGCCAAATTTATTTTCAAAAGTATTGATCATTTTCCGCACAGGGATGTAACTCTTATCATATGGCTCATTGGGTAAACTTCTGCCGTAAAATAAGTTTATGGCCATAATAGCCCCGCTGACCGCTCCGCATATTCCACATGTTCGCGCCAGCCCACCACAGAAACCGGTGCTAATTTTTGGAATTATTTCTGAGTGAATATTTTTGCTTTCTGCCACGGAAAGCAAAACACTTTCCGCTCAGCGATAACCGGATTGGAAAAGTTCTCCGCTCCTTCTTGCTGTTTCATCGATCATCTCTATTTTCTCCTTGATCAAACTTAAATTATTATCTTGGAATTATATAACTTATTTACTTCTCTCGGAGAATAGCCCAGCCACTTCTCAAGAATAAAGCGGCTGTGTTCCCCCAGTTCTGGCGCGGGCATGCGCAAACTTCCTTCGGTCTCGGAAAACTTAAAAGGGAACCCGGGAATATCAATATCACCGAATTGTTTATGGGAAATTTTCCGGAACATTCCACGCTGTTTAAGGTTTTCGTCCTGATTCACCTGCGTGCTTGTATAGGCGATTCCGCAAGGTATCTTTTTGCTCTCTAAAATTTTTACAATCTCCTGCGACTTATGCCGAGTCGTCCATTTTTCAATCAGGTTCACGGCTTCATCATGATTATGAATCTGCACGATCAGGTTGCTGAATTTTGGGTCGGTAGCCATCTCCGGATGTCCGATAATTTCCGACAGGTTCTTCCATTGACGGGTGGTAAGGGCGACAATGGCTACTTTGCCGTCTTTGGTCTTGAAGAAACCGTAGAAAGGCATCCGGTCCGATGAATTGAGCACATCTTTCGGGTGCCTGCCCAGTTCTTTTTCAACTTTATCCACTATTGGTTCCAGCGCCTTATCCATCATGGCGCGGTAATTATTGACATACATTACGTCCTGCATGGATATATCAATATACTGACCACGGCCGGTCTTCATCCTGTGAATGAAGGCGAGCAAAGTTGCAATAGCGGCATAAGCGCCGCTCATGAAGTCGCCCCAATGGTTAGTGGGAACAAGATAGGTTTCCTGGTCGTTCCAGAACTGGCCGCCTACAGCCTGCGCGATGATATCGAAAGCGGCTCTTTCCGGCTGAACTCCTGTTGCACCGAAGCCTGAAATATGAGTGTAAATAATATCTTTTTTCAGCTTTTTTATATCCTCATACCCCAATCCGTTACGCTCCAGTGAGCCGGGTATGAGATTATGGACAAAAATATCGGCATAGGCCGCGAGCTTGCGCATGATTTCCTGTCCCTGAGGTTCCTGCCAGTTAACGGCCACACCGTATTTGTTCCTGTTGAGGACGGAATAGCAACGTTCCGCTCCGGGCATCAGTTGGAAATTCATTCTGAGGGTGTCGCCCTGAGGAGGCTCCACCTTCACCACCTCCGCGCCCATATCGGCCAATAACTGTGTACATCGGGAGCCGGATATAAATTGCGTTACATCAATGACTTTAATTCCGGAGAGAATCTGCATGACTATACCCTGATTTGTTATTTACCTATCACTGTGTAATTGTCGCAAAGCAAGGGCCCTTATGTTGAAACCCCATACTACACTTGAACAAATGTATAGCAAATTTATTAATTCTTTTTTGTTAATAAGTATCCGGTAAATTACTATAATTGATTTTCTCATAAAGACTCTTTCTTGGATTTAATTGTCTCTTGCTATTAATAATTCCTTAACACATCCGAAGACAGATTTCTTCTGCTTTTTTATACAGAAACATTTCACCATTGTATCTATAAATATTGGAAAAGCATCCTCGGCTGATAATCTGCAATTAGAAAACATATATGATATATTCCTAAATTAAATCCTTGTAATCCAGTGATACATGGTGCCTTAATTATCTTGACGTGCAGGCGCCTCCTTCAGACATTAAGTATATGTAAAATGGGTTGATATAAAAATAATTGTGCGATTAAGTATTCTGTCCCCGAACGAATATATTGCCGGGGATTATCAACGGCTAAAGGTGTGAATCATAAAAAGTTGACACGGGGTGTAACATGAAAGCAAATTTCAGTTTCATTCATGTATTTAATAAATCTTTCACTAATGAATACTTGAGAACATGCAACTGCCAGTCAAAAAGTCACCGTCTGAGGATTATAATCAGTACTATATTTCTTGTTGTTGTTTTGTGTCTTATTTCCGCCCTCGCACCAAAAGTTGCTCTGGCTGGGCCACCCTTTGTCACAGATGACCCTGAAACCGTGGAATACAAACATTGGGAAGTATATCTTGCCGCACAGTACAAGCATGATCGGAACCAGGATTCGTCGACACTGCCTCACCTCGAGATAAATTATGGCCTTATGCCGAATGTCCAAATCCATTTAATTGCTCCGCTCCTCTATGTAAAGCCGGAAGGTGCTTCGTCGCAATATGGTTACGGAGACACAGAACTGGGTGTCAAATATCGTTTTATTCGGGAAACGGATTACATTCCCCAAGTGGGAATATTCCCCATGGTTGAGTTTCCCACCGGTGATTCGGAAAAGGGTTTGGGAAACGGCAGGACTCAATATTTCCTGCCCATCTGGCTGCAGAAAAGCTGGGGACCATGGACAACCTATGGTGGAGGTGGATACTGGATTAATCCCGGCGAGAGAAACAAGGACTGGTGGCAGTTCGGGTGGCTAATTCAGAGAGAAATTAATAAAACACTAACCCTGGGATCGGAACTCTATTACAAAACGGCAAACACTTCCGACAGCAATGATGCCGCTGGATATACTGTGGGCGCCATTATAAACTTTACTGATAACCACCACCTGCTGCTGTCTGTAGGGCAGGATATTAACGGCCCCAATTACCTCTCTCTCTACATTGCCTATCAATTGACATTTGGTCCGCAGAAAAAAGATTAATCGCCAATGCAAAGCTTTATCAAATAGAGTTCTTCAACTTTTTTAGCAAAAATCCTTCGCCAAATAACTTGTAAATTATTGCCAAAAAATACTCTTGACATTTAAATTGTCTGTTGTAATATAAATACAACAGAGAGAAAGGTGGTGAACTATATGGCAATAGCAAAAACCTTTGGCGAATTGTTTAAGTCAAAGAGAATCAGCAATGGCCTTACTTTAAGAGAGTTTTGCCGGATTAATGGATTTGATCCCGGTAATGTAAGCAAAATTGAAAGAGGGCTGTTCCAACCGCCGCAATCAAAAGAAATGCTTTTTAAATATGCTACGGCGTTGGGGATTAAGGAAGGAACTGAAGAGTGGTTAACTTTTTGCGATTTGGCCATAACCAGCGCGGGGAAAATACCTGATGACATTGTCACTAATCAGGAACTGATGAATGCTTTGCCGGTACTATTTAGAACGGTACGCAACAAGAAACCTGATAAAGAAGACCTTGGCAAACTAATAAAATCTATCAAGAGAGAACTTCGTTGATGTTTAAATGCCCCTATATCAGTTACTCCGAAATTGGCAAGCGAACAGAAACATTCCTTCAACAGCATCATCCCTCGCTGGAAATTCCGATTCCTGTTGAAGAAATTATTGAATTGAAACTTGAGCTCAACATCTTCCCATTTCCAAGATTATACAAAGATCATGGTTTAAATGGCTTCCTGAGTAAGGACATGTCAACTATTCATGTGGATGAAGTACAGTATAATCAATATAACGAAAAGTACCGTTACACACTGGCACATGAATTGGGACATTATGTTTTGCATAGAGCATGTTATAATGAACTAACTTTTCAATCCATAGAAGATTATGTGCGCTGGAGAATCTCAGAGCCAGCCGAAGAAATCAGTTGGTTTGAAACTCAGGGCGAATGGTTTGCCAGTCAATTGCTTGTACCTGCTAAACAATTACTGGATGTCTGTAAAACAGTTGTCGCGAAACATAAAAATGAATTTAAAAAACTGGCATCAATACCGGATGACATCTGGTCATATATTGCAATAGAAATCGCAGATTATTTCGACGTTAATCCACCAGTAGTCGAAAACCGCATTAAGAAAGAAAATATACCGGGGAAGATATCTATATTATGATGAGGAGGATAAAGATGAAAGTACTGGGCATTATGGGAAGTCCGCGGGTTGGTGGCAATAGTGATATCCTCCTGGATGAAGCCCTGGCCGGAGCCAAAGGTGCCGGCGCGGAAGTCGAAAAAATTATCCTGAATAAAAAGGAAATTTCCGGCTGCAAAGATTGCAAGAAATGTAACGAAACAGGCATCTGCGTAATTAAGGACGATATGCCCGATATCCATAAGAAGATTCTGGATGCGGACGCCATTATTCACAGCGTACCTGTTTACTTCTGGTCAATGACCTCGCAGATGAAAGCATATCTCGACAGGTGGTGCGCCTTCTTCGACGCACAGTGGAGATGGCAGAAAGCTTACTATCCCAAGATGAAGGGCAAACGTATCGGTCTGATCACGGTTTGCGGAGATCCGGACGTCCACACGGCTGACCCTATTGTCCGCAGCTTTAAATCAACAGCGGAAATGACCAAAATGAACTGGCTGGGAGATGTCATGACCTCCGCCGCCGATAAAGGAGACATTCTCAAGGACGAAAAGGCCAGGAAACAGGCTTGGGAATTGGGTAAAAAAGCAGCCACTCCCTGATACCTTTTCCCCATGCCAGATTAAGTTCCGGCTTAATTATCTGTTACACCTATAAAGAAACAAACAGGGTAAATAAATATTTTAATGATTTGCGTTTGAAATAATTAATCTGCGACGCTTAGTTCAGCCGAAAGATAACATGTCCACATCGATTAAAGTGCTCTTTTATTTAGCCAACAGCTTGCCCACTTCAATAATCAGTTGAGCAGCTATATGACCTCCTGCTCCTTCAAGAATAGTGCGGATGGAACTTAGACCTTGTTTAATGATCCCTTGCTTAGGTTTTGGCGATCGTGTTTGAGACTCAACAGTATCAATTTCTGATCGTAATTCAGCAACCTTATCCTGCTGAAGAGTGAGGTTTGTCACTTCAGACTGCAATTTCTTAATGAAAGTGTTTATTTCCTCCACGTCACCGTTGCTATAGTTAGAAATTTGAATGGAATGGTTTGTTTGCTGCTGAATTTGAGGGGAATTAACTGGACCATAGAAATTGTTGATATTGTAAGATTGTTTTTCAGCAGCTTGTTTTTCTTGCGTAGTAAACGTTAGTCCTTCACCCTTAACTCCGTCTTCTTCTAGTTTTAATGACCAATTAAGAAGAATCGTCCTGACAACGTCCAAAATACGTATAACTTCAGTCATGGGAACAACAAGAGTTACTTCAACTGGTATTTCCAACGCGTCCATAAATTTCTTTTCCATATATTTTGAAAATGGCATATAAAGCGATGCGCCATTCTTATCTTTTTTTATTAAGCTCTCCATTTCTGCAATTGTCTGATTACATGGGCGTGTCGACAGTTTTTCTGCAATGGTGGTATCTGGGAAAATAACAGGTTGCCATCCATGATATGGATTGTGACCTTTAATTTCGCCATGAATTGTCCGATATTTTGGGATTTCCTGACCATCGCCATATCCATTGAGTTCACTTGAAGTCCATGTTTCAAATTCTTTGATATTTAGTTTTCGCGCAATAATTAAGGCCTTTCTCAGAAGGTCTGAAAGTGGCAGACTTCGGTCTAAAACATCTTTTTGCAATTCAACGATGACTGAGCTCATTCGAAACTCCTTTTGCGATGGCTAACAATTAATATACAAACTTCGCTTTCTTCAATAACTTTATTATCATAATAGCACTATTCATTGTTTTTAAAAGTGGAAAATACATCGTCTCATTTATTATGGATTGAAGTCCTGCATATTTACTAGACTTAAGAGCTTGTTTGTTGCAGGAAGTAACATTTATTGTTGAACAGTCCGTCAGTGGGCTTCGTCCCAGTTCTTCCCAGCTGGCAATTTCCACTTTCAGCGGCACTTTGAGTTTGATGACTTCTTCCATTTCTTTTTTGACCAGCGTCATGACTTCTTCTTTTTCCTTCACCGGCGCTTCGAGAACAAGTTCATCATGCACCTGCATAATCAGACGGGCGGCAAGATTTTTCTTTCGTCAGCAAATGAGCAATGTTCACCATAGCCACTTTAATCAAATCGGCGGCAGTTCCCTGAATGGGAGTATTGATCGCCATGCGTTCGGCAAACTGCCGCACGGAAGCAATCGGGCTTTTTAATTCCGGCAGATAGCGGCGGCGATTCAAGCAGCGTGCAGACAAAACCATCCCGGCGCGCATCTTCCAGAATTCCATCCAGATAGGTACGCACTTTTTTATAGCGTTGAAAATAGCCGTCAATATAAGCCTGGGCTATTTTCAGGGAAACGCCCAGTTCTTTGGCCAGACCGAAAGCGCTCATGCCGTAAAGAATGCCGAAGTTGATGACCTTGGCCTGACGGCGCATATCGGCATTGACCATCTGCGGAAATACGCCGAAAATATCGGATGCCGTGCGGCTGTGAATATCTTCATCAGAGGCAAAAGGCATCAATCAGCGCTTCATCTTCCGAAAGATGCGCCAGCACCCGCAGTTCGATTTGCGAATAATCGGCGGAGATGAGCAGAAAATCGGGAGCGGCGATAAAGGCCTGACGGATTCTTTTACCTTCCAGAGTCCGGATGGGAATATTCTGCAAATTGGGATTGCTGCTGGAGAGCCTGCCCGTAGCCGTCACCGTCTGGTTGTAGGAGGTGTGAATCCGGCCGGTTTGCGGATCAATCAGCGCGGGCAGTGCGTCCACATATGTGGATTTGAGTTTGGTCAAACTGCGGTAAGCGAGAATTTCCGCGGGCAGTTCATGGCTTTGCGCCAGTTCGGTAAGAACATCCACGTCCGTGGAAAATCCTTCCTTTGTTTTTTTTCCCGTGGGAAGTTTGAGCTTCTCAAAAAGAATGCTCTGCAATTGCTTGGGAGAATTAATATTGAATTTTTCACCGGCCAAGCGAAATATCTTTTCTTCGGAAATGGACAACAATTGTCCCAATTCTTCCGACATTTGTTTCAAAAGGGACGTATCCACCAGCACGCCTTTTTTCTCCATATCAGCAAGCACGTATAAAAGCGGCATTTCCACTTTATGGAATAGCTCGGCGGCGTTAATATCTTTTAACTTCCCGGTAAGAAGCGGGAACAGTGCAAAAATAGCATCGGCACGCCGACCAGCATAGGCCGCCATTTTTTCCGGCGGCACCAGCGCCAGCGGATAAGTCTTACCTTTGCCTCCGGCAATATCGTTGGGTGAAGGAATCTGCTCATGCAAATATTCCCAGGCTATTTCGGCAAGCTCGTAAGAATTTTTCGCAGGATTTAGTAAGTAAGCAATGAGCATCACATCTTCTGCTGACTGCACATCAAAGCCGTCCAGAGAAACAAGGGCTGTTTTTAAATCATGGATATATTTTTTTATTTTTGCGCTCACGAAAATCGGAGCCAGTGCATCCAATACATCTTTTTTCTTCAATTGCTCTTTGGCGTGGGTATGCCCCAATGGTATGTAAAAGGCATTACTGCCTTCGCTTAAAGCAATGCCGATTAAATCCGTTGATGGATTTTTCTCCCAAATAATCTCGAAAGATATTTCACGGCAATCCGTAATGCTCGCGACAAGCTCGGCCAGCGCTTCCTTGTCCAGAATCAATTTACAGTCTTTAGCAGTCTCTTTCGTTTCACGCTTTATTTCCTGCAAAAGGGAAGAAAATTCAAATTCACTGAAGAGTTGGGCGAGAAGCTCTTTGTCTGGCTCTTTGCACTGCCGCATCCTGAATGTCAAAATCAATTTCGATATCTTTTCTAATAAGAGCCAATTGGCGGCTTAGCCTTGCCTGTTCGGCATATTTACGAAAACTTTCGCGTAGTTTGACGTTTTTTAATTTTTCGGCATTTTGCAAAATAGTTTCCACTGAACCGTATTCTTCGATCAGTCTTTGTGCCGTTTTCGGACCGATCCCCGGCACTCCCGGAATGTTGTCGGACGTATCACCCATCAGGCCTAAAATCTCCACTACTTTGTCCGGCGCCACTCCAAAGCGTTCCTTTACCGCCGCGACATCATAAGTTTTATCTTTCATCGTATCAATCATGGTGACATTTTCGTCCACCAACTGCATCAAATCCTTATCACCGGATACAATGACTGTCCGCCAGCCTTGCTCGCTCACCCGCCGGGCCAAAGTGCCGATAATATCGTCTGCCTCAATTCCCTGCTTTTCCAAAACGGGAATGGAAAAGCCGCGGACTATGTCCTTGATAAAAGGTATCTGTGGCCTGAGATCATCGGGCATGGGTTTGCGGGTTGCCTTATAATCGGTAAATTCCTCATGACGAGTGGTGGGGCCTTTGACATCAAAAGAAATAACGATATAATCCGGCGTAAGCTCGCGCAGTAGCTTTAACAGCATATTGGTAAAGCCGTAAATGGCGTTGGTGGGAAAACCCTTGGAGTTCGTGAGCATTGGTATAGCGTAAAAAGCGCGGTAAAGATAATTGCTGCCATCAACGAGTACCACCAAGGGAATTTTATTTTTTTCTGCCATGAGCCATCACTTTAATAAATAAGCCCACCCATACTGCTGTAGATAGCTATATAGGTGGGCCAATGATAAAAAAATAATTCAGCTAAATTATTAAGCCTACCTATTGCGTGCGGCTTCCTTTCTGGCTTCTTCAATTTGCTTTAAGTATTGCTTATTTATTTCTTCGGCCGTCCTTCTATATTGTTCAGCAGTTGGCGCCATGTTCCGCGCTTTATATTGCATGGTGATTACTGATTAACGTCAAAACAGCACCGATGATTCCAAATACCAGCCATGCTTTTTGTGAGGGAATATTGTGTACCTGCGTGCTGGCAATGACCAGATAGTAAACGTAAATCGCCATATAGATGATAACGCCGACGTAAGGAATGCTACTTATTATTGCAACAATAGGGAACAAAGCCATCAAGTAAGCTGCGCAGCGATAGGAGGTTTCATAATTTTTCTGCGAGCCCATCAGTTTCCAAATTACATAAATAATAGCGGCGCCGAGAAAACTAATAATGGCAACGGCAATAGGAAGAAAAATAATCAGTCCCAGACTTTCCGCAAATCCCACATACGCATAACTTAAGCCAAGAATGTTGATAATGGCTTGGATAATACCGGCTATAAAACCCATAATTGCTGCAAAGATTAGAGGTTCAACAAATCCGCCTGTTTGCGGCATGCTTTTAAAAAATTCTGCCGGCGCTGTCACAACTCGCACCGCCGTTTGCGGCATTGCTGCAAAATTAATGTCTTTTGCCTCCATTTTCCTCTCCTCCTTTTTTAGTTTTGCGATAAGTCATAATCTAATTTTTTACATTTCTCACGGATTACATTTCCCGTCAATATATTGTTTCCGTATGTTCTGCTATTATTTATTTTACGCCGATTCACATTTAGAAGCATACCGAGACGGCAAGGAGGAGGCTCCCCGGCATACGCCGGGTAAACTCCGGCCAGGCAAATAAATGCAAGCCGGCACTACACATCAAAGGAGGCATCAATCTTAAAGGTCTTCACCGCCCGCATATCTAAAATATCCGTAACGCCGGTTTTCTCTTTTAAGCCTGTTAGAAACAATTCTATCTCCTGCGGACTTGCCGCGTTCACAGTAAACCAAACATTATATTCATTATCCCTTAGGTAATTGTGCGTTACTCCTTTATATGCGTTTACGGTATCGACAAAATTTTTTATTTTTTCTTCCGGCACACGCGCGGCGCAAAGCGTAGAAGCACGTCCTAATTTTGCCCCATCAAATACCGCTCCAATCCGGCGAATGATACCGCTGTCTTTCATTTTTTGAATACGGCCCAGTGCTTCTTCTTCGGTGATGCCGCACCTTTCGGCGACTATCTGAAACGGACGTTCCTCCAGCGGAAATTCTTTCTGTAAAATATTTAATATTTTTTTGTCGAGATCATCCATACTAAGTAATCTCTTGTTGAGAATTTTCAACAGCCATCTAGCGCTGTGGTTCATACAAACACAAAGGCTCTTCCGCCAGGTAATCGCCGGTTGCTTCATACGCCCTTGCCCGGCAGCCGCCGCATACCTTGATGAACTCACACCTTCCGCACTTGCCGCTATATTTACTCAGGTCTCGTAAATTTCTAAATATTTCCGAATTTTCCCATACCAGGGAAAATTTCTGTTTTTGAACATTACCGCAATCCAATTCCAAATAACCGCAAGGCTGCACCTGCCCGACATGGGATATAAAACAAAACGCACTGCCGCCTAAACACCCCCTGGTCATTTCATGAAACTGCCCTAAACCCCGCTTTATCTTTTGGCTTTTATCTTTTTGCTGGCGATGAATGCGGAAATAATGGGGTGCGCAGGTTGCCTTGAGTTGAATAGAACTCTGCAGACTCTCGTGGTGAAACCACTTAAGCGTTTCTTCGTAATCCGCCGCACTTATCGCTTGCTCGGCCAAATCCCTGCCCCGTCCTGTAGGAACAAGCAAAAAGATATGATGTGCTGCGGCTCCCAGTTTTTTGGCTAATTCCAAAATATCTTTGATCTGTCGCAAATTAGCGGTTGTAACTGTTGTATTAATTTGAAATTCCATGCCGGCTTTTTTCATCGCTTCTATCCCGTTTAGAGCTCCGGCAAAAGCGCCGATCTCGCCGCGGAAAGAATCGTGGCTTGGCGCATCCTTTCCGTCAAGGCTA
This sequence comes from uncultured delta proteobacterium, assembly GCA_963705555.1. Lineage (GTDB taxonomy): Bacteria > Desulfobacterota > Syntrophia > Syntrophales > Smithellaceae > UBA4810. The sequence goes on along the minus strand of CAVPJZ010000001.1, from coordinate 199,096 downwards.
ACACTTACCCTTTTAATGCCGCTTTTAATCATCTTTTTCACCGTGGACTCATCAACAAGCGTACCGTTTGTCGCCATAACCATACGTAACCCTTTTCCTGTTCCGTAGAAGGCTATATCAAAAAAGTCCGGACGCAACAGCGGCTCGCCTCCGGTCAGAATAATTATGGGCGAAGACATGGCGGCAATTTCATCAATAAGTTGAAAGCACTTCTCGGTAGAAAGCTCACCCTCATAAGGGCCGCGGTTTGCCGCCGCCCGGCAATGAATACAATTAAGATTACAACTGCGCGTAACTTCCCAGGCAATCATGCTTAAAGTGCTTTTTAGTGATTTTGACGAAAGTTCCAACTTCATCTCCCCTTAAAGTTTTGCAATTATTATCTATATGCCTTTGCATAAGTGAAAAAGGGGCTCATAAAGAGCGAATCGAAGATTTTTTCGGCACCATACCCCAGCAGTTTTGTGAGGGCAAACCCAATGTTTGAACCGCTGTAGCGGAGAGTTTTGCGTTTACAGCGAAATGAGAAGGTTGTATGGTCGAAAAAAGATTCTGAGCACGAATGAGACTGTTTTTCAAAGTTCTCATTTGTTCAACATTGCTGCTGCCAGCGGGGCAAAATAAGTAATAATAATATCCGCACCAGCCCTTTTTATTGCTATCAGCGTCTCCATCATCACTTTTTCTTCATCCAGCCAGCCCATCTGCGCCGCCGCTTTGATCATCGCGTATTCGCCGCTGACACTATAAGCCGCCAGAGGCAAATCAAACTCCTGTTTGGCACGATAAATTACATCCAAATAAGCGAGCGCCGGTTTCACCATGATGATATCCGCGCCTTCTTCAACATCCAGCATGATTTCACGAATTGCCTCGTCGGAGTTGGCCGCATCCATCTGATAAGCTTTCCTATCACCAAACTGTGGTGCACTTTCGGCTGCTTCGCGGAAAGGCCCATAGAAAGAGGATGAATACTTTGCCGCGTAAGCCATAATAGGTATATCTTCCAAATTATTTTCATCAAGAGCTTCGCGGATTGCCGCTACTTGCCCATCCATCATTGCCGAAGGGGCAACCATGTCCGCTCCGGCGAGCGCATGCGATACTGCCGTTTCCGCCAGCACCTCCAGTGTTGCGTCGTTTTGTACTTCCTCTTTTTCCAACATGCCGCAATGGCCGTGGCTGGTATATTCACACAAACAGACATCGGTAATAACTAAAATGTCGGGCACTTCATTTTTAATTCGCTTTACCGCCTGCTGGACAATACCGTCTTTGGCAAACGCTCCCGTGGCCATATCATCTTTTTTCTCCGGAATGCCGAAGAGCAGAATGGCGGGGATGACGAGCTCTCGCGCTTTTTTTACTTCCTTGACAATATTATCTGCGGACATTTGAAAATTGCCCGGCATGGATTGAATCGGCTTTTTGAAATTCTTGCCGCCAACGACAAACAGCGGATAAATCAGATCGTCGGCGCTTAGTTTTGTTTCACGAATCAAACGCCGGAAGTTTTCATTCTTTCTTAACCTTCTGGCGCGATATTCCGGAAATTGCATATTTTAATCCTCCTTAATGCTTATCTCTTTATCCGTAAGATAGCAGGCGGGATCAGGTCCCCAAATTTCTCCCGCCGATTCGGCTCTCGCCCGGAAATTGCCGCCGCAAATGTCAAGCCAGCGGCATTGGGCGCAGCGTCCTTTTACATATTTCTTTTTGTTTTTCAATTTTGACAGAAGCTCATTTTTCTCATCCAGCCAGATTTCACTAAACGGCTTTTGGCGAACATTGCCCAGAGGCTGGTTGCGCCAGAACTGATCGGCGATAAACCTCGCCATCCCAGCTTATACAACCGATCCCGAGACCAGAACTGTTGCCTTCATTCATCTCGTAAAAGCTCCAACACTTCTTTTGCCCGATCGGGATTTTCTTTTTTCAACTTTAAATACAGATAAGGGCCATCGGCATGATTATCCACGGTGAGAATTTCTGGCTGTTCACCTGCATCAAACAGTTCTTTTGTCCGCTTCATGATTAAATCAAGAAGCCTGCGGGTCTCTTCATGGGTCAAATCTTCTTTCCGCAGTTTGGAGCCACGGCCGGTGTAAACAAGATGGTAAAAGCACAACCTTTCAATTTTTTCCTGTCGCCAGCAAATCGAACATCGCCGGCACATCCGGCAGATTGTGTTTGTTGACGGTAAAGCGAATGCCCACTTTGATTCCGGCATCACGGCAATTTCTTATTCCTTCCATGGCCGCGGCAAACGCACCCTTCTTACCCCGGAAACGGTCATGTGTTTTTTTCAATCCATCAAGACTTACGCCGACATAGGAAAGGCCTATTTTTTGCAGTTTTGCCGCCACTTCTTTTGTAATCAGCGTGCCGTTGGTGGAAATGACAGCCCGCATTCCTTTATCCGTACGGCGTACTGCGCCAGCTCCAATAAATCCGGGCGCAAAAGAGGTTCGCCGCCGGAAAAAAGAATTACCGGCGAGCCGAATTCCGCCAGATCGTCAATTAGTTTTTTACCTTCCTCTGTGGTCAATTCATCGGGATGAAAAAGTATCGTCGGAACTGGAATAACAATGAATGCACTTTAAATTGCAGCGGCGTGTCATATTCCAGACGACAACCGGTCTTTTATCGGCGGAAAACTGCAAAAGATGCGACGGAAGCGTACCGGAGTGACGGTCGTAGCGCAAAACATCCGAAGCCTCCACCGCCCCGCAATATAATTTGGAAATGCCGATCATTTTTTCTGTCCCTCAGACCTATCGCGAACAATTTCCTTATCAAAATAATCAATCAAAGCCCGAACCAGCCCCTCCATTGTATATTCTTCCTGATGGATGTCCACAGAAAATCCCGCTTTTTTCGCGGCGGCCGCGGTAACAGGTCCGATGCAGGCAATTTTGATCTTTGGCGGATAGGAAAAATCATTACCCATAATTTCTACGAAATTATTAACTGTCGAAGAACTGGTAAAAGTAATCACGTCCACTCGATTTTCATCAAATAGCTTTTCGATTTCTTCCTTCTTCTTTCCTGAACTTACTGTTTCGTAAGCTGTAACCACATCAACCTTAGCTCCGAGTTTTTTCAAACCCGCGGGAAGAACATCACGCGCGCTGTATGCCCGCGGAATAAGTATTTTCTTTCTCCGCAAATCAATGCCGGCAAATGATTTAATAATTCCTTCGGAAATGAAGTAATCGGGAACAAGATCAACTTTCATGCCTCTGTTTTCAATTTGCTTTGCCGTGGCCGGGCCGATACAGCAAATTTTAATTCCTTTCAGATCACGAATGTCCCTTTCTTTTTCCAATAGTCTTTCAAAAAAGAATTGAACGCCGTTAGCGCTGGTGAATATCAGCCAGTCGTAATTTTCCAGATTTTTTATTGCCGCATCAAGTTCATGCCAATCCGCTGGAGGAACAATCTTGATTGTCGGAAAGTGAATGGGATACGCTCCTTCTCTTGCCAGTAGTCGCGCTAATTCATCGGCTTGCGTCTCCGGACGCGTGATAACAATGCCTTTGCCGAAAAGCGGTTTTTGTTCAAACCAGGAGAGTGTCCGGTGCATATCGACCACCTTACCCACGACAAGAATTGCCGGAGGTGAAAAACATCGCTTCTGCTTTAGTTCGGCAATATTGGCCAGAGTTCCGGTGATGATTTCCTGCTGCGGCGTTGTACCCCAACGAATAAGAGCCGCCGGCGTTTCCGGCGCTTTTCCGTTTTTAATCAACTCCTTTACAATTTGAGCTATATTTTTCACGCCCATCAGGAAAACCAGGGTGCCGATTCCGCATAAGGCCTTCCAATCGATATCGCTTTTTTCCTTTACCGGGTCTTCATGGCCGGTGACAAAAGCCACCGTGGAAGTCAAACCTCGATGAGTGAGCGGAATGCCCGCATAAGCAGGAACAGCAATCGCGGAGGTAACTCCCGGAACCATTTCAAAAGCGATACCTTTTGACGCGAGAATTTCGGCTTCTTCTCCGCCGCGCCCGAAAATAAAAGCATCGCCGCCTTTCAGGCGAGCAACTGTATTTCCTGCCGCAGCCTCTTTTACCAACAAATTATTGATTGTTTCCTGCGATAAAGTGTGATCGCCGCCTTTTTTCCCCGCATAAATAAAGCGGACATCACTCCTAGCGTATTTCAATAACTCTTTATTTACCAGATGATCGTAAATAACTACATCGGCCAGGCGCAGATAATCTAATCCCTTGAGCGTAATTAAACCCGCATCACCAGGACCTGCGCCGATTATATAAACTTTGCCGACTTTAGACATTCGCCCCATAAGCTTTTTTTAATAAACCGATTCTAAAAATTTTTTGCCGCCGCGTTCCAAAATAATTCCCGCAAGTTTTTTGCCCAGTTCTTCCGCTTCAAAAACAGTTCCTTTCACTTTATCCCTGATTATTCCCGAGCCCTGAGGTGACGCCACAAGCCCTTCCAGAGAAAGCTTATCCCCCTCCAGTTTACCTAACGCGGCAATAGGCAGACGGCAACCGCCGCCCAAACAGCGCAAGAATGCTCTTTCCGCCGCTATTTCCGTATTAGTCGGCGCGTGATTAATTCTTGCCAGAATTTTTTTTAGCTCATTGTCACCTGTTCTTACTTCCAGCCCCAAAGCGCCCTGCCCCACCGCAGGCAGCATCAATTCCACCGGTAGAAATTGCGTAATTCTCTGGACGAATCCCATTCGCTTCATACCGGCTGCCGCGACAATAACGCCGTCGAGCTTTTCCGTTTCTATTTTTCGCAATCTCGTATCCAAATTGCCCCGCAGGGGAACAATCACAGCGTCGGGCAATACATCCAGAAGTTGGGCGGAGCGTCGCAGTGATCCCGTGCCGATTCTTGCTCCTTTGGGCATTTGTTCGATCTTCCTGTTATCCCTGGATGCCAGAATATCTCTTACGTCTTCCCGCTGGAGAATCGCGGCAAACTCCAAGCCAGCGGGAATTTCCGTGGGCACATCTTTCATGCTGTGCACGGCTAAATCGATGGTCTTGGAAAGAAGGGCGTCTTCAATCTCTTTAACAAACACTCCTTTGCCGCCAATTTTCAGCAGAGATATATCCTGCATGATATCTCCGCTGGTTTTAATGATACGGATTTCGATAGCCGCTTCCGGCATTATCTTTTTAATTTTTTCGGCAACGAAATCGGCTTGAGTTAAAGCCAGCTTACTGCCGCGGGTTCCGATTTTTATATTCATAAAACTCCCGGTTCAATTATTTTGTCGTTTGAGATGTATCTAAAAAACATTTCCCCTCCTCTCAAAGGAGGGAGGTAATGTTAAACGTTCTGAACACGCCACTTATTTTTAGTCATCCAAACGAAAGATTTGCCTCACCGTCGCCACGATGTCTGTGGAACCAACTTCGGAACTTTCTTCTTTTAAGACACTAACCGGAGTATGCAGTATCTTGTTGACGATGGAATTGACCAGAATTTTTATTTTTTCTTGTTCCTCCTGATCAAATTTTTGCATCCAGTTAGACGCCTTCTCCATTTCTGCTTGCGTAATTTCTTCGGCCTTGGTACGCAGAGAAACTATCGTCGGCACAGCCTCCAATTCTTTCAACCAGCTAGTGTAACGCATTATTTCCTCTTCCACGATCGCTTCGGCCTTAAGCGCTTCTTTTTTGCGGATATTCATGTTTTCGTCGACAATATCCTGAAGATTGTCAATGTTATAAAGGTAAACATTATCGATGGAATCTGCCGCGGGATCAATGTCGCGCGGGACGGCTATGTCAATCAGAAACAACAGACGATTTTTGCGTTGATGATGAATTTTACGGATTAAATCGGCAGTAACAATATATTCAGGCGCGTCGGTTGAACTAATTACAATGTCGGCCTCGATCAGCTTTTCGCCCAAAGCGTCGAGCGATACAGCTTCTCCGTGAAATTTCTCCGCCAGTTGCACCGCCTGCGATGGCGATCTATTGGCGACGATTATATCCTCCGCCCCACTGCTGATAAGATGCGTGCCGGTCAATTCGGCCATTTCTCCGGCCCCGATCAATAAAATTTTCCTGCCCTCTAAGCGTTCCGAATATTTTCTTGGCCAATTCCACCGCGGCAAAGCTCACGGAAACCGGATTGACCGCTATAGCCGTTTCCGACCGGACGCGTTTGGCCGTGCGAAAAGCACGGTGCATCAAGCGATTAAGAACGGTTCCGGTCGCGTTTCGTTCCAAAGCCCGGCGGTAAGCGTCTTTCACCTGCCCAAGAATTTGCGTTTCGCCCATCACCAGCGAATCAAGGCTGGACGCCACTCGGAAAATATGGCGCACTGCTTCCTCATCGCAATAATTGTAAAGACATTTTTCCGCTTCCGCCTGCGTCAGATTTCCAGTTTGCGCCAAAAAATCAAAGAGACTGCGGACAGTTTCCTTCTCACTCTCGATGCTGGCGATAATTTCAATCCGGTTACAGGTGGAAAGATACAGCACTTCCTGCACGCCTTTTAAGGAAAGGAGCCGGGAAAGCAGGTCCTTTTCCTCCTCGCAACCGGCAAATATTTTTTCCCGAACAGCAAGCGGTGCTGTTTTATGATTTACGCCAATTAATACAATCATGTCTTAAATAAAATCATGCAAAGTTGTAAAACAAAATCTCACGCCGATATAAGATAACAAGAAGAGAATAAAGGCGGCGCAGGAAACTACAGCCATCCGGAAACCTTTCCAGCCGATGGCCAGACGCTGATGCAGAAGAAATCCGTAAATAATCCAGGCGCTAAATGTCCAAATAATTTTTGGATCTGTCGGCCAACCTCTCTCCCAGGTAAATCCCGCAAAAACCGCTCCGGCAACAATACCTACGGTCAAAACGGGAAATCCCCAAAGCAGGCAAATATGATTAATCCTGTCCAGATCGCTCAAGCGACGGCAATAACCTGCTCATGGAGCTTAGTTTTTTATGTTTCAGCAGACCGTTTTGAATTATGAACATCGCTCCCGCGCAGGAGGCGAGGACAAACAAAGCTTCCCCGATGATTGTCAAAGTTAGATGCACGGTGGTCAGCCAGTTTCTGCAAATTCTCCGGCAGCAGAGATTTGCCCGTTTCCTGTCCGGCGGCCGCAATCATAAAAAACAAAATGAAAGGAGAAATAAAAGCGCCCAGCAATCTTGTTTTGGTTTTAAATTGCAGGGCAAGATAAACTCCGCTTGCCGACCAGGCACAAAAAGAAAAGAAAGCGCGCGAACCGAGATTGTGAAATCCGGTGGAACTTATGACCGCGAGCAATAAATAAACAGTTAAAAAGCCGAAAGCAATGGCCAAAATCCAGGTGGAAATTTTGGCCAGCATCACTTTCTTTATCAAGCAATGAAAGCAAATAACCGGCAACGGACAAAGTGCAGAGGGCAAAGGCAATCTTAAATAAAATCATCTCCAAGCTAATTAAACTCAATTTCAACCTCCTCGCCGGTAATTTTCTTTACAAGCATCTTCGCCTTTTTCCAATTCTTTTCCCTTATAACATCCAGTATTCCCGCCGCCAATAGGGATGAAAACCAATCTTTGCCCACACCGGAATTTTTCGCCATTTTGGTTCTGCAGGCTTCCTAAAATGTTGAGAAAAATTTCATATTCCTCTCCGTATTTGGATTCCAACTCTTCACGCAGATGGCGCGCCAGCGCCGGACTTTTGCCGCCGGTTCCTATAGCGATTGTCAGATCGCCTCGCTCCACAAGCGAGGGCAAAATAAAATCGCATTTTTGCGGATCGTCAACAATATTTACGGGAATGCCCTTGCTGCGGGCGTCACTGGATATTACCGCATTGGTTTTTTCATCATCAGTCGCCCCGATGACCAAAGCGGCTCCATAGATGTATTCGCTGGAGTATTCTTTGGCAATGTGGCCGATTATGTTTTCTTCATTCAGTCGGGCAAGTTCCGGCGTCAGCCGGGAACTGATGATAAACACTTTAGCGCCGCTCTCCAGAAGCCGTTTTACTTTTCTTTCCGCGACTTCACCGCCGCCCACAACGACACATTTCTTGCCGGCAATATTCCAAAAAACCGGGTAATATTTCAATGTTTTCCTTTCTGCCGCGGTAGAATTACGCTGGTCAGACTGTTTGGGAAACTACCACGAAGGGGGGTAAAATTCAAGCCGGGGTATTTGTGTAGAAATAGAAACGAAAATAGTTTTTTGAGGAACCACATACGGTTACGGCAGATGAATAGACATCATTAGGTATTAGGCTGCTTGAAATATTACCTAAAACAAGCTATATCAATTTCCAACAGGGGATAAAGGATTTTTCATGACAAAAAAAGAACCGGAAAAATGGCTAAAAATGGAAATATCGGCTCCTGTGGAACTCATGGACGCGCTGGGAAATTTTCTTACCGAAACAGGCGCGCAGGGCGTATTTCAAGAAACACTGGAGCCTCAAGCACGCCGGAGACTTTCCCGAATCCGACAGATCGAGGAAATACTCCAAGCCTATTTTCCTCAAGATGCGCGCAGCGAAAAAAGAATTATCGCCGTGCAAAAATATATGGAAAGCGTGCACGAAATATTCCCCGGTATAAGAAAACCGTCTCTGAAAACGGAAGTCATCAGCGACCCGGATTGGGGCGAGCAATGGAAAAAATATTTCAAGCCCATACGGGTAAGCAACAATATCATCGTCAAACCGACATGGGAAAGATATTCTCCTTCCAGCCGCGATATTGTAATTGAAATTGATCCGGGCATGGCTTTCGGCACCGGTCAGCATGCTTCCACCAGAATGTGCATAGAAGCTATCGAAGATATAATCATGAAAGACCGTTCGATTAAATCATGGAAAGTGCTGGACGTCGGTTGCGGTACAGGTATTCTCGGCATCACCGCCGCCAAGCTTGGCGCGCAGGATGTCATCTGCGTGGATATTGATAAAAAAGCCGTGGAAATCGCCCGCGAAAACGCGGCAATCAATCAGGTGGATGACCGCTTAAGATTTTTCAACCGTGATGTTACAACCATCAACGAACCGCGCAATTTAATTATCGCCAACCTTACCGCTAAATTGCTCTTAACATTGAGCCCGCATCTGACACAATTTGCTTTTGCCGGACGGATATTTGATCATCTCCGGCATCATTGAACAGGATACCAAAAGCATCGAAGAAAATTTTTCTGTCGCATCGTTTATCCAAAACAAAGTAATCACGGAAAAAGAATGGGTCTGTTACGTGCTCAGAAAAAAATCGGCAACTGTTTAACAGCAGAATACTTCTTAAACTTAAACGACTCTATTCGACAAAGGAAAGTTAGCTTTGACCATTCCCAGAATTTATTGTCCTGATGCATTAGAAAATAAAGAAATTTGCGAACTGGGACCGGACAATTATAAATATTTAAAACAGGTACTGCGCTTAAAGCCGGGCGATAAAATAAATGTGTTTGACGGTTTCGGTCATGAATTTGCAGCTGTAATTAAAAGTTTTTCATCTGAGCGGGTTTTTGTGGAGCTTGGGGAAAAAATTCCAGCCGCTGGTAAAGAAATCCGCATCACCTTGGCTCAAGCCATACCCAAAGCAAATAAAATGGATTTGATCGTAAAGAGCGCTGCTGAACTTGGCGCGGATGTAATAATTCCTTTTACAGCGGCGCGTTCAGTCAGCCGCATTGCCGGAGATAAGGCGCTCGCAAAAGTCGCGCGCTGGCAAAAGATCGCCCGGGAAGCGGCACGCTGCTGCCGCAGCAGCAGAATAACAGAGGTATCATCACCAACGTCTTTTACGAACATGCTTTCCCAGGCAAACAACAAATCCTGCAAAATTATTTTTTGGGAAGAAGAATCGCAAAAAAGCATCAAAGATGTGCTCACTGATAAAAAAATTAACGTCCATAAAAGATTTTTTTATTATTGTCGGGCCGGAAGGCGGTTTTTCCAAAGATGAAGTAATGCTGGCAAAAAAAGCCGGATTTATTTCGGTTTCCCTCGGCAGACAAATTTTAAAAGTAGAAACGGCGGCGGCGGCGATAATTTCCATAATCCAATATGAAAAAGGAATCTTCAGCAATAGATCATAGGAGGTTAAAAAATGACCATTTATAAATTTGCCGGTTTCTGGCGGCGTCTCGTAGCCTACCTGATTGACAGCACCATCATCACTATTGTTTTCTTTGTTTTATTCATGATCGCCGTGATGGCATTTTTATTTGGCTCCATATCTGGCAACAGCAACGAATGGCTCGCCGATTTAATGGATCCCGATAATGGCTTTCTTCAATTTTGATTTTTACATGGATATTTTACGCGGCTATGATGATCGCCTACTTCACATATTTTCACGGCACTACAGGCCGCACACCGGGCAAGATGCTTCTTGGCTTGCAGGTCCTTTCCGCCGACGGCACACCTATTTCCTTCGGCATCGCTTTTTTAAGAGCGGTGGGCTATTTGGTTTCCGGCGCGTTATTTAACATCGGCTTTATCTGGGTCGCTTTTGACAAAAGAAAACAGGGCTGGCACGACAAAATCGCCGGAACAGTTGTCATTATCCGGGAGCAGGAAAATCAAAGTGCCGGCATATCGATTCCCGATCAGCCCACAGTTTTACCGGGGCAGCAAAATTATGGCGGACAAACTGAAGCGTTTAAGGAACAAATTAACCAGCCGGATAAAATACCGGAAAATAATAATTAAAGGGAGAGCAGACAGGCGCAAGCGGCCAAAAAAGACCTTGACAAAAGAAATCATATTTTATAGACGATTGCAGCCTTTGCACAGGTTAAATTAATCCGGCGGGTCGGTAGCTCAGTCGGTAGAGCATCGGACTGAAAATCCGAGTGTCGGCAGTTCAATTCTGCCCTGACCCACCATGAAATTGCAGGCCCTCCCTAAAAAGGAGGGCTTTTTTAGTCCGTCATCTTTTAAGGCGAATGAACTAACAAGTGTGTCCATGACAAAACAAAAAATGAAAATCATGTTGGTCAATCCTCCTAACTGCGGGAAGAGCATTCCCGAGGAGGAATACGGTATTACCTCGCTTAGGCAACTCTTCAAGGGAGAACCCTTCAATCTAGAAGTCCTCGCCGGCCCTTTGCAGGGACAGGAAGTAATGATCTTTGATCTGAAGTGCGAAAGCGAAGAGGCTTTTTGGACTGCCTTCGATGCGTTTGCGCCGGACGTTGTCGGTTTAACAGCCGTAACCTGCGAGGCCAATACCGTCATCCGCATAGCCTGCAAAATGAAAGAGAAAAGCAATCCCGTTGTCGTCATCGGCGGCAATCACGCCACTTACGATCCTACTTATTTTAACCGCGCCGAATTCGATTATATTGTTATCGGTTTAGGGAAAAAAAGCTTCAGTGAATTGATCCGCCGTTTGGATGAAGGCAAAAAAGGCGCTGGAATAGCCGGAGTTGCCCAAACCTCTCCCGGTAAACCTTTAGCCTATGTAACCAGAAATTATGATGAAAGAGATTTGATGGATGACATCCCTCCCCGCTATGATCTGGTCGCTAAATATAGAAGTCAATATTTTCTGGAGCAATTGGGTCTGACGATGGGGTTTGTCATTACCGCCTACGGCTGTACGCATAAATGCTCTTTTTGCACAATCCCGGGAATGACAGGGGGTAAATATTTGAATCACTCCGCCGATGCCGTAATTCGCGACATCCAATTGCTCGGTGATATTTCCTTCATCAGGATGGTTGATGCCAACACCTTCGGCAATGCGTCATTATCGCTTGACCTTTACAAAAAAATCATGCAATCCGGTATAAAGAAAAGATTCTTCGCCGATGTCCGTGCCGATACGATTGTCAAACACCCGGCTCTAATGAAAAACTGGAAGGAGGCAGGACTCTACGCGGTAGTTGTGGGCTTTGAAGATTTTCAGGACGCGCGCCTTTCCGCCTATAATAAAAAATATCAGGGTCATGTAATCAATGAAGCGATAAAAATTTTGCATGACCTGGGCATAGTCATTGTCGGTGATTTTATCACCTCTCCCGAATATGAGGAGAGTGATTTTGAAAAATTAGAAAGCTTCATTGTCGCCAACAAAATTGAAATCCCGGTGATATCTGTTTTGACACCCATTCCGGGAACACCGCTTTACAAAAAAATGAAACAAGATATAATCATTTCCGATTTGGATTATTACACTTTTACTAACGCGGTTACGGCGACAAAAATGCCCGAAGATTTATTTTACAGAACGTTTGCCGATATGGTAAAAAGGCTTCATGATAAGCCACACAGACCACAGTAACGGAGGAAAATTAGTGCCAGTTTATATCAATGATGTTTCAGCGTTTCTGCCCAATGAACCTGTGGGCAACGAAGAGATTGAAGATGTGTTGGGGAAAGTTCATGGCAATCGCTCCCGTATAAAATCAATGGTTCTCAAAAACAACGGGATACAAAAACGCTACTACGCGATTGACCGCAAAACAGGGAAGCTCAATTATACCAACGCAGAGCTTACAGCGGAGGCAATCAAAAAATTAAAACCGTATGAAAGTTTTTCGATAAACGATATTCAGTGCCTTTGCTGCGGCACGACCATCGCCGATGTCATCGCGCCCGGCCACGGGCTGATGGTAATGGGCGAGCTGGGAATTGGGCCTTGCGAGGTTATTACCACATCGGGAATTTGCCTTTCCGGCATTACCTCCTTCAAGGCCGCTTATACCAATGTCGCCCTACAATTGAGCGAAAATGCCGTGGCGACAGGTTCGGAGCTGGCCTCATCGCTGATACGCTCCAATTTCTTTGAGCACCTCAAGGGCGATCCTGATTTCAAGAATCATCCTATCCTTACTTTCGAATCGGATTTCTTGCGCTGGATGCTCTCTGATGCCGCGGGCGCCGTCTTTATGTCCGGCAAAAAAAATGAAAAAAGGAAATCGCTGAGAGTCGATTGGATCGAGCATATATCTTACGCCGGGCAAATGGATGTCTGCATGTACGCGGGCGCCGTGAAAAAAGAAGACGGCAAAGTCGTTGGCTGGCGGCAACTCGATTCGCTTCAGGAAGCTCTGGCTGGAAACTATTTCGCGCTCAAACAGGATACCGAGCTTCTGGGCGAACATGTTGTGCGGATTACCGTAGATCAGGCGCTGGGGCGCGCCGTGGAAAAAAGAAAGATTAAACCAGAAGAAATTGATTGGTTTTTGCCGCATTACTCATCGGAATATTTCCGTGATAAAATTTATGACGCGATGGCGGGCATTAACTTTAAAATACCTTATGAAAAATGGTTTAGCAATCTTACCTATAAAGGCAACACCGGCGCCGCTTCCATTTACGTGATGATGGAAGAGCTGTTTCATTCGAATAAGCTAAAGGAAGGCCAGCGGCTACTTTGCTATATTCCGGAAAGCGGCCGGTTCTCCGTAGCCTATATGCTCTTGACGGTTGTTTGATCGCGGCTGTGTGGCTCATAACTTTTTGGATTTAACAAAAGGTATTCCATAATTGTCGCCTCTATTTTATACTTCTCTATAATACGCCCCTATTGTACAAAAAATACTGATTTCAGTTAAGTTTTTGCGCTTATGTAATTATCGAATAAATTATATAAGTAATATATTTTAATATCATTTATGATTTAACTTGACAGGCAAAGTTATTTATTCTGTACTCCCGGTCATAATTTTGTAAAAGTTAAAAGTTCGGGGAGATTGATGATGTCTGAAAATCCTTTGCATTTACTTATGAATCCGAAATCTGTCGCTGTCGCGGGAGCAAACAATACTCCGACCAAGATGGGAACCATACAGGCTCTAAGTGTTTTAAAAGATGGCTACCGAGGCAAGTTTTATCCCGTCCATCCCACGGAGAAAACAATTCTAGGGATTACAGCTTATGCCTCGCCGCAGGATTTACCCGAGGTTCCTGATCTGGCCTTGTTGATAGTTCCCATAAAAGCTGTCGTTTCTCTTTTGGAGGATTTCGGTAAAATCGGCACGAAAAGGGCAATCGTCGTCACCGCCGGTTTCAGGGAAACGGGAGACGCCGGTCAGAATATGGAAAATAAGCTCAATGAAGTTGCTCACCGTTATGGGATACGTTTTGTCGGCCCCAATTGTCTGGGCATAATTAACAGTCAAATTTTTTTAAATACAACTGTCTACCCCTTTCCCCAGGAGCCCGGCCTGCTTGGTCTTGCATCGCAGAGCGGCACTTATGTCACGCAAGTTCTTCCCTCTTTGAGAAAAAGAGGAATCCGTTTCAGCAAAGCCATCAGTTTAGGCAACGAAGCAAATATCGATATCGCGGACGCACTGGAATTTTTGGGAGAGGATGAGCAAACCAAAGCGATTATTCTTTACATTGAAGGAATTCGTGATGGACGAAGGTTTATAGAAATTGCCCGCAAAGTTACTCCGCATAAACCCGTATTGGCGCAATATGTCGGCGGTTCCGTATCCGGTGCCCGGGCCGGAATGAGCCACACCGGCGCGATGGCCGGACCCGATTTTCTTTATGACGGCATCTTCAAACAGGCAGGCATAATCCGCGTCGGCTCCATTGAAGAGCTCTACGACCACGGCTGGACACTGGCCACGCAGCCACTCCCGCGGGGAAGGCGTGTCGGCGTAATCACCAACTCCGGCGGTCCGTCATCTTCCATTTCTTATACTTGCGATTTAGTCGGATTGGAAGTCCCCCGTTTTTCCGCTGGCCTGCAAAAAGAAATCAGGAAATATTTGCAACCGCATGCGGCTTCGGCCAATCCGGTGGATCTGACTTTTGATACAGGCATGGAAAAACTGGCGATAACCATTCCGGAAATTATAATCAAAAGCGGGGAAGTGGACGCTTTAATCATGCATGGAATAATGCACTCCGGTTTTTTGCGCGAAATTTATACCCACGTTTCTGATTATACCAAAGGGGTTTCCTTTGAAGAATTTTTAAGTTTAACCGGGCCCATTCTTACCGAAGTGTTTGAACTACCGCGCAAATATAACATGCCTTTAATTATTTCCAGTTTCTTCGGTCAGGAAGATTCTTATACCAAAGGTTTTCAAGAAAACAATATTCCGGTTTTTCATTCTCCGGAAAAAACCGCCCGCGCGTTAGGTTCTCTCTATCGCTACAAACTAATCAAGGAACGGTCTTTGGGTAAAAAAATTGTCCTGCCCCAAATCAACGAACAAGCCGCAAGCATCATCAAACAGGCGAAGGAAAAGGGACAAAAAGCTCTGGATGAACACGCAGCCAAAATTTTGCTAGCCGCCTACGGTGTGCCGGTTACGAAGGAAATATTGGCGAAAACGCAGGAAGAGGCGCTTGCCGCCGCTTCCAAAATCGGTTATCCGATTGCGCTTAAAGCCTGCCACTGGGAAATCATGCACAAGAGCGGCAAGGGACTCATAGCCTTGAATATAGAAGATGCCGCTAAGCTGAAAACAGCATTTCAAGATATTCAAAAGGCCGCGGGAAAATCTGTGCCGGTGCTGGTTCAGGAAATGCTAGCCGGAAACAGGGAGTTTCTAATCGGCATGACACGATTTGCCGGATTCGGCGCGTGTGTGGTTATTGGCCTGGGCGGTGTTTTTACCGAGATTTATCACGATACAACGATTCGGATGGCACCGCTTACCGCTGCCGATGCGCAAGAAATGTTTGCCGACCTCCGCACCCGAAAACTATTGGAAGAATTTCGGGGAATGCCGCCGGTGAAAATTGATGAGCTTGCCCAAATAACTCAAGCGGTAGGAAATATTTCCTTATTGCACCCGGAAATAGCCGAAATTGATTTAAACCCCATCATCATCAGCGGGTCTAAGCCTGTTGTCGCTGATGCCTTGATCGTGCTTGCGGATAGTTTGAAAACTTAGCGTTTTTTACCGGCCTTTTTGAATGCATCGCCGAGAGTACCCATCATCTCCGGCGCCTTGGCCAGATAGCCCTTTAATTCTTCTTTTTCATTGGTGGAATTTTCTTCTTCGTTTCCGGCAAGATCAAGAGAGATTCTTTTATTTTGCTGATCATTTTTTTCGATTCTTACTTCCACCTGTGCGTCCAGAGACAGAACGTCGCGTGAATGTTTAATCTTCTTGCCGCGCGCCAGCTTGGAAATATGCAAAAGGCCGTCAATCCCGGCTTCCAAGGTGATAAAAGCACCAAAATCCGTCAGGCTCGATACTTGTCCTTTATGGATACTTCCTTCGGGATATTTATTGCCGATTTCATTCCAGGGATCAGGCAGGGTGTCTTTGAAAGACAGAGTAATGTGTTTATTTTTCCAATCAAGATTGATAATTTTTGTTTCTATTTTATCGCCCGGAAAATAGAGAGCCTTGGCGTCTTGAACTCTTCCCCAGGCCATTTCGGAAACCGGCAGCAGGGCTTCTATTCCTCCGATATCCACGAAAGCGCCGAAGTCGCGAACGGCTTTGATTACACCATGGACAAGCATACCTTTTTGCAATGAACCTTTGAGTGCTTCGATTTTTTCCTGTTCTATTTTTTCGAGTAGCGGACGACGGGAAAGAACTATTGTGCGCCCGTTTTCCGCGTATTCGATAATCATAAAATCAAATTTTTTGCCTATATATAAAGCGACGTCATCGATTTTTTTCGTGTCCATCTGTGAGTAAGGACAAAAGCCGGCGGCGTTCGCGCTTATTTTGACCT
Organism: uncultured delta proteobacterium; assembly: GCA_963705555.1. Classification (GTDB taxonomy): domain Bacteria; phylum Desulfobacterota; class Syntrophia; order Syntrophales; family Smithellaceae; genus UBA4810. Next base: position 182,459 of record CAVPJZ010000001.1, on the reverse strand, counting down.
CGAAGCCTCCTTTGATTTCCTTCTCTACAGTTGCTTCCAGCGGAATATTCTTTTTGTAAGCGTTAAATAAATAATCGTCAACACTTTGGCGTGTCAGCAATTTAGTGGTAAAGAGTTTTTCACCGTGTTTCGAGTATAAAAAATAGGCCGTGATAGGATCACCTTCCTTGACTGTAAGGTTACCTTCATCATCAAGAAATTCTTTTTTATCAAGATAGCCTTCACTTTTTGCCCCAAGATCGAGGAATATCCATTCGGAAGTGATCTTTGCGACGATCGTATCGATTTTTTCTCCGACAGAATAACGCCGGGGAGTGAGACTTGTTTCATTAAGTAACTCGGCAAAACTCTTTTCCTCTTCCATAGATCTTCCCCATATTAAGCAGTAATGAAGTGCGAACTTCGGGCACACGTCTTTGATAACATGAAAAAAATAATTTGTCTTTGGGAAAATTTTTCTCTAATTATTATAAATTATATTAAATAATTAAAAAAATCTGGATATTTAAACAAATATGTATTATTAATGAATCAAGAATATCCAAGGAGTTAAATCACTTATGCGCTTTGAAATTGCCCGTGGCGGCAGCGGCTTAACTTATGAAATTCGCAATATTGTGCTTATCGCTAATAAGCTCAAGGAATACGGCGTCGATATTATCTGGGAAAACATCGGCGATCCTGTCCAAAAGGGCGAAAAAATACCTGATTGGATGAAAGATGTCCTGATCAATATATTAAAAGAAGATAGTTCCTACGCCTATTCGCCGACTAAAGGAGTGGATGAGACACGTAAATTTCTTGCCGACCGTCTCAACAAACGCGGTAAGGTTCAAATCACACCGGAAGATATAATTTTCTTTAACGGTCTGGGTGATGCCATCGCCCGCGCGTATAGCTCTATTCAAGTTGATGCGCGCGTGATTATGCCGGAGCCGACCTATTCCACTCACTTTATGGCGGAAGTCCTGCACGCTTCATTTCCGCCCAATACATATCGGATGAATCCTTACAGCAATTGGTATCCGGATATGCGGGAGTTGGAACAAAAAGTTAAAAGTCATAAGTCAATTGTCGGCATTTTGGTGATCAATCCCGATAACCCGACAGGGTTTGTTTATCCCGTGGAGACGCTCAAACAGATTGTGCAAATTGCCAAGGAAAACGATCTTTTTCGTTGTCTTTGATGAAACATATATCAATATAGTTTACAACGGCAAAAAAACTGTGCCGCTTTCCGATATTGTCGGCGATGTTCCCGCAATCAGCATGAAAGGCATTTCCAAAGAACTTCCCTGGCCGGGTGCGCGCTGCGGCTGGATCGAGGTTTATAACGCTGAAAAAGATCCGATCTTCGCCCGCTTTATTAACACAATATTACATCAAAAAATGTCGGAAGTGTGTTCAACAACGCTGCCCCAAATAGCGATTCCCAGGATTATGTCCCATCCCGAATATCAAAATTATTTGGATAAACGCAAACAGCATTATGAAAAGCTTTCCCAGATCGCTTACGATATTTTAAAGGACGTTCCCTGTCTGATGGTGAATAAGACTAACGGCGCTTTTTACATGACGGTTGTTTTTAATGAATCGACTCTCAATAGACATCAGAGCCTGCATATCAAGAAAAAAGAAATAAGAGAATTTGTACAAAATTTAGTTAAAGACACCATCGAATACGACAAACGATTCGTTTATTATCTACTGGCGGCAACCGGTATTTGCGTTGTGCCGTTGACGTCATTCTTTACCCCATTGCTTGGTTTCCGCATGACGCTACTGGACAAAGACGAAGCGGAATTTAGATACGTAATCAAAACTATCGCCGAAAAAATCGTGGAGTATATTGAGTCGAGGAAATAAAAAATGCCGAAGGGATTTTGTAACGGTCCTTCGGCATTTTGTATTTAAACTATAATCCCCATGCGCTTCGCTTACGGGATTAATTCGGCTTATAATTATTACTTCGATACTCTCGTAATAATTGAGTCTCATTAATTCAATTAATAAATTTCAATATGCTTTTTTTTGAAATTTGAGATTCATTAATTCCACTAACACTTCAAACTTCACTTCGTTCGTTTTCAGCGAGTGTCATTAATTAATATCTGCCACCGCGGTTTCCACCACCGCCGCCACGTCCACCTGCACCTCTGTTGAATCCACCGCCACCACCGCGGTTTCCACCACCGCCGCCTCTTGAGCCCCCACCGCCGAATTCCTTCTTTGGTCTCGCTTCATTGACGGTAATTGCTTTTCCATCAAGCATACCGCCGTTGAACTTCTTAATGGCTTCGGTTGCGCCTTCTTCTGTTTTCATTTCGACAAAACCAAATCCTTTGGATTGACCAGTAAACTTATCCTTAATGATTGAAGCGGATGCAACTTCTCCCGCTTCGGTAAAGTTAGATTTGAGATCATCATCTGTAACTTTATAAGACAGGTTGCCGACATACAAATTTTTGTTCATTTTAATCCCCTTTCTTGTTGACTAGCTTTTGTTTAACCTTCATTCCCCCGTGGGGCCCCATAAAGCATCAAAATCACCCCCATCCGTCTCCCGGTTGAGAAGGAAGGAAAAAGTGAGGGGCTTGTATGCCTTACCTCTTGAGCTTTTTTAAACTCATTGCTGCTCAAAGAAAAAACCACCAACACTCCGCGGAGCATGGTGGTTGTGTCTCGTTTATAAAGAAATTTTTAACATTCTAAAACATAAACACAGTATATTTTCATATAACTTGGTCACAATACCGGTTAATAGTCAAGAAGCATTTTGTCCACTGCCGGGATAACTGCAGGCAGTATTCAACATAAATTGCCGGAACACAATTGTTTCATCCTCTCCGCCAGTATACAATTATGTATTATTGATATCATATTTATTAAAAATCCATTGGGGGAAATACATTTTCGTCAGCATGGCACCTATTTGATATATATCAAAGGCTTAGATTGTATCAGTAACATGATTCCCGCAATAAAAAGTACGGGTTCCTTTCTTTGGCAGACTACTTGCTCTTAGTAAACGTTTAATCTTTTACTATGATTTTATAAAAAGGAGGGCTCATGAACGAGACATTACAAAACCTTCAGTTTTCCAGCAATACTCTGTTTCTTATGCTCGGAGCGGTCATGATTTTTGCTATGCATGCAGGCTTTGCTTTTCTCGAGGTGGGAACAGTCCGGCAAAAAAATCAGGTTAATGCCCTGGTAAAGATCATGACAGATTTGTCCATATCAACCGTTGTTTACTTTTTGATTGGTTTTCCTATTGCTTACGGCATCAGCTTCTGGATGGACGCGGGAAGCCTATCCAATCTCTTCAATGGGAAGATAGCCGTAGGCGCGCGCGGATTTGATCTGGTTCACTGCTTTTTTCTAACTACTTTTGCCGCCTGTGTACCGGCGATAATTTCGGGAGGAATCGCCGAACGCGCCAAGTTCTGGCCGCAATTGTTTGCCGGGGCAATCCTTGCGGGATTGTGTTATCCTCTGTTTGAATCAATCATCTGGGGACGGTTTACTTTTTTTCAGGATTGGCTGGCTCTCAATACCGGAGCTAAATTTCATGATTATGCGGGTTCTATAGTTGTCCATTCGATGGGTGGCTGGCTGGCCTTGCCGGCAATCGTTATCCTCGGCCAGAGGATTGGACGCTGGACAAACGGTGTCAGTCAGGGGATTCCGGTTTCCAGCATTCCTTTTCTTTCTCTGGGCAGCTGGATCCTGGCTGTCGGCTGGTTCGGTTTTAATGTTATGAGCGCCCAGGATATTATGGGCATCAGCGGATTGGTAGCCGTTAATTCTCTCTTTGCCATGGTTGGCGGAATTATCTTTGCGCTGGTCTTCTCTAAAAATGATCCCGGATTTATTCACAATGGCGCACTTGCCGGATTGATTGCCATCTGTTCCGGGTCCGATGTTGTTCATCCCTTTGGAGCACTCTTTATCGGCGGTATCGCCTCAATAATTTTTATCTTCAGCTTCCAGTTGGAAACTGAAAAACTGAAAATAGATGATGTTCTGGGCGTCTGGCCATTGCATGGAATTGCCGGTTCCTGGGGTGGAATAGCTACCGGTATATTCGGACAAAAATTTATGGGGGGTACCGGCGATGTTTCCTTGGCAGCTCAGGTTGCCGGGACATTTGCCGCCATTATTGTGGCTCTTGTTGTGGGGACGTTCGTCTATATAACCCTGAAACATACCGTTGGAATCCGTCTAAGCCAGGAAGATGAAATGCGTGGCGCTGATCTGAGTATTCATAATATTGGTGCTTATCCCGAGCAGGATATTCAGGGATAAAAAGTAAATGAATGATTAAATTTATATATGCTCCCAACATAAAGGAGGAAAGACAATGAAATACATTATTGCCATTATTCAACCAACTCGGCTGGAAGCGGTAAAAAGCGCACTAATCAATATCGAAGTTTTTCGTTTAACTGTATCCGATGTGCAGGGCATTGGCCGTCAAAAAGGTCATACTGAAACATATCGCGGTCATGAATATCAGATCAATTTTGTCCGCAAGGTAAAACTGGAAATTGCAGTTGACGATAAATTTGCTGAACCGACAATCAAGGCCATCTCGCAGGCGGCGCGCAGCGGCACCGAAGGTAAAATTGGTGACGGGAAAATATTCATGCTGCCTCTGGAGGACGTGATGCGTATCAGCACCGGTGAGCGCGGAACGGAGGCGATTTAGTCCGGATCCATGAATGATCTGGCTTCTACATACAAAGCGAAACTAATCGAAAAGCGTGATGCTCACTTCGGTTCGAAGGACAACTGGATATCCCCGCTTGCGGCTGTGCATTCGTATTGCCGTGATGTGGACAATATTATGCGGGATATTTACCAAACCTGCATTGATGTTCAAAAGCCCGATAAAACTTTTTGCCTTGTCGCGTTAGGCGGATATGGCCGCAGAGAGTTGTGGCCATATTCCGATGTTGATATTCTTATCATTCATCAGAACCAGTATAAATCCGCAAAACTATCTTCTGCCGTTCGACTTTTTTGGAATATCGGCCTGCCGATGGGCTGTGTTGTGCGTACTATTTCCGAATGCTCGACCATTATCGGAGAGGATTTGGCCACCGATACCGCGTTTCTCGAAAGCCGCTTCATCTGCGGAAACCGGGACTTATTTAATAAACTTCAAAATGCCTGCATCAAACCATATTTCGAAAAGCATAAGAAGGACTACATTGAAGGTATATCTGCTGCTCTGCGCGAGGGGATCTATTCTTCGGAAAATTCGCTTTACCGCATCGAACCTGATATTAGAAACGGCATTTGTACTCTCCGCGATTGCCAGCGTCTGCTTTGGGCGGAACGGGTAAAATGCGGCACGAAAAATTTTGCCCAACTGCATACGAAATCAGGATTTTCACTGGCGGAAACCAAGAGATTTGAAGCCAATTACGCTTTCCTTACCGGTCTGCGCGCGCAACTGCATATGATCAGCGGACAGCGCATGGATGTTCTGGAAACGGATTATCAAAATGCCATCGCGGCGCGTTGCGGTTTCGGTCAGGATGGCGCGGGACGCCTTCTGGAGGCGTTTTTTAAAACCGTTCGTGATATCCGGCTGTCACTCCTTTCTTTTCTCGAGAAGGATCTTTCCGGCAAAAGTATCTGGAATAATGTCCGCAGGCGGTTCAGCGCCGTTGAAATCGCCTCCGGCATTGCCGTTCTTGACGGCATTATTTTCTTCCGGCAGAAGAAAGATATTCATCTTGGTACAGGTGAGGCGATAATCAAGATTTTCAAAAATGCGCTAACCTTACAGGCAACATTAAGCGTGGAGCTGCGCAACAAAATCCGTCACGCTATCGATACAATTAATCCTGATGATTTCAAATCAAAAGTTGTGGGAGAAATTTTCCTCGATATCTTGATCTGGCCAGGTTCCATCGGGCAGATTTTACTGGTGATGCATGAAACCGGCTTTTTAGGGAAATTAATACCAGCCTTCCAAACGCTTACCTGTAAAGTGGAATACGACCAGTACCACGAGTTCACAGTCGATCAACATATCTTACTGGCGCTGTGTGCCTGTGATGAACTGGCGCATGATCCCGATGCCAGGATCAAAAGCATATATCAATCAGCAAATAAACCGGTTTTACGTTTGGCTGTTTTGATGCATGATATCGGCAAGGTTCAACCGGGCGATCATGCCCAAAATGGAGCAATTATTGCCGAAAATATTTGTGAACGTTTAGGACTCAATGATACTCAAACTGATCAGGTTCGTTTCCTCGTTTATCATCACTTAGATATGTCGAATATGTCGCTTCAGCGCGAACCTGATGATAATAATATTGCTGCATTTGCCAGAGATATTGGCGATCGCGATACCCTTAATCTTCTTTACCTGCTCACTATAGTTGATATCCGCAGTGTAGGGCCAAATACCTGGACAGGCTGGAAGGCATATCAATTAGAAGAGCTGTATGATCGTGTTTTTCAATTTCTTAATAATTACAGGGCATATCAGGAGGCTTCTATTTCTCCTACTGATGGAGCAATCCCCGACAGCTCATATTTGCGTGATAATCTTCCTGAAGAGAGAGAGAAACATAGCCGATGGTTGTCGGAAATTGGTGATAAAGGGCTGCAGCTCCATCATGAATCATTTGCCGGTTTTGAGCGTTTAACGGTATGCGATTATGACAGAACCGGGTTCTTAAGCGATATTATCAGTTGCTTTACCGCTGAGGGATACAATATCTTGAGCGCCCGCATCTATTCCACAATGGATGGAAAAGTATTGGATATATTTAACTTGGAGCCGCCGGATAAGCCGCGCGTTTCAGCACAAAAACGAATCAGTAATATCTATACGAAATGGAATTTGCTTAAAACAGAGCAGATGTCTGCCGATGATCTGGTGCGTGAGCGAATGAAAAAATACCCTCCTTCTGCGCTTCGCCGAGGTCTTCAAAATCCAACTATTGATGTTCGTGTTAATAACACTGAATCTCAGCTGGCCACGATTATTGAAATCGATACAACGGATAATTTCGGCCTGTTACACAAAATCACCAGGTGCTTTCATGAAAATCAGGTCAATGTTGTATCGGCTAAATTATCGACGCGAAATGACCGGGCGGTCGATGTTTTCTATGTAACGGATATGGCCAAAAGAAAAATTGCCTCTCAGGAATATACGGATCGCTTAATTAAGAATTTAGCTGCAGCCTTGAAAGCATGATAGATAAATCAAAGCAATAATCCAGCCGAAAATTTTTCACTGAATAATTTTTCGTTTATTAATCTTTTTCTGTTATAATCATCCAACTTTATTTCAATGACCTGCTCGAAATATTTATAAGATAATAAAACATAAAAGGAGAAGCCTATGTTTGATTACATGCTGACCAAAGAGCAAACCAAGATCAGGGATGAGGTTCGTGAACTCGTGAAATGGACGCCTCGCCAGATGATCTTGGATATGGATACTGATAAAATCAAATTCCCCAAAGAATTTTTACAGGAAGCCGCCAAACGAAATCTTATGGGTTGCCGCTACCCTAAAAAATGGGGAGGCCGTGAAATGGACTGGGTAACTACCTGCATGATTATGGAAGAAGTGGGAACGCTCGGTTATGAATTTGCCTGCGTTTTCGGTGTGGGGGCTGAATTGGTCTGCGATGCCATTATCCTGCACGGCACCGATGAACAAAAAGAAAAGTACGTAAAGCCTCTGCTTAAGGGTGATCTTTTTGCGGCGGAGTGCCTTACGGAACCGCGAGGCGGTTCGGATTTCTTCGGAGCTACAACTAAAGCTGAAGATAAAGGCGATTATTATCTCTTGAACGGTCAAAAACGTTTTATCGTCGGCGCCGAAGGCGCGGATTTTTTTCTCGTTTACGCCCGCAGCAATCCTGAAGCAAAGCCGCAGGAAGCAATAACCTGTTTTATCGTGGATCGCGGCCCGGGCGTGGAAGTCAAATATCTTTACGGCCTAATGGGTTGTCGCGGCGGCGGAACCGGCCGCATTATCTTTCGCAATGTGAAAGTGCCCAAGAAAAATGTAGTGGGAAAAATTCAGGGGGCCTACGCCGTTTTTAATACAATGATGATACCGGAACGTCTGGGAACGGCCGCCATGACAATCGGCGCTGCCCGCCCTGCTCTTGATATAGCGACTCAATATACATCGAAGCGTAAAGCGTTCGGCCAGATTATCAATCAATTTGAAGGCGTAAGTTTTCAGATTGCCGAAGCCGCCATGCTGCTGGATGCAGCCCGCGCAATGGCCTATGTTACGGCTCGTGCGGTGGATGCGGGAGCGGATATGAACCGCGTGCGGCGCATGGTATCGCAGAGCAAAAAATTTATCACCGAATCATGTCAGAAAGTTGTTCATAATTCCATGCAGGTGATGGGAGGTATTGCCTATACAAATGTTTTCCCGATTGAACGTATCTACCGCGATGTTCGTCTGGCTTCAATCTGGACGGGCACCAGCGAAGTCATGTCCATGATCACGGCTCATGAATGGTACCGTGAATATTTTCAGGAAAAAGCAAAGGGCAAAACCCGCGACCATGAACTCGATGCCCCGGAAGCCTATGATGAAGAAAAAATCTATGACGATGATGATATGTGGAAAAAGGGCTGGTAAGATCAAATATGGAGTTAAGCCATACAAAGATGCTGACAGCGCTGGTATTAATTTCTTGTAGAAACCATCTACTCAACTCAAAAGGTGTCTGATAAATGCAATACATTTTACCATTTCTTATTAAATACTCTTATATCGGGATCTTTGCTGCATTGGGACTCGGCATTCTGGGTTTACCCATCCCCGATGAGACATTAATGGTATTAGCCGGATTTCTGGTTTTTAAAGGAACCCTCAGTTATCCGTACGCTGTAATGGCGGCATTTGTAGGAACGATATGCGGTATTTCAATTGGATATCTTCTAGGAAGAGGCTTCGGGCATTCTTTTTTAGAAAAATATTCATGCAAATTAGGAATCACTCCCAAACACCTTCATAAAGCCGAAGAATGGTACGGCAAATATGGAAAATTCGCGTTGTTCATCTGTTATTTTGTTCCCGGGGTTAGACATTTGACTGCTATATTTGCAGGAATTGCTTTAATGCCTTACAGGGTATTCGCCATGTATGCTTTTACCGGGGGTTTTCTGTGGACCGTGACATTTGTGACAATGGGGTATTATCTGGGTGAAAACTGGAAACTTGTTTATACTTATTCATACCGCTATATTCTGCCTTTTGCCATCGTAGCCACAGTGATTTTTTTATGGATAAGTTTTCTGAGAACGGACAGTCGTAAATAGAATATGGATCTCACAAATAAAAATTTGTAACCACACTTTAGATTTTTTTCCATGGGAATTTGTTTAACTCTTCCTCTGCTGCGACAGGGCATTCTTCGATAATAATCATGATAATAATCGTTAGTAGTCAAGCATCCGGTTATTTTAACTGACACACATACTTTCCGATAGGAAATAAATGACGACCACCTTTATCGGGACCCCGCATATTCCTGATATGAATACATTAAGACGTAACACTTTGAGAATTTGTGGCGTGATGGAGAGGCAGGTCTGAATTGTGCACAAAAGAACCTTTATGACGGGTGAGCAGACCAAAGGGTAAGCCGATTTCTCAAAAGGACAGACGCTGAGATACATCCCTTTCTCCGCCATCGAAACCACGCCTCACATTAGTGGTCAATATTTCATTGACATACGAGACCGTTCTTCTTATACTTCCAATTCACAGAAGCAATGTCTTATCAAATATCAACTTGAAAAGCCTGCAGCACTCTTGTTTTAGGGAGGATAAACCATGCACCCTCTGATCAATGAACAGATGGTTGAGCATATCCGTTCCACTGGCCCTGCCCTTGAGGATCAGCCAAACCGGGTAGAGATTATGGATTCTCTGGGTCTTCCTTATGATCGCCCGGCGGAGAATGTCGTCATCATGGGTTGCCAGAATCTCAAACTCATGCCTTCGGTGATCCGGAAATTTGCCCGCGTTTTGGAACGGGGCGGCATGGATTTTACCTTTCTATCAAAAGAATACTGCTGCGGGAATTACCTCTATCGCCCGGCCATCAAGGCCAAAGACGAAGAGGTGATGACGGAATGCCGGTCTTATTCAAAAGAATTTGCCGGATTAAATATCGAGCAGATGAAAAAACTGGGGGGCCGGCGACTGATCCTTTTCTGCTCCCCATGCTATCCTATTTACAAATATGCCTTTCCCGAGGAAGAAATCATTTTTTATCCACAAGCCCTGGCCGAAATGACAGGCGATCTGCAATGGCCTCATGAAATCGACTATTACGCCGGCTGCTACAAGCTCCACCAAAATTTTGCCAACGTCCCCATGGATCTGAAATCGACCAATGCTGTTTTTCAGAAGATTGAGGGACTTTCCATTAATCGAATCGGCGCGCCCGCCTGCTGCTATAAGCCGGATGGTCTGACCCATATGATCAGTCATGTTAAAACGGACTGCATGGTTCACATCTGCACCGGATGTTACTTTCAGGCGGTTTTCAACATGCCGAAGGACAGGCAGGTAAAAATCCTGATGCTGCCTGAGTTCATCGACATGATCCAGGGAGGTTGATCTATGCCTGCAGCGGAAATAAAAGGACGAATTGCTCTAGTCACTGGCGGCAGCCGCGGTATCGGCCGGGCCATTGCCGTCGGGTTGGCCAAAGCGGGAGCGGATGTGGCGGTCAATTATTTATCACATGAAAAAGAAGCCCAGGAAGTCTGCGCGATCGTCAAGGCGCATGGTTGCCGGGCTATTACTGTTCAGGCCGATGTCAGTGTGGCAGAGGCGATTTCACGGATGATTAAAACCGTTGAAGAACGGTTGGGAACAATATCGATTCTGGTCAACAATGCCGGGATAGCCGAGGCTAGGATCCTCAATGAGATTGACGAGAAACTGTGGGACAAGACTATTGCCGTCAATCTTAAATCCTGTTTCCTTGTGACGCGGGCGGTGCTATCGGAGATGCGGGCCCGGAAATGGGGGAGGATCATCAACATATCTTCCGTAGCCGCACATACGGGCGGCATTGTCGGCCCCCATTACGCCTCTTCCAAGGCGGGCATCCTGGGATTGACCCATTCCTACGCTTCGCTTCTGGTCAAAGAAGGCATCACCGTCAACGCTATCGCCCCGGCATTGATCATCACGGATATGGTGAGCGAAGCCGTCCGGGCCAGAGCCAGCTTCATACCCGTGGGGCGGCTCGGCACCGTGGAGGAAGTGGCGGACATCGCTGTCATGCTGGCCGGAAACGGCTATATAACCGGACAGACAATTAATGTGGACGGTGGTCTTTATTTCACATAAAGAGGTGCGAATATGACTGCATCATCACTTAGAGTCGGAGACAGGGCACCTGATTTCAAATTTGAGTCACCCTGGGACACGGAACGGAAGTTTTATGAAAAAACGGGCAACAGGCCGGCTGTTCTGGTTTTTCTGCGATATATCGGGTGTCCGGTCTGCCAGCTTGCCATGGCCGATATCAAGCGCGATATCAATCTAATAGAAAAGACGGGAGCGTCACTTTTTGTCGTCTTGCAAAGTTCTTCATCAAATCTCTCTTCTGTCACAAAGAAAGAAGACTGGCCCTTTACAATTATAAGCGATCCCAAAGGGGACATTTTTAAACAGTATTATGTGGAACCCGGCGGAATCCTGAAATATCTGAACCCGGCCAGTTTTATTGCGGTAATCAAAGCTACCCTAAAGGGGTATATGCATGGAAAATTTGAAGGAAGGGAGACGCAGCTTCCCGCTGTATTTGTAGTTGCCCCGGATAAGATTATAACATACGCCTATTACGGGAAGCACATTAGTGACATCCCGTCTCTAGGGACAATAGTGGCACATTTATAATGATTGATTCTGTTCCTGTGAATCCGAATGTCTTCCTGTTATCCACAAATCTTTAATCTCGATAAAGATGCAAGACTTCAATCAGCAATCATTAATGTAATTTCATCAATAATTATGATAACAACGTAAACATATAAATGGAGATATTATGCGCAAAATTATCGTTTCCATCTTTCTTGTTTTAACCTTTCTTTGTTGCCCGGCAATGAGCGAAACGGCGGTGGATTGGTTTGATAAGGCAAACGCTTTAGGGGATGGGGGGGAATTTACCGACCCAAAAAAGGCTATCGAATATTTGAACAATGCTATTAAACTGAAACCGGATTATGTTGAGGCCTACAACAACAGGGGGCTTGCTTACTTTAACCTTGGCCAGTATCAGCGTGCCATCAAAGACTATAATAAGGCCCTCCGTCTGAAGCCTGATTTTACCAAGGCCTACTACAACCGGGGGAGTGCTTATCGTTACCTTGGCCAGTATCAGCGTGCCATCGAAGACTTTAATGAAGCCATCCGCCTGAAGCCGGATTTTGCCGACGCCTACTACAACCGGGGATCTGCTTATGATGACCATGGCCAGTATCAACGTGCCCTTGAAGACTATAATGAAGCCATCCGGCTGCAACCGGATTATGTCGAGGCCTACAATAACCGGGGGGTTACTTATTTATTGCAGGGCAACAACAATCTTGGCTGCCATGATGCGCAAAAAGCGTGTGCATTAGGAGACTGTAAATTGTTAGACTTGGCTAAAAGCAAGGAACTCTGCCGTTGATTTAGGGGGGAGAACTCTAAAGCTGATAACAAACGGTAATCCTCACTTCCATTCGAAATTAAAAGACGACAAACATCGACACCACACCTCACATTCTGTGGTCTATATTTGATTGACATGCAAGGCCGTTCTCCTTGTACTTCCTACCATCAGAAGCAATGTCTTATCAAAAATATTCATAGAAATATCTTGACTTTATCCGATTTTAGGGTATTTTTAACCTCAAGTTGATTAAGAGACAATCTTAAGGCAGCTTCTCGTATAGGTTCCCGTATAGAGAAAACACGCTTACTTCTGAAACCTCGTCTTTGACATCAAGATGGGGCTTTTTGTTTTTAATGGTTGTGGGTTGTGAATCGAAGAGTCATTGCAAATGGAAAAGAAAGCTGAGACAAAGAAAGAACTCATTGAAGATCTGGCGGATTTGCTTCAGCAGCCCGCTGACGTGAGAAAGTCACGGTCTGAGACCAAAAATATCCTACAGGTGTTGCAAGCATCTGAAGTCCGATACCGACGTCTCTTTGAAACGGCCCAAGACGGGATATTGATTGTCAATGCGGAAACTGGGGAGATCGATGACGTCAATCCTTACATGATTGATATGTTGCATTACTCCCGTGAGGAGTTCTTGGGAATGAAACTCTGGGAGGTTAGTCCTTTCAAAGACACAGTTTTGAATCGAGCCGCCTTTGAAAAGTTACAGGACAAGGGATATATCCAGTATAAAGATTTACCTCTTGAGACAAAAGAAGGAAAACCTGTTACCGTAGAGTTTGTGAGCAACGTCTACAGGGTTAATCGGGGCAAGGTGATCCAATGTAACATCCGGAATATCACCGAACGCAAGGAGTATGAAGCGGAGCTGCGCAATAGTAAAGGTCGTCTGCATACGCTGGTGCAAACTATCCCTGACCTGATCTCATTGAAAGACAAAGATGGCGTCTATCTCTCATGCAATACAATGTTCGAGCGTTTTTTCGGTGCCAGGGAAGCGGACATCGTCGGAAAAACCGATTACGACTTTGTAGATCGAAAACTTGCCGAATCCTTCCGCGAGCATGATCGTAAGGCCATGGCGGCGGGGAAGCCCACCAGTAAAGAAGAATGGATCACCTTCGCAGACGATGGTCATCGTGTCTTTCTCGAAACCATCAAGACGCCGATGCATGATGCCCGGGGAATGCTCATCGGCGTGCTGGGTATCGGGCGCGATATTACTGACCGCGAACAGGCGATCGAGCGGACAAGAAAGGCTTTGGGAGCAACCGTTAAAGCCATTGCCGTGATCGTTGAGGCGAGGGACACTTACACGGCGGGCCATCAATGGCGGGTGGCTGATCTGGCTCGTGCTATTGCAACAGAAATAAATCTCTCAATCGATCAGATCGATGGAATCCGCATGGCTGCTGCCATCCATGATCTCGGCAAGATATCCGTTCCGGCAGAAATTCTCAGCAAAACAACAAACCTAACGAACATCGAATTCCGTCTCATCAAAACCCATTCGCAATCCGGGTACGATATATTGAAGGATATTGACTTCCCCTGGCCTGTTGCCAGGACAGTTCTGGAGCATCATGAAAGGATGAATGGTTCCGGATATCCGAATGGTTTAACGGGAGACAATATTCTCATGGAATCACGGATTCTGTCGGTGGCAGACGTCGTGGAGGCCATGGCCTCCCACCGTCCCTATCGTCCCTCCATGGGCATCGAGGTAGCCCTTGAAGAGATTGAGAAGAATAGAGGAATCCTTTACGATAATACTGTCGCAGATACCTGTCTAAGCTTATTTCGGGAAAAAGGTTATCAACTTCAATAATATTGATACCAATCTCATAGAAAATACCTGGTTTCAACTGATAATCTTCACTTCAATTCTGAACCCAAAGTTGCTACTTTGTAGGTGATAGCAATCAGCGAGTCAGCACTCAACTGGATGATGTTTGTGAAGTCAAAAACAGTTTAGGAAATCTTGAGTCACACTGTTGCTTTCGGCTGGATTGGCTGCGGCGCGGCTTCTCGCTTCGTTTCCTGAGCAGCACGTATGTCATCATAAAACTTTGCTATACTGGTCAAGCCGTAGGGCATTAACCACAGAAACCCGATTCCAAAAGTGAGGATACAAAGAAGCGTCCAGCCGATAAACCGGCAACCCAGGCAGAAAAGCTTCCATTTATTCCCGTACATCATCGCTTTGCTTTTCTTGATTGCATCCAGACCGTTGATACCTTTATTGTCGGCCATAATGTAAAAAGCCATGGAGAGCGATTCCCCATTTCCCGCGAAGCTTATCTCTCGCGCTGGTCATGATATCGCGATTTGCTGTAAGCATAAAATTCCTCCTAAATTTTTATTCAGGACTATAAATTTATTAAACTAAAGAGACTGTACGTGTCAAGTTGATTCATTTTTCTATTTAATCAATTGACGGTAATTTTTTAATATAGTCATATAAACTGTTTGACCAAATCCATTCATTTTATTATATTCAGCAACCAACAATGTTGGCCTGGAGAATGTGCTAATATTTTGCTATGCTATTAATCATTATTAAGGGAGGTTCAGACTATGTCTAAATCAAGAGACGTAAAGAAGGACGCGAAGAAAAAACCAGCCAAAACAGCAAAAGAAAAAAAAGAAGCCAAAAAAATGAAGAAGGCAGCCAAAGCCGGAATATACAATCAGGTTGACGGATAACAATAATTCCCGCTTTAAAGGGCGAGCTGATTGGCATGCGGCCGGCTTTAAAAAAATCAATCATTACTCCTGAATTAATGTGGATAGCGGAGAAGGTTGTTTTTTTTCATAGGCGTTGGGCTGTAATTTGTTTTTCATTACGGCTAATCCCGGCATAACGGAGTTATCATGAAAATTAAATTTCTCGGAGCAGCAAGAGAAGTTACCGGCTCTTGCTTCATTATTGAAACGGATAAGGCAAGATTCGCTGTCGACTGCGGTATGCATCAGGGTACCGATGAAATAGAAAAACGCAACTGGGATGTCGACATATATGAACCTGAGCATATTGATTTTATCCTGATTACTCATGCCCATATTGATCATTCGGGATTACTTCCCCGTATTGTGCAGAAAGGATTTCGCGGCCCTATTTACGCAACCGAGCCCACGGGCGATTTGATTAAGATATTGCTTTTGGATAGCGCGCATATTCAGGAAGTCGAAACAACATGGAAAATCAAAAAAATGCAGCGCTACGGTAAGGCTTCCGATATTCTGCCGCTTTATTCAACGAAAGATGCCGAAGCCGTCGGTCCATTAATTAAAACCAAAACCTACAATGAGATTTTTAGTCCCGGCAACGGGATAAAAGCCAACTTTCAGGATGCCGGCCATATTTTAGGCGCGGCAATACTGGAATTATTTATCGAAGAAAACGGCACATCCACAAAATTAGTTTTCTCCGGAGATATCGGCCGTCGCCATCAGCTATTGATGAAAGACCCCATAACTCTCAGCGAGGCGGATTTTCTTTTTATGGAATCAACTTATGGCGACCGCAATCACAAAGGTGAAGAGGACAGTTTAAATGAAATGGCCGAAGCGATTCAGTACAGTTACTCCAGAGGGGAAAAAGTCATCATTCCCGCCTTTGCCGTGGAAAGAACCCAGGAAATGCTTTATTCGCTTTATCTTCTTTCCCGTGACGGAAGGCTGCCTAAAGACATGCCTGTAATTCTGGATAGTCCGCTGGCGATCAAAGCGACGGAAATATTCCGCCGTTACCGTTCATATCTCGATGCGGAAACACAGAGCCTTTTGAAAAATGGCGAAGACCCTCTGGATCTGCCGCAACTTCAGTTTTCTTCGACAACCGAACAATCCATGCAAATTAATGAAATGAAAGGTTCGGCAATTGTTATTTCCGCA
Organism: uncultured delta proteobacterium; assembly: GCA_963705555.1. Lineage (GTDB taxonomy): Bacteria > Desulfobacterota > Syntrophia > Syntrophales > Smithellaceae > UBA4810. Next base: position 165,864 of record CAVPJZ010000001.1, on the reverse strand, counting down.
AGCGGCATGGCCAATGCCGGAAGGATCAAACATCATTTGCGGCATAATTTGTGGCGTCCGGGCGCAAGCATCGTTTTTGTCGGTTTTCAGGCGGAAGGCACACCCGGCCGCAAGATTGTGGATGGCGCGAAAACAATCCGTATTTTTAATGAAGACATCGCCATAAAAGCCAAAGTATGGACCATCAGCGGTTTTTCCGCTCATGCGGGACAGGATCAGCTTTTGGATTGGCTGGGACAATTTTGAAAATAAAAAAATGCAGGTATTTTTAGTTCACGGTGAAATCTCCGTACAGGAACAACTGGCTTCTTTAATCAGGGAAAGATTTGGTTTTGCTGTGACAATACCGGAATATCTGGAAGAAATAAATCTGCGATTGGGCACTCCGATAGAAGAACTTAAAAAACCGCAGGTGGCAGCAGCCGAAAATCAACTGGGAATCGCTTTTAGATGATCTGGGATCAAAAATATCCAGTCTCAGCGCCCAGCAGGAAAAGTTGAAGTCATTACCTGCAAGCAAGCAAATGGAAATCAAAAATTTGTTACAAGAAGTTAATCAAAGGATGAACGGCATTAAGTCTGATTCGTAGTAAGACAGCGCCTTACTTTGATTTCGTAATTTTAATTCCCGGATGAAAAATTAGCGCCATTTTTTCGATTGCATCAACAATACGCGGCGATGCCCGGCTGATCAGATCAGTATCAATAGGATAAATTTTATTATTTCTTACCGCCGGTATTCCTCCTAATTTTTGCCAGAAGTTTTTTCCCGCCGCAAATTCTTTGTCGCTGGCCATCGGCGCAAAAAGAATTATATCCGGCGATGCCCGCCATGATGCCCTCCGCACTGTAGCGGGGATAGCGGGCGGTGTCCCGTCCCGCAACATTAACGCCTCCGGCTCGTTCAATTACTTCATTGATTAACGTACCTCTGCCCGCCGTAATAACCGGCTCTAAACCAATCTGAAAAAAAACTCGCGGTTTGCTTTTGTGATTTATTTGCGCCGTGATATTGTTTAATCTCTTTTGAAGTTTTTCCACCAGTTTCCTGGCGTTCTTTTCCCGATTTGTTATTTCACCGATATGTAAAATGCTTCTGAATATTCCATTGGTATCGGAAGGATTTGTTACATAGACGGGAAGGCCGATTCTTTCCAATTGCCGCACGGTATCTTTCCTGTTGCCGTCAGCAGTGGCAATGATTAAATCGGGTTTCAGGGAAACAATCTTTTCTATGGAAGGATTGGTGAATCCGCCTATTTGCGGTTTTTTGCGTGCTGCTGCCGGCCAATCGCAAAAAGTGGTTACACCCACAATTTTATCGTCAAGATTAAGCGCGTAAAGAGTTTCCGTTATTCCCGGAGCAAGGGAAACAATCCTTTGCGGAGATCGCTTTACATTTACTTCGCGGTTGATCTCATCGGTTACTGTACCGGCCGAAGTTTCGTTTATGCAAAAGAACGTCAAAATAATAAGCAAAGTAGTATTAATAATTTTTAGTTGTTTGCGCATTATTATAAAAAACCGTTTTTTCTTGTTTCGGCTTCTTCTGCTTATTTTGGCTGTAGGGAGAAATGTCAGTCCATAATTTTATACCGGAAGGAAGCCAATATATTCAAGCGCGAAAGGTTATACTGTTCCGGCAACGGATCGAATGGTGCGGCGGCTTTGACTACGCCCAGCGCTCCTTCATCAAGTTCTATAGCCCCGGAAGAAGACATGAGGGTTGTTGCGGCAAGGGTACCGCTGGCATCGATTGATAGTTTTACCAGAACAGTGCCCTCTTCATTTTTTTTGAAAGCTTTTTCGGGATATTTCCAAATCCGGAGAATCTTCTTTTTGATTTTAACTAAATAAGCGGCATACTTTACATCCATACTGCCGAGTTCAACAGTCTCTTCCCGCCAACCGTCATTGACAAGGACATCTTTCTCTTCTTTGCTCTTTGACAGATTTTTTTCTTCCTGCTTTTTTTCTTCTTCTTTCTTAGGCTGTATTTCTGTTTCCGGCTCTTTGATATTTACGGTGATTATTTCCTCAGCACTAATATTTTCGCGCAAATCGATCATGCCTGTCACTGTGACCAGCGCTACATGCCCGACAAAGGATATTATCACAGGCCATAATATGACTTTTTTTGTATCCATATTTTATCACTTTCGAGTAATCATATACGGCAATTGCCATAAAATCAACTATATGATAACGATGCTGAGAAATTAGACGTTAGGTAATAAGTTCACAGGGCAAAAAAGCAATGTCCAGTTTCTATATAATGAAAATAATATTCACGGAGATTAAATGCAAAATCACTATGCTTTCATGAAAATTGCGCTGGAGGAAGCACAAGCCGCATACCGCGAGGGTGAAATTCCCGTAGGTGCTGTATTGGTTAGTGAAGGCCGCATTTTAGCGAAAGCGCACAATTCACCCATTACGAAAAATGATCCTTCCGCACATGCGGAGTTACTGGCCTTACGGCAGGCTGGAGAAACTATCGGTAATTACCGCCTGGTTGGTGCGGAACTTTACGTCACACTGGAACCCTGTATCATGTGCGCGGGCGCAATTATTCAGGCACAGACTCTCCAGGGTAATTTTCGGGGTGCGTGATCCCAAAAACGGCGCCGTTGTATCATTATATAAAATTTTGACCGATGAACGTTTGAATCATCAGGTAGAAATAACAGAAGGTATTTTGCAGGAAGAATGCGGGGAAATTTTGAGTAGATTTTTTCGGCAAAAGAGGATAACATCCCGCCCGCTTCGGCAGAGTAATTAAACGCGGAGAGGTACCGAAGTGGTCGTAACGGGATCGACTCGAAATCGATTTGGGGGCCACAAGCTCCCACGGGGGTTCGAATCCCCCTCTCTCCGCCAGAAATAGATGTAGAGACGTAACATGTTACGTCTCTATGGTTAAAAAATATTGAAATAACCGGAGAGATGTCCGAGCGGCTGAAGGAGCACGACTGGAAATCGTGTGTATGCCCTCAAAGGTGTACCGGGGGTTCGAATCCCCCTCTCTCCGCCAGAAAACAAAGCATAATTGCTTAGAATATATTGTTCCCTCAGCTGAAGTTGGAAAAAATGGAATTCAGTTGCCTTGGCCAAAATTCTAAATTCTCGTTATGTTTGATTCAATTTGATTATTCTGAATAATTCTGCGAAATAAAAAGACATCTGATATGATTAGTATTGGATCAATACAGTCTCTAAAGATCATGTCACTGATTTGGTATAATAAACGGAATAATTCAAGTCCACATCATGGGAAATTATCGCCATTAAAAAGATTAAAGGTTGGCGATCAAATAATTTTCTATTCGCCAAAACTTCATTGGAAAATGATGAACCCTTACAGTGTTTGCAGCGGTTACTAAAATAACCGATTCGAAACGAAATCTATCAAGTAGAATTACAGTGATGATTTTTGACCGTATAGAATGAATGCTCAGATACTTGATGATTGCCTTGAGATAAACCAATTGAACCAGTTGGAGAAAGATACAAAGATTGGCTTCAATTTTATCTGTATCAAAAATATTCTGAGGTTATATGTTTTCAGCTTCGAGATTGTTATGATTTTCGCTGTAACATGATTTTATCTTAATGTCTTCAATAGTCACAATAAATTGGCACAGGACAGAATCCGTTTTATTCCACCACCGCCTAGAGGAAATATCGTGCATTTGAATATGCTTAATAACACTCTTCAAATGCTAATAGATATATTTTGCACAGATATTGCAGATGCTGTTGATATTTGGAATGAAAAAATCGCCAAAAGTAATCCTAACATACAATCGAAGATCAATGAATTGATACAAATTTATCCAATTGAATCTATAAAATCATTTATTTCTTTTGGGTAATTTTAAAATTATCATCAGCTAACAGAGTATATCTGACTACTGGCTTTTATGAATAAAAGGTACAGATACAATTATTTACTTAAGGTGTTGCGCATATGATTCTTATGCCTATACCCGACATTGATTTTGATCCCAGTGAAACGAGTATTCCACGGAAAGTATAGAAAAATAATTTATTGTAATTATAAGTGATAACAATATGATCGCCTGCCGTAAACTAAAGAACAAAATTTGAGTTGATTCCTGTTCATTTATCAATTAAGAGTTTTGCTGAAGAATTTATTTTTATAAAAAAATATGGCTGGGTCCCGTGCAACGGAGGCTTGTGAACCCCGTCAGGTCCGGAAGGAAGCAGCGGCAGCAATGTTCCACCGTGTGTTGCGGTAAACCTGGTCACCAAATATATCCATCGTCGCGATTAAGTTGACATAGTAATATTTAAGGAGTTTCATTGGAATATCTAGTCCTAGCCCGAAAATTCCGGCCGCAATCTTTTGAAGAAGTTGCCGGTCAGGAACATGTCGTGAAAACCCTGAGAAACGCCATCGGCCAGGGTCGCGTTGCTCACGCGTTTCTTTTCAGCGGCCCGCGCGGCGTCGGTAAAACCTCGGTCGCCAGAATTCTGGCCAAATCGCTCAATTGCGAAAAAGGCCCGACGGCTATTCCCTGTAATGTCTGCTCCAATTGCCGCGAAATTACCGATGGCTCTTCACTGGATGTGCGCGAAATTGACGGCGCTTCCAACCGCGGCATTGACGAAATCCGGGAGCTGCGGGAAAATGTCAAATTCGCTCCGGCGGCCGCCAAATACAAAATCTATATTATCGATGAAGTGCACATGCTGACGCGCGAAGCTTTCAACGCGCTTTTGAAAACACTGGAAGAACCGCCGTCCCATGTAATTTTTATTTTTGCGACAACCGAAAGCCATAAAGTTCCCGCCACCATACTTTCACGCTGCCAGTGTTATGATTTTCGCCGAATATCGCTGAAAGAAATAATCGCTAATCTGGGCAAGGTGGCCGCCGCGGAAGGAATTCAAATAAGTCTGGCCGCTCTTACCTGGATTGCCGAAGCAGGCGACGGCAGCATGCGCGACGCGCAAAGTATATTTGATCAGGTCATTTCCTATGCCGGAACAGACATTAAAGATGCCGATGTGGAGGAAAACCTGGGGCTTACAGACCGGAAATATCTATTCGTCCTTTCCGAAGCCGTTTTGCAGCAGAATGCCGGTGCCTGCCTGAATATTCTCGAAGAAGCATATTTAGCCGGTATCGACATGAAGCATTTTTATCAAATGCTGCTCAAACATTTCCGAAATTTGCTGTTGGTTAAAATTGCCGCCTCGGCCAGCTCTTCTTTTGATATCGCGCCGGAGGAAATTGAAAAACTGAAAAATCAGACCAAAGACGTATCGCGTGAAACTTTGCAGCGCCTGGCGGAAATTTTAATCGCCGAAGAGGAAAGTTTTCGCCGCAGTCAGGAGCCGCGGATGAAACTGGAGACTGTATTGGTCAAAATGGCTTATCTGGAACCGATAATTCCCCTGGGTGAAATTATTTGCTACAATTGAAGCCCTCGAACAAAAACTTCGCCAGGGTTTGCCTGCAGCTGCCGGCAATACCGGAGAGCAACTTACAACAAATAAACAGGTAAAAGAAATACCTGCGGATTACAGTGCTAAAATCAATATCGCCGATGATATAAATAAAAATAATTCTCCCGGCACTAACCATCCTTATGATAATTTGGAAACTCTTCGCGACAATTTTAAAATATTTGTAAAAAAAGAAAACGCTATGCTGGCGGCAAAAATTGACTCCGCCGAAATTTTAAGTTACGAAAATAACTGTCTTACGCTGGGATTTCCAAAAGACTACATATTTCTGGAAGATATTAAAGGGAAAAAGCAAAAGGATCAACTGGAGCAAATTGCCGGGAAATTTTTTCAGAAGAATGTGGCAATAAATATTACTACCACCGAAGCTCAAAAAGTAAATACAAACGGCAACAATGGGCGCGGCAAAACCAATAGTTTAAACGACATGAAACGTGAAGCGATAAACCATCCGCTTTTGCAGAAAGTTATGGACGAATTTGCCGGCGCCGAAGTAATAGAAATTAAAGCACGGACAGACAAAAAGTGATGGCTTGGTAAAAATTCATCCGCTTCGTGCGAATTTCAGATATTTTGGGAGGACATAAAAGAGTGCAGAATTTCGGCAATATCATGAAGCAGGCGAAGAAGATGCAGGAGCAGATCGGCCAACTGCAGCAGGAATTAGAAATGAAAACCATTGAGGCACAAGCCGGCGGCGGTATGGTGCGGGTTGTAGTGGACGGCAAGTTTAAAATAGTTTCCATAAAAATCGAAAAGGAAGCGGTCAATCCCGAAGATATAGAAATGCTGCAAGATTTAATTTCCGCCGCGGTCAATGAGGGAATTCGCAAAGCGCAGGAAATGGCTTCCGCAGAAATGGCAAAAATCACGGGAGGACTGGGTATCCCCGGCATGTAGGTTACTCTTATGAAAGCATACGCACAGCCAATTAAGCGGCTTATTTCTGAGTTGGGAAAACTTCCCGGTATTGGCGAAAAAACAGCTGCACGTCTGGCTAACTATATTTTACGCGCAACAGCGGATGACGTAAAGAAACTTGCGGAAAGCATCATTGAAGTCAAAAGAAAAATCAAACTCTGCCGGATTTGCTTAAACCTGACAGAGGGAGATGTTTGTCATATTTGTCACGATACAACAAGGGATCAAGGCGTGATTTGCGTTGTGGAAGAACCGGATGCCATGGTAGCAATTGAAGAGAGCGGAGGATTTCGAGGGACTTATCATGTTTTGCACGGACATTTGGCGCCTCTGGACGGAATTGGACCGGAAAATCTGCGGTTAGGCGAACTTCTCCAAAGGATTAACGGCAGCAAGATCAAAGAAGTGATTATTGCCACAAATCCCGATGTCCACGGCGAAGCGACTGCTTTGCTGATTATCAGGATGCTCAAAGAAAAAAAAATTAAGGTGACGCGCATCGCCACGGGTGTGCCTATGGGCGGAGATTTGAAATACATAGACAAGATGACCATTTCCAAATCGCTGGAATTCCGGCGCGGCATATAGTACCATTTCGCTCTGGCTAACTTTGTTGGCTGCGTCGCGCTTCCTCAACGTATTAAACTATACGCTCCGGAGCCTCCTTACTTGCCGCCTCGTTATCCTTTGAAAGCAAACGGTATTTATAATAACGAGTGGAAAAGTTTTGCGTCTTGCCTCTGACTGTTTTAAGGCATCATGGGGAAATGTTTTATGAATATGGAAAAGAAAACCAGAAAAACTTTGCGGCAGATAGACTGCAAGCTAATTACTGCAACGGTAAAAAAACTTTTCATCGAGGCTAATACTGTTTTAGGTGTGGATGTTGTGGAAGCGCTGCGCAAGTCTTTGCCCAAAGAGGAATCGGCAACAGGCAAGCAGGTGCTGGTAAAAATAATGGAAAATGCGGATATTGCCTGCCGTAATAAAATGCCCATGTGTCAGGATACAGGACTGGCGGTTGTCTTTCTCGAAATCGGCCAGGATGTTCATATTGTCGGCGGGAATCTACGGGAAGCAATTGATGAAGGTGTGCGGCAGGCTTACGCGGAGGGCTATTTGCGAAAATCAGTCTGTGATCCGCTTACCAGAAAAAATACACAGGATAATACACCGGCGATAATTCATGTTGATATTGTCGCCGGCGACAGGCTGAAAATAATTGCCATGCCCAAAGGCGGAGGAAGTGAAAACATGAGCGCGGCGAAAATGCTTACGCCGGCAGCGGGCAGCGACGGCATTAAAAAATTTGTTCTGGAAACGGTTGAGCAAGCAGGCGCCAATCCATGCCCGCCCATTATGGTCGGAATAGGCATCGGCGGCTCCCTGGAAGAAGCCTGCATCCTGGCCAAGAAGGCGCTGTTAAGGCCAGTGGGCGAAGCTAATAGTAAAGATGAGCGTTTGGCTCAAATGGAAAAGGAACTTTATACCGGCATTAACGATCTGGGTATTGGTCCGGGAGGCCTTGGCGGAAGGGTTACAGCACTGGCCGTGAATGTAGAAATGATGCCCTGCCATATAGCCTCTCTGCCTGTCGCGGTAAACATCCAATGCCATGTGGCGAGACATAAAGAAGAAACCATATAAAGGATAGGACGTGACTGAAGAAACAAAGATACCCCGCCATATCCAGACACCTCTGACAAAAGAAGTTGTGGGCTCTCTGCGGACAGGAGATATGGTGTTGCTCAGCGGGGATGTTTACACGGCACGAGACGTCGCGCACCGTCGCCTCTATGAAGCGTTGATGAAAGGCGAAACTCTGCCTATTGATTTAGCGAAAAGTATTATATTTTACGCGGCTCCAACACCTACTCCGCCGGGTAAGGCCATCGGTTCAATCGGGCCTACAACCAGTTACCGGATGGATTTCTTCACTCCGAAGTTAATCGAAAACGGCCTTAGGGGAATGATCGGCAAAGGAAGCCGTTCGCCGGAAGTTATTGCGGCGCTGCAAAAATACAGAGCTGTTTATTTTGGCGCCATCGGCGGCATTGCGGCTCTTTCTGCTCAATGTGTTCAAAAAGCCGAGCTTATCGCCTACGAAGACCTTGGCCCTGAAGCCATCAGAAAGTTGACCATTGTTGATTTTCCGGCAATTGTCGTTAACGATGCTTACGGAAATGATTTATATGCCCAAGCCAAGAAAAAATGGCGTATAAACCGTTAACTATTAAGAATTTTATATTGCGAAAAAAGTTGATATAAAAATTCAAATATTATAGAAAAGTGCCTCACTTTATTTCGTAATAACTAATCCGGTAGGAGAGATTATAATGATAGAAGTTAGATGGCATGGCAGGGGCGGCCAGGGTGCGGTAACATCGGTGGAGTTGCTCGCAGTGGCGGCCATTGGTGCGGGAAAGTATGCTCAGGGCTTTCCCAGTTTCGGCCCGGAAAGAAGAGGGGCGCCTGTTGCTGCTTTCAGCCGTATAGATGATAAAAAAATCAAGGTCCGTTCCGGTATTTATCAACCTGACGTGGTTGTAGTGCTGGATTCCAGTCTGATCGGTCTGGTCAACGTCATCGACGGGTTAAAACCCAATGGCAAATTAATAGTCAACACACCGAAAACGCCCGAAGAAATTCGCAAAGAATTGAACTTCAAAGGAACGGTGGCCACGGTGGACGGCACCGGCATAGCGCGCAAGGAAATGGGCGTGCCCATTGCCAACACAACAATGATCGGAGCGTTGCTGAAGATTATCGGCGTCATGGGACTCGACGCGATGAAAGAAGCGGTGGAACACCGGTTCGGCAGAATAGCCCAGAAGAATTTAACTGCCATGAAAAGGGCTTACGAAGAAATTAAAATCAGTAATTAAAAATTGAGGTGTTAAAATCATGACAAAGAAAAAAGGGCCTGATACCTGGCAGGAAATAACTACGGGATGTGTTGTTTTCCGAGCCGGGCAGCGCCAGTGAATATCATACGGGAAGCTGGCGGGCGCAAAGGCCGGTTTGGAATAATCAAAAATGCATCAAGTGCGGCATCTGTTATATCTTTTGTCCGGAAGGATGCGTTCAGCAAAGCGAAGACGGATTTTTCAAGGCCAATATGGATTATTGTAAGGGATGCGGCATTTGTGCTCACGAATGCTGGCCCCAGGCGATAGCGATGATGGAGGAGGGATAAGCATGGCCAAACGCGTTGGAATGGAAGTGGCAGTTGCCGTGGCCGAAGCCGTGGGACAGTGCAATATCGACATGGCGGCTGTTTATCCCATTACGCCCCAATCGCATATTGCGGAACATCTTTCCGATCTGGTAGCGGACGGTAAAAGTGGACGCGGAATTCGTCACGGTGGAATCCGAACATTCGGCGATGAGCGCGGTTATCGGCGCTTCCGGCACCGGCGCGCGTGTCTTATACGGCAACAAGCTCTCAGGGCTTGATGTTGATGCATGAACTTCTGCCCATTGCTTCGGCGATGAGGCTGCCGATAGTGATGGGGATTGCCAACCGCGCGGTTTCCGGCCCTTTGAATATTTTAAATGATCATTCCGATATTATGCCGCAGCGCGATTCCGGCTGGATTTCTCTATTTGTGGAAAACGGCCAGGAAGCGATTGATTTGTCGATACAGGCATTCAAGATTGCCGAGCATAAAGATGTCATTACTGCCGGTATGCATAAATATCGACGGTTTCCAGTTAACGCACATGGTGGAACCGGTGGAATTTCCCGACGCAGGAATTAGTGGATAAATTTCTGCCGCCGCGTGTGCCGCTATGCGACGCTTCATCCCGGCAAACCGGTCACGATGGGCGCTTTTGCCATGTCGGATTACTTTACGGAAATGATGAAGGCAAAAGATGAAGCCTTAAAAAATTCCAAAAAAACAATTCTGGCCGTCTGGGAAGAATGGGCAAAAATGTTTGGCCGTACTTACAAGCCGGTGGAAACATATAAAGCCGATGACGCGGAAATTCTGCTGCTAACAATGGGCTCGATGGGCGAAACAGCGGAAATGGCCATTGATGAACTTCGCGCCAAAGGCTTATCAGTCGGTTTGGTAAAACTCAGACTTTGGCGGCCTTTCCCGTTTGAGGAAATCAAGGCAAGTGGTGAAAAAAGCGAAAAAACTGATTGTTACCGACCGCGCCGTTTCTTTCGGCGGGCCCGGCGGACCGGTTTTCTCGGAAATAAAGTCTGCCCTTTATGCATGAAGCAGACGCGTCCGATGATATACAATTACATTATCGGATTGGGCGGCCGCGACGTAGCTGTAACAGACTTTACCGGAATGATTGAAAAAGTTGTCCAGGAAGATACAGCAAAAAGATAGCGGACACCTATGAATTTTGGGGAGTGAGAGAATAATGAATATTGTAGAAAATTTTGATTTATATGCCCCGCGGCTGATTAATAAAAAAGAATTGTTTTCCGCCGGTCACCGTGCCTGCTCAGGTTGCGGCGAGGTGCTGGCTGTGCGGCTGATGTGTAAAGCTCTGGGTGAAAATACCGTTATTGCCTCCGCGACCGGTTGTATGGAAATCGTGTCGAGCATGTATCCGACCACAGCCTGGGAGGTGCCCTGGATTCACGTGGCCTTTGAAAACGCGGCGGCAGTGGCCTCCGGCGTGGAAGCCGGCCTCAAGGCGTTGCGCAAAAAAGGCAAGATCGACGATCGCTATATAAAAGTTGTCGGCATGGCCGGTGACGGCGGCACAATGGATATCGGCCTTCAGGCGCTTTCCGGCGCGATGGAACGCGGCCATGATATGCTTTTTGTCTGCTTTGATAACGAAGCCTACATGAACACGGGAATTCAGCGCTCCAGCGGCACGCCGATGGGCGCTTCCACCACGACTGCTCCGGCAGGGAAAATAAGTTTCGGACAGAAAACATGGAAAAAGAACATGCCGGAAATAATGGTTGCCCACAATATTCCTTATGTGGCCACCGCCTGTCCCAGTTACCCGCTTGATTTTATCCGCAAGAGTGGAAAAGGCCAAAAAGATCAAAGGACCTTCTTATATCCATTGTTTCTCCGTATGTCCGACCGGATGGCGCTCTCCTTCGCATTTGACTATCGCTTTGGGACGCCTGGTTGTGGAAACCGGCATATTTCCCCTGTATGAAGTAGAAAACGGCAAGTATAAGATTTCCGCGGAAATGCCGAAAAAATTAAAGCCGATTAAAGATTATTTCAAAGCACAGGGACGTTTCCGTCATTTGGGAGAAGACGAAATCAAAATGATTCAGGAAAGAGTAGAAAGCGAATACAAAAAACTTTTGGACAAAGTCAAATGTCTTAAAGCATGGGATTGATATAGCGAGGAAACCCTGAAAAATTCTGAGGTGATTTACGCATGAAAAAAGCCACATACTACTATTAGAGGCAAAAACAAAAGAAATAATAAAAAAACATAATCGGGACAAGAGTTCCTTAATTGCTGTTTTGCAGGATATTCAAGGACAATATAATTACCTGCCTAAAGATGCGCTCGCAACCGTTAATGAAGAAATGGAAATTCCAGCCAGCCGCATTTACGAAGTGGCAACTTTTTATAATACCTTTAGTTTGAATCCCCGCGGCAAGTATTTAATAGAAGTTTGTGCCGGAACTGCCTGCCATGTGCAGGGTGCGTTTAATTTGATGGACAGGCTCAAAAGAGATTTGGCAATTGAATGCGGCGAAACGACAAAGGACAATATGTTTTCCCTGGAAGAGGTACGGTGTCTCGGGTGCTGTTCTTTGGCGCCGGTTGTGCGGATTGGCGGCGATATTCATCCATATCTCACACAGGATAAAATTCCCAAGATATTAGGAAATTATAGAAAACAGGGGTGAGAAAGTGAAAAAAATCAGCACAATTGACGATTTGAAAAAAGCCGGGGAGAAAGGTTTAAAATCTCTTTTCCCCGACGGTGTAAAAATAGTTGTCGGCATGGCAACGAGCGGCATTGCTTCCGGCGCGGACAAAGTCTATACAGCCCTCGATGAGGAAATTAAGAAAAGAAAACTTTCTTATATCTTAGCTAAAACCGGCTCAATGGGCATGGATTTTATTGAACCGCTGGTTGATGTGATTGAAAAAGACAAGCCGCGCCTTTCTTACGGAAAAATGACTCCGGCCAAAGTGCCGCAACTCATTGATCAGATCATCAAAGGTAACGTCGATAAAATTAAGCCGCTTTATCGCATCGATGAAGAAGACGTCATCATAACGGGAGAAGTGAAACATTACCTGGTGGGCGCAATACCGGAATATTTGAAGGATGTGCCTAAAATTAGCGAACTCCCCTTTTACAAAAAGCAAGTTAAGATTGTGACGAGAAACTGCGGAATAATCGATCCGGAAAACATTGAAGAATATATTGCCCGCGGCGGCTACTTTGCTCTGCAAAAAGCTCTCCGTACAATGACTTCCGATGCCATCGTCGAGGATGTAATTAAATCCGGTCTGCGCGGCCGCGGCGGCGGCGGATTTCCCGCAGGAAAGAAATGGCAGAGCTGCCGCAGCGCTCCGGGCGAAACCAAATACGTGATTTGTAATGGTGATGAAGGCGATCCGGGCGCTTATATGGACCGCAGCGTAATGGAAGGTGATCCGCACAGCGTCATCGAAGGTATGGTCATCGGTGCTTATGCTATCGGCGCGCAGGAAGGTTTCATTTATGTGCGCAATGAATATCCCCTGGCTGTCGCCAATCTTGCCACAGCCATTGAAGAAGCCCGCAGTCTAGGTCTTTTAGGCAAAAACATTTTCGACACAAACTTTAATTTCGATATTAAGATCAGCAAAGGTGCGGGAGCATTTGTTTGCGGTGAATCCACAGCGCTCATGGCTTCGCTGGAAGGGAAAGCCGGTGAACCGCGCGCCAAGTATATTCATACGGTGGAACATGGCCTCTGGGATCGGCCGTACCAATTTAAATAACGTAGAGACATGGGTAAACGTGCCGGTAATAATAACCCGTGGCGGCAAATGGTTCTCCGAAATCGGTGTGCCGCACAGCACAGGTACAAAGGTCTTCTCTCTGGTCGGGAAAATCAACAACATCGGACTGGTGGAAGTGCCGATGGGTATTCCCTTAAAAGATATTATTTACGATATCGGCGGCGGCATTCCCGGTGGTAAAGCTTTTAAGGCAGTTCAAACAGGTGGTCCTTCCGGTGGTTGCTATTCCGGCAGCAATGATGAATCTATCCGTCGATTTTGATGCGCTTTGGGAAGCCGGCTCCATGATGGGTTCCGGCGGCATGATCGTCATGGATGAAAAGACCTGCATGGTTGATCTGGCCCGATACTTTATAGAATTTCTGGTTTCCGAATCCTGCGGCAAGTGTACGCCCTGTCGCGAGGGAGTTCGCCGCATGAATGATATTTTGCATGATATTTGTGCCGGTAAAGGAAGGCAGGGCGATGTTGAATTACTGGAGTTGATGGCTAAAGGAATTAAGGATGGTTCGCTTTGTGCCTTAGGCGGCAGTGCTCCGAATCCGGTGCTGAGCACGATTAAATATTTTCGCGAAGAGTATGATGCGCATATTCAGGAAAAATGTTGTCCGGCTGGTGTTTGTCGCGCCCTGATTCGCTATGAGATCAGCGCAAAAAAGTGTACCGGTTGCGGTGTTTGTGCGAAGAAGTGTCCTACGGAATGTATTTCAGGAGAAAAGAAAAAGGCGCACAAGATCAACCAGAAAAAATGTATTAAATGCGGCATTTGTATGGAAAGCTGTAAATTTGATGCAATAACCGTTGAATAAAGGTAGGAAATAAAATGGTAAATTTGATTATTGACGGCAAAAAAATAACGGCCCAAAAAGACACTATGATTTTGGAAGCTGCCCGTGCCGCGGGCATTGATATACCGACTCTTTGCGCTCATGAGTCAGTCTCCCGTTCAGGTGCCTGCAGGCTTTGCGTAGTGGAAGTGAAAAAGGGAAATAGAACCAAAATAGTAACTTCCTGTCTATATCCGGTGGAAGAAGGCATTGTAGTGGAAACAAAAAATGAGCGGGTCTTAAATGTACGCCGTTTAGTGCTGGAATTGTTATTAGCCAGAAATCCTGAATCCGATGTTATTGCCGACTTGGCCAAAAAACTTGGTGTAACGCCTCAATCCCGATTTACTTTGGATAAGGATAAAGGCAAATGTATTCTCTGCCGTTCCTGCGTGCGTGTTTGCGAAGAAGTTGTCGGTGTCAGTGCGATCGGTCTATCCTGCCGCGGCTCGCAGAAGATGGTCGGCCCCCCTTATAATGAAGAATCGACAGTCTGCATCGGCTGCGGCGCGTGCGCCTTCATTTGCCCAACAGGTCATATTGAAATGGAAACAACTGAAGATAAGAGAATAATTTGGGGACGCACATTTAAGATGAAAACCTGTGACGTTTGCGGCCGCTATTTTGCACCCGTTGATCAGTTGAAATACATCAGTAAGATAACCGGAGTCCCGCTTAAAGAACTGGCTGTTTGCATGGATTGCCGCTAATTTCATATTACGCGCTAGTTCAATCGGTAGAGCAGATGGCTATTGACCATCGGTTCCGTTGTTCTAGTACGCACTGGCGAACCAATTTAAACATTTGTGGAGATCACCATGAAGAACTCAAAGAGTATAGTGATATTAGTTTCTCTTATCGTAGTTGTTGTGTTAATCATGCTCTTTTCTCTCTTTAAGATACAGGCTGGACGGGAGAAAATATCGCATTTTGGCAAATATCAAGGCTATTCGGAAGCGGTTTACGATGGCAACGAACGCCGTTCTGCCTATCTAACGTTATCCAATGGGACGCGATTGGCTTACGACCTGATTCTCCCGACCAAGAAGGGGATCCCGGCCAACAAACCGTTGCCCGTACTTTTCAAGTACACGCCTTATCTGCGCACCTTTACCATTTTTGATAAATATGGCAAAAACATTATCGCTGGCCTGTTTAACCTCGGTTGGAAAGAAAAGGCCTATCTTCGGGTCCGCTACTGGTTTGACAAGCGAGGAACCCTAATGGATCCGGTCTTCAGAACAAAATATCTCGAAAACATGCTCAACCATGGCTACGTCGTCATCGTGGTCGAAAGGCCGGGGACAGGTGCATCTTTTGGAATTATGAATGCGTCGTTCAAGGTAGGCGCTAAAGAGGTCAACGAAATCCTGGACTGGATCGCGGCCCAAGGTTGGTGCAACGGCAACATCGGCATGTATGGAGACTCCTTTCAGGCGATGATCCAGTTTGCGGCTGCGGCTACCGGCAATCCACATTTGAAAGCCATCTTTCCCACTTCAAGCGGCTTCGAAATGTACAACTCTATAAGCTACCCAGGCGGAGTCTATAACAAAACCTTCGCCTCCTTTTTCTCTTGGTCGACATCCTTTCTTGAACGGGTGCCGACTCCGGTGGATAGTGACAAAGATGGATCATTACTTGCCCGGGCCCACAAAGAGCGCATTGGTTTGACGCTTGGAAGGCAGTCGGAGAATTGGCTTAGACCATTCCCCTTCCGCGATAGTACCACCTCTGATGGAAATAAAGTCTGGGAGGGGCCTGCCAATCTCTACCCCCTCCTTGACCGGATCAATCAATCGGGTATCCCGGTCTACATGACGACCGGCTGGTATGACCTGTTTTCGGGTGCGCGCGACATGTTTCTCTGGTATGTTAACCTGACCGTACCCAGGCGTTTGCTCGTCCGCCCCGCGGATCACAGCGAGGTGGAAAAAAACCAATTCGATCTTGACTATGGTGCTGAAGTGCACCGCTGGTTCGACTACTGGCTGAAGGGCATTGACAATGGCATCATGAATGAACCGTCTATTTACTACTATACTATAGGCGCGTCGAAGAAGGATGCCTGGCAGACAGCTACCCAGTGGCCGCTGGCAAATCAAAAACTGACGCGATTCTACTTCGACGAGGGGAAGACCGACAGCGTTGTCTCAGTCAATGACGGTCTTCTGCACCCGCAAGCCCCAGGCCACAAGGATGCCACCGATGCCTACACGGTAGACTATTCGACAACGAGCGGCAAGTATTCCCGATGGTATGCTGTCAATTGGCCACGCAACTACCCCAATATGAGGACTAACGACGAAAAGGCTTTAACCTACACTACCCCACCACTGGAATCGGATATGGAACTCACCGGCCATCCTGTTGTGCATCTATGGTTTACTACCAATGCCCCAGACATGGATTTCTTTGTCTACCTCGAAGAGGTGGACAGCAGCCGATCGACCTACCTCACCGAGGGCAACCTGCGGGCGTCGCACCGCGTTTTAAGCAAAGCTCCTTTCAACAATCTCGGACTGCCTTACCACCGCCATTACAAAAGCGATTTGGCGCCGGTCCCGGCCGGCAAGCCGGTCGAACTGGTGTTTGATCTCCTGCCAATTTCATACCTTTTCCGTGCGGGCAATCGCATCCGTATCACCGTCACCTGTGCCGATGCCGACAACTTTGAGACGCCGGTGCTAGACCCGATGCCGAAGATTCGCCTGATGCGGGACACCGCTCATGCGTCATTCGTCGAGTTTCCAATCATTTATGGTCGTTAGAGAAGCTTGAATGATTTAAACATTTGAAGATTATTTAAGGCCTTTGAAAGCCGAAAAAAGAATCGCTAGCAGTGTTGTGATATGTAACTCATGTAACAAATTGTGTCAGGGAAACTACTTAAAAAATAAACCGGTTGAGTGCATCGTTAATAAAGAACTTGGCCAGGAATACCGAGGGAATCCAACTCTTCAAGCGCATCGAAATAATTAGGCTGCTCTATAAAATTGTTTTCTTTATGTCGCCAATTGTAAAGATTTGACCATATCTTTCCTGATCTTCCTCTCTATCAACAAGAAAGGGCACCTTTCCGGTGCCCTTTCTTGTATCGCGTGCAACATAGCTACTGCTATTATTTTGGATATTGTTTGTCGTCCTTTTGCTGCTGCTTTTGCTGCCGCTGCTTTGGCGGTTGCTGCTGCCTCGGCTGCTTACTTACCTGACCGGTTCTCTGCTGACCCACCGGAGCGGGCTTCTGCTGTACTACCTGACCAGTTTTCTGCTGACCCACTGGAGTGGACTTCTGCTTACTTACCTGACCGGTTCTCTGCTGACCTACCGGACCGGGCTTCTGTCCCTTCACTTCCCCGGTTCTCTGCGGCCCTTTATGCTCGATCCTCTGCGGATGACGCTCCCTCTCTTTAATCCTTTCATTCCTTACATGGCGTTCTTTTTCCATTCTAGCATGAGAATGACGTTCCCGCTCTCTTCTTACATCAATCCTTTGCTCATGGCGGTACCAGTCATATCTATGCCAATGACGTTCACGATCCCATGTGCGCCAGTGCGAATGGAAATCACGGTAATGAATCCTATGGTAAGTCGGTGGCAGATAAAGTGCATATGCAGGTGAAATACCAATCACGAAGCTTGGGACAATAGCTGGAGCTACGAGAACCCAAGGATCACTGTAAATTCCTGCCCTGAACCATACTCCATGATGGAACCTGTACCATGAGCCGCCGTAAAAATATACACCGACCATGTTGGGCACCATATAAACCTGGGCTTCGCCGCTTGGAACAACTACAAGTTGGGGATCTCTGACAGCGAGAGGAGGAGGTGGTGTCGGATCGCCTTCAGGAATATATTCCTCAGCCGGTAGTTGCTGCACCTCACCTTGCACTGCGGACGGCGGTTGAGCCTCGGCGTTTAAGCCCATTGCAAAGCCGGCTGCCGGTATGCAGACTGCAACTATTAAGAAGTATAAAACAAAAATATTACGTTGCAAAATGATATACCCCCTTTCATTGTTTTGTGTTTGTAAGTTTACTCGATTATGCTAACAAATGTTGCCTTACCAATAATTCTTTTCGATTGAAAAGTCCTATTCCGCCGACCCTGCGAAATCTTTTCCGTTAATAATATATTCTTAAAAAAATCTTCAAAAAGTTGATAATTTTTTTTAATTCTCTATTCCAAATATGTTCGTTTAATAAGACATTTAATTTTGATGTGGGAGTATAAAATGAACGACTTTGTATGTCAAGGAAATTACACAAAAAACAAACCGGCTGAGTGTGTTATCAATAAAGAACTTGGCCGGGAATATCTTCGGTACAAAAAATAACCTCCAACCGTAAAGTTGGAACAGCCAAGGTCTTTAATTAAAATTATCCGCGATTTTTTTCCTGATCTATTGTCTTTCTTTCTTAATTGCTGCACAGGAACAGACGTCCCCAAACCCTTATGATAAAAAGCTAATTAACAACATATTCCAGTCAATTTATTAATCGGGCAATTTTAAAAAATCACTTTCTCTACATTTTCACTTGAAATACCAAGGCAAGCTGACTTATAAGCTTACAGTCTTTTTTATGTGGGAGGGTTAATAATGAAATACTATTCTTATGATGAGGCATACAGCCGTTCAATGAGTGATCCGGATGGATTCTGGGCAGATGCCGCCGAAGCTGTTTCCTGGGTTAAGAAATGGGATAGTGTTGTTTCCAGCCCCAAGCCGGAATTTTATAGGTGGTTTGAAGGTGCGGAAATGAACACCTGCTATAATGCAATTGACAGGCATATCGAAAGCGGCAGGAAAGATCAGGTTGCAATCATTTATGACAGTCCCTTAACAGGTATTGTAAAAAAAATAACATATGGTGAACTTCTTGCCGATGTTTCGCTTGTTGCCGGTATGCTTAAAAAATCTGGTATCGAAAAGGGCGACCGCGTAATCATTTACATGCCCATGATTCCGGAAACACTTTTCGCCATGCTCGCCTGCGCCAGGATAGGAGCTATTCATTCGGTTGTGTTCGGCGGATTTGCACCGAACGAACTGGCAGTAAGAATCGATGATGCCAAGCCGAAGGTCGTACTTTCTGCAACATGCGGTATTGAGCCGAAAGGCGCTATTGCCTACAAGCCGCTTCTGGACAAAGCAATAGAGCTTTCTACACACAAACCTGAAAAATGTTTTATTTTCCAACGTCCGCAGGTTAAGGCCGAATTGATTCCCGGCAGAGATGTGGATTGGCAAGAAGCTCTGCAGGGTGTGAAGCCTGTGGGATGCGTTACGGTAGGGCAACCGACCCGCTTTATATACTTTATACATCAGGCACAACAGGAATCCCTAAGGGTGTTGTGAGGGACAACGGCGGTCATGCCGTAGCATTGATGTGGAGCATGAAGAACATTTACGGAATCGAACCCGGTGATGTCTATTGGGCAGCGTCAGATGTAGGCTGGGTTGTAGGTCATTCATATATTGTCTATGCGCCGCTTCTTTATGGTGCCACGACAATCATGTACGAGGGTAAACCGGTGGGAACACCTGATCCCGGCGCTTTCTGGCGCGTGATTAATGAACATAATGTCAAGGTTCTATTCACCGCTCCTACCGCATTTCGTGCGATAAAGAAGGAAGATCCATCCGGATCTTTCATTAAGAAATATGACATCTCCTGCCTTAAATATCTTTTCCTTGCGGGTGAGAGGCTCGACCCGGATACATATCACTGGGCTTCAAATTTTCTGAATATCCCTGTCATTGACCACTGGTGGCAGACCGAGACAGGCTGGGCGATTGCCGCGAACTGTATGGGCATTGAGCAGTTGCCGGTAAAGGCCGGTTCGCCTACAAAGCCTGTGCCGGGTTATAATGTCAAAGTGCTTGATGAGAATGCTGAGGAGCTGCCGAACGGAACGGAAGGCACAATTGCGATAAAGTTGCCGTTGCCGCCAGGCTGTCTGACTACGCTCTGGGAGAAGGATGACTCTTATGTTTCCTCGTACCTGCGGACATTTCAAGGATGCTATTCAACAGGGGATGGAGGTTTCAAAGATGAGGACGGATACATTTATATAATGGGGCGTGTCGATGATATAATTAACGTTGCCGGCCACAGGCTATCGACCGGCGGAATGGAGGAAGTCGTTGCCAAGCACCCCGATGTTGCCGAATGTGCGGTCATAGGTGTTGACGATCAGCTTAAGGGGCAGGTACCCGTCGGTTTTGCTGTATTAAAAGCAGGTGTTTTAAGAAACAATGCAGATATTCAGAAAGAAATTGTCGGGATGATACGCGATCAGATCGGCGCGTTGGCCTGTCTTAAGGATATTGCAATTGTTGCCCGGCTTCCAAAAACGCGAAGTGGTAAAATTTTACGCTCGACTATGCGCAAGATTGCGGATGGAAAAGAATATAATGTGCCATCAACAATAGAAGACCCGGCAGTACTCGGGGAGATTCAGGGCGCGCTCAAAGGTGTTGGTTACCCAAAGCAGTAACAACAGCAGAACCGACTGCGTAACGACAGCCGGTGCCGGGATTTTCTGGTAGTGTTTAAAGCACGACTAATACAACCCGCTAAATCGTTTAAACTGAAGAAGTGCCAGGAGCGCTTCGATACAAAAATTTGCGAGACTTTATTACTATGTCCTAAATTTGTAGATATTTTTTTAATTGCCGTGACTGGCAGAAGATTATTCTCTAAGCAAAATCCATGTTGTATCAAATGCCTTGCAATTCTCCTTAATGCAATGTAAAAAAACAAATTGACGATTAAAGAAAAACGTTTAAGGAGCCGTATTCACAGAATATTATGGCATCAAAAATTATTTTTTCGAATCTCAGTCGCAGCGACGATTATACAATTTTACTCAATGGTCAGGATCGGGGTACCATACTGCCCCTGAAGACCAATACGATCGATTTGGAGCCGGGGGAATATGAGCTTTATATCAAAGGCAACAATGAAGAAGGCTTGCCAAGTATGTGTAAACCGATTCAGATTAAGATGGCGGATGGCAAGACCGTCCATTTGCAGATCGTTGCTAGGCATTTTGCGATCGGCATATACGACGAGAAGGGAACGCAGTTAAATGCCAAGCATGGTTTCCTCTGCGGATACGTTGCCGATGGTGTTCATATAGACAATCCCATTGTATGAATATCTCTGATAACAAGCCGGAACGAAAGTTTTTTGAGCGCATAAGACATCGCTTTATTGGCGCGCCGCGGAATATCCATGAGCCGTCCCTCTTTCACAAAATTTCTCTGATCCCGATTCTGGCATGGATCGGCCTTGGTGCTGACGGTTTGTCATCGTCCTCCTATGGGCCGGAAGAAGCCTTCAAGGCTCTGGGATCCCATACCTACCTGGCTATTTTTATTGCTATTGCCACAGCGTTTACGGTGTTCATTATTGCCTACGCCTATTCCCGCATCATTGAACACTTTCCCCACGGTGGCGGCGGGTATATTGTCGCCACCCATACGATCGGCGGCAAAGCAGGCGTTGTTGCCGGGTCGGCCTTACTCGTGGACTATATCCTGACCATCACTGTTTCCCTTGCCTGCTGCGGTGATGCTATCTTCAGTTACCTTCCCCCCGCCTTTTTGCATTATAAGATGCCCTTTGTCGTGGGATTGATTATCCTTCTCGTTGTTTTGAATCTTCGCGGGGCAAAGGAATCCATCACTTTTCTCGCACCCATATTCATCGTATTTGTGATCACTCATATTCTCCTCATCGGCTATGGTCTGGGAACCCATCTGGGCGAAATCGGGCCAGTTTTGGAAAAATACCACGGAAGTGTGAATCAAGATCTCTCGACCATTGGTTTTATAGGAATTTTAGCGATTTTTCTGCGGGCGTTCTCCATGGGCGGTGGAACATATACGGGAATCGAGGCCGTTTCCAACGCCATGAATGTCATGCGGGAGCCAAGGGTGCAGACGGGTAAACGCACCATGGTATATCTGGCTGTATCACTTGCTGTCACCGCTTCCGGCCTTCTTTTCTGTTATGCTCTATTTTCCATTACACCCGTAGAGGGTAGAACCCTGAATGCCATCCTGGCAGACAGAACCTTCAGCGGATGGCCATTGGGCGGCATCTTGGCTTTTATTACCCTTCTTTCGGAAGGTGCCCTTCTCGTGGTCGGCGCCCAGGCCGGTTATATCGACGGCCCGAGGGTCATGGCCAATATGGCCGTCGATTCCTGGTTTCCCCGGCGTTTTTCGGCTCTCTCGGAACGCCTCACCATGCAGAACGGCGTTCTCCTCATGGGAGCGGCTTCCCTGGCGGTGCTTTTCTATACCAATGGTTCAGTATCAGCCCTCGTCATCATGTATTCAATCAACGTTTTTCTTACCTTCTCTTTGTCTCAATTCGGCATGGCGAAGTTTTTTTTCCAGAACCGGAATAAGGACAAGAATTGGTCAAGGCATATCGTTATTCATCTCATTGGCTTGATTCTCTGTGTGACCATATTGATCGTAACGGTTTATGAGAAGTTCGGTGAAGGGGGATGGGTTACCCTGGTCATCACATCGGCTCTGATTGGATTGTGCTATCTGATCCGGCGTCATTACCGGAAAGTGCGCAATGGCGTGCGTCAGCTTGAAGAAATCCTGTCGTCAATTCCATCCGGGCACGTTCCTAATGAGGAGCCACTTAATACGAATGAACGGACGGCCATTATTCTGGTAAGCGGTTATAACGGGTTCGGCCTTCACTCCTGGCTTTCCGTTTTTCGGGAATTTCCCAAGCTCTATCGTAATTTTATCTTTGTATCCGTGGCGGAGATTGATTCCGGCGCCTTTAAGGGTGCAGCGGAGATTGAGGCCCTGAAGGCATCGATCGCGGAGCAACTCGCAAAATACGTCAAACTGGCCCGTTCCTATGGGTATGCCGCTGATTATCGCATGGACGTAGGAACAGATGTCGTAGAAGTGGCGACCAACCTCTGCCAGAATATTGTCCAGGAGTTTCCTAAATCGTCAGTTTTTACGGGAAAGCTGGTCTTCCGCCAAGAGAATCCCTTCCAGAGAATTCTCCACAACGAGACGGCCTTCGCCATCCAGAGGCGCCTACAGTGGGAGGGCATCACAACAGTTATCCTGCCGGTTCGGGTGAATCTCTGATTCCAGTTCCAAAGGAAGTTTTCGCCATATTGGCGAAAATTCTCGGCAATGTAAGTTCCTATTTATTATGCGCTCTTCTTATGGGAATGCGCTTCCGATCAAACCACTATCTTTGTTGGCAATTGCTTAATTCCGAATTCGGAGGAATTTGGGGTACATTACCGGCACCCCTTCTAAAGTTAGTCATTTTACACCCTACTCCCTACGGTACAAAAAGATGCTCGATCGCCCGGACACGGGTCGCTGAATTACAGGAAGGACGCCAGAGCGAGGAAATCTACATAAAAAAACCGATTAAATGTGTCGTTAATAAAACATCTTAGGTATGAAAAAAATCAGGAGGCGGGAATTGAGAAATGACTTGGACGCAAAAGATTTTATCAATAAACAGAAACATCTCCATTATGCCTAGTGTAAAATATTACTTGAATCTAAAAAATAATATTGTATATTAAGTTGGTTTTTTAGAAATCATGTTACATTAAATTGAAGAAGAAAGGGGGCCTTTTTTAAAATAATTCAAAATCTTATCTTCAAGGAGGGTAAAACATGAATTCAGTATTTGTTTTAATATTAGGTTTTATTGTAGCTTTTCTTGGTTATCGTGTCTATGCAAAGTACATTGATTCAAAGATCATGAAGGCCGATCCGAAAAGGGCTACTCCGGCCATGATGTACATGGACGGGGTAGAGTTTATGCCCACCAACAAAAATATCCTCTTTGGCTACCAGTTCAAGTCGATTGCGGGTGCAGCACCGATAATAGGACCGATTATTGCGATCCAGTGGGGATGGCTGCCTGCGTTGATCTGGATTCTGGGGGGTGCTTTTTTCATCGGCTGGGTCCAGGACTACTCCAGTGCGATGATCGCCATGCGCAACGACGGTGCATCATTCGGCGGCTTGAGTCACAAGTTGATCTCCCCGAGAGCAAGGATCATTCTTCTATCTTTCATCTATTTCTATCTACTTCTCATCGCCGGGGCTTTCGGCAATGTAGTTGTCAGTACTGCCATTGGCCTGAAGGCATCTCCCATGGCCTGGCTTTTACTGACCATCGGCGGAGTTCTGGCAGGACAGATGATCTATCGCTGGAAAAAAGATATCATTTTGACGACAGTCGTTACCGTTGTTATTGCTTTGTGCGGCATATGGCTGGGAACCATTGCGCCTTCCAGATACAATAATCGGACAGATGCTTGCAAACAGTCGACCTTTATGGGCGGTTGTCGCCTTTGTCTTTTGCTACTTTGCAGCCGTTTTACCCATCTGGAGATTTGCACTGCCGATCAATTATGTCGCGTCGTACATTGTTTTTCTCGGGCTATCTCTTCGGGATTGTAGGGATCTTTGTACTCCATCCTGATTTTACGCTTCCTGCTTACACCGGCTTTCACGATAAAAATTGGCCCGCTCTGGCCTATTATGTTCGTGACCATCGCCTGCGGGGCGATATCCGGGTGGCACAGCATCGTCTCCAGTTCAGGCACGGCCCGACAACTGGAAAATGAACTGGATGCCCGTCCTGTTGGGGGTGGAGTTATGTTTGTGGAAATGATGCTTGCCTTATTCGCATTGATCATAGCGGGAACGATTTACGCATCCCCCGCCGAATATGGAGCGGCGATAGCGAAGGGTCCCGGGAGCCGTCTTTGCAGCAGGCGTATCCAAATTTCTGGGGGCATTGGGCATGCCGGTCGAGATATCGGGCGGTCCTACGGCAGCGTGATGATGATCGTTTTGGCCATCACGATCATGCAACTGGTCATCCGGTTTATGAGGATAGCTACTTCGGAACTGTTGGGCGATATCAGCCCGATCTTTAAGAACGCCCATGTCGGGACCATCATTGCCAGCATACTCGGTATCACCGTCGTTCTGACCGGGTGGTGGCAATATCTCTGGGTGCTCTTTGGCGGAGCAAATCAGTTGATGGCATCCCTGGCCCTGATGCTGGTCACGGCTTATCTGATGTCCGAGGGTAAGCCCTATGCATGGGCCTTTTACCCGATGATCTTCATGTTTATAACAACCATCGCGGCCCTAGTCTTATACCTCCTATAATCTCTTGCAATAAAGTATTCTCTGGGGCAGTCACGGGAGAGGCGCTGATAGGAAATACCTTGATGGGCGTTGTTGGGTTCTTCCTGGTCATAGCTGCGATAATACTGGGTAGTTGAAGGATTCAAGGCTTTTAAGCGTTATAGAAATATTAAGGCTGCAGGCGAAACCTGCTTCTGCATAGCAGAATCATTAGATGGCCCGACTCAAATGGCATTCTGGGGAAAATGTTGTTGAAGCGAGCTTTTTCAACATTATTAAAGGAGAAAGTATTTATGTCGGAAGAAAGAGAAAGGTGGATTTTTTCAGGCGATCAAGGAGTTTGCGTATGGCGTTGCCGCCCATGATTCGGCTCGATTTGCCTCTGAAGACAAGGGCAAGCATGGAGCATCTTTTCATTCTCATTACCATGGGAGATATGCTTGGTGTCCCCATATTGCCGCCCTACTATTCGTTGAGACTGCTGCCGTATGTGGTACCTCAGATTTCCACCTGGAAGAGACGGATGCTGAGGGAAAAGGATCTGACTGACGCTTTAGCCTGATAGAAAGGGGTGATTACCATTTCATTAGAGAAGATATTCGACCAGTATCCGGACAGGCGTTACATAATGTTTGGCGGCAAGGGCGGGCTCGGGAAAACGACTTTTTCCGCGGCAACAGCCTTTTACCTGGCCAAGAAAGGGAAACGTGTCCTTGTATTTTCCGTCGATCCCCAGGCCTCATTGAGTGATATATTTAAGAGAGATATCTTCGGCAAAGGGCCGACGGAGATCATGCCCAATCTCTATGCACAGGAGATAGACGCGGACCGCCGCGTAAAGGAATACCAGCAGGAGATCCGCCAGAAGATCCTCGATATGTACGGGATGGACAAGATTCCCGAGGAAATTGAAAGCTACATCCAGGCCGCGGCTGCAGAGCCGGCCATGGAAGAGAGCGCCATCTTTGATGAAGTCGTCGATATCGTCGTCACAGGGTGGCTATGACTATTACATCTATGATCTTGTACCCCTCGGGCATGCCCTGTACTATCTCAGCATGGCCTCGGTATATGACGCCTGGATAGATAAAATCACGAGGTCTCCGGGAACAGATGAGGGAATACGACCAGGTGGCCGCCGTAATCCGTCGGCAGAAAGACCCTCGACGAAGATGCCATTCTCAACGAACTCCTGTATATTAAAGACCGTATCAACAAATCATCCAGCATTCTGACCGACAAAGAGAAGACAGCCTTTTTCTTTGTTCTCACCGCCGAGGAGATGATAATCAAGGATACCATGAAGGCAGCGGAGCTGTTTGCCAAATTTGATGTGCCGTTGAGCGGCTACATTATCAACCGGGTCTTGCCTCCGGAATTGAAGGATCAGACTATTCCCGACTATTTGAAGAATCGTCTCACCATGCAGGAACATTACTTGAAGGTGATCGATACTACTTTTGGAAATCAGATATTGGCATCCGTACCCGAGATGGAACGGGATGTGACGGGGCTGGCCGATGATTGAAAAGATGGCCAAAGCGATGTTTGGATAGATATATTCATAGTAGAGATAAGGAGTAATACGGTGGATCAAATCACTATCAGCATGAAGAAATATTTGGAGAATCACCCCAAAATGAAATACATCTTCTTCGGCGGCAAGGGAGGGGTCGGGAAAACAGTCATGGCAGGAGCAGCCGCGCTATGGGCCGCAAAGCAGGGAAGAAAAACCTTACTGGCCTCGACCAATCCCGTTCACAGCCTTTCCAACCTCTTTGAGCAGGACGTCTTCGGAAAGGTCGCCTGTGTCTGCGATGAAGAGAAGTGCTATGCATTCGAGATCGACACGAAGGATACCATTGAGCGATCCAAGAAAGAAATCCGAGAGAAGATTAACTGGTTTCTGAAATTTGCAGATATAACGACAAAGGCCGAAGATTTTATCGAGTCGGCCACCATGAACCCGGCCTTTGAAGAATCGGCCATGTTCGAGAACATGATCGATATTATGTTCAAGGACGAATACGATTTCTATGTATTCGATACTGCTCCGACAGCAAATGCCAGGCGGCTTTTGGGAATGTCTAAAGTCTACTCTCTCTGGGTAGAGAAGATGCTGAAAAGCAGGGAGGAGGCGAAATCTCTGAGAGAACTGCTTTCTTTTTCTAAAAAACAGGAAAAAGATCCTCTCATGGATTACCTTTTAGATTTCAAAGACCGGATGGGCCATGCAAAAGAGCTCCTTACGGATGATGAACTCACGGCCTTCTTTTTCGTGACATTGCCCGAGAGCCTGCCCATTGCCGTTATCACCAGGTTCATCAACTGGTTTCATGAATTCGGAATTCCGGTAGGGGGCGTCATCGTCAACGGCGTCATCCAAAAGGATCAGGTTGGCTCAGATGCCGTCGAGTTTGTCCGTAATCGCGTCCAGATGCAGGATGAGCATATGGCAGAAATATGGCAAATATTCGGAGACAGAGTAAGGGCCATTGCACCGCTCTTTGAGACAGAGGTTAAAGGTGCCAGAATGCTGAACCGATTGGTTGAACACGTTTTCGTTCCTTGACCTCTATTGGCTTAACTCTCCTACGCTTTTAGAACAGACTTCAAAATTAACAAAATTTGGCGACACCTTTTTAATTAACAAAGCTATATAAATGATTGTATTGACAAGCAATCAGGCTCTTGTTAAAATAACCAGTATTTATTGAAATAAATAATGCTGGGGGATCGTATTATGCCTTTAGTCAAACCGGAATTTACTGAGCATAATGGGAAAAAAATACTTTACGTGAATTTTTCTAATATGAAAAAAGAAGATATACCACCCTATATAGAGGAGGCAAAGAAATTACTCCTGCCAAATCCTCCCGGTTCGATTCTCTTTTTAGCAAATGTATATAAAATGAGTTTTGATAAAGCGACGGTTAAAAATTTTATTGAATTTTTTAAATTTAACAAACCATTCTCGAAAAGAACAGCTGTAATCGGCTTGGATTCTATAAAGAAAATGCTATATGAAGCCTCTCTCGCTCTTTCCGGCAGGGGATCTGAAAATATCAGAGTATTTGACGGTCCTAATGCTGAATCAAAAGCGAAAGATTGGCTGATAATATAATCCAGAACTTTCTTTTAATGGGCTGAAGTAGAAGAAAAAACTCTAATCAAAATATTTTATTATATCTATGTTTGCTATGTTCGGATCAATGGTGCCGGAAATGGAGCGTTTGTAGTTTCCGCCCGTAGTTTCGACAAGACTTACAACTTCGCCAGTTTCTTTTTCCGATCCGTCAAACTTGTTAAGGATCAGAACACGAGGACGCATAAGATCGCGTGTCTGATGCATAACCAGCCCCACCTCGCCCGTATCAAGTTTAAGGAGAGTGCCGATGGGGAAAATACCGACCATGTTAATAAAAGCCTGGAGAAGGACCGGTGCGGAAGTAATTCCTCGATTCTTTAAAAGGATATTAATAGCCTTGTCCGGTGTCATCTTAGCTCTGTAGTAAACCCGTGAAGCTGTAATCGCTTCATAAGCATCGGCCAGCGACACGATTTGTGAAAACGGATGCCTTTTATATTTGCCTTCGACTTCAGGGTAACCCTTCTCACCATGCTGATGGTGTTCAAATGCCGCCACCATAGCCAGTTTGGATACACCGCGGACACTGGAAAGCAGCAGCGCTCCGTCAATCGGATGTCGTTGAACCTGCTTCCACTCATCGTCGGTTAGCTTCCCCGGTTTGTTGATGATCTCGTTGGGAATTGTTACTTTACCGACATCATGCATGAGCGCCGCAACACCCAGAATGGCTATCTGCGATTTTTCAAAGGACAGATATGTTCCCAGGGAAACTGCTAGAATCGCCGTGTTGACGGAATGAGCAAAGGTGTATTTATCGT
Organism: uncultured delta proteobacterium; assembly: GCA_963705555.1. Lineage (GTDB taxonomy): Bacteria > Desulfobacterota > Syntrophia > Syntrophales > Smithellaceae > UBA4810. The sequence goes on along the minus strand of CAVPJZ010000001.1, from coordinate 136,554 downwards.
ACATCTTGATATTGGTCAAACCCATAAGAGCATCCCTATTGTCCAGAACGTTATCAACCATACTCTCAATAACGACATTCACTTCACGCATGCCGGATGCCTGATCAGCATAAACGGCTTGGACAACTTCTTTCAAAGCATCGATTGTATCATTGAAAACATCGGAAGCTTTTTTATTTGCCTCTTTGATGGCGCCTCCAGCTTGTTTATTTACAAGCAGCCCACGGTGAAGTGCGATATGGGTTATCCCTTCTTTCGTTATAAGCGTATTCATATCTTCGCTGCCGGCAGAAAGCGCTGACTCTTTGCTCATCACACAGGCGAAATGAATAAGTTCTGCTGATGCAAGTTCCGGTTTAAAAACTATCCCGCCTATACCTCTGGCAGCGAATTGTTCCATCATTAGCGAAAGGCTCTGGTCAATCGGCACAGAAAGGGTTTCAAAAAACAGTTCACCCCTCACCCGATAAAATGCAACTTCTTCCCGACCCGCCATCAGCTCTTCAATCTTATTCCGAAGCCTATCCGCCGCAGCCAGCAGTATCGGATGTTCTTCGGGATAAAGTGTCACGTTCTTTAGAACAGCTGAGAACAGTTGAAAAGTCGTCCGGGCCGATTCAATCAGCTGTTGTTTGGCAAAAAAAGACAGCTTCGCTTGTGACTGGCTATCGCTTTGCTCGTCAGCCATTACCGTATCTCCTTTTTATCTCTCTTATGGCGTAAAGCGCCGCAGCACGGAGTTCCTCTTGTAATTTCCTCGATTTCCACCAGCGGATGCCGGTATACCTTTTTAAATATTCCCCTGCGTCAGTACCGCCAATCCTGCCCAACACTTTGATCGCTTCCATGGTGAGTCCTTGCTCTTTTTTCTTCAACGGCTGGTCATCAAGAAAATCCACCAAAGGCTTTGCCTCTGCTGCGCTGATATCCGGAAAACTGGAAAACGCTCGGATAGCCGTTTTTTTTACTTCATCATCCTTATCCTTAAGAAATTTTGCTAAAATGACGGCGGCTTTTTTCCCACCGATACTGACCAGCCCGTGAATCACTTCCTGCCTTATCCGCATATTATCATGGTCCGCAACCCTTCTGAAAAAGGCAATAGCCTGATCCGTCTTGCTTTCCCCAAGGATATTCACGATGTTACGCACAAAATACCAGCGAGCATCGGAAAGATGACTTCCGAGTAAGGCCATTTGGTTCTTACCAATCTCCTTCACCAAGTCAAGATAGAAGATACGCGGTGTCTTACCTTTTTCTTCTGCCAGGAGTTTTAAAAGAACTTCCGTAGACTCCTGTTCGAAGGTGGATAAATAGACATAAGCTGAATGGTATTCAGGAGAGTCCTTGGGATGCTTGCGCATTTCATCTATCACCGCAACGATGAAAGACTTATCCGCAGTCTTCTTCAGGGCTTCCATCATCCTCGGTTGAAAAACGGTGTCCACCGGAAGATGAAACGCATCAATGATGCGCGTTGCGTATTGATAATCTTTTTTCTTAATAAGATAATTAAACATGTTTTCCAACTGATTGATAACGCCGGAAAAATTAGTAATGTCCTTTTCTTCCGGCTCGGCATGCCGGGGATTCTTCACCAGTGGGATCAGAGAAATAAGTGTATGCACGGACGATTTTACAGTATCCAATTCCGTTCCCGCATCGCCGAGCGCTTTGAGTTCTTCCATATCTTCAGTACTATACATAGTCATCTCTTGGATAAACGTGACGAGGTCATGTGCTACAGGCATTGCTTCTATTTCTGCGGGATTGCTAGGCGGAATAGGGGATGTAATCTGTTTTGATGTTGTTTTTTTCAGGAGTGTTGCCAACTGCTGTACAGTCCAAGCATCAGAAAAACGTCCTGTCTGAACTTCATGAATCGCATTGGGTAACTGTTGATCTGCTTTGGCGTCTTCTTCTTCGGCCATTTCTGCATCAAGCTCGCCATAAAGTTTGCCCGCAATAAATCCATTACGGTAACGGGGATCAATAGCAAGGACGGACTTGGCCAGACCTTCATACAGGGTTTCGCGCTGAGAAAGATCCTGCGTATCTATCTTGCCTCCCGCTTCTTTATACAGGGCAAAAAGTCGGTCTTCCATCGTTTCATGCTCAGTTTTGGTCTGTTTTGCCAATTCGATCATGTTGGCGCTGAATCCAGCGGGATCGGCCGCCAGATCACCGGGAACAAGCGTACGTCCCGCTTCTTTATACAGGGCAAAGAGCCTGTCTTCCATCGTTTCATGCTCAGCTTTGGTCTGTTTTGCCAATTCGACCATATTGGCGCTGAATCCAGCGGGATCGGTCGCCAGGTCAACGAGAACAAGAGTACGTCCGAGGAAACCTGGCTGTTTTGCAGAAGATTCCTCCGAAAAGACAGCGGAACCTGCTGTTTCAACCGTTGTTTTATCCTCCTGGCCTCGAGTTGGCTGGATTGTAATCACCTCATCAAGACCTGCTTCAGTCACCTTGATGTGCGATGCGCCCTTTTCCCAGAGGATTGAAGATATTCCGCTTCTCATATTCTGCTCATCAGCTGATAGAACCAGAGCTTGATAGAGATCCAATAATTCTGCCTCCGTCAATCCGCTGGTAAATATGATCTCACGAATCCCTTTTGCAAAGAGGTCCTGCGCGAGAGGCATATTCAACTCTGAGTCTTTTCCCTGCGGCGCCTTCCTGAAGGCAAAATAGGTCTTGTATACACCTATATAATATTCTGCTTCTCTACGTAGAAAATTATCCAGAGCTTCAAAGGATTTTTTTACCGACCTCGAGTAGACCGGATTATTGGGCGGATAAAGCGTTACAGAGCGGATAGCTGAAACAATGCTCCTCATCACCTCCTGAATTTCGGGGGATATAGATTCTTCCTGTTTGATATCTGTCTGCATACTTTAGCGGCTCTAACAACGATAGAGCAATGTCTAAAAGGTTTGATTTGATAATAACTTTTTTGATTACCTAAATTATAGGAAAACTGTAATTGTATGTCAATAGAATAATGGCTGCAGCACATATCGGGTAATGGCGGTAATTTCGGAAAACAGAAAATGTTTCAGTTCAAAGCATATATGTGCAATAAAAGAATTAATATTGTGATCGGGATGTCTCTATGATCTAGCAATTAATATGAGAGCTTAAAAAAACTGTTCAGTGGATATGCCGGGCATGATTCTCATTCAGTGTAAAAGATAAAAGATGATATACCCGTGAAGGCGTTTTTGCGTAAAAATGCTCACTGGTTGTTACTGCTGTCTAGGAAAAATATCAGTTTTATAACTACTACGGATTAATGACGCACACACTATTTTTTATAAAGCATCACCGCGCCCAATACGGTGCAGACAGCACCGGCAATCAAAAAGATCATGGTTTCATTCGTCGATGCTCCGGTGAAAGTTCTAGCGAATTTATTGCCGAACGCACCATAGAGATTAATACCCCAAAGGAGAAGCCCGATACCCACGATAAGCAGTATTATACCTATTCTGCTGGAATCATTTTTTGCCATACGATCCTCCCAAGTCAATTAGTCCTAGAGAAGAACTCAACAGTAGACCTTTTTAGTTTCCAAAACTGAGATCTCTTTACAGTACTCGAAAAAGAAATCACTACCGGATCAGGAGAGAGAGTAATGAGCAATTAGCAAAGACTACTTACCAAGATTATATTTAAAAGATACTCTCAATTTTGCCCGATATTCGACAACTTTTCCTTTTTCGATTCGCATATCAAGTTCTTTTACTTCGGCGACTCTCAAGTCCTCCAGACTTTGTGCCGTCAGTTCAACAGCTTTTTTAGCGGCATCTTCCCATGATTTTTCACTGCTGCCGATAATTTCAATCACTTTATAAATACTGCTCATATGTTTCTCCTTTCATTTTGCTATTGAATTTAAAATAATTAACTGCTTAGCAACCCTATTTATCCCGACACCTGGCAGGAAGTATAAGAAGAATGGATTTACAAGTCAATGAAAAAAACAGGCCACACAGCATAGTGAAGGTGGTTCAAGAAAATTGTTTCCATAGACGAAATTACTGTCGATTGTTTACAGCGAACCGTCCAGATCATCGGCCACCGGTGACTTGCAGTGCCGGCAACGCTGCGCTCCTCTAAACAGGGGCTTGCCGCAGGAAGGGCAATGGTAACGCTCGCACACCGAGCGCGCCCATTCAACACTGCCCTTCTCGTCACCGAGCAGAGAGACCTTTTCGCGCCAAACGGGGATAGAATTCTTCATCACCCGTCTTCCCGTAGCGAAACCGAAGTTTTCGATCATGTCACAGGGCCAGTCCGAACACTTATGGCATGAATAGAATCCTTTTGATCTGACACAATTCCGTATCGAGCACATCTTGCAGTACCCGTATATCTCTTTTGGCGGTTCCGGCTGCATGCACCCCAGGCATACGGTCTCTTCCGGTTTGGTCCCATAGAGATTACCCATGACTTCTCTGAATTTTTCGTTCTTATCCCGGGTAGCGATGTACACACCGCAAGCACCGCAGTATAAGCCGCACGGCGCCATCAGATCCTTGTTCCTGATTTCATCCTCGGTCCATCCTTCCATATCACTTACTCCTTATGTTTTATGGAAATTGCCGCGTACAAATATTTTTTCTATTTTTTTTCCTTAATACCGACCAGATCCTCGTACATATCGATAACCGGAGAACCGTCGAGCATGGGACCAATTTTCCCGAAAAGCTCCGCAAAATGAGGAGTTGAGCTGTGTTCTTTCAGCGCCTCCTTATCTGGATACTTCTCATACATGAGAAACTTTCCCGGCTCTTTCTTCGCCCGGTGCAGGGTGTATGTAAGAGTTCCTTTTTCCGCTTCCACCTTGGGGATTATCCCTCTCAGTGCTTTTTCCATCTCCTGCTCCATTCCCGCCTTTGCCTTCATGACTGCAACGACTACCAGCATTTTTGCCTCCTTAAATTAGCATGATTAAACTCTCATCGCCAACACCGGCTTATACGCCTTTATCCAAGAGCGATATAATTGATATCCGATAAGATTGTTTACTTAAGAAGAAGTATAAGAAGAACTCACTTGTATGTCAATGAAATTATGGCCGCAATAAGTGGTGTATTAATTTATTCCTGAACAAGAAAAAGGCGGCTGATAATAATCGTATCAAACCGCCTTTTTCTTGTCTGTGCTTCCAGTATTACGAATCCTAATTTTACATTTTCATCCCGCCGTCGCAGAATATAATTTGTCCGGTGATGAATGAACTCTCGTCGGATGCTAGAAACAGCGCCAGGTTAGCGACATCCAGAGGTAATCCCTTGCGATTCATGGGAACGAGGAAAGGCAGCATAGCATCCATTTGTTGGATTCTCTCCGGGGGCATATTCTTCATCATATCCGTCCAGATCATGCCCGGAGCTATTGCGTTGACATTAACGCCCTTTGCCCCCAGTTCCTTGGCGGCGGTCTTGGTCATCCCGATAACGCCGGCCTTTGTTGCGGCATAGTTTATTTGTCCTGCGTTTCCCAAGGCGCTGGTCGAAGAGATGTTGATGATCTTCCCGTACCCTTTCTCCCGCATGACCCGTGCCGCGCACTGGATCCCATAAAACACGCCGGTCAGGTTGACGGCAATGACCTGGTCCCACTGCTCGTCCGTCATCTTATGCAGAATGACGTCACGGGTAATGCCGGCGTTGTTGACGATAATATCGACGGTACCGAATTCCTTAATCGCCGTATCCACCATACGCTGGACTACTTCCCGAGAGGCCACACTGCCGATGACAGCCACAGCCTTGCCGCCTTTGGACTTTATTTTCTCCACAACAGCTTTTGCATCCGCTTCATTGACATCATTGATGATTAACTTTGCGCCTTCCTCAGCAAAGCGCAAAACAATGCCTTCCCCGATGCCACGTCCGGAACCAGTCACTATGGCCACTTTGTCTTTCAATCTCATTGTCAATCCTCCTTAAATATAATGTATTTATTTTTTCTAAAATATCACGCAAAAGAGATATTTTTTTCTTTGGACAGGCGCCTTTTTAAGCCTCCACCTGTTTTTGTTTTTAAATCGAATCGCCTTCGATTACACCTAAAATTTAAAGACGTCTACTAAAAAATGCTTTGTTAAAGTGCGCTTTTCCACCACCGTGCAAGGAAAATAGACGCGCTTATCACTTCGTCTTTCCATTGACTGTCTCTTCAGTATTGTTTCCCTGTATTAACTATGATATGTTATATTACTCGCCAACAAAAAGTCAAAGAAAGGAATAGAACATGAATCTCTCACAGTTTTCCCTGGAAGGAAAAGTAGCCCTGATAACCGGCGGGAGCCGCGGCATAGGACGTGCCAGCGCTCTTGCCCTTGCCGATGCCGGCGCCAGTGTGGTGGTGAGCAGTCGAAAAATTGCCGATCTTGAACCTGTGGCCGAAGAAATAAGAGCCAAGGGCGTCAAGTCGATGGCGGTAGCAGCCCACAACGCCAAGATAGAAGACTCCAAGGCGTTGATCGAACAGGTCATGAAAGCATTCGGAAGGATCGATATTCTCATGAATAACGCGGGAACGAATCCTTACAATGGCCCGCTTATGGATCAGGATGAAAAGACTTATGACATAACTATGAATGTCAATCTGAAAGGCATCTTGTTTCTGAGCCAGTTAGCAGCGAGAATTATGAAGGATCAAGGCGGAGGATGTATCATCAATACATCGTCAATCGGCGGTTTGAAAGCCGGTGAACTGGGAGTTTATTCCGTGACCAAGGCCGCCGTCATCATGCTCACTCAGGTTATGGCCAAGGAATGGGGACAATACAATATCAGAGTGAATGCTATTGCACCGGGAATCATCAAAACACGTCTCAGTGAAGCCTTATGGAAAAACCCGGCGGTTAATGAGAAAGCGATTGCTCAGATTCCCATGATGCGGCTCGGCGAACCGGAAGAAATAGCAGGTGCGATAGTCTTTCTGGCCTCCAAAGCGGGAAGCTACATCACTGGAGAAACGCTCGTGATTGACGGCGGCCGTGTCCACGGCGAACCGGCGCATTTGAAAAAGAAATAATCTTGATGTAGATATTATAATATTTTGAAAGGAGTAAGCGTTATGGTAATTAAAAAAACAGTCCAGGACATTTTCGATAAGGGAATTGAACTTTCAAAAAAAACGTATGAAATAGCGAAGGAATTGGGAGAAATAGGCCTTATCCAGGTTGAAATTATAACGCTACAACACAAAATGGCAAAGAAAATCGGCCAGCTCGGAACACTAACATATAATCACTTATTAAAAGAAAAAGCGGCCCTAAGAAAAGATACAAAAGGAGTGCCGGCCATATTGAAAGAAATAAAAGATATAGAACGACAAATTAAGCAAAAAGAAAAAGAATTAAAAAAATAAAATCACCAAAAATATTAAATCGGGATAATTTTTCCCGGCACTGGATTACCCCGCCTGATCGGGCGATCCAGTTTCTTCTTGAGCCGCATCAAAAAGATTCTTCTGAATTTGAGAGGCAATGCAAAAAAATATGACCGAACCTTACCTACTCTCTCTCATTTTCGAATATAGCTACAACTCTTGTCCAGCCGGCGCTTGCTCCTGTTAGCTTGATAGGAAAGCAGGCCAGCTTAAAGCCGTACGGTTTCGGTAAAGTATCCAAATTAGCCAATTTCTCTATATGACAGTATTCTTTTTTAATGCCTGCTTTATGGGCAGTCCACAACAGATTTTTATTGTGGGTCTTATCAAATTCTTCTTTGATGGCATTAAATGGCCTGTCCCATCCCCAGGCATCGATACCCATCACGCGGCAGCCTTGTTCGATTAGCCAGAGAGTCGCTTCTTGTGTCATGCCGCAGCCCGCTGTGACATACTCGGGTTTCCCCCAAAATTTGTCCGCACCGGTCTGGATCAAAACTATATCCCACGCTTTGAGCGAATAGTTTATCTTTTTTAAGGCGGTTTTTATATCAGCGACAGAAATTCCGGACCCCTGCGGCTTGTGCCTAAAATCAAGAATCACACCGTCGTGATAAAACCAATCAAGCGGCATTTCATCTATAGTCCGGGCTTTTTTATTTTCGGATAAAGGAGCGTAATGCCAGGGGGCGTCAACATGCGTGCCGGAATGCGAACCCAACGAAATGGCATCATCCGCCCAACCAAGGCCGTCGGCCAGATCGGCCTTTTTTCCACCGAGTTTTGATTCGATGATAGGCAGGCTTGCCTCATGCCCTTTGTGCTCTACTTTCAATGGAACCGGCTCACTGGGACTATCTTCAGTAGGTACACTCAGATCATAGAGCTTAGTCACTTTAGACCTCCTCACTTCCTTCTAATCTATTCCCTAATATATGAGTAACTGTCCTCGATTTCTTCTCAAAGACTACTTCGCATTTTTAGAACTTCGGGATTGACAAGGTTGGGGGGCATTCGACCCTCCAGCCCGGCAATTAAATTTTCCACGGCAAGCGTTCCTATTTTCATGCGCGTTTCCAAAGTGCCGCTTCCAACATGAGGAAGAAGGATTACATTGTCAAGCTGCGTTAGGCCGGGCGTAAGGGAGGGCTCGTTTTCATAAACGTCCAGACCTGCGCCGCCAATTTTTCTTGCTCTTAGAACTTCCACCAGGGCTTTCTCATCAATCACAGGACCCCGGGATGTGTTGATTAGAAAAGCTGTGGGCTTCATGACTGACAATTCATTTCTTCCGATAAGGTGTTTAGTTTCTTCCGTAAGAGGCACATTAAGGGAGATAAAGTCAGATTCTTTTAGAAGTGTTTTCAGATCTACGTATTCCGCCCTCAGGGTTTTTTCCTCTTTGAGGGCAATTCTTTTTCGATTATGATACAGAATTCGCATATCAAATGCCCTGGCCCTTACGGCAACGGCTTTGCCAATTTTACCCATGCCGATAATTCCCAGTGTTTTACCCGTTACTTCTCGGCCTAAAAAAAGCATCGGTGCCCAGAATTTAAAACGGCCTTCTCTTACCATCCGGTCACCTTCGACAATCCTCCGGGAAATGGAAAGTATCAGGGCGAAAGCAAGTTCCGCCGTCGCATCGGTCAATACCCCGGGTGTGTTGGAAACCATGATACCTCGTGCCGTAGCCAACCGGACGTCGATGTTGTTGTAACCAACGCCGAAATTGGCAATCATTTTTAAATGGGGAGCGCAATTCAGCACTTCCTCGTTAATGGAATCGCTGGGCATCGGTAGAAGCCCCTGTTTGTCTTTTATACCTGAAATAATCGCTTGACGATCCAGGGGACAGTCTTCTTGATTCATTTCCACCTGGTATTTTTCTTTAAGAGGTGAAATAACATTTTCAGGAAGATTTCCCGTTATCAGTATCCGCATGTTCATCAACCTCACCTGTTTTGTTAATTATTTTTTATATCATATTTTATACAATATTTATTATTTATTCAAAAGGGAGATTTGCGAAAATGTTTTTAAAACAATCGTCGGAAAGGCCGAAGAGGTAAGGCTTTTAATTTGACTGTCCCTGATTGATCCTAATATAATGGATGCGGAGAGCTTATCATGATAGATAACAACGGCTGGAAAATCAAAAATGACACGGATTCAAGAAAATGCTATCAATAAATAGAGCAATCCATATTATTCTATAATTTTCAAAGTCCAAAGGCAGGCTTGACAATTTTCCGCCTCTGGACTCTTGTCTTTTTTGGAAAGGAAAGTATGTAGATGGGAAAACCGGCAGGGCGGAAATATCCTCAGGTAAATACCATTACCGATCAAGCTCGCATCGCGATGGTCAAGGAAATATTCTCCACAATTATAGGTAAATATGATTTTTTAAACCATCTTTTGAGCCTCCGTCGCGATGTTGCCTGGCGCCGTTTTGCGGCAAGGAAGATGCACTTTTTTAGGACCAACAGATATCTCGACGTTGCCTGCGGCACAGGTGATTTAGCAATTGACGTTGTTAATAAACACCCCAAGATCACCGTTTCGGGTATCGATTTAGTAGTCGAAATGGTGCAGGCGGGAAAAGCGAAGGTGGAAAAGATGGGCCTCACAAACAAAGTAATGTTGATGCAGGGAGATGCTTTAAATATTCCCTTTGATGATAATACCTTTGATGTTACAGGAATTGCTTTCGGCATTCGAAACATTCCGGATAAAAAGCGGGCGATGCAAGAAATGCTGCGAGTCACAGTGCCGGATGGGCAGGTGATGGTGCTGGAGATGACCTTTATCCGTAATTGGTTTTTTAAATTTTTGTATTATATCTATTTGAATTATTTGCTCCCGCTTTTTGCCAAAATATTTTCGACTAACCCGGCTGCTTACTATTACCTGGCCGATTCCATCATGAATTTCCCGACACCGGAGAAATTTATCCAAATCATGGAAGAAACGGGCATGGTCAATGTCGAAAAATATCCGCTCACTTTCGGTGTGACCTGGCTCCATATCGGAAAAAAGCCTGAAATAGACTGCTCCCCCACCGAAATTTCCAGAAGGAATGACTGATTAATTAATTGCGCAAAACGACTTTTTTCCCTAGCAAGGATGACTTGCCCAGGGTAATCTTGAAATATTCCAGCATTAATTCTTCAATGATTTGCTCTTTAAGAGTGCTGGCATAGGAGTCTTGTGTTTTTATTTCTTTTGCTTCAATTTTACCGCTTAGAACGGCCAAGGACTGTCGAGCCTGCTGCAAGGCGGTATATCTTTCAATCAAATCATTTTTTGGTAAGGCTGAAAGCCGCTGATAAGTCGAAACTATCTGGTTTGGTGCGGGCAAGTTTGGCGATTCCAGGATTGTTTTTGAATTTTTGGCATATCGCTTCATTCCCTTGATGATATGCCCCGGTTGGACAAAATTGATCCCGGACCAGCCAGCCCGAAGCCATTGAAAAATGCCGCTTCTGACCATGGATGGCGAAGCGCTTGACTCGACATGAATTCCCACCGAAAAATAGTCATAGATGTAGGATTTAATCCAGCCCAGTCCTGCTTTGGTCGAGCCGGGTATGCCCGAATAATAGTAATTCCAATCGTCATCGTTCCCCAGGATGAAGCCCTTTTTACCGACGTCGGATTTATCGATCTGTTTGGAAATGGAAATAAGCACCTGCCGGCCATTATGGTTGAGAAGGATGAGAGTTCTTTTTAGATTGTATTCATAGTAGACGCCGGTGGTAAGGTCTGGAGTGATACCGTCGCGTTCTAATCCGCGAATGATGAAAGGCTCACCGGCTGGCGGGGACCAATTTCCAGCTACTGGGCATTTTTTGTGATTCCCCTTGAAGGCCGGTCCAGAGGGAATACCGCAGAGAAGATGGGCTCGTGAGAACCGATGGAATTTGGTGACTATAGGAGTACTTCAAGAAACTGGAGAAGTTGATCCTGGTATCGAATTCATAATAGGCTCCAGGGGCTTCCTGGAGTTTTGGGAGATCGTCTTCCTTATTTGATTTAGGCCCGAGGACATAATCCACGAGGGTAGCGACGGCCTGGGCATCGAGCCCTGCTTTAGGATCAGCGCAGAACTGAACAAGTTTCATTGCGGCGGCGGGGACAGGGCTAGAACTTTCCGCGAGGGAAAGGGCCAGGGCTGGTTGATGCTGAAACATTGTCAGCAGTGAAATCATCAAGGCTATCGATAGCCATCGGAAGCCAGAGAAAAGGTTTGTTGTACATCTTTTGATCATATGCTTTGTTTAGTCGAGTAAGCCGGTTTCTCCTAATATTTTATGTTTATTTGCACTGTTCAGCACCCGACTATCCGGCGATGCTGCAGTATTTCCATCATCTATCTGTTGCCGCTGATTATTTGCTACAGAATCTACAGTCGACCACATCCGCCTATTCCATATCATATTTATGGAGTAAATACCATCAATAATAGCCTATCTGACAAACTCTTTTTTATTCTAACCTGTATGGCTCAGGGGAGTCAGTCCAGTCAAATAATACGGCAGCATTAGATGTAATATCTCGAATAATAAAAACATATGAATCAATATTTTCAGAAGAATCAAGTACTGGCTGAACATTTAAAGAAAATATGCCTGGCTTGCCCACATCGTGGCTTTTTACAATAAAATAATTACTGTTTTGATAAGGATATATATCTTTTTTAAACATTTTTTTTAAATGGGTTAAAATATTTTCAGGTTCTTCTTTCATTCCTAAAAAATCTTTTGCTTTAAAATTCGTAGCAATGGGCGTAAACGTACTGTCAGTAATTATTATACCCTCGTCAAGCCTATCAACGATATTCAATAATTTTCGTTTTTCAAATATTTGATTTCTTAAAAAAGAGAGTTTAATTTGAGAGCTTATTTTAACAACTAATTCATCAATATCGAAAGGTTTTGTGATGAAATCATCAGCGCCCATTTGCAGGCCTTTAAGGCGATTTCCCTTATCAGCCAGGGCTGTAATAATAATGACGGGTAAAGACTGTAGTTTCTTATTCTCGCGTATACTTTTCAAAACATCAAAACCGGATATTCCCGGCATCATAATGTCCAACAAAACTAAATCAACTGACGAATTTCTCAATATTTCCAAGGCATCTTGCCCATTTTCTGCATTTAAAACATTATACCCTTTATATTTAAGAAGCCCCCGATAAAATTCCCTATTCATTTTTTCATCATCGATCGCCAAAATAGTTTCCGCCATTCTTGAATGCCTCCGGGTATTATAAGGATATATATACTTGTTTTTTCAATTTATTGGGACAAAGTATAAGAAGAACTCATTTGCATGTCAATGGAATAATAACCGCAACATAACGGTGTGATCCTCTGATGTTTGTAAAGGGGTATGTCTGTGCGTTTGTTTTTTCGAGATAGCGGACAAGAGCGCACTGATTGTCCATGTAATATTTTGTGGGGGGGAAACTACGTAAAAAAACGAACAGATGGAAAAACCGAAAAGGTAAGGTTTTTAATTAGAACCTTCCCCGATCTAGTTCCTAATTTAAAAAATTTGGTTTCCCCAATGAAGACTATTTTAGCCCCCTGAAGTCTTCAACTTCTCTCTTCAACCAATCGATCCAGCCTTCGATTCCTGAGCCTGTTTTGCAGGACACCTCCATGATGGCGATGCCCGGATTCAAAGCCAGAACTCGTTTACGCAAGGCCGCAATGTTAAAATCGCTGAGAGACAGATAATCAATTTTATTGATGAGCAGTAAATCACAGATGGAGAACATTAGAGGATACTTAAGGGGTTTGTCGTCCCCCTCGGGAACGCTCAGGATCATCACGTTTTTGTGGGCGCCTGTATCGAACTCGGCGGGGCAGACCAGATTCCCTACGTTTTCGATGATGACGAGATCAAGATCACTCACAGCCAGGGCATCAATACCCTGCGTGACCATAGTGGCATCAAGATGGCAGAATCCTCCCGTCCTTAGTTGAACGGCGGGAATGCCCCGGGCAGCAACCTTTTCCGCATCAACTATGGAATCAATATCAGCTTCGATCACACCCAGCCGCAAGCTGCCCTTTAGGTTGGCAATCGTTTGAAGAATCAGGCTGGTTTTGCCTGAACCTGGCGAAGACATGAGGTTCAAAAGCATTGTTTTTGTCTTGCGCAGGCGCTCCCGAATCTCTGCAGCTTGTTTGATATTGTCGGCCAGGATTTCCTCCTTGACTTCGATGAGTCTGATATTCTCCACTATTGCACCTCCATCTCCTTGATATAGTATTCCCTTCCGGAAAGAAGAGTGCCGCCCTTCTCCCCGCAGGTGGGACAGATAAGATCGCCCAATTTTGCCACCTCGGCTTCATAAGAATTGGAGCAGGCATTGCACTGCATCATGATCGGCATCCGCTCGATTTTGAGTTTTGCCCCTTCGGCTACTGTACCTTTGCTCAGGTAATCAAAATAGCGTTGAATCCACTCATCTTCGAGATCGCTGAGTTTGCCTACCTGCAGATTAATGGACATCACCTGCCGGACCTTGTTTGTCTCGGCGTGTTTCAGCACAATCTTTAAAATGCTTTCGGTAATCGGAAGCTCATGCATGTTGATACTCTAATTCTTTCCCGCTGATTTAATATTTTTTAAATATCCGGACAGGAAGCTTCGAAATGCCTGAAAAGGTTCTACGCTTTTTACAACCTTCATATGCAGGACAGCCCCTTCGAATCCATGAAAAATGAAGCGTGCGGTATCCGCCGTATTCAGACCGGCAGGCAGGGACTTGTCGCGTTTCGCTTCCTTAAGGCATAACTCGATTTGGGCGATGAGCGTTTCGATCACGCCTTCCAGATGCACGCGCAACCGTTCATTAGTGTCGGCAAGCTCCAGCGAAAGGTTCCCGATGGGACAGCCCAGGGCAGCGCCGTTTTTTTGAAAGGCGGCTTCGTAATATTCAAATAAATTTTCCAGCCGTCTCAAGGGCGGAATTTTCTCGTCCCCCAGATAGCGCGTGAAGATTCCGCTGATTATTGCATTGAAATAATCGATAATCTCCAGCCCGAAATCTTCCTTGCTTTTAAAATAAAAATAGAACGAACCCTTGGGAATGCCCACGGCCTCAAGAATCTGCTGGAGGCCTGTGGCATTGAAGCCCTGGGCGTGAATAAGTTCAGCTCCTTTGCGAATGATTTCTTCATGGGTATTGGTTCGCGCCATTACCAATTCTCCTTATATAGGAACATTATCAGCTTTGCATAACCTTCAGAAAAGCATCAAGCCTTTCTTTTTCCTGAAGGACATTCAGCCGCCATATCCTTGATTGTAGCCGGAACTGAGGGCAACTGTTTTCTCTCCATTAGCGCAATAGCTTCGACCGGGCAGCCGGTCACACACAAACCGCAGCCGATGCACTCGGCCGCATTGACGATGGCAACATCATCTACGATTGCAATCGCCTTCATCGGACAACGCTCATCGGAACAAATCGCACAGCCGGTGCATTCTTCGGCTGTTGACGTGTGCTTCAAAACGGCTGGGTTCAAAAGCGTGAGGATGCTTTAACTGTGTTCTTCCCCGCAGAACCGTGCAGCAGCAAGGGCAACAATTGCAGATCAGGTTAGCACGGTCAGCACTGTTATTGCTTGTATGAACCAATCCCGCCTCTTCTGCTTGATCCAGCACTTTCATTCCTTCTTCTTTATTGATGTGACGCGCAAAACCCCGCTCCACAAGGAATTCAGCCATTTCACCGAAGATGAGACATACTTCTTTGGGTTTGTCACAACCGGCCACGCTGACTCTGCAGGCGCATTTGGTGAGCGCGATGTAATTGGCATCGCTGATGAAATTTTTGACCTCTTCATAGGGATGCACTCGGTCTTGGGCCGTAATCGCTTTTCCCACAGCGACTACTCTCATGAGCGGCGTCGGGTTACCGGCAAATGATGCACCCAGCGCTTCATGATGATACTCTTCCCAGAGCTCGCCCAAGCGCTTGTGCATGGGTGTTCCGCCGCCCTTCATAAAGGGAAACTCAAACACGCCGGGAATCAGCGGAAGCAAACCGTAGAATTTCTCTCCCTCTTTATTCTTGGAATAAATAATGCCTTTGTCCGCCATCGATTCCAGATTTTTCTTTGCTTTACTTTCCGCAACTCCGGCCGCCTTCGCAATGCTCGCGAGACTTTTAGTTTTATAGCTCATCTTGACTGCAAGAGCCGCTTCCTCCGGCGTGAAAAGCGTGCGCAGTATCTCATCAATCGACTTTGCTTTCGGCGCTGTTGCCGGATGTGCATCCAGAATTTCTCTTAATCGTTCGTAAGTATCCATGACTTTTCCCCTTAACTTTTGACTTGCCGGACAATATAATAGACCGGTCGTCTACAAGTCAAGAAATATTTATTTTTCCCGCATAAGCAATCGCGGGTATGAACCCTTCTTCTTACTCTATGCTTTGCGGGATAATTCGGCCTGCAAGCTTTAGCGGTCACGTGACCTTTAGGTTATGCACTATGTTTCTGAAGCTTGGGTCTCATTAGAGCTTATCAATTCCGACGTGACTTTATGTTATACGCTTTGCTATCAGAATTGGAGTTTCACAACAGATTTTACGGCTTTGCGCAATATTGCTTATGTTTGTTCTTGACACGAAGGTTTTTATTTCCGATACTCGCTTAAATATTGAGCAGGAGGATAGCTAAATGACAGACATGACACTTTGCCGGCAACTGGCGGAGGCGGTCGGGGCAGGGAAATCTCCTTTGATCCCGAAGATATTTGAGGCGCTAGTCAACGATGATGAGGCAAGAGTATTGCTTGTCGCTGCGCCGTCAGCAACAGCCGAAGAGCTTGCCCAAAAAACGGGGCTCTCTGCAGGCACGATTAAAACTATGATGGAAACATTATTTAATAAAGGGCTTATCTTCAAAGCGAAAAAAGGCGGGGAACTGAAATTCTATCGGGTGAAGAACATTCCGCAGATGCACGATTCCACGTCTCTTACCCCCGGCATATCGAGGGACATCCTGAATATCTGGAAAGAGTATATGGAGAAAGAATGGCCGGAATATGGACGGATGATCATGGATTTGTTGCCCGGTTCCATCATGCGCGTGGTCCCCGTCAACGAAGGCATCGAACCGGAATCGCGGATTCTCGCCTATGATGATGTGGTGAAGATAATCGAGAATGCCAAAACCCTGTCCGTCACCAAGTGTTCCTGCCGTGTTATCGACGGCGCTTGCGGGAAACCTCTGGAAGTATGTATGCAGGTGGACCGCGCCGCCGAATACAACATAGAACGCGGTACGGGGAGGGTTTTATCGAAGAACGAGGCAATGGAAATAATAAAAAAGTGCGAGGAAGCGGGCCTCGTTCATGTCGCCGACAATCGCCAGGTTGTCGGCCATGTCATTTGTAATTGCTGTAAGGACTGCTGTTTGAACTGGTCTGTCATGAAGGGGCCCAAAAAATGGGTTGCTCCCAGCCGTTTTGAGGCCGTAGTTGATCCTGATTTGTGTTCGGGCTGTGAAACCTGTCTGGAGCGATGCTTTTTCGACGCCATTTCCGTGAATGACGATCTGGTCTCCGTCAATGCGGAAAAGTGCCTCGGCTGCGGAGTTTGCACTGTTGCCTGCCCCACGGAGGCACTAAAGCTCAAAGAGGTTCGAGCCGCGGATTTTGTTCCGGTTTAATTTCTCTTATTCTTACATTTTTCCGCGTTCTCTGGCGATATTCATGTAGGTTTCCACGATATTGGCCGGAGGTGTCCAGCGATCTTCGGGAGCTTTCTCCACAAGGTGCATAGCTTCAACGGCGCAGGATGTTACGCAAAGACCACAGCCGATGCAGCGCTCTTTTTTTACCAGAGCAACATCATCGACCACGATGGCCTTCATCTGACAGCGTTCCAGGCAAACCTCGCATCCAATGCAATCTTCGGCAGATACTTCGGCGTAAAAATTGCTGTGCATCGCTTTGGCTGGTTCCGCGAGGTTGCTCAGATTCTTCAGGACCTGACAGCAGCATCCGCAACACATGCAAATGTTGCCGGGTCTCTGGGAATTTCCGGGTTGAAGAACCAGACCTGCCTCCCTGCCCTTCGCCAGAATTTCGAGCGCTTCTTCCTGGCTAATATTTCTTCCGATTCCGTTTTCTTCATAATAGTAAGCCCCACTGCCAAACGCCAGGCAGGCTTCAATAGGCCTATCGCAGCCCTTGCCGGCCATTTTGTGTTCGGTTCGGCAGATACAGGGGACGACCACAATCTTGGATTGCTTTTTGATAATTTGTTCGGCTTCATCATAAGGCATGGTGGTAACATCAGCCGAAAGACTCTGGGAAATCGGAATTACCCGCAGCTGCTTGGTTTTTGTTTCTTGCCATGCCTTGTTCAGCAGGTAAGGGGAATATTCGTTGAAATCCTTGATCAGATCCAGATTCAGACGGTTGACCTGAAATTCCCAGATTCCCACCACGAATTGAGCATTCATGTAAAGCGGCTCGCCGGGTTTGCCGGCTCTGTATATCAGCCCCTTCAGGGACATATCTTTCAGAATCGGCTCAAGCTCTTTTTCATCCATCTTCAACCGCTCGGCAATGGCCGAAGCCGTCTCCGGCATCATACCGAGACTGACGGCAATCTCCGCTTCCTTGGGGGTAAAAAGCCGTTTGAGGATTCGGATTTCAACGCCGGTTTCTGTTGCCGGAAAGCCCGCCGGAAGGTTATCCAGATGCAGAGCAAGGTTTTGATAAACGTCGTTCATAAAAAAATCTCCTTAAAATATTTGCAACTGTGGAAGCATATGATGGGCGACCTTTGTGTGTCAATGAAATACTAACCGCAAATGTAATATTTTGTGCGGGGAAACTAAATAAAAAATAACGAACTGCCGGAAAGACACGGCAGCAATGAATACTGATACCAATTTGGATATACTTTGTAGAACTTTATCAGCAGAGCCTGCCCAGCGCATGCCGGGTCCCCGATTCTTCGTTCTGAGTCAAGCAAAGTTTTGACCACTTTTAGGTCGTGCAAATATCAAAAGATGAAATCAGCTAACCCTACCATCCGCCTAAGAAGTCCATTTAATAATTGTATAAGCGGACCATAAAATATAAAGGCTCATCAAGACCAAAAGAATCCCAAGCACAGGATGGAGTCCGATTAATGCCTTGTCAGCGGTGAACATAATGGCATTAGCTTTCTCATTAAGCTTTTGCCAATTGGATGGTGACACTAACATTAAAATTCCCGAAGCAAGTCCGATAAGGCCAACAATAGCTAGAAGAATTGACATTTTTACACCTCCTCAATTCTGTTTTATGGTTCATCTTATCTAAGGATGCGCATTTACCTAATGGCGTAAGCCTTTAAGTATTTACTTTTTTAGCATAACGAAATTCAATATGCAATGATTTTAAAGGCAATGTTGTATGAATAGATTGAATTAGCAAATAACTTTTCCAGTAAGATGGCCTGTTATCAATATCCGTATGTTCATAATTATTACCGATCCTGTTAGTTATTTTTTTCATCATATTCTTATACAATATTTATCGTTTATTCAAAAGAGAGATTTGCGAAGATGTTTTAATTTGACCCCTCTTTCCACCCTATTTACTTATTTCACCTACGAGTCAACACATGCTACATGAAAAATAAGCGACAGACAGGCATCATTTTTTGTTAATGCAGAAACGGCACTCTGATAAGCAGCAGAAAGCCGTTGAGTGTAACCAGGGAGCCGAGCACGGCTGCACCAATCGAAAAGAAGAATACATGCCGCGAGCCGGCTATAATCGAGACGGATGACATTACTATGGCTATCTGCAGTAGTGCTTCACCGAAATCAAAATAGGGGTCCTTAGCTCTGTTTACATCGCGCTCGTGTTCCTGCTTCTTTGCCTCTACCAATATTGCCTGTTTGTCTTTCGATAGCCTGGCCTCTTCAGCCGATACCTTTTGTATTTCCGCTTTGTAGTATTTGAGCGCCGCTGGTTTCATGGTCTCACCGCGTTCCACTATCTGTGTTTCCAGCCGGTCCTTTTCTATTTTGTACAGATATTCCCTGATATTCTTTGCCTGATAATATGCCCATTGATTGCTGGCCTCCTGCTGTGCAAGCAGCATTTCTTTCATCGAGTTGTTTCCGCCCAGGGCGCATATAGCGAGAATAACAGCATAGATTGCTGTAAAAAGTGCGACCTTTTTGCCGAAAGAATTGCGACTTTTTTCCTCGAGTTCTTCAGGATTGGGTAATTCTATTTCTGCCATATTCTCCTCCAGTTTTTGAAGTGGGAGTATATGAAGAATGGCCATCTGTCAATTAAATACTGACCACAAATGCAATACTTTGTGTGCGGGGGAACTACGTAAAAAATAACGAACAGCCGAAAAGATTAAGAATGGTCCGGAACGATTTACCGTGTATTCAATTAACTGCGGAGTATATTAAATTTTTAATAGAAGTTAAGTTTATTGGTAAACATTTCATTGACATAAAAATGTGGCTTCCCTATACTTCCTTGTCCAGAAAGCAAGTTCTTATCAAAAATATTAAATTAATGGAAGGTAAGCTATGGATAAACTTGATGAACTATTTAAACCTTCAAAAATAGGTAGCATGGCCCTTGCCAACAGGGTCATTATGGCGCCCATGTATACCCAGATTGCCGATGAGAATGGCTATGTATCGGACAGGCTGTGCGCTTATTATGAGGAACGTGCCAGGGGTGGCATGGGTCTTATCATCGTTGAAAATACTGCGGTTGCCAGAGGAGGGGAATCGGCAACCAGGGAACCGGCGATTTTCGATGACACCTACATGGATGGATTGAGTAAGCTGGCCGGTGTAATACACAAGTATGGTGTAAAGGCAGCGATACAGTTACACCATGCCGGCAGACAGAGGCCAGCGCATCTAGGTCAGCCGGTTGCCCCTTCACCAATAGCCTGTAAATTTGTGAAATCGCAGCCCCGTGAATTGAAAACAGAGGAGGTGGATGAACTGGTCGAGCAATACGCTGAGGGCGCGTTGCGCGTAAAAAAGGCCGGCTTCGATGCTGTAGAATTCCACGGCGCGCACGGTTACCTGATCTGCCAGTTCCTTTCGGCTTATACCAATAAACGTACCGATAAGTATGGTGGCAGCCTGGAGAACAGGATGCGCTTTGCGCTGGATATCGTTAGAAAGACGAGGCAGAAGGTTGGTTCCAGGTTTCCTGTTTTATTCAGGATCAGCGCAAAGGAATTCGTGCCAGAAGGCCTAAACCTCGACCAAACAAAGGTAATAGCCCGTGCGTTGCAGGATGCTGGTGTGGACTGTGTGGATGTCTCCGCCGGTAACTATGAGACGGGGCAGTGGATCTGTCAGCCGGGCTGGATGCCAAGGGGTTGCCTGGTTCCTTTTGCTGAGGAAATCAAAAGGAACGTGAGCGTTCCCGTGATTGTGGCCGGCCGCATGGTTGATCCCAGGCTGGCCAATAAGGTGCTGCAGGAAGGTAAGGTTGACTTCATCGCACTGGGACGTCCCTTCCTCACTGATCCGCAGATATTAATCAAGGCAAAAGAAGGCAGGTATGATGATATCAGGATGTGCATGGCCTGTTGCAATTGCATGGACTCGTTGCTGCGGGGGCAGCCGATAACCTGCTCTATCAATGCAGAACTGGGCCATGAGGTATCAAAGCCTCTGCCTGCTAAAAGACCGAAGAAGGTAGTCGTTATAGGTGGCGGGCCAGGTGGCATGGAAGCTGCCAGGGTGGCGGCTGGAAGGGGACACCAGGTGTCGTTATATGAAAAGGATAAGGTATTGGGGGGGCAACTCCTTCCGGCGGCTGTGCCGCCTGGCAAGGAAGAACTCAAAACAACCATTCAGTTCCTCACATCACAGATATATAAAGAGGGGGTCGATGTTAAACTCGGTCATGCCGTTACAGCACGGGAGATCATAGACCTTCACCCGGATGCCGTGATCGTTGCTACCGGGTCGGTTACGGGGCGCCCTGCCATCTCGGGGGCTGATTTGCCGTATGTGCTTTTGGCGAGGGATGTTTTATCAGGGAATGTGCAGACCGGCCAGAAGGTGGTCGTTGTGGGAGGCGGACGGGTGGGTTGCGAGACTGCCGAGCTGCTGGCCAGGCAGGGAAAAGATGTAACCCTTGTGCGCATATCAGGAAAAAGACGCTTGGCGGAAGAGCTGGGCCCGGCTTCCAGGGGCTCGTTCCTGGAAGGGCTTTCGGAAAGTGGCGTAAAGATCAAGGCAACAGCCGTCATCAATAGCATTGACAACGAAGGGGTAGTGGTTAGCGAGTCCGGCGTGACCGCGCATATTGATGCGGACACGGTGATTATTTCGCCGGCGCCCACTGCCGATAACGTGATAGCCGGTTCATTAGAAGGGAAAGTTCCTGAAATTTATATTATCGGCGATTGCGTTAAGCCACGCGCTATTATCGATGCTATTCACGAAGGTTATGCAGCGGGGGCCGACATCTAACTCCCTGTATGGTCCAATTGACATAAAACTTGATTTCTTTAATATCTGCTCTGGTGTAAACCCCTTCGCTCTATTCCCATTACAGGAACTTCCATACTACCAGGAAGAAGCAAATGCTACCCACACCTACAAGTCATCAGCGTGGTGAATAAAATATTTTGATGGTTTGTAGTTGGAATGATTGATCCACAACGTTATAAGTCACATTCGCTGCGCTATTTGTGCTCACCGACCCCGGCAAGCGCGGCCCTGTAGAACTCAAAACCCCTCAGGTGACGTCCTGAAGCTCCCATGTAACGCGCCCTGTACTCGGTTGAACCTAAGTCCTCAAGGAGCGTAAATCCGCGCTTGGTCAAATAACCGGAAAGCTCCTCGGGGTAGAGGCCGAATGTCCATTCCTCACCGGATTTTCGCAGAGTGGCGGGCACGCGTCCCATTTCGCCGAAATTTACCGAACCGTCAAGCAGGCCGCCGTGAATGTAAGTAAACAGGAGCTTGCTTCCGGGCGCTGACAGTGACGCTATGGATTTCAAGGTAATATCTACAGCCTCCTTTGAAAGATAGTGCATCACCCCTTCCCAGAGAAAAAATGCTGGTTTTACTCGCTCGAAGCCGGAGTTTTCCAGCGGCAGCGCGAAGTCCTGCCGGTTAAAATCCACTTCCACCATGGTTATGTTATCCGGGATTGAATTTATAAGATGCATCAGGCGCTTGATCTTAACGGTTCGAGTGCCTGGATGATCCAGTTCGAATACGCGGATTCGCTCGATCCCGGGTAGCCTGTAGGCCCGGCAGTCGAACCCGGCCCCCAGGATAACTACCTGAGTAACTCCCTCCTTGAGCGCATCGCAAAGTTGCTCGTCTATCCAGCAAGTACGGCCCAGGTGTGCCGTTCTAACTCCCGGCCATTTCATGTCTATATAAAAAGGCATGAGCCGGCCTATCAAAGGTACTCGCGACAAAAAGTAGGCATACTTCAAGCGGCCCAGAAATCCGGCGGCGAGATGGTCCTCAAAGAGGCGTTTGCCGGGTTTGCGGGATGACTCGATGGCACGGAATAGCGCGTTGAACTCAGCGGTTCGGCTGGCTGATTTAATATTCATTGTTTCGTTCGTGAAATTTGTAGTAACTACTCATAAAATTTAAATACAGATTGCAAACAGGTTTGATAAGAACTTCCTTTTTCGTGGAGGGAGTATAAGATAAGGGGCCTTATGTGTCAATGAAATACCGTCAACAAATATAATACTTTGTGTGCGGGGAAACTATGTAAAAAATAACGAATAGCCGGAAAGATTAAGAATGGTCAGGAACGATTTATCGTGCATTCAATTATCAATTGCCAAGAATAAAGATTTGACCTCTATTTCCCTTCGGATGCCTTGATTACGGCGCAAGCCTTTTTCCCTTTTTCCAATTTGAGCCCGACGGCGGATTCTTGAAAATCCTGCCATCCGGCGTGTGTTCCTCAACTTCGCCGTGCTCCATGACCAGCGTTGTTAAGATTCCATTAATATTTTTATTACTTGTGGACGCGATGACATCGTCAATTGTTTCGAAACGGGATAACTCTTCCAGCGTAACGATGGTCGGCGCCACCATATAAAATTTTTGTTCATTGTATTTTTGCAGCGCCGCCGCAGGTGTTATCCATGCGTACCTGGTTACTTCATTTCCGTCATGCAGTGCTTTCTGATTTTTTGGCACGGTGGTGACAAAAAACCTTGTGTCGTAGCGCAACGGCGACAATTCCGGTGTAATCCAGTGAGAAAAGTAATGGAGTTGGTCAAGAGCCGGCGTCAGCTCTTCTTTTTCGAGCAATTGGCGAAATTTCAAATTTCCGCTGTTTACGCCCGCTCTGTATAAACGCAGCCTCTGTTCCATATCACCGTCATCAAAAGATAAAAGTGTCCCGTCTTTGCGGCGGGCGAGCAGAAGCCCCGCTTCTTCAAAAGTCTCCCTGATGGCGGCAATCCAAATACCGAGAGATTTTTCCGGATTTGAGACGCCGTCAAGGACAGATCGCGCTCTTATTAGATCATGTTTATCGCAGAAATTTACCATCGAAGGCAGGCAATCTTCCTCTGCGACTTTTCCTCCGGGGAAAACATAAGCGCCGGGGACAAAGGCACTTCTCGAACTTCTAAGCATCATCAATACTTCGAATCTTTGATTGATCCATTCCGGGGTTTTGCGTAAAAGAATAACTGTTGCCGCATCTACGGGCGTAACTATCATTTTCCATCCTCATTGTTATCGGAGAGAAGTATAAGAACAACCCACTTGCGAGTCAACTGAATAGTAATCAAGAGATTGCGGCGTCCTTCCTCTAACGAGTGCGGCACAAATAACGTATATAGCGGGTGGATTCCCGATAGCCCATTCTTTTATAGACGGGCTCGCCATATGGACTCGCCTGCAAAATAACAACAGCGAGCGCCGATTTGAAAGCAACGTTGCCAACCGCACGGACGCATTGCTCGGCTAAACCCATTCCGCGAGCAGGTTCAACAGTACCAACATAATAAACGCCGGCAATGCCATGGCTGAGAAGTGCCAAGGCACAGGAAGCGGGTTTGTTATCTTTGTATGCCACAACCGCGTAAACATGGGGTACAAGAAAAGTGTTTGGATTACTAAAAATACTTCTGCTCGCCTCTTCAGGCATGCCGAGCCTGGTGAAGCTCGATGCCACTACTTCGGCATAATCATTTACCATGGATTTATTTGTGACATGTTTTAATGTTACGCCATCGGACAGAGGTTTCTCTTCCAGCGTCTTTTCGATAAACATACCGGGAATTTCCACTATCTTGTAAAGCTTAAGCTCTTCACATTTGTCGAGAAGATCCTGATCAATATGCGTCCGGACAGTAATAGTAAAAGACCTCTTTCGCTTGGCAAAAAATTCCTTGGCCTGAGAAATGAATAGATCAGGCGGTGTTTGTGATTGTCTGCCAATCCTTATAGCAAAGTTAACGGCCGGAAATGTACTTGCGCCGCAAACAAAAAGAACATCGCCTTGTTCGGCTATATCCGTATTTGTACTCCACCGGGAATCCTCGCGGTAGGATTCAGCTAAATTCAGATCACTCAAATAAAGCAGTTCATCTTGGTTCATCCTGTTTACCTATTACAAATTTGTTAATTATTTTTTTGCGAAGTACTTTATACAGTATTTATCATTTATTCAAAAGGGAGATTTCAAAAGATATTCTGACATCACTTTCAAAAACAAAGATTTGACCCTTCTGTCCCTACCTTATCGCTCATGCAAATATGAAAATGGGCAATAGAAGAAAGAACTTCCTTTGATGGGCTCCGTTTGCGTCAAAAACTGATTAAATGAGAAAAGGTGTATGATGCCAAATTAAACCGCTATCGCCAATGTCCTTCTTCAGCTACTTTTTTGCGTATTTAAAAGCCTTTTTGTGAAGATTTGCCGCATTTTTTAATCTTTTTATATTCTGACAAATTCGTCACAATATTTTTGTATCCATATACATAGTAACGAGGAAAAATCTTTAACATAAAGAGCTTATCTTCAGTAACTGGGATAATTGTAAGACCAGTAATATAGCCTTCTATGTATGAAACATCATCATATTTGCCTAATTTTATTTTTTCTTTTTTAACCTTCTCATAGTTCTTAATTACTTTGGCAATATTACATGCATGGGAATAATAAGCTGTTTTTTTAAGTGCAATAGCTCTTTCAAGTGCATGTATCAATCCGTCCTGATAACATAATGCGTAAATGTCTTCAGGATGCCTTAGCCAAATTTGTATACTCTTTGAATTTGTCTGTCTTTCTAATTTGAGTGTATAAAGAACAGCTTCCACTATATTATATATCTCATCAGGCAGCATTTGCTCTTGTTCAATCAGCCGTTCTTTTAGCACAGAAAGGAAAGTGAGTTCCGTCTGTATATATTGGTGTTAATCCGTGTTCATGAAAACGAGTATCAGAGCTCTCGTCTAAAGTTACTATATAGCTGTGAGGTCGAATGTCTCTCATTTCACTTGATAAAAGTTCATGTATTTTTAGAAAATCCTCATCTTTAAAAGAAAAACCACAGTACACAATAGTCTTTGTTGCTAGCATTAATTTAAGATAGCTGCCTATGACACCGTTTGAAAGTTGAGTGTAACAATCGTCATAATCTTTCTTTGTCGAAACAAGAGAACCGTAACTGTTAACTGACCCATGAATTTTAAATACTTTTCTGCCAGGCAGAGACCAAAAGGCAAAATCCTCTGCTGTAACAAATGGGATCGCGCCACTTTCTTTTTCAAAATAATCGTCCCAATTTGTAGTAATTATAGTTTCAATAGGATACATTGTGGCTAATTCAGAGTGAAATGCAGTTGCATATCGATATAGCTCTGGAAATGCCTCGACATAGGAAAAACGTTCTTTAATTTTCTGCAATAATTTAGTGCGTCCATCAGGCTGTTCGCAGAATTTTGTCATAACTTCAGGGAAGCTCAAACCACTATCTGGTTTGATATTAAGATCGCCGCAAACATCTTCATATAATGTAAATGGGAAAACGGGAGTACGTTCAGTGCTAATGCCGGAGCCTGCAAATAGAACAAGGTCTCCTTTTCGAAAACTTTCAAATAGGTGGTCACTTAAATCGAACGGAAGACTCTTTCTACAAAAATAACAAGTGCATGGCTTTTTATTTTTGCGAGGTTTCTTCATGAAAGGAATCTCCGGCATGTCCCTAAGTGACCGCGGCACAAAGAATATGAATTAATGAATTACTAGAACTAAACTTGTTCCGCGAAAAGTGAACAGCCTACACTTTCTTCACCAGCTTGAACTGTTAGTCGACCACCGCAATTATTATTCTTGTTTTTTTACTGACTTTAAATATTCTAGAAACTTTTTAAGATTTTTTTTGAATTCTTCATCAACCGTAGCATCCATATCTTTAACTTTAATCAAATTTTGTTCTTTCAACTTACTGGCAATAATATAACCGGTTATAGGTATATTAATTCCTTCATGGCTGGTGTGACGTAGTTCTGTTAGTAGGTCATGGTATTGCTCAGAATTTGTGTAAAAATCGTAAATCTTATTTTTTTGGGAAAGGAGCTCTTCAAAGTCGACAATCGGACTGATACCGTAATTGATATATGCATCAAAGTATATTCTGTCTTTTGGAGTTTCTAAATCGGGATAAGCCAACAAATACCTTCCAACAATTGCTTTGCGATGTTTCTGGTGGCGATAGTCGTTAATCTTAGATATTGGAATAACGAACCCAAATACAATTAGGAGGATTAAAATTACTAGTACAGCAGTATAGATTATGAATCGAAGTATATGGACTGAAAAAGAACCCTTAGCCATTTCTTCCCAGAGAGTTGGATTGGATTGTTCTTGAAATGATTTGACTAACTCAATATCGCAACTTGCTATTTTGCCAAATGGAGAAATTAATGGTATTTTTTTAATGTCATGCAATAATAAAACTTTTATAATAAAATATTTCTTTTTTTCAAATATAACTTTATCAAAATAAACCGAATCGGGATAATGAATAGATGTATGAAAATATTCTTTTATATCTTTATCATTTGAGTCTAGCAGAGTCACTTCAATGAGCTTTGCATTGAGAACCTTGAATCCCCATGGTAGAGTATTTTCATATTGTCCTTGGAGGATGTCAACCTGCCCTGTATTAGTCACCTTCAAAGTGATAATCTGAAGATTTAATTTTTTCTGACTTATATTTTCTCCAGCAAAAAAAATAGAAAGCTTGCCTATCTGTTCCTTGACTTCGAGAACATTTGCTTGACTTATAATATCAAATTGAATAGACGCTTTCTTTTCATAAAACACTGCAAGATATAGCGTGGCAACAAAAAAGATAATCGCGAGTATTACGCCGATGAAAGACCATGCAACTTTGTTTTGACCTTCTTTAATTTTTTTCCAGGATGGCATTTTTATTTCCCATATAAGTAAGTTGGCCAATAATTAATAAATTAATGATATATTTTAACTATTTTGAATATATAAATCAATACCATTTGTCGGCTCTCCAAGCCAGAATTTAATGGTGGACAACTGTTTACAAATAATCAGATTTGCCTAATTAAATCAGAGTTTATTAGGGACAGCGTCCTATTTCTTTAAATATTATGAGGAATGACACACTTCAAAAACCATGTGCTTAAATATACTCGCAATTTCGTTTATTTCAATTCTTTTTTCCAAGAATCTTTTTGTGCCGGCTATTATGGTGTCGCAAGCTTTGGGCGAGGCGGACGAGTCAACAGGGCAACGATGATACACCCAAAAAGCAAGACGGCGGCAATGGCAAAGGGCAGGGAATATTTCCCTGTGGCATCATAGAAGAATCCGGCCAGGATGGGGCTCCCGGCGCAGGCCAGCGTGACCACCGGCGTTGTCCATCCGGTAATCCGGGAATAGTTCGTGCGCCCGAAGTAGGCACCGATGAGATGCGGCAAGAGCACAATCATCCCGCCAAAACCGATTCCGGTGAGAATCGAATAGAGATAAACGAAGGAGATTCCCCGGGCATTCATCAGCGAAAGAATACCAAGGCACATAAAAGCGAGGAAGACGGCCGCCAGATATCGGCCTTCGAATCTCATCCCCAGAACACCGCAAACAACCCTGCCGATGATGCTCATTCCCAGCATCAGCCCCAGGGCAGTCGCCGACGCCAGCGGGGAGTAGCTCAAATCCTGGAGGTAGGCGACCTGATGCGTGGTCAGCAAATTCATCACAAACAGGATGACCGAAAATAACACTATCAGCATCCACAAAGCCGGTGCACGCAGGGCATCGCCGAGAGTCCAGTCGATCGGCGTCGAATATACTTCGTTTTGAGGCTGAAACATTGAACTTATCCAGCCAGATTTTATCCGCAGTCCCGTCCGGGATCTGGCCGACATCCTCCGGACGGCTCCTGATCAGAATACCCGCCAGAATGACCGTCAAGCAGTATGTGTATAGCGGCAAGACAAACCCACGTCCAACGCCAACCGAGGCCGGAAATGAACCAGCTGATGAGCGGAGGAAAGGCAAATCCGGCGGCGCCGCCGGAGGCGAAAAGGAGCCCCATAGCAAACGAGCGTCTCCGGATGAACCAATTGTTGACGATGGTGGTAACTGGCAAATATTCACCGAAGGCAAGGCCGATGCCGGCCATAAAACCGAAAAAGAGATAAACGTGCCAGAGTTCGCTTACCTGAGACATACCCAAAAGACCGAGCGCCGCAACGATATTGCAGAAGATGATATTTCTGCGGGCGCCGAACCTGGCGATCGTAAAGCCCGCGAGCGGTGCCAGCATGCCGCCGATAATGAGGAAAAGAGTATAGGGGCCGGAAAGGGATGATCGGCTCCAGTGAAAAGTTTCGCTCATCGAGGGCAGGAACACTCCATAGGCATACGTTACATTTCCGCATATGCCGCCGTAGGCCAGCATGACGCCGAAAAGTGTTGCCCAGCCCTGGAATTTAGTCTGTTTTAATTGGGATGTAGATATCATCGGTTTTGAATTATGGATAGCGGGTTTCTACCGAACGGCGATTTTATCGCCTTGCCGAATCATTCGTCCCTCGACAATACCGAGGTTGGAATTGATTAAAACATTGAGTGGTGTTCCGGTCTTCTTCGATACTGTCCAGAGCGTATCGCCCTTTTGAACGGTGTAGTACTCTTTGGGATTGGCAATTTTTTGACCGTTCGCTTTGGCCAGTTTTATTTGCCCTTTATAAGTTTGTTGAGCACGAACATGTCGGCGCGGCCGCTCGTACAAATCCGCATACATGGCCTCCTTGACGTTTTGCCCCTCTCGGAAAGGCAAAACCACTTCTTGATTTTTAGCGATGCGCGTACTGGCCCGAACAGAATTGAGATCTTCGAGCACAGAGGGTTGTATTCGGAACTTTTTGGCCACCTCGGCGACAGTTGTTGCCGACTTCGGTCTATATGTCTGAAAGGCACTCGCTGTGAAATTTTTATTCGCGCAGCACTCTCCATAAACAACTTCTGCCCCGACAGGAACTTTTAAGCGATATTTTTCAACATAGTGAGGAATATACCAGCGCAACAGCTCGGGATTGAGAAAATAAATATCCTCTACATCTATCTTCAATTCTTGCGCTAAGGCCACAAGGTCGGTTTTGGCCGACACTTCTATCTCGGCGAAATCGATCGGTCCGTGAAACTCGATATCTTTGAAGCCAAAGGAGTTCAGATTCTTGCCCAAAATTGCCAGAGCCATAATTTTCGGAACGTAATTTCTGGTTTCGGCCTTAAAGAAGCGCCTTTTCGTTAACTTCCAGAAATTGTCCGTTTTAGAACGCGCGATAGCCCGGTTTACCTTACCCTCGCCGGCGTTATAAGCCGCCGCGGCAAGTTCCCAATCGCCATACTGATCATAGAGTTTTTTCAAGTATTTGCTCGCGGCAGCCGTTGATTTAACGGGATCGCGCCGCTCGTCGATATACCAGTCGATCTTTAATCCGTAAATGCGGCCCGTTGACGGAATAAATTGCCACAGACCTACAGCCCGGGCATAGGATTTCGCCTTCGTCTGAAATCCCGATTCGGCCATGGCGAGATAGATAAGGTCACTGGGCAGACCGTTATCTTCAAGCATTTTGCCCAGTAGTGGCGCGTAACGGCCGCCGCGCTCGCTGTAAATTTCAAAATAATTCCGGCCTCTGTTTAAATAATAATGAATCAACTTTTTGACAGCGTCATTGTAAACGACGGGAATGTCGAAATAGTAATTCTCTAAATTTAAACCTTCGGCTCCTTCCAGAAAATACGCTTTCCGAGTGTGGTTGCCGTTTTTATCTATGCGGGCGCCGCCGACAATAGGCGTAGCGGCCTTTTGCTTATCTTGTGGTTCAGCGTTCATCGCCGGCTGACTATCGGGCGAAGAATTTGTTTTCTGTGTCGATATCAACTGCTTATCTCGTGGTTCAGGTTGTGGTTCAGCCTCTTTCGCCAGCTTAATCAGAGGCGAAGGATCTGCTTCCCGCGTCGATGTCAACAAAGACGAACATGAAGAGGCAAAGAAAACTACAGCGCACAGTAACACGAGGACGGAATATCTCATCATATTTGCAACTTTTTCTCCCTAACCTAATAACGCTTACGGCCTGGTTCCCCAGTGATGCCCAAATATTTCAAACATTATCGCTTGTAATATGTCAGCATGTCAACAGCTTTCTCAATTTTGTGTCTAATCTTTGTCTATTTCGTATTGAGCTTCTTTTTTAACGTTTCAACAAGAGGGCCATCCTCGCGCCAGGCGCGGCATGTATTAACAAGAAATTGTAAGATCATCTTTGCACGATTGGGATCGAAAACTTCCGGCTTCTTTGACTGGTATGACGCATATCCCTGGATGGCAGCCGGGGCCATTGCCAGGAGGAGCTCCACCATGTGGGTGCAGCCCTTATTGCCTCCGGCTAATTTTTTTACTTTTGCCGTAAAACCTTTGGTAATGGTCAGACCCTTAATGGAAGCGAGGCACTCTATAGTTTCACGGCACGCCTCCCTTGGAACAGATATTAGATCAACATCAATATCTTCAATTGAAAGGTTAGAACAATTAACCAGCAGTCGTATAGCCATGTGATGAATGACGCCACTTGGAAACTTTTCACCGGTTATCACACGAGATTCCTGGAAACGATCATCTTTAAGGAAACCTTCTACAATTATTTTTTGCCCGTCATAATCGTATGTCGTTACTTCTATATTTCGTGTATGTAACTTTTCCCCTCTTGATTTCCAAATGGAATGCATTTTATTTTGATTCTCCTGATAAATATTTTAGCAAATCTGGGATGTTTGTTTTCTGCGTTTACCGTCTGGTTTCCCGCGGTGTCACAATATTTCAATTGTGTATCCGTGTTAGCCCTAGTCCTTCAAATGACGCTATATACATATTATACTTGCAGGGCAAGAACAGTGTTAGTGAGATTAGCGCCGGCGTTTTTCATCGCGGCCGAACTGATATCATGGTTTTCCTTCGTGCGCGAAAATACGGCATCGAGGATAATTAGATACTGCTGACCCTAATAATTAGTAATTTGTATCTCCTTCCCCGTGGCTACATCCCAAAGACGCATGGTTTCATCGAGACTTCCCGACAAGGCGAACCTCCCATCCGGAGAAAAGGTGACGGAGAAAACCACTTTTTTATGCCCGGCAAATGTCCGTATCTTTTTCCCCGTAGCTACATCCCAGAGACACAGGGTTTTATCACCACTCCCCGATAAGACGAACCTCCCGTCCGGAGAAAAGGCGACGGAAAAAACCGCTTCTGTATGCCCGGCAAATGTTCGTATCCTTTTCCCCGTGGCTACGTCCCAGAGGCGCAGGGTTTTATCACCACTCCCCGATAAAGCGAACCTCCCGTCACGAGAAAATGCAACGGAGGTTACTACGTTTGTATGCCCGGCCAATGTCCGTATCTTTTTCCCCGTTTTAACATCCCAGAGACGCAGGGTTTTATCCAGACTCCCCGATAAGACGAGCCTCCCGTCCGGCGAAAAGGCAACGGATTTAACCCAACTTGTATGCCCGGCAAATGTCCGTATCTTTTTCCCCGTAGCTACATCCCAGAGGCACAGGGTTTTATCACCACTCCCCGATAAAGCGAACCTCCCATCCGGAGAAAATGCGACGGAAGTTACTACGTTTGCATGCCCGGTAAATAACCGTATTTCATTCCCCGTAGCCACATCCCAGAGACGTAAGGTGTTATCACCACCCCCGGATAAGGAGAACCTTCCGTCCGGAGAAAAGGTGACAGAGGTAACCCAGCCTGTATGCCCGGTAAATGTTCGTATCTCTTTCCCCGTGGATACATCCCAGAGGCGCAGGGTGTTATCATCACTCCCCGATAAACCGAACCTCCCGTCCGGAGAAAAGGCGACAGAGTAAATACCTTTTGAATGCCCCAATGACGGAAATGTCTTCGGCAGATCAGAAGCGACATAGGCCAGCGCAGTTGATGCAAGCATACCCCAAATAAGCAGCGCCGCCATGAGACGTTTAATAACTTTTTCTCTCATCGTTTATGCCCCCTTATTCGTCGAAACTCTTTATCGCAATATAAGCATGGACTGCTATCTCAGTTTGCCGTCTCGTTTCCCGACAGTGCCACAATATTTCAACTGTGTATCCGTGTTATCCCTAGTCTTCAGATTACCCGATATACATATCATAATTGCAGGGAAACAACATTAACATAGCTGCGGCAGTGGTGTTTATCATGTTGATTGTCGGGTTTATTATTGTGCGCCTTTGAATGTTAACATAATTGGAATAGATGAATTATCCAGTTGATGTCTTTAATATGATATATTATATTGAGATTGTAGTATTGCAATTCATCAGAGCGATTAATAAAAATCCCCTGAAAGTAAAAGGCATGCTATAATTATATAAAAGGGTGATGGATATGAAATCATGGATTAAGCTTTTTTTTCGTCTGAGCGCAATCCCGGTCTTTTTTTTAATAGTTTCACTTTTAACGGGTTGCGATTTCGAGCAAGCCTCTTTTCAACAGGATGAAGGCCGCTACACCTATCATGAGTTCGATGGCATCAACGTATTTTATAAAACAAATAATATGGCGACATACCGCAAACTGCTTCCCACAATTTTCGACATGCCCGAAGAACCGCTTGTCTGGGCCTTTGTGACCGATTATTACAAGATGGACAGCGCAACCCAGCCGTACCTGGAGGCGGCAATCTTTCTGCTCGCGAAATATAAGGGGGAAAAGGCCTGGCACTGCATCACCATGCCCGTGACGAGCGACGAGGCCCGGCTTGGCGGCATCTACTATTTGGGTTTCCCCAAGATCATGGGCGAGGTCACGTTAAAGCGCAGTCCTTCAACAATCATCGGCACGCTGTTGCTTACGGGCAGAACTGTTATGACCATCACCTATGACATGCGGGCGAGTGCGGTAACCGGGGCGGAAGAAGAGTGGTTTCGGAAGCTCGCCGATATCCGGAGCCTGAACATACTGAACGGGCAGGTATTTGAACCCAAATTCGGCAGTAGAGCTAATCTATTGGAAATATCGAGGAAGTTTCCCGATAAATTTATTGTAAAAGTCGGCACAGCTAAAATGATGCTCGATCCGAAAGCCGCGAGCTTGTATTCTAAGGAGCTTGCCGGAGCATATAGCCTAAAACCGGCTGAGATAGTTCTGGCTTATTATCTGAAAAATAAATTCGTGCTGAGATTCCAAAACTGACGTATCGATCGATGACAGTGTTTAATATTTTTATATCAGAACGGGTACTAAATTATAATAGGGGGTGTAAGAAATGAAACTCACCAGAAGAGACCTATTAAAGACAGGATCGTTGTTCTGTTTATCCGGCCTGCTGGGATGTAATAAAATTTTAAACGCATCGATCGAAGAAGAAAAAGAATTTGAAATTATCAACGCCGCGTATGTACCCAATCCGATTTATTTTTCAGATCAGAAGCCTGTGGTAAGCATCGTGAAGATCAATGAAAAATGGAGCGGGATAAAAGGCATCGAATATGCCGTTACAGAGGCCATTGATCTTATAGGGGGCCTAAACCATGTTACAAAAGGGAAGGAGCGCATTCTTCTCAAGCCGAATTTAGTGAGTACCGAGACCACTGATACGACAAATCCGCAAGTAATCGAGACGCTCGCCGGCTTAATGAAAAAAGCGGGCAAAAATGTATGTATAGCGGAGGCCAGCGCCGCGTCATTGCGGAATATAGATGTTACTGTCCAGGGGTATGTGTGCAGAACAAAAAATTATAAAACGCTGCAGGCCATTCAGGATGAAGTTTTCGATAAGCTCGGATATCGTGACATTTCAAAAAGACTGGATATCCCGCTGGTAAACCTTCATGTCGGGAAAATGGCCAGAATGGCGGTACCCGATAACTTTGTGTTCAAAGAAATCTATATGCATGAAGACCAGTACAAGGCGGACATGATCTGTTCGGTGCCGATGATGAAGACGCACGGCCTGGCGAGCGTTACCCTGGCATTGAAAAATGTCGGCATCGGAGGATTTCCCGGTCTGGTCTATGGAACGGTCAGGTCCGAGGTGCACAGAAAAGCAACCATGGTCGAGCCGACCGGTACTTCCACCGCGATTGTGGATATGGTTAAGGCCAGTAAAATAGGGTTGAACGTCATCGACGCCTCGACCGCGATGCAGGGACAGGGCCCCTCTCTGAGCCAGGGCGGCGAGTTGGTGAAAATGAATCTCATTATCGCAAGCGTGAATCCGCTTGCGGCTGATATAGTTGCCGCGAACGCGATGGGTTTCGATTCAAATGAAATCGATACGTTTAAATGGGCATTAAAAGCCGGGATGAAGCCTGCCAAACTCGATGATATACAAATCGTTGGTGAAAAGCTGGCTGCTGTAAGACGACAATTTAAGAAACCAATAGTTGTTCCATATACCATGATACAGGACTGGTATGGCCCGCCGTGTAATAATTAATAAGAACTTCCTTTGTCACGACGGGAGTACATGAAGAATGAAAAATAAATATTAAGAATTGAAAGTTGTTAACGAATAAATAATCGGCGCAATGAACTAGAATATACGAGTTTCTGTGCGGGAGTGGATGTGATTGTGGCATCGGGGCATGAAGGCGGATTCCATACATCATGGGAACCGGTCCACTCCATGATTCTGCTTCCTGCTGTGGTTGAGACTGTATCCGACGATAAAACCCTTGTGGTCGGCGGCGGCGGATTCTGCGATGGCAAGACTTTAGCCGCGGCCCTGACCCTTGGCGCCGATGGCGCTCAAATGGGCACTCGATTCCTCGCCACACAGGAAAGCGATTTCCACCAAATATGGAAAGAAGGTGTCGTTGCGGCAGGTGACAGAGGCACTCTTGTCGCCAGGGGTTTTGTTGGCCCTGCAAGATGGTTGAAAACCGCCCGCAGTGATGAACACGCCAAAAATACTCTGCATAAATCTCCCGGTGTCTTTCTGGGAACGCCTGATGACTATACAACGATTGATATGTCGCTCATCAATTTTGAGATCGAATCTATCAAGGCCGTGTATGAGGGCAATAAGGAAAAGGCAATGATGGCTGCCGGAGAAGCAGCACAACGGATCAACGATATGCCCAAGGTTAATGATCTGGTGCAGGTTATGGTCAAGGAAGCGGAAAATATTCTGCGGAGCATCCAGACCAAATATTTAGCCTAGAAAAATTTATTTTGATTATTCCCAGGTGATAGTAAACTGCCAGTATTTCAATTCTTTATTCCAAGAATTTTTTTGTGCTGACGATTATACAGTCTTGTTTTTTCGATGGCGATAGTATCTCAGCGGAATAACTATAACGAAAAAGGGGATCATATACATAGCCGCAACCATCGGCTCGATGGGGCCGAAAAACTCGGAAGAAAAAACAATCACCAATACATTGTTCAGGTTGCCCAGCATGACCGCTCCGGCCAATTGATTTTCCAGTGAGCTTTTCCAGAAGAAGAAAATCCCGATGATGCAGTAGATCGCCGCCAGCCCTGCGGCTACGAGAGAGGCCAGAATAATAATTCCGGGCTCTTTTTTAAAAAAAGGCGCGTAGCGGTAGAAAACCCCAAGATTGATAACGGCAAAAAGCAAGAGCGAAACGGGAAACTGCATCTTCATTAAAGGAGCAAGCAGCCTGGGTGTCAGGCGTCGCAACGCTTCAACGGCGATGATGGGAACAAAAATCACCAGTGCCAGCATGCGGAGCATAGAGAAAAAAGAAATTTCCACCTGCCGCGCGGCGGCAATTTTAATGAGGAGCGGTAAAGTAAAAGGTGCCAGCACCGATGTGATGACGACAACAACGAGGACAAGAGAGCTGTTGCCCCGTACCATATTGGATATAAACGGAGCCACAACCCCGGTGGAAATGCCTGTCAAAAGCAGTGCGGATAGCGCATAAGCCGGAGCAATGTAATAAAAAATATAAAACAGAACAACAGGCAAAATGACCAGCTTCATAACGGTGAAGGTCAGGATTTGCCTGCTGTGTCCTTGCAACGCTTTCCATACATCGGTGAGTTCAATCGAAAGGTAGCTGAGAAAAAAATTAGCCATCACGCAATAGACAGGCAAAGCCTGAAATAAAGAACCAAAATCAGGAAAAATAATGGCGGCCGCCATTGAAGTAATGACCACAACAACCAACAGGAGATCGTTTAGACGAAATGGTATTTGCATGGGTATGAAATACCAGAGAGCTCTTAGCTTATCAACTTGAAAAAGAAAGGGAATAGTAAAACAAAAAGGAGTTTTTTTACTTCACCAAGGGCGTACGAGAGATGAAATCGACAATCGCTTTGGCGAATTCTTTCCCTCTATTCTCCTGCAGAAAATGCCCTCCTCCTTTAATGATAGTGTGTGGCTGACCCTTGGCTCCTGGAATCAGTTTTTGAAAAATTTGTTCACCGCCGCGGGTGATCGGATCGCCGTCACTAAACATTGTAACAAACGGTTTTTCAAATTGTGAGAGTACTTTCCATGCTTCGCGGTTTGCCTTTGATGCGGGGTCATCCGGAGAAATGGGCACGAGCGAAGGAAATATGCGGGCGCCTTCTTTATAGGTATCATCGGGAAAGGGAGCGTCGTAAGCGGCAATGACCTCTTTAGCTAGAGGATCGCTCGGGTTGGACATGGCAATTATTTCCCCGACTTTAAATTCAGGCGTCTCCTGAGAAAATTTACGCCAACTCAAGGAAGGCATCCGATATGGGATTATCGCCTGTAGGCAGGCCGGTATTGGCAACCACCACCCGCGAGAATCGAGCCGGATTTTGGGCTACCAGGCGCAACCCGATCAAGCCGCCCCAGTCCTGACAGACAAGGGTGATTCGCTGTAAATCCAGTTTATCTAATAAACCCTGCATCCAATCGACATGGTGCTGGTAGGTGTAATCCTTCCTGTCCGCCGGTTTGTCCGAACGGCCGAATCCTACCAGGTCCGGAGCTACAGCCCTGAACCCGGCGTCAACGATGATGGGGATCATCTTCCGATACAGATAAGACCATGAGGGCTCTCCGTGCATAAGCAATACCGGCTCAGCTTTTGACGGGCCTTCGTCCACATAGTGGATTCTCAACGTTCCACCATCACCATCCTGGATGTTCTCATAGTTAGGCCTAAACGGGTAACCGGGGAGATTTTCAAAACGGTCGTCCGTGGTTCTTAAAATTTTCATATTTCATCCTCCTAATAATACTTCACTTATTGGTCTTCGCTTATAAGGTTCGTCCAATTTCACCGATGAGATTACCTACATGGTCCTCGATCTCGTAGTCGGGTTGTCTCATGGCGCCATTGCCAGCAGGGCGGATCCGTCGCTGATAGCTTTTTTCCCCTCCGTGTTCAGCACGTCGAAGGCAACCAGCATACCACTGTCCGCGTTCTGCCGGCCGGTCATCCGAACCCGGATGTCCGATCCCGGCAGGACCATTCCTGTAAAACGACAGGCAAGTGCTTTCAATAAATCCGGATTACCACCGGCTTCCCGATTGACCAGTTCTCTGGCTGCATAAGCCAGCGTTGCCGTTCCCTGAAGAATAATGCCGGGCAGACCCACGTCGTGGGCAAATTTGCGGGAGGTATGAATCGGGAAATGAATATCGGTGCAACCATCGTAGATAAATGGCGCCAGGTGATCCACAGAAAATAGTGCTTCCCAGATCACGGCTCCGCTCAGGAGAGGTACCGAAATGGCAGGGAGATCTTCCGCTCCGGCGCCTCCGTCAGGACAGCTAACATCACGCATCATGCCGCCGATGTGTTCCGTGAAGACGGGATGATCAGTCGAATCCCTGGCATCGAACTCCAGCACCACCAGAGTTCCGGCCCTATGCGGGATCATGGTCGCCACCTTTCCTTGGATGAAGAGGCGTTCACCCGGCCGGACGGAACGGTGAAACTGGAGGTGCTCCGTATAGTGTACCTGCGTGAGAAGGAGCTCCCATGGAAAATCACTGGCTTGAAGATATTCTGAAATCCGTCCGGAGATCTGCCACGTCAGGGCCACAGCCAGCATAGGAGGCGCGATAATGCCTTCCGGTGTATCGTCATGGAAGTAGCGGGGATTGCTATCACCGACGGCAGCGGCATAATTCATGGTCTGCCGGGCAGTGACTGTAACTTCGAGACTGCGAAGCAGGGTGCCTACAAATCTTGAGCTTATTTCCATCCGGACTCCTTTACCGTCTACGCTGACCGTCCTGTATTCATGATTACGTTACGAATCCCACCCACCTTCAGCTCTCAATTTTTTAACGATATCTTTCGCTCTCTCCTTCAGTGCCATGAAGTCGGTTTTGGCCACTCTGTTTAACGGCATCTCTCCGGATGAAAGGATTTCGACATGTGAAGGCCTCGCGTATGAAGCGATCTCTTTGCACACATCCATTATTTCAGCAACCGTTACGTTTTTCCCTTCAATCTTCTCCACGAAGGCCATTATTCCTTCTGTGAACATCTCATGTTCGACTCCAACGATGGCGACGTTGGCAACCCGGTCTTTTAATTTTTCAGTTATATGGTTGGCAATGTCATCAGGATATACCTGGTATCCTTTTGGTTTAATTATAAGTTTTGATCTCCCGGAAAAGTGGAGGCCGGTGTTGTCGTAGTAGCCGAGATCTCCGGTGTAGCAAACACCGTCGCTCGAAACGGTTTTTTTCGTGTTCTCCTCGTCTCCCAGGTAGCCGAGGAATATTTGCGGACCTGAAAAACATATTTCACCAACTTCCCCCGGTTGAAACTGTTCACCGGCAGTGCCGTCACTCTTCATCGGCTTTCTTATGCTGATCGGGAAGAGGGGCATATCGAACCCGATACTCTTTGCTATATCCTCAACCTGAGCATTCACGTCAGTATAAGTACAGAATCCGGCTGTCTCGGTAAGTCCGAGGCCGGAACCCATCCTCGGGGCCATCTTCTGCATCTTCCTTAAAAACTCGACGGATACAGCCTGCCCTCCGTACAGGACAAACCGGAGAGAGGATAGATCGTAACTTCCGTAATTCGGAAGTTTCCACTGCATATTGAAGAGGGCGGGTATCTGCCCCATAAGCGTAATTTTATGTTCCTGGACTGCTTTCAGACTCATCTCTGCGTCGAAGATATGGAGTATCACCGAAGTCCCACCTCCGAATATCGTCGTGGCGAGTTGTTCTGTTACGCACCCGACATGGGACGGCGGAAGGTTGACGAGCATAATGTCGTTATTATCAAACTCGAAAGCGTTGAACAAACCGATATTCTGAACGAGTATATTCTCGTGACAGAGGAGAGCGGGCTTTGGCGACCCGGTTGAGCCTGTGGTGAAGATTATAAGACATGCGTCCCTATTTTTTGTTTTTTTTGAGGCTCTTCTTACTGAACCGGTAAAGATGCTCTTCAGGAATATCCTTTTTATGTCTACGATGAAATCCGTAATCCCAATAGCTCCTTCAATAATCATATCCTTCTCTTTCTGGAACTGGACCCATACCTTAACGTAATCAGATTTTTTCATTATCTCCTGAATCATAGGCCTGAAGTCGACAACAGGGGTTTTCCCCAGGAAAAAATAAATTTTTGGTTTTATCTTATCGAGGCAATATTGTATTTCGGATGTTTTAAGCCGGAGGTCGAGAGGCGCTACTATTAAACCGACTCTGTAACATGCGTAAATAAGATAAATATGTTCCTTGAGAAGGGGGAGGGTCGTTGCGACAACATCACCCTTTTTCAATCCGAGAGAGAGAAGTTTTGCCGCGAACGCCGAGACGGAAGTATTGAACTTCTTCCATGATACCTTTTCCCCGGTGTTATGTTCGATAATAGCTGTACCGCCAGGATTCTCTGCCGAGAATTTTTTAACATAATCGGCCTGATTTGAGAGAAGTTCGTTGTACTGCCTGACATAATCTTGCTTCGTAATTTTCATATTTGCCTCCTGTATTATTTTTTACTTATTAAGGATCGGCTAATTTCACTGATGACCTTACCTACGTGGTCCTCGACCTCATAGGCGGGCTTAGTCCCCGGTAAAGGTCGGCTTCCTTTTTTCCAGGAAGGACTTTACGGCCTCCGCGTGGTCCTTTGTCCTGGAAGCGGCGAATTGATAATTAATGCCCACATCGGTGCTCAGTTCAAGCGGCTGACCGCCGATCTGGTTCATGGCCTTTTTGATGATTCCCACTGCCGCCGGTCCGCGCGCGAGCCGCCGTGCCAATTTTTCCGATTCGGGGAGAAGTTGATCTGCAGGAACCACTTTCTCCACGAGGCCGATCCGGAGCGCTTCCTTCGCATCGATCAGATCGCCGGTGTAGCACATATACCGTGCCATGCCCGGGCCCACGATCCTGGGGAGAATGCACATGCCGATTTCGGGAACAAGTCCCATCTTGACGAAAAATTCGCCCAGCTGCGCGGTCTCGGCCGCGATGCGGAAATCGCACAACAGGGTCATCTCGAACCCGGCGCCCAGCGCGAACCCGTTGATTGCGGCTATAGTGACCTTGTCAATGTTGTACAGGTCCATGTACAACTCGACGAGGGGATCGAAGTATTCCTTGAACTCCTTGAGTGACATATTCTTCAGCGGGTCGATGTCCAGTGCCACGTCGCCTCCGGCCGAGAAATTATCTCCGGCGCCGGTAAAGATGATGGCCCGAATCTTTTTTTCGCCCTTAAGAGCGGCAAATCCCTTCTGCAGTCCCTCGAACAGGTCGGGACTGAAGGCGTTCAGCTTATCCGGGCGGTTGAAGGTTACGATGGCATAGTTGTCTTTTATCGTAACAAGACAACTGCCGTATTCGCGGGTTTCTTCGGTCATAGCTCAACTCCTTAGTTGCATGTTTACGTTTAATCATGGGTATGAACCCCGAAGCAAGCTGCGGAATATTATACCCTCCACTTCGCGGGATTGTTCAACTTATCAATTCCGCTGCGCTACGTTTTCGGAATTGGTGTTTCAGCAATAAATAAAATTGAAAACTAAACCCTCTCGAATATTGTCGCCGGGGC
Source organism: uncultured delta proteobacterium (assembly GCA_963705555.1). Taxonomy (GTDB): domain Bacteria; phylum Desulfobacterota; class Syntrophia; order Syntrophales; family Smithellaceae; genus UBA4810. The sequence continues at coordinate 94,566 of CAVPJZ010000001.1, read as the reverse complement.
CTGGCCGCCGCCAGTGCAAAGGGTCACCAGGGCGTATTTCGCCTTCCGCCGTTGTAGTTCATGGATCGCGGTGACACTGAGACGACACCCGCTGTTCCCCACCGGGTGCCCCAACGCCATGGCGCCGCCATTGACGTTGAGTTTCGCCATGTCGGCCTTGACCTCTTTCGCCCAGGCCAGCGGAATCGGCGCAAAGGCTTCGTTTACTTCGAAGAGGTCGATGTCGTTCATTTTCAGGCCTGCCATCTTGAGCACTTTTGGCGTCGCGGTCATGGGACCGGTGAGCATTAGCTTGGGGTCGGAGCCCACCACAACGCTGGCGACGACGCGAGCCAGCGGCGTCAGTCCCAGCTTCTTCACTTTTTCCCCGCTCATGAGCAACACCGCGGACACCCCGTCTGTCACGGTGCTGGAAAGACCGGCCGTCATCCAGTCGGTACCGGGTAATACCTTGAGGCCGTTAAGCACTTCCCGGGTAACTCCGGCGCGCATTGTCTCATCGGTATCGCAAAGAATTCTGTTGCCGTCTTTATCCAAGCCTTGCACCGGCATTATCTCTTTCTTAAAACGGCCTTCTTTCGTGGCCTTTAAAGCCTTTTCATGGCTCGCGATGGCGAAATCCTGGCACTCTTCTTTGGTTATTTTCCATTGGTTGGCTATGGCCTGGGCGGCGGTCATCTGGTCGGGGATGCCATAGCGGTCCAGGTACGATTTCGTGATTGGATGTCCCGCATTCTGTCCATTGGATAGCGTGCAGTTCATATCGGAGCCGATGCTATACTTGGACATGAGCTCGCAGCCGCTGGCAATGACCGCGTCCATTGTCCCCGCGGCTATCATGCCTGCGCCAAGCTGTAACGCGGAAAGACTGCTCCCGCACTGACGGTTCACGCTGATGCCTCCCAGCGTCACCGGAAGCCGGGATGATAAAATAGCCATCCGCGCCAGGTTGAATCCCTGTTCGCCGATCTGGTACACGCATCCGGTGATGACATCGTCCACCTGGGTTACGTCAAGCTTGACGCGTTCGACAACCTCGTTTAGTACAAGGGCGAGCAGTTCCGGGGCTATATATTCGCGATAATACCCTCTTTGCTTGCCAACCGGCGTTCTGACGGCACTGACAATAAATACATCTCGCATTCGATACCTCCTCTTTAATTAATGAACTGCTGATGTTTATGTATCAGGGGTTTTCGGCCCCTGGTGAATTACCGGGACAGTATACTTAATTGAATGATTATTATTGTTTAAAAATACGTGATACTTATTTGAAGTTCAAGCGATATTTTTCGTTCTATTTTCATACTCACGGCGAAGGATAGCATATTGGTGTAATTCCGATTTCAAATCAAAGATGATATCAAGGTGGCGAGGAATCGGCGACGAAGGTGTATAAGTAACATACGTCGAGGCGACGGTGACGAGTCCAAACACAGATAGCGCTTTGATTTGGAATTGGAACTAGTATTCAATGCCTGCTCTGTCTTTAATGCCCTTACTATAATGATGTTTCACTTCTTGGATTTCACTGACAGTATCGGCAAGCTCAATTATTTCCGCTGGTGCGTAGCGGCCAGTTAAAATTAGATCAAGTCCTGCGGGTTTGTTTTTGATGATGTCGATTACTTCCTGCAAATCTATAAGTTTGAAATCCAGCGCCACATTGATTTCATCGAGGATAACCATATCATATTTACCGCTGTTAATTGCTTTTTTGGCAGCGGCCAATCCTTTTTGCGCCAACTCAATATCAATGGCCGCGGGATTATTGCGCATCACGAAACTATCCAGGCCGGACATGCGGATAGTTAAGCGGGGAAGATATTCTTCCGCGGCTATAAATTCGCCATATTTTTTTCCCTTCATAAATTGCAGAACAAAAACATTATACCCCTGTCCGACGGCGCGCAGTGCCTGGCCGAAAGCGGAGGTTGTTTTTCCCTTGCCGTCGCCCGTGATAACTATAACCAAGCCTTTAGCTGTTTTGATGTTAGTCTTTTTAGTTTTTTTTACGGACGGAGATTTCTTTTTCTTGGCCGTTTTGGAAACGGATGTTTTTTTGTTTTTTGCGGTCTTCATTTTTTATCCTGCTTTTTAAAAAACCGTTGAGTGATTTCCTCCGCCACGGAATAAGGATCGGCCTTTCTGCATTTTATTTTTTCGGCAAAGCTCTCCAGTTCACCGCTTTCGGCAAGCGAGCTTAAAACCGGCTCTAGAAGGCAGGCGCTTAGCGCATCGTTGATTTCCGCCATTGCTTTTCTATGCATCCTCTCTGTGAGTTTGCCGCTTTGCTGTAGATAAATATGATGCTCCTCGATTTTTTGCGCAAGCTCCGCGGTGTTTTCGGCAAACGTGGCCGGCTCAAAAGCATCGCCAATCATCACAATAGGCGGCCTCCAGCCGTCGGCAGCTTTAGACGATAAATTAAGCATCGAAGTCAGCTCCGACTGCAACTGGTTGGCTCCGGCGCGATTGGCTTTGTTCACGACAAAGACATCGGCTATTTCCATAAGCCCGGCTTTCATTGTTTGAATTTCATCGCCCATACCGGGCACAAGAACGACAACAACGCTGTGCGCATGATTGATAATATCTATTTCCTGCTGGCCGATGCCGACGGTTTCCACAATGATAATGTCTTTACCCATTGCTTCCATCACGTGAATGGCATCGCCCGCCGCCTGGGAAAGGCCTCCCAGCGCGCCGCGCGTAGCCAGCGAACGGACAAAAACTCCGGGATCTTCGGCATGACGCTGCATGCGGATTCTATCACCCAAAATCGCACCGCCGGTAAAAGGGCTGGTCGGATCAACGGCCAGCACGCCAATGGTTTTATTTTTTTTGCGCAATTCGGTAATGAGTGCGTCGGTCAGCGTGCTTTTCCCCGCGCCCGGCGCTCCGGTTATTCCGATAATGAAAGATTTACCGGTATGGGCATAAAGTTTTTTGATTTTTGCCTTGGCTTCGGGAATCTTATCTTCAATATCCCTGATGAGGCGGGAGGCCAGGCGGACATCGCCAGCGCAGATTTTTTTTATAGTAGAATCCATATTTGTTTGCCGTTTAAAAGGAGCTTCTATTGCGGTTTTATATTTGTTTTAATCCATTCCACAATGGAATCAAGGGAAGCGCCGGGAGTGAATATTGCTTTGATGCCGGAATTGTAAAGCAGGGGGAAATCCTGTTCGGGAATAATGCCGCCGCCGATCACGGTGATATCGGACGCACCTTTTTCGCGCAAAAGTTCCACCACTCGCGGGAAAAGCAGGCGATGCGCGCCGGAAAGACAGCTCAAACCCACCAAATCCACATCTTCCTGTATTGCCGCCGCCGCTATTTGTTCCGGCGTTTGATGACAGCCCGTATAAACAACTTCAAATCCGGCATCACGGAAGCAACGCGCCAGCACACGCGCGCCGCGGTCGTGGCCGTCAAGGCCCGGTTTGGCAACCATCACACGAATTTTTCTTTCCGGCATAATGAATCTCCTTAAAATACTATAACGACTTCGTAAAGAGTCCATCTACTGCGTTGCATTATATCCTTCGTCATTGCAACATATATTAAAGATACGTCTCATTCCTCGAGATTTGCATGCCTTGCATCAGGAGCTTTTTACAAAGTCGCGCAATGCTTGCAATATCTAAGCCTCATCCCGATAAGCTTCGCTCACGGGATAATTCGGCTAACAAATATTATGGCGCTTCGCTTATAACATTTGAGTCTCATTACTAATACAGCCCCGGGTCACGATATTCTCCATAAACTTCGCGGTAGATGTCGCATATTTCCTGCAGGGTAGCCAGATTTTTTACCGCTTCGATACAGTGCGGCATTACGTTCTCGCCTTTTTTGCAGGCGTTTTTAATATCATCAAGAGACTTCTTGGCGGCGCGATTATCGCGTCTGCGGCGCACATCCTTGAGCCTTTTAATTTGCTCTTCGCCTACCTTTTCATCAATATCAACAAGCGGAATCGGATGTGTGGCATCGGTTGCATATTTGTTCACACCGACCATAATCTTCTCGTTGGAATCCAATTGTCTTTGAAACCTGTAAGCAGCTTCGGCTATTTCCATCTGCGGAAAACCTTTTTCAATGGCGGCAATCATACCACCCATATCGTCAATTTTTTGAATGTAATTCCATGCCGCCTCTTCCATTTCATTGGTGAGAGATTCGATAAAGTAGGAACCGGCCAGAGGATCAATGGTGTTGGCCACCCCCGTTTCTTCGGCTAATATCTGCTGTGTGCGCAGAGCTATTTCTGCGGCGTGTTCGGAAGGCAGGCAGAGAACTTCATCCAGCGAATTGGTGTGCAAAGATTGTGTGCCGCCGAGTACTGCCGCCAGGGCTTCCACTGTCGTGCGGACAACATTGTTGTACGGCTGCTGCGCTGTAAGTGAACATCCGGCCGTTTGCGTGTGGAAACGCAGCCACAAGGAACGGGGATTTTTCGCGTGGAAGCGGTCGCGCATAATTTTCGCCCACATGCGGCGCGCCGCCCGCAGTTTGCAGATTTCTTCGAAAAAATCGATGTGGGAATTGAAAAAGAAAGACAAGCGCGGGGCAAAATCATCAACTTTCATGCCTTTGCGGCGAACAACATCTTCCACATATTCAATGCCGTCGCGGATCGTGAAAGCCAGTTCCTGAATCGGCGGTCGAACCTGCTTCGCGAATATGATAACCGCTGATGCTGATCGTGTTCCAATTGGGAACAAATTTTGTACCGAATTCAACCGTGTCGCTGATAAGTTTTACCGAAGGTTCCGGCGGGCACATGAATGTCTTTTGCGCGATAAATTCCTTGAGCATATCATTTTGAATGGTGCCGCCGATTTTGGTAAGCGGCACACCTTTGATTTTAGCCGCCGCGCAATACATCGCCCACAGCACAGTTGCCGGAGGATTAATTGTCATGGAAGTGGTAACCTCATCCATAGGAATGCCTTCCATGAGAGCCAAAAAATCTTCCAGGGTATCTATGGCGACGCCGCATTTGCCCACTTCACCCAGCGCTTTGGGAGAGTCGCTATCGTAGCCCATTAGTGTTGGAAAATCAAAAGCGGTGCTGAGTCCTGTTTGTCCTTCGCGCAGGAGCATATGCCAGCGGCGATTGGTGTCTTGAGCGCTGCCCATGCCGGAAAACATGCGGAATGTCCAATAGCGTCCCCGGTAGCCGGTAACCTGATTGCCGCGCAGATAAGGAAATTCGCCGGGGACTCCGATGTCGTCGACAAAATTAATATCTTTAATATCTTCCGGAGTGTAAAGCCTCTTGATTTCGAGGTCCGAAACCGTAGAAAAGCGCTCTTTTTGATCGGGATTATCTGTCAGTGATTTTTTTACTTCATCCGCCCATTTTCGGGTGAGCTTCAAAGACGATTTTCTCATTTCGTCAGAGAAATACACGATCAACCCTCCTAATATTATCGTACGGAATAATTAAGAATAATTGCTTACAAAAACTAGAAGGCAGTAACTCAAATCCCTGGTTTTTGTCAAGTTATATTCATATTATCTGGTCTGGATTCTTCCGGCATCCGCCTGATATGTTCTACATATCGGGGCGGGGATGACGATGGGGTGGATCATATTTGTTGGATAGGAATAAAAAAAGCACTCCCGCGCAATTTTCATGTACAGGAGTGCATCTTTTTTTCAGTAACGCTTATACAGCTTTAACGTTTTCCGCTTCCGGGCCTTTTTTGCCCTGCTTAACATCGAAGCTTACATTCTGACCTTCATTCAACGTCTTGAAACCGCTGGCCTGAATAGCACTGAAATGAACGAAAACATCGGAACCACCTTCTTGCTCGATGAAACCAAAGCCTTTGCGTTCATTAAACCACTTTACTTTACCTTCTGACATAGCTTGAATCCTCCTTTCTCAAATTTCGAAGTCGAATTGGCACCATGACAGAACTAAAAAAGCCACCAAGACTCTAAAGAACATGGTGGCTTACCTTATGTACTTCAAAATGTCTAAATTCAACTCTTGTTTCGTACTCTACTTGATCCAATAGTGCAACTGTACGGAACTGAAAGAGATCCTATGCGCAATATAAAGTAAAGTCAAGACATTTTTAAACTTATTTAAAAACAAGAAAAAGTCGTGAATTATAGAGAGCGACCGAATATTTATTTCTTGCGGATAACGCCAGCCTGTCAATTTTTATTTTCGTTTATAGAGATAATTTCTTTTTTCTCGCATCTGTAAGGAGAGATTAATACTAATTATCTTTGCCCATGGCTTTTACAGACAACATTAAAAAATAGAGAATACTTAGTGATGCCACAATTAGCGGAGCCGTGGGCAAATCCCACTTATATGAGGCAAACAATCCAAAAGAGCTGGAAAGAAAACCGAGCAGCCAACCGCCAACTAACACTTTAAGGGGTTTTCCAGTAAATAGTTTTCCGATCAATGCAGGAATAATGAGAAAAGCAAAGACCTGAAGAATACCTGCCATTTGTACCGATTTAACCAATACTATGGCAAAACTTAGGAAAAATAGGAATTCCCAGAGATAGCTGCCGTCCCCTTTAGAAGAGAGGTCAAAAAATTTCTTTCTAAAGATGAAGTGAAAAATGCCTATGACGGCATAGATGATAAATGTATAAAATACATCTATTCCGCTGGTCCAAATTATATTGCCGTTAAGGATAGTTTTGAATTCTTCTGTTCCATGAGGTGTATGATCAAGAATCAGCATGCCGATACCCAGAGAAAAAATATAGAGTACACCGATGAAAGCTTCAATGTTTGTATATTTCGCTATCCGACGGGAAAGAGCAAGAATGAGCGCTCCGAGAACAGCAAAGCAAACCGAAAAAACATATTTCATTACTCCATCGTGGCTAAAAAGAAAGGAGCAGGCGATGCCTACGCCAATGAATTGCGCCAATGAAAGATCAACAAAAACTATTCCTCTTTCCAGAATATGAATGCCGAAATAGGCATGGATCAGGATCAAAAGAATACATGCTGCCAGCGGATATAAAAAAAAGCTAAACGCTTCCATAAGAATCTCCTTATTGCAAAGATTTTAGAACCGCATCCATCAAAGAAAACCAGTCATTGATACCGGGAGCGGAACCAACATCATGGGGAATTACTATGCTTTTAATACCAGTTTTTTGAGAGAGAGAATCAACCTCGTCTTGACCATAATAAGTTGTAGTAATGATACCGTCCAGCTTTGATCTTCTCATGGTTTCAACGAGCTTTTCGATGTATCCCGCTGAGGGAGGAATCCCGGGCTTTTCTTCAACGTAACCCACAATCTGAAAACCGAATTCCTGCGCCAAATACTCAAAGAACCGGTGATAGGCAACAAATTTTTTTCCTTTAAGCGATATACCAGCCCATTCTTTCCGCTTCTCTTTCAGTTTTGCTTCAAAGTTTGCCAGGTTTGTTTTGTAAAAGGATGCCTGCTCCGAATCCAAACTGCAGAGCGCCTGGGTCATACCCCGGGCAACACCCAAGATATTTTGTTCCGAAAGATGATAGTGCGGATTCCCTAAAGGATGCACGTCTCCCATGCTCCGATCCACGGTTTCGTGCTTTTCGATGACTTTGATGAATTGAGAGCAATCAAGATTGCCGGCCTGTCCTGGTTGAATTTTAGGGTTTCTCGATGATTCAATTAATAGTGGCAGATAGCCTATTTCCAGATCAAGGCCGTTATAGATAAGAATATCGGCGTTTCTTGCTGCCAAAATCATGCTCGGCTTTGCCTCTATCTCGTGGGGATCCTGGCTCGGTTTTACCAGAACTTTTACGGCTACTTCGTCTTTTCCTATTTCGCTTGCCAGACTGCCGATCCAGGGAAGTGTGGTCACAATATTGACTTTGGCCAAGGCAGGCGTGGAAAACATAAATATAATAAAAAAAGTAATTAGAAGTTTTTTCATAACCTTATCTCCTTAGAACTGGTGGGCGGGGTGAGCGCCAATGGTGAAAATAAATTGCAGGAATAATTCATCGTTGGGTTTTCCGGTTACGTCCGATTCATCATGGTTATATTGTAAACGCAAAAGACTGAATTCAGAAAAAATATAATCTACCATTCCTGTTATTCTCCAGGGCCTGCGGCCTTGATCTTGTTTTATGCCATCCAAAATATAATCATCCTTAAATAAGCTGAGAGTATCGTAGCGCGCTCCAAACTCCCAGCGGTTCCAAAGATAAACTCCCTGGACATAAAGACCATCTTGGTTTCTGTCGAGACGTTGAGCTGATGACGTGATCAGATCAGTCAAAGTGCCGAATTGTGTCCGATAAAGATATTCACTTTGTAATTTGAATCCCTGATATTTTGTCGGTTTCCATTTGTATGTCAATTCCAGGCCATACATTGTGGTATCGCCGGTAAAATCTGAATTCACCATTATAGTGTCTGTTTTCGTTTTACCGGTAATGAATGACGGACCGAAGAGGATAGTTGCATTATCACTTACATCGAAAGAAGCTTTGACAAACGCCGCGTAGGCATGAGCTCCGCTTGTTGCATCGGAGCCGAACAGCATATTACTTTCTCCCTGTAAAGCTTCAATACCTAAAATTGTATAAAAGGGCAAAGGGAGGATATAAGTATATTGAATCCCTTTCTCGCTGAATCCCTCATCGCCAATAAATGCCCGATAAGGAAGTGGGGCATCCACGAAATCCCAAGCATGAGGGTGCTGGGAATTAAGCCTGCCAAAGCCGCTTTTAAACTTACCTCCTTTGACCTGATGGCCTTGCGGGAGGCAAGTTGTTACAAAATAGGCTTCTTCAACTTCAGCACCATCTTCGGTGACGGGAATCATTGCATACAAATTGAAGTACGGATCTACCGGTGCATAAAATGCAAACTCGGCCGCATCCAGATTAAAGCCATTACGCCGGTCAATTCCTTGTGTTGCATATCCGGATATCCCTCTGTTTTTTAGTTCGTCAGTTTTCAGATTTGATGTATAGGCATAGGTGTTAAGTACCATGGAGATATTAGGATTGGACATGGCCGATCCCCCGAACAAACCAGTAGCCTTAGTTTCTTTCTTGATTTCCGGCGGGTTCTCTTTATTGTCCGGTATAACTGCAACCTCCTCTTTCTTAATTTGTTCTTTCAACTCATTGATCATTATTTGCTGCGCTTTGATTGTTTCTTCCTGCTTTTTTAATGCCTCTTCCAGTGTTCTAATCCTAGCTTCAATTTTGCTTTCAGCAAATGCAGAGCCTGATATGACCGAAAGACACAGAATAATAAACAGCATTATTCCTTGCTTCATACATGTACCTCCTTCATCATAAAGGATGCTTGTTAGTAATGTGATTTCTTTTTATTGATATTGGAATTACTAAGATAGGGAAACCGGTGGAGCCCGATCAGAGTATATGGGGAATTTGGATAAAGCCTGATGAAAGGGTTCTTCAGGCTGGGAAAGATATGTGGTTGTTGGGCAGAAAACAAAAGAATTGTGAATTTCTAAATTGCCGGCGGAAATTAAATTTGTGGCAAAGCATAATGAACATTCATCATGTTGACACCCATCATCATGATGATGGAACGTAATTGCCAGGGAGGCAAATAGAAACACAATCGCAACAAAGAGAAATATATTTTTACAATTTGCTCGGGAAATTGTCATCATTTTTATACGCTGGATAAACAAATTCTTCATTAGCAAGAGTATATAAGAAATGAATGAGCCTTTGTCAAGCTGGAATGAGATGTCTGGCATAATATTTCACAACGGAAGATGGGTCATTTTTTTAATTAATGGCTTTAGACACGATAAAAATATATTTCAGTGGTATCGTCCCCTTGTTATGTACATTGTGTTTGGTCATGGGGGGTACATAAGCCACCTGGCCACCTGATATTTTCAGAGGAGCATGGCCTTTAAGCTCCACCTTTCCCTGCACCTCTCCCTGCACCTCCAGAATGACGAGCATTTCTTCGTTTTGTTTAGTCGACTGCAGGCCAACATCTTCACCGGGATTAAGTCTCACTAAGCCTGAACTCATAGTAATCGTCTGGGGTGGTTTCAGAAGTTCTGTGTATTTGTTCAAATTGTTTGAAAGCATAATGGAAAATGAAGTCCGACTGTCAACTACCGCTTTAGCTTGTTGGGGCTCTTAACCTTTATAAGCCGATCATTTTGGCGTCCGATCGTTGGCTGTGAAGAAAACGAACTTGACTTCAAGGATGGTTTCGACCATATTTCCTATGAATACAGTGAAGGGAATGAGTTGATGAAAATATTATATTATGATTGTTTTGCCGGCATCAGCGGCGATATGAATCTAGGTGCAATGCTTGATCTGGGTGTTGATCAAAAATATTTATTGAAAGAGCTCGGCAATCTGTCCATCGATTCCTATAAAATAAAAGTTTACAAAGATATGCGCGGGGGTCATTACCGGAACAAAAGTTGATGTGATTGTTCCACCTCAGAAAAAAACTTCTTCCCGGCATACTCTGCAAAAACGCACATACCGGGATATTACACAGAATGATCAAGCAAAGCAATTTATCCGCCAATGTCAAAAAGATCAGCCTTGATATTTTTACCTGCCTTGCCCGGGCGGAAGGAAAAATCCACGGACATAAAATTGACGACGTACATTTTCATGAAGTAGGCGCAATCGATTCGATTGTAGACATAGTCGGAGCGGCAATCTGTCTGGACTATTTAAAGGTCGACAAAGTTATCTCGTCGCCCATACAGGTCGGTTCCGGCATAATTAATTGCAGCCACGGCACATTGCCTGTTCCGGCGCCTGCCACGGCGGAAATTCTTCAGGGTATTCCCATTAAAACCGGCCTTGTGCCTTTTGAGGCCACAACGCCCACGGGAGCGGCGATTATTGCATCAACGGCAACGTCTTTTACAGATAAAATTGATTTTACGCCGCAAAAAATCGGTTACGGCCTGGGCAGTAAAGATTCCCTTATCCCCAATGTCCTGCGCTTATTTTTGGGCGAAATATCCACTAATGCTCAGAAAGAGGACGATCAGGAAACAGGCGAAGCTGTAATGATCGAATGCAATATTGATGACATGAATCCGGAGTTCTATGACACACTGATGGAGCGTCTTTTTGCTGCCGGCGCACATGATGTATTCTTCACACCCATTATTATGAAAAAATCCCGTCCGGCGGTAACGGTATCCGTTCTTTGCGATGTCAGTCAGCAAAAAGTAATTGAAAAAGTCTTCTGGCTGCATTCTTCCACCTTCGGCCTGCGTTCTTATAAAGTTACCAAGTCTATGCTGCGTCGAGAAATAGTAAAAGTAAAAACAAAGCATGGTAAAATAACGGTAAAAAGAGGCTACTTAAACGGACGCATAATCAAGTCCAAGCCGGAATATGAAGATTGCAAGAGACTGGCAAAAGAAAATGGTATTTCCATTCAAGATGTTTATGAAAGTATCCGCCTGACTGAAAGGACCAAAAAATGAACAAGGATGCATTAAAAATTCTTCTGGAAAATGTCCGCGACGGAAAAATTGATGTCGAAGCCGGCATCTCCAGGTTACGGAATTTATCATATATCGACTTGGGCTGCGCCAAACTGGATACCCACCGTGAGTTACGAGTCGGTTATCCGGAGGTCATCTTCTGCCCGGGAAAAACTACTGAGCAGATAAAAACTATCATCCAAGCCATGATGGCCGGAGAGACCAACATTCTGGCCACGCGCGCCAGTGAAGAAGTTTTCACCGCAGTCAAAGAAGTTTGTCCTGCTGCTGTGTATCATCCGATTGCCCGAACAATTACGCTAGAAAGGAAAAAACTGCCTCTGCCCGAAAGTTATATAGCTGTTGTAACAGCAGGAACATCCGATTTGCCCGTTGCCGAAGAGGCAGCCGTTACTGCCGAAATTTTCGGCAATCGTGTGGAAAGAATTGCCGATGTCGGCGTGGCTGGCGTTCACCGTTTATTTGACCAGATGGATTTAATCCGTGGGGCGCGTGTAGTTGTTGTGGTTGCCGGCATGGAGGGCGCTTTACCCAGCGTTGTGGGTGGTCTCGTCGATAAACCGGTCATCGCGGTGCCTACTTCTGTTGGTTATGGCGCAAGCTTCCAGGGAGTGGCTGCTTTGCTGGCGATGCTGAACAGTTGCGCCAGCGGTGTATCGGTTGTAAACATCGACAATGGTTTCGGTGCGGGCTACATAGCCAGCATGATCAATAAACTGAAATAAATCGAGTGCATCGTTTCACTTGAGTATATTTTGCTGCGTATCGATCACTTCGTTCATGCTGCCAGTGCGGTAACCTTTCAGGTCTAAAGAAGTATATGCAAAACCAATTTTTTGGAATTGTTTGTATACATTGTCCATCAGTTCCAGATCAAAAAATTTGAGCCGTTCGGCTTCTGCCACTTCAATCCGCGCTGTATCACCATGATGGCGCACCCGCACCTGTTTGAATCCCAAATTGAGCAGATATTGCTCAGCTCTGATCCACCATTGCCAGCTTATCCCGTGTTATTTTCACACCGTAAGGAAAACGTGAAGCCAGACAGGCAAAAGCGGGTTTATCCCAGGTGGGCAATCCCATCTGTTTTGATAATTTTCTGATAGCATCCTTCCCCAAGCCGGCATCTTTAAGCGGACTGATAATTCCCAGTTCTTTGATGGCCTGCATCCCGGGGCGATAATCACCAAGATCATCGATGTTTGATCCTTCGGCAATGTATTTAATATTGTATTTTTCAGCCACTTCCTTTATTTTGGAAAATAATTCGTATTTGCACAAATAACATCGGTTAGGCGGATTATTGGTAAAACCTTCAATCTCCAATTCTTCTGATTGAATGACAATATGCTTAATTCCGGCGCTATGGGTAAATTCTGCTGCTTCCTTAAACTCTCTTTCCGGATAAGTTGAAGATCGCGCTGTTACAGCGAGAACATGGTCTTGTAAGACATCATGAGCAACCTTCAAGAGAAACGTGCTATCCACGCCGCCTGAATAAGCCACAGCCAAAGAACCCATTTTTTCGATATGACACTTAAGCTGTTTTAATGTATCCTGAAGTTCCATAATTACGATTATATAACACAAACAGACATTCAATGCTGCTGAATTTATTTAAACGGTATCAGCCAGCATTATACAAAAATATAAATTTTTATCTTATTAAATATGTTTTCAAACACAACATTTGACAATACATCCATTTGGTGATATTTTTTTAACAATTGCTAAGATTTACCCACTGCTCGGTTATAATCGGACTATCTATTCATACTCATTTTATGCTTAAGCAAAAGATTAAGGAGTGTACAAATGAACAGAAGAGAGTTCTTAAAGGCTGGTTTGGTAGGAACTACAGCAACTTTAATCGGGACGAGTGATCTTGCCCACGCCTTGCAATATGCAGCAGCGGAACCCTTTGTCTTTCCCACACCTGTTTATAGAACCCTTGGCCGAACAGGCCTGAAGATTACGGTCGTTAGCTTCGGGGCGATGCTGACACCGGAGGCGGAAGTGATGGAAGTCGCTTTTGATCACGGTATCAACTACGTCGACACGGCGCGCAGATATATGGGTGGCAAGAACGAGGAAATTGTAGGTCGAGCGTTAAAAGGCAGGCGCGATCGTGTTTATGTCGCAACAAAAATCCAGCCTGCTTCGCTGTCCAAAGAGGCCATTTTCAAGGATGTGGAAACGAGTCTGAAAGCGCTGGAAACAGATTATATAGACGTCATCCAACTGCACAACCTTACCGATGGGGTCAGGATTTCTGATCCGGAGATCAGGGAAGCACTGGTCAAACTAAAAGAACAGGGAAAAGTGCGTTTCTGCGGGGTGACCACGCACACGAACCAGGTGCAGGTGCTCAATGCCCTGATGGAAGATAAAGACCGTTTTTTTGATACGGCTCTTGTCGGCTATAATTTCAAGAGTGATAACGATTTGAAGGAAGCTATAGCGAAAGCCGCACAAAAAAAAATCGGCATCGTTGCGATGAAAACTCAAGCCGGCGGTTATGTAACGGATGCGCTTGGTCCCATTAGTCCTCACCGGGCAGCTCTCAAATGGGTACTTCAGGATAAGAATGTCACATCGGCAATCCCCGGCATGCGCGATTTGACTGAGCTTAGAGAAGATGTAGGGGCGATGGGTCTAAAATTAAGTTATTTCGACGAGCTTATCCTAAAACGTTATGGCGCTGCCGTAAGTCCATACTACTGTCACTTTTGCGGGAAGTGTGAATCCACCTGCCCCAATGGTGTAGCCATCAGCACGATCAACCGGTGCATCATGTATGCGGAAGCTTACAGGAGCATGGAGCTTTCCCGTGCTACATACAGAGAAGTTCCGGCGATTGCTTCAGCCTCCAAATGTCTGGACTGTCAGACCTGTGTGGCTAGGTGTGTCAATCGTCTTGATATTCCGGCGAAGATGGCACGGGCCAGAAAAATATTGGTTTAGGGGAAATATGCACGATAATTCTCATAGCAGGCCGTCTTTTCTTCTTATTTTTTTTATATTCATCATGGCTTTGTCGAATCCGGTCCACGCTGCCGACCTTTCTATCAAAGATGTTCTTCCCGGAAAAGGCTTTGCCCAGGACTGGGTAATCGAGGAAAAAACGAAGCTTTACGACAAGGATACGCTGTTCGATCATATCGATGGAGAAGCCGAACTCTATTTCCCCTATGGGTTTGACGCTCTGGCCACGGCAAGTTATGTAAATAAGCAGAATCCGGATTTATCCATTGTCGCTGATGTTTACAGAATGGCCTCTGTGCTGGATGCTTTTGGAATTTACTCCAACTACCGCAAGACAAATAATTTGTGGGTTACAATCGGTGCCGAGGGATTTGTGTCTCCTTCCCAATTGATGTTCTATCAGGACAGATATTTTGTTCGGCTGCAAATCTCCGGAGCAACAAACCTCCCAAAGGATATCATTCCTGGCCTGTGCCCGGGCTATTTCCGGAAATCTTCCGGCCGGCTGCCGGTCCGCCCAAAGAACTGGAGGTTATGAAGATCCCGGCGCTTGTGCCGAAGAGCGAACGGTATCTTGCGCAAAGCCTTCTGGGGTATGTCTTCTTTCGCCGGGGTATTATAGCTGATGCCGCAGCGCAAGACGAAAAGATGCAGATTTTTGTGATACACGAGGATACGCAGGCTGCTGCCCGCAAAACTTTTGATCAATACTATTCTTATCTGAAGGCGGAAGCGCAGGGCATTCAAATGACCGAGGATCCCGCTCGCACGCAAGTAATCGCCATCGATCCTTTGTATGGCGGAGTTTTAGTACAGCAGTCGGGACGCTATATCATCGGTGCAGTCAGGATCAAAAATACATCTGTAGCCAAACAGCTTATCGAACAACTGCGCAGACGGATCAGTGCAGACGCGGGCAGTTGATACAAGAGTTAGTGATTTCAGGTGAGGAACTTTTATTAAACGTTTTTAGTGAGTGTCCGATGAATCGCAGGGATTTTCTTAAAACCACTATTGTCACGGGTATAACCTTTGCCATGCCGGGTAACACAAATTTATTTATCAAAGCGCTGGAGGCCGCGGAGAAGACAGACCTCGTTGTTGCTCACGGCCTACCACCTGCAGGGATAACAAAAGCGGCCATTGATGGCTTAGGCGGCATCAAGACTTTCATATCCAGGGGAGATATTGTTGTCGTTAAACCGAATATCGGATGGGATAGACTGCCCGAATATGCGGCAACTACCAATCCGGAAGTAGTCTCGACCGTGGTTGCTTTATGCTATGAGGCCGGGGCAAAGCAGGTCAAGGTTTTTGACCATAGTGTTGTGGATCCGCGGCGCTGCTATAAGCAAAGCGGCATTTCCGCGGCAGCTACTGCCGCCGGCGGAATTGTCAGCTATGTAGATGATAGAAAATTCCGTGACGTAAAATTATCCGGTGTTGCCTTGAAATCATGGCCTCTTTATACCGAAGCTATCGAAGCAGATAAGTTTATTAATATTCCTATTGCCAAGACACATGGCCTTTCCACTCTTACCCTGGGGATGAAGAACCTGATGGGAATCATGGGCAGTTCACGGGGGAGGATACACCAGCGCATTGATGACAGTCTGGTAGATCTCGCCATGGCCGTCAAACCCACGCTGATTATCCTTGATGCGGTGCGCATATTGACTGCAAACGGACCGCAGGGAGGAGACCTTGCTGATGTCAGGCAGCTCAATACGGTTGTCGCGGGCCGGGATCAGGTGGCCGTCGACGCTTTCGGCGCCACGCTCTTCGGCTTGAAAGGGGCAGCCTTAGGCTATGTCGTGGCGGGAGACAAAGCGGGACTGGGAAACATGGACCTCACCAAATTGAGAATTAAAAAAATTAATGTTTGATAATTTTAAGAGGCGCTGAAGCTCCCATTCATATTAACTCGTAACTCGAATATGCAGGGAAAAGCATTCAACAACCCGTGGAGCTTTCATATGATCAGAAAAATTCGCATAGTCTCGCAGGGATTATTTTTGCTGACTTTTTTGTGGCTCTTTCTGCAGACTGAATCAAAAGGAGCTGACGAACTCGGCTATCCTGTTAAAATATTTTTAGATGCTGATCCTCTGATTTTCATCACCACAATCCTTTCCAGCCGCGCGTGGTATCAAACATTTTTCCTGGCCATTTTTGTGATCATTGCTACGGTAATTTTGGGGCGTGTTTTCTGCGGCTGGGTATGCCCTCTGGGAACGCTGAATAATATGGTCGGCACTTTGCAAAGAAAGCGTTCCCCAAGAGCCCCGTTAAACTGGCATTGGTTGAAATATTGCATCCTGATTTTTCTTATTACTTTGTCACTTTTTTCTTTGCAGTTCACCGGAATTTTTGACCCTATTTCACTTCTGATTCGTTCATTTTCGTTGTCTGTTTATCCGCTGGTCGTCTATGCAACAAAGGCCACGTTTGACTTGTTCTATAATTTGAATATCCCAATTCTTGTTAATATTTCTGAATTCATCTATACACTTTTTAAAAAAATCTGGCTTCCCTTCCAGCAGCCCTTTTTTCTTCAAAGCGTTTTTCTGGGGCTATTGTTCTTCATCATTCTGGGTCTGAATCTTCTGGAGAAACGTTTCTGGTGTAAATATCTCTGCCCTCTGGGTGCTTTTCTGGGCCTGCTTTCCCGCTATGCATTTTTACAACGGCAGGTAAGCGAAGGCTGCAATTCCTGTGGAGCCTGTAATATTGCCTGTCAGGGGGGTGCCTCTTCTGATCAAAAAGAAAAATGGCATAACACGGAATGCATGGCTTGTATGAACTGCGATGATCTCTGTCCGCAAAATGCCGTCGGGTTCGGATTTTTTAAGAAGACGCAGACGGCATCCATTGACTTGGGTAGAAGAAGAATCATTGGTACGATCTTGTCCGGCCTGGCCGCTGTCCCCCTAATGCGGATTACAGCGATTAACAAACAGGCGGGCGCAGCGGAGCCTAGATTAATCCGGCCGCCGGGTTCCCTCGATGAAAAACAATTTCTGGCCAGGTGTGTAAAATGCGGTGAATGCATGAAAGTTTGTATTACCAACGGCCTCCAACCGGCATTTCTGGAGGCAGGAATTGAGGGGATCTGGTCACCCGTTCTTATTCCACGCATCGGCTATTGTGAATATCGCTGCACTCTCTGTGGCCAGGTCTGCCCGACAGGCGCGATAAAGAGATTGGAGCTGCCAGAAAAAGAAAAAGTAAAAATAGGTCTGGCTATGATTGATAAGGGCAGATGCCTGCCCTATGCCCACGCCACGCCTTGTATTGTTTGCCAGGAGGTCTGTCCTACTCCGAAGAAAGCAATCTGGCTGGAGAAGGCAAAAGTGATGGACAGAAACGAGAGTGTCATGATCTTAAATCAGCCACACGTTGATCTGGAGCTATGCATTGGCTGCGGGCTCTGTGAGGCAAAGTGCCCCATTCTTAGTCAGCCGGCAATTTATGTTACCAGTATCGGGGAATCACGATCCAAGGAAAATCAATTATTGCTGTCATAAATGTTGGGATATCCTGATAAAGTTAACAATCATATCTTCCTGAAAGAGTTAACTCTGACCATTATGGACAAGACTCTTGATCTTGGAGTGAATCTTTAGTTTCTCGAAGTATCGACGAATATAAGTTTAGGGATGATTGAGATTACCGGCAACGATTTAATAAAGGATTTCATTTTTATTATCGACCCTCGGAGTTTTGCAACCTTAAATACGCCACTTCATGACACATCTGCTAATCTCAAACACCTTCGCGAAAGCTCTGATATAGGCAGCGAGTTGGTATGATCCAATAACATACGAGATTGACAATTTTATATTTTACCCAGCAACAAACAAAGTCTTATCAAAGATTACCGCAAACGCAACCTGCTCAAGGATTTGGCGCACAACCACAACGAGCGGCAAAAATTTCTTGACTTTTGCGTATTACTATTTATATATTCGTGCCACACTAAATCAGCGGAAGGAACTTTATGCCTAATCTGGTTCGTTTCGGTGTATCGCTGGAAGATGACCTTTTAAATAAATTTGACCGGCATATAAAACAACATAAATATACAAATCGTTCCGAAGCCGTCCGCGATTTAATCCGGGAAGAACTGGTTAAAAGAGAATGGACGGAAAACAAAGAAGTAACCGGCGCGATAACTCTGGTTTATGATCATCACACACGGGAGCTGGTCAACAAAGTTCTGGATATCCAGCATGATCATCACGACTGCATTCTCTCCACACAGCACATTCATCTTGATCATCACAATTGCTTTGAAATTATTGTGACCAGAGGTAAATCGACGGAAATCGAGAAGCTCTTTATGAAGTTAAAATCGGTCAAAAGTGTGAAGCACGCCGGTTTTCTGATGGCTACAAAAGGAAAGGATTTAGCCTGATCGCACAAGGGCTATAAGCGACCTAATGCATATACCGGATGGATTTTTAACGGCAAACACATGGGCTCCGGCCTGGGTAATTTCAACCGGCACGATTGGCTATTGCTTGAAAAAAACGGCCGGCATGCTCAAAGACAGAATGGTGCCTTTGATGGGCATTATGTCGGCGTTTATCTTCGCCGCGCAGATGATTAACTTCCCCGTTATCGGCGGTACTTCCGGCCACTTATTCGGTGGAGTATTGGCGGCTGTATTGCTTGGGCCTTATGCCGGCGCGGTAGTTCTTACCTGTGTATTGATTTTTCAGTGTCTAATTTTTCAAGAT
Source organism: uncultured delta proteobacterium (assembly GCA_963705555.1). Classification (GTDB taxonomy): domain Bacteria; phylum Desulfobacterota; class Syntrophia; order Syntrophales; family Smithellaceae; genus UBA4810. Next base: position 75,358 of record CAVPJZ010000001.1, on the reverse strand, counting down.
GGAGGACTCCTGGCCCTTGGAACCAACATTTTTAATATGGCAATTATCGGAACGCTCGGAGGCTACGTTATTTTTAATGTTCTCCATAAAATATTTGGCAATAAAAAAGGCTTTATTATCGGAGCTGCTGTTGCCGCCTGGTTTTCCGTAGTTATAGCAGCATCATTTTGTGCTCTGGAATTAGCCATTTCCGGGCTATCGCCGCTGCGCATCGTGTTTCCGGCAATGGCGGGAATTCATGCTTTGATCGGTATTGGGGAAGCAATAATTACTGTGGCAGTTCTCAGCTTTATACAGAAAGTAAGACCCGATTTAATTTACGGATTTGCGGGAGAAATTAATAAAGCATGAATAGAAAAGATATTGTTATTGGACTTATCATCGCCGTAATTGTAGCATTTTTCTTGTCGCCGCTGGCCTCCTCTTGGCCTGATGGCTTAGACAAAGTCGCTCATGATTATGGATTTATAGCCAAAGGCGAATTGGGCTCTATCTTAAAATCACCTATTCCGGATTATGTTTTCCCGGGAATAAAAAATGAAAAACTGGCCGTCTCCATTTCCGGCTTTCTGGGCACGGTGATTATTTTTGTCGCAGGCTTATCTCTAGCTTTTTTCCTGAAAAAGCGGAAGGACTAATCATGAATCATTCATTTATCGATGAACACAGCCATATCGACAGCGCTTTAAGCCGTCTTGATGTCCGTATTAAAATAGTCAGCTTCTTTGCTTTCATTTGTTTCATCGTCTTTACCGCACCCGGCTCAATTCTCAGTTTTGTTCTATGTGGCTTATTGCTAATTATACTCATTGTACTTTCTAAAATACCGATGAGTTATATCTTTAAACGGTGTCTTGTGGTTGTCCCCTTTATTTTGATGACAGCGCTTTTCCTGCCTTTTTGGCAGCAGGGAGAAACTATACCGCTGTTCCAAATCGGTACTTTTCAGATAAATGTTTCCGCTGCCGGATGGGTAATGTTCCAAAGTGTCATAATCAAGGGTATTCTTTCTGTTGCCTGCCTCACATTACTTACGGCCAGCACACCTTTTCCGCAGCTCTTAGCTGCGCTGGAAGATTTGAAATTTCCCCAATTAATTATCATGATTTTATCTTTTATGTACCGTTATATTTTTTTAATAGAGGATGAAGCTATGAAGATGTGGCGGGCGATGAAATCGCGCCGTGTCGGCGGTTCCCGCTGGCTTCATTTAAAAGCAATAGCCAACATGCTTGGCACACTTTTTATCAGATCATATGAGCGGGGCGAAAGAGTTTATCTGTCGATGTGTTGCCGTGGCTTTGACGGCACCTTCAAACGAACGTATAATTTCGAATTAAGAAGAAACGATCTGGCCTTTCTTTTTAATATGCTTCTGGCTTTAGTCAGCATCAAACTTCTGGATAATTTCCTTGGAAGATAAAATCATCAGCATAAAAAATCTGCATTATTCTTATCCGGACGGAACACAAGCGCTCAGTGATATAAATCTGGAAATCCAGCGCGGCGAATCACTGGGAATAATTGGGTCCAATGGTGCGGGTAAATCCACTCTCCTTCTTCATTTCAACGGTATATTGCGGGGACGCGGAGAGATTAGTGTTCTTGGTAAGGATTTAATAAATAAAAATCTTCCCTTGATTCGAAGTATGGTCGGATTAGTTTTCCAAGACGCTGACAGCCAGCTTTTTATGCCCACGGTGTTTGATGACGTTAGTTTTGGGCCGGTGAATATGGGGATGCAAGAACAAGATGTAAAGAAATCTGTCAAAAAAGCGCTGGAAGAAGTGGACATGCTGCCCTCCATTAAGAGATCATCGCATCATTTAAGCGTCGGAGAAAAAAAACGAATTGCCATTGCTACGGTTTTATCTATGAATCCGCAAATTCTTGTTCTTGATGAACCAAGCAGCAATCTGGACCCCAAGCACCGGCGCGCTTTAATCAAACTGTTGAATATGTTGAATATGACTAAAATTATTGCAACTCACGATCTGGATTTAATTGGTCAAACTTGTTCTCGCGTAGTTTTAATGGAAGAAGGAAAAATCGTTTCCGGAGGTCTTTGTCCCGATTTCCTGGCTGAAGCTGCCGCTCTTTGCTAAAAATAGAGTGACTTCTTCTTCACTCTGTGTCATTCCGGCAATAATTTTTGTTGTGAACCATTTCATTGGAAGTTGTGAATTAATTGATTATGCCTCGAACTATAACTCTTATAATTTTATCTAAAACATGATAAAAGCAGGAACAGAGTAGAAGGCCATATGACTACAAGTGTAGAAAAACCTGAAGAATTGAACCAGAATGAAATGGCGAAGCTGATAATGGACTTGCTTCACCGCACTATCGTCCACCACACTCTCTGGTTTTGTGAAGTGGAGCATCAGCTGGGAATGCCCAAGGCTCTGGAAATTATGAATGAAGTCTGGCAGAAAAGCTATCCCCTTCAAATCAAGAGGCTCTCCGAAATATTCGGCTTTAAAATCACAGACTCGATTCCCGAAGCCCTACTTTCTAAAGATAAAGCGGATTTACTAAAGATCATGGAGGAGCTGGGCAAGAATTGGCTTGCCGGTGATGGTATCTGGTTTCAAACTATTGAATCGCATTATGATTTGTGGGAAGCAAAACGCTGCAATGATTCTTGCTGGGCGCGGTTTTCTCCATTCGAAGCTTCGTCCATTAAGAAGTTTCTTCAACTTCCGGAGTCAGCGGGATTGGAAGGATTGAAAAAAGCGCTGCGCTTTCGCCTTTATGCCTGTATAAATACGCAAAGCATCATTGACGATACCGAGCAAAGTATAATTTTTCAGATGAATGACTGCCGGGTACAATCGGCCAGAAAGCGCAAGGGACTCACAGATTATCCCTGTAAATCGGCAGGGCTTGTCGAATACCGGACATTTGCCGAAACCATCGATAGCCGCATTAGGACTAAGTGCATCGGCTGCCCGCCAGATCAGCATCCGACGGAATGGTTTTGCAGTTGGCGTTTCTATTTAGAGGATAAAATTTAAATACAATTACTTAAGGAGTGAATTTATTATGACACCAGACAAACGCCCCGCCAAATTCCGCGGGGCATCACGGTACGTTCTTGATGAAGAATTGGCTAAAATTGTGAACATCTCTATTGCTCTGGAAATGCCCCTATTGCTCAAAGGCGAACCGGGCACAGGTAAGACCATGCTGGCGCACGCGATCGCGGAAAGCTTGAAGATGCCGCTGATAGTGCTCAATGTCAAATCCAGCATGAAATTGATTGACGCTCTTTACCAATACGACACCTTAACCCGTCTCAACGACAGCCGGTTCGCCGATTCGGGCCGTGATGTCAGCAATATCGAAGAATACATCAAGATGGGAAAAATCGGCCAGGCCTTCGCGGCTGAAAAAAAGGTGGTTCTTTTGATCGATGAGATTGACAAAGCGGATACCGATTTTCAGGATGATATGCTGGATATTCTCGATCAAATGCAATTTGATATTATCGAAATTGACCGAACAATTTCCGCTAAAAACCGGCCGGTTATAGTAATCACGTCCAACGCGAAAAAGGATCTATCCGATCCTTTTCTGGGACGCTGCAACTTTCACCATATCGCTTTTCCCGATCACGATATGATGCGCAAGATAATCGACGTGCATTTCCCCGCTGTAAAAAATGAGCTGGCGACGGCATGTTTAGAAACTTTTTATAGGTTGCGGGAAATCCGCGGAGTGGAGAAAAAGCCGGCGACGCGTGAACTGATTAACTGGATACGTGCGCTGCAGGCCGATCCTGATTTTCAGTTGAAGAGCTTAAAAGAAGGTGCTGTGCCTTATCTGGGTGTATTATTCAAAAAGAGCTCTGATTTGAATCTGGCCGCCAATCAATAAGTTAATATAAAGCAAAATATAAAAATTATGTTCGTTAATTTTTTCTATATGCTGCGCGATAAAGGGATTCCCGTTTCCCCCACGTCTTTTTTGCGTCTGCAAAAAGCCTTGGGCATGGGTCTTGTCCGATCTTTAGAGGATTTCTACATCGCCGCCCGCTCTCTTCTGGTAAAAAGCGAACGCTATTTTGACGTTTATGATCAGACATTTGCGGTAGCTTTCCGCGGGGTAACGGAAATCGATCCGACTGAAGCCGAGCTTACCGAATTAGCTCAAGCACTGCTCAACGAGTGGCTCAAGGAGCCGGGAGCGCTAGCCGAAGCTTTGGGTTTGCCGGAAGAAGAACTCAAAGAAATGACGCCGGAAGAATTATTGCAATATTTTTTAGATCGCCTGAAAGAGCAGACGGAAGCACACCACGGAGGCAATTACTGGATCGGCACGCGCGGCACCTCGCCTATTGGGCATTCAGGCGAGCATCCGGGCGGTATGCGCGTGGGCGGCACCTCTCAAAACAAATCAGCGATTAAAGTCGCCATGGAGCGGCGCTACCGCGATTACTCGCAGGAAGGGCCGATTACCGCTTCGCAAATAGGCGAAGCGCTGAAAAGACTCAAGCATCTTGCACCTTCCGGGCCGCAGGATATTGTTAATGTTGATAAAACCATTTATCAAACAATGCGCAATGCCGGAGAAATTGAAATTGTTTTTGACCGGCGGCTAACCGATCGTTTGAAAGTAAAACTTTTTATCGATAACGGCGGCTGGTCTATGGATCCTTATGTCGAGCTTGTTCAGGTTCTTTTCCACTACGCGCAGTTTCAGTTTAAAGAGCTGGAGATTTATTATTTCCACAACACTATTTACAAAAACGTCTGGCAAGATCCCGGACGCCACAAAAAGCCGGTCCTAGTCGAAGATTTTATGCGCAGCGATCCGGAGACTCGCTTGATTATCGTCGGCGATGCCTCCATGGCACCTTATGAGCTCCTGGACCGCAATGGAGCAATTTATATCAATCAGAACTATTTGCAGCCAAGCGTTGATTATTTAAAAATTTTGGCCAAAACTTTCCGTCATGCCGTGTGGTTAAATCCCGTAGCGCAAGTCGATTGGCCCTATACCTGGACGATAAAAAATATCGAAAAGATATTTACGATGTTTGAACTTTCGTTAGACGGATTGGAAAAAGCAGTCCGCCATTTAATGGCTCGCAATTAATCTTTAAGGAAGTGATAAATTTATGAATAGAAAAATATCAAATTTAGTTGTGATTATTTTAGTATTATTGATGGCGATAACAATTGCCGTCGCTCAAAACGCTCCGCCAAAAGTGGGGAGCATCTTGCCGGAAATCGAATTACTAAAACCGAATAGTTCTGCCGAGCTCAAATATCTCGGATTATCGGGGGGCGACACTTCATTCAAAGTTAATCAGATAAAGGCAAAAGTGGCGATCATACAAATCTACAGCATGTACTGTCCCTATTGCCAGGCCGAAGCCCCTAATATAAATCGCCTCTATACTTCCATCGAAAATAATCCGGCGCTTAAAGACAAAATTAAAATCATCGGCATTGGCGCAGGCAATTCTCAATTTGAAATCGGTATCTATAAAAAGAAATATATGGTTGTGTTTCCGTTAATTCCCGATGACAATTTTAAGATCCATAAAATAGTAGGAGAAGTAAGGACGCCTTATTTTATCGCCGTAACATTGGATGAAACAAATCTGCCGAAAGTTATTTATTCCAAGCTCGGCGCTCTCGAAAATAACGACCTTTTTCTCGCGCAAATAGTAAAATCAGCCGGATTAAAATAGGAGAATATGCTGAAGAAACAGGCAATATTAGCAGTTTTCGTTATTTGTTTTTTTGCATATAACGCATATGCTTTATCCGAAGCATATAAAAATAATATTTATAATCCCGGAGACTTAAAACCTGTGGATAGTGTTTTAAATGTTAAGGTGGGGCAAAGAGCTCCCGATTTTAAACTTAAAGCCGTGAGCGGTAAAATTGTTTCTCTTAAGGATTATCGCGGAAAGAAAAACGTGGTGATTTCTTTTGTTCCCGCGGCGTGGACACCAGTTTGTTCCGACCAGTGGCCGGGCTATAATATTGTTCAGGATATATTTGAAAGTAATGATGCCGTTTTATTGGGAATTACCGTGGATAACATTCCCACGCTTTATTCCTGGACGAACCAAATGGGAAAATTGTGGTTTGACGTTCTTTCCGATTTCTGGCCACATGGGAAAGTAGCGGCAAAATTTGGTGTACTACGTTCCGACGGTATGAGTGAAAGGGCGCTATTTATAATCGATAAAAAAAGCATTATCCATTACATTGATGTCCATAACATCAATAAACGACCGCCTCTGGAAGACCTTGTCCGGCAACTGGAAAAGCTTAAATAAACAATTTTCATAAGATAAATTCAGTCCATATAAATCTGGAATTTTTTCTTGACATAGTCCCGATATTAATATACGAATTTTTGACCAAGGGTCAGAGAGAAATATCAAAAACAAATAACCATCACCTTAACTGAAGAGGAGTACCTATTTTGGGCTCGCCGGAAAAAAGGAAAAAGGAAAAAGAAAATAAGAAAAACACTATCTTAAGAGCGGCAAGAAAACTTTTCTTTGATCGAGGCTTCAAATTCGTAACCGTAGATAGTATCGCGGCCAAGGCTGGAGTAAGCAAAGGCTCGATTTACCTTTATTTTGACTCCAAAGAAGAAATATACGCCCAAGTCTTAATCACAGATAATATCGAGCACAATAAGGAAATAAAGAAATTTGCAGACAAAGAAGCGACTGCTGCGCAACTTTTGCTGGAATATTCTCAGATTTATATTAATTATTTTTTGGAACACAATGAATTATTTCGAATACTTATGACTTTTATGCTGCAAACGGAGCAGATGAATCTGACAAAAGAACAAAATGCCGAGCTTATCCGGACGACTAATGACAATATCAAGGTTATTTCCACAATAATTCAAAAGGGCATTGATTCCGGTGAATTTTCACCTGTAATCGATATCCGGCAGGCACAAAACGCGATTTGGGGCTTGTTCAACGGCATTATTTCCCTTTATCTCTTTATGGGCAATCCGGCGAAACGCGCGGATAGGATTCACTCAATGGTACAGGATAGTTTAAACATTTTTATCAAAGGCTTAAAAAAATAATTTGCGGGAAGGAATTTTTTTAATAACAAAGGAACACGTTTTTTAACCATAGGATTTCAAACGTATTTTCTTTATTTAATTTTTATTTAAAATTTTTCAGTCAACAGACATTATGCTCTCCGATCCACTGCTTCTAAAGAGTTTATCCATGAAGAGTGGACGATGGGTGCCGCCGGAAACGGCTTCGCCTCCCCAAGTTTGGAAAGGACGGGCACACGAACCGATTTATGTAAATTAGAAGGAAAGGAGAGAACAATAAATGAACGTCAGCAGAAGAGGTTTCTTGAAAATATCCGGCGCTGTCGCGGCAGTCAAGCGGGCTAGGCATAAGCCTGAAGCCGATAGCCGCACACGCTCAGCCGCTGAAAATCAAATACGCTAAAGAAACCACCACCGTTTGTCCTTACTGTTCCGTAGGATGCAGTATTATTGTGTCCGTACGCGACGGCAAGGTCGTCAACACCGAAGGGGATCCCGATAGTCCCATCAACAAAGGATCATTGTGCAGTAAGGGCGGCTCTATTTACCAGATGGCCGTCAATGAAAACCGTTTAGGCAAACCGCTTTATCGGGCACCTTTCGCCACGGAATGGAAGGAAGTAGAGTGGGAATGGGCGCTAGATAAGATTGCCAAGAACGTCAAGAAAAGCCGGGATGCGAGCTTCAAGAAGACAAATAGCAAGGGTGAAGTTGTCAACCGCACCGAAGGCATTGCCTCCGTTGGCAGCGCCGCGATGGATCTTGAAGAGTGCTTCACGTACCAAAAATTCTTAAGGGGGTTGGGTCTGGTTTATATCGAACATCAGGCCCGTATCTGACACAGCCCGACTGTACCGGCTCTGGCAGAGTCGTTCGGACGCGGCGCAATGACCAATCACTGGAATGATCTTCAAAACAGTGATGTAATTCTGATTATGGGAAGCAATCCCGCTTCCAACCATCCTATCTCATTTAAATGGATTCAAAAAGCCATAGATAAGAGAGGCGCAAAGTTGATCTGCGTAGACCCGCGGTTTACTCAATCGGCGGCTAAAGCTCATCTCTACGCTCCCCTGCGTTCAGGAACTGATATCGCTTTCCTCGGCGGTATGATCAAATACATTTTAGACAAAAACCTTATCCATCATGAATACGTGCTGAATTATACCAATGCCTCTTTCCTGGTGAATCCCGCGTTTAAAATGCCGGGGCAAAACAAAGGCGTATTTTCGGGATTGAAAGACAGCAAGTATGAAAAGGATACCTGGTCATATCAAACGGATGCCGAAGGCGTGATTAAGAAAGACAAAAGTCTGCAAGATCCGAATTGCGTTTTCCAGCTTCTGAAGAAACACTATTCCCGTTACACACCGGAAATTGTTTCACGCATTACCGGCACACCAAAAGATAAACTCATTGAAGTGTATAAAATATACGGGTCTACGGGAAAGCCCGATAAGGCCGGTGTAGAGCTTTACGCCATGGGTTGGACACAGCATACAGTAGGCGTGCAAAACATCAGGACAATGTGCATTATTCAGCTCCTTCTCGGCAACATGGGTATCGCCGGTGGCGGAGTCGCGGCCATGAGAGGAGAATCCAACGTGCAGGGCTCTACTGACCATGGGCTTCTTTTCCATATCTGGCCCGGCTATATCGGTGCTCCTACGGCATCAATCAAGACGCTCAAAGATTTCAACGAAAAGCGGACACCGAAGACAAAGGAAAAAAACAGCCTCAACTGGTGGAAAAATACTCCGAAATACACGGCAAGTTTTCTGCGTTCCATGTATGGCACCAATGCTACCCTCGAAGAGGCCTATCAACTCATGCCCAAACTCGATGACGGCGCTAACTATTCGTGGCTGATGATTTTCGACGAGATGTACAAAAACAAGTTCACCGGCTTCTTTGCCTGGGGCATGAATCCGGCCTGCAGCGGCGCGCATTCCAATAAAGTTCGTCAGGCGCTCACAAAACTCGACTGGATGGTCAATGTTAATCTGTTCGATAACGAAACCGGCTCTTTCTGGCGAGGTCCGGGAATGGATCCCGCCAAGATTAAAACAGAAGTGTTCATGCTGCCTTGCGCTTCCTCTATCGAAAAAGAAGGCAGTATCGCCAACAGCAGCCGTCTGATGCAGTGGCGTTATAAGGCTGTAGCACCCGTCGGCATATCCAAACCCGATGGGGATATTATGAGTGAGCTTTACTTCAAGGTTCGGGAACTCTACGAAAAGCAGGGCGGCCCGGGAAAAGAAGCAATAACAAAACTTACCTGGCCCTACGGTAAAAAAATAGGGCATGAATTCCACTATGAGCCGCGATCAGTTGCCGCCGAAATCAATGGTTTCTTCCTGGAAAATAAAAGGATGGAAAATCCAACAAAAAAGGGCGAATTCAAGGAATTCAAAAAGGGCGATCCGGTGCCTACTTTTGCCTGGCTCCAGGACGATGGATCAACATCGTCAGGCTGCTGGGTCTATTGTGGCTCCGTAGGCGAAAAGGGCAATCTGGCTATGCGCAGAGGAACGAAAGACACATCTGGCATTGGCCTTTATTCCGAATGGGCCTGGTGTTGGCCCCTGAACCGCCGGATCATTTATAATGGCGCTTCTGTTGACCCGAACGGCAAACCGTGGGATCCCCAGCATGCGGTTATCAAGTGGGACGGCGAAAAATGGGTTGGCGATGTCCCCGATGGTGCCGGTAATCCCGGTTCCGGAAGACCGCCCTTTATTATGAAACCGGACGGCGTGGCCAGCCTCTATGGCCCGGGTTTGGTCGATGGACCATTCCCCGAGCACTACGAACCTTTTGAGTGTCCGGTGGAGAAAAACCTCATGTCGCCCCAAAAGCACAATCCAGCTATCAAGCTTTTCGGGCTCCGATCTGGATGTTTATTCAAATGTCGGAACCTGCGATCCCCGATTCCCCTTCATCTGCAGCACCTACCGAGTCAGTGAACATTGGCAGACGGGAGTTCTTACCCGCTGGTGTCCATGGCTGGCGGAAATGCAGCCAGGCATGTTCGTGGAAATAGGACTGGAATTGGCCAAAGAAAGAGGAATTGCCAACGGCGATAAATGCCTCGTCAAATCAGTGCGCGGTGAAGTGGAAGTGACGGCAATTGTTACTCCCCGCTTTAAACCATTCAACATCGATGGAAATACTATCCATGAGGTTGGCATTCCCTGGCATTATGGCTGGATTACAACCAAAGACCGTGAGTACAAGCCGGGGGATAAGAAAGCGGAAGTTTTCACCTATGGTGATGCGGCGAATCTCCTGACGTCTACCATCGGCGACGCCAACACTATGATTCCGGAAACTAAGGCTTTCATGGTCAATGTTGAAAAGAAGGGGGTAAAGTAATATGACTGAAAAAATCAAATTATATGATGATTCGAAATGCACCGCCTGCAGAAGCTGTCAGCTTGCCTGCAAGCAGTGGAACGAACTTAAGGCCGGTCAAACGAAAAATACCGGCACTTACCAGAATCCTCCTTCTTTGCAGCCCAATACCTACATGATTATTCATTATCAAGATTATGTTAATCCTCAGGGCGATGTAAAATGGCTTTTCCGTAAAGAAGCATGCATGCATTGCACCGATGCGGCTTGCGTGACGGTTTGCCCCAGCGGCGCTCTTTATTATAATAAGGAATTCAAGACTGTCGGCCTCAACCGGCAGATATGCATCGGCTGTAAAGAATGCGTTACGGCTTGCCCGTTTGAAGTTCCTCGTTATGATTCTAAAACGGATAAAGTTTACAAATGCGACATGTGTGAAAGCAGGATTTCCAATGGGTTGGAACCCGCTTGTGTTAAGGCCTGTCCCACCGGTGCGCTCAAATGGGGCGATAAAGAGTACTATAATGAATGTGGCCGCTAAACGAACTCAGGAATTGGGAGCAACAGCATCCACTTATGGCGATAAATTCGTCGGCGGAACGCATCTCATGTATGTTTTAAAAGAACAGCCGGACATTTATGACGGCATCAAGAAAAATCCGAAAGTGCCGCTTTCCGTTACTTTGTGGAAGAGCTGGTTAAAACCACTGAGTCTTCTGGCAGCGGGTGGCGTAATCGGAGGATCTTTTCTCCATTATGTTCTGCATGGGCCCAAAAGACCTGATCCGGAAGATGTAATACAAGACGAAAAGACGGAGGGAGGGAAATAGTATGAAAAAAGGACTAATTAAAGTGACTTCAGGATATGAAAGATTTGTCCACTGGATACTGGCTATTTCCTGCCTCCTTTTGTGCTTCACGGGCTTAGGCATGATGTTTCATTCCCTCAATTTTTTCGGCGTAATTATGGGCGGATTGAAAGGGCTGAAAGTGGTGCATAACTATACCGGTTTAGTTTTCGGTGTTTCACTTATTCTGGCCATGCAGATGTGGTGGAGAGAAGCGGGAATTTTTGTCTTTCCGGAAGATATTGGACTGGATAATGACGGCAGGCGGTTATCTGTGGCATGTGGATAAAGTTCCGGAAACGGGTAAATACAATCCCGGCCAGAAGATGTTCTTTCTGACCGTAGCGGCCTGCGGCGTGCTCATGATTATTACGGGATTGATCATGTGGTTCCCCACAGCACTTACCTGTAACACTGGTGCGCTGGATGTATCCTACTGCATGTTTTGGGCTTTGTAGTAATCTTCGCGTTCTTCTTCATCCATCTGTATCTGGGCACCATTGGTAATCCCGGAAGTGTTCAGGCGATGATTACCGGCTGGATGACCAAACCTGTTTTAAAAATGTTGCACCCCAAATGGCTCAAGGAAATGGAGCACTGCAGGAAAACTGGAGGTATACGGCGAGGAAAAGAAACCCGCTGCCCATTAAGCAAAAATGCTGTCATTCCTGTAAATAGACTGTGGCACATGATAAAAAAATGTCATTCTTCATCCCGCTATGGCGGGATGAAGAATCTTAAAGTATTGACTCAAGGCCGGGAGGCAAAAACCCCCGGCCTCTTTTAGTGAAACTCCAATTCTGAAAGCGAAGCACAGCGGAATTGGCAAGTTGAACTATCCCGCGTAAGCAGGGATGAAATGTCCGTGATTCGCAGATGCATGAATATAGCTTTACGTATATCGTTAATACTACTAAACAGCCTTGTAGACAACTCTTGACAATATATCGTCCATGATCTAAAATTTTTGTGTGGTTCAAATTATAAAGTCCCTGCTTTGCCGAAGGTTCTGACTGCAAAATGAACCGGTAAAATGCATGGCGTTTTCGGTTTTTCTGATTGCCAAAAGACAGAGGGAGGTAATGCCATGAGACGCTGGATGCCATTACTGCTTATACTGGCAGTAACGTCGGTAGCCTTTCTTGCCGTAAAGCCTGCGCTGGCCAAAAATGCTGTCGTTTATGCAGTGCTATTTTATTCTCCCACCTGCTCGCATTGCGCTAAGCTGGATAGGGAAGTCTTGCCGACGCTTCAGCAAAAATATGGCAAGAAGTTGGTGATCGTCCGTTTGAACGTCATCAGCGCAGCCGGAAGCAAGATATACGAAAAAGCTCTTGAACACTATAAGGTTTCTGAAAAAAGCCGCATAGGCGTTCCCACCATCATCATTGGCAATGCGTTTCTCGTCGGCACTGTCGAAATTCCCGAAAAATTCCCCGGCCTCATTGATGCCGCACTTGCTAAAGGCGGGCTTGATTTGCCGGATCTGCCAGATTTGTATAAACAGTTCGTCGCACAGAGCAACATCCAGCTAGAGCATCTTTCTATATGGCAGTTTATGGCCTATAAATTCGAACAAGACCCTCTTGCTAACAGCATTGCCGTAACTATTCTGATCATCATGGTCGTGAGCCTGATTGCCGCGCTGGTAATTGTTCTGTCATCCGTAAAAATTCCGAAAGTATTGAACATTTTACCTAGCCGGCTTATCCCGATTCTGGCGGTAATCGGCCTGGCAATAGCTGTTTATCTTTCGTACGTAGAAGTTTCCGAAACGCGTGCGGTGTGCGGGCCCGTGGGGAATTGCAATGCGGTACAAAACAGTCCTTATGCAAAGCTGTTTGGCATTCTGCCCATCGCCGTTATGGGTATGGTTGGGTATATAGCTATCATTGTGGCCTGGTTTTTTCGGCGGTTTGGACCGGCATCAGTCAAACGGCTAGCCCGGCTTGCTCTCTGGGGAATGGGTATTTTCAGTGTGTTATTTTCGTCATATCTGACTTTCTTGGAACCATTCGTCATCGGGGCTATATGCGCATACTGCCTCGCCTCTGCAGTTATCGTGACAATTATCCTGTGGGTTTCTATCCTACCGGCCAGGAAAGCGCTGAGAAAAATTGGCGAAAGCCAATAATTATCATTGCTGGAAACCCTGGAAATACTGAAGACCGGCACCTGGAATATAGCGGCACGATCCTACTGGTGATTCATGACTGCACTTTCTGGAACCGAGGTCAGGTAGAAATACAGTGCGGCTGTGGTGGAGAGAAGACGGTATATTTGTTTTTCCGGAAGATTGGTAATGGATAAAAACGGCAGGCGGTTATTTGTGGCACGTGGATCATGTGCCGAAGTGGGAAAATACAATCCAGGCCAAAAGATGTTTTTCCTCACTGTCGCCTTTTTCGGTGTGATCATGCTGATTACCGGTTTTATCATGTGCTTTCCCGGTTTTTTACCGGTGGAGCTTGTACGCTGGATGTATCCTCTGCACGTTTCAGGTTTTGTAATCATCTTTGCATTCTTCTTTGTCCATTTATATCTGGGAACAATCGGTTCGCCCGGTTCCATTTCGGCCATGATTAGCGGCTGGGTAACCAGAGCCTGGCTGAAAAAGCAGTATCCTAAATGGCTCAAAGAAATGGAACATGCAGGAAGACTAGAAGTTTATGCGTGAAGAAGTGAGGTGACGATAAGCTGGAAGTAACTATTTAAAACTTTCAAAAAGGCCTGGAGTGAAATACTCCAGGCCTTTTTTTGTATCAACTTTTCGAACGAACCCATATTTTGCCTTGAGACATGATTCGATGGTTGTGCTGACTTTATTTGCTTCTTTATCCGTGATAATCAACTGGCTTTGAGGCAGGTTCTCGAAGGTGCCCGCCGGTTCCGGAAAACATGGAGCTTTGTATTGTTTGAGTGATATAGGAAAACGGTTTATGGAGCAGATTATCAGATTGAATGACAAAAGCCCCATTAGGGCATAAAACAGTGGCGAATGATAAAGGTCGAACAATCGCAAGAAAAGGAGAACTTTGGCTGTCCCTGGTGAAAGTTGCTGTACAAATTCCTGAGCCGCCTCTTGTTGTGGAAGAAAGGTGGCTATAATGAAGATAAGGACAATTAAAACCAGAAAGACAATTGTCAGTTTCACGGAAGAAAAAAATGACCACAGAAGGTTTGACTTTTTCGACAACAGAGGGTCTCCTTATTTACCACCGTCTTTGTTCGTGAAACTCCAATTCCGAAAGCGAAGCGTATAACCTAAAGGTCACATGTCGGTATTGGTAAGTTGTAATGAGACCAAAGCTTCAGAAACAGAGTGCACTGAAGCTTGCAGGCCGAATTATCCCGCCGAAGGCGGAGTGTATAATACCCCGCAGCTTGCGTTGGGGTTCATACCCGTGATTAAAACCTATCATCGAATATCTTTCATGTCAAAGAGAACGTGGTATTGCCTTTTGCCCGCCTTGCCGAATAGCGGCAAGTAACGATTTGAATAAAGAGATCAACCTTTATTGTGATACCGGTAAGACTTGTACGTCGTGGGCATTTATTAAATTGTAATGTCCAAATCGATTTCAAATATTAACGAAAAGGGGAAAATAGGGTGCTGACCCAATTTACCGACCCTGCTTACTTATCCAGCGGTAATAACTTCCTGATAAGTAAATAGCAGCAAGGGGATTATGCCCTGTTACCCTGTCTTTTACCGCCAGAACTGTCGTCGGTGCTTTTGCATATTTGAAAAAAAGTGAGTCGTGGCCAACACACAGCCCCAACAGCACATTGAATTCAATTTTTTCTTCGTTGACGATCATGGCCTGGGCGATAGGATTGCACATGGATTCATGCTCACCGATAAAAATCTTTTCGTTATCTTTCACTCCGATTTCTTCCTTAGGAATAGCCCCGACCTTACATACGACAGACACTACTTCAAAACCATGATTTTTCAATATATCGCCGACAATTGCCGCTTCCTTTGTTAGGCCGACACAGAAAACGAGGCCGAGCCGGGTATATCCCATCTTGCGGGCAAATTCACAAATCTCCTGAATCCTCGGTTTTGTCGGATGCATGATATAAGGCTTTTTCTCCCGTCCCGTGTAGCACTCCCCTTCCTGAATTGATGCCTGACGGGCGAACTCGACGATTTCAGGATTTTTATAATGTTTTTTTGCCTGATCAACAAGTTTCTTCTCGCCTACTGTGGGACATCCTTTTGATGCCTTTCCTTTGGGATTCATGCAAATGCGTTCTTTTCTGGACAATGCGCATTTTGCGCAATCAGGTTGATTTTCTTTTTTCATTAGTAACACTCCTCCTCATGCACAATCTCGCTTTTAACGGTTGAAAGCAAATCTTGCAAGGCGGGCAGGACATCGGTTCTGAACCTTCCGGCAACGAGCAGATACATGATGTTATCACCAATATTCAACCTGCCATGATTTATCCATACCCTGATCTCGGTAATCCCCTCGCGTTTTTTAAGTTTCTGAACGCAGTAGTCCAGTGCATCCTTATCGTAAGATAAATTCATGCTTTTTACCGGTTTTCCATCCTTTGATGTACCTCTCACAATGCCGTTATGCACAAGGATCATACCCAACGATTCGGGATCGCAATTTTCTTTAATTTCTTTCAGCCATTCGTCTACCATAATAATTCTCCTTTGTTCCTGAGCTTCTAATTTTATTGCATAAAAGCCTTAAAGAGTCCACAAATCATTAAAGAACAGTTGACAAGTTATGGGCATATGCCTATAATAGCTTAAAAGGAGTAATAAAGACAAATGTCCAGACCTAAGTGTTGCCGTCATGTTTGCGGCGTTCCGGATAAAAATTATTTCAAGCCACGGGGAATACCCGCCTCTCTTCTGGAAGAGGTCGTGCTGAACCTAGATGAATACGAAGCGATTCGTCTGGCAGATTACGAGCAGCTTTATCAGGAAGAGGCAGCGGCCAGAATGAATATTTCCCGCCAGACGTTCGGCAGGATCATCGAAGCGGCACACAAAAAGATTGCCGACGTTCTGATGAATGGAAAAGCGCTGAAAATTGAAGGCGGGGAAGTTGCTTTTGACGAAACAAAGCCGTGCGGCCACGGAAAAAGACGCAGGGCTGGAAGAGATACTCAATAATATTTTTAAAGGAGAAATTTATGAAAATTGCATTACCATCATGTCAGAATCAGGTAGATGAACACTTTGGACACTGTGAATGTTTCACGGTGTTCACCGTTGACGACAAAAACAAAATCATCTCGGAGGAAAAGATCACCCCGCCCGCTGGTTGCGGCTGCAAATCGGATATTGCCCAGACACTAGCCCAGATGGGCGTGAAGTACCTGCTGGCAGGGAACATGGGACAAGGGGCAGTAAATGTTCTGAACAGCCAAGGAATTCAGGTTTTGCGGGGTTGTTCCGGTGATGTAAAAAATGTTGCCGAAAGTTGGCTGGCGGGCAATTTGAACGATTCTGGAATCGCCTGCGCTCAGCATGAGCACGGCTGCCATGACGGCTGATGGCGCGCTCAGTAGACATTTTGTATAGGTAAGACGCGAGCAGAAACCGTCGCAAGCAGTTACAGCGCTTGCAGGATCAGAAAGAATATTGTAATATTTTTTACGTTTGGTTATATCTGAAAGAGGTAAGTCTTTCATATGAGCACCCGTCAATCCAAAAAAATATTCTTTTTAATCTTGGTGAAGAGTAAAATATCATTCTCGATTCCATCGCCAATGGTGTTTTTACCGTCAATTCGGACTGGCGGTAAAGCGAACTGCTTGCCGGTTACAAATGCATTTTATGTAAACTATTTTTTTGGACACTGAAGAGGTTTTTCTTATCATTTTAAAAATATTTTTTATTAGGAGGTAAGTCCATGAACATCGGTGACTTGGATAAAACTTTTCATTTCATTATGAAGCAAATGGTTACCACCGGCCAGGCCCCCCACTATACGGAAATAGCCAAAGAACTTGGTGTTTCCATGGAAGAGAGCCGCCAAACCCTGCGAGAGCTTTATTCAAAAAGAGTTGCCGGCTGGCTGGCACCCGGCACGGATTTTATCGCTTCTTTTGCTCCTTTTAATAATCAGCCCACCCAGTTTAGAATCACCATTGACGGCCAGCAAAAATGGTTTGGCCAGTGAGCTTTTGAATCGCTGGCGGTCTGCTGGCTTTTCCCGGGCAAAACGGTACAAATCGACACGCCGTGTCTAGATTGCGGCGAACCTATTCATGTGGAAGTCCGAGATGGGGTGATATTGAAGGCTGAGCCCAAGGAAATAATCGGCTATGTGGCTGTTCCATTTGCCAAGTGGGTTCAAGATACAAGCTATGCCTGAACGACGATGACTTTCTTCCGGTCGGAAGAACATCTTCGCAACTGGGCACAATTCAAACCCGATACTGAAGAGGGAATAATTCCCCTGCCTGATTTGCTCAAACTCTTTTCCGGCAAAATGTTTAGCCGGAGATTGGACCCCGACTATTTTTCCCACATGCGCGAATACGGCGTGGATTTTTGGACAACCCTTCAAGAAATTGGCAAGACCGGTCCTTTCTGGTCGCTGAAAAAAACATAATCTCCAGTTAATATCCTGCGGCCTGCAATGCCCGGGGGAACGGAGATTGTGTGTTTTATAAATATCTGGAGGTACATAATGTATGAATTGAAATTTAAAGAAAAGGTTTGCGCCACATGTCCATCTGCTGATTGTCTTTTAAAGTGTCAGTATATGTCCTTCAGCGGGCACAAGGAAGCGCACGCGGAGATGATGAAAGTTGTCCAAGGCAAGGATTCCCGCGTTCTTCACGAATGCACAACTTGTTACGCCTGCGAGGAATATTGCAAAAGAGGCAATCACCCCTTTTATCTCATCAGCGAGCGTCGGGAAGAAAAAGGCATGTTTACCGCGCCGCGCCCCATCACCAATCAGTGGATCAACATGACGCAGATGCAGGGTAAGTACATGGTGGGAGATGTTAAGAACAAGGCGCTTTCCTGCTGTTATATTCCTGCTCTGGGGGCTTTGGGCACCGGAGAAATTTTTAAGGATGTCGCCTCGGCGGGCGTGTTTGGCGCGGAATTTATGTGCCCTGCTGTCCACACGCATTTTGCCCGCATGTCGGTAATCAAAGACCGGCTTCCTATGGTCATCGAAAATTTCCAGCGGCTGGGCGTCAAAGAAGTTATCTGCCTGCATGATGAATGCTACGGCACTTTTACTTCCATCGCTTCCGCCTACGGCATGGAAGTGCCGTTTAAGCCGGTTTATTACATGGATTTTCTGCTGGAGAGGATGAAGGAACTCAAAGGCAGGATCAAGCTGCTCAACATTAAAGCCGCTTATCAACGTCCCTGTTCCAACAGGCTCATTCCCGACAAATTGCCGCTGGTCAAAAAAATACTGAATTTAATCGGCGTAAAACTGCCCAAAAGAGTTTATCAGGACGAAAATTGCCTTTGTTGCGGAGAAATCATCCGGTCTGTTTCCGGCTATAAACTGGCGGACGATGTACAAAAAAGAAATATAGACGATATGTTGAATGCCGGAGCCGAGTATTGTGTTTTCAACTGCCCGGCCTGCCAATCGTCTCTATCGGAAAAAGTTTCCAAAAGAGGCTTGAAGCCGATTCATATAATCGACTTATGTAAGATGGCGATAGGTGAAAAAGAAAGGGAGGTAGTCTGATGAGCGACATTCTGAAATCCCTTATCGATATTGTCGGAGAAAAGGGCGTTTCCACAGCAGCAGAAGAGCTCTGGTTCTATTCGCGCGACCCCGGGGTGCTTACGCCGCACAAGCCCGATTACGTGGTCGCGCCGAAAACAACCGAAGAAGTACAAAAAATTGTTCAACTTGCCTGTTGCGAAAAAATTCCCGTTGTGCCGATGGGAAACGGCATGTCGCTTACCGGGTTGGTGATTCCGTTAAAAGGCGGCATTGTTCTGGATATGAAACGGATGAACAAGATTCTGGAAGTAAACGCCATGGCCCGCTACGCCGTGCTGGAGGGAGGAACTTCCCAGGGCGTACTCAAATCTTATTTGCAGGAAAATTATCCTCACCTGCGGCACAGTCTTCCCGACGCGCCGCCCACAACAACTATTGCCGCCAATGTTGCTCTACACGGTCAGGGTCGTCTCACCAATCAGTATGGTTTTAATTCCGATATGGTCACAGGGATGGAAATTGTTTTGCCCACGGGTGATATTTGCCGGATCGGTTCTCCGTCTTTAGGACCTTACTGGTTTTCCAAAGGGCCGACGCTTCCCGATCTTTCGGGATTGTTTTTGGGCTGGCTCGGCACCACGGGCATCATTACCAAGGTAGGCCTGAAACTTTTTCCCAACAAAAAGATTCGGGAGGTGGAATTGTTTGTGACCGACAGAGTCGAGCTTGTGCCGGAAATTCTCTACAAGCTCACCCATCTGGAAATGCTCGAAGATGTAAATGTCTGGTTTCAGCCCAGGCCGCTTATATTTCAGGGCAATTTCCATATCACCATTTATTTCACCGGCGATACGGAGGAGGAAATTGAATTTAAAAGAAAAATGATTTGGGATTCCCTGCAGGAATTCATCGACGCGAAAGACGGCGGATTCATGGCTGTACAGTATATGAAAGAAATGCTTCTGCAAATGCCCCAGCGCGGCATTGCCGATTTTGCCGACGTGCCCAAAGGCGGTGGTTTTGAGTATTCCGGGCCGATAACGATCATCGAACATTTTCCGCAATATGCCGCCAAGGTTGTCGAGCTGGCCAAAAAACATAATGTCCTTTACGCTAGTTCCGCAAGGCTCATTTCCGGCGGCCACTGCATGATGTTCAGCATCTCGTTTGCCTTCAACCGTAGCAATCCGGAGATGATGAAAAGAGTAAAAGAAGCCCTGGATGAAGCCACGGCTTTTGCCCTGGAGATGGGCGGTATTCCCTGGAAACCCAATTTTATGGAACAGAAAATGACGATGAAGAAGATGGACCCCAACGCGCTCAAGCTTATGCAGATGATCAAGAAAAACCTCGATCCGCAGGGTATTATGAATCCCGGTAATTGGGAGGTGAACTAATGGCCTACATACGCAATATAGAACATGCAGATATTGTCCATAGATGTTTTCGGTGCGGCTATTGTAAATTCCCGGAAGATTATAGCGATTTCAACTGCCCTTCCTACAAGGCTTTCGGGTGGGATACTTTTTCGCCGGGCGGCAGAATGTGGCTGATCCGCGCCTGGTTAAGTGGCGAAATTGAAACAAGCCCTCGCTTTGCCGAAATCATGTACTCTTGTGTAGCTTGCGATAACTGCAAAAATCAGTGCGTCTTTGCCAAGTTCAAAGATTTCCTGCCGGAAATTTTTCAGGAAACAAAAGCCGAACTGGTGGGCGAAGGGAGAATTCCCCCCGGCGTGCGGGATTATTTCAAGGCGATTGCCATCAGCGGCAATCCTTATAAACTGCCGCAGGAGGAAAGAGGCAAGTGGGCGGAAGGCATGGGGCTGCAAAAATATTCCGGTCAGGAATATCTTTTTTACACAGGCTGTGTCGGCTCCTACGATGAGGTCGGGCAAAAAATGGCCAAAAGCGTGGGGAGCCTGCTGGTTGGCGCCGGCGTGTCCGTAGGCCTTTTGGGAGATGAAGAAACCTGTGATGGCAACGAAGTGAGAATTTTGGGGGAAATGGGGCTTTTTGCACAGTTGGCCCAAGGCAACATCGAAAAGTTTATGGCAAAGGGCGTAAAAAAAATCATCACGCTAGATCCTCACGCGCTTAATGTCTTCAAAAATGATTATCCGAAACTCGGAGGCAACTTTCAGGTGTTCCATTACACCGAGATACTGGCCGGGTTGATTAAAAAGAAAAAAATAAAGTTTAAAGCATATACGGCAAAAATAACCTACCACGATCCGTGTTATCTGGGGCGGCATAATCAGATATACGCGCCTCCGCGCGCAATACTCAGAGCTATTCCCGGTGTTGAACTTATCGAAATGCGCCGCAATGGCCTGAATGCTTTTTGCTGCGGCGGGGGAGGCGGAAACTTTTTTACGGATATTCTCGGTACAGGTGAAGACAGCGCCGGACGCGTGCGCGTGCGGGAAGCGTTGGAAACCGGCGCGAGCATTATCGCAGTGGCCTGCCCCACTTGTGCCAAAATGCTTACCGACGCGGTTAAGATGGAAAATCTGGAAGATAAACTGGAAGTTCTGGGTATTGGCGAAATTATTGCCCGAGCGCAAAAAAAATAAAGGAAGGGACAAGTAATGAATAAAGAGGAAATGTTCAAAGAAGTTTACGAAAAGGCAAAGGCCTATGAATTAAAAGGCGGCAACTGCGCGCAGTGCTCTCTTGCCGCTATTTTTGAAGTACTTGGCGTAGAGGATGAAGGAGTATTTCGAGCCGCCACCGGTATGGCTGACGGCGTGGGACTTTCCGGTGACGGACATTGCGGCGCTCTTTCCGGCGGAACGATGGCGATAAGCTATTTTTTTGGCAGAAAAAAAGAAGATATGAGCAGGATGGGCAAGCAGATAAAGGCTTTGCTTCTGGCAAAAAAACTTCACGCCGAATTTGTGAAAGAATTTTCCACCTGCCGGTGCGCTGATATTCAGAAAAAACAATTCGGCCGCTTCTTCGATCTTTATAACATGGAAGATTTGAAGGCGGCTCAGGCCGCGGGAATGCCGGAAAAATGCGCCACATTGGTGGGGAAGGCGGCACGCATGGCACTGAAAATTATTCTCGACGAGCAAGAAGCAAAAAAAGCAAAGCCAGATGAACTGCCCGTTTTATAGGGACGAAGCTTTGCCTGTCGCCTAAATTAAACAAATTAATTTTAGCCGGTATTCTTTCAATATCAACCTGTGTCTGGTCATGATGGATGCGAATACCGGTGGCAAATCCGCAGCGCAGAGAGTCTTAGAGATTGTTTTCCAGTTCAACGGTAGCTGTCCCCGCTACCTGGCAATCGGCTAATGAAACCGGTGTTTTAATTAGCTGTCGCTATTTTTTTATCAAGATTTCTTAATCGTCGAAATTTTAAAAGGTACATACAAAGGGCAAAAACCGATCAGTCCTGTTAATATAAACACAACTGCCAGAATGCCCAGAATAATCGCCGCAGCGCCTGTAATGCTGCCGTTCATATATAGAATAGCAACAACAATAGCCAACACTATTCTAATAACTCGATCTATAGTTCCCATGTTCTTTTTCATATGTTTCTCCTTTCTTTAATCCGATAAAATAGCGTGATGCAGAAAACATAACACTGATTATGCTAGTTTTCTTTCTGTACGCCTTCCATCTCAGGTTCAGGTTTTTTCTTCTTGTCCTTGACCGGACAAGCCTGCCTCACTCACGTAGATAGGCCCATGCGCGGCAATAGCCAAGCCTGCACAAAAATCCATACAACCAAAATAATCGGCAAAATCAGCAAATCATTCATTTTTCTTTATTATAAAAAGTTATTTCTCACATAAATTAAGTGTTTAAACCGGGGTACACAAAAAGGCCAGATTTCAACGGCTCACCGGAAGCGAGGGATCTTTTATCCATTCCTCAAAAGAACCATCGTATACCCTAACATTCTCGTACCCGAGAACATGTGCCAAAATGAAAGCCCATGTTGGACAGCACCGGCCGGTATCGGAATAGGTGATGATTTCTTTGAATTTGTCCTTACCGACTACTGCGGCCGCCAAAACCTCAAGGTCTTGTTTCTTTTTGAATGTGCCCAGATCCGTATATGCCGCCGATGCCGGAAGATTCACGGCCCCCGGAATACGGCCGGTCTTGCCTATAAATTCTTGTTTTTTCTCCCCGCTGAACATTGGAAGCTCCCGTACGTCGACAAAAGTCGCTTTCCCAAGGTGGCTTTTCACGTAATCCTTATCTACATGCAGTTTCTTGTTCAGTTTGCTCCGATAGACGGTCTTTTGAGGTTTAACCGGTTTTGTAGAAATGGGCCTCTTCTCTCTAACCCACTTTTCATGGCCTCCGTCAAGGATGCAGACATTTTCCAGACCTGCATAACAGAGAGTACATAGAACGCGCGGGGCCATGACCTGATAAAAACAATGATAGGTTTTGCAAATAATCACCACAATAGAATCAGACTTTATCCCAGAATCACCGATAGCTTCGAAGAGGTCATCTTCCGGTGGTAATTCCGTATGCCACCCTTCTTTTATAGTTGCCCACATACCATAATAAGCACTAACTGCACCAGGTATATGGCCTTCCTTATAATCTTCGATTTTCCTGATATCTATAGCAACTACTTTGGGATTGTTTAGATTGGCTGCCAGCCATTCCGTGGAGACGATAGGATCAATATCATGGGCTAGGACCTGAGAGAGGGGTAATAGTGTTAGGAGCAGAAGTAGTAAGAATGATAAGTAAAACTTTTTCATATCTATCCCTCCTTTTCTACAGCTGTCTAATAGCTCGAAAAGTTATCCGGTTTGTTTTTTGCCTTCACCTCTACTCTAAAAGAGTATTCATGATCTTTTATCTTTTAAAAGAATATCACATCAATGGAAGATAATCAAACTGTGCTTCATAGTCCTGCATTCTCACTTTTTTGTTTTATCTCTGTCTCCGATTGATTACGAATGCGAACAATGGCTTGATTCATTTTTTATATGTAAACTGCGGCAGGATTTCCTCAATACAAGGCGTCTACAAACTCCTTGACAGACTGGGTCAATATATTTAGTATACCCCCTAGGGTATATGAAGCCGGAAAGAAAAAAGGTTTTAGACCGCCTGCGGCGGATTGAGGGTCAAATTAGGGGACTTCAGCGTTTGATTGAAGAAGACGCGCCTTGTATTGACATTTTGACCCAGGTGTCAGCGGTTACATCCGCCATCAAGAAAACAGGTGGCGCCGTATTTTCCAATTACATGAAGACATGTATAGAGGAATCCGCAGGTAATCCGAATAAATTGCATGAAGATTTTCGTGCTGCATTATCCATGTTTATTGATTTATCCTGAGTAGTTCTTTTTTTAAAGAATTGCTTTATCATTTATCGTCTCGTTTATCTGCGAAAGTATAGGGTATGGCACGTTTCAGCAAAACTCTGATGATTCTCAATATCAAATCCGCATATAATCGTGTTTTATCCGGCGGTCGGGCTTACCTGATCTTTGTTGGCTTCTTTGGCCTATTGATGCTGATCGGCATTGGGGCCGGAATTCACGCCTTATTCATTGCCGGCTCGCGCCATGCCTACGGAACCTATCGTGAAGTTCCTGTAGCCATGCTTATCTCCACCTATGTCTATCTTGTTGTTGCCTCCACCGGGCTTTGTTTGTTTGCTTCCATAGGGCATCTGTTGGGAGTTCGTGAACTCATACCCATTGCCAAGCGCTGCGTTTATTTGGCAATTGTCACCATTTTAGCCGGCTTTTTGGTCATCGGCCTGGAAATCGAGCATCCGTTTCGCATGGTTCTCTACAATATTATTTCCCCGAATTTGAGCTCCAATATTTGGTGGATGGGAACACTTTATAGCTTTGCCCTGGTTCTTCTGACTGTCGAATTTATTTTTCTTTTGCAGGAAAAAAAACGCATAAAAGCTATGATTGTGTGTTTGCTGGCGGTAGCGACCGAAGTGGCCGCCAATACCAATCTGGGAGGGGTATTTGCCATGATGCACGGCCGGCCATATTGGTACGGAGCCTATTTCCCCGTTTATTTCCTTTTATCCGCCATGATAATGGGCGGCGCCTGCATCATATTTTTTTTCATCCTGTCCGGTTGGATCAACCGGCAAAAAATAGATCAGTTGACCGAAAAAGCTCTGGAGACCGTTGGAACGAGCACCATTTTCCTCCTCGTAATCCTCGCGATTTTCACTTTCTGGAAAATGATGACTATTTCCGTAGGCGGGCTATCCGAGGCTACAGCCGGGGACGCATTTATCAGAGGTCCCTATGCCTTCAGTTTCTGGGGAATTGAAGTGCTCGGGGGAATGATTATTCCGTTCATTCTGCTTCTTGTATCCAGGGGAAAAAATATAATGCTCATGTTTATAGCCTCGGCCATCATGATTTTTAGTATTTTTTTCATGCGCCTGGATCTGGTTGTTGTGGGACAAATTGTGCCTCTATATTTCGAACTTGGTGTTAGCGAGTATTCCAAGTTGCATACCTATACACCAAGCGTTAGTGAAATTCTGGTAGTGCTGGGCGGTATCGGCTTTTGCGCTTTGGCTTTCTTATTGGGGGAGAAGATTTTTGATGGCTTCAAGGAGACTCAAAGCGCCTGCATATTTGCAGAAGAAAAACAGGATGTCAAGAAAGTGGAAGAAGTGCCATGACCGATAATTTACGCCGTCGGGAAAAACACGAAAAAGAAAACCCGGAATATCCACTCGATCAGGAGCGCCGAGATTTTCTGAAGATGGGTCTTAAGATAACGGGTGTCCTTACCGGCGGCTCTGTTCTATCTCTCATATCCAACGTGGGGAGAGCTTATTCTCTCGATAGCTACCGGAGGAAGTATCCATACAAACCGCACTACAGCATGGTAATAAGGCAGGATCGTTGTATCGACTGCAAACGATGCATGGAGGCCTGTGTTTCCACCAACCGCGTGCCTGACTACGGATGGAGGACGATTATTTTAAAGAGGGAAGTTCCCGAATCCATCGATCAAAAATGGGATTTTATACCAATACAGTGCAACCAGTGCAACAATCCTCCCTGCGTGCGGACATGTCCGACAAAAGCGACTTATAAAGATAAAACCAACGGCATTGTCATGATGGATGATAAAAAATGTATCGGATGCAAATCCTGCATGATGGCCTGCCCCTACGATTCGCGATACTTATAACGAAGCCAAGAAAGCGATTGATAAATGTGATTTTTGTTTTGAAGCGCGGCTCTCCAAAGGTGTAAAAAACGTGGCCTGTTCCGAGGCCTGCCCTGCCGATGTTCGGGTATTCGGCGATTTATCTGATCCCGAAAGCAGAGTCTATAAGCTCATCCATCAATTGCAAAAGCCGGTTTGGGTATTAAGAGAAGAAGTGGGCGCCATGCCGAATATTTTTTACATGAAGGGCTGACAGGGAGACGATGAAAAAAAGCCGCATACTTTTAATGTTACTAGCATCTCTTTGCATCGCGAATATCGGCGCGGCTGCCGATAGCGATTTTTCCGATGGAGGGGGCATCCTTTATACGGAACCATTGAAGGCCGTTATCTTCCGGCATAAATATCATGTGGACGTTAAAAAGCTAAGCTGTGAAAAGTGCCACAGCGGCCTTTTTGAGATGGAAGCACTCAGTGCCCAGGAAAAAAATGATTTCAAGATGGAATCGCTTTATCAGGGGAAATATTGCGGAGCCTGCCATAATGGGAAAGACGCCTTTGCTTCCGATACCCAGTGCGCCAGATGTCATGTCCGCGTGATCGGATTGGAGGTAGGGCATGTAAAAGGAAAACCGGCGCCATATAAAATTCCCGTTTATAATACTTCTATATCCCTCGGGAAAGGTGAAATGCAAATGCGTTTTAACCACGAAGAGCATTCATCGCCTTTGAATTGCCGTGATTGCCATTCGAAGCTCTTTCAAATCAAGAAAGGTTCGAACAGGATAACACTTGCGGATCATAACCGGCAAAAATCCTGCTTTGGATGCCATGATGGTAAAGAAACTTTTTCCTGGTATAGCTGTAATAGTTGCCACAAAAAGTGGAAAGAGATTGCCCAGATAGGAAAACTGAAACACAAAGCCGTTGCCAGTGAGGGCAGTTGTTATAAATGTCATTCCAGCGCTAGTGAAATGAAAGCTCTGGTAAAACCGCCGGAGATACGCAGCGAGGCCGAGGGGTGAGCGGGAGCGCCTCCCCCAGTTCGGGCGGAAGAATATTACAAGGGCTGTATGATAAATCCGGAGTCGATTGGTAAGGATTTTCACTTCGCCATGGCATGTGTTTTTTGCCATAAGGGTGATGACAAAAGCCAAACGAAGGAATCAGCCCACGCGGGACTTATCGCCCGGCCGTCCGATGATCCTAAAATCTGCGGTATCTGTCACAAGAAAGTCGTGCTCAACTACAGCAAAGCTCTGCACTATACCAGTCTGGGACAGCGGGAAGGCGTCAAACACAGATTTTCCGCGGAAGAACTAAAAACTTTCGACAGCAAGGTTTTCGAACAATCATGTCGAACTTGTCATGCCTCCTGCGGTAGTTGTCATGTCAAATCTCCACCTGTTGGCGGCATTACCACTGGCTTTTTGCAGGGCCATAAATTCGTCAAGAAAAATGAAGGCAAAACCTGCGCCACGTGTCACGGTGGGCGTGTTTATCCGGAATTTACCGGTGAATACGGGGGAACGCCCGATGTTCATTACCAGAAGGGTATGATGTGCGTAGATTGCCACAAAAAGCGTGAAATGCACGGAGACGGAATGATGTACAATTCCAAGCAGGAAGTCAAAGATCGTCCCCGGTGCATATCGTGCCACAAGAAAAGAAAATATGAGCGTTCCCATGAAATACACAAGGATAGTGAGTTGTCAGGCCTGCCATTCTTCCGGCCAATATCGTCAGTGTTACAGTTGCCATATGGAATCGGGATCAACGTCCAAGCCGGATTTTATCTTGGGTTTGAACCCGCGGGATAAGAAAACATTAACAACGCTCAGGCTCATTCCTACTATAAAGACTACTTTTCATAAGGCCGGAATCAAGATGGAGAACTTCGACGCCCTGCCCAACTATTGGGATTCGTCGGTGCACAACATCAAGAAACGGACAGAGCGGACGCGTTCCTGTGATTCCTGCCATATGGCAAAAGAAGGATTCCTTAAGCGTGAAATGCTTATCAAGGATGGTTCAAAAGCGAATGAGGAGTTAATCTACAACATTAAACCAATCAACAAGTAACTTAAAGGAGGGTTTTTATGAGAAAAGTAAGATGGTTAAAAGCAGTACTGGTTATTACGCTGTTACTTTTACCACTGACGGCGATGGCCAGAGGTATTGATCCCATCGTATCCACGGACTGGCTGCAGAAAAATCTGAAAAATGCAAAAATAGTCATCGTGGATGTGCGGAAAGTGGAAGATTACCAGGCAGGACATATTCCTGGAGCCGTTAACGTATTTTACGGTTCCTGGGCCATCAAAAAGGGCGACCTGCTCAACGAACTGCCGCCGATTGATGACCTCGCTGATGTCATCGGAGGCGCGGGAATCAGTAAAGCTTCTCTCGTTGTGCTTGTCGGGATAACAGAGAAAGTCCCTAATCAGTTTGACATGACCCGTGTTGCCTGGACGTTGAAGTATGTCGGTGTTCCCAATGTAGCCATTCTCAACGGCGGATACACTCAATGGGCAAAAGAAAACAAACCAATATCCCAGGACGCGGTAAAAGCGAAAGCAAAACCATTCAAAGCCATCGTCAATAAGGGTCTATTCGTGGATAAAGCTTTTGTGATATCCAAAATAGGTAAGGCAATGATTATAGATACCCGCGGTCCGGCTTTCTATGAAGGAAAGGAAAAGCTTGAATTCGTGCCCAAAGCAGGACGAATCAAAGGCGCTGTCAACCTGCCTGTAGGACAATTGTATACACCGGAAGGTTTGTATAAAGCCAAGGCGGATCTTGCCGCACTGGCGGAAAAAGCGGCCGGTAAGGATCTGAACAAAGAGCTCATCCTTTATTGCGATACCGGAAAGACTTGCACATCATGGGCATTTATTATGACCGATATGCTCGGCTACAAAGATGTTAAGGTCTATGACGGCTCCTCCATGGAGTGGTTGGCAGATCCCAATGCTCCTATGGAACCATAACGAAAAACAAAAAGATTTTGTAAAGTAAAAAGCCCGGTGGAAAAATTCCGCCGGGCTTCTTCATATTATATGTGCTTAAGGATTACTTCTTGGTTCCCGGCAGCGTTAAAGAGTAATCATAGATGAGCTTCATCTCCTGATCGGAAATTTTATCCTTAGGAAAAGCAGGCATGACGCCCTTTGATCCATCGGCTTTTAACGGATTTCTATTATAAGCGGTGAAGACGGCAAGACTTTTCATTTTGACCGAACCTGTAACCGGCAGAGCGGGATTGACGATGTTTCCTCCCTGAGCATGACAGGCGCCGCAATGGACGGCATAAAGCTTTGCTCCATCCGGGGCCTGAGCGAATAAGGGCGTGTTGCCGGGAAAAATAATTGAGTCTCCGAAGACAACCCATCCGACGATGACGAAAATAAACAAAAACCAGATCGTTGATCCTTTCATTATACCTCCAGATTTTTAGTCAGATAATTACAGCTTTCAGTTTAGCAGCTGGTTTATTAAATCGTTTCGATACTATACTGCTGGTAGGGAATCGTAAAGTCAAATTTTTGAGAGTCAACAAACCAAGAAGATATTTTCACGAACATTATCTGTCCCTGCATATTTTCAATCTGGTCTTTTCGTCTGCAGTACGGGAAAAATCTTATTGAGAATCCAGAAGAGGATGAAGGGCAGCACCGCGATGAGCAGAGCGCCGCCGAGACCCTCTTTAAAAGTTCCCAGGCTGCTGGGAATGATGGGTAGATGGTAATCCATATACCCGGAAAAAGTCAGGGAAAAAGACTGACCGCCGATGACCACGTTCCACCTCATCATGAAGACCCCGAAAAGCACCAGCAAAAGCGCCGGAACTACCCTGCGGTTTGTCAGGCCGGGGAGCAGAAGGAGGATGAAAGGCACCAGGTTACCCAGAGCATATTGGAGCAGGAAGATATTAATAAAATCTTTCCCGTAGATGACGTTCCTCAGGATGTCCCATGATTTCACTGCTGTGTAGCTGCGAAAGACCAGGTCCAATAACTCCAGGCTGATTGAGAATATCATAAAAAAGATAAGATATTTCACAGTCGTCTGCATCGCATTCATCTCCACGCCTTTAATCTCTTTGAGTGTAATGCTGGCAGCAGCAATGCTTTTCCGGGAAGCGATGAATTTTTTCATTTCCATGATGATGATGTAGGTAAGCAGGCAGAGGGCGACGCCGGAAACAATGGCCGACATGATAAAAATGACCGGCATGAGGGGGGTCATCCACAGGGCGTTGGCTTTTACCGAACCGAAGATGAAACCCGCGTACCCGTGAAGAAAACAGGCAATCGGCACACCGACGCCCGCCAGAATCTTGATAGCTTTTGCGTCCAGCTTCAGGCTGGCATCGCTTAAGTCCAGGGCGCCGAGAGTGAGAATCGTATATACCCCGTATTTTATTTTTTCGGCTAGGTTCTTATTCGCTTTGCCTTTGAGTTTTAATGATGCCTCCACCAGGTGTTTCCGGAAAAGAAACCACAGCTCGGAGGCAACTACCGATCCGTAAACAAACAGCACAACGCCAAAGGCGGCGATAGCCGAAGTGAAATGCGGCGTAAGAACCACATAGAAACTTCTTTCGGGTTGCGCAAGGTGCATTAGAAGAGGCAGGGGTGCAACGATCAGGAGGGCGAAGGAAAAAACCAGGGCGAATCCGGCAATTTCCTTCAATTGTTTTATATTGAAGAGATGATACAGGGAGGAGAGGACAAAAGCACCGGCCACGAGCCCCGTCATGAACGGATACATGACAATCTGAATGGCCCAATAAATGTACTCATTGGGATAAACGAAAAGTTCTTTGACTGTCCATAATGCTTCCGGGACCATTTCTTACCTCACCTCTTCGCCAAGCCCGATATAGTAAACCTGGGGATTGGTTCCGTATTCCGGTTTGTGGACTGCTACCAGCTTTGTGCGGATGATGTTTTCCACCGGATCTCCATGGTCTTTGATGTTGCCGATCTGCCTCGCCCCCGTCGGACACGCCTGGACGCAAGCCGGCCGCATGCCCTGGTTAATCCGGTGATAACAGAAATTACATTTATCCGCCACGTGGCGGACTGGATGGAAAAACCTCATACCGTACGGGCAGGCCATGATACAGTAACCACAGCCGATGCACCACTTCTGGTCCACCAGCACCACACCATCGGCATTCTGATAAGTTGCACCCACTGGACATACCTGGACACACGAGGGCTTTTCACACTGGTTGCAGAGTTTGGGAACAAAAAAAGCCTTTTTAATTTTTTCCCGGGGAATATCTTTAAACTTATCGCGCCCCAGATTGATCCGGCCGGTAGTAAATCCATCTCGCGCCTCTTTAGGAGTATCGGCGAATACTTCTCCTTCTGAGGTTACGACATACCGTTCAACCCAGGTCCGGGAGACATCGGCAGCAAAGGGGATTTCGTTTTCCAGCTTACAGGCCTTTACACAGAAACCGCAGCCGATGCATTTATAGGTATCGACGAGAAATACAAAGCGAAGGGGCGAGGCCCAGGCCTGAACATCGGGGGGCCGGAAAATTCCGTCCAGTCCTTTGACCAACACCACAGCGGCGGTTCCTTTTATGGCCAATTTTATAAAATCTCTCCTGTTCACCTGTTCCTCCTAACGGGTCTGGATGCCTCATGCGCTTTGTGACAGAACGCGCATTCTAAACCGGGATTGTGCTGATCCGGGCTGACGCCTTTGATCTGTGATCTTTGACTGGTGGGATAGAAAAGGTTGGCATGGCACCTAAGGCAGAGCTCCCGGCTCCGGTCCAAGACAAGTTTCAGCGGATCAGCCGGATGGGAAAGAGCCGGTCCGTGGCAGTTTTCACATTCTATATCTTTATGCTGTGCGGAAGCGAGCTTTTGCGCCTGCTTTGCATGGCAGGCCACGCAGAATTCCCCGCCTCGATATTTTACCGTAAAATTCTTCCATTCCTCAACATTGGATTGCCGATACAAGCCATACGTATACCCTTGTTCATGAGTTCCGAAATCATTGGGTATCCAGAGGCTCCTCGCGATTAAGATGATCGCCACAAGAGCCAAAACCACATACAGAGGCCGCAGTACATGCATAAGCTAAGATTCTCCAAGATTGCTGGCGATAATCATATTCTCCTGCTCAAGGAATGTGTGGTTCACTCCTGTTATTTAGAAGCGGTAAGAGAGAGTCACAAATCCCACGTGGGACTCATAAGATGGATTATTGTAAGCGCCCGTCAGGTATGCCCCGTTCGTTCCGGCGACGGCCGGAACATATTGATACCCATCATACTGCGCATCATTATAATCATATTTTTCATAAACATAACCTGTGGCAATGGATAGCGATTTTGTCACATTGTAGGAGAGCCTGATGAAAAAACAGGAAAGCTTGTAGCCATCCCAGTTGGAAAGATCGATATTGTCCTGAGTTCTGCCCGCCGGGAGAGGATTTGCACCGAGCAAATAGGTGTAATCGACGGAACCATCGGCCTGCAGATAGCTGTATTGGAGCAGTAAAGTAAGTTTTTCCGGGATAATAAATATTTCAGCGCCCAACGTGTAACTGTAGTTTTCGTTCTTTTGCGCTGCGGTCCAGTTGAAGTCTGTCGCTGTGGGCGCAAGCGACGGGTCAAATGCGGCTACAAACTGCCGTTGGAATTGGTCCAGCCGGATAAGTTCATAATCGAAAGAGCCAAATAACCTGATTCGCTTGTTGATCAAATAATCGGCATCGATCAGGAATTCGTCACCCCTGTCACCGGTCAGTCCTAAAATAGTATCGGGATAACTCGTTTGCCTATGCTTGTAGTTAAGGCTGATACTGAAGTTGTCAGTGGGAAAAAAGTCCAGGTTGGCCTTATAGGTATCTCGACTTTTTCCGGCGGCATCAAAACGCCTGATGAAGGTTTCAATACTGGCCGGTACGTACAACTGGAATTCCGCTCTTCTGTCCAGTCTTTCATATCCGATGCGGGCGGCCAGGAAATCAACTCCCTTCCATCTCAATTCGGCACTGAAAAGATCATCCCTGTTATCGGGGATATCTTCTCTTTCTCTGCTGACTGTTGAATGATTGTAAGCGCCGAGAAAATAAAGCTTTGCCGGCAGTTGGAAACCAAGTTCCGTGCCGTATTTTACTCTCCGGTAGCTGAATAGCGTGTTGGTAAAAGTTGCGGGTGTCTGGGTTGCATCCGTTATTGTAATAACATCCGATTTATTTTCCCGATCGTCATATTTAAAGAAAAGTTTGGCATCAAGGAAAGACAGCGGCTTGGATGTGACCGAAGTAGCGATGTTGTTTGTGACGACCTCGCCATTAAAGAACGGGGAACTCAAAGTGATATTTCTTAGGCCTCCGACTACATCGTCCACATATGAATTACGCAATATAGCATCTGATTTGGCGCTGGCTGTAGCCAAATCAACATTGAACTTGCTCTTTAAAGGCAACTTAATCGCGCCCTTGAGGTTAATCTTATAGTAATGGTTATCCGGCGGCCGCGAAGATGCATCAGTTACCGATGCCGTATTGGCCGTAGCGGGATTGCGGAAATATAGGTTCGTGTTGGAGTTGTCGAAGCTGCTGTAAAAACAGCCCAGGGAAATAAATATCGGATTGCGAACATATCCGGCAAGTAAATTGATGCTGTCTGTTCTGTAATCAATCGGTGCCGGAAGCTCCACGGCAATTCCTCCGGGCGATGTTCCCGCGGCACCAATGGGATAAATGCCCTTTTGTTCTTCTACAGCTGCGGAGAAATCCACGAAAAAAGGCTTCAAGGCATCAAACTTGAATCCCGCACCGTAATTTTTCCGTTTTGTCGAGTAATCAAATGTATTCCATGTGCCAGTATTGGTGCTGGGCGGATGGGTGGGATAGGTCAGATTGTTAGTCCCTGCGCCCGAATACAACGTCAGCGCATCATAGGTGAAGTTGTGGGGGATTTCATTGTAGTTTATGTTGAACTTGAAGTCCCCCCATTTCCCGCCTTCCAGATTATAACTCTGCGTATTGTAGAACATGTTACGGCTGTAGAAATCGATATAATATTTATCGTCATCATATTTGATTTTAACATCACCGTAGAGACCATTCCGGATATCTCTGTATTCGTCAAATTTAGCTTTGTTGCCGTTGATGTGGGTGAGAGTTCCCTGCCCGCTGACTTCGCCGGAAAAATTATTCTCCTGTTCCTCGGCAAAGACCGGACTCAGAGAGAACAAACCGAATAAAAAAACTGATAAAAGTATTTGTCTTTTCATAGTTCCGCCTTTTTACCGGACGAAGCGCTGTCCCCTCACCGAAGGACCCATGCTTCCGTGCATATTGGTATGGCAGTTCAGGCAGGCGCGGGCAATCATCCTGTTTTTTCCGGATGCGGCAGAACCCGGGAATGTTTCAAACCTGGTGTAAATTGTTCCGGGATGCCGAGTGGCATCGTGGCAGCTCTCACACAACAGTGGCGGTTTCGAGGAGAGAAGTTTCCCGTGATTGCTGCCGTGAGGCACATGGCAGGTCAGACAATTTTCGGCAACCGGCGGATGCTCCCACAGAAACGGCCCACGTTTTTCGGCATGGCACTTGAAACAGAGTTCATTTACCGTGTCCGCCTTCACCATCTTCGGCCCTGATCCGCCGTGCTGGTCATGACACTGGGAGCATTTCATGAGGCCTTCCTTCAGCGGATGGTGCGATTGTTTATTGGCCTGGGCTCTGATAGCAGCATGGCAGGTGAAGCAAAGCGCCGGTTCGGCCATCTTTAAATTGCTTTTCGTTCCGGAGTGCCCGCTGTGGCAATCACTGCAGGAAACTCCGTTAACCTTATGTTTGCTTAGATCCCAGAAAGGTACGACTCTTGAATCCTGATGACAGGAAAGACATTTAGCCTGCTTCATTTCCGGCTCGTCTTTTTTGGTGAAGGCAATCAAGCCGGCTGGTTTAGTGCCGCCTGTTTGCACATGCGCCAGACCCGGACCGTGGCAGGATTCGCAGGTATTTTTATTGGCCGGATTTCCGGGAATTGCCGCTTTGGCGTGTGTTGATTTCAGATAACTATCATAGTTTTTTTGGTGACAGGCACGGCATACGTCTGTACCTGCATATTCACCATCCGCAGCTGCGGATTGTTGAAAAATAGCAATTAGGGATACCAGAAGGGAAAAGATAAAAAGAGAAAACAGCCAACCTTTGATTTTTTTTATATTCATAAAGCAATCTCAAATTATTTGTTTTCTGTTAACCGACAAGGATTTAAAAATCCATATTCAAAAATTTTTAAATATCCTAAATTAGGATTTTTATGAAGTCAAGAGGATAAAAATATTTATGCAAAAAAAATAGTTGATAAGAATTCCCTTTTTCATGGCGGGAGTATATGAAGAAGGATTTTGTGTGTCAAGAGAATTTCGGCCACAAAATGTGGGGTGGCAAATACCATGCTAGGCATAAAATCCAATGTCCCGTGCTAGTACTATGGGGGGATAAGAGCCATGTTGAGCGGTATTTTAATCCGCGAGAGGCGTGGCCGAGGTATGCTTCGAACATAGCTGAAATGATCACCATACCCTCAGACCACTACCCGTAAGAGCAGGCGCCAAACCAGGTCCACCAAGCGCATTATCCGTTCCTGAAAAGCTGATAAGAATAGTTTCCCTTAACCCCGCACGCGATTAATATTCATGCGTGTATCTGGGCCGAGGATATTTCATCATGATGCCATTTCCTTAATATGCTGGATCACCGAACTCACGGCCTGCTGTGCGCTGCCATAGAGCATGCGCGTATTCTCTGCGTAGAAAAGAGCATTCTCGATGCCGGAATACCCTGCGCCCTTACCGCGCTTAATGACAATAACGTTTTGCGCCTTGTCAGCATCCAGGATGGGCATGCCGTAAATGGGGCTTGACTTGTCCGTGCGCGCAACCGGGTTCACCACATCGTTCGCACCGATCACGAGCGCCACATCAGTCTGCGGGAATTCCGCATTTATCTCATCGAGATCGAATATCTTTTCATATGGAACACCCGCTTCCGCGAGCAGTACGTTCATGTGGCCGGGCATGCGACCCGCCACGGGATGGATTGCAAACTTGACATCCACACCCATTTCCTCCAAAAGTTTTGCCATCTCCCATACCTTGTGCTGGGCCTGAGCTATAGCCATGCCATAACCGGGCACGATAATGACTTTGCGTCCATAGCGCATCATGGCAGCGGCATCCAGCGCGGTCGCTTCTTTCATCATGCCGACGATGCCCTCGCTGCTCGTTTGCGCCTCCCCGGTAATCGGGTTGAACAAAATGTTTGTCAGCGACCGGTTCATGGCTTTTGCCATGCGTTGAGTGAGCAGCGTACCTGCCGAACCTACTACGATGCCGGCAATGATAAGCGCAGGATTAGCGAGTACAAAGCCTTCAAAACCCACAGCGAGACCGGTGGTCGCGTTAAAAAGAGAGATCACCACGGGCATGTCGGCGCCCCCGATCGGGATGGTGATGATTATACCCATCATGAGCGAGAGCACAAAGAGAGCGACAATTAGAATCGGAGCAGGGTACGCAGAGGTAACGATCGCAATAATCACGAAGAATGTGAACGCGTTTAGAATTGCGTTTACGATATTATGGGCAGGCAGGCGGAACGCCTTTTTCATGATACCCTGCAACTTGGCAAAGGCGATACAGGAGCCGGAAAAAGACACAGCCCCCATGACAGCACCGAGAACAGCGAGCACCGTAACGGCCGTACCGTGTACCTCTCCTTCGGCAAATTTTACAGCCGCAATTGCGGCGGCTGCTCCACCGCCCATGCCATTGTAAATGGCGACCATTTGCGGCATATCAGCCATTTTTACCACCCTGCCCGACCACCATGCCGCGCCACCGCCAAGAGCAAGCGCAACTACCATCAGCGTATAATTGCCCATCCCTGGCCAGCCAAACGTGACGAGAGTAGCAAGCACCATGCCTGCACCGGCCCAAAGAATGCCACGCCTGGCGGTGACTGGCGAGGACATGCTTTTCAGGCCGAGGATGAAAAGAACCGCAACGACGAAGTAGCTTGCATTGATGATGATGCTCGCACTCATTTGCCGACCTTCCCGCTCTTGAACATGGCGAGCATGCGTTCCGTAACCACGTAGCCGCCCGCGGCGTTGGCCGCACCAAGCAGCACCGCGATAAACCCGATCGCCTGTTCAAGCACCGTATGTGCTTGTCCCAGCGCGACCATTGCGCCAACGAGCACAACGCCATGGACGAAGTTCGAGCCGGACATGAGAGGCGTGTGCAGAATCACGGGCACACGTGAGATCACCTCGTAACCTGTAAAAGCAGCCAGCATGAAAATATAGAGCGCAACAAATCCTTCCATGAAATACCTCCTCATTAAATCTCAAATACTATTTAATTGACAACATATCGAAGCCAGTTGAATTTTGGAGTTTGGAATTTATTTGTAATGTGATGCTTAAGCTTTGGAGAGTAAATATTCCTCCATTGTCTTCCTCACTCCTTCATGTTGTATCTGGCCTTCATGCGTAAAGGCACTGCCAGTAATGATCTCGTCGTTCCAGTCAAGCTGAAGTTCGCCTACCTTAATAAACGGCGAAATGAAGTTGAACAGGTTTTTCGAATACATCTCAGAAGCATGGACCGGCATGCGGGAGGCAAGATTAACGGTGCCGACAATGCTCACGCCGTGGACAACAACGGTTTCCCCGGGACGAGAACCAGCAACATTACCGCCCGAATCAGCAACCATATCCACAATGACCGATCCCTGTTTCATTCCGTGTACCATGTCTTCGGTGATGATGAGCGGACTTTTTTTGCCGGGGATTGCAGCCGTAGTAATCAGCACATCAGCCTGGGAGACGGCTTTTGCCAATTTTTCCTTCTGACGCTTCTTTTCTTCGTCGGTCAGCTCGCGTGCGTAACCGCCTGAAACATCAGCTACAACGCTGGTATCAACGAACTTCGCGCCCAAAGACTCGACCTGCTCCCTGGTCTCTGGCCGAACATCATAGGCCTCAACGATGGCACCGAGACGATGCACGGTTGCTATCGCTTGAAGCCCGGCGACTCCCGCGCCGATTACCAGCACCCGCGCGGGACGCAGCGTGCCCGCGGCGTACGTTATCATGGGGAAGAATTTGGGAGAGAGCACGCCGGCAATCAAAGCGCATTGATAGCCGGCCACCGTGGCCTGCGACGAGAGGGCATCCATGCTTTGGGCGCGGGAAATACGCGGAATCAATTCGACGGCAAAGCTGGTGATTTTTTTTTCGCACAGGAGAGCAGCCCGATCTGCACCCTGGTAAGGATTTAGAAATCCGATGAGAATGCTGCCCGGCCGAATTGACCGAATTTCATCCAGCGACGGGGGTTGCACTTTGAAAATGATCTGGGATTGAGCGAACACATCGTTACTGTTTTCAACAATGCTCGACGGGCTGAAATCTCCGTCTTGAAAATAACTGCCTGCCCCGGCTCCACGTTCTATACAGAACTCCACGCCGAGCGATTTGAACTTCTTGACCATTTCAGGCACGACAGCAACACGCCGTTCTCCGGAAGTCGTCTCCCGGAGCACGCCAATTACAACGGACATGATATTCCTCCATACCACGATTTTTAAAATTCACAACCCGGACATATATGATCGTATATTCTATTGTACCACCTTTTTATTATTATAGCCAGCCGTCATCCCCGTCAGCGAATCAGAAACAAACCCTCTCTACTCGATGAGACAAGCATCGTGTCCTTTGCGAGAACACGGCCACTTAATTTTATAAACACTCATCCAAAATTCGGCTATAATACATTATAGAAACAGCAGAGGTACGACAAAATGCGCGGTGAGATGTTGAGGATCGCGCCAGGGGATTTATCCTGGCGGGTATAATATTGTTTTTTATCAAAACAGGGTTTATGGGCATAGCTTTACTGCTGGATAGCGCTTACAGTATTTGAAATATTCCTCATGTCCATAGCTCTTTAGTATAGAAATAAGTATAAAAAATAGAGAAAGTAAATACTCGTGCTTGAAAATCACTTCTAAAATAGGTATTCTGATATTATTAAAATATGGGAGACCTATATGCAAAAACAAATTGTAAAAAGCCTGTTTGATACAATGGATTTTCCAAAGGAAGGGGTTTTCAGCACTGTTCTTGCAAAGGGCGAGTTTTCTAATCATACGCTTATGTGCCTTGCAAAAGGCACTGATATTTCAGAGCATACATCCACAAAAGAAGGTTCAGTTACAGTGTTAAAAGGCAAAGGTATTTTTGTGTTAAACGGACAAAGCATAAAAATGGCGCCTGGTATGTTCATATTTATGCCCAAAAACGCGCCTCATTCTTTAAGAGCAGAGGAAGATACTGCATTTTTATTAAGCCTTTCAGGAAAATAAGGAGACAGCTATGAAAGTAGGAATAATTGGTTTGGGAAACATGGGTACAGCAATAGCCAATAATATCGCATCAAACGGCAACAAGGTTATGGGATGGGACTATTTCCAAAAAACAGCAAATGATATAAATAAATCTCACACTAATACGCAATATCTAAAAGGCGTACGGTTAAGCAACAACCTGAAAGCAACCATAAATATAACAGAAGCTGTCTCGGACAAAGATGCGGTATTTGTAGCACTTCCTTCTATTTTTATCCGGAAGGTACTGGGATCCTGTAAAACCAATGTTTCCAGAAACACCATCATAGTCAATGTAAGCAAAGGTATAGAAGAAAAAACATTCCTTACCTGCTCAATGATGTTAAAAGAAATATTCCCAAATAATGAAGTTCTTGTATTATCCGGCCCTTCCATAGCAAACGAGTTTGCCCATGGGTTTCCCTGTGGGGTTGTTTTAACAGGAGGCAAAAAAGAAACCTGTTATAAAATAGCGTCTCTTGTTGAGACCGAAACTTTCCGTACCCGTTTCAGCACTGATTCTGTGGGCGTTGAATGGTCGGGTATTTTAAAAAATATATATGCCATTGGCCTTGGCATAATTCACGGCACAGGTTTTGACAGCTTAAATTTTAAGGCTGTGTATATCACAAGAGCAATAGAGGAAATGGCTGATTTGATAAAAGCGATAGGCGGCGACAAAAAATCGGTTTACTATATTGCAGGCCTAGGGGATTTGATAGCAACGTCGTTCAGCGAGCACAGCCATAACCGGCGTTTAGGAGAGCTTCTTGCAAAAGGGTTTTCATTTAAAGATGCACAGGAAAAAATGGGGGTTCTGCCTGAGGGTTTAAAAGTTTTGCGGGCAGCTGTTTACTTATCTGAAAAATACCATGTTGCAATGCCTGTTGCTGACAGCCTGATAAAAGTTATAAACAAAGAAATGAAACCAAAGGCTTTTGTGGAACATTTCATGAAACTGGGAGTTTAGGAAAATACTGTCTGGTTCATAAAGACCTTGATGAAATATTCAAAGATTACAACGAACCCATTCAGATGCCGTACACGCGGTTGTACATCTTGTCAGAAGTGCGGCAAGCCGATCGATGATACTGTTTGCAAAGGATGTAACAAAATAGAAAGTGAGTGCGCTTGTAAGAGATGATCCTTTTCAGAGACCGGGAAGACGCAGGGGCGCGTTTAGCGCAGAGATTGCTTGAGATGAAACCGGGCCTAAGAGACGCGCTCGTCTTGGGAATTCCCAGGGGCGGCGTGCCTATCGGTTTCCATATCGCTAAGATACTAAACGCGCCTTTGGACGTTCTTGTCTTGAGGAAATTGCCGATCCCTGATGACCCGGAAGCTGGTTTCGGTGCCGTGACACTGGACGAAATCCCCCTATTTAATGTATCCTTATTAGAAAAGATTTCATTAAGCGAGCGCGAGATATCAGAAATTGTTTCCGAGGTTGCCAAAGAGGTAGACAGACGTAACAAGAGATATCGCGGTAAGAAGCCTTTTCCGGTGATAGAAGGTAGGTCTGTCATCCTCGCAGATGATGGCTTAGCGAGTGGTTTCACCATGTTGGCCGCCATTCGATTTGTCAGGGAACACAAGGCGCGCGATGTGGTCGTGGCTGTCCCGGTCGCTCACGAAGAGGCTTTCAGGCTGATTGAAAAGAAAAGCGATAAGATCATCGTGTTGCATATAAGTACGGAGACATTTTTTGCCGTGGCTTCATTTTATCGCGAATTTCCCGACATGAAAGATAAAGAAGTTGTGGCTTTTTTAAGGGAAGGCAATGAATGAAGAAAGAATTAACGATCAAGATCGCAGGTGAAGCCGGCCAGGGGACGCAGACGATCGGGCTCGTTTTGTGCCGCATTTTCAAAAAAGCGGGCCTTTTTATTTTCGCGAACCAGGATTTTATGTCCCGCATCAGGGGCGGGAATAATTTTTTCCAATTACGCATTTCCGATAAGCCGTTGTCCGCCCTGCGCGCATTTTCCGATATAACGGTCGCCTTAGACAAAGCAAGCGTTGTGTTGCATAAGAAAGGACTGGCGTCCGGAGGCCTCATGGTTTTTGATAACGATAAATTCAAAATTGAGGATGTTGTTCCATCGTCAATCCATGTCCCGCTCTATGACATGGCGCAGAAAATCGGAGGCGCTGAGTTATTCGTTAATGCCGCCGCGTGCGGGGTGCTCACGTCTTTGGTCCGGCTTGGGTTTTATCATTGCGCCGAGGTGCTCTCCGCTATTTTTGCCGATAAAGGTCAGGAGGTCATCAAAAAGAATGTCGATGTAGCCCGGGCGGGGTACGATTTTATCAAAGGAAATTATAAATCCGATGTTTTTGCCGTCAGCGAAAAGCCTGTTAAGAAGTCTTTGTTGATGAACGGTAATGAAGCGCTCGCTCTGGGGGCGGTCAAGGCGGGGTGTAAGTTTTATTCGGCGTATCCGATGTCGCCTTCGACCAGCATTATCGAGAATATAAGCCGCTACGCAGGGAAGTTCAACATCGTCGTCGAACAGGCTGAAGATGAGATCGCAGCCATGAACATGATTATAGGCGCTTCGTTTGCGGGGGTGCGTTCTATGTGCGGAACGTCCGGCGGAGGGTTCGCGCTGATGGTCGAGGGGTTGAGCCTTGCCGGGATGCTTGAGGCTCCCATTGTCGCCGTGGACGCACAGAGGCCCGCACCGGCCACAGGTTTTCCGACAAGGACCGAACAGGCGGACCTTGATTTTCTCATCCACGCGGGCCATGGCGAATTCGCCAGGGTAATTTACGCTCCCGGCGGCATTGAAGAAGCTTTTTCTCTTGTTCAGAAAGCTTTTAACGTCGCCGAAAAATACCAGGTCCCTGTTTTGATCATGTCCGACCAACACCTGGCGGATTCTTATCGCAACATCGGCATGCTGGACCTGGAAAAAAACAAGGTCAAACGTTCAATCCTTGCAAAAGAAGACTCTCAAAAGATCACGGATTATAAGAGATACAGGCTTACGCCTTCCGGCGTTTCTCCCTTGGCTGTTCCTTCCTGGATTAGCGGCGTGATTTACGCCGACAGCGACGAGCATACGGAAGAAGGACATATCACGGAAGATGCCGAGATACGAACGAAGATGGTCCAAAAGAGATTTATCAAGAAAATGATTTTACTCTCCAAAGACATAGAGCCGCCTACGGCCTATCACGTTAAGGGAGCAAAGACCGTCCTCGTCGGTTTTGGGTCGACCCTGGGCGTATTAAAAGAGGCTTCTGATGTTTTTAAGAAAGAAAGAGTCGGTTTTATCCACTTATCGCAGGTCTGGCCGTTTCCTGTCAAGCAAGTCACATCGTTGCTCAAAGGCAAACGGCGCCTTTACACGGTCGAGAATAACGCGGCCGGCCAGCTCGCTAAACTCATTCGAAGAGAAACCGGTATCAAAGTGACAGGATCTGTTTTGAAGTATGACGGCAGACCTTTTGACCTGGATTATCTCCTTGATCGATTAAGAAAGGCAAAGTGATGGCTGAATTTAAAGATTCCCTTTCAACGGATGAAGTCGCCTGGTGCCCGGGGTGCGGAAATTTCGGTATTTTGAACGCGCTGAAAAAAACCCTCGTTTCTTTAGGTAAGCCACCCAAAGACATTCTACTCGTTTCCGGTATTGGCCAGGCAGCCAAACTGCCTCACTACATCAAGGCGAATTGTTTCAACGGCCTTCACGGCAGGGCCCTTCCGGCAGCGGTGGCTGCCAAGATCGCCAACCGCAACCTGACGGTGATCGTCACGACCGGAGACGGAGATTGTTACGGCGAAGGCGGCAACCATTTCATCCACAACATCCGCAGAAATGTCGACATCACGGTCATCGTCCACGATAACCAGATCTACGGGTTGACCAAGGGGCAGGCGTCACCTACAACCGATATCGGATATGAGACAAAGATCCAGATTAAAGGCGTGATTCTTGAGCCTTTTCATCCGCTCGAGGTCGCGATCGCCCTGGGGTGCGGGTTTGTGGCCCGTGGGTATTCGGCGAATTCAGACCACCTCTCCTGGCTTATCGGGGAAGGGATCAAGAATAGAGGATTTTCCCTCATTGACGTGCTGCAGCCTTGTGTTTCTTTCAACAGGAAGAATACGTACGAGTGGTATGGCCAACGGGTCTACAAGGTGAATGATGACCCGGCCTATGACCCGAAGGATAAAATGGCCGCCATTAAGAAAGCGGCGGAATGGGGCGATAAAATCCCGACAGGAATCATTTTTACGGCGGAAAAAGAGACTTATGAAGACAAGAGCGGCTTGAACAATTTGCCGCCATTGGTTGACGCCTCCCTCGAAGAGATCGACATAGCTCCGCTTCTGGATGAATTTGCCTGAAGCAAGGAGGGGTTTTTATGTTGCCAGTCGGTTATTTGATGGCGGATTGTTTAGTATAGGAAGAAATACTGGTAGTTGATATTGACACCAATTATAAAGTCAAAGTCAAAGTCAAATTCAAACTTTCACAGTTTATTTCACGATTTTGAATATTTCTTTAAACTTTGGATCGGCGGCAGTGCGCAAAAGTTCAAACAGAACCATTTCCGTGCTGGTAAGATGCGCGCCAGCGCTTTTCATGGCGTTCAGGCCCATATCACGGTTATCTTTAGTGCGCGAAGATATAGCGTCGGCAACCAGATGAATATTATATCCGTTTTGGATGAGGTCAAGAGCGGTTTGATACACACACACGTGGCTTTCAATTCCCAGAAGAACGACATGCCTGCGGCTTAACGCTTCCATCTGCTCGCGGAAATGGACATCTGCCCAACAACTGAAAGTTTCCTTGGCAATCGGTTTAATGCCATCCAGTTCTGCGGAGATCTGAGGTATTGTTTGTCCCAGCTTCTGCGGTATTTGTTCCGTAAATATAATCGGTAAATTAAATACCTTAAATCCCCTGATTAATTTTACGGCGTTGGCAAAAAGATTTTCTTTGTTATACATAGTCTGGGCAAGATTACCCTGAATATCGATAATGACTAAAACTGCGGCGGCGCGGCTAATCACTTTTTTATTTGCTCCCTTTTTTAATAGTACACTAATTGTGCAGCTAGTCAGCCCTGACTAAAAAAAATTTCTATCAGCTTGTTAACTTTGTCGGCCTCTTCGTGCTGCAGCCAATGGGTAGCCTTCTTAAATTTTACCAGCCGCCCTTGATCGCAATAAGTCATGCTCTCTTCAGCCTGCTCGGGAATGATGGCGACATCATTAACGCCCCACAAGACCAGTATAGGCATAGTAATCCTGAAGCTGGCCGGCGGCTCGGATGGAGCCTGCAGCGCTGCCCGGTACCAATTCACCATGGCGGAAAAAGCTCCCGGCTGCATAAATGCCTCCCGGTATTTTTCCAGTTCTTCCTTCGTAAACGCTCCCGGCCGGCTGGTTTGGGCAAGCAGA
The DNA here is from genome assembly GCA_963705555.1 of uncultured delta proteobacterium. GTDB lineage: Bacteria > Desulfobacterota > Syntrophia > Syntrophales > Smithellaceae > UBA4810. The sequence continues at coordinate 30,395 of CAVPJZ010000001.1, read as the reverse complement.
GTTACCGGCCATGCATAATTGTTGGCAGAGGCAAACTTCTCCACGGCGCCTGGCAACTGAAAGTAAAATATGTACCAGCTTTTCTCCATCTGTTTGGTGTTTGTAAACATATTCTTGGCCATGACCTTTGGATGAGGAACGTTCATGATGACGAAACGTTTTAGACGTTGGGGATACTTGAGCGCAGTCCACCAAGAAACAGATGCGCCCCAGTCATGACCAACAAGAAAAATCTTATCGCGTCCGTAGGCGTCGATAAGACCTATAGCGTCTTTGGCCAGTTCATCTATTTTGTAGGAAGAAATCCCCTGGGGCTTGTCGCTTAAGTTATAGCCACGCTGGTCGGGAACTACGACCAAATAACCTCTTTGGTTAAAATATTCGATTTGCTTACGCCAGGCATACCAGAATTCTGGAAAGCCATGCAGGAATAAAATCATCGGACCATCTTGCGGCCCTGATTCCATCACGTGAAGATTTATTCCATTGGTTTTAATATAGCGTTCACGTAAATCCATAAACTTTCACCCTTCTTTTCATATATCCCAGGCGGCTTTAGCTCCTTCTGTAGTAGCCTCAATAATCCGGCGGGGCGTATTGGCATCACCAATAATGAAGTGACGGATACCCTTTTTCTGGAGCATCTCCTTGAGGGCGTTTCTGGAAGTTACACCGACGGCTACGATAACCTGGTTTACAGGTTCGATATTTTTATCTTTACCGCCCGTTGTTACAGTGACCGATCCCTCTTTAATTAACTTCACTGTTGTATCGAACATAAGATTAACTCCCGCAGCCCGAAGACGCTTATGAAGCATATAGCCGTGAGCGGCCAGCGGCAAAACCGGGGAACTCCCCAACATTTCCACTAAAGTGATATCTTTGACGCCCTTTTCGCGGAGAAAATCAGCCGTTTCCATGCCGACAAGACCGCCGCCGATAACCACAACATGATCCCTGGGAACGACTTCTCCATCTAAAATCTGCCAGGCGTCGCAAACGAAGGAGGAGTTAATGCCTTCAGCAGGGCAGGTGGATTTGTCCGCGCCGGTAGCCAGAATGATGACGTCAGGTTTTCCTTTTTCGATCATTGCTTCGGTAACATCAACGCCCGTCTTTATATCCACACCTTTTTTCTTGCATTTTGCCGTTAGCGTTCTTATCCATTTGCCGTACACCGCTTTATGCGGCGCCTTCTCGGCATACCTGATCTGTCCTCCTGTTTCTTTTTCCCGCTCAAAGAGAGTAACCTGGTGTCCGAGCCGCGCTGCTTCGAAAGCGGCAGTTAACCCGCCCGGACCTCCGCCGATAATCCACACTTTACGACTGACTTTCGCGGGTTTTTCCGGATAGAGCAGTTCCTGACCGGTTTGCGGGTTAATCGCACAGCGAATCGGCAGTTGCTCCAGCGAAAGGCGCTCGATGCAGCCTTGATTGCAGGCCAAGCACTCGAGAGTGTCTTCCGGATGGCCGGCAATGGCATTTTTCAGAAAATCGGGATCGGCCAGATGCTGGCGGGCCACGGCGATAAGGTCGGCATCACCCCGGACGATCACTTCATCCATGAAATACGGGTCTGTGTAACGGCCCACGGAAATGACCGGCACAGTGGTGACCTCTTTGATCTTGCGAGCCAGCCCGGATTTGAATCCGGGATCATATTCGATCGGGGCGCTGGGATTCGGCGTATCGATGTTGACCTCGGGATTGCCGTGAGTGCCGAAGGATACGTTGATGAGGTCCGCACCGGCTGCTACCAGATCGGGTATGATAGTTTGCATATCCGCAATGGTGTAGCCGCCTTTAATACATTCTTCGCCGGAAACCCTGATGGACATGGGGAAATCATCGCCTACCTGTTTGCGCACCTCCCGGAGGCACTCGATCATAAACCGCGACCTTCCGCGGAAATCTCCGCCGTATTTGTCGCTCCGCTGATTACTGAGACCCGACAGAAACTGCATCAGCAGATAGCCATGCGCGGCGTGCAGTTCCACGGCATCAAACCCGGCCTTCCTGGCCCGAACTGCTGCTGATCCGAATGCGGCGATGGTTTCCTGGATGTCTTCCGGGGTCATTTCCCGCGGCGCTCCGAGAAAACCGAAGATGTAGCTGGGAATTGCCGAAGGCCCGATGGCCTGCTTCTTGCGCTGAAGCAAATAATTTTCCCGGCCGGTGTGATGAAGTTGCATGGCAACCTTGGAACCCTGAGCGTGGACGGCAGCGGCAAGTTTGGTCAAACCCGGAATGAATTTGTCATCCCATACGCCGATGCACCGGGGCGATGCCGAGCCCAGGGGGTGAACTTCCGTGATTTCGGTGATGATGAGGCCGGCTCCGCTTTGGGCCCGGCGTTTTATATAGGCCAGGTTGGCGTCACTGACGGTGCTGTCGTTATTGCCCAGCGCCGTTCCCATCGGCGGCATGACCAGCCGGTTCGGAATTGTAAGCGAGCGGATTTTGATCGGCTCTAATAAATGTTTTAAGGTTTTCATGGATATACTCCTTTGCTCAAAAAAGATTATTTGATATCCGAGTGGTAAGGAATCTGTTGATGACATCGCTCGCGGACGCGAGCGATGTCATTGGGTATTTTCTATTTTATAAGACAAGTAGCTATTTTTTTCAAGCGGATAAGTGAGTACCCAGGAGCAGACCACCGTCAACAACTATTTCCGTACCGGTTGTATAACTGGAGGCATTCGAAGCCAGGTAGATAGCTGCGCCGGCAATTTCATCCGGTTCGCCAATACGGCATGTCGGTAACACTTGGCAGAGCTTATCCCTTTCCTTCTTCGCCTCTTCCGGTGAAAGATGCCCCCAGTGAGAATTCATCATCTTGGTGCTGATCGGGCCGGGACAAATGGCATTGACCTGAATGTTGTCTCTGGCCAATTCCATGGCAAACGCCCGGGTGATCATGCGCACACCGGCTTTGGATACGGAATAAACACTGACACCTGGTTCCGGATTGAAACCGTCGATAGAGGCTATATTGATAATCTTGCCGCTGCCCTGTTTCTTCATTATCTTCGCCGCCGCCTGGCTGACAAAATACACCCCCTTTAAATTCAGGCTCATAATCGTATCCCAGAGGCGTTCATCGGATTCCAGGACCGACCCCATTGCGGGGCTGGCACCTGCATTATTGACAAGGATGTCTATCCTGCCGTACTTATCCATGACCGCGTTGACCATCTTCTGGATCTCTTCCATCTTGCCCAGATGGGCGGGAAGTACAAGAACCTCGCCGCCAAAGGCCCTGATCTCGGCTGCCGTTGCTTCCAGGTCCTGCACCTTACGGCTCGTAACAATCACCTTGGCACCGGCTTTAGCAAAGCCAAACGCTATCGCCTGACCGATGCCCCGGCTCCCGCCGGTGACGATTGCCACTTTGCCCTTTAACAAAAATTTAGAATTATCAAACATAGCTTAGTCCTCCTTAATCTCATGAATTATTTATTAAATAATTGTTATTGATTATGTATCATAGCCACGGGATTCAAATCTATAATAAAGAGAAGATTACTTCAATTTTCTTGATGTTGAAAATTCAGGCGTCTCCGGTATACCGGAGACGCCTGATGGTGGGGACAATTTGCTGCAATGTCTGTTATCCATACATCCTTTTATTTCTTCTTACTTTCCTTTTTTGGTCCTTTCTTGGCCAGTGCTTCCCGGTCGCCGCCGCTCATGCCGGCGATGTACTTCACCAGCTTCTTACGGGACTCAATATCGTACTGAGTCGTGATGGCGATCTGCTCCATAATGGGCGAGCCGCCGCCGTGGTAACTGCCGATGTTATGAATGCCGCCTGTGGCCGAGCACAGCGCGTCACCCAGTAATCTCCAGAACTGAGCCTGATCTTCAGCCGACATGTTCGGGTTACGCTTGGTGTACTTCAGAAGCTGATCTGCGACATCAGGATGTTTGAAGTCCTTCTCGTGCGGGAAGGTGGCCGTAACGCCGCCAGAGATGTCGCAGAGTATTTCCGCCTCACGCCAGACTGCCTCACCGGACAGGCAACGGCCGACGTTGCAGTAAATTGAATGAGGAATGAATGATCCGGGACCGTAGGGCATGAAACCGACACCGGGCATATAGACTTCGGGCTTGCCCAGATCGGATGCGGTATAACCGGCAGCATAACCAAGTTCAGTGGTCATAATCAGTTCCGCCAGCTTTTCCCGGACATGGGATTCCTTGTGGATATTGTTTACTTCGGCTGCCAGGGCGGCCATTCCCATGATGACATCGCCGATGGCGGGTTTGCAGCCGGAGTAGGAATGACGATGGAACAGTGCGAAAAGAAGAGCGCAGGCGCCGCCGTGCTGATACTCGCCGGCCAGGAAGACCCTTTCCCAGGGCACAAAACAATTTTCAAAAATCATGTAAGAATCGGTGGCACCCGGCATAAAACCGCGCTTGTAATGTTCTCTCGGTCGAAGATTATGGATAGTCACTACCTGCTTTAACCCATCCCAGTCACCCGGAACGGCGAAGGCGACGGCATAGTCCTTGTCCTCGGGACGCAGGGCTCGGGTGGGGAGCACCAGCACTTCATCGGCCACGGAGGCCTCCGAAATATGTACTTTGCAGCCTTCAACAATAATACCGTCCTTGGTTCTCTCCTTGATGTGCACATAGGCGCCGGGATTCGGCTGGTCGGCGGGTCTCAGCATCCGGTCGCCCTTCACATCCGTCTGGGCGCAGCAGCCGATAAGGTCTTCCTTCTGGAAACGGGTCAGCCACTTCTTGAAATTCTCATGATACTGCGTGGCTCCTTTATTCACTTTGTCCGCTTCAAAGGAAACGTTATAGATGGCGTTGGTGCCGTCAATCCCCATGCAGCGCTGGATGCAGCCGCCGACCTTCTGGCAGAGCATGCGCGTCATATCCTGCTTTTTATGCAGATCTTCCTTGTTCTGATGAATATGGGTGAAACGGTTGATTCTTTCGCCGGTCAGATGGGAAATCGCTGTGCAAAGTTCCTGATTCTCCGGCTTGGCCGCCTCATCATAAGTGGTGCCGATGGTATTGAGACAATCCATCTGCAGTTCGTCCGTCCTGTCGATCAACTGACCGTCGTAATAAAGGTTTCGTTTCATTTTAGACAGACCTTTGATGTAATCTTTCTTGGTTCTCATGGTGAATACTCCTTTCTTTTAATATCTTTTTTATTAGTGTGTTTTTCTTGCCTGGGGAGCCTTCGCGGCGCCTTTGAGCGTTTTTCCCAATATTTCTCTTGTCTGCAACAGTTTCCCGAAAATCCGGGCGGCTTCCGGTTTCAAATAAAGGGTCAACCCGGCATTTTCTTCCTTGGTCCGAATGCCGTCTAAGATGATTTCGATGAAAGGATCGAGCATGTCCATTATGCTCGTCTTTCGTTTTCGGCATTCCCTGCATATGCCAATGAATGAATAAGTGTTCGATAGTGCCCATTAACATGGAACGAATCAGATAAGGATTTGCATCCTTTTTGAACGTGCCGTCCGCAATTCCCTCCCTAATACAATCGAGAAGCCGATGAGCCGAACGGCGAATCGCGGCATGAGCCGGCGTCTGGCGAAACCGTTTGTTGGACATGAGCTGAAGAAGAACAAGGGCGGAATAATGCGGATTCAACTGATAAAGCTGAACATAGGAAAGCAACATGGCCCGCATCTTTCCTTCCACATCTTTGATAAAAGGTATGACCTTTGATGTTTCATCAAATGTTTCGTTGGATATCTTTTCGGGAATAGCGAAGAGGAGATCTTCCTTGGTGCCGAAATACTCATAGATTGTGGCTTCCGAAACTCCTGCCTCTTTGCTGATTTCCGTAATAGTTGCGTTCTGGAAACCCTTTTCGGCAAAGATACGCAGGGCGGCATCCATGATCCGGTCTTTTCTGGTCTTTGCTCTTACGTGATCAGCCATGGTAATATCCCTTTAACAGTGCAGACGACGCTATATTATTATAGTCGCACTGTCAAGTTTTATTTTATTTCATAGTGTCACTATGATATTTTGCAGCTATTTATAGTCGCAACGGAAAAATGGCTGTTTTCGCGGCGGGATTATTCGCTGTGATATCATCTGGTAGGGCTATTTCTTTTTCATCGCCGCAAGCCTTGCCTGAAGCGCGTCGATTCTCCGGTGGTTGTCTTCTGAACCAATATACGTCCGGAATAACCACTCCTGGAGGCGCAGGGCTCCGTCCATGTCTTCGTTCAATATTTTATTAGCAAGTTGTTTGGTTTCCTTGAGACATCCTCTATCGTATGTCGCCATCTCACGCGCAATTACGCCCACAGATTCCAGAAGTTTACCTTCGGGAAAGACCTTGCTCACATATCCCATACGCTCTGCTTCCTGGGCATCATAGATTCTGCCGGTCAAAGCGACTTCTTTAGCCCGCCCAAGACCGATGATTCGCCAGAGCGGATCCATAATCGGTGTGAGCGAAAGAACAATTTCCCGCTGACCGAATTTAGCGCGTTCGGAAGCATAACGCACATCGCACATCATGGTGAGATCGAAGCCGCCGGCAATCGCCGCGCCTCCCACCGCGCAAATGACCGGCTGATCGCAGAACATAATAGCTCTATAGGCGCGGTGGAAAAGGGCTGTGTAGGCTTCATTCGATACTTTTTCCAGTTTTCTTATCTCGCCCAGATCGAAGCCCGCGGAAAAATATTTTTCACCTCCGGTTAAAACGATAACGTTTACGTCCTGTCTTTTGCCAAGATCAGTAAATAATTTTTCTATTTCTTCCAGAACATCCGGCGCGAGGGCATTGCCTTTGTCCGGCCGGTTGATTGTGACAGTAGCAACTTTCGCTTCTACCGAAAGTAGCAAGTATTTTAAGTCCATACAAACCCATTCTCCTCTCCAAATTTAGCAGCGCTATTTATCGATTTTAGCCAGTTTTTTCGCCAACTGCATTTTTTGCGGCAAATTGCCGAGGCGCTGATACATGACTCTCTGACTCTGAGGAGAGCCCGCCCCATGCATACTTTCGATAAGGCAAGTGCCGCCCGTCATATTCTCGATAAGCCTCAATATTTTCATTCGCGTCTCGGCCGAAACCCCCTTTATGCCTGCCATATATTTCTCGACGTATTTTCCGATCTTCTGACTTCTCAGATCTTTGTCAAAGGGAAGCGTGGCCATGATGCCTCCGGCTATATCGTGGGCGAGTCGCGATATTTCATAAATATTTCTGGTAATGTTGTGCTTGGCGCAATTGGCCAAAAGCGGATCGGGATAGTAAGCTCCGCTTTTTGTTTTGGAACCCATAGCGGAACAGGCAATTGATGAAGAATAAACGGTCTCGACCAGATGTGTCATCTCCACCAGCTTATCCTTAATATGAGAGGCATTCAATGTACCCTGGTACTGGGCGGCAAGCGCCGTCGCTCCGATAATAACATCGGATACGCCACCTTTGCACCCGCCGTAATTCTGCCTGTGTAATGTGGCAAAACGCTCTACGAGCAGACCGGTAAAATCTATTTCTCCGCACATGAAAACCCTCTCCCAGGGAACAAAGACATTTTCAAAAACGACCAGCGCTTCGCCGCCGACAACGCCGTATTCAATATTGCCCGCGTCAATGCCCTTTTCAAACTTTCTTTCTTCATTGGTCTGCCTTCCGAAGATCAGCGTTATGCCCTGGGCATTCATGGGAATAGCGGCGGCAACCGCATAGTCCTCATCCCCTTTTCCCATGGCCTGCGTCGGCATGATAATAATCTCATGGCTGTTGACCGCTCCTGTCTGATGAGCTTTTGCGCCGCGAATTACGATGCCATCCTTTCTTTTTTCCACGACTCGCGTAAAAACGTCGGGATCATCCTGTTCATGCGGGCGTTTTGATCTATCTCCTTTCGGATCAGTCATTCCGCCTGCAACCATTAAATTTTCGGATTGAATCATTTTCAGATATTCAGTGAAGCGCTGGAAATAATTGGTGCCGTGAGCCTCATCGATTTCGTAGGTTGTCATATACAGAGCGTTTAAGGCATCAAAACCGACGCAGCGCTGAAAACAACTTCCCGTTTCATGGGAAATAAGCCGCAACATTTGAACTTTTTTAACCAGATCATCGACGGATTGATGGATATGAGTGAAGCGATTGATTTTCTTCCCTGTCAAATGGCTCGTGGCGGTAAGCAAGTCTTCGTGTTCCGGCATTAAGGCTAACTCGTAGGTTTTGGCCGCGGCGTTAATATGGGGGATAAAACCCGGGTGAGTTGTGACATCTTCAACATGTTCCCCATTGTAATAAACGTTCAATTTTTGACGCTTCAGACTTTCGATATAATCTTGCTTTGCTTTAATCATGTATTCTCCTTTCATATTCTGGACGGGTTCGCTTATTTAATTTTTTTTATGACCCCAGATAAAGCGCACCATTAATTTTGTAATTGGATTTTGATTCTTTCAGCGGAATATCCGGCATTATGATTTATTTCAAGTCATTAGTTTGATGAAAATGCGAGCTACAGACCGGCATCCGTAGGCAAGGCTTCATTATTTCAACTTTTTTATCTTTCCCAAGGCAATATCGGCCAGTTTTTCTTCCGGTGCATTTTCCCGATCGACCGATTTACCCGCCACAAGTATCCATTGACGGGCCAGGTTTCTAATTTCCGGTTTTTCCACGCACGCCGATGAACATCCGCAAACCATAATTCCTATATCCCATGGATTAGAGGATGACTCCGCGATCAAGCTATATTCGGGGGGCAGAGCTTTCCCAATTTCGCAAACCAACTTTGCTCTATCGATGAGAGGGTTGCAGCCGCCGCAGTATTTTATACCTATCAGCCTCATTACTATATTGTTCGACGGGACGAATCCATTTAATCCTTAATCCCGGCGATCTCTTTGGCCAGTTTCTTTTTGTGATCGAGATTGCCCTGGCGCGCGATCATAATGCGTTGTGCCTGCGGTGAACCGGCACCGTGCATGGATTCCGTACGATAACCGACCGCGGCCGTGCCTAGAGTAATATTCTCCACCAATCTCAAAACACGGCAGCGATTCTCCGTAGGCACAGAAGCGATTCCTTTGAAATATTTTTCGACTATTTTGCCGATTTCCGGGTGACGCAAATCTTTTTCGGAGGCCATTGTAACCATTAATCCGCCGGCAATATCTTCGGCCAGCCGGGCAATTTCATAAGGCAATCTGGTAACGTTTTGTTTGCAGACATTGGCCAGCAGCAAATCAATCAGGTAGGTGCCGGAAGCGGTTTTGTGCCCCTGTGCCGAGCAGGCAATGCCGCAGGAGTACAGAGTTTCATTCAGATGCGTCATCTCAATGAGTTTATCTTTGACATGGGAAGCCTTGGAAGCGCCGTTGTAATCGGCCGCCAGAGCCGCCGCGCCGATGAGTACATCGCCGACGCCGACTTTGCAGCCGCCATAACTCTGGCGATGATAACCGGCAAACCGTTCCACCAGAAGTCCGCTGAATTCATATTCACCGCACATAAACACGTTTTCCCAGGGAACAAATAAATTGTCAAAAACCATGAGGGCTTCATGGCCGCCGAATTGCCGGTTGCCCACATCGATTTCACCACCTTCGAGTTTACGCGTGTCACATGATTGGCGTCCGTAAATATAGGATATACCTTCCGCATCGGCAGGCGCGACGAAAGAAAGGGCATAATTCGGCATCGTCTTTGGTCATGGCGACCGTCGGCATAACCAAAATCCAATGGGAATTTATGGCTCCTGTCTGATGCGCTTTAGCTCCCCGTACAATAATGCCGTCCTTCCTTTTTTCCACAACATGAGTGTAAAGATCGGGATCGGCCTGTTTACCGGGCGGCAGAGAACGGTCGCCTTTGGGATCGGTCATGGCGCCGTCCACAGTCAGATCTTCCTCCTGGATCATGTTAAGAAATTTAAGAAAACGCTCATGATATTTGGTACCCAATTTTTGATCCATTTCAAACGTTACGCTATCCACAGCATTGATGGCATCCATTCCCACACAGCGCTGAAAGCACGACGCTGTTTTTTGTCCGAGTAGTCGCTGCATTTTGACTTTCTTAACCAGATCATCTGTGCTTTGGTGCAGGTTACAGAACCGGTTAATTTTTTTCCCGGTCAGATGCGATTTTGCGGTCATCAGGTCTTCATGTTGGGGATCTTGAGCTAAAGCGTAAGTCATCTTTACCGAATTCATTGATGGTCTGATGATCGGATTATCCACCGGATTTTTCACCAGTTCGCCCATCAAATAAACTTTAAATTTCATTTTGCGCAAACTATCCTCATATTGTTCAGCAGTTTTCAACGCCATTGCTTAACGCCTCCTCAAATCTTTCTATCGACATAGTTTTCAAATTGAAACAGCTCTGTCCCGTTAGATCACAGAATTTGCAAAAGATGGTTCAATCTATTAATATAATTTTATTTTAGTAATGAAAAGAGAATATGTCAAACTAATTTCCCTCTCTATGAAATCGATAAAATTTTGTAACTTCTCTAAAGCTGGCGATTAATATAAAAAATGTTGAATAAATAATGAAGTGCTGATAGTTAAATTTGGTTTTGAAAGGTGTTTAATCTGAAACAAATTGATTATGCTGAAGACACTAAAGGATGGTACTGCGTCAATGACAATTTTTACAGTGGATATACGAACAAAGAGACGATTCGACACAAACCCCGAACGCTTCATCGAAAAGGCCATCAGAAATTTCGTGAGGACGAATCCTTTGAATCGACTGGAATCATTTGGAGGCGAACCAATCTTTGATCAACCACTAGTCGGCTTTGCCGATGGCAATGACCCGTTGTTTGATAAGTATAAAAAAGTCGTGCACGAACTCCACCTCAGCCCGCGGGAAATACTCTCGCTCTATCTCACAGAGACATTGAAGCATGAAGCTCCGAAACTCGGGAGCGTCAGTGTCATTTCCTTTGTTTTACCTATCCTAAGCGAAACACGGCTGAGCAATGCGCGGGAAAAAGAAGGGCCTTCTCTGCGCTGGAATCATACCCGCTGGTATGGGCAGGATTTCATCATAGAGCTTTCAAAGTATTTGATATCATTGCTCGAGGGTATGGGCTTTTCGGCCATTGCCCCGGAGTTATCACCCTTTTTTGAAATTTTACTCGTGCCAGGCGGTTTTGCTTCCAAATGGTCGCAAAGACACATCGCTTATGCTGCCGGTTTGGGCACCTTCAGCCTCAACGACGGCTTCATCACCTCCAAAGGGCTTGCCGTGCGTTGCGGAAGTGTGGTTACCAACATTAAATTGAAACCGTCAATAAAACCGTATAAACATCACCTGGCAAATTGCCTTTTTTATGCTACTGGAAAGTGTGGGGAATGCATCCGTCGTTGTCCCGGTGGTGCAATCAGCGAAAAAGGCCACGATAAACTCAAATGTTTCCAGGTGCTCTACGAGACACAGAAACCATGGCTGGAAGGCACACACGGGAAAGGATACATCGGGAAGTATGCCGGATGCGGTCTATGCCAAACGGGCGTCCCTTGTGAAAGCCGCATTCCTGCTCTTAAAAAAGACTTCAGAAAATAGACTAAAAAAATCCAGTTATTTATCGGTTTCGCTATCGAATCAAGATGCGATGACCTCTTTTTCTTTTGCTCAGGATTCTTCGCATTCAGTTCAACTTTGCGATAATGGGCACGAATTAATAAAATCTGCCAGTTGTTTCTCGCTTAAACCCACGCCCGGCTCTCCATCCAAGCGCTTGGAAACAGTGCCCTTCTCAAAGAAAAGAACGGTTGGAAAAACATCTACTGAATATTTATCTCCTACACTCTCCCGGTCATCTTGAATACGCAAAAAATGCCGCCGTTCTTCCTGAGCATACTGTTGAAATATAGGCAGAAATCTTCTGCAAAAAGGGCACCAGGAAGCGTAAACAAGAGCGATTACCCGATCTTTTTCCTTCAAAATTTTGTTCAGATCATTTTCGTTATCTACTTGAATACATTTGTCATCTGAATTCATGATTTTTCCCCTTTTCACCCCTGCCGCAATATTTCAGCAATTTTGTCGCGCATATCAGCGCTTTTGGTATTTGCCGGAATGACATCTATCTCGGCAGGAGTTGCGGCGCCCAACCCCAATTCAACAGCGCGGGCAATTTGTTCCTGCTCAAATATTTTAATATTCATGATCCGGTCATTGCTGCCGAGGTATTTTAAAACGGCTACACCTACTGCGTCTATAGCCACACGATCTTTTGCCGCTAAAAAAATATTTCCCTTGGCCAGCTTTCCGGTGGCCGGCCCTTCGTCCACAAAAGCTTCGATCCCGTCCATGACCACCAATTGAGGATTAAAGGGCTCGTTGATCTCGGCAATCATTTTGCGCTGATGAGGAGAAGTATGCAATTCATGCATATAGGAATATCCGTTGCGCTCCGTAGGAACAACGCCGACATGAAGTTTCAAGGATAAGGTAAAAACTCCTCCGAATTGATGCGTTTTCAGACAGCCTGTGGAAACCAGGCATTCGGTCTCCAGAATAGGACGGGCAACACGGAAGCCGTTTGCCCAATGACTATCTTTCGGCTTAAATTCTACCCAATCTTTTTCTTTTAAATCATCAAAATCGATAACCCGGACATCCAGTTTCTGCAGAATAGGCAAGACCCCTTTGAGTTCCATGACCTTCCTTGTCCGCAACCAGCTTCTTTCTCCTACACTTATGGATTCGGCCCCCATAGCCCATAACTCCTCCGCCAGCGCTATCAGTGTATCATTGTGCGTGGAACCGGGCGTGGGATCGGCCGTATTGAAATTAGGTTTGATAAGAACGTGTTTTCCTTTTGCCGGATTGACGTTCAGCGCTTTCAGGGTAGCACTGACTCCTTCTTGGCGAGACTCTGTCCTTGCCAGAATTACCGGACTTTTGGTTGTTACCATCGGAAAACACCTATATCGAAATTCCTTGTTTCATTGACTATTACGGTTTTATTATCTTATGAACGGAGCGCACTTCGATAATTTGGCTCCTAATCATGTCTTACGAACAATCAAACCTTCATGCCGGGCATATTTAAGGACGCCGTACTGCCGCCGTCCACAGTCAGGCATTGACCGGTGATAATGTTATCCGGAAGTTTCGGGCCCTCAACACGTACTACCTCCAAGATCATCGCAGCCTCTTCCATACCGACCGGCTCGTCGTAGCGGTCACAGCCCCGACGACGCGGCGCCTTACGGGGCTGTGCGAGGCGGCGAGGGAAGCCAAGAGCCGAGTTCCGAATCCTCGCCAACCTCCACGCCAGTGTCAGAACGGGCGATCGAGCCCTGGAAGCATGGACCGACTGTCTGACCGGACAAACAAGGCGCCTCCTGGACATGCCTCAGGACACAAGAGAGAGGAGAAAGCACATGAAATCTCGACTCGGATACGACCCGACAGACCCGGCTACCGCCTTGAAACTCACCGCTGACATGCTCGATTCTGATGACGGGCTTTATCGGGACTCCTTTGGTGGACGGGCGTAGAGGTCGCCGGACTTGGGTTCCTGTGTCTTGTTGCCCTTGGGCGCTTGTTGGGCTCGCGTACCGCGCGGGTCCGTTCCTCCTTCGTTGGCTGGTGGCCACGCGGGTGCAGCCGTCGTCCGCTTGGGCCCGGCGAAATTGAACTGGGAACAGTGGTCGAGTGGCCGCACGCCCCCGTCCGGCTCGACGGTCGTGAGCGTGAGGGGCATACGGCCATCCTTGGCAGGAATGGCAGCGGCAAGTCGACTTTGATGAAATGGATGATCTGAGCAGGACCTGGCCCATCACCGGCCGACGATCGTAATCGACCCGCACCGCTCGCTAGCGTGGCAATGCGCGTATCTCTCGATGAAGTCATGACCAGTACCCCATTGTCCTGGAGCCCGACCCCCGGTACATGAACACTCTGAATCTGCTTGAAACGAGGCCAGGGTATGGGCCGATGGAGGCGGCCAGGACCGTGATGGAAGGGCTCATCCAGGTCTACCTGCCCTACCAGGACGAGGTGCCCGTGCGCATACAGCACCTGCTGGGCGCGGCGGCGTATATGCTGGCTGCCGCCGATGAGGGCTACACGCTTCTTGAATTGCTCCGCTGGATTCTCCAGAGGAACTTCAGGGAGCACGTAGCCCGAATGGCGTTCCAGGCGACCTCCGGTCGAGGATGGCTGGAGAGCAGCGCCGCGCTGGCGGCGCTGAAATGGTTGGACAGCTTGACCCGGTCACAGCTTTACGACCACACCCAGTCCACTTGGACACGCCTTTTCGGGCTGCTGAGCCATCCGGATGCGCAGAGAATGCTGGGTTCGTCCCGTAGCACCTTCGATTTCGATGAGGTCCGCAACGGCGTTCCACTGTTGGTGGGCATTGGTGACGAGGGCTTGCACAGGACCGGTCACATCCTGGGCTCTCTGATCATTACCTGGCTGACCAATTGTTTGCTGGCGGAACCCTCCGAGGCAGGAGGGCGGGAACCCATCCATCTGTACGCCGATGAGCTGGCCGAATATTCCCCGGAGAGTTTTGAACGCTTGCTCCGTCACGCCCGCAAGCACTGGCTGCGGATGGCGATCATTGCTCAGGCACAGACGTTGCTTCACCCAATACTGTCCCAGACCGTGATGGCCAACATATCCACCATCCTCGTTTCCGGCCTAAGCGGCGCGGGTGTGGAGGAGCTGGTCCGAGAGATGGCTCGGCCGGACGAGACCCAAAGGCGTGGAGGATTAGCCGGGCCTTTCATGGAGCTGAACCGGCAGCTCCATCAGATGGCCTCAGCCATTCGGGATCTGCCCAAGCACGAGTTCTACCTGTGGAGGGCCTCGCAACCGGGACCGGCGGTCCGTTTCCGAACGGGCCGCATCGGTTGGAACCAGCCGAGCACGGTTGTCGACGCGAGAGACGCGGCTCTCCAATGGCGGGGAAAGTCCGTGATCGTGATCGATGAGGAAATACGCGAGCGGACCGCAAGGCTGGACGCGCAGTTCGGGCCGTTGCACGACTTTGGGACGCGTGAGACGCCGAGGGAGATGGCGCCTTGGTAACGGGGCGCCTTGGCAAGAGCCCGCCCTCCAGCACTGCTCGGGGTAGGCAGCCGGCGGGTGGCTGCCGAGATCCGTTGTCTGTGTCAGGCAACTGACAACGGCTGCTGGTAGCTGAGCGCCGATGGAAGCCTATAATCGAGCTGCGGTGATCAGAGTACGCGGGGCATCCCTGTCTTGGTCGAGCCTACAGTTCGCCTAGGTCCCGAAGAGCAGCTTGGACGACTTGAGCCGGATGGCCGAGGACATCCGTGCCCAGTTGGCGTCGTTCCGCGCCACCGCTCGGGGAAGGGGGCTCCGGGTTTCCCTCCGGCCTGGTCGAAGCGCTGCGTCAGCTCAGCGGCACACTGCTGACCCTGCGCAGCACCGTCGAAGACATCGACCAGGAGCGCCGCAACCTCCTGGCGCTGGCCGAGATCGGTCAGGTCGTCAACTCTTCGCTCGAGCTGCCGGTCGTGCTCAACGAGGTCATCGACACCATCATCCGCATCACCGGCGCCGAGCGCGCCTTCCTGATGCTGCGCAGCGAAGCCGGCACCCTCGACATCGAGGTGGCGCGCAACTGGGAGCGGGCCTCGCTCAGCGCCGGCGAGCAAGAGATCAGCCGCACCCTGGTCGAGCGCGTGGCGCGCAGCGGGGAGCCCGTGCTCACGACCAACGCCCAGGCCGACCCGCGTTTCGACGGACAGCAAAGCATCGTCGCCTACAACTTGCGGTCGATCCTGGCCGTACCGCTCAAGGTCAAAGGCGAGCTGACCGGCCTGATCTACGCCGAGAACCGCGCCCGCGAGGGCCTGTTCTCCGAGCGGGAGCGCAACCTGTTGTCGGCCTTCGCCAATCAGGCCGCCGTGGCGATCGAGAACGCCCGCCTGTTCGCATCCGTGCGGCGAACCCTCGACGAGGTGACGGAACTCAAGACCCTCATGGAGGACGTCTTCAAGTCGATCGACGCCGGCGTCATCACTGCCGACATCCGGGACCAGGTCACCCTCTGCAACCGGGCGGCAGAAACGATCCTCGGCCGCCCTCAAAGTCTCCTGCTGGGCGCTTCACTCCAGGACCTGCTGCCGCCTCTTTCTCCGACCTGGCGGCGGTCGTCGCCGAGGTCAAGCTCGACGAGCGACGCGTCATCGGGATGGAAGTCCACCCGGTCCTCGACGGGCGCGGCGCGGTGGATCTGAGCCTCGACCTCACCCCGTTGAAGACGGCCGACCAGACGACGCGTGGCGTCACGATCGTCCTCGACGACCAGACCGAGAAACGCCGCCTGGAGGCCCAGCGCCGTCTGTTCGAGCGCATGGTCAGCCCGGCCGTGATTCACCAGCTCGATCCGGATCGCCTGCAGTTGGGCGGGAGCGTGGCGGAGATCACAACGCTGTTCGCCGACATCCGCGGTTTCACCGCCATCAGCGAGACGACCGATCCGGAGACCCTCGTCGGTGTCTTGAACCGGTACCTGGCGGCGGCGGCCGACGCCGTCCTCCAGGAAGAGGGGACGATCGACAAGTTCCTGGGAGACGCCATCATGGCGTGGTTCAACGCCCCGATGCCGCAGTCCGACCACCGACTCCGGGCGGCGCGGGCTGCCTTGGCGATCCGCGACGCCGCCCAATCGCTCCATGCGAACCTGCCCGCGCCGTTCCATCTGGAATTCGGGATTGGACTTCACTCGGGTCCCGCCCTTCTCGGGCTGGTGGGAACCGAGCGGCGACTTGAGTACACCGCCATTGGGGACAGCGTGAACACCGCCCGGCGGCTCCAGGAGCATGCCGCCAGGGGTCAGATCCTCATCAGCCGCGAGGCCGCCGGGCCGATCCAGGATCGCCTTCGGCTCAGGGCCGCCCTCGACGTCCACGCCGAAGGCAAGCAGGCTCCGATCCAGGTGTTCGAGCTCTTGGGGTTTCAGCCCGCGCCGTCATCCTAGAAACGCGGAGCCATGGCGTTCGTGTAGCCCATGCTGTAGCCACGACCCGTGGGAGGGCGTCGGTTTCGCCCCAGCGGAAGATACAGCTGTTGGGGAAGGGGGAATCAGGCGGGACGGTCACCGGCCAGCTCCGACGCGTAGGCGAACAAAGCCGGAGCCCCGCCGGTGTGCCAGAACATGACCTTCTCGGTGGGGCGGATCTCACCCCGCCGGATGAGGTCCACCATCGCCCCGCCGGCCCGGCTCGTGTACACCGGATCGAGCAGGATGCCTTCCGACCGGGCGAAGAGGCTGATCGCCTCCCGTTCGAGTTCGCCGAGCACCCCGTATCCGCCTCCGACATAGGCGTCCGTCACCTCAACCTCACCTAGTTGGACGTCGAGGGGTTGTCCCCACACCGACGCTGCTTCCGTCGCCAAGGCCGCTACGCGTGTCCTCAGCTCCGCGGCGGGGACATCGACGCTCACTCCGAGGATGCGCCCGCGAAACCCTCCCAATCGTGCGCCCGCCACCATGCCGCCCTGGGTGCCCCCCGAGGACGAAGCCACCACGATCACGTCCACCTGGTGGGTCTGCTCGAGCAGCTCGAGCATGGCCGTGAGGTAGCCAATGGCGCCGAGCGGGCTGGAGGCGCCGTACGGGATGAGGTAGGGCCGTCGGCCCGCCGACCAGGCTTCGTCGAAAACGCGCGGCAGGACGTCCGCCGTCTTCTCCTCACCGGACCACACGATCTCGGCTCCGAGGAGTTCATCCAGCAGCAGGTTGCCCGTCGTTTCTACGGGAGCACGACCGGGGAGGACCAACGTGCAGTCGAAGTCCGAAGTGCGCCGCGGCGGCCGCCGTCTGCCGACACTGATTCGACTGGACCGCCCCCGTCGTGATCAACTGCCGTGCCCCGTGGGCCTGGGCCTCCGCCAGGATGAACTCCAGCTTGCGTGCTTTGTTGCCGCCCAACGCCAGGCCGGTCTGGTCGTCGCGTTTGATCGACAACGATGGGCCGCCGAGAGCGGCCGAGAGCCGCGGCATCGCCTCGACGGGAGTGGGGAGGTGCGCGAAACGCAGGCGGGGCAGGCGGGATTGGGGCATGCATCCCTCCAGGGGAGTTCAGGCCGGCCGGGCGGGTTGCCGCAGCACCGTGCGGAGCTTGTTGGGCGCCGAACGACGCGGATCTCCCAAATAGATTTCATGATGATGACCGTTGGGGACCCAGCCGTGGGCGCTCATGTAGTCGTGAATGCGGGCGATGGCCGGGCCCTCCGCGGCGTAGGGCCCGATGTGAAGAATCTGCACCGAGCGGCCTTCGCGGTACGGTTCCAATCGAACGCGTGCGGCCGCCGGGGCCTTTCCCTTCTCGAGGGTCATCGCACGGATCCGCTCGACCCAGGTCTTGGTGACGACGCTTGGTTGGAGGATCATCAACGTCCAGCGCCAGTCACGGCGCTCTTTCATATCGAACCATTCTACGCCCTCCGACCACCACAGGCCCTCGATGGGCATGACAGGATAGTCGACGGCTTTCTCCTTCTTCAACGTGAACTTCAATCCGAAGGCGAGCGCGTATAGCGCCTGCATCGACTCCTGGAAGAGCGGCGAGGTGTTGGGATCTCCGTGGCCGTCGATCATCAGGAACTGGAACCGCGGGACACTGACCACAACGACGTCCTTCGACGGCGGGCTGAGCAGCGGTTTGAACTCCTTGCGTAGGTCAAGCTTCTTCATCGCGCGATCTCCTCGATGGGAATGGGATGGAGGGCGGGAAGCCGGCGGGAGGTCGTCCGATCGGGGCCCGGTTTCGTGGCTGGCGCGTGAGGTGGTCCCGAAACCGGCGCACCCAGGCGATCTCCCCGCGGGTCAAGGCGAGGCTATAGCTGAACATTGCATCGACGAAGTCCGGGAGGGGCGCCTGGAGGCGGCGCTGAGCCTTCAGCTGTTTCGCCCGATCCTCGAGGCTGAGCGAGGTACTGGGCGAGAGCGCGGCGGCTCTGGGCAGACGAGATGGCCGGCAGGCTGGACAGCCCCAACAGGAAGGACGGCGGAGTTCGGGCCGGGGTCGCCAGGGCCGACACGACGGCGCGGCGAAAGGCGGAGGCACCACGGGTCGTCAGACTGTAGATCACCCTGGAGGGGGCGCCTGTCCCGGGAATACGGCGTCCCTTCAAGCGACCCTGTCGCGCAAGTTTCTTCAGCAGGTAGTAGATCGAGGAGAACCCCAACTCGGTCCACGCGCGCATCCCGTCGCTGCTCGATCAGCTGCTCGATTTCGTAGCCGTAGCGAGGCTGTTCGGCCAGCAGGGACAACAGGGCCAGCTCGGCGTTGGTCATCGGCTATTCTACTACTAGAATAGCCCACCGAAGGCAGTCTGTCAAGAGGGGCCGGAGAGTTGTCAGTTGTCAGTTCTCAGTTTTCAGCTTTCAGTTGAAGTTATTCGGCTTCAGGGCGACGACAGATGACTGATGACTGATCGTGCTTTTGCTGGAGGCACTCACTCTACATCCGCGCCGGCCGATGCCGGCTCCCCGGGGGTTCCTTCGACGTCGAGCCGCGATCGTCGTCGTTGCCGGCGGCGTAGGATGGCCAGCACCCGTGGCACCACGACCGCATACAGGTGGTACATCCAACGCCGCACAGGGTAGTCCCAGGCGCCGATGGTCTCCACCAACGACGCGCCGAAGCCCACCTTGAAGCGGTAGACGCCGTACATCGGGTCGTCGGGGTCGGCCCGGTCGGGGGCGCCCCAGAAATCGTAGGTCTTTATCCCGGCAGCCTTCGCCCAACGAATGGCTTCCCACTGCAGGAGATGAGTAGGCATGCTCTCGCGGTGGGCGGACCGGGACATTCCGTAGAAGTACCAGGCGGTCGGGCCGAAGTGGAACAGGATCAATGCCGCCGCCGCTCGACCCTGGACTTCCGCCAAAAAGATCTTGGCCCTGCCGGCTCGTAGGGGAGTCCCCACGCATCGAGGTAGTAGGCGCGTGGCCGAATGACGAATCCGTCACGGATAGAGGTCTCTCGGTACATCGCGTACAGGTCGTCGAAATCGCTCTCGCTCCCGGGATGGACACTGACTCTCTTTCCGCTCCGCGAGTCGGACGTCGTAACGCGTCTTGGATTTCATCCGAGCCATGAGCTCGTCTTCGTCGCTCTCGAGGCTCAGACGGAGGGTGCTTCGGAACTGAACCTGTTCGAGCGACGGGATCCATCTCGACCGCCGCAAGGACTCTTCGACTCTTGCGCCGACGGCCGACGGTTGCGGTTCCGCCTCGGCGCCCTGCAAGACGGTCACGGGCAGCTCGGGGTCTATCTTGATGAAGATCGCTTGACGTTCGCGAGCCAGGGAGGTCTAGATCGGACAGGACCGCCGACGCCAACTCCGGGTTCGACCAGTCCAGGATCGGACCCCGTGGAACGTAGAGGACTTGCCAAGAGGGCCATGGAAGGCCGGCCGGCCATCGGCGCACTACGACCTGGGCGGCGGCTGTTGCTTTTCCGTTTTCCTCCCAGATCCAGCGTTCTGCTTTCCACCCGTATTTCGACTTGACCTCCCCCCATACCCAACTCTGAAGGATGTGCGGCTCAGGGAGGGAGGGCGAGAGAAGAATTCCCAGTGGTCCTGGCGGGTGACGAGGCGGCGCATCATGCCCATGCCTTAGCCCCGAAGGCGGCCCGCTGCCAACCGGTAGGCGCGGTACAGAATGGGCTTCAACGGAAGGTCCCACGCGCCGATCGTTCGGACGAGCCGTCCGCCGAAACCGCGCTTGAACCGGTAAACCCCCCACAGGCCATCCTGGCGATGCGTGAACTGCGATTCGAGGACCCCCTCCGGCTCATCAGGGATGCCCCACAAATCGTAGGTCACGCAGCCGAGCCTGCGTGCCCAGCGCATGGCTTCCCACTGGAGCAGGTACGTCGGCATCTGGTTTCGGCCTTGGTCGGAGGAGGCGCCGTACAGATACCACGCCGTCCGTCCCCGAGCGAAGACCATCAGGGCCGCCAGCGGCTGCCCCCCGGACTCGGCCAGCAGCAGCTCGCACTCGCCCCGCGGGTGGAAGACCTGATAGGCAAGGCGGTAATAGGCCGCGTTATGGACGCCGAAGGTGTCGCGCTCTCCGGTGTGCTGCATCAATCGGTGGAACGCCCCCAGGTCGTCCCACGGGCGGACTTGGACGCCTTTTCGCTCCGCCAGGCGGATGTTGTAGCGCGTCTTGGAATGCATCCGGCCCAGGAGTTGGTCCTCATCGCCGGTCAAATCAACAAGAAGGCTGCGGCGCGGTTGAATCGGCTGGCGGCTCGGGAGGAATCCTGCCTGGCGCAAGCTCTCCCCCATGGGGTCGCCCTCGGCGGCATCCGGTTCCAGCTTAAGGGCGAAGGCTCGTTCCGCGTGGCAGGCGGCGATGATCTCGGGGAGCAGCTTTGGCAGCCAGTCACCGACGGGTCCCCGTGGAATGTAACCCAGTGTCAGGCCGGGGAGTGGGCGGCGGAAGAGCACCTGCGCCCCGGCGTCGTCGACCGAGAGTTCGAACCGGTGTCCAGCCGAAGCGGGACTTGAGCTCACCCCATGCGGCGGATTGCAGGAGATGGGCGTCGGGATGGCGGGCGAGGAACGCCTCCCACGCATCGTGCGAGAGGCGAGGGGTGACGCTCCGCATGGGCTAACTCCCAACATGGGGGTAAAGCCCAACGGCTTCTTGGGGCACGCTCGCCGCAACCGGCCACGTTATGCCCCACGCGCCCCGTCCGAGCGCGAGCAGATTTCAGGGCTGCGTTTTCATCGCGGTCCATCGAGAGGCCGCAATCGCAACGCACCCAACGGTCTGCTAACGTTAGGGTTTCGAAGGGCGCCCCACAGCCCGAGCAAGTCTTGGACGTGTAGGCTGGAGCGACCGCCAGAACTGTCTTCCCGGCCCATGCTGCCTTGAAAGATAGGTGCATGCGGAAGTATCCCCAGCCAGCATCCAGGATGCTCTTTGCCAAGTGCGAGTTCCGTACCATGTTCGGGATTTGCAGGTCCTCGACTGCAATTCGGTCGTAGCGCCAGATAAGGCCGTAGACCAACTTCTTCAGGAAGTCCATTCGGCGGTTCGCCACATATGCGTGCTGGCAGGCAACGGCCCGGACCGCCTTACGCCGATTGGCTCCTCCCAACTTACGACGTGCAACCCGGCGTTGCAGGATACGCAAACGGGCTTGCTCTGATCGATACCACTCGGGGTTTTCGATGTGCTCGCCGTCGCTCGTGGTAAGCAGGCTGGCGACGCCCACGTCTATTCCGATGTCGCGCCCGGTTGGAGGCAGCGACTTGGGCTGCCGCAGGTCACAACAGAAAGAGGCGTACCAGACTCCCGCTTGTCTGCGGATGCGGACGGTTTTGATCTTGCCATTGATGGGCCGGTGCCAGCGCACTGCAATCCGTCCGATGCCCGTGACTTTCAGCCGCCTTCCGTCCAGGCGGAATCCGTTACCGTACTCCTTCAACCCGAACGAGTCGAAACGGTCCCTGCCGCGGAAGCGAGGATAGCCGGGACCTCTCTCCCGCCTTGACGCGGCGGAAGAACGCCTGGAAGGCTTTATCCAGGTCGCAGGTTGTGACCTGGAGGATGTGCGAGTGCAATTGCGCCGCGAAGGGATTATCCCGGCGATAGTTCTTGACATTCCGCAATTGTGCGTACCTGCCGACGCTCTCCTGCCGCTCGTCCCACGCAGACTTGCGCTCCTCCAGGCAGGCGTTGTACCAGTGCCGGCACGTTTCAATGGTCGCTTCCAGTTTGTGCTTCTGGGACTTCGTGGGATAGAGTCGATAGCGGTAGGTAAGGATCATTTACCGGCGGCCTTTCTGAGCGTCGATGTACCGGCGCACCGTTGCAGCCGAGACATGCCCCGCGGTGCTGACATAGTAGGAGCGGGTCCAGAGATTGGGAAGTCTCGTGTTCAGGGCGGGAAACTCCCGGCGCAGGACATGAGCCGTATATCCCTTCAGCCGATACATGATCTGGTAGGGAGCCAACGTCGGCGGGAAGGAGCAAAACAGGTGAACGTGATCGGGTTGAATTGTGAGGTCGAGTACTTCACCGCCAAGTTCGGACGCCTTGGAATGCAGCAAGCCCGACAACCGCTTGGCGACCGGCCCCACAAGAACGGGGACCCGATACTTGGGTATCCAGACGAAGTGGTAATTGATGTTGTAGGTTGCCTGTCTGGTTCGTTTGCTGTCCACGAACTAAGCATACCACGGAAGGAGGCGGCGTCAATTCCCCCTCCCCCGCCTTAGCGGGGAGGGGGATTGACGCAGGCCGCCCGAGGGCCTGTGGTAAAATGCACGACCCGTGGATGCTTTGACGAACGGGATCGGCCCTGATCCATTGCCGACCCCCGAGTCCGGGGTGCCCCACGCCCTGCCGGACAACCTGAGGTGAGTGGATGCTCGACCAGTGGTTGTTCCTCGCCCTGCTGCTCCCGCTTGGCTTCATCATGCCGGCCGTGCCCATCGGCTTGAGCCGGTTGATCGGCCCCCGCAAGTCCAATCCCATCAAGGATTCCGCCTACGAGTGCGGCGTCGAGACCGTCGGCGACACCTGGATCCAGTTCAAGGTCCAGTACTACATCTTCGCCCTGGTGTTCGTCGTCTTCGACGTCGAGGCGGTCTTCCTCTTTCCATGGGCCGTCGCCTATCGATCAGCTGCAGCTGTACATGGTGCTGGAAGGAGTGCTCTTCATCGCCGATCCTGGCGGCCGGCCTGGTCTACGCCTGGCGCAAGGGCAACCTCGAGTGGGTTTGATCGACCTGCGAACGAATCGATGGCTGATGCGACCGAACGGACATCAGCCATCTCGTTGTAAGGCGGCGGGAGTCACGCGATGATCGCAGGATCCGTTTGGCTGGTTGGGACGCTCTGCTATTCGGCCTGCTGACCGGCGCTGGGGCTGCCGGCGGAATGGGCCCGCGCCGCTGCAGTCCTTCCTGGGCGCCGGTGCTCTGGCGACGGCCGTCCTGCTCCTCACCTTCCTCCTCATCTGGGTCGAACGCAAGCTGCTGGCGCGCCTGCAGGACCGCCTTGGGCCCGAACCGCGTCGGGCCGTTCGGCCTGCTTCAGACGATCGCCGACGCCCTCAAGCTCGTCCTGAAGGAAGTCATCGTGCCGAGCCGGGGCCGACAAGATCGATCTACTTTCTGGCGCCCGCCGCTGGCGGTGATGTCGGTCGTCGGGCTGTGGGGCGTTGATCCCGTTGGCGCCGAACCTGATCGGCGCCGACATCAACGTCGGCGTGATCTACCTGGTCTCGATCGGCGCCATCGGCACGCTGGCGGTGATGATGGCCGGCTGGTCGTCGAACAACAAGTACGCGCCTGCTGGGCGCCTTCCGCACGGTGGCGATGTTGATCTCGTACGAAGTGCCGATGGTCATCGCCCTGCTGGTGCCGACGATGCTGGCCGGCTCGATGGGCACGGTCGCAATCGTCGAGGCGCAACGCGGCATGTGGTTCATCGTCCTGGCGCCGATCGCGGCGATCTTGTTCTTCATCAGCTCGATGGCCGAGGCCGGCAAGGCGCCGTTCGACCTGCTGGAAGCCGAATCCGAGATCGTCGCCGGGCTACAACATCGAGTACTCGTCGATGGCCTTCGGCATGTTCTTCGTCGGCGAATTCCTGCACGGCTTCACCATCGCCGCGCTGACCGTCACGCTCTTCCTCGGCGGCTGGCTCGGACCGGGGGTTGACCGCTTCCCGCTGCTCGGGCCTGGTGTACTTCGGCCTCAAGACGGCCCTGGTCTATTTCGGCGTGATCTGGATCCGCGGCACGCTGCCGCGGCTGCGCATCGACCAGGTCAATGCCGTCAACTGGAAGTTCCTCGTCCCGCTGGCGCTGGCGGTCGTGGCCGTGACGGCGATCGCCGACAAGCTGGCGGCCCTCGCTGGGCTGGAATTGCATCGTCACGATGGTGACGGCGAACGTCGGCCTGGCGCTGGTGACGGTGATCCTGCGTCGTTCTACGCCCGCTCCGTTCGCCGGCGCGAGGCGGCCGGCTTGCGTGCCGCCCACCCAGCGCGGGCCTAGGAGTCCAGGTCGACCGACGATGACGCCCCTTCAGTTGATCTTCCTCGCCCTCGGGCTGGTGACGATTATCTCCGCCGTCATGGTGGTCTCCAGTCCCAAGCTGATCCACGCCGCGCTGTGGCTGATCGTGCACCCTGGCGTGCGTGGCGTCGTACTTCGTTCTGCTCGAGGCCGGCTTCCTGGCGATGGTCCAAGTGACCGTGTACATCGGGGCCATCGCCATCCTGATCATCTTCGCCGCCATGCTGACGCGGCGGGTGATGGCCGATACGGGCGGTCAGGCCAACCGCAGCTGGTGGTCGGCGGTCTTCGCCTCGGCGTTGCTGTTCGTCTCGCTCCTGGCGTTGATGAGCCAGGTCCCGGCCTGGGCGACGCCACCGCCGCGCCGCTGGCGGCTGGCGCCGGAGCCTTTGCTGGAGGATCTGGGCCGCTCGCTGGTCGACGTGAACCGCTACGTCATTCCCTTCGAGGTGGCTTCGGTACTGCTTCTGGCAGCCCTGATTGGGGCGATCGTCGTCGCCCGGCCGCCGGACAGACGGTCGGAGGAGCGGTGACCGTGATTCCTTACTTCCGCTGGAGGCCGTCCGCCCTCCCGGCAGAAGGACCGCGAAGCCCGGTCCGCCGGGGCGGACGGCCGGGACGGTGCGCGCCGGGGAGGTCCGAACGGCCCCGTGCAAGCGCTGGGGCGAAGGGGGTGCAGGGGTGATCCCTCTCTCGTGGTACCTGGGCCTCTCCGCGGCGGTTCTTCTGCATCGGCCTGTATGGCGTGCTCGGCCGCCGCAACGCCGTCGCCATTCTGATGGGCATCGAGCTGATGCTGAACGCCGTCAACATCAACCTGGTGGCCTTCTGGCGCTACGTGGCGCCGTCGCTGATCGCCGGCCAGGCGTTCGCCATCATCATCTTCGCCGTCGCCGCCTCGGAAGCGGCCGTCGGCCTGGCTCTGATCATCTCCATCTACCGAAGCCGCTCGACCGTGGCGGCCGAAGACATCGACCTGATGAAGTGGTAGACGAGACCGCATGCAACCCGAACTCCTGACCTGGCTCATCCCGCTCCCGCCGCTGCTGGCCTTCGGCGCTGATCGTCCTGCGCGCCCACCGCAGCAACCGCCTGAGCCACGGCCTGGCGGTGGGGGCGATGGCGATCTCGTGGGCGCTGGCGATGGTCGTCTTCGTCATCGCCCTTGGGCGCCCGCACCTCGGGCGAAAACCCGATCGCCTCGGCCGTCGATTGGATCCCCACCGGGGCCACGGCCCTGCGCATCGGCGTCCTGATCGACCCGCTCTCGGCGGTCACGCTGTTCTTCGTCGCCTGGACCTGCCTGGCGATCTTCGTCTACAGCATCGGCTATCACAACTTCGGCCAGCCGCGCGATCCGCACGACGTGCCCGGGCTGCCGCCGCATGCCGGCGGGATCGAGCCGATGTACGCGCGCTTCTTCGCCTTCATCTCGCTCTTCGCCTTCGGCATGCTGACCCTGGTCATCTCCGACAACCTGCTCCTGCTCTTCATCGGGTGGGAGATCATGGGCTTGTGCTCGTACCTGTTGATCGGCTTCTGGTACGGCAAGGAAGCCGCCAAGCAGGCGATGGTCAAGGCCTTCATGACGACGCGCGTGGGCGACGTGTTCATGCTGCTGGGCCTGGCGGCCCTCTACTCCGCCACCGGGACGCTCAACTACCGCGCCATCCTCTTCAATGAGGATGTCCTGCGGACGCTGGCCCAGTCGTCAAGCGGCGATCCTCGGGTTGTCGATGTCCGGCCTGATCGGGATGCTGCTGTTCCTCGGAACGGTCGGCAAGTCGGCCCAGTTCCCGCTGCACGTCTGGCTGCCGGACGCCATGGAAGGCCCGACGCCGGTTTCGGCCATGATCCACGCCGCCACCATGGTGTCGGCCGGCGTGTACCTGGTCGGTGCGCTTCTTCCCGCTGCTGACCGCCGGCTGGCATGAGGGCGATCCGCTGACGCTGCCGATGACGATCGTGGCCGGCGTCGGCGCGTTCACGGCGCTGTTCGCCGCCACCATCGCCGTCGCCCAGAACGACATCAAGCGCGTCCTGGCCTACTCGACGATCTCGCAGCTGGGCTACATGGTCGCCGCCGTCGGCATCGGGGCGTACGTGGCGGCCGCCTTTCACCTGATCACCCACGCCTTCTTCAAGGCGCTGCTCTTCCTCGGCTCCGGCTCGGTCATCCACGGCATGGAACACGGCGTCCACGCCACGCACGGGCATCTGGACGCGCAGGACATGCTCAACATGGGCGGACTGCGCAAGAAGATGCCGCTGACCTTCATCACCTTTCTGATCGGCGGCTTCGCCCTGTCGGGCTTCCCGCTCATCACGGCCGGGTTCTGGTCGAAGGATGAGATTCTGGCCGCACGCCTTCGGCACCGGTCAGCTGATCGTCTTCGCGGCTTTGGCCGTGGCGGCGCTGCTGACGGCTTTCTACACCATGCGGCAGATTACGCTGACGTTCCTCGGCACGCCGCGCACGCCCGCCGCCAGCCAGGCGCACGAGTCGGTCACGACCATGACGGCGCCGCTGGTCGTCCTGGCCGTCTTCGCCGTGGGGGCCGGGTGGATCGGGATTCCGGAGGACTTCCTTGGGCTGCGGCTTCCCTTCAGCAACTGGTTCCACGGTTTTGTGGGCGGGACCCTGCTCGAGCATCCGGCGGCGCTGCCGTTCCAGTGGCCTCCGCTGCTCACGTCGGTCGGGGTCGCCAGCCTCGGCCTGTTGGTTGGATGGTGGGTCTACCGACGCGCTCCCGGCCGGCGGCGCCGATCCGCTGGTCTCGTTGCTGGGACCCATTCACACCCTCCTGCGTCGCAAGTACTACCTGGATGAGCTCTACGACGCCGCCTTGGTGAGACCGGCGTATTGGCTGGCGATCCTGGTCGTCCTTTTCCTCGATGAGCGTGAGCGGGGCCAGATGCCATTGTGGGATGCCCAGCTCAGCGCCGACAAGGCATCCAGACGAAATCGTTTCGCGGTAGGGACGTCGAACCGTTTCTTGTCGAAAGACAGGCTTCGACCGCAGTTTCAGGTGATAGGAATCTTCGATCCACGTATCAATACCGTGCCGGCTTCCATCAACGCGGTGTCCGGCATTGGATCGAGCGCCTCAAGAACGAACCACATATTCGTAGTCGTGATCTTCAATCCGCGTGCGCGTACCCTGCCGCCAGTTCCAGCGGCGGCAAGTGATGCCCTGCTCGTCACGCCAGATGACTTCGCCGGCTCCGGCGATTCGATGTGCGGAGCACCAGCATTGCATTGTCTCGAATTTTTCGGTCCCTGTGGCGCGCACGAGATGCGGCACTCCCGCGTAGGATTCGGCATTCTCGCCGCCGACGGGAATGGCAAAGCGCAGGCTCACGGCATTGTAGAGATCGACGACCGCATTGACGCTCGGCAGAGCGCCGTCGCGCGCCGCGCGCTTGAGCAGGGCTTCCGCTTCGAGCATGGGGTCCGCTGCGGCTTCGCACCAAAGGCCCGGTAGGCGTCCGCGCAAGCCTCGCGATGGTCCTCTACCCATGGTTCGGCACACGGCGACCTTGCACGCGTCAGCAAGAGCGGCCACCGTTTTCCGGATTTTCCGGCCGAATTTGTAATACCTCCCACGTAAAGGCTGAGCGCGCGAAAATCCGGCCGCAACGCGAAGACTCAGGCGCAATAACCGGCTGAAAGAGAGACAACGAAGAGCGTCCTTGACGACGGAAGCTAGCAAGCTATATCATTATAATGACCAAGAAAGTCAACGAAATAGTGACGCCCGGACAGAGCGCAACGTCCGAAGAGGCCATGGCGGCGACCGTGGCCCACCGCATCTCCGTCTCTACGTAAAGCTCAAGACCTCACCTTCGATGCACTGGCAGTGCGCGCCGTGTCAGCAAGGGAACCTTGGTGCAAATCGAACAGGAACGCGCCAATCCCAGCATATCAACGCTTTGCCGCCTCGCTTCCGCGCTGGGCGTTTCGGTGGCCGATCTCGTGGCGGCTGTGGGCGAGGCGCAGTCCATGGTCAAGGTGGTGACCGCAAGCGAAGCCCGCAGACTGTGGAGTGGCCCGCATGGCGGCTCGGCCGTGCTACTCGCTGGTACAGCGAGCCGAAATGCTGGAGATGTGGCTCTGGGAGTTGAAGCCGGGAGAGCGCTTCGATGCTGGTCGTCATGGCCGCGGTACGCGGGAACTCATCCATGTCACAAGCGGCAGGCTATTTCTCGAAGTAGAGGGAAAGGGGCACGATTATTGCGGCCGGCGCGACTGCCATCGCGACAACTGGCCGCACGCTACTCAAATCCCGGCAAGTCGTCCGTCCGCTTCTTCATGACGGTTGATGAGCCGGCCACCGCACCATAGGCTCATTATGTACCAGCCCGCCCACCATCGCGAAGACCGGCTCGACGTCCAGCACGGCCTCATTGAAAGCCGTCCATTTGGACTGCTCATCTCGTTGGGATCGGAAGGGCTGGTCGCAAATTCACTTCCATTTTCTGTTGCAGCGCGGCTCGGGCCCTCTCGGAACGCTCCAAGCGCACATGTCGCGTGCCAACGGCACGACGACCCCGGCAATGTCGGAGCTCGTAAGGCGCTACGGGCGTTTAGGGCCCGTCCGGGAACAAATGAGACCATGGCAGTAGTTTGGGAACCGCCCATACACCTCGCCCCGCGACAGCGGGGAGAGGGAGGGGCCCATTGCGAAGCAATGGGACGGTGAGGGGCACCCGGTCACTTTGCTTGGCATGTTGCTCGCAAGCAAATCTCCTCACAGCGGAGCGTTCGCGGGGCTCTATACTTGTACCAAGAGACCGAGGCCCCTCACCCTCCCAACGCTGACGCGTCGGGCCCCTCCCTCTCCCCGCTGTCGCGGGGCGAGGTGTGCGATCGCTAATCAATTGTCGCAGTTGTTTATGGACGGGCGTTTAGCTCCGCGAAATCGAGTTCCACTCCTACAGGATCGCTCCGCGCGGTCAGCCTGCCCACGGTGTGCACTTGGCGCGTGCCGCCGGAACCGGTTATGAGTTGGCATTGCACGAGGGGAGAATCCATCCATGCGTAGGATAGCCGTAGCCGCCGCTCTTTTCGGCGCCATCGTAGCGTTCGCGTCGGCCGCCGATGCTCGGCCACGGCCCCTGGGTGCGCGCGGACCCGTCGATCCGCGCAAATGCCCGCAACACGCGGTGTGCGGCACGGTGATGCGCCCGCTCGATCCCTCCGGCCACGTGCCGGGGCAGCTGCCCATTGCGTGGCGCATGTATCCGCACACCGGGCCGAACAAGCTCGGCGTGATCGTGGCGCAGGAAGGCGGGCCCGGCTATACGTCGACCGGCAGCGCCTTCGGCTACCTGATGCTGTTCGAGCCGTTGCTCGACCACTACGA